>NZ_JAZARC010000001.1:0-2253905 GCF_036231865.1 Janthinobacterium sp. P210005
CGTGCTGGGCAAATACCATCTCGCCTGTGTTTCCGGCTGGTATTCGGGACGGCTGGCGCACCGGTCCGTGGAAGAGGAGATTGCCGCCGTCGGGCCGCATCTGCGCTTGCTGGCCGACAGCGGGGCCACCGTCATGGTGTACGGCGAAGTGGCGGACGCCATCCAGGGCGAAGCCCGCCCGTTGTATAAACGTCCGCGCTTCCAGTCGCCGCAGCAATGGCAGGACTATGCGGACAAATTGACGGCGTTTGCGAAACACTTGCTCGACCACGGCGTGCGCCTGGCCTACCACCACCACATGGGCGCCTACGTGGAAACCCCGGCGGACGTGGACCAGTTGATGGCCTTGACGGGACCGCAAGTGGGCTTGCTGTTCGACACGGGCCACATCACCTTTGCCGGCGGCGATGCGCTGGCGGTCTTGAACAAGCACATCGATCGCATCTGCCACGTGCATTGCAAGGATGTGCGCCCCAATGTGGTGAAGCTGGCGAGAAATGGCCACTGGAGTTTCCTGCAAGCCGTCATCAATGGCGCTTTCAGCGTGCCCGGCGACGGCAGCATCGATTTTCCGGCCATCCTGACGCGCCTGTATCTGCACGGTTATGAAGGCTGGCTGGTGGTGGAAGCGGAGCAAGATCCGGCCGTGGCCCCCAGTTATCAGTACGCCAAGATGGGCCACGATTACCTGGCACGCCTGGTCGACGCGATTCCGCGATTGAAACGGGAGGCGGCATGAGCCCGCTGCTGGTCAAGGCTAGGGCCGGTTCGGCCATCGTCGAAGTGACGCCAGAGTCGGCCGGCTGGACGCACGTGGGCTTCGCCGCGCACCGTCTGGCGGCAGGCGAACAGCTGACTTTGGAGACGGGCAGCCGCGAACTGTGCCTCGTCGTGCTGACGGGCACGGTCACCGTGCAGGCGGGCGGGCAGACCTGGGAAGCCATCGGCAATCGCCAGAGCGTGTTTGAAGACGTCTCGCCCTACGCCGTGTATGCGCCGCTGGAAACCACGGTCGGCATCACGGCCGTGAGCGACGCGGAAGTGGCGCTGTGCAGTGCGCCGGCTACGACCCATCGCCCGGCGCGCCTGATCGACCCGCAGTCGATGACGCGTTCCGTGCGCGGCAAGGGCGCGAACACCCGTTATGTGTGCGACATCCTGCCGCAGACGGCCGAGGCCGATGGCTTGCTGGTGGTGGAAGTGGTCACGCCGTCCGGCCATTCGTCCAGCTATCCGCCGCACAAGCACGACAGCGACAATATCCCGCTGGAAAGTTCGCTGGAAGAAACGTATTACCACCGCCTCAATCCCGAGCAGGGCTTTGCGTACCAACGCGTCTACACGGACGACCGCAGCATCGACGAAGCCATGGCCGTGGAAAACCACGACGTGGTGATGGTGCCCAGGGGTTACCACCCCGTCACCGTGCCGTATGGCTACGATGGCTATTACCTGAACGTGATGGCCGGCCCGAAACGCGTGTGGCACTTTAAAAACGACCCGGCCCATGACTGGCTGATGACGAAATAACAAGGACAAGACAATGACTACCCCGATGATCGGCCACTTTATTGGTGGCAACCCCATGGCGTCGCGCTCCGAGCGCACCAGCGACGTGTTCAACCCCGCTACGGGCGCCGTCACGGCGAAAGTATCGCTGGCGACGCCTTCCGAGCTGAATGCGGCCGTGGCCGCCGCCCATGCGGCCTTTCCCGCCTGGTCGCAGACCTCGCCCCTGCGCCGCGCCCGCGTCATGTTCAAGTTCAAGGAGTTGCTGGAAGAACATGCGGATCAATTGGCGGCCCTGATCACGGCCGAACACGGCAAGGTGTTCACGGATGCCAAAGGGGAAGTCACGCGCGGCATCGAAGTGGTGGAATTTGCCTGCGGCATCCCGCAGCTGATGAAGGGCGAATATTCGGAGCAAGTGGCCGGCGGCATCGACGCCTGGTCGATCCGCCAGGCCCTCGGTGTCTGCGTCGGCATCACGCCGTTCAATTTCCCCGTGATGGTGCCGATGTGGATGTTTCCGATGGCGATCGCCTGCGGCAATACCTTCGTCTTGAAACCGTCGGAGCGCGACCCGTCGGCCAGCCTGCTGCTGGCGCAGCTGTTGACGGACGCCGGCTTGCCGGACGGCGTCTTCAACGTGGTGCAGGGCGACAAGGAAGCCGTGGATGGCTTGCTGCACCACCCGGACGTGCGCGCCGTCAGTTTCGTCGGTTCCACGCCGATTGCCGAATACATCTACGCCACCGGCTGTGCGCAGGGCAAGCGCGTGCAAGCCTTGGGCGGGGCGAAAAACCACATGGTCGTCATGCCCGACGCGGACATTCCGCAGACGGTCGACGCCCTGATGGGCGCCGCTTTCGGTTCGGCTGGCGAGCGCTGCATGGCCATTTCCGTCGTCGTGGCGGTGGGCAATGTCGCGGATCAATTGGTCGAGGCGCTGGTGCCCCGTATTGCGGCCCTGAAGATTACGCAAGGCATGGATTTACAGGCGGAAATGGGGCCTGTCGTCACGCAAGTGCACAAGGACAAAATTGCCGGCTACATCGCCACGGGCGTCAAGGAAGGCGCCAAGCTGGTGGCCGACGGGCGCGGTTTCGTCTTGCCCGGCCATGAACAGGGCTTTTTCCTCGGCGGCAGCCTGTTCGACCACGTCACGCCGGACATGACGATCTATAAAGAGGAAATCTTCGGCCCCGTCCTCTGCATCGTGCGCGTGCCCGATTTCGCCACGGCGCTGGACCTGGTCAACGCGCACGAGTACGGCAACGGCACGGCGATCTATACGCGCGACGGCAACACGGCGCGCGAGTACACGCACCGCGTGCAAGTCGGGATGGTAGGCGTCAACGTGCCGATCCCCGTGCCGATGGCCTTCCACAGCTTCGGCGGCTGGAAGCGCAGCCTGTTCGGCGACCATCACGCGCACGGCCCGGAATCGGTGCGCTTCTACACGAAACAGAAGGCCGTCACGCAGCGCTGGCCGGCATCGACGGCGGCGGGCGCCGAGTTTGCCATGCCGACCTTGAAGTAAAATCCGCTGTAAAACCGGCTGGTTCGCTTCTTGCTTACTGCAATGGCTAATTGTTTAGCCATTGCAGATCGCTCCCATGACGTCCAGCCGTACCCAGCCTTTGCGCATCGTTGTCGTCAACACCATTGTCGAGCACGGCGTGCACGAGAATGCGGCCCTGGCTGCCCAGGTGCAGCGCGGCAATGCCCTGCGCATCGGCTTGCTGGAATCGGGCTTCGACATCGTCGCCTCCCTGCCAGCCGACCTTTACCTTCCCGAGCGCATCGCGCAACTGCAGCCTGACCTCATCATCATCGACGCCGAATCGGACGCGCGCGACGTGCTCGAGCACATCGTCATCGCCACGCGCGACGAGCGCCGTCCCATCGTGCTGTTTACGGAAGACGGCGCCACGGCCAGCATCGATGCGGCCATGGCGGCCGGCGTGTCCGCCTATATCGTGGCCGGCTTGCATGCCGAGCGCATCTTGCCCGTGCTGAACGTGGCGCTGGCGCGCTTTCGCCAGGAAGAAAAATTGCGCGCCGAATTGCTCGACACGCGGCACAAGTTGTTTGAGCGCAAGGTGATCGAACGGGCCAAGGGCCTGTTGATGACGCATCACGGCTTGACGGAAGACCAGGCTTACCAGCGCTTGCGCAGCATGGCAATGAACAAGAAACTCAAGCTGGCGGACATTGCCCAGCGCATCCTCGACGTGGAGGACTTGCTGGGATGAATCGTCCATTTCCTGACACATGCTGGTGCAGTGCACCATTCCGGTGCGCTTCCAGCTGCCTGGGACAGGGCATGCACAGGCACGGTCCTTGCTGCTGGATGGGCATGACCTTGCCCATGTCGGCACGGCAAAACAGTATTTATCAGCAAGGAATGGTATGACACAGCAAGCGGGCGCCAATGCCCACCCGACGCGCCCACTGCAGCCGGAAAAACAGACGATACGCATCGGCTACCTGCCGCTGACCGATTGCGCCTCGCTGGTGATGGCTTCAAAGCTGGGCCTGGATGAAAAATACGGCATCAAGATCGAACTGAGCCGGGAGATGTCGTGGGCCGGCGTGCGCGACAAATTGAATAGCGGCGAGCTCGACGCTGCCCACGTGTTGTACGGTCTCGTGTATGGCGTGCAGATGGGTATTGGCGGGCAGCGGCACGATATGGCTGTATTGATGAATCTCAATCACAGCGGCCAGGCCGTCACCCTGTCGGCGGCGCTGGCGCGCGAGGGCGCCCACGATGGCCCCACATTGGCGCGGCACATGCGCGGCGCGGCGCGGCCCTTTGCGTTTGCGCATACTTTCCCGACCGGCAACCACGCGATGCTGTTGCAATACTGGCTGGCCGCGCAGGGCATCGATCCGCTGCGCGACGCGCGCGTGATGACGGTGCCGCCGTCGCAGATGGTGGCCGCCTTGCGCGCGGGGCAGATGGATGGCTTTTGCGCGGGCGAACCATGGGGCTACAAGGCCATCGTCGATGGCGTGGGCGTGACGGCCACCACCAGCGGCGCCATCTGGCCCGACCATCCGGGCAAGGTGCTGGGCACCAGCGCCGCGTTTGCGCACCAGCATCCGAACAGTTGTCGCGCCCTGATCGCCGCCGTGCTCGAGGCGGGGCGCTGGATCGACGCCAGCGATGCCAACCGGCTGGCCATGGCGGCCACCCTGGCCGAGCCTGCTTATCTGAATACGCCGCAGGAAACGCTGGCGCCGCGCATCCTCGGTCATTATCAGGATGGTCTGGGCAAGACGTGGGATGAGGCGCACGGTTTGAAGTTTTACGGCGCCGGCGCCGTCAATTTCCCCTACCTGTCGGACGGCATGTGGTTCATGACCCAGCACCGGCGCTGGGGCTTGCTGCGCGACGAACCCGATTACCTGGCGGTGGCTAGGCAAGTCAACCGCATCGACCTGTACCGTCAGGCGGCGGAAATGACGGCCACGCCCTTGCCGTCGTCACCGCTGCGCAGCTCGACCCTGTGCGACGGCGTCGTGTGGGACGGCAGCGCGCCGGAAGCGTACGCGGCATCGTTTGCCATCGGCCATTTTTTCTGATTGGAGAGTTCATCATGGCGCAACTTGGAAGCGTGACCCTGGTCGGCGCCGGTCCCGGCGATCCGGACTTGCTGACCATCAAGGCCGTGAAGGCCATCGCGCGGGCCGACGTGGTGCTGATCGACGACCTCGTCAATCCGGCCATCCTCGCGCATGCGGCGCCCGGCGTGCGCGTGGTCGAGGTGGGCAAGCGGGGCGGTTGTGCTTCCACGCCGCAAGCCTTCATCGAGCGCCTGATGCTGGCTGAAGCGCGCGCCGGCCTGCACGTGGTAAGGCTGAAAGGGGGCGACCCCTATCTGTTCGGGCGCGGCGGCGAAGAGCGCGCCTATCTGCGCAACCACGGCGTGGCCGTCGAGGTGATCCCTGGTATCAGCAGCGGCCTGGCTGCACCGTCCAGCATCGGCGTGCCGCTGACGCACCGCGGCTGGAGCCAGGGCGCCATTTTCGTCACGGGTCACGGCAAGGATAGCGCGTCCGAACCGAACTGGCTTGCGCTGGCGCAAAGCGGCCTGACGCTCGTCATCTACATGGGCGTGGCCAGGGTGGCGGCCATCCAGGCCGGCTTGCTGGCTGGCGGCATGGCGCCCGGCACGGCCGTGGCCGTGGTGCAATCGGCCAGCTTGCCGGCGCAACGCCAACTGCTGAGCACCTTGCAGCGCTTGCCGGACGATTTGCTGGCCAGCGGCCTGGGCAGCCCCAGCATCATCGTCGTGGGCGAGGTGGTGCGCTGCGCCGATGCCTGGGACGACCATGGCGCCTTGCTGGCCGCGGCCGTGTGATTTAGCGGATCGGCAGGGCCACGGGACGGATGGGCGCCGCGTCGCCGCCGCGGAATTTCAGCGAGGCGCCGATGAAGGCAAACTGGTAGACCTTGTCGCGCGACAAGCCTTCCAGGTCGACCAGTTCCAGGATGGGCGTGCCCTGCTGCGCCAGCAGATACGTGTGCACGGGCAGGTAATTGCCGGTCACTTCGGAGGGAAACGCCTCGAAACTGAGGTTGTCCGCGCCCACCACCATGGCGCCGCCATCTTCCACGAGGAATTTCGCCGCGTCCAGCGACAGGCCGGGCGGGTTCGCCATGTAGGCTTGCGCCTGCTCATAGTGCTGCATGCGGCCCGTGCGTATCAGCACCACGTCGCCTTTTTCCAGCGTCACCTTCTGTTGCGCCAGCGCCGCGCGCAAATCCTGCCGCGTCACGCGGTAATTGTCGGGCAGCTGCTGTAATCCCTTGGCCACGGCCACGTCGATCAGCACGCCGCGCGCGACGATGGGCGGCAGTTTTTCCGCGCCCGTCACGGTCCAGCCCCGGTCGCCCAGGTATTGCTCTTCCGTAAAACCGTTCCAGATCTTGCCGTTCAAGCCGAAGTGGTTGAGCGCGTCGATATGCGTGCCCATGTGCGCATACATGGACACGGCCGAGCCCGTGTAACTGACGTGGCGGTTCATCTGTTCGCCCACGTTCATCGAGTCGGCCACCACGTTGCCCTTCGGCGTGTGCGTCATCCACATCTGGTAGGGCGGGTCGCCTGCCGCCTGCCAGCTGGGCATGCCGACATAGAAATCGACGGCCAGGTCGTAGCTCTTGCCGCCGTCGATGCGGGCCAGGATGGCGGCGCGCGAGGCGGCCGTCATCAGGTTCAGGCTGCCGATCTCGTCTTTCGGGCCCCAGGGGCTGATGCCCACTTCGGGAAGGGCGGTGGCCGGGGCGGCTTGCACTACGCCGGCCAGCAGCGCCAGCAACAGGGTGGCCAGGGTGGCGGATGGTTTGAACATGGGGTACTCCTTGCGTGACATGAATGAAGAAGCCGCCATCATATTATTTTCAATTCCAATGATAATCAGCGATAAAATAATAAGATATTCAACTGCAAGGAAAGAATCATGGATGTCCTGGCGCACATGCGCGTGTTTCGCAAGGTGGTCGAGCGCGACAGCTTCAGCAAGGCGGCGCTGGACCTGAACCAGTCGGCGGCGGCCATCAGCAAGCAGGTGCGCCAGTTGGAGGCGCATCTGGGTACGGTGCTGCTGGTGCGCACGACACGGCGCATGAGTTTGTCGGACGGCGGGCGCGCCTATTATCTGGAATGCTGCCGCCTGCTCGATGAAATCGACGCGCTGGAACTGGCCACGCGCGGCTGCACCGGCAAGGTGGCGGGGCGCTTGCGCGTGAATGCGCCGCTGTCGTTTGGCTTGAAGGTGCTGTCGCCGCTGCTGCCGGTCTTCATGGCGCGCCATCCGGAAGTGAGAATCGAGATGACCCTGGACGACCGCCTGCGCGACGTGGTGGGCGAGGGCTATGACGTGTCGCTGCGCATCCGCGCCGCGCTGGCCGATTCGTCCCTGGTGGCGCGCCGCCTGGGCGATGTCGAACAAATGATTTGCGCATCGCCCGCCTATCTGGCGCGGCGCGGCACGCCCCGGCTGGCGCAGGACCTGCACGGCCACGATTGCCTGGCTTACCGCTTGGCCGACAGCCCCGGCGTCTGGCAGCTGGACGGCCCGGAAGGGAACAGCAGCATCGTCCTGCCCGTGCGCTTTTCCGCCGACAGCAGCCTGCTGCTGGCCGACATGCTGGCGGCGGGCATCGGCGTGGGCGCGCTGCCGTCGTTTGTCGCCGCGCCGCTGCTGGCCAGCGGCGCCCTGGTGCGCGTGCTGCCATCGCACGGCATGGCCAGGCGCGGCGTGTATGCCCTGACGCCCGACGGACGCCACGTGCAGGAAAAGGTGCGCGCCTTTTGCGACTTCCTGGCCGGGGCGCTGCGGGGTGCCTAGGCGCCAGGTGTTTTCCAGGGCAACCATCGAACGCGCTTTTTTTCATGTACAGGTGCGTCGCACAGGGGCTTTGATAGTATCCTCGTACTTGCTGGGCGGCCGGGGCGCCGCACATTCAAGGAAACCGGAATAAGCGATCGACAATGCACACTTTGAGCAAGCGCGGGGCGGGATCAGGCATCAGGATATGGGCGGGGGGCTTGCTGCTGGCGTTGGCGGTGGGCGGCGCCCTGTATGCGGGCGCGGCGCGCACGGTCGATGACGATGCCGAACAGCGTTTCGACAACCTCACGCATGGCGCCCAGCATAGCCTGATCACGCGCGTAAAAAGCTATTCCGACCTGCTGCGCGGTCTCGAAGCCCTGTTTCGCACGAGCGAGCAGCTGACGCGCCGGCAGTTTCACGATTACGTGGCCGGCCTCGATATCGCGCGCCAGTTCCCGGCCATCGAATCGGTCAATTACGCGGTGGCCGTGCCGTCGGCGCAGCGCGCGGCCTTCATCGAGGCAGTGCGCCGCGACACCAGCCTGGCGCCGCGCGGCTATCCCGCCTTCACCATCCGTCCCGCGGGGGAGCGGCCGGAATACGCGGTGCTCACCTATCTGGAACCCGATTCCCTGCTGGCCGAACGCATGGGCGTCGATATCGGCGCCAACCCGCTGGTGGCGCAGTCCCTGGCGCAGGCGCGCGACAGCGGCGAAGTCAGCGCGTCTGGCCAGGTGATCATGATCAAGGGGCCGCCCGCGCACGTGGGCCTGGGCATGCGCCTGCCCGTGTACCGCAACGGCATGCCGCAAGGCAGCGTGGCCGAGCGCCGCGCCGCCTATCAGGGTTCCGTCGGCATCGGCTTTGGCGTGGCGCAGCTGGTGCACAGCGCGCTCGAACGCAGCGCCCTGGAGCCGCTGCACCTGACCCTGTACAGCGCTGCCGACGCGACGCCCGCCGATGGCGCCCTGCGCATCACGCCGCAGGACCGCCTGCTGTTCAACGATGACGGCGACCTGGCGGCGACGCCGCCGCAACCGGGCAGCGATGCCGACTATTTCGACCAGGTGCTGCCCGTGGCGTACCAGGGCGGCCTGTGGAAAGCCCATTTCCGCGTGCGCAAGGCGGAGCTGTACAGTCCCTTCGACCGCTATTTCCCGTGGCTGGCGCTGGCCGTCGGCGTGGCCGGCACCCTGCTCATTTATGGCTACATCTTTACCCTGTACCGTTCGCGCCGCAACGCGGTGGCGCAGCGCACCCTGCTCGATACGGTGCTCGACAGCGTCGACGCCTACGTCTACATGAAGGATGCCGACCTGCGCTACCGCTACGTGAATGCGCGCACGGCGAAGATACTGGGCCGTTCGGTGGAGCAGCTGATCGGCCGCCAGGATGGCGAATTGATGCTCGGCGATGCGGCGGCGTCCGTGCAGCGCACGGAGCGCCAGGTGTTCGACAGCGGCGCCAAGTTCGTCGGCGAGGAGCGCTTCGTCGATGCGCAGGGCCAGGTGCATCACCTGTGGAGCGTGAAGGTACCGCTGGGCTTGCCCGGTCCCGTCACGGGCCTGATCGGTCTGTCCACCGACGTGACGGAATTGCACCGCCTGAAGGAACAGGCCGACGCGGCCAGCCAGGCCAAGAGCGACTTCCTGTCGAACATGAGCCATGAAATCCGCACGCCGATGAACAGCATCATCGGCATGGCGCACCTGGCGCTGAAATCCGTGGCCGATGCGCGCCAGCGCGACTATCTGCAGAAGATATTCCATTCGGGGCAGCACTTGCTGGGCCTGATCAACGATATCCTCGACTTTTCCAAGATCGAGGCGGGCAAGCTGGAACTGGAAGTGCTGGACTTCCGTCTCGATACCCTGCTGGCGAACATCGCCAGCCAGCTCGGCGACGCGGCCGCCGTCAAGGGCCTGGCGCTGCAGTTCGATATCGCGCCGGAGCTGCCGCAGCGCTGGCGCGGCGACCCGCTGCGCCTGGAGCAGGTCTTGCTGAACCTGACCAGCAACGCCATCAAGTTTTCCGACAATGGCAGCATCTTCGTGCGCGTGCGCCAGTCCGAGGAGCGGGGCAGCCACGGCATGCTGCGCTTCGAAGTGCAGGACCGCGGCATCGGCATGAATCAGGAAGAGGTGGCGCAGCTGTTCCGCTCCTTCCACCAGGCCGACCCGTCGACCACGCGCAAGTATGGCGGCAGCGGCCTGGGGCTGGTGATCAGCAAGCAGCTGGTGGAGCTCATGGGCGGCAAGGTGGGCGTGTACAGCCAGCCTGGCCTGGGCAGCACCTTCTGGTTCACGGCGCGCCTGGAGAAAAGTGCGCAGGCCAGCGACGAGCGCATCGCCGAAGTGGAGCCGGAAGTGCTGGGCGTGATCCGCGGCGCATCCATCCTGCTGGTGGAAGACAACGTCTTCAGCCAGCAGGTGGGCTGCGAATTGCTGGAAGACGCCGGCGCCACCGTCTGCGTCGCCTGTAATGGCCGCGAAGCGCTGGAATTGCTGGCCCAGCGGCGCTACGACTGCGTGCTGATGGACGTGCAGATGCCGGAGATGGACGGCTTCGAGGCGACGCGCCGCATCCGCGCCGACCCGCAGCTTGCCGGCCTGCTGGTGATCGCCATGACGGCCAATGCGGGCAGCGAAGACCGCGCCCGCTGCCTGGCGGCCGGCATGGACGAATTCCTGACCAAGCCGATCGCCCCGAATCTGCTGTTCCACCTGCTGGCGAAATGGTTTCGCCTGCGCGGCGGGATTGGCGGGATTGGCGGCATCGGTCATGCGCGCGCGGGCGACAGGCTGGTGGCGGTGCCGAAAGCGCCGCCATCGGCCGCCTCGCCGGACTTGCGTGATACGGCCATCCTCGACCTGGCCACCCTGGCGCTCACGTTCAGCAATGACCCCGTGAAGATGCGCAAATACACCCAGCTGTTTCTCGACACGGCGCGCGACGGCATCGCCGAAATGGAGCAAGCCATGGCGCTGGAAGACCTGGGGCGCCTGGCCGACCTGGGCCACCGCAGCAAATCGTCGGCGCTGGCCGTCGGCGCCCATGCCTTTGCCGGCCTGTGCGCGTCGATCGAAGGCTTGCGCCTTGGCGGCGACCTGCAACAGGCGCGCGCCTTGCTGACGGCCCTGGGGCCGGCCCTGGCGCAGGTGGCGGAACAAATTTCCGTGGAATTTGCCGCCAGCGACGCCCCCTGACGCAGGCAGCGGCGATAATACGCGTTTGACGTCTCCGGCCACCCGGCCCGAGACGCGGCAACCCATCGGATCAGCATGCATACTCCCGTCACGCCCGGCCTCCTCATCCTGCATGGCAACCAGCTGGAACAGCTGCGCGCCGCCGTCTTCCAGTGGTTGCGCCAGCATCCGCTGGCCCCCCTGGAAACGGATATCTTCCTGGTGCAGTCGAACGGCGTGGCCGAATGGCTGAAGATCGCCCTGGCCGAGGAGATGGGGGTGTGCGCCGCCACGCGCATCGCGCTGCCGGCGCGCCTGCTGTGGGAAAGCTACCGGGGCATGCTGGGGCGCGAGCGCGTGCCGCGCGTGTCGCCGTTCGATAAATCCCCGCTGACCTGGCGTTTGATGCGCCTGTTGCCGTCCTTGCTGGCCGAGCCGGTCTTCGCGCCGTTGCGCTACTTCCTTGCCGATGGCGACAGCGAGCGCCGGTTGCAGCTGGCCGAGCGCCTGGCCGACTTGTTCGACCAGTATCAGGTCTACCGCGCCGACTGGCTGGCCGACTGGGCGGCGGGGCGCGACCAGCTGCGCACGGCCCGCGGCGAAGCTATCGTCTTGAAGGAAGACCAGCGCTGGCAGGCGCAGTTGTGGCGCGCCGTGGCTGCCGACGTCGAGGCTTTCGAGCGCGACACGGGCCGCGCCGACATCCACGACGCCTTCCTGGCGGCGATTGCCGCCGGCGATGCGCCTGCCGGCAAGCTGCCGCGCCGCGTCGTGCTGTTCGGCGTGTCGGCCTTGCCGTACCAGACCTTGCAGGCGCTGGCCGCGCTGGCGCGCTACACGCAGGTGGTGCTGGCCGTGCCGAATCCATGCCAGTTCTACTGGGGCGACATCATCGACGGGCGCGACTTGCTGCGCGCGCAAAACAAGCGCCAGCGGCAGCGCAACGGCACCGACCTTGCGCAAATCCCGCTCGAAGCGCTGCATGCGCACAGCCATCCGCTGCTGGCCAGCTGGGGCAGGCAAGGGCGCGATTTCATCCGCATGCTCGACGAGTTCGACGAACACGCGCAAGCCGAGGGGCGCGACGACAGCCTGCGCATCGACCTGTTTGGCGAGGAAACGGGCGAGACCCTGCTGCAGCAGGTGCAGGTGGCCATCCGCGAACTGCGCCCGCTGGCCGAACACGAGCAAACGCCGCCCGATGCGGCCGACCGTTCGATCGAATTTCACGTGGCGCACAGCGTGCAGCGCGAAGTGGAAGTGCTGCACGACCAGCTGCTGGCCATGTTCGCGCACAGCGCCGAAACGGGCCTGCGCCCGCGCGACGTGGTGGTGATGGTGCCCGACATCGACACCTTCACGGCCGCCATCCACGCCGTCTTCGGCCAGTACCGGCGCAATGACGAGCGCTTCATCCCGTTCGAGATCGGCGACGTGAAGGACCGCAGCGTCAACCCGCTGCTCGTCGCGCTCGAGTGGCTGCTGCAGCTGCCGCAGCAGCGCTGCCGCCAGAGCGAAGTGCGCGACTTGCTCGACGTGCCCGCGCTGGCGGCACGTTTCGGCCTGCAGCCGGACGACCTGGCCACCCTGGGCGCCTGGATCGAAGGGGCGGGCGTGCGCTGGGGCCTGGACCAGGAACACCGCGCCGGCCTGGGGCTGGGTGCGGCCGGGGAACAGAATGCGTGGATCTTCGGCGTGCGGCGCATGCTGCTCGGCTATGCCAGCGGCAGTGGCGCCAGCTTTGGCGGCATCGAACCGTATGCGGAAGTGGGCGGCCTCGATGCGGCGCTGGCGGGCTCGCTGGCGCAACTGGTCGAGGCGCTGCTGCACTGGCGCACCGTGCTGGCCGGCGCGCGCACGCCAGCCGAGTGGGGCGTGCAGGCGCGCGCGCTGCTGGCTGCTTTTTTCGACGCCGACGACGAGGGCGACCGTTTGACCCTGGCGCAGCTCGAAGGCGCCTTGCAGGGCTGGCTGGAAACCTGCGAACACGCGGGCTTCGTCGAGCCGGTGCCGCTGTCCGTGCTGCGCGTGGCGTGGCTGGGCGCGCTGGACGAGCCCACCCTGAACCATCAATTCGTCTCCGGCGGCGTGACTTTCTGCACCCTGATGCCGATGCGCGCCGTGCCGTTCCGCGTCGTGTGCCTGCTGGGCATGAACGATGGCGATTTCCCGCGCCGCGCGCAGAAGGCCGATTTCGACTTGCTGGCGCTGCCCGGCATGGCGCGCCCGGGCGACCGTTCGCGCCGCGACGACGACCGCTATCTGATGCTGGAAGCCTTGCTGGCCGCGCGCGACAAACTGTACGTGAGCTGGGTGGGGCGCAATGTGCGCGACAATTCCGAGCAGCCGCCGTCCGTGCTGGTATCGCAGCTGCGCGATTACCTGGCCGCCGGCTGGTCGCTGGACCGGCACCTGGTATCGCTGACCACCGAGCATGCGCTGCAGCCGTTCAGCCGCCGCTATTTCGAGGCCGATGGCTTGCTGACCTATGCGCGCGAATGGCGTGTCGCGCATGCCGATGCGGATGCGCAGGCCGCCGTGCTGCCGCTGGGCCCTTACGAGCTCGATCCCGGCACCCGCCTGAAGCTGGGCGAGCTGGCCAGCTTTTTGCGCCAGCCCGTCAAATACTTTTTCCGCCGCCGCCTCAGCGTGTATTTCGCCGACGCCGCCATGCTGGGCGAGGATGAAGAGCCGTTCGGCCTGAATGCGCTCGAGCGCTATCTGCTGGAAGACACCATGCTGGACGACGGCGGCGCCCTGGAAGCGGCGGACGATGTGCGCGCCAGCCTGGAAGCGCGCGCAGCCAAGCTGGCGCGCGAAGGCGTGCTGCCCATCGGCTTGATCGGCCAGCAAGTGCAGACGCAACTGGTCGAGGCGCTGGTGCCCGTGCGCAGCGCGTGGCTGTCCTTGCGCGCCTCGTTCCCGTACGCGGCCGACAAGCGCGCCATCAACCTGCCGTTTGGCGAAGTGCAGATCGACGACTGGCTCGACAAATTGTGCAGCAACGGGCGGGACACGGCGTGGCTGATGCAGATTTCCTCGAAGGTGACGGACAAGGGCGGCCAGGCGCGCGGCGACAAGCTGATGCTGATGTGGCTGCGCCAGCTGGCCGCCGCCGCCCTCGGCTTCCCCGTCACCGGCTACCTGGTGGCGCGCGACGCCATCGTCAGCATGGCGCCGCTCGATCCGGCCGCTTCGCGCGTCGCGCTGGCCACCTTGCTGGCGCTGTGGCGCGAAGGCATGAACCATCCGCTGCCCACGGCGTGCAAGACGGGGCTGGCGCTGGTGCAGCAGGGCGACCCGCGCGCCGTCTACGATGGCGGCTTCGATATCTCGGGCGAGCGCGATGAACTGTGCCTGGCGCGCCTGTGGCCCGAGTTTTCCGCGCTGGCCGCCGAGGAAGCGTGGCAGGACTGCACGCGGGAGCTGTATGGCCCGCTGGCCGACTGGCTGCAAGAACACATCACCATCGACCCGATCAGCGCGCCCGATGACGGCGCGGGAGAAGAACAATGACGAGCCATCTGCTCAACCCCCTGGCGTTCCCCCTGCATGGCTCGCGTCTGATCGAGGCCTCGGCCGGCACGGGCAAGACCTGGACCATCGCCGCGCTGTACGTGCGGCTCGTGCTGGGGCATGGCGACGACGACAGCCGTTTCACGCGTCCCCTGCTGCCGGCCGACATCCTCGTGATGACATTTACCCGCGCCGCCACGCGCGAATTGTCGAACCGCGTGCGCGAGCGCTTGATCGAGGCGGCAGCTTATTTTCGTAATGAGTTTCGCCACGAATTTGGCATTGAATCCGGCGGCAGCGACCCGTTTCTCGACGCCTTGCTGGAGTCCTATCCCGACGAGAGCGAACGGCAAAAGGCCGCGCACCGGCTGATGCTGGCCGCCGAGACGATGGATGAAGCGGCCATTTTCACCATCGACGCCTGGTGCCAGCGCATGCTGCGCGAGCACGCGTTCGACAGCGGCAGCCTGTTCGACGAAGAGCTGGTCAGCGACGAGCAAGCGCTGTTCGAGGATGCGGCCCACGATTACTGGCGCCAGCAAGTCTATCCCTTGCCGCCGCAGGCGCTCGACGTGCTGCTGGCCTGCTGGCCCGACGTGGGGGCGCTGAAGAAGGGCGCGCGCGAGCTGGCGCGCCGCGCGGACATCATGGGCATGGCCGACGAAGAACCGCTATCCGCCCTGATCTCGCGCGAACAGCGGGCGCTGGCTGCGCAGCTGGCCAGCCTGAAGGCGGGCTGGGTCGAGCGCGTCGACCAGATGGCGGCCTGGATCAACGACCACCGCGCCGCCAATCCCAAGTGTTTCAACGGCGTCAAGATGAAGCCGGAGAACCTGGCGAAGTGGTTCGACGGCTTGCGCAAGTGGGCGCACGACCCGCTCTTGCTGCTGCCGGCCATCACGGCCAAGGCGTGGGAACGATTGACGCCGTTCGGCATCGAAGATGCGTTTGCCAAGAGTTTCACGGCGCAGGTGCCCGAGTGCTTCGCGCATACGGAGGCGCTGGGGATCGCCCTGGCCGCATTGACGCCGCTGGCGCACAAGCTGCACCTGCATGCGGCGGCGGCCATCGCGCGGCGCATGGACCAGTTGAAGCGCCAGTCGCGCCAGTTCGGCTTTGCCGACATGCTGCAGCGGCTGCACGACGCGCTGGCCGGCGAGAATGGCGCGGCCTTGCGCCAGCGCATCATCGACCAGTATCCGCTGGCCATGGTCGACGAATTCCAGGATACGGCACCGGCCCAGTACCAGATCTTCAACCTGCTGTACCGCATCGCCGACAACGATCCGGCGCTGGGCCTGTTTTTGATCGGCGACCCGAAACAGTCGATCTACGGCTTTCGCGGCGCCGACATCCAGAGCTACCTGGCGGCGCGCCGCGCGACGACCGGCCGCCACTACCAGCTGGGCACCAACTACCGCTCGACGGCGCCGCTGGTGGCGGCCGTCAACCAGCTGTTCCTGCACGCGGAGCGCGACGAAGTACCGCTTGGTGCCTTCCGCTACCGCAAAGGGAATGACAATCCGCTGCCGTTCGAAGCCGTCGATGCCAAGGGCCGCGCCGAGCACCTGGTGAACGCCGGCGGCCCGCTGCCGGCCCTGCTGGCCGCCTGCGCCAGCGATGAAGGGCTGCGCGGCGACAGCTACCGCGAGTATTTCGCGCAGCACTGCGCCGAGCACATCGTCGCCATGCTGGGCGATGCGCAAGCCGGTTTCGATGGCCCCGATGGTTTTACGCGCCTGCAGCCGGCCGACGTCGCCATCCTCGTGCGCGACCGCAAGGAAGCGGCGGCCATCCGCCGCGCGCTGGCGCGCCGCCGGGTCGCCAGCGTCTACCTGTCCGACAAGGATTCCGTCGTCGACAGCGAGGAAGCGCAAGACGTGCTGCGCTGGCTGGCGGCGCTGGCCAATCCCCTCGACGGGGGACTGGCACGCGCCGCGTTTGCCACGCCCACCATCGGCCTGTCGCTGGGCGAACTGGCGCGCCTGTCCAGCGACGAACTGGAATGGGAACGCCGGGTCGAGCAACTGAAGGCCTTGCACCTGATCTGGCAGCGCCAGGGCGTGCTGGCCATGCTGCGCCGCTTCATCCACGAGCTGCAATTGCCCGCCATGCTGCTGCAGCAGACGGGCGGCGAGCGGCGTTTGACGAATCTGCTGCACCTGGCCGAACTGCTGCAATCGGCCAGCCGCCAGCTCGATGGCGAACAGGCGCTGATACGCTGGCTGGCCGAGCAGATCGCCGGCGAAGGCGAGGGCGGCGACGAGCGCGTGCTGCGCCTGGAAAGCGATGCGGAGCTGGTGAAAGTCATCACCGTGCACAAATCCAAGGGCCTCGAATACCCGCTCGTGTATCTGCCGTTTGCCGTCACGGCGCGCAAGGTGGATAAGCGCAACCGCAGTTTCTTCGACTATGCGGATGACAAAGGCGAACGCCGCCTCGACTTGTCGCTGTCCGACGAGGCCATGGCGGCGGTCGAGGAAGCGCGCATCGAGGAAGACTTGCGCCTGCTATACGTGGCGCTGACGCGCGCGCGCCACTTCCTGTGGCTGGGCGTGGCCGCCCAGGCGGCGCGCAAGGCGGGCGAGAACACCTTGCACGAATCGGCGCTTGGCTACCTGCTGACGGGCGGCGACAAGCTGCCGGCGGAGCAATTGCTGTTGCGCTGGCAGCAGGTCGCGGGCGACTGCGACGCCATCTACGTGACTTCCCTGGCGCAGCCCGACGCCTGCACGGTGCTGGACCGGGTCGAGCGGCGTCCTGAATTGCGTCCCGCTCCCGTGTTCGCGGGCGAATTCGAGCGCGACTGGTCGGTGGGCAGCTTCACGTCGCTGACGCGCCAGATCGGCGCCGTGGCGGCCTCGCACGTGCCGCAGCGGGCGCTGGAAGAAACCCTGCTCGAAGATGGAACGGGCGTGCCCGCGACCTCGCCACTGCAGACGGGCGACGCGCCATGGCACCGCTTCCCGCGCGGCTCCGTGCCCGGCAATTTCCTGCACGAGCAGCTCGAGTGGATGGGCAGCGAAGGTTTTGACAGCGTCCATGAGGCGCACTTCGACACGCGCCTGGCCGCGCGCTGCGAGCGGGCCGGCTGGGGGCACCGCCAGGAAGACGCCATCGCCTGGCTCAGGGAAATCGCGCTCACGCCGCTGCCGCTGCTCGATGCGTCGCTGTCGCAGCTCGATAGCACCCTGTCCGAGATGGAGTTCTGGTTCCCCAGCGAACATCTGTCCACGGGGGCGCTCGACCAGCTGTGCACGCGCCTGCTGCTCGACGGCGCGCCGCGTCCCGTGCTGCCGCGGCGCCAGCTGCACGGCATGCTGAAAGGCTTTGCCGACCTGGTCATCGAACAGGATGGCCGCTACTGGGTGCTCGACTACAAGTCGAATGCGCTGGGCGCCAACGACGCGGCCTATCACACGGCTGCGCTGGCGGCCGGCATGGCGCAGCACCGCTACGATATCCAGGGCGCCATCTACATGCTGGCCCTGCACCGGCTGCTGAAAAGCCGCCTCGGCGACGCGTACGACCCGGCCGAACACCTGGGCGGCGCCATTTTCCTGTTCCTGCGCGGTATCGCGAATGCGGACACGCATGGCTGCTACTGGCTGGCGCCGCAGCTGGAACTGCTGGACGGCCTCGATCAACTGTTAGAAGAAACGGAACACCATGCAGCATAATGAGCAGATGGATGCCTTGCAGATGGACGCCTTGTTGACCCACTTTGACGGCGTTGCCGAAGCGGGCCACCTGCGCCGCCTGAGCGCCGCCTTTGCCCGCTTCATCGCCAGCCTGGACGAGCATGCGCCGCATGCTCCCGCCGTGGGCGTGGCGTGCGTGGTGCTGTCCGAGCTGGAAGGGCGGGGCCACAGCTGTCTGATGCTGGCTGACCTGGCTGGCGAACCGTCGCAGCTGCTGGGCTGGAGCGAGGAGCTGTGGCACGGTGTGCTGGCCGTTTCCGGCCCGCTGCCCGACAGCACGGCTGGCTGGCGCGTGCTGCTGGCCCGCGCGCCGCAGGTGTGGCTGGTGGGCGCCGCCGACGTGCGCCAGCCGCTGGTGCTCGATGGCGACCGCCTGTACCTGCGCCGCTACTGGCGCGACGAGACCCTGGTGGGCGGGAAAATCGCCTTGCGCGCGCAGGATTTGAACACGCCGCCGCTGGCGCAGGTGCGGCAATGGCTCGACATCCTGTTCGACCAGCCGACCCGGGACGGTGGCCCGGACTGGCAAAAAGTGGCGTGCGCCGTCGCTCTGCGCGGCAAGGTGGCGATCATCACGGGCGGTCCCGGCACGGGCAAGACGTACACGGTAGCCAGCCTTTTGACCCTGCTGTTTGCCGTCTCGCCGCAGCCGGAGCAGCTGCGCATCGCGCTGGCCGCGCCCACGGGCAAGGCGGCCGCGCGGCTGAAGCAGTCGATCGACAAGGCACTGAGCGGCTTGGCGGAAAAGGTCGGGGAAACTTTGCCCCTGCTGGAACTGGCGCGGCGCATGGGCGCGGCCCGCACCCTGCATAGCTTGCTGGGCGCGCGGCCCGATACGCGCGCCTTTGCCCACCACGCGGGCAATCCGCTCGAGGTCGACGTGCTGATCGTCGATGAAGCGTCGATGGTGCACCTGGAAATGATGGCGTCCGTGCTCGACGCCTTGCCGCCCACGGCGATCCTGATCCTGCTGGGCGACAAGGATCAACTGGCGTCCGTGGAAGCGGGCGCCGTGCTGGGCGACTTGTGCCACGACGCGCAGGCGGGCGGCTATACGGCCGACACCATCGCGTATGCGCAGGCGGCCAGCGGCGTGGCCATTCCACCTGCCTTTGCGGGAGCGGCGGGCGCGCTGGCGCAGCAAACGGTGATGCTGCGTCACAGCCACCGTTTCAGCGGTCCGATCGGCGAGCTGGCGCTGGCCGTGAACGGCGGCAGGCCGGATCTGGCCAAGGCCTGTTTCGCCGGCGAGAGCGGCGGCCAGCTGGCGTGGAGCGTGACCGCGCAGCCGGACGAGGTGCTGCGCCTGGCCCTGCGCGGCAGGAGCGACGCGCCGGGCGGCTACCAGCCCTACCTGGAACTGGTGAATGCGGGCGAGGAGGGCTATGCGCAGCACGACGACTGGGTGCGCGCCGTGCTGCACGCTTTTGAAGCGTTCCGCATCCTGTGCGCCGTGCGCGAGGGCGAGTGGGGCGTGGCGGGCCTGAACACGGCCATCGAGCTGCGGCTGGAAAAGGAAGGGCTGATACGCCGCAGCGAATGGTATGTGGGCCGTCCCGTGATGGTCACGCGCAACGATTACGGCACGGGCGTGTTCAATGGCGATATCGGGCTGACCTTGCGCGACCCTGCGCGGCCCGGCTCCCTGCGCGTGTATTTCCTGGAAGGCGAGAACGTGCGCAGCGTGCTGGCCACGCGCTTGCGCCACGTTGAGACGGCGTTCGCCATGACGGTGCACAAGTCGCAAGGCTCGGAATTCCGCCACACGGTGCTGGTGCTGCCGCAGGAAGGCGGCGCCATGCTGGCGCGCGAACTGGTCTACACGGGCATCACGCGCGCGCGCGACTTTTTTACGCTGGTCTCGCCCACGCAGGCCGTGCTGTTCGACGCGATCTTGCGCCGCACGCAGCGCGCCAGCGGGCTGCGGGGCTTGATCGGCTGATTTACTTCGCCAGCTTCGCCTTCGCCACCAGCGCCTGCACCACTTGCAGGGTCGCCTGCTCCACGCCCTGGCGCGGCAAGCCCGGGTTGGCGCCGGCGACCATCGATGGATTGGTCAGGTAGCGTCCGCCCACGATCAGGGTGGGCGTGCTGTCGACCTGGTAGCTGGCGGCCAGGCGGGGCAGGTTTTTCAGCTTGGTCTGCACGCCAAACGACTGGTAGGCGCCTTCGAAGGCGGCCTTGTCCAGGCCATTTTTCAGCGCCCAATCGAGGTTGTCGCTGTCGCTGGCCAGGCGCTTGCGTTCCACGTGCCAGGTGTGCATGACTTGCGCGTGCAGCGCCTCTTCCTTCTTCAGCGCTTCCAGTGTCAGGAACAAATGCGCTTCCGGATCATTTGCCGGCGTGTGCGGCAAATGGATGCGGCGGAAAGACACGCTGGCGGCATTCTCCTTGACCCAGCGGGCCAGGCTAGGCTCCAGCGCGTTGCAGGCGGGGCAGTGGTACATGAAAAATTCGATCACTTCCACCTTGCCAGGCGCCGCCTGTGCCGGTTGCGGCGTGGCCAGCACCAGATAATCGGCGCCCGGCACGGGCGCTTGCGGCGAGGCGAAGGCGCCGGCGGCGGCGAAGCTGGCGCAGGCCAGGATGACTTGGTGCAAACGCATGGACGCTCCCTTTAAAAATTAACTATAAGGCAATCATAATAGGACGTCAATGTTGGATGGTGTTGCTTTGATGTAATGAATGTTTATTATTCCGAATATTGGATAATATCGTTCCAATTTTTGTGTGAAAATGCAAAGGCAGGGTGGCAGGGCGAAAACGCTGTGTCATTCCATTAACATCAAAACCAGGAGTCCATCATGTTGTCTTCCCTTCGCACGCGGCTGGTACTCATTTGCGTGGCCATCGTCGTGCTGTCCATGCTGGCCTTGTCGGTCGCCAATTACGTCACCACGCGCAGCAGCATGCTGGCGTCGTCGGACCAGCAGATGCAGCAACTGCTGCAAAGCCAGTCGGCCGTGCTGGCGCAATGGGTCGATGGCAAGAAAAAGGTCATGGTGTCCATCGTCATGTCCGCCGAGACGCCCGATCCGCTGCGCGCCTTCCAGATCGCGGAAAAGGCCGGCGATTTTGCGGAAGTGTTCATCGGCTACGCGGACAAGCGCTCCGTGTTTACCCATCCGGGCCGCCCGGCCGATTTCGATCCCACGGCGCGCGCCTGGTACACGGACACCGTCAAGGCGGGCGTGCCGATGCTCACGCCGCCGTATGTGGACGCGGCCAGCCACAAGCTGGTGGTGTCGTTCACGGCACCCGTCGGGCCGAAAGAGGCGCCGAGCGGGGTGGCCGGCGCGGACGTGCTGCTCGATACGGTGATCGCCAACGTGGTGGCGATCAAGCCGACGCCGCACAGCTTTGCCTTCCTCGTCGACCAGAGCGGCACCATCATCGCCCATGCGAACAAGGACTTGAGCCTGCAGCCGCTGGCGAAACTCGATGCCGCGCTGTCGGCCGCGCAGGTCAATCGCCTGGAAAGCACGCGCACGAGCGATGCCGTGCGCTTGAACGAGCGTGACGGCAAGCTGTATGTCACGCGCGTGGCGGGCACCGACTGGCTGCTGGCCGTGGTGCTGGACCAGCAGGAAGCCATGCAAGCGTTGCAGACGATGCTGACGACGGCCACCGTCACGGCCGCGCTGCTGACGGGGCTGGCGGCGCTGCTGCTGTCGCTGCTGGTCTTTAAAATGCTCAAGCGCCTGGAACTGGTGCGCGATGCGCTCGACGATATCGCCTCGGGCGAAGGCGACCTGACGCGCCGCCTCGACGCTTCCGGCGTGGATGAACTGGCGCAGATCGCCGGCGCCTTCAACCGCTTCATCGACAAGATCGCCGCCGTGCTCGTGAAAATCCGCACGGCCAGCGAATCGGTGAAGGTGTCGTCCTCGGAAATCGCCGCCGGCAACCAGGACCTGTCGTCGCGCACGGAACAGCAAGCCAGTTCGCTGGAAGAGACGGCCGCCTCGATGGAAGAGCTGACCAGCACCGTGAAACAGAATGCGGACAATGCGCGCCAGGCCAACCAGATGGCGCAATCGGCGTCCGGCGTGGCCAGCAAGGGCGGGCAAGTGGTGGCGCAGGTGGTCGATACCATGGCCTCGATCAACGATTCGTCGAAGAAGATCGTCGACATCATCAGCGTCATCGACGGCATCGCCTTTCAGACGAATATCCTGGCCTTGAATGCGGCCGTGGAAGCGGCGCGCGCGGGCGAGCAGGGACGTGGCTTTGCCGTCGTGGCCACGGAAGTGCGCAGCCTGGCGCAACGCTCCGCCGGCGCGGCCAAGGAAATCAAGCTGCTGATCGACGATTCGGTGGGCAAGGTCGATTCGGGCGCGCGCCTGGTCGACGAGGCGGGAGCGACGATGCAGGAAATCGTCGACAGCGTGCGCCGCGTCACCGACATCATGGGCGAGATCACGGCCGCCAGCGCCGAGCAAAGCTCCGGCATCGAGCAGGTGAACCAGGCGATCGCGCAAATGGACCAGGTGACGCAGCAGAATGCGGCCCTGGTGGAAGAGGCGGCCGCCGCCGCGGAAAGCCTGCAAGACCAGGCCAGCACCCTGGCGCAGGTGGTGGGCGTGTTCAAGCTCGATGAGGGGCAGGCGCCGGCGCCTGTCAAACCGGTGGCGCGCCCACCTGTCGTGCAGCGCATCGCCAGCCGTCCTGTCGCCAAGGCGGCCGCCCGCAAGACGGAACAGTCCGAGGAGTGGGAGACTTTTTAAGTCGTGTTTAGACCCGCCGGGGCGCCAGGGTCGGCGCCATCTGCCTGGCCACCTCGAAAAAGGCGTTGGTGGCCGGCGTGTTCTGGCGCCGGTCGCGCACGGCCAGGCCCACCTTGCGGCTGACGGGCGGATTGAGCGGCAGGGCGACCAGCTCCGGATACTGCTCGCGCAGGCGCTGCGGCAGGGCCAGTTCGGCGACGATGGACAGGCCGTCGCCGCGGCTGACCATGTCGAGGATGGTGATCACCTGGCTGATGCGGTAGGGCACGTGCGGCTGCAAGCCCGCGTTGGCGAACAGCGGTTCGATCAGGCAGGCGCAGCCCGCCTCGGACATGATGAACGGCCCCTCGCACAGCTGCGCCAGGGTGATGGCGGTTTCGCCGGCCAGCGCATGGCTGCGCGGCACCAGCGCCATCATCTGGTCTTCCACCAGCGGCGCCGTGTCGAAACGCTCGTCGGGCAGCACGACGAAGCCGACATCGACCCTGCGCTCGCGTATCCACTGCACCACCTCATGGTCGGCGCCTTCGTCGATGCGCAGGTCGATGCCCGGATAGCGCAGGCGGAATTGCGCCGTGATGGCCGGCAGCAGATTCAAGGAAGACGTCGGGCCGAAGGAGCCGATGCGCAGGCTGCCCTGGCGCTGACCCAGCACGTCGGCCGCTTCCTGGCGCATGGCTTCCGACAGGCCGAGGATTTCGCGCGCGCGCACGAGTAGCTGGCGGCCCACGTCCGTCAGTTCGGCCGAGGCCTGGTGGCGCACGATCAGGTCCACGCCCATCTCCTTTTCCAGCGCCTTCAATGCATGCGAGACGGCCGACTGGCTGATGCCCAGCTGCGCGGCGGCGGCGGAAAAGCCGTGCAGTTCGGCCACCAGGGTAAAAATTTCCAGTTGCGTGAAGGTCATGGTGTGGTTTTGTTGAGTTATGAGTATTTACTCATTATTTCATGAGTTGATATTAGTATTAATATATACGCACACCACTCGCCGCAC
The DNA here is from genome assembly GCF_036231865.1 of Janthinobacterium sp. P210005. Taxonomy (NCBI): domain Bacteria; kingdom Pseudomonadati; phylum Pseudomonadota; class Betaproteobacteria; order Burkholderiales; family Oxalobacteraceae; genus Janthinobacterium; species Janthinobacterium sp. P210005. Next base: position 23,975 of record NZ_JAZARC010000001.1, read on the forward strand.
AAGCGGCTTTACAGGATATCCCATGTCTTCTTCCGCCGTACCCCAGGCTCCGCTGCTCGCCGTGCAGTCGCCGCTCGTCTACATCAAACTGATCTTCGTCGCCCTGTTCTGGGGCGGCACCTTTATCGCCGGGCGCGTGCTGGCGCAGCAGATGCCGCCCATGACGGCCGCCAGCGGCCGCTTCGGCGTGGCCGTGCTGTTGCTGCTCGTGCTGGCCTGGAAACTGGAAGGGGGCTTGCCCCGCCTGGACCGCAAGCAGCTGGCGACGACGGCGGCCCTGGGCTTGACGGGCATCTTTTTATATAACCTGTGCTTCCTGGCGGCCCTGTCGCGCATGCCGGCGGGACGCACGGCCCTGTTCGTAGCCCTGAATCCCATCGTCACGGCGCTGGCCTCGGCCATGCTGTTCCGCGAACGGCTCGGTTCCTTCAAGTGGCTCGGCATCATGCTGGCGTTTTGCGGCACGGCCATCGTCATCACGCGCGGCGATCTGGCCGGCGTGCTGCACGGGACGGGCGGCGGCATCGGCATGGGCGAAGTGTTCATGTTCTGCGGCATTTCCAGCTGGGCCGCCTACACCCTGATCGGCCGGGTCGCGCTGAAGGGCTTGTCTCCGATTGCCGCCACCACGTATGCATCGATGTGGGGCCTGGCCTTTTTGCTGGTGGGGGCGGCCGTGGAATTCCCGACCGTGCCGTGGCACAGCTTTGGCTGGCAAGTGTGGGCCGCCATCGGTTACCTGGGCGTGTTCGGCACGGTGATCGGCTTTGTCTGGTATTACGAAGGCGTGAAAGCGCTGGGCCCGTCGCGCACGGCCGTGTTCAACAACCTCGTGCCTGTGTTCGGCATCGTGCTGGCGGCGGGGTTGCTGGGCGAACCCGTGCTCGTCTCGATGCTGGTGGGCGGGGCGGTGACGATTGCCGGCGTGGTGATGACCAACCGGCAAGCGAAATAACTATTTTGCGCGGCGGCGTTTACCAGGCTTCGCCGGCGCCTTCTTGTGCCGGCTGACGGAAGCGCGCATCACCTTCGGTTCTTCGATGCCGTTCTCGGCCGCCAGCATGCGGCGGATGTTGACGGCGTCCATGGCGCGCACGGAATTGGCGCGCGCGTTGAGCAAAATCATGGTGGCGAACTTGCCGGCCGACTTGATGCGCATGATCAGGCAGCGGCCCGCTTCATTCGTGTAGCCCGTCTTCGACAGGCCGATATCCCAGCCCTTGGCGCCCACCAGGCGGTTCGTGTTGTGGTATTCCACGTCGCGGCCCTTGATCTGGATCACGTCCTTCGAATCGGTGGTGATACGGCTGATTTCCGGGTAATGCGAGGCGGCCACGGCCATCTTGACGAGGTCCGCCGCCGTCGACTGGTTGTTCGGCGACAAACCCGTCGGTTCCTCGATCACGGTCTGGCGCATGCCCAGGGCCTTGATCTTGGCGTTGACGGCCACGGCAAACGCCGTCGGGCCACCGGGGAAGGTGCGCGCCAGCGAGGCGGCGGCGCGGTTGTCGGACGACATCAGCGCCAGTTGCAGCACGTCGTGGCGGCTCAGGGTGGCGCCCACGGGCACGCGCGAGGTGCTGTGCTTCAAGGTGTCGACATCCTCGCGGTCGATGCTGATCTCTTCCTGCATATTCGCCTTGGAGTCGAGCACGACCATGGCCGTCATGAGTTTGGTCAGCGAGGCGATGGGCACCACCACGTTGGAATTTTTTTCAAGCAAGACTTTGCCTGTGCCGTCTTCGACCACCAGGATCGACTGGGAACCGAAGGGCACGGCGATGGCCGCTGTCGAAAGCGTCATCAGCACCGCGGCGAACATTTTTTTGAGCATGGGATTGTATGTGGGAAAGCAGTTTTGGGGCGCCATCGTGGGCGCTGCGCGCAAATCCGGAAGCGGGCCGCGCAGGGACGCGGCGTGTATCTCGGAGGCAATATTTGCCAAGCTTAAACAATACCATTAAAGATCAAGCGATGTCTACGGGATAAGGGCGCCACAGGCTGTGTAGCGGCCAATTTGGCAAATAAACGGGGCTATTCTTGCCGTAGTGAAAATTGTTGCGCGATTATTGATTTCGTCTTGGAAACTTCGTATTATTTCAGCAATATTGGCAGCCATGGTCCGGCAGGCGCCGCGCGCTTCGTCGTTGATGCCTGCCGCTTCGTGCTTCGTCGCCCCACGCTATGCCCTGCAACAGGGGCGCCGTAGACTGCGTTCATGCCTGATTGACACGACAAGGAGAACGCAGCATGTGGGAAAAATTTGCCGGATGGTATCGCTGTTACGACGATGAAACCCTCAGGGTGCTTGCGCATCCGGACACGGCGGCCCAGTTGCCGCCTGGCTGGCGGCGCTGGGTGGCGTTGCGGCTCATCACCCTGACGCCGATCGAGCGCCAGCAATTCCACGCCTTCATGCTCAAGTACCGGGGCGCCGGCTTTTACTTGGCGGCGGCCAGGCTGATGTTGCTGTTCAGCTGCATCGGCGTCGTGCTGCATTTGCTGCTGCCCGACAAGGTCGGCTGGGCCAAGGCTGTGGTGTTCAGCAATGTCCTGGGCCTGGCGATGGCCTGGGGCGTGCTGGGGGTCTGGTTCAATTACCGCAAGCTGGCGCAGCGCAAGCTCAAGGTACTGTTGCTGCTGCTGGTGCCGGCCCTGGCCGGTGTGGCGATCGGCGTGCTGCGCGCCATGCTGGAAGGTCATGCTTCCATCGGCGTGGCGCTCGAGCGGGGCGCGCGCGTGGGCGGCTGGGCCGCGCTGACGGCCGGGCTGGTGTATATGGTGCCGATGACTATCGTCGTGCTCTGGCGCAACCGCCAGTACGAGGCGCTGGCCCTGCAACTGCAGCAGGATGCCGAGCGCGACCGCCTGGCGCGCGAACTGAGCGAATCGCAGCTGCGCCTGCTGCGCGCGCAAATCGAACCGCATTTCCTGTTCAATACCCTGGGCGCCGTGCAGCAGCTGGCCGAGCAGGGCGCCCACGGGGCGGCGCAGGCGGCCGCGCTGACGGCCAACCTGATCGCCTTCCTGCGCGCCAGCCTGGCCGAGATGCGCGCCGACCAGGTGCCCCTGCAAACGGAATTCGACGTGGTGCAAGCCTATCTGCAAGTGATGCAGGTACGCCTGGGCGCGCGCCTGTCCTTCCGCCTCGACTTGCCGCCCGGCCTGGCGCAGATACAAGTGCCCAGCATGATCTTGCTGACCCTGGTGGAAAACGCCATCAAGCATGGCATCGAGCCATCGCTGCGGGGCGGCGAGATCGTCGTCTCGGCCGTGCTGGACGGGGACGGCGCCATGCGCTTGCGCGTGCAGGATAGCGGCGTGGGCCTGGGCGCCGCGAGTGCGCCCGGAGGCGGCCTGGGCCTGGAAAATGTGCGCCGCCGGCTGCAGCTGGCCGCGGCCGCTGCCTGCGTGCACGTGCAAAATGGCGAGGAAGCGGGCGTGCTCGCCGAAATCGTGTTGCCGATGGATTTGAAGGAAACCGCCGCATGAATGCCACCATCCTGATCGCCGAAGACGAACCCCTGATGCGCGAGCGCCTGCAAACGATGCTGGCGCTGGCCTGGCCCGAGGCGCGCATCGTGCTGGTGGCGGAAAACGGCAACGATGCCTGGGACGGTTTCCTCGAGCATGAGCCGGACGTGGTCTTCCTCGACATCCGCATGCCGGGCCTGTCGGGCCTGGAAGTGGCCGAGCGTATCGGCACGCGGGCGCACGTGGTATTTGTCACCGCGTATGACCAGTATGCCGTCGACGCCTTCGACGCGGGCGCCGTCGATTATCTGTTGAAACCCGTGCAGGCCGAGCGCTTGCAGCGGGCGCTGGCCCGGCTGCGCGACAAGCTGGGCGCCCAGCCGGCCGACATGGCTCATCTGCTGCAGTCGCTGCGCGCGGCGCTGCCGGCGCCGCCGCGCGAAAAACTGAAATGGATCAAGGCCAGCGTAGGCAAGCAGATCCGCCTGATCGACATCGACGACGTGCTGTTCTTCCAGGCCGACACCAAATACACACGCGTGGTGCTGGCCGGCTCGGAAGCGCTGGTGCGCACGCCGCTGAAGGATTTGCTGGGCGGGCTGGATCCCGCACAGTTCTGGCAAATCCACCGCGGCACCATGGTCAACGTGAAAGCCATCGAGGCGGCCGAACGCATCGACGCCGAGCGCATGCAGGTGCTGCTGCGCGGCAGCACGGAAAAGCTGCCCGTCAGCCGCACGTTTACCTATTTGTTCAGGGATTGATATGATGGCAATGTTTTTAATCTGCCACCATATGGACTTTTCATGACAATTCTACGCCGCTGGTTCGCCGCCATCCTTCTTTCCTTGCTCTCCTGTACTGCCGCCCACGGGGCGCAGAAGGAGGAAAAGGTCGTGTATCACGTTAATGACGCCAGCAATGCCACGGCTGCGCTGAGGAACATCCGCAACCACCTCGATGCCAGCCCGCAGGCGACCATCGTGCTGGTCGCCCACGGCCCCGGCATCGACTTCCTGCTCGACGGCGCCATCGACAAGCAGGGCACTCCGTATGACGTGGCGGTGCGCGAGCTGGTCAAGCGGGGAGTGAGTTTTCGCGTCTGCAATAACACCTTGCAAGGACGCAATATCGACCGCCAGCGCGTGCTGCCCGAAGCCGTCATCGTGCCGTCGGGCGTGGCCGAATTGAGCCGCCTGCAGGCGCAGGAAGGTTATGTGTATATCAAGCCCTGACGTACGCGCCGTTGCCAGATGGCAACGGCGCGGCGCATGGACAGGCGATGCTTACTGGATCTTGGCGATCGACACTTCCGTCGATTTCACCAGCGCGATGACTTCGCTGCCCACTTTCAGGTCCAGGTCCTTGATTGAGCGCGAGGTGATCACCGACGTGACGATGCCGTGCGGCGTTTCCACGTCCACTTCCGACACCACGGGGCCAAAGATGATTTCCTTGATCTTGCCGCGAAACTGGTTGCGTACATTCACTTCCGAGATAGCCATGATATTTCCTTTGTACCCGTAATACGCCGTGCGGCGCGACATGGCCAGAGTACGGCGCGCGCGCGCTTTTGACCACGAATCGATGCGCATATCGATATGCGGAAATGGTGCGCGGATGCCGCCGCAAGCATATTATTCGCCTATACTCGTCCGTCTATCCACGCGGAGGTTTGCCATGCGTCCATGCTTGCTGTCGTTCCTGTTATTGCCCCTGCTGTTGCCCACCTCTGCCGCAGTGGCGCAACCGGTCGCTGCCCTGCAGCCGATGGCTTTCCTGGCCGGGCATTGCTGGAAGGGAGAGTTTCCTGGTGGTAAGCAGACGGATGAGCACTGTTTCCAGTGGCTGTATGGCGGCCGGATGCTGCGCGACGTGCACACGGTGCGCAGTCCCGGCAAGCCCGACTACGTGGGCGAAACCACGTATTACCACGACGCCGCCGAAGGCAAGGTGGCCTTTCTGTATGTGGAAAACAGCGGCGGCTACAGCCGCGGCACGATGCTGCCGGCGGACGGCGGCCTCGATTTTCCTGCCACGCAATACGTGGGCGCCAGCGGCAAGGCGCTGACGTACCGCGTGCGCTGGACGCCGTCGGGCGATGCCTACGAGGCGGCCAGCGAGATGCTGGTGGACGGGCGCTGGCTGCCGCAATTCAAGCTGCTGCTGAAAAAGCAGTGACGCGGCGGCGGCAATAAAAAAACCGGGACTCGTCCCGGTTTTTTTATTGATGTGGCGCAAGCTTACTTCTGATAAATCTTGTCGAACTCGCCGCCATCGTCAAAATGTTTCTTTTGCGCTTGTTTCCAGCCGCCAAAGACGTCATCGATGGTGAACAGGGTGATCGGCTTGAAGCTGGCTGCGTATTTCTTCGCCACTGCCGCCGAACGGGGGCGCAGATAGTGCTTGGCGACCAGTTCCTGGCCTGGCTCCGAGTACAGGTATTGCAGGTAAGCCGTGGCTTCCTTGCGGATGCCGCGACGGTCGACGACCTTGTCGACCACGGCCACCGGCGACTCGGCCAGGATGGAGATGCTTGGATACACGACTTCGAAGTTGTCGCCGAATTCGGCGCGCACCAATTGCACTTCGTTTTCAAACGTCACCAGCACGTCGCCGATTTCACGCTGCGTGAAGGTGGTGGTGGCGCCGCGGCCGCCGCCGTCGAGCACGGGCACGTTCTTGAACAGTTTGGTAACGAGCTCGCGCGCCTGCGCTTCGCTGCCGCCTTTTTTCACGGCATAGCCCCACGCCGCCAAATAGGTGTAGCGGCCATTGCCCGAGGTTTTCGGGTTCGGCACGATGACCTTGATGCCGGGCTTGGCCAGGTCGTCCCAATCCTTGATGTGTTTCGGGTTGCCTTTGCGCACCAGGTACACCATGGTCGAGTAGAACGGCGCCGCATTGTTCGGGAATTTCTTTGCCCAGTCGGCCACCACCAGGCCGCGGTCGACGAGAATGTCGATGTCATTGGCCTGGTTCATGGTCACGACGGATGCTTCCAGGCCATCGGCGACGGAGCGCGCCTGTTTGCTGGAGCCGCCGTGCGATTGCTTGATGGTGATGGTTTCGCCCGTTTTGGCTTTCCAATCTGCAATAAATGCGGGATTCACGTCCTTGAACAGTTCGCGCATCACGTCGTAGGACGCGTTCAGCAAGACCACCGGTTCGGCGGCGCTGGCGGCCATCGGCAGGCTCATGGCGGCAGCGGAAGCGGCCAGGGCGCTGGCCAGGAACCAGCGGCGCGAGCGTTGGGTGAGCGTTGCTGCGGCAGTCGATACGGCGTTGGAATGGGTCATGTTGAACTCTTGTTGTGAGAATAGATAGACATAGTCTAAAATTCCGGCCGGAAAAGAAACGAATTTTTCGTAATATGCTTAGAGCCTATCCCAGCAGATGAATACATCCCCTGCTGGCGCCCCTCAGAAGCGGGGACTGCGTTGCTCGTCGTCGCGTGGCTCGCCACGCGTCCTCCTCACGCCTTGTCCGCGCTCCTGATGCGCTGCCAGCAGAAGACGCTCCCTGCGGGGATAGGCTCTTAGATTCGATTCCCGTTTGCGCTAAAAAACATATATCGATTTCTGGAAACATTCGTGGGCAAGATGCGCATCAGCACTTAGTCTGCACGCATGGCGCCATAGGCAAAACCGGTCCGTGGCGTGCGGCAAAAAACCCGAAAGCGCCGCTTGGTGTATAGTCGAATCGCACGATACAGGGGTAAAACCGCCTGCATCGGCAACTGGAATATTTTGTGAGCGTACATGAGTCTTGAAATTCGTATTGCAACATCGACCGACGCTTTCGAGGCGTGCAACGTATTACGACGCTCCATCGTCGAATGCTGCAGCCTCGATCATCGGGACGATCCGGCCATCCTGGAAGCCTGGCTGGGTAATAAAACACCGCAGATGGTGGCGTGCTGGTTCGCGTCGCCCACCAATTTTTCGCTGGTCGCAGTCGAGGCGGGCGCCGTCGTCGGCGTCGGCTTGCTGACGCGCGCCGGCAAGCTGGCCCTGTGCTACCTGCTGCCCGAGGCGCAAGGCCGCGGCGCCGGCAAGGCGCTGGTGGAGCAGCTGGAAGCGCAGGCGCGCGAGTGGGGCATCAAGGCCCTGCAACTGCACAGCACGGCCAGCAGCCAGGCCTTTTTCGTCAAGCAAGGGTATGTCGAGGCGGGCAATGTGCGCTCGCCGTATGGCGTGGAAACGATTTTTTGCTGGAAACAGATTGACCCCGCAGGCATCGCCAGCGGCGACCCCAAGCGCAAGCGCTTTTGCAACTGCAATTCGGCCTGACGCCGGTCTTGCACCTCAGCCCGCCCATCCGGCGGCGGGCCATTTCCTCCCTTTGAATATTTCCCTTCAGTAACTGATCTGGATATACACGCCTTGTTGCGCGCTATCGTTTGCCGGCAGCAAGGTGCCGCAGGCAAACAGTTTCAGTTCGCCGGGCGCGAACGCCAGCCAATCCTCGTTTTGCGTCAATGGATGCGTGGCGATGACGGCGATGCGGTCGTCCAGGTGATTATGCTGGCGAAAGTCGATGCTGCGCTCGCAGTCGATCAGTTGCGCCACGGAAAACGGGTATTCGCGGATCACATAGTGCAAATGCGTGGAACAGTGGGCAAACAGCAGTTCGCCGTCCGACAGGATGAAATTGAAGGTGCCGTGCGCGGCAATCTCGCGCGCCACTTCGCCGATGGCGGCGCGCAAGTCGGCGCGCGCTGGTTCGCCCAGGGGAAACTGCGTGCGCAAGCGGGCCAGCAAGTGGCAAAACGCCTGTTCGCTGTCCGTGTCGCCGCTGGCGTGGTAGTGCGCATTGGCGGGTGCGCGCCACGTTTTCAAGTCGCCATTGTGGGCGAAGGACCAGGTCTTGCCCCACAGGTCGCGGGCGAACGGGTGCGTGTTTTCCGGCGCGATGCGGCCTTGCGTGGCCTTGCGGATGTGCGCGACGATGTTTTTCGCTTTCACGGGATGCTGCTGCACCCGGGCCGCCAGCGGCGAATCGATGGCCGCCAGGTGATCCGTCAGCAAGGTGCAGCCGCTACTGGAATGATAGGCGATGCCCCAGCCGTCGCGGTGCTCGTCCGTGCGTCCGCCCCGTTCGGCAAAGCCGGCAAAGGAAAATCCCAGCGCCGCTGGCTTGCTGCTGTTCATTGCGAGTAACTGGCACATGGCGGCCCTTCCTGATGGTATCGGTACACGCCCACAGTAAAGGCCGGGACAGGCCGCCGGAACGAATGTTTCCGACTATCGTTATGCGCTGTCCGTTGTTGCGGCCATATATGCTGGACGCATATCAAATGGCGAAACCATTCGTTCTCCTTTGGTTGGCGCTGCCTTACTCTGCACACTTTGGCGCCGCCTTCCCCATCAGGGCAGCTGGCGCAGCCCGATGAAGGAGCACGTATGCCATTTCCCGTCCTGAAAAACTACCTGGCCCGTTTGTCGCACCAAACCCAGGCCGGCACCAGCGTCTGGCTCGACGGGGAGGGCAGGGCGCTGGGGCGCTTTTTCAATTGCACCATGACCAGCGCCTTCCAGCCGCTGCGCGAACTCGAAAGCGGCAAGCTGGTGGCGTTCGAGGGCCTGGCGCGCAGCGTGTCGAAGGCGGACGAGGGTTTGTCGCTGTGGCGTTTGCTCGACCATGCGGCCAGCGACGATGAATCCGTGGAGCTGGACCGGCTGTGCCGCATGTTGCACGCCATTAATTTTTTCCGGCAGGCGGAAGCGGAGCAGGCCGACCTGTACCTGAACGTGCATGACCGCCTGTTGAGCGCCGTCAGCAGCAATCACGGCCACGCCTTCCAGCGCATCCTCGACGCGCTGGGCTTGCCCATCGAGCGCATCGTGCTGCAGTTGCCGACGGTCACGCCAAACCAGGGCTGGCTGCTCAACTATGTGGCCGACAATTACCGGCGCAATGGTTTCCGCCTGGCCATCAACGTGGCCAGCGTGCATGAGGCCACGGGCATGCTGGAGCGCTTGCACCCGCATGCGTTCAAGCTCGACGCGGGAAACCTCAGCGACGAGCAGGCCGTCGCCAGCTTCGTCACCCTGTGCCATGCGGCGAAAATCCGTGTCGTCTTCAAGCGCCTCGACACGCCGGCCGCGCTGGCTGCGCTGCAGCGCGTCGCCGCCATCACGGGCTTGCCCATCGTGGCCCAGGGTTATCTGCTCGACAAGCCATTGACGGCGCTGGCGCAGGCAAAGCAGGACGCGGCCGCCGGCGCCGCCGCGTGAGCGGTTTCCCGCTTAAGCCAGCTCAGCGGAAAATACGTGAGAAACAGGCAGAGACGATAGAAAATGAGGGTTTTTCTTCGCAGCACAATACGCTATAGTATTCCCATCGTTATATTGGACTGACTATGGCATCGCGCAGAAATTTTCTACACCACGGTATGGGCCTGGCCGCGTTGGGCCTGGTTGCCACTCCTCTCATCGGCTGCGCCTCGCGCACGGCCGCTCCCGCCTCCGCTTCGGCCAGCGCCAAGCCGCGCGCGCCGCGTACGGGCGTGCCGCCCCAGCCGACGCAACTGGCCAGCATCGACCGCTCGATCACCTCGCAGCAGCGCCCGGCCATCACCGAGATGGAACCGCCTCCCGACATCTTCGACGCGCAGGCGCTGGACCTGGAATTCTGGCTCAAGCCCCGCACCCTGGAAGTGGTGCGTCCGGCCAGCAATGAAAAAGCCAGGTTGCTGTACTGGAAAGATGGCGAAGTCATCGATTCCGCCTACCAGGAACTGTGCCACTTGCTGCGCGACGTGAACGGCAAGAAGACGGCGCCCATCGACCCGAAACTGCTGGAAACCCTGTGGGGCACGCAGGCGTTCGTGGCCCGCTACGGCATCGAACAGCCGCTGGAAATCTTGTCGGGCTACCGCACGGCCGAGTCGAACAGCCGCCTGCGCGAAGCGGGCGTGCCGGCCGCGCGCCAGTCGCTGCACATCTCGGGCCGCGCCGCCGACATCCGCGTGGCGAATTTGAACGCGGAAGTGCTCGGTTCGCTCGTGCGCAGCTTCAAGCAGGGCGGCGTGGGCTTCTATTACCGCTCCGGCCCCCGTGGCGGCTGGATCCATGCGGATACGGGCCTGCAGCGCACCTGGAAGGGTTAAGCGTTAGCACTGAGCGCTAGTCACGCTAGTCATAGTGATACGGCGGTTCCGGCACGCTGTCGTTGCCGGCGCGCCGCCATGCGTCGAAATTCACGGGGCGTTCCCAGTAAATGCGCCAGCCCAGGCGCTGGCTCGCTTGCGCCTCGGGATGCTCGCGCAGATAGCCGTCGATGAAGCGCGTGAATTCCGAGACATAGCCGCCGCGGCGGTAGGGAAGTGGACGAGTCATGGCTCCTCCTGCTGTTGACATTTCTTTCATTCTATCGCCAGCGGCGGAAAAGCGCCGCCCGTTTCCAGCTTCCCATGAAACTCTCCAGCCATAACATCGAACTGTTCCTGGCCGTCGTCGACGGCGGCTCGTTCTCGGCCGCCGCGCGCGCCTTGCGGCGGGCGCCGTCGGCCGTCAGCATGGCGATGGCCAATATCGAGGCGGAACTGGGCATCACCCTGTTCGACCGGGGCGCGCGCGAAGCCGTGCCCACGCCGGCCGCGCTGGCCCTGCTTCCCCACGCGCGCCTCATCGCCGAGCAGTTGAAACAGTTGCACCTGCACGTGCAGGAATTGTCGCAGGGACTGGAAAGCCGCATTTCGCTGGGCATCGCGGCCGAGCTTGACCATACGCCTTTCCTGGCCGCCGTGCGCGCGCTGTCGCAGCGCCATCCGCTGCTCGACATCGAAGTGCTGACGGCGCCGCAGGACGATGTGCTCGACATGCTGCACCGGGGCCGCATCAGCGCCTGCATGGCTTTCGCAGGCGGGCGCATCAATCACGAAGAACAGTTCCAGCTGGTGGGCAGCGATGCCTTGCTGGCGATTATTTCCACCCAGCATCCGCCCAGCGCGGCGGGTCAGCCCTTGTATATCGAGGAATTGGTGAATTTGCGCCAGATCATCGTCGCCAGCCGCGAACTCGACCTGGCCGATGCGCGCCCCGTAGTGGGGCTGTCCTATTGGCGCACGGACAGCTTGCCGATGGCGCTGGCCATGGTGGAAGCGGGCTTGGGATGGGGCAACTTTGCCGCCTCGGCCATCCAGCATTCTCTGGCGGCGGGGCGGGTGCGTTGCGTAGCGTTCAAGAATACGGGCAATGGCCTGGTCGTGCCCATCCACCTGGTGTGGATGAAGGACCGGCCGCTGGGCATGGCGGCGCGGTCCTTTCTTCAGTTGCTCAGCGAAGCAGCTTGAACGTCAGTGGCTTCTTCCTTCGGCTGCTGCGCCGACAGGGGCACGCCGAACAGGCCGTCGAAGAAGTAATTGAAAATGAAGCTGTAGCACGGGATGATCAGCATCAGCGCGAAGTCCAGCACGAACGCTTGCCACAAGCTGATATCGAGCCACCAGGCGATCAGCGGGATCAGGTAGATGACCAGGGTGATCTGGAAGCCGATCGCGTGCAGGATGCGGCGCCAGACGGTGCGCGTGCGCGACACCTGGCGGATTTCCCAGTATTCGAAGGCCGTGTTGTAGAGCAGATTCCAGATCACGGCGATGGTGGTGATCATGATCGCCAGCGGCCCCGTGCTGGTGGGCGACTCGCCCGAAAGCAGGGTCAGCCAGGCCGTGGAAATGGCCATGCCGATGATTTCAAAGGCGGTGACGTAGACGATTTTGCGTTTGATGCCTTGCATGTAAAGCCTGTAAAGAAGAGATGGCGCATATTTTAAGTCAGGTGTTCTGATGTTTGAAGTCGATAGCTGTCAGTTTTTCTGATGGATTCGTTGTGGGAATACCGTGCGTGGCGCGAACGGTGGATAATGGCGGCTGGCAGGCAACCGGTCCCGCCGCATCACCGCAGAAAAGGTCAACGAGCATGCAAGGCGCAGCAGACAGCAACATCCCCGATACCCCCGCCGATACCCCCGCCGGCGCGGACGAACGTCCCCGTTTCCGTCCCCGTCCGTGGGAGCACCTGGAAACGCCGTACGACGTGGAAGTGTGGATCGAAGAACATAACCGCAGCATGCAGGACAATATCCGCGCCACGGAAACGGGCGTGGGCATCTGCTTTACCCTGGCCGAAGGGGGCGATATCTATATGCAGACGAGCGCCGACGGCGCCGTCGTGCTCGACGTGACGCCGGACGCGGCCTGGGTCTCTCCCCTGATCAGCGCAGCCACGGGTTGCGAGACGCCGGATGGGGCGCTGTGGATCTTGCCTGACGATAAGTTGATCCAGCTGATCGTGGGGCTGTCGAGCCTGGTGGCCAGCACCTTGCTGGTGGTGGGCCATGATTTCGGCTTGCGCCGGCGCGGCATGGGCCGCTGAGCCGCTCGCGCGCCGCCCGGGCCGGGCGGCCATGCTCCATGCCACTTGTCCCGCTCCCGTTTGCGCTGTATCATGCGGGCGTTGCAAAATATGCCATGCCCGCGCCTGGCATGCCTTCCGCCTACATTCGATGAAAAGCCTGTAATGCATAAAGACAAGCTGGACCTCCGCGACATCAGCCTGGTGTGCGTGGAAACGCGTTATCCCGAGCTGGCCAGTTTTGCCATCGAGCGCTGCCTGGCCGGCGCCGATTTCAAGGAATGCCTGCTGTTCACTTCCCGCCTGCATGACTTGCCCCCGCATATACGCCAGGTGCTGATCGCCCCCATCGAGAGCGTGGAAGCGTATTCGGCATTCATGGTGCATGAGCTCGGCGCCCATTTCAGCGGCACGCATGCGCTCGTCATGCAGTGGGACAGTTTCATCGTTGATGCGCGTCAATGGCAGAGCGCTTTCCTCGACTGCGATTATATCGGCGCACCGTGGTCGCATCGCCCGGTGGCCGTCGGCAATGGCGGCTTCTCGCTGCGTTCGCGGCGCCTGTATGACATCTTGCCGCAGCTGGCCATTACGCAACCCCATCCTGAGGACTATGCGATCTGCGAATTGCATGGCGACCGGCTGCGCGAGGAGTTCGGCGTGCGGTTCGCCGATGCGGGCCTGGCTTCCAGCTTTGCCTTCGAAGGCATCATGCCGGCCGGCCCCACGTTCGGTTTCCATGGTTTTTTCAACTTTGGCGAAGTGCTGGACGACACGGAACTGACCGATTACCTGCGCAAGTGCGACGATGCCATAATGCATGCGCCAACCGCGCGCGGGCTGATCAAGCAGCTGTACCGCTCCGGCCGCTACCGGATGGCGGCCCGGATATTGCGCCGGCGCATCAATGGCGGCGCGGCGCTATTCGGCGATGCCTGCCTGCTTGCCCTGCGTACAGGCATGCACGCGCTCACGCACGCCCGCTCGCGCCCAGCGTCGCCGCGCGCCTAGCCGTCTGGGCGGCTGCCGCGCCGGCTGCCGCCATGCATCGCTCGACACTGAGCCTTGCGCATGCTAGTCTCGGGACAGCATCCGCCTGATCGCCTGGGCGGTGGTGCAAAGGATAGCCATGGACAATACACCGCATGCGGTTTCAGCTCCTGATTCCTCCCTGCATGGCCAGGACCCCGTGCCGTGGCCGGCCACTCCCTTGCTTGACGATGGCGTCTTCAGCCCGGAACGGGTGAAGGCCGAGCGCGAGCAAGCCTATTTCAACGATTTATACCTGCTGGCGCCCGTCGCCTATTTCGTGCTCGGTCTCGATGGCGTGATCGTGCAAGTCAACCTGGTGGCGGCCGAATTGTTCGGCCTGGTGCGCGAGCGCCTTGGCCACGTGCTGTTCCGTTCGTATGTGCACGAGGCGTTCCGCCACGATTTCGAGCAATTCGTGCAGCGCGTGCTCAATAGCAGCGAGCCCGAGCGCATCCAGCTGCAGGTGCGGCGGCGTCCCGGCGCGCGCGAGGCCGGCTTGCCCGTCAGCCTGCTGGGCAGCGCCGATCCGAACGGCCAGGCGCTGTGCCTGGTGCTGGAGCAGGCCGAAGGCAAGCTGGCCGCGCTGGAACGCAGCGAAGAGCGTTTCCGGCGCATCGTGCACAGCGCCGAGGAGGGCATCTGGGAAATCGATGCGCAGGCGCTGACCAGCTTTGTCAATCCGAAGATGGCGCAGATGCTCGGTTGCCAGATCGAGGATATGCTGGGCCAGCCGCTGGCCGCCTTCATGGATGACGAGGGGCGCGCCATCCTGGAGCGTAACATTGCGCGGCGCCAGGATGGCATCGTCGAGCGCCACGAATTCAAGTTCCTGCGGCGTGACGGCAGCACCTTGTGGGCCACCCTGGCCACCAATCCCATCTTCGACTCCGGCGGCGCCTACCTGGGGGCGCTGGCGCTGGTCAGCGATATCACGGTGCAGCGCACGGCGTCCGAGCGCCTCTGGCGGCAAGCCAATTTCGACCCCTTGACGGGCTTGCCGAACCGCCACCTGTTGCTCGACCGCTTGCAGCACGAGGTGCGCCACGCCAGCCGCGAAGGCGGTTGCCTGGCCTTGCTGTTCATCGACCTCGACTATTTCAAGCTGGTGAATGACCGCCTGGGCCAGGAGAAGGGCGACATGCTGCTGCGCCAGGCGGCGCTGCGCATCTGCGAGCGGGTGCGCGCCAGCGATACGGTCGCGCGCCTGGGCGGCGACGAGTTCGCCGTCATCCTGGCCGGCGTGCGGCAGCTGGGCGGCATCGAGCGCGTGCTGCAGGAGCTGACGACGGCGCTGGCCCTGCCTTTCGTGCTCGACGGCGACACGGCGCACGTGTCGGCCAGCGTGGGCGTGGCGCTGTATCCGGCCGACGCGGAGTCCACGGACAGCTTGCTGCGGCATGCCGACCAGGCCATGTATGCGGCCAAGAGCGCAGGGCGCAACGGCTACAGCTACTTCACGCCGGCCTTGCAGCAGGCGGCCGACCTGCGCCGCGCGACGGTGCGCGAGATGCGCCTGGCGCTGGCGCAGGACCAGTTCGAAGTGCATTACCAGCCCATCATCCGCCTGTGCGATGGCAGCATCGAGCGGGCAGAGGCGCTGCTGCGCTGGCGCCATCCGCTGCGCGGCTTGCTGCTGCCCGCCGATTTCATCGCCTTCGCCGAGGCCAACGGCCTGATCATCGATATCGGCGAGTGGGTCTTCCGCCAGGTCGTAAGCCAGGCGCGGCAGTGGCAAGCGGCGCATGGCGCCGTGTTTCAGATCTGTATCAACAAGTCGGCCGTGGAATTTCGCTGCGATGCCGCGCTCTACCAGGACTGGGGCAACGCGCTGGCGCGGGCGGGCCTGGCGCCGGGCGCCATCGTCATCGAGGCAACAGAAGCGGTGCTGCTCGACGAGACGCGCCCGGTGGCCGACCGTCTGCGCCAGTTCCGCGCCATGGGCCTGGCGCTGGCGCTCGACGACTTTGGCGCCGGCAACACTTCGCTGGCTTGCCTGAAGCGGGGCGATCTCGAGGTACTCAAGCTCGACCCTTCGCTGGTACGGGAACTGGGGGCGGGAGGCGCGGCGCCGGCCGTCTGCGCGGCCATCATCAGCCTGGCGCAGGGGCTGGGCCTGAAAGTGGTGGCGGAAGGGGTAGAAACGGCCGCGCAGCGTGAGTTGCTGCGGGCCGCCGGTTGCGATTATGCGCAGGGTTATGTATTTTCAGGCGCGGTGCCTGTGGAGCAGCTGAGTGCAATGCTGGCCGCGGGCCGGCGCTTCTAATCCAGGCCCAGCAGCGCGACGACGCGTTCGCGGCTGATGCCGACCAGCGCGGAGCTGATCGCCAGCAGCGATTCATAGCCGGGCTGGCGGGCTTTTTCCATGAAGTTTTCCGCCAAGGTATCCATGCTGACATGCACTTGCACCGGTTGCGCGCGGGCCACCCGTCCCGTCGCTTGCGCCAGGGCCAGGCTGACGGAGCTGCGCGCCGCCTGCAACTGGGCCAGCGCCTGCACCACTTGCTGCAAGGTGGCGCGCAGGGCTTCCGTGTCGCCGGTATTCCATTCTTCCGGGGCGATGGCGGCAGGTTCTGCATCCGTGCGCACGCGGCTCATCTGGCCGGTCGGGTAGCGGATGCCGCTGCCGCGCACGGACAGGCTGTCGCGCACGTTGGCCCAGGCCGCTTCCGAGGTGCTGAACACCAGTTCGCCGTTCTCGCCCAGCTTGACGCCGATGCCGGACGGCATCAGTGCGCGGTCGAAGCGGGAAACGATTTCGCTCTGGCTCAAGCCAGGTTCGATGTTGACCGAGCGCAAGGCCTGGTTCGCGCCGCCGACGGAAAAGGCCAGCACTTCCTGCGGGCCTTCCTGCAGGCTGGCCATGGTCAGGCCGCGGATGCTGAAGTTCTGTTGCGCCGCCTGCGGGCTCGTATAGCTGAGCTGTGCGTCGAGCGTGCCGCCCGAGGCGCTGGCGCGCTGGCGCCAGGTATTGCTGAACTGGCGTACCCTGGCCTCGACTTGTCCTTCGCGGCCCTGGCGCGCGGCCAGCTTGGCCGCCAGTTCGCTCTTCAGCGCTTGCAACTGGCTGCTGCTGCGGTCCAGGTAGTCGAGGGTTTGTTGCGCGTTAGAAATTTCTCCCTGCAGCTGGTGATCCCAGTTGCTCAGGCCACGCTGCAGGCTCGCCGTCGAACTCCTCGCCGCCGGCGCCTCGCTGCGCGCGCTGGCGCCGCTTTTGACCGCGGCGGACGCGTCATCGACGACGCGGGCTGTGCCGGCGCCTTTGGCATTGACGCCGGACGAGGAGGAAGTCTGAACGATTTGCATGATGGTCAGAGAAGATCAAACAGGGAAAGGGTGCCAACCTTGGCGTACGCCTTGTATGTTGCCTGCAGGGCCGTCTGGTAGCCGTTCAGCTCGATGGCGGCCGCGCCCATGTCGGTCTTCTTCAAGTCGGACAAGGCCATGTCGTTCGACAGCGAGACGTTGGCCAGGTTGCCGGAGAGCGTGGTCAGGATGTTTTGCGCGCCGCCAAAGATGGCGATCTTGCCAGAGAGTAAATCCATGCCGTCATCGGTGCCATCGAGCGCCGCGCCCACTACGCTGCGCACGGCCGGGTCGTTCGGGCTGACGCCAGGCTTGCCCAGCGTATCGATGGCCTGGTCGATCTTGTTCAGCCACACTTCCAGCTTGTCCACGTCGACGTTGGCCGCCTGCGTCACGCCATTGCCCACCACCACGGTCTGCGTGGCGGTGTTGCCGTTGTACGTGTAGCGCGAACCGGGGGCCGCAGCGGGATTGAACGCGATGGCCGGCTTGTCGGTATCCGTGCCGGAAAACATGTAGCGGCCTTCCTGGTCCTTCAGATTGGCCGTGTACAGCACGCTGTCGCGCATGGCGATCAGCGATTGCGTCATCGCATTCAGGTCATCCGGCGCATTGCCGCCGTCGGCGGCCCACACCAGCAGGTCGCGCGCCTGGCCCATGTCGGTGACCATGCTGGTCAGATAGTTTTCGTTTTTCAGCAGGCGCACTTTCACCGTGGCGATATTGTCCTGGTATTGCGTGACCATGGCTTGCTCGCGCGTCAGGCGCGAAATGCGCACGTTGCCGATCGGATCGTCCGATGGCAGCTGGATGCGCAAGCCCGAAGCCATCTGCTGGGTCAGGTAATTGATGCGCTCTTGATTTTGCTGAAGAGAAATATTAATCAGTGATTGGTACTGGCTGCTGGCGACACGCATGATCTTCTCCTTAACCCATCATTTGCAAAGTGGCATCAAACAAGGTATTCGCCACGGAAATGACTTTCATGTTTGCCTGGTACATATTCTGGAATTCGACGAGGTTCATCGCTTCCTCGTCCTTGTTCACGCCGCTGGTCGACTTCCAGTCGTCGATGGCTTGCGCGCGCACCGTGTTGGAAGTCTTCAGCAGGGCCTGGTTCTGCTGGCTGTAGATGGCCAGCTTGCCGACGAGCTGCGTGTCCGCATCGCTCATCAGGACGGAACCCACCCAGCTGACGCTGATCGGTTGATTCTTGATATTGATCAATTCCTGCAAATTGCCGCTGTCGCCGGCCGCGCCTGTCAACGACAGGGCCAGGTCCTTGGCGTTGAAGCCGGGGGTAATGCTCAGCTTGCCATTCGCGTAGGCCAGCAGGGGACCGCCGGATGTGCCAGCCATGGTCTTGCCCAGGGCCAGTTGCGCGTTGACCTTGCTGGTCAGCTGGGTAGCCATGTCTTGCAGCGATTGCTGCAGCGGTTTCAGGGTATTTTTTTCGAATTCGCCCAGGCCACCCATCTGGCCGCCGATGGCGACCAGATCGAGGTTGTACGACGACTTGGCGAAATCGAGGCTCAGGACCTGGTCGCCCGTGTTCGTCATGCTGCTGGTCAAGGTGCCGGCCAGGCTGCCGATGACCAGCGGCTGGCCCGATTTCAGCGCGATATTGCGCGAGCCGTCCGGCTGGTCGAGGACGTCGATGCCCATTTGCGAGGCCAGGCCGTCGATCAGCTGGTCGCGCGCATCCATCAGCGAGGACACGTTCGTGCCCGAGGCCGTGGCCGTGCTGATGCGCTGGTTCAGCGCGGCGATATTGGCCAGGGTGGTATTGGCTTGCGGCACGATCGCTGCCCGTTGCTGTTGCAACGACAGCAACTGGTTGCCCATCACGGTGCTGATGCTGTTGAAGCGCTGCGCCATGGAGTCGGCGGAGGTGATGATCTGCTGGCGCAGCGGCGTCGAGGTCGGGTCGACGGCCGAGGCGTTGAGGGCGGCGAAAAAGCCGTCGATGCCGTTGCTGATGCTGGAAGCATCGTCGCCCATCACGCGCTCGAGCTGGGTCAGGTAAGGCTGGGTCTGCGAACGGGCGCCCTGGTCGGACGCGGCGCGCCACATTTGCTGGCTTTTATATGCATCGGCAAAGCGCAGCAAGGCGGACACTTCCACGCCATTGCCGGCCGAGCGTACGCCGGCGGTGGCGCCCAGCGATGACAGCAACACACCCTGGCGCGTGTAGCCCGCCGTTTGCAGGTTGGCGATGTTCTGGCTGGCCGCATTGAGTGCGGCCTGGGCGGCGATGCTGCCTGACAATGCATTGCTGATGATGCTCATTGGGCAAGTTTCTTTCGTGAAGAGTGTGGCGCGTGCGGGTGGGCAAGCATTGAATCGTTGTTACCTTGTACAGGCGACGCTTCAGACGGATTTATTAAGCGGTGCCGCAATATTGTCGGTATTGACAGTGCTTTTGGCGGCCACGGGGGCGCCGGCCGCCGGCAGCAGCTGGCGCAGGATGGCGTCGGCGATGCCGAAGGCGCGCTGGCCAGCCATCTTGTCGGCCACCAGGTTGTCGGCCATTTCCAGCATGTCGCTGTTGATGGGGTCCTTGAAGACGCTGTCTTCGCCCGCCATCTCGCGCGTGCCCGAACGCATCTGGCGCAGCATGTGCGAGATGAAGAATGCTTCGAACTTGACGGCCGCCTCGGTGGCCTTAGCCGCATAGCGCGGGTCGGCCGGCGTGGCGGCCGCAGGGGAGCGGTCGTCGAGCGCCGAGGGCAGGGCGCTGCTGCTGTCGTTGATATTCATCATATGACCACCAGTTCGCCTTCGATGGCGCCAGCCTGGTCGAGGGCTTGTAAAATTGCCATGATGTCATCGGGCGAAGCACCCAGGCTGTTGACCACGTCGATGATCGATTGCAGCTTGGCGCCGGCCGGCCATTTGAACATATTGCCGTTGCCCTGGTCGACGGACACCTTCGATTGCGGCGTGACGGTGGTCTGGCCGCGGCCGAATGGCGCAGGCTGGCTGACGGCCGAGCTTTCGGAAATGACGACCTTGAGCGAGCCGTGCGTGACGGCGGCCGCCTTCACGCGCAAGCCTTCGGCGATGACGACGGTGCCCGTGCGCGAATTGAAGACCACTTTCGGCGTATCGACGCCGACGTCGACGCTCAAGGCTTCCAGCTTGGCCATGAAGGCCACGCGCTGGGTCGGGTTTTCCGGCGCCAGCACTTCCACGCTGGTGGCGTCGCGCGTGGTGGCGACGGCGCCAAAGCGGCGGTTGACGGCTTCGACGATATTGATGGCCGTCTCGAAATGCGGGTGGCGCAAGTTCAGGGTGACGGTCGGCTTGGTCGAGAAATCGCTGAGGATCTCGCGCTCGATGTTGGCGCCGTTGGGAATGCGGCCCGAGGTGGGCGTGTTGACGGTGACGGACGAGCCGCTCTTGCCGGTGGCGTTCAGGCCGCCGACGACGACGTTGCCTTGCGCCAGCGCATACGTTTCATTGTCGGCTGCGCGCAATTGCGTCAGCAGCAGGGTGCCGCCGCGCAAGCTTTTCGCATCGCCCAGGGACGAGACGGTGACGTCGATGGCCTGGCCACGGCGGTATCCTGGTGGAAACACGGCGCTGACCATGACGGTGGCGACGTTCTTGCTTTTCGCTTCGGCGCCGTCCGGCATCTTCACGCCGAACTGCTTGAGCATGTTGACCACGGACTGACTGGAAAACTTCACCTGGGTGGTGTCGCCGCTGCCGTTCAGGCCCACGACGAGGCCGTAGCCGACCAGCGGGTTGTCGCGCACGCCCTCGATACTGACCAGGTTGCGCAGCACTTGCGCGGCGCTGGCGGGCAGGGCAAAGCCGGAGAGCGCGGCCAGCATGGCTGCCAGGGGCAGGGCGGAACGAAATTTCATGAGGTCACCTTAAAACGGCATCCATGGGCCGACGAAGAAGCGCGTCAGCCAGCCTGGTGTATTGGCTTCGGCCAGGGTGCCCTGGCCGGAATAGGCGATCTGTGCATTGGCAATGCGCAAGGACGAGACCTGGTTGCTGGAATCGATGTCGGCCGCGCGCAGGTAGCCGCGCAGGCGCACGAATTCCTCGCCCTGGTTCAGGGTCAGGGTTTTTTCGCCCTGTACGCGCAGCAAGCCGTTCGGCAGGACTTCCTGCACGATCACGGTGATGGCGCCGGACAGCGCATTTTGCTGCGTGCTGGTCGAGTCGCCGGCGAAGTTGCGGTCGGCCGACAGGTCGACGCCCGTCTTGGGGAGGGTCTTGCCGAGGATATTGGCCGCCTTCACGCCGACGGACGAGCCCTTGTTGAACGAGGTGCCCGCCTTCTTGCTGGCCTGCGTGGTTTCCTGCAGCGCCACCGTGACGACGTCGCCGACGCGGAAGGCGCGGCTGTCCGAGATCAGATCCAGGCTTGCATCGGGATTGAACACGCCGCCGGCCACGCCGCCGCGCGCAGCGCTGCGCGGCGCCACGGGCAGCGGCGTATCGGAAAAGCTCGGTGCCACCGGCGCGGCCGGCTGGCTGGCGCAACCGGCCATCAATACCAGCAGCATGGCTGCCGTGGCTTTCATGGCGACTGTCATCAGCGTGCCGCTTGCGCCAGGTATTGCAGCATATTGTCGGCGGCCGACAGCACCTTGGTGTTCATTTCATAGGTGCGCTGGGCAGCGATCATGTCGACCATCTCTTCGACCACCTGCACGTTCGAGCCTTCCAGCGCGAACTGCTTCAGCTTGCCCAGGGCGCCTTCGCCGGGACGGCCTTCCGTCGGCGTGCCGCTCGATGCCGTTTCCTGGAACAGGTTTTCACCGAGTGCCAGCAGGCCCGTCGGGTTGACGAAGCTGGAAAGGTTCAGCTGGCCCAGCTGGGTGCCGTTGACATTGCCCGGGACGGTGGCCGTGACCATGCCGTTTTCGCCGATGGTGATGGCCGTGGCGTTGTTCGGCACGGTGATCTGCGGCACCAGGGGCAGGCCCTGGGCGTTGACCATCACGCCGTTTTCATTGATGCCCAGCTGGCCGGCGCGCGTATAGGCCGCTTCGCCGTTCGGGCGCAGCACCTGCAGGAAGCCGTTGCCGGTGATGGCGACGTCGAATTCGCGGCTCGTCGTTTGCAGGCTGCCGGTGGTAAACACCTTTTGCGTGCCGACCATGTGCGTGCCGTTACCCAGCTGTACGCCCGAAGGCGAGAGGGTGTTGTCGGCGCGCTGCGTGCCCGGCTGCTGCTCGACCTGGTAAAACAGGTCTTCGAAGACGACGCGGTCGCGCTTGAAACCGACGGTGTTGACGTTGGCCAGGTTATTCGCGATGGCTTGCAGTTTGGCATCTTGTGCCTGCACGCCGGTCTTGCTGATCCACATTGCTGGATTCATGTGTTGCTCCTAGTAATTGATTGGCGTGGGGCTCAAGCGCCCAGCAGGCGGTTGCCCGATTCCGTCATGGAATCGCTGGCCTTGAATACTTTCATCTGCATCTCGAAACTGCGGTTCAGGCTCATGGTGGCGACCATTTCCTCGACGGCCGAGACGTTGCTGCCTTCCAGGTGGCGGTCGCGGATGCGTACCGCCGGATCGGCCTGCAAGTCTTCGCCGCTGCGCGCCACGATCAGGCCCGCCTCGTTCTTGGTCAGCTCGCCCGCTTCGGCGTTGACAAGCTTGAGCTTGTCGACCGTCTGCATTTGCGCGGTGCCCGGCACCTGGATGGAAATCGTGCCATCGCTGCCGATCGACAGGCTGGTGTGCTCGGGAATCGTGATCGGGCCGCCTTCGCCCAGCACGGGCCGGCCATTGATGGTCAGCGCACCCGTTTCATCGAGATCCATGGCGCCGGCGCGCGTGTAGGCTTCGCCGTTTTGCCACTGCACCGCAAGAAAGCCGGGGCCCGTGACGGCCACGTCGAGTTCGCGTCCCGTTTCCTTGATGGCGCCCGTGCGCGTGCCGACGGCGCTCGACTGCGTCTGCGTCATGTGGCGGTCGTCGTAGCCATAGCCGTTTTGCAACGGCTGGGCAGTGGACACTTCCAGGTTGGCGCGAAAGCCGCCCGTCTCGATGTTGGCCAGGTTGTTGGCGTGTACCTGCTGTGCCCGCAGGGCACGGTCGGCCCCGCTCATGGCGGTATAAATCAGCGCATCCATTGCTCTTTACCTTTGCGTATCGTGGATTACAGCGCTTGCATCAGCGATTGCAGCATGGCGTTCTCGGTCGAGATGACCTTCGAGTTCGCCTGGTAGTTACGCTGCGACGTCATCAGGCCCACCAGTTCGGAGGTGATGTCGACGTTCGACTGTTCCAGCGAGCTCGTCGTCAGTTTGCCGGCCATGCCGACGCCCGGACGGTCATACATGGCGGTGCCGGAAGTGGTCGAGGCGACCCAGCTGGTATCGTTGACGGCCGTCAATGCGCCTTCGTCGGGGAAGGTGGCCAGGGCGATCACGCCGATGCTTTGCTTCTGGCCGTTCGTGTATTTCGCCACGACGGAGCCGTCATCGGCCAGTTCCACGCCCGTGTAGGTGCCCGAGGCATAGCCGTCGGCGCGGTCGGTCGAGGTGGTCGCTTCGCCGGCGAACTGGGTGGTGCCCGTGTAGTCGATGGCGATCGACAGCGGCGCGGCGCCTGTCGGCGTGCCCAGCGCCAGGTTGACCGGTGCGGCCAGGTTCAGCTTGCCGGAGGTATTGAAGGTCATGCTCGTCACCGTCCCCAGATCGGCGTTGTCGAGGGTGTAGTGCACGTCCACGCCCGTTGCCGTCTTGACGAAGTACTGGCCCACCGAGTGCTTGGCGCCCAGCGAATCGTAGACGATCGAGGACTTGGCGCTGTTGTAGCTCAATTCATTGGTCTTGTCGAAAGCCGGGGTCTTGATGGTCCATTCGGACGACATGTTGGCGGCATACGCCAGCTTGGTCGACGCCACGGCGGGAATCTGGCCCGTCGGAATGTTCATGTCGCCCATGGTGCCCAGGGTGGTGCTGCCCTTGACGGCGGCATAACCCTGCACCAGGCGGCCGTTCGAATCGATCAGCTTGCCTTCATTGCTGGCCGAAAAGATGCCGACGCGGCTGTAGGTCATGGTGTTTTGCGCATCGCGCGTGACGAAGTAGCCGCGGCCATCGATGGCCGCGTCGAGCGCGCGGCCCGTGTTCAGCACGCCGCCATTGAGCGACATGCTTTGCGTGATCGAGCCCACTTCCGTGCCCGTGGCGCGCGAACCGGCGTACATGGCCGAAAAGTTGGCGCGGCTGCTCTTGAAACCGTAGGTGCCGGCATTGGCGATATTGTTACTGGTGCTGTTCAACTGTTGGTTGATGGACTGGATACCGGACAGGGCGATGTCGAAACTCATGTTGACTTCCTTTAGTGAAGGACGAGATTAGTGTGCAGGAAACGA
Organism: Janthinobacterium sp. P210005; assembly: GCF_036231865.1. Classification (NCBI taxonomy): domain Bacteria; kingdom Pseudomonadati; phylum Pseudomonadota; class Betaproteobacteria; order Burkholderiales; family Oxalobacteraceae; genus Janthinobacterium; species Janthinobacterium sp. P210005. The sequence goes on from NZ_JAZARC010000001.1 coordinate 48,498, forward strand.
AGGGGCGAGCGGATCAGGCCGTCTTGCCGTTAAAGCCGGTGATCGCGCCAGGGTTGACTTCGCCCAGGTTCGACACGCTCAAAATCATGCTGCCGCTGGACGACAGGCGCACGCTGTTGAGCTTGCCTGCAATGTCGACCGTTGGTTTTTCAGCGCCGCTGGTACTGACCGTCATGCTGTAGGTGCCGGCAGGCAAGCCCAAGGCCACGGGATCGATGGTGAACGGCACCGTGCCGGGCGCCTTGGCGCCCAGTTCGATCTTGTATTCCTTGTCGTCCAGCCCTTTCAGGGTCACGGTGGTCTTGGTGGTGCTGGCGGCCAGCGCGATGGTGCCGCTGACCTTGCTCTTGTCGAGCTGGACCGTTTCAGTGTTGACCATGACTTCCGAACCCACTTGCGCGCCCAGGGCCAGCACTTGCATCGATTGCAGCACGCTGGCATTGGCGCTGGTCAGCGCCGACAGGTTTTGCATCGCTTCCGTCTGCGCCTGCTGCGTCAATTGATTGACGAACTGGCTCGGATCGGTCGGCGCGAGGGGATCCTGGTTCTTGATCTGCGCGACCAGCAACTTGGTGAACATATCCTGGGTGGCATTGCTTTGCGACTTGACGGCATTGCTGTTGCTATTGCTGCCGCTGGTGTTATTTGTAAAGAGGTTGGTTTCCATGGATTATGCTTCACCTAATTTGAGGAGCGATTGCTGCATCGACTTGATGCGGCCCAGAACTTCGACATTTGTTTCAAACGCGCGCGACGCCGACATCATGTCGGTCATCTCGGCAACCTGATTGACGTTGGGATAGAACACCATGCCATCGGCATTGGCCATCGGGTGGCCCGGTTCATAGACCTTGCGCAGCGGCTCATCGCTTTGCACCACGTCGAGTACCTGTACTCTTCCACCGGCGCCGCTGGCGCCCGGGCCGTCCATCACGGCCGCAAACACGGGCTTGCGCGCGCGGTAGGTTTCGCCTTCGGAACCGGCAACGGAATCGGCATTGGCCAGGTTGCTGGCGATGGTATTGAGGCGCACGGTTTGCGCCGCCATCGCCGAACCGGCGATCTTGGAAATGTCCTGGAAGCTCATGCTGATCCTTATTGTCCGGAAATGGCCTTGGACAGACCCTTCAGTTTCATGTTGACGAAAGTGAGGCTGGTCTGGAAGTCGGTGGCATTCTGCGAGAACGCCGCCTGCTCGACGCCGATTTCGACGGTGTTGCCGTCGCGGCTAGGGTGGTAGGGGACGCGGTACAGGGCGCTGGCATCGTCATCGGTCGACAGCAGGCCCGCCTCGTTGTCCTGCAACTGCTGCAGGGCGCTGCCGAAATCCATGTCCATGGCCTGGAAGCCGGGCGTGTTTTCATTGGCGATGTTGGCGGCCAGTACGCGTGTACGGTCGGCACGCAGCGCGAGTGCATCGGCGTGCACGCCCAGCGCATCCTTGAAATTAATCCCCATGGTCATCCTTTGTGTTGAATTCGATCGTGCTTTTTGCGGTTCGGGCCAGAAAATAGGTGGTGCAGAGGTAAAATCCCAGCCTGGTCATGTTGACGCATGGTAAGGTCATGCCGCTTCAGTATCTTTGATTAAGGTTAGCAATGATTTACTTTGAGAACTATTCCGTGATGTGGAACAAGGCGCAATGTCGTCACATACTGCTTCCGGGCCTCTTTTTACTGACCAGCCTATATAGTAGTGCAGGATGCGCAGAATTGCCAGCCGACAATATATTTTCGCGTGTGGAACAATTGGCGCGCGAGCAATTGGTGCAGCAAGCAGCCTCGGCGGGACTGCTGGAACCGCAGTTTCAAGTGGCCGTGGTCAAAAGCACGCGCCCCGTGCCGGCGTGCGCGGCGCCCGTCGCGCTGGAAACGGCGGACAGCCGTTCGGCGCAGCGCATGCGCTTCGTGGCAGTGTGTCCTGGAAGCAACGGTTGGCGCTATGAAATGCTGGCGCGCGGCAGCATTACGGCCCAGGTCGCGGTGACGAGCGCCCCAGTGACGGCGAATACGCCGTTGCAGGCGGGCGACGTGACCCTGGCGCGGCGCGACGTGACGATGGTGCCGGACAGTATTTCCTCCTTGCCCGGCGCCGTTGGCCTGTCGAGCCGGCGCAGCTTGCGTGCCGGCGAAGTGTTGCGGCAAGGGCAACTGGCGTCGCCCGTGTTGATCAAGCGGGGCAGTGCGGTGAATATCGTGGCCCGCAAGGAGCAGGTGGAAGTGAGCATGGCCGGCGAAGCGCTGGATCCGGGCGCGCTGGGCGAGGTGATTCGCGTGCGCAACGCCGCCAGCGGCACAGTGATACGTGCCAGGGTGGTCAATGCGGGCGTGGTGGAACCGGCCGAACTTCCCGGCCGTTAAGGAAACTACTCGGCGGCGGCCGTGCGCTGCAGACGCGTCGCCAGCTGGGTCAGTTTGGCGGCGTAGTTGGGGTCGGTGGCATAGCCGCCGCGCGCCAGGCCTTGCGCAAAAGCGCCCGCGTCGCTACCCGTGTTCAGGGCGGCGCGGTAGCGGGGATTGTCGAGCAATACTTGCGCATAGTCGCGGAAGGCGCTGGCCTGGTCCGGATAACTGCGGAAACGTTCCGTTTTCTTCAGGGCCGTGCCGCTGCCCGCCTCGTATTCGGTGGTGACATTGCTGGCCACGTCGCCTTGCCATTTGCCGCCGGCCTTGATGCCGAACAGATTATTTGTGTCCGCGCCCGTGCCCTGGCGCAGCGGACGCTGGCCCCAGCCCGATTCCAGCGCCGCGTGGGCGGCGACGATTTCCGGCGCCACGCCCAGGCGCGCGCCCGTTTCCTGCGTCCATGGCTTGATCGAGGCGAGGAATTGCTGCTGCGTTTCGCCGATCTCGCCGCCCTGGTTGATGCTGCCCAGCACATTGACGGGCTGGCTCTGCTCCAGGTAGGCACGGCCTTGCGGGTTCAGGCTGGTGGCGTTGCCGCCGCCCTGTTCGATGAAGCGGGCCACTTCGCCCTGTACTTGCCGGAATACGCTGCTGAAGCTGCCGGCGCCTGCCGTGGCAGGGGTTGCGTGCATATTGCTTTGCACGGCATTCGTCGCCATCGTCGACGGCGTGGCGGCCATGGCGCCCATCTGTGAAAAATCAGCCTGGCGCATACGTATCTTCCTCGCCATGCAGCACGCGCTGCATGATGCTGTACTGCTCTGTTAATAAATCGCTGTTGCGGGCATTCAGGCGCTTGCATTCGAGCACCATCTGCTCGAGCGCAGCCCAGTCGCGCTCGGCGGTGGTGCGCGCGTCATCTTGCAATAACGCAAACAATTGCGGCATATCGCCTTGCGGGCCCAGCAGGGCAGTGACGAGGCTGACCCGCTGGCGGCGGCGCGCATCGAGGGGCTCGACGGCGGCGATGACCTGGTCGGCCAGTGCCGTCAATTGCGCGCTCTGATGGTGCAAGGTCGCCTGGAATTGCTCTTCCAGCACGGTTTGCAGGGCGGCATAGCCGATGCTGTCGTCTTTCATGCCTTGCAGCACGCGGCGCATGGCTTCCTGGCGCGTGATGCCCTTGCGCGGCGCGGTCACGATTCGCCGCCGTGGAAACGCTGGATCAAGCCTGCCAGTTTCGACGGATCGAACGGCAATTCGCCCTTGGCCAGCGCATCGCGCAGCATGGCCACGCGCTCATGGTCGATTTCGGGCATGGCGCGCAGGGCGGCCATGGCCGGTTGCAGCACGGCCGATTGCAGTTCCGCCCCGGCCGACGAGCCGCCCATGGCGCCGGCGGCGCCCGCGTTCTCGGCGATCGCCTCGGCCGGCGCGACGGCGCTGCTGCGTACGGCAGCACCGGTATTGCCGGAGGAGATTTTCATACGTTGTCCCTTGCCCTTAATTTGCATGCTCATCCCGCTCCTTCTTTGCGGGCAAGCCCAGTTTCTCGCGCAGGCGCTGCAAGGTGCCCGAGTCCGGTTCGCCCACTTGCAATTCTTCGCCCTGCGGCTTTTGTCCGGCCATGCCGAACATGGCGGCGATGCTGTCAGCCTGGCCACGCGTCAATATTAACAGTTCGATGCGGCGGTTGATGCCGGCGCTGGCGTTTTTTACGTCCAGCGGCGCGCGGTCGGCCATGCCGACCACTTGCAGCACGCTGTCCGGACTCATGCTGCCGATCAACAATTGCGCGCGCGCCGACATGGCGCGGTTGGCCGACAGGGTCCAGTTCGAAAAGCCTTCATAGCCGGTATTGGCGTATTGCATCGAATCGGTGTGGCCGACGATCAGCATCTGGTTATCCATTTGCGCAAACACGGGGCCCATCTGGCGCAGCAGCTTGCGGAAACGGTCGGTCGGCACGGCGCTGCCGCGCACGAACATGCCTTGCTTGTCCGTGTCGTGCAGCATGACGCGCAAGCCGTACGGCGTGATCACGGATTGCAAATTGCTCTTCAATCCCGCTTCATCGCTGAGCTTATCGAGCGCGCGCGACAGGCTCAGCAAGTCTTCCGGCGATTGGTAGCTGACCTTGGTCTGGTTGGGCGGCGCGGTGCCGGCCTTGCCGTCCTGCATCTGCTTGCCTTCCGTGCGCGTGTCGCCCGTGCCTTTGCGGGGCATGGGGAAGCGCTCGATCAGGCTGCCGCGCGGGCCGCCTTTCTGTTCCGGCATGACGCCCTGGCCTTCGCCCTGGCGGCTGCCTGCCGACGCATCCATCATGATTTCCTTCATCGCCTGCTGCTCGCGCGCGGCCATCAGCCACAGCACGAGGAACAGCGACAGCAGGGCCAGGCAAAAGTCGGCGAACGCTACTTTCCAGGCGCCGCCATGGCCATCGTCGTCGTGCTTGCGGCCGGCACGCTTGATGATGGCCTGTTCATGTTTCTCATGCGGCTTTAGCACGGCGGCCTCCCCGGCCTTGGCCTTGCTCTTGTTCGGCGCCGCCATCTTCCAGCGCATTGATCCAGCTTTCCAGCTGGGCGAAGCTAGGCTTGATGTTCAGCTGCACCAGGCGGCGGCCCGCATCGATGGCCAGCAGGGGCGGTTTGCCCGCCACGTGCGTGACCAGCACGACCTTCACGCATTCCATGGTCGAGCCTTCCTCGCCCACCAGCTGTTTCATCATGTTACACATCGGATCGAGCACGCCGTAGCAGAAGAAGATGCCGATGAAGGTACCGACCATGGCGGCGCCCACTTTTTCCGAGATTTCCGCCGCATCGGCGCCGTCGGCCACGGAATTCATGGCCATCACGATGCCCAGAACGGCGGCCAGAATACCGAAGCCGGGCATGGCTTCGGCGATCTTGTGCAAGGATTTCGACGGTTGCAGCAATTCGTCGTGGATGGCTTCCAGTTCCTGCTCCAGCACGCCTTCGAGCTCATGCGCGTTGATCTTGCCCATCGCCATCAAACGGAAGTTGTCGACGATGAAGGCGAGCAGCTTCGGCTCTTCCAGCACCAGCGGATAGCGCTGGAACAGGGCGCTTTCGCGCGGCGCCTCGACGTGGGCATCGAGCGCCTTCAGGCCGCCGGCGGCCGTTTGCAGCAGTTCATACATCAGCAGCAGCAACTGGCGCTGGAATTCCGAGCCTTGCTTCTTGTGCGTGACGATCTTGCGCATCTGGTGCAGCATTTCACCGAGTACATGCTTGGGGTTGCCCAGCACCAGGGCGCCGACGGCGGCGCCGATGATGATGATCAACTCGACCGGTTGCCAGATCGCGTGGACGGTGCCGCCCATCAGGGCGAAGCCTCCGAATACACACCCCATCACGATTAAGATACCGATAATTACCATGTCAACTGCCTTTCTGCGTCATTGTGCTGCGTCAATTTGATGGATAGTGCTGAAACTTATGCGTCTTGCAGCATGGTTTTCATCTTGCCCAGCGCCGTCTTGTTCAACTGGCAGACGCGGGCGTCGCTCAGGTCTAGCACGGCGGCAATTTCTTTATAGCTCAGTTCGAATTCGTAATACATCTGGATCACGCGCTGTTCCCGTTCGTCCAGCGTGCGCAGCGCCTGTTCCAGGCTGCGCCGCACCATCAATTGCTCTTCCGGGCTCGGTGCGCTGTCGGCTTGTCCCAGGCTTTCCTGCAGCACTTCATCAAAACTGGCGATCAGCTCGGCGTTTTCCGCCAGCTGGTACTCCTGGAAGGCTTCCGGCGTCAGCTTCAGGGCCGCCATGATTTCCGCTTCCAGCGGCTCGCGCCCCAGGCGCCGGGTCAGGGCGCGCACGCTGTCGCGCAGGCGGTGGCTTTCCTGGCGCACGGCGCGCGGACGCCAGTCCTGGCGCCGCAATTCATCGAGGATGGCGCCGCGGATGCGCAGGCTGGCATAGCTGCCGAACGACTGGTCCGGCACGCCGTAGCGGCGCAAGGCTTCGAGCAAGCCCATCAGGCCGATCTGTTCCATGTCGTCGCGGTCGATGGCGCCCGACACCTGCGAATTGAGCTGGCGCACGATGCGTTTCACCAAAGGGGAGTACGCCACCAGATGTTGTTGTTCTTCGGCAACACTGAGCACTGCCGCGCAAGCGCTGGCGGCGGCATATTCGCCGGCGCCATACGCTTCCTGGTATTGCTCTACATAGGCCAAGGGATCTCCCACTAGGTCGGCTGGCGTGTTGGCTTATTCAATGATCAGCTTGCCGACCATGACTTCGGTGAACGGTTTTTCCATCTGTTCGCGTTCATAGCTGACATTGAAGGCCTTGTTGATCTGTTCGGCAAATTGCTCCACCGTCATCGTCTGTGCCTTGTCCATCGGGAAACTCGACAGGGTGCTGACGGCGATCGAACGCATCAGCGGCAAGTGGTCCTTGGTCAGCTTTTCCTTTTCCTCGGTGGTGGCGATCACCAGGTCGGCCGACAGGTAATGCGTTTCACCTTCGCCGGGGCCGCGCCGCAGCATCACGATGACCTTGTCCAGCGTGAGGAACTTGCGCGCCTTCTTGCCTGTGGCCGGCGGCGGGGTCTTGGCTTCGGCCACCTCGGCATGGCCGGCAACCGGCTTGGCCAGGTACCACATGGCGCCGCCAGCGGCGCCGGCGGCCAGCACGGCCACGGCGACAAAGCCGCCTATCAGTTTCATTTTCATATTCATCAGGCAGTCTCTCGCTCATGCATGGCGTAAGTGGTACCGGCAGGGCTGCCGTCGGACAGGGCGCGCCCCGGTTCCGCGTCGTCGTTCTGGCGGCCCGGTTGACGCTGGCCGCGCGCATCGCCTTCGGCAAACGCCTGGGCGGCGGGGCTGCGCGGGGTGGCGCTGATATTCACGGCCACCTCGGTGTACTGGCGCTGCGCCAGGTCGCTGCGCATGTTTTCGCCGATGCCTTGCAGCTGGCGCAACACTTCCGAGTTCGACGCCGTGACGTTCACCTGCAGCGCGCCAGCCGTGTGGCGGATGGAAATTTCAATGCGGCCCAGCATGGGCGGGTCGAGGCGGATCGTCGCGTGTTCGCTGTTGCGGCCGATCTGCGTCTGCAGGCGTTCGCCCAGCGCTTCGCGCAGCGGTTCCTGCCATTGCTGGGCAGGGCCGTTGAGCTTGATGGTATCGCCGGACGGAGCCGCCGGGGCCGTATTGCCGACCGCGCCCGTCAAACCCAGGTTGGGCGTGGCGGGGGCCGGCGTCGCGGCGCCGCGTTCGCCCTCGCGCGCGGCAGGGGCGGCGGCGGCCGTCACGGGAGTGCTTTGCTGCAGCAGCGCTTCGAACGGCTGTGCCGGCGCGCTGCCCTTGGCGGCGGTCGCCGGGTTGGCGGCGGCCAGCGGTTCGCGCGTGTCGCGCCCTGGCGCTGGCGCCATTGCCGGCGCGGACGCGGTGAGGGTGACGGCCGCGGGATGCAGGCTGATGTTGAGTGCAGGGTTGGCTTGCGCCGCATTCGCCTGCACCGGTGTTTGTGCCTGGGCTGCGGCGCGCGCCTCGGCTGCGGCCGCGTCCGTTGGCGGCAGCATCGTCACCGGCAAGCCGATGACGGGGGCGGCCATGGCCGGCAGGCTGCTGTCGGCCTGGGTGTCGCTGTCGCCGTCCTTGGCGGGTGCAGGCGCGGGCGTGCCGGCGTCGGCCGTTTCCACGGCGGTCACATCGAGCACCTGCGCAAACAGGGGCAGGGCGGAGGGCGCCGTCCCGCTGCTGCTGCCATAGCCCGGCGTGCCGGGCAAGGCAGCGGTCTGTGCCGGCGCTGGCGCCGGTGCGGATGCAGCGGAGGCCGCCGGTGCCGGAGCGGCCGGCGCCGTGTTGAAGTTCATGATCATGCTTGATTCCCGTCCGAGTCGTATTCGCCGAGCGCGGCGTAGGCGACCCAACCTTCCTTATTTGCCTGTAATGCACCCAGGTGTAACCCCAGGCGTTCTTTTTCCTCAGAGCAAATTTTAACCGCTTGCGCGTGAATTTTGCGCAATTGCAACAATTCTGTTTGTTCCAGCGCATTCCATGCGCCCCGTTCAGCCAGCAGCGGGATGTTTTTCGCCAGGCTGGCCGAGAGTTTTTCCATCGCCTCCCAGTCCGGCTGCGCGATGGCCGCGCTCAATTGCCGGCTCAGCTGCTGCAGCGCGGCGCGCCTAGGCATTGTTGGCCTGGACGCCCACCCAGCCGCGCTTGATGGTGGTCATCAAGGTCGTCACTTCGTCGATCAGGGTCGGGTCGAGCTTGATGCCGGCCGTGTACAGGCGGGCCACGCAATAGTCGTACAGGCGCGCCAGGTTGACCACCACTTCGCCGCCATTGTCGAAATCGAGCGAACTCGACAGACCGTTGATGATCTGCGTGCATTTATCCAGGCTGATGGCCTTTTGTTCGTAGCGCTTGCCCACGATATGCCCGCGCGCGCGCGCCAGTTCTTCCAGCAGGCCGTCCGTCAGCACCAGTACCAGCTCGACCGGTGTTGCGCGGGCGGTCTGGGCATCCAGGTTGACGGCGTGGTAGTTGCCGTAAGCTTCATTGTTTAACATGATTGTATTCTCGCTATGTTAACTGTGGCGGCGCGGCAGGCGCATCCGCCTTAGGATTTATTGTTGCTAAACATGGCATCGAACATATCGGACGTCTTGCTCATTTGCTCCTGCAATACTTGCAGACGCGTAAATTGATCGAGGAAGCGTTTGTATGCCGTGTCATATTGGGCCGTGAGGCGCTCGCCGCTCTTGACCAGGCTTTTCTGCAGCTTGTCCGTGGCGGCCTGGCGCTGGGTGATCTGGCCCTTGGTGACATTGCTCCACTGGCCCAGTACCTTGTCCAGGCTGCCGAGCACGCCGGCCGGGGCGGACAGGCTGTTGTTGCCAAAAAGCTTGTCCAGGCCCGTCGGGTTGTCGGCCAGCTTGGCCGTCAGCTTGGCGGCGTTGAGGCTGATGGTGCCGTCGCGCTGGGCCGTAATGCCGTAGGACACGAGCGAGACGCCATTGATGTTCAGGCGCAGGGCGTCGCCCATGCTGCTGCGCAAGGCATTCAGACCGGAATCATGGGCGAAGATGCCCGCGGCGATGTTCTTTTCCGGATTGCCGGGGCTGGCCAGGCCATCCATCAGGGTTTTCAGCTTGTTGTAGGCATCGACGAACGCCTGCACGTTGGCGGCGGTGCCGGAGTTGTCGGTGGCGACGGTCAGCGTGACGGGCGCTTCGGCGGCACTCATGGCGCGGGTGAACGTGATTTTCACATCCTGCACGTTGGTGAATGTATTCGATGCCTGCGTGATGGCCGTGCCGCCGGGTTTGCCGCCCAGCCAGACGATGGCGTCGTCAGCCTTGACGACTTCCTTGATGTTGGCTGGAGCGATCAGCGCGCCTTTCAGCGCGATATTGTCGACAGCGCTGGCGTCGAGCGTGGCGGCGTTGGCAATGCCCGTCGCATTCGACGTCAGTACCAGTTGCGCCTGGTTATTGATGGTCACGATGGAGGCGGTGACGCGCGAATTGTTCTTGCTGTTGCCGTTGATGGCGGCAGCGATTTCCTGCGGTGTCAGTGTGCCGTTGCCATCCTTGTCGGCGGCGGCCAGGTCGATGTTGAGCGTGTTGTCGCCCACGCCATCGCCGATTTTCACTTTCAGCGTACCCGTGCCATCGGCGGTATTGACGTTGCTCAAGCCGCCATACGACATCTGGCTGGCCGTGGCCAGTTTTTCAACAAAAAAGGAATAGGTGCCCGGCGTCGCATTGATGCCGGCCGTGGCCGTGCCGTAGCCGGCGGCGGGGAAGGTGGCGGACTGGCTCAGCACCGATTTGCTGCTGGTCATGGACGACATGGCGCTCTGGAAGGCGGAGATGGCCGACTTCAGGTTGCCCAGCGCCGTGCTGGTGTTGCTGGCCAGCGTGTTCTGTGCCTGCAGGGCGGCCTTTTGCGCGGCGATAGCCTTGGTAGCCAGTTTTTCGGCCGTTGGGATCGGATCGTATTGCGGTGCAGTAATTACGCTTGCCATGCCAGACTCCTGAATAAAGGGATATACCGGTACAAGGCGACCCCCATTCCCGTTTTGTGAAGTTTTCCTGAAAGAAACTTACACAAACCTCATTTTACCTGCCCGCGGAACCAGAATTGCGTCGCCAGCTCGTCTTGCCGCTTGGCATCGACGCGTTGTTGCTCATTTGCAACATACTTTTGTTTCTGCGTGAGGACCTGGTCCAGCACTTCGCGCTTGGCCCAGGCCGTATTGAGCGCGCGTTGCGAAACGGCCATGTTGGCTTCGTGCAAATGCAGATCGGTACGGTGCTGGTCGGCCATCTGCATGACGGCTTGCTTGAAGTTGCCGCAGTTGACGGACAGGGCCAGGGGCAGGGCGCCGCTGGGGCCGCTATCCGTGTACAGGCCCGTCAGGCGTTCCAGGTTTTTCTGGTAGCGCTCGCGCACGGCCGTCTGCGCCGCCATTTCGCCTTGCAGGCGTTCCACTTCGGTGCTGCGCAGGCCGACCAGGGTGGTCAGGTTGCGGATGGTATGCGCGTCGCTCACGTATGCTCCTAGGCCATGATCTGTTCAAGTTGTTCGATGCACGGCCCCATCGGCGCCTCTTCCTTGGTGCCCTGGCACAGGAAGGCTTCGATGGGCGCGTGCAGCTGGACGGCGCGGTCGGTGATCGGGTCCGCGCCGGGCACGTAGGCGCCCAGCGGGATCAGGTCGCGCACGCGCGCATGGCGCGCCATCGACGCTTTCAGCGCGCGCGCCGCCTGCATGTGGGTGGGCGTGATCACCTGCGCCATGCAGCGGCTGATCGAGGCGGCGATGTCGATGGCGGGGTAGTGGCCCCGCTCGGCCAGTTCGCGCGTGAGCACGATGTGGCCGTCGAGAATCGCGCGCGCCGTGTCGACCACGGGGTCCTGCTGGTCGTCGCCTTCGGCCAGCACCGTGTAGATGGCGCTCATGCTGCCTTCCGGGTGGGCGCCATTGCCGGCGCTTTCCACCAGTTGCGGCAAGTTCGAAAACACGGACGGCGGATAGCCGCGTGTGGCCGGCGGCTCGCCCAGAGCCAGCGCCACCTCGCGCAAGGCCATCGCATAGCGCGTCAGCGAGTCGACCAGCAGCAGCACGTGCTTGCCCTGGTCGCGGTAGTGGGCGGCGATAGAGTGGCACAGTTCGGTGGCCATGATGCGCATCAACGGCGATTCATCGGCCGGGGCGATCACCAGCACGGCTTTTTTCAAGCCTTCGGCGCCGAGCGACTTTTCGACGAATTCGCGCACTTCGCGGCCCCGTTCGCCGATCAGGCCGACGACGACGACATCGGCCACCGTCTGGCGCGTGATCAGGCCCAGCAGCACGCTCTTGCCGACGCCGGAACCGGCCATCAGGCCCACGCGCTGGCCCTTGCCCAGGGTCAGCATGCTGTTGATGGCCCGCACGCCCACGTCCAGCGGTTCGACCACCGGTTGTTTCTTCAGGGGATTAATTTTTGGCGGCGTGACTTCCAGGATGTGTTCGCCACCGAGGCGGCCCAGGTCGTCGATCGGCTCGCCCAGGCCATTGACCATGCGGCCCAGCCACGACGGGCCGATCTGCAGGCTGGCCTTGTCGGGCAAGGGCAGAACCCTGGCGCCCGTGGTCAGGCCCGTGGCCTTCTTGAACGGCATCAGGTAGGACAGCTTTTCGCGAAAACCGACGACTTGCGCATCGAGCCACTCGCCGCTCACAGTTTCAATTTGACAACGCTGGCCCGTGTGCAGGCGGCAGCCGGCGCTTTCCAGCAGCAGGCCGGAAGCGCCGACCAGGCGGCCGGTGGGTGTCGCGACCGGGATATCGCCGATCTCGAAACTGCGCAGCGTGTCGGCGATCATGCAGGCGCGCCCTGGTCTGCGTGTTCGGCGGCCAGCGCCAGGTGGCTGCTGACTTGCTCCATGCAGGCCGACAGGCGCTGATGGCAGCCCGCGTCGACTTCATTGTCGCCCGCCTTGATGCGGCATTCGCCCGCGTCGAGGCGCGCGTCGGCGATCAAATTCCAGCGCTTGGCGCGCTTCGGATCGAGTTCGCTGATGCGTTTGAGTTCTTCCGGATTGAGGAAGACGTCGATTTCTTCGCGCGTGGGCGGCATCGAGGCCAGGGTCTCGTCGACCAGGGCCAGCAATTGCACCGGCTGCAGCGCCAGTTCCGCGCGGATCACCTGGCGCGCCACCTTGGCCACCAGGTCGACCACTTCCTTGCGCTGCGCTTCGCGGTAATCGGCGCGCACTTTTTTCAGGTCGCGCAGGATGGCGTCGACGGGGCGCGCCAGGCGGTCCAGCGCCACCAGGGTTTCATTGCGGCCTTCTTCGCGGCCCTGCGCCATGCCGTCGTTGCGTCCGGTGTCGTAGCCGTCCTGCTGGCCTTGCACCAGGCCCACTTCGTAGCCGTCGCGCTGGCCCTGCTCGAAGCCTTCCGAGACGGACGCCTGCCACTGGCCGTCCGTGTCCTCGTTGGAGGCACGCTGACCGGCGGCGATGAATTGCGACAGGGGCGGGAAACGATACGAGCGGAAGTGTTTCATTCGATCACCGCTTCGGCAAACAGTTGCACTTCGATCTCGCCCGCATCGGCGAGGCCCTTGACGGTGGCCATGATTTCCTGGCGCGTTTGTTCGATACGGCTCAAAGGCACGGGGCCGGAACGGCGCATCATGTCTTCGAAGCTCTGTGCCTGGCGGCGCGGCATGGTTTTCAGCACGGCGTCGCGGATCGACGGTTCCGCGCCCTTGAGGGCGATGGCCCACTGTTCCATCGGCACGTCTTCCAGGATGCGCGTGAGCGTGACATCGCTCTGCGTGGCCAGGATCAGGAAGTCGTACATGCTCAGTTCGATTTCCGACACCACTTCCGGGTCGTGCGCGCGCAGCAGTTCGACCAGCGCGGCGCGGTTGCCCGGCATGCGGTTGAGAATCTCGGCCGCTTGGCGGATGCCTTCCACGCTGGTGCTTTGCGTGTCGAGCGTGCCCAGGCAGCGGCCCACCAGTTCGTCGAGCTCGACCAGCAGGTCGCGGTCGATCTCGTCCAGGCGCGCCAGGTTCAGCAAGACCAGGTCGCGGCCTTCGACGGGTAGGGCGTCGAGAATCTGGCCGGCCAGCGCGGGCGGCAGGAAGGCCAGGAACACGGCTTGCATCTGCACGTGTTCATTGACGATGTATTCGGCCAGCCATTTTGGCGAAGCCCACTGCAGGCGCGCCATCTTGGGGCGGATCGCATCGCCGTAGATGTTGTTCAGCACGCTATTTGCGATATCGCTGCCCAGCGCCATGTCCAGCGAACGCTTCAGGTAGCTGCGCGAGGCGCCGTGCACGCCGCTTTGCTGGCGGTAGTCGTCGAAGAAGGTCTGCATCGCCGTTTTCACGGACTCGACCTTGATGCCGCTCATGCGCGACATCACTTGCGTGACTTCCAGCAATTCTTCGCGCGACAGGCAGCGCAGCACGTTGGCCGCCTGCTCTTCGCCTATGCTCAGCAGCACGATGGCAGCCTGTTCCACGGGGTTCAGGCTGGCGCTTTCGTATTCGGCGCCGTCGGAGGGATTATTGTTGTTGAGTTCGGCCATTTTTCTGCATCCATTGTTTGACGACTTCGGCGACACGCTCGGGTTCTTTTTCAGCCAGCACTTTCAGGTGGTCGACCATCACGTCGACCGCCGAGCCAGGTGGCGGCAAGTCATAGTTTTCCAGCAGCGGCACGACTGGCATGCTGCCGCCGGCGGCTTCGCCTTCGAGCGCCAGCGGTGTGCCATTCACGCCCAGGGCAGGCGCGCCGGCAACGGCCGCGCCGTTGGCGCCGGCGGCGGCGCTGCCGCCCAGCGCCAGGGCAGGGTCGAGCTGTTTCAGTGCCGGCGGCGCCAGGCGCGTGGTCAGCAGGCGCAGCAGCGGGCGCAGGATCAGGAAGTAGCCGAGGATGGCGCCCAGGGCGTACAGCAGCCAGCTGCTGAAATCGACGACGGTGTCGCGCTCTTCCCACCACTGCGCCACGGGCGGCTTGGCGGGGAAGGCCAGCGCCGTCAGGCTCAGGCTGTCGCCGCGCTGGGCGTTGATGCCCAGGCCGCTGTTGAGCATTTTTTCAATATTGCCCAGTTCGGCAGGAGTCCAGCCCGTTTTCGGGTTCGGTGCGGCGGCGCTGTTGAGGACCACGGCGACGCTGAGTTTTTCCAGGCGGCCACGGCTGCGCTTAATCTGCGTGATGCTGCGGTCGTAGGCGTACTGGCGCGTGGTGGCGTTCTTGCGGGCCGTGCCGTCGTCGGACGGCTTCGGCGCGCCGTCGGCGGGTGCTGCGCCTGCTGCGTCGGCCGGTGCCGGCACGGCGGCCGCCGGCGGACGGTTCGACAGACTGCCGGGAATGCCGGCCACGGTGCGGTTGCGTTCCTGCTCTTCGCGCATCGCTTCGCTCGTCACTTTCGGGGCTTCGCCGTATTTTTCCAGCGTTTCGTCCACGCGGTCGTTGTTCACGGCGGCCGTCACGCTGAGTTTGAAGTTGTCTTCGCCGATGACGGGGCCGAGCAAGCCCGTGACGTTGCGGCGGATTTCATCCTGGAAACGTTTCGCGCCTTCATTGCCGGCGGCCGAGGCGTCGAAGCCGTCCGTCAGGTCGACGTGCGCGGACAGCAGGTTGCCGCCCTGGTCGACCAGGCTCACGCGCGTGGGCGCCAGGCTGGCGACGCTGCCGGCCACCATGTTGATGACGGCGGCGATCTGTTCCGGCGCCAGGGTGCGGCCCGGTTTCAGCGCCACGACGATCGAGGCGGACGATTTGTCGCCGTCGCTGGCGACGAACGATGTCGATTTCGCAATCGACAGATGGACGCGCGCCGAAGCGATCGCGTCCATCGTCATGATGCTTTGCGCCAGTTCGCCTTCCAGGCCGCGGCGGAAGCGCACGTCCTGCACGAATTGCGATACGCCCAGCGGGTCATTCTTGTCCATCAGTTCCAGGCCGGCCGGCAGTTGCGCCGTCACGCCCTTCGAGGCGAGCAGCATGCGCACCTTGCCCAGCATGGCGTCGGGCACCAGCACCTGGCCGCTGTCCGGATGCAGGCGGTAGGGGATGTGTTCGGCGTCCAGCGTGGCCATCATGTCCGTCACGGCCACTTTTTCGCGCGCGCCAAACACCGGCTTGTAGTTGGCCTGGTCGCGCCAGGCATACATGGTCACCATGGCGGTGATGCCGATGGCCAGCACGACGATGGGAACCAGGTTTTTCAGCAGGGCGGGCGGGATGGCGGGCTGGGCACCAAGGCGCCAGCGCGCAAATGCGGACTTCATGGGGGTAATCACTTGGGGTAACTTTCGCTGGGAGGCTGGGCGTGGATCAGGACGTGAAGATTACAGAGGCAGTTTGATGAGTTCGTCGACGGCGCCCATGACCTTGTTGCGCACTTGCATCAACATGGAGAAGGACAGGCTCGCTTCCTGGCTGGCCAGCATGGCGCCGACCATGTCGTCGCTCTTGCCGCTGTCGACGTCGCTCATTTTCTGCGCCGCCATGCGGTCATCGCCGTTGACCTTGCCGATGGCGTCTTTCATGCTTTGCGCAAAGGAGAAGCCGGATTGTTCCGGCGCGCCGAACTGGGCGGCGGGCGCGATGCTGGCGCCCAGGGCGCGCGCGCCATTGCTCAGTGCTGCCAGATCGGCCTTGATCAGACCTGCGAGTTCGTTGCTCATCGTGCCCTCTACTTTCAATATGCGGTGACGTATCAATCAGAAATTACTGGTGTTGCCATTCCGGCAGGCATGACATCCCGCGCCATCTTGCCCGGCCCGCTTACAGGGCCCATCAGTTTTATCAGTTGCCACACCATCCGCTCAAGCAGATTCAAACAAACCCGGCAGACCTGCGCCGACGTGATTCACATGGCCATGACAACTAATAATTATCTGATAAAAGTTTCTTCTGGTGGCAATAAGCGGGACTGGAAACTGCCATAAAAACCGGAATCAGGTAAGCGGAATGGCGCACTGCAAATCTATATTTTGTCGCTATAAGCTTACCTCGCGGCAACTATAAAGTAAAGAGAGGATTGCCTCAAGGAATATTGATACATGGCAATATTTAGCTTTTTCATGTATTGTTCAGCACCGTAGTCATCCAGCATGCGATACGATGCGCAATCGTTTGCTTGCAGACCGGTACGCCAGGTCAAGATGATGCTGTATTTAATTTCGGGCGATCCGTATAATTTGTTCTGCCACCGCAATACCGACATGACCACTACATGACAATCCTTACCAAGACAGATCAAACTGTGCGCCATCAAGTCCTCGATTCCTGTCTGCTTGGACGTCCTGTCCATTTGCTGCATGTATTCGGCGCCCAGCTGCGCGACGACCTGGCCGTGGCCCTGCGCCAGCCGATGAGTCGCCGCTACTGGGGGAATTTCCAGATCGATGCCGTGACCTTGTCGCGCGTGGAAAACGAGGACAGCGTGAACCGCTGGCTGAGTTTCTCCACGCCGGCCAGCCAGACGGGCTTTGCCCTCGAACGGCAGATACTCTTGAGCGTGCTGAACTATCGCTATGGTAGTGCCGGCGCCAAGGGCGCGCTGCCCGATCCGGCGCAGGTGCGCGTGACGGCCACGGAAGAGCGCCTCGCTGTGGTGCTTGGACAACAGTTGGTGAACAGTTTGTTCTCCCGCGTGCACAAGAACCTGCAAACCCTGGGCAAAAGCAGCGACATCGACACCAGTGCCGAGGTCGCCGCGCAGTCGGGCGTGCATCCGGCACGTGGCAGCTGGATCGTCACGGTGGCGCTCAGCGACGTCGAGGCGGGGCAGAGCGGCCAGTTCTGGTTCTCGCTGGACAAGCGCCTGATGGCCGACGTGCTGCGCGGCTTGCTGCCCGAGCGCGCGCAGGCGAAGAAAGCCTTGCGCGGCAGCGTGCGTCCGCTCGCGTCGCGCCTGCAAGTGACCCTGGAAGGCCGGCTCGTCAGCAAACAGGTGCAGCTGGGCGCCTTGTTCGACTTGCGCGTGGGCGACGTGATTCCCGTTAGCCTCAGCCGCACCGACGTCATGCTCGACGACTCCCGTCTCTTTACAGCTGCTGTTTCCGAACACAAGGGCAAGCTCTGTTTAACCTCCTTTGAAGATGTCGAATAATATGAATATGACCGATACCAACCAGAGCGAAACCCTGCTGGAAGACTTGGGCGATGACATGATCATCGACCAGGGCGACGTGTCCGACGTGGCCAGCGGCCGCGCGCGGCGCGACATTCCGCAGATGATGCGCAAGATTCCCGTCACCCTGACCCTGGAAGTGGGCTCGGCCCGCATTTCGCTGGAAGAATTGATGGCCATCGGCCCGGAAAGCGTGATCGAACTCGACATGCTGGCCGGCGAACCGCTGGTGATCAAGGTCAACGGCACGCCGATCGGCCGTGCCGAAGTGGTGGTGGCCGGTGAGAACTATGGCCTGAAAGTCATCGACCTCGACGGCCTCAATCTCGACCTGATGACAGCATGAAGCTGGCGGTACCCGGCTTGAGCCGGCGCCGCGGCGCGCTGGCTGCCGCGCTGGCTGTTCCCGTTCTGATGCTGTGCTGCAACGCCGCTGGCGCGCAGGACCTGCTGTCCGGCGTGGTGCCGGGCGCGAAGACCGACCTGTCGGTGAAGATGCAGATCCTCGTCGTCATGACCCTGCTCGGGCTGCTGCCCGTGATGGTCATGATGATGACCAGCTTTACCCGCTTCGTCATCGTGCTGTCCCTGCTGCGCCAGGCCCTGGGCCTGCAGCAGGGCTTGCCCAACCGCATCGTCACGGGCATCGCCCTGATCCTCACCCTGCTGGTCATGCGCCCCATCGGCGACCAGGTGTGGAAGGACGCGTTCGTGCCGTACGACCGCGACCAGATCGGCATGCAGGAAGCGCTGAAGATCGCCGAAGTGCCGATTTCGCGCTTCATGCTGGCGCAGACGAGCAAGGCCGCGCTGGCGCAGATCGCGCACCTGGCCGGCGAACCGTCGACCATGCGCCCGCAAGACCACAGTTTCACGGTCAAGCTGGCCGCGTTTGTGTTGTCCGAACTCAAGACGGCGTTCCAGATCGGGTGCATGCTGTTCATACCGTTCCTCATCATCGATCTGGTGGTGGCGTCCGTGCTGATGGCCATGGGCATGATGATGCTCTCGCCGCTGGTGATTTCGCTGCCGTTCAAGCTGCTGCTGTTCGTGCTCGTCGACGGCTGGACCCTGACCGTCAACACGCTCGTTACCAGCATACAGGGCTATTGATCCATGTTTACCCCTGAAGTCGCCGTCGACCTGATCATCGAAGCGCTGCACGTCGTGATGCTGCTGGTGGTGATCCTGGTCGTGCCCGGTTTGCTCATGGGCTTGCTGGTCGCGCTGGTGCAGGCGGCCACCTCGATCAATGAACAGACCATGAGTTTCCTGCCGCGCCTGCTGGTCACCCTGCTGGCCCTGATCCTGGCCGGCCGCTGGATGGCCGGTTACCTGATGGATTATTGCGTGTCCATTTTTCAGCGCGCCGCCACCCTGGTCGGATAGCGCCGCGCGCCATGGATCAGATTTTCAATCAGGTGCTGCCGTTTCTGCTGGCCGTGTGGTGGCCGTTCTGCCGCATCCTGGCCATGCTCAGCGCCTCGCCCGTGATCGGCGACGCCATGGTGCCCGTCCCCGTGCGGGTGCTGCTGTCGCTGGTGCTGGCGATCCTGATGCTGCCCGTGATGCAGGCGTCGGGCATCTCGCAGGATTTGCTGAAGATCGATCCGTTTTCCCTGCACGCCGCCGTCGCTACCCTGGAGCAGGCCATCATCGGCTTCGTCCTCGGCCTGGCCTTCCACTTCGCCATGTCCGTCATGTCGGTGCTCGGTTACCTCGTATCGAGCCAGGTCGGCTTTTCCATGGCCGTCATGAACGACCCGCTCAATGGCACCTCGTCGGACGTGATCACGGGGATGCTCACGATCATGTGCATGATCGTGTTTTTCGCCATCGACGGCCACCTCGTGCTGACGGGCGTGATCGGCGCCAGTTTCACGGCCTGGCCCGTGGGGCAGGGCTACGGTCCGCTGCTGCTGCAGACGGTGGCGTATAACGTGGCGTGGATTTTCGCCGCCGCCATGCTGCTGGCCTTGCCCATCGTCTTTTCCACCATGGTGGTGCAGCTGGGCTTTGGCTTCCTGAACCGGGTGGCGCCGTCGCTGAACCTGTTTTCGCTGGGTTTTTCCATGATCACCGTGTTCGGCCTGCTGATGCTGGGGCAGATCGTGCGCTTTATCCCCGAGCACTACATCGCCATGACGAATCGCGTGCTGGAAATGATCGCCGAACAGATGCGGGTGGCCCATGGATAGCGCACGTGCCGACAAGCTACTGCGCAGTCCACTTCCGGGCATCCGTTGCTCGCTGTACCTCCGTACAGCTGCGCTACTCAACCCGGCATTGAACTTGCTCGCTACGCTTGTAGGGCACGTGCGGAAAGGTGTGGCGCATGGCGGATAGCAGCACGGGCGACAAGACAGAAAAGGCGTCACAGCAAAAGCTGAAGAAATCGCGCCAGGAAGGGCAGGTGGTGCGTTCGCGCGACCTGTCGACGGCGCTGGGCATCCTGATCAGCATGAAGGTCTTCATTTACCTGCTGCCAAGTTATCTGCTGAGCTTCCGCGAGCTGTTCGCCATGGCTTTCATGCCGCTCGACAGCAAGGGCGCGCTGGAAAATGCCATGTCGATGGCGTTTACGACGTCGGTGGGCTTGCTGATCAAGATGATCGTGCCGCTGTTTTGCGTGCCCCTGTTCGTCGTGCTCGGCTCCTTGATCCCTGGCGGCTGGGTCATCAGCACGAAGAACTGGATGCCGAAGATGGAGCGTCTGAGCCCGGCCAAGAACCTGGGCCGTCTGTTTGCGCCCAAGCATGCTTTTGAATTCGGCCTGTCCATCGCCAAGGCCGCCGTGCTGGGCATGGTGCTCGTGCATGTGAGCCGCTCCAGCCTGACGCAGTACGTGGATTTGCAACACCGGCCCCTGCAGCAGGCCATGCTCGACGGCTCGGCGCTGATGCTCGACGGCTTGATGGCGCTCATTTCCGTCTTTGTCCTGTTTGCCATCATCGACGTGCCGGCGCAGGCGTTTTTCTTTGCCCGCAACCAGCGCATGAGCAAGCAGGATGTCAAGGAAGAACATAAAAGCAGCGAGGGGCGTCCCGAAGTGCGCCAGCGCATCCGCCAGCTGCAGCAGCAGATCGGCCGGCGCAGCGTGCGCAAGACCGTGCCCGACGCCGACGTGGTGATCGTCAATCCCGAGCATTACGCCGTTGCATTGAAGTATGACCAGGACCGCGCCGAGGCGCCGTTTGTCGTTGCCAAGGGCGTCGACGAGATGGCGCTGTATATCCGGCAAGTGGCGAAGGAGCACGATATTGAAACGCTGGAGTTGCCGCCGCTGGCGCGCGCCATCTACAACACCAGCCAGGTGCAGCAGCAGATTCCCGTGCAGCTGTACCAGGCCGTGTCGCAGGTGCTCAACTACATCCTGCAGCTGAAAGCATTCCGTTCTGGGCAGCGCGCTGCCCAGCCCCCATTTCCCACCGAGGTGGTCGTGCCATCTCATTTGAGCGAGGTAGTACCTTCATGAATTTCCTGAACCGGTTGGTTGCCGAAATGCGCCGCCACAAGTTCGCCACGCCGCTGTTCCTGCTGGTGATCCTGGCAATGATCATCCTGCCGCTGCCGCCGGTGCTGCTCGATATCTTGTTCACTTTCAATATCGTGCTGGCACTGATCGTCATCCTCGTCAGCGTGTCGGCCAAGCGGCCGCTCGATTTCTCCGTCTTCCCGACGGTGATCCTGGCCACCACCATGCTCAGGCTGACCCTGAACGTGGCGTCCACGCGCGTGGTGCTGCTGCACGGCCACACGGGCGCGGATGCGGCCGGTAAGGTGATCGAGGCGTTTGGTAACGTCGTGATCGGCGGCAACTTCGTCGTCGGTATCGTGGTCTTCGTGATCTTGATGATTATCAACTTCGCCGTCGTCACCAAGGGCGCCGAGCGTATCTCGGAAGTGTCCGCGCGCTTTACCCTCGATGCCTTGCCGGGCAAGCAGATGGCCATCGATGCCGACCTGAACGCCGGCCTGATCAACCAGGAAAAAGCCCAGATCCGCCGCAAGGACGTGGCCGCCGAAGCGGATTTCTACGGCGCCATGGACGGCGCGTCGAAGTTCGTGCGCGGCGATGCCGTTGCCAGTATCCTGATTTTGATCATCAACATGGTGGGCGGCGTGGCCATCGGCTCGCTGATGCACGACCTGTCGTTCGGCGACGCTTTCCGCCAGTACGCACTGCTGACCATCGGCGATGGCCTGGTGGCGCAGATTCCGGCGCTGCTGCTGTCGGCTGCGGCCGCTATCCTGGTGACCCGCATCAGCGATTCGGGCGACTTCGAACAGCAAGTGGCAGGCCAGGTGCTGACGTCGCCGACGGTGATCTTCAGCGCGGCCGGCATGATGGTGGCGCTGGCCCTGATTCCGGGCATGCCGTGGTTCATGTTCATGACCTTTGCCGCCGTGCTGGCCTTCGTGGCCTGGCGTTTGACCAAGCGCGTGAAGGGACCGGACGCGGCCGGCATGGCGGCCATCGAGGCAGCCTTGCGCGAGGAGCGCCCGGCCGAGCTGGAGTGGCAGCAACTGCCTGCCGTGCAGCCGCTGATGGTGATGCTAGGCTATAAACTGGTCGGCATGGTTGATAAAACGCAAGGCGAACCGTTGAACAAGCGCGTCAAGGGCGTGCGCCAGAGCCTGTCTGAAGCGATGGGCTTGCTGCTGCCGAATATCGGCGTGCGCGACGACCTGGCCCTGAAGCCGTCGCAATACGCGATCGTGCTGTCGGGCACCGTGGTGGCGCAGGCGGAAGTGCAGGCCGACCGCCTGATGGCGATCCCGTCGCCGAACGTGTATGGCCAGCTGGACGGCATTCCCGGCATCGAGCCGGCCTACGGCATGCCCGTCACGTGGATCGAGCCAAGCGAGAAGGCGCATGCGCTGGGCCTCGGCTATCAGGTCATCGAGGCGCCCAGCGTGATCGCCACGCACTTGTCGAAGATGGTGCGCGAATACTTGCCGGAACTGTTCCGCCACGAAGACGTCTCGAACATGATGGAACGCCTGACGGCCCTGTCGCCCAAGCTCGCCGGCGCGCTGGACAAGGCGCTCACGCACACGCAGCTGCTGCGCGTGTTCCGCGTCTTGCTGGCGGAAAATGTGTCACTGAAGGATATCGTGCCCATCGCTACCACCTTGCTCGACAGTTCGGAAACGACCAAGGACCCGATCCTGCTGGCGGCCGAGGTGCGTTGCGCGCTGCGGCGCCAGATCGTCAGCGGCCTGTTCGGCCAGAAGATGGAAATGCAGGCGTTTAACCTGGGCGGCGAGCTGGAAAACATGTTGCTCGGTTCGCTGAACCAGGCGCGCCAGGCGGGCAAGGTGACTTTGGATAACTATCCGATCGATCCGCACCTGCTGTCGCAGCTGCAAGTGAACATGCCGGTGGCGCGCGAGCAGATGAAGCAGCAGGCCACGCCGCCGCTGTTGCTGGTGCTGCCGCAGATCCGTCCGCTGCTGGCCCGCTATGCGCGCCTGTTCGCGCCGGGCCTGCATGTGCTGTCGTACAACGAAATCCCGGAAAACCGCGAAGTGAGCATCATCGGCACGGTGGGATAAAACGCTGGCATGAAAAGAAAAACGGCGCTGCGGGCGCCGTTTTTTATGCTGTATCAATTCTGTTGCGTCAATCCTGCTCGTCGATGGGCGGCAGCAGGTCGTGCTCCTGGCCGTCGGCCAGCAGCAGCACGGTGCGGCCTTGCGCCGTTTCTTCGTCGTCGCCATAGTCGTAACCGAGCGGCGCCGCCACTTCCTTCGAAACGATGATGGTTTCCTCTTCGGCCACGTCCGCGGGGGCTGCGGGCGCATCGGGATCGGTCGCCGCTTCCGCTTCCGGCTGCGTCAGCAGCAGCGCCACTTCGGCCATGGCGCGGAACAGGGCCAGCGACAGCGAGGCGGCGCCCGCCTGCATCGGGTAATTGCCGTGCACGCGCTGCGCGTGCAGCTGGCGGTTCAGGCGGCAGCGCACCACGCGCAGGCCGGCGCGCCGCACGGCGTCGGCGATCTCGGGCAGGGCCAGGCGCACATGGCGCAATGCGGCTTCCTCGTCGGCGGCCAGCTCCAGCAGCACGCCGTCGCCGGACGGTTCCATCTGGATCACGACCCGGCCGATACCGATGATGATCAGTTCCACGCGCAGCGCCACCTTGCCGCGCCGCTTGGGCGTTGCATCGTCTTCCTCGTCGCTGGCCAGCACGCGCAGCAGCAGGCGCTGGCCGCCCCAGCCATACACGGCGAAGCGCCACGCTTCGCTGTCGACCGTCAACGGTGGGCGGGCGCCTTCGCGCAGCAGGGCCGGTTGCTGCTCGGCCATGAACAGGTTGCCCGGCACGTGCTGGCCGCGCGCCTGTTCCTGCAAGGCAGCGTATTGCTCGCCATACGTCTTGACCATCACGCGCCATGAGGCGGCCAGCTGCGCCGCGTCGGGCGGCTGCCAGACCAGCTGGCGCGTGAAGAACAGTTGATTGACTTGCATGGCGCTGCTGTCGCGCGGCATGGCGCCGCCCGTCCCGTCGCCATTCGGCTTGATGAGGGACGCCAGGCTGTCCTGGCCCTGCTGTTGCAGCTGGGCGGGCAGGGTGCCGGCGTCGGGCGCGGGCGCCATGTAGGGGCCGATGGGCACCAGCGGCTGGACCACGCCCGGCACCATCGGCGTGGCGGGGCTGACGTCGAAGCGCTGGGTAATCAGGGGAACCGGGTTGCCCGATGAAATGCGGTCTATCGCCATGCCACTGTGTCCAGATGAAAGTCTATAAGAGCCGGTGAATCAGGCGGTATCAGCCATCATGGCTGCAACAGGGACAGTATCATTTTCTGCATGCTCTGGCTTTGCTTGAGCATCGCCGTGCTCGCCTGCAGCAACATTTGTGCCGAGACCATGTTGGCGCTTTCCGCCGCGTAATCGACATCCATGATGCGGCCGATGGCGGCCTTGGTATTGGTGACCATGTTGGCCAGGTTGTTGTGCACGTGGTCGAGGCGGTTGGCCGCCGCGCCCAGGGCCGAGCGCACGCCGCCGACCTGGTCGAGCGCTGCCGCCAGCTGGTCGATCATGTTGTTGGCGCTGCCATTCGTGCCGATTTCGCTGCCGGCCGTGCCGCTGGCGGCAAAGTTGGCCGAAATGGCTTTCAGCAAGGTGTCCAGGCCGCCCATCTTGCCTGACACGTCGAACTGCATGGTTTCGCTGCTGCTGGCGCCGATCTGGAAGGTCATCGCCTCCGACAGGGTGCCCTTGCCGGCACTGCCGTTGCCCAGCAGCAAGCCGCCGCCGTAGGAAGTGTTGGTCATGACGTTGTACAGCTCGAGCCCCAGCGCATCGTATTCGGACTGCATGGCGTCGCGGTCGGTCTGGTTGGACGAAGCGTCGGCCGCCTGCGTGGCCAGGTCTTTCATGCGCACCAGCATGTCGGTGACTTCGCCAAACGCGCCTTCGGCCGTCTGCAGCATCGAGGTGCTGTTCTGCGTGTTGCGCATGGCCACCGTCATGCCGCTGACCTGGGCGCTGAGGCGCGTGGCGATCTGCAGGCCGGCGGCGTCGTCCATGGCCGAGTTGATGCGAAAGCCGGTGGACAGGCGCTGCATCGACGTCGCCAGCCGGCTTTGCGCACTGGCGGCGGCGCTTTGGGCGTACATTGCGGCGATATTGGTGTGAATGCTCAGCACAAGGCGGCTCCGGTGGGCGGTGAGGGTGAATCGGGTCTACCTTGTATAGGCGACTGCGCCGCCCGCATTGTTAAATCGAAAGGCAATATAGTCAAATAAATACGTTTCGCGCATAAAAAAAGCCAGACCGCAGTCTGGCTTGGCGTTGCTGGCCGCAAGCGGCCCGGCAAAGATTATTGCAGCAAGGACATGACCATCGAGGACATGCTGTTGCTTTGTTTCAGCATCGCGGTGCCGGCTTGCAGCAGCATTTGCGACGACGTCATGTTCGAGCTTTCGGTGGCGAAGTCGACGTCCATGATACGGCCGGTAGCGGCCTTGGTATTGGTGGCGATGTTCGACAGGTTGCTGTTGACGTGGTCGAGGCGGTTGGCGGCGGCGCCCAGGGAGGAGCGGATCGTGCCGACATTGTCGATGGCATTTTTCAGCAGGTCGATCGTGGCATTTGCCGTGCCGGTCAGTTCCGTGCCGACGCCGGCGCTGGTTGCCTTGAAGTTGTTGGCGGACAGGCCTTTCAGCGCGCCGTCCAGCGTGACCATGCCTGCTTGCACGGTGAAATCCATGGTTTCCGACTTGGCGGCGCCGATCTGGAAGGTCATTTTGGCTTCCGACAGGGTGCCCTTGCCGGTCGTGCCGTCGCCCAGCAGATTCTGGCCGCCGAACGTGGTATTGGTCATCACGTTGTACAGTTCCAGGCCCAGTGCGTCGTATTCGGCTTGCATGGCGGTCTTGTCGGCCGTGTTCGACGAAGCATCGGCAGCTTGCGTGGCCAGATCTTTCATGCGCACCAGCATGTTGGTGACTTCACCGAACGCGCCTTCAGCCGTTTGCAGCATCGAGGTGCTGTTTTGCGTGTTGCTCATGGCGACCGTCATGCCGCTGGTCTGTGCTTTCAGGCGGGTAGCGATCTGCAGGCCGGCAGCGTCGTCCATTGCCGAGTTGATGCGGTAGCCGGTCGACAGGCGGGTCATCGAGGTCGACAGTTGCGATTGGGTCTTGGCGATCGAGTTTTGTGCGGACAGCGATGCGTTGTTGGTGTGAAGGCTCAGCATTGTATTGCTCCTGGTAAGTGAATTCGTCGAGCGGCAGGTAATTTCTTGCCCTCACCCCTACAAGGCGACAGGGGAGCGTCTTTCATTAAATTCCACATGGAAATTTTTTATCTGGCGCGCGGCCATGAAAAAAAGCCCCGGCAATCGCTTGCCGGGGCTTTCAGGTGGCGCGAGGCGCCGGTGATTATTGCAGCAAGGACATGACCATCGAGGACATGCTGTTGCTTTGTTTCAGCATCGCGGTGCCGGCTTGCAGCAGCATCTGCGACGAGGTCATGTTCGAGCTTTCGGTGGCGAAGTCGACGTCCATGATGCGGCCGGTAGCGGCCTTGGTGTTGGTCGAGATGTTCGACAGGTTGCTGTTGACGTGGTCGAGGCGGTTGGCAGCGGCACCCAGTGCCGAACGTACCACGCCGATGCTGTCGATGGCCGAAACCAGGCTGCCGATGGCGGCGTTGGCGCTGGCGGTCAGTTCGGTGCCCAGGCCGGCGGCGCCGAAGTTGGCGCTGGCCGAACCCAGTGCGGCGGTGACGCTGCCCATCGAGGTGGACAGGTTGATGCTCATCGTTTCCGACTTCGCGGCGCCGATCTGGAACGTCATGGCGCTGGCGATGGTGCCGCCGGTCAGCAGAGCTTGGCCGCCGAACGTGGTGTTTTTCATCACGTTGGACAATTCCAGGCCCAGTGCGTCGTATTCGGCTTGCATGGCGTCCTTGTCGGACGTGTTCGACGAAGCATCGGCAGCTTGCGTGGCCAGATCTTTCATGCGCACCAGCATGTTGGTGACTTCACCGAACGCGCCTTCAGCCGTTTGCAGCATCGAGGTGCTGTTTTGCGTGTTGCTCATGGCGACCGTCATGCCGCTGGTCTGTGCTTTCAGGCGGGTGGCGATCTGCAGGCCGGCAGCGTCGTCCATTGCCGAGTTGATGCGGTAGCCGGTCGACAGGCGGGTCATCGAGGTCGACAGTTGCGATTGCGTTTTGGCGATCGAGTTTTGTGCGGACAGCGATGCGTTGTTGGTGTGAAGGCTCAGCATTGTATTGCTCCTGGTAAGTGAATTCGTCGAGCGGCAGGTAATTTCTTGCCCTCACCCCTACAAGGCGACAGGGGAGCGCCTTTCATTAAATTCCACATGGAAATTTTTTATCTGGCGCGCCGCCATGAAAAAAAGCCCCGGCAATCGCTTGCCGGGGCTTTCATGTGGCGCGAGGCGCCGGTGATTATTGCAGCAAGGACATGACCATCGAGGACATGCTGTTGCTTTGTTTCAGCATCGCGGTGCCGGCTTGCAGCAGCATTTGCGACGAGGTCATGTTCGAGCTTTCGGTGGCGAAGTCAACGTCCATGATACGGCCGGTAGCGGCCTTGGTGTTGGTCGAGATGTTCGACAGGTTGCTGTTGACGTGGTCGAGGCGGTTGGCGGCGGCGCCCAGTGCCGAACGTACCACGCCGATGCTGTCGATGGCCGAAACCAGGCTGCCGATGGCCGTGTTGGCCAGGGTTTTCAGTTCGGTGCCGCCGGCGGTACCGGTGAAGTTGGCGGTGGCCGAACCCAGTGCGGTGGCGACGCTGCCCATCGAGGTGGACAGGTTGATGGTCATCGTTTCCGACTTCGCGGCGCCGATCTGGAACGTCATGGCGCTGGCGATGGTGCCGCCGGTCAGCAGAGCTTGGCCGCCGAACGTGGTGTTGTTCATCACGTTGGACAATTCCAGGCCCAGTGCGTCGTACTCGGCTTGCATGGCGTCCTTGTCGGCCGTGTTCGACGAAGCATCGGCAGCTTGCGTGGCCAGATCTTTCATGCGCACCAGCATGTTGGTGACTTCGCCGAACGCGCCTTCAGCCGTTTGCAGCATCGAGGTGCTGTTTTGCGTGTTGCTCATGGCGACCGTCATGCCGCTGGTCTGTGCTTTCAGGCGGGTGGCGATCTGCAGGCCGGCAGCGTCGTCCATTGCCGAGTTGATGCGGTAGCCGGTCGACAGGCGGGTCATCGAGGTCGACAGTTGCGATTGGGTCTTGGCGATCGAGTTTTGTGCGGACAGCGATGCGTTATTGGTGTGAAGGCTCAGCATTGTATTGCTCCTGTAGGATATATTCAGCGAGACGCGCTATTTTTCTGCTCTCACAAGCACAAGGCGGCTATTTCCGCTTATGTATTAAATGCTACATGGAAATATTTTTTAGCTGGCCGCTGGCCTGCGGTGATTTTTTATTGCCATGGAAATTATGATTAAAAATATACTCTTAACTATTTTTCACGGCATCCCGCGCACGCAATTGCTCTTCCGCAATTAACAGCCCCTGGTCGCGGCTGTTGATACGCTTCGCCGGTGTGCCCGCATAGATTCCCCACGCCGGCAGGGACCTGGTGACCAGGCTGAGCGCGCCCACGGCGACGCCTTCGCCAAGCTGCGCGCCGGGCAGCACCACGCTGCCCGAGCCGATGATGACGTGCCTGCCCAGGTGGACGGCACCGCTCTTGCAGTTTGTAAATTCCGCCGGCACGGTGGGGTTGGTCATGCTCGCTCCGCTGTAGTCATCGGTCTTGCTGTACAGGCGCACGCCTTGCGACAAGCCGGCGTAGTCTTCCAGCGTGATGCCTGCGCCGCCGGAGAGAAAGCAGCCGCCGCCAATGTGAACGTAGCTGCCGATGCGGATATGGCCACCTGCCGCCACCAGCGTGCTGTAGCCATCGATGCGCACGTTGTTGCCGATGGCGATATTGTCGATGCCGATGATGACGCAGTTCCTGGCGATGCGCACGTTGTGGCCGAGGCTGCGAAACCCCGCGCCGTGCAAGTCTTCTTCGGTGTAATAGCCGGGATTGAAAAGTTCAGACATGGTCATCCTTGTGCGGGTGTGCGGCGCCGGCGCCGGCTTCCAGGTGGCGGCGCTTGCTTTCCGCCAGTTCGGCAATGACGCGCAGCGCCTCGCCGTCGTCGGCCGTCATGTTTTGCAGGAAATGCGCGTTATTCTCGCGTATCCAGCTCAGCGGCAGTTCCCACCAGGCCAGCGCCAGCAGGGCTGCGCGCACTTCCTCGCTGAAGCGGAAGCGCAGCAGCCGCGCCGGCGTCCCGGCGTAAATGCCGTAGGGTTCGCTGCGGAAATTGGGCGGCACCAGCGTGCGCGCACCGATGACGCAGCCATTCTCGATGACCGCGCCGCCCAATATCATCGCCTCGTCGCCGATCCACACATCGTTCTTGATGACCGTATCGGCATATTGGGGAATCGGGCTGTTTTCCAGGCCCATGCCGCCCAATGCCAGAAGATACGTGGAAATGGTGCGCATGTCGTGCTGGCCGTTGAGGATGAAGCGCAGATTCGCGCCGCCGGAAACGTAGCGCCCGATTTGCAGGTGCTGCGCGGTCGAATCGTATTTGGCTTGCGAACCGATGCCGATGCCGGAACAGCGGCCGATGGTAAATTGCCCGAAGTCCGGCTCATTGCCCAGCCAGTTACGGAAAAAGCCATGCGGTATCAGGGTCTGGCCGCCGTCCTTGTAGGACAGCACGGTAAATTGTGCCGCCCAGCGATGGTCGTCGATGGTGCCGAAAAAGTCGGTGTCTGTGGAAATATTCATGGAGTCAGGCCCGCCTGTGCGTGACGCTCGACGATGGCGCAGATGGCATCGACCTGATCGAGGCCCAGGCCGGGATAGATGGGCAGGCAGATGATTTGCCGCGATGCCTGCAGCGCGTTCGGCAGATTGCTGTGGGCGGCGGTCGGCATGCTGCGGTACATGGGGAAGTCGCTGATGAGCGGATAGAAATAGCGGCGCGCGTAGATATTCTCGTCCCGCAGCAGCTGGAACAGTGCGTCGCGGCTGGTGCCGTAGGCTTCCTTGACGAGTATGGGAAAGTAGGAATGGTTGGCCGATTCTTCCTCTCCCGCCGGCAGGCAGTCGATGCCGGCGATGGCCGCCAGCCGTTCCCGGTAGCGGCCATCGATGGCGCGCCGCTGCAGGCGAGCCGCATCGATGCCCTTCAATTGCAGGAGGCCGAATGCGGCGTTGATCTCGCTCATCTTGCCGTTGATGCCGGGCGCCACCACCGTCACTTCGTCGACGAAGCCGAAATTTTTCAGATGGTCGATGCGTTGCTTGGTCTTGGCGTCGGGGCAGACGATCGCGCCCCCTTCAAAGGTATTGAAAATCTTGGTGGCGTGAAAACTCAGCACGGACAGGTCGCCGCAATTGAGCACGCTGCTGCCCTTGTGCCGCACGCCGAACGCATGCGCCGCGTCGTAGATGACTTTCAAGCCATAGTTGTCGGCGATCTTTTCGATGCGTTCCACGTCGCAGGGACGGCCATAGCAGTGCACCGGCATGATGGCGGTGGTGTGCGGCGTGATGGCTGCCTCGATCCTGGCGGGATCCATATTCAGGCTCAGCGGGTCGATATCGACAAAAATGGGCTTGATGCCATTCCACAGCAGCGAATGGGCGGTGGCGACGAAGGAATAGGGCGTGGTGATCACTTCGCCGGTGATGCGCAGCGCCTGCAGGGCCGTGATCAGCGCCAGCGTGCCATTGGTAAACAGGCAGATGTGCTTGACGCCCAGATAGTCGCACAGCGCCTGTTCCAGTTGCTGGTGGAACGGGCCGCCGTTGGTGAGGATTTTGTTTTCCCAGATTTCTTCCAGATACGGCAGGAAATCTTGCAAATCCGGCATGAGCGGCTGCGTGACGTAAATCGGCTTCTTGTCGCTCATGACTGCACCGCCTGCTTGCTGGCGTCGTCGGGCGCAATGGCGAACGATGCGGGCGGCAAGCCGCCGCACCAGCGCTGCCACATGGTGCGGAAAGCCTGTTCCATATTGTGGGCGATGGCCCGGGAGTCTGCCAGCGCCGACTCTTGCATGCGGTTGCGCAAGTCTGCGCGCAGGACGGCCAGTTGCATGATGTTGTTAGACAAGAATATTCCTTTCCGGACGAAATCGTCGTCGTCGGTCGCGATGAAGGCGTCGAGACCCACATGCTGCAAGATGCAGGCGCCGGCATGGCTCGGTACGCTTGTACCCTTGAGCGTCAGCGTGGGCACGCCCATCCACAGCGCGTGCAGCGTGGTGGTACCGCCCGTGTACGGGAAGGTGTCGAGGCACAGGTCGATTTGCTGGTGCAGGGCCAGATAGCCGCCCAGGTGGGTGCGGCCGTGGAAGGTCAGGCGGTCGGCGGCGATGCCTTCCTGCGCGAACCAGGCTTGCAAGGTGGCGATGTCGCTGTCCTTTTGCATGGCAGCCAGATGCATTTTCGCTTCGGGCAGGGCCCGCAGCAGCTTTGCCCAGCGGGCGATGACGCCGGGATTGAGCTTGCTGAGCCGATTGAAGCTGCCGAAGGTCAGGTAGCCGTTGCCCAGCGCGGGCGCGCGGACCAGTTCCGGGGAGTCCGACGATGGCAGGAAGGGCACGCTGGCGGGCAGCAGCACGACTTTTTCCGTGAAGTACTTTTCATCGACGTCGAATTGCGGGTCCGTCAGGTAGTAATCCATGGTTTTCAGGCCCGTTGTGCCGGGATAGGCGATCCAGCTGACCTGAATCGGCGCCAGTTTGCGGCCAAAGGCCGTCAGGCGGTTGAAGGCCGTATGGCTGGACAGGTCGACCAGGATGTCGATGCCGTCTTCGCGGATCTTTTCCTGCAAGTTGCTGTCGCTCACCTCGATGATATTTTGCCAATGCGGGAAATAGCCGCGCAGGCGCTGCGTGACGGCGTCTTCCAGCGTATTGTTGTAATAGGCATACAGGCTCAGGCCGGGGCTGGCGCTCAGGTGCGCGATCACGGGCACGACGAAATTGGACACCACGTGCGAATTGAAGTCGCCCGAGACAAAGCCGACCCTGATGCGCCGCGCGGGATCGTTGTCGTTGTGGAAACCTTGGCCTTCCGCTGTCCCGGCCGTGGACGGGTGGTCGAAGGCGTCGCCGAAGCGGCAATGTTCCTCAAACAGGCGTTGGGCGTCGATATCGATGCTATGGCTGAGGCAAAACAGCAGACCGCTGTGGCTTTCCGGAATATGCGGCGCCACCGTCCGCGCGCGATAGCCGCTGGCGATGGCTTCTTCCAGGTGGCCTTCGGCATGGAGTAGCGAGCACAGGTTGATTTCCGCCGCTGCGTAGTCGGGCTTGATTTCCAGGGCGCGCTGGAACGCGGCCAGCGCCTCCTTGCTTTTGCCCATGGTGCGCATGACATTACCTAAATGAAAGTGCAATTCTTCATCATCTGGTTCGGATTCCATGGCCGTGTTGAGGCACGTCAATACATCCTGATACTGTTTCAGCGCCAGGTAGGCGGCGACCAGATTGTTCCGTGCCGCCCGGTAATCGGGTTTGATCTGCAGCGCGCGCTGGAAGCTGCGCACGGCGTCCTGCACATTTTTGTTTTCGTGCAGCGCCTGGCCGAGCCGGTTGTGCGCTTCGGCGTCGTCGGGCAATGCAAGGGTGGCGGCGCGGAAGCTGTCGGCAGCGGCGCCAAACTGTTTCTGGCGCAGCAGCGCATTGCCCAGGTTAAATGCCGCCAGCGCGTAGTCCGGCTTCAAGGCAAGGGCGCGGCGATAGCTCGCCACGGCCTCGTCCAGCCGGTTTTCCGCCTGGAGCAGGTTGCCCAGGTTGCAGTGCGCCTCGGCGAACGCCGGCTCGATTTCCAGCGCCCGCAGGTAGCAGTCGCGGGCTGCATCGAGTTTGCCGGCCGTTTGCCAGGCATTGCCCAGGTGGCCATGCGCCTGCGCATCGTGCGGCGTCAGTTCCACCGTCCGCTGCAGCGTGGCGAGGGCATCCTTGCCTTGCAGTTGCAGGGCCGTGCCCAGCACGCTCCAGCCGAATGGCGAGTCGGGATAGCTTGCCAGCAATTGCCGGCAGGCCGCTTCCATCTGCGCATGCTGGCCTGCCTGGTACAGCTGTACGATGTGGTCCATTTCCGGCTGCGACGGCGACAGGGCCGCCAGCGCGACGGCTTCCTGCGCCTGCCGGCGCAGCGCTTGCGAAGCATCGTTGTCCAGTCCGCGGGCGATGGCGGTGTCGACGATGTCGAGCGCTTCGTCGGGCTGTCCCGCCTGCAGCAATCCCTGCGCATAGGACAGCCAGAACTGGCCTTCGTCCGGGGCGACGGACAGCGCCTTGCGCA
This sequence comes from Janthinobacterium sp. P210005, assembly GCF_036231865.1. Taxonomy (NCBI): domain Bacteria; kingdom Pseudomonadati; phylum Pseudomonadota; class Betaproteobacteria; order Burkholderiales; family Oxalobacteraceae; genus Janthinobacterium; species Janthinobacterium sp. P210005. The sequence goes on from NZ_JAZARC010000001.1 coordinate 81,818, forward strand.
AATACGGCAGGCCGGCCACGTGCTGGCCCACTTGTCCGGCCAGCAAGCCCAGGTTGTGGTTGGCGATGGCATGGTAGGGATGGGCCTGCAGGATCGACAGGTAAATCTCTTCCGCCTCGGCAAAACGCCCTGCCTGGTGTTCAGCGATGGCTTGCTGTAATTCGGTGTCGGGGGAGACTGCGGGAGGGAGGGTCGGGTGCATGGGCTGAGGCTGGCAGAAATGTTTAGCAACGGGAATTGTAACTGGTGACAGTGCCCGTGAGAAACTTTCCGAGGGGAATTTGTTGACGCACGCCGCGCGAATGCGCACTTGCTGTTGCAGTTGGTCCAAAGTGCGGGCAATTCTGATCCTTCCGACAAAAAAACAGCGCACTGCCGGATGGGAGTGCGCTGTTCTGGCCGATTGTCAGCCGGTGCTGCGGGGCCTTGCGATTACATATTCGGATAGTTCGGCCCGCCGCCGCCTTCCGGTGTCACCCACACGATGTTTTGCGTCGGATCCTTGATGTCGCAGGTTTTACAGTGCACGCAGTTCTGTGCATTGATCTGCAGGCGTTCGGCGCCGTCGTCGCTCTTCACGAACTCGTACACGCCGGCGGGACAGTAACGGGCTTCCGGACCCGCATACGTGGCCAGGTTGACGTCGACGGGCACGCTGGCGTTCTTCAGCGTCAGGTGGATCGGCTGGTCTTCCGCGTGGTTCGTGTTCGAAATGAACACGGACGACATCTTGTCGAAGGTCAACTTGCCATCGGGTTTCGGATACACGATCTTCTTCGACTGGGCGGCCGGTTTCAGGCATTCGTGGTCGCCATGCGAGTGGTGCAGGGTCCACGGCGCCTTGCCGCGGAAGATCAGCTGGTCGATGCCCGTCATCAGGCTGCCCAGGTACAGGCCTTTCGACAGCCATGGCTTGACGTTGCGCGCCACGTGCAGCTCTTCATGTAGCCACGATTGTTCGAAGGCGACAGGGTAGCTCGTCAGTTCGTCGTGCTGGCGCTGTTCGCCCAGCGCGCCGAAGGCCGCGTCCGCCGCCAGCATGCCGCTCTTGATGGCCGCGTGACTGCCCTTGATGCGGCTCATGTTCAGGAAGCCCGCATCGCAGCCGATCAGCGCGCCGCCGGCAAACACCAGTTTCGGCAACGATTGCAGGCCGCCGGCCGCAATCGCCCGCGCGCCGTACGAAATGCGCTTGCCGCCTTCGAAGAACTTGCGGATTTCCGGATGCGTCTTGTAGCGCTGGAATTCCTCGTACGGCGACAGGTACGGGTTTTCGTAGTTCAAGCCGACCACATACCCCACCATGACCTGGTTGTTTTCCAGGTGGTACAGGAAGGAGCCGCCGTAGGTTTTCGTGTCCAGCGGCCAGCCGCTCGAGTGGATCACCAGGCCCGGCTTGTGCTGGGCGGGGTCGATTTCCCACAATTCCTTGATGCCGATGCCGTAGGACTGCGGGTCCTTGCCGGCGTTCAAGTCATACTTGGCCATCAATTGCTTGCCCAGGTGGCCGCGCGCGCCTTCGGCGAACAGGGTGTACTTGGCGTGCAATTCCATGCCCAGCTGGAAGTCGGGGCCCGGTTCGCCATCGCGCTTGACGCCCATGTTGCCGGTCGCCACGCCTTTGACGGAACCGTCGTCGTTGTAGAGGATTTCCGCGGCAGGGAAGCCGGGGAAGATTTCCACGCCCAGGTTTTCCGCCTGCTGGCCCATCCAGCGCACCACATTGCCCAGCGAGACGATGTAATTGCCGTGGTTTTCAAAGCAGGCCGGCACGGCGAAGCCTGGCGTCTTATACGCTTTCGTTTCCGTCAGGAACAGGATGCGGTCTTCCGTCACTTCCGTGTTCAGGGGCGCGCCCAGTTCTTTCCAGTTCGGAATCAGTTCCGTCAGCGCTTTCGGGTCCATGATGGCGCCCGACAGGATATGCGCGCCCAGTTCGCCGCCTTTTTCCAGCACGCAGACGGACACTTCCTGGCTCTTTTCAGCGGCCAGCTGCTTCAGGCGGATCGCCGCGGCCAAGCCTGCGGGGCCACCGCCGACGATCACCACGTCATATTCCATGGTTTCGCGCGGTCCGTACTGTTCAACTAAGTTATTAGGCTGTGTCATGGTCTCGATTTATAGTCACTCAATTAGGTAGCAAGGATAGGGAATAAAGCATCATCGGGGAAATTTAAGCACGAGTGTGCTTGTTTTTGACGAGGATTGCAACTTTGGCGCCATTTTGCGTGACATTGCCCCTCGCCGCAATCTAAATCCGGCCATTTTGTGTAATGATGGCGTTTACCTTTGCTCAAGTGCGACGCAGGGTATTTTGCCCCTGCGCCATCGGCACGGCGTAAAATGTTATCTAAAATAAAACAGGAGTAGCTCGTGGGCATAGAAGTCAATTTCGAGGGCAAGATTGCCCTGATTACCGGCGCATCGAGCGGCCTCGGCGCGCGCTTTGCGAAAGTGCTGGCCCAGGCTGGCGCGCAGGTCGTGCTGGCGTCGCGCCGCACCGAACGCCTGAAGGAATTGCGCGCCGAAATCGAAGCCGATGGCGGCGCCGCGCACGTGGTGTCGCTCGACGTGACCGACTTCGCCAGCATCAAGTCGGCCATCGCGCACGCGGAAACGGAAGCGGGCCCCATCGATATCCTCGTCAATAATTCCGGTGTGTCCACCACGCAACGCCTGGTGGACGTCACGCCCGAGGATTACTCGTTCGTGATGGATACCAACCTGCGCGGATCGTTCTTCGTGGCCCAGCAAACGGCCAAGCGCATGATCGCGCGCGCCAAGGGCGACCCGAAGAAGCAGCACCGCATCATCAATATCGCCTCGATGGCGGGCTTGCAGGTGCTGCCGCAGATCGGCGTGTATTGCATGAGCAAGGCGGGCATGGTGCACATGACGCGCGCCATGGCCGTGGAGTGGGGCAAGTACGGCATCAACACGAACGCCATCTGTCCCGGTTACATTTCCACGGAAATCAACGAAGATTACTTTGCCACCGAACAGGGCAAGAAATTGATCGAAATGCTGCCGAATAAACGTCCGGGCAAGCCGGAAGACCTCGACGGCCTGCTGCTGTTGCTGGCGGGCGAGGATTCGCATTTCATCAACGGCGCCATCATTTCCGCCGATGGCGGCATGAGCACGTTTTAACGCCATAAAACCTGCTGCGCGTTGCGCTTCTCGGCCACCAATCGCTGCCGCTCGCGACGGTTTTACTTGGCGTTAAACGATAGTCACCATGGCTGCAGCCCTAGCGCTGCAGCTGCAGTCCCACCAGCTTATGCACCAGCTCGGACGACGTCGAGGCGGCGAACTTGCGCATCAGCTTGGCGCGGTGCATTTCCACCGTACGGGGGCTGAGGTCGATCTGGCGGGCGATGACCTTGCTGGTCTTGCCTTCCACCAGCAGGGCGGCGATTTCGCGCTCGCGCGGCGTCAGTTCCGCCGTCACGGGACGTTTCTCGCTGACATCCTCGAACGTCCAGATGCCCGGCCCCAGCGGTTCCCGCGGCAGCATGGCGTGGCCCGTGACGTGGCACCAGAACAATTCTCCATTACTGCGGCGCATGATGCGTTCGTCCGAATAGCGGCCCTTGGCGTTCATGATGGGGATGATGCGGTCACCCGTGCGCAGGAATTCGTCGTGCGTGGGGTAGAGTACTTCGAACGACTGGTCGTCCAGCTGGGCGCGCGCATAGCCGAACATGGCCGCCAGCGCTTCGTTGCAGCTGCGCATGATGCGGTTTTCCGACATGCACATGCCCACGGGCGCGTGCAGGAAGATACTTTCATAATCGATGGCTGACGCGGCGTTCATCTGATACGTATCACTCTCACAGGGGGATTGCCGGCACGGCGCCGGTAGTTCTACGGTATTGTACTTTCCACTCGCGTATTTTATGCTGAGTCGCTGCCTGAGTCATGGACTCAAGACCAAAGCTTAACAAAAGATAGAGGGACACCCATGAATAAAGTTTATCCTGACGCCGCCTCGGCGCTGGCCGGTATCGTCCAAGATGGCCAGACCATCGCCGTTGGCGGCTTCGGCCTGTGCGGCATACCCGAAGCCCTGATCGGCGCCTTGCGCGATTCGGGCGTGACGGGCCTGACGGCCATTTCGAATAACGCCGGCGTCGACGGTTTCGGCCTGGGCCAGTTGCTGACCACGCGCCAGATCAAGAAAATGATCGCCTCCTATGTGGGCGAAAACAAGGAATTCGCGCGCCAGTACCTGGCTGGCGAACTGGAACTGGAATTCACGCCGCAAGGCACCCTGGCCGAGAAGCTGCGCGCCGGCGGCGCCGGCATTCCCGCCTTCTTCACCAAGACGGGCGTGGGCACCATCGTCGCCGACGGCAAGGAACTGCGCGAATTCGATGGCGAACAATATGTGATGGAACGCAGCCTCGTGGCCGATGTGTCGCTGGTGAAAGCCTACATGGCCGACCGCGCGGGCAATTTGGTCTACCGCAAGACGGCGCGCAATTTCAACCCGAACGTGGCCATGGCGGGCAAGATCACCATCGTCGAAGTGGAAAAACTGGTCGAAGTGGGCGAGATCGACCCGGACCAGGTCCACACGCCGAGCATCTTCGTGCACCGCATCGTGGTCAATGCGAACCCGGAAAAACGCATCGAGCAGCGCACCGTGCGCGCCGAAGCATAAAAATAGAATACGGAGATTATTATGGCTTGGACTAGAGACGAAATGGCCGCGCGCGCGGCAAAGGAATTGCAGGATGGCTTTTATGTGAACCTGGGCATCGGCTTGCCGACCCTGGTGGCGAACTATGTGCCGGAAAATATCGAAGTGTTCCTGCAGTCGGAAAACGGCTTGCTGGGCATCGGCCCGTTTCCCACGGACGATGAAGTCGATGCCGACCTGATCAATGCCGGCAAGCAGACGGTGACGGCCTTGCCGGGCGCCGCCTACTTCAGCTCGGCTGACTCGTTTGGCATGATCCGCGGCGGCAAGATCAACCTGGCCATCCTGGGCGCCATGCAAGTGTCGGAAAAGGGCGACCTGGCGAACTGGATGATCCCAGGCAAGATGGTCAAGGGCATGGGCGGCGCGATGGACCTCGTCGCCGGCGTCAAGAGAGTCGTCGTGCTGATGGAACACGTGGCCACGGCCAAGGATGGCACGACGTCGCACAAGCTGCTGAAACAGTGCGACTTGCCGCTGACGGGCGTGGGCGTGGTCGACGTCATCATCAGCGACCTGGGCGTGATCGACGTGACGGAAAACGGCCTGAAGCTGGTGGAGCTGGCGCCGGGCGTGACCAAGGAGCAGGTGCAGGCGGCCACGGGCGCTGAACTGGACGTTTCCGCCGTATAAACGGATCGTTGCAGGCAATGAAAGGGCGGACAGCGATGTCCGCCCTTTTTTTATGCGCCTGCCTTGCCGCGCAAGCCGTCGAGGCTGTAGGCGCCGGCGCCGGCAACTGCGAAATACAGGAAGGTGAAGCAATACATGACGGCCATTTCGCCGCCGTTCAGGATCGGCAGGAAGCCGGCAGGCGCATGCGCCATGAAGTAGGCGGCCGCCATCTGGCCCGACAGGATGAAGGCGACGGGGCGCGTGAACAGGCCCACCAGCAGCAAGCTGCCGCCGACGAGCTCGATGACGCCGGCCGCGCCCATCACGGACAACAATTGCAAGCCGTCGAACATGGCCACGTGCGGCGCGCCGAACAGTTTGGCCGTGCCGTGTTGCAGGAAGAGGAAGCCGAGGATGATGCGCAGCAGGCCCAGCAGGCGTGGGTTCCAGGTGGCGTAGAAGGCGGGCGAGAGGGACATGACGTACTCCATTCAAAGGTGAGGATGGTTCGGTGTCAGGCTTGCATTAACGCAATGTCATTATGCGGGAACCAGGTGGCGAACAGGTGACCGTACTGTAATGGTTTTTCATTCATTGATCATCCAATGAAATATTGATGGATGATTTACTGTTTGTTGATGATGCCGGCAAAAGCCTGCACGCATGAAAAAAGCCCCGCAGATCGCTCTGCGGGGCTTTTCAATGAAGCGTACAGCTTACTTGACGATATTCACGCTTGGCGCGACATACGCGTCGTCGGTCGGGTGGGTTGGATGGGCCAGCTCGCTGTGCAGCTTGTCCATGTCCAGTTCTTTTTCCCATTTCGACACGACGATGGTGGCCACGCCGTTGCCGACAAAGTTCGTCAGCGCGCGGCATTCGCTCATGAAGCGGTCGATGCCCAGGATCAGCGCCATGCCGGCCACGGGGATGGTCGGCACCACGGCCAGGGTGGCGGCCAGGGTGATGAAGCCGGCGCCCGTGATGCCGGACGCGCCTTTCGAGGTCAGCATCGCCACGCCCAGGATGGTCAGTTCCTGCCAGATGGTCAGTTCCGTGTTGGTAGCTTGCGCCACGAACAGGGCAGCCATGGTCATGTAGATATTGGTGCCGTCCAGGTTGAACGAGTAGCCGGTAGGCACGACCAGGCCGACGACTGGCTTGGAGCAACCGAGGCGCTCGAGTTTCTTCATCAGGGCCGGCAGGGCCGATTCCGACGAGCTGGTACCGAGCACGATCAGCAGTTCTTCCTTGATGTACAACAAGAAGCGGCCGATGGAGAAGCCCGTGTATTTGGCGATCAGGCCCAGCACGACGAAGACGAACAGGAAGCAGGTCAGGTAGAACGAACCCATCAGTTTCGCCAGCGGGATCAGCGAAGCCAGGCCGTATTTACCGATGGTAAAGGCCATCGCGCCGAACGCGCCGATGGGAGCGACTTTCATGATGATGTTGACCATGCCGAAGATGGCATGCGACAGCTCGTCGATCAGCTTGGTGACCGGACGGCCGCGCTCGCCCAGCAGGGACAGCGAAAAGCCGAACAGGATGGCGATCAGCAGCACTTGCAGGATGTCGCCCTTGGCGAAGGCGTCGACGAAGGTCTTCGGGATGATATTCATCAGGAAGTCGACGGTGCTCATGCCTTCGGCGTGCGTGTATTGCGCGATCGACTTGGCGTCCAGGTGGGCCGGATCGGCGTTGAAGCCGGCGCCCGGTTTGAGGATGTTAGCAACCAGCAAGCCGATGGCCAGCGCGAAGGTGGAAACCACTTCGAAGTACAGCAGCGCCTTGCCGCCCACGCGGCCGATTTTCTTCACATCCTGCATGCCGGCGATGCCGGAGACCACGGTACAGAAGATCACCGGGGCGATGATCATCTTGATCAGTTTGATAAAGCCGTCGCCCAGCGGTTTCATGTCGACGGCGTTCGTTGGGTAGAACACCCCCAGCAGCACGCCAGCCACGATGGCGAACAGCACCTGTACGTACAGGATTTTATAGAATGGTTTTTTCACGAGTGGTCTCCTCTTGCGGGTTGATGCTGCGATCATCCGCCCATTGCCAGGCAGGCTCAATTGTGGATAACCGCAGATATGCATTTTCGCTATATCGGGTATTGCGCCATGGCGAAGGTGCCAGTGCTGTGCTGCGCCGCAGCATTTCAGGCGCGCGCTTGGAGCATTGCCCGCGCTGCGCTACACTGCCGTAGCGTCGCGCGCGAGGCAACCGGCAAATCGCCGGTTTCTTTGTTTTTTACTACCAAATAACGACGCCGGACAAAACCGTAGCGAGCGGAAGGGAGTTGTGGCCGAGAAGCGCAACCGTACTTTGGTACGGTGAGCATCGCAGGCCGCAACCACCGACGCGCAGTAGGTTTTCTCCGGTGTTATAAGGAATCGCATGATCGAAGCCAGCATCAAAACCGTCCAGTGCATTTCCCCCGCAGGCTTGCACACCATGTCGTATAAAGAGTGGGGCGCGGCGGACAATCCGAACGTGCTCGTCTGCGCCCATGGCGTGACGCGCGTGGCGGACGACTTCGACAACCTGGCGCGCGCCATGGCCAGCGATTACCGCGTGATCTGCCCCGACGTGGTGGGACGCGGGCGCTCGGGCTGGCTGGCCAACCCGCAGTTTTACCGCGTGCCGCAATATGTGAGCGACATGGTGACCCTGCTGGCGCGCGTGCTGGCCAATGGCGAGCGCCAGACGGTGGACTGGTTCGGCACCTCGATGGGCGGCTTGATCGGCTTGGGCCTGGCATCGTTGCCGGACAGCCCGATCAGCAAGCTGGTCTTGAACGATATCGGCCCGACACTGGCGCCGGAAGCCTTGCAGCGCATCGGCGACTACATCGGCCAGGACCTGCGTTTCGAGACATTCGAGCAAGGCGCCAGGTTCGTGCGCGACGTTTCCGCCAGCTTCGGTCCGCACACGGACGCGGAATGGCATAAACTGGCGGTGGATGTGTTGCGCCAGGATAAGGATGGCCACTGGCGCCGCCACTATGATATGGGACTGGCCATGCCGTTCCGCTCGGCCACGCCGGAATCGGCGGCCAGCGACGAAGCCATGCTGTGGGCCGCGTATGATGCCGTGCGCTGCCCCACCTTGCTGGTGCGCGGCTCGGAATCCGATCTGCTGTCGCACGAGACGGCCACGCGCATGCTGGGCCGCGGCCCGAAGGCGGAACTGGTGGAAATCGCCGGCGTCGGCCATGCGCCCACGTTCGTGCACGACGACCAGATCGCCATCGCCCGCAAATTTTTGCTGGGCAAGTAATACCGCTGTACAGATTTTGAAACAACCGAAAGAAGAAGCATGGAAATTACACGACTGCACGTAGGCAAACGCCTCTCCGAAGTAGCCATACACAACAACACCATCTACCTGGCTGGCCAGATCGCGGAAGACACCACGCAAGGCATCGTCGGCCAGACGCGCGAAGTGCTCGGCCACGTCGACCGTCTGCTGATGGAAGCGGGCAGCGACAAGACTTGCATCCTGTCGTGCCAGATCTACATCGCCGACATGAAAGATTTTCCCGGCATGAATGAAGTGTGGGATGACTGGGTGGCTTCCGGCCACACGCCGCCGCGCGCCACGGTGGAAGCGAAGCTGGCCAATCCGGCTTGCCTGGTGGAAATCGTCATCATCGCTGCAGAGCGTTAAGTTATTCAGTTGTTGAGTTATTAAGTTTAAAGGTATTACATGGTTTCCATCTCGGCCCCGAATAGCGTCACCTCGGAACAACTGGTAGAGGGCTTGAGTGCGCCGGACAGCGCGCGCGTGCTGGACGCGCTCGCGTATGCCACCGAAGCGTATGGCGACAAGCTGACCTTTGCCGGCCGCTCCGCGCTGGAGTTCGCCCTCGGTGTGGCCACCACGCTCGCTTTCCTGCGCAGCGATGCGGAAACGCGCATCGCCGGCCTGATGTTCGAGCTGACCCTGCTGGAACCCGACACGGCAGCCGATATCGAGCCGCGCTTCGGCAAGCAGGTGTGCGACCTGGCAACAGGCGTGCGCCAGCTGATCCGCTTGCGCGCGCTGACCCAGGCGCAGCATGGCAGCGCTGGTGGGCGTGGCAAGAATGCGGCGCAGCAAGCCGTGGCCCAGGTGGAAACCCTGCGCAAGATGTTGCTGGCGATGGCGTCCGACATGCGCGTCGTGCTGGTGCGCCTGGCTTCGTGCGTGACCACCTTGCGTTACTTTGCTGAACTAAAACTGTTCAATGAAATGACGCGCGAGTATGGCAAGGAAACGCTGGACCTGTACGCGCCGCTGGCCAACCGCCTCGGTATCTGGCAGCTGAAGTGGGAACTGGAAGATTTGTCGTTCCGCTTCATCGAGCCGGAAGCGTATAAGCGCATCGCCAAGATGCTGGAAGAAAAGCGCATGATGCGCGAGGGTTTTGTTTCCTCGGCGATCTTGCGCCTGCAGACGGAGCTGGCCTCGGCCGGTATCCAGGCGGAAGTGTTTGGCCGCCCGAAACACATTTACAGCATCTGGAATAAGATGCGCGGCAAGGAGCTGGACTTTACGGCCCTGTACGACGTGCGCGCCTTCCGCGTCATCGTTGCCGACGTGAAAACCTGCTACACGGTGCTGGGCGTGGTCCACAATATCTGGACCCCCATCCCGAAAGAATTCGACGATTACATTTCACGGCCGAAACCCAACGGTTATCAATCGCTGCACACGGTGGTGACGGCCGAGGATGGCCGGCCGCTGGAAGTGCAAATCCGCACGAATGAAATGCATAGCTTTGCCGAGTACGGCGTGGCCGCGCACTGGCGCTACAAGGAGGAGGGCGGTTCGAACTTTGCCGGCCAGAAATACGACGAAAAGATTGCCTGGCTGCGCCAGTTGCTGGCGTGGAAAACGGAAGTGGCCGACGCCGTCGTGGGCCAGGAAGAAATCCAGCGCGAATGGGTGGAAAAGCTGAAATCCGCCACCCTGGACGACCGCATCTTCGTCATGACGCCGCAGGCGCGGGTGCTGGAATTGCCCGTGGGCGCCACGCCCGTCGATTTCGCGTATCACTTGCATACGGACGTGGGCCACCGCTGCCGTGGCGCCAAGGTCGACGGCATCATGGTGCCGTTAAATACGCAATTGAAGAATGGCCAGACCTGCGAAATCATCACGGCCAAGGGCGCGCCGGGCACGGCGGGGCCGTCGCGCGACTGGCTCAGCGCCGGATACGCCGTCAGCACGCGCACGCGCTCGAAGATCCGCGCCTGGTTCCATGCCATCGACATGCAGGAAACCCTGGCCCACGGCCGTGCGCTGGTGGAAAAATCCTTGCAGCGCGAAGGCAAGACGGCCGTCAACCTCGAAGCGTTGGCGCAAAAGCTGGGCTTTGCGAAAGTCGACGAACTGTTCCTGTCGGTGGGCAAGGATGAATTCAGCCTGCGTCACGTGGAGCAGGCGCTGCACGACAATGGCGAAGTGGTGGTGCCGGAAGACGCCGTGCTGGTCGGCAAGAGCCGCGCGTCCAGCGTGGAGCAGGGCGCCAAGTCCGGCGTGCTGGTGGTGGGGACCGAGGGCTTGATGACGGTGCTGGCCAAGTGCTGCAAGCCGGCGCCGCCGGACAGCATCGTCGGTTTCGTGACGCGCGGCAAGGGCGTCTCGATTCACCGCGCCACGTGCAAGAACTTCGAGGAAATGCGCGCCAAATCGCCCGAGCGCGTGATCTTCACGGAATGGGGCAGCACGGGCGGGCACGACACCGTGTATCCGGTCGACATTTTCATCCTGGCCGGCGACCGCCAGGGCTTGCTGCGCGACATCTCCGAAATCTTTTCGCGCGAAAAGATCAACGTGATCGGCGTCAACACCCAAAGCGCCAAGGGCCAGGCCCGCATGACGTTTACGGCCGAGATCAGTTCGACGGCGCAGTTATTAAAAGCGCTGAATGTGATCAAGGACGTCAGTGGCGTGCTTGAGGCACGTCGTAGCTAACGCCTGACCAAACCTACTGCGCGTCGGTATAGGCGGCCTGCGATGCTCACCGTACTAGAGTACGGTTGCGCTTCTCGACCACCTCTACCTTCCGCTCGCTACGGTTTTGTCAGGCGTTGTGACGCTTGTTGAACCTGGTGTTAATGCGTCTTGTCGCTCGCATGCAGCCCCGCCATCGTGGCCGTCTCCGGCTGCAGGGTAATGTGGTCGATACCGTGCTTGCTGAGTAACATTTTCTTGATCGCGCGCAATACCTTCGGCCAATGGTCGAGGTGCTCGATTTCCACGTGGCCGATCAGGGCCGGCTGGCCCGGCGACATGTCCCACACGTGCAAGTCGTGCACGGCAATCACGCCGTCCACTTGTTCCACGTCCGCACCCACCTGGATGTAGTCGATATGCATGGGCACGCCTTCCATCAGGAAATGGTAGGACTCGCGCAGCACGCCGAATGTCGACTTTAAGATCAGCAGCGACACCAGCACGGACAGCAGCGGGTCGATCTGCATCCAGCCCGTGAAGTAAATCACGGCGCCGGCGACGATGGCGGCGACCGAGCCCAGCAAATCGCCCATCACGTGCACGAGGGCGGCGCGCGTGTTCACGCTTTGCTTGTCTTTCGACAATACCCACGCCACGACGATATTGATCGCCAGGCCGATGAAGGCGACGATGAAGACCATGCCGCCCTTCACGGGTTGCGGGGAGGAAAAACGCAGCGCCGCTTCGTAGCAGATCCAGCCCACCACGCACAGCATGGCCAGGCCATTGACGAAGGCGGCCAGCGCCTCGGCGCGGCCAAAGCCGAACGAGTGGCGCGGCGAAGGAGGGCGGCGCGCGATCAGTTGCGCCAGCAGGGCCAGGCCCAGCGCGGCCGCGTCCGTGACCATGTGGCCCGCGTCGGAAATCAGGGCCAGCGAATTGGACAGGAAGCCGGCCGCCACCTCGATGCCGGCAAATGACAGGGTCAGCCCCAGCGCCCACGCGAGGATACTCTGGCTGCGGCCCTCGAACGAGTGGGTGTGCTTGGCATCGCCCTTCAGGTGGGCGTGCAAATGGGTGGCGTCGTGTTCGGTGTGCGTCGGCTGCATGGAATGCTTTGTGGAATGATGTTGCCGCCAGTGTAATTGAAAAGCAACAATATAGTCGGCACGAAAAAAAACCTGCAAGCCCGGAGGACTGCAGGTTTTTGATGGAACAGGCAACTTTATTGCGCCGCCGTCTCGCCAAACTTGCCTTCACGGAAATCCTGTACGGCCTGGAACACTTCTGCCTGGGTATTCATGACAAACGGGCCATATTGCGCGATCGGTTCGTTCAAGGGCTGGCCGGCGACGAGGATCACGCGGCCGCCTTCGGGCGCCTCGATGCGCACGCCGTCGGACCCTGGCGTGTTGGCGAAAATCGCCATGCGCAGGGCGGGCACGGCCTTGCCATCGACCTGCACTTCGCCACGGAAGGTGTACAGGAAGGCATTATGGCCTGGCGGCAAGGGCTGCTCGAAGCTGGCGCCGGCCGGCAAGTCGATGTCGAGGTACAGCGGTTCCGTCAGCTCGCGCTGCACGGCGCCCGTCACGCCATGGCTCTCGCCTGCGATCACTTGCACGGTCACGCCCGCGGCCGTCGTGTAGCGGGGGATTTCGCTGTTGTCGAAGTCGCGGTACCACGGCGTGCGCATCTTGTCGCGCGCGGGCAGGTTCAGCCACAGCTGAAAACCTTCCATCACGCCTTCTTCCTGTTCCGGCATTTCCGAGTGGATCACGCCGCTGCCGGCCGTCATCCATTGCACGCCGCCCGAGGTCAGCAAGCCTTCGTGGCCCGCGCTGTCCTTGTGGCGCATGCGTCCCGTGATCATGTACGAGACGGTCTCGAAGCCGCGGTGCGGATGCTCGGGGAAGCCGGCGATATAGTCGTTCGGCTTGTCGCTGGCAAAGTTGTCGAGCATCAAGAACGGGTCGAGGCGGCGCTGCAGCTGCTGCGTCAGCACGCGGTTGATCTTCACGCCGGCGCCATCCATGACGGCCTGGCCGGCGATCACGCGCTCGACGGCGCGTGGCTTGTTGACGGTGGTGGTATCGCTCATTGTTCTCTCCTCTAGGCCAGGACGGCGCCAGTGCGCCGCCCCTTTCACTGCTGGGGATTACACCAGGATGGCGTTGATCTCGGCGTCCGCCTGGGCTTGCGCCTTGGCCACGGCTTCCGGGCCCATGCCCATGCCTTCCGAATACACGTATTGCACGTCGGTCAGGCCCAGGAAGCCGAACATGGTGTTCAGGTAAGGCACCTGGCTATCGTTGGCGCTGTCGCGGTGCAAGCCGCCGCGGGACAGGCCCACGTAGACTTTCTTGCCGGTCAGCAAGCCCACGGGGCCGTTTTCCGTGTACTTGAAGGTGACGTTGGCGCGGGCAATCGCGTCGAACCAGCTTTTCAGTTGCACGGTGATGCCGAAGTTGTACATGGGCGCGCCGATGACGATCACGTCAGCCGCTTGCACTTGCGCAATCAGCGCGTCGTCCAAGGCGATGCGGGCCGCTTGCTCCGGCGTACGCTTGTCCGCTGGCGTGAACAGCGCTTGCAGGGTCGGCTCGTCGAGCACGGGGTGCGGTGCGGCAGCCAGGTCGCGGCGCACCAGGGCGGCGCCGGGGTTGGCCGCTTGTACGCGGGTAACGATGGCGTCAGCCAGGCGGGTCGAGGCGGAACCGGTGCTGCGGGCGCTGGAATTGATTTGCAGGATGTTCATCTTGTTTCTCCGTTGTGAGGTGTCTTGCGATGGATGAACTATAGCAATTCCAAAATTGATGCGGAAGCCGTTAAAATGGATAACATTAATCCATTCATGGAACAATCGAACGTAAAGGTCAGTGATGGATATCGATCCCGGAGATTTGCTGCTGTTCGCCCGCGTCGTCGAATGCGGCAGTTTCTCGCGCGCCGCCGTGCGCGTGGACTTGCCCAAGTCGACCCTGTCGCGCCGCATCTCGCTGCTGGAAGCGAAATTGGGCGAACGGCTTCTGCTGCGCACCACGCGCAAGCTGGCGCTGACGGAGTTTGGCGCCAGCCTGCTCGAGCATGCGCGCAAGGTGGTGGAAGAAACGGAGGCGGCCGGCGCGCTGGCCCAGCACCGCCAGGCAGGCCCTAGCGGCTTGCTGCGCATTTCCATGCCGGCCGATTTTGGCGACACGCTGATGCGCCAGGTGCTGGCCGAGTTCGTGCGCCGCTATCCGGCCATTTCGCTGGAACTGGACTTGTCGGCGCGCCGCGTGGATTTGCTGGAAGAGAACTTCGACCTGGCCATCCGCATGGGCAACTTGCCCGACGATGCCAGCCTGGCCGCACGCCGCGTGGCCTTCAGCACCCTGGCGCTGTATGCCTCGCCGCAATACACGAGCGTGCACGGCTTGCCCGAGCATCCCGACGATCTGTATGGCCACGATTTATTGAGCTTGCCACGCGCCGTGCATGGCCTCGTGCACTGGACTTTGATCCGCGGCAAGACGACGTGGGAGCGGGACTTGCCCGTGCGCCTGCTGGCGAACTCGCCGGAATTGCTGGTGCGCATGGCGTGTACGGGCGTGGGCATCGCGGCCAGCACGGACCGCTTTGCCAAGGCGTATGTGGCGACGGGGGAACTGGTGCGGGTCTTGCCGGAATGGAGCTTTCCGCTCGTCACGGGCTGGGCCGTGTTTCCCGGCCGGCGCTTGATGCCGGCCAAGACGCGCGCGTTTCTGGACTTGATGGAGGAAATGTACCGAACCGACGCGCCCGTCTAGGCGCGCGTCTTGTTGCCTTACTTTGGCAGCTTGCCCATGACTTCGCCCAGCTGCACGGGGCCGGCCGGTTGCCAGCTGGCATTGAAATCGACCGTGTTTTTCGGGAACAGCATGACGACGGTGGAACCGAGCAGGAAGCGGCCCAGCTCGTCGCCTTGTTTCAGCACGACATTGTCGTTCGCATAGCTCCAGTCGCGAATTTCACCCGTGCGGGGCGGGTTGACGACGCCGTGCCAGACGGTGGCCATGCTGCCGACGATGGTGGCGCCGACCAGGGTCATGACGAAGGGGCCGTTGGCCGTGTCGAACACGCAGACGACGCGCTCGTTGCGGGCGAACAGGCCGGGAATGCCGCGCGCCGTCGTCGGGTTGACGGAAAACAGTTCACCGGGAACATAAATCATGCGCGTCAAGCGGCCATCGCAGGGCATGTGGATGCGGTGGTAGTCGCGCGGGCTCAGGTACAGATTGGCAAAGCTGCCGTGTTCGAACTGGGCCGCCAGGGCCGCATCGCCGCCGACCAGGGCCGTCGTGCTGAAATGGTGGCCCTTGGCCTGGAAGATCTGGTCCTTGTCGATCGTGCCGAACTGGCTGATGCGGCCGTCGACGGGGCAGACGTAGTCCGCTTGCGCCAGCGGACGCGCGTCCGGGCGCAGCGCGCGCGTGAAAAAGTCGTTGAAGCTCGCGTAGTGCGTGATGTCCGGGTCCAGCGCCTCATCCATGTTGACGTTGTAGCGGCCGACGAACCAGCGGATCAGGCGCGTCGTCATGGCGCCGCCCTTGGCGCCGGCGATCCGGCCGGCAAAATTGGTCAACGCTCCCTTGGGCAGCAGATATTGAGGCAAAACGGCAAGACGGTCAGACACGATGGGAAGCCTTTGACGGGGTGATGGGAACAATGATGAAAACGCATTATAGCGGCGATGTGGCGCGCAATGATATGTACCGTATGCAAGGGGGCGTAGCGCAGCCGGCTACCGAATTTAATTTGCCATAGGAAATATTTTCAGGAAACTGTGCCACGCGGAAAAAATTACAGCACAATACAGCGGCCTGTTTTTTAGCTTTTAGCCATTTTTATTCAGCCAACTTTTTTAGCCAGGTCATGATGCCACGCCGTTGCCTTCGCCTTACCATCCTTTGTTCCTCCGTGTTACTTGCCTGGAATGCCCAGGCCCAGCAATCCGAAACGCCAGCCGCGGATGCCGCCGCCGCGCCGCTGAAGGCCGAGAAGGCCGAAAAATCCGCCGCTCCCGCCATGCAGACCGTCGAAGTGAAGGGCAGCGGCTACGATCCGCGCCGCGACGATACGGCCAGCAAGATGATCGTGGGCAGCGAGGAAATCCTCAAATATGGCGACACGAATGTCACCGACGTGCTCAAGCGTTTGCCCGGCATTACCGTGTCCGGCGCGGCGGGGCGCTCGGGCGGCGAAATCCGCATGCGGGGCCTGGGCAGCGGCTACACGCAGATATTGCTCAACGGCGAGCGGGCGCCGGCCGGTTTTTCGCTCGACACCCTGTCGCCCGACGTGATCGAGCGCATCGAGATCTTGCATGCGGCCAGCGCCGAATACAGCACGCAGTCGATCGCCGGCACCATCAACGTGGTGCTGAAAAAGGCCGTCAAGACGGCGCAGCGCGACGTCAAGCTGGGCGTGGGGGGCGGGCGCGATGCGTTTTCCAGCAATGGAAACCTGCAATTGTCGGACAAGGATGGCATTTTTTCCTATTCGCTGGCGGCCTCCTTTTATCGCTACGACTATCACTATGCAAACCCGGCACGGGACCTGGGCTATGCGCCGGAAGGCCAGCAAAATCTGCTGCGCAGCAGCAAAGGCACGGGCGACGGCCGTTCGGAAGGCATCAATATGTCGCCGCGCCTGAACTGGGCTTTTGCCGGCGGCGACAATCTGACGGCGCAATTTTTCCTGAATGTGGGACGCAACGAAAGCCGTACGCACAGCCGTACCGACACGCTCATGGGCTTGCGGCCGGACTACGATACGAATGACAGCGACGGCGGCAACCATTATGTCTTTGGCCGTACGGATCTGACCTGGGTGCGCAAGCTCGATGGCGGCGCCAGGCTGGAGCTGGGACTGCGCGTAGGCCTGAGCAATAATTCGTCCGATAACCATCCGCTCGGCCATATCGATGGCGTGGGACTGGCGCTGGACCGTAGCGCGCGCGTGGATGCGTCGGAAAAGAGCGTGTCGTCCACCGGCAAGTATTCTTCGCCGCTCATCCCGGGCCATGCCTTGTCGATGGGCTGGGATGGCAGCTACGGCAAGCGGGATGAAGAGCGCTGGCAGCGCGAGCTGGCCTTGCCGGGCGGGCGCCCTCCATTCAACGTCGATGAAGACTTCAATGCCGACATCAAGCGCCTGGCGCTGTATGCGCAGGACGAGTGGGAGATCACGCCGCGCTGGTCAATGTATGCGGGCGTGCGCTGGGAAGGCATCGATACGCGCAGTATCGGCAATACCTATGACGAGGTGCAGCAGCGCAGCAGCGTCTGGAGCCCGCTGCTGCAAACCTTGTGGAAATTGCCTGATACCAAGGGCGACCAGGTGCGCCTGGCCTTGACGCGCACCTACAAGGCGCCGGCCACTTCCAGCCTGATTCCACGCCGTATGATGTCGACGAACAATAGCCAGACCGAGCCTGACCGCGAAGGCAATCCGAACCTGAAGCCGGAGCTGGCGCTGGGCATCGACGCTTCCTACGAACATTACTGGGCCGAAGGTGCCTTGCTCAGCGCGCGCGCCTCGGCCCGCCGCATCGATGGCTACACGCGCCAGGGTTTGTTATATATCAATGAGCGCTGGGTATCGACGCCCGTCAACGACGGTCGCGCGAATACGCAGACACTGGAACTGGAAGCGAAGTTCCCGCTGCGCGCCGTGCTGGCCGCGCCCGTGCCGGCCATCGACCTGCGCGCCAGCGTCAGCCGCAACTGGTCGCAGGTGGAGCACGTGCCGGGACCGGACAACCGGCTCGACCAGCAAACCCCCGTCAGCGGCAACTTTGGCCTCGACTACAAGACGCCCGATGGCATGCTTACCACGGGCGGCAGTTTCAATTTTCGCAATGGTGGCCCCGTGCGCATCACGGAGCGCCAGAGCGCCTACACGTCGCCGCGGCGCGATCTCGACATTTATGCGCTGTGGAAATTCGATGCGAAGAACCAGTTGCGCCTGGCCGTGTCGAACCTGCTGGCGCAGGATTTTGAAAGTACCACCACGTATGCGGATGCCAGCGGCACGATCGTGCGCAACAACATTTCGCCGAGTTCGCCGCAGGCGCGCGCGACCATGGAAATGAAGTTCTGATGGCGATGTTTTAGTCGTGAAACCCCGGCCAGCATCCCCGCTGGCCTATAATCTCGGCAATTGCGCGCACGGCCCGTCCGTGCGCGCCACCTTTTCCTTTGCCAAGATTGCTTTTCCCATGACGTTTTCCTCCCTCGGCCTGATCGATCCCCTGGTCCGCAAACTTGACGAGCTCGGCTATGCCAAGCCCACGCCCGTGCAGGCGCAAGCGATTCCTGCCGTGCTGGCCGGGCGCGACCTGATGGCCGCCGCCCAGACGGGCACGGGCAAGACGGCCGGCTTTGCCGTGCCGCTGCTGCAGCGCCTGACCCTGGAAGGCGTGGTGGCGCCCCAGTGCGTGCGCGTGCTGGTGCTGGTGCCCACGCGCGAACTGGCCGAGCAAGTGTATGCGAGCTTCCGCAGCTATGGCGGCAACTTGCCGCTGCGCAGCTTTGTCGCGTATGGCGGCGTGCCCATCGAGCCGCAGATCAGCAAGCTGCGCAAGGGCCTCGACGTGCTGGTGGCCACGCCGGGCCGTTTGCTCGACTTGCAGACGCAGGGCGCCGTCAAGTTCGAGCAGGTGCAAACCCTGGTGCTGGACGAAGCGGACCGCATGCTGGACCTGGGCTTCGAGCGCGAACTCGATATATTGCTGATGACCATGCCCAAGCAGCGCCAGACCCTGCTGTTCTCGGCCACCTTCTCGGACGCCATCCGCGCCATGGCGAAAACCATGCTGAAGGATCCCGTCTCGGTGGAGGTCAGCGCGCGCAACAGCACGGTCAAGGCCGTGAAACAGTCGGTGATCGTGTGCGACAAGAAACGCAAGCCGGAACTGTTTTTGCACTTGCTGAAGAAAAAGCGCTGGGGCCAGGTATTGGTCTTCGTCAAGACGCGCAAGGGTGTCGAGCTGCTGGTGAACACCTTGCTGGAGCAGGGCGTGCGCGCCGATTCGATTCACGGCGACAAGACGCAGCCGAACCGCCTGCGCGCGCTGGCCCGCTTCAAATCTGCCGAGGTGCAGGTGCTGGTAGCCACCGACGTGGCTGCCCGTGGCCTCGATATCGATCAATTGCCCGTCGTCGTCAATTTCGACTTGCCCACCGTGGCGGAAGATTATATTCACCGCATCGGCCGCACGGGCCGCGCGGGCGCCTCGGGTGAAGCGGTCTCGCTCGTTTGCGCCGACGAGGTGGAATTGCTGTCGGCCGTGGAAGCGCTGACCCGGCAAACCCTCAAGCGCAACGAGGAAGCCGGTTTCGAGGCCGAGCACCGCGTGCCGGGCACGTCCGCCGGCGGCACGATACAGAAAAAGGCCGTGAAGGTGCTGGCGCCGAAGGCGGCGGAGCGGGCGAAAAAACGCCGCTTCTACAAGTAAGCGGGGAAGTTGGCCGGGCAGGGCAAGGCGCGCAGCACGGATATGCCATTCGTGCCATCATGCGCCTATGACCTCGATACCTTTGTTCCCGCTCAATACGGTGCTGTATCCCGATGGCTATCTGCCCCTGCAGATCTTCGAGGTACGCTACCTGGACATGATACGTCAGTGCATCATGGGCGAGCAGCCGTTCGGCGTGGTGCAGCTGCTGGACGGCGCGGAAGTGCGCAAGCCGGGCCAGCAGGAAACCCTGGCGCCCGTGGGCACCCTGGCGCGCATCGTCGACTGGGCTGCGCCCCTGTCGGGTTTGCTGCAAATCAAATGCATGGGCATGCAGCGCTTTCACATCGTGTCCAGCGAGCAGCTGAAGTACGGCTTGTGGGTGGCGCGGATCGAAACTCTGGCGCCCGACAAGACCATCCCCATCCCGCAAGAGCAGCAGAACGTGGCCGACGCGCTCGGCGCCCTGATCCGCACCTTGCAGGAGCAAAAGATCCCGCCTGAGCAAATGCCCCTGCAGCCGCCATACCGGCTCGACGAATGCGGCTGGGTGGCGAACCGCTGGTGCGAGCTGCTGTCGCTGAACGCCATGCAGAAGCAGCTTTTACTGAGCCAGGACAATCCCGTGCTGCGCCTGGAACTGGTGCAGGATATGCTGACGGAAAATGGCTTGCTGGAAGAATAAATCAGCCGAAGCCGCATGTTTGCACACGCTTCCGTTGTGCAATTGCAATTTCTATTGAGAAATACTTTACGCTTTGCCGCCGCTGGCATAAGATAATGCCCCTGGGCAAGATTGCCCTGAGCAATATTCAAGAGTAAACGACATGGCAAAAGTAAGCGCGGAACAGATCAATGCGGCAATGGAAGCGATGGCGGGCGAAGGCCAGGCCATCACGGTGCGCGCCTTGCGCGAACGGCTGGGCAACGGCGCCTGCCTGGGCACCATCAGCAAGCTCTTGCAGCGCCGCAAGGCGGGTGCGCAGCGCCAGATCGCTGCCGCCGCCGAACTGTCGCCCGTGCTGCAGCAAGCCATCCTCGATTATGTAGGACAGGAATTAAGCGCCAGCCACAGCGCGCATGAAGCCGAGATGAACGACAATCAACAGGAATTGATGGACCTGGCCAGCGAGAACGAGCGCCAGCAAGAGTTGCTCGACTTGCAGGCCGGCGAGCTGGAAACCTTGCGCGAGGAGCTGGAACGGGAGCGGCAAGTGGCGAACCAGGCCCGCACGGACCTGGCCAAGGCGCAGCTGCGCCTGGAAGGCTTGCCGCGCCTGGAAGAGGCGGCCGAGCAGGCGCGCATGGACCTGGCCAAGGCGCAATTCAAGCTCGAAGGCATCCCGCGCCTGGAAGAGGCTGCCGAAGCGGCACGCGCCGAACTGATCCAGGCCCAGCTGAAGCTGGAAAGCCTGACGCGCGTGGAAACGGAACTGGCGGCCGCGCGCCTGGAACTGGAAGCGGAACGCGAAGAGCTGGGCGAAACGCGCGCCGAGCTCGATGAAGAGCGCACCTTGCGCATCAAGGCCCAGCAATTCATCGTCGATCCGATTTTCAAGACGCCCGTCTGACGACGCCTGGCCCCGATGCGTCCCAGGGTGACATGGCGTCATGCGGCCCTGTGTTAGGCGGCGCACGGAATCGCGATGCAAGGCGCCGCAGAATAACTGCTGGACCTGAGCGCGAAAGGGGCCGGCATGGAAACGCTGATCGTCATGGGCGCCTCGGTGGGCGGCGTGGAAGCCCTGTCCGCCATCTTTTCCGCCTTGCCTGCCAATATGCCGGCGCCCGTGCTGGTGGTCGCGCATGTGGGGCGGCGCAGCAGCGTCTTGCCCGAGATTCTCGCTAAAACCTCCGCCTTGCCCGTGCGCTTTGCCGAAGAGCGCGAACCCGTGCGCGCGGGGCGCATCCTGCTGGCGCCGCCGGACCGGCATATGCTCGTTGCCAACCTGGCTGGCCAGGCGACGGTCGGGCTGAGCCGGGGCCCCAAGGAAAACCATACGCGTCCCGCCATCGACCCGCTGTTCCGCAGTGCCGCCGCCGCTTTCGGGCCGAAGGTGGTGGGCGTGATCCTCAGCGGCTATCTCGACGATGGCACGGCAGGCTTGCAAGCCATCAAGGCTTGCGGCGGCAAGGCGCTGGTGCAGGAGCCGCAGGACGCGGTGGCGCCGTCGATGCCGCAAAGCGCGATCGAGCATGCGGGGGTGGACTGGCGCTTGCCGGCCGCCGAGATCGGCCCGGCCCTGCTGGCGCTGGCCAGCGGCACACCGGCCCGCGCCGCGCAGCCCTTGCCGCCCGCGCCCCCATGGATTGCCGTGGAAAACCGTTTTGCCCGGGGAGTGGGAAATATGGACCAACTGGAAAAAATTGCCACGCCATCGACTTTCACCTGTCCCGAATGCCAGGGCACGCTGTGGGAGCTGCACGGCCAGCAGCCGCAGCGTTTTCGCTGCCATACGGGCCACAGTTTCACGGCGCAAATGCTCGGCGAGTTGCAGCATGACAAGGCGGAAGACGCCATCTGGGCCGCCGTCAGGGCACTGCAGGAAAAAGAACGGCTGTACCTGAACCTGGCCGCCAAGGCCCAGGCCTGGCTGCATCCGGGCACGGCCAGCGAATATGCCGCCAAGGCGCGCCAGGCGGGCGAGCAGGCCGATGTACTGAAACGGACCTTGCTGGCTTAAAATAGCGCACTGCCGCGCCATGCCGCGCGGCCCCTGATCGCAAAGAAGATTTATGTCTGCAGAAAAAAAAGAGCCGCTCCCGCTTGCGGCAGCCCCCATCTCGACGCGCGCACTGCCGCCCAGGCCGCCAGCAGAATTCCGTTCTGCCGCAACAGCCCTTGCGCATAAGCAAGCGCGCGAAGCCAAGGATGCACAGGTGCGCGGCGTCACCTCGATCGACGCCATGCGCGAGGCCATCAAGCAGGCGGCGCGCGACTTGCCCAGCATCACCGAGGTGCCGCGCCTGGCGATGCTGGACGCCGCCGCCTTCCGCGCGCGGGCCGCGCTGGGCCTGCCTTTCCTGATGCGCGGGCTGGTGCAGCGCTGGCCCCTGTCGGCCCTGGGTCCCGACGTCTTGCGCGAACAGTTCAGCCACGTGCCCGTGCGGGCGCGGGTGGGCGATTACATCAACACGGCCTTTGCGGCCGACCGCGCCATGCAGGATATGTCGATGGGGCAATACCTGGACCTGGTGGCAGAGGGCAGGCACGCGTTGCCGCCTTACCTGGGCAACCTGGAATTGCGCGAACTGAACCGTTTGTGCCACTGGCCCACGTATTTCGACAAGATGGGTCCGCCGCGCTTCTGGGTGGGGCCGGCCGGCACGGTCACGCCCCTGCATTGCGATTACGACGACAATATCTTCGCGCAAGTGTGGGGCCGCAAGCGCATCATGTTATCGCCGCCGCACCACGACGCTTTCCTGTATCCGAGCGAGGCGAACGCCATCCTGTTCGGCTCGCCCTTCGACCCGGAAGCGCCCGATTTCGAGCGTTTTCCCCTCGCGCGCCAGGCTGCCATGATCGAATGCCTCGTCGAGCCGGGCGACATGCTGTACGTGCCTGCCGGCTGGTACCACCAGGTGCGGGCGCTGACGTTTTCCCTGTCCTCGAACCGCTGGGCCAGGGCCGTGCCGCTGGCCTTGCATGGCGATGCGGCGCTGCGGCGGGGCGGAGACTGAAGCTTATGGCTGCACGACCTTGGCCGCGCCGCGGCCCCGCTTCGGCCGCCATTCGCTGAGGATGCCGGCCGCGATAATCAATACCGCGCCCACGATGGCCAGGGCCGGCAGGCGCTCGCCGGCGATGCGCCCGATCACGCCGGCCCACACGGGTTCGCCCGCATAGATCAAGGTGGCCTTGGTGGCGGAAATGCGTTTCTGCGCCCAGTTCATCACATACTGGATCAATGCGCTGGCGCAGCCCAGTGCCAGCACGCTGAGAATGAACGTCTTGCCGAGGGTTGGCGGGGCTTCGCCCATGACGGGCATCAGCAGCAGGGCGATCAGGGATGCGGTGGCCAGTTGCACGATGGTCACGCGCAGGATGTTCAGCTGCGGCGAGACGCGGCTGATGAGGATGATTTCCAGGGCGATCGCGATGGCGCCCACGGCCGTGATCAGCTCGCCCTTGCCAAAACCCATGCTCAAGCCATCCGTGCCGGTCAGCAGCAGCAAGCCGATGAACGCCAGCACGACGGCCGCCCATACGGCAGGGTGGGGCCGCTGCTTGAAGACCAGCCATTGCACCAGCGGCACGATGGGCACATAGAAGGCCGTGATGAAAGCGGACTTGCTGCTCGTGATATACATCAAGCCATAGGTTTGCAGCGCATAGCCGCCAAAGATGCTCACGCCAATGGCCATGCCCGTCAGCAACTCCGCTTTCGTCAGCTGGCGCAGCTGGCCCCGGCAAATGAGGGCGCCGATGCTGGCGGCCACGGCAAAGCGGGCGGCGACAAAGGCCAGCGGCCCGCTGACCGTCATGGCATGTTGCACCACGAGAAAAGTGCCGCCCCAGATGAAGGTGATGGCGATCAGGGCCAGTTCGGGCATGCCGAGGGCGGGCGGGGGACTTGCGTGTGTTTTCATGGGGAGCTATGCTATGAGCAAAATATTTCCCATCATGATAGGAGCAATATATTGCGCAGTCAAGTCGAGGCCGGTGGCGTGCTGGAACACCTGGCCAAAAATCTGCGGCGCTTGCGCGTGGCCGCTGGCCTTAGCCAGGACGAGCTGGCCCGCCAGTCGGGCCTGAGCCGGCGCATGGTCAACGGCGTCGAGGCGGGCGGCACCAACATCAGCCTGGCCAACCTCGACCACGTGGCCGCCGCCTTGAACGTTGCCTTCGTCGACCTGGTCCAGCCGCCGCGGCAGCCGCATGACAGCTTGCGCGTGCTGATGTGGCAAAGCGCATCGCAAGCCAGCCAGGCCGTGCTGCTGGGGGCGGCGCCCGCCAGCCGCCAGGTGGAGCTATGGTCGTGGATACTGGCGCCGGGCGAGCGCTACGATGCCGAGCCTGATCCGGCCGGCTTCAGCGAAATGCTGTATGTGCTGGAAGGCGAGCTGCAGCTGGAGCTGGCGGCCGGGACGAGAACGCTGGTCACGGGCGATTTCTTCGTGTTCAGCAGCGCGCAAGCGTATAGCTATGTCAACGCTGGCACATCCACCTTGCGGTTTACGCGCAACGTGGCCAGCTGAGGGGAGACTACGCCAGGCCGCAGCCGATGAGGAGCAGCATGGGCCGCTCGCGCTCTTCCGCCAGGGCCGGCTGCAGGGCGACCTGCTCATCGCTGGGACCCCATTCTTCCACGTGTTCCAGTTGGAAACCCGCTTGCAGCAGCGCATTGATGGTCGTGCCCAGCGTGCGGTGCTGTTTGATCACGCCCGGCGCCAGCCAGTCGGAGACGCGCGGGCCTTGCTGCTGGTAACTGTCGACGGGCCAGCGCTTGCGGCCTTGCGCATCCGTCAGCCAGCCGGGCTGGCGCGGCGCCATGAAGATCGGATGCTCGATGGAAAACACCAGCTTGCCGCCCGTTTGTAAACCCTGGCGGATGGCGGCCAGCAGGGTGGCGTAGCCTTCGACGTAGTGGAAGGCCAGCGAACTATAGACCAGGTCGTAGCTGGCCGGCGGCAAGGCCAGTTGTTCCAGATCAAGCCTGGCATAGCTGACGGCCGCATGGTCTCCCATGCCGGCTGCCTGCGCCAGCATCTTTTCCGACACGTCCACGCCCAGCACCCGCGCCGCGCCGGCCTCGGCCGCCCAGCGGCAGAACCAGCCATAGCCGCAACCCAGGTCCAGCACGTTTTTTCCTTGCAGCGCGGGCAGCATGGCGCGCAAGGCCGGCCATTCGGGGGCGCTGTCGAGTCCGCCGACGGAGCGCGGCAACTGGCTGTAGGCCGTGAAGAAGGCGTCGTTGTCGTAGATGTTCTGCGTCATGGGTCGAGATCCTCGCGGCGCGTGCGCTTGGCGTGGCCGCCCCGCTGCGCCCGGTAAATGCCCGCGTGGCCGGAAAACAGGTAGGCCACGACGCAGGCGATGGCCGCATACACGCCGATCTCCGCGCCGAACAGTTCCATCGCCATCAGGGTCGAGGCGATGGGCGTGTTGGCGGCGCCCGCAAACACGGCGACGAAGCCGATGGCGGCCAGCAGGGTGACGGGCTGGTGCAGCAGCGGCCCCAGCGCATTGCCCAGGGTCGCGCCGATGAAGAACAATGGCGTCACTTCGCCGCCCTTGAAACCCGTGCCCAGCGAGACGATGGTAAACGCCATCTTGCCGAGGAAATCCCAGGCGGGCAGCGGTTCCTTGAGCGCATCGACGATGGTGGGAATGCCCAGGCCGATGTAGCGATCCGTACCCAGCAGCCACACGGCGAGCGCGACGACGAGGCCGCCTATCAGCGGGCGCAGCGGAGCGTAGGTAATCTTGCGTTTCATCAAGGCACTCAAGCCGTGCGTGGCTTGCGCAAACACTTTGCCTGTCACGCCGAACAGCACGCCCGCGATGACCATCGCGGACAAGGTCCAGGCGGAAATGGCGGGGATCAAAGGCACGGCGTAATGCGTGTGAGCAATGTGCAAAAGCGGACCCCACAGCAGGACCACCTGGTCGGCGATGACGGCGGCAGCCAGGCAGGGCAGCATGGCTTCGTAGCGCAGGCGGCCGATGGCCAGCACTTCCAGACCGAAGAGGGCGCCCGCCAGCGGCGTGCCGAAGACGGAGGCAAAGCCGGCACTGATGCCGGCCATCAGAATGATGCGGCGGTCTTCATTGTTCAAACGAAACATGCGGGTCAGCTGGTCGGCCAGCGCGCCGCCCATCTGCACGGCCGTGCCTTCGCGTCCGACGGAGGCGCCGAACAAATGCGAGACGACGGTGCCGCCCAGCACCAGCGGCGCCATGCGCAAGGGGATGATTTTTTTCGGGTCGTGGATTTCATCGATGAGCAGATTCGCGCCGCCTTCGACACTGCTGCCGTAGCGCAAATACAGCCAGCCGACGGCAAAGCCCGCCACGGGCAGCAGCCAGATCAGCCAGGCGTGCGCCAGGCGCGTACGCGTGGCCCAGTCCAGGGCGAACAGGAAAGCGGCCGAGGCCGAGCCCGCCAGCACGGCCACGACGCTCGCCAGCAGCAGCCATTTCAACAGATGCTTTAACAGATCGGTGAGGGCGCTGAGGCGGTGCATCGGGCATCCAGTTAAGGTTGATGGGTGGAACGTTCTTACAATCCCAGTTCCGCCGTCAGCGCCTGGCCGATGGCCCGCTGTTCGGCCAGGATGGCGCGCAAGTGGTGGGGGCGCGTCTTGACATTCGTCATGACCACGCGCAGCACATTGGTCGGACCGGGGTAGCGCGTCGATTCGAGTACCGTGCGCGACACAAAGCTGTGGCCTTGCGCCTTTTGCCGGTTTTGCAGCTTGGCGTTCAAGGTGTTCAGCTGCTTGTTCAGTTCGGTCGCCGCGTCCACCTGGCCGCCGGCCAGCAAGCTGTCCATGCGCTGGCGCAAGTGCGCGGGCACGTAGCGGTAGGTCAGGATGAAGGTGTCGGAGCGCGTGACGAGTTCGAAATCCTGCTGGTCGGCCAATAAATCCTGCAACTGGCCGGACAAGGTGGCTGCCTGCTGCAGCAAGGTCGTGTAGCCGGACACGCCCAGCACCTTGAACGAGGTCCACAGTTTCAAGGCATCGAAGCGGCGCGAGCCTTCCAGCGAAGTCTGGCCCAGGTCGCCGGAGTTGTCGCGCAAGATGTAGTTGGCATTGTGCTTGAGCAGGTTCAGGCTGGCGCTGTCCTTGAACAGCACCATGCTTTGCGCCATCGGCACCCACAGCAATTTATGCCCGTCGATGACGACGGAGTCGGCCAGGGCGATGCCGTCGTAAAGCGCGCGGTACTGTTCCGCGATCAGCAGCGCGCCGCCCCAGGCCGCATCCACATGGAACCAGATGCTTTCCCGCGCGGCAATGGCTGCCATGGCGGCCAGCGGGTCGATGGCGCCCGTTTCCGTCGTGCCGGCGATGCCGATCATGGCGACGACCTTGATATTGCGCAATTTCAAGTCGGCAATCGTCGCTTCCAGCGCCTGGACGTCGATGCGGTTGTCGCGGTCGACGGCCACCAGGTGCAGGGCGTTTTCACCGAGGCCCAGGGTCGCCAGCGCCTTCTTGACGGAATAGTGGCTGCGGGCCGAGCCGATCACGGCCAGTCCCGCGTAGCCGGATTCTTGCATGGCGGCAAACAGGCCCCGCTTGCGCGTGCCGGGCAGCTGCTGTTCCAGTGCGACGGCCAGGGCCGTCAAATTGCCCATGGTGCCGCCATTGACGACATTGCCCAGCGCGCCGCTGGTGGCGGCCATGGCTTGCGTGTAGACATATTCGGGCTGCTGGTACACCTGGCGGTGCAGCCAGCCCAGGATCTGCTTTTCGATCAGGGTCGACACATACGCCGTCTCGATCTTGACCTGGTTCTGGTTCAGGGTGGCCGTAAACGCTTCGGCCAGCACGCTGATCCAGGGCAGGGCCTGGGTCATGTGGCCGATGTATTGCGGGTGGTTCAGCTGGGCCGTATTGGCTAGCACGGTGGTGTCGAGTTCTTGCAGGAAATCCGCCACGGGCATGCCGTGCGCGGGCAGGCTGGTGTCGGACAGCTGCGTCAGCAGCTCCGCATACGGCGTGTGCGGATAGGCCGTGTCGCGCTCGGCGGCCAGCCAGCCGCCCAGCATGCCCAGCGCCTGGCGCAGGGGCGCGGGCGCCTGCTGCAATGCATCGATGGAAAAATGCTGCTGCAGCAGCTGTTCGACGGGTGTATCGGTCATGGCGCGTTGTTTTCTCTACGGATTGCTGGTGCCACGGTGACAAACGAATTGCGCCCAGGCGGAAGCGGGATTTTACCCGACTCCGCCTGAGCGCATCAGTTTGCTATGTCAGTTTGCTATTGCTGCTGATCAGAAGTAGTTCAAGCCCAGCGCCGACTTGACTTCATCAGCCGTGCGGGCCGCCACTTCGCGTGCCTTGAAGGTGCCTTCTTTCAGCATCTGGATGACTTGTCCCTTGTCTTTGGCGAACTCTTCGCGGCGGGCGCGGATCGGCGCCAGCATTTCCTGCAAGACCAGGTCCAGGCGCTTCTTGACGATGCTGTCGCCCAGGCCGCCGCGCACGTAATGGGCTTTCATGTCGGCCAGCGCCGCTTTTTCCGGGTCAAACGCGTCCAGGTACGTAAAGGCGATATTGCCTTCCAGGTGGCCCGGATCTTCCACGCGCAGGTGCAGCGGGTCGGTGTAGACTTTTTTCACGGCGGCCGTGATTTCGGCCGGGGTGGCGCCCAGGTTGATGGTGTTGCCCAGCGATTTGCTCATCTTCGCCTTGCCGTCGATGCCGGGCAGGCGGCCGATGTCCGGCACCAGCGCCTTGCATTCCATCAATACTTCGCGGTTATACATGCGGTTGAAGCGGCGCACGATTTCATTCGTTTGCTCGATCATCGGAATCTGGTCTTCGCCCACGGGCACCACGCCCGCCTTGAAGGCCGTGATGTCGGCCGCCTGGCTGGCCGGGTAGGTCAAGAAGCCGGCCGGAATGTCGCGCTCGAAGCCGCGCAGGCGGATTTCTTCCTTGACGGTGGGGTTGCGCTCGAGGCGCGCCACGGTGACGATGTTCAGGTAGTAAAAGGTCAGTTCGGCCAGTTCCGGAATCTGCGACTGGATGAACACGGTGGTTTTCGTCGGGTCGATGCCGACGGCCAGGTAATCGAGCGCCACTTCGACGACATTGCGGTGCACCTTGTCGATGTCGTCCATATTGTCCGTCAGCGCCTGCGCGTCGGCCAGCATGATGAATTGCTTGTAGCTGTTCTGGTAGCGCACGCGGTCGCGCAGGCTGCCCACGTAGTGGCCCAGGTGCAAGGGGCCGGTGGGGCGGTCGCCCGTCAGGATCACGGATTGCGAAGCGATGGCGGCAGCGGACAGCGGCGCGGCGTCGTTCTGGTCCTGGGTGTCGGGGGTGTCGGGCGTATTAGGCAAGCTCATCAAGTTTCCTTTTGAGCCGCCTGCATCGGGGATGATCCAGGCTGAGCCTGTTACGCCACCGATCGAGGCGGCGTGGATCAAATTCACATCACTATGCAGTGGCCGCGCGAAAGTGAGCGGGACCACCAATTCAAGCAGGCGTGTTGTGAAGGGATAAATTTCATGGCGTTATGGTTGCAGTTCGGGCGCGTTCTGTCAAGTTTGCGCCCGGATTTATCTGCTGCGCCGCGTCAGAGGCTTGCCTTATGTAAAACTTGCTTTCCGAGTACTATTGCCGTTCGGCCACTTTTGCGTGGCATGAATCATTGGAGAACAGTATGCCCATGTCGTCCCCCGTCCGGCTCACCGGCCTGGCTTTTGTTATCAGTTCCTTGTTTGCAGCACCCGCGATGGCGCAAACGCCGCCCATGACGCCCGATATCGGCGCCAAGCTGGTCATGCCCGATGTGAATGACTACGTCAAGCGCGTGGTGATGATCCCCATGCGCGACGGCGTCAAGCTGTACACGGTGATCGTCGTGCCGAAAGGCGCCCAGAAAGCGCCGATCATGCTCACGCGCACGCCGTACAATGCGGCCCGCCGCGCCCAGCGCGCCGCCAGCCCCAGCATGCTGGCCGCCCTGCCGCAGGGTGACGATACCCTGGTGGAAAACGGCTACATCCGCGTGTTCCAGGACGTGCGCGGCAAGCATGGCTCGGAAGGCGATTACGTCATGACGCGCCCCGTGCGCGGGCCGCTGAACCATACCAAGGTCGATAACGTGACCGATGCGTGGGACACCATCGACTGGCTCGTGAAAAACGTGCCGGAAACGAATGGCAAGGTGGGCATGCTGGGTTCCTCGTACGAGGGGCATACGGTGCTGATGGCCCTGGTCGACCCGCATCCGGCGCTGAAGGTGGCCATTCCCATGAGCGCCATGGTCGATGGCTGGCGCGGCGACGACTGGTTCCACAACGGCGCGTTCCGCATGCCGAGCCTGTCCTACCTGGCGTGGCAGACGAGCGCGCGCGGCAGTAGCGAGGCGCCGGCGCTGGGCGTGTATGACGAATACGATGCGTATCTGCGCATCGGCTCGGCCGGCGATTATGCGAAGAAGTTCGGCATCGACAAGCTGACCTACACGAAAAAGCTGTTCGAGCACCCCGCCTACGACAGTTACTGGCAGGAACAGGCGCTCGACAAGATCCTCGCCAAGCGCCCGCTGATCGTGCCTACCATGCACGTGGTGGGGCAGTGGGACCAGGAAGACATCTATGGCCCGTACGCCACCTACACGGCGATGGAGGGGCGCGACAAGCGCAACAACCTCAATTACCTGGCCATCGGCCCGTGGCGCCATAGCGGCGTCAACTATGACGGTTCCAGCCTGGGCGCCCTGAAGTTTGACGGCGATACGGCGCGCCAGTTCCGCGAAAAAGTCATGCAGCCATTCCTGAATCAATACCTGAAGGATGGCGCGCCGGAAGCGAACACGGCGCCCGTGGTGTCGTACCAGACCGGCACCAACCAGTGGCAGCGCCTGCAGCAGTGGCCGCTGGCCTGCGAGACCTGCGACACCAAGCTGACGCCGATCTACCTGCAGGACGGTTCCAGGCTGGGTTTTGCGGCGCCATCGGGCGCTGCGGATGCGGCTGAAGGCGCTTTCGATGAATACGTGGCCGACCCTGCCAAGCCCGTGCCTTTCGTGCCCCGTCCCGTGCGCCTCATGGACCCCGATGTGTGGAAGCCATGGCTGGTCAGCGACCAGCGCGGCTATGCCGACCGCACGGACGTGCTCAGCTATGTGTCCGAACCGTTGAAGACGGCCGTGCGCATCGCCGGCGCGCCGATGGTGAACCTGTTTGCCGCCACCAGCGGCACGGATGCCGATTGGGTGGTAAAACTGATCGACGTGTATCCGGACGAAGTGCCGTCGCAGCCGGCCATGGGCGGCTACCAGCTGGGCGTGGCGATGGATATCTTCCGCGGGCGCTACCGCGACAGCTTCGAGCACCCGACGCCGATACCGGCAGGTAAAGTGGAACGCTACCGCTTCGCCTTGCCGAACGCGAATCACGTCTTCCTGCCCGGCCACCGCATCGCCGTGCAAGTGCAGTCGAGCTGGTTCCCCCTGTACGACCGCAACCCGCAAAACTACGTGCCGAACATCTTCCTGGCCGACCCGGGCCATTATAGAAAGGCGACGCAGCGCGTGTACCACGCGACAGGGGCGGCCAGCGCGATCGAGTTGCCGATTGCGCCGCTCGACGCCCGCTAAGCGATTCGCATGAGGATGGCGCCCGCCGCGATCAGGCCGATGGCCAGGTAGCGGCGGGGGCTGATCTTTTCGCGCAGGAACAGGGCCGCGATGGCGATGGCGAACAGGATCGACGTTTCGCGCAGGGCCGCGATGGCGGCCACGGGCGCCTGCGTCATGGCCCACAGGGCCAGGCCATACGAAGCGAGGGTGCCGAAGCCGCCAACGGCGGCCAGGCGCCATTGCGTTTGCGCATACGCAAGCAAGTCGGCGGGGCGGCGCAACGCCGTCCACAGCAGCAGTCCTGCGCCGTTCAAGACAAAAATCCACATCGTGTAGGCGGCCGGCGCGCCGGACAGGCGCACGCCGATGCCGTCGATCAAGGTATAGCTGGCGATGACGCAGGCGTTGCCGAGCGCAAAGGCGGTGGCCCGGCCCGTGTTTTTCGGCATCCTGCCGATGGCGCCCGTGCGCGCGGCCACGTACAGGCCGAGGATGCCCGCGCAAATGCAGGCGACGGCGCCCATCTGCATGGGAGACAGGCGTTCGCCGATCAGCGGCCAGCTGGCCAGCGCCACGAGCAATGGCGCGCTGCCGCGCATCAAGGGGTAGGCATGGCTCATGTCGCCCGCCCTGTAGGCGGCCGCCAGCAGCGAGTAATACGCCAGCTGTGCCACGGCCGAGGCGGCCAGGTAGGGCCAGCTGGCGGGCGCGGGAGTGTTGACGAAGGGCAAGACGGCCAGCGAAATCAGGGCGGCGCCCACGGAAACGAGCACCGTGCTGAGGAAGGTATCCTTGCCCGACTTGACGATGGCGTTCCAGCTGGCGTGCAGCAGGGCGGCAAACAGGACGACGGCGACGACCAGACCGGACATGCAGGCCTTAGCGGGGGCGTATGCTCAGCGACAACAGTTCCTGGCGGTGATGGCGCTGGAAGCCGTCCATCACGGAGCCGGAGCGGCCCGCCCTGTCGAGCAGTTCGCGCAGGGTCGCCTGGTCTTCCGCCGTCAGCGACTTGCGCGACAGGTAGACGCCGCTCATGCCCCAGGGCAATTCCGGCAACGCTTCCAGGCGCAGGCGGTCGGCCAGGCCATACACGCGCGCATCGTTTTGCGCCACGCCGGCGAGGATGGTGGGCGCCATGATGGTGGCATCGATGAAGCCGCTTTGCATCAGGCGCGCCACGGACAGGGCGTCGACTTCGTAGAACAGGCGGCCCTGGCTGCTCAGCTCCTTCGCCAGCGCCTGGTACGGTGCGCCATAGTCGTAGCCGCGCACGAGCGCCACGCGCAATTCGCGCCGCTCGATCAGTTCCTGCATGGTGTTGATGGGCGGTCGCGCGCCCTGGAGCGAAATCAGCAGGGGCCGGCTGCCCAGCATGGGGATGAACAGGCCATGCTGGTCGCGCCGCAAGGTGCTGCTGGCCGGGATCAGCAAGTCGGCCTTGCCCGCCTCGAACATCGCTTCCAGGCGCGCGCGGGGCACGGCCGTGAAGATGAAATTGCAGCCGAGCTTGGCGCCCATGCCACGCAGCAAGTCGGGATAAATGCCGCTGATGGTGGCGCCATTCACCACCACGCTGGCGCCGATGGCCGAGACGGGCACCTGGATGTCGCGCGAGCATTGCGCGCCCGCCAGCGATGGCAGCGCCAGCGCCAGCATGGCCACGGTTCGGCGCCAGGCGCTGGAATAAAAGTCAGTCATACCCATCCTTGCTCACCATCGTATCGCCGGCGTCGGCAACGCCCGCTTGATTATCCCATTCTCGCCTATTTATTTCCCAAATACAATATTATCCCGCCGACTACTTTGTGGTGGAAACCATAAGTCTTGCCTGGCGTTGCGCCTTGAAGTAGCGCCAGGCTACCAGGATGCCCAGGGTTTGCATGATGGCGCACAGGTAGAAGGTGCTGCCGATGCGCCAGTCTTGCGGCGGCAAGTGGCTCACTTCGCCGAGAATCATGCTGCCGAGCAAAGGCATGAAGATGATGCCCAGGCTGCTGATCGATTGCAAGGAGCCCATCAGTTCTCCCTGTTCGCTGGCGTTGGACGATTTCGAGATGATGCCTTGCAGCGCCGGTCCGGCGGCAAAGGCCAGCAGGTTGCACAGGATCAGCGCATACATCATCCAGCCCTGCGTCGCCAGGCCGTACAGCAGATAGGTGAGGGCGCCCGAGGCCATGCCCAGCAGGGACAGGCGCACTTCGCCGAAACGCTTGATGAGGATGCCCAGCAAGCCCGCCTGCACGACGGCCGCGCACAGGCCCACGCAGAACAGGGCGATGCCGTTCTGGCGCGGCGTCCAGTCGAAGCGGAAGTGCGTGTACAGCACCCAGGTGGTGTTGAGCATCATTTGCGCAAACGTCATCAGGCCGAAGGCCAGCACCAGGCCGCGGATTTCCACGCGGCGCACCAGCTTGAGCAGGGCGGCAAACGGGTTGATGCGCGCCAGGGTGAACGGTGCGCGCGGACCCGGCTGCAGCGATTCGGGCACGCAGAAATAGCCGTAGATGAAATTGGCCGCCGACAGGCCCGCCGCCACGTAAAACGGCAGGTGCAGGTTGATCTCGCCCAGCAGGCCGCCCAGCATGGGGCCGCAAATGAAGCCCAGGCCGAAGGCGGCGCCGATCTTGCCGAAGCTCTTGGCGCGGTTGTCGTGCGTGGAGACGTCGGACGCATAGGCGGACGCGACCGACATGCTGGCCGACGAGACGCCGCCGATGATGCGGCCGATGAACAGGCAGGCCAGGTTCGGCGCCCAGCCCGTGGCGAGAAAGTTGATGCCCATGCCGGCCATCGAATACAGCAGCACGGGGCGGCGTCCCACGCGGTCGCTGATGGCGCCCAGCATGGGCATGAAGATGAATTGCAGCAAGCCGAAGACGGCCGCCATGATGCCGTACCAGAATGCCTGCTCATCCTTGCCGTTGACAAAGTCGCCGATCAGGATGGGCAGCACGGGCACCACCAGGCCGATGCCCAGCATGTCGATGAAGACGCAGACGAGGATGAAATTGAGGTTGCCGGCGCGCGCGGGCGAGGCGGGCGATGACGGTGAATGGCTGTCGGGGCTGGTTTTATCGGACATGCATGCTTTCGGCGCGCACCCCGCGCCGCCGTGCGGCGTGCGGAGTTCAGTTGTTGGCGTGGCGCCGGCGCGTGGCAGCTTCCTGCTGGCGCGCGGCGCGATAGCTGAGCCTTGCATTATAGACAGCGTGGGCCATGCTGGCTATCGCCACCCATGCTAGATGGCAATTCCCCATTCATCGGCAAAGGCGGCGCGGAAATCCGTCAGCACGGCCAGTCGCTGTTCGGCCAGCGCGCGGCCCGCCGCCGTCTGCATCTTGCCGGGCAGCTTGTCGAGCTTGGTGACGATATGGTCGAGCGCGTAAGCCTTGTCGTCGAGCGGACGCTGCTGCGCCAGCGGGTCCGTGCCGTGCGCCAGCGCGCTATCCATGCGCGCGGCCGTATAGAACAACCGCGCCAGTCCGACGGCGCCCAGCGCATCGATGCGGTCGGCATCCTGCACGATTTGCGCTTCGAGCGTGTGCGGCGGCAAGTTGGCGGAAAAACTGTGCGTCTCGATGGCGTGGGCCACGCCGGCCAATTTTTCTGCCGGAAAATCCAGTTCCGCCAACTGGCGGCAAGCCAGCGTTGCCGCCTGGCGCGAAGCCAGGTGGCGCTCGGGGTGGTTCTTTGGCAGGTTGACCAGGTCGTGCAGGTAGCAGGCGGCCATCACGGTGAGCGCATCCGCGTCCGCATGGTCTTGCAGCAGGACACTGGCATTGCGCCAGACGCGGTGCAGGTGGTTGAGGTCGTGGGCGCCGTCATCGCCCAGGCCGGCCTTGGCCAGCGCCAGCAGGCGTGGTTGCCATTGGGAAAGCAAAGAATGCATGTTCTCAGTCGTAAAAAGCAGGGGCCGCCAGTGTGGCATAAAACGGCGCAGTGCGTGGCGGGGGCCGGCGTGCCGTAATCGCCACATAAATTGCATTTTTGAAAATCAAAAATCAGACGGTCGCTCTTTTTTAGTGCATGTAAAATTTACATGGGGTAACATTGCCGCAAGGAAATTAGAGGCATAAGCTAATTGCTAGAAAATATTTGCAAAAACACACAAGTGGCGGCCATCCCCTGTTGGGTGACTTTGCCACGTCCAAGGCTTGCTTGCAGCGTGCCTTGGCCTGCGCCCCAGGCGAGTTAACGAAAGGAATATCATGAACACCATTTCCAGCGACACTGGCGCAACCGTTGCCAAGGCTGCCGAATACCTGGCCTTTACCCTGGGCCAGGAAGAATATGGCATCGACATCCAGAAAGTCAGCGAAATCCGCAGCTATGAAACGCCGACCCGCATCGCCAACGCGCCCGAGTTCGTCAAGGGCGTGGTCAACCTGCGCGGCATCATCGTGCCCATCGTCGACATGCGCATCAAGTTCAACCTGGGCACGCCCAGTTATGACCAGTTCACCGTCGTCATCATCCTCAATATCGGCAACCGCGTCGTCGGCATGGTCGTCGACCGCGTTTCCGACGTCACCACCCTGATGCCGGAACAGATCAAGCCGGCGCCGGACATGGGCCGTTCGATCAACACGGAATACGTGATCGGCCTGGGCACCATCGACGAGCGCATGCTGATCCTGGTCGATATCGACCAGTTGATGTCCAGCGCCGATATGGGCTTGATCGAAAAATTGGCAGCCTAGGCCGCCAGGAAAAGTCCAGGACGGCGTTGCATTGCCTCGCCGTACATTCGTACTGTCTTCGGCAACGCGCCTTGCCCTGAACATTTCCTGACACCCTAGTGCGAGAGGGTTTTTTAGAAACAATTGACCCCAAGCATTGTTTGCTTTTTCTGCAAGGCGCACGCTAGCGCATTTCCTGGCGCACGGTTCAGCCGAACCGTGCGCCAGTTTCACTTGAGTTTCACTTTTTACGCCCGTTTCGCCATGGCAGCCAGCCAGCGTCCGCCCTGAGCGGGAGCGCCAGCCGGCCGCCACGCCGGCATCCGGGTTTTTAGGACAGTCACATGAATTTATTACGCAACGTCAGCATCGGTGTCCGCCTGGGACTCGGTTTTGCCGTGATTTTGCTGTTTTCCATGCTCATTACGGGCATCAGCGTCTGGCGCTTGCACGATGTGGCCAGCGCCACGCGCGTCATGATGGAGCAGCCGCTGGCCAAGGAACGCTATATTTCCGACTGGTATGGCCGTATCGACAGCGCCGTGCGCCGCACCATCGCCATTGCCCGCAGCAGCGATACCTCGCTGAGCGGCTATTTCGCTGAAGAATCGAAAGTCTCGTCGTCCAGCTCGGCCGAGCTGCAAAAGAAAATCGAGGCGCTGATCGACAAGCCGGAGGAAAAAGCCATGTTCGCGGGCTTGCTGGAACAGCGCAAGGTATACATCGGTTCGCGCGACCAGGTCTACAAGCTGAAGGGCGAAGCGCAGGTCGATGCCGCCAATGAAGTGTTTGAAAAGACCTTCGTGCCGGCCGCCGCCAAGTACCAGAAGATGGTGTCGGACTTGCTGGAACACCAGCGCGCCACGATCGACGCCACCGCGCGCGAGATCGACGCCGTCGCCAATACCAGCCGCAACCTGATGCTGGTACTGGCCGCGCTGGCGCTGGCATTCGGCGTCGTCTGTGCCTGGGTCTTGACGATGGGTATCGTGCGCCCCCTGCGCACGGCCGTGGACATTGCCCGCAAGGTGGCTGATGGCGACTTGACGGCGCAGATCGACGCCAGCGCCAAAGATGAAACTGGGCAACTTTTGCTGGCCCTGAAGGACATGAACACGAGCTTGCTCAATATCGTGGGCGAAGTGCGCAGCGGCACGGACAGCATCGCGACGTCGTCGACGCAAATCGCCGCCGGCAACCAGGACCTGTCTTCCCGCACGGAAGAGCAGGCCGGTTCCCTGGAAGAAACGGCGTCGTCGATGGAAGAGCTGACCAGCACCGTGAAACAGAATGCGGACAATGCGCGCCAGGCGAACCAGTTGGCGGCCTCGGCTGCGCAAGTGGCCGTCAAGGGCGGCGCAGTCGTGGCGCAAGTGGTGGGCACGATGGAATCGATCAATGCTTCGTCGAACAAGATCGTCGACATCATTTCCGTCATCGACGGCATCGCCTTCCAGACGAATATCCTGGCGCTGAATGCGGCCGTGGAAGCGGCGCGCGCGGGCGAGCAAGGCCGCGGTTTTGCCGTCGTGGCGTCCGAAGTGCGCAACCTGGCGCAGCGTTCGGCATCGGCGGCGAAAGAGATCAAGACCCTGATCGGTGCTTCCGTGGAGCAAGTCAACGCGGGCAGCATGCTGGTGGCGCAAGCCGGTTCCACCATGAACGATATCGTCGACAGCGTGCAGCGCGTGAGCGACATCATCACGGAAATCACGGCGGCCAGCAGCGAGCAAAGCGTGGGCATCGACGAAATCAACCGCGCCATCGGCCAGATGGATGCTGTGACGCAACAAAACGCGGCCCTGGTGGAAGAGTCGGCGGCGGCCGCCGAATCGATGCAGCACCAGGCGCACAATCTGGCGCAAGTCGTCAGCGTCTTTAAACTCAATGGCCAGCAGGCCGGCGCCGGCGGCGTGAAGGGTGTGCAACACGCGCAGAAACGCCCGGCAGCGCCGCAAACCACTTTGCGCATCGGCACGCGCTGATGCCGCCGCGGCTGCCCCGGGCAGCCGCAACCCCTTTTATATAGTCTGGTTCCGCTTTTTTAGGATATTCACATGAATTTGTTAAGAAACGTCAGTATTGGTGTGCGCCTCGGCCTGGGTTTTGCCGTGATTTTGCTGTTTTCCATGCTCATTACGGGCATCAGCGTGTGGCGTTTGCACGACGTGGCCATGGCCACGCGCACCATGATGGAGCTGCCGCTGGCGAAGGAACGCTATATTTCCGACTGGTATGCAAAGATCGATAGCGGCGTGCGCCGCACCACGGCCATCGCGCGCAGCAGCGACACGTCACTGGGCGCGTATTTTGCGGAAGAGGCCAAGCAATCGTCCGTCGTGTCGGGCGAATTGCAAAAGAAAATCGAAGCCTTGATTTCCAGCCCGGAAGAAAAGGAACTGTTCCGCCTGGTGAGCGAACAGCGCAAGGTCTACCTCGATTCGCGCGCGCAAGTGTCGAAGCTGAAGGCGGATGGGCAGGAAGCCGAGGCAGAAAAGGCGTTCCAGGGCATCTTCGTGCCCGGTTCGACGAAATACCTGAAAGTGGTCAACGACATGCTGCAGCACCAGCGCGCCAGCATCGACACGACGGCGCGCGAGATCGACGAGGTCGCCAAGACGAGCCGCAACTTGCTGCTGACCCTGGCCGTGCTGGCGCTGGGCTTTGGCGTCGTCTGCGCCTGGCTGTTGACGACGGGCATCGTGCGCCCCCTGCGCACGGCCGTGGACATCGCCCGCAAGGTGGCCGATGGCGACTTGACGGCGCAGATCGACGCCAGCGCCAAAGATGAAACTGGGCAACTTTTGCTGGCCTTGAAGGACATGAACACAAGCTTGCTCAACATCGTCAGCGAAGTGCGCGCAGGTACGGACAGCATCGCGACGTCATCGACGGAAATTGCCGCCGGTAACCAGGACCTGTCTTCCCGCACGGAAGAGCAGGCCGGTTCCCTGGAAGAAACGGCGTCGTCGATGGAAGAGCTGACTTCCACCGTGAAACAGAATGCGGACAATGCGCGCCAGGCGAACCAGTTGGCGGCCTCGGCGGCGCAAGTGGCCGTCAAGGGCGGCGCAGTGGTGGCGCAAGTGGTGGGCACGATGGAATCGATCAATGCTTCCTCGAACAAGATCGTCGATATCATTAGCGTGATCGATGGCATCGCCTTCCAGACGAACATCCTGGCCCTGAACGCGGCCGTGGAAGCGGCGCGCGCGGGCGAGCAGGGTCGCGGCTTTGCCGTCGTGGCGTCCGAAGTGCGCAACCTGGCGCAGCGTTCCGCATCGGCGGCGAAAGAGATCAAGACCCTGATCGGTGCTTCCGTGGAGCAAGTCAACGCGGGCAGCATGCTGGTGGCGCAAGCCGGTTCGACCATGAACGATATCGTCGACAGCGTGCAGCGTGTGAGCGACATCATCACGGAAATCACGGCGGCCAGCAGCGAGCAAAGCGTGGGCATCGACGAAATCAACCGGGCCATCGGCCAGATGGATGCCGTGACGCAACAAAATGCGGCCCTGGTGGAAGAGTCGGCGGCTGCCGCCGAATCGATGCAGCACCAGGCGCACAACCTGGCGCAAGTGGTCAGCGTGTTCAAATTGAATGGCCAGCAGGCCGGCGCCGGCGGCTTGAAGGCCGTGGGCGGCGGCAAGCGCCCGGCGGCCAAGGCGCCGCAAGAGGCATTGCAGATCGGCCGCGCCGCCTAAACGGCAAGGGGTGGAGGGTCTTCCTCCACCCAGCCGGCGATCGCCAGCTGCGACAGCCGGTCCGCCTCGCCATTGCGGTGGCGCGGCAGCCAGCGCAGCGTTACATCGTGTAATTGTTCCAGCAGGGCCACTACGGTGGCCCTGTGTATTTCCAGTCCCTTGGCGCCAGCCGCCGCCGTTCCCAATACATCGTTGATCACCACCTGGCTGTCGCCGTACAGCAGCAGTTGCGCGGGCGGCGGGCGCACGCCGAGTGCCGCCTGCAGCACGGCCGTCAGGGCCGCATATTCCGCGTCGCTGCTGCTGCCATAACCGACGGCCTCGCTCACTTCGATACGTTCGCCGTTCGGCCCCAGCAGCAGGGCGCCGATGCCCAGCTTGCCCGGATTCGGGTGGGCGGAGCCGTCGAACCAGCCGCGCCATGCCGAAGCGGGGCCAGCCGGCAGGCGCTTGGCCGCTTGCGCCTGCTGGCGGTCGCTGATCTTTTGCGCCTTGCGCTGCGCGTCGGCCGCGCGCGCCTGCGTCCGTGTCGCCAGCAGGGCGGCAAGGCCCTGCGTGCCTGCCGCCTGTTCCAGTATGCGCTGCAGCGCCGCGTCGCCGGTGATGCCTTCCAGCGCCGCCATCCGGCGCGCCTGTATCCGCTCGCTCTTGAACGCTGCTGCCAGCAATGTTTCCAATTCCTCTTGCATGGGGCTTTCCCTGATCGTTGTGCCGCGAATCTACGCGAGTGCGGCGCGGACCGCAAGACAGGCTGCGCCTTTTTCGGCATGTCCGCTTGCGCCGCATAACACGGAGTGATATAGTCTGCGTTATCAAATCAAGGAGAAAAAACATGACACAGCGCGTATTGATCATTGGTGCCGGCTTTGCCGGCTTGTGGAGCGCCCTGGCTGCCGTGCGCCGCCTGCGGCTGGAAAACGTTGCGGCAGGCGACATCGAAGTGGCGCTGGTGGCGCCGGAAGCCGTGCTGACGATGCGCCCGCGCCTGTACGAGCCGGCGCCTGCCGGCATGGTGGCGCCGTTGCAGCAACTGTTTGACGACACGGGCGTGCGCTTCATCGCGGGCAAGGTCGAGGCCATCCGCAGCGCCAGCGACGAGGTCGATATCGTGGCCGCCGACGGCAGCCGTTCGACCCTGGCCTATGACCGCCTGGTGCTGGCGGCGGGCAGCAGCTTGTTCCGTCCGGATATTCCGGGTTTGCAAGAATTTGCCTTCAGCACCGACCAGCGCGACGACGCGGTGGCGCTCGATGCGCACCTGCATGGTCTGGCTGGCCGGCCCGCATCGGCCGCGCGCAATACGGTCATCGTGGCCGGTGGCGGTTTCACGGGCATCGAACTGGCGGCCGAGCTGCCGGCCCGCCTGCGCGCCATCCTGGGGCAGGATGCCGAGATCAAGGTGATCATCGTCGAGCGGGCGCCCGACATCGGCCCCGACCTGGGACCGGGACCGCGTCCCGTGATCGAGCAGGCGCTGGCGGAGCTGGGCGTGGAATGCCGGCTCGGTTCGGCCGTCGCCGCCATCGACGGGGACGGCTTGACGACGGCCGATGGCGAGCGCATCGAGGCGGCCACCGTGGTGTGGACGGCGGGCGTGCGGGCCAGCGCGCTGACGGCGCAGATTCCCGGCGACAAGGACGCGGCGGGCCGCCTGCGGGTGGCGAACGACTTGCGCGTGCCTGGCGCGGGCAAGGTCTTTGCCACGGGCGACGCGGCCGTCGCGGCCACGGACGACGCTGGCAATCACACGCTGATGAGTTGCCAGCACGCCATGTTCCTCGGACGTTCCTCGGGCGACAATGCCGTGGCAGACCTGCTGGGCCTGGCCACGCGGCCCTACCGCCAGCCGTATTATGTGACGTGCCTCGACCTGGGGGCGTGGGGAGCGGTCGTCACGCAGGGCTGGGAGCGCAAGGTGTGGATGACGGGCAGCGAAGGCAAGGCATTGAAGGTGGCCATCAATGGCCGCGTGATTTATCCGCCCGCCGACAGCGCGGCGGCGCTGGCGGCCGCCGATCCCGCGTTCGAGCTGTCGCTGTAGCCTTGCGGCTGCAAACGGGGAGTGCTACAGTCCCCGTTTTGCAACGGAGGAATGGCATCATGGCACATTATGGAAGCGGCACCGAGTATGGCTTGCATTGCCTGCTGTATCTGGCGCAGCCGCTTGCCGAGCCTGCCAGCAGCCGCGACCTGGCGGAATTGCAGGGCATTTCCGTCTCTTTCCTGGCAAAAATCTTCCCCAAGCTGGAGAAGGCGGGCATCGTGACGGCGTCGGAAGGCATACGCGGCGGCTACCAGCTGGCGCGTCCGGCGGCCGAGATCAGCGTGCTCGACGTGGTGGACGCCATCGAGGGGCCGAAACCGTTGTTCGATTGCCAGCAGATCCGCAGCCGCTGCACCCTGTATGAAGGCGAGCCGCCCGGCTGGATGACCAGCGGCGTGTGCGGCATCCATGCCTTGATGCTGCGCGCCGAGAAAAGCATGCGCGCCGAGCTGGCCAAGACGACCCTGGCGGACCTGGCGCAAGGCGTGGGCAGTGCGGCGCCGGCCGGCTTTGGCGAGGATTTGCAGGGCTGGTTCAGCGGCCGCGTGCAAGTGCGCAGCGAAGCGCGCATCGCCGCCGTGCGCGGACCGAAGCCGCGCCGCGTCAAGGGCGATGCCGTCTGACGCCAGCGATCCTAGGGTTTCAATAGCATGGTATCGACGAGGCTGCCGATCCAGCATGCCACCAGCACACAAACGGCCACCGTCATGGCGGGGCCGTCATGGGCCGACAGCGCATCGACTTTTTCCACGATCAGTTGCACGTCGAGGGGCAGGGCGCCGCTGTCGATCTGTGCCATAACTTGATCCAATCGTGCCATGATCTGGCGCAATACGAGCACCAGCGCGATCAGCGCGGGCACGAGGAAGAGGCAGCCGCGCGCCTTGCGTTTTAATAAGAAATGCCCGCTGCCGGGAAACACGAGGCCCGACAGCAGCAGGGCCTGCGTGCGTTTGGATAGGGATGAAGGTGAGGGGGAGCCGCTCATGCGTGCCTTGTGTAGGGGTAAGAGCGGCCCATCATACTATTGCCAGCCGAATTTGCGCAGGTACACGCGTTTCATGAACGTCGTCAGCAGTGTGTAGCAGACGAGGATGCCCAGCAGCCATGGGAAGTAGCCCAATGGCAAGGCTTGCAGCTTGAAGTAAGTCGCCAGCGGTCCCATCGGCAGGAATACGCCCACGGCCATGATCAGGGTCGTGGCCACCAGCAGGGGCACGGACGCGATGCTGTCGATGAAGGGCAGCTTCGGCGTGCGGATCAGGTGCACGATCAGCGTCTGCGTCAGCAAGCCCACGACGAACCAGCCGGACTGGAACAGGGTCTGTTGCTCCGGCGTATTCGCGCCAAACACATGCCACATCAGGATAAACGTGCTGATGTCGAAGATCGAGCTGATGGGGCCGAAAAACACCATGAAGCGGCCGATGTCGCGCGGGTTCCAGCTCAGCGGCTGCTGGATCAGCTCGGCGTCGACATTGTCGAAGGGAATGGCGATCTGCGACACGTCATACAGCAGGTTTTGCACCAGCAAGTGCAGCGGCAGCATGGGCAGGAACGGCAGGAAGGCGCTGGCCACCAGCACGGAAAACACATTGCCGAAGTTCGAGCTGGCCGTCATGCGAATGTATTTGAGCATGTTGCTGAAGGTGCGGCGGCCTTCCAGCACGCCTTCTTCCAGCACCATCAGGCTCTTTTCCAGCAGGATGATATCGGCCGCTTCCTTGGCGATATCGACGGCGGAATCGACGGAAATGCCGATATCGGCCGCGCGCAGGGCGGGCG
The DNA here is from genome assembly GCF_036231865.1 of Janthinobacterium sp. P210005. Classification (NCBI taxonomy): domain Bacteria; kingdom Pseudomonadati; phylum Pseudomonadota; class Betaproteobacteria; order Burkholderiales; family Oxalobacteraceae; genus Janthinobacterium; species Janthinobacterium sp. P210005. The sequence continues at coordinate 126,049 of NZ_JAZARC010000001.1, forward strand.
CGTCGTTGATGCCGTCGCCCATGAAGCCGACGATGTGGCCATTGCCGCGCAGGGCGCGCACGAGGCGCTCCTTGTGCAGCGGGCTGAGCTTGGCAAATACCGTGTTGTCCTCGGCCGCTTTCGCCAGGGTGGCGTCATCCATGTCGTCCAGTTGCGGGCCTTGCAGCACGCCATGCACGGCCAGGCCCACTTCGCGGCAAATCTTCGCCGTCACGAGGTGGTTGTCGCCCGTCAATACTTTCACGGTGACGCCGTGTTCCGCCAGCGCGCGCAGGGCGGGCGCCGTCGATTCCTTCGGCGGATCGAGGAAAGCGACATAACCGATCAGCGTGAGCGCCGTTTCATCGGCCACGCCGTACACGGTTTTATGGGGCGGGACTTCCTTGACGGCCACGGCCACCACGCGCAAACCTTCCGCGTTCAGGCCATGCGTGGTTTCCAGCACCTTGTCCAGCAGGGCCGCATCGAGGGGGATATTCACGCCGCCCAGGCGCAGGTGGCTGCAGGCGGCGAGGATTTCCTCGACGGCGCCCTTGCAGATCAGTTCATGGTGATCATTCTTTTCGGAAACGACGACGGACATGCGGCGGCGCACGAAATCGAAGGGGATTTCATCGACCTTTACGTAGTCGCGCGCCAGCTGCATTTCCGTCTGCAATTCCACGTGGTCGAGCACGGCGCGGTCCAGCAGGTTTTTCAAGCCCGTCTGGTAGTGGCTGTTCAAATAGGCGAATTGCAGCACTTCATCGGATTGCTGGCCGAACACGTCGGTATGGCGCTCGAGCACGATCTTGTCCTGCGTCAAGGTACCCGTCTTGTCCGTGCACAACACGTCCATGGCGCCGAAGTTCTGGATGGCGTCCAGGCGCTTGACGACGACTTTCTTTTTGGACAGTTTCACGGCGCCCTTGGCCAAGGTGCTGGTGACGATCATGGGCAGCATTTCCGGCGTCAGGCCGACAGCCACGGACAGGGCGAACAGGAACGCTTCCATCCAGTCGCCCTTGGTCCAGCCGTTGATCAGGAACACGAGCGGCGCCATCACGAGGGCGAAGCGGATCAAGAGCCAGCTGACGCTGTTCACACCCGCCTCAAACGCCGTGGGCGTGCGCTCGGTGGCCGTCACGCGCGTGGCGATGGTGCCGAAATACGTGCGGTTGCCCGTAGCCAATACCAGCGCCGTGGCGGCGCCCGAGATCACGTTCGTGCCCATGAACAGCAGATTGGCCAGTTCCATGGGATCTTTGCCATGGGCGTCGGCCAGCTCGGCCATCTTTTCCACGGGCAAGGATTCGCCCGTCATGGCGGCCTGGCTGACGAACAGGTCTTTCGCGGACAGCAATCGGCAATCGGCGGGGATCATGTCGCCTGCCGACAGCACGATGAGGTCGCCCTGCACGAGTTGGCGGATCGGCAGCTCGACTTGCTGGCCATTGCGCAGCACGGTGGCAGTATTGCTGACCATGGCTTTCAGGCGCTCGGCGGCCCGGTTCGAGCGGCCTTCCTGCACGAAACGCAGCAGGGTCGACAAGATCACCATGGTGCCGATGACGATGGTTGCCTTCGGGTCTTCCGTCAGGTAGGAAACGATGGCCAGCACGGTGAGCAGCAGGTTGAACGGATTCTTGTAGCACAGCCACAGGTGCTGGTACCAGGCCAGCGGCTTTTCATGCTCGACCTCGTTCGGACCCGTTTGCGCGCCGATCACTTGTGCTTCGGCATCGCGCAAGCCTTCCAGGCGCGTGTGCAGGCGGTTCAGGGCGCTATCGAGGTCTTCATGGGCGGCAGCCAGCAACTGGCGCGCCAGGTGGTCGGGCACGGGGCGGGCCGTGCTGTTTTCCAGCGGCATGGCGCGGCGGCGGAAGTTGCCTGCCGTATGGCGCTTGCGCAGGAACGATTCGAATAAGCGGGTGAAGAGATTCATTGCTCTTCCTTTCACGACGAGGTGTTGACGGGCGGCGCAGCCGCAGGCAAGACTTGCGTGCCGCCAAAGCACGATAGTGCTGGCGGGCAATCCGGGTCAGTAGCCGGTCGCGATCGGAAAGAGGGGGGAGAGGCGTGCGGCCGTACTGGCCGCGCGAGACACCGCACCTTGCTCAGCAAGGCACGGAGGAAAGAGAGTTCCGCGTTGCTTGCTGTTTAGCTGCCGAGGCAATCGCCGATACAAGATCGGCTACTGTCACTAGAACAAGTACCCACGTGGGACTCCGTAAATGAATAATGGGGGCATCTTATGCACATGCTGCAAGAGTGTCAACTGAAGAAATCTTAGGTTTCCAAAGTGTAATGTGACTGTGGCAGGCCGCATGCTCAGCCATGTTGCGTGGCCATCGCCAGCGAATCGGACAATATCTGCCATAGCGCCGCGTGGCGCTGCTGCAGCGCGGCGCCGCCCGCGTAGATCAGCTCTACGTGCAGGCTGTCGACGATGCCCAGGTAGGCTTGCGCATACAGGTCGATGCGCTGCGACGATAACGTGGGCGCGAGACGGGCCAAGCTCTGCACGTAATACTGCTGCAGCTGCGCCAGCAAGGCTTCGTAGCCCGTGCCCACTTCCACGCGCAGGGGCGCGGGCGGCAAATACGCCGTGCGCAGCAGAAAGCGCAAATGGGCCGAGTCCGCATAGCGCTGCGCCATGCGGTCGCAGTACAGGGCGCCTGCCTGCTGGCCGCCGGGCGCCGCCAGCGCCGCTTCGTCGGCGAAGCAGCTGTCCATGAAGGCTTGCTCTTCGGCCAGGGCGTCGGCAAACACGTCGAGGAAGAGGGCGTCCTTGCCGGCGAAGTGCGAGTACAGCGAAGCCTTGCGCATGCCCGCCTGCGCGGCGATGTCGCTGAGGGACGAAGCGTCGTAGCCGTGTTCGGAAAAGTGGACGACGGCGACGGCACAGATATTATCGGCCGAGGCCGAGCGTTTTTTCATCATGGGGGTGATATGGGGTGAGGCGTCAGTGCGCTCCCAGGCTGCTGGCATGGACCGGATGGACGCGCGCAGTGGCCAGGGTCAGCCATGATACCAGCAGGCCGGCCACGGTCAAGAACAGCAGCCACGGCAGCGGCCCCCATTCGGACAGGCTGGCCGCCAGCGGCGTGGCCAGCGACGACAAGGTCATCTGGATGGCGCCCAGCAGCGCGGCCGTGGAACCGAGCGCGCGCTGCTGGGAACCCATGGCCATGGCCATCAGCGCCGCTTCCGCGATGCCCAGGCCAAACAGGGCCACGAACATGCCCGGCACGACAGCGGCGATGCCTGCTCCCGCCCAGGCGCCGAGCAGGGCCAGCCCCGCGCCGCCCAGCATGGCCACGCTGCCCGCCACGCAGAGGCGCGCCACGCCGTGCTTTTCCACCAGGCGGCCGCTGGCCATGGCGCCCAGCAGCACGGCCACGCCCGTGGCGCCGAACACGAGGCCGAAGCTGCCCGCGGACAGGCCGAAATCGCGCTGGTACACGAGCGACGCTCCGCCGATATAGGCAAACAGGAAAAAGAAAGTGGCGGACAGGGCCAGCGCGGGCAGCAGGAAGGCGCGGTCCAGCGCGATGCGCGCATACGTGCGGTGCATGCCGCGCGGCGCGACGCGCCTGGCTGCTGGCAGGGTTTCTGGCAGGAACAGCGCGCTATTGAGCAAGGTCAAGACGCCCAGCGCGGCCAGGGCCAGCATCACGGCGCGCCAGCCGTAGTGGGCGTCGAGCAAGCCGCCCACGGCGGGTGCCAGCACGGGCGCCAGGCCGACGATGGTCATCAAGAGGGCAAACAGCTGCGCCGCTTTGACGCCATCGGCCACGTCGCGCACCATGCTCATCACCACGACCAGGGTCAGCGCGGCGCCCATGCCTTGCAGCAAGCGCGCCAGCAGCAGGGTGCTCAATTGATCCGCCTGCGACGCCCACACGGCGGCAAGAATGTACACGGCGATGCCGGCCAGCAGCGGACGGCGCCGGCCCAGCATGTCGGTGAGCGGCCCGCACAGCAATTGCCCGCCGCCCAGGGCCAGCAGGAAAACCGTCAGGCTCAGCTGCACATTTGCATACGAGGTATGCAGTTCGCGCGCCATGGCCGGCATCGATGCCAGATACATGTCGATGCCCGCCGGGCCGAGCACGGCCACCAAGGCCAGGGAAGCCGCCAGAGCGAGACTGGCGGCGGGGAGAGGGGTTTGCTGCTGCATTGCGCTTCCTTTGTATCGTCAAAAAACACGGCATGGACATTGCCGTCTTTTTTATTGTACACTGGCTACCTACCGATAGGTAGTTAACTTAATAAAGGCAAAGGATGACGACGATGATGAACGTAACAATGGCAGCTGTGCCGCATCTGCGGGGAGAGTGGACATGACGGAAGTGGGTATTTCGCTCAGCGGCGTGGCCGTGGCCTTGCTGTTCGCCGCCTGGAGTTCGCACCGCGCCCGCTGCGAGCGGCGCGATGTCGTGCTGCTGACGATGCTGGGCACCGCCCTGGGATTGCCGGGCGCGGCCTTGCTGGCGCTGTAACGCGGCGCATAAAAAAAACGGCAGACCTTGCGGCCTGCCGTTCTGGTTTAATGCTCCCGGTTTTCGCCGGGATTTTAATTCCTGATTACTGAGTATCGACGCCTGACAAAACCGTAGCGAGCGTCAGCGATTTGTGGTCGAGAAGCGCAACCGTACTTCAGTACGGTGAGCATCGCCGGCCGCAAAGCGCGACGCGCAGTAGGTTTGGTCTGGCGTTATTCCTCTTCGTATGAGCTGATCGGTGCGCAACCGCAGAACAGGTTGCGGTCGCCGTACACGTTGTCGGCGCGGCCGACCGGCGGCCAGTATTTGCGCTGGCGCAAGGAAGCGACGGGGTAGGCGGCGATTTCGCGGCTGTACTTGCGTTCCCAGTTGTCCGACATCAATACCTGTGCCGTGTGCGGCGCATTTTTCAGCGGGTTGTCGTCGTGGTCGAATTCACCGCTGGCGACCTTGGCGATTTCCGCGCGGATGGCGATCATGGCGTCGATGAAGCGGTCGATTTCCACTTTCGATTCGCTTTCCGTCGGTTCGATCATCAGGGTGCCCGGCACGGGGAAGCTCATGGTCGGTGCATGGAAACCGAAGTCCATCAAACGCTTGGCCACGTCTTCGTTGCTGATGCCGGTGGCGTCCGTGATCGGGCGCAGGTCCAGGATGCACTCGTGCGCGACCAGGCCGTCGTGGCCCGAGTACAGCACGGGGTAGTGCGGCGCCAGGCGGCGCGCGATGTAGTTCGCCGCCAAAATCGCCGTCTCGGTGGCGGCCGTCAAGCCTTCCGCGCCCATCATGGCGATGTACATCCACGAAATCGGCAGGATGCTGGCCGAGCCGAATGGCGCGGCGCTGACGGCGCCGATGCCGGCAGCATCGCGCTGGTAGCCCGAGGAACGCTGGTTCGGCAGGAATTTCGCCAGGTGGGCGCCCACGCCGATCGGGCCGACGCCCGGTCCGCCGCCGCCGTGCGGGATGCAGAAGGTTTTATGCAGGTTCAGGTGCGACACGTCGCCGCCAAACGAGCCGGGAGCGGCCACGCCGACCAGCGCGTTCATGTTGGCGCCGTCGATGTAGACCTGGCCGCCGTGCGCATGGATGATTTCGCACAGTTCCTGGATGCCTTCTTCAAACACGCCGTGGGTGGATGGATAGGTGACCATCACGCAAGCCAGGTTGGCGCTGTGCTTTTCCGCCTTCGCCTTCAGGTCGGCCAGGTCCACGTTGCCGTTGGCGTCGCAGCTGGTGACGACCACCTGCATGCCGACCATGTTGGCCGAGGCGGGGTTGGTGCCGTGCGCCGACGACGGGATCAGGCAAATGTTGCGGTGGCCTTCGCCGCGCGATTCATGGTAGGCCTTGATCACCAGCAGACCCGCGTATTCGCCCTGCGAGCCGGCGTTCGGCTGCAGCGAGACGGCCGCGTAGCCCGTCAAGGCGCACAGCATCTCTTCCAGCTGCGAAATCATCTCGCGGTAGCCGACGGTTTGCGCGTCCGGCGCGAACGGATGGATGTTCGAAAATTCCGGCCAGGTGACGGGGATCATTTCGCTCGTCGCGTTCAGCTTCATGGTGCACGAACCGAGCGGGATCATGGTGCGGTCCAGCGCCAGATCCTTGTCGGCCAGGCTGCGCAGGTAGCGCAGCATCTCGTGTTCCGAGTGGTAGCTGTTGAAGACGGGGTGGGTCAGGTAGGCGCTCTCGCGCGCCAGTTGCGCCGGCAGGGCGCTGGTCACGCCAGCTTCCACGCTGTCCAGGTCCGGCGCGGCAGGCGCGTTGGTCAGGCCGTGCGCGAACACTTTCCACAGCAGCGCGATATCGTCGCGCGTGGTGGTTTCATCGAGCGACACGCCCACGTGGGTATTGTCGATCTTGCGCAGGTTGACGCCGTGGTGCATGGCCGTCGCGTGCAGTTGCGCCGCATCGGCGACGTTGATGGTCAGGGTGTCGAAGTAAGTCGCATTGACGACGCCATAGCCGAGGGTCTTCAGGTTGGCGGCCAGCACGCCCGTAAAGCGGTGCACGCGCTGGGCGATCTGCAGCAGGCCGGCCGGGCCGTGGTAGACGGCGTACATCGAGGCCATCACGGCCAGCAGCACTTGCGCCGTGCAGATGTTGGAGGTCGCTTTTTCGCGGCGGATATGCTGTTCGCGCGTTTGCAGGGCCAGGCGGTACGCCTTGTTGCCTTGCGCATCGACGGTCACGCCGACCAGGCGGCCCGACATATTGCGCTTGAATTCATCGCGCGTGGACAGATAGCCCGCGTGCGGGCCGCCGAAACCGAGCGGCACGCCGAAGCGCTGGCTGTTGCCGACGACGACGTCGGCGCCCCATTCGCCAGGAGGCGTGAGCATGGTCAGGGCCAGCAGGTCGGCCGCGACGATGACCATGGCGCCGTTCGCGTGCAGCTTTTCCACGCCGGCGCGGTAATCGCGCACGACGCCGTTGACGCCAGGGTATTGCAGCAGCACGCCGAAGCAGGCGTCCAGCGATTCGATTTCAGCGGGATCAAACGTGCGCACTTCGATGCCGATCGGCTGGGCGCGCGTCTGCACCACTTCCAGCGTTTGCGGCAGCACGTCATTGGCCACATACAGCACGTTCGACTTCGACTTGCCCACGCGCTGGATCAGGGTCATTGCTTCGGCGGCGGCCGTGCCTTCGTCCAGCATCGAGGCGTTCGAGATGCCCATGCCGGTCAGATCGGTGATCACTTGCTGGAAGTTCAGGATCGCTTCCAGGCGGCCTTGCGAAATCTCAGGCTGGTAAGGCGTGTACGCCGTGTACCAGGCCGGATTTTCAAAGATGTTGCGCAAAACGACACCGGGCGTGAATGTGTTGTAGTAGCCTTGGCCGATCAGGGATTTGAGAACCTGGTTCTTGCCGGCGATGGCTTTCAGGCGCGACAGGGCTTCCTGTTCCGGCATCGGCTGCGAATAGGCGCCCAGGGGCAGGGCGCCCTTGTTGCGGATGTTGGCCGGTACCAGGGCGTCGATCAGCGCGGCGCGCGATGGATAGCCGAGGGTCGCCAGCATGGCTGCTTGTTCGGTGTGGGAAGGGCCGATGTGGCGGGCGATGAAGGCATCGCGTGCTTCGAGTTGGGTCAGGCTGGTGCGGGTCATGATATAGAGGCCAAAAAAGACTGAAAAACCGGGATGCGGCGCGCGGGCGCAGCGCAGAAAAAATGCAAACGGGCCGCGATTGCGGCCCGTGAGTCAAACGCGATTACGCGCCGGTGGTGGCGCCATAGGCGGCAGCGTCGAGCAAGCCGTCCAGGGCCGACACGTCGGCTGGCTTGATCTTGAACAGCCAGTTGGCGTAGGCGTCGGCGTTGATCGACTCGGGCGAGTTGACCACGTCGTCGTTGACAGCCACGACTTCGCCGGCGATCGGCGCGTAGATGTCGCTCGCTGCCTTGACCGATTCCACCACGGCGGCGTCGTCGCCGGCGCCGTAGGTGTTGCCCACGGTTGGCAGTTCGACGAAGACGATGTCGCCCAGGGCGTCCTGCGCGTACTCGGTGATGCCGACGGTGATCGTGCCGTCGCCTTCAAGGCGTACCCATTCGTGGGAAGCGGTGTACTTCAGGTCTGCAGGAATGTTCATGTGTGGCTCCAGATGGTAAGTGTTCGTTATTGATTATGGTTGTACGGTCTTGCGGGCGGCTCTATAAAACCTTACGCAGCCAGGATTTTACCGTTACGCACGAAAGGCAGCTTGACGACGGAAGCGGCCAGCTGCTTGCCGCGGATTTCCACGTGCACGGTGTCGCCCACGGCGACGCCGTTCGGCACGCGCGCCAGCGCGATCGCTTCCTGCATCGTCGGGCTGAAGGTGCCGCTGGTGATTTCGCCCGTGGCTTCGCTGCCGGCGATGATGACTTTTTGATGGGCGCGCAGCACGCCGCCTTTTTCGCGCAGGATCAAACCGACGAATTGCGCATTCTGGCCCTTGGCCAGCAGGGCGGCCTTGCCGATGAAATCGCGCTCGCTGACCAGGTCGATGGTCCACGCCAGGCCCGCGTCGAGCGGGTTGACGGTTTCATCCATGTCCTGGCCGTACAGATTCATGCCCGCTTCCAGGCGCAGGGTGTCGCGCGCGCCCAGGCCGGCCGGCTTGACGCCGGCCGCCGCCAGGGCGTTCCACAGCGCTTCCACCTGGGTCGCGGCCACGCCGATTTCAAAGCCGTCTTCGCCCGTGTAGCCGGTGCGCGCCAGCATGACTTCGCCGAAGGCCGTGTCCTTGACGATGACGACGTTGAACGGCTTGATGGCTTCGGACGCGGCTTGCGTTTCCGGCAGCACTTGCCACACCTTGGCGCGCGCGTTCGGGCCTTGCACGGCCACCAGGGCCATCGGATTGTTGGCATTGCGGCGCTCGGTGATCGTCAGGCCGCTGTTGGTGTTGGTGTTTTGCTGCTGCATCCACGCCACGTCTTTTTCAGCCGTGCCCGCGTTGACGACGAGGCGGAACCAGTTTTCGTTGAAGAAGTAGACGATCAGGTCATCGATAACGGTGCCTTCGGCATTGAGCATGCACGAGTACAGCGCCTTGCCCGACACTTGCAGCTTGTCAACGTTGTTGGCCAGCAAGCCGCGCAGGAAGGCGCGCACGTTCGGACCTTCGATATCGACCACGCACATATGGGACACGTCGAACATGCCGGCATCGCCGCGCACGGCGTTGTGTTCTTCGATTTGCGAGCCGTAGTTGACGGGCATGTCCCAGCCGCCGAAATCGACCATGCGGGCGCCGAGGGCACGGTGGGCGTTATTGAGTGGGGTCGCTTTGAGCGTCATGGATTCCTCGGGACGAAGGTAAAAGGGGAGTTAACAAAACATAGAATAGCCAAACACGGCTTTCCAGCGTGATCACTGACCCCCCTGTCCTTTGTACCTGAGAGATTACGGGGGCTTGCCCCGTGCGCCCCTTCGGTGGGCCGCCGGCAATAGCCGCGGCCGCTCTCCAGAGTTGAGCTGAAACGTGTCGCCAAAGCAACAGCTTCAGTCCGCCTGATCGGTCCTTTTGCCTGAGAGTTTTTGGGTAGTGCCCCTTCGGCGGCAACGCTGGTTTGCCCTCTCCCGATCAAGTGGGAGGAATATATGCCAGCAGGGTGTTTCTGTCAATCTGAAAAGACATTGTCAAATTGCAGCAAAAGCCCCGGTTTGCGGGGCTGGGAGGGGCGCTGGCCCGGTGCAAAAGGGCGCCCGGCCGCGCGGGAATGCGCTATGATGAAATTCTGGCTTTCTTGCGGGTGCCTGCCATGAACACTACACAAAGCGAGACGCAAAACAACACCGAGCAGCACGGTTACTTTACCCTCTCGGGCGACGTCAACAGCGATATGGTGCGGCGCGTCTTCAACGCCGCGGCCGACATCACGGAAGACAAGCTCACCACCGCGCACATCCTGATCCAGTCGAACGGCGGCTATGTCAGCGACGGCATCTGTCTGTACAACTTCCTCAGCAAGTTGCCGCTCGACATCATCACCTACAACGCGGGCGCCGTGGCCTCCATCGCCGTCACCCTGTTCCTGGCGGGGCGGCACCGCCATGCCAGCGACACGGCCCGCTTCATGGTGCACAAGTCGCATGCGACAGCCTCGCCCGGTTCCCGCCCCGACGCGCTCAGCATCATCGTCGAGGGCTTGCGCGCCGACGACATGCGTACCGAGCGCATCCTGCGCGGCCACGTCAGCCTGACGGAAGAGCAGTGGCAGGTGCACGCGTATTCCGACCTGCACCTGACGGCCGACCAGGCGCTGGAAGTGGGCATGATCGAATCGATCCGGGACTTTGCGCCGCCCAAGGGCAAGCGCCTGACGAATATCTGACGCCTGCCGCGCACCGCCATGCCATGCCGGGCCGATGGTTTCAGCGTGGAAAGTTTGTAATCGAATGTAATTCTTCGCTGCAGCACAGCAAAAGCCGCGCGGAACAGGGCAGAGTCGTGGCATAGTGCAAGCTGATCATGAAATAAGTGCAGGCGCGATGACTTGGTGGAATGGGATTTCTTTTGCGGCCGATATGTCCGTGATGGGGCCGGCTGGCGTGGCGATTGCCCTGTGGCTGCTCGTCTCGCGCCAATGGCGCCTGGTGCTCAGCTGGAGCCTGTGGTACGGCGGCGGCCTGGCCCTCGTGGTGCTGTCGAAGCTGGCCTTCATGAGCTGGGGCGTGGGCAGCAGCGCGCTCGATTTTACGGGCTTCAGCGGCCACGCCATGCGCGCCGGCGCCGTGTTTCCCGTGCTGATGTATGTGCTGCTGCAGCGGGCTGCACCGCGCTGGCGCCATGCCGGCGTGCTCGTCGGCGTGGCCTTTGCCGTGCTGGTGGCCATTTCGCGCGTGGTCGTGCATGCGCACAGCGTGTCGGAAGCCGTCAGCGGCTGCGTGCTGGGCCTGGCGCTGGCCCTGGGCTTCATGTGGAGCGCCCGCGGCGCCGTGAATATCGCCGTCAGCCATGCGCTGGCCCTGGCCAGCCTCGTGCTGATGGTGGGGCTCAGCTTCAAGGCGGAGCCCATGCCGACCGAGCAATGGCTGCAAAAACTGGCCCTGGCGCTGTCCGGTCATGAGCGTGTTTTTTCCCGCGAAGACTGGAAACTGGCGCAGGATGGCCGCCCAGCCCCGTAAGGCGGGGCACGCCGGCGCCTGGCGCTGCGGTTTTTTGGCCAGAAAAGCATCAGGAAATGGTATGATGAACCACTCCCTGCGGTGAGTGGCCGGACTGTTGCCGCAAGGGTGGCCAAGGTGGCCATGAACTGAATATGAACCGGGTTCACCCAAATATAACCGCCAGCATAGGCCAGGAACTCTAAAACACGTGCGTCTCTCTTCCATCAAGTTGTCGGGATTTAAGTCTTTCGTCGATCCCACCAATTTCCAGGTGCCAGGCCAGCTCGTGGGCGTGGTCGGGCCGAATGGCTGCGGCAAGTCGAACATCATCGACGCCGTGCGCTGGGTGCTGGGCGAATCGAAAGCGTCGGAATTGCGCGGCGAATCGATGCAGGACGTCATTTTTAATGGCTCCACCCACCGCAAACCGGCCGGGCGCGCTTCCGTGGAACTGGTGTTCGACAATAACGATGGCAAGGCGTCCGGCCAGTGGGGCCAGTACGCCGAGATCGCCGTCAAGCGCACCCTGACGCGCGACGGCACCTCCACCTATTACATCAATGGCCAGCCCGTGCGCCGGCGCGACATCCAGGATATCTTCCTCGGCACGGGCCTCGGGCCGCGCGCCTACGCCATCATCGGCCAGGGCATGATTTCGCGCATCATCGAATCGCGCCCGGAAGAATTGCGCGTCTTCCTCGAAGAAGCGGCCGGTGTATCGAAATACAAGGAACGCCGCCGCGAGACGGAAAACCGCTTGCAGGACACGCGCGAAAATTTGCTGCGCGTGGAAGATATCTTGCGCGAACTCAATGCCAACCTGGAAAAGCTGGAAGCGCAGGCCGCTGTCGCCACCCGCTTCCACGCCTTGCAGGCGGACCAGGAAGAAAAACAGAAGCTGTTGTGGCTGCTGCGCAAGAACGAGGCGCAAAACGAGCAGACGCGCTATTTCCGCGAAGTGGAACAGGCGCAGACGGACCTGGAAGAGCAGACGGCCAAGCTGCGCAACGTGGAACTGACCCTCGAGCAGATGCGCCAGGCGCACTTTGCCGTGGGCGACCGCCTGCATACGGCGCAAGGTCATCTGTACCAGACGAATGCGGAAATCGGCAGCCTGGAAGCGCAGATCAAGTTCGTCATCGAATCGCGCGCCCGCCTGCAGGCACAGCTGGCCACCCTGACGGCCCAGCGCGACCAGTGGACCAGCCAGGGCGGCGAATACCAGGAACAGATCGAAGAGGCGGAATTCCACCTCGAAGAACTGGCCGCGAAGGTTGAGCAATCGCAAATGATGGCGGAACAGAAGGGCGAGCAATTGCCCGAGCTGGACGCCGCCTGGCGCGCCGCGCAAAACAAGAGCACGGAATCGCGCGCGCGCATCATGCAGGCCCAGCAGCAGCTGGAGCTGGAATCGGCGCACCAGCGCAACGCCTCGAACATCCTGGCCAGCCTCTTGAGCCGCCGCGAGCGCCTGCAGCAGGAAAAGAACAGCCTCAGTCTGCCCGACAGCAGCCACCTGGAAAACCTGAAACTGCAACTGGAAGAAAAGCAGCAAACCCTGGAAGAGCAGGGTTTCTACCTGGAAGAAGCGCTGGAGCAGCAGCCAAAGCTGGAACAGGAACGGGCCGAGGCGCAGGCGCAAGTCAATGCCGAGACGGCGGCGAATGCCCAGCTGGAAGCGCGTCTTTCCGCTTTGAAACAATTGCAGGAACGGGTGCAGACGCAGGGCAAGGTCCAGCCCTGGCTGAAAAAGCACGAGCTCGACACCTTGCCGCGTCTGTGGCAAAAGCTGCAGATCGAAGCGGGCTGGGAAGCGGCCATGGAATCGATCTTGCGCGAGCGCACGTCGGCCTTGCAACTGTCGAATATCGACTGGGCCAAGGCCTTCTTTGCCGACGCGCCGCCGGCCAAGCTGGCCCTGTACGCGCCATCCACGGTGGCGCCGCTGCCGCTGCCGGAAATCGCCGGCCTGAAACCGTTCCTGAACTTGTTGAAACTCAACGATCCGGGCTTGCGCGGCCTGTTGCAGGATTGGCTGTACAACGCCTATGCCGTGGAAGACGCGGCCGAAGCCCTGGCCGAACGCGCTAAATTGCCGCCGGGCGGCTATTTCGTCACGCGCGCCGGTCACGTCGTGACGGCCACCAGCGTGCGCTTCTATGCGGCCGATTCGGAGCAGGAAGGCATGCTGGGCCGCCAGCAGGAAATCGACAATATCGGCAAGCAGTTGCGTGCCCAGCAATTGCTGGCCGAAGAGGCGCGCGCCCGTTCCGTGCGGGCCGATGCGGCCGTTGCCACCCTGACGCGCAATCTGTCCGACTTGCGCTTGCGCATACAGCAACTGACGTCTTCCGTGCATACTCTGCAACTGGACGTGGTGAAACTGTCGGAAGTGGAAGCGCGCTTCAACCAGCGCAGCACGCAGATCGGTGCGGATCTCGCCGAGATCGCCGCGCAGGAAGCGGAGCAGATGCAGACCAAGCTGGAATCGGAAGAGAAATTCGAACAGCTGGACATGGAGCTGGGCAACTTGCAGGAAGCGCACGAAGACGGCCACACGGATTTCCTGCAGAAGGAACAGCGTCTGGCCGAAGCGCGCGAAGCCTTGCGCGACCTGGAGCGGGCCGCCAAGGATACGGAATACGCGGAAAAAGCCCACCGCGCGAAGATCGAGGAATTGCGCCGCAACATCGCCACGGCCAGCACGCAGGCGCAGCAAGTGACGGAAAGCCTGCAGGCGGGAGAATTGGAACTGGCCAACCTGGAAAGCGGCGCGGCCGCTGACGGCTTGCAGGACTTGCTCGAACGCCGCACGACGCAGGAGCGGGCGCTGGCGGACGCGCGCCACGAACTCGATCAGATTACGCAGCAGCTGCGCCTGTCCGAAGATGCGCGCACGCAATCGGAACGCAGCTTGCAGCCGCAGCGCGACAAGATCATGGAAATGCAGCTCAAGGAACAGGCTGCGCGCCTGAACCAGGAGCAATTCGCCCAGCAACTGCTGGAAGCGGGCGCCGATGAAGCGGCCCTGACGGAAAAGCTGCACCCGGACATGCGTCCATCGTATCTGCAGGGCGAAGTGACGCGCCTGACGAACGCCATCACGGGCCTGGGCGCCGTCAACCTGGCCGCGCTGGACGAGCTGGCGCAGGCATCCGAGCGCAAGAATTTCCTCGACGCCCAGAATGCCGACCTGACGGAAGCGATCAACACGCTGGAAGACGCGATCCACAAGATCGACAAGGAAACGCGCGACTTGCTGCAAGACACGTTCGACAAGGTCAACCATCACTTTTCCGAGCTGTTCCCGATTCTGTTTGGCGGCGGCCAGGCCAGGCTGACCATGACGGGCGACGAGATTCTCGATTCCGGTGTACAAGTCATGGCGCAGCCTCCCGGCAAGAAAAATGCCACCATCCACCTGTTATCGGGTGGAGAGAAGGCGCTGACCGCGACCGCATTGGTGTTTTCCATGTTCCGCCTGAATCCGGCGCCGTTCTGCCTGCTCGACGAAGTCGATGCACCGCTGGACGATTCGAACACGGAACGCTTCTGCCGCATGGTCAAGCGCATGTCCGACCAGACCCAATTCCTTTTCATTTCGCATAACAAGATTGCGATGGAAATGGCCCATCAATTGATCGGTGTGACGATGCAGGAGCAGGGCGTATCGCGCATCGTGGCGGTGGACATGGAGTCCGCCGCAAATTTTGCAACCGAGGCACAAGCAGCATGACAGACCTTCAAATTACCTTGTTCGGCGCCGGCGGCGTCTTTATCGTCGGTGTTTTCTCGTACAACAAATGGCAGGAATACAAGGCCAAGAAAAGCGTGGAACGGGCTTTTTCCACCGACCACGACGACGTGCTGATGCGCGAGGGCGACGCTCCTGCCGTGGAAGCCCAGGAACCCGTGCTGCGCCAGGAACCGCGCTTCGACGCCGCGCCCGCCGCCAAGGCCGAACCGTCGTTCGGTGCGCCGCCGGCGGCCGTGGTGCCGGACGCGCCCGTGCATGCGGAACCGTCGCTGGCCGATGCCGACCCTGCACCCGCCGCTCCTGCCGCGCCGGCGCAGCCGGAAGTCAGCGCCGCCAGCGAACAGGCGACCAGCCTGGTCGACCCGCTGATCGATTGCCTGCTGCCTTTGTCGCTGGAAGCGCCCGTGCGTGGCGACAAGATCCTGCCCGTGCTGCAAACCCTGCGCCTGGTGGGCAACAAGCCCGTCCACTTCATCGGTTTGCACGTGAATGGCGACTGGGAACCGATCACGCATGGCGGTGTCTACACCAAGATGCAGGGCGGCGTGCAGCTGGCCAGCCGCAGCACGGCCCTGAATGAACTGGAATACTCGGAACTGGTCACGCGCCTGCGCGGCGTGGCTGACGAGATCGGCGCCGAGCCGGAAGTGCCCGACATGATGGAAGTGATGGCCGAAGCGCGCAATCTGCACCGCTTCGTGGCCGGTCACGATGCCCAGCTGGGCGTCAACCTGCACACGAATGGCGCGCCATGGGCCATTTCCACCTTGCTGTTCGCGCTGGAAAAGCAGGGCTTCGACGTACGTCCGGACGGCCGTTTCGTCATGCCGGACGGCGAAGGTGGCTATCTGTTCTCGCTGTCGACGAATGTCACCCTGGCCGAGGAAACGACGCCGCGCCTGACCCTGCTGCTGGACGTACCATGCGTGGCGCCCGCGCGCGACGGCTTCGGCGCCATGGTCGCTTGCGCCAAGGCACTGGTGGGCCGCCTGGACGCCACCATCGTCGACGATTACAACCAGGCCCTGTCGGACGCGGCGCTGGCCGAGATCGCCGGCCAGGTGCAAGAGTTTTACCAGGAAATGGACGCGGCCGACATTCCGGCCGGTTCCACCCGCGCCCTGCGTTTATTTAGCTGAAGAATCCCGCAACAATGACTGATCCGATCAACCAGGACGCCGCCCAGCGGAATGCCGCTCAGCGCGTCCTGGCACTCACGGCCGAACTCAATCGGCATCTGCACGCCTACCACGTGCTCGACAATCCCACCATCCCCGATGCCGAGTACGACAAGCTGTTCGTCGAACTGCAGGCGCTGGAAGCGGCCCATCCCGACTTGCGCACGCCCGATTCGCCCACCTTGCGCGTGGGCGCGGCGCCCTTGCCGCAATTCGAGCAAGTCACGCACACGGTGCCGATGTTGTCGTTGAACAATGGTTTCACCGATGACGATATCGTCAACTTCGACCGCCGCGTGCGCGAAGGCCTGGACCTTGACGGTGCCGAAGTCGATTACGCTGCCGAAGTGAAATTCGACGGCCTGGCCATCAACCTGCGCTATGAAAACGGCCTGTTCGTGCAGGCGGCCACGCGCGGCGATGGCGCCACGGGCGAGGATGTGACGGCGAATATCCGCACCATTTCCGGCATCCCGCTGCGCCTGCATGGCGACCGGATTCCGACCTTGCTCGACGTGCGCGGCGAAGTGATGATGTTCAAGGCCGATTTTGCCCGTTTGAACGAACGCCAGCGCGAAGCGGGGCAGAAGGAATTCGCCAACCCGCGCAATGCGGCGGCCGGCAGCCTGCGCCAGCTCGATTCGCGCATCACGGCCCAGCGCAAGCTGCGTTTCTATGCGTATGGCATCGGCGCCCTCGATGGCGCCGCCATGCCCGTGTCGCATTCGGCCTTGCTGGACTGGTACGAAACCCTGGGCATCCCCGTGTCGAAGGAGCGCCGTGTGGTGCAGGGCGCGCAGGGCTTGCTCGATTATTACGCGGACATCGGCGCGCGCCGTCCCACCTTGCCGTATGAAATCGACGGCGTCGTCTACAAGGTGAACGCGACGGAAGACCAGCAGGAGCTGGGTTTTGTGTCGCGCGCACCGCGTTTTGCGCTGGCGCACAAGTTCCCCGCCGAAGAGGCGCTGACGCAGGTGCTGGGCATCGATATCCAGGTGGGCCGCACGGGAGCCATGACGCCCGTGGCGCGCCTGGCGCCCGTGTCCGTGGGCGGCGTGACGGTTACCAACGCCACCTTGCACAATGAAGATGAAGTGCTGCGCAAGGATGTGCGCGTGGGCGATACGGTTATCGTGCGCCGCGCGGGCGACGTGATTCCCGAAGTGCTGTCCGTGGTGCTGGAAAAACGGCCGGAACCGGCGCCGCCGCCGTTCAAGATGCGGGAAACGTGCCCCGTGTGCGGCTCGCACGTGGTGCGCGAAGAGGGCGAGGCGATTGCCCGCTGCTCGGGCGGCCTGTTCTGCTCGGCGCAGCGCAAGGAAGCGTTCCGCCATTTCGCGGGCCGGCGCATGATGGATATCGAAGGCCTGGGCGAACGTTATATCGATACCCTGGTCGAACTGGAATACGTGCATGGCCTGGCCGACTTGTACAGCCTGACCCTGGATAAATTGCTGGAAATGAAAGTGCGCGCCGACGAGCGCGACGGTTCGACGCCAGAAACAGTGCAACAAGGCAAGATTCCCACCAAGTGGGCGGAAAACTTGCTGGCCGGTATAGAAGCGAGCAAGCGCCCGCCGCTTGAGCGCTTCCTGTTCGCGCTGGGCATTCGCCACGTGGGCGAATCGACGGCCAAGACCCTGGCCGAGTGGCTCGGCAGCCTGGCGTATGTGCGGCAAGCGCCCGCAGCCTTGCTGCGCGTGCTGCCCGACATCGGCGGCACGGTCGCCGAGTCGATTGCCGACTTCTTTGCCGAAGAAAAGAACCAGCAGGCGCTGCAGGCGTTGCTGGATGCGGGCGTCGCGCCGCAAGGCGAACATGCGCCCAGCGCCAAGCTGCGCACGCAGCTCGAACAAACCACCTTGCTGGCCGCCATCGGCATCCCGAAGCTGACGGAGCCGCGCAGCAAGCAGCTGGTGGAGCGGGGCGTGACCCTGGCCAGCCTGGCCGCGCAGGGCGCCAGCTTCCATGCGGGCTTGCCTGCCGCCGTGGCCGAGTCGCTGGCGCAATGGCTGGCCGATGAGGGCAATGTCAAGCTGCTTGGTCAACTGGACGCCCTGCGCCATGAATTACTGTCACAATTGCCTGAAATGCCAGCCGCTGGCGGCAAGCTGGACGGCAAGACTTTCGTCCTGACGGGCACCTTGCCCAACATGAGCCGCGACGAGGCGGCGGAGCTGATCGAAGCAGCCGGTGGCAAGGTCAGCGGTTCTGTTTCGAAGAAGACAGGATATGTCGTGGCCGGCTCGGACGCCGGCAGCAAGCTGGCCAAGGCCCAGGAACTGGGCGTAGCCATCCTCGACGAGGCTGGCTTGCTGGCCTTGCTCGCGCAGGATTAATTCTTAAAATATTACAGAAGACCCATGAAAAAAATCAGAAAAGCAGTCTTTCCCGTCGCCGGCCTGGGCAGCCGCTTCTTGCCAGCGACCAAGGCACAACCGAAGGAAATGTTGCCCATCGTCGATAAACCATTGATCCAGTACGCGGTGGAAGAAGCGGTGGCGGCCGGTATCACGGAAATGATCTTCATCACGGGACGCAACAAGCGCGCCATCGAAGACCATTTCGATACGGCTTACGAGCTGGAATCGGAGCTGGAAGCGGCCGGCAAGCGCCAGTTGCTCGACATGGTGCAAAACGTCATTCCCAAGCATATCAATTGCATTTACATCCGCCAGTCGGCGCCGCTGGGCCTGGGGCATGCCGTGTTGTGCGCCCGTCCCGTGATCGGCGACGAGCCGTTTGCCGTCTTGCTGGCCGACGATTTCATGGATGTGCAAGAAGGCGTGCGCCCCGTGCTGGCGCAGATGACCGATGTCTTCCAGTATGAAAATTGCTCGCTGCTGGCCGTGCAGGACGTGCCGCGCGCGGAAACCAAGCAGTACGGTATTGTGTCGGCAAAGAATTATCAGCCCGACCTGGAGCTGGTCTCGGCCATCGTGGAAAAGCCCGCGCCCGAAGAGGCGCCGTCAACCCTGGCCGTGGTGGGCCGTTATGTGCTGACCAGCCGTATCTTTAACCATCTGGAAAATATCGGCACGGGCGCCGGCGGCGAAATCCAGTTGACGGACGGCATCGCCGCCCTGATGCGCGAAGAGCGCGTGCTGGCTTACCGCTACCAGGGGCAGCGTTATGATTGCGGCTCCAAGCTTGGTTACCTGAAGGCAACGACGGCGATGGGCATGAAACATCCGGAAACGGGCGCCGCCTTCCGTAGTTATCTGCAACAATTGCAAGCGACACTGGAAACAAAATGACGGTACGTGACATCCTCAAGATGGGCGATCCGCGCCTGCTGCGCATGGCCGAGCCCGTGCGTGAATTCGATACGCCCGAACTGCATGCCTTGATCGCCGACATGTTCGACACCATGCATGCGGCCAATGGCGCGGGCCTGGCGGCGCCGCAGATCGGCGTCAACCTGCAGCTGGTGATCTACGGCTTCAAGCAGAACCTGCGCTACCCCGATGCGCCGCAAGTGCCGGAAACCGTGCTGATCAATCCTGTGCTGACGCCTTTGTCGGAACGCAAGGAAGAGGGTTTCGAGGGCTGCCTGTCCGTGCCCGGCCTGCGCGGCAGCGTGCCGCGCTGGAGCGAGCTGCACTACGAAGGCGTGGACCAGTTCGGCCAGCCCATCAGCCGCGACTGCGACGGTTTCCATGCGCGCGTGGTGCAGCATGAAGTGGACCACTTGCACGGCATTTTGTATCCGATGCGTATCGTTGATTTTACGCAATTCGGCTACACGGAAGTCATGTTTCCTGACCTCGACCCGAACGACGACGATTGATCGGCGGCTGAGAAAACGCCCATGGCGGCGTTGCATTGCCTCGCCGTACTCTTCGTACTGTCTTCGGCAATGCGCCTTGCCCTGAACGTTTTTCAGGCGCCTCGTGACTTTGGCTGTTAAACAAAAAATGGCCGCGCAGCATCAGCTGGGCGGCCATTTTTCATGCGTGAAGCGAAGCTAGCGCACCTTGCGGCTGCTGCCCAGGTTGTCGAGCAGCACTTTCAATTCATCCTGCATGGCTTCCGTCAGGTTCAGGAAGCGGCAGCCGATCTGCACCTGCTCGCCCAGCAGGAAGGAGCGGAAGGTGCGCGACAGGCGGATTTCCAGGTCGGCGATCATGACCTTGTTCGGTCCCAGCTCCAGGCGCACGCGCGACAGCTTGCGCCCCACGTACAGGCCTACCGTGTCGCGCGGATGGGCGCGCATGCCGATGCCGCCGGCCGAGAAATCATACAGCTGCAATTCATACGGACGCCCCTCGAGCACGAAGGCGGCCAGGTAGTACACGCCCAGCGGCGTTTCCAGGCGTGCCGATTCGCGCCGTTCCAGCACCAGGCAATGGCTGGGGAAGTTCGTCAGATACACGTTCGGCCGCTCGGGATACGCTTCCCATTCGCCATTGATGGTAAATTGCAACTTGGCGCTTTGCACCCACGACACAAACGTGGCGCCGCCTTCGGGCAGGGTGGCGCCTTCATTCAGTTCCAGCACGAATTGCGGCAAGTCGTCGTCGACGGACAGGATGCGCGCCATGATGACGTCTTCGCCGCCCGTCGGGTAGATGGAAATGGCGTCGCCGTTGTCTGCCAGGCTGCACAGGGTTTCGCCGATATCCCACGGATCGCTCATATGGTGCGGCTTGGTGCCTGGCGCCATCGGCTCGGCCACGTCAGCCAGGCTGGGCGCGCCTTTGCGCAGGGGATTGGGGATGGGATCGTTCACGACAGCGTATCTCTTTTGTTCTGATGGGGAATAGTGTATAGGTTTAAAGCAATATTTACTAAGTAAATCACAATAATTGTTTTTATATCACTATATTCCTGTTGCTTATATGGCTTGGCATGCCACGCGGCATGCCACCTTGATGCCGTCGCTTAAAACTGTTCGTCCGCGCTCAGGTAACGCCATTGGCCCGTCGGCAAGTCGCCCAGCTTGACCTTGCCGATGCGCACGCGTTTCAGGCCCAGCACTTTCAGGCCGACGGCTTCGCACATGCGGCGGATCTGGCGTTTCTTGCCTTCGCGCAAGGTAAAGCTCAGCTGATCTTCATTTTGCCAGCGCACCTTGGCCGGCAGCAGCGGCTTGCCGTCGAGCCACAGGCCATGGTTGAGTTTTTTCAGTTCGCTGTCGGGCAGGGTGCCGCCCTTGGTGTAGCTCACGCGCACCAGGTATTCCTTGTCGATATCGGTATCGTGGCCGATCAGCTGCTTGGCCACGCGGCCGTCCTGCGTCAGGACGAGCAAGCCGACGGAATCGATGTCCAGGCGGCCGGCCGCCACCAGGCTGCGCAGCTGGGTCGGGTGGAATTGTTCCGGGCTGCGGTCTTCCGCCCAGCGGTTTTCCGCCTTGATCAGGGCCACGGCCGGCGTGTAGCCGTCTTCGGCCTGGCCGCTGACGTAGCCGACGGGTTTGTTGATCAGCACGGTGACCCGCTTCGATTGCTCGGCCGCCGCCTGGCGTTCCACGGTGACCCGCTGGCTGGGGTAGACCTTGCTGCCCAGCTCGGACACCACCTTGCCATCCACACGGACCCAGCCGCGTGCGATCCATTCATCGGCTTCACGGCGGGAGCACAGGCCCAGTTCGGACATGCGTTTGGACAAGCGTAATAATTCTTCGGTCATGTTGTTTCAGTTTCAGTAAGGTAGGCGCTGCGCGGAAAGTCTACACTTTCAGCGCATCGAGTAAATCGGTTTCCAGCAATATCTGGTTGCGGGCATTGTTGAGCGCGGGACCGTCGACGAGGAAAACGTCTTCGACCCGCTCGCCCAGGGTCATGATCTTGGCCGTGTGCAAGTTGATGCGGTACTTGGTCAGCACGTTGGCGATCGCATACAGCAGCCCCGTGCGGTCGTTGGCCGCCACCGACAGCAAATAGTATTGGCCCTTTTCATCGGGCCGCAAATCCACGGTCGGCTGGAAGGGGAAGGTGCGCGACAGGCGCGACAGCCGTCCCTTGCCCGGCGGCGGCAGCGGCGTTCGCGACTGCAGCAGCTCGCCCAGCTCATGCTCGATCAGGCTGATGATGTCGCGGTAGCTCTTGGCGAAATTTTGCTCCGTGACAAGGAACGTGTCGAGCGCATAGCCATTCTTGGTCGTGTGGATCTTCGCGTCGAGAATGCTGAAGTTCTTGCGGTCGAAATAGCTGCAGATGCGCGCGAACAGGTCGGGCTGGTCGGGAATGTACACGGCCACCTGCAAGCCTTCGCCGATGGGCGCCAGCCGGCATTTTACCACCGGCAACTTGCTGTCGAGCTTGTCATACAGCGAGCGCGTCTGCCAGGCGATGTCGGACGCGTCGTGGCGCAGGAAATACGCCACGTCCAGCTGCTGCCACAGCTTCAGATGGGCGTCCGGCGGCAAGCCGTACAGGCGCAAGGTGGCCAGCGCTTCCTGCTGGCGGTTCTTCAGCTCGCGGTCGGCCGTGTGCGGCTCGCCGCCCAGCACGCGCAAGGTGATCTTGTACAGGTCTTCCAGCAGCTTGCCCTTCCAGGCATTCCACACTTTCGGGCTGGTGCCGCGGATGTCGGCCACCGTCAGCAGGTACAGGCCCGTCAGGTGGCGCTCGTCCTTGACCACCTTTGCAAAGGCGGCGATGACGTCGGGATCGGACAAATCCTGCTTTTGCGCCACTTGCGACATGGTCAGGTGATTTTCCACCAAGAAAGCCACCAGTTCCGTGTCTTCTTCCGACAGGCCGTGCTCCTGGCAGAACTGGGTGGCGTCGGCCACGCCCAGCTTCGAATGGTCGCCGCCGCGGCCCTTGGCGATGTCGTGGAACAGGGCCGCCACGTACAGCAGCCACGATTGCGAGAAATCGGCCATCAGCTGGCTGCAGAACGGGTATTCGTGCGCGTGTTCGCTCATGGTGAAGCGGCGCATGTTGCGCACTACCATCAAAATGTGCTGGTCGACCGTGTACACGTGGAACAGGTCGTGCTGCATCTGGCCCACGATGCGGCGGAAATTCGGCAGGTAGCGCCCCAGGATGCTCATTTCGTTCATGCGCCGCAGCGCATGGATGATACCGACCGGCGCTTGCATGATGCGCAGGAAGAGGGCGCGGTTGACGGGGTCCTGGCGGAAGGCGGCGTCGATCTTGAAGCGCGCGTGCCACAGGGCCCGCGTGGCGCGCGAGGTCATGCCCTTCAGGGCCGGGCGTTCCGTCATCAGCACAAAGACTTCCAGCATGGCCGATGGGTATTGCTCGAACGTATCGTCGGCGCTGATGTCGATCAGGCTGTTGACTTCATTGAAGCGTGCGTTGATGGGCACGGCCACATTGTCTTGTGGAAACAATCGCGCTTCGATGTTTTGCAGCAAAATCGTGTTGAGCTGGGTCACCGTCTTGGCGGCCCAGTAGTAGCGCTGCATGAGGAATTCGCTGGCGCGGCGCATGTGCGGCCCGCTGCCAGTCGCCTGCAAGCCCAGCGATTCGGCGATCGCCGTCTGCACGTCGAACACGAGGCGGTCTTCGCGCCGCCCCGCATGCAGGTGCAGGCGCACGCGGATATCCTTGAAGGCGCGCTCCTTTTCCATCAGCTGGCGCGCTTCCGTCAGGGTGATCAGGCCGCCCGTGGCCAGGGTGCGCCACGAGTTCGCCAGGCCGGCCGCCTTGGCTACCCACAGGATGACTTGCAAGTCGCGCAAGCCGCCCGGGCTTTCCTTGCAATTCGGCTCCAGGCTGAAGGCCGTGTCTTCATATTTGGCATGGCGCTGGCGCATTTCCGCCGTTTTCGCGTGGAAAAACGCCTGCGGGTCCATGGCCGCGTCATAGCGTTGCTGCAATTGCGCGAACAAGTCCGCGTTGCCGCACACGAGGCGCGCTTCGAGCAAGCTCGTTTGCACGGTGATGTCGGCCTTCGATTCGACCAGGCATTCATCGACCGTGCGGATGCTGTGGCCGATTTCCAGGCCCAGGTCCCACAGCAGCTGCACCAGTTCCTCGAGCTTTTCCTGCGTGGCCCCATCGGGCGGTTGTTGCAGCAGGATCAGCAGGTCGACGTCGGAATACGGAAACAGTTCGCCGCGGCCATAGCCGCCCACGCCCACCAGGGAAGTGCCTGGTGGCAAGCCCGCTTCCTGCCAGGCGCGCGCCAGCACGCCGTCGACGCTGTGGCGCAGGCTGCGCAGCAGTTTTTCAGGCTTGCCGTCGGCCTGGAAGGCCGCAATGACGACCTGGCGGTCGGCTTTCAGTTGCTGTTTCAGCTGTTCCCGAACTTGCTTTTTCATCTGGACCCTGGGTGGCGGTGCGTGGGGTGGAGAATCAGGCTTTGTTCAGGATCAAGGCCGGTGGCGGTGGCATGCCGGGCGAGACGGTCAGCACTTCATAGCCCGTTTCCGTCACCAGCACCGTATGTTCCCATTGCGCCGACAGGCTGCGGTCCTTGGTTTTGATGGTCCAGCCATCGTTCATTTCTCGGATTTCGCGGCGGCCCGAGTTGATCATCGGTTCGACGGTGAAAATCATGCCCGCTTCCAGGCGTTCCAGGGTGCCTGGCTTGCCGTAATGCAACACTTGCGGTTCTTCATGGAAGACCTTGCCGATGCCGTGGCCGCAGAATTCGCGCACCACGCTGTAGCCGGCCTTTTCCGCGTGCTGCTGGATGGCGTGGCCGATATCGCCCAGGTGGGCACCGGGCTTGATCTGGGCTATGCCCAGCCACATGCATTCATAGGTGATTTCCGACAGGCGCTTGGCCAGGATGGTCGGCGTGCCGACGAGGAACATGCGGCTGTTGTCGCCGTGGTAGCCATCCTTGATGACGGTGATGTCGAGGTTGACGGAGTCGCCGCTTTTCAAGACCTTGTCGCCGGGGATGCCATGGCAGATGACGTCGTTGACGGAGGTGCAGATGGCTTTCGGGTAGGGCGTGTAGCCGGGCGGGCAATAGTTCAGCGGGGCAGGGATGGTGCCTTGCACGTTGACCATGTATTCGTGGCACAGGCGGTCCAGTTCGCCGGTCGTGACGCCGACCTTGACGAAGGGAGTGATGTAGTCGAGCACTTCGGCGCCGAGTTTGCCGGCAACGCGCATGCCTTCGATGTCGGCGGCGGTATTGATACGGATGGTGGACATGATGTAATTCGCAATCTGCAAGTTGTTCGGGTGAAAAGCACAGACGAATCTCAGCGTAGGAGGAAAAGTCTGCAAATATGTCGAAATTATAAACGAGGCGCCCTGTATCCGCCGCCTCCATCCTAGGGCGGGCAGGCGTTTTTTGCGGGAATGGCCATGGCGGATACGCCTTGCACCAGCGTGGTGCAACGCTTGCCGTCGCTGCGCGCGCGATTTGTGCCGTGGACTTGATGAAATGGGCATTTCGGTGTAGAATCCCGGGTTGCTTGAATTCTCTTTTAAGCAATGTAGTAAAACAGTGTCTTTAATTTATATAAACACGCGAATCCGGTCGACAAGGGTGCCTGTATGGTGACTGATCGGATTCCAGACCCAACCCTGGAGTTAATAATGTCCGTAACAATGCGCGAAATGCTGGAAGCCGGTGTCCACTTTGGTCACCAAACCCGTTTTTGGAATCCAAAAATGGCACCGTTCATCTTCGGCCATCGCAACAAGATCCACATCATCAACCTGGAAAAAACCATGGCGATGTACCAGGACGCAATGAAGCACGTGCGTCAACTGGCTGCAAACCGTGGCACCATCCTGATGGTTGGCACCAAGCGTCAAGCTCGCGAAATCATCGCTGCTGAAGCACAACGCGCTGGCGTGCCTTTCGTTGATCAACGTTGGTTGGGCGGCATGCTGACCAACTTCAAAACGATCAAAACCTCGATCAAGCGTCTGAAAGACATGGAAGTGATGATCGAAGACGGTTCGATCGAGAAGCTGTCGAAAAAAGAAGCGCTGATGTTCTCCCGCGAAATGATCAAGCTGCAAAAATCGATCGGCGGCATCAAGGACATGGGCGGCATTCCTGACGCAATCTTCGTCGTCGACGTCGGCTACCACAAAGGTGCGATCACCGAAGCAGCTAAACTGGGTATCCCGGTCATCGGCGTTGTCGATACCAACCACTCCCCAGAAGGCGTGAACTTCGTGATCCCAGGTAACGATGACTCCTCGAAAGCCATCATGTTGTACGCTCGCGGTGTTGCTGATGCAATCATCGAAGGCCGTGCAGCTGCCGGTAACGAAGTTGTTGAAATGGTTAAAGCAGCCGCTGGCGACGAATTCGTCGAAGTAAACGAACAGGCTTAATGGCCAGGCTATCGCAGGATAGCCGTTTGTAAGCACAGCAGTAAGGGAAAAGGGGTGGCAGCAGCTCCCCCTTTTTTTTAACAAAAAAAACGATAGTGACCGCTGGCGAGGCATGCATGCCCGGCCGCGACTATCGACTCACCGAATCAGGAGAAACACATGGCAGCGATTACAGCAGCGATGGTAGGCGAATTGCGCGGCAAAACCGACGCACCAATGATGGAATGCAAAAAAGCACTGACCGAAGCCGAAGGCGACATGGCTCGTGCGGAAGAGATCCTGCGCGTCAAACTGGGCGGCAAGGCATCGAAAGCATCGGCACGCATCACCGCTGAAGGCGTCGTGGCAACCTACATCGCCAATGGCGTAGGCGCCCTGGTCGAAGTGAACTCGGAAACCGACTTCGTTGCGAAAAACGACGATTTCCTGGCACTGGCCAATAACGCTGCCCGTCTGGTAGCGGAACACAACCCGGCTGACGTCGCTGCTCTGCTGGCCCTGCCACTCGATGGCAAGACCCTGGAAGACGTGCGCGCTGCCCTGATCGGCAAAATCGGCGAAAACATGACCATCCGCCGCTTCCAGCGTTTCGAAACCAGCGCCAAGCTGGCTTCGTACCTGCACGGTTCGCGCATTGGCGTGATCGTCGAATTCGACGGCGCCGATGAGCAAGTCGGCAAAGACGTGGCCATGCACATCGCTGCCATGAAGCCAGTGTCGCTGTCGTCGAACGAAGTTCCTGCGGAACTGATCGAAAAAGAGCGTTCGGTTGCACAACTGAAAGCCGAAGAAGACGCAGCCAAAGCGGCCGCCGAAGGCAAGCCAGCGCAATCGCCGGAAATCCTGGCCAAGCGCCTGGAAGGTTCCGTACAGAAGTTCCTGAAAGAAGTTTCCCTGCTGAACCAAGCTTTCGTGAAAAACGACAAGCTGTCGGTTGAGCAAATGCTGAAGGCGGCTAACACCAGCGTCAAAGGTTTCGCCATGTACGTAGTGGGCGAGGGCATCGAGAAGAAGCAAGACGACTTCGCAGCAGAAGTCGCAGCACAGATGGCTGCCTCCCAGGGAGCGTAAGTAAAGCGGGCCGAGAGGCCCGTTTTTTTGGCCCGCCCGCACCTGTCGTGCCGGGCGGCGGCATGGGCAGCTTCCTCCCGCCTATCCGGCGCTGCAAGGCGCTGCGCCATGTCATACTCGAATAACCTCATTTATGGAGCCCCAGCTCATGTCAAAACCAGCCTACAAGCGCGTCCTCCTCAAGTTGTCCGGCGAAGCCCTGATGGGTGATGATCCCTACGGCATCAACCGCGCCACGATCGAGCGCATGGTGGCCGATGTGGCCGAGGTGGCAAAGTTGGGTGTGGAACTGGCAATCGTGATTGGCGGCGGCAATATCTTCCGCGGCGTCGCGCCTGGTGCGCAAGGCATGGACCGCGCCACCGCCGACTACATGGGCATGCTTGCCACGGTGATGAATGCACTGGCCCTGGCCGATGCCATGCGCCACGTCGGCATCACCGCGCGCGTCATGTCGGCCATCGGCATCGAACAAGTGGTCGAGCCATACGTCCGCCCGAAAGCCCTGCAATACCTGGAAGAAGGTAAAGTGGTCGTCTTCGCCGCCGGTACCGGCAATCCGTTCTTCACCACCGACACGGCAGCCGCCCTGCGCGGTTCCGAGATCAGCGCCGAGATCGTCCTGAAGGCCACCAAGGTCGACGGCGTCTACACGGCCGATCCGAAGAAGGATCCGAACGCCACCCTGTTCCACACGATTACGTTCGACGACGCCATCGCCAAGCACCTGCAAGTGATGGATGCCACCGCATTCGCCCTGTGCCGCGACCAGAAACTGCCAATCAAGGTGTTTTCGATCACCAAGCCGGGCGCGCTGATGCGCGTCATCATGGGTGAAGATGAAGGCACGCTGGTTCACGTATAAGGAAAGCGGAGCGCCGAGAAACCGCTCATGGCTGCGTTGCAGCGCCTCGCCGTACATTAAGTACTGTCTTCGGCGCTGCGCCTTGCCCTGAACGGTTTTCGGCACTCCCGGCTGCGGTACTATTCAACCCGCAAGCGCAATAGAATATTCATTATTATCAAGACAAGGAGTAGGTAATGTCCTTAGCTGACGTTAAAAAGAACACCCAGGAACGCATGACGAAGTCGCTGGAAACACTGCGGGCCGACCTGGCCAAAGTGCGTACCGGCCGCGCCCATACGGGTATCCTGGACCACGTGATGGTCGATTACTACGGTTCGCCGACGGCGCTGACCCAGGTCGCCAACGTGACCCTGATCGACGCGCGCACCATCGGTGTGCAGCCGTACGAAAAGAAGATGGCCAACACCATCGAAAAAGCCATCCGCGACGCCGACCTGGGCCTGAACCCGTCGGCACAGGGCGACCTGATCCGCGTTCCGACGCCGCCGCTGACGGAAGAGCGCCGCAAGGAAATGGTCAAGCTGGTCAAGAGCGAAGCGGAAGACGCGAAGATTGCCGTGCGTAACATTCGCCGCGATGCGAACGAGTCGCTGAAGAAACTGGTCAAGGAAAAAGCCTGCTCCGAGGACGATGAGCGCCGCTCGTCGGAAGAAGTGCAGAAGCTGACGGACAAGTTTATTGCCGACATCGACAAGATGGTGGTCGACAAAGAAAAAGAAGTGCTGACGGTCTAGTTTTCAGTTCTTTTGACGCTGCCCGGGAAAGCATGGCTTTTCCGGGCAGTGCTATTTGGCGCATAATAGCTATCTTTTATTTTTGGTATTCGTGTTTTCATGATCTATTCGAGTTCGACAACGGCAGTACCTGAGGTGGGCACGGTGCCGCGCCATGTGGCAATCATTATGGATGGCAATGGCCGCTGGGCAACCAAGCGCTTCCTGCCCCGCGTGGCTGGCCACGTCAAGGGCGCCGACGCCGTGCGCGGCATCGTCGAGACTTGCCTCGATCGCGGTGTCGAGTACCTGACCCTGTTTGCCTTCAGTTCGGAAAACTGGCGCCGCCCGGAAGAAGAGGTGTCGATGCTGATGCGCCTGTTCGTCACGATGCTGGAACGCGAAGTGGTCAAGATGCACGCCAATGATATCCGCCTCAAGGTCGTGGGCGACCTGTCGCGCTTCAATGAGCAGTTGCAAACCCTGATCGCCAATGCGGAACGCAAGACGGCGAACAACACGCGCCTGACGGTGTCCATCTGCGCCAATTACGGCGGCCGCTGGGATATCATGCAGGCAGTCAACAAAATGACGGCCGAGGCGGCAGCCAACGGCCAGAGCGCCGGGCACGCCTACACGGAAGAGCAATTGGCGCCGCACCTGGCCATGGCTTACGCGCCCGAGCCCGATCTGTTCATCCGCACGGGCGGCGAGCAGCGCATTTCCAATTTCCTCCTGTGGCAACTGGCGTACACTGAGTTGTTTTTCACCGAGACTTTCTGGCCCGACTTCAATGACGAGTGCCTCGACGCGGCAATCGCGTCTTACCAGCAGCGCGAACGGCGCTTTGGCCGTACCAGCGCGCAATTAACTGAAAAGACAAACTGATGCTGAAAACACGGATAATCACCGCCCTGGTCTTGTTGGCGGTCTTGCTGCCGGTTCTGTATCTGAATTACTTCCCCGCCTTCGCCGTGATCGCCACGGCGTTCTTCGGCGCCGCCATCTGGGAAAGCTTCCGCATTTTCAAAAATCGCCAGGCGCTCCTGATTGCCGCCATCTGGACTGCCGCCTTCGCTTATACGTTTTTTGTCGGCAACGGCATGGCGCAGCTCAATTTCTGGTTCGCCCTGTGCGTGGCCATCTGGCTGATCCGCTTCGTGCCTTCGCTGGCGACGGGCTTGCCGCCCACCGAAGGCCTGGGCAATACCTTGCTCAGCCTGGTGTATCCGGTGACCATCGTCGGCTGCTTCGTCGCCATCATCGCCTTGTTCCTGCATAGCCCTTTGTACCTGCTGTCCGTGATGGCCCTCGTGTGGATCGCCGATATCGGCGCCTATTTCTCGGGCAAGGCTTTCGGCAAGCGCAAGCTGGCGCCAAGTATTTCCCCAGGTAAATCCTGGGAAGGCGCCATCGGCGGCGGCATCGCCGTGCTCGTCATCGCCGCCATCACGATTTTCGCCGCGCCAGCACTGCCGGTCTTGCAAGACACCTTTGCCGTGCAGCTGCAATTGCGCCGCGGCTGGCTGGTGGCCTTGCTGGTGCTGCTGCTGATCGTCGCCGCCAGCATCGTCGGCGACCTGTTCGAATCCCAATTGAAGCGCCGCGCCGGCATCAAGGACAGCAGCAACCTGCTGCCCGGCCATGGCGGTGTACTCGACCGTATCGACGCGTTGATCCCGGTCCTGCCATTTGCCGCCCTCGTGGCCAGCTGGCTTTAAGGAAACTCATGCAATACATCACCATCCTTGGCGCGACCGGTTCGATTGGCGTGTCCACCCTGGACGTGCTCGCGCGTCACCCGGAGCAATACAGCGTGTACGCGTTGAGCGCGCACAGCCGTGTCGCCGAACTGGCCGCCCAGTGCCTGCAATTCCGTCCCCAGCGCGCCGTCGTCGGCACGGCTGACGCCGCCCTTGAGCTGACACGTTTGCTGCGCGGGCAGGGCGTCGATACGCAAGTCGAGTATGGCGTGGAGGCCCTGTGCGCCATCGCCAGCGCGCCGCAAGTGACGGGCGTGATGGCGGCCATCGTCGGCGCGGCCGGCCTGGCGCCGACCCTGGCGGCGGCCCGTGCTGGCAAGAAAGTATTGCTGGCCAACAAGGAAGCGCTGGTCATGTCCGGCCAGCTGTTCATCGATGCCGTGCATGACAACGGCGCCGTACTGCTGCCGATCGACAGCGAACATAACGCCATCTTCCAATGCATGCCGCATGCCCATGGCCGAGCGCCCGGCGCCGCGGGCGTGGCGAAAATCGTGCTGACGGCGTCAGGCGGCCCCTTCCTCACGCGCGACGTCGAGACGCTCGACACGGTCACGCCGGACCAGGCTTGCAAGCATCCGACCTGGGCCATGGGGCGCAAGATTTCCGTCGATTCGGCCACCATGATGAACAAGGGCCTGGAAGTGATCGAGGCGCACTGGCTGTTCGGCGCGCCGGCGGAGCAGATCGAGGTGCTGATACACCCGCAAAGCGTGATCCATTCGATGGTGTCGTACATCGACGGTTCCGTGCTGGCCCAGCTGGGCAATCCGGACATGCGCACGCCGATCGCGCATGCGCTGGCATATCCACAGCGTATCAACTCTGGCGTGGCGCAGCTTGACCTGGCGCAAGTGGCCACCTTGCAGTTCGAACGTCCCGATTTCCGCCGCTTCCCCTGCCTGGCGCTGGCCTTCGACGCCTTGCGCGCGGGCGGCACGGCGCCGGCCTTGCTGAACGCGGCCAATGAAGTGGCCGTGCAAGCCTTCCTCGACGAACAGATCGGCTTCCGCCAGATCGACCGCGTCATCGCGCACGTGATCGAGACGGTGCCGCACGGCGCCGCCTCCAGCATCGAGGCCGTGATGGAGCAGGACCGCCTGGCCAGAGCGGCCGCGCACGCGTACATCGCCCACAGGCTGGCCGCATGACCCTGATTACCACCTTGCTGGCGTTCATCGTCGCGCTGGGCTCGCTTATCACCCTGCACGAGCTGGGCCACTACCTGGTGGCGCGCTGGTGCGGCGTAAAAGTGCTGCGTTTCTCGATCGGCATGGGAAAAGTGGTGTATTCGCGCAAGTTTGGCAAGGACCAGACGGAGTGGGCGATTTCCGCGCTGCCGCTGGGCGGCTATGTCAGCATGCTCGACAGCCGCGCGCAAGACCTCAGCGATTTGCCGGAAAGCGAATTGCGCCGCGAATTCACGCGCCAGAGCGTGTGGCGCCGCATCGCCATCGTGGCCGCCGGCCCGCTGGCCAACTTCCTCGTCGCCATCGTGCTGTACGCGGGCCTGTTCATGCATGGTATCGAAGAGCCGTCGAGCAAGCTCGGCCCCGTGGCCGAGCAGACCGCCGCCTATGCGGCCGGCTTGCGCAGCGGCGATACGGTCGAATCGGTGAATGGCAAGGCCGTGGCCAGCTGGTCCGAGCTGCGCTGGGAACTGATCCAGGCCACCCTCGACAAGCAGCCGGCGCGCATCGAAGTACGCCGTCCCGACCGTGGCCAGCAGGAAGCGACCTTGCCGACGGCCAGCCTGACGGAAGCGGACCTGGAAGGCGACGTGCTGGGCAAGCTGGGCCTGACCCTGGCCCGTTCCGCGCCCACCTTGATGGAAATCATGCCCGATGGCGCCGCCGCGCGCGCCGGCCTGCAGAAAAACGACCAGATCCTGGCCATCGACGAACAGCCCGTGCACGACGTGGCGGCCGTCATCGCCACCCTGAGCCAGGCGCCGGGCCGGACCTTGCAATTACAGCTCTTGCGCCAGGGCCAGGACCTGACCCTGTCCATTACGCCGGACGCCGTGCCGGGCGCCGGGGCAGAGGGAGCTGTAACAGTTGGTAAGATACAGGCAAAGCTGGGACAGGTGCCGGATATGATCACCGTGGCCTCCGGACCGTTCTCCGCCGTGGGCAAGGCGTCCGCCAAGGTCTGGGATACCAGTGTCATGAGCCTGAAAATGCTGGGCAAAATGATCACCGGCCAGGTCTCGCTGAAGAATGTGACGGGTCCCATTACCATCGCCGATTACGCGGGCCAGACGGCGCGCATCGGCCTGGTAAGCTACCTGAGCTTCATTGCCTTCATCAGTATCAGTCTGGGCGTGATGAATTTGCTACCCATTCCTGTTCTGGATGGCGGGCATTTGCTGTATTATTCGCTGGAAGTTTTGACCGGACGCCCCTTGCCGGAGCGCGTAGGCGAGATTGCCCAGCGCCTGGGGATCGGTTTGTTGCTGACCTTGATGGTGCTTGCCGTCTTTAATGACGTGTTGCGATTGCTGAATTAGGGCGGTGGTTGATGCCATTGCGTGAGTCGCACAAGCAATCTTTTGTGTATGTTGTCCATTGATTTACCCATTGAATAACCCCAATGAAATTACATTCTGCTCGTTTTGCCTTGCCTTCCTTTCGTCGCAGCCTGATCGGCGCCGCCGTCATGGCCATCTGTTCCGGCCACGCGCTGGCCGTCCAGCCATTTACTGTCAAGGACATCCGGGTCGAAGGGATCCAGCGTACCGAAGCGGGCACCGTCTTTGCCTACCTGCCGGTGCGGGTCGGCGAAACGTTCTCCGACGAGAAGAGCGTTGCCGCCATCAAGGCCCTGTATGCGACGGGCATGTTCAAGGATGTGCGCCTGGAAGCCGAGGGCGACGTGCTGGTGGTGCTGGTCGAGGAACGTCCGGCCATCGCTTCCGTGGCATTTACGGGTACCAAGGAATTTGAAAAGGATGTGCTGGTCAAGGCATTGAAGGAAATCGGCGTGGGCGAAGCCAAGATTTTCGACAAGGCATCCGTTGACCGCGCGGAACAGGAACTCAAGCGCCAGTACCTGTCGCATGGCCTGTACGGCGTGAAGATCACCACCACCGTCACGCCGATCGAGCGCAACCGCGTCAACGTGGTGTTCGCCGTCGACGAGGGCGACGTGGCCCGCATCAAGCAGATCAACATCGTCGGCAACAAGGCCTTCACCGACAAGGAACTGCGCGAGCAGCTGGCCCTGAACACGGGCGGCTGGTTCAGCTGGTACACCAAGGCCGATCAATATTCGAAGACCAAGCTGACGGGCGACATCGAGTCGCTCAAGTCCTACTACCTGGACCGCGGCTATATCGAAATGCAGGTCGACTCGACGCAAGTGTCGATCACGCCCGATAAAAAAGACATTTACCTGACGATCAATATCACCGAAGGTGAAAAATACAAGATCGCCGGCACCAAGTTCGAAGGCGAGATGTTCGGTCGCGAAGAAGAGCTGAAAGCCCTGAACCTGATGCGCGAAGGCGAAATCTATTCGGGCGCGCGCCTGACGGCGACGAACAAGCGCATCCAGGACCGTCTGGCCACGTTCGGCTACGCGTTTGCCAACGTCAACGCCAATCCGGAAATCAACCGTGAAAAGCATGAAGTCGGTTTCACCTTCTTCATCGATCCGGGCAAGCGCGTCTACGTGCGCCACATGAATATCGCAGGCAATACCACCACGCGCGATGAAGTCATCCGCCGCGAATTCCGCCAGTTCGAATCGTCCTGGTATGACAGCAACAAGATCAAGCTGTCGCGCGACCGTGTCGACCGTCTGGGCTACTTCAAGGACGTGACCATCGACACGCCGGAAGCGCAGGGCACGACCGACCAGGTCGACGTCAACGTGACGGTGGTGGAAAAACCAACGGGTAACTTCCTGATCGGCGGCGCTTTCTCGCAATCGGAGAAATTCACCCTGTCGGCGTCGATTTCGCAGGCCAACTTTGCCGGTAGCGGCAACACGGTCGGCATTGAACTCAATACCAGCCATTACAGCCGCACGATTGCGTTTTCGCAAACCAATCCGTACTTCACGGACGACGGCATTTCGCGCAGCTTTGAAGTCTACCTGCGGACGACGGAACCGCCGGCGCTGAACATCGGCAGCTACAAGATCAAGCAAACCGGTGGCCGCGTCAGTTTCGGCGTGCCGTTCTCGGAAGTCGACACCGTCTTCTTCGGTATCGGCGGCGAGCGCTCGCGCATCGAGACCGACGTCACCAGCCCGATCCGCTTCAAGCAGTACGTGGTGGACAATGGCGGCCCGTCCGACGGTATCGGTTCGGCCACCACCAATTCCATCCCGCTGACGGCGGCATGGCAGCGCGACAGCCGCGACAGCGCCCTGACGCCATCGATCGGCCGCTACCAGCGCGTCAACCTGGAGGCTGACCTGATCGGCGACCAGAAGTACTTCCGTGCCATCTATGAGCACCAGTACTTCCGTCCGCTGTTCAGCAAGGTCACCCTGGCGCTGAAGGGCGAGATCGATTACGGCCACGGTATCGGCAAGCACGTGTATCCGGTCTTCAAGAACTTCTACGGCGGCGGCATCGGTTCGGTGCGCGGCTATCTGAGTTCCTCGCTGGGCGCGGTTGAACCGAGCACCAACGATGCCCTGGGCGGCGCTTCGCGCCTGATCGGTAACGCGGAACTGCAGATGCCATTCCCCGGTTCGGGCAATGACCGCAGCCTGCGCTGGTTCGGTTTCCTTGACGGCGGCCAGGTCTACCAGGAAGGCGAAAAAATGCGGATTTCGCAATTGCGCTATTCTGCTGGCTTGGGCATCAGCTGGATTTCACCGGTGGGCCCGCTCAAGCTGAGCTATGCCAAGCCGCTGAACGCCAAGCCGACGGACCGCCTGGAGCGCTTCCAGTTCCAGATGGGCACCGGTTTCTAACCGGCCATCTGAAACGGGGCGACAGCTTTTACTTTTTGACCATGGAGTATCATGAACACCGCATCCGCCACCCTGCCCAAGTCCCTTGCCATGATTGCATTGTGCTGGAGTTCGCTGTTGCCGGTGCAGGCGCAGGCTCAGGAGTCGAAGATCGCCTG
This sequence comes from Janthinobacterium sp. P210005, assembly GCF_036231865.1. NCBI lineage: Bacteria > Pseudomonadati > Pseudomonadota > Betaproteobacteria > Burkholderiales > Oxalobacteraceae > Janthinobacterium > Janthinobacterium sp. P210005. Next base: position 161,810 of record NZ_JAZARC010000001.1, read on the forward strand.
GATCAGCAGCGAACGTATTTATAACGAATCGAGGCTGGCCAAGCTGGCCAGCGCCAAGCTGGCCGAAGAGTTCCGCTCGCGTGAAAAAGCCGTGCAGGAACTGGCGGCCCGCTTCAAGGTCGCCAACGAAGCCCTGGAAAAGGACATGCCGACCTTGAGCGAGGCGGAGCGCGCCAAGCGCCAGCGCGAGTTTTTCGAGCTGGACAAGGAGCTGCAGCGCCGCCAGCGTGAGTTCCGCGAAGACCTGAGCCAGCGCACGAACGAAGAGCGCAGCGCCATCGCGGAAAAAGCCAACACCATCATCCAGCAGATGGCGCATATCGAAGGATATGACATCGTGCTGCAGGAAGCCCTGTGGGCCAGCCCGCGCATCGACATCACCGACAAGGTCTTGAAGGCGCTGGACAAGTAATCGAAACGGTTTCAAGCCTGCCAGTGCATGCTCTGCGTGCACTGGCAGGCGTATTTATAAAGGTAATCAGATGGGCACTCGACTAGGAGAATTGGTCGAACGCTTCGGCGGGCAATTGGCGGGCGATCCGAACCTGGAAGTCTCAGGCATCGCACCGCTGGCCGACGCCGGCGCTTCGCACATCAGCTTTCTCAGCAATACCAAATTCCGCGCACAGGCGGCCCAGAGCGGCGCTGCGGCGCTGATCCTCACGCCGGCCGACGACGCGCTGATCGGCGACGAGTACGCGGGCGCGCGCATCGTCACACCGAATCCCTATGTGTATTTCGCGCGCGCGGCGCAGTATTTCGCCGCCTTGCACGAGATCAAGGCCCCGGTCGGCATCCACCCGGGCGCCTTTGTCGACGCCAGCGCGCAGGTTGACGCCAGCGCCTCCGTCGGCGCGCATGCGGTGATCGAAGCGGGTGCCGTGATCGGTGCCGGCTGCGTCATCGGGCCTGGCTGCGTGGTGGGGCGCGACGCCGTCATCGGCGCGGGCACGCAGCTGCTGGCCAACGTGACCTTCCATGCGCGCTGCGTGATCGGCCAGCGCGGCATCATCCATTCGGGTGCCGTGATCGGCACCGACGGATTCGGCTTCGCCAACGAAGGCGGCGTGTATATCAAGATTCCGCAGACGGGCAGGGTGGTGATCGGTGACGATGTCGATATCGGCGCCAACACCACCATCGACCGCGGCGCACTGGCCGACACCATCATCGAAGATGGCGTCAAGCTCGATAACCAGATCCAGATCGGCCACAACTGCCGCATCGGCGCGCACACGGCCATGGCCGGCTGCGTCGGCGTGGCCGGCAGCGCCATCATCGGCAAGTACTGCACCTTTGGCGGCGCCGCCATGGTGCTGGGCCACCTGACCATTGCCGACCGCGTCCACGTGGGCTCGGGCAGCATGGTCTCGCGTTCGATCGCGGAGCCGGGGCAGTACACGGGTTTTTATCCGCTGGCCAAGAACGCCGACTGGGAAAAGAGCGCCGCCATCGTGCGCAACCTGTCAAGCATGCGCGAGAAGATCCGCGCGCTTGAAAAAACAATTAAAACACTGACCACGCAAGACGAAAAATGACTACTGAAAAAAAGACCCTCGACATCCTGGCCATCAAATCGCTGCTGCCGCACCGCTATCCGCTGCTGCTGGTTGACCGCGTGCTGGACTGGGAAGCGAACAAAACCATCACCGCCATCAAGAACGTGACGGTCAACGAAGAGTTCTTCCAGGGCCATTTCCCGCACAAGCCGGTCATGCCCGGCGTGCTGATGATCGAAGCGCTGGCGCAAACGGCGGCCTTGCTGTCGTTCCTGTCGATGGGCGTGAAACCGGACGAGAATTCGGTGGTGTACTTTGTCGGCATCGACAATGCGCGCTTCAAGCGTCCTGTCGAACCGGGCGACCAGCTGAAGATGGATGTGGAAATCCTGCGCGTCTCGCGCGGCATCTGGAAATACAAGGCAGTCGGCTCCGTCGACGGCAAAGTGGCGCTGGAAGCGGAACTGATGTGCACCATCCGCAGCGCGCAGGATGCGAGCCAGTCTGCGAGCCAGCCAGCGGGGCAGTAAGATGGCGGCCATCCACTCCACGGCAGTCATCGATCCGAAGGCCGAGCTCGACAGCTCGGTCGAGGTGGGCCCGTACACCATCATCGGTCCGCACGTGCGCATCGGCGCCGGCACCAAGGTCGGCCCGCACGTGGTCATCGACGGCCACACGACGATTGGCAGCGACAACCACCTGTTCCAGTTTTCTTCCATCGGCGCGCAGCCGCAGGATAAAAAATGGGCAGGAGAGGCGACGCGCCTGGAAATCGGCGACCGCAACACCATCCGCGAATTCTGCACCTTCAACACGGGTACCGTGCAGGGCGGCGGCGTGACGCGCCTGGGCAACGACAACTGGATTTCGGCATACGTGCACCTGGCGCACGATTGCCTGGTGGGCAATAACACGATTTTTTCGAACAACGCCCAGCTGGCGGGCCACGTGGAGATCGGCGACTGGGTCATCATGAGCGGCTTCGCCAATGTGCACCAGTTCTGCAAGATCGGCGCGCACGCCTTTGTCGGCATGAGCACCAGCCTGACGCAGGACGTGCCGCCTTTTGTTCTGTTGAACGGCAATCCGGCGCAGGCGCATGGCGTCAATATCGAGGGCTTGAAACGCCGCGGCTTTACGCGCGAGCAGATCAACGGCATACGCACCGCGTATAAACTCATCTACCGCTCGGGACTGACCCTGGAGGAATCGAAGGCAGCCCTGTTCGAAGAAGAAGCGGCGTCGTCGCCCGAGGTGGCGGAACACATTCGCGCCATGCGCGAATTCCTTGGCGTGGCCTCGCGTGGCATCGTCCGCTGACCAGGCCAGCGGCCTCGGTGTCGCCAACGTCGCCATCGTCGCCGGCGAGGTGTCGGGCGACCTGCTGGCCAGCCGGCTGCTGTCCGGCCTCGTGCCGCAGCTGCCCGGCACGCGCTTCCACGGTATCGGCGGCGAGCACATGGCCAGGCAGGGCTTTGTTTCCGACTGGCCGCTCGACAAGCTGACGGTACGGGGCCTGTTCGAAATCATTCCCCGCTACCGCGAAATCAAGGGCATCCAGAACGCGCTGCGCGACCAGTTGCTGGCCGAGCGTCCCGCCGTCTTCATCGGCGCCGACTATCCCGGCTTCAATCTGGGCCTGGAACAGCAGCTCAAGGAAGGCGGCATCCCCACCGTGCACTACATCGGGCCGCAGATCTGGGCCTGGCGCGGCGGGCGCATCAAGAAAATCATCAAGGCCGTCTCGCATATGCTGGTGATCTTCCCGTTCGAGGAAGAGATCTACCGCAAGGCAGGCGTGCCCGTCACCTATGTCGGCCATCCGCTGGCCGAAATGATCCCGTTGCAGCCCGACGAAGCGGCCGCGCGCCGCACCCTGGGCTTGCCGGAAGACGCGAACGTCGTGACCCTGATGCCGGGCAGCCGCATGGGCGAGCTTAAATACAATACGGTGGCGTTCGTGGCCGCCTGCAAGCTGCTGCTGGCGCGCGACCGCTCCCTGCGTTTCGTCGCGCCCATGGCCGGTGAAAAACAGCGCCAGTACTTTTTGCAGCTGATCCGCGAGGCGGGCCTGCAGGACGTCGAGATACTGCTGACGGATGGCGGCTCGCACACGGCCATCTGCGCCGCCGATGCGGTGCTGGTGGCGTCGGGCACGGCCTCGCTGGAAGTGGCGTTGTACAAGAAACCCATGGTCATCGCCTACAAGATGATGCGCGCCTCGTGGGAAATCATGCGCCACATGGGCTATCAGCCGTGGATCGGTTTGCCCAACATTCTGGCGCGCGACTACCTGGTGCCCGAGCTGCTGCAAAACGCGGCCAGCCCGGAAGCGCTGGCCGAGGCCATGTGGCAGCAGCTGAGCGACGTGCCGGGCCGCCTGCGCCTGGTGCAGCGCTTCACGGACATGCACCACAGCCTGCTGCGCGACAGCGCGCGCGAAAGCGCCAACGCCGTCATGCAAGTCATCGCCGCCAACCGCAAGTAGCTCCCGATCACCGCTTCAACCGCAATACCCAACCAAAGATTCAACGTGAAAAATATCTATCCCGGCCTGTTTGACGACTTGCCATTCTCGCTCGATGAAATCATCTGCGGCGTCGACGAGGCAGGGCGCGGTCCGCTGGCCGGCCCCGTGTTCGCCGCCGCCGTGATCCTCGACCCGAACCAGCCCATCGACGGCTTGCGCGATTCGAAAAAGCTCACCGAAGCCAGGCGCGACCTGCTGGCACCGCAGATCAAGGCCAAGGCCCTCGCCTGGGCCATCGCTGAAGCGTCGGAAGAGGAAATCGACCGCCTGAACATTTTGCAGGCGTCGATGCTGGCCATGCGCCGCGCCGTCGAAGCGTTGGCCACCGTGCCGACCCTGGCCCTGATCGACGGCAACCGCTGCCCCGTGATGCCGATACGCGGCATGGCCATCATCGGCGGCGACGACAAGGTCGATTCGATTTCCGCCGCCTCGATCCTGGCCAAGACGGCGCGCGACGCGGCGCTGGTGCACCTGCATGCGGCCTATCCCGAATACTGCTTCGACCAGCACAAGGGCTATGGCACCAAATTGCACCTGGAGCGCCTGCACCTGCACGGCGCCTCGCCCGTGCACCGCCGCTCGTTCGCACCCGTGCGCAACGTGATCGCCCTGTTTGGCGGACAGGAGGTGGTGGCATGAAGACGATTACTTCGCGCGACAATGCGCAATACAAGGATTTGCTGAAACTGGCGGGCAGTTCGCAGGCGCGCCGCAAGTCGGGCCGCACCCTGCTCGACGGTGTACACCTGTGCCAGTCCTACCTGCAGCTGCGCGGCATGCCGGAGCAGTGCATCGTCAGCGAAAGCGCCTTGCAGAACCCGGAAGTGGCGGACATCGTCGGCCAGCTGGAAAGCCAGCGCGCGCACGTGCTGGGCTTGCCCGACGCGCTGTATCACGCGGTGAGCCAGGTCGAGCACGGCGTGGGCGTGATGTTCCTCATCGAGACGCCGGAACGGGCCGTCACGCAGCCGCTGAGCGTGTCGGCCGTGCTGCTCGATAACCTGCAAGATCCGGGCAACGTGGGTTCCATCCTGCGCAGCGCGGCGGCCGCCGGCATCACGCAGGTGTATTGCAGCGCCGGCACGGCCTTCTGCTGGTCGCCGAAGGTGCTGCGCGCGGCGATGGGCGCACACTTCGTGCTCGACATCTTTGAAAACGTCGACCTGGCAGCGCTCGTTTCCGGTGCCAAGGTGGCGACGCTCGCCACCAGCGGCTATGCCACGCAGCGATTGTACGACGTCGACCTGCGCCAACCGGTCGCCTGGCTCTTCGGCCATGAAGGGCAGGGCGTCGCCGATGATTTATTGTCGATGGCCACGCACCAGGTGGTCATTCCCCACCTGGGCCAGATCGAATCGCTGAACGTGGCCGCCTGCGCCGCCGTCTGCTTCTTCGAGCAGCTGCGCCAGGGCCAGGCCTGAACAGGGTAGCCATGTCCTTCCCCCTGCTTGCCGACGGTGCGGCCCGGGACGAAGCCTGGTGGTGCCAGGTGGCCGCCTTGTATCCTGCGCCGCCGGACGCCATCGTCAATCTCGAACACGGCTATTTCGGCGCCATGGCCGCGCCCGTGCAAGCGGCCTTCGAGCAGGCCGTGCGCTACACCAATGAACAGCTGAGTCCTTTCGTGCGCGGCGAGTTCACGCGCACGCATGTGGATATCCTGCGCTGGCGCGTCGCGGAACTGATCCATGCGGAACCGCACGAAATCCTGCTGACGCGCAGCGGCACCGAGTCCATGCAGGTGCTGATCACGCAATACCACGGCCTGGCGCCCGGCGATACGGTGCTGTGGAGTAATCTCGACTATCCGGCCATGCGCACGGCCATGCGCTGGCTGGCGCAGCGCCGTGGCGTCACCAGCACGCAAGTCACATTGCGCTTGCCCATCAGCGATGCCGAGATCGTCGCCCGTTACGCGCAAGCCATGCGCCAGGCCGTCCAGCCCAAATTGCTGCTGCTGTCGCAGGTGACACCGGCCAACGGCCAGCAACTGCCGGTGCGGGAGATCATGGCGCTGGCGCGCGAGCATGGTATCGACGTGCTGCTCGACAGCGCCCATGCGCTGGGGCAGGTCGACGTGGACGTGCAGGCCCTGGGCGTCGATTTCGCCGGTTTCAATCTGCACAAATGGCTGGGGGCGCCGGCGGGACTGGGTGTCGTGTATATCCGCGCCTCGCAGCTGCACAAGATCGAGCCGCATTTGGGCGACGAGGATTATCCGTTGGATGATATCCGCAGCCGGCTGCACATGGGCATGCCGCCGATCGGCGCCATCCTGGCCGTGCCTGCCGCATTGGATTTTCATGCGCGCCTGGGCGGCACGTCGGCCAAGATGGAGCGTCTGGCCTGGCTGCGCGATTACTGGGTCAGTCGCGCCGCGCAGCTGCCCGGCGTGCGCATCTTGTCGCCGCTCGATGCGAAACGGGGCACGGCACTGGTGGCGTTTGCCGTCGACGGCATGAGCGCGCGCCAGTTGCAGCAAGCCTTGCTGCAGCGCTTTGGCATCTTCACGGTGGAGCGCAATATCGGCGATACCGACATCGTGCGCGCCACGGTGGCCATCACGACGCAGACCAGCGAACTCGATCAGCTGGTCGCCGCGCTGACGGTGCTTTCGAGCGAAACGAACGCCTGACAAAACCGTAGCGAGCGGAAGGGAGAGGTGGCCGAGAAGCGCAACCGTACTTCTAGTACGGTGAGCATCGCAAGCCGCCTATACCGACGCGCAGCAGGTTTGGTCAAGCGTTCTAGTACTCGCGGCGGTTCGGCTTGATCTCTTGCAGGATCGTCGTGGAGATCTCTTCGATCGACTTGGTGGTCGACGACAGCCAGCGGATACCCTCGCGTTTCATCATTTTTTCCGCCTCGTTGACCTCGTAACGGCAGTTTTCGATGGCCGCATACTTGCTTCCAGCGCGTCTTTCGTTGCGTATTTCCGACAAACGTTCGGGCGTAATGCTCAATCCGAAAATTTTATTCTTAAATTCCAGCAAGGCCGATGGCAGCTTGTCGCGCTCGAAATCGTCGGGAATCAGCGGATAATTGGCCGCCTTGATGCCGTATTGCATGGCCAGGTACAGGCTGGTCGGGGTCTTGCCAGAGCGCGAAACACCCACCAGAATGACATCGGCCGACGACAGGTTCTTGTGCGACTGGCCATCGTCGTGCGCCAGCGAATAGTTGATCGCCTCGATGCGGTTCTTGTATTCCTCGCTGTCGACGATGTTGTGCGAGCGCCCGATGGTATGGGTCGACATCACGCCCAGCTCCTGCTCCAGCGGGGCGACAAAGGTCTGGATCAGGTCCATGTGCATGCCGCTGGACTTGCGGATCACGGCCGACAGGTCGTTCTTCACCAGGGTCGAGAAAATGATCGGGCGCTGGCCATCGGTGGCGAAGGCTTCGTTGATCTTGCGCGCCGCCTCGTAGGCCTTGTCCATGGTATCGATGAAGGGCAGGCGGATCTGGCGGAAGCGCAGATCGAACTGCGTCAGCACCGAGTGGCCGAACGTCTCGGCGGTGATGCCGGTGCCGTCGGAAACGAAGAAGACGGTGCGGGCCGCGGAGGGCAGAGGAGGGCGTGGTTCTTGTGTCATGGGTTTTCGGATCAAGATTGTGCGTCGTCAATTTGCGCCGCACAAGGTAAAATGGCTGCAACGGTATGATTGTGCTGCACGACGCCAAGAATAACAAGAAGACTGTCTGTGCGCCGCGCGTAAAGATTTCTATCATCAGTAAGGGTGTCATTATGACCAACGCAGTATCGCAACAGCAGGAAGACAAGGACGCGGTGTATGTTGCCTCGTTCGAGCATTTGCGCATGACGGATGTCGAATCCGTCGGCGGCAAGAACGCCTCCCTGGGCGAAATGATCAGCCAACTGGCGGAAGCCGGCGTGCGCGTGCCCGGTGGCTTTGCCACCACGGCGCAGGCATTCCGCGATTTCCTGTCATATAGCGCCAACGGCGGCTTGCCGCTGGCCGAACGCATCGCCCAGCGCCTCGAAGGGCTGAACATCGATGACGTGCGCTCGCTGGCGCAAGCCGGCGCCGAGATCCGTCAATGGATCGTGGAAACGCCATTCCAGCCACGCCTGGCCGCCGAAATCGACCAGTTCTACGCCAAGCTGGTGGCCGATTCCGACACCGAAATGTCGTTTGCCGTGCGTTCCTCGGCCACGGCGGAAGACTTGCCGGACGCGTCTTTTGCTGGTCAGCAAGAAACCTTCCTGAACGTGGTCGGCATCGACAATGTGCTCGAGGCCATGAAGCAGGTGTTCGCGTCGCTGTACAACGACCGCGCCATCTCCTACCGCGTGCACAAGGGCTTTACGCACGCTGAAGTGGCCCTGTCGGCCGGCGTGCAGCGCATGGTGCGCTCCGACCTGGGCGCGGCCGGCGTGATGTTTACCATCGATACCGAATCGGGCTTCAAGGACGTGGTCTTCGTCACTTCCAGCTACGGCCTGGGCGAAACCGTGGTGCAGGGCGCCGTCAATCCCGACGAATTCTATGTGCACAAGCCGATGCTGGAAAAAGGCAAGTCGCCCGTGATCCGCCGCAATATCGGCTCGAAACTGCTGAAGATGGAATTCACGAACGAAGCGAAAGCCGGCCGTTCCGTGAAAACCGTCGACGTGCCCGTCGAAATGCGCAACCGCTACTCGCTGAACGACAGCGAAGTGGTGGAACTGGCAAAATATGCCGTCATCATCGAAAACCACTACGGCCGTCCGATGGACATCGAGTGGGGCAAGGATGGCCGCGACGGCAAGCTGTACATCCTGCAGGCGCGTCCTGAAACCGTCAAGTCGCAGCAAAAGGCGACCGACGTGCAGGAGCGCTTCAAGCTGAAAAGCACCGGCACCGTGCTGACCTCCGGCCGCGCCATCGGCCAGAAGATCGGCGCCGGCCCCGTGCGCGTGATCCACGACCCGGCCGACATGGAACGCGTGCAGCCAGGCGACGTGCTCGTTGCCGACATGACGGACCCGAACTGGGAACCGGTCATGAAGCGCGCTTCGGCCATCGTCACCAACCGTGGCGGTCGCACTTGCCACGCGGCAATTATTGCGCGTGAGCTGGGCGTGCCTGCCGTCGTCGGCTGCGGTAACGCCACCGACGTGCTGAAAGACGGCACCTTCGTCACCGTGGTGTGCTCCGAAGGCGACGAAGGCAAGATCTACGATGGCTTGCTGGAAACGGAAGTGTCGGAAGTGTCGCGCGGCGAATTGCCGAAGCTCGACACCAAGATCATGCTCAACGTGGGCAATCCGCAGCTGGCGTTCGACTTCCAGTCCGTGCCGAATGCGGGCGTGGGCCTGGCGCGCCTGGAATTCATCATCAATAACAATATTGGTGTGCACCCGCGCGCGATCCTGGAATACCCGAACATCGATGCCGACCTGAAAAAGGCCGTGGAATCGGTGGCGCGCGGCCACGCTTCGCCAAAAGCGTTCTACATCGACAAGCTGGCCGAAGGCATCGCCACCATCGCCGCCGCGTTCTGGCCGAAAAAAGTCATCGTGCGCCTGTCCGACTTCAAGTCGAACGAGTACAAGAAGCTGATCGGCGGTTCGCGCTACGAGCCGGACGAGGAAAACCCGATGCTGGGCTTCCGCGGCGCGGCGCGCTACCTGTCGGCCGACTTCTCCGAAGCGTTCAACATGGAATGCGAAGCGATGAAGCGCGTGCGCAACGACATGGGCCTGACGAACGTGGAAATCATGGTGCCATTCGTGCGCACCCTGGGCCAGGCCGAGAAAGTCATCGACCTGCTGGCGAAGAATGGCTTGAAGCGCGGCGAGAACGACTTGCGCGTCATCATGATGTGCGAAGTGCCGTCGAACGCCATCCTGGCCGACCAGTTCCTCGACCATTTCGACGGCTTCTCGATCGGTTCGAACGATCTGACCCAGCTGACCCTGGGCCTGGACCGCGATTCCGGCATGGAATTGCTGGCCGCCGACTTCGACGAGCGCGATCCTGCCGTGAAAGCCCTGCTGGCCCTGGCCATCAAGGCTTGCCTGGCACGCGGCAAGTACATCGGCATTTGCGGCCAGGGGCCTTCCGACCATCCGGACTTCGCCGTCTGGCTGATGGAACAGGGCATCGAATCGATGTCGCTGAACCCGGACTCGGTGATCGATACCTGGCAAAAGCTCGCTGCGCTGAAAGCGTAAGCGTCTTGTCCGCCCTCTGAAAACCCGCTGCCGCTCACCCGGCAGCGGGTTTTTTTATGCCTGCCATGCGGCGCACGCCTGTATTCGATGGCATTGCGCCAGATCAGCTAAAATGATTCCACCAATACATTGAAACGGGAGTTCTCATGGCAAGCAAGAAACCGAGCAAAGTGGCAAAGATCGACATCGGCATTTCCGAGGCGGACCGCGCGAAGATTGCGGAAGGCCTGTCCGGCCTGCTGGCCGACAGCTACACCTTGTACCTGATGACCCATAATTTTCACTGGAACGTCAAGGGGCCGATGTTCAACACCCTGCACCTGATGTTCATGACGCAATACACGGAACAGTGGGCCGCGCTGGACCTGATCGCCGAGCGCATCCGCGCCCTCGGCTATCCTGCGCCCGGCACCTACAAGGAATTCGTCAAGCTGGCCTCGATCAAGGAAATCGACGGTGTGCCGCCGGCGCTGGATATGGTCAGCCACCTGGTATCGGCACAGGAAGCGACCGCGCGCACGGCGCGCCGCCTGTTCCCGCTGCTGGAAAAAGCCAATGACCAGCCGACGGCCGACCTGATCACGCAGCGCCTCGATTTGCATGAAAAGACGGCGTGGATGCTGCGCAGCCTGCTGGAAGAGTAATTGCCGGGCCTGCGGCGCTAATTCGCCCCTGCCTATTGACGCCATCAGGAATTGCGTTAGACTGCTTGTATATAGGTGTTTGGCAAGAATAATATCAGGCAGTAATACGCATTAAACCCCGTCGCTTATATAGGCTGCGGGGTTTTTTATTTTCGGATTCGCAAAGATGGAGGCATCATGGCTGAATGGGTAGGCTGGTTTGTGGCGGCTGGCGCGGTATTGATCCTGGAGCTGTTTACGGGCACGTTTTATTTGCTGATGATCGCCATCGGTATCAGTGCCGGAGGACTGGTGGCGCTGGCGGGCGGCAATGGCGGCTGGCAAGCCCTGACGGCCGCCATTGTCGGCGTGGCGGCCACCCTGTTATTGCGGCGCAGCCGTTTTGGCAAGGCGGCGCGGCGCGATGCGGCGCAGGATCCGAATGTCAATCTCGATATCGGCCAAAGCGTGGCGGTCGCGCATTGGGTCGATGGCGCGGCGCGCGTCATGTACCGCGGCGCCTTGTGGGATGTGGAACTGATTCCCGGCAGCGATACGCAAGCCGGCCATTACACCATACGCGCCGTGCGTGGCAGCCGTTTGATTGTTGGATAACCTGGAGAGTAGATTATGGAAGTAAGCATCGGAAGCATGTCGTTGATCTTGTTATTGCTGGCATTGGTATTTGTCTTCAAGACGGTCAATGTGGTACCGCAGCAGCATGCCTGGGTGGTGGAGCGCCTGGGCAAGTTCCATGCGGTATTGGGGCCTGGCTTGAATATCGTCGTGCCTTTTGTCGACCGTATCGCCTACAAGCACGTGCTCAAGGAAATTCCGCTCGACGTGCCGCCGCAGGTATGTATTACGCGCGACAATACGCAATTGCAGGTCGATGGCATTCTGTATTTCCAGATTACCGACGCCATGCGTGCTTCGTATGGCTCGTCGAATTATATCGCCGCCATTACGCAACTGGCGCAAACGACCTTGCGTTCGGTGATCGGTAAAATGGAACTCGACAAGACATTTGAAGAACGCGACCATATCAATACGGCCATCGTGAATGCCATCGATGAATCGGCGGCGAATTGGGGCGTCAAGGTATTGCGCTATGAAATCAAGGATTTGACGCCGCCCAAGGAAATTCTGCATGCGATGCAGGCGCAGATTACGGCTGAACGCGAAAAGCGCGCGCTGATTGCCGCCTCGGAAGGGCGCAAGCAGGAGCAGATCAATATCGCCAGCGGCGAGCGCGAAGCGGCGATTGCCCGCTCGGAAGGCGAAAAGCAGGCGTCGATCAACCGTGCCGAAGGCCAGGCCACGGCCATCGTCGCGCTGGCGCAAGCCAGTGCCGAGGCGCTGCGCCAGGTGGGCGCCGCCATCCGCGAGCCGGGCGGCGAAGATGCTGTCAACCTGAAAGTGGCCGAGCAGTATGTGGGCGCGTTCGCGCAATTGGCGAAAACAAATAACTCGATTATCGTGCCGGCCAATCTGGGCGATATGAGCGGTTTGATCGCCACGGCGATGCAGGTGGTGAAAACGCAAAAGCCGAAAAGCGGCGTGGCGATTCCCTGATTGCCTGGTGAATAGCAAACTCGTAGCAAGTTAGTCGTCAAAACTGCCCGCCATATCGCGGGCAGTTTTCATTTGCGCTGCTGGAATATATGCTGGCAACAGGGCTCGAGTATCTGCGTTCTAAATGGCAATGTTGAAAATATTTTCTTTATGCTATGCTGTGCGCACTTTCGGGATTATATGCTGCCGTGCGACGCTTATCTTTTTGATTGAAGTAGAATCTGCTGCTCATGCATTGCGATGATTCAACCGATATCCGCGGCGGATACTTGGGTAGTGTTTGGGAGCCGATGCATAATTGGCGATAGTATTGCTCCCATGTATATTTTGAATTGCAATTTATGATTACTATAAATTGCAATGAGGTAGAAAGTGCTGCAAAATAAATACTGCCGATGGTGCTGCATTGAATCGTGATCGCACAAGGAAGGGGAGTCGGCGCAGACAGTCGGTCCGGCGCGATGTCCGCTCCCTGGATTGAAGACTTACATCATCTGAAGGTCGGGGAAGTCGGGTTTTTGGTAAGAGAATTGTAAAAAACAATCAAATCTCAAGAAAAATCACCTCAGTCGCGTTACAATTGGATAGAATTTAACTGTTCAGTTATATTTTTCAACTCACACAAGGAAATATCATGGATCTGTCCAGCTTATCCCTGTCCGAACTGCGCACCTTGCAGGACGACATCAAGAAGCAAATGAAGAAACGCGAACAGGACGATCTGTCCAAAGCGCGTGAACAAATCCTGGCAATCGCCCAGAGCGTTGGCGTTTCCGTAAAAGATCTGGTTGGTACCGGTATCCGCGCTAAAACCGGCACGGTCGCAGTACGCTATCGCAATCCGGATGATGCGACGCAGCAATGGACTGGCCGTGGCCGTCAACCGAAATGGGTCAAAGAGTGGACCGATTCGGGCAAGTCGCGCGATCTGCTGAAGGTTTGATCCTGAAGGTTTAAAAAACCGTTCATTCGGATGCTTGTCCTGTGGAGTAGTACAGGTGTAGTACAAGGCAGCATGCAAGCATCCGGAACTTTCCTGATTAATCGTCTTTGGCCAGGCAGGCAAAGCTGATTCATTCGCTTATCTCCATGGTATTTTCGATAATATCTGTCTTATTCCCGCAATATTTCTTCCTTTTCCTGTTTTCATCCCATTGCGCTGTGCATTTCCGTTTGCCGCAGGCACAGTCAAAATAAAACCCGGCATATAGCCGGGCTTGGTGGTATTGGCGCAACTCGCTGCGCGTGGTGCCGGATCAGCGGCGGTGCGACTTCATTGCCGCCTGCACTTCGCGCGCGCCGTCGCGGTCGCGTTCCGCTGCCCGCTTGTCGTGCTGTTTCTTGCCTTTTGCCAGGCCGATTTCGCATTTGACGCGGCCGCCCTTGTAGTGCAGGTTGAGCGGCACCAGCGTATAGCCGGAGCGTTCCACCTTGCCGATCAGTTTATCCATTTCCGTGCGGTGCAGCAGCAGCTTGCGCGTGCGTACGGCTTCCGGGTGGATGTGGGTAGAGGCGGTCGGCAGGGCGCTGATATGCGCGCCGAACAGGAAGAGTTCATCGCCGCGGACGACAACGTAGGCTTCCTTGATTTGTACGCGGGCGTCGCGGATGGCTTTGACTTCCCAGCCTTCCAGCACGATGCCGGCTTCGTAGCGATCCTCGATAAAGTAGTCGTGGAAGGCTTTTCTGTTGTCTGCTATGGTCATGAGATGGTAAATGTGCGCGGGTCGGTTAAACTACTGTCTCGCGCAAGCGCGATAAAATCAAATGTATCCAACATCATAGCAAATGGTTCTTCAATGGCAGTAGTACATAAATCAGTTTTTCTCGGCTATAGCGCCGAACAAATGTTCGCGCTGGTGGCGGCGGTGGAGGATTATCCCAAATTCCTGCCCTGGTGCGGTGCGGTCGAGATTCGCGAGCGGGGCGAGAACACGGTCGTCGCCAGCGTGGGCATACATTACCACGGCGTGCGCCAAAGCTTCACCACGTCCAACGAGAACGTGCCGCCGAGCTCCATCAAGATGAAGCTGGTGGACGGTCCTTTCAAGACCCTCGACGGCGTGTGGACCTTCAAGGCCCTGCGCGAAGATGCGTGCAAGATCGAACTGGACCTGCACTACGAGTTTTCCAGCCGCGTGCTCGAGCAGATCATCGGCCCCGTCTTCGGCATGATCGCCAACAGCATGGTCGATTCCTTCTGCAAGCGCGCGGAGACGGTGTATGGCTGAAGTGAGCATCCAGGTGCAAGTCTGCTACGCCTTGCCCGATAGCAGCTTTCTGCGCTCATTGACGGTGGCTGCAGGCGCCACCATCGGGCAGGCGGTGGAGCAGAGCGGCTTGCTGCAGGAAGTCCCCGGCATCGACCTGGTCGTGAATATGGTCGGCATCTATGGCAAGAAGAAGCCGTTGGACACCGTTTTGCGCGAACATGACCGGATCGAGGTGTACCGTCCGCTGCAGGCGGACCCGAAAGAAGCGCGCCGCCGGCGTGCCAGCGGCAAGCCCGCCAAGACCTGACGGGTCTGGAAGAGGGCAGGGCTGCGGCTGGCGGCTGGCCCTGGCGGGACATTTTTTTGCTATTTCTAAATATCTTTTCTATGCTGCAAGGACGGAGGGCGCTTTTTTCTGTATAATCTGCTTTTGCGCCAATAGGAAATGCTATGCGTCTACTTCAAAAAGCACTCACATTCGATGACGTGCTGCTCGTCCCAGCCTACTCCAACGTTCTGCCCGCCGATACGTCCCTCAAAACTCGCCTGACCCGCAATATCACCCTGAATATTCCCTTGCTGTCCGCAGCCATGGATACGGTGACGGAAGCCCGCCTCGCGATCGCGATGGCCCAGGAAGGCGGCATCGGCATCATTCACAAGAATTTGAATCCGAAAGACCAGGCACGTGAAGTGGCCCGCGTGAAGCGTTTCGAAGCCGGCGTGCTGCGCGACCCGATCACGATTCCGCCGGAAATGAAAATCCGCGACGTAATCGCCCTGACGGAACAATACGGCATCAGCGGTTTCCCTGTTGTCAAAGGCAAGGAAGTCGTCGGCATCATCACCAACCGCGATTTGCGCTTTGAGCAGGAACTCGACGCGGAAGCTTCCGCCAAGATGACCCCGCGCGAAAAACTCGTGGTCGTCAAGGAAGACGCCGATACGGCCGAAGCCAAGCGCCTGATGAACAAGCACCGCCTGGAGCGCGTGCTGGTCGTCAACGACGCATTCGAACTGCGCGGTCTGATCACCGTCAAGGATATCCAGAAGTCGACTTCCCACCCGTTCGCGTCGAAAGACAGCCAGGGCAAGCTGCTGGTCGGCGCTGCCGTCGGCGTGGGCGCCAAGGATGAAGAACGCATCGACCTGCTGGTCGCTGCCGGCGTCGACGTGCTGGTGGTCGATACGGCCCACGGCCACTCGCAAGGCATCCTCGACCGCGTACGCTGGATCAAGACCAAGTACCCGCAAGTCGAAGTGATTGGCGGCAACATTGCTACGGCCGCCGCCGCCAAGGCGCTGGTCGAATACGGCGCCGATGCGGTCAAGGTCGGCATCGGTCCTGGCTCGATCTGCACCACGCGTATCGTCGCCGGTGTGGGCGTGCCGCAAATCACGGCCATCTCGAACGTGGCCGAAGCGCTGGAAGGCACGGGCGTGCCATGTATCGCCGACGGCGGTATCCGCTTCTCGGGCGATATTTCGAAAGCGCTGGCCGCTGGCGCTTCGACCGTCATGATGGGTTCCATGTTTGCCGGCACGGAAGAAGCACCGGGCGAAGTGATCCTGTACCAGGGCCGCAGCTACAAGTCGTACCGCGGTATGGGTTCGCTGGGCGCGATGTCCGATGGTTCGGCTGACCGTTATTTCCAGGACGCCACGATGAAGGCCGACAAGTTCGTGCCTGAAGGTATCGAAGGCCGCGTGGCCTACAAGGGCAGCGTGCTGGCGATCATCTTCCAGCTGGTGGGCGGCGTGCGTCAATCGATGGGTTACTGCGGTTGCGCCACCATCGACGAACTGCGCGAAAAAGCGGAATTCGTGGAAATCACCTCGGCCGGCATGCGCGAGTCGCATGTCCATGATGTGCAGATCACGAAAGAAGCGCCTAACTACCGCTCCGAGTAAGCGTACTGGAGAAACTGTCCATGGCTGCGTTCCAGTGCCTTGCCCTGAACAGTTTTCCAGCTACGCTATTGTGGTAGCGAAAGTCCAGACCGGCGCCCAGTGCGCCGGTTTTGCAATTGACCCTGAATAAAGCTCCGACCATGCACTCTAAAATCCTCATTCTCGATTTCGGTTCCCAAGTCACCCAGTTGATCGCCCGTCGCGTGCGCGATTCCGGCGTGTTTTCCGAAGTCTTCCCGTATGACGTCAGCGATGAATTCGTGCGCAACTATGGCGCCGCCGGCGTGATCCTGTCGGGCAGCCACAATTCCACCCTGGACGGAGATTCGCCGCGCGCGCCGCAAGCCGTGTTCGAGCTGGGCGTGCCTGTTCTGGGCATCTGCTACGGCATGCAGACCATGGCGGCCCAGCTGGGCGGCAAGGTGGAAAACGGCCTGGTGCGCGAATTCGGCTACGCCGAAGTGCGCGCCCGCAGCCATACCAAGCTGCTCAACGGTATTGCCGACTTCGTCACCGACGAAGGCCACGGCATGCTGAAAGTGTGGATGAGTCACGGCGACAAGGTGCTGGAAATGCCGCCAGGTTTCAAGCTGATGGGCAACACTCCGAGCTGCCCGATCGCCGCCATGGCCGACGAAGAGCGCCAGTTCTACGGCGTGCAATTCCACCCGGAAGTGACGCACACGGTGCAGGGCAAGGCCATGATCGGCCGCTTCGTGCATGAAATCTGCGGCTGCAAGTCGGACTGGAACATGCCTGACTACATCAGCGAAGCGGTGGAAAAGATCCGCGCGCAAGTCGGTACGGATGACGTCATCCTGGGCCTGTCCGGCGGCGTCGATTCGTCCGTCGCGGCTGCCCTGATCCACCGCGCCATCGGCGACCAGCTGACCTGCGTCTTTGTCGACCACGGCCTGTTGCGCCTCGACGAAGGCAAGATGGTGATGGACATGTTCGCCAAGAATCTGGGCGTGAAAGTCATCCGCGTCGATGCGGAAGACCAGTTCATGGGCCATTTGGCCGGCGTCACTGACCCCGAGCAAAAGCGCAAGATCATCGGCCGCGAATTCGTCGAAGTCTTCCAGGTCGAATCGGGCAAGCTGGTCAACGCCAAATGGCTGGCGCAAGGCACGATCTACCCGGACGTGATCGAATCGGCCGGCAAGGGCAAGAAAGGCCAGACCATCAAGAGCCACCACAACGTGGGCGGCTTGCCGGACACCATGAAGCTCAAGCTGCTGGAACCCTTGCGCGAACTGTTCAAGGACGAAGTGCGCAAGCTGGGCGTGGCCCTGGGCTTGCCGCATGACATGGTCTACCGCCACCCATTCCCGGGCCCGGGCCTGGGCGTGCGCATCCTCGGCGAAGTCAAGAAAGACTATGCCGATCTGCTGCGCCGCGCCGATGCCATCTTCATCGAAGAGCTGCGCAATACGCCGTACGAGTTCGTCGCTGGCCAGGCCGTCGACCCGGACGCGCTGCCAGCGAACTGGTACGAAGCGACCAGTCAGGCGTTTGCCGTCTTCCTGCCCGTCAAATCGGTGGGCGTGATGGGCGATGGCCGTACCTACGAATACGTGGTGGCCCTGCGCGCCGTGCAAACGCAAGACTTCATGACGGCCCACTGGGCGCACCTGCCGCACAGCTTGCTGGGCAAGGTCTCCAACCGCATCATCAATGAAGTGCGTGGCATCAACCGCGTCGTCTACGATATTTCGGGCAAGCCGCCGGCGACCATCGAATGGGAATGATGAGCTCGCTTTAACTGTTTGATTTTAAAGTGAAAAATTGATGGTCGTTGATAATTCAAAAAGAATTATCAACGGCCATTTTTTTGATGTGCGTGCGGTTGATCCGTCGCGCCAAGGAAATGCGTGCATTGACGTCTCCACTGCGATCCCAGGTCAATGAATTCAGCCAGTCATCAGGCAGTTTTTGACTTTACAGGTCAGCGCATGGATCACGCTGCGCGTATTTCCCCGTGAGCTGCACTACTCCATCTACCGCGACTTCTCAGCAAGGTAGTGATCCGGTTATTTCTCGCTCTTGCTTGCGGACTCGGCGCAATCCAAGGTTTTTTTGGGGATGGCTTCGAGGCCTTGATGCGCGAGGTCCAGCAGCGCTATTTCTACGGTACAGCCATTTTGCATGGACAGGCGCTTCACGGCGGAGGCAAGCATGGGGGGAAGTTCCAGAAAATGCAGGATCAGCGCCCCTCCGGCCGGTACTGGCGGGTCGATTTGCGTCCCTCTGGCGATGGGTAACGTCCCATGCATAAGCCAGGCGGTGCTGACGTCGAGGGCAGCGGCAATCTTCTCTGCCGCGTCCATAAGCAGTTTGGCTTTGCCTGATTCATAGCGATACAGTTGCGTGGGATTGATGCCCGCCAGTTCGGCAAGCAGCACTTGTGAGATACTA
This sequence comes from Janthinobacterium sp. P210005, assembly GCF_036231865.1. NCBI lineage: Bacteria > Pseudomonadati > Pseudomonadota > Betaproteobacteria > Burkholderiales > Oxalobacteraceae > Janthinobacterium > Janthinobacterium sp. P210005. The sequence goes on from NZ_JAZARC010000001.1 coordinate 180,766, forward strand.
AGATTCTCGCGGCAGCTTTTGAGGCGCTCAGAAACATGGGTGTTGCCAGACATACATATTGCCTTTCAATATATAGCGTTCGTGAATGACCGGCTGTGGTGCAGCTGTCTCCACGGTGATGACAGGAGCAAGAGCGTTCTGCCAGCCACAGCTTGGTCAACAGCAATGATTTTACCGCCCGGGAGCGGCATGGCGGCATCCCTTGTTTCGTATTTCTTCCGGTCGGCATGGTCAATGTTGAGATCGTGTACGGATGCCGGATCTGACCCCGCTCCGCGCAGGGGAGGGAGCTGGACGCAGTTGAGCTTGCTAAGAGGTGGCCTGCGTTGCATGAGCTACCTTGCTTGACCTCGCTCTCAAGTTCTGGATGTCAGGGTTCAGGATGGATAAAATACTGACGAATACGGTTTTTCTTGCGGGAGCATGTGCTTTGCTTCCTCAAATTTCTCTTGGGCGAGCAACGCATGGATTGCATGGGCCAGCGGCGTCACATCCGCCACCCTGGTTATCCATTGATGTACGTAAAGTTCTACCGCCTTTTTGCTGAGGCCGATCTGAATGGCTCTGTGAGATTGCGGCCGCAACAGCAGATCCCGTTCTGGATCCCATTGGATGCGCACGGGCGATGCCTCTTTTTTCGCCGACCATTCGTCCTTGCTCATGGACGCATCCGCGTGGCTCAGGCAGCCGTGCTCCAGTGCCCATTCAAATCCCGCTCGACTGATATCGATCGCCAGTATGCGTTGCTGACCAGCATCTTTGAATCCCCAGCCTGCGCGATACATCATCCATAAGAAAGACGGTTTAATCCACGTCATGCGTTCCATTTTGAATGGGGGCGAAGTAAATGTGCCGTTCGTTAATGCGTCATCTGCGATCACATCCGAATAGGCCTGATAGACACGGATGGTCGATTCGTCGTAGGTGGCCCTGATCTGACGTTCAGGGATGGCTGATGTTGGGTGCTGATCATCTTGCATTGTTACCTTGGTTGAAGCCAGGGAGAATCCCGGCGAGTTTTAACATGACGCTGACAGTGCCGCCCGACTCCTGCGCGTGGCCTAAGCAATCCTTGCTGCCAGCGATACGTCGCCGGTTGATAGCCCATGCCGATGGGCCCATCAGGATGGTCGCAAGGTGGATGGCCTGACTGGCGGAAGTGGAGCGTGGTCAGCTTCGTAAATCTTACACGACCTTGGCCTCGTCCCGCTGCATGCGCAGGGTGCGCAGCTTGCCGATCAAGGCGATGGGGAGGCCGGGGGTATTCTTACCCGATCTCAGCCCATAGGGTACGCATCAGTTTCTCAAATGTGTATACGGTTCGACTGACTGTCTTACTCGCGCAGTGAAAAGCGCAAGGTATGGTGACCCGTATGAGTGAACGGGCTTGCCTCTGCCATCCAGTCCGCGACAAATCGGACAGGATGGATATATCCGGTGAGAGTATTTGCGAGGGTAGCAGCAGTTTATTGGTTTGAAAAATGCAGAACTTTAGCTATCTCATTGAGCATCGAGTTGGAGTAAGTTTTTTTGGGAAACTTTGTGTATCGGAATGACTGAGCTAGCTGAAGCCCTGTTTGGCAGGTTTTTTTATGGGCTCATGTCGATGCACCATCGCCTGCTCACCTGTCTTACTAGTGGTAATTGGATAGTTGAAAGGTAGTTACCAAAGAGGTAAAGTTCTCAAGAAATAAATATAGTTGCCCTATAGAAATAATTAATTTATAATTTCATTACGTAAATAATTACCTAAGGCAACATATGCACCTGCGCTTGACGCCATGGTGCGGTGTATTTTTGTTTAGCAGTACTTTGTGTACCGCCGTGTCCGCGCAGACCCGTCCTGAAATTGCACCGCCCCTTCCCAATCCGCCTGGCGCCAGCCAGCGCGACGATGCCAGCCAAGAACTTATCCGCCAGCAAGAACGTGAGCGCCTCCTGCGCCAGCAGCAGGAACGCACTCCCGACGTGCGCCTGCTCGAGACGCCCGCGGCCGCGTCCGCCAACCGCCTGCCTGCGGGCGAATCGCCATGCTTTACGATTGACCAGCTTGTGTTGCGAGGCGAGGACGCCGCGCAATTCCAGTGGGCGCTGGCCGCCGCCGGGCGCGACGACCTGGGTGCGCCGGACTCTGCGCTTGGGCGCTGCCTGGGCACGCAGGCCATCAACGTACTGATGGGCCGGCTGCAGAACGCCATCATCGCGCGCGGCTACGTCACCACGCGCGTGCTGGCCGAACCGCAGGACTTGAGCAAGGGTACGCTGGCCTTGACCTTGATACCGGGTCGCATCCGCCAGATCGGCTTTGCGCCCGGCACGAATCCCCGCGCCACCTGGTGGAATGCCGTGCCGGCGCGCCCTGGCGACTTGCTCAATGTGCGCGATACGGAACAGGCGCTGGAAAACTTCAAGCGCGTGCCGACGGCCGAGGCCGATATCCAGATCATGCCGGCCGAGGGCGGCAATGCGAAGCCGGGCGAGAGCGACCTGCAGATCCAGTGGAAGCAGGGCTTGCCGTTCCGCCTGGCGCTGGGCCTCGACGATGGCGGTTCGCGCTCGACGGGCAAGCTGCAGGGCAGCGTGACCCTGTCGTATGACCATTGGCTGACCCTGAACGACCTGTTTTACCTGAGCCTGAACCAGAACGTCGACGGTGACCGTGACGGCCCGCGCGGCACGGCCGGCATGGTGGCGCATTATTCGATTCCCTACGCCTACTGGCTGCTGGCCTTCACGGTCAGCGACAGCCATTACCACCAGTCCGTGGCCGGCATCAGCCAGGACTACAACTACAGCGGCGCCAGCCAGAATCGCGAAGTCAAGTTGTCGCGCCTGGTTTACCGCGACGCCTCGCGCAAGACGACGGTGTCGCTACGGGGCTGGCAGCGTTCCGCGCAAAACTTCATCGACGACACGGAAGTGGAAGTGCAGCGCCGCCGCATGGCCGGCTGGGAAATCGGTATCGGCCACCGTGAATTCCTGGGCCAGGCGACCCTGGACGTGAACCTGCAATACCGGCGCGGCACGGGCGCGATGGAGGCGCTGGCCGCACCCGAGGAAGCGTTTGGCGAGGGTACCTCGCGCATGCGCTTGCTGCTGGCCGACGCGGCCGTGTCGGTGCCGTTCACGCTGGCTGGCCAGCCGCTGCACTACACGGGCAGCTGGCGCACGCAGCACAACCGTACGCCGCTGGTGCCGCAAGACCGCTTCGCCATCGGCGGGCGCTACACGGTGCGCGGCTATGACGGCGAAAGCAGCCTGTCGGCCGAACGGGGCTGGCTGCTGCGCAACGAAGTCGGCGTGCCGTTGGGCAGCAGCGGCCAGCAAGCGTATGCGGGACTCGATCATGGCGAGGTATCGGGGCCATCCGCCGCATGGCTGATCGCGCGCCGCCTGACGGGCGGCTTCGTCGGCTTGCGGGGGCAATGGCTGGGCGTGCAGTACGACGCTTTTGTCGGCTGGCCCGTGCATAAGCCTGAACTCTTCCGCACGGCCAGCCATACGGCAGGTTTCAGCCTGAACGCCAGTTACTGATATTTAGCAATGTAGTTACGTAGTTTTAAAGAATTAAGTCACTAAACGCAGCCATCCGCCAGACGTTTTCCTTTCCCTGTATTTGGCCGCTATTAGGACTTTCATGAACAAGAACCTGTACCGCATCATCTTCAACAAACGCCGTGGCCAATTGATGGTCGTCGCCGAAAATGCTTCGTCGCAAGGCAAGGCTGCCAAGGGGGAGGGAGGCCTGGACAGTGGTGTCTTTGGCGGTGATGGCGGTGGCGGGGTCAATGCCAAATTGCGGCCCCTGGCCTTGGCGATATTTGGCGCGCTGGGCATGGTGAGTTTTGTCGCCGGCCCGGCCATGGGACAGATCGTGGCCGATCCGAACGCGCCGGGCCGCCAGCGTCCGACCGTGGTGCAAAGCGCCAACGGCGTGACGCAGGTCAATATCCAGACGCCGAGCGCGGCGGGCGTGTCGCGCAATACCTACAGCCAGTTCGACGTGACGGCGAATGGCGCTATCCTGAACAATAGCCGCGGCAACGTGCAGACGCAGACGGGCGGCTGGGTGCAAGGCAATCCATGGCTGGCCGGCGGCAGCGCGCGTGTGATATTGAACGAAGTCAACTCGGCCAACCCGAGCCAGCTGCGCGGTTATGTCGAGGTGGCCGGGCAGCGGGCCGAGGTCGTCATCGCCAACCCGGCCGGCGTGGCCATCGACGGCGGCGGTTTCATCAATGCCAGCCGGGTCACGCTGACGACGGGCACGCCGATCCTCAACGGCGGCAGCCTGGACGGCTACATGGTGCAGCGCGGCGTGGTCAGCATCAACGGGCGTGGACTGGACACCTCGCTGAGCGACTACACAGCCATCCTGGCGCGCGCCGCACAGATCAACGGCGGCATCTGGACGCAGGAATTGAAAGTGGTGACGGGGGCGAACCAGATCGATGCGGCGCATGGGGTGACGGGCGCTGCGGCTGGTGTAGGATCTGCCCCAGCGTATGCGCTGGACGTGGCACAGCTGGGCGGCATGTACGCGGGCAAGATCACCCTGATCGGCACGGAAGCGGGCCTGGGTGTGCGCAATGCGGGCGTCTTGGCGGCCACGGCGGGTAATCTGGTGCTGCAATCGAATGGCTGGCTGAGCAATAGCGGCAATATCCAGTCCGCTGGCGCGGGCAGCCAGACGAGCATCGCCGTCACGGGCGACGTGGCCAACAGCGGCACCGTGTATGCGGGCGGCGACAGCCAGGTGCAGGCGCAGGGCAATATTGCCAACAGCGGCGTGATCGCGGCCCAGGGCAATGCCAAGGTGCATGCCACGGGGGCGGCGGCGCGCATCGATGCCACTGCCGGCTCGGTGCTGGCGGCTGGCTTGAATCTGGACAATACCTTGGCTGCCAGCGGCAAGCTGAGCGTTTCTGCTGGCGACACCATTGCCATGCATGGCACGGCCGTGGCTGGCGGCGACAGCAGCCTGGCGGCGCGCCAGCTGGACCTTGCTGGGGCGCAAGTTTCGGGCGGGAATGTCAGCCTGGGCGCCAGCGCTGGCGACCTCGATGCCAGCCGCGCGCAGGTCACCGCCCGCGACCGCCTGCAGTTGGATGCGGCGCGCACCGTGCGCAGCGATGCGGCGCAACTGGTGGGCCAGCAATTGGGCGTGAACGCGCACGACTTGTCGAACGTGGGCGGCCAGATCATGCAACTGGGCAACGGTGATCTGGCCATCCGCTTGCCGGGTGCACTGGACAATACGCGCGGCGTCATCGCCACGAATAGCCAGGCCCTGCGTCTGCATGCTGCCAGCTTGAGCAACCAGGATGGGCAAATCCAGCATGCGGGTACGGGCGCGCTGGAGATCGGCGCAGCGCAAGTCAACTTGCAGCGCGGCAGCATCCTCAGCAATGGCGCCATGGCGCTCACGGGCGAGCACATTGACCACCGCGATGCGCGCACGGTGGCGGGGCAGCTCAGCATCGACGCCGCTACCCTGGACAACCGGGGTGGCAGCCTGGCGCAGAGCGGCCAGGGCGCGACCGGTGTGCAGGTGCGCGGCGGGTTGGACAATCGCGGTGGCGCGCTGGAAAGCAATGGCGCTTTGAGCGTGCAGGCAGGGAATGTACAAAATCAGAAGGGCCGTATCGTCTCGGGCACGGATGTGGCGCTATCGACTGGTGTGCTGGACAACACGGAAGCAACCCTGGCGGCGGGTCGCACATTGCGCCTCGACAGCGGCGACGTCGATAATACGCGCGGCCAGATCCAGGCAGTGGCGGGTGATGCGGCCTTGACGGTGGCAAAGCTGAACAATACGGCCGGCAGCGTGTTTGCCGGTGGCAACCTTGCCACCCGGGCCAACGAAGTGCTCAACAGCGGCAACCTGTATGCGGCCGGCAGCCAGGCGCTGCAGGTGAGCGGCGCCGTCAGCAACAGCGGCGTCATTGCCGCGCAAGGTGATAACCGCATCGACGCCAACCGCATCGACAGCACCGCCGGCAGCTTGCTGGGCGCCGGCATCCGCGCCGACGGCAGTCTGGCCGGCAGCGGCCAGTTGCAACTGACGGCCACGCAAGCGATCGCGGCCCACGGCCAGAACCTGGCGGCTGGCAAGACCAGCATGCACGCCACCGCCATCGATATCAGCGGCAGCCAGACGGGCGGCGCGGCCATCGCCTTGAACGCCAGCGCCGGCAATGTCGTCACCGATAGCGCACTGGTGACGACCACGGGCCTGCTGTCCGTGACGGCTGCCGGCAGCGGCCAGGCCCTGTCGAACGTGCGCGGCACCCTGAGCGCCGGGCAATTGGATATCACAACGGGATCGCTCGACAACCGCGGCGGCACCCTGATCCAGACGGGCGCTGGCGACACGGTATTGACAGGCAGCACCCTGGACAACACGGGCGGGCGTATCGCCGTCAACAGCGCCAAGCTGGCGCTGACTGCGGAAACTGTGACTAATCGCGACGGCAGCATCGAGCACGCGGGCACGGGCAGCCTGAGCATCGACGCGGTGCGTTTCGATGACGAGCGCGGCAAGGTGACGGGCAATGGCCTGGTTGATATCCAGGCGGAAACGATCGATCACCGTCATGCCGTCACGTCCGGGCAGCAGGTAACGGTGCAGGCCGACAATCTGGACAACCGCGACGGCACCCTGCAGCAGACGGGACCAGGACAGATGCGCGTGGACGTGGCGCAGACCCTGGACAATACGCGTGGCAACATCGCCGGCAATGGCGGCGTGCAAGTGCAAGCTAGTGTGCTGGACAACAGCAAGGGCCGTATCACGTCCGCTGCCTCGGCAGATATCACCAGCAAGGGTGCGCTGACCAATACGGATGGCGTGATCGCGGCCACGCAGGCGCTGCAGTTGACGGGTATTGGGTTCGACAACACGCGTGGCGTATTGCAGGCGGACAATTTACGTCTGGAGGCGGCGACCTTGCTGAACCAGCAGGGCACGGTCAGCGCCGGTTCGGACCTGACGGCGCGCCTCAGCGCAGACTTGAGCAACACCGGCCTGCTGTATGCAGGCCGCAACCAGCAACTGACGGTGGGCGGTGTGCTGAGCAACAGCGGTTCCATCGCCTCCGTTGGCAACACCAATATTTCCGCTAATAAAGTGACCAGCAGCGGCTTGCTCGGCGCCGGCTTGAAAGCCGACGGTAGCCTGGGCACGGCGGGCGATCTCACCATCAACGCGGATGGTGTTTTGCAAGCAAGCGGCCAGAACCTGGCGGCGGGTAGTACTGTGCTGATGGGCGACAATGTGGACTTGTCGGGCAGCCAGACGGGGGCAAGCAACATCGCCATCACCGCGCGCAGCGGCGACGTATTGACGAACAAGGCCGTGATTTCCGCCAGCAATCTGCTGGCTATTACCGCCAATGCGAACAATGGGCAATCGCTGGTGAATAGCCAAGGGCAGCTGGTGGGCGGTCAGTTGCAGCTGAACGTGGCGAATGTGAACAACGCCAGCGGCGAGATCGTGCAGACAGGGAGTGGGGATACCGTCATCACCACCGGCAAGTTGGACAACACGGCCGGCCGTATCGCCGTCAACAGCGCGAACCTGGCTTTGAACGCCACGGTATTGACGAACATCAATGGCAAGCTGGAGCACGCGGGCGCGGGCATCCTGGCCATCAACGCAGGCCAGTTCAACAATCAGTTCGGCAAGATCACGGGCAACGGTAAAGTGGACCTCATCGCTGCGACCTTGGACCACCGCAATGCCACCACCGTGGCCAATCAGCTGACGGTGAACGCGGGCAGCCTGGACAACCGTGCCGGTAGCCTGGCGCAAACGGGTACAGGTTTGATGAGCCTCAATGCCGCCGGCTCGCTGGACAACACGGGCGGCAAGATCGAGGGCAATGGCGACGCGCTGGTGAAGGCAGCAACCTTGCTGAACAGCACGGGCCGCTTCGTGGCGGCGCAGGATGCCGAATTGAATGTGGGTAGCCTGGACAATACGGAAGGGATCGTGGCCGCAGGGCGCAACCTGGCATTGAGCGGTGCTGACATCGACAATACCAAGGGCCAGTTGCAGGCCGTGGCCGGTAACGCTACCTTGAACGTGGCGAACTTGAACAATGCGGCAGGCAACATGTTTGCCGGCGCTAACCTGAACGCGACACTGGCCAGCCTGAATAATACAGGCAGCCTGTATGCGGCCGGGAATCAATCCCTGAACGCAACAGGCGCCATCGTCAACACGGGCGTCATCGCGGCGCAGGGAGATACCAGCATCACGGCCAATCGCCTCGACAGCAGTGCAAGCAGTCTGATCGGCGCGGGTATCCAGGCCGATGGCAAGCTGGGCACGTCTGGCGACCTGGCGATCAGCACCGCGCAAGCGCTGAATGCACACGGCCAGATTCTGGCGGCTGGCAATGCCAATCTGGCAGGCGCCACGCTCGACATCAGTGGCAGCCAGGCCAGCGCGGCCAATATCGGCCTGACGGCAACCCAGGGCGAGGTCAGCACGAACAAGGCCGTGGTGACGACGCCGGGCACGTTGAACGTGACGACCAGCGCCGCGTTGCACAACACGGACGGTACCTTACAGGCGGCCCAGCTCGACCTGCATGTGGCAAACCTGGACAACGCCAAGGGGACGTTGCTGCAAACGGGTACGGGTAACACCGTCATCCAGACCGGCAATCTGGACAACACGGCTGGCCGCATCGCCGTCAACAGCACGAACTTGAATATCGATGCCGCCAAGGTCACGAACCAGGATGGCAAGATCGAGCATGCGGGCACGGGGACGCTGAATGTGCAGGCGGGTGTGCTGGACAACAGCAAGGGCCGTATCACATCCGCCGCGGCGGCCGACATCGTTAGCAAGGGCGCGCTGAACAATACCGATGGCGTGATGGCAGCGACTGCCGACTTGCAGGTGGGCGGTATTGCACTGGATAACACCCGAGGCATATTGCAAGCGGACAATTTACGTCTGGATGCCGCTACCTTGCTGAACCAGCAAGGCACGCTCAGCGTCGGCACGGACTTGACGGCGAAAGTGAGCGGTGACCTGAACAACGCTGGCCTGCTGTACGCGGGCCGCAACCAGCAATGGACGGTGGGCGGCGTGCTGAATAACACGGGGTCGATCGCCTCCGTCAACAACACCCATATTTCCGCTGGCAAAGTGACCAGCAGCGGCTTGCTGGGCGCTGGCATCAAGGCGGACGGTAGCCTGGGCACGGCAGGCGATCTGACCATCCATGCCGATGGCGTCTTGCAGGCGACCGGGCAGAACCTGGCGGCGGGCAGCGCTCAGTTGAAAGGTGGATCGGCCGATTTGTCGGGCAGCCAGACTGGCGCAGCAAATATCGCCATCACTGCAAATACTGGCGATGTAGTGACAAACAAGGCGGTGATTTCCGCCAGTAGCGTGCTGGCCATCACGGCCAATGCAAATAACGCCCAGTCACTGGTGAATACCCAGGGCCAGCTGGTAGGTGGACAGTTGCAGCTGAACGTGGCCAACCTGAACAACGCCAGCGGGGAGATCGTGCAGACGGGCACGGGCGATACCGTTATCACCACGGCCAAGCTGGACAACACGGCGGGTCGTATCGCCGTCAACAGCGCTAACCTGGCTTTGAACGCCACGGTATTGACGAACATCAATGGCAAGCTGGAGCACGCGGGAGTGGGCGTGCTGGCTATCAACGCGGGCCAGTTCAACAACCAGTTCGGCAAGATTACGGGCAACGGCAAAGTGGACCTCACCGCTGCGACCTTGGACCACCGCAATGCCACCACCGTGGCCAATCAGCTGACGGTGAACGCGGGCAGCCTGGACAACCGTGCCGGCAGCCTGGCGCAAACGGGTACAGGTTTGATGAATGTCAATGCGACTGGTTTGCTGGACAACACGGGCGGCAATATCGAAGGCAATGGCGATGCTCTGGTGAAAGCAGGTACGTTGTTGAACAACAAGGGCCGCATCGTGGCGGCACAGGATGCCAAGTTGAACATCGGTAGCCTGGATAACACGGAAGGCACGGTGGCGGCGGGGCGCAATCTGGCATTGACCGGTGGCGATATCGACAATACCAAGGGCCAGTTGCAGGCCGTGGCGGGCGATGCGACCTTGAGCGTTGGCAAGCTGAACAACAACGCGGGCAGCGTGTTTGCCGGCGCCAACCTGAACGCCACCCTGGCGAGCCTGAACAACACCGGCAGCCTGTACGCCGCCGGCAACCAGACCTTGACCGCCAGCGGCGCCATTGTCAACACGGGCGTGATCGCGGCACAAGGCAACAACAGCATCACTGCAAAGACTATCGACAGCGGCGCAAGCAGCCTGATCGGCGCCGGTATGCAGGCCGATGGCAAGCTGGGCACGGCTGGTGACTTGACCATCAACACCGCGCAAACGCTGGCTGCACACGGCCAGAATCTGGCGGCGGGCAAGGCGAACGTGACAGGCGCCAGCGTGGACTTGTCTGGCAGCCAGACCAGCGCCGCCAACATCGGCCTGACGGCAACCCAGGGCGATGTCAGCACGAACAAGGCGGTGGTGACGACGCCAGGCGCGCTCAACATCACAACGAGCGCCAACCTGCACAACGCGGAAGGCACATTGCAGGCGGGCCAGCTCGACTTGCACGTGGGCAACCTGGACAACACCAAGGGCAGCGTCATCCAGACGGGCTCGGGCGATACCGTCATCCAGACGGGCAATCTTGACAACACGGCTGGCCGCATCGCCGTCAACAGCACGAACTTGAATATCGATGCCGCCAAGGTCACGAACCAGGATGGCAAGATCGAGCATGCGGGCACGGGGACGCTGAATGTGCAGGCGGGTGTGCTGGACAACAACAAGGGCCGCATCACGTCGGCGGCAGCAGCTTCTGTCATCAGCAAAGGTGTGCTGAACAATACGGATGGCGTGATCGCCGCCACCACCAATCTGCAGGTTGGCGGCACTGCACTGGACAACACGCGCGGCGTCTTGCAGGCGGACAATTTACATCTTGAGGTGGCGGCCTTGCTGAACCAGCAGGGGACGGTCAGCGCTGGCATGGACCTGACGGCGAAAGTGAGCGGTGACCTGAACAACGCTGGCCTGCTGTACGCGGGCCGCAACCAGCAATGGACGGTGGGCGGCGTGCTGAACAACAGCGGGTCGATTGCCTCTGTGAATAACATGACGATTACCGCTGGCAAAGTAACCAGCAGCGGCTTGCTGGGTGCCGGCATCAAGGCGGACGGCAGCCTGGGCACGGCAGGCGAATTGACCATCCATGCCGATGGCGTGTTGCAAGCGAGCGGGCAGAACCTGGCGGCGGGCAGCGCTCAGTTGAAAGGTGGATCGATCGATTTGTCGGGTAGCCAGACTGGCGCAGCGAATATCGCCATCACGGCAAATACTGGCGATGTCGTGACGAACAAGGCGGTGATTTCCGCCAGCAACGTGCTGGCCATCACGGGCAACGCGAACAATGCCCAGTCATTGGTGAACAACCAGGGCCAGCTGGTGGCCGGCCAGTTGCAACTGAACGTGGCCAACCTGAACAACGCCAGCGGGGAGATCGTGCAGACGGGCACGGGCGATACCGTTATCACCACGGCCAAGCTGGACAACACGGCCGGCCGTATCGCTGTCAACAGCGCGAACCTGGCTTTGAACGCCACGATATTGACGAACATTAATGGCAAGCTGGAGCACGCGGGCGCGGGCATCCTGGCCATCAACGCAGGCCAGTTCAACAATCAGTTCGGCAAGATCACGGGCAACGGTAAAGTGGACCTCATCGCTGCGACCTTGGACCACCGCAATGCCACCACCGTGGCCAATCAGCTGACGGTGAACGCGGGCAGCCTGGACAACCGTGCCGGTAGCCTGGCGCAAACGGGTACAGGTTTGATGAATGTCAATGCGACTGGTTTGCTGGACAACACGGGCGGCAAGATCGAAGGCAATGGCGATGCGCTGGTGAAAGCAGGTACGTTGTTGAACAACACGGGCCATCTCGTGGCGGCACAGGATGCCAAGTTGAACATCGGTAGCCTGGACAACACGGAAGGTACCGTGGCAGCAGGGCGCAACCTGGCATTGAACGGTGGCGATATCGACAATACCAAGGGTCAGTTGCAAGCCGTGGCGGGCGATGCGACCTTGAAGGTTGGCAAGCTGAACAACAACGCGGGCAGCGTGTTTGCCGGCGGCAACCTGAACGCTACGCTCGACACCTTGAACAACAGCGGCAGCCTGTACGCCGCCGGCAACCAGACCTTGACCGCCAGCGGCGCCATCGTCAACACGGGCGTGATCGCGGCGCAAGGCAACAACAGCATCACTGCAAAGACTATCGACAGCGGTGCAAGCAGCCTGATCGGCGCCGGTATGCAGGCCGATGGCAAGTTGGGCACGGCTGGCGACCTGACGATCAGCACAACACAAACGCTGGCCGCGCATGGCCAGAACTTGGCGGCGGGCAAGGCCAATCTGACAGGTGCCAGCATCGATATCGGTGGCAGCCAGACCAGTGCCGCCAACATCGGCCTGACGGCAATACAGGGCGATGTGACGACCAATAAAGCCGCGGTCGGCACGGCCGGCGCCTTGACGATCCATGCGCAAGACACCTTGCGCAATATGGAAGGGCAACTCAGCGCCGGCCAGTTTGACCTGCATGTGGGCAACCTGGACAACACCAAGGGCAGCGTCATCCAGACGGGCTCGGGCGATACCGTCATCCAGACGGGCAAACTGGACAACAGCGCCGGTCGCATCGCCGTCAATAGCGCAAATCTGACCCTGGGCACGGCCAGCTTGACGAATGCGGGCGGCAAGATCGAGCATGCGGGCAGCGGCATCTTGGCCATCACGGCGGCCACCTTGCGGGGCGCAGGCGGCAGTATCATCGGCAATGGCGCCGTCGATCTGAAGGCAGGCTTGTTCGACCACGCCAACGCCACCACCACGGGACGGTCCCTGAACGTGCAGGCCGAGAGCCTGAGCAACCGGGGCGGCCATCTGCTGCAGACGGGCGCGGGCGGCATGACGGTTGCCGTCACCGGCCAACTGGACAACGCAAGTGGCGAAATTGCCGGCAACGGCACCTTGTCGGTGCAGACCGGCAGCCTGGACAACAGCAAGGGCAAGATCACCTCGGCCACGTCCGCCGACATCGCCAGCACTGGCGCGCTCGTCAATACCGATGGCGTGATCGCGGCGGCAACCGATCTGCACTTGGGTGGTGCCATCGACAATACGCGCGGCTTGCTGCAGGCGGGCACTGGCGCCTTGCGCCTGGACGCGGCCAGCGTGCGCAATACGCAAGGCACGCTCAGCGCGGGCACGGATATCACGGCCAAGGTCAGCGGCGATGTGCTCAATGCGGGCGTGCTGTATGCGGGACGCAACCAGGCCCTGGATATCGGCGGCTTGCTCAGCAATACAGGTAGCCTCGCCGCGCTGGGCAATACGACGATCACGGCGGGCAGTCTGAGCGGTAATGGATTGCTGGCGGCAGGCATGCGCGCCGATGGCAGCTTTGCCTCGGCCGGTGACCTGACGGTGACGGCCCGTGGCGCTTTGCAGGCTGGCGGCCAGAACATGGCGGCCGGCCAGCTGCAGCTGACGGGCGCGTCGGTCGACGTGGGCGGCAGCCAGACCAGCGCGGCGAATATCGGCTTGACGGCCTTGACGGGCAATGTGACGAGCAGCAAGGCGGTCGTGTCGACGAATGGTCTATTGAGCATCACGGCGAATGCCGCCAACGGGCAGGCACTGGTGAACCAGGGCGGCAGCTTGAGCGCTGGACAATTGGCCCTGCACGTTGCCAACCTGGACAACGCCAAAGGCACCTTGATACAGACGGGCGCTGGCGACACGGTCATCGAAACAGGCAAGCTGGACAATACGGGCGGGCGCATCGCCGTCAACAGCGCCAACCTGCGCCTGCAGGCGGGTGACTTGACGAATATCGACGGCAAGATCGAGCATGCAGGCAAGGGCGTGCTGGAGATCCGTGCAACGAATCTGTACGGTCAGCGGGGCCAGCTGACGGGCAATGGCGCGCTGCAGGTGGCGGCCAATTACATCGATCACCGCAATGCCAGCCTGCTGGCGCAGCAGGTGAACGTCTCCGCCGGCATCCTCGACAATCGCCAGGGACAGATCACGCAGCTGGGCACGAGCGCGGCAACAGTGCTGGCCAGCACGCGCCTGGACAATAGCGGCGGCAAGATCGAAGCGAACGGCAATGTACGCGTGGAAACGGGCGAGTTGCTCAACGATCATGGCCGTATTGCGTCTGCGCAAGATGTCAATGTGGCAGCGACGGGCAAGCTGGACAATACTAGCGGCGTGATCATTGCCGGGCGCGACCTGACGTTGGCTGGCGGCAAGGTGGACAATACACTGGGCCAGTTGCAGGCGGCGGGCGGCAATGCGCAATTGACGATGGACGAGCTACTCAACGCACAGGGCAGTATCATTGCCAGCGGCAATCTGACGACGACGGCGGGCAGCGTGCGCAACAGCGGCAGCCTGTTTGCCGGCGCAGAACAAGTACTGAAGGTGGGCGGGGCGCTGGAGAATGCCGGCGTGATCCTGGCCCAGGGCAACAACACGATCAGTGCCAACAGCGTCAACAGCGGCGCGGCCAGCCTGATCGGCGCGGGTGTGAAAGCCGATGGCAGCCTGCAGACGAGCGGCAACTTGCAGGTCACGGCGCAACAGGCATTGGGAGCGCATGGGCAAGTGTTGGCGGCAGGCAATGCCGTCCTGAGCGGCGGCAGTGTCGACCTCGGCGGCAGCCGCAGCAGCGCTGGCAATATCAGCCTGACGGCGACAAGCGGTGATGTCAGCACCAGCGGTGCCGTGGTCACTACGCCGGGCGCCTTGACGATTACATCTGGACAGGCAAGCTGGAACAACCAGCGCGGCGACATCAGCGCCGGCCAACTTGCCGTCACAGCCGGCAACCTGAACAACCAGCAAGGCAGCATCGTACAGACGGGTGCCGGCAATACGGCCATCGACTTGACATCGCCAGCAGGCGTGCTGGACAACACGGGCGGGCGCATCGCCGTCAACAGCGCGAACCTGGGCCTGAAAGCGGGTACGCTGACGAATACGGATGGCAAGATCGAACACGCGGGCAGCGGTACCTTGAGCCTGCAAGCCGCGCAGTTGAACGACCTGCGCGGACAGATCACGGGCAATGGCGCCCTGGTCGTCACGGCCGGCGCCATTGACCACCGCAACGCCAGTACCATCGCGCAACAAGTGAGCGTGACGGGCACGACCCTGGACAATGCGGGCGGCAACCTGACGCAGCTGGGCAAGGGCGACACCAGCATTCAATTGACGACCAGCCTGGACAATCGCGGCGGCACGATTGCCAGCAACGGCAACACGACGATTGTTGCACCGACCCTCAACAATCAGGGCGGCAAGCTGCAGGCGGCCGGCACGTCCAACCTGACGGTGACTGCAAGCAATGTGCTCGACAACCGCCATGGCGGCGCCATCGCCGGCGGCGGCAATGTCGTGCTGGGTGCCGGAAATCTGCTAAACCAGGGCGGCAGCGCCACGGCGGGCGGGCAGCTGAATGCAAATGTGGTGCAGGCATTGAACAATGCGGGCGGCTTGCTGGCCGCCACGGGCAATATGACCGTGAACGCGGCTAGCGTCGACAACAGCGCCGGGGGTAAGCTGGCCTCGGTACAAGGCCTGTTGGCGGTCACGTCCACGGGCGCCACCGTCAACAATGGCGGCACTCTGCAAGCGGGCGGCGATATCATCCTGCGCAATGGCGGCCTGTGGAACGGGCAAGGCACCATTGCCGGCGCGAACGTCACGCTCGACACGCATGGCCAGGTCTTCAACAATACGCAGGGCACCCTGGTGGGCGCAGGCACCGTCAACTTGCAGACGGGCATCCTGGACAACGATGGCGGCTTGCTGCAATCGGGCGGCGCCATGACCATCGACACGCACGGCAACGCTTTACTCAACACCAATGCGGGCGCGTACGCCGTGCGCCATCCGGGCAGCGCGGGCGGCATCAGCAGCGGCGCAGGATTGACTCTGCAAACGGGCAGCTGGAACAATGCGGGCGGCTATCTGGGCGTGGCCGGCAACATCATGGGCAGCGTGGGCCAGCTGGATAACCGTGGCGGCCAGCTCGTCGGCAAGTCGGCGCTGGACCTGACCCTGAGCGGCTTGCAAAACCAGGGCGGGCAAATCCAGGTGCTGGGCAATATCGGCCTGAACGCGGGTGGCGGCAGTATTAATAACCAGCAAGGCTTGATCCGCTCCGGCGCAGCCGTCACGCTGACGGGCGGCGCGATCGACAATGCCAGCACCCTGGGCGCGAACCAGGGCATCGAAGGCATCCATGTGACCCTGAACAGTGCCAATGTCAGCAATGTGCAGGGCGCGGTGCGCGCCGATGGCAACCTGGCGATCAACAGTGCAGGCATTATCAACAACACCCTGGGCATGCTCAGCGCCGGCAGCACGCTGGCGCTGCAGGACACGGGCCCTGGCCGGGGACTGGCCGTGACCAACTCGGGCGGCACCATTATCGGCGGCCAGCGCACCGATATCCGCGCGGGCAGCCTGAGCGGCGATGGCAAGGTGCTGTCGCAGAAGGATATGGCGCTGGACCTGGCCGGCAACTTTACGCTGAACGCAGGCGCCGAGATCATGGCCAACGGCAATGCGGATATCACCATCGGCGGGCAGTTGGCCAATGCCGGGAAAATCCAGGCGCTCAGCATGCTGACCCTGGGCGCGGCCAATTTCGACAATGCCAGCACGGGCGACATCAATGCGGGCACGACGCGCGTCAACGTCGGCGGCGTGCTGAACAACCGGGGCGTGATCGACGGCATCAGCACGCAACTGAACGTGGGCACGCTGAACAACGTCGGCACGGGCCGCATCTATGGCGACCATCTGAGCATAGCAGGCGGCACCGTCAACAATAACGTGGAAGGCGGCGTGGCGGCCACCATCGCGGCGCGCGAGCGGCTCGATATCGGCGTCACCACACTCAACAACCGCGAGCACGGCCTGATCTTCAGTGGCGGTGACATGGCCATCGGTGGCTACCTGGACGGCAACCGCATCGCCACGGGCTGGGCGGGAACGGTGACGAATGCCAGCGCGACGATCGAGGCGCTGGGGAGCTTGAACCTGGGTGCGAGTCAGGTGAATGTACTCAATAACCATCTGGTTTTTGAGGAAGGGCGGATGACGACGGAGACGATATCTGAGTATCAAGGAAAAGGAAGTGATATCTGGTATACAGAGGGCACGTTAGGTTTGGATATTTTTGCTCTTCCAGACGACCCCAAGGATACTAGCTTATTTATGAATGCACCTGATGGCAGGGGCTATTCCGTTTTCACAAAGCGTGAACTGACTCGCACAAGCTATGAGAGTGTTGTCGTTAGTTCTGATCCAGGGAGAATTATTGCAAGCAATAATTTGAAAATTAGCTCAAGTG
Organism: Janthinobacterium sp. P210005; assembly: GCF_036231865.1. Classification (NCBI taxonomy): domain Bacteria; kingdom Pseudomonadati; phylum Pseudomonadota; class Betaproteobacteria; order Burkholderiales; family Oxalobacteraceae; genus Janthinobacterium; species Janthinobacterium sp. P210005. The sequence continues at coordinate 198,264 of NZ_JAZARC010000001.1, forward strand.
CCATTGTGAATGACAATAGTCATATCATTGCAGGTGGTACTTTGGATATGGATAGGGCGATTCTCAATAATAAGACGACGAAGGGGCAGAAAACTGTACATGAGAAAGGAAAAATGACAGTTTTCAAACCGGTTATTGGATTTGAGCATAGAACAGTGACGGCGAAAATTGATACACCCATAGACCGGACTGTAACTGAGCCCTCCAGTTCTGCCAGCACATCACGCAATGAAGGAAATGCCAATACCGGCGGCCAGGGCACAAAACCAGGCAGTGCCGTCAAAAACGGCGTTGGTGGTGCGGCGGAACGCATAGGCGGTGCGGAAACGCATGTGCGCACTTCGGCTTTTTCTACGGAGGCAACAGAAATCCGGAAAGCCGATGTCAGCGGTCAAGAAACTAATCGTGTCGATGGCGGCAGTGTTGTCCAAAAGACTGACCGTGCTGGCAATCCCGTCACCGATGCGGCTGTTGGCGTCACGCCAGGCAGCAAGCTTGATGGCGCGACAGGCATCGCTGCAGATGCAGGGACATCACTGAACCACGTGTCGACAGGCGCGGCAGGTAGCGTTGCCGCACAGGGCGCAGCCACGGTGTCGGGCGCTCACGGTGCGACGGGCAGCACGCGTACGGGCGATGCGGCCCGTACTGTTGCCGTTGACACAGTGTCCGGCGCTCACGTTGATGCGGCCAGCGGCGCTGGCCAGCATGGCGCAGGCGTTGATGCGGCCTTGCTGTCTCGCTCGTCTGTGGGGGCGGTCACGGCCGTGTCGGGCGGCAAGGGGCCGGGCGGCGCGGCCCATGGTGGCGTCCTTGGCCAAGCTGGAGAGCTTGGGGCGGTGAATGCTGCCCAGTTGAGTGGCATTACCGGCAGCCACGCCAGCTCGCATACAGGCCTTGGTCCCGTCGCCGGGGCTGGCATTGCGGCAGATCAAGTGCAGGGCAAGGGCGGGCCGGGCGGTATTGCCGATGCCGGCATGCTTGGCCGGGCCGGCGAAATTGCAACGCTGGCGCCGACTGCGCTGGCCGGTGTCAACGGCGCGCAAGCAAGCACCGGAACCGGATTGAACCCGCTGAAAGACGTGGCTATCGCAGCCTCGACAGGCAGCGCGGCACACGCAGGCGCCGTCGGTGGCGTGGGGCAGGTACGCATGAATGGCATTACCCAAGTGAAACTGGGCAACCCATCCACGCGTGCGCAAGTGGTGCGGACCACGGGGTCATCGTTGCAGATTCCGAACGCCAGTTTGTATAAAGTGAGCTCTGCGCCATCGTCCCGCTATCTGGTGGAAACCGATCCGCGCTTTGCCAGCTACCGCGAATGGACGGGTTCCGACTATCTGCTCAAGCAGGTAAAAAACGATCCCTCCGTGACGCAAAAGCGCCTGGGCGACGGTTTTTATGAGCAGCGCCTGGTGCGCGAGCAAGTCGCAGAGCTGACAGGGCAGCGTTTCGTCGGCGATTACACCAGTGACGAACAGCAGTACAAGGCACTGATGGATCAAGGTGTCGCGTTTGCCAAGCAATGGGACCTTCGTCCCGGTATCGCGCTGACAGCGGAGCAAATGGCGGGGCTGACCAGCGATATCGTCTGGCTGGTGGAGCAGGACGTCGTGCTGGCCGACGGCAGTACGCAAAAAGTGCTGGCGCCGCAAGTGTATGTGCGCGTGCGTGAGGGCGATATCGATGGCCAGGGCGGATTGTTGGCCGGCAAGGAAGTCAATCTGAATCTCGAAGGCGATTTGACCAATAGCGGTACGATCGCCGGACGCACGATCGTCAAGCTGAATGCCGAAAATATCGACAACCTGGGCGGGCGCATTACTGGCGATGCCATTTCGGCCCATGCCAGGAATGACCTGAACAACATCAGCGGCACCATTTCTGCCAATAGCGAGCTGCAAGTCAGTGCGGGAAGGGATATCAACGTGAAGACCTCCACGCTGACGTCCAGTAGCAATGATGGTAAAAACAGCTACAGTCGTACTACCCTGGATAATCTGGCGGGCCTGTATGTCACTGGCAATGGCACGGCCGGCAGCGGTAATTTGCTGGTATCTGCGGGGCGCGACGTGACTATCGCGGGTGCATCCGTCGTGAATACGGATGCCGGTGGCGGCATTGGCATCGCAGCCGGCCGTGATATTGCCGTCACGACAGTGAACAGCGGTAGTGAGTTCACGTTGGCAGGTCCTGGGAAGCGGCATATGACCGATACGTCCAGCAAAGAAACCGCCAGCACGATTGCATCTGCCGGCGATATTCGCCTGAGTGCCGGTGACAATATCCAGCTGAAAGCGGCAAATGTCCAGGCAGCGGAAACGCTGCAGCTGTCTGCGGAACGCAATATCGACATTTCTACGGCACGGGATACAGAAACGCGTCAAAGCTGGTATGGCAACAGCTCGACCAAAGGCACTAGCCAAGGCAGCGAGCTGGGCGGCAAGCAGATCGTCATGCTGGCCGGCAATGATATTAATAATACTGGCGGCCAGGTGATCGCGACAGACAAGCTCATCGCAAGCGCCGGACGAGACATCAACATCGTCACGACCACTGTCAGCAATGCCAGCAAGAAAGGGATGGGCAATAGCGAAACCAGCACCGTCGTCGACAAGGTGGCAGGCCTGTATGTGACCGGCACGGGTGAAGGCAATACGCTGGTCGCCCAGGCGGGCCGTGATATGACGCTGACCGGAGGCGTCATCGCCAATGCGGGCGCAAATGGCCAGACCAGCTTGGTCGCAGGTAATAACCTGACTCTCAATACCGTCACCGTCGCCTCGACGCACGACCAAGTGCGCAACGCGGACAATTACCGCAAAGAAAGCAAGACAGGCGAAGTGGGCAGCCAGATCATGGGCGCCGGCAACGTCAATTTGCAGGCGGGCCATGATCTGACGGCGCGCGCGGCGGACGTGCAGGCGGGCGGCACCTTGGGCCTGGTGGCGGGCAATGACATCAGCCTGGTGAATGGTTTCCAGAACGAAGTGACCGATGTTGCCAGCAAATCGACGAAGAAGGGTTTCTGGAACAAGACTACCACCACCAAACATGATGTGGTCGATACCACCACGGCGATCGGCACTTCGCTTGGCGGCAGCAGCGTGACGGTGCAGGCTGGGCATGATCTGCAAGTTACGGGTTCGAGTATCTTGAGCGACGATGCGACGCGATTACTCGCAGGTAACAACATCACGATCGATGCGGCCACCAATACCGTGTACGAGCTGCACCATTCCAGCACCAAGAAAAGCGGTTTCATGAGTAGCGGCGGCATTGGCTTCAGCTATGGCACCAAGACCACGACGGTGGATCAGGAGCGGGATGCCACCTTGCAAAGCGGCGAGGCGCGCAGTTCGATCGGCGCCACGGGCGGTGCGTTGACGATGGTCGCCGGCAATAACGTGAGGATAGGCGGCAGCGATATTCTTGCCGCTACCGATCTCGATATCATCGGCAAGAGCGTCACCATCAAGCCGGGCCAGGACAATGAGAAGGGGAAATTTGAAGTCAAGACGACGCAGGATGGCTTGACCCTGGCTTTGGGCGGCAGCGTGATCAGCGCCATCCAGACCTTGCAAACCATGAGTTCAGCGGCCAGCACGGCCAAGGATGGCCGCGTTACGGCCATGGCGGCGGCCACGGCGGCCATGGCCGCCAAGGACGCTGCCAAGGACATGATGAAGGAAGGCGGTCCAAGCATCAGCATCAGCCTGACAGCGGGCCATTCGGAAAGCATCCAGACGCAAAATACGGCCAGCACCACGCATAGCGGCAGCGTATTGACAGGCAACAATATCAACATCACGGCCCTGGGTGGCGGCAAGGATAGCAACATCAATATCCTGGGCAGCGACCTGAACGCGAAGAATGATATCCGCCTGCATGCCGACAACAATGTCAATCTGCTGGCGGCGCAGGATACGGAAAGCCAGCACAGCAAGAGCTCGAGCCTGAGCGCCTCCGTCGGCGTGAAGGCGATCGTCAGCACACAGGGCACCTCGTTCGGCTTCACGGCCAGCGTCAGCGGCAGCAAGGGGCATGAGGACGGCGATGGCACGACGCAGCTCAACACCCATGTGAATGCAGGCGACAAGCTGATCATCACAAGCGGTGGCGACACCAACATCAAGGGCGCCGTGGCCAGCGCCAACCAGGTGATTGCCGACATCAAGGGCAATCTGAACCTGGAAAGCTTGCAAGACCTGGCCAAGTTCGACAGCAAGAGCCAGAGCATTTCCGCCAGCGGTACGGTGGGCATTGGTGCCAGCTTCAGCGGCAGCTATAGCCAGAGCAACATGCACAACGACTATGCCAGCGTACAGGAGCAAAGCGGCATCAGGGCAGGCAACGGCGGCTTCCAGATCAAGGTGGGCGGCAATACGGACTTGAAGGGAGCCGTCATCAGTGCCACGGAGGCGGGCAAGCTTGACAGCAGTCTGATTACTTCAACCCTGACGCACAGCGACATTGCCAATCATGCGATATCGAAGGGTAGCAGTGTGGGTGTTTCGGGCGGTTTTTCGGTAGCGGGCAAGGAGACCGAAGAGAATAAGAATTTGACCAATGTTGGCGGTAAAGGCGGCACCACCGCAGGCCTGCCTGCCATTGTCGCGCTCAGCGAGAACGCTAGTAGTACTACGCGTAGCGGCATCAGTGGCGGCACTCTGGTCATCACCGATGATGCGGCTCAGCGTGCAGCGACGGGCAAGGGAGCGGATGAAGCTATCTCCGATCTGAACCGCGATGTAACGACTGGAGTGGATTCCAGCGGTAAGATTGGCAATAATTTTGACAAGGCAGCGCTGCAGGCGACGATGGATGTGACGGCGGCGTTTGCGGCAGCTGCTGCAGAGAAGCTGGGGACCTATGCTTCCGATAAGCTGAAAGAAGCGACTGCATTGGCAGATGAAGCATATAAGCTTCGAGAAACCGATCCTGAAAGAAGCGCAGAGTTAACGCGTCAAAGTGTTGAGTTAACAGAGAATTGGAAAGAGGATGGACTCGCGCGGGTTGCCTTGCACACGGCAATTGGCGGGCTTGCCGGCGGAACCAATGGTGCTTTGGGCGCAGGCGCGGCGGCGTTGTCGACGGATGCCATCGCCCAGCACCTGAAGCAACTTGATATGCCTGAAACGCTGCGTGATGCGTTGACGCTGGCTGCGGGCGCTGCGGTGGGCGCCGCCGCTGGTGGGGCGACGGGAGCAGCTAGCGCCACGAATGAGGTGGCGAATAATTATCTGAAGCATGCGCAACTGGATGAATTTCGAGATGCTTATGGAAAATGCAAAACAGTCCAATGCAAAGATTCCGTATTAGCAGATATGAGAAATTTATCTGATGCTCAAGATGTTTTATTGAAGCAATGTATAACTACAGAGTCTTGCCGTGAGCTGACCGCTGATTTTGTTTATCCACTCCAGCAGAATGGTGTGATGGGTTTGTTTTCTACTGAGGTTAAGGATAAGTATAACTTTTGCCCTCCAGGCGATTATTCTTGTCTTAATACCCTCAAATACATATCCGCGCATACAAATCAGGCATCTTTGACATCGGTTGCGCCGGAATTTTATTCATCTATCAATTGGAAAAACAAAGCTGTAGAGAGTTCAACGATAGAGTTGCAGGAAAAATACTCTCTCTCTCCCGAAGCTGCTAGTATGTTAGCAGTCTTGATGGTCCAATCAATTGGAAAATCAAAAACAAAATCTGTTGATGGAAAAATTGATGCTAGATATTACCAAGGAAAAATGTTGGGTGAGGATGGACAAAAAACACACTCAACAACTATTTGGCAAGGTAAAGGAAAAGAAAGGATCGATGTGGAGAATGCTGCTCCAGGAAGCCGTCCTGGTCAAATTCATTACCAAGATGAAAATAATAAAAAGTATTATTACGATCCAAATACCAAAGTATTTTTTAACGTCCAAACAGCAGAACTTGCTCCTAAGTCTGTGCAGAATCTGCTTAAAGATGAAAGATTTTCAAAGGCGATAGATAAGGGATTAACCAAATACTTGGGAGTAAAAAAATGATAACCGTAAAATGTAATCGATCGATGGGCCATCTTGTGGAAACCAAATATTTATGTCCAGATGAGTTTCCTGTTGGATTGGCGAAGATTTTGGATGATGGTTTTAGTGAGATTGACGGGTGTGTATTTTTTAAGAACTCATTTAATTGTAAAAATATTCCTGATATTGAATTTATTGAAAGAAATTTTTCAAATTTAAGTGGGTATGAATGTGCAATTAATGGCATCCATCTTGAAGACTTCATGGTAGATAACTTTTTTTCTTCATCGATCTGTTTTGTTGAGAAGTTTTCAATTTTGTGTGATGGAAAATTACCGTTTCCCATTGTCGCAATTTTTGGATATGAAAAGAGTGACGAGTTTGGCGATATATGCACTTTTAGATTTCACAAAAAAAGGGAAGGAGAGGTTTTGTATAATGTTAATGAAATAGAAGATTTTTTAGACCCAATAATTATTATAAATATCGATTGATAGAGTTCTAATGGAAAAAATTCAATGCCGGCGAGATTAAAGGATCGGGATCAGTTTACGCGTGGGCCGCGTGGGCCGCGTGGGCCGCGGGGCCAGCACGCCCGGGGTCAGATACCGTCTTGAATGACAAGTCCTTTTGCCAAGTAATGCGCATCAAAGGGCCTGTCAGTGTGGATCACGCCATAGATCAGATGTGCTAGTTTGTGCATGATCGCGCCAATTACGGCTTTTTTCGCCATGTCCGTTGCAGACAAGCGTTCGGCAAAACGGCAGAGAATTGGATTGTGGCGGCGTGCGGCCAAGCTGCGGGAGGCCGGGGGGCAGGTCCGGCATTCGTACACGATCTCAGCCTTGGTCGTCTCGATCTGCAGCAGGTTGCGCTTTACTAAATGCCGATACGGCTCGACTGACTGTCCTGCTCGAGACGTGAAAAGCGGAGGCGATGTGGGACATGGTAAAAGCGGTCGATAGATAAGCGCGTGCCATCGCCTCGTCTCTGTCGCTATAGCGCGCCCGAAACTGCTCTAATGACAGCGTGACAGCGCGGCGCTGCGACCTTGGCGTATCTCTCGGCGTCTCGGTGCGCTGCGATTGCTGATGTGCTGAAATGAAGGCCTCATCGCCTAGAAGAATCTGATGGCAGGTGCTAGCGAGTGGGCTAGTTTTTCCCGTCTCCGCCGGCAACAAACCCGCAATGACGGATTTTGGCGATGAGGGTATTTTTGAGGGTATCGGCAACTGAATAAAGTAGAAAACACTGAAAAATCAAGCGCTTAGCCAGCTCGTTGACCATCGAATGGGAATAATCGTTCATTCGGCAGCGTAAGCTGACGCTTGCTCAGCGACACCGCCAAGTTCCTGATTTGTCAGGGACTTTTTCCCGGTGGGCTTGCAAACTGTCGGTGATGTCAGCGTCGGCTATGCCGTCTGCCCCAAGCTGGCCAGGCGGCCCAGGGTTTCCTGCGCACTCATGCTTTTGGCCAGTGAAGCTGCAGTCATGCCGCGGCTGTCCACGGCATCGATGCGGGCGCCGTGTTGCAGCAGCAGGTCGAGGATGGCCAGGCGGTTGAACATGGCGGCCATCATCAAGGGGGTCTTGCCATCCGGACTGCTGCCTTCCACCTTGGCGCCGTGCCGGAGCAGCAGTTCGGCGATGTCCAGGTAACCCTTGTAGGCCACGCCGGCCAGCGGCGTCTGGCCCTGGTCGTTGGGGACGTTGGCGTCGGCGCCCGCTTCGAGCAGCAGGCGCGACGTTTCCAGGTGGCCATGGTAGCTGGCCAGCATGATCAGGCTGTCGCCTTTTTCGTTGCGAAAGTTCACTGGCACGCCCTGAGCCACCATGGCGCCCAGTTGCTGCGTATCGCCTTCGCGCACCAGGGCGAACAGGCCCTGGATGAATTCCAGCGTCTCGGCATCCATCGTTGCCGGGATTTTTCGTGCATCGGTGTTCATCGTTTTCTTTCCGCGAAGGTGGGCTATGCCTGCAGTGTAAATGGATGTTGAAGCATTGGCCCGGAAGTTTCAATTGTACGATCCGTCTCCGCATTTGAGGTAAGTGCGGCAGGTGCTCTGCTTGTAAATTTCCATTATTAAACTATATTGGAAAATGATGTGATTTTTATATTGTGTCAGTTATTCCAATTCGGAAATTTAATACTTCCAGAAATTCCAAAGGAGGGACGGGTCATGAGTGCAATGTTAGAAAAGAAATCCTTGGATAAGCCGGACGAAGTCCGCCCATTCAAGGACGGAGCCGGCCGGATGGCTGTCTTTACGCTTGGTGAACAGACCATGGGGCGCGGCGAATTTGAGCCTGGCTGGCGTTGGAGTCTGCACGTAAAACCGATTGCAGGAACCGATTCGTGCCAGGCAGCTCATACCGGCATGGTCCTTGAGGGACGGATGGTGGTAAGGATGAATGATGGCGCTGAAATGGAATATGGCCCGGGTGACGTCTTCTATATGCCACCAGGGCACGACGCCTGGGTGGTTGGAAACCAGCGTTGTGTACTGTTCGATGTAACAGGCGTCGCAAAGTATGCCAAACCGCAATAAGCGGGGCCAATGCATGTGCGAGACAGTCGCTTACGCGCCCGCCGCCAGCGCCTTTTGCCGCACGGCCAGCGCCGCGCCGATGAAGAGGGCGATGGCTGAGGCGATCAAACCCCGTTCCAGGCCGGCGGGGCCGTCGGCAATCCAGCCGACGACGATGGGGCCGACGATCTGGCCCAGGGCGAATACCGTCGTGTAGGCGCTGATGCCTGCCGTCCAGGATTGCTGCGGCAGGTTATGCCGCACCAGGGCCGTGGTCGACGCCACCACCGACAGGAACACGGCGCCGAAGACGAGTCCGGAGAGGAACACGACGGGGACAAAGCTCGTCAGCGCGGGCAGGATGGTCGCCGCGCCCAGCACGCCATTCAATATCGCCAGCGATTCGCCACCCTTGTAGCGGTCCAGCATGCGCGCCCAGATGCGCGACGACGCCACCACCGCCAGGCCCAATACCGTGTAGAACACCGTGATCAAGGTGGGCGGCATGCCTTGCTGCTTGAGCAGGGCGATGACGAAGGTCATGTAGCCGATGTAGCCGACGCCGAACATGAAGTAGCCGGCCAGGCTGGGGGAAAAGTCGCGCCAGGCGAAGCGCCGCGGCGTGTCGACGGCGCGCGGCGCTTCGCCGATGGCTTTCGCCGGCAAGGCCATGATGGCGGTGGCCAGCAGGCAGGCGATGCCCAGTGCCAACCAGGGCCATTGCCACGCATGCGCGGCGCCGTGCTGCCGGGCGGACGCCAATGCAGCCGGCACCAGCAGGGCAGACAAGGCAATGCCAAAGCCCGTGCCGCCATAGTACAGGCCGATGTAGAAGCCGGCGCGCTGGCTGTGCATGGAGCCGAGCCGCGCCGCCAGTACGCCACCGGCGATGAAGATGAATGCGCTGGCCACGCCCGCGCACACGCGCTGCAGGAACAGGGTGGCCGTGTCGCTGACGAGGCCCGACATCAGCATGAAGATGCTGGCCAGCACGGAACCGACGATCAGCAAGCGCCACACGCCCAGGCGGCGCATCAGCGCCGGCGTGGCCAGGGCGCCGAGAAAATAACCGAGCGCATTGAAGGTGTTCATGGCCCCTGCCAGCAGGTAGGACCAGCCCAGGTCGGCGCGCATGGGCGGCAGCAGCAAGCCATAGGAAAAGCGCGACAGGCCCAGGGCGACGGCCGCGCCCAGCGAGAGCGCCAGCGCCGTGGCCAGCGGATGGGCCGGGGAATGATCGTGTATCGGCATGGCCAAGAGACCCGTCCAGGTGGAAAACGTGGAGTTGGCGCCGGAGTGGGGCGGGCCGGCGGGCGAAGTCCGAGAGGGACAGTGGCACAGGGCGCTGACGGCGCGCTTTTTTACTACTAAGTTAATGAATCGGCCCCGGGAAGTCAAGCAGGGCCGCGCCTGAGTAGCGCCGGCAATCATGCAATCCTTGCCATCGTTACTTTTGGAGAGAATTGTGAGACATGCAATACCATATAATTGCCATTAGGAAATTAACTTGCCAAAAATCAATTTCGCAGGTTGCTCCTGATCCTCCATATCATAAGGGCACTATGAACAAGAATAAACCCGGCGCGTTGTTGATTGCAGCGCTGATTGGCGCGGCGTTGGCTGGTTGCGCTTCCGAATCCTCGCAAGCTTTGGCTGTCCCCACGGTTGCCAGCGCAGCCCGTCCCTACGTTGGTCCACGCACCCTGATCGCTGTCGGCAAATTCGACAACCGCTCGAACTTCATGCGCGGCATCTTTTCCGATGGCGTCGACCGCCTGGGCAGCCAGTCGAAAACGATCCTGATCGCGCACCTGCAGACGTCCAACCGTTTCAATGTGCTCGACCGCGACAACATGGCGGAACTCAAGCAGGAAGCCGAGTTCAAGAAGCAGGGCCAGAATATCAAGGGCGCGGATTTCGTCGTCACGGGCGACGTGACCGAATTCGGCCGCAAGGAAGTTGGCGACAAGCAATTGTTCGGCATCATGGGCCGCGGCAAGACGCAAGTGGCATATGCCAAGGTCACCTTGAACGTCGTCAACATCGCTACCTCGGAAGTCGTGTTTTCGGCCGCCGGCGCCGGTGAATATAGCCTGTCGAACCGGGAAGTGCTGGGTTTTGGCGGCACCGCCAGCTATGACGCCACCCTCAACGGCAAGGTGCTGGACCTGGCCATGCGCGAAGCGGTCGAGCGCCTGGTGGCTGGTGTCGAAGCGGGCGCAATGCGCAAACAATAAGGTATCCCATGAAAACAATAATGAACAAGGGCGCAGCCCTGCTGGCGCTGCTCGCCTGTGCCGCCCTGACCGGTTGCGCCACGCAATCGAAGACCCTGTACCAATGGGAAGGCTACGAGCCGCAAGTGTACGAATACCTGAAGGGTGAAAGCCCGGAACAGCAGATCGCCGCCATGGAAAAAGACTTGCAAGTGATCGGCGCGAAGGGCAACCACGCGCCGCCGGGTTTCCATGCCCACCTGGGCATGCTGTACTCGATCGCTGGCAAGCCGGAGCAAGTCGAAGCGCAGTTCGAAGACGAGAAAAAACTGTTCCCGGAATCGACGCCGTACATGGACTTCCTGTTGGGTAAAATGAAAAAAGGCGAGAAATTATGATGTCGCGCATGTTGAAAATGGCCTTGTGTCTGGGTCCCGCCATCTTCATGGTCGGTTGCGCCACCAAGCAGGCGGCCTACGATTACACCGCCTTCAAGGCAGCCAAGCCCCGCTCCATCGTGGTCTTGCCACCGTTGAACAACTCGCCGGAAGTCAATGCCGGCAACAGCGTCTACGCGCAAGTGACCTATCCGCTGGCCGAAGCGGGATACTATGTGCTGCCAGTGGCCGTGGTCGGCGAAACCTTCAAGCAGAACGGCTTGACGAACGCCGCCGATATCCACGGCGTCGACGCGAAAAAGCTCAACGAGATCTTTGGCGCCGATGCGGGCCTGTACGTGACGATTTCCAAGTACGGCACGACCTATGCCGTGATCGACAGCGTGACGGTAGTGTCGGTCGATGCCAAGCTGGTCGACCTGAAGACGGGCGCCTTGCTGTGGCAGGGCGCGGCCAGCGCGTCGAGCAACGAAGGCAATAACAGCGGTGGCGGTGGCTTGGTCGGCATGCTGGTGACGGCGGCCGTCAAGCAGATCATTAATACCAGCACCGATGCCAGCCATCCGCTCGCCGGCACGGCAAATGCGCGCATGCTGTCGGCCGGCGTGCCGAATGGCTTGCTGTACGGTCCCCGTTCGGAACGCTACCTGGCGCAGTAATCGTTCGCGAATAGCGTGCTTACGCCCTGCATCAGCCAGGGCAGGGGCAGTGACAACCGGCGCCGGAGGAAATCGTGGACTCGTCCTCCGGCGCTGTCTTTCCTGAGTTCGTGCAGATTCCAGGCAGGGAGCAAGCGATGGGCATTCAATTCAACGTCCGCTACAACGTGGAAACAGACGATTTGCTAGGCAACTCCGTGCTGGTCTTCCTGAAGCTGCACAACCCGCAGGGCCATTACCGCAGCCATGCCTGGCAGGTGTTGACGGGGTCGGCCGGCGCCACCGAATCGTTCCACTACGAGGACAGGATCTCGACCGACGTGAACAGTTTCGGCATCACCGGGAACAAGATCGTCTCGGGCCGCCAGGTCATCGCGCCGGGCCAGCTGCTGTCGGCCGTGAGCCCGCATGGCTTGTCGCCGCTGCTGCAGCCGGCCGCCGCCTCGCTGGCGCAATCGAAGCTGACGCCGGCACAATGCGGCGTCATGAACGAGACCAGCCCATTCATCCCATTCAGCTGCAACTGGTACGTGAACGACCGGCCGGTCGCGACTATGCCCGATGTCGATGCCAACATGACGGTCGGTTTCGAATACCTGCCCAGCCTGTATTTTGTGGTGGCCATGCGGCCGGCGGCGGGCCAGACTTACAGCCTGGAGAGTTTCCAGGACATGACGCAATATGCGATGCCGGTCTCGGCTACCGAAGTGGACGTTACCTTGCACCGCAGCCAGGACGCGTGGCGCTTCGACTTCGCCGCCCGCTAGCGCGCGCCGCGACCGGCGCTGCTCACACTTCGACGGCCAGGTCGTCGAAATCGGCCAGGGTGCCGCCATCGGCGATCAGCTGCTCGAAATTTTGCCGGCGGCGCAGATCGATGTCCGTGTTGCTGACGCCCCGTTTCCAGTAGCCTGCCACCAGCACCTGTTCCTTGGACAGGCTGGCGTCGACGCGAAAATGCTGGCGGATGGCGCGCATTTCATCGCGCTCGCCGGCGCCCCAGATCGCGTAATCGTGCGGATATTGCAAGGCCCTGGCCTGGGCCGCCAGCGGCCCGTCCGGCGCCACGTGGGCCGTGCCGAGGCGTTGCAATGCCAGGCCCGGCACGGTGGGCAGCTCGGCAAAGGAGGCCGCATCATCCGTCACCACCCAGCCGATGCCGCTCGCGCCGGCGGGCCACTGCTGCAACATGGCATACAGCGCGGGTATGCCCGTTTCGTCGAGGAAGAGGGCGATTTTCTTTTCGGCGCCGGCAGGAACGATGAACTGCGGGCGCGGCCCCGTCAGGCGGAAGACCTCGCCCACGCGCAGGCTGTTACCCCAGTGCATCATCGGACTCGCGTGTGCATGCCGCACGATATCGAAGGTAAACGCGCCTGCCTGCGCGTCAAAGCTGCGCACGGTGTAGATGCGCGACGCGCCGCCATACGCTGGTCCGTCGAGGTGGATGCGGAAAGCCACGTTGGGCAGCGCCCATTGGGGATCGTCGCCGGAACGGGCCAGGCGGGCGGTGACGCGCAACACGCTGGGAACGGGATGCGCGATGGCGACGACGGCGGCCGTGACGTCATGCAGGCTGCGGTCATGCTCGGCATTGCGCAAGGGACCGTTGGATTGCTGTTCTACTGGTGTTGCCATGGTAAGTACTCCTTGGTATTGGGTAATTAGTTTCACCATGCTAAACTAATTAACTGAAACCGACAACGCAGCTGCTGCCACGGACCATAACGATGACTATTGCAAGCACTTCGCCCCGCCCCGGGCGTCCCCCCAGCATCACGCGCGAACGCATCGCCGACGCCGGCATGGCGCTGGGCCTGCCCGCCATGACGTTTACCGGTGTCGCCACCTTGCTCGGGGTCAGCCATGTGGCGTTGTACAAGCATGTGGCGAACCTGGCGGCGCTCAAGCTGCTGGTGGCAGAGGAAATTTTTGTTCGATGGAAACTTCCGGCGACGGGCAACGACGACCTGGAGGGCTACCTGCTGCGTTTCAGCGCCTCGCTGCGCGCGCTGGTCAAGTCGCATCCGGGGCTGGCGCCGTACCTGCTGCGCAGAAAAGCGACGACGCCGGCCATGCTGGCCCGGATCGACGCCCACCAGGCGCAAGTGGCGGACAGCTACCGGCTGCCCAGGGAGCGCGCCCGCTGGCTGCTGTCGACCGTGGCCTTCCACTGCGTGGCCCTGGCCGACACCGTGTATGCGCCGGCCGGCGACGCCTGGGAAGCAGAGGACGATGCGCTTATCGAGGCCGAGTTCGACCTGGGCATGCGCGCGCTGGTGGTCGGGGCGCTTGCCATGCAGCCATAGCGGCAGCGCGTGGCAGAACGGCGGCGCAGCGATTTTTTTTGCGGGCCGGCGGGTCAGCGGGCCGCGAGCGGCCGGCGCCGGCTCCAGAATGGCGCCGACGGCCAGCGTGTTTCCTGGCCGTAACAGTATGCCAGGTGGCGTCCGTATGCCGCGCCGATGGCCGCCAGTTCCGCATTGTATTGCTGGCAAGCGGCGGCGTCGCCCTGCAGCGTGCGGTCGGCCGCTTCGGCGGCGGCCAGGCCCGTGTACAGGGCGTTGAAGATGCCTTGCGACGACAGCGGATCGAAGCTCAGGGCCGCGTCGCCGGCGGCGAACCAGCCCGGTCCCGCGGCGGCGTCCAGGGCGGCCGTATGGGCGGGCGTGGCCAGGGCCGGTGTATCGGCCCCGTAACCTTGCTGCTCCAGCAATTCCCGCGTAGCCGGCAAGCGCCGTGCCGCCGCTTCCAGCCAGCCGGCATCGCGCAGGGCGGTGCTGCCGAGCAAGTCCGCATCCGTATGCAGGGCCAGCACGCGACGCTGGCCGGGCAGGGGCGCGCTGTACCACCAGCCGTATTCGCACGCCTCGATGTGGGCAAAGCCCCGCGCGGAGGGCGTGCGTTCGTGTCCGTATTGCCATATAGATATCAGCCGGTCGCTGTGCCGGCGCTGCGCGCCCGCTTTGCGGGCCAGCCGGGCGCTGCGTCCCGTGGCGTCGATGACGATGCGCACCGCCGCGTCGCAGGTGCCGTGCCGCGTTTCCAGCCGTACTCTCCAGCCGCCATCGTCCGGCGCGATGTCCGCGACCCTGGCCGAGGCCAGCAGGGCGGCGCCGCGTTGGCGCGCTTCGTCGCGCAGCCACAGGTCGAAGGTGCCGCGCGCCAGGTGCCAGCCGTGGCCATCGGGGTCGCTGAGGAAGTGGTGTTCCGCCCAGGCGCCGTTCCACCACGCGCGGTTGCCGTGGTAGGGCGCATGGCCCTGGCGCAGGAAGGCGTCGAGCAAGCCCATGTCTTGCAGCAGGCGCGCGGCGGCGGGCGGCAGCGATTCACCGATGCGCGCCAGCGGCGCGGCCAGCCGGTCGACCAGCAAGACCCGGTGCCGCCCCGCCAGGTTCAGGGCGGCCGTGGCGCCGGCCGGACCGGCACCGACGACGAGCACGTCGGCCTGCAGCACCGTCACGAGCGGTGCCGCTGCAGATGCCGCGCTTTTTCCGTGCCTTCCAGGTCGACGTCGACAAACTCGTCCGGTATGGGCGCCGCGGCACGCAATGTATGCTTGCCGGCGATCGCTTGCGGCAGGTTTTCCACCTGCAGGACGGCGGGGAAGCCGCTCACGTCCGTGGGGCCGGGGCGCACCTCGACCACGCCCACTTGCGCCAGGTCGGCGATCATGTTGTTGATTTGCTCTTCATAGCTGATGTTGCCCAGCGGACGTATCCACGCGGCGCGCCGGGCGAAGGCGGCCAGGCGGTCGTCGGTGGGGGCTTCCCGGTTCATCACCGTGTCGTAGGCGAGCTTGCTCATCACCTGGTTCGGCACGCGCGCGGGCCAGAAGGTCGGCACATAGGGATCGTAGTCGGATTGGTAGCCGGAGCGGCAGCTGGCCGTGTCCGTTTGCCAAGGCACGGCCATCCAGCGCGTCACGCCGCCGGCGATCTGCGCCGAGCAGGGGCTGCCGATATTGTCCGGCGTCAACACCGCACCGTAATCCGGCTCCACCCAGCCGGGCGGCCGGTGCGCCAGGCGGAACGGCGCGCTGTACATGCTGGCCTGGCGCATGGGCCAGGTCATTTCGCAGCCGGGGTGGAAGGCGTCGGCCAGGCAGAATTCCATGGCGGCGCGCAGCAGGGTGTCCGGCTGCTGCGCCACTTCCACGTCGGCCAGGCTTTGCGGCGGCGTCTTGCCAGGCGCGTAGTCGTCCGTGAACTTGCCGTCGGCCCATTGCTTGAGGAAGCGCAACTGCAAATTGCTCAGCGCGCAGTTCTGGCGCGGCGTGTCTGCCGGCGGGATGGCCATCGCGTCGCCATACAGCCACGGCCACGGCGATGGCGCCCGGGCGTCGCGCTCGAACTGGCGGAACTGGTTATAGATGACGTTGCGCCACTCCTTGCGGTTTTCGGACGGACTGGCCAGGCGCGCCATCCATTCGTCGCGGCTGAACGGCGTGCTGCCATCCCAGCCGAAGGCGGCCGCGAAGCCGGCATTGACCCATTGCAGGTTGGACAGGCGCTCGAAAATGGGACGGATGTCGTCCTGGAACGAGGGAACGGCAGGCGCGGTAATTTTGTTTTCGGAAACAAACAAGTCGCGCATCAAGTCCCACATGGTGCGCACCGACTTTTGCTGCGGCGCGTAGTCGGGCGGCGCGACGACCACCCAGGCCATGTCGACGGGCAAGGCCTGGCCCTGGTAGTGCACCGTGGCGCAGACGGGGCCGTCGGCCGTGTCGTCATGCCAGCCTTCGTTGTTGGCAAAGGTGATGGCGCGCGCGCCATTCCACGAGGCGGACTTGCCATGGCCGCCCAGCACGATCAGCCGTCCCATGGCGTCCGTGCGCAACTCGCCCAGGTAGACGGGCGTGCCCATGAAGCGGCCGCTGTCGAAGGCGACGGCCGGCTGTTCGCTGCCGCCGATCTTGCGCTCGCCCGGCGTGATGGACAGTTGCGCGCGGTCGGTGACGGCCATGTTGCGCAGGAACGAGGGCTGGGTGGCATTCGCCTCGGGAATGTCGAGCGCGATCTGGAACTGGTACCACGCCGCCTTGGTGTTGGCCAGCGTGACGGACCATTCGATGTCGGCATTGCTGGCGTTCAACTCGGCCACGGCCACGCCGGCGGCGTTCAAGCCGTAGATGCGAAAGCCCGCCGCCTGGCGCTTGATGGCCCCGGACGCATCGCGGTAATAGCCGGCCGGCCGCGGCGCCGGTTCCGGCACCTCCGGTCCCATAAAGTATTCGCTGGGGCTGTTGCCCACGCGGGCAATGCCGATGGGCGGATAAATCGCCGCCTTGACGATGACGGTATCTTGGGTGGAACTGGACATGGCATGCCTTTCCAGATGCGTGGAGGGAAGGAAAATATACCGCATAAAAAACGCGCCAAATGCGCACATAGTCACGGTATCGCGAATTCACGCCATGCATGGCATGGGCGGACACGCGGGCAATTCAGTTGCTGCGGAGATTGACTTGTTGCCGGCATGTAGCTATCTTGGACTGGCATTGCCTGTTTATCAATATACGAAATAATGTATTGATCCGATATTTTTCTATGCAACCTTTGAAGGAATGATATGAAAATCAAGGCTATTTTCTGTGTTGGCGCGGTATCCCTGCTGGCCGTTCTGCCCGTATCGCAAGCGGCCCAGCCCGGCGAGGCGCTCGCTGCGGCGGCACCGCTTGCGACAGGCGTGGCGCTGTATCCGCAAGAAGGCAATATCCCGCCGTTCCGCGGGTCCGGGTCCAGGTAAGGCTACCGCGGCAGCCCCTGCGGCGCGGCGCCAGTCAAGGTAAGATGGTGGCTTTTTCAAGACTTTGAGAGGCCCGCGTGCGCGTGTTGCTGGTGGAAGACGATCCGATGATCGGGGAAAGCCTGGTCGAGGGCTTGCGCGGCGAGTGCTATGCCGTGGACTGGGTGCGCGATGGCCACGATGCGGAGTTGGCGCTGGCCGGCTTCGCCTACGATTTGATGCTGCTGGACCTGGGCTTGCCCGGCAAGGAGGGCATGGACGTGCTGCGCGCCATGCGCGCGCGGGGTGCCGAGTTGCCCGTGCTGATCATCACGGCGCGCGACGGCACGCCGGCCCGCGTGGAAGGGCTCGACAGCGGCGCCGACGATTACCTGGTCAAGCCGTTCGACCTCGACGAGCTGCTGGCGCGCATCCGCGCGCTGCTGCGCCGCCGCGTCAGCCGTTCGCGCTCCGTCATCGAGCATGGCGCGCTGATCCTCGACCTGGCCAGCCACGACGTCACGTTCGAGGGCGAGCAGATCAAGCTGCCGCCGCGCGAGTTTTCCGTGCTGCGCGCCTTGCTCGACCATCCGGGCAAGGTGGTGTCGAAGCGCCAGCTGAGCGAAAAGCTGTACGGCTGGGATAGCGAAGTGGAAAGCAATACCGTCGACGTGTACGTGTACCAGCTGCGCAAGAAGCTCGGTGCGGATTGCATCCAGACCGTGCGCGGCGTTGGTTACAAGATGCGACTGGCGCCATGCTGACCATCCGCCGCCAATTGCTGCTCGGTTTGCTGGCCGCCACCCTGCTGTGCGTGCTGGGCGCCGGCATTTCCCTGTTCCGTTCGCTGCTGGAAGAAACCAATGAGCTGGCCGACTTGCAGCTGCGCCAGCTGGCCGTGGCCTTGCCCGACGAGTTCGAGCCGCAGGAGGGACTGGCCGCCGCGCAAGAGCCGGAAGAAGCGTTCGTGCTGCAGGCGTGGGACGAGGATGG
Source organism: Janthinobacterium sp. P210005 (assembly GCF_036231865.1). Classification (NCBI taxonomy): domain Bacteria; kingdom Pseudomonadati; phylum Pseudomonadota; class Betaproteobacteria; order Burkholderiales; family Oxalobacteraceae; genus Janthinobacterium; species Janthinobacterium sp. P210005. The sequence goes on from NZ_JAZARC010000001.1 coordinate 216,805, forward strand.
CCAGCCCTTGCCCGTCCTGCAGGAGCAGCCGGCACTGCCGCGCTATGCGCTGGCCGGTTTCGCCGATGTCGAGCTGCACGGCGAGGACTGGCGCCTGTACGGCGAAACGCGGCGCGGCCGCTACGTGCAGGTGGCGCAGGCGCAGGCCGTGCGCGACCAGCTGGCCTGGCGGATGACCGTGCGGGCCGGCGCGCCCCTGCTGGTGTTCGCGCTGATCCTGGCGCTGCTGATCGTCGCCGTCGTGGGACGCGCGCTGGCGCCCCTGCACCGGCTGGCCGAGTCCGTGGCAGGCCGTTCGCCGGACGCCCTGACGCCCCTGGCGGCCGACGACATGCCGCCCGAACTGCGGCCCGTGGCGCTGGCGCTCAACAGCCTGATGGGGCAGTTCGAGGCGGCGCTGACGGCGCAGCGCACCTTTGTCGCCGATGCCGCGCATGAATTGCGTTCGCCGCTGACGGCATTGAAACTGCAGCTGCAGGTGGCCGAACGGGCCGGCAGCGAGGAAGAACGGCGCGTGGCGCTGGCGCGGCTGCACGAACGGCTGGACCGCAGCACGCACCTCGTGCGCCAGTTGCTGAGCCTGGCGCGCCATGAAACGGCGCTCACGGCCAGCCAGCTGCACACGGTGGACCTGGGACAATTGCTGGAAGCGGCCGTGGGCGACCATAGCGCGCTGGCCAACAGCCGCGCGATTGACCTGGGCGTGGTGGAAGCGCCGCCCGCCAGGGTGCTGGTGCAGGCCGATCCCGACGGCTTGCAAGTGTTGCTGAATAACTTGATCGACAATGCCTTGCGCTACACGCAGCAGGGCGGCCGGGTCGACTTGCAGGCGGCAGTGGAAGAGGGCAGGCCCTTGCTGCGCGTGTCCGACAACGGCCCCGGCGTGCCGCGCCAGCACCATGCGCGCCTGTTCGACCGTTTCTTCCGTCCCGACGGCAACGACGCCTGGGGCTGCGGCCTGGGCCTGTCCATCGTGCGCCACATCGCCGAGCACCACCAGGCCGATATCGCGCTGGCCGACGGCGAGGCAGGGCGGGGATTGCAGGTGACGGTACGCTTCCCGCAGGCGGCCTGAACGGACAAAAAAAAGCGGATGCCGGTCAGGGCATCCGCTTTTCAGTCACTGGCGTAGCGCTTACGCCAGCTCGGTGATGAATTGCTCGCGAGCAGGGCGCACTTTTTTCAAGTCCACCAGCCAGTCGCCTTCGTCGGCGCGGTAGCCCAGCGGCAGCATGACGACGGAACGCAAGCCTTTTTCGCGCAGGTTCAGGATTTCATCGACCTTGGCCGGATCAAAACCTTCCATCGGCGTCGAATCGACTTGTTCCTGCGCCGCGGCGATCAGGGCCGTGCCCACGCCGATGTAGGCCTGGCGTGCCGCGTGCTGGTAGTTGGTCTCGGCATCGCGCTGCGGATACGTGGCCAGGATTTGCTGGCGGTACGCTTCCCAGCCTTCATTCTTGAAGCCGCGCACCTCGTTGACCAGGTCGAAACGCGCGTTGATGCGTTCCACCGTGTAATTGTCCCAGGCGGCAAACACCAGCAGGTGCGAGGAATCCGTCACCTGGCCCTGGTTCCATGCATGCGGCTTGATCTGCTCGCGCAGGGCCGGATTCGTCACGACGAAGACTTCGTAAGGATGCAGTCCGCTGGAGCTGGCCGTCAGGCGCACGGCTTCCAGGATGCGCTCGACCTTGTCTTGCGGCACCGTTTTCGTCGGGTCCATTTTCTTGGTGGCGTAGCGCCATTGCAGTGTTTCGAGCAAATCGGACATGTAAATCCCTTTCATAATGAATAGTTCAGATTGGAAATGATAGCGGATTCAGGCATTTCAAGTGCGGCGGGCAAAAAGAAGCGGTATTCGTACTCAAATTAGCGTACTCGAGTACGCTTGTCTACAGGCCAAGCATGGCAAGTTCCACGTCCGGATAGCGCGCGCCTTGCACACTGGCGGGCGCGATGGCGGCGCCGATGGCGGCCAGCTCGCTGTCGCCCAGGGGGATACGCGCGGCGGCCACGTTTTCTTCCAGGTGCGCCAGGCTGCGGGCGCCGGGTATCGGCACGATGTCGTCGCCTTGCGCCAGCAGCCAGGCCAGGGCCAGCTGGGCCGCCGTGACGCCGCGCGCCGCCGCCAGGCGCTGCAATTCTGTCACCAGGTGCGCGTTGGCCGCCATCGCCTGCGGCTGGAAGCGAGGCAGGCTGTGGCGGTAATCGTCGGGCGCCAGCATCGCGCTGGACGTGAGCTGGCCCGTCAGGAAACCCCGGCCCAGCGGGCTGTAGGGCACGAAGCCGATGCCGAGGGCGCGGCAGGCGGGCAGCACCTCTGCCTCCACGTCGCGGCTCCACAGCGAGTATTCGGACTGCACGGCCGCAATCGGGTGCACGGCGTGGGCGCGGCGCAGGGTGGCGGCCGACACTTCCGACAGCCCCAGGTGGCGCACCTTGCCTGCGCGCACCAGGCCGGCCATGGCGCCGACGACGTCTTCGATGGGCACGGCGGGGTCCACCCGGTGCTGGTACAGCAAGTCGATGCATTCGATGCCCAGCCGGGACAGCGAACCCTCCACGGCCTGGACGATGTGTTCGGGGCGGCTGTCGACGCCCGCCATGCGTGCCACGCCTTTTCCTTCAGGCAAGATCTTGAAGCCGAACTTGGTGGCGATGTGGACCTTGCCGCGCAACTCCTTCACGGCGCGGCCTACCAAGTCCTCGTTGGCGTAGGGGCCGTAGACTTCCGCCGTATCGATCAGGGTCACGCCCAATTCCACGGCGCGGTGCAGCACGCGCAGCGAGGCGGCTTCGTCCGCGCCGCCGTAGGCAAAGCTCATGCCCATGCAGCCCAGGCCGATGGGGGCGACGCGCAAGCCGGAGTTGCCCAGTGTTCTGTGTTCCATTTTTCACTCCTCTTCAAAAAAAGATGCGAGGAGTATGGATGAAGCAACAGCATGCGATAAGATGCCTAATCCTGCATACATTACTGAATATTACTCATGAATTGCTTCCCGAATAATGGCTGACCTGAATGAATTGACGGCCTTTGCCGCCGTCGCCCGCCTGCGCAGCTTTCGCAAGGCGGCCCTCGAACGGGGCGTCTCCGCTTCCGCCCTCAGCCATGCGCTGCGGACGCTGGAAGAGCGCCTGGGCGTGCGCCTGCTGAACCGCACCACGCGCAGCGTCACGCCGACCGAGGCGGGGCAGCAGCTATTGGCGCGGCTGGCGCCGGCCATGCGCGAAATCGACGATGCCTTGCTGGACCTGAGCGCCTTGCAGGATGTGCCCGCAGGCAAGTTGCGCCTGAACGTGCCCCGTCCGGCCGCCCGGCTGCTGCTCGCGCCCATGCTGGCCAGCTTCGTCGCCCGCTATCCGCGCGTGCAGGTGGAAGTGGTGACGGATGACGGCATGATCGATATCGTGCGCGACGGTTTTGATGCGGGCATCCGCTTTGGCGAGCAGGTGGCGGCCGACATGGTCGCCGTGCCCGTGGGCGCGCCGCAACCGTTCGTCGTGGTGGCGTCGCCCGCCTACCTGGCGGTGCATGGGGCGCCAAGCACGCCGCGCGACTTGCTGGACCATGCCTGCATCGGCCGGCGTTTTCCCAGCGGGCGCCAGTATGCGTGGGAGTTCGAGCTGGAAGGGGAAGCCGTCAGCATCGCCGTCGGCGGCCCGCTGGTGTTCGACGACGATGAATTGATGCTGCGCGCGGCCCGCGATGGCGCGGGACTGGCGTATGTGTACGAGGCCGATGCGCGCGCCGATCTCGCGGCGGGGCGCCTGGCGTGCGTGCTGGAGCGCTGCCTGCCGCCGCCGCCCAGGTATTTCCTGTACTACCCGGGCCGGCGCCAGATGCCGCCCGTGCTGCGCGCCTTCGTCGACATGCTGCGCGCCCCGCCCGTGTAGTCAGCCGGCGGGCGGCGGGGCGCCATGCTCGACCGGCCACTTGATGGTAAACAGGCTGCCGCCCGCCTTGCCACGCGTGCAGACGGCGCTGCCGCCGTGGGCGCGCGCGATGGCTTCCACCACGGCCAGGCCCAGGCCGCTGCCCGCGTTCAAGTCGACCCTGGCGCTGTCGCCGCGGCGGAACGCTTCGAACACGTGCGGCGCCAGGTCGTCGGCAATGCCGGGACCCGCATCTTCGACGCTCAGGTAGTACTGGCCGGCCTGCACGCGGGTGCGCACGCGCAGCAAGCCCGGATGCGCGTAGCGGCGCGCGTTGTCGAGCAGGGCCAGCACGATTTGCCGGATGCGCGCCGCGTCGCAGCAGACGGGATGGTCGGACAGGTGCAGTTGCAGCGTAAAGCCGGCCGCTTCCATCTCCTGCGCCAGCAGGCGGCGCACTTCCCCGATTTCCAGGGTCAGGTCCGTCCACGCCATGCGCAGCTGCATGTGGCCGCTGTCGGCCAAGCTCAGGGTGCGCAAGTCTTCGATCAGGCGGCCCAGGTCCTCGACTTGCGCCAGCAGGCTGGAAAACGGCACTTCCTCGGGCTTGAAGACGCCGTCGACGACGCCTTGCAAGGTGCCGCGCAGGATCGTCACGGGCGTGCGCAATTCGTGCGCGATGGCCGCATTCCACGTCTCGCTTTCCTTGGCCGCCCGCTGCAGGCGCTCGGCCATGCTGTTGAAGTCATCGACCAGCATGGCCGTCTCGCCCAGGCTGCGGTCGCCCGCGAAGGCGCGCGCGGACAGGTCGCCATGCGCCACGCGGCGCACGCTGTCCATCACGGAATTGATCGGCTTGAGAATGCGCGAAGCGAGCTTGATGGCGAAAAACGCCGCCAGGCCCAGGCCGAAGATGGTGATGGCGAAGATCCACAGCCATTCGGCCGTCGTCGGCGACCAGTCGTCCGGTTCGGACAGCATGCCGGGGTCGATCTTGAAGGCGATGGCGAAGAAGGTCCAGGAACCGATCCAGATGATCAGGATGCCGCTGACCATCAGCACGGACATCGACAGCACGATCTGCCGGTTCAGGCCCGTGAAGCGCATCAGAGCTCGCTTTCCAGGCGGTAGCCCACGCCGCGCAGGCTGGCCGGCATGTTCATCACCCCAGCTTCTTCCAGTTTCTTGCGCAGCTTGCTGACGTGGCTGTCCACCGTGCGTTCCATGGAATTGCTCTCGGGCATGCATGACTCCAGCAATTCCAGGCGGCTGCAGACGCGGCGCGGCGTGCGCGCCAGGTGGGCCAGCAGGCGGAACTCCGTCAGGGTCAGGCTCAAGGGCACGGGTGCGCCGTCGCGCAGCACGCTGGCCACGTACGTTTCCTGGTCGATCTCGATGGGGCCGCAGCGCAGGCGCTGGCCGCCCACCGGGTGGTGGCGCACGCGCGAGCGGCGCAGCACGGCCGCCACGCGCGCCACCACTTCGGCCGGATTGAAGGGCTTGATGATGTAGTCGTCGGCGCCCACGCGCAGGGCGGCCAGTTTGTCGGCATCCTGGTCGCGCGCCGTCAGCATGATGACGGGCGTTTCGCCGCGCCGCCGCACTTCCGCCAGCACGCCCCAGCCATCGACCCTGGGCATTTGCACGTCGAGCAGCAGCAGGTCCGGCGCCAGCGCCAGGTGCTGCTGCAGCGCTTCCTGGCCGTCGTGCGCGAAGGCCGTGCGGTAGCCGTCGCGCTCCAGGTAACCGGCGAGGATGCGGGCGATTTGCGGTTCATCTTCGGCGATCAGGACGAGGGCGGAAGGGGGTGTGGTGGCAAGAAACGAGGGCTGGCTGGCGCTGTGATGATAGTTCATGCAAATAGTCTAGCATTCTTCGCGCTCTCCATCGAATCTCCACATTTCTTTGATGGAACATCCATGTTGGCCTTCTATGCTCTTGTTATCTGTCGACCGGACCGCCGGTTGGGATCTGCCATAGAGAAAGACCATGCATCCGAGCCACCTCACCAAGAAAAACATGTTGATCGCCGCGGCACTGCTCAGCCTTGCCGCCTGTTCCAAACCCGCGCCGGAAGAAGGCGCGGCGCCGCCCGCCGCCGTGACGGTACTCAAGCTGCAAGCGGCGCCCGTCGTCCTCAGCGATGAATTGCCGGGCAGGGTGGCCGCCTTCCGCACGGCTGACATCCGCCCGCAAGTGGGCGGCATCGTGCTGCGCCGCCAGTTCGAGCAGGGCGCCGAAGTGAAGGCGGGGCAGAAGTTGTTCCAGCTCAATCCGGCGCCGTTCCAGGCGGACGTCGATTCGGCCGCCGCCGCCCTGCAGCATGCGGTGGCCACGGCCAACCGCGCCAGCAGCCAGGCCGACAGGTTGAAGCCGCTCGTGGAGGCGGACGCCATCAGTCGCCAGGCGTATGACGACGCCGTGGCCCAGCGCGAGCAAGCCGTGGCCACCGTGGCGCAGGCGCGTGCCGCCCTGGCGCGCCGCCGCCTGGACCTGGCCTTCGCCAGCATCGAGGCGCCCATTGCCGGGCGCATCGGCTCGGAACTGGTGACGGAAGGCGCGCTCGTGGGCCTGGCCGATGCCACGCCGATGGCGCGCATCCAGCAGATCGACAAGGTGTATGTCGACGTGCGCCAGCCGGCCGCCGCGCTGGCGGCATTGCAAGCGTCGGGCACGGGCGGCGCGGACAAGCTGCCCGTGACCATCCTGGGCGCCGATGGCCAGCCGCATCCCGTCACGGGGCGCATCCTGTTCTCGGGCATCAGCGTCGATGCGGGCACGGGCGACGCCGTCATCCGCGTGCTGGTCGACAATCCGCAGCGCCAGTTGCTGCCGGGCATGTTCGTACGCGCCCGCATCGCCCGCGCCGTGCAGGCGAATGGCGTGCTGTTGCCGCAGCAAGCCGTTCTGCACAGCAGCGGCGGCCAGGCGCAGGCCTGGGTGCTCGATGGCACGAACAAAGCAAGTCTTAAACCCATCAGCGTGGGCGACGTGATCGAGCACCAGTACGTGGTCAACGGCGGCTTGAAGGCTGGCGAAACCGTCGTCATCGAAGGCCAGGAACGCCTGCAGCCGGGCGCCACGGCCGCGCCGCAAGCGTGGAAACCAGCCGTCGTGGCAACGGCGGCTGCCGCCAGGGCGCGTTGATGCACACTTTGAATACAATGAAAGTCTAAGCACATGCCTCAATTTTTCATCAACCGCCCCGTCTTCGCGTGGGTGGTGGCGGTCTTCATCGTCCTGTTCGGACTGATCGCCATACCGCAATTGCCGATTGCGCGCTTCCCCTCGGTGGCGCCGCCCAGCGTCAGCATCAGCGCCAACTACCCTGGCGCCACGCCGCAAACCATGAACGATTCCGTGGTGGGCTTGATCGAACGCGAACTGTCGGGCGTCAAGCACCTGCTGTATTTCGAGTCGTCCACCGATACGTCGGGCTCGGCCTCGATCACCGTCACCTTCCAGCCGGGCACGAATCCGGAAATGGCGCAGGTGGACGTGCAAAACCGCCTGAAAGCCATCGAGCCGCGCCTGCCGCAAGCCGTGCGGCAAAACGGCTTGACGGTGGAATCGGCGTCGTCCGGCTTTTTGATGATCGTCAGTTTGATCTCGGACAATGGCCAGCACGACGAAGTGGCGCTGGGCGACTACCTGGCGCGCAACGTGACGGAAGAACTGCGCCGCATTCCCGGCGTGGGCAAGGTGCAGCTGTTCGGTTCCGAGCGCGCCATGCGCATCTGGGTCGATCCGGCCAAGCTGGTGTCGTACAACATCGCCATGGGCGAGCTGACGGCCGCCATCGCGCAGCAAAATGCGCAGATCGCGCCGGGCCGCCTGGGCGACTCGCCCGCCGTGCACGGCCAGCGCGTGACCATCCCGCTGACGGTGCAGGGCCAGCTGCAAACGCCGGCCGAATTTGCCGCCATCGTGCTGCGCGCGAATCCCGATGGCTCGAAAGTGACCATCGGCGACGTGGCGAAAGTGTCGCTGGGCGCGCAAAGCTTCAATTTCAGCATCCGCGAAAACGGACAAGCCGCGTCGGGCGCCGCCATCATGCTGTCGCCGGGCGCCAACGCCGTGCAGACGGCGGCCGCCGTGCGCGCGCGCATGGCCGAACTGGCGCACACCATGCCGGCCGGGATCAAGTATTCGGTGCCCTTCGATACGGCGCCGTTCGTGAAGATCTCGATCGAAAAGGTCGTCGTCACCTTGCTGGAGGCGATGGTGCTGGTGTTCCTCGTCATGTACCTGTTCCTGCAAAAGATACGCTACACCTTGATTCCCGCCATCGTCGCGCCGATCGCCCTGATGGGGACGTTTACGGTGATGCTGCTGGCCGGCTATTCCGTCAACGTGCTGACCATGTTCGGCATGGTGCTGGCCATCGGCATCATCGTCGATGACGCCATCGTCGTGGTGGAAGCGGTGGAGCGCCTGATGGCGACCGAAGGCTTGTCGCCGAAGGAAGCGACATCCAAAGCCATGCGCGAAATCACGGGCGCCGTGGTGGGCATCACCCTGGTGCTGACGGCCGTGTTCATCCCGATGGCGCTGGCCAGCGGTTCCGTGGGCGCCATCTATCGCCAGTTCACCCTGGCCATGGCCGTGTCGATCCTGTTCTCGGCGTTTTTGGCGCTGACCCTGACGCCGGCCCTGTGCGCCACGATGTTGAAACCCATCGGCCCGCACGACCATGACAAGAAGGGATTCTTCCTGTGGTTCGACCGCCAGTTTGAGCGCATGACGGCGCGCTATGAAAAGGGCGTGGTGGCGATGCTCAAACGCGCTGGGCGCTCGATGGTGCTGTACGGCGCCATCGTCGCGGCGCTGGGTGTGGCCTTCATGCAGCTGCCGTCGGCCTTCCTGCCGGAAGAAGACCAGGGCTATTTCATTACTTCGATCCAGCTGCCGTCCGACGCCACCATGGAGCGCACGCTCGATGTCGTCAAGTTGTACGAACAGCACGTGGCCACGCGGCCCGGCATTGAGGTAAATCAATCGATCCTCGGCTTCAGCTTTTCCGGCGCGGGGCCGAATGCGGGCCTGGCGTTCACCATGCTGAAGGACTGGAAACAGCGCAACGGCGCCACGGCGCAGGAAGAAGTGGCGCTGGCGCAGGCCGCCATGTCGCAGGCGAAGGAGGGCGTGATCATGAGCCTGATGCCGCCCGCCATCGATGAACTGGGCAACTCGTCCGGCTTTTCCCTGCGCCTGCAAGACCGCGCCAACCAGGGCATCGCTGCCCTGCAGGCGGCGCAAAACCAGTTGCTGGGCCTGGCCGCGCAAAGCGGCAAGGTGGCGGGTGTGTATCCGGACGGCTTGCCGCCCGGCGCCAGCGTGCGCCTCGATATCGACCGCACCAAGGCGGAAGCGCTGGGCGTGTCGTTTACGGCCATCGCCGACATGCTGACGGCGGCCATGGGGTCGACCTACGTCAACGATTTCCCGAATGCGGGCCGCATGCAGCAAGTGATCATCCAGGCCGATGCGCCGTCGCGCATGCAGCTGAACGACGTGCTGGCCTTGCGCATTCGCAATAACGCGGGCGGCATGGTGGCCCTGGGCGAACTGGTGCGCCCCGTGTGGAGCGAGTCGCCGCTGCAGCTGGTGCGCTACCAGGGTTATCCGGCGGCGCGCATTTCGGGCAGCGCGGCGCCCGGCGTGTCCAGCGGCGACGCCATGCTGGAAATGGAGCGGCTCGTGAAGCAATTGCCGCCCGGTTTCGCGCTGGCGTGGACGGGGCAGTCGCTGCAAGAGAAGGAATCGGCGTCGCAAGCGCCCATGCTGATGGCGCTGTCGATGCTGGTGGTGTTCCTCGTGCTGGCGGCCCTGTATGAAAGCTGGAGCATTCCCGTCTCCGTCATGCTGGTCGTGCCGTTGGGCTTGCTGGGCGCCGTGCTGGCCGTGATGTTGCGCGGCATGCCGAACGACGTGTTCTTCAAGGTCGGCATGATCACGATTATTGGTCTTTCCGCGAAGAACGCCATCCTGATCGTCGAATATGCGCGCCAGTTGCAGGCGCAGGGCAAGGGACTGGTCGAGGCGACGGTGGAAGCGGCCAGGTTGCGCTTGCGCCCGATCCTGATGACGTCGCTGGCGTTCGCGCTGGGCGTGGTGCCGCTGATGCTGGCCACGGGCGCCAGCGCCGAGACGCAGCATGCGATCGGCACGGGCGTGTTCGGCGGCATGATTACCGCCACCGTGCTGGCCGTGTTTTTCGTGCCCGTGTTCTTTGTCGTGGTGCTGGGCGCCGTCGACAAGATGGACCGTTATTTCAACAAACGCAGTAATCGCATCGCCGTCAAGGCGGTGGAAGGAGAGTTGTAATGCGTTTGATTTTTATCACGCCGCTGGCCGCGCTGGCCTTGTCGGCCTGTTCATTGACGCCGCCGCTGGTCAAACCGGCGCCGCTGATTCCCGCCGCGTATGCCGAGGCCGCCGCGCCAGGCACGGCCGACACCGCGGCCAACCTGGGCTGGCGCCAGATGCTGCTCGACGCGCGCCTGCAGCGCCTGGTCGACATCGCGCTGGAAAACAACCGCGACCTGCGCGTGGCGTCCCTCAACGTGGAAGCCGTGCGGGCCCAGTACCAGATCCAGGATGCGGGCCGCTATCCGGCGATTGGTCTCAACGGCGGCGGCACGCGCCAGCGCGCTGCCGATGCCACGGGACAAAATCCCACGGTGCAAAACCAGTTTACGGCCGGCATCGCCATGAGCGCGTTCGAAATCGACCTGTTCGGCCGGCTGCGCTCGCTGTCGGAGGCCGCCTTTGCGCGCTACCTGGCCACGCAGCAGGGCCAGCGGGCCGCCCACATGGCCCTGATCGGCGCCGTGGCCGACGCCTACCTGGAACAGCGGCTGGCCGAGGAACAGCTAGCGCTGGCCCGGCAAACCCTGCTCGACTGGCGCCAGGCCCTCGTCTTGACGCAGCGCCTGCACGGCGCGCAGCAGGGCAGCGGTCTTGATGTAGCGCAAGCCGAAGGGCAGGCGGCCACGGCGGAAGCGGACGTGCAGGCCCGCGAGCGGGCCACTGCCCTGGCGCGCAACAACCTGGCACTGTTGCTGGGCGCGCCGTTGCCCGTCGACTTGCCGGCGGGCCGGCCGCTCGACGGCCAGCCCGTGCTGACGCAGCTGCCGCCCGGCCTGCCGTCGGACTTGCTGGCGCGCCGTCCCGACATCCTGCAGGCGGAATACGCGCTGGTGGCGGCGAATGCGGAAATCGGCGCCGCGCGCGCCGCCTTCTTCCCGCGCCTGTCGCTGACGGCGCAGCTGGGCCTGGCCAGCCCGGAACTGGGCGACCTGTTCCGAGGCGGCGCGCGCAGCTGGTCGTTCGCGCCGCAAGTGACGCAGCCGCTGTTCCAGGGCGGCCAGCTGCGCGCGGAATTGCAGCTGTCGCGCCTGCGCAAGGACGTGGCCGTGCTGCAATACGAGCAAGCGATCCAGGCGGCGTTTCGCGACGTGCGCGACGGCCTGGCGGGCAGCGCCACGTATGCGCAGCAGATCGCCGCGCAGGAACGCGTGGTGACGGCGGCGCAGCAGCGCCAGCGCCTGTCGCAGCTGCGCTACGACGCGGGCCAGGACAGCCGGCTGGAATTGCTCGACGCGCAGCGTCAGTCGTATGCGGCGCAGCAAGCCTTGCTCGACGCGCGGCGCGACCAGTTCAAGTCGGCCGTGGCCCTGTACAAGGCGCTGGGGGGAGGGCTGGAGGAGTAGGAACTATGCGCGCTTTGCCGACGGTGCAAGGGCCAGCGACCACGATCCCTTGCCCGGATGCAGCGTATAGACGACCAGGGTGCCGTCGCCGCTGGAGTCGGCCAGCACGGCTGCCACGCCGTGCGCGGGATCGCCGGACAGGGCGCGCATGTCGAAGCTTGGCATGCCCAGGCGGCTCCACCTCGGCTGGGCGCCCATGTCCAGCATGAACAACAGTCCCTCGCCGTAGGCGATGAAGCCATCCTGAAAATTCCCCGTCACCATCTCGAAGGCGAGCGGTGGCGCCGGCAGCGCCGTCCAGGCGTCGCCGGTGCCACCGCTCTTCAGCTTAGCTGCCGCGCCGTCGGCCAGCGCCAGCATGCCATGCTGCCAGCAGCCGGCGATCAGCGTGGCCTTGTCACTGAACGGCGGGGCGGCGCAGGCTTGCCATTCGCTCCGGCCGCCAGCGGCGGGGCCGTCCAGCCGGTACAGGCGGCCGTCGGCGGCCAGCAGCAGGTAGCCCTCCAGGGGGCCGCCCGCCAGGCCGGCGATGCCCGTGCCGGCAGGCGGCAAGGCGACGTCCTTCCAGCGCGCATTCGGCTGGCCCAGGACGGCGAGGTAGCGGATGGCCGTGCCGTGGGCCACCGTGACGAAGCCCGCGCCGTCGCCGCGCAGGCAGGCAAACGCAGCTTCGCCGGGCACGAAGCCGGCGGCCTGCGGGGACGCCATCCACGCCGACCATGTTTCAACCTGGCCCAGGCTGCGTACCGCGCCATCGTCGCCCAGCAGCACGATGCCGGTTGCGGGGTTGCCGGCGATGCGGATGTAGTTGCTCATGTGGGTTTCCTCGTGGAAGTATCGGTCTGCTGCGGGGCTACCATGTCACATGCAAGGGCTGCCGCATCCATGGATGCCGGATGATGCCCATGGACCATGGCAGCTGGTGCATGAGCACATCGACAGTCTTGCGTTGCACGGCCAGGGCGGCGTCTGCGCCGCGCCATTGCAGCCGGCCTGCGCGCTGCAGGAAGGTTGCGCGCAAGGCCGTGATCGAGACGGAGCCACTGGCGGGCCAGTTGACGATGACGGCATGCAGCAGTTGGTCGCATAGCGTCAGTTCGTCCTGGCCAAGGTCGACGGGCGGTGCGGGGAAGTCAAGGGGCAGGCCGCACAGCAGCTTGTTCAGCGACAGTGCCTGCTCCTGCTCCGGTGCGTCGCTCCTGCCATCGACCAGGTATTGCAGCAAGTGAACGGCGCGCGCGCCGTGTTCGCCGCGCAGCTGCGGCCTGCCATCGCCGCCAGTGGCGAGCAAGTCCAGCCGCTGGAACATTGCCGGCAGGAACGGGTGGAGCAGCGCCAGGCCGGCGTTGCCGATGTCGGCGATGTCAGTCGCGTGTACAGCGTCGTTCATGTGCTTATCCTGTAAATGCCCCGATCGGGCGGTTGCGCGCCAGGCTCCAGCCCGTCGTCTGCTGGTCGCCGAGCTGGACGTCGGCCTGCTGCAAGCTGTACGTCCAGAGGATTTCCGTAAAGTTCAGCTTGAACTGCTCGGTGGGCATGTCGTCGGGATGGGTTTGCAGCTGGATTTCGCTGATCAGGGCGTCTCGCAGGGCGATGGTGATGATGTTGGCCGTCTTGTCGCCCGTCTGGCGGGTGATGTACAGCCTGGTCGGCTGGTCCGGGCCGCTGCCCAGCGGCTTCGCCCGCAGGCACAGATCGTACAGTTTGACCGAGGTCGCATCGACATACTTGACGCAGGTAAATTCGGTGATGACGGGCCGGCCGGACGTGCGCGCAGAGTTGCTGACGTCGGTCGTTATTTGCTGCTTCATGCCTTGATGTAATGACACCAGCTCGATGTACCGGCCCACGCCCCACAGCGCGGCGGCGTCGCGCCAGATGGCGTCGATACCGCCGCTCTTGCTTTCACCGTCCGGCGCCTTGCCGAACACGAGTTCCCCGTCGCCGGGTTCCAGTAAGATCAAATCCATGACGAATTCCTCCGCTTGATGGTCAGGTGCCGCCGTGCGACAGGCAACCTTTAAATCGGTGTGGCCGGGCCCAGCCTGCCTCGCCCGCGTGGTCGACAAAGCAGATGGTCAGTTGCGCGAAGCCTTGCGAAGTGAAATACACGCTGGCCGAGGCGTCCTTCCGCTCACGGGTGAGGAACCAATGGGCGTCGCCATGCGCCAGGCCCCAGCTGCTCACCCGTTGCACCAGCAAGTCGGCGTTGCCGCGCTGCACGATGGCCACGCGCACGTCCGCTTCGCCCATATTGTTGGTGTGGTAAATGCGCGCCATGTATGCTTCCTTGTTCGATCCTAGTGTCAACGGTGCTGCGACTATACACCGATTAAATTGCTTAAAGACAATCATAAATGCTGGCGCCCACTTTTTTTTGCGCCGCCGGCCTCCCGGCTGGCATGGCGCTGCAGTGAGGCGCAAGCACTGCGGTTTTGCATTGATTCAATAATTCCAGTAATATAGAAGTATTGTTTTATTTCACAGGCTGCGGCGCATGGTGCCCGCGACGCCGCATTGCACGGGACCATTACCGCATGCTGACCGCTTTCCTGATCTTCCTCGCCACCCTCATCCTCGTCATCTGGCAGCCGCGTGGCCTGGGCATCGGCTGGAGCGCCGTCATCGGCGCCTGCGTCGCCTTGCTGGCCGGCGTCATCCACTGGGGCGACATCCCCGTCGTCTGGCACATCGTGTGGAACGCCACCGGCACATTCATCGCCGTGATCATCATCAGCCTGCTGCTGGACGCGGCCGGCTTCTTCGAATGGGCCGCCTTGCACGTGGCGCGCTGGGGCGGCGGCAGCGGCAGAAAACTGTTCGTGCTGCTGGTCTTGCTGGGCGCCCTCGTTTCCGCCGTGTTCGCCAACGACGGCGCCGCGCTGATCCTCACGCCCATTGTCATCGCCATGCTGCGGGCGCTGAAGTTTTCCGCCAAGGCCACCCTGGCCTACGTGATGGCGGCCGGCTTCATCGCCGACACGGCCAGCCTGCCGCTGGTGGTGTCGAACCTGGTGAACATCGTCTCGGCCGATTTCTTCAAGATCGGCTTTGCCGAGTACGCGTCTGTGATGGTGCCCGTCAACGTCGTCGCCGTGCTGGCCACCCTGGCGGCCTTGTTGCTCTTTTTCCACCAGGATATTCCCCGCGACTATGCAGTGGCGCAGCTGAAACGTCCGGACGCCGCCATCCGCGACCTGGCCACCTTCCGCGCCGGCTGGCTGGTGCTGGTGCTGCTGCTGGTGGGCTTTTTCTCGCAGGAAAGCCTTGGCGTGCCCATCAGCCTGATCGCCGCCGTGGGCGCCGCGCTGCTGCTGGGCGTGGCCGGCAAGGGCCACGTGATTTCCACGCGCTACGTGCTGCGCCATGCGCCATGGCACATCGTTATCTTTTCGCTGGGCATGTACCTGGTCGTGTACGGCTTGCGCAATGCGGGCTTGACGGCTTACCTGACGGGCATGCTGAACCACTTTGCGCAGTACGGCGTGTGGGGCGCGGCCATGGGCACGGGCGTGCTGACGGCGTTATTGTCGTCCGTGATGAACAACTTGCCGACGGTGCTCGTGGGCGCCCTGGCCATCGACCCGACGACGGCGCAGGGGGCCGTGCGCGAAGCGATGATCTACGCGAACGTCATCGGCAGCGACCTGGGACCGAAGATCACGCCGATCGGCAGCCTGGCCACCTTGCTGTGGTTGCACGTGCTCGACAGCAAGAACATCCACATTTCCTGGGGATACTATTTCCGCGTCGGCATCGTGCTGACCGTGCCCGTGCTGCTGGTGACCCTGGCCGCGCTGGCGCTGCGCCTGTCCTGAGTTCCGTGTATGGTGGTGGCTGTGAGCAACTTTATACTGGGATGCAATGAAATTACTGCTCGTAGGCGCTACCGGTCTCGTCGGCAGCGAAGTGCTGCGCCTGGCGTTGATGGATGCGCGGATCACGGCCATCGTGGCGCCCGTGCGGCGACCGCTGCCGTCGCATCCCAAGCTGGCCGCGCCGCTCATTGATTTCGATCAATTGCCGCCTGACGCATCGTGGTGGCAGGCGGACGCCGTCATCTGCACCCTGGGCACGACGATGAAGGTGGCCGGCACCCGGCAAATATTCTCTCGCGTGGACCACGACTATCCGCTGGCCGTGGCGCGGCTGGCGCTGGCGGCCGGCACGCCAGTCTATGTGCTCAATTCCGCGGCCGGCGCCAACGCCGCTTCGCGCATCTTCTATAACCGCGTCAAGGGCGAGCTGGAACGCGACCTGCAAGCGCTGGGTTTTCGTTCGCTCACGTACGTGCGGCCGGGCCTGATCGGCGGCGAGCGCGCCGTGGCGCGGGCGGGCGAGGGCGCCGCCTTGCGCATCCTGCGCGTGCTCGGTCCCGTGCTGCCGCGCCGCTGGCGCATCAATCCCGCGCCGCGCATCGCCAGCGCCTTGCTGGAAGCGGCGCTGGCCGCCGCGCCGGGCGTGCATGTGGTGACGTCGGAGCAGCTGCTGTGAGTGCGCGCCCGTGTAATTTCCCTTCCTGTTTCTGAAAGGATAGCAATGCAGACTGTACGTCCTTACCAGGCCGGCGACCGCGATGCCTGCCTGGCCCTGTTCGACGGCAATACACCGCGCTTTTTCGACCCGTCCGAGCGCGCGGACTTTGCCGCCTGGCTCGATACCTCGACGCATCCCTACCTGGTCATTCTGCGCGACGGCCGCATCGTCGCCTGCGGCGGCCATGCCATCGAGGCGGGCGGCAGCGCCGCCAGCCTGTGCTGGGGCATGGTGGCGCAGGATGCGCATGGCCAGGGACTGGGCCGGGCGCTGACGCAGGCGCGCCTGGACGCCATCCGCGCCGTGCCGGGCATCACCAGCGTGCGCATGAATACCAGCCAGCACACGCAAGGCTTTTATGCGGGCTACGGTTTCGTGACGGTCAACGTGACGCCGGACGGCTTCGGGCCGGGCATCGATCGATGGGACATGGTGCTGCAACTGCCGGTGTAGCGGCGGCAGGCATGGCGCCGTGCCGTGCTCAATAATTGATTGAAATGCTAACGTTAATCGCTTACTATCGTTGGGTGTTTCAACTAGGAAAGATGCCCATGCACCCCTCGTTCTTGCTTGATTTCCCGCTGAAAATTGCCGCCAGGCACGGATGGCTGCATGGCTGATCCATCCCCGCTCGTCATCATCGCCAGCAGCGGCACCGGCGGCGACATGCAGCCGTTTATCGCGCTGGCGCAGGGCTTGCAGCAACGGGGCCGGCGCGTGCTGCTGCTGGTGCCGGGCTGGCAGGAAGCGGCCGCGCAGGCGTCAAAGTTGCCGTATCGTACCTTCGGCAGCGCGGAAGAGGGGCAGGCCATGCTGGGCAACCCCGGCCTGTGGGATGAACGCAAGGGCTGGGGCGTGGTGTGGAACGGCCTCGTGCCGCACCTGGGCGCCGTGCGCGACATCGTGCAAGGCTTGCCGGCCAACGAGGCTTGCGTGGTGCTGTGCCATCCCATCCTCGTGCCGATGGCGGCCCTGGCGCGTTCCGTGCGCCCGGACTTGCGCATCGTCGCGGCGTATCTGGCGCCATCGAACCTGTGCAGCAGCCATGATTTCCTGACGGCCGGTTCGCTGCGCATTCCCGCCTGGGTGCCACTGGCCTGGCGCCAGGCCCTGTGGCGCATGATCCACCGCGCCATGATCGACCCGGTGCTGCTGCCTGGGCTGAACGGCGCGCGCGCGCAGCACGGCTTGCCGCCGGAAGCGCATTTTTTTGGACACATGCTGGCCGCGCCGGACGCCTCGCTGGGACTGTTTCCCGCCTGGTTCGCCGCGCCGCAGGCGGATTGGCCGCCGTACTTCGCGCAAGCCGATTTCACCGCCGCCGCCATGCCTGGCGCCGCAGCGCTGCCGCCGGAACTCGAACGTTTTCTGGGCGAGGGCGAGCCGCCCATCGTGTTTACGCCCGGTACCGGCCACCAGCACGCGCAACGCTATTTCAGCATCGCCCTGGACGTCTTGCGGCGGCTGGGGCGGCGCGGCCTGTTCCTTACGCCCCATGCGGCGCAAGTGCCGCAGCATTTGCCGGCTGGCGTGCTGTGGCAGGCGCACGCGCCGTTCGCGGCGCTGTTGCCGCGCGTGGCGGCCGTGGTGCATCACGGCGGCATCGGCACCAGCGCGGACGCTTTCCGCGCGGGCATCCCGCAACTGATCGTGCCGTTCGCGTACGACCAGTTCGACAATGGCTGGCGCGCCAAACGGCTCGGTGTGGGGGAAGTCTTGCTGGCCAAGCGCTTGTCTGCCGGGCGCATGCAGCGGCAGCTGGCGCGCCTGCTGGACGCGCCCGAAGTCAGGCTGGCGTGCGGCGAGCTGGCCCGCCGGATGGGGCAGGGGCTCGAATCAGCGCGCCTACTGGATCACGTCGAAGCGGTCCTGGCCGCTTAGTCTGCCTAAGGAAGCCAGGTATCGTCGAGGGCGATGACCCGGTCGTTTGCGCCGGGCACGCAGCCGTCGGCGATCGGTTCCCAGCCCCGGTGCACCACCACCTGCTTGCCGTCGTGGCAGATTTCCACGCGTTCGCTGGCGGGCAGGCGCTGGCGCGCGAACGCTTCCAGGCTGGCCGGCAGGCTCACCGCCAGCTGCATCGAGCGAATTGCCTCAGGCGGGTGGTCATCCATGTGCACGAGGGGCACGAAGATGGAGCCGAGCATCAGCCAGCGCGCACCCACGTCGACGGGGGCGGGCGCATATGGTGCGGCGCGCAGCCAGTCCTGGGCGCGGGCGCGCAAGTCGCCGCCTGCCGCCAGCTCGCCCCAGGCCGAGGCCAGCATTTCCACCACCCATTGATTGCAATTCTGGTATGTCAAATTGAAAGCATACGCGTTGGCGCTGTAGCGGCCCGCCAGCAACTGCTGCACGCGCACGGGGTCGAGCAGGGCGCGGCGCAGGGGCGGCACGGTTTCGGCCGGCAATTTCACGAGCGAGATGTAGCCCAGCGCCGGGTTTTCCGTGCCCATGGCGAAACCGGCCGTGCCCTGGTCGAAGATGCGCGGGCGGCCTTCGTCGCAGGCGTAGTACAGCTGGCGCGCGGACCAGCCACTGTCATTGTCGTGGCGCCAGGCCAGCGCGGCGTGCGAATAGCGGATGCCGAAGCGGGCCAGGTCCAGGCCGGAACGGCTGATCAGGGCCACGCTGCCTTCGCTGGCGGCCAGTTCCTCGCGCACGACGGCGGCAAAGCGCAAGAGCCGGTCCTGTTCCGTGGCCGTGAGTTCCTGGGCGCGGTCGCAAAAGCGCGAGGAGGACATGGAGGTGCCCGCCTGGGCGGCGCCAGCCAGGACGAGCGCGGCGCAGCCGGCCAGCAGCGGCGCCAGTTTGCGCAAAATCAAAGGCTGACGGGACGCGTGGCCATTTCGCCGTACCAGTCGTCGGCCAGCACGAGGAAGAAGGCGGCGCGCGTGTCGTTGCGCGAGAATTCGATGCCGTAGGCGCGGTTTTGCGCATGCACCACGTCGCCCTGCGCCAGCTGCTGCTTGTCGAGCGCCGCTTGCGGCAAGTCCAGCACCAGCGGCGTTGCCGTGGCGTCGGCCTGCATGGTCAAACGCGTCATGCCGGCGCGGCCCGGCACGGCGGCCACGTCGATGATGCGGTAGGGGCCATTGGCCACCTTGTTGTCGCGCGAAGAGCTGTTGCTCGAACCGTTGAGCGAATCGGAAATGCTGCCGCTCGACTGGGAACCGGCGCTGGAGGCCGAGGAAACGAAGCTGTCGGCGTTGGCGTTGCACGCCATGGTCAGAGCTGCGGCCAGGCCGAGCATGCGTAAGGAGGTAGTCAAGGCAGTTTTCCAGTGAGCATCAATGAAAGCGGACCGGGTCCATCCCGGCTCGCGCCATCATAGCAGATCGGCCATCAGCTGAGCAGTACCTCGATCAGGGCCTGCGCTTCGGCCGACGGCTGCGTGCGCAGCGCCTGCAGCACGGGATCATGCTCCAGATAGGCTTGCAGCGCCTCGCTGACGGTGACGCCGGCCTGCGGCAGCGGCGACGGGACGGGAGAGAGCGCCTTGGCCAGCAGCAGGGTGTCGCGCAAGCCCTCGGGCGGCAGCATGATGGTCGAGCCGGGCAAGGCGTTGACGGCGTCGGCTACCGGCAGCGGCACGCCCAGCTGGCGCATCAGCGCGCGGCCGATCACTTCCAGCGTGGATGCCATCTGCGTTTCCAGCTGGGCGTACAGGCCCGGAGTCTTGTCGGCCTGGGCCAGCAAATAAAAGCCGGCCACTTCATGCACGATGCCGGCGAACAGCGCCGTATCGGCGTCCGTCTGCGTGACGGTGGTGGCCAGCCCGTGCGCCAGCGCCGCCACGTGCACGGTGTGCGCCCACAGCTGGGTGGCGCGGGCGCGCAAGGCTTCGTCGCGGATGCCCGCGTTCAGCTGGCGGATGACGGCCGCCGTCGCCAGCGCATACAGGTTGCGGTGGCCCAGTCGCTCGACGGCGGCGCGCACGCTGGTGATGGCGGGCGCCTGGCCGGGCGAGAACAGGGCCGAATTGGCCAGCGCCACGGCGCGCGCCGACAAGGTCGGTTCGCACAGCAGCAAGCGGCTGATGTCGGCCGAGTGGCAATCCGGATTGGCCAGTTCCTTTTGCAGGAGCAGGGCCGTATTGATGCTGGTGGGAAAAGCCAGGGTTTCCGTTTCGGCGCTGGCCAAAAGTTGCGCCAGGCTGCTGAGCGTGTTGACGTGCATGGATAGGGGAGCGGGAAGTAGCAATGTCCCCATCTTATCAGGCAATCCAGGCCGCATGGCGCCCGGCTGCCTTCCCTGTCAGGCATGGCTGGCCGGCGGCGCCATTCATAAGCTGTACTTATAGACTTTAGTGGATTTGCCTGTCTATTCACGGTGGGCGAGGGCGGGTACGCTTGATCTGCCACAAGCGTGCCTCGTACGCGGCTTGTTCCATATCAATGTTTACAAGGAAAATACAGATGCGTGATGAAGTTCCCCAGCCGCAGCGGCGCACATTCCTGAACACCTCGCTGGCCATGGTGGCCGGCGGCGCCGGCATGGCCCTGGCAGGCACGGCCCAGGCGCAAGCGCCGGCGTCTGCGCCCACCCGGCCCATGGTCGTGGGCCATCCCCGGCGCAACGGCGTCGCTATCGAACGCGTCACGTTCCCCAACACCAGCGCGCAGACGGTCATCGCGGCGAACCTGTTCATGCCGGCCCGCTTCGACGCGGCCAAAAAATATCCCGCCATCGTCATCGGCCACCCGTTCGGCGGCGTGAAGGAACAGACGGCCGGCTTGCATGCGCAAAAACTGGCGGAACTGGGCTATGTGACCCTGGCGTTCGACGCTTCGCATTACGGCGACAGCAGCGGCTTGCCCCGCTACACGGAAGTGCCGGGCACGCGCGTGGGCGATTACAGCGCCTGCGTGGATTTCTTCAGCAATCATCCGGCCGTGGACCCGGCGCGCATCGGCGTGCTGGGCATTTGCGGTGGCGGCGGCTATGCCGTCAGCGCGGCGCAGGTCGACCACCGCATCCAGGCCATCGCCACCGTCAGCATGTACGACATGGGCCGCGCGCGCCGCCAGGGGCTGGGCGACACGCTCACCTACGAGCAGCGCATGAAGACCTTGGACGAGGTCGGCGAGCAGCGCACGCGCGAAGCGCGCGGCGAACCGCGGCGCGACATCCGCGCGCTGCCCGAGTCGGCCGGGCCGGACGCGCCGGAAATCGTGCGCGAATTCCTCGACTACTACGCCACGCCCCGGGGCCAGCACCCGCACTCGACCAGCTTGTACGCCTTGACGAGCCTGGCACCGATGATGAATTTCTTCCCGTTCGCGCAGATCGAGACGATCGCGCCGCGCCCGTTGCTGATGATCGTCGGCGAGCGCGCCGTCTCGGCCTACTTCAGCGAGGATGCGTACGCCAGGGCGGCGCAGCCGAAGGAACTGTTCGTCGTGCCAGGCGCCTCGCATGTGGACCTGTACGACCGGCCGCCCCATATCGCGCAGTCGCTGGCCAGGCTGGACGCCTTCTTTCGCCAGCACCTGGGGGCGTGATGGGCGTTTTCTCGAACAGCATGAAAGCGGGCTTCCTGGCGGCTTGCCTGGCGCTGCCCGTCTTTGCGCCAGCGCAAACGCTGGATGCGCAGAGCAAGCCGCCCTCGCGCGCGCAGCAATTGATGGGGGACCTTGCGCCGAAGATGGCCGACCTCACGGACAAGGTGCTTTACGGCGACATCTGGGAGCGTCCCCAGCTGTCCAAACGCGACCGCAGCCTGGTGACCGTCAGCGCGCTGGTGGCCATGCACCGTCCCGAGCAGCTGAAATCGCACCTGTTGCTGGCGCGCCAGAACGGCTTGACGGAGGACGAGCTGGTCGAGGCGATCACCCACCTGGCCTTCTATGCGGGCTGGCCGAATGCCGTCTCGGCGCTGGCCGTGGCGAAAGAAGTCTTCCGCAAATAACGACCGCCGCCCCGCGCGGCAAGAAAGGATATCCACATGCACCGATACGCTGCGGCACTCTTGCCGCTTTGCCTGCCCGCCGGGGCCGTGTCCGCCGAGCCGGCTGCCGCGCCAGCGGCCGTCACCGTCACGCGCGCCGCCGCCATGCCCAGCAGCATGGGCGACGCCGCCTATTTCACGGGGAAAGTTGCAGTCGACGCCAGGTTCCAGCGCCTGGTGCCGGCCCGCGTGGGCGGCGCCATCGTCTCCTTCGCGCCCGGCGCCCGCACGGCATGGCATACGCACCCGCTGGGCCAGACCCTGATCGTCACGCAAGGCCAGGGCTGGGTGCAGCACTGGCAGGGCCCGCTGCAGGCGCTGGCCGTGGGCGACGTGGCGTGGATACCGCCCGGCGTCAAGCACTGGCATGGCGCGACGGCCACGTCCGCCATGCAGCATGTTGCCATTGCCGAGGCGCAAGATGGCACGGCGGTGACGTGGCTGGAACAGGTGGCGGACGATAGCTATCCCCGCCAAGGCGCTCAATGACGATGCCGCGCCGGGCGTTCAGGCAGATTACGGCAGCAGCAGCGCATGCTGGCTGGCTGTGTGGAAATCGCGCCACACGCGGTTGATGGTGCTGTCTTCGCGGGCCGCGTACAGGCCGCAATACGGATACAAATCACCGACGGCCGCGCGGCATGCGGCGACCAAGTCCAGCGAACGGTCCTGCACGGCTTGCATGGCATCCGCGCCGAGCGCCGCGCCGCCCGCCACCTGCGCCCAGCTGTCGTCCAGCACGGCATAGAAGCGGGTGCGGGCGGCCGCGAACGCTTGTTTCCTGGCTTGCAGCATGGCGGCCACTTCCGGCACGTCCAGCAGCGGCAAGCCGGCGCGCGCATGGCGGCGGTGGCGCATGCCTTCTTCGGCCAGTTGCATGAAATGGCTGGCCATGCCGGCCACGTTGGCGGCCAGGGTCACGTAGGCCAGCGAATAGAACGGGTAGAGGTACAGGGGGCCGTCGGCCGTCGCGGCCGAAGGAGCGATGGTGAAACCGTGTTCCTTGGCAACCCATTGACCGTCGATGCGGTAGCTGTGCGAGGCGCTGGCGCGCATGCCGATGCTGTTCCACGAGGGCACCAGCTGCACCAGGGCGGCGGGCACGAGGAAGGCGCGGATGCGCGGCTTGCCGTCCGCATCGAGCAGGGGCTGGCCATCGCGCCGCAGCCGGGCGTTCAGCGTGAAGTGGGTCGCCATCGGCGCGCCGCTGGCGTAGTCCCAGCTGCCCGTGATGCGGTAGCCGTCGCCTTCCTCTTCCGCATCACCGGTGGCCGCGCCGCTGCCGCCCAGGCAGACGCGTGGCGTGCCGATGATGGCCCGCGCCATGTCGGGCGCCAGGAAGCCCGCGAACCATCCCGCGCCCGCGCACAGGGTCAGCACCCAGCCCATGCTGCCGTCGACGGCGGCCACGGCTTCCTCCAGGCGCACCACTTGCGGCAAGGGCAGCTCGGCTCCGCCCGCGCCGCGCGGCGCCAGCATCGTCAGCCAGCCGCGCCGGTGCAGCAAGGCTTGCTGGGCCGGATGCAGGAAGCGGGCGGCGTCGGCGGCTGGCGCGTGGCGTGCGATGCGGCGCGCATCGCGCTCGGAAAGGGTAGCAGGGGTAGCGAGGGCAGCGTGCGGCATGGGCAGAATCCGGCAATGGCGAAGGCGGGCATTTTCGCACAGAGCTGCATGCCGTGGGCGGCGCGAGCGCGTTGCACCGTGCAACGCCGCCCCTTGCGTCAAATCACTTTCCGATCTGTTTGCTGACCACATTTTCCTGCTGGTTCAGCGCGCGCTGGTCCGCCTTGGTGATATGGCCGTTATCGAGCTTGGCCATGCTGCGCTCTTCGCGGCGGATGCTGCGGTCCTCGCGGTGCAGGGCGGCCGCCTGTCCCTTGCTGATCTCGCCTTCCTTGACTTCCTTATGGATGCGCGCGTTCTGATGCGCGAGGCGGTTGTTCACCTGTTCGCGGCGGGGATGGTTTTTCTGCCAGGTCGTTTCTGCGGCAAAGCTGCTGGCGGCAACCGAGGCAAGCACGATCACGGTGATGGCGGACAGGACGGTGGTTTTCATTGTAGTCTCCAGGTGGTCGATCAGGGATGTCACACTGCCTGAATGCGCTGCCGGGGCCGCCGGTAGACAGTTTTTATGTATAAAATGTAAGCAAATGTGGCCGGAAACACCGTTCTTGCCGCATCATGGAGCGGACTAGCGCCACCCACCAGGAGCCTCCATGAGCGCATCGGCTGCGACGCAAATGAACCGCTGGCAAGATGCCAGCGCCGGCCTGTCGATCGCCGGCCTGCTGCTGCCGGAAGCGGTGGCGTATGCCAGCATCGGCAACCTGGCGCCGCAGGCGGGCATCCTGGCCCTGTTTGCGGGCTTGCTGTGCTACGGCGTGCTGGGCACGAGCCGCTTTGCCATCGTCTCGGCCACGTCGTCCTCGGCCGCCGTGC
Source organism: Janthinobacterium sp. P210005 (assembly GCF_036231865.1). Lineage (NCBI taxonomy): Bacteria > Pseudomonadati > Pseudomonadota > Betaproteobacteria > Burkholderiales > Oxalobacteraceae > Janthinobacterium > Janthinobacterium sp. P210005. Next base: position 241,318 of record NZ_JAZARC010000001.1, read on the forward strand.
TGGCCGCCGCCATGGCATCCATGCCGGGCGGCACGGCGGGGCACCGGCTGATGCTGATGGCGGGACTGGTGATATTGACGGGGGCATTTTTCCTGCTGGCCTGGCTGGCCAGGCTGGGCAGCATCACGGAATTCATCGCCAAGCCCGTGCTGCGGGGCTTTTCCTTCGGCCTGGCCATCGTGATCATCGTGAAACAGCTGCCCGGCGTGCTGGGCGTGCAGCCGGCGCACGGCGATGTGCCGCATCTGCTGGCAGGCCTTCTGGCAGGCGCAGGGCAGTGGAACGGCAGCGGCGCCGGCCTGTGCGCAGCGGCGCTGCTGTCGCTGTTCCTGCTGCGGCGGCTGCAGCGCTGGCCTGCCGGCCTGATCGTCATTGCGCTGGGCATCGCCGCCGGGCAATGGCTGGACTTGCCACGCCATGGCGTGGCCCTGGTGGGCGCCATCGATGTGCGCCTGGCCATGCCTGTCCTGCCGCGCCTGACGCAGGAGGAATGGACGCGCCTGGCCGAGCTGGCGTTTGCGCTGGCGCTGATCCTGTATGCGGAATCGTATGGCGCCATCCGCAGTTTTGCCTTGAAGCATGGCGACGCCGTAGCGCCCGAGCGCGACTTGCTGGCGCTGGGCGCGGCGAACGTGGTGGCGGGCCTGTTCCAGGCCATGCCGGTGGGCGCCGGCTATTCGGCCACCTCCGCCAACGAGGCGGCCGGCGCCACCTCGCGCCTGGCGGGGCTGGTGGCGGCCGCCGTCGTGGGCGTCATCGTGCTGACCCTGCTGCCGCTGGTGGCCCTGATACCCGTGCCCGTGCTGGCTGCCGTGGTCATCCATGCCGTCAGCCATACCCTGAACCCTGTTTCCTTGCGGCCTTATTTCACCTGGCGCCGCGACCGCCTGCTGGTGCTGGCGGCCATTGCCGGCGTGCTGCTGTTCGGCGTGCTCGACGGCTTGCTGGCAGCCATCGCCATGAGCCTGCTGCTGATGCTGCGCCGCCTGTCGCGGCCGGGCCTGTCCGTGCTGGGTCGGCTGGGTGACAGCCACGACTACGTGAAGCTGGCGTTGTACCCGGCGGCCCGCGCGCAGCCCGACACGTTGATCCTGCGCCTCGATGAACCCTTGTTCTTCGTCAATGCCGAGCGCAGCCTGCACCTGGCGCGCGCCATGCTGGAAGAGCGCTCCGGTCCGCTGCGCAAGGTGATCCTCAGCCTGGAAGAGTCGCCCGACCTCGATGGCAGCAGCGTCGAAGCCTTGCGCGACTTTGCCGCGTTTGCGCGCCAGCGGGGGCTGGCCCTGGCGCTGGCGCGGCTGAAGGAGCCGGCGTGCGCCGTGCTGCAACTGGCGCTGCGCGACATGCTGGCCGCCCAGGCGGGGCCGGCGCTGCTGCTCAGCGAATTGAGCGTGGCCGAGGCCGTGCGCCTGCTGGGCTGCGCCACGCCTGAAAAGTAGCGGCGACTATGCTACGCTGGCGGCCAGGCCATGCATCTGGGAGACGGTATGACAAGCGCGAAACCGCAACTGGTCAAGGGACGGCTGAACAAGCTGCTGCCCACGCAAATCACGGTGGGCATGGCCGAGGTGGCGCTCAAGCGCGCGCATTGGGCCAGCCTGGGCCGGAAAGCGCGGGCGGCGGCGCTGGCCGACCACTGGTTTCCCAGCATCATCGGTCCGGAAGGGCGCCACTACATCGTCGACCACCACCATTTCGGCCTGGCGCTGCACCAGGAAGGCGTGAAAAGCGTCAGTTTGATGATCCTCAAGGATTTGTCCTGGCTGGAGCCGCTGCACTTCTGGCATGTGATGGACCACCACCAGTGGGTGCACCCGTACGACAGCGAAGGCTTGCGCCGCGATTTTTCCGCCATCCCCCGGCACCTGAGCGGCTTGCACGACGATCCCTACCGCAGCCTGGCCGGCGAATTGCGCAGCGCGGGCGGCTACGCCAAGGACGTGACGCCGTTCAGCGAATTCCTGTGGGCCGATTTCTTGCGCAGCCGCATCGCGCCCGCCAGCCTGCAGAAAAATTTCCCCAAGGCACTGGCGCAGGCCATGAAGCTGGCGCGCAGCCAGCAGGCGCGCTATTTGCCGGGCTGGAGCGGCATCGTGCCGCCCGCCTGACCCCGCCTGCCGCTACAGCAGGAAGGCGCTGCCGGCCGCCAGTATGCCGGCCGCCGCCGCGCCCACCGAGCCCCACAGCAGCCAGCGCCGCCGCGTCAGCACGGTGATGGCGGCCAGCGCCACGGCGATCTGGATGAAGGTCAGGGCCATGGCCAGCCGTTCGTGCGGGCGCAGCTTGGCTTCCGACGCCTCGCCCAGCTTTCTCGACTGCTCTTCCAGCTGGTGCGCCTGCGCCTGCACCAGGGGCTTTTCCCGTTCCTGCCTGGCCTGTTCCGCGAGGAAGCGGGCCCGCACCTCGGGTACGCTGGCCAGCGCGGCCGTCGCTTCGGCGATATGGCCTTTCGTCGACTTCGCCTGGTACAAGGCCCACTGGTCGCTCGCCTGTGCCTGTTTCAGGATGCTCTCGTTCTTCAGGAACATGGCCTCGTTCTGCGCGTTGCCGCTCTGGTAGCTGATCAGGGCGCCGATGGTGGCGAGGATGGCCGTCATCAGGGCGATTTTCTGCGTCAGGCCATCGCGCTCCTTCTCCGTCGCCTCTTCCACGGCGTGCTCATGGGGGCTGGGTACTTCGTATTCTTCTTCCATGGCGGACCTTTCGCGGGGGCAGGAGGAGGGATCATGTGTCGACATGGCGATACTACCGCATCCGCCGTGCAAGCTGGCGGGCGCCGCGACATGGTGCGAACGGGCATAAGCGGGTACAGTAAGGCGTTCTCCCCTTGAAAGCGCACAGCCCATGAGCACGTCCCATCTTCCCGACCCGCACTTCGCTGAGAAAGTCCGCGCCAGTTTCGATCTGCAAAACGCCATGACCCTGATCCAGGCCAGCCTGCCCGTGGTGGCGCATGGCAGCACGGAAATCCACGTGCCGCACTGGCGCGGCATCGAGCAGCAGCACGGCTTCGTGCATGGCGGCGTGGTGGGCATGATTGCCGATTCGGCCGCCGGCTACGCGGCCATGACCATGGTGGCCGACGGCGCGTCCGTGCTGACGGTGGAATACAAGATGAATTTGCTGGCGCCCGCCGATGGCGAGAAACTGATCGCGCGCGGCAAGGTGGTGCGCCCGGGGCGCACCCTGATCGTCACGCAAGCCGAAGTATTCGCCGTGCGCGATGGCAAGGAAACCCTGTGCGCGCTGATGCAGCAAACCATCATGGTGATGCACGGCAAGTCGGAAAAGACGTGAGCCGTGCACCGGGCGATGGCGCTCAAGCCGCCTTGGCCAGTCCTTCCGCTTCCAAAGCCGCCTTGACGCTGTCGCGCTGGGCCACTCTGGCCAGGAAGGCTTGCACATGCGCCAGCGCGGACAAGTCCACGCCCACGCCTGGTGCCCAGCCCGTGATGACGAACAGATAGGCGTCGGCGACCGTGAACGTGTCGCCCGTCAGGTAGGCCTGGCCTTCCAGGCGGCTGTCCACCCATTTGTATTTCTTGGCCAGTTGCTGGACGAACAAGGCCTTGGCGGCCGCGTCGATGCGCGGATCGAACAGGGGACTGAACGATTTATGCAGCTCGGACGTGATGTAGTTCTGCCATTCCAGCACCTTGTAGCGGGCAAAACTGCCCACGGACGGCAGCAAGTCCTGCCGGCCAGCCTGTTCCGCGATGTACTGGGCGATGACGGGGCCTTCGCTCAAGGTCGTTCCATCGGCGAGCGCCAGCAGCGGCACCTGGCCTTTCGGGTTGAGTTCGTAGTAATTGCCGCCTTCCTGCGTCCGGTGCTGGCCCAGGTCGACCTTGACCAGAGTGAATGGCGTGCCCGTTTCGCGCAGGAGGATGTGCGGCGCCTGCGAGCAGGCGCCCGGCGAATAAAAGAGTTTCATGGCGATCCTTGAACAGGTGGGAAAGTAGCCACTATAGTCCTGCGCCGCCGCACGGTAAACGCATGTTCGTTTGGCGACTGTCCACGCCCGGTGGACGATTGCGCTGGCTCAAACGCGGGGATAGCGCAAGGTGTCGAGCAGCAAGGTAAACGCGGGAGACGGGTGGCGCCGGCTCGGGTAATACAGCTTGTAGCCCGCGTACGCGGGGCACCAGTCGTCCAGCACGCGGACCAGGCGGCCATCGGCCACGTAAGGCAGCACCACGTCTTCCGGCATGCAGGCCAGGCCCAGGCCATCGAGGGCCGAATGCAGGCGCATGGCCATGTTGTTGTAGATCATCTGACCTTCCACGCGCACCTTCAGTTCCTGCCCATCCTTGGAAAATTCCCAGGCAAACAGGCCGCCCAAGGTGGGCAGGCGCATGTTGATGCAGTTGTGCGCCATCAAGTCCTGCGGCGTGACGGGCGGCGGATTCCGGCTGAAATAGGCGGGCGAGGCAACGATGGCCATGCGGAAATCCGGGCCTATGGGCATGGCGATCATGTCCTTGGCCACTTGCTCGCCCAGGCGCACGCCCGCGTCGCAGCGCGCGGCCACGATGTCGGTCATGCCATTGTCGACGATGACTTCGATGTTGATGTCGGGATAGTCCGGCAGCAAACGGGCGATGGCCGGCTGCAGCACCGTCAGCGCCGAATGCTCGCCCGCGCTGATGCGGATGTTGCCGGCCGGCTTGTCGCGCCGTGCGCTGAGCAGGGCCAGTTCCGCCTCGATCTCGTCGAAGCGGGGCGCCACCGTGCGCAGCAGCTGCTCGCCCGCCTCCGTGGGCGAGACGCTGCGCGTGGTGCGCACCAGCAGGCGCAAGTCGAGCCGTTCCTCCAGCGCCCGCACGGTCTGGCTCAGCGCCGACTGCGACACGCCCAGCTTGGCCGCCGCCCGGGTAAAACTGCCTTCGCGGGCCACGGCCACGAAGGCGAGTATGTCGTTGAAGTTGGTTTGTGCCATGGCGGATGTCTTTTCAATTCATTAGTTGTGCTAATAAGTTCATGCAGACTTTACCATCTATTCATGGTAATGCATACGGCTTACAGTGATGGCATGAACAATCCGCCAGTTGCTACTCCCTCTGCCGCGCCGCCCAAGGCGGCCATCCTCGCCATCATTCTCGTCAGCTACGTGATGATCGTGCTCGACACATCCATCGTGCTGACGGGCTTGCCGAACATCCACCAGGAACTGGGCTTTACGGATACGGGCCTGGCCTGGGTGCAAAGCGCCTACACGCTGACGTTTGGCGGCTTGCTGCTGCTGGCCGCGCGCGCCGGCGACGTGCTTGGCCGGCGCCGCCTGCTGCAGCTGGGCCTGGCGCTGTTCACCTTGGCGTCGCTGGCCATCGGCCTAGCGCGCTCGCCAGCCATGATGATTGCCGCGCGCGCCATCCAGGGCGTGGGCGCGGCCATCCTGGCGCCATCCACCCTGGCCTTGCTGCAAACCACGTTTGCGGAAGGGCGCGAACGCACGCGGGCCATCGCCCTGTACAGCGCGGTGGCGGGTATCGCCGCCAGCGTGGGCCTGGTGCTGGGCGGCGTGCTGGCCGAATGGCTGTCGTGGCGCGTGGGCTTCTTCATCAACCTGCCCATCGGCGCGGCCATGCTGCTGGCCGCGCGCCGTTTCATCGCGGAAAGCCCGCGCAGCCGGGGCCGCTTTGACGTGGCTGGCGCGGCCAGTTCCACCCTCGGCATGTCGGCCCTCGTGTATGGCTTGATCCGCTCGGCCGGCGCCGGCTGGGGCGATTCCTTGACGCAAGGTGCGCTGGCGGCGGGCGTGCTGCTGCTGGCCGCTTTCATTGGTATCGAACGGCGCGCCGCGCAGCCGATCCTACCGCTGCGCCTGTTCGCCGATGCGCAGCGCAATGCGGCGTACGGGGCGAGGGTGCTGTTCCTGGGCGCCATGATCGGGTTTTTCTTTTTCACCACGCAATTCCTGCAAGTGGTGCTGCGCTATCCGCCCTCGCTGACGGGCCTGGCTTTCCTGCCCATGACCCTGGTCAACTTCGGCATGGCCCTGTGCGTGCCGCGTTTGACGCGTCGCCTGGGCAATGCGCGCCTGCTGGCCATGGGATTGACGATAACCCTGCTGGGCATGGCATGGCTGAGCCGTATCGATGCGGGCACGGCGTACTGGCTGGGCGTGGCCTTGCCCATGGTGCTGATCGGCGCGGGGCAGGGCATGGCCTTGAGTCCGCTGACGGCGGCCGGCGTGGCGGGCGTTCCCGCGCAGGATGCGGGCGCCGCCGCGGGCATCGTCAACGTGGCGCACCAGCTGGGCAATTCGCTGGGGCTGGCGGTGCTGGTGGCAATCTCGTCCTTTGGCGCACACCAGCGCGTCGGCGCGTCGCTGCTGGCGCACCGCGTGACGGTGTCCCTGGGCGGCGCCAGCGCCATGCTGGCGCTGGCCTTGCTGCTGGTGCTGTCAAGCCGCCGCGGCGGCTGACCACTCGCGCAGCAACTGTCCGAACGCGTCGGCCGCCGCCGTGCCGCCGGCGGCGCGCCACAGCAGCTGGAACTGGGCGGCGGGCAGGGCGGGCAAGCCATGCTGGCCATCGATGACCAGCATGCCGGACTCCAGGTCGCCTTGCGGCAGGGCCGTGACGGCCAGGCCCGCCAGCACGGCGGCGCGCAAGCCCTGCTGGCTGGGCGAGGTGAACGCCACGCGCCAGTCGAGACCGGCGCCCTCGAGGGCATCGACGCCCACTTGCCGGTGCATGCAGGGCGCCGGTGAAAACGCCAGCGGCAGGGGCAGCGCGCCGTCGTGCCGGAAATCCTGCGCCGCAGCCCAGACGAAGCGCGTGCGGCGCAGCACGGCCGCTTCATCTTGCCCGTCCGCCAGGGCCATGACGACAGCCAGGTCCAGCGCATCGGCGGCGACCAGTTTTTGCAAGTCAAGATAGGTGCCGACCGTCACGTCCAGGCGCACGGCGGGAAACAGATGGGCGAACTGCGCCAGCAGGGCGGGCAGGCGCGCCATGGTGGAAGACTTGTCGGCAGGCAAGGGCGCCGCTATGCTGCCGGCCGGCGTGGCGAAGCTTGCGCTGGCAGAAGGCTTTGGCGCCGTGATGCTGTACGGCGGCGTGGCCGCCTGCCTGTTCGCCGTGGCCAGCTGGCTCGTGTTTGGCGTCGGACGTGCGGGTGCGCCAAGGCTTGGGAGGCTATAATCTGGGCACGTTGACAAGTGTTGCTCAACGTCATTACGAGGCCGTCCATGCATAAACTGATTTCCGAACTCACCCGCCTGTACCTGTTCGATGAACAGCAGCACTATGTCGATGGCGAGGGCGGCGTGCAGCCGCTGACGCCGGCCGTGCTGGCGCGCCATCTGTCGGGCGAGCAGACGGTAGCGGTGCGACTCGTGACCGGGAGCGGCCTGACGCGCGCGCTGGTACTGGAGTTTGGCGGCAAGGGCGGCGGCGAGGCGCACTGGAGCGCGCTGTGCACGATCGCCAATGCCGTGCAGCACGAGCTGGACTTGCCCGCGCCCGCCGTCAGCATCTCGGGCACGGCGTTCCAGTTATGGCTATCGCTGGCCACGCCCGTACCCGTCGCCCAGGCGCGTCAGTTCGTGCAACTGCTGCGCTCGACCTTTTTGCCTGCCTCGACCGACATTCTTGCCGCCGCGCCGCCCGCCGACGTGGAACAGGTGGCGTTGCCGCCAAGCCTGCAGCCGTCCGGCAAGTGGGCCGCCTTCATCCACCCCAGCATGGGCGCCGCCTTCGTCGACGAGCCGGGCCTGGACATGCCGCCGCAGCCCGCCGCCCAACTGGGCTTCCTGGAAAGCTTGCGCAGCATCAATCCGGCCCAGTTCGCGCAGGCGCTGGCGAAATTACAGGGACATGCGGGCCTTTCGGAGTCTTCGCCAGCGCCTGTTCCCGTGGCCGCATCGCCTGTTGCATCTTCCGCCACCGCGCCAGGCTTGCTGTTGCAGGACGCCACCCTGGAAGACATCGTGCGCTGGCTGCATGCGCGCAACATCGAACCGACGTTCCGGCACCGGTTGCCGTAGCCACGGCATGGCTGGCTTGAGGTGAACAAGCAATATATATCGACATTCAGAACAATTGAAATTTCGGATGAAAGGCAGTATTCAATGGATTTCCATGTAGTCGCAAATTCCTATAATTGCTACGGCGGTCACACAACGTTGTCTCCGATCGGGGATTTTCTTCTCGCGGACAGCGGCAGTTTTGGCGACGCGATTCAGGAAATTGCGGTCACGCTTCACTTCAGGGACTCTGGTCCGGCAAAGAAGACGCTGGAATCTCTGTTGGAGGCGCACAATAATTTTCGCTCAACGCTGCCCAAGGTCACTTATCGAAGAGCAAAGGGCAAGGTCGAGATCGACATCGCCAGCGAATTGATGGAAGGCCGGGACTGGACGCGTTCTTCAACATTGTCTTTGCCACTTTTTAAGGCAGGTGTTGATGAAGTCGTCCATGCATTAGGGCTATTGAGCAAGCGACTGAAGCGCACTGATGATTTTAGCTTGGAGAAATTTCTGGACCACTGTGAAGCTGCCAGGAAACGCGTCCCCGATTCGGAGGAAGCCCTGCAACTCATGGCATCCGGGCTGGAGGCAGCGGCACAAGCCAAGCGTGATGGAATGTCGGCCTGGGAGCAGTTGGGAATCGACTGGGAAGACTTTCATCCCAAGGCACGCGAGATATTGGATGATCCATTTTTTTGGAACTGCACGGATGATTTCTCGCCGAACGGCAATGATACTGGAGCTGATCTTCTGGAGAACTATCGCGATTGGCACAAGACGCACAAGGATGTCACGCCAATTCGATTCCTCGAGAAACTGGCAAAGCAGTGGGGATACGCCAACATACACGCCATGGACGATGACGTGCGCTGCGAAGCGTCGATTGCTCTCGCATTTGCGGATATAAAGTTAAGAGCGGCATGCAACCAACAGGCGCGACAACTGGCATTGGACGCTATCGGGCAGCAAAGAGCCCAGGCGCTGGCCGCGGGGGACTGGTCTCATCGCGAAGAAAAGCTACATGCTTTGGATCAGATCGAAGCAAAGTTGACGCAAATGGATAACACTATGGTGCATTTGACGGACTGAAGCGCAGCGATCACTTTGACGTTGAATGTGATTTCGGGCGGCACAATGGGGCGGAACCTGCCAATGACAGCAGCCAAAAGCGGCCATGGGAAAGCACTTTTCCGCTAACCCAGTCAATATTACAGTTGCACTTGATTAGAGATGTACTTGAAAAAACATCAGAAAATGATATGCGTGGCGCTAGGTGCGATGCTGTTGTGGCCAGTAGTGGCGCAGGCCGATATTATTCAGCGACACGTGTTTACGGCTATTTCTAACGAGAAAGATAGCAAAGGCGCCGATGTGCTGACCGTGGCGGAATCTACGGCCTGCGGCGGCAATCAGCTGCGCATAAAAGAGGGGATGCTGGAAAACAAAGATGAGTATGCGAGCCTCAGACCCGCACTCGCCGAGCGCATCCGTGACAAGACAGCAATGGTCGTGACCTTGTTTGGCTGCCCTGTCGGGAAAGCCGGCGATGAGGCCATTCCGTTTGCGCGCATGATGACCGACTGTGACCCGGACTCCTGTCCCGACGGCAAGGCGCGCCTCTACCTGGACGAACAGCTGATGCCGCAGGTCAAGCATCTCTCGCCTTATGTGCTGGTGCTGCCCCTACCAAAAGCAGCGTTGCCCGGCACTTGGAAGGTGGAGATTTTCGATACCATCAAGAGCGATCTGGTACGAATCTCCGGACAGACCAATGCAGCCGATTTTGTTTCTGGCAAGATGGTTGGCGGTTACCGCTATTATGATCGAGATGGCAATATTAAATCGCAGGTAGAGCTAGATGAGCATGGCCGCCAACACGGCGTAGCAACTACGTATTTTAGTCATGACAAGCTGGAGTCCCGAGGGCAATGGCGCGATGGCCAGCCCGTGGGTGTGCAAAATAGTTACCATCTCAACGGTAAGGTAAGCATTCTTCAGGTTTACAGTGATAAGGGCGTGCTGCTGAGTACCCAGCAGTTCAACGAGCAAGGTGTGCTGGTGTATTCAAATGGTCAGAAGTCGAAAAAATGAACTGATGCGGTGTGTCAGGCTCCCAGAGTATGTAGAGAGACGTAGCAGTGATGCACGACGTCGTGGGGTTCCGATTCGTTTTGAAGGTGGACTGGTTGGCTGAAATCGGCCAGAAGCGGCCATTCGAAGCAGCGTGACAATGTGTGAGATTTTCTGATTGGCAATCCGCTATGCTCTGGTGCCGCTACCGGCCAGGAGCGGTCGTTCAGCAGTGTTCTCGAAAGTAATGATATTGGGGTTAGCCCAGACTGATTGAGAAACTATGCATCAAATACACATTGGTAACGACTCGGAGTTTGTCGAGATAATCATTCGGAAGCATAACGGAACCGATGACTGGGTTGGTGGCGATGCTGAGATTAGGGTCCGTGGATTTAGCGCCTCGATATCTGCTGATTTTGAACCGACTGACTTTCAGATTTTTGAGGCTGAGCTTCGCGCGCTCTACGAAAATTTAAGCGGCAAAGCCCAACTATTGCCTAGGGAAGAACAACTAACGCTTAAACTTCGAGGAAATGGGCGCGGAGGAATCGAAGTCTCTGGCACTGCCTGGTTTGTAGCCTGTTATGGAAGTAAGCTGGATTTTGAATTCGAAATTGACCAGACCTACCTTCCCGCCGTCCTTGAACAACTTTCTGCCATCAATGGGATGCTGCGAGTCGTCAAGGGCTAATACTTTGGCAAGTTGACCGCGCACATGCTCGACTGTCCGCTATGGGGCGGAACCTGCCAACGACGGCAGCCGGCCAGAAGCGGCCGTTAAATTAATCGAGAAAACATGGAGAATATTCTTCGCCACATTCACGAGGGACACTCCCAGGTCATCGCAGAGCTCAATGCCGCATTCACTGTTTATGGCGCGTCAAGAAGTGAGTTTTCCGACAGTTTTTCGAAAGAAATTGCGGAGAGATATCTTGCGGGTTCGATTGACTTCGACATTGCTGATTGTGCGATGAATGCACTGTCTGCCTGGACGCCACTTGAAGATTTTCCTTCCTACTCTTGGGCGGTGTACCAAGCCTTTGATGAAGGCGAGTATTTGCATACAGGGCAAGTAAGCGGTAGCAATGAAGATGTATATACTCGTCCTTTGCTGCGTAAAGCAATGTCGGATTTCCATCCTCTGGACTTCAGCTAGCGGCCAGAGGCGGCCACTGCGATAGCCCGAGATTAGCACACCCAAGAAAGGATTCAGATGGCTGCCGACGTAGCTTTCGCTGAAGGACCACTCAAGTTCCAGCTTTGGTTTGCAGAAGTAGACCCGATAGATATTGGCGTCCAGGTCCGGCTTGAAGTTGAGTATTCAAGTGGAAGCCAGAGTTGCAACTGGACTGCCGAGCACCGTTGGTTTGAGTACGAAGCCCTCATTCAATTCGAAAGTGAACTCCGTGACGGCCGTGACGCAGGACTGAATGACATGAGCGAGTACCCAGTACTTCACTTCGAACGGCATTCATCTCAGGAGTATCTAACGATCAATCCTCGTTCGGAAAGGCAGTCACAAGATGGCGACTGCATCGCAATTCGTCTGAAGATCAATGCCGGGTCAATGCTTGCGCTGTATTCAGCGCTCAACCAGTTCGGCAAATGGTGGTGACGCGATCACGTCTGCTTTGGGGCGACAGCGGACGCTCGCCCAGGCGACGAGTCTGCCTGCAGGCTGTGTCCACATTTTTTGTTCGTCCACCCCCGATTATTGAAACAGGGAAATGCCAGTGATGAAGAATCTCGTACTTGCCGTTGAGCTGTGCCTGGCTAACGGCGTTTCGCCAGCGGCGCTTGCCGCCGACACCGCGCCCGTGGTGACCATCGAGAACGCGTTTTCTCCCGATGGCGGGGCGGAGGCGCTGGTGCTCAAGGTCATCGATAGCGCGGCGTCGAGCATCCGGCTGGCCGCTTATTCGTTCAGCTCGCCCCATGTGGTCGAGGCCTTGCTGCGGGCGCGGCAACGGGGCGTGGATGTCCGGGTGCTGGCCGATACGCGGCGCAACGCGCGCAAGAACAGCCGGGCCGCGCTGGACCGGCTCGTCGGCGCGGGCATTCCCACGCGCCTGATTTCCCGCTATGCCTTGCATCACGACAAGTACATCGTTGTCGATGGCGTGACCGTGCAGAACGGCAGCTTCAATTACACGGCCGATGCGGCCACCGCCAACAGCGAAAACGTGCTCGTCGTGTGGCACAGCGAGCGCCTGGCGCAGTCGTATCTGGCGCACTGGGAAAACCGTTGGGCCAGCGGCATCGACTATGCGCGCGCGCCTGCGCCTGCACCGCTGCCGTAATCACTGCCCCTGCGCTGCACCCTGCGCGCGCAGCCAGTCGAATACTTGCCCGACGATGGGCGAACGCGGATGTTCCGCCACGCCCGACAGCCACCACGTGGCGCCGGGCACGCGCGGATAATCGGGCAGGATGTGCAGCAGGCCGCGCGCCAGGCTGGCATCGACCAGCAGGCGCGGCAGGCAGGCGATGCCGCGCCCGTCGAGCGTAGCGTCCAGCAAGAGGCGCGCATCGTCGTAGATGGCCCGCTTGCGAAAGCGCGCCAGCGGCCCCAGGAACAATGGCGCCGTAGTGTCGCCCGTCAAGCTTTCTTCCAGACACACCAGATCCGCGTGCAGGTGATGCGCATCCTGCGGCACGCCGGCCAGCCGCGCCGCCAGCTCGCTGTTGGCGACCATCACCCATTCATCGCGCAGCAGGGGGATTTCCTGCAAGTCCGGCTGCAGGATGGGGCGCTCGCCGATGGCGATATCGACGTCGATCTCGTCGACGAAGCGGGCGCTCTCATCGACCGACAGCAGCAAGCACAGTTCGGGCAGCTGCGCTTCCAGCGCCCGCAGCCGGGGTTGCAGCCAGCCGTGCAGCAGGGGTGCCGGACACACCAGCACGACCAATCCCGGATCGAGATAGGTGGCGATGCGCCCCAGGCCGCTGCGCAGCACGGTCATCGAGGGCTGCACGCTGCGCAGCAGCACTTCGCCCGCCACCGTCAGTTCCACGCCCCGTCCCGCGCGGCGGAACAGCGGCTGCTTGACTTGTTCTTCCAGCAATTGCACCTGGTGGCTGATGGCCGACTGCGTCACGTGCAGCTCGTCGGCCGCGCGCGAGAAATTGCCGTGGCGGGCGGCCGCTTCAAAGCCCATCAATAACTTCAGCGAGGGAATGCGATGTTCTGACATATGAGAAAACCTAATGAATTGGCGTAAATCATATCATTTGTTTTCATATCTTGATCGCTCCACAATGCCGTCCATGCCAGCGCATCGACTGCGCGGCACTCTGACTAACTCATCAAGGATGGATATGAACACACGTCGATATTTCTTGCGCCATTGCATGCTGGGCGGCAGCGCGCTGGCCATGGGCGGCATGCTGGCCGGCTGCGGCGGCGGCACGCCGGAAACGGGCCCCGTCGCGCCATTGCCTCCGATCAATAGCGGCGGTGGCGTGCAACAGGCCGACGGCTGGCGCATGCCCGACGAGGCCGAAGCCCACAAGGCGACGTGGATGGCGTATGGCGCCTCGAACGCCGTCTGGACGCGCGCGCAAGTGCCGCAAGTGCAACTGGCGCTGGTGCGCATCGCCAACGCGATCGCCGCCTATGAACCCGTCAACATGCTGGTACGCCAGGAAGAGCTGGCCAGTGCGCGGCAGTTGCTGGACGCCCGCGTGAACCTGATTCCCGCCGAGATGGATGATGTCTGGATGCGCGACACGGGGCCCGTCTTCGTGCGCAAGCCGAATGGCGAGCGGGCCGGCGTGAAGTTCAACTTCAATGGCTGGGGCAACAAGCAGCAGTCCGGCAAGGATGGCCAGGTGGCCGACGTGGTCGCCGCCCAAGCCCGGGTACCGCTGCTGGCCACGCGCCTGGTGCTGGAAGGGGGCTCGCTGGAAGTCGATGGCAAGGGTACTGCCATCATCACGGAAAGCTGCGTGCTCAACAGCAACCGCAATCCGGGCTGGAGCAAGGCCGACTGCGAAGCGGAACTGCAGCGCCTGCTGGGCATCCGCAAGGTGATCTGGCTGCCAGGCATCAAGAACCAGGACATCACGGATGCCCACACGGACTTTTACGCCCGCTTCGTGCGCCCCGGCGTGGTGGCGGCGCACCGCGAGATGGACACGGCATCGTACGATTACGCGCTGACCCGGCGCCACCTGGAGATCCTGCGCGGCGCCACGGATGCCGACAACCAGCCGCTGCAGATCGTCGTCATCGACGGTCCCGAGAAAATTCGTCCCGGAAACAACCCGAACACCTTCGCCGCCGGCTACATCAATTACTATGCCACCAGCAGCGCCATTTTCCTGCCAGAATTCGGCGATGCGCAAGCGGACGCCAGCGCCAGGGCGCAGTATGCGCAGCTGTATCCGGGACGCGCCGTGATCCAGATCAATATCGACCCCATCGCGGCCGGTGGCGGCGGCATCCATTGCACCACGCAACAGGAACCGGCGTAAGCGCGCCGCACAGGAGAACAGCATGCAACGACGACATTTTCTGAACGGTGCCATGGGCCTGGCGGCCAGCGCCGCGGCCGGTTTGCCGGCCATATCCGCCCTGGCGGCCGGCGCCGGCTGGCGCATGCCCGACGAAGGCGAGCGCCACGCCGCCACGTGGATGGCTTTCGGCGCGAATGACGACGTGTGGGGCAAGCGCCTGAAGGCGGGCGCGCAGGCGGACCTGGCGCGCATCGCGCAGGCGATTGCCAGCGTCGAACCCGTGCACATGCTCGTCAACGAGGAAGACTACGACGTGGCGGCTCGCCTGTGCGGCAACAAGGTCAAGCTGCTGGTGCAGCCCATCGACGACCTGTGGATGCGCGACACGGGCCCCGTCTTCGTGAAAAAGGCGGGCGGGGCGCTGGCCGGCGTGAATTTCAATTTCAATGGCTGGGGCGAAAAACAGGACTACGATGACGATGCGCGGGTGGCCCCTTTTGTGGCCGGACGCGCCGGCGTGGCCGTGCTGGAAAGCAGCCTGGTGCTGGAAGGGGGCGGCATCGAAGTCGATGGCCAGGGCACGGCCATCATCACGGAAAGCTGTGTGCTGAACGCCAACCGCAATCCCGGCGTCGGCAAGGCAGCATGCGAACGTGAATTGCGCCGGCTGCTGGGCATCGAAAAAGTCATCTGGCTGCCCGGCATCGCGGGCCAGGATATCACCGATGGCCACACGGATTTCTATGCCCGCTTCTGCGCTCCCGGCGTCGTCGCGGCCGGTTTCGACAGCGACCCGGCGTCGCCCGAACGGGCCGTCACCCAGCGCCACCTCGACATCCTGCGCAAGGCCACGGATGCGCGCGGCCGTGCGCTGCAGGTGGTGGTCTTGCCGGGTCCTGGGTCAGTCCGCCCGCGCTATGAAAACAAGGATTTCGCCGCCGGCTACATCAATTTCTATGTCTGCAACGGCGCCGTGCTGTGCCCGGAATTTGGCGATGCGGCAGCCGACCGCAATACCAAGGCTATCCTGCGCGAGCAATTCCCCGGGCGCGACATCGTGCAGTTGAACATCGACGCCATCGCGGCTGGTGGCGGCGGCATCCACTGCACCACGCAGCAGCAGCCGGCGTAGGCGGGCGGCCCCGGAAAAGTCAGGCCGCCATTTCCCGCGCCAGGGTGGCCACCAATTCCTCCGCCCCCATTTCCCGCGCCAGCGGGGCGCCCTGGCCGGCCCACTGCGCGGCGAATTCGCTGTCGCCATGCTGGTTGGCCAGCGCGTTCAATTGCTTGGCGGCATCGTAGGCGACGGGATAGTCGGCCGGCGGCGGGCTGCCCGGCGCTTCGCCATGTTCGATGAAGCGGTTCACCATGCCGCGCGCCAGGCGGCCCGACAGCACGCTGGTCAGCCGGGTGCTGGCCGCCCGTTCGCTTCTCAGGTTGGCCCGGTAGCCCGCATTGGCCGACGATTCCGGGCACAGCACGAATGCCGTGCCCAGCTGCGCGGCCACGGCGCCCAGGTCCAGCGCGGCGCGGATGCCTTGTCCATCCATGATGCCGCCGGCGGCGATGAGGGGCAGGGCGGTGCGGCCCGCCAGCAGGCGCAGCAGCACGGTGGTGCTGTGGCGCTCGTCCGGCGCTTGCGGGTCGAAGACGCCGCGATGCCCGCCCGCTTCCACGCCTTGCGCCACGATGGCGTCGACGCCCGCCTGTTCGATCAGTGCTGCTTCGCGCACATTGGTGGCCGTGGCCATCGTGTAGATGCTGGCCTGGCGCAGGGCGGCGATCTGCTGCTGCGTCGGCAAGCCGAAATGGAAGCTGACGACGGCGGGACGCTGTTCCAGCAACAGGGCAAACGCCGCCTCGTCGCCGATGAACGTTTTATAGATCTCGTCGAGCGCCTCTGGCGCGGCCGCGCCCAGCTCCGCAAACAGGGGCGCCAGATGGGCCAGCCAAGCCGCTTCGCGCCGCGCATCCCTGACGGCCGGGGCATGGCAGAACACATTGATATTGAAGGGCTTGTCCGTCAGCGCGCGCGTGTCGGCGATCATCTGGCGCGCCTGCGCCACGGTGCCGGCGCCGATGCCCAGCGAACCGAGGCCGCCCGCGTTCGAGACGGCGGCGGCCAGGCGCGGCGTGGAAACGCCCGCCATCGGCGCCTGGATGATGGGCAATTGCAAGCCGAGACGGTCGAGGAAGCGCTGGATTGACGTCATGATGATTCCTTCATGAAGTTGAGGATGCTGTATTTAATTCGTATTTTAAGAATATAATAGCACAATCATTTTCAAAAAGAGAATACGATGGATTCGGAATCATTGCGGATTTTTTGCTCGGTCGCCAATGAACTGAGCGTCACCCAGGCCGCCGCGCGGCTGGGCCGCGCGCCGTCCAGCGTCACCACGCGCATCCAGCAGCTGGAAGCCGATATCGGCGCGGAACTGTTCGTGCGCACCAATAAACGCATGGCCCTGACGGCGGCGGGCGAGCGCTTTCTCGAGTATGCGCAGCGCCTGCTGGCGCTGGCGGACGAAGCGCGGCATGTCGTCACGGGCGGGCGCGAGGGGGGCACCTTGCGCGTCGGCAGCATGGAAAGCACGGCGGCCAGCCGCTTGCCGGCCTTGCTGGCCGCGTATCACGCGCGCTATCCGGCGACGCGCCTGGCGCTGAGCACGGGGCCATCGCGGCCCCTGATCGAGCAAGTGCGCACGGGCTTGCTCGACTGCGCTTTCGTGGCCTTGCCGCCAGCATTCGGCGGCGCCGCCGCCCTGGCGGAGCTGGGCCTGGCATCGAAGGCCGTGTGGCGCGAGGAACTGTGCCTGCTGCTGCCGGCCAGCGAAGCGCAGGCGCGCCGCGCCATGGACGTGCGCACGCGCTCGCTGGCGGCGTTTCCGCAGGGCTGCACCTACCGCGGCATCGCAGAAGAGGTGCTGGGCGTGGCCGGCAGTACGCAGTGGCGGGTGCAGGAAATGAGTTCGTATCACTGCATGATTGCCTGCGTGGCGGCCGGCGCCTGCGTGACCTTGCTGCCCGCCAGCGTGCTGGCGCTGTCCGGCGCGCCGGACACCCTGGCGACTATTTCCGCAGGGCAAATTGACACCGTGCTGGTGTGGCGCGCGGGATTCGACGTACCCGCGTTCCAGCACTTGCTGGCGCAGTTCGGCGAGGCGGCGTGAGCGGGCCGGCCAGGCTGCGCGCGGCCATCGCTGCGGCCGTCATCCTCGCCATCGGCATGGGCTTCGGCCGCTTCGCCTTCACGGCCATCTACCCGCATATGCTCGAGGAAGGCGTCTTGACCTTGCGCGACGGCAGCCTCGCCGCCTCGGCCAACTATGCCGGTTACTTGCTGGGCGCCATCCTGGCCATGCGCGCGCGGGCGAATGGCGCGCACCGGCTGTGCTTGTGGTCGGTGGCCGGCACGGCCCTGTGCCTGGGCGTGCTGGCCTGGCCGATGCCCGTCTGGCTCATCGTGGCGGTGCGCGGCGTGGCGGGCGTCTTCAGCGCCCTGGCCATGGTGGCGGCGTCGCTGTGGCTGCTGGTGCAGCGCGGGCAGGCGCGCGGCGCGCCGCTGCTGTATGCGGGCGTGGGCGCCGGCATTGCCATCTCGGCCGAATTGCTGGTGCTGGCATCGCACCTGGGCTGGCGCAGCGCCGGTATGTGGCTGCTGCTGGCCGGGGGCACCGTGCTGGCGGGGCTGGCGGCCGCGCCCGCGCTTGCCGTGAGCGGCCAGGCGACCGCGGATGCGCCGTCGGCACCGGCCGCGCCGGCGCTGGCGCCCGTGTCGCCCTGGCCGCTGGTGCTGATCTATGGACTGGCGGGACTCGGCTACATCGTCACGGCCACCTATCTGCCTGTGCTGGTGGGTGTGGCCTTGCCCAATCTCAATTCCGCCCACGTGTGGGCCGTGTTCGGCCTGGGCGCGGCGCCTTCGTGTTTCCTGTGGCACCGGCTGCACGAGCGCCTGGGCACGCGCCAGGCACTGCGGCTGAACTTGCTGCTGCAGGCGCTGGGCGTGGCCTTGCCCGTGCTGGCGCCCTCGGCCGCCGGCTATCTGCTCAGCGCCATCCTCGTCGGTGGCACGTTTGTCGGCACGGTGACCATCGCCATGCCGGCCGCGCAGCGGGCAGCCGTCAAGGCGGGCGCCAGCATGATGGCCATCATGACGGTGGTGTATGGCATCGGACAGATTATCGGCCCCGTGCTGGCAGGCAGCCTGTATGCGCAGTCGCACAGTTTCAACGGCGCATTATTGGCGGCGGCCGGCGCGCTGCTGCTGGCCATCGCGGTGAGCTTGCGGTTGTAAACCTCAGAGGCCGAATGCGCAGCGCATGAAGTCGCCCCGCAGCGCGTTGACCCGGGCGGAATCGCGCGTGTAATACAGCTTGTTCGTCAGCAGCACGGCATAGCGGCCGCGCCGGGGGCTGAGCCACATGGCCGTGCCGGTGAACCCCTGGTGGCACCAGACGTCGTCTGCCGGCCCGGTGCCTGCCGCCGGGTGCCAGAACAGGCCGCGCGAGGGATTTAACGAACCCGTCTGCACCGTCAGCGAAGCGTGCACCCAGCCGGCGTCAAACACCTGGCCTGCGCCATGCAGGCCCGGCGCCAGCATTGCCCGCAGGAAGCGCTGCAAGTCGGGCACGTTGGAAAACAGACCGGAGATGCCGCACACGCCGCCCAGCAGGCGGGCCGAGAAATCATGCACCACGCCGGCAAGGTGGGCGCCCGCCTGTTCGCAATACTCGGTCGGCGCCACTAACTGGCCGTGGCGTGGCGCGAGCGGGCCGTAGCCCGTGGCGGCCATGCCCAGCGGCTGCAGCACATGCTCTGCAAGCGCCTGTTCCAGTGGCAGGCCCAGCAGGCGCTCGATGACAAAGCCGAGGATCAGGGCGGCGCGGTCCGTGTATTCGACAGCCTGGCCCGGCGTGCCTTCCAGCGGTTCGCGCAGCACGCCGCGCACGATATCGTCGTACACCTCGCCATAGCTGGCGCGCAGGCGGGCGCGCAGCGGCAAGCCGGCCGTATGCGTGAGCAGCTGGAAAATCGTGATGGGCGCCAGCGCGTAGCCCGCCGTGCCGGGCAAGACGTCGGCCAGCCGGTCGTCCAGGCGCAGGCGTTGCTGGCCAATCAGCCTGCCGATCAGCGACCAGACGCTGACGATCTTGGTCAGCGAAGCGATATCGAACAGGGTGTCGACCTGCATGGCGGCACTGGCGGGCTCCGGCGTGAGCCGCCCGGCCGCGCCCGCCACGTCGTGGTCGACGGTGCCGATGGCCCAGGCCGCGCCTGGGAAAATCCGTTCCTGCACGCCGGCCTCTGCCAGCGCCGTCAGTTGCTCCGTGCGATAGGTTATCGGCATGATGATTGTGCCGTGTTGGTCTGCTCATCGCCTGCCGCTGCCACCCCCAGCCAGCGCGCCACCGATTGCGCCAGCCATTCCCCCTCGTCGAGCGGCAAGTCGTGCCCGGCGTCGCCGTGGATCAGGCAATCGGCTTGCCAGGCGCGGGCCAGGCGCTGCGAACAGCGGTGGTCGACCAGCCGGTCTTGCGCGCCGGCCATCACCAGCACGGGCATGGTCGGGCGGACGAGGGGCGCGCGGTAGCGGGCGGCCGACAGCAGCTGGCGTAGCGCGTTGCGGCGGCTGACCGGGTATTCCTGCTGGTAAGTCAACCAGTCGGCCACCAGCGCGGGAGTGCCGCCGGCATGCCGGCGGCTCGTCAGGCGCAAGATCAATGCTTCCTGGCTGGCGGCATCGCCCAGCAGCAGCTGGCGCAGCAGGGCGCCGTAGTTTTGCCAGCGCAGGCGTTGATGGAAGGGATTGAACGGCCGCATGCTGGTGTTGATGAGCACGCAGCGGGCGATTTCCTGCGGATAGCGGCTGGCCCATTCGACGGCCACCATGCCGCCCAGGGACAGGGCCAGCAAGTGGTAGGGCGCCGGGATGCCCCGCGCCTGCAACTCCCGGCGGCAGTCTTCCACCATGTCGGCCACGCGGGTGGCGCTGTCCTGCGCATGGCGCGTGCCGTTGCCGGGCAGGTCGGGCGTGACGATGCTGGCGCCGGGCAGGGCGCGCGCGAAGGTGGCGGGGAAGCTGCCCCAGTGGCGCTGTTCGCGCATCAGGCCGCGCAACAGGACCCAGTTATCGTGCGTGTTGATCTGCATCATGATTCATACCATTGCGCCAGGGCGCGCCGGCGCTGTGCCTTGCGCAGCAAGCCTTCCGGCATCCAGCGGCCGTGGCTGCTGGCAGCGCGCATGAGGAAATCGAACCACACCAGGTGCCGCCGCAGCACGCGCTGCAGGCGGTGCGCGGCCGTGGGGTTGAAGATGCTGACCCGGTTGAACAGCTGGCGCGGGTTTTTCTTGACCCACAGCCAGGAACCCATTTCCAGGGTCAGCGGCAGGAACACGCGCCCGGTATAGCTGGTGCCGTTCAGGTACAGATAATCCCACAGGTCGCCATGCGTGCGGTATTGCCGGCTTTGCGGCTCGAACACATAGTTGTGGTTGGGGTAGCTCTGGCTGAACAGCTCTTCCAGCGCGCCGATTTCGGCCAGGTGTTCGATGGGCACCTTGGTATGCGCGTGGGGAAACCAGATGCGGTCGCGCAAGCCGAAGCCGGAATGGCAATCGAGGGCGATGCTGAACTGGCGCGACAGCAGTTCGCGCTCGACGAGGTCGCACACGGCGGCGCTTTCCAGCTCCATCGGCCCCCCGGCCGCGCCACGGTACCAGGGCAGGCGGGCGCTGTAGCGCTGTCCGCCCAGCATGAACGGCACTTTTTCGCGCGCGCTCAGGGGTGCGTTGCGCATCAGGTCCACGCCGCGCGGATTGCAGCGCGTGGCTTGCCACATGCCGCCTGGATTGACCAGCGGCATGAACACGAGGCGCATGGTTTCCAGCTGCTGGTGCAGGGTGGCGTCCCAGCGCAGGCGCGCGACCAGGCTTTCCAGGAAAGACAGGATGACTTGCGTGCCGATGCGCTCGAGGCCATGGATGCCGCCGAAAAAGCCCAGCACGGGCACGTCGGGGCTCGGATTGCCCAGCGCGATGGAGTACACGGGAAACTCGCGCCCATCCATGGCGATGCTGCAGGGCGCGGCCACTTCCAGGTGGCTGCCGCCCTCGTCGATGAGGCGCTTCAGCAAGACCAGCTCGGGCAGATTCTTTTCGATCATCAGGCGTCTGAAAGGGAAAGTGACAGCCAGTGTAGCCGAAATAGGTGGCGCGCCGGACGTCCCGCATGGCGAAATTTATGCACGCCGGCGATGTCACGAAGCCGTCATTTTTTCTGTGTAGGCTATTGCAGTTGATGCAAGAGTTGTTACTTGGCAATGCCTTGTTTCCACGCAATTCCCCCCTCACACGATAGCGACTCGATAGCGATATGACAGGCAGCCCGGCATCCGTCCATGTGCTTGCGCTGGCAGGATACCTGGTTTTGCTGGGTTTCCTGGCCGCGGTGGGGCCCGTGCGGGCGCAGCCGGCCGACGGCCCCGTGCTGCAGTTCGATATCGCCGCGCAAAACCTGGGCGACGCGCTGGACCTGTACAGCCGCCGCACGGGCATCGCCGTGCTGATGGACCAGCGCTACGCGCAGCGCCAGTCGGGGGCCGTGCGCGGCGCCCATGCGGCCGGCGCGGCCCTGCAAGCCTTGCTGGAAGGCACGGGCCTGCAATCGCGCCTGTCCGACGCGCAAGCCGTCATCGTGTACGCCCCGGCCGGCGCTGCCGCTGCTGCCGCGGCGGAGCTGCCGCAGGCCGCCGTCGTGGCCGCCGCCGACATCCCGGGCGCCGTGCAGGGCGGCGGCGACCATGCGGCCTATGTGAGCCGCCTGCAGCACGTGCTGCTGGGCTTGCTGTGCCGCGCGGCGCAGACGCGTCCCGGCGGCTACCGGCTGGCGCTGCAACTGTATCTGAACCGCGCCGGCGTGGTGGACCGCGTGCACCTGCTCGACAGCACGGGCTTGCGCGCGCGCGACACGGCCATCGCGCGCCTGGTGCTGGGCATGCGCGTGGGCGCGGCGCCGCAGCCCTCGATGCCGCAACCCGTTTCCATCCTGCTGCTGCCGCAGGGGCCGGGCAGCGAAGTCGATTGCGCCCCCGGAACAATGGGAAGGCTCGCGCCATGAGCATGCCCGACCTGCGCACCAAGCTGAAACGCCACCTCAGTTCGCGCTACGCCGTGCTGCGCTGGCGCCTGGAGCGCGTGGTCGGCTGCAAGCACCATGCGGCCGATGCGCTGCAGGAAACGTGGCTGCGCCTCGAAGCGATGGTGGCGCCCGGTCCCGCCGCCGCGCCCGTCCACAACCCCGACGCCTACCTGCTGCGCATGGCGGCCAATATCGCCACCGATGCCTACCGCCGCGACCGTATCATCGTCACCGAGCGCGAGCGCGAAGAACTGATGCACATGGCCGACGAGGCCGGCGACGACATCAGCGACCCGGCGCGCATCGTCTCGGCGCGGCTCGACGTGCAGGCGCTCGACGCGGCGCTGGCGGGTCTGTCGCCGCGCCGCCGCGCCATCCTGACGGCCGCCAGGGTCGATGGCTTGCTCAATGCGGACATTGCCGAGCGCTTCGGCATTTCCGTGGCGATGGTGAAGAAAGAATTGCAGGCCGCTATGCAACACTGTAAAACGTGCATGGCCGACGCCGATGCCGCCCAGCGCAGCGATGTGTCGGGCCGCCGTAAATATTGATGAATCTCATGACTGCTCCTGACCGCGATCCACGCGCCCCTTCCAATACCGCCGACAGCGACGCTGACATCGGCCGGCAAGCCGCTGCCTGGTGGGCGCGGCTGCGCGGCGACGATTTCACGCAGGCGGACGCCGACGCCTTGCGCGCCTGGTGTGCGCGCAGCTCCGCGCATGCGCGCGCCTGGCGCGAACTCCAGCAAGTGTGGCAGGCGCTCGATCCCGCCTTGAGCCGCGCCGCCGCGCCGCAGCGGGCGAACGTGCTGGCGTTCCCGGCGCGCCCCGGGCGCCGGGCTTTCCTGGGCGGCGCGCTGGCGGCCGGCGTGGCCGTGCTGGCCTTGCGCCCGCCCCTGGGCGCCTGGCCGTCGCTGCAGGAATGGAGCGCCGATTACCGCACGGGCACGGGCGAGCAGCGGCAGGTGGCCGTGTCGCAGCAGATGACGGTGCAGATGAATACGCAGACGCGCATCGATGTGCGGGCGCCGGAAGCCATCGAACTGCTGGGCGGCGAAGCGGAAATCCTCGCCAGCGGCGCGCGCAAGCCCGTCACGGTGGTGGCAGGCGCGGGGCGCTTGCTGGCGCAGTCGGCCCGCTTCAATGTGCGCCACACGGACGACGCCGTCTGCGTCACCTGCCTGGCGGGCGCCGTGGACGTGGTCTGGCAGCAGCGGCGCCAGACCCTCGATGCGGGGCAGCAACTGGTCTACGATGACCGGGGCGTGCAGGCGGCCACGGCCGCGCCAGCGGAGGAGGCCAGCGCGTGGCGCACGGGCGCGCTGTCGTTTGTCGGCAAGCCGCTGGCCGAGGTCGTCGATGAAATCAACCGCTACCGGCCGGGCCGGGTGGTGCTGCGCAATGCCGAGCTGGGCCGCCGCCTCGTGCGCATGCGTTTTTCCATCGGGCAAACCGATGGCGCGCTGGCGATGATACGCGACCTGTATGGCGCGCAAATGACCAGTTTGCCGGGCGGCATCGTGCTGCTCAGTTGATTTCCGCTGATTCCAGGTTTCCCTTTGGCAGGCTTATTTGAAAATATCTGAAAATATTTTTCAAAAAACATTATCCCTTCCGCCATTGAGCTACGTCATGGAGGCATGGACGCTTGCGCTACCGCCAGGCTCCGTTCCCTTCTCTCTAGCCAGGAAACCATTGCCATGACCAAGCTTCACACTGCCCAGCGCCCAGTCCCAACCAATGACACGGGCGCGCAGCGTTACTCCACGCTGGGCAGCCGCTTGCGGCTCACGCCGCTCGCCTACGCATTGACCACCATGCTGATGGCGGGCGCCTATGCCACGCCGGCCCGCGCGCAGCAGGCGTTCAGCGGTGGCTGGTTCGCGGCCAAGGGCGCGGCGCAAACTACGGCGGCCACGGCTGGCCGCCTGCCGAATGGCCAGCCGCTGCCGCTGGGCAGCCGGCCCGAGGGCCAGCAACAGCAGGCAAATGCGCAATTGCAGCGTTCGCTCAACAACCTGAACCTGGCCGCGCGCGCCATTGCCGCGCAGCAAGCGGCCCAGGCGCAGGCGCGCCAGGCGGCGAGCGGCGTGTCTGGGGCACCCGATGGTCTCGTGCAAGGCGGCTTGCAGGTCGACACCAACAGCCTGACGGCCGGCTGGCTCAATGCCCAGGCGCCCGTGCAGACGGTGGCGGCGGGCAAGACGGCCGTGGTGGTGCAGCAGACGGCGGACAAGGCCATCCTGAACTGGGAAACGTTCAACGTGGGCAAGGATACGACCTTGACGTTCCAGCAGCAGAAGGATTGGGCCGTGCTGAACCGGGTTAACGATCCGCAAGCGCGTCCCAGCCAGATCCAGGGCCAGATCAAGGCCGACGGCACGCTGCTGCTGGTCAACCGCAACGGCATCGTCTTCAACGGCACGAGCCAGGTCGATACGCGCAGCCTGGTGGCGGCCGCGGCCCGTATCAGCGACGCGCAATTCCAGAAAAACGGCATCTACAGCCCCGGCACGGCCGGCGCCACGACGTTCACGGATGCGGCCGGCAAGGTGCAGGTGCAGGCCGGCGCGCGCCTGGCCAGCAATGCGCCCAAGGGCAGCACGGAAGGCGGCGGTTACGTGATGCTGCTGGGTAAAGAGGTGCACAATGCGGGCGAGATCGGCACGCCCAAGGGCCAGGCCCTGCTGGCCGCCGGCGACAGCTTTACCATTAAAAAAGGCGTGGGCACGGATGGCAATCCGCTGTCGACCACGCGCGGCAGCGAAGTCACGCCGCAGTTCGCGGCCGGCAGCACGGCGGGCAAGGTCGTCAACACGGGCCTGATCCAGGCGCGCGAAGGCGACGTCACCCTGGCCGGGCGCACGGTGCAGCAGGATGGCGTGCTGCTCGCCACCACCACCACGGCCACGCGCGGCACCATCCACCTGAACGCGCTGGGCAGCGACGCGGCCGTCACCGTGGGCCGCGGCGCCACCACGGCCATCCTCGTCGAAGACGACGGCAAGACGACGGCGCTCGACAGCCAGCGCGACGCCATGCGCGGCCCGGCCGTGACGTCCACGGAAAACATCCTCGCCGTGAACGACCGCCGCGACCAGTCGCGCATCGAGATCGGCAGCGCCGGCACGGTGGAATTGCTCGGCGATTCGCTGACCCTGGCCACGGGCGGCCAGATCGCCGTCAACGCGGCCAGCCGCAGCCTGCTGCGCGACGGCGCCCAGCTCGACGTTTCCGGCGCCGTGGGTGTGAAGGTGGCGATGGAAGCGAACAATGTCGAGATCAACGTGCAGGGCAACGAGCAGCGCGATGCGCCCGTCAACCGCGACGGCAAGGCTTTGATCAATAACAATATCTGGGTGGACCGCCGCAAGCTGGTGTTCGTGCCAAAAGGCACGAACGGCTACGACAGCGACCGCTGGTATACGGCGGGCGGCTTGCTGGAAGTGGCCGGTTACCTGGGCACGCAGGGCCACTCCGTCAGCGAATGGATGGCGCAGGGCGGTACGGTCAGCTTCGGCGGCAAGGATGTCGTCACGCAGCTTGGCTCCAGCATCAACCTGTCGGGCGGCACCCTGGACGTGCAGACGGGTGCGCTGCGCCAGACCTGGCTGAAAGGCGCGGACGGCAAGCTGTATGAGGCAGGCAGTGCGCCCGCCGACTTGCCGTATGCGGGCGTGTACAAGGGTTACGAGGAAGAACATGTGCGCTGGGGCAAGGATGCCAGCGCGTTCTACTCCAATCCTTTGATCGCCGCACAGAAGCGCCTGGAAAACGGCTACACGGTGGGCCGCGACGCGGGCAAGCTGGTGGTGGCCACGGGGTCGGCCGTGCTGGAAGGGGGCATCGCGGGCGACGTTTTCCAGGGCGAGCGCCAGGCGCAGGCGCCGCAAGCGCTGCTCGACGGCTACCAGCAGTCGCAGCTGGCGGCCGCACAGCGGGGGCAGCTGATCGTGGGCCAGTACGTGCCGATGTTCGACAAGCGCACGGGCGTGCTGCAGCATGCGCTGTCCGCCGTCATGGACGAGGTGCGCCTGACGCGCGTGCAGGACGGCATCGCCGCCGGCCTCGACGTGACAGGCGTGCTGTCCACTGAGCGCGAGGGCAGGCTGCTGCTCGACACCACCTTGCTGAACAATCAGCAATTGGGCGCCCTGCGCATCGCCGCCAAGGGCGCGATCACCGTCGACAGCGCGCTGCAGGTGGCCGATGGCGGCACTATCACCCTGTTCGGCAAGGACGTGGCCATCAATGCCAGCCTGCGCAGCCGCGGCGGCAGCATCGCGGCCGGCAACGTGCTGAACCAGATCGGTTCGCTGGGCATGCTCGATACCTTCGTCAATCCTGGCGTGCCTCCGGGCACGCTGGTGCTGGCCGACGGCGTCAGCCTCGATGCCAGCGGCCTGCTCAGTAACGTGCTGCGCGACCCGCTGGCCGCGGCCGGCCTGCCTTATATGAACGGCGGCAGCGTATCGTTGCGAACGTATGGTGACGTGCGCATCGGCAATGGCAGCCTGGTCGACGTCAGTTCCGGCGCGGCCATCCTGGCGCAGGCGAAACAGCAGGGCGGCAAGGGCGGCAACGTGACCCTGGCCAGCTACGGACCGAAGGCCGACCTGGTGCTGGGCAAGGGCGCGCAAGTGCGCGGCCACGGTGTGGCGGGCGGCGGCAAGCTGGAATTGCAGGCCAACAAGATTATGATCGGCCACATTGAAAAACCCGAGGCGGGCGCCCTGCAGCTGGACGGCGGCTTCTTCGACAAGGGTTTTTCCAGCTACAGCCTGGTTGGCAAGCAAGGCGTCACGGTAGCGGACGGCACGCAGGTGGACGTGCGCATGCCAGTATTGCGCGTGGTGGACAATGAGAAACTGGCCCTGTGGATGCCGGAACAGGTCACGGAAAATCCGCTGAAGGGCACCTTGACGCAGCGCAAGGGCGCCAGCCTTGCCGTGCAGGTGGGCGATATCCAGTCCGGCGCGGCCGACATGGCCATCGCCGAATTGCTGGTGGGCAAGAATGCCGTGGTGAGCGTCGATGCGGGCCAGTCCATCAAGCTATCCAGCGTGGGCCAGTTGACGGTGGAAGGGCGCCTGAACGCGTGGGGCGGCAAGATCAGCCTGGGCGGCGTGGGCGTTGACCGGACGGTTTCCGAAGCGGTGGAAGCGGCCGGCCATGGCCGTTCCATCTGGATCGGCGAGCATGCCGTGCTGGACGTGGCCGCGCGCGCCGTCAGCGCCACGGACGCGCAGGGCCGGCGCTATGGCAAGGTAGTCGATGGCGGCAGCATCGTCGTCGGCGGCGAGATCGACCATGCACAGGGCAGCACTTCGGCGGCCAGCCTGTTCGTCGTCGTGCGCGACGGCGCCGTGCTCGACGCGTCCGGCGCGCACGCCGTGCTCGACGTCAATGGCGACGCCATCGACGTGGCCAGCGCGGGCGGCAGCATCGCGCTGGCGTCGAACAATGGCTTGTACCTCGATGGCCAGCTGCGGGCCAGGGCCGGCGGCGCGGGCGCGGCGGGCGGCACCCTGTCCTTGGCCACGGGCACGCCCGAGTACCTGAAAGTGCTGGCCACGCCCAAGGTGCTACAGGGCCGCCAGCTGGCCATGACGCAGCGCCAGGGCGCCAGCGACCTGGCCGCGCACGCGAGCGCGCAGGACGCCGCGGCAACGCTGCAGTATGGCCACGGCCGTTTTTCCGTGGAGCAGGTGGAGGCGGGCGGTTTCGCCAACCTGGCGCTGCTGGGCGCCGCCTCCTTCGACGGCGACGTGGCGCTGCGGCTGCAGCAAAGCTTCCAGCTGTACGGCGCGCCCGTGCTCACGCCCGGCAGCCAGCCCGGCGCGCGCATCAGCATCGCGGCGCCGTATGTGCGCCTGGCCAGCATCAAGCCGGCTGGCCGCGATTTCTATACGACGCCAGGCAGCGCGGGGGCGTCGCCGGTTGCCAGCCAGATCAGTATTGCGGGCGACCTGATCGACGTGCGCGGCATGGTGAACATGCTGGCTGACGACGTGCGCCTGAGCAGCCGCGGCGACCTGCGCTTCCTGCTGTCGCCCTTGGGCTGGGACGGCAACCAGCCGTCGACGGTATTGTCCTCGCCCGGCGACATGACCCTCAATGTGGCCCAGCTGTATCCGGCCACGGGCGCCGGCGCCGCCGTGCGCGTGGGCTATGGTTCCGTTGGCGGCAAGTTCGGCTACGATCCGGCGCACAGCCTGACCATCGGCCGCAGCACGGCGGACGTGCCGGCCATGCCGTCTTCCGCCTTCGGCTCGCTGGAGCTGGCGGCCGCGCATATCGAGCAGGGCGGCGTCGTGCGCGCGCCGCTGGGCCGCCTGGAGATCGGCGTGGCCCGCTATGACAATGACAAGAGCCTGACGGTCAATCTGCTGGCCAATAGCATCACCTCCGTCAGCGGCGCCGGCATGGTCATGCCGTATGGCGGCACCGTCGACGGGCAGAACTGGAACGTGGATGGCAAGGCGGCCACCTTCATCGGCGTGGGCGGCGTCAATTCGCAAGGCAGCTTGCACATCGGCGTGGAAATGGCGGGCGTGGCCGTGGATGTGCAGCCGGGCGCGCTGCTCGACCTGTCCGGCGGCGGCGAACTGACGGGCGCCGGCTTCATCGCCGGCCGCGGCGGTTCCACCGATGCGCGCTACCATCCGCTGGCGCAGGTGGGAGCGAACGGCGGCTTTGTGCTGCCGGGCCTGGCCACCAACCCCGTGTACGCCATCGTGCCGGGCGTGCAGGCGCCGCAAGCGCCTTCGGGCGGCGAAAAGGCGGCGTCCGACCCGGCCGTGGGCCGGCAGGTGACGATAGGCAGCGGCGTGCCGGGCCTGGCGGCCGGCACCTACACGCTGATGCCGTCCACCTATGCCTTGCTGCCGGGCGCTTTCCGCGTGGAACTGAACGGCCTGGCGGGCCAGGGCGGCGCCGGCAGCGTGGCGCAGCCGCTGCGCAACGGTTCCTGGGCCGCGCCCGGCACCCTGTCGATCGCGGGCACGGACATCCGCGCGCCGCTGGCCAGCCAGCTGATACTCACGCCGGCCAAGGTCTTGCGCACGTATTCGCAGTACAACGAAACGGGCTATGCCGCCTTCGCGCTGGCCGACGCGCAAACGCGGGGCATTCCCCGCGCGCTGCTGCCGTCCGATGCGAAAACGCTCAAGCTGACCATGGCGCCCGGCGGCGGGGCGGACACGCTCCAGTTCCGCGGCACGGGCAAGTTCGCCGCCGCCGAGGGGGGCTACGGCGGCACCGTGGTGCTGATGTCGAGCATTCCTTCCGCTGGCGACATCGAGATCCTTGGCGACGGCGCGCCGGGCACCAGCGGCGCCGGGCAGGTCAGCGTGCGCGCTTCAAGCCTGAACAATATCGGCGCGGCGCGCATCGTGGTGGGCAGCTCGCCGATCACGGAATTTGGCCAGGGCGGCAATTATGTGAATTTTGGCAATAATTTTGCGCGCGCCATCTACCTGCGCGCGGGCGCCGTGCTGTCCGCGCCTGAAGTATTCCTGATCGCCCAGGACCCCAGCAATACCGAGCTGGGCATCGGCGTGATCGATATCGCCGCCGGCGCCGGCATCAGCACCTTGGGCAAGGGCAAGGCCGCCTACGACGCCAACGACGGCTTCATCTACAAGAGCAAGGCGGACATCCACATGCTGGCAGCGTCGAACGGCTTGCTCAACGTGGCGCCCGTGGGCGGCACCGCGCGCGGCGGCATCCGCATCGGCATGTGCGCGCTGGCGTGCACGGACACGGCCAGCCTGTACTCGGAAGGTACCCTGCTGCTGTCGACCAGCGGCAGCTTCCAGCTGCACGACACGGCCCGCTACGGCACGCGCAACCTGAGCCTGGCCGTGGGCGCCATCAATATCGGCTCGAACGAGGCGCTGGCGGCAGCCCAGGCCAGCGGCACGCGTCCCTCCGGCCTGACCCTGAACCAGGGCGTGCTGGACCGCCTGCTGCGCGGCGATACCAGCACGGGCGCGCCCGCCCTGCAGGCGCTGATGCTGAGCGCGGCCGACAGCGTCAATTTCTATGGCGACGTGGTGCTCGACACCTACGACAAGGCGAGCGGCAAATCGAACCTGGAACGCCTGGTGCTGACCACGCCGGCCATGTATGGCCAGGGCGGGGCCGGCACGGCGGCCACCATCCGCACGGCCAACCTGATCTGGGGCGGCGCCGTGTCGGCGGCCGGCAACGTGATCGCGCACGGCGCCGGCACGGGCAGCGGCACCCTGAACCTGGAAGCGGAACGCATCGATTTCGGCTTCGGCCCGTTCACCCAGCCGGCCGGTGTCGCCTCGTTCGACCGCCTGGCGCTCGGTTTTGGCACGGTCAACCTGAAAGCGTCGGGACAAGTCACGGCCAACCACAAGGGCAGCCTGTCCGTCTACCAGGCGCAGGGCGCATATGAGACGGGCAAGGGCTTCCAGTACAGCGGCGGCAACCTGCACATCAGCACGCCGCTGCTGACGGGCGACGCCGGTTCCGCGCACAGCTACACGGCGGGCGGCGCGCTGACGGTGGCGGCGCCGGCCGGCGTGGCTCCCGCCGCGCCCGTCAAGAACAACGATGGGTTCGGTGCTCAGCTGAGCTTGAACGGCGACAGCGTCAGCGTGGCGACGGCCGTGGTGCTGCCAAGCGGCAAGCTCACCGTCAACGCGCAGCACGACATCACCGTGGCCGACGCGGCGCGCATCGACATGGCGGGCCGCAAGAGCACCTTCTTTGACGTGGATAAATACAGCTGGGGCGGCGACGTCATCCTGGACAGCCGCGCCGGCGACATCCGCCAGGGGGCGGGCAGCGTGATCGACCTGTCGGCCGAGCATAACCGCGCCGGCAGCCTGAAGGCCGTGGCCCTCGACGGCGGGGCCGGCATGGTGGACTTGCAGGGCAAGATCCTGGGCGGCGCCAGCGGCAGCTACGACGCGGGCGGTACCATGGTGCCGTACAAGCAGGGCAGCGTGGACGTGCGCGCGCAGACCCTGGGCGCCGGCGGCACCCTGGACAGCCAGTTCGCCTCGCTGAACAAGCGCCTGACGGACGGCGGCGTGACGGGCGGGCGCAGCTTCCAGCTGAAACGGGGTGACTTGACGATAGGCAATGAGGTCAAGGCGGGCGAAGTGCAGGTGGCCGTCGACAATGGCCGCCTCACCGTCGCTGGCGTGATCGATGCCAGCGGCGAGCGCGTGGGCAGCATCCGCCTGGCCGGCAAGCATGGATTGACGTTGGCCGGCAACGCCGTGCTCGACGCGCATGGCACCGTCCTGCGCGTCGACAGCTATGGCAAGATCATCGACAGCCCGAACCGCGCCATGGTGGAAATCAATGCGGGCGAAGGCGCATTGAACCTGGCCGGCGGCGCGCAGATCGACGTGCGCCACGGCACGGCCGCCGTGGCGGGCAAGGGCAAGGGCGAATACGACGGCGCCGCGCGCGGCACGGTGGAATTGAGCGCGCCGCGCCTGGGCAGCGGCGGCGCGCGCACGGATGCGGACGCCGCCACCTTTGGCGACATCGCCATCGCCGCCGGCGGCGGCTTGACCATCCGCGGCGCGAAATCCATCGCCGTCAACGCCATGCAGCGCTACGACGACGCGGCCTACGCCATGGCGCCGGGCGCCAATGGACAGCCCGTGCCCGACCTGTCGGCCAGCGGCCGCCCCTACCAGGTGATCAACCAGGTGTATCTTGACAGCAAGCACGGGGACAGCACGGCTTTCATCGATGCGGCGCTGGCGAATACGGCCTTGCGCAACGGCAAGCTGGCCGGCCTGGCCACGGCCGCGTATGCCGATGCGCTGCACTTGCGTCCCGGCGTCGATATCGTCAGCAAGACGGCGGACGGTGACCTGGTGGTGCAGGGCGACCTGGATTTGTCGGGCATGCGCTACGCCAGCCTCAATCCCCGCTTCCAGCGCACGACCGTGCGCGGTTCGGGCGAGGTGGGCAGCCTGCTGCTGCGCGCCGGCGGCGATTTGAGCATCTACGGCAGCATCAATGACGGCTTCGCGCCGCCGCCTGCCACCCAGGACGACAGCGGCTGGAAACTGTTGCCGGGGCGCGACTTCAACGGCAGCGACGTCATCGTGCCGGGCAAGGGCGTGACCCTGGCCGACGGCACCATCTTCCCGGGCGGCGTCACGCTCAATTACGACGTGCCCGTCAAGGCCTTCAATGTCCGCGCCAACACGCGCCTGCCCGTGGACGTGGTCCTGAACCAGGTGCTCACCTTGCCGGCCGGCACGGTGCTGGCGGCCGCCGTGCGCGACAGCACCGGCAAGGTTCTCCACGCTGCGGGCACCTTGCTGGCCACGGCGCAAACCTTGCCATCCGGCACGCGCCTCGACGCGGGCAGCGTGATTGGGCAGCTGATCAAGGTGCGCGCCATGACCTGGCCGAAAGGCGTCGCCTTGCCCGGCTTGCTGGGCGAGCTCAATGTGGTCACCCTCAGCGGCAAGGTGGTGTTGCCCGTCGGCGCGCTGATCCCGAATGGCACGAACGTCAAGCTGCTGCCGGGCGTGGACGCCATCGAACTGCGCCCGGAAGTGGCGGGCCGCCAAGGCCGGTTGTGGGCCATCGCGCCCATGCTGGCCGACGGCTCGCAGGCGTGGGGCATGCGCCTGGTAGCCGGCGCCGACCTGGACGGGGCCGACACGCGCGCCGTGCAGGCGCATCCCGCGCACGGCACCCTGCGCCTGGCCGACAGCCATTACGGCATGTATGGCGTGTTGATACCGCCGAAGGGCGTGCAGTACTGGACCAAGGAAGCGCAGGAGCTGGGCGAGCGCGAAGGCATTCCCGGCATCGTGGCGGGCGAGCCCATCACCGAGGAATTCACCAGCCAGTTCGGCCAGACTGTCGAGGTATTTTGCGCCAACGACCCGAGCCTGTGCGTGCTGAAGGTGGCATACGTATGGACCAGGGCGGGCGCGGAAGAGTTCGCTGATCCCAGCGTGAAGGCGGGCGACGTGGTCGACCTCGACGGCCTGGGCTGGCCCACCATGTGCGAGGAGAATCCCACCTGGTGCGGCGCGTCGCAGCCCACGTTCGACTACAAGGCGTCCAGCCTGCGCTACAGCGTGCTGCGCACGGGCACGGGCGACCTGGACCTGGTCAGCGGCGGCAACTTGCGCATGGACAGCCTGTATGGCGTGTACACGGCCGGCACGTCGTCGGTGGCGACGGCAGCCGGCGACCCGTACAACCTGGCGCGCGCGCGCGGGCTGGACGGCACGGTGCTGTCCAACCCCGATGGCGCGCATGAGCGCCTCGTCGACGGCGGCAGCGACAGCCTCTACCGCGCCTGGTATCCGGACCAGGGCGGCAATCTGCTGCTGCAGGTGGCTGGCGATCTGAGCGGTTCGCTGGTGGGCGCGGCGGCGGCCAGCAACGGGCGTCCCGTCAACAAGGATGGCCTGGGCGGTTCGGTGGCGGTGGGCAACTGGCTGTGGCGCCAGGGCAGCGGTGGCGTGGCCACGGGCGGCCCGGCCCAGCCGACGGCGTGGTGGATCAATTTCGGCACCTATGCTGCCCGCAGCGGCCTGGCCGACACCGTGCTGGGCTTTACGGGCTTCGGCACCCTGGGCGGCGGCAATGTGCGCGCCGACGTGGCGGGCGACGCCGGCATGCTGGCGCGGCAGGTCGGCGCTATCTACGACAGCAACATCAATGTGCGCTCGCAAGGCTTGCTGCTGGCCGTAGGCAGCACGGGCCGCGTGCTGGCCGATGGCAGCCTGCAACTGACGGGCGGCGGCGACCTGGACCTGCGCGTGGGCGGCGCCCTCAATCCCGCCAGCAAGCCCGGCGACGGACACTTGAATGGCGCGCTGGCCGACCTGCGCGGCCATGCCGACGTGGCGGCGGGCCAGCTGGGCGCCGTTGCGCTGCAGTACGGCACCTGGGGGACCGACCACGTGCCGCTGGAAACGCGCGCCTTCGACGCCTTCCGCGCCACGCGCGCGACGCCACGGGGCGGCATGACCCTGGTACCGGGCGACGCCACCTTCAGCGTGGCAACCCTGGGCGACCAGGTGCTGCAGGAAGTGGCCGATCCCGGCCGCGTCCTGCAGCTCAATACCTCGTCCTATACCAGCGCGTCGGGCGAGCAGGGCGCCGGCTACAGCTGGTTCAGCCTGTGGACGCCGCGCACGGCGCTCGACCTGCTCTCCGCCGGCGGCAACATGACGCCGCTGACGGCGGGCATCGACACGGCCACCGACCTGGCCATCGTCTACCCGTCCATCGTGCGGGTCGCGGCGCCGCATGGCAGCCTGTACTATGGCAAGGCCATCACGGACTGGAGCTCCGCATCGCTGTATGCCGCGCCTTTGCTGCTGGCGCCGTCGCCCAACGCCCAGCTGCAATGGCTGGCCGGCGACTCCATCTATGCGGGCGGCTATGCCATCAGCCAGTCCGGCGCTGCCGCCGACAGCATGGCGACGCCGTTCAAGCCCGCCTTTGCGGCGTGGAACCTCAGGCCTGGCAGCCTGACGCCCTTGGCCGACAATGTCGCGAGCACGGGCGTGCCATCGTCGACAGTGAACTATCCCCTGTTCGCCTTCGGCCCCGATTCCGCCGCCGGCCCGGCCAACAGCGGCACGCAGGCGGCGCGCATCTATGCCGTCACGGGCGACCTGATGGGCGTGAACAGCGGCCGCATGGTCGCGTTTGACGATGCCCCGCGGGCGGGCGTCACCTGGTACGAGGGGGCGCAGCCGGTGTGGATGAAGGCGGGCCGCGATATCGTCAGCAGCGGCACGGCCCAGCTGGAAGCCGTGGGTGCCAGGGGCGACGGCGACATGATGTTCCGCAATTACAGCAACCTGTTCGTGCACAATAATGCATTTGACGTATCGGTGGTGTCGGCCGGGCGCGACATCCTGAACAGTTCCTTCAACGTGGCCGGTCCCGGCACGCTGGACATCAGCGCCGGGCGCAACATATTGATGCAGGACAAGGGCAGCGTCGTCAGCCTCGGTCCTGTGGTGGCGGGCGACAAGCGTCCGGGCGCCGGCATCGCCATGCAGGCGGGCGTGGGCGCGGCCGGTCTCGACTACCTGCGCTTCGTCAAGCCGTATCTCGACCCGGCGAACGTGGCGCAGAAGGGCGTGCCGCTGGCCGACCAGGCGGGCAAGGTAGTGAAAGCGTACGACAGCGAACTGGCGGCGTGGCTGGGTGAACGCTATGCCTTCAAGGGCACGGCCGCCGAGGTTCTGGCCTTTTACCTGGCCTTGCCCGAGCCGCAGCAGCGCGTGTTTGCCCGCAATGTGTATTTCGCGGAACTGAAGGCGGGCGGGCGCGAATACAACGACTGGGACAGCTCGCGCTATGGCAGTTTCCTGCGTAGCCGCAACGCCATCGCGGCCCTGGCGCCGGCCACGGACGCCAACGGCAAGGCGCTTGCCTATGCGGGCGACATCGTCATGTACCGTGGTCTGTACGCGGTGCGCAATGACGGCGAGCAGCGCTGGGATT
Source organism: Janthinobacterium sp. P210005 (assembly GCF_036231865.1). Classification (NCBI taxonomy): domain Bacteria; kingdom Pseudomonadati; phylum Pseudomonadota; class Betaproteobacteria; order Burkholderiales; family Oxalobacteraceae; genus Janthinobacterium; species Janthinobacterium sp. P210005. The sequence continues at coordinate 277,469 of NZ_JAZARC010000001.1, forward strand.
ACTACCCCCGCAGCGGCTACGTGCACACGAACTTCGGCGGCGACATCCAGCTGCTGACGCCGGGCGGCAAGCAGGTGTTCGGCATCGAAGGCGAGGCGCCGCCGGCAACCTCGGGCGTCATCACCAAGGGCGGCGGCAATATCGAGCTGTTCTCGCACGGCAGCATCCTGCTGGGCCAGAGCCGCATCATGACGACGTTTGGCGGCGATATCCTCGGCTGGTCGTCGCAGGGCGACATCAACGCGGGGCGCGGCTCGAAGTCGACCATCGTCTACACGCCGCCCAAGCGCGTGTATGACAACTGGGGCAACGTGACCTTGTCGTCGGACGTGCCGAGCACGGGCGCCGGCATCGCCACCCTGGCGCCGATCGCGGAAGTGCCGGCCGGCGACGTGGACTTGCTGGCCCCGCTGGGCACCATCGACGCGGGCGAGGCGGGCATCCGCGTCTCGGGCAACGTCAACCTGGCCGCGCTGAAAGTGATGAATGCGGCCAACATCCAGGTCAAGGGCGAAGCGAAGGGCATGCCGACGGCGGCGTCCGTCAACGTGGCGGCCATGACGAACGCCAGCGCGGCCGCTTCCCAGGCCACGGCGGCGGCGCAGGACGTGGTGCAGCGCGAACGCGCCGCCACCCGTTCCGCGCAGCCATCCGTGTTCACGGTGCGCGTGCTGGGCTTTGGCAGCGAAGCACCGCCGGACAGCGCGCAAGCGACGCCGCAGGAGGGCGCGCGCATCGAGGCGGCCGACTACAACCCGCGCAGCGCCGTGCGCGTGCTGGGACTGGGCACCTTGCCGGAATCGGCCACGCGCCAGCTGACGGCGCAAGAGCGCAGCAGGTTGTCGCCATGATGGCCGGCATGGCGAATGTGGCCGCTGTCTTGCCCCTGCGCGCGGCGGGGCATGCCGGCATGGCCTGGTGCCGGCCCGCCATCCGGCCCCGCCTGCAGGCGGCCAACGACGTGGCGCCCCTGCCGATGCAGGCGCCGGCGCAGGGCGCCCGGCTGCAGGCTGTGCTGGAAGGCAATTACGCGGGACTGCACCGGCGCCTGGCGCGCCACCTGGGCTGCGCCGAGCTGGCCAGCGACAGCCTGCACGACGCCTGGCTGCGGCTGGGCGCGCTGGCGGCCGGCGACGGCGCGGCGCTGGCGCACAGCCCCGTCGCCTATGTCTTCCGCGTGGCGTGCAATGCGGCCATGGACAGCCTGCGCCGCAACCGCGCCTGGCTGTATGCGGACGAGGGCGGTGACGATGGCGCCGCCGGCCTGGTCGATTTCCTCGCCGATACGGCGGCGGGTCCGGAACGCCTGGCCGAGCTGCAGGCGGACGTGCGGCGCCTGGCGCAGGCCGTCGACTTGCTGCCGCGGCGCCACCGGCAAGTGCTCGAAGCGCTGCGCGTGGATGAGCTGACCCGCCAGGAAGTGGCCGAGCGGCACGACATGTCGCTGCGCAACGTCGATACGGCCCTGCGCCAGGCGCTCGACCATTGCGCGCGCCACACGGGGTACGCGGCGCAGGGCGGCGTCGGCACGACCCGGCGCGGCCTGAGGCTGAACGTTCGTTTACCAGATTGCTGCCTCGGGCCTGCTATCCGCTGACCCCGGACAAGCTGCTGCGGGGGCTGCCTGTCATGACCTAGCCTCGGGCTGGCGTCCTGGCGCCGCCGCGCGCGTGACAAAGCGTGTATTTTTGGTAATTTTCAAGTGCTATGCTCGGAACGCATCTTGCGGGGCAGGTTTCAGGTCCGCAAGGCCATGCCGCCAGGAGAATGCATGAACAGCTCACCAATGCCGCCGCGGATACTGATCGTCGATGACGAGCTGGAGCACGTGCGCGCGCTGTGCGACACCTTGCGCGGCCAGGCCTACGACACGACGGGGCTCGCCTCGGGCGAGGCGGCGCTGTCCCTGCTGGCCGTCGAATCGTTCGACCTGCTGTTGGTCGACCTGATGATGCCGGGCATGAACGGCATCGCCGTGGTGGAAGCGGCGCGGCAGATCGATCCCGACCTGGCCTGCATCATCATGACGGGCGAAGGCACGATTGCCTCGGCCGTGCAGGCCATGCAGGCGGGTGCGCTCGATTACGTCGTCAAGCCGTTCAAGGTCTCGGGCATCCTGCTGATACTGGCGCGGGCGCTGGAAACGCGCCAGTTGCGCATCGCCAATGCGCGCCTGGAACTGCTGCTGCGCCAGCACACGGCCGAACTCGACGCCATGAACAAGGATTTGCAGCTGGCCCGCGAAGTGGCCGAGCGGGCGAACCAGGAAAAGACCAATTTCCTGTCCAGCATGAGCCACGAGCTGCGCACGCCGCTCAACGCCATCCTGGGCTTTTCGCAGATGCTCACGTCCGATTCCATCCCCTCGACGGCGCAGGAAAGGAAAACCTTTGCCTCGCACATCTTCGGCGCCGGTCGGCATTTGTTGACCTTGATCAACGATATCCTCGATATCGCCAGGATCGAGTCGGGCAATATGTCGCTGTCGATGGAGCCCGTGGACCTGGCCGGCATCTACCACGAATGCTGGCAAATGATGGAACCGCTGGCGCACAAGCGCGGCATCACCCTGACGTTCGTGGAAGCGGTCGGCCTGCATGTGCTGGCCGACCGCACGCGCCTCAAGCAGGTGCTGATCAACCTGCTTTCGAACGCCGTCAAGTACAACCGCGAACAGGGCGAGATCCACGTCGATTGCCAGCCCGTCGATGCGCAGCGGCTGCGCCTGTCCGTGCGCGACACGGGCGCCGGGTTGAGCGCTGCGCAGCTCGAGGCGCTGTTCCAGCCCTTCAACCGCCTGGGACGCGATGCGCGCGACGAGGAGGGCACGGGCCTGGGACTGGTGGTCAGCAAGCGCCTGGCCGAAGCCATGCAGGGCAGACTCGGCGTGGCCAGCACGCCCGGGCGCGGCAGCACTTTCTGGCTCGACATCGCCAGTTGCCCGGCGCGCCAGCCGCTGCAGGAAAGCCCGCGCCTGCCCGCCATTGCCCGGCCCGCCGAGCCGATAACGTTGCCGGAGCGCAAGACGCTGCTGTATGTGGAAGACAATCCCCTGAACGTGACCCTGGTGGCGGGCCTGATCCATTTTCGCCCTGATCTCGACCTGCTGTCGGCCGGCGACGGGCAAACGGGCCTGGAGATGGCGCGCCGCCACCTGCCGCAGCTGATACTGATGGATATCGACCTGCCCGACATCAGCGGCACGCAAGTCATGCAGCTGCTGCGCGCCGATGCCCGCACGGCGCATATTCCCGTCATTGCCCTGACGGCCGTGGCGGGGCCCGGCGATATCCGCCAGGGGCTGGCGGCCGGTTTTTACCGCTATCTCACCAAGCCGGTCGACGTGGTGGCGTTTTCCGAGGCCGTCAATAGCGCGCTGGAGTCGGCCACGGCGCAGTGCAGCGCATGAGCGGCCCGACGCCAGCGCGGCGGACGGTCTGGCTGGCGGCCGCACTGCTGCTGGCGGTGCTGGCCGCTATCGCCTTGTGGCGGCTGTATTTCCGTCCCGCGCCGCTGCCCGTCCCCGTGGAAGAGCTGCGCCTGGCCGTGAACGCGGAATACGTGGGCAGCTGCCCCGTGCTGGCCGCGCACGGGCAGGGCTATTTCACGCGCGAAGGCATCCACGCGCGGCTGCAATCCTACTCGTCGGGCAAGGCGTCGCTGGAAGCCGTGTTGCAGGGCCAGGCCGACCTGGGCACCGTGTCCGATATTCCCGTGGTGCTGGCGAGCCTGAAGAATCAGTCCGTCGTCATCATCGCCAGCATCTTCGAGGCCGAACGCGACCACGGCATCGTGGGGCGCCTGGACCGCGGCGTGTCCACGCCCGCCAGCCTGAAGGGCAAGCGCATCGGCGTGACCCTGGGCACCTCCGGCCAGTTCGCGCTGGACGCCTTCCTGAACCGCCAGAAGCTGCTGCCCGGCGAAGTCACTCTGCACAACTACGCGCCGGACCAGCTGGCCGCTGCGCTGGCGCGGGGCGAGGTCGATGCGGCGGCCGGCTGGGAACCGTTCCTGACGGCCATGACGCACGCCATCGCGGGCAAGGCGGCCATCTTCTATGGCGAGGACGTGTATGCGGGCCTGTTCAACGTGGCCGGCGCGGGCGACTACGTGCGCGCGCACCCGGCGACGATGCGCAAGGTACTGCGCGCGCTGATCGCCGGCGCGCGCTTTTGCCAGGACGAGCCCGACGCCGCGCGCGCCCTGTTTGCCAGGGCGTCGCCCGGCGAAGCGGCACGCCTGCAGGCGGCCTGGCACGGTTATCAGTTTGGCGTCGTGCTCGACCAGGGCTTGCTGCTGGCGCTGGAAGACGAGGCGCGCTGGGCCATCAAGAACCGCCTGGGCGAGCGCGGCGACATGCCGAATTTCCTCGACGCCGTCTACCTGGATGGCCTGGAAGCCGTGGCGCCATCGGCCGTGACGGTCATTCATTGAGAGGGCCACCGTGAAAATCGTCACGCGCTTCAAGCTGGCCCAACTGTTTTGCGTGGTGCTGGTGGCCATCATCGTCGCCGTGCTGTTCTCCACCACCATGGCGATGCAGCGCGAACTGGCGAAGAACAAGGCGGCGGCCGATATCCTGCAAGCCGTCACGTCGCTGCGCTACCTGTCGATCGAGTATGCGCTGCACCACGGTGCGCGCACGCGCGCCCAGTGGCAGCTGCGCAGCGAGTCGCTGTCCACGGGGCTGCTGGCCACGCCCGTCTTCAACGGCGACGAAGAGCGCAAGCTGCTGCGCGAATTGCAGGGCGACCTGGCCGGCGTGGGCGGCCTGTTCGAGCTGTTTGTCGCGAATCACCGCGAGCTGGGGCAGGACCCGCAGCGGCGCGAGGTGCTGGGCGAGCTGGAAGCGCGGCTGTCGGGCCAGATCATGGGCAAGGTGCAGGGCATGATTTCGGATGCGATGCGGCTGTCCGAATTGAGCCGGCAAGGCGTGCTGGAGGCGCAGCAGCAAGCCAACGTGGCCGTGATGCTGTTCGGCGGCATGATCATCGCGCTGGTGGCCGGCTTGATCTACTTCACCATGACCAGCGTCACGGGACCGCTGGAAAAGTTGCGCCAGGGTACCCTGATCGTCGGCGCTGGCAAGCTCGATTTTGCGCTCGGCGTGCACACCAAAAATGAAATCGGCGACCTGGCGCGCGCCTTCGACGGCATGACGGAAAAGCTGCGCCGCACCACCGTTTCGCGCGACGAGCTGGCGCACACGAATACCGCCCTGGAAACGCAGATCGCCGAACGCCAGCTGGCCGAGCGCAAGGTGCATGAACAGCTCGAGCGCCTGAACCTGCTGCAGCAGATCACGCGCTCGATCGGAGAGCGGCAGGACTTGCGCAGCATCTTCCAGGTGGTGGTGCGCAGCCTGGAAGAGCAGCTGCCCATCGATTTCAGCTGCATCTGCCTGTATGAGCCGTCGCAGCACGCGCTGCAGGTGACGTGCGTGGGCGTGCGCAGCGAGGCGCTGGCGCAGTCCTTCATGATGAGCGAACACGCGCACATTCCCATCGATGAAAATGGCCTGTCGAGCTGCGTGCGCGGCAAGCTCGTGTATGAAGCCGACATCGCCGATGTGGCGTTTCCGTTTCCGCAGCGGCTGGCGCAAGGGGGGCTGCGCGCCCTCGTCATGGCGCCGCTGCTGGCTGAAAACACGGTCTTCGGCATCCTGATCGTGGCGCGCCGTGCCGCGCACAGTTTCACCAGCGGCGAATGCGAATTCCTCAGCCAGCTGAGCGAGCACGTGGCGCTGGCCGCCAACCAGGCGCAGCTCTACGGCGCGCTGCAGCGCGCGTATGACGATTTGCGCCAGACCCAGCAGTCGGTGATGCAGCAGGAGCGCCTGCGCGCGCTGGGGCAGATGGCCAGCGGCATCGCGCACGATATCAATAACGCCATTTCCCCCGTGGCCCTGTACACCGAGTCCTTGCTGGAGACGGAAACCAATCTCAGTCCGCAGGGCCGGCATTGTCTGGAAGTCATCGAACGGGCCATCGACGACGTGGCCGCCACCGTGGCGCGCATGCGCGAATTCTACCGCCAGCGCGAACCGCAACTGGCGCTGTCGCCCATCAATGTCAACCTGGTGGTGCAGCAGGTGCTGGACTTGACGCGCGCGCGCTGGAGCGACATGCCGCAGCAGCGCGGCATCGTCATCGCCCTGCGCATGGAGCTGGCGGACGGGTTGCCCATGCTGCCCGGCAGCGTAGGCGAAATCCGCGAAGCGCTGACGAACCTGGTCTTCAACGCCGTCGACGCCATGCCGGAAGGCGGCACCCTGACCGTGCGCACGGCCTGCATCGCCGGGCCGGGCCAGGCCGGGGTACGGCAGGTGCAGGTCGAAGTGGGCGATACGGGCATCGGCATGGACGAAAATACGCGCCGCCGCTGCCTGGAGCCGTTTTTTACCACCAAGGGCGAGCGGGGCACGGGCCTGGGCCTGGCCATGGTGTACGGCATGATGGAGCGCCATGGGGCCGGCATCGACATCGTCACGGCGCCGGGGCAGGGCACGGCGGTGCGCCTGGCGTTTCCCGCCTGCGCGGAAGGCGAGGGGATCGAAGTGCCCGACACGGCCCACGCCGTGCCGCCGCGCCTGCGCATCCTCGTGGTGGACGACGACCCGATGGTGCTCAAGTCCCTGCGCGACATCCTGGAAATCGACGGCCACGACGTGGTGTCCGCCGATGGCGGCCAGGCCGGCATCGACTGCTTCCTGGTCGCCTGCGACAGGGGCGAGCATTTCGCGGTGGTCATCACGGACCTCGGCATGCCCCACGTGGACGGGCGCAAGGTGGCCAGCGCCGTGCGCCAGCATTCGCCGGCCACGCCCATCATCATGCTCACGGGCTGGGGCCAGCGCCTGGCGGCCGACAGCGACTACCCGGAACACGTCAACTGCGTGCTGGGCAAGCCGCCCCGGCTGAAGGAATTGCGGCGCGCCTTGAACATGGTCATTTCGACGGGGTAGCGCCGTGCCGGCGGTGCGATGTAAAAATACAATCAGAATCATTATCATTCGTGAGTCTGATAGATGAGTCTCCGTACTATCTCTCTTGCCGCATGAGCAATCGCTGGCGGCCCGCCTGTTTTACGGAATACGGGGGATGGGTGCTGCAACGCCTGCTGTTACGGCTGTTCAACAAAACGGCAGCGCAAGACGTGGCTTCCGAAACAGTCGTGCGCATTCTGCACACGGGACAGCTGGTAGCCATCCGCGATCCTATCTGAGTATGATGGCTGAGAGCATCCTGCTGCTGCAATGGCGGCGCCGTGACCTCGAGCGTGCGGACATTGAGACCCTGCCGCTGCCGCCGCAATGTACTGGTTTTTTTGGGCGAGGAGCGAATTATTCCATAAGGGAGAGGTCTTATTTTAGGTCTATATATGTCTGTACGACACCCATATGTTGGGTGCCATGATCAATTACTATTGTCAACGGGGGGGGGTATGTCATCCGGAAATCAATCTACCCCATCGACAGACGCGCCAATGCCAACTGAGGTGCTAGAAAGAAACGATGCCAATACCAAACGCATAGAAAACGTCAATCACCTCGCATCATTGGCATACAAAATTGCCATTGCTATTGGCGCTATCGTCGTATTTTCATATTTATTTTCAATTAAATTTTTCCCTTCCGCCTTGGCGCCAGGCGAGATAATTTTGTTTGTATTTATTGCGTTGGCCTTCAGTTTTATATATGGAATACTCTGGATTTATGGAACTTTTTCTGCTTTATGGTTACTGCAGATTGTCAATTACATAAGATACAAGTGCCGGTTCAGGCGTAAGACATTATCGCCATTTCGTCCATTGCGATATATCCAGGAAATAGCGGCCCTTCCGACTTCTCGCTGGTGGCCCCGTTTGCGTTGGATTCCAAAGAAAATACGTCAATTTCGCAAGGGGGCGACGAGAAATAGCAGGACTCCACTCAATAAGCTGCCAAGTCCGCTGCGCGGCTTTTTTTCAGTATTATTTTCCCTCGTCGTGTTCATCGTGATGTTGAGTCTGGTTCTCGTCAAAGGCTTGATGGTTTTTACCTTCTTATTAATCGGCTGCTTCCTGGCTGGATTTTTCACCTTGCAGATGCTGATTGCGGTGACGTCAAGCGAGCAGCCAGACGCGGTTACGCGCCAATCCATACGTTCAGTCGTTTGGTGGCAATATGCTTTTTTCTTTTTTTTGCCACTTGCCTTTGTGCTTTTTTACTCCGGACCCATGACATTGCCGCAGATGGCTTTCAATGCCATGGGTATTCGAAGCTCGAATGTAAGTATTGAGGTAGCTGAGGCGGAATTGGGTGCGATTGAACGCGCCACCGAATTTATAGGCAGACCTATTCTGGACTGTCGTAGAACTGCAGAGGGGCGATTGCTATTGCATGGCGCTGATGTATTGTGGACAGGCATAGGCGCTATCTCTCTTGTGAGCTTCAGCCTGCGAGGGCCGGATCGCTCCACTATCTTCGGTACCGAGCAGGTGGTGCGAAGAAAAATTTCCCTTCGATTCGACTCGGTTTCATTGCGTGTCATTACCAGCAGTCCTGCGATGGATATTTGTTTCGATCTTACGCATGACCTTGGACTTGAATCGCGTGGCGAGGAGTTGAACGCTGACATTCTGGAGCGGCTGCACGACGTACTCTTGACAGTTCGTGGCGCGGGTGTTCCGCGCAGCATTTTGGTCCTTGTGCAAGGCGTTCGCCAGAATCAGAATGTACTACTTCCCAACGATAAAGATGGCAATAAGTATTTGCAGCAGGCGCAGTTACGTGCCCGGGTAGTTGCCAATGCAATCAGGAAGGTAATGAATGACGACAATATCAAGATTGTGTCGGAAGCAGGGTTGATTGCTGGAGTTGAGCCTGATCGGGTCTTGGCTGGGTCATGCACACCCGATGTCCGAACGAGTTCATTTGATTGGAAACCATGCGATGCTCCGAATTTTCATGTTGAATTGCACGTGAAATACGCGACCGCGCACACGGACGAGCTTAGATAGGCATGAATCGTGTTGCTACCAGTGCCCGTCCTGCGTGTACGCTAAATACTGGCTGCTACGTTAAAACCGGTACGTCAACGTCCCCCGCACGCTGCGCGGGACGCCATACGTGCCTTGCGCGTAGGTGTTGATGTTGATGTACTTCTTGTCCAGCGCGTTTTCCACGTTCAGCTGGGCCGTCAACTGGCGCGACAGCTGGTACGTGGCCATCAGGCTGACTGTGCTGTAGGCTTCCTGCGTCACTCTTTCCTTGCCGTTCGGGCCTTCGTCGTCAAAGTAGAACTTGCTTTGCCAGTTGACGCCGCCGCCCACGGTGAGGTCGGGCTTTACCTTCCAGGTGGTGAACAGGCGCGCCGTCGAGCGGGGCGACAGGGTGTTGATGTCTTGCTGCTCGCGGTCTCTGGCGCGGAAGTGGCTGGCGCTGGCCGTCACGTTCCAGCCCGGCGCCAGGCGGCCTGACAATTCCCCCTCGATGCCACGGCTGGTGGCGCCGCGCGCCGCATAGTACGCCTGCGTGGTGGTGCCGGGAATCCTGTGCGCGCCGTCCGGCTGGGCCAGCTTATCCTGCTTGATCTCGAAGATGCCGATGGAACCGTTGGCCCGGCCCCCGGCCAGTTCTCCCTTCAAGCCCACTTCCAGGCTTTGCCCCGTCAGCGGGTCCAGCCAGGCGCCCGTGCGGTCCTGGTTTTCCTGCGGGCGGAAGATGTCCGTATAGCTGGCGTAGGCCGAGTATGTCTCATTGAGATCGATCACCACGCCCGCGTAGGGCACGAACTTGCTCTTGGCGAAGGCAAAGCGGGCGCTGCCGTCAAAGCCGATGCGGTCCTTGTCCCAGCGGCTCAAGCGACCGCCGAGTATCAATTTGGTGTTGTCGGCAAGGTTCAGGCGCGCCGCGCCATACGCGCCATATTGCTTGGTCGTGTATTTTTCCGACAGCACGAGTTCGCCCCAGGCCGGCTGCGGGTAGCTGCCATCCCAGGCGAGGAAATTGCCGATCGGTTCAGGGTCGAGCGCTTCCTTGACGCTGAACTCGGCGTGCTGCAGCGTGTAGTTGGCCCCGACGATGACTTCATGCTGGCGTCCGCCCAGGGTAAACGGGCCGGACAGCTTCATGTCGGCGCTGCTCTGGTCGCGCGCGCCGATGTAGCGGTTCGGGTAGCCGAGCATGCCCAGGCCCGTGATTCTATCGGGCCGCTCCGCCAGGAACACCAGCGGCGTGTCTTCCGTGTGCTTGCTGTACATGGCTTGCGCCTGCGCTTTCCAGCCCTGGCCCAGCGCATGTTCGACGGTGGCGTGCACATTCGTCTGTTCCGTGGCCCAGGCGGCCCAGCGGGGCGCCGTCGTGACGGACCGGTCGAAATCGGTGCGCGTGCCGTCGCTGTACCACAGGGGGAAACCGCCCCAGTTGCTGCCTTTCGGGTCGTTCTTCTGGTAGCTGGCGCCCAGCATGGCCACGGTGCCGGGCGCCAGGTCCGCTTCGACGGTGGCGTAGACGAGCTGGCGCTGGTTCGAATAGCCATTGGTAAACGACTTGCGGTCTTGCCAGGCGCCGGCCACGCGGCCGCGCACGGAGCCGTCGGCATTCAACGGCGCAGCCAGGTCGAGCGTGCCCCGGTAATCGCTCCACGAGCCGGCCGCCAGCGACCATTGTCCTTCGAATTGCCTGGCGCTGGCCCGCTTGCGCACCAGGTTGATCGAGGCGGACGGGTAGCCGGCGCCCGTCAGCAAGCCCGTGGCGCCCCGCGTCACTTCCACGCGGTCGTAGATCAGCGAATCCATTTCCGATTCGCCGCCCGAATACTGCACCTTATAGGTGGTGGGCACGCCGTCGTACTGGAAATTGTCGACGTCGAAGCCGCGCGCGGAAAAGGTGCTGCGTTCCGTGTCGAACTGGTTGACGGCGATGCCGGGCGTATTGCGCAGCACGTCGCGCACCGTCAGCAAGTCCTGGTCGTCCATGCGCTGGCGCGTGATGACGCTGACCGATTGCGGCGTCTCGCGCAGGGACAGCACCAGGCCCGTGGCGCTGGCCGTGGCCGGCGTCGTGTACGAGCCCGTGCCTTCCGTGCTCGTGCTGCGCTCGGCCGTGGCGCGCACGGCGATGCCGGGCAGGGTGGCAGCGTCGGCCGCCGAAGGCAGCTTGCGCACGGCGTAGTGGCCGCCGCCCTGGTCGACAGCGTATAAGCCGCTGCCATCGAGCAGGCGGGCGAAACCGTCGGCCACCTGGTAGTTGCCGTTCAAGCCGCGGCTGTTCAAGCCCGCATACAGGCCGGCGGCGCCGGAAATGCTGACCCCGGCGTCGGCCGCAAACGCGGACAGGACGGCACCGAGGGGGCCGGCGGCCACCTGGTAGTGGCGCGCGGGCGCCTGTTGCGGTTGCTGCTGGGCGGATGCGGGCGCGGTCAAGGCCAGGCTGCCCAGCAGGGCCAGGGTGATGCTGGTGTGGCGGTAGTGCTTCATTGCTTGTTTCCCTTCGTTCATGTGTTGGTCCTGTGTGGATTGACGGGGCACATGACGGAAAGGGACATTGTTCTCAAAAATTTTTATGCGGGCCCGACAGAAATCCACCAACGGTTGTGGCGCCTTACGCGGATGGGCAGCGACGCTTGCAGCAGGGCCAGCAGGGCGTCCGTATCGCGCAGCTGGTACACGCCCGACACGCGCAGCCGCGCCACGGCCGGATCGCAGCGCACCACTCCGTGGCGATAGCGGGCCAGCTGCGCCAGCACCTGCTCCAGCGGCGTGTCGTCCGCGTACAGCAAACCCTTGAGCCAGGCGGCTGCGTGCGGCGCCAGCGGCTGCGGCGCTTCGGCGGCCGTTTCATCGAAACTGGCTTGCCAGCCCGCCTGCACGATGATGGGCCGGCCTTCGGCTGGCCGCACTTCCACGGCGCCCTGCGAGACGGCCACGTGGGTGCGCGCGCCTAGCAGGCTGTCGTCCTGGCGCACCGTGAAGCGCGTGCCGAGGGCGCGGATGCTGCCGTTGCTGGTGCGCACGATGAAGGGACGCCCGAGGGGATCGGGGCTGGTCGCCACGTGTATCTCTCCGCCGCGCAGCTGCACCAGGCGCAGGGACGCGCCGAAGACGACGTCGGCGGCGCTGGCCGTATTCAGGCTCAGGCCGCTGCCGTCGGCCAAGGTGAGGTGGCGGATTTCGCCTGTCGCCGTGCGCAGCTCGGCCGTCCATGCCTGCCATGGCGCCACGCGCAGCATGGCCCAGCCGGCTGGGCCGGCGACGATCAGCACGGCCAGGGTCTTCAGGATGGCGCGGCGCTGCGCGCCGGACGGGCGGTCCAGCACTTGCCTGGACAAGGGCATGGCCAGCGGCGGGGGCAGCATGCCGAAGGTGCGGCATACTTGCTCGGCCCGCTGCCACGCCGTTTCATGGTCGGGGTGGGCGGCGCGCCAGCGGGCCAGCCCCTGTTGCGCGGCAGCGTCGAGTTCGCCGCCTTGCAGGCGCATCATCCAGTGCGCCGCTTCGCGCGCGGCGCGCGCATCGAGGGCCGCGCTCATGTCAGGCCAGCAGCAGGATGCATTGCTCGAACGCCTGCACCATGTAGCGCTTGACGGTGCGCTCGCTTACTTTCAGGCGCGCGGCGATGTCCGCATACGCCATGCCTTCCAGCTGCGACAGCAGGAAGGCCGTGCGCACCTTCGCCCCCAGGCCGTCGAGCATGGCGTCGATCTGGTGCAGGGTTTCCAGGATCAGCAAGCGGTCTTCCGCCGACGGCGTGACGGGGGCGGGCAGCTGCGCCAGGGTGGCCAGCCAGGCCTGCTCCAGCGACTGGCGGCGGTAATGGTCGATCAGCAGGCGGCGCGCCACGGTGGTCAGGTAGGCGCGCGGCTCGCGCAGGGTGACGGCGCGCTCGCCGGGCGTGGCCAGCAGCTTGATGAAGGTATCCTGCGCCAGGTCGGCCGCGTGATCCGTACAGGACAATTTGCCGCGCAGCCAGCGCAACAGCCACGGATGGTGCTGGCCATACAGCTGACTCAATGACATGGGGCTTTGAGAATCGGCGGCAGGCGATACGGCATACGTCACGGCACACTCCAGGTTGGCGCGGAAGTCCCGTGCCGCTGGCGCATGCAGGCTCTTCTTAAATGCGAATGGTTCTCATTTTACATTGACGTGCCCGAATGTCAATGCGGCAGCCGGATTGGCATGGCAATCATGGGCTTTCCGCTATACTGGCCCCCCAATATTGCTGCCCCTGGCCGAAAATCACCATGGACCTGAGTACCCACGCCGCCGTCGTCAATTGCGAAGCGTATCGCGACGGCAAGAAGATCGCGCACTTTGATATCGACAAGGTGGGCGACTTCCTCGGCGACCCCGATTGTTTCGTGTGGATCGGCCTGGCCAGCCCCGACGTCACGGCCATGCACGCGCTGCAAGCGGCCTTCGGCTTGCACGAACTGGCCGTCGAGGATGCGCAGGGCGCGCACGAGCGCCCCAAGCTGGAAGAGTACGGCGACACCCTGTTCATGGTGATGCACACGGCCACCCTGGATGGCGAGGCCATCGTCTACGGCGAAACCCACGTCTTTCTCGGTCCCCGCTTCATCATCACGGTGCGCCACGGCGCTTCGGCCGGCTATGCGAAGTTGCGCGAACGCAAGGAAAGCATGCCCGAGAAGCTGGCCAGCGGTCCCGGCTACGTGCTGTATTCCATCATCGATTTCATCGTCGACCAGTATCAGCCGTGCATAGACCATTTGCAGGCCCGCTTCCAGCACCATGAGCTGCAGCTGTTCAAGCCCAGCTTGAGCGAAGACAAGCTGCAGGATTTCTACCAGCTCAAGACGGAGCTGCTGAAGCTCGACGCGGCCGTCAATCCCCTGCATGATATCTGCACCCAGCTGATCCGTTTCCATGGCGATATCGTGCCCAAGGAAAACCGCATCTATTACCGCGACATTCTCGACCACGTGAAACGGGTCACGCATACGGCGGGGCAGATGCGCGAACTGGTCAACTCGGCCATGCAGGTGGCGCTGGGGCAAATTTCGATCCGCCAGAACGAGGTCGTCAAGCGCCTGGCCGCCTGGGCCGCCATCCTGGCCGTGCCCACCATGGTCTTCAGCCTGTACGGCATGAACTTCGAATTCATGCCGGAACTGAAGTGGCGCGGCAGCTATCCGGCGGTGATCGTCGTCATCATCGCCGGCTGCTGGTGGCTGCACCGCCGCCTGAAGCGCGAAGGCTGGCTGTAGCCGGCAAGCTTACGCTGCGGCCAGCGCGTTTGCCGCCTCCAGTATCAGCGCCGCCACTTCCACGGGGCGCGAGGCCAGCGACGCGTGGCTGGCGTTCAGCGTGATGACTTTGCGCGCCTGCAGGCGCGCCGCCATGCGCTCCTGGTTGACGGGGGAAATCATGCGGTCGGCACTGGACACCTGGTACCAGCTGGGCTTATGTTTCCAGGCCGGGTCGCTGACGGTGTCGCCGAAGGTGCTGGCCAGCGGCGCTTTCTGCACCACGCCCAGCACGGCGCCTTCTTCCGCGTCGAGGTCCTGGCAAAAGCTGTCATGGTATTGCTCGGGCTTGACCCACAGATAGCCGTCGCTGTCGCCTTCCAGGCTGGCCGCGCCCAGGGGCGGGTGTTCCTGCGTGATGCTGCCAGGGCTTTCGCTCGCGTCGGGGGCAAAGGCGGCGATGTACACGAGGCCCGCCACATTCGGCGCATTGCCGGCCACGCTGATCACGGCGCCGCCGTAGGAGTGTCCCACCAGCAACACCGGGCCATCGACCTGCGCCACCATCTTGCGCGTGCGCTCGGCGTCGTCGGCCAGCGACGTCAAGGGCAGTTCGACGGCGCGGATGGCCGTGTGGCCGTGGCGCCGCAATTCGACGATGACGCGGCTCCAGTGGGCGGCGCCGCCCCAGAAACCGTGGACGAGGACGATGGTGGCTTGCTTGCTCATGCGGAACTCCTTGGGACAAGGGAAACGGAGAAGACCGCGCCGTGTTCGAAAAGGCACTGCGCGGCGGCTGGCTGCACGCCTATTGTAGACCTTCCCAGCGCATGGCCTCGATGGCATCGACCACCGTGCTCTCGTACTCGATGAAGAAATCGCTGTGGAAGCCGTTGCGCATTACCAGGTGGCTGCTGCCGGGCAGGGCGGCGGCCAGACGCTCGCCGTCAGCCAGGCGCAGGGGCCGGATAAAGTCGAGTACTTCCTGCGCGGCGGCCCGGGTGGCGGGATCGGCTTGCAGCAGCCATGGAAACAGGTTGCGCAAGGTGCCGGGATCGACGGTGACGACCAGCGCCGGCGCGCGCACGCGGCGGTAGTCGGGCGAAAAATTGTGCGCGGCCATGTCCATGGCCGTGGCGATGGCGGACGGGGTATTCGGCCGCACGGCGCCGCCGGGCAGCACTTCCAGCGCATCGCGCCAGTTCGTTTCCAGCGCGGGCCACCATTGCTTGTTGATCCGTCTGGCATAGGCGATCGAGGCGTCCAGCGATGCCAGGTCGGCCGGGCCGGGCGGCGGTTCATCGTAGGGCGTCGGTGCGGGTTCTTCATAGCCTCCGCTGGCCAGGTAATCGAAGGTCGTGTCCAGGTAGGCGAGGCCCCGCACGCGCCGCGGGTGGCTGCCCGCGAACAGGGTCAGCTCGTTGCCGGCGATGGAGTGCCCTGCCAGGATGATGCGCGGCACCTTCAGTGCGTCCAGCACGGCCAGCAGGTCGGCCACGAGGGTGGCGGGAGAGTAGCTGGCGTCGCTGGCGGGCGTTGGCTTGCTCGATGAACCGTAGCCGCGCCGCGTGATGGCCAGCACGCGGTGGCGGCGCGCCAGCGCGGGCGCCAGGCTGTCGAACGCATGCGCATTGGCGCCCAGGCCGGCCAGCAGCACGATCACGTCGTCGCTGCCGCCCCTTGCCGATGGCCAGTCGCGCACGTGCAGGCTGACGCCGGGGGCGACGCCGATCTTCCGGTCCGTCACGGCGGGTGCGCGCGGCAGCGAACTGCCGCCGCATGCGGCGAGGCCGGCCAGCGCCGTCATCCCCGACAGAAAGTGCCTGCGGGCGTGGAAATGCGCGGGGGCGCCGGGTGTCTTGCTCATGCTGTACTCCTGGTGTGGGTAAGGGCATGAGCAGTGTCGCCGCCGCGCATGAAGCGCGGATGAGGGGCGGGTGAAGGAAGGCTGAAGGCCCGCCGGCCGCGCTAGTGCGACACCAGCACCGGCAACGTCGTCTCTTGCAGCACCGTGCGCGTGACGCCGCCCAGCAGCGCTTCGCGCAGGCGCATGTGGCCGTAGCAGCCCATCACGACCAGGTCGCAGCGCCGCTGCGCGGCCATGGCCAGCAGGGCCGTGCCCACGTCCTGGCCCGGCGGCGTGTCGTGCTGCAGCACCTCGACGTTGACGCCATGGCGTGCCAGGTACAGGGCCAGATCGGCGCCCGGCTGCTCGCCGTGCGCGGCCGGCTGGGCGTGCGAATTGACGACGGCCAGGGTGACTTGCCGCGCCTTTTGCAGCAGCGGCAGCGCATCGGTGATGGCGCGCAGCGCTTCGGCGCTGCCGTTCCAGGCCAGCAGCGGATGCTGCGCGGCGCCGGCCGGCGCGGCGGAGGGCGCGTGCGGCACCATCAGCACGGGCCGGCCGCAATGGAGCATCAGGTATTCGGCCGTGCCGGCGATGACGCGCGACGGCGTATCCTGCGCATCCGTCTGGCCCAGGATCAGCAAGTCGCAATAGCGCGCCTGCAGCAGCAGCGCACCTTGCGCGTCGTCGTCGACGAAGCGCGTTTCGTAGGCGCCCAGGCCTTCCTCGCGCGCGATGCGCTCGAAGTCGTGCAAGGCTTCGCTGGCCTGGGTGCGCAGCGCCTGCATCTGCGCCGGCGCAAACTGCAGCGCGTTGACGCCGCCGCCATACGCGTAGCGCGAGATGCCGCTCATGGCCGAACCGATCAGGTGCGCCCCTTCGGCGATGGCCAGGCGCACGGCCAGGCGGATGCGCTGGGCGCAGTGGCGGGAATTGTCGACGTGGACCAGCAGGGTGGTGTAGGGCATGGCGTTTCCTCGGTTGTCAGTTGTCAGGTCTGCAGCACGTAGCTGCCCGGCGCGTCGCCCAGGTCGGGGCCCATGGCCGGCGGCGCCACTTGCGCACCCGCTTGCTGCGCCAGCCAGGCTTGCCAGGCGGGCCACCAGGAACCGTCATGGTGCGGCACGTCGCGCTGCCAGCTGTCCGCGTCGACATAGGGCGCGTCGTGGCGGTGCGTGGCCAGCTGGTAGCTGCGGCGCGGCTGGCCCGGCGGCGAGACGACGCCCGCGTTGTGGCCGCCCGAGGTGAGCAGGAAGGTGACGTCCGTGTCGGTCAGCAGCTGCAGTTTGTAGACGGAGCGCCACGGCGCCACGTGATCCGTCAGGGTGCCGACGGCAAAGATGGGCGCATCGATGTCGGGCAGGGCGATGTGGCGGCCTGCCGTGCGGTAGCGGCCTTCGGCCAGGTCGTTGTGCAGGAACAGGCGGCGCAGGTACTCCGAATGCATGCGGCAGGGCATGCGCGTGGCGTCCCCGTTCCAGGCCATCAGGTCGCTATCCTGTTCATCTTGTCCCAGCAGGTAGTGGTTCAAGCGGCGCGACCAGATCAGATCGTTCGAGCGCAGCAACTGGAAGGCGCCCGCCATCTGCTTCGTATCGAGGTAACCCTGCTTCCACATGGCCGCTTCCAGGAAGCTGACCTGGCTGTCGTCGATGAACAGCGACAGTTCGCCCGGCTCCTTGAAGTCCACCTGCGAGGCCAACATGGTGAGGCTGGCCAGGCGCGCATCGCCATCGCGCGCCATCGTCGCGGCGGCGATCGCCAGCAGGGTGCCGCCCAGGCAGTAGCCGGCCGCGTGCACCTGCGGCGCGCCCGTGATGCGGGCAACGGCGTCGAGCGCATCCATCACGCCCAGCTGGCGGTAGTCTTCCAGCGACAGTTCGCGGTCTTCTTCCTGCGGGTTTTTCCAGGAAATCATGAACACCGTGTGGCCCTGGCCCACCAGGTAGCGCACCAGCGAATTGTGCGGCGACAGGTCGAGAATATAGAACTTCATGATCCAGGCGGGCACGAACAGCAGCGGCGTGGCATGCACGCTCTTTGTCGCGGGCGCGTACTGTATCAATTCGATCAAGTCATTGCGGTAGACCACCTTGCCCGGCGTGACGGCCACGTTTCCGCCCACCTTGAACGTGGCTTCGCCGGCCGCGCCGGCGCCCATGGCGGCGCGCTGCCAGTCGTCGGCCGCGTGGACCATGCCGCGCGCCAGGCTGGCGCCGCCGCTCGCGAGGGTAGCTTGCTGCACCACGGGATTGGTCAGCAGGAAGTTCGACGGCGCCAGCATGTCGAGCCACTGGCGCACGGTAAACGTGACGACATCCTCGTGGTGCGGCGAGACGCCGCGCACGCCCGTGGTGGCGCGGTGCCACCACTGCTGCTGCAGCAGGAAACCCTGGTAGACGAGATTGTAGGGCCAGCGTTGCCAGGCCGGGTCGTCGAAGCGCCGGTCCTGCGGCAGCGGCGCGATGCACGGCGGTTCGGCGGCGCCGCCGGTCAGGGTCGATTGCCAGGCATATTGCTGCCAGCGGCCGATCTTCTTCCTCGCTTCCTGCAGCAGCGTTTGCTGCTTCGACGGCGCCAGCGCCAGGTGGCTGAGCCAGTCGGCATACGCGTTGCCCAGCGCGGCCGGCGAAATGCCGCCCGTGAACTTGCCCAGCCAGGCGTTCAGCAGCAGGTCGAGCGTGGCGCCTTCCGGCGCGCTTTCCGGATAGCCGGGAACCGGCACGCCTTGCCAGGCGCTGCCCAGGCGCTCGTGTGCAAACTTTTGCTCCGCATTGCTCGACTGCATCTTGTTCATCTGGGGCTCCCGTCATTTTTTTACAGGATAGCAAGAGCTTGTTCAAAAAATTATGATCTACATCAAGTTTGGCCGGATGCCTGCGGCCGGCAACCTGCCGCCGGGATGGCAGAGTCCGTTTGCTGCATAAACGAAATGCATTCCAACGAATTTACTGATTGCAATAATTAAAATTGAATTTTCCATGCGGCGATACCCGGACTCGATGGCGGCGCCAGTGTCCAGTACCCCATTTTACACTCTGTCAAGGCGGATTTCTTTGCGCCACGATGCATGCTGGCAAACCAAAAAAATTGTTTCTTTTTGGATTTATTTATTGTAT
Source organism: Janthinobacterium sp. P210005 (assembly GCF_036231865.1). Taxonomy (NCBI): domain Bacteria; kingdom Pseudomonadati; phylum Pseudomonadota; class Betaproteobacteria; order Burkholderiales; family Oxalobacteraceae; genus Janthinobacterium; species Janthinobacterium sp. P210005. The sequence goes on from NZ_JAZARC010000001.1 coordinate 296,626, forward strand.
TTGGTAAATTTATGCAGCAAAATGCCATTACAGCCTGAGCAGCAGGCGTGCAGGCCGTTCAAGCCGGCGGGACAGGCCGGTAACCGGAATCGAGGAGAGGGACATGCTTACGAACTGGATGACAAGCGGCAGGGCAGATGCCTGCAGGGGCAATACGGCGTTCAGGCGCGGCATGGCGCGCGATACCGCGGGCGCTGTGCGACCGGCCTTGGGCCGCCTGCAGGCGCTCGCCTACCTGGCGCTGCTGTTGGCCGTGCTGCCCGCCGCAAGCTGCATCGCCATGGGACGCGCCGGCGTGCCGGTGCTGTTCAGCACCGCGTGCGGCGTGGTGTCGTGCGCGGCCGGCGGCGATGTGTTCTAGCGCGTGGCCTGCGCTTCCTCGCAAATCCATGCCATGAATGCCTGCACGGCAGGGCGCGTGGCTGCGTCGGGCCGCGTCACCAGATAGTAGGCAAAGCGCGCGGGCCACGGCAAGTCCAGCACTTGCACCAGGCGCCCGGCGGCGATTTCTTCCTGCGCGTACAGCTGCGGCACCAGGGCCAGGCCCTGGCCCGCCTCGGCCGCGCGTATCAACAGAAAATCATCTTCGAAGGCCGAGCCGCGCAGCGCCCGCGCCGCATCCTCGCTGCCGTCCGGCGCGCCATGCGCGGCCAGCCACAGGGGCCAGTCGGCGCGGTCCGTGTCGTGCAGCAGCGGGTAGCGCAGGCAATCGGCCGGCGTGGCGATGGGCGGCTGGCCCGCCATCAGGGACGGGCTGGCGACGGGCACCAGCACGGGCGCCATCAAACGCGTCACCTGCAAGCCCGGATAGTCGCCCAGGCCGTGGCGCAAGGCCACGTCGACCCGGTCGCGGCGCAAGTCGACCAGCGCGGATGTCGCTTCCACGCGCACCTCGATATGGGGATGGCGCTGGTTGAAGCGGCCCAGGCGCGGCACCAGCCACGCGGCGGCAAAGGTGGCGACCGTGCTGACGGTGAGCGTCTGGCGCGCGCCCATGTCTTCCAGCGCCTGGCTGGCGCCGGCGATCTGCGCGAAGGCGCCCAGCAGGGCGGGGTGGACCCTGGCGCCCGCCTCGGTCAGGCGCAAGCCCTGGCGTTCGCGCGTAAACAGGGGCATGCCGACCCGTTCTTCCAGCAGGCGGATTTGCTGGCTGACGGCGCCCGACGTCACGTGCAGCGCTTCGGCGGCTGCCTTGATGCTGCCGCGCTGGCCCACTTCGACAAAGGCGCGCAGCGCCTGGAGCGGTAAAGGATGCGTCATCGATATAGTTTTTCTAAAGTTAAGCGCGAAAAAACATCGTTTCTGTTTCGCTCTAGGAAAACGCATTATAGGGGAATGCGGCGTTCTTTTTACGTCGAGTAAAACTATATCGATAGGATCTCCATGTTACTTTCACATCGGCAGCTTTGCCTGCTTTTGCTGTGCACCACGCAATTCGTTGCCTTGCTCGATTTTTCCATCACCATGATCCCCTTGCCGCAAATCCAGCACAGCCTGGGCTTCACGCCCGGCGGGCTGCAATGGGTGATCAATGCGTATGGCGTGGCCATCGCCGGCTTCCTGCTGCTGGGCGGGCGCGCGGCCGACCTGTTTGGCCGCCGCCGCGTCTTCATCGCGGGCCTGCTGCTGTTCACGGCCGCCTCCCTGCTGGGCGGCTTTTCGCACAGCCCGGCCATGCTGGTGGCCACGCGCGCGCTACAGGGCTTCGGCGCCGCCATGTTTTCGCCGGCCGCGTTCTCGCTGCTGCTGGCCGTGTTTCCCGAGCCGGCGCAGCGCAACCGGGCGCTCGGCGCCTGGACGGCCGTGGCGGCCAGCGGCTTTGTGGCGGGACTGATACTGGGCGGCTTCATCACGGACCTGCTGGGCTGGCGCTGGGTGCTGTGGATCAATGTGCCCGTCGGCTTGCTGGTGCTGGCCCTGTCGCCGGCCTTGCCCCAGGGCCGGCCCGATGCCGCTGCGGCTGGCGGCGCGCTCGACGTGTGGGGCGCGCTGCTGGTGGCGTCGGGCGCGGCGACGCTGGTGTTTGCCTTTGCCAATAGCGAGCATGTGGGATTGGCCCATCCGCTCACGTTTGCCCTGGTCGCGCTGGCGCTGGCCTTGCTGGCGCTGTTCGTCTGGGTGGAGGGGCGCGTGGCCGCGCCGCTGATGCCGCTGGCCGTCTTCCTGCGCCGCTCGACGGGCGGCGCGAATGTCGTCTCCCTGCTGGCCAATACGGCCCTCGGCCCCACCTTTGTCGTCGTGGCGCTGGCCATGCAGGAAGTGCTGGGCTTTTCCGCCACGCGCACGGGACTGGGCTTGCTGCCGATGGCCGTCGCCTTTACGCTGGCCAGCGCGTGGGCCGGACCGGCGCTGATCGCCCGCTGCGGCACCAAGCCCGTCATCGTTGGCGGCATGCTGCTGTTCATCGGCGGCCTGGCCATGCTGGGCGCGTCGCTGGCCACGCTGGCGTCGTGGGCCGCCTCCATCCTGCCCGGCACCGTACTGGCCGGCATCGGTTATGGCCTGGCGTTTCCCGCCTGGACGGTGGCCGGCATCGATGGCGTGCCGGAAGCGGATCATGGCCTGGCGGGCGGCATGCTGACGACCACGCAGGAAGTCGGCTCGGCCGTCGGCCTGGCCGTGGGCGTGGCGGTCAGCATCGCCGTGCTGGCCGGCGGCGGCACGGCCGCGCAAGGCTACAGCGGCGCCATCCTCGTTTCCGCCTGCCTGGTGGCGGCGGGCCTGGCCTGCGCCATCGCCATCCTGCCCGGCAAGGCCGCGCGCCAGGAGGCGGCGTCATGATGGAGCTCTATACCGACAGCTCGCCCAACGGTTTCAAGGCCACCATCGCGCTGGCCGAACTGGGCTTGCCCTATCGATTGCGCCATGTGCGCATCGAACAGGGCGAGCACCGCTTGCCCGCCTTCCTGGCCCTCAATCCGCACGGGCGCATTCCCGTGCTGGTCGACCACGACACGGGCATCACCGTGTTCGAGTCGGCCGCCATCCTGCTGTACCTGGCGGAAAAGACGGGGCGTTTGCTGCCGCAGCAGCCGCAGCAGCGCTGGGCCGCCATCACCTGGCTGCAATTTCACGCGGCCAGCATGGGGCCGATGCTGGGCCAGCGCGTGCATTTTGAACTGGCCGACGGCGGGGCGGATGTCGTCGCCACGGCGCACTTCCGCCACTTGTGCGATGCGGCGCTGGCCACCATGGACGGCCACCTGGCCGCCAATGCCTACCTGGCCGGCGACGACTATTCCATCGCCGACATCGCCAGCTTCGGCTGGCTGCACATCGCCGACCTGGTCGGCTTCAAGCTCGATGAATGGCCGCACGTGGCCGCCTGGTACGCCCGCGTGGCGGCCCGCCCGGCCGTGCAGCTGGGCATCACGCTTCCCGCGCCCGCCACGGGCGCTTGACCTATATCAAGGAACAATATGACGATCGATACCGGCGGCGCGTCCTCGCACGCGTTTGCCCACCATGCCGGCTACCGCCGCATGTTCGCGCCCGGCGCGCTCACCCTCGGCATTTATCTGCCGCTGCGCTTTTACCAGGGCGACATGCAGGCGCTGGCGGGCCAGGCCGACCTGGTCGCCGCCATGGACCGGCAAGGCTTTGCCGCCGCCTGGGTGCGCGACATTCCCCTGTTCGACCCGCGCTTCGGCGATGCGGGCCAGCTGTTCGACCCGTGGACCTATCTGGCGTATCTGGCGGCGCGCACGGACTCGCTGGCCCTGGCCACGGGCAGCGCCATTTTCACCCTGCGCCATCCGATCGACCTGGCCAAGGCGGCCGCCAGCATCGACCAGTTGTCGGGCGGACGCCTGGTGCTGGGCACGGCGTCGGGCGACCGGGCCAGCGAATTTCCCGCGTATGGCGTGCCGTATGCCACGCGCGGCGCGCGCTATGCGCAGGCCGTGCACATGTTCCGCCAGCTGCTGCAGGCAGGTCCCGCCAGCATCGACGGCCCGCTGGGCAGCCTGGCGGGCCTCGAACTGCTGCCCAAGCCCGTGGCGGGCGCCATTCCCCTCGTCGTCACCAGCTCCTCGGGCCAGCCGCTGGAGTGGATCGGGCGCCACGCCGATGGATGGCTGACGTATCCGGAAGCGACGGATACGCCGGACGGGCCGCGCCGGCTGGCGGACAAGATCCGCGCCTGGCGCGCCTGCATACCCGATGGCGGCTTTCGTCCGCACATGTGCAACGAGTGGCTGGACCTGGTGGACGACCCCGATTACCCGCGCACGCCCGTGCGCAGCGGCTATGTGCTGCGCACGGGGCGCAGGGGCTTGATCGACTTGCTCGGTGAATGGCGCGAAGCGGGCGTCAACCATGCGGCGCTGGGCATCCAGCATGGCCAGCGCCCGGCCGCGGAGGTGCTGCAGGAACTGGCGCAGGAAGTGCTGCCGCATTTTCCCTCGCATGCGGCGCCGGCCAGTGCCGTGCCGCGCTGGTGAAGGCTGCCTAGAACAGCTGGGTAGCCGTATAAATCAGCAAGCCGGCCAGGCCGCCCACGACGGTGCCGTTGATGCGGATGAATTGCAGGTCGCGCCCGATGGCCAGTTCGATGCGCTCGCTCATTTCGTCCTTGCTCCACAGGTCCAGGCGTGCGGCGATGAAGGCGCCCACCTCGCCCCGGTAACGGCGCACCAGCGCGCCGCTGCCGGCGACGATGGCGTCGTTCAGCCATGCCCGCGCGGCCTGGTCCGCGCCCAGCACCTTGCCCGTGTTCTGCGCCAGGCCGGCGATGGCTTGCGCCAGCACGGGCTGGTCGGCGTGCAGGTCGGCCAGCAGGCGCGTGCGGAGGTGGTTCCAGACGTCGCCCAGCATGGCTTGCACCGTATCGCTGGCGATCAGCTGCAGCTGGTAGCGGCGCACTGTGGCTTGCCACTGCGGGTCGGCCTTCAGGTGCAGCGCGCTGTCGGCGATCCAGCCGGCGATGCGCTGGCGCAGCGGGTGGGCCGGATCGACGCGCACGGCGAGGGCGAATTTCTGCAGCGAGGCGATCATGCGCGGTTCATACGCTTTCACGGCTTTTTTCACCAGCGCGTTCTCGATCTGGAAGGCGCCCAGCACGAAGTCGCCGATGGCGGCGTGGTGGTGCTCTTCGTCCAGGTAGGCGGCGCTGCGGTCGAGCAGGAAGTCCAGCAATTCCTGCGGCTTGCCGTCGGCGATCAGCGCATCGATGCAGTCGGCCGCCACGTCCGACACATTCAATTGGCCCAGGTAGCCGCTGGCCTGCTCGCGCAGCAGGCGCCCCAGTTTGTCGTGGTCGGCCATCGCCAGCAGCTGTTTCGCCACGCCGGCGCCGGCCATGCCCAGCTGCCGCGCGTGGGTCTCGTCACCGAGCCAGGCGCCCAGGCGCGCGGCGGGGTCGGCCTGCACGATGCGTTCGGCGATGCCTTGTTCGGTAATGAAATGGTTTTCCACGAAGGCGCCCAGGCTGCGGCCGATGTCCGCCTTGCTGTTCGGGATGATGGCCGTATGCCACAGGGGGATGCCCAGCGGGTGGCGGAACAGGGCGACGACGGCGAACCAGTCGGCGATCGCGCCCACCATGGCCGCTTCGGCGAACGCTTCCACGTAGCCCCAGGCGGGGTGGCCGCCCCGCTGCGAACGGGCCACGGCGAAGACCAGCGCGGCCAGCAGCAGCAAGCCGACGGCCAGCCACTGCATGTTGCGCAGGCGCGCGCGTTTGAGCTGGTCCGTGCTCTGGTCCAGCTGTGCGATGAGGTCGGGGGAACGTTGCATGGATGGCGGCCTGCGGTGGTTGCGAGACCGCCATCTTAACTGGGGCAGCGACAGGATATGTCGCTGCAGGGGATTTTTTACTGCGGCGGGTGCAGCAGCGAACGGCGACGCGCGTAGCCGAAGTAGATGACCAGGCCGATCACCAGCCAGATGGTGAAGGCCACCCAGGTGACCCAGCTGAGGAAGCTCATCAGGCCCACGCACAGGATCACGGCCAGCGCCGGCACGTACGGCACGCCGGGGCAGCGGAAGGCGCGCGGCAGGTCGGGACGCTTCTTGCGCAGCACCACCACGGCAACCGACACCATGGTGAAGGCGGCCAAGGTGCCAATGTTGATCAGCTCGGCGAGGATGTTGAGCGGGATCACGGCGGCGATCAGGCCGAAGACGATGCCGACCAGCCAGGTGGCGAAGAACGGCGTGTGGAAGCGCGGGTGCACGGTCGACAGGCGCTTGGGCAGCAAGCCGTCGCGCGACATGGCGAAGATGATGCGCGTCTGGCCAAATGCCATCACGAGGATCACGGTGGTCATGCCGAGGATGGCGCCCAGGTCGACGAAGCCGGCGATCCAGTTTTCGCCCGCATACTGCAGGGCCAGCGAGACGGGATGGTCGACGCCGAGGAATTTCTGGTACGGCACGATGCCCGTCATGATGGCTGACACCACCACGTACAGCACGGCGCACACGGCCAGCGAGCCGATGATGCCGATCGGCAGGTCGCGCGACGGTTTCTTGACTTCCTCGGCGGCCGATGTGACGGCGTCAAAGCCGATGAAGGCGAAGAAGACGAGGGCTGCGGCGCTCAGCATGCCGTGGTAGCCGAACGGCATGTAGGGCTGCCAGTTGGCCGGCTGCACGTGGCGCGCGCCGAAGATGATAAACAGCAGCACCACGCCCACCTTGATGGCCACCATGATGTTGTTCAGGCGCGCCGATTCGCGCACGCCCCAGCCCAGCATGGCCGTCAGGGCCAGCATGATGACGAGGGCCGGCAGGTTGATGAAGGTCGTCACGCCGGGCAGGGCGCCCGGTGCGGCGGTGAGCGCGACGGGCAGGGTAATGCCAAAGCCCGACAGCAGCGACTGGAAGTAGCCGGACCAGCCGACGGAGACGGCGGCGGCGGCCAGGCCGTATTCGAGCAGCAAGTCCCAGCCTATCATCCAGGCGGCCAGCTCGCCCAGGGTGGCGTAGCTGTAGGTGTAGATGGAGCCGGCCACCGGTACGGTGGAGGCGAATTCCGCGTAGCACAGGGCGGCGAAGCAGCAGGCGACGGCCGCCACGACAAACGACAGCGACAGGGCGGGGCCGGCCGTCAGCGCGCCCGTGCCGGTGAGCACGAAAATGCCCGTGCCGACGATGGCGCCGATGCCCATGAGGACAAGGTCGAAGGGCCCCAGCACCTTGGCCAGACCTCCTGGCTTCTTGCTGTGGGCAATCATGTCATCCAAATTCTTGGTTCTAAATAAGCTCACTGTGTCTCCTGGTGGTTTTTGTCATGGCGCCATTGCCGCCTCGTGAGTAGCACGACGCAGCCAGATTCTAGCCCAGGCGGCCAAGATTCCAGAAGGAAAACCGTACTTTGGCGTGCGCGCCAGCCCGGAAGCTTGTCTTGCGGGCAAAAAAACAGCCCCGGAAGCGGCCGGGGCTGGAAAGGAGACTGCTACAAATGGTTACTTTGGCTTACTTTGAAAAGTGCGCCTCGATCTCTTCCAGTGTCTTGCCTTTGGTCTCCGGCAGCAGGAAGGCCGCCGCCAGGAAGTACAGCACCGTGCAGCCGGCGCCAAAGAAGAACAGCGTCGAATAACCGTGCAAGCCCACGGTCGGCAGGAAGATGGCGGCGATCACCGTCGAGACAAATTGATTGACCAGCAGGGCGATGCTCATGCCGTTCGAGCGGATGCGGGTCGGCATCAGCTCGGACAGGGCCAGCCACACGCACACGCCCGGTCCCACGGCAAAGCTGGAAACGAACACGCAGATGGCGACCGCCACCAGCCAGCCGTGCGTGGATGAGGGCACGGGGCCCAGGCTGGCCTTCTCGATGCGCAGCGGCGCCTCGCGCCCGGCGGCCGGGTCGGCGAAGGGGTTCAGGTGCAGCTTGCGGAAGAACACGCCGATCACGCTGTCGGCCTGCACGGCGTCCGCGCGGGCGATCGTCACCTGACGCAGCACGGGATCGTCGCTGCGCAGGCTTTTCACGTTGGTGAAGGGGCCGTAGGCGTAGGCGATGGTCAGCTGCTGTGGCGTGCCGTCGGCCGCCGCGCCCAGGGCCGCCAAGGTGGCCGCATCGAGGTGCAAGGCCAGGCTGTCCGCTTGCACTTGCGCCGCGATGGCGGGGCGCACGTCGGCCAGGTGCGCTTCGGCGCCGCGGAACAGCAGGCCGGCCGCCAGCAGCGAGACGACGATGCCGCCCGTGCCCAGCATCAGCAGGAACTTGCGGCCCTTGCGGTCCACCAGCAGCACGGCCACCACCGTCATCACGGCGTTCAGCACCTTCAACAACACGTCCGCCATGTTGGCGGAGGCGCCGGACAGGCCTGCCTGGTTCAAGATATTGACGACGTAGGCGAGGATGGAATTGATGCCCGTCGCCTGGGTGCAGGCAAGGATCAGGCAAGCGAGCAGGAAGGGCAGCACGTAGCGGCGGCTCAGCAGCGGATCCCTGGCCTTGCCGCCGGCCTTGGCCGTATTTTCCGGCGTATCCTGCATCTCGCGCAGTTCGATGTCGGCGTCGGCGGGCAGGCGCGTGCGCAGCAGCGACTGGCGCGCCTGCTCGATGCGGCCCCGTTGCGCCAGCCAGCGTGGCGATTCGGCCAGCAGCAGGGCGCCGATGGTAAACACCAGGCCCGGCGTCAGGCAGACCCAGAAGATGCTGCGCCAGGCGTGGTCCTTGGCCGTGAAGATGGCGGCGATGCGGCCCGCTTCTGGCAAGGCTTGCGCCGCCTGCGTGGCCGTTTCCACCGTCTGCGCCTGCAGCAGGCCGATCAGGGCGGCGGCCACCAGGCCGATGGTCAGCAGCAGCTGGAACAGGGCCGCGCCCCGTCCGCGCTGCTGCGCGGGCAGGCATTCGGCCAGGTACAGGGGCACGACGACGCCGATCAAGCCGCCGCTGATGCCTTGCAGCAGACGGCCCAGCAGCAGCGGCATGTAGCCGTCGGCCAGCGCGATCAGCGGGATGCTGGCGCTGAACAGGGCGCCGGCCAGGAACATCACCCAGCGCCGGCCAAGCAGGTCGGCCAAGGCGCCGGCGAACAGCGAGGAGAGGACGGAGCCCAACAGCACGGCGGCAACGATAAAACTCAGCTGCTGGGCCGTCAGTTTCCACGCCACGGAGGCCGTCGATTCCAGGTAGGGAAGGGCGCCGGCGATGATGCCGATGTCTATGCCGTACAGCAATCCCCCCATGCCGGCAATAAATAGCAGGTAGCGCATGGCCCACACGGGGGCCTTGTGTGACGTGTCGTGCATGAAAACTCCGGGACGGGGTTGAGGTTGGGGGCTGGGTCTAGAGACTGAATCTAGCGGGTGGAAAGATCGATGGCCGCGCCTTCGACGAAGACGGACACTGGCTGTAATGTGGAATCGAGGACGACGATATCGGCCCAGGCGCCGGGCGCCAGGCGGCCCCGTTCGGATTCGCCCAGGTAGTCGGCCGGGTACAGCGACAAGCGGTTCGAGGCGTCGGCCAGATCCAGGCCCAGGTCGACGAAATTGCGCAGGGCCTGATCCATGGTCAGCACACTGCCGGCCAGCGAGCCCGTGGCCAGGCGCACGCAGCCCAGGCATTTATAGACGCGCTGCGTGCCCAGGCCGTACTCGCCGTCCGGCATGCCGGTGGCCGAGGTGGCGTCCGTCACGCCGTACAGGCGGGGGATGGCGCGCAGGGCCGCGCGCAGGGCGCCCTTGGCCACGTGCTGCAGGTCGGGGATGATTTCCGCGTATTCGGCGTGCGCCAGGGCCGCGCCCACCATGCCCGGGTCGTAATGCGTCATGCCCGTCATGCCGTTGTACAGGTGGGTAAAGCCGGAGACGCCGGCTTGCAGCGCCGCGACGCCTTCGTCGTACGTGCCGGCGCTGTGGCCGATCTGCACGCGGATGCCCATCGCCGCCAGTTGCGGGATCAGTTCCAGGTGACCGGGGATTTCCGGCGCCATGGTCAGCACCTTGATGGGGGCGATGGCGTGGAAGCGCTGCACCAGCGCCAAGCTGGCCTGCACGACGTCGGGCGGCTGCGCGCCCAGGCGGTGCAGGTTCAGGAACGGGCCTTCCAGGTGCACGCCCAGCATGCGCGCGCCGTTGGCGGGGCGCTCGGCGATGACGCCGGCCAGGCCTTGCAGGGCGCGCAGGATCGACGGCTCCTTGGCCGTCAGGGTGGTGCCCAGCAGGGCCGTGGTGCCGTGGCGCGCGTGCACCTGCGCCACGGTGGCGCCCGCGTCTCCGCCTTCCATGATGTCGACGCCGGCCGCGCCGTGCACGTGCAGGTCGATGAAGCCGGGCAGGATGGTCAGCGCGCTGTCGGCGGCAGGGTCTTCTTGTATCTGGACGATGCGCTGGTCAAAGGTGATGGTGCCCGTGATCCAGCCAGATGGGGTAAGGATTCTGCCGCTCAGCATGTGTTATTCCGCTATAAAAAGTTCGATGCCCAGCTTTTGCAGCCCTTCGCGGTACTCCTGGCTGATGCTGGCATCGGTGATGACGGTATCGACGCGATCCAGCTGCACGATGCGGTGCAGGCTGACGCGGCCGAACTTCGAGGCGTCCGTGAGGACGATGATTTTCTTGGCCCGTTCCACCATCTTGTGGTTCAGGCTTGCTTCCGCTTCGTGGTGGGTGGTCACGCCAAACTGCAGGTCGAAGCCGTCCACGCCCAGGAACAGCTTGTCGAAGCTGTACGCCTGCAGGCAGGTTTCGGCCTGGCTGCCCTGGATCGACAGCGACTGCTTGCGCAGCAAGCCGCCCGTGAGGATCAGGTCCACGCCGGGCGCATCGGCCAGTTCCCACGCGATGTTCAGGCCATTCGTGGCCACCGTCACGCCCGTCGCATCGCGCAGATGGCGCGCCAGCGAGATGGTGGTGGTGCCCGAGTCGATGATGATGTTGTCGCCCGGTTCCACCAGCCGCGCCGCAAAGGCGCCGATGCGCTCCTTCTGCTCGTGGTTGATGGCGTCCTTCTGGCGTATCGTGTGCTCGGGCGGCGGCGTGCGCGTCAGGGTCGCGCCGCCGTGGCTGCGCGTGGCCATGCCTTGCGCTTCCAGCGCATTCAAGTCGCTGCGGATGGTGACCGCAGACACGCCGAGCTTTTCCACCAGATCGGTCACCTGCACCGAGCCCTGCTGGGCAAGCATTTGGAGGATGGATTCACGACGTTGGCTGGTATTTCGCATGGTGGCGGGCTCAGTAAAAAATGAAAATACCGAGCTTAACAGATTGCCGCTTCGGCAATGACGGCCACTGCCGCATTGCGGTTGCAGGCGCGCGCATATTGCGCCAGCAAGCTGCCGATCTTGTGCTCGATCAAGGCCGGCGCCTGCGCTTGCAGGCTGCCCTGCACCACGGCCAGGTACTGTTCCGGCAAATGCTGGCTCAGCAGCGGCAGCGGAATGGCCACGGCGTCCAGGTTGGCCAGCAGCTTGCCGACGGCGGCCGCCACTTCCGGCTCGCCCCAGTAATAGCGGCAACGGTCGCTCAAGCCGTAGCGGCGCATCAATCGCTGTTCTTCCGGCGTGCCCAGGTAATGCTTGATCCAGTTCTTCGGCTTGGCCACCATCACGTCGTCGAGCACTTGCATCAGCTGCGAGGTGGCGTGCGCCGGCAGCAGTTCTTCCTCGATCTGGCACAGGGCGAACAGCGCCTCGCGCAGGGCGAAGGTGGCGGCCGGGCCCACTTTCAGGATGGCGAAATGGTCACGCACCATGGCGTGCAGCGCCGTTTCGCGCTGGTAGTCGGTGGAATGGGCTTCGAACACGAGGCCAGGCTGCTCGGCGACAAAGGCCGACAGCTCGGCGGCGGCATCCGCATCGTAGTGCTGGATGCTGCTCTGGTCGAAATCGACGCCCGGCTGCACCACCATGGCGATGACGCGGCGCCAGGCGCCATGCAGGCCGTTGTCGAGGAAGGCGCGGCGGTGCACGTCCAGGGTGCGGCGCGCCGCTTGCGGGCTGGTGACGGCGCCGGCCTGCGCCAGCGACGCTTCGCCGCCAGGAATCGGCACTTCCGTGCCGATCACATAGACGGGCGGCGCAAAGCCGGCGGCGGCGGCCGCTTCCTCGGCGACGATGCACAGGCGCGCGGAACGGGCGGCCACGGTTTCATCGTCGAGCTGCAAGGGGTCATCCACGCAGCGCATGCTGCAATCGAGGTGGATTTTATGGAAACCGGCCGACGCATACGCGGCGATCAGGGTTTCGGCATGGTCCATGGCGGTGGCCGCATCGAGGTGCTGCCAGGCGTTCGGACCCAGATGGTCGCCGCCCAGCACCAGGCGGCTGGCGGGGAAGCCCTGTTCGCGGGCCAGGGCCAGCATGGTGTCGCGGAAAACGGCCGGCGTCATGCCCGTGTAGCCGCCGAACTGGTCGACCTGGTTCGACGTCGCCTCGACCAGCAGTACCGTGTCGTATTCGCTGGCCACGCGCATGGCGGCGCGCAGCACGCTCGGGTGGCTGCAGCAGACGGCGTACAGCCCCACGCGCTCGCCGCGGCGGTGCGCCTTGATCACTTGCTGGATCGGGGACAGGGTAAAAGTCGGGTTTTCCGCTTGCTTCATCATGTTGACGCCTTTGTATGTTGTCGTATCAAAAGGGCCGCGCCGCGCGCGCCGCCGGCGTCGCCAAAGCGGGGCGGCAGGATAGGCGGCACGTGCACGCCGGGGAACAGGTGGCGTTTCACGGCGGCCGGCAGCTTGTCGTACAGGTGCGGCAGCTTGGACAAGCCGCCGCCGAGCACGATGACGTGCGGGTCGTAGGCCAGCACCAGGCCGGCCAGCGCGTGGCCCAGCACATCGAGGTGCACGGCGACCGTGCGCTGGGCCACGGCGTCGCCCATGTTGGCGCGCGCCACGATGGCCAGCGGTTCGGCGCCGTCGCCGCCGAAATGCGCGTGGAGCTTGCGCATGGCGGGTCCGGAGACATAGCGTTCCAGGCAGCCCGCCTTGCCGCACGGGCAGGGGTATTCGGCCAGGTCGTGCTGCGCCAGCAGGGTGGCGGGCAGGCTCCAGTGGCCCCATTCGCCGGCCACGCCGTTAAAGCCGCGCAGCAGCTGGCCGCCCACGCAATAGCCGCCGCCGGCGCCCGTGCCGAGGATGGCGCCGAACATGCTGGCGGCATTGTCGGCCGCGCCGCCCTGCGCTTCCGACAGGGCGAAGCACTGGCAATCGTTGCCGATGGCAACAGGGCGCTGCAAGGCTTGCTGCAGGGTTTGCGCCACCAGGCGGCCGTTCAGGGCCGGCACGTTGGAACTGAGCTGGCGTCCGCTGGCGCTGTCGATCACGCCGGGCAAGCCGATGCCGACGGGCGCCGTCGTGCCCAGGGCGGCGTCGCCGCGCGCCACCAGGTCGACGATGGCTTGCACGAAGGCGGCAAAATCGTCGCCCGGCGTGGCCACCCGTTCGCGGAACGCTTCCGTCAGCACGCCATCGTCGTCACGGAAGGCGACCAGCTCCATCTTGCTGCCGCCGATGTCGATGCCGTGGTAACCGGCGATGTGATTAGAATTGGTCATGGCCATAGATGGTGACGCCCTGCACGACACGGTTGACGATGCCGCCGGCGAATGGATTGTCGGGGCGCAGTTGCAGCAGCGCGGACTGGTGCAGCGCATATTGCTGCGCCATCAGCAGCCACAGGGGAGCGAGCCAGGCATCGGGCCAGGCCGGCGCATCGGCCGCTAAGTTGGCAGATAAGTCGCCGCCGATGCCTACCGTCAGGCAGCGCTGCGCCACGCTGTCGCGCTGCAGTTCTTTCAGCAGGTCGTCTTCGTACTGGCGCGCCAGCGGCTTGCTGCTGCGCAGCAGGATCACCAGCGATTCCGTGGTGACGGCCGATTTCGGGCCGTGGCGGAAACCCAGCGGCGTATTCGCCATCGCCATCACGCGGCCGCCCGTCAATTCCAGGATTTTCAGGGCTGCTTCCTTGGCCAGCGCTTCCAGCGGGCCGCTGCCCAGGTAGACGACGCGCTGCACGGGTGTTGAACCCAGCTGCGCCACGGGGGCCGACCAGTCGCGCAAGGCTTGCTCGCCCAGGCCGGCCAGGGCCTCCAGGCGCTGCAAGTCCGTATCCTTGCCCAGCACGGACAGGGCCGCCAGCAGCATGCTGGTAAAGCTGCTGGTCATGGCAAAGCCGCGGTCGCAGCTGCCTTCCGGCATCAGCAGGTTATAGGTGTTGCTGTCGTTGGCGCCCTGGCGCGCCAGCTTGCCGTCCGCGTTGCAGGTGATGTTCAGGAAACGCGCGCCGGGCACGACCTGGCGCAGCAGTTCCACGGCCGCCAGGCTTTCCGGGCTGTCGCCGCTGCGGGCAAACGAGACGAGCAGGGTGGGCGCATCCGCTTCCAGGTACAGCTCGTGATGCGTCAGCAGGGTGGTGGTGGCGATGGCGCGGATCTGCGCAGGCCAGGCCGCGTTCAGGGTATCGACGACGATCTCGCCCACATAGGCCGAGCTGCCGGCGCCCGTCAGGATGACGCGCTGCTGCGGATTGGACAGCGCGTCGCCCAGGAAGGCGGCCAGGCTGGCTTGCTCGTTGCGCAAAATGCCGGACAGCGCGCGCCAGATGGCTGGCTGGTGGGCGATTTCCTCGGCCGTGTGCAGGCCGCCGATGTCGCGCCAGGTTTGAATGTCACGCTGAAGAAGGGTAGTCATGGAGTGTCAGTAAAGTGTTTGTTGGAGAAAGCATAAATACTAAATTTCGAAAAGTCAAATACGAAAGTAAAACGAAAGTAAATTTTTAATCGACTTGCGAAATTGTGTCGTTTTAACGGTGTGATAGTGTGCTGCAGTGCAGCGTGAAAGCGTGTGGCGGCGCGACCTGTCGCTGAAATGCGACGATAACGAAAGTATGTATCGTAATTTTTTAGTAAAACGTAAGATAAATGAGCTGATTTTAGGTATTTTATTAATAAATTGGCGCCAAAACTTTCTTTTTGTTGACGATATTTATTTTTCTTCTTAAAGTAATTTCATTGAATTACTTCTGAAAGCCAGCCGATGAAACCTCTCCCGCTTCCCCGCCGCCTCCTTTCCGCCTGTGTCCTCGCCGCTCTTGCCACTCTGTCTGCGCCTGGCTTGCAGGCCGCGACCATCGGCAATCTGCAGTCATTGTCCGCCGTGCACCCGGCCGACGTGGTCAAGGGCGAGGCGCTGGGCTGGGATGTGCGCAGCGACACGGGCATGCAGTTGCGTATCAGCCTGCCGCAGGCGGACGTGCTGCGCATCCAGGCGGGCGGCAAGGGGGGCTTGACGGGCCCCGGCGACAAGGCCGCGCCCATCGTCGTGGGCCAGCCGGCCGCGCAGGTGGCATACCAGATCGACGAACAGCCCGGCCATATCCTGATCAGCACCGAAGCCCTGAGCCTGCGCATCGACCGCAAGCCGCTGCGCTTTACCTTGTACCGCAAGGGCGACGCGGTGCCCCTGTGGCGCGAAGTGCAGCCGCTGTCGCTCGACGACAAGCAGGGCGTGCAGGTGCTTTCCAGCCTGCCCGGCGAACGATACTTTGGCGGCGGCCAGCAGAATGGCCGCTTCGAATTCAAGGGCAAGCAGGTGCCCGTGTCGTATTCGGGCGGCTGGGAAGAGGGCGACCGGCCGAATCCCGCGCCATTTCTCATGAGTTCACGGGGCTGGGGCATGCTGCGCAATACCTGGTCCGACGGGAACTACGACTTGCGCGACAAGGAACAGATATCGCTGCAGCACGCGGAAGGCCGCTATGACGCGTATTTCTTCGTCGGCAAGGACGTGCGCGACGTCGTCACCCGCTACACGGACTTGACGGGCCGCGCCCGCATGCTGCCCCGCTGGGCGCTGGAATACGGCGACGCCGATTGCTACAACGATGGCGACAACGTGAAAAAGCCCGGTTCCGTGCCGAAGGGCTGGACGGATGGCCCGACCGGCAAGACGCCGGACGTGGTGGAAAGCGTGGCGCGCCAGTACCGCGAGCACGACATGCCGGGCGGCTGGATTCTGCCCAACGACGGCTATGGCTGCGGCTACACGAATTTGCCGGAAACCGTGAAGGGCCTGGCCGGCTATGGCTTCCGTACGGGTCTGTGGACGGAAAACGGCGTCGACAAGATCGCGTGGGAAGTGGGCCAGGCGGGCAGCCGCGTGCAAAAGCTGGACGTGGCGTGGACGGGCAAGGGCTACCAATTCGCCATGGATGCGAACAAGTCGGCCTACGACGGCATCCTGAACAACTCCGACAGCCGGCCATTTCTGTGGACGGTGATGGGCTGGGCCGGCATCCAGCGCTACGCCGTGGCCTGGACGGGCGACCAGAGCGCCAGCTGGGACTACATCCGCTGGCACATCCCGACCCTGATCGGCTCGGGCCTGTCCGGCCAGGCGTATGCGTCCGGCGACGTGGACGCCATCTTTGGCGGCAGCCCGGAAACCTATCTGCGCGACTTGCAGTGGAAAAGCTTTACGCCCGTGCTGATGGGCATGTCCGGCTGGGCCGCGGCCGAGCGCAAGCATCCGTGGTGGTTCGAGCAGCCGTACCGCGACATCAACCGCCGCTACTTGAAACTCAAGATGCGTTTGACGCCGTATATGTATACGCTGGTGCGCGAAGCGGAGCAATCGGGCGCGCCGCTGGTGCGGGGCCTGATGTGGGACTACCCGCAAGACCCGGCCGCCTACACGGAAGCCTATAAATACCAGTTCCTCCTGGGCCGCGACGTGCTGGTGGCGCCCGTCTACCGCAGCCAGGCCGTCAGCGGCGGCTGGCGCAAGGGCATCCACCTGCCGCAGGGCACGTGGTACGACTACTGGGACGGCCTCCAGGCCACGGCGGACGCGAAAGGGCGCGACCTGGACATGCAGGTCACGCTGGACAAGTTGCCCGTGTTCGTGCGGGCCGGCGCCATCCTGCCCATGTATCCGGAAATGCTGTATGACGGCCAGAAGCCGAAGGATCAGCTCACGCTCGATATCTACCCGCACGGAGATTCCGAATACACGCTGTATGAAGACGATGGCAACACGCGCCAGTACCAGGGCGGCGCCTTCAGCCAGCAAGTCATCCGCATGCGCCAGACGGGCGGCGACGTGCAGGTCGACATCGGCGCTGTCGATGGCCAGTACCAGGGCCAGGAAGCGCGCCGCGGCTATGCGCTGCGCATGCTGGCGGGCCAGGCCCCGGCCGCCGTGCGTGCCGGCGAACGGCTGATCGCGGCAGCCGGCGACCGCGCCGGCTACGACAAGGCGCTGGACGGCTGGTATTTCGATGCTGCCGACCGCCAGGGCACCCTGCACGTGAAGGTGGCGGCGCAGGATATCCGCCAGGCCTTGACCTTGCAGGTCGCCGGTGCGCTGGCCGTGGCGCGGCTGGACGCCGACTTCCCGGCCGCGCCCGTGCCGGGCCGCGCCTTGCCGGCCGATGCCATGCAGGTGGTGGGACGTCCGTTTGAGGAAAATGGCTATCCGCTGGAAAACGCCTTCGATGGCAAGCCGGAGACGTGGTTCCGCACCGTGCGCAGCCCGTCCGTGAAGAGCGGGCCGCACGAATGGGTGATCGGCTTCACGGAACGGCGCCTGGTGGACGGCATCGAACTGGCGCCGCGCAACGACCAGCACTGGAAGCATGGCCAGGTGCGCGACTATGAAATCTACATCGGCGACAACAATGGAGAGTGGGGCGCACCGCTTGCGCGTGGCACCCTGAAACTGGAACAGGGCACGCAGACGATCAATTTCCCTGCCACGGCCGGGCGCCTGCTGCGCTTCCGCGTGATGAGCACGCAAAATCCGGAAGGCGATGGCGCGGCGTCCACCGACCCGATGGTCACGGCGGCGCAAGGCGCACCGGTGGCGCGCGCGTTCGATGCGGCGCTGGCGACCGACGTGGCGCCCGTCACCCTGTCCGAATTCCGCGTGCTCGAGCACCGCGTGGCCGAAGGCGAGGAGGTGCAGCGCTATCTGTCGGACCTGGCGCTGCCGAAGCATATCGCGAAAGACAGGCCAGCCGGCAAGGCAGCCGAAATGCGCATGAACGGGCTGTGGTTCCGCAAGGGCCTCGGCGTGGGCCCCGCCAGCCGCATCGACTTGCAACTGGCGGGCAACTGGAATCTGCTGCGCGCCGACCTGGGCGTGGACGATAGCTGCCGCAGCGCGGGCGGCTTGCAATTCCAGGTCTGGAGCGGTGAGCGGCTGCTGTATGACAGCGGCCTGGTCACGGCTCCCGGGGTGGTCAAACCCGAAATCGACGTGCGCGGCCTGAGCCAGCTCAGTTTGCGCACCCTGGGCGCGCGCGGCGCCCACCCGTCCCAGGTCTGCGGTAACTGGGCCAACGCCGTGCTGACCGGCACGGAAGGCGCGACCGTCAAGCCGCGCTAAGCAACTTCACTTCATCATTTCACCAAAAACGAGCCCCTCTTCGGACCGGGGAGGGGCTCTTGCAACCTGACGAAAACAAATCACTGATAAAAAGGGAGATGGGAATGCACTTGAAAAAACTGATGGTCGCCATGGTGGCGGTAGGATTGGCGTCAACGGCGCTGGCAGCGGAGGAAGAGAAACTGACGCGCGTCGAAGTGACGGGGTCCAGCCTGAAGCGCATCAACGCGGAAACGGCGTCGCCCGTACAGGTGATCAACGCCAAACAGATCGAGAACATGGGCGCGCTCACCTTGCTGCAGGTGCTCGACAACCTGCCCGCCGCCCGTCCGGCGCAGCAGGACTTCCGCTCGATGTTCACGGGCTCGGACGGCGGTTCGCAGGCGAACTTGCGCGGCCTCGGTGCGCAGGGCACCCTGGTGCTGTTGAATGGCCGCCGCCTGTCGTTCTATGGCGCGCCGGCCGGCTTCCAGACCATGTTCGTCAATATCGACGCCATTCCCGCCGCTGCCATCGAGCGCATGGAAATCCTCACGGATGGCGCGTCGGCCGTGTATGGCTCCGATGCCGTGGCCGGCGTCATCAACGTCATCACCAAGAAGTCGTATCAGGGGCTGGAGGCGCGCGCCAACGGCGAGTTTTCGCCCAGCGTGAAATCCTATGGCGAGCGCCAGGCCAGCGTGCTGTATGGCCTGGGCGACCTGGCCAGCGACGGCTACAACATCTACGGCTCCGTGAACGTCTACCAGCGCGACCGCATCGCGCTGGCCGACACCTGGCGCAAGCGTCCCGCGTATTTTTATGCGAATAATCCCAACTTCATCCCGAACATGCGCGTGGGCGTCGGCAGCGAACCGGGCACGATGAACCCCGGAACCTTCTTTGTCTTCGACAAGGCCAACAACAATGCCCGCACCCAGCGCGCCGCGCCTGGCTGCAACACCAGCATCACGGAAGCGTCGGGCACGCGCTGCGTGTGGAATGCGCTGCCCAACCAGCTCGACACGGGGCCTACCTCGGAGCGGGCCACGGCGTATCTGAGCGGCCGGCTGAAACTGGGCGGCGACCTGGAAGCGTTCGCGGAGGGCGCCTTGACCCACATCAAGATGCGCGGCGAAAACGGTCCGTCCAGCTTCAACAGCGGCAGCACGAACAACTGGTTCGCCCGCAACACGGGCAATACCCTGAACACCTTCGCCACGCCTTTCCTGAGTCCCAACAACGTCTACCTGAAAGGCAAGCTCGATGCCGACATGGTGGCCAAGATGGGCGGCGCGGCCGGCTTGAACTACCTGCTGCAGGATGCGACGGGCCACTTCGGCCAGAAGAACGTCGATGAAAACTACCGCGCGCTCGTCGGCCTGCGCGGCAGCATCGGCGGCGGCTGGGATTTTGAAACGGCGCTCAGCGTGGCGGGCAGCCATTCCACCTTGTTCCAGACGGCGAACATCAACATCAAGGGTTTTGAACAGGCATTCGGCCCGTTCACGAAAGACCCCGTCAGCGGCCGCACGTTCATTTCGGACAATCCCGCCTACAAGTTCGGCGAAATCAGCGAGGCCAATGCGGCGCTGCTGCGCAGCGCCTACCCGACCTTCGCCATCGAATCGTGGACCAAGCTGATGACCTGGGATGCGAAGCTGGAAGGCACCTTGTTCAAGCTGGGCGAGCGCGAAGTGCGCGCCGCCGTGGGCACCAACGTCATGCGCGAGAGTTTTCTCACGCCCGGCAACACGGATGCGGCCAATGGCCTGATCACGCAACAGGGCGGTTCCTGGTTCGACGGCCGGCGCACCATCGCCGCCGTGTTTGGCGAGGTGGTGGTGCCGCTTTCCGACACACTGGAAGTGAATGCGGCCGCGCGCCTGGACAAATATCCGCATTTCGCCGCCAACCTGGCGCCCAAGCTGGGCGTGATCTGGCGCGCGCGGCCCGACCTGATGCTGCGCGGGACGTATTCTGAAGGCTTCCGCGCGCCCAACCTGGCCGAATCGGGCACGGGCGGCGTCTTTGCGCAGGTGGGCGGCATCCGCGACACGGTGCGCTGCGATGAAACGAATGCCATGGCGCGCGCGCTGATGAAGTCCAAGGTGGCGACGGATGCGGACCTGGGCAAGAGCCTGCTCAATTCGAATTGCTCGACGACGGTGGGCGGCCTGACGCCGCCGAACCAGAACCTGCGTCCGGAGAAGGCCAAGATTTCCACCGTCGGTCTGGTGCTGCAGCCGGCCAAGGACGTGAGCATCTCCATCGATTACTGGTTTATCAACCGCCGCGACGAAATCGTGCGCCAGGACTTCAACGAGCTGTTTACGGAACTGGTGGACAAATACGGTCCGACCCTGGCCGGCACGCCCAGCGCCATCCGCAATGACCTGACCGACGCGGATCGTGGCAATGTGGCGGCGGTGGCGGCCATGTGCGCCAATCCCGCCAACGCGGGCGTGTGCGCGGGCGGCGTGCCCGGCTACTCGGTGGGCAACCTGGGCGGCTTGATCAACTCGTATTCGAACCGTGGCCGCACCCTGATGGACGGCGTCGACATCGATGCGCGCACGCGCTTTTCGCTGGGAGACATGGGCAAGCTGAGTACGGGCATTGCGGCCACCATCCGCAAGCGCGACACCCACGACAGCGAAGACGGTAGCGACATCAAGGGCAACACCGTCGGCTACTACGATTCGCCGCGCTACCGCGCCACCGTCAACGCCGACTGGAGCTACCGCAACTTCGTCAGCAGTGTCTTCATCAACTACTCGGGCAAGACGCGCTGGGCGTATGGCCCCTGGGACAAGGACAACACGCCGGAAAACTGCACCGCCGCCTCCGTGGCGCTGCCGGCCGGCCAGTGCAAGGGGGCGCCGTCGTACACGACGGTGAACCTGGCGTTCAACTGGAAGCCGATCAAGCACCTGGACGTGGGCCTGAACGTGAAAAACGCCTTCAACAAGCAGCCGTACTACGACCCGAACGGCTGGGAAGGCTACAACCATAGCCAGGACCTGTTCGGCCGCCAGTTTGCCCTGTCGGCCAGCTACAAGTTCTTTTAAGGCGTGACACTGCCCCGATCCGCCAGCCTGCCTGTGGCGGGCCGGGGTTTTGCCATGGAAAAGAAAAGACAATGTTCCGAAATGCACAATACGAAAGATAAACGTAAGCGAAAGACGTTTGCCCTGTCGTCTTTCGTGTTTTCCTCCCCTGATTCCCGCCCGTATCGTCCTCTGTTTGCCACCTTCCTGCAGACGCGTGTATCTGCCACACCACGATAACGAAAGTTATTCGACGCGTCACTGATTGAATCGAAAGATAAATTGCATTTATTTGCTCGATTGAGCGATAAATTACCGTTTTAACTTTCTTTTTGTTGACGATACTTATTTTTCTTTTTAAAGTAATCCCAAGAAAACGAAAATCAGCCGATACGGACTGATTTCCCGAAAGGTGCAACTGCCTGGCTGCACCGGCCGACGACCACCATAAAAATTGCGCTCCCCCGACTCCGCCCTGGAGCGGGGAGGGCGCGTATAACCCTCGATATAGACGGAGAGACATCATGCATAGCACCCGACTCAAATTGCGCGACATCAGCCGCGCCGCCGCGATCGTGATCGCACTGGCGGCCGGCGTGCCAGGCCAGGCCTGGGCACAGTCGAACGCCACGAGCACCATTTTCGGCGAAGTGAGCGCGCCGGCCGGCGCCACCGTGGTGCTGGAAAACCTGGCGACGGGCGTGCAGCGCAGCCTGACGCCGGATACGTCGGGCCGCTATGTGGCCAACTCCATGCCGCCAGGCCGCTATGCGGTGCGCGTGCTGCGTGCCGGTTCGGTGGAAGCGTCGCAGGAAGTCGAGGCCCTGATCGGCGCGGGCGCGGAAGCGAACTTCGGCCCGGCCAGCGCGGCTGGCCCCGTGGGCCAGGAGCAGACCGTCGTGGTGAAGGCGTCGCGCAATCCGATCGACGTGTCGAACACCAACAATGGCGTGATTTTCACCGCCAAGGAATTGAAGGCGCTGCCAGTCGGCAACGACGTCGCCTCCATCGTGCAGCTGACGCCGGGCGTGGCGCGCGGCACCAACAGCGTGTATGGCAATGCACCGTCGATCGGCGGCTCGGGCCAGTCCGAAAACGCGTTCTACGTCAACGGCTTCCCCATCACCAACCTCCTGACCCAGGTGGGCGCGTCGGAGCTGCCGTTCGGCGCGATCTCGAACCTGCAGGTGCTGTCGGGCGGCTACGGTTCGGAATTTGGCCGCTCCACGGGCGGCGTGATCAACATCACCACCAAGAGCGGCGGCAACAAGGTTGAATTCGGCGGCAAGGTCTCGATCATCCCCCGCTCGCTGAAGGGCACGACGGAAAACCGGTACTACCCGAACACGGGCGCCAATCCGGAGACGGATGGCACCTTGAAGTACTGGAACCGCGATAACGGCAGCACCAGCAAGGTGGTCGGCCTGTACGGCAGCGGACCGCTGATCAAGAACAAGCTGTTCGCCTTCGTGGCGCTGGAACAGACGCGCACGGACGGCGGCGCCGTCGCCGGTGCGCGCGACGACCTGGTGGACAAGGTGCTGCCGAACGGCTGGCGCGAGAGCAAGAGCAAGGTTGACCGCATGATGGCCAAACTGGACTACAACCTGACGGACGACCATCACTTTGAATATACCAAGCTGTATGACCGCACGACTACGGACAGCCAGAGCTATGGTTTTGACTATGCCACCTTGAAACGCAACAACGTGGCTGGCGGCGGGAGCGAGACCACCATCAACTGCTGCGGCTCGTCGGCCGCGCCGGGCGCGAATGTCGACATCTTCAAGTACACGGGCTACCTGACGGACAACCTGACGGTGACGGCGATGATGGGGCAGTCGCGCACTTCGCACCGCCGTACCCCGGAAGGCTACAATCCGCTGCTGGCGCAAACGTCGTCGAATGAATCAACCCAGGTGCCTGGCCTGACGTACACCAATCCGCAAATGGTGACCGGTACTCTGGTCGACCCGTCGTCGGAAGACCGCCAGAAAGCCAAGCGCCTGGACCTGGAATACAAGCTGGGCAAGCATTCGCTGCGCGGCGGCATCGACCGCATCGACGTGGAATCGAAAGTGGGCCTGAGCCTGGCCGGCGGCTACCGCTGGAAGTACCAGAAGGTCAAGGATCCGACGCTCCTGATCAACGGCGCCTTTGAAACGCCGGCCCAGGGCAACGGCTACGGCAAGGACGGCTATTACGTCAGCAAGGAATTGAACGCCAACCTGGCGCGTCCGACCAGCGTGCAATCGGCGCAGTACATCCAGGATCACTACCAGGTCACGGAACGGGTGCTGCTGGACCTGGGCCTGCGCCGCGAACAGTTCACCAACTACAGCACCGATGGCGTGGCCTTCATTTCGCAGCGCAACATGATCGCCCCGCGCGTGGGCGCCACCTGGGATTACCTGGGCGACGGCACCCTGAAATTCTTCGCCAACGGCGGTCGCTACCACCTGCCGGTGCCATCGAATTTGTCGAGCAACATGGCCAGCCCCTTCCTGGCCACCAGCGAGATGTTCACCTACACGGGCGTCGATCCCGTCACGGGCGCGCCGACGGGCCTGCACGCCATCAGCAAGCCGTATTCGGCCAACAACGCGTATGGTCAGAGCCGCGACGCGCGCGAGGTGACGGCCGTGGGCCTGAAGCCGCTGTCGCAGGATGAATTCTCGCTGGGCTTCGAACGCGCCCTGAGCAAGAAGCTGGTGGTGGGCGCCAGCTTTCTGTACCGCAAGCTGAACGACACCAACGACGACGTCTGCGACGAGCGTCCGCTGCAAGCCTGGGCCACGCGCAACGGCGTCGACACGGGCAAATGGAGCGGCTTCCAGTGCGCCATCATCAACCCTGGCCGCGACAACAGCCTGATGGTGGACTTTGACGATGGCAAGGGCCTGCGCCGCGTGGATATTTCGGCGGCGGAGTGGGGCAACCCGCTGCCATCGCGCACCTACCGCGCCTTGAACATGTTCATCGAGCACCCGTACACGAACGGCTGGTACGGCAAGCTGACCTACACCTTGTCCGGCCTGAAGGGCAATATGGAAGGCCAGACGGACAGCATCGGCGGCGGCGACGTGGGCCTGACGGTCAGCGACGACCACAAGGAACTGATGTACAACGCGTATGGCTACCTGCCGGGCGACCATCGCCACGCCTTCAAGGCCTACGGTTTCATGCAGGTCATCCCGGACGTGATGGTGGGCGCCAACCTGTCGCTGACCTCGGGCGCACCGCGCAACTGCATCGGCGCGCTGCCCGATAACCTGAGGTTCGAGAAAGATTATGATGATTCCTACTTCTATTGCAACGGCAAGCCGGCGCCGCGCGGCAGCCAGGGCCGCCTGCCGTGGCAAGCCCAGCTGGACATGAATGTGGCCTATACTCCCAGCGCCGTCAAGGGCCTGAGCCTGAAAGTGGACGTCTTCAATGTGTTCAACAGCCAGACCGTGACCCGCTACACCGAAACGCGCGAAGACCATGGCGCCATCTCCCGCAATTACCTGCAGGTCGATGGACGTACGGCGCCGCGTTCGGTGCGCTTCACGGCTGAATACACCTATTAAACTGCAGCCGGTCCGCTGTATGGCGGGCCGGCGACGAACATTACCAATGGAAGCGAGTAGAGACCAATGACAACACAAATCAATCGACGCAATTTCCTCTCCGCCAGCGCCGCGCTGGCCGGTGGCGCCATGGCCGGCAGCGCACTGCTGCCCGGCGACGCCAACGCCACCCCCGTGGCAGGCCGCGACAAGGTCCGCCTGGGCGTGATCGGCACGGGCATGCGCGGCCAGGTGCTGCTGGCTGAACTGGTGCGCCGCGACGACGTGGAAGTGGTCGCCCTGTGCGATATCGAGCCGATCATGCTGAAACACGCGCTGGGCCAGGTAGCCAAAGCCGGCAAGCCCCGTCCGCGCACGTATGGCGAAGACCGCGACCAGAAAGCCTACAAGCGCATGCTGGACGCGGGTGGCCTCGATGGCGTGATCATCGCCACGCCGTGGGAATTCCATGCGCCCATGGCGATCGCCGCCATGCAGGCGAAGATACCCGTCGGTTGCGAAGTGGTGGCCGGCATCACCCTGCAAGACCACTGGGATGTCCTGAACACCCAGCTGAAAACGGGCACGCCGTACATGTTGCTGGAGAACGTGTGCTACCGCCGCGACGTGATGGCTGCGCTGCAGATGGTGCGCGCGGGCCTGTTCGGCGAACTGCTGCACCTGCAGGGCGGCTACCAGCACGATTTGCGCGCCGTCAAATTCAACAGCGGCAATCCAGCCAAGCCGTATGGCGGCGGCGTGGAATTCGGCGAAAAAGGCTGGTCGGAAGCCCATTGGCGCACGCAGCACTCGGTCGAACGCAATGGCGAACTGTATCCGAGCCACGGCATCGGCCCGTGCGCCATGTATACCAACATCAACCGCGGTAACCGTTTTACGCGCATCAACGCCTTCGCTACCAAGGCGCGCGGCTTGCACGACTACATCGTCAAGCAGCCGGGCGGCGCGCAGCATGCGAACGCCAAGGTGAAATTCAAGCTGGGCGATGTGGTCACCACCACCCTGGCGTGCGAAAACGGCGAAACCATCATCCTGCAGCACGATACGAGCCTGCCGCGCCCGTATTCGCTGGGCTTCCGCGTGCAAGGCACGGACGGCCTGTGGATGGACTTGAACAATGCCATCCATATCGAGGGCGTCAGCAAGCCGCACCAGTGGGATGACTTCAAGGCTTACCAGGACAAGTATGAGCACCCGGTATGGCGCAAGTATGCGGCGCAAGCGGAAGGCGCGGGCCACGGCGGCATGGACTTCTTCGTCATCCACGCCTTCGTCGAAGCCCTGAAGGCCAATGCGCCGATGCCGATCGATATCTACGATGCCGTGACGTGGAGCGCCATCACGCCCCTGTCCGAGCAATCGATCGCCGCCAACTTCCAGACCCTGGACTTCCCGGACTTCACGGGCGGGCAGTGGAAATCGCGCAAGCCTATCTTCGCCCTCGACGGCAAGTACTAAGCTCCATTCGCCCGCTACCGCGCTTGCCGCCGTAGCGGGTTTTTTCTGTCCCGATCCGTTTTTCAACCGCGGCGCATGCCGCAGGACTTCTTGCGCCTGTTGCACGCCGTACTACCAGGAGACGTTGATGAAACACAGAAGTTCATTACTCTGCGCAGTCCTTCCCGCCATGCCCTTGCTGCTGGCAGCCTGCGGCGGCGCCACTGCCACCGCTACCTCAGACATGGGCGGCACCGCCTTGCTGGCCACTGGCGTGGCCACAGCGGTCACGCCCGCCACCGTGGAACTGGCCGGCAATGCCTTCATCACCAGCGGAGACAAGGGCGCCGTCATCGGCGAACATGGCCTGGCCGGCTGGAGCAATCCCGATGCCGTCGCCAGCACGTATTTCCGCGTGGCCGAGGCGGGCCCCGTCCAGGTGGCGCTCGACGCCAGCCTGGCCGATGGCGGCAACAGCACCATCCGCGTGAAGATCAATGGCGCGCCGTTCGACGTCAAGCTGGCCGGCAAGGCCCGCAAGACCTACGCCGTCGGCATGGTCGATGTGCCGACGGCCGGCTATGTGAAGGTGGACTTGCAGGGGGTGACGCGCGCAAAAGCCACGTTTGGCGACGTCGCCGCGTTGAAGGTGACTGCGAACGCGGCGCTTAATTACGCCAACGACCCGGCCAATTACTACTGGTCGCGGCGCGGTCCGTCCGTGCACATGGGTTACACGGTGCCGGCCAATACCGAGTATTTTTATAACGAGATGACGATACCCAAGGGGCAGGACGCCATCGGCTCCTACTTCATGGCCAACGGCTTTGGCCAGGGCTACATGGGCATCCAGGTGAAATCGACCAGCGAGCGCTGGATCCTGTTTTCCGTCTGGGACGCCGACAATGGCGCGAAGACCACCCTGGTCAGCAAGGGCGCCGGCGTGGTCGACAACGCGTTCGGCGGTGAAGGCACGGGCGGCCAGACCTATTTGTCGTACAACTGGGCGGCCGGCACCACCTACCGCTTCATCACGCGCGCGCGGCCCGACGGCAAGGGCGGCAGCGACTACTCGGCCTGGTTCTACGCGCCCGAGACGGGCAAGTGGCGCTACATCGCCACCTGGAAGCGGCCGGCGATTTCCACGTATCTGACGGGCGTGCATTCCTTCCTCGAGAACTTCATCGATACCCTGGGCTACACGGAGCGCCGCGTCCAGTTCGGCAACCAGTGGGCGAGGAACGTTTCAGGCGCCTGGTCGGAAGTGACGGCGGGGAGGTTCACGGGCGACGCCACGGCCACCAATGCGCAGCGCATGGATTACGCGGGCGGCCTGGAAAACGGCAAGTTCTACCTGCATAACGGCGGCTTCTTTGCCGACTACGTGAAAACCAGCCAGAACTTCACGCGTCCGGCCACGGGCCAGGCACCGGCCGTCGATGTGGCGGCCTTGCCGATGCAATAGGCGTTGATCCTTACCCCGGCCGCTTGCCCACCATCGCTTCGATGCCGCGATAGTAGGTGAGCGGGCGGCCTATCGTCACTCCCATCAATGCCGCCGCCTGGATGATGTCGTTTGTATCGCGCCGGTACACGACCAGCGCATCCATCTGGTCGGTGCCGTTGCCGTCGATCTGGATCAGGTCATAGCCGCCTTCGTCCACGGCGCGCTGCGCCAGTTCCGTGTCCAGCCACTCGAAATAGGGCAGCGCGCTACCGTCGCCTCCCTCGAGCATTGCGTACGGGAAGTCGGGGAATTCGTCGAACATGTCCTGTATCTGTTCGTGCAGCTCATCGAGCTTGTCGCCCGACGCCGTATAGCCAGCCAGGTGCCAGAGGATCGCCACCGCGTAGGCATGCGCATCGCTGTCGATCCACTCGTCGCGTGGCGCGGACGGCGCGTTGGTGATGGCGGTGACGGCCGCGTCGAGTTCCTCGCCTTCCAGGTCACCGCAGGTCAGCTTGGTCAGCAGTTCAGATAACAGCATGTTGGCCTTTCAATGGAGGGACGCCAGGCCAGGATGGCCGGCTGGGTGATGTTGTCAATACTATCATTGCCGCGTGCCGAGGCGCGCCCGGTAGAACTTGCACCGTGCATTGCGCCGGCGGACGTGGTCAGCCTGGCAATTTTGGAAAGAATCGCGTCAAACTGGCATTTGCAGGCCGCTTGCGCCGCAGCACCGCCTAGATATAGAATGCGAATCATTATTATTTGCGACCCAGGGAGCATGCGACGTGTCGGCAGCCCAACCCGGCGTCCACCAGGAGGTGGGCAGCCTGTACCACGATCACCACCGCTGGCTGCAAGGCTGGCTGCGGCACAAGCTGGGCAACGCGTTTGACGCGGCCGACGTGGCGCACGACACCTTCATGCGCCTGCTGAACCGTGATGAGGCCATCGCCGCCCGCGAGCCGCGCGCCTTCCTCACCACCGTGGCCAAGGGCGTGCTGGGCAATCTGTACCGCCGCCGCGACCTGGAAGCGGCCTACCTGGAAACCCTGGCCAGCCTGCCCGCGCAGTGCGCGCCCGATCCCGAGGCGCAGGCGATCCTGCTCGAAGCCCTGTTCGACATCGACCGCCGCCTCGACGGCCTGGCGCCCGCCGTGCGCCGCGCTTTTCTGCTGTCGCAGCTCGACGGCATGCCGCAGGCGGCCATTGCGCTGGAACTGAACATCTCGCTGGCCACCGTGCAGCGCCACCTGGTCAAAGCCATGCACCAGTGCTTCTTTTCCCCGTCGGCGCCGTGATGGGCGCCCTGAGGCCGGAAGCGGCCAGCCTGCAGGCTGTCGAATGGCTGGTGCGCTTGCAGGCCGGAGACGCCACGCCCGAAGTGGAGCAGGCCTGGCGCACTTGGCGCGGCAGCGACCCGGAAAACGAGCAGGCCTGGCAGCACGTGGAAGGCTGCATGGCGCGCATGCGTGCCTTGCCCGCGCCGCTGGCGCACGGCACCCTGGCCCGCAAGCCGCTGCACGCTCAAGCGAATGCGGCGCGGCGCCAGTCGCTCAAGCTGCTGGCGCTGCTGGCCGTGGGCGGCGGCGCCTGGCTGGCGGGCGGCGACGAACAGGCGGCCTTCTGGCTGGCCGATTACCGCACCGGCACGGGCGAGCTGCGCCACCTCGTGCTGGCAGACGGTACGCGCATCGCGCTCAACACGGCGTCCAGCATCGACGTGCGCTACGATGCGGGCCAGCGCATGGTGACCTTGTTAAAAGGCGAGATCATGGTCAGTACGGCGCGCGATGCGGCTGGCCGTCCCTTTTTCGTGCGCACGGCGCAAGGCCGCTTGCAGCCTGTGGGCACGCGTTTTGCCGTGCGCGCGGAAGGGGGGCACACACACCTGGGCGTGTTCGCGGGCGCCGTCGATATTCTGCCGGAACAGGCGCCCGCCGCCGTGCGCAGGCTGCAGGCCGGCCAGCAAGCCAGCTTCACGGCGGCGCAGATCGGTAGCGTGCAAACCTTGCCTGCCGGTGCGGATGCGTGGACGGCCGGCATGCTGGTGGCGCACGACATGCCGCTGGCCGATTTTGTCGGCGAGCTGGCCCGCTATCGCCAAGGGCGCCTGGCCTGCGATCCCGCCATCGCCCACCTGCGCGTGTCGGGCATTTATCCGCTGGCCGACACGACGCAAGTGCTCGACATGCTGACGCGCACCTTGCCCGTCGACGTGCGCCAGAGCACGCGCTTCTGGGTGAGCGTGGTGCCGCATCGGAAGCACCCGTGATTATT
Source organism: Janthinobacterium sp. P210005 (assembly GCF_036231865.1). Taxonomy (NCBI): domain Bacteria; kingdom Pseudomonadati; phylum Pseudomonadota; class Betaproteobacteria; order Burkholderiales; family Oxalobacteraceae; genus Janthinobacterium; species Janthinobacterium sp. P210005. Next base: position 326,677 of record NZ_JAZARC010000001.1, read on the forward strand.
TTCCGAAAAAATGAGGGGTTTTCGATTTTCGCGTGACATAGCGAGTGAACCCTTCATTCACTTTCAGGAAAACAGTCCGCATGCCCAGCACAACACCTATTTACACCTCTTCCATTTCCAGCACATGCCGCCGCAGCGTGGCGGCGCTGGCCGTCAGTCAGGCCCTGTGGCTGCTCGCCGCCGGCGGCGCCTCGGCCGCCGTACCCCTTGCCCAGGCAGCCAATGCGGCGCGCATCGAGCTGGCGATACCCGCCGGTACCCTGGAACAGGTGCTGGTGTGCTTCGGCCAGGAGACGGGCACCATGATTTCCTACCAGGCCGCCGCCGTGGCGGGCAAGCGCAGCGCCGGCCTGGCGGGCAGCTACAGCGTGCCGCAAGCGCTGAGCGCCATCGTCGCCGGCTCGGGCTTGCGCGCCGTGCCGCAGGCGAACGGCGGTTATGTGCTCGACATGGCGGCGGCCGATGGCGGCCAGACCATGCCCGAGATGAAGGTCAGCGCCAGCTTTGATGCGAACGGCGCGACGGAAGGCAGCGGTTCGTATACGACGCAGACCATGCGCTCGGCCACGCGCCTGGGCCTGTCCGTGCGCGAGACGCCGCAAGCCGTCAGCGTGGTCACGCGCCAGCAGATGGATGACCAGAACCTGCAAACGGTGGAAGAGGTGCTGCAAAACGCGGCCGGCGTGGCTATCAACCGCTACGACAGCGACCGCACCTCGTTCTTCGCGCGCGGCTTTTCCATCGCCAGCTACCAGTATGACGGTATTCCCACCACGGTCGACAATGCGTTCAGCGTGGGTGACAGCACCCTGGACATGACGGCCTACGACCGGGTCGAGATCGTGCGCGGCGCCACGGGCCTGCTGACGGGCGCGGGCGAGCCGTCGGCCACCATCAACCTGGTGCGCAAGCGCGCGTCATCGAGTCAGCTCGCCGGGAATGCTGCCCTGAGCCTGGGTTCCTGGCACAATGCGCGCGTCAGCGCGGACGTCTCCACGCCGCTCACCGCGGATGGCAAGGTGCGCGGGCGTGTCGTGGCCAGCTACCAGGACAGCGAATCGTATGTGCGCCTGTATCACGCCAAGAAGGCCATGGCGTATGCCACCGTGGAAGCGGACCTGGCGCCCGGCAGCGTGCTGATTGCCGGCTATGAGTACCAGGATAATCGCCCGCGCGGCGGCATGTATGGCGGCTTGCCGCTGTGGTATGCGGATGGCGAACGGGCCACCTTGCCTCGTTCCGCCACCACGGCAACCACCTGGAGCCGCTGGTTCAGCACCAGCCAGACGGCCTTTTTGCGCCTGGAGCAGGACCTGGGCAAGGGCTGGAACCTGACGGCCATGCTGAATCACGGCTGGGGCAATTATTCGGCCGCCGAGCTTTTCGCCAATACCTGGCCGGACAAGGTCACGGGCCAGGGCGTGACGGGCTACGCCGGGTTTTACTCGGGCACGCGGCGCCAGGACAGCGTCGACGCCTATGTGCAGGGCCCCGTGCAGCTGCTGGGGCGCACGCACGACCTGGCGTTTGGCGTCTCGGGCAGCAACCAGTTCTCCAGCAATCCGGGTATTGCCGGCAGCAGCGTCGATTACGGCAATTTCTACCAGTGGCAGGGCGTGGCGCCGGAGCCGGACTGGAACACGCCGAGTTTCTCGCGCTGGCAGTTGCTCGACACGGTGCAGCAGCGCGGCATCTACGGCACGGCGCGCTTTTCGCTGGCCGATCCCTTGAAACTGATCGTCGGCGCGCGCTACAGCCGCTACAAGGCGGACCACGTCGATGACTGGGGCGGCAGCTACGCGTATGCCAAGCATGCCGTCACGCCGTATGCGGGCCTGGTGTGGGATATCGACGCGCAGCATGCGCTGTACACCAGCTACAGCAAGATATTCAAGCCGCAGGGCTACCAGGACCGGTTCGGCCGCTACCTCGATCCCGTGCAGGGCAAGAATGTGGAAGCGGGCGTGAAGGGCGAGTATTTCGGCGGCCGATTGAACGCGGCGCTGGCCGTGTTCCGCATCGCGCAAGACGGCCTGGCGCAGGAGGACACGGGGCATTTCGTCGGCAATTCGCTGACGCAGGCGTATTACGCGGCGGCCGGCACCACCAGCAAGGGTGTGGAACTGGATGTCTCGGGCGAGCTGGCGCAGGGTTGGAATGTCTCGGGCAGCGTGTCGCACGCGGCGGCCGAGGACAACACGGGCGCGCGCCTGAACAGCTATGTGCCGCAGACCCTGGCGCGCGTGTTTTCCACGTATCAGCTGCGTGGCGACTGGCGCGCGTTATCGGTGGGCGGCGGCGTGAACTGGCAGAGCGGCGCCTACCGCGACGCCACCGGGCCGAAGGGCACGGAACGCGTGGAGCAGGGGGGGTACGCCGTGGCCAGCCTGATGGCGAAGTACGCGCTGTCGCGCCAGCTGTCGCTGCAGGCGAACGTCAACAACTTGTTCGACAAGCATTACTACAGCCAGCTTGGCATGTACAACCAGGGTTACTGGGGCGCGCCGCGCAATGCCAGCGTCACGCTGCGCTACCTCTTCTGATGTATCAGAGTGGCCAGGCCTGTTTGGTCACGGCCACGGCGATGATGTAGGCGAATACCAGCACGGCGAGCGCGAAGGCGGCGCCGCGCACGGCTGGCGTTTTGCCGCGTTTCAGGGCGATGGTGCCCAGCACGATGTAGGCCACCAGCGCGCACAGCTTGGCGGCCAGCCACGGCTGGCTGCCCGGCGACTGGCCGCTCCACACGGCCAGGGCGATGGCGCTGGCCAGCAGGGCCGTGTCGACCAGGTGCGGCAATATCTTCACCCAGTGCTGCTGCAAGGCGGGCGAGGCGCGCAGCATCCACGCGCCGCGCAAGAGGAAAAGAAAGCCGCTGGCGGCGGCGCAACCCATGTGGAAATGCTTGAGGCTCAGATAATCCATGCGTGATGTTGTCGGCGTTGATTGACGATGGCGCCAGCATAGCCGCCTTTGGCCCGCCGCGCCATACGTCGTCGGGATGAGGCGCGATCGATCAGCGGCACCATTTTACGTACACCAGCTCCGGGTCTCCCTCGTCGAGATGGTCAATCTGGCCGCTGCGCACGAAGCCCGCGCTGGCGAACAGCCGTTGCGCGGCGCTGTTGGACTGGTTCGTCGAGGTGAACAGCTTGCCTGTCTGGCACGCGGCTTCGGCGGCGGCCAGCAGGCGCAATCCCACGCCGCGCCGCTGCTGCCCGGAATCGACCACCACCAGCGAGACGAAGCCGTAGCCGAAGAAGTCGTCGTGCGTGAGGGCATAGCCGGCCACGTGGCCCGCCCGCATGGCCACCAGGCAGTGGCCCTGGCCGACGGCGGCGCGCACGGCATCGCCACGCTCCGGGTGCGCCTGCGCATAGGCATCGCAGGCGAGCATGGCGTCGATCTCTTCGGGTCTTGCAGTGCGGACCAGCACGGTGCTCTCGTCACCCTGTGCGGCGCTGTTTCCTGCGTAATACATCAATGAATGCTCCTTTCCCGTCGGGTTTTCCCTTGTCGATATCGCCCAGCGGGCATGCGCGGTCATGCAGGCCGCTGCCATCATCATGCGTCTTTCTCGCCACGCCGGCAAACACGCCGGTAAATCGCATGAGGCGCCGGCGGGTTTGCGCCTTGCCGCCCGGACGAAGAAGCGGGCGGCAATCATCCGCGCTCAGTCCGGGGCGGACATCAGCCGCGTCAGCATCGCATGCACGGCGGACATCTGCGCTCCCGAGCGGAACGCGTAGTTCTGCCCCGTATAGCCTATCCAGTCCCAGCATCCGAGGGGGTTGAGGATGCCGACACGCCGCAGCTGCGGATACAGGATGATGATTTTATTACTGTCGGCCCAATCGTTATAGCCGGTTTTTTCATAAAAGGCATCGGCCACATCCGCCTGGGTCTGCTCGCAACCATGAAATGCCACATGGATACGGCAGCCGGGCTCGCGCAGGCAGATGGCGGGGATATACACATGGGCATCGGCATCCAGGCTGGTCCAGCCCATGGAAAATTCGCGCTGATTGAAGCTTTTCGCCTTGTCCGTGCGCTTGCGCACCGGCGGATTCAAGTCGCCATAGATGTGCTTGAGTATCGCGCCAGGCTGGTCATATGCCGCGCCGTCGACCTCGCAGTGGTTGATGTACTGGTCCCCATTCGTGGCGCAGTCGCCGCCATACGATGGCGATATCATGGCATGTCCAGCAGGAACATTCTTGATGTACAGCATATTTTCGGCGGGAACGCCGGCATCCCTGAAAAAAATGGCCGTAGCGTCGACCAGGGGCGGTACCACGACTTTGTCATTCAGGCCGCTGAATATGTAGATCCGCTCGTGCCTCAAGTTGTCGAGCGGGTCGATCAGGCCCATGGTGGCGAAATATTCGGCCGCGAGCAGCATTCGCTGCGGCCACGGTTCAAGAGGACTCATCCAGCCCATGCACAGCGCGGTACGTGTGGCCATGCCGGTGGCACAGTAATACGGCCCCCCGGCGACGATGCCCGCGCCGATCACCGATCCCGAATAGGCGACCTGGTATTGCACAGCCATGAATGCGCCTGCGGAAAGGCCGGAAACGGAAGTTTGCGACTGGCTGGCGGCCAGCGCGGGCAGCCTTCCGCTGGCGCGTGACGATGCCGGGAGCGCCTGTAAAAGTAGCAACAGGATAGTGAAAAAGAATATCTTCATGGTAACTCCTCTTGGTGAAGCTCTTGCCGCTACTGGGGAATGCAGGCGGCGGGAGGCGAATAGGATAGAGCGGTGATGCGGCAAGGCGGTTTCGCCAGGCAATTTCATGTTCTTGATGCAGATCAAGGCATGGCGGGAATTGGACTGCCCGCGGGCCTGCTTTTCCAGGCTGGGCAGGGCGGCGGTTCGCACGAGCCTGGCCTGCCGTTCAGCCTAGTGCGGCGCCTCCCTGTCTAGTCACTTTTGCCGATACGGCTATCCAGATTGCCTTTCCAGAATCACCCTGTGACCGATAGTGCCTTTCCCCTCTGCCACGTAAGCTGGTCGGGACGGCTGGCCAGACGGCCAGTGCATTCATGGAGAAACATCGTGGCTACCCTAGATGGCACTAAGAACAACAGTAGTAACAAGGCAGTCGAACCCGGCATGCGGCGCAAGCAGGCGTCCGTGCTGATCAGCAGCACCTTCGCATTTACCATCTGCTTTGCAGTCTGGATGATGTTTGCCGTACTGGGCATCCCCATCAAGACCAGCCTGGGCTTGACTGAAACACAATTCGGCCTGCTGGCCGCCATGCCCGTGCTGACGGGCTCCCTCGTGCGCGTGCCCCTGGGCATCTGGACGGACAAATACGGCGGACGCCGCGTCTTCTTCTGGCTGATGCTGGCCAGCGTGGTGCCGATCTACCTGATCTCCTACGCCACCGCCTACTGGCATTTTCTCGTGCTGGGCATGTTCGTCGGCCTGGCGGGCGGCTCGTTTTCCGTCGGCACGCCGTACGTGGCGCGCTGGTATGAAAAGGAACGCCGCGGCCTGGCGATGGGCATCTTCGGCGCCGGCAACTCCGGTTCCGCGCTGACCAAGTTCGTCGCGCCCGGCATCGTCGCCGCCTTCGGCTGGCAAATGCTGCCCAAGGTGTATGCCGTGGCCATGCTGGCCACTGCCATCATCTTCTGGCTGTTCTCTTACACGGACAAATCGCATCTGGCGCCATCTGGCGAAAGCTTCAGCGCGCAAATGAAGGTGCTGAAGGATCCCCGCGTGTGGCGCTACTGCCAGTACTACTCGGTGGTGTTTGGCGGCTACGTGGCGCTGGCCCTCTGGATGACCAAGTACTACGTGGCCGAATACGGCTTCGACCTGAAGCACGCGGCGCTGCTGGCCGCCTGCTTCTCGCTGCCGGGCGGCGTGCTGCGCGCCGTGGGCGGCTGGATCTCCGACAAATACGGTGCGGCGAAAGTCACCTGGGCCGTGATGTGGGTGTGCTGGGTGTGCTTCTTCCTGCTGTCGTATCCGCAAACGCAGATGGTGGTGGAAACCGTCACGGGTCCGCTGGCCTTCCATATCGGCCTGTCGCCGCTGTGGTTCACCGTACTGCTGTTCATCGTCGGCATCGCCATGGCCGTGGGCAAGGCGTCCGTCTTCAAGTTCATCGGCGATGATTTTTCCGACAATATCGGCGCCGTCTCGGGCGTGGTGGGCCTGGCCGGCGGCTTGGGCGGCTTCATCCTGCCCGTGATGTTCGGTGCCCTGGTGGACTTCACCGGCGTGCGTTCGAGCTCCTTCATGCTCCTGTACGGCACCGTCTGCGTTTCCCTCGTCTGGATGCATTTCTCGTTCAAGCCGCAGGCTGCGGCGACTATCCAACAACCTGCAGGAGCAAAAGCATGAGCCGCTACATGATTAACACCTGGGAGCCGGAAACTCCCAGTTTCTGGCAATCGACAGGCAAGGCTACGGCCGCGCGTAATCTGTGGATCTCGATTCCCGCGCTGCTGCTGGCGTTCGCCGTGTGGATGGTGTGGAGCGTGGTGGTGGTCAACCTGCCCAACATCGGTTTTACCTACAGCAACAACCAGCTGTTCTGGCTGACGGCCTTGCCGGGCCTGTCCGGCGCCACCTTGCGCATCTTTTATTCGTTCATGGTGCCGATCTTCGGCGGCCGCCGCTGGACGGCCATTTCCACGGGCTCGCTCCTGATTCCCGCCATCGGCATCGGCCTGGCGGTGCAGGATGTGAACACCGGTTATCCGACCATGCTGATCCTGGCGCTGCTGTGCGGCTTCGGCGGCGGCAATTTCGCCTCGTCGATGGCCAACATCAGCTTTTTCTACCCGAAGGCCAGCAAGGGCTTCGCGCTGGGCATGAATGCTGGTCTGGGCAACCTGGGCGTGTCGGTGGTGCAGTTCGTCGTGCCGCTGGTGATCACCTTCGCCGTCTTCGGCGCCTGGGGCGGCGATTCGCTCACCTGGGTCAAGAATGGCGTGAGCAAGGACATGTGGCTGCAAAACGCGGGCTTCATCTGGGTGCCGTTCATTGCGCTCTCCACCTTGCTGGCCTGGTTCGGCATGAATGACCTGGCGTCGGCGAAGGCTTCGTTTTCGGAACAGGCCGTGATCTTCAAGCGCAAGCACAATTGGCTCATGTGCTGGCTGTACACGGGTACCTTCGGCTCCTTCATCGGTTATTCGGCCGCGTTTCCGCTGCTGATCAAGATCCAGTTCCCCGACGTGAACCCGCTCGATTACGCCTTCCTCGGCCCCCTGGTCGGTGCGCTGGCGCGCGTGGCCGGTGGCGTGATTTCCGATAAATTAGGCGGCGCCCGCGTCACCTTATGGTCGTTCCTGCTGATGATCGGCGCCGTGCTGGGCGTGCTGTACTTCATGCCGCAATCCGGCGCGGGTGGCAGCTTCACCGGTTTCTTCTGGATGTTCATGCTGCTGTTCGCCGGCACCGGTATCGGCAATGCGTCGACCTTCCGCATGATCCCCGTGATCTTTTTGACGGAACACCAGCGCGCGGCCGCCGGCAAGGGCAAGGCGGAGCAGGAGCAAGCCATCGTCGACGCCAACAAGGAAGGCGCGGCCGTCCTGGGCTTCACCTCGGCCGTGGCCGCGTATGGCGCCTTCTTCATCCCGAAAAGCTATGGCACCTCGATTTCGCTGACGGGCAGCCCCGACGCGGCCCTGTGGTGCTTCATCGGCTTTTATGTCAGCTGCATCGCGATCACCTGGTGGTGCTATGCCCGTAAAAACGCGCCGATGCCTTGCTAATTAGCGTCAGAATGCCTGGCAAGTCCTGCTTGCCGGGCGTTGTATTCAGTAAGAGGTAGTCATGGAAGAACTGGAAAAATTCGTCAACGGCTTCAGCCTGTTTCAGCAGCAGTATTTCAGCGAGCCGCAAACCTTGTACGACAGCCTGCGCGACGGGCAGCGGCCTTCGACCCTGCTGATCGGCTGCTGCGATTCGCGGGTCGATCCCATGCTGCTGACGGGCAGCGATCCGGGCGACATGTTCGTCGTGCGCAATATCGCCAACCTGGTGCCGCCGTGCACGCCCGACGCGCCGCCCGGCGTCAGTTCGGCAATCGAGTTTGCCGTCTGCAAGCTCGAAGTGGCCAGGGTCATCGTGCTCGGGCATGCGCGCTGCGGCGGCATCCGCGCGCTGCTGGAACCGCAGCCGCGCGCGGAAGGCCAGGAAACGGACTTCGTGGGACAGTGGATGCGCATCGCCGAACCGGTGGCGCAGCGCGTGCGGCGCGAGCTGGCGCACCGTTCATCGGCGGAACAGCACCATGCGTGCGAACTGGCCAGCATCCTGCAGTCGCTGGACAACCTGCTCACCTACCCGTGGCTCAAGCGCCGGGTAGAGCAGGGATTATTGAAATTGCATGGATGGTATTTCGACATCGACAGCGGGGCGCTGATGGCGTATTCGGCGCGCCAGCAGCAGTTTTTGCCGCTGGTGTGTCCGATAGAGCGCGCGCGGCATTTGCACGAGCGCCCTTGGCCGGATTCAGCTAAAACGTAACAAATCCCCGCTGCGGTCAAACGCCAGCAGGCTGTCGATGCGGCCTTGCTCGATGGCTGTCACCATGGCGCGCAGGGGCGCTTCGCATTCCTGCGCCGCCGGCGGCTGGCCGTCCTGGCCCGCCAGTCCCGCCACGAAGACCACGTCCCAGTGCGTCTGCATCTGTTTCGACTCCTCCTTCAATGTCTCGAAGTTGTCCAGTTCCTCGGGCAGCTTGTCTGCGCACATCACGGGCGTGAGGGACTTGCCCTGGCCGCCAGGCTGGGCCTGCGCCTGGGTAAAGGTGAACAGCAGGCGTTGCGGCTGTTCCTGGTTGCGTGCGCTGCGCAGCAGGCTGGCGTAATCGGTAATCGACATGGTGCTCTTTCTCTGTGTTGAACGATGACGACAGGTATACCGCAGCGCCGCCTTGCCGCCCATAGGCAATAGTGACTATCCATCTATGCATTCCTGGTGCCGGAAACCGACTTCTTGCCAATACCGCCGGGCACGGCGCATCGATAGACTGTTTGTATCGACGCTTGAGCCATCCTGCTTGCAGCGTTTTTTAAGACCTGGCGCCGCTGTCTGCGGCGCAATGTGGAGGTAGCATGAGTCACTTTCTGGACCGCCTGAAATTTTTTAGCAAGCCCGCCGAGCCGTTTTCAAACGGCCATGGCACCGTGGTCGATGAAGACCGTACCTGGGAAAACGCCTACCGCCAGCGTTGGCAGCACGACAAGATCGTGCGCTCCACGCATGGCGTGAACTGTACCGGCTCGTGCAGCTGGAAGGTGTATGTCAAGAATGGCCTGATCACCTGGGAAACCCAGCAAACCGATTACCCGCGCACGCGGCCCGACCTGCCCAACCACGAACCGCGCGGCTGTCCGCGCGGCGCCAGCTATTCCTGGTACGTGTATTCGGCGCAGCGCGTGAAATACCCGATGGTGCGCGGCCGCCTGATGGAAATGTGGCGCGAAGCGCGCAAGACCATGGACCCCGTCACGGCCTGGGACTGGATCAGCCAGGACCCCGTGCGCTCGCAGCAATACAAATCCATCCGCGGCCTGGGCGGCTTCGTGCGCGCCACGTGGGACGAATCGAATGAAATCATCGCCGCAGCGAATGCGCTGACGATCAAGAAATACGGCCCGGACCGCGTCGTCGGCTTTTCGCCGATTCCCGCCATGTCCATGGTCAGCTATGCCTCCGGCACGCGCTACCTGTCGCTGATCGGCGGCGTGGCCCTGAGCTTTTATGACTGGTACTGCGACTTGCCGCCGGCCAGCCCGCAAGTGTGGGGCGAACAGACGGACGTGCCGGAATCGGCCGACTGGTACAACTCGACCTATCTGATGGTGTGGGGCTCGAACGTGCCGATGACGCGCACGCCGGACGCCCACTTCTACACGGAAGTGCGCTACAAGGGCACGAAAACCGTGGCCATCTCGCCCGATTACGGCGAAATGGTGAAGTTCGGCGACATCTGGCTGGCGCCGAAGCAGGGCACGGACGCCGCGCTGGCGCTGGCCATGGGCCACGTTATCCTCAAGGAATTCCACTCGGAAGGGCAGAGCGCCTACTTCCGCGACTATGCGCGCCAGTACACGGACTTCCCTATGCTGGTCCTGCTCAAGGAGCATAACGGCACCCTGGTGCCCGACTACTTCCTGCGCGCTTCGCACCTGGACAACAACCTCGACGAAACCAACAATCCGGAATGGAAAACCCTCGTCATTGATGAAACCACGGGCGCCATCACGGCGCCGGCCGGGTCCATCGGCTTCCGCTGGGGCGAGTCGGGCAAGTGGAACCTGGAACAGAAGGCGGGCGGCAGCGGCGCGCCTATCGTGCCGATGCTCTCCATGATCAACGACAGCGACGCCGTCACGGAAGTGGGTTTCGCCTACTTCGGCGGCAAGGATGCGTCCGACATGTTGCTGCGCAAGGTGCCCGTGAAAACCATCCGCCTGGCCGACGGCAGCACGGGCCTAGTGACCACCGTGTTCGACCTGACCCTGGCCAACTACGGCATCGACCGTGGCCTGGGCGGCGAAAACGTGGCCGAAAGCTATGACGACGACGTGCCGTACACCCCCGCATGGCAGGAAAAGCACACGGGCGTGAAACGCGCCGACGTCATCACCGTGGCGCGCCAGTTCGCGGAAAACGCGGACCAGACGCGCGGCAAGAGCATGGTCATCGTGGGCGCCGGCCTGAATCACTGGTACCACATGGACATGACCTATCGCGGCATCATCAACATGCTGATGATGTGCGGCTGTATCGGTCAGTCGGGCGGCGGCTGGGCCCATTACGTGGGCCAGGAAAAACTGCGTCCGCAAACGGGCTGGACGCCTTTGGCCTTCGCCCAGGACTGGGTGCGTCCGATGCGCCAGATGAACGGCACCTCGTTCTTCTATGCCCACACGAGCCAATGGCGTCACGAAAAGCTGGAAACGGGCGACATCGCCTCGCCATCGGCGGCCGGCGGCACGGGCGACCTGACCCTGCTTGACTACAACGCCAAGGCCGAGCGCATGGGCTGGCTGCCATCGGCGCCGCAGCTGCAAACCAATCCGCTGGAAGTGGCGAAGGCCGCCAAGGCGGCAGGGCAGGCGCCGGCCGCATATGCGCTCGACCAGATCAAGGCGGGCCAGCTGCAGTTCTCGTGCGACGACCCGGACAACCCGGCCAACTTCCCGCGCAATATGTTCGTCTGGCGTTCGAACATCCTCGGCAGCTCGGGCAAGGGTCACGAGTACTTCCTGAAATACCTGCTTGGTACGCAGAATGGCTTGCTCAGCGACGAAGACGACTGCCTCACGCCGAAGCAGGTGAAAGTGCGCCCGGCCGCCGAAGGCAAGCTCGATCTGCTGGTGGTGCTGGACTTCCGTATGTCGACCACGTGTCTGTATGGCGACGTGGTGCTGCCGACGGCCACCTGGTATGAAAAGGACGACTTGAACACGTCGGACATGCATCCGTTTATTCACCCCTTGTCGGAAGCCGTGCAACCCTTGTGGCAATCGAAATCGGACTGGGAAATCTACAAGGGCATTGCCGAGAAATTCTCGGAAATCGGCGGCGAGCTGCTGGGCACCCAGCAAGACATCATTTTGACGCCGCTGATGCACGACACCCCGGGCGAACTGGGCCAGCCATTCGATCCCAAGGATTGGCGCGCGGGCGAATGCGACGCCATTCCCGGCAAGACCATGCCGAACATGACGGTGGTCGAGCGCAATTACCGCGACGTCTACAAGAAGTTCACCTCGATCGGCCCGCTGCTGGAAACCATCGGCAACGGCGGCAAGGGCATTTCCTGGAAAACGGGCCATGAAGTGGACGTGCTGCGCGGCGTGAACCGCACGGTGCTCGACGAGGGCGTGTCGAAGGGCCAGCCGCGCCTCGATACGGCCATCGATGCGGCCGAAATGATTCTGTCGCTGGCGCCGGAAACGAATGGCCACGTGGCCGTGAAAGCCTGGGCCGCGCTGTCCGCCATCACGGGACGCGAGCACACCCACCTGGCGCTGCCGCGCGAGCATGACAGCATCCGCTTCCGCGATGTGCAGGCGCAGCCGCGCAAGATCATTTCCTCGCCCACCTGGTCGGGCCTGGAAAGCGAGGAAGTCAGCTACACGGCCGGCTATACCAACGTGCATGAACTGATCCCATGGCGTACCCTGACGGGCCGCCAGCAGTTCTACCAGGATCACCTGTGGATGCGCGATTTCGGCGAGGGGCTGTGCGTGTACAAGCCGGCCATCAACACGAAGACGACGGAAGCGCTGCTGGGCACCAAGCCGAACGGCAACAAGGAACTGGCGTTGAACTTTTTGACGCCGCACCAGAAGTGGGGCATCCACTCCACGTATTCGGACAACCTGCGCATGCTGACCCTGTCGCGCGGCGGACCGCACGTGTGGCTGTCGGAAACCGATGCGCAGACGGCAGGCATCGTCGACAACGACTGGATCGAGGTGTTCAACGTGAATGGCAGTCTGACGGCGCGCGCCATCGTCAGCCAGCGCATCCCGGCCGGCATGACGATGATGTACCACGCCCAGGAAAAGATCATCAACGTGCCTGGCGCGGAGATGACGGGCAAGCGGGGCGGCATCCATAACTCGGTGACGCGCGCCGTGCCCAAACCGACGCACATGATCGGCGGCTACGCACAACTGGCGTACGGTTTCAATTACTACGGCACGGTGGGCTCCAACCGCGATGAATTCGTATTGGTGCGCAAGATGAACAAGGTCGACTGGCTCGAAGGCCCGTTGCAGGAAGAAGGAGCATAGTATGAAAATCAGAGCGCAAATCGGCATGGTGCTGAACCTGGACAAGTGCATTGGCTGCCACACTTGTTCCGTCACCTGCAAGAACGTGTGGACCAGCCGTGACGGCGTCGAGTACGCATGGTTCAACAACGTGGAAACCAAGCCAGGCATCGGCTATCCGAAGCAGTGGGAAAACCAGGACAAGTGGAATGGCGGCTGGCGCCGCACGGACGCGGGCAAGATCGAGCCGCGCCAGGGCAGCCGTCTGAAAATCCTGGCGAATATCTTCGCCAACCCGAACCTGCCTGCCATCGACGAGTACTACGAGCCGTTCACCTACGACTACGAGCACCTGCAAAGCGCGCCGCTGTCGCAGACGCCGCCGACGGCCCGTCCCATCTCCGTGCTGACGGGGAAAAAGATGGAGAAAATCGAGTGGGGTCCGAATTGGGAAGATGACCTGGGCGGGGAATTCGCCCAGCGCAGTAAAGATAAACTGTTCGACAACATGCAGAAGGAGATGTACGGCACGTTCGAAAACACCTTCATGATGTACTTGCCGCGCCTGTGCGAGCATTGCCTGAACCCGACGTGCGTGGCGTCTTGCCCGTCCGGCTCCGTGTACAAGCGCGAAGACGACGGCATCGTGCTGATCGACCAGGACAAGTGCCGCGGCTGGCGCATGTGCATCTCCGGTTGCCCGTACAAGAAGATTTACTACAACTGGTCGTCCGGCAAGGCGGAGAAGTGCACGTTCTGCTTCCCCCGCATCGAAGCGGGCCAGCCGACCGTGTGCTCGGAAACGTGCGTGGGCCGCATCCGCTACCTGGGCGTGCTGCTGTATGACGCCGACAAGATCGAGGCTGCCGCCTCCGTGCCGCAGGAGCAGGACCTGTACCAGGCGCAGCTCGATCTGTTCCTCGATCCGCACGATCCGGCCATCATCGCCGAGGCGCGCCGCCAGGGCATTCCCGACCTGTGGCTGGAAGCTGCCGTCAAGTCGCCCGTCTACAAGATGGCCGTCGAGTGGAAAGTGGCGTTCCCGCTGCATCCGGAATACCGCACCTTGCCGATGGTGTGGTACGTGCCGCCGCTGTCGCCGATCCAGGCGGCCGCCGAATCGGGCAAGCTGGGCGTGAACGGCATGCTGCCGGATACGCAAAGCCTGCGCATTCCCGTGCAGTACCTGGCCAATCTGCTGACGGCCGGCGACCAGCCGCCCATCGTCTCGGCGCTGGACCGCATGCTGGCCATGCGTGCCTACATGCGCAGCAAGACCGTCGAGAAGGTGGAAAACCTCACGGTATTGAAGCAGGTGGGCTTGACCAAGGCGCAGGTGGAGGACATGTACCACATCATGGCCATCGCCAATTACGAAGACCGCTTCGTCATCCCCAGCAGCCACAAGGAAATGGCGGAGGACAGCTTCAACGAGAAGGGCAGCTGCGGCTTCAGCTTCGGCAATGGCTGCTCGGACGGGGTCAGCGAGCCTACCTTGTTCGGCAAGAAAAAACACGGTTCGGCCATCTTCATGCAGATGCCGAAGTCGCGCAAAACGGCGCCTGGCGCTTAAGGAATCGATATGACCAACCCGATGAACCATTATCACATCCTCTCGCGTCTGCTGCTGTATCCGGAGCCCGAGCTGATCGCGCACCTGCCGCAACTGGACGCCGCGCTGGCGGCCGTGCCGGAACAGCACGCGCTGCTGCAGCCCTTGCTGGCGCACCTGGAAAGCAGCAGCCTGATCGACCTGCAGCAGCAGTACGTGGCCACGTTCGACCGCAATCCGTCGCACTCGCTGCACCTGTTCGAGCATATCCACGGCGAATCGCGCGACCGGGGCCAGGCCATGGTCGACCTGATGGAGGAATACAAGCGCCACGGCCTGCAAATGGTGGGCGACGACTTGCCCGACTTCGTGCCCCTGTTCCTGGAGTTCCTGGCACAGCTCGACGAGGCGGCTTCGGCGCCGCTGCTGGGCGACGCCGTCCACGTGCTGGCGCACATTGGCCGCAAGCTGACGGCCAACGGCAGCCCGTATGCGCCCATCTTCACCTTGCTAGAACGCCTGAGCCCCGTGGCGGCCGAAATGCTGGCCGAACCGCCGGTGCGCGACATGGATGAAGCGCTGGAAACCTTCGGTCCCGGTGCGGACGGCGTCGAGCCGTTGCTGCGCCAAGGTCAGGGCCAGGTCGCGGGCGGCGTCCATCCCGTGCATTTTCACCCGCAGCCGCGGCGCGCAGCTTGAATCGCGTCCGCATGAGGAGAGTACATCATGAGTAACTATTTGCATCAATTTGTGTATGGCATTTATCCATACATCGCGCTGGCCATCTTTTTCCTGGGTAGCCTGATCCGTTTCGACCGCGAGCAATACACGTGGAAGTCCGATTCCAGCCAGTTGCTGCACCGCGGCAGCCTGCGCCTGGGCAATATTCTGTTCCACATCGGCATCATCGGCCTGCTGTTCGGCCATGCGGCCGGCTTGCTCACCCCCGTCTGGGTGTGGGATACGCTGGGCGTGTCGCACAGCCTGAAGCAGGGCGTGGCCATGGCGGCCGGCGGCGTGATGGGCGGCCTGTGCCTGGCCGGCATCCTGATCCTGCTGGTGCGCCGCTTTTCCAATGAGCGCTTGCGCGCCGTCACCACGGCCGGTGACAAGCTGGTGATGGTGTGGATCCTGCTGACCTTGCTGCTGGGACTGTCGTCGATCTTCGTCTCCGCTTCGCACATGGATGGCCACATGATGGTCTTGCTGATGAACTGGGCGCAGCACATCGTGACTTTCCGCGGCGACGCGGCCAGCTTCATCGTCGATGCGCCGCTGGTGTTCAAGCTGCACCTGTTCATGGGCATGTCGCTGTTCGTCATCTTCCCGTTCACCCGCCTGGTGCACGTGTGGAGCGGCTTTGGCGCCATTGGATATCTGGGCCGCGCCTATCAACTGGTGCGCCGCCGTTAAGAAAGGAGCTACATCATGGGAATCTCCGTCAATGGCATCGATATCGACGATGCCGACATCGCGCAGGAATTGCCGCATCACGACGGCGCCGGCAATCCGCTGAAACAGGCCGTGCATGAACTGGTGCTGCGCCGGCTGCTGCAAGACGAGGTCGAACGCCTCGGCGTGCAGGGCGGCAGCCTTGACGACCGCATCGAAGCGTTGTTCGCGCAGGAAGTGCGCGTGCCGCCCGCCGATGATGCGGCTTGCCGCACCTTTTATGCGCAGCGTCCGCAGCTGTTTAGCAGCGGCGCGCTGGTCGAGGCGCGCCACATCCTGTTCCAGGTGACGCCCGAGGCGCCTTTGGAACTGCTGCGGGCCACGGCGCAAGCCGTGCTCGACGCCCTGAAGCTGGCGCCCGAGCGCTTCGGCGAACTGGCGGCGCAGTATTCGAACTGCCCCTCGGGCGCCCTGGGCGGCAACCTGGGCCAGCTGTCGCCGGGCCAGAGCGTGCCGGAGTTCGACGCGCTGCTTTTCCGCCTGGAAGAGGGCGCGCTGGCTGGCCATTTGCTGGAAACGCGCTTCGGCTACCACATCGTGCAGGTGCTGCGCCGGGTCGAAGGCCAGGCCATCGCCTACGAGGCGGTGCAGGCGCAGATCGCCGACCGCCTGTCGCGTGCCGCGTGGCAGCGCGCCGTGCACCAGTATCTGCACTTGCTGGTGGGGCGCGCGGAGATCGCCGGCATCGAGCTGGAAGGCACAGCCAGTCCGTTAGTGCAATAGACCGGAAGGCGTAGGCCGCTAGGCCTTCTGGGGCACAGCCAGATCGTGCCCCAGCCTTTACAATCAAGGAAGAAACAGGAGTAGCGTCATGGGTAGCGTCAAGTTGCAGGACCGTTTTGGCCGTTCGATCGATTATGTGCGGCTGTCCGTCACCGACCGCTGCGATTTGCGCTGCAGTTATTGCATGCCCAAGGGCTTTCGCGGTTTCGAAGAGCCGAAGGACTGGCTGACGTTCGACGAGATCGAGCGCCTGCTGGGTATTTTCGTGCGCCTCGGCACGCGCCGCGTGCGCCTGACGGGCGGCGAGCCCCTGTTGCGGCGCAACCTGCCGGAGCTGGCGCAGCGGCTGTCCGCGCTGCCCGGCTTGCAGGACCTGTCGCTGTCGACGAATGCCACGCAGCTGGGCAAGCACGCCGTGGCCCTGCGCGCGGCGGGCGTGGACCGCATCAATGTCAGTCTCGACTCGCTGGACCGCGCGTGCATGCAGCAGATCACGGGGCGCGACAGCCTGCAGCCGATTCTCGATGGCCTGATGGCGGGCAAGGGGGCCGGTTTCGATCCGATCAAGATCAATATGGTGGCCATGCGCGGCGTCAATGACAGCCAGATCGAGGCCATGGCGGCCTTCTGCATCGAGCAGCAGTTCATCCTGCGCCTGATCGAAGCCATGCCGATGGGCAGCACGGGCCGCAATGCCCGCTACATGCCGCTCGGTCCCGTGCGCGAGCGCCTGGCGGCCCGCTTTGGCCTAGTGCCGCAGGCGATGGAGCTCGGTGGCGGGCCGGCGCGCTACATGGCGACTCGCGATGGGCGCTCGAGCATCGGTTTCATCACGCCCATGTCGCAGCATTTTTGCGCCACCTGCAACCGCGTGCGCCTGTCCGTCGATGGTACCCTGTACCTGTGCCTGGGCCAGGAAGAGAAATTCGCCTTTGGCCCCATGCTGCGCGGCGGGGCCACGGATGCGGAGATCGAAGCGGCGATCCGCGCCGCCATCGAACTCAAGCCGCAGCAGCACGATTTCAACACGCAGCCGGACAAGATTATCCGTTTTATGGCCCAAACCGGAGGCTGAACGGTGCGGTGCCAAGTAAAGGGTGTATGAAATTTAAAGCGATGTTTTCCTCCTGGCAGAAGCTGTCGACCAAGATCGTCGGCGCGCTGCTGCTCATGCTGGTGCTGGCCCTGAGTGCCATCGGCTGCACCCTGTTCCTGTCGTGGCAGCTCGAAGGCAGTTCGGCCGCCATCAACGAGACGGGCCGGCTGCGCATGCAGACCTACCGCCTGACCCTTTTGCTGGCCAGCGACGCTGGCGAGCAGGCGCGCCAGCAAGTGCTGCTGATCGACGAGACCCTGGCCAAGATCGGCCATGGCGACCCGCAGCGCCCCTTGTTCCTGCCTCCCAGCAGCGCCATCAAATCCGAATTCGAGCGCATCGGCACCGCCTGGCGCGGCGCCCTGCGTCCGGCCGCCCTGGCCGCCGACTCCAGCGCGCGCGCGCGCCAGTTCGAGCATGACGCCGACACCTTCGTCGGCCAGGTCGACCAGCTGGTGCGCCTGATCGAACACGATAGCGAACAGCGCACCTTCTGGCTGCGCGCCTCGCAACTGATCCTGGTCGGCATGGCCGTCATCGGCACGGTCAGCATGATTTACCTGATGTTCATGCTGATCATCGAACCCGTCACGCGCCTGCGGCTGGGCATGCAGCGCATGAAGGAACGCGATTTCAGCGTGCGCCTGGCAGTGGAGAGCAATGACGAATTCGGCCAGCTGGCCAGTGGCTTCAACCAGATGGCCGACCGCCTGCAGGCGCTGTACGGCAACCTGGAAGAGGGCGTGCGCAGCAAGACGGCCACGCTGGAATACCGCAACCGCGAACTGGCGCTGCTGTACGAAAGCGCCGCCTTCCTGCAGCGCCCGCAGCCGCTGGAAGACATCTGCGGCGGTTTCATGCAGCGCATCGTCGACTATTTCGAGGCCGACGGCTCCACCGTGCGCGTGCTCGACGCCGAGCGGGGCAACCTGCACATGGTGGTGCACCACGGCCTGTCCGAAGAACTGGTGGCGTCCGAGCATTGCCTGAAGGTGGGCGACTGCCTGTGCGGCACGGCCGTCGAGATGAAGGTGGCGAAGGTGCACGACATGCGCCGCATCGACAAGGCGCACGAGTTGCGCTGCCACCGCGAGGGCTTTGCCACCGTCTCCGTTTTCCACATCCACGCGCACGAACAGCACCTGGGCTTTTTCAACCTGCATTTCCGCCATGCGCGCGTGTTTTCCGCGCGCGAGCTGGCCTTGCTGGAAACGCTGGGCCAGTTGCTGGGCATCGCGCTGGAAAACCTGCGCCTGGCCGCGCGCGAACGCGAAATGGCCATTTCCGAAGAGCGCAACCTGGTGGCGCAGGGGCTGCACGACAGCATCGCGCAAAGCCTCAATTTCCTCAACCTGCAAGTGCAGATGCTCGACGACTCCGTGCGCAACGCCCGTTTCGACGAGGTGGCGGGCATCGTGCCGGCCCTGCATGCGGGCGTGAAGGAAAGCTACGAGGACGTGCGCGAACTGCTGGCCAATTTCCGCAGCCGCCTGATGGAAGATGACCTGATCGGCTCCCTGCGCGCCGCGGTGGACAAATTCCGCCGCCAGACGGGCATCGACGCCGAGCTGCTGGCCGATGTCGACGGCGCGCCATTCCCCCGCGAGCAGCAATTGCAGTTATTATTCATCGTGCAGGAAGCGCTGTCGAACATCCGCAAGCACGCCCAGGCCAGCCACGTCGAGGTGCGCCTCGCCGACCACCAGGACTTTACCTTGACGATCAGCGACAATGGCGTCGGCTTCGACGCTTGCGCCGTGCTGGAAAAGGGCGACAGCCATGTCGGCATCCACATCATGCGCGAGCGCGCGCAGCGCATCGACGCCACGTTCGACGTGCACGCCTGTCCTGGCGGCGGCACCACCGTCGAACTGCATTTGTCGCGCGAGCAGCGCCGCGCCGCCTAAGTAACCACCTGAAAGTACAAAAAAATGGAGACACCCGATAAACCGATCACCGTCATGCTGGTGGACGACCACGCGCTGTTCCGCAGCGGCATACGCTCGCTGCTGCAGCGGCATACGGACTTTTCCGTCGTGGGCGAGGCGGCCGATGGCGTGGAAGGCATCAAGCGCGCCATCCAGCTGCAGCCCGACGTGGTGCTGCTGGACCTGAACATGGCCGGCATGTCCGGCGTGGAAGCGCTGCAGCTGATGCAGCACGATTGCCCGGACACGGCCATCGTCATGCTGACCGTGTCCGAAGACGCGGAAGACCTGGCGACGGCCTTGCGCGCGGGCGCCTGCGGCTACCTGATCAAGAATATCGACGCCGATTACCTGGTGCGCGCCATCCGCCGCGCCGCCGCCGGCGAAGTTGTCATCGCCGAAGCCATGACGGGCAAGCTGGTGGCGCAGCTGCAGGCGGGCACGCGGCGCGAGGAGCCCGTGTCGGAACTCGACAAGCTCACGCCGCGCGAAAAGGAAATCATCGACTGCCTGTCGCGCGGCGAGAGCAACAAGGGCATCGCCCGCACGCTGGACCTGGCCGAGAGCACGGTCAAGATCCATGTGCAGAACGTGCTGAAAAAACTCAACCTCACCAGCCGCGTGCAGGCGGCCGTGTACGCGGTCGAACACCGCCAGGGCAAGTAGCCTGCGCCGGCGGCTAGTCCTTGCGGGCTAGCCGTCTAATCCTTTTGCCGATGGCGGCAGCTGCGCTTTTAAAGTAGTATATTGAATATATCTTTAAATGCGAACCCATCATGGCCATCACCCCGATCAGCGAACCATCTCCTTCTCCCGCCGCCCCCGGCGCGGCGCCCTGGCATGCCAGCCACGCCGTCTGGCAACTGGGTTTCCGCCCGTTTTACCTGCTGGCGGCCGTGTTTGCGGCCATCAGCATTCCCCTGTGGCTGGCCAGCTACTTCGGCGTGCTGGCGGGCGGCCTGCACGTGGGGCTGGGCTGGCATATGCATGAAATGGTGTTCGGCTTCGCGCTGGCCGTCGTCGTGGGCTTCCTGTACACGGCGGGACGCAACTGGACGGGCTTGCCCACGCCGCACGGCGCGCCGTTGATGGCGCTGGCGGCGCTGTGGCTGGCGGGGCGCGTGGCCATGCTGTGCGGGCCAAGCCTGCTGACGGCGCTGGTCGACTGGCTGTTCCTGCCGCTGGCCGCCTGGCCCCTGTATCGGGTGCTGCGCCGCTCGGGCAATACGCGCAACCTGTTCCTCGTCGGCTTGCTGGCCTTGCTGGCGCTGGCCAACGGCCTGTTCCATGCGGCCGTGCTGGGCTGGCTGCCGTTGTCGCTGTTCCTGCCCGTGCAGGCGGCCATCTTCATCATCGTGCTGATCGAATCGGTGATCGGCGCGCGCGTGATCCCCATGTTTACCCGCAATGGCGCGCCTGGCAGCACGCCGGTGGCTAGCCCGCGGCGGGCCTTGATCGCCGTGGCCTGCATGGCGGCGGCCGCGATCGCGTGGCTGGCCGGCGCGCCAGCCTGGCTTTCTGCGCCGCTGGCTTTCTGCGCTGCCGGCGTCTCGCTGGCCAACCTGCTGGCCTGGCAGCCGCAGCGCACCCTGGGCGTGCCGCTGCTGTGGATACTGCACCTGTCGTATGCGTGGATCGGCATCGGCTTTGCGCTGCTGGCGGCCGCCAGCCTGGGTCTGCTGCCGGCCAGCGCCGCGTTTCACGCGCTGACGGTGGGCTCGATGGCGGGCCTGATCATCGGCATGATGACGCGCACCACCCTGGGTCACACGGGGCGGCCATTGAAAGGCGGCAGGGCGGAAGCGGCGATGTATTGGCTGATCCAGCTGGGCGCGCTGGTGCGCCTGCTGGCCGCCGTCGGTCCAGCAACGCTGGCCATGCCGCTGCTGCTGGCAGCGGGCGCCTGCTGGTCGCTGGCCTTTGGCCTGTATGCGTGCGTGTATGCGCCGTACCTGTGGCGCGCCAGGGTGGATGGCCGCGAAGGCTAACTGTCAGAAAGGGCGCCAGGCCAGCAGTTTCCTGATTTCCGGCGTCCAGTAGGACAGCGATTCGCCCACGACGAATAGCAGCAGGCCCAGCATCAAGGCTCTCAGCAGTAAATCCCTGCACCAGATCATGGCGTCTCCCAAATTTTCATATTGGCAAGTTTATCATTGGCATGCCCGGCCATGTTGCGTTTCTGGTACGGCCGCCTGGTCGGACGGTGGCGTCCGTGCCGTAAAGGTCGCGACGGCCTCGATGGCGTGCGCCAGCGCCTGCTCCAGTGTGTCGAGCGCGGCGGCCGCATCGTCGCCGGCGTGCAGCAGCTGTTCGGCATGCCGGGCCGCATGCAGGGTGGCGGGCAGGGCCAGGCTGCCCGCCTCGCCGGCCAGCTTGTGCGCCAGCGCGGCCGCGTCGCCGCGCGCATCGGTCGCCAGCAGCGCCCGCATGGCGCCGACCGTGTCGCCGTAGGTGTTGCTAAAACGCAACAGGTGCTGGCGGTAGGGCGCTTCATCGAGCCACTGCGCCATCCCTTGCGCCAGGTCGATGGCGGGCGCCGCGCCGGCCGGCGGCTCGGTCGTTGCCATTTCGGCCATGACAGGCGGCAGGGCAGGCAGCCCTTGCGCATGACGCCGGTGCGCGCGCGCCACCAGGGCGATGGTCTGCGGCACGTCGAACGGTTTGCTGATGAAATGGTTCACGCCCGCTTCCAGTGCCGCCGTGCGCTGCGTCTGGAAGGCGCCGGCCGTCAGCGCCACCACGGGCAAGTCCTGGAACTGCGGCAACTGGCGCAGCGCGCGTGTCGCCTGCAAGCCGTCCATGACGGGCATCTGCACATCCATCAGCACGATGTCGACGTCGGCGGGGTGGGCCAGCAGCCAGTCCAGCGCCTGCCGGCCGTCGCAGGCGAACGAGGGCACGGCGCCCTGGTCGCACAGGATATGCCTGACCACGTCGCGGTTGATTTCGCTGTCGTCGACCACCAGCACGCGCACGCCGGCCAGCTGGCGCTCTTCCAGCGGAACCAGGCTGGCGTCCAGGCCGGCATCCCTGGCGCGCTGCTGGCGCGCAGCCATCACCGCGTTGTACAGGCTGGAAGCGGTCACCGGCTCGTTGAGGATGGCATCGGCGGCATAGACCGGGTCGGTGCGCCGCCGTGCCGGCGCTGTCGCCGGCGCGCCGCTGGCGGCCAGGATGACGACGGGGCAGTCCTGCGGCGGCAGGTATTCGCGCAGCGCGCGCGCCGTCGCTTCGCCGTCCAGGTCCGGCATGTGCGTGGCCAGCACCACGACGCCGGGCCGCTCGCCCTCGGCGCAGGCCAGCGCATAATCGAGTGCCGCCTGGCCGCCGGACACGGCATGCACGCTCCAGCCAAGGCCGCGCGCCGCGGCGCCCACCGCCTCGCGCGTGCCGGCGTTGTCGTCGGCCAGCAAGACATGCAGGCCCTGCATGTCGGGCGAGGACAGGGCGCCGGCGGGCATCAATTGCAGGGGCACCGTGAAACTGAATTCGCTGCCCTGGCCCAGGCGGCTTTTCAGCTGCAGGGTGCCGCCCATCAGGCGGACCAGTTGGCGGCAGATGGTCAAGCCCAGTCCCGTGCCGCCGAAGCGGCGCGTGGTGGAACTGTCGGCCTGGGCGAAGGCGGAAAAGATCGCTTCCTGCACCTCGGGGGCGATGCCGATGCCCGTGTCGCGCACGCAAAAGCGCAGCACGGCGGCGTCGCCGTCGCGGCTGTCCAGCGTGCTCAGCAGCTCGACCGTGCCCTGCGGCGTGAACTTGATGGCATTGCTGCCCAGGTTGACCAGCACTTGCTCCAGCCGCAGCGCGTCGCCCAGCATGTGGTCGATACCGTCGGGCAACGGCCCGATCCACACCTCAATCGGCTTGTCGTGCGCGGCAACGCCCATGCTGGCGGCAATCTTTTCGATCACCTCGGCCAGGCGGAACGGCGCCTGTTCGATGCGCATGTGGCCGGCCTCGATTTTCGAGACGTCCAGCACGTCGTTGATGATGCCCAGCAGGGATTGGCCTGCGGCGCGGATCTTGCGCGTCATCAACAGTCCCTCTTCATCCAGGCGGCCCCTTTCCAGCAGCCAGGCCATGCCGAGGATGGCGTTCAGCGGCGAGCGGATTTCATGGCTCATGTTGGCGAGGAATTCCGCCTTGCTGCGGTTGGCCGCTTCGGCCCCGTCGCGCGCCAGCAGCATGGCCGCCTCGGCCTGCTTTTGCGCGGAAATATCCTGGGCAAAGATCAAGGTGGCCGGCCCATCCTTGAGCATCACGCGCGTGCTGGTCTTGAGGGTGGGCACGGGCCGGCCCTGCTTGTCGAGGCCGACGGCTTCAAACACCTGTTCGCTGGCCGAATCGGCCTCGATCAGCGTCTCGTTGCTTGCCAGCGCCACTTGCGAGTCGGCCGTGAGCATGGTGCGCCAGGCCAGGCCGCTCAGGTCATCCTCGGGCGCATAGCCATGCAGGTGGCGGTAGCGCGGATTGGAATACACGAAGCGCCCATGGCGCAGGATGGCGATCGCCAGGGGCGCATCTTCGATCAGGGTGCGAAAGCGCGTTTCGCTGTCGGACACGGCTTGCATGGCCTGGCGTTCCCTTTCCTGTTCCACCTGCCAGGCCGCCTGCTGTCGGCGCCGCCGCTGGCTCCAGAACAGCAGGCTGGCCGCGGCCAGCGCCAGCATGGCAAAACCGAGCACGTAGCCCAGCGCCTGGCGCCGCAGCGGGGCCGCGATGGCCGCTTCTTCGCGGCTCAGGCCGATGATCAGGGCGCGGTCCATGTGCAGCGCGGCGGGGGCGATGGTTGCCATCGCCATGACGCGGGGGGAGGCGGACCCGCCGGCGCCGGCAATCTCGACGCCGCTCAGCACGCCCGCCTGAAAGCCGCTGTCGCGAAAGCGCCGCAGGAAGCTGCCGGGCGCGTCCACATTGCCGCCATTGGCGTTCCTGGGGGGATAGTTCAGGAATTGCCGGCCGTCGCCATGCACGACCACGGCCCAGACGTCGGGCGCATACATGGCGGTGCGGAACTTGGCCGTGAAATAGTCGGGGTCGAAGGTGGCCACGACGACGCCGGCAAAGCGGCCTTGCCGGTCCTGCACCATGCGCGCCGCCGTGATGACCAGGTCCCGCTTGAAGGACAGGAAAGGCGCCGAGATGTACAGCATGTGCGCATCGGGGGCGTCGCGCGCCGTCTGGAAGTAGCCGCGGCGCGAAAAATCCTGGCCGGCCAGTTCCGGGATGTTGGTGGCGACCGGCTTGCCGCCTGCATCGATGACCAGCATGGTGCGCACGCCCGGCATGGCGTCGACCAGCGCGGCCAGGCGCCGGGGCAGCGCTTGCCCGGCGTCGGGCGCGGCGCCGGCGGCAAGGTAGTCGCGGATCACGCCGTCGAGCACCAGGTTGGTCGATGCCAGGTCGACTTCGATATTTTTTGCCAGCAGCGCCGTCAGCACGCTGAGCCTTTCGCGCTCGGCCGCATCGTGCCGCGACGCTTCGGCCAGGTGCGCGTAGGCGAGGGCGGCAGCCACGATCAGCAGCCCGAGGAGCAAAAACAGCCATTCGATCAATCGCCTGTGCACTGCCGCCGCGTCTGTGTGGTAGGTCATGTGGCGATGCTATACCCGATATGCACGGAGAACAACTTTTGCGCATGACTACGCAGGTGATAGTGTGGCCAATTTGCCGCCAGGCGGCAGGCGGAGGCTAGCGCGCCAGCCAGCGTTCCACCATGGCGCGCAACTGGGCGGCCGTGAAGGGCTTGGACAGGTAATCGTCCATGCCGGCCGCCGCGCAGCGCTGCCGGTCGTCGTCGGTGACGCCGGCCGTGAGGGCGATGACGGGCAGGCGCCGTGCGCCGCTGGCCGCTTCGCGGGCGCGCAGGGCCTGGCACGCCTGGTAGCCGTCCATGACGGGCATCATGCAATCCATCAGGACCAGGTCGTACTGCTGTTCGGCCAGCGCTTGCAGGCCCAGCGCGCCGTTCTCCGCCGTGTCGATGGCGTAGCCGCAGGTGCCCAGCTGCAGGCACACCAGCTGGCGGTTCAGCGCCGTATCCTCGACCAGCAGGATGCGCGCGCCCTGCACTATCTCCTGTTCCGGCGGCTTGGCGGCATGCGCTGGTGCCGCGCGCTCCTGCAGCGCCAGCACCGTGGCCGCGTCGCGCTCCTGGCGCCGCAGCAGGGCCAGGATCAGTGCGACGGCCGCGGCCAGCACGAGCAGGCTGACGACGGCCGCGCCGCCCATGGTGAGCAGCATGCGCCGCCAGCCCGCCAGGTAGACGTCGTCCGTCACGGTCACGTTGATGGCCAGCGGATAGTCGCGCACCAGCCGTATGGCGGCCAGGCGGTCGACCGCGCGCCCCTGGTCGGCCGCGCGCGGCGAGTCCACCTGCAGCACGCCATCGGTCTTGCCCTGTTCCAGCAGGCCGTAGGTGCTGCCCGTCAGGTTGCGCTTGCCCATCATGGCGGGTACGGCCGGCCAACGGGCCAGCAGCGTGTAGTCGCTGCGGTACAGGGAAAAGGCCGTGTGTTCGCCGATGCTGGCGTTCTGGAAGAATTTGCTGAAGAAGTCGCACGACAGGCCCACCAGCACCACGCCCAGGAAGCGGCCGTCCGTGCCGCTGATGCGCCGGCTGATATAGAAGGTCCAGGCGCCATCGCCCTTGTTTTGCACGGGCGCGCTGACATGCATGCCGCCGTCCGGGTGGCGCCGGTGATACTCGAAGTAATCGCGCTCGTCGAGGCGGATGGGCGGCGCGGGAAAGGCGCGGCTGAAGGCCAGCACCTTGGCATCGCCGCCGACGATGGATACCCCGTCCACTTGCGGCACGCCGCCGATCTTGTGCCGCAGCATCTGCTGCATGGCCGGGGTGCCGACGGCGGCGGCCAGCGCTTGCGCGTCTGCCGGGGCGGCGGCATCGATGTCGCGGCTGACGCCGTCGAGCACCAGCCTGGCCGCCGTCATGCTCTGCGCCGTGTTTTCCGCCAGCAGCAGCGACAGCTTGGACAAGTCCTGTTTCCAGTCGTCGACGGCTTCGCGGTGCAGCAGCACGCCGGAGACGACGATGCGCAGCGCCAGCAGGCCCACCAGCACCAGGCCCACGACGGCCGCCGTGGTGCGCGGCCGATAGCGGTGCACCAGGCGCAGGGCGGCCTGGCGCGCGTTCATGCCTGCGCGCCCGTGTAGTCGAGCATGCTGCGGCGTACCTCCTGCTCCACCGCGCCGACCAGCGCCGCCGTCTCATCGAGCCAGTTCGCTGCCGGCACACCCTGGTGGCGCACCAGCTGCTCGAATTCCGCCAGGCGCGCCGCCAGGGCGCTGGCGCCCAGCAGGACGACGGTGCCGCGCAAGGTATGGCAGCTGTGCACGATGGCTTGCGCCGCACCGCCGCGCACGGCCTGCTCGACGCGGGCAAACATGGCCGGCGCCGTATCGAGGTAGGTCTGCGACAGGGCGCGGAACATCTCCAGGTCGCGCCCGGTGGCCTGGAACAGCACGGCAGGATCGATGTGGCGATAGGCTGGCATGGCGGCTCCGTGGCGGGGGGAAGGCGGTGGCCGGCTAGGCGGCCAGGCTGTTGCGCCGCGCATGGCCGGCGCAGCAGGCGCGCAGATAGCCGCGCAGTTCGTCGTAATTGACGGGCTTGGCAAAAAATACCACGCCGGGCGGCACGCCGCCCCGTTCTTGCAGTTCCTCCGGCGTCAGGCTCGACAGCATGGCGATGTGCATGTCCGCCAGCAGCGGGTCGGCCAGGATGGTGCGGATCACCTCGTAGCCGTCGATGCCTTCCATGATGATGTCGGCCAGCAAGATGTCGGGCTGGTCGCGGGCGATTTCCATCAGCGCCTGGTAGCCGTTTTCGCAAAAGCGCAAGTCCGCCTGCAAGCCCCAGGAACCGATCTGCTTTTCATACAGCGCCCGTTCGATCGGATTGTCTTCGATGACGAGGATGGAGGGCGGGCGGCCCGACGGGGCGGGGCGGCCGGCGCGCGCGGCGCGCTGGTCCTGGCCCGGCTGGCCGGGATTGCCCTTGTAGGCTTCGACGGCCGCGAGGGGAATGCGCCGGTGGCCGCCCTTGGTCTTCCAGGCTTCGATCACGCCGGCCTCGACCAGTTGCTGCACGGATGTCACCGAGATGCCGAGGATTTCGGCGGCCTTTTGGGTAGTGCAAACGTCTGCAGTGTGCATGATGGGCTGTCTGGTCGCGGATGAAGTTGAAGGAGATGATACGCAATCGCGCTCAAAAAATCAATTTTAACGAATTAGATGAATTCAATAAAAACCTGGCTGGTTCAGGGCCGGGCAGGCGCGCCAGGTGGATGCGCGCTCATGGCCGGCTGCCTGCGCCGCTGCGCTCCTCTGCCAGCACCGCGCCCGTTTGCAGGGCCGTGACGGCTTGCGACAGCGTGTCGAGCGCCATCAGCAGTTCCGCGTGCAGGCGGCGCAGCGCGCCGATATCGTTGGCAAAGCCCGCATGCACGGCCTGGCGCGCCAGCGCTTGCAAGGGGAGCAGGCCCATGGCCAGGCTGCCGTCGAGAATTTCCTGCGCCAGCACGCGCGCCGGGGCGGTCCGCTCGCAGCGCAGCGCATGGGCGATGCCGGCGAGGCGGTCGCGCGTCTCGGCCACGAACAGGGCCAGAATCTCGCCCTGCAGGCGCCGGTCGTGGCCGAACATGGCGTCCAGGCGGGCCAGTTCGAATGGCGGCGCGCCCGGCGCCCTGGGCGCTTGCGGCGGCGGTGCGCTGTCAGCCCCCCTGGCCGGCGGGGCCGCTTTGCGCATCTGCAGCAGTTGATGCAGGTCGGACGGCGTGCTGCTGCCGGCCGCTGGCGCGCGGCCAGACTGGCGCCAGCGGGTGCGGCGCCAGAGCAGGGCGGCCAGCAGCAACAGCAGGCCTGCCAGCGCCAGCGCCGGGCGCATCAGCGACAGCTCTTCGCAGCGCAGGAAGGGGGGGATGGAGAGAAAGGCGTTCATGGCGGTGCTCCGGTGCGGACGATGCGCGTGATCCTGCGTGAGGCGGACCTAAAATACTTCCCAGTCGCCGGCATCGGCGCCGGCCGGCGCCGTGTTCCTGGCCTGGCCCGCGTGGCGCGTGGCGACCAGCCTGAGCGTGGCCTTGTGCTGTGCGGGCCGCCGGGCGGCAGGCGCGCGGGGCGCCGCGCCGGCTTGCCCTTGCGCCAGCTTGAAGGTGCCCACCACGTCGGCCAGCTTGGCCGCCTGCTCCTGCAGCGATTGCGATGCCGCCGCCGCTTCCTCGACCAGGGCCGCATTCTGCTGCGTGACTTCATCCATCTGCGCGATGGCGCGGTTGATTTCCTCGATGCCCGTGCTTTGCTCCACGCTGGCGGCCGAGATTTCGCTGACGATGCCGGTGACGCTGCGCACCGTGTCGACCACTTCCGTCATGGTCGCGCCGGCCTGCTGGACCAGCTTGCCGCCTTGTTGCACCTGTTGCACGGAGTCGCCGATGAGTGCCTTGATTTCCTTGGCGGCCGCCGCCGAACGGTGCGCCAGGTTGCGCACTTCGGTGGCCACGACGGCAAAGCCGCGTCCCTGTTCCCCGGCGCGCGCCGCTTCCACCGCCGCGTTCAGGGCCAGGATATTGGTCTGGAAGGCGATGCCGTCGATGACGCCGATGATGTCGGCGATCTTGGCGGACGAGCTGTCGATCGCTTGCATGGTGCGGATCACGTCGTCCATCACTTGCCCGCCCCGCTGCGCCTGGTCCGAGGCGCTGACGGCCATTTGCCGGGCCTGGCGGGCGTTGTCCGCATTCTGCCGCACGGTGGCCGTCAATTCTTCCATGGCCGACGCGGTTTCTTCCAGCGAGCCGGCCTGCTGCTCCGTGCGCGCCGACAGGTCCAGGTTGCCCGCCGCGATCTCGCTTGACGCCGTGCCGATGGTGTCCGTGCCGGCACGCACTTCGGCCACGATGCGCACCAGGCTGCCGCTCATCTCCGCCAGGGCCGTCATCAGCTGGCCCACCTCGTCGTGCGAGGCGGCGCTGACCTGCACGCTGAGGTCGCCGCTTGCGATGGTGCGGGCCACGCCGATGGCATCGGCCAGCGAGGCGGCGATGCGCCGCGCCAGCAGCAGGCCCATGCCGGCCACCAGGGCCGTCACGGCCAGGGCCAAGCTGCATGAAATCCAGCGCGCGCTGGCCGCGGCCGCGGCGCCGTCGGCAGCCCCCCTGGCGGCCAGGGTTTCGTTGTAGCGGTGATGAGCGGCGAGGGCGTCGACCAGTTCCTTGATCAGGGGCTGGCTTGCCATCAGCAAGTCGCGTGCGGCGTCGAGTTCGCCCGCCTTCGACAGCGCCAGCACCTTGTCGCGCACGGCGTCGTAGCGCAGCAGCACGGCGCGGTCCGTGGCCAGCAGCGCCTTGTCTTGCTCATCTGAAATGTTTTCCTTTTCATACTGGTCGAGCGCCTTGCCGACCGCCGCGCGCGCCTCGTTGATGCCCGCTTCCAGCTTGTCGCGCCTGGCGGCGTCCTTGCTGGCCATGTGCTGCCAGACGGCCGTGCGCATCTGCGTGAACGGCACGAATGCCTGGTTCAGGGTCAGCAGGCTGGGAACCGTGTTGACGGTGGCATAGCTGGCCGCCGTGTACACGCGGTCCATCTGGTAGATGCCAAAGCCCGCCAGGGCGGCCAGTCCCAGGACGACGGAAAGGATCAAGACGTACAGCCGTTTAGCGATGGTCATGATGGGCGCCGCTCCAATGAAGTGAAATTCAAGAAAAATACTTTGCCTGGATGAGTTTTTTCATTTTACGCCAAAAATTTGTTTTATTCGAGAAATTTGTTGTTTATCTATTTTAATTTATGTTTTTCATCAAAATCGCATCGCAGAAGCTGGCTGAACGCGCATGTCGTGTATAAAAAGCCACACGGCACGCGGCGGGCGTTCTGGCGTGTGGCACGCTTTGTCAATTAGTGAAAAAATGCAATTTCATTGATTGCCATCAAATACGGTGCGCAGGCGCGTGCCGCCGACTGACTCTTGTAAAGGAGCATCATGACTGCCTCTGCCCGGCCTGGACCCTTGCTTGTCATCACCGCAGTCATCTTTATCTTGCTGGGCCTGGCGCTCGTTGGCGGCGGCGCCTGGCTCGTCAGCCTCGGCGGTTCCTGGTATTACGTCGTGGCGGGTATCGGCATGATAGTTGCCGGCGCGCTCGTGTGGAAAAGGCGGCGCAGCGCCCAGCTCTTCCTCGCGCTGCTGCTGTTCGGCACCCTGATCTGGTCCGTGATCGAAGTGAAGTTCGACTGGTGGCAATTGCTGCCGCGCCTCGATATCTGGTTCGCCGCCGCCGTCTGGCTGCTGCTGCCGTTCATCGACCGCCGCCTCGATCCGCCCTTGACGGCCGGGGCGAAACCGCGCGACGCGGGCAAGAGCGCGCTGGCCGCCGCCGTGGTGCTGACGGCCGCCGTGGGCGTGTTCTCGCTGTTCCAGGACTATTACACCTTGCATGGCGAAGTGCCGGCCGAGAACATGGCCGCCGTGCCCGCAGGCGATTTCGCGCCCGGCGTGGCGCCCAACGACTGGGCCGCATATGGCCGCTCCGGCTATGGCGACCGCTATGCGCCGGCCGCGCAGATCACGCCGGCCAACGCGGCGCAGCTGAAACAGGCGTGGGTCTACAACACGGGCGACTTCAAGGGGCCGACGGATCCGGGCGAGATCGCCAACGAAGTCACGCCGCTGAAGGTCAACGGCATGCTGTACCTGTGCACACCGCATAACATCGTCATCGCGCTGGACCCGGACACGGGCAGGGAGCTCTGGCGCCACGATCCGAAGATCAACCGCGACGCGTCCAGCTACCAGCACATGATTTGCCGCGGCGTTGCCTACTGGGACGTCAATGCGGGCCGCGCCAAGGACAGCCCGGCGCCGGAAGCGGCCGGCATGGAATGCCCGCGCCGCATCTTCGCGCCCACCATGGATGCGACCTTGATCGCCGTCAACGCCGATACGGGCGAAGCGTGCAAGAGCTTTGGCGAAAATGGCGTCATCGGCCTGTACCACGGCATGGGCATGAAGAAGCGGGGCTTCCTGATGCCGACGTCGCCGCCGGCCGTGGCGCAAAACGTGGTGGTGATGGCCGCCAGCGTGACCGACAATTTTTCCACCGAGGAGCCGTCTGGCGTGATCCGCGGCTACGATCCCGTCACGGGCAAGCTGATGTGGAACTGGGATGCCTCGAACCCGGACGACACGGCGCCGATTGCCGATGGCAAGACGTACACCAACAATTCGCCGAATTCCTGGGGCGTCTCCAGCGTGGATGAAAAGCTGGGCATGGTCTACATTCCTATGGGAAACGAAACGCCCGATACGTGGGGCGGCAACCGCAACCCCCATGGCGAGAAATACAATAGCGCCATCGTCGCGCTGGACTTGGCGACGGGCAAGGTGCGCTGGGTGTACCAGACCGTGCACCACGACATCTGGGACATGGATATTGGCGGCCAGCCCACCCTGGTCGACATCGACACGCCGAAAGGCAAGGTACCGTCCGTGGTGGCCACGACGAAACGGGGCGATATCTATGTGATCGACCGGCGCGACGGCAGCCTGGTCGTGCCGGCGCCGGAAAAACCCGTGCCGACCGCTAACGCGGCCCCCGGCGACAAGCTGTCGCCCACGCAGCCATTCTCGGCCCTCACGTTCTTGCCCGAGAAAAACATCAGCGAAACGGATATGTGGGGCACGACGCCGTTCGACCAGCTGGCGTGCCGCATCATCTTCCGCCAGCACCGCTATGAAGGGCCGTTCACGCCGCAAACGGTGGCTGAAGGCAAGATCAAGGGCGCCATCATTTCGCCCGGTCCGCTCGGCATCTTCGAGTGGGGCGGGGCGGCCGTCGATCCCGTGCGTCAGTTGCTGCTGGTCAACCCCGACTACATGGGCTTCCTGGAACGCCTGGTGCCGCGCGCGCAAGCCAATGCGCCGGGCGGCACGGGCACGGAAATGGGCTTGCAGCCGCAGACGGGCGTGCCGTTTGCCGTGGAAATCAAGCCCTTCCTGTCGCCGCTGGGCTTCCCATGCCAGGCGCCGCCTTGGGGCTATATCGCCGCCGTCGACTTGCGCACCATGAAAAAAGTGTGGATGCACAAGAACGGCACCACGCGCGATAGCGCTCCCGTGCCCATCGCCTTGCCGCTGGGCGTGCCCAGCCTGGGCGGCATCAGCACCACGGGCGGCGGCGTAGCTTTCCTCAGCAGTACGCTCGACTACTACATCCGCGGCTACGACGTGCGCAACGGCAAGACCGTATGGAAAGCCCGCCTGCCTGCCGGCGGCCAGGCCACGCCGATGAGTTATGTCTCCGACAAGACGGGCAAGCAATATGTGGTGGTGATGGCCGGCGGCCACGGTTCGCTGGGCACGAAGATGGGCGACAGCCTGGTGGCGTTTGCCTTGCCGGACGAAGCGGTGAAGGAAGCGGGGAAAGCGAAATAAGCGCTACGCATCCGCGGCATGGACTGGCCATGCCGCGGATGAACTGCCGTTGAGGCGCCCGACCTTACTGCAAGCGGCGATTCAAGACGATCAGTTCGGCATTGCCCGCGTTGTCGTCTGCCATCGGGTAGAGCACTACCGCATAAGCACGATCGCTCGTCTTGTTGATGCTGGAAATGATCAGGTTGTCACGGGGTATGGACAAAAGCTCGTTGGTCAGCAAGTTCCTGTAGCCTTGCTCACCTTTGCTATAGAAGATTTCCAATAACTGATCATTTTTCGTGGTCAGCCAGCCATTTCCAAACTCGCTATTGAATCGGGTGATGAAAGTGTCGTCGCCGATGTTGACCGGCTGCCATGTATTGAACAATGGATCAGCAAAATCCACCAATTCAATGACGGCACTTGCACCATTCCCATCTATTTTCTGGATAACGAGCTTGTCTTTTTCCTGTGCCAGCAGATAAGAATTCCCGTCGAAGGAAGCGCCTAATATCTGCAAAACATAGATGCCATCCGAGTCGATTTCACGATGGCGGGTCACATTGCCTTTTTCATCAAGCTCGCGGTGCAGGAGCAGGCTGTCTTCATTGGCCAGCAAATGAATCGCCTTGTTGGCAATGCTGATTCTGTTATTCGCGGGCAATGGGACCTTGATATTGTTTTTCTTTTTTAGTTTTCCATTGATAAATTCGATGGCCAGGATCTTGTCGGGCTTGCTGTCATAGAAATCCACATCGTGGAATATCGAACAGGTTTCCGTTGTCCCGATGAAGGTTCCTGTAAATGGACGGCTGCCCTTCGGCATTTCCACGTCTTCACGATCAAAGAGGGGGATGCTGATTTCCAGTTCCTTGTCAGGATGATAGGGGATGACGGACACATAGTTTTCCTGATCCGGACTCAGGAACAGTGTCGGCAAGATGCCGTCATCCTCGATGTAGTTGTCGATATTGCCACCAATCCCGACCACCGTATAAATCAGCTTGTACGTGCCATTTTTCCCGTATACATAGTTCGCCAGCAGCGTCTTTTCAGCAAATGCAATGCTGTCTTTTGCCGATACCTGTGTTTCAGCGACGAGCGTTGTCATGGTGCACAAGTCGCCCTGTGTAACAGACGATGCATAGGGCGTTACCTTGTCGAGGTTTTTCATGCGTCAGATTATCTCCGTGTCTTATTGCGTGGCCAGTCCCAGCTTCAGTCCCACCAGCTTGCCCGGCGCGGCATCCGTTTTTTCGGGCGCGCCCGCGCTGACCCTGGCTGCCGGCGTGCCGTCCTGCTGCAGGGCCGCCAGGATGGCCGCGCTGCGCTGGGCGCCCAGCTTGCTCAAGGCGTCGGCAGGCAGGGGTTGTTTGGCTTCCAGCTGCTCGCGCAAGCCGTTGTAGAAGGCGCCCGTGTCGGCCACTTGCGGCTCGCCCTCGATCAGCTTGCCCAGGCGTTGGAAGACGGGAATCTTCGCCGCCGCCGGAGCGGAGGCTGCCGCCGCTGTGGCTGGTACGGCCGATTCCGCCGCCTTTTTCTGCTTGTCCAGCTCGGCCTTGCCGAAGCGTTCGCCGTACAGGTCGCGCAGGGCGCCCCGTATCTTGCGTTCGCCCAGGTTCAACGGTCCCGGTTCCTCGCCCGCTTCCAGCTTGATGCCGGCCTTGGCGGCGACGGCGCGGCGCACGGCCTGGGCGCGCAGGGCGGCCGCATCCGTGTCGCTGTACTGGCCCGGCACGGCCAGCTTCAGCTGTTCGCGCTTGGCGAGGATTTGCGCCACCTGCTTGAGCTTTTCCCGTTCCGGCGGCAGCAGCACGGCGCTGCCCGCATCGAAGTCGATGGCTTCGAGCTTGTCGGCGCTGATGCCCAGCAAGTTGCCCAGCGCGCGGAACGGCGCCGTGACGATTTTCGTCAGCACATTGCCCACGGCTTTCCAGATCAGGGCGCCATAGCTGAATTGCGGGTCGTTCATGTCGCCCGACACGGGCAAGCCCAGGTCGATGCGCCCGTCGCTATCCTTGAGGATAGCCAGCGCCAGTTCCAACGGCAGTTTCAAGGCGTCCGGGCTGTCGATGCGCTCGCCCAGGGTCAGCTTGTCGAGCACGATCTGGTTGGTGCCGTCCAGCTGACGGTTGCGCACCTTGTATTGCAAGTCCAGCGAAATCTTGCCTTCAGCCACCTTGTAGCCGGCGAACTTCATCGTGTACGGCGAAGCGGACACCATGTCGACATTCTTGAACACCACGTTCAAGTCCGTGTTGTCGGTCGGGGCGAACGGATTTAATTGACCACGCACGCGGGCCAGGCCGAATTCGTCGATGCGGCCGTCGAGCTCGATCTGGCTGCGCGCATCGCGCTTCGTCGACAGGCCCGTGACGACGCCATTCAATTCATATATCTTCGCGGCGAACTGGGGCCGCAAGCTCAGGTCGGCAAAGTCCAGCTTGGCATTCTGCAGGCGCACGCGGCGCACGCGCACGGGGAAGGCGGCATCGGCGGCCGGCGTGGCAGTGGCCGACGGCGCGGGCGCGGCCGGTTCCGGCGCTTTCACCAGCAGGCGCTGCGCGTTCAGGCTGCGGTCGTTTTCGATGATCAGCTGGGCGTTCGGTTCCACCACGCGCAATTCGGGGATGTCGACAAAATCGGGGCCCACGCTGGCCGTCAGCTTGTCGGCGCGCACGCTTTTCCACGAGGCAAAGCGCTTGCCATCCGTTTCATTGAGCACGAGGCCGGCGATGTCCACGCCGCCCACATAGCGTACTTTCGGCGCTTTCGGCGCGCCGCCGCCCGTCGTCAGGCGGCCGCTGCCGGAGAGCGAGCCGCCCGCCAGCTTCAGTTTCAGATGTTGCGCCAGCAAGGGTTGCACGGGGGCCAGGGTCAGCTGTTTCAAATTCAATTGCGCATCGACGGCGCCCGTGCCCGGCACGAACTTGCCGTTGGCAGTGAGCACGCCGCCTTCGCGCAGGCCCACGCCCAGCTCGAACGGCAGCGCCTGCTGCATATCGTTGCTGACGTTGTGCAGGGACAATCTGGCATCCTGCAGATTACCCTTGATACCCGTGCCCGCATCATCGAAACGGGCGCCGAACTTGCTCAGCTCTACCTTGTCTACTTTGGTGGACCACGGCGCGGATGGCGCATCCTTGGCCGGGTCGGTTTTGCCGGAGGCAAACACGGGCAGCTTTTGCGCAATCGCAAATTCGCCCTGGCGGTTGCGCGCCAGGTCGATCTGCGCGCCGCTGGCCGTCACGGAACCCAGGTGCACGGCATGCGCCGCCAGGTCGATCTTGCCTTCCGTAAAGCCCAATTGGGCCAGCTTGAACGGCGTTTGCGCGCCCCGCTGCATGGCGAGGTCGGCCAGGCTGAAGCTCGCGCCGTCGATCACGGTAGCCATGCCCGCTGGACCTTGCTGCAAGGCCAGCTGCAAGTTCAGCTGCAGCTGCCTGGCGCTTAGCTGCAAGGCTGGCGAGACGGTTTCATCGATGGCGGACACGTCCACATTGGCCAGCGCCAGCTGTTTTAAATCCACCTTCCATTTGCCAGGCTTGGCTGGTGCGGCTGGCGCGGTGGCGGCGGGCGCGGGATTACCCGGCAGCATCAGGTTCGCCACGTCGATCTCGCCCTTGCTGTCGCGGCGTACGGCCACCTTGCCGCCATACAAGTTGATTTTATCCACGGTGACGCTCTGGCGCGCCAGGTCCACGTTCACGCCGGCGACGCCCAAAGTATTGAGCGAAGTAAATGCTTCTCCCTTGCCGTCGCGCACCAGCGCCAGGTCGTGCAGGGCCAGGCCCGCGCCTTTGACGCTCGCTTCCAGCTTGCCGTCCGCATAGGAAAAGGCGTAGGGCAGGCGCGCCGACAATTGTCCGCTCGTCACCGTGGCGCGCGTATAGGCTTTCAGATACGCGGCCAGGCCGGGCAGGGAAGCGTCGTTCAATATCAGTTCGCCTTCACCCCGGATCGGGCTGAGCGAGGCCGTGCCGCGCCAGTGCAGCTTGCCGCCGCGCGCCGCGTCGGCGCTGAGGCTGTAGCTGCCGTTGGCGTCGGGCAGGGTCGAAATATTGTCGAGCGTAAAGTTGATGGGCGTGAAGTTGTCCGCATAGCCCGCCTTCTGGTCGTGCCAATCCACTTTGCCTTGTCCCAGCGCAAAGTGGGCGATGACGAGGCGCGGCATGCCGCCTTCGCTTTTTTCCGGATGGTTGCGTTGCCAGGTGGCCAGCACTTCGGCCAGGTTGAACTTGCCTTCCGGCGTGATCGTCAGCTGGGCTTGCGGCGCCGCGATGCGGATTTCCGCCAGGCTCCAGGCGCGGCGCACGATGGATTTCCATTCCAGCTGCACGGCCAGGGCGCCGATGGACAGCAGCGGTGCGCCGCCCTTGCCATCCGCGCTGGCCGCTTCCTTGAAAGCGATCTGGTCCGCTTCCAGGCGCAGGGTAAACGGGTTGAAGCGCACGTCGGCGATGCTGGCCTGGCGCGCGAGTTCTTTCTCGGCAAATTTGGGCAGCTGGTGCTTGATGATGTAGGGCACCAGCCAGAAGCCGGCCGCGCTGTAGGCGGCCAGGGCGCAGCCTGTGCCAACGGCCCAGCGCTGCCAGCGTTTCCAGCGAAATGTTTTCGTCTGCACGCTTTTGTTGTCGATTGTATTCACGAACTTACCTTTTGATCTTGTTGGGCGGCACATCTTGCACGCCGTGACTGTCAGTATGCCTCTTTGCGGCCGCGTCTGCAAAATCCAAACGTGTTCAAGTGATAACAGGCGGCCTGGCGGACTGTTTATCTTATGAAATTCTCTGATTCTCACGAATTGTCACTTATTTATTGCGAATGATTCTCGTTACGGATATTATGCGCGGTAACTTGAAGTTTCCTTCTATCACTGTTCTCTGTTGAAAGACCCGTTTATATGCGCGCAGCTTTTCCTTCCTTGCAACTACTTCCAGTGGCAGCCGCCTTGTCGCTGGCTTTCGCTTCCCACACGGCCTGCGCCGCCAATGGCGCCAACGGCCAGGACGACTTGACGGCTGGCGATGAGAAAGTCATGCAGGCGGTGCAGGTGACGGGTGCGCGCGCGCAAGGCCTGGTGCCGACCACCACCGAGGCGGGCAGTTTCCGTGGCGCCAACATCATGGACGTGCCATCGACAGTCAACGTGATCACGCGCGAATTGCTGGAACAGCAAGCCGTGTCCGGCCTGTATGACGCCGTGCGCAATACGGCGGGCGTGACGCGCCAGCAAAACGGCGGCGATACCTGGGATCAACTGGTGGTGCGCGGCATCGCCGTGGAAAACCGCACGAATTACCGCCTCAATGGCTCGCTGCCCATCATGAACTTTTCGCAAGTACCCATGGAAAACAAGGAGCGCGTGGAAGTGCTGAAGGGCGCTTCTGCCCTGTATTACGGCTTCACCTCGCCGGCTGGCGTGGTCAACTTCGTCACCAAGCGGGCCGGCAGCAAGCCCGTCACGAGCATGGGCCTGAGTCTCGACGACCGGGGCAGTGCCGTGGCAAACGTGGACATCGGCCGCCGCTTTGGCGCGGAGCAGGAATTCGGCGTGCGCGTGAATGCAGCCGGCGGCACCCTGGGTTCTTATCTGGATAATGTGGGCAACGGCAACCGCAGCTTCGTGTCCGCTGCGCTGGACTGGCGCGTGACGAACAAGCTGCTGCTGAAAGCGGACCTGGAATACGACCGCCGCCGGGTGACGGAGCAGGCGGGCGTGGCCTTGCCGGCCGCCGTGAAAGGCGTGATCAGCTTGCCGCGCGCCGTCGACCCGCGCAAGCTGATCGGCCCCGACTGGTCGAATTTCGAGGCGCAGACGAAAAACGCGCAATTGCGCGCCGACTACGCCATCACGGATGGCTGGGCCCTGACGGTCGAGGCGGGTCACTCGGAAACGGCGCGCGACCGCCGCCTGGCCATCTTCCGCCTGAACAATGCGGCGGCACTGGCCACGGGAGCAGGCCGCATCACGGGCAATATGCAGCATCACGTGACGGCGTCGGACTTGCTGCGCGCGGAACTGGCCGGCACTTTCAATACGGGTTTCATTGCCCATGAACTGACCCTGGGTGCCTCGCGCACGGACAAGTCGCAAGACCCTATCTACCAGAGCAATTACACGATCGCATCGCAAAACCTGTACAGCCCCGTGCCCGTGACGAATGTCGTGTTCGGCCCGAAGCCGACTTCGCCGACGACGGCCGCGCTGGACACGCGCGACACGGGCCTGTATGCGCTCGACCGCATGGTCTTCAGCCCGCAGTGGCAAAGCGTCATCGGCGTGCGCCGCACCAGCTATCAAAGCGACCAGGGCGCCAGCCACTATGACGTCAGCAAGACGACGCCCATGGTGTCGCTGGTCTACAAGCTGACGCCGGCGATTTCGTTCTACGCCTCGTCGGCGCGGGGCCTGGAAGAGGGCGAGACGGGGCCGACGGGCACCGTCAACCAGAACGTCAAGATGGCGCCCGGCGTGAGCAAACAGAAGGAACTGGGCGCGCGCTGGCTGACGCCGGGCGGCACCCTGGTGTCGGCCGCGCTGTTCGACATCACGCGCCCCGGCTATTACACCAACAGCAGCAACGTGTTCACTTCGGATGGCGAACAGCGCTACCGTGGCCTGGAACTGTCGACCCAAGGCAAGCTGACGCGCCAGCTGTCGTGGCAAACCTCGGCCCAGTTCCTGGACCCGAAATTCGAGCACATCAACGCCGACTACAACGGCAAGGCGCCGGAAAACGCGTCGAAACGCACGGCCAGCGCCTTCCTCGCCTACGCGTTCGACGCCGTGCCTGGCCTGTCCGTCAACGGCGGCGCGTATTACTACAGCGCCCGTCCCGTCAACGACCTGAACCAGGCATTCCTGGGCGGTGTGACCTTGTTCAGCGCCGGCGCCCGCTATGCGAGCACGGTCATGCACAAAGCCGTCGTCTGGCAGCTGAACGTGGAAAATGCGGCCGACAAGCGCTACTGGGCTGGCGCCGGCACGCGTCTGGCGTCCGGTGCGCCGCGCGCCATCAAGCTGAGCATGAAGGTGGACCTGTGATGCGTCTCGTCAAAGCCGCGCTGGCGGCGGCACTGCTGGCAGGCACCTTGCATGTGCAGGCGGCGCAGACTGCACCTGGCAAGCAGGTGTTGCTGGTGGTGCGCCTGGAAGGCAAGAGCCTGCCTTTCGACCAGAAAATCAAGGAACACCTGGAATCGCGCGGCTATGCCGTCACGCTGCACAGCCAGTACGCGCCCGTGTCCGGCGCGCAAGGCAAGGACCTGGTGATCCTGTCGTCCACCATCCGGGGCCGCGACCTGCTGGGCGCTTACCGCAACGTCACGGTGCCCGTGCTGACGTGGGAAAACGATTTGTATGACGACATGTCGATGACGGGCAAGCGGGCCGGCGTGGACTATGGCACGGTGGAAAAGTCGCGCTATGTGTGGCTGGTCAACGCGCCCCACGCGCTGGCGGGCGGCTTGCCGGCCGGCACGGTAGATATTTATCAAAAGCAAGCCACCATGAGCTGGGGCAAGCCTGGCCTGGGCGCGACGACCATCGCCACCATCTATGGCGAACCGGAAAAAGCTGCCATCTTCGGCTATGAAAAGGGCGCCACCATGGATTACGACAGCCTGGCGCCTGCGCGCCGGGTCAGCTTCTTCCTCGACAATGAAACCTTCACGAATCTGTCGCCGGCCGGTCTGCGCCTGTTCGACGCGGCCGTGGACTGGGCCAGCGATGGCAAATAGCCCATCCTTGTCGCTGGCGGCGCTGATGCTGGCCATGTCCGCATCGGCAGCGGGCGCAGCCGCACTCGACCCCGCCTTGCCCGCCTACGCGCCGCAGCCCGTCAAGGTGCCGGCCACGGCCGGCTACCTGGACCGCAAGACGGGCGCGGCCATGATAGGCGGCGCCGAACACGTGGCTACCGTCGTTGGCCAGTGGAATGCCCTGTTTTCGGCCAGCCATCCGGGCATCGTCCTGGGGTTTGACTGCAAGGGTACCAGCAGCGCCGTGCCGCTATTGATGCACGACAAGGTGCTGTTCGGCGCCATGGGCCGCGCCATCAATCCCATCGAGCTGGTGCCATACCGCAAGATCGTGGGGCGCGACGCGCTGGAAATCCGCATCGCGCACACGGCATCCACGCCGGGCGAGCACCTGGCCACGTCCCTGGCCGTGTACGTGAACCGCGCCAATCCCTTGACGCTGCTGACGGCGGCGCAAGTATCGCAAATTTTATCTGTCGGCAATCCAGGCGGCGACTTCAGCCGCTGGGGACAGCTGGGCTTGAGCGGCGAATGGCGCGAGCGCGCGATCCACCCGTACGGCACGGCCGCGTACACGGGCTTTGGCGACTACTTGCAGCGCGAACATTTTCAGGGCAGGGCGCTGGCAGCCAGCCACGAAGAGCTGGGCAACACGGCCGCCATCACGGGCCGCATCGCGCAAGACCCGGCCGGCATCGGCGTGGCCGCGCTCGGTGTGCAGCACCCGCAGCTGCGCCAGCTGGCCATCGTGGGCGCGGATGGCCGGGCGACGACGGGCACGGACGAGGAAGTGGTCGCGCAACGCTACCCGTACGGCCGCTACGTGTACCTGTACGTGCGCCGCTTGCCGGGTCAGGCCGTCGATCCGCTGGCAAAGGAATACCTGCGCCTGGTGCTGTCGCGCGAAGGACAGGCCATCATCGCCGCGCAGCCGGGCGGCTATCTGCCCCTGACGGCCGCGCAAGCCAGGGTTGAACTGGAGAAACTCGAATGACGCTGTTGAAAAAGACCGCGCTGGCCGCTTGCTGCGTGCTGGCGTCCGCCGTGCAGGCCGCGCCCCTGGCCGTTGATCCCGCGCAAACCTATGTGAACCGTGACGGCACGGTGGCCATCGTCGGCAATGATGGCCTGGAAGAAGTGATTACGCAGTTGAACGCGCTGTTTACGCGCCAGCATCCGCAGGTGCGCTTCAGCCTGCACATGGAAGGCTCGTCGGCCGGCATGCCCGCGCTGACGGCGGGCGCCACGGCGTTTGCGCCGCTGACGCGCGACATGTGGCCGGGCGATCAGGCTGCCTTCCGGCAAGTCTTTGGTTACGACGCCACTCCCGTGCGCATCGGCTACAACGGCCACGGTCCCCGTCCGCCGGCGAAGACGCCGCCCGCCGTGTACGTGCACCGCGACAACCCCTTGGCGGGCTTGACGATGGAGCAACTGGGCCAGGCATTCACGGCAGGCGCACCGGGAGGCGACGCCAACCTGTGGTCGCAGCTGGGCGCGACAGGGGACTGGGCGCCGCGCCGCATCCACGCCTACGGCTTGCGCGACGATGGCGGCTTCGCCACGGGCTTGCGCCATGCGCGTTTCGGCAAGCGTCCGTTTGCCGCCAGGTACGAGGCGCTGGCCTCGCGCGAAGCCGTGATCCGTGCCGTGGCCGCCGACCGCTACGGCATTGCCGTGCTGGGCTGGGTCAATGCGGCACCCATCTCGGACCAGGTGCGCGTGCTGCCGCTGGCGGCGGCCCGGGGCACGCCATACTACGGTCCTGACAAGGCCACCGTGCGCGCCGGCAAGTATCCATTGACCATGCCCGTGCAGCTGTACGTGAACCGCACGCCGGGGAAGGGGCTCGATCCGCTGGTGAAAGCGTACTTGCAGCTGGCCCTGTCGCCGCAGGGACAAGCCATCATTCTGGCCCAGCAAGATAGCGAAGAGGGCTACTTGCCGCTCAGCGAACAGGACTTGCAGGCCGAGATCAAGAAACTGGACGCTTTGTAAAGTTTCTTTGACCACATGGCTGGCTGCAGGGCAGGGCGGTCGCTATAATGCCGCCATGTTTATTCGCCAAGGCCGCGCCGTCGTCGTCCTGTGGATCGCGTGCCTCGCCATCCTCATGGCGGCGCTCGCCCCCACCTTGTCGCGCGCGTTCACGGTCGCCAGCGGCCAGGCCGTGCCCAGCTTCGAGATTTGCTCGGTGGCGGGCGGCATGAACATGCTGCCCGTGAAATTGTCCACGGACACGCCCGATCCCGCCAAGGGCGGCATGCGCATGGGCGATTGCCCGTGCTGCAGCATGCATGCCGACACCCTGGCGATACCGCCCACCTCCCTCGTGCTCGCTTCCGGCGAACTCATCAAGGGCTTGCTGCCCGAGTTGTTCTACCAATCCGCCACGCCATTGTTCGCCTGGACGCCCGTCCAGCCCCGTGGCCCGCCCGCCGCTTTCTGATCTGTCCTTTCCCTGAACGGCCTTGCCTCGCACTTGTCGTGCGCTGGCGCCTGTTCGTCTTGCCCATACAGAAACTGAAAGCAGCACCATGAAACATTTACCGTTATTGATTTCCCTCGCCATCGCCATGCCTGCCGTGGCGCAAACGCGTACCGAAGCCGGCACCACCGTGTTGCCCGAAATGAAAGTCATCGTCACGGCCATAGGCGACGGCTACCGTCCTGTCGCCGACACGGCGTTGATGCTGTCGAGCACGCCCGGCTACAGCGTGGCGGCCGGAGGCGGCGTGTCCGGCTTGCCGGTAGTCAATGGTTTCGCGGATGACCGTATCAAGATCCGCAT
Source organism: Janthinobacterium sp. P210005 (assembly GCF_036231865.1). Taxonomy (NCBI): domain Bacteria; kingdom Pseudomonadati; phylum Pseudomonadota; class Betaproteobacteria; order Burkholderiales; family Oxalobacteraceae; genus Janthinobacterium; species Janthinobacterium sp. P210005. The sequence continues at coordinate 370,183 of NZ_JAZARC010000001.1, forward strand.
CGACGGCATGGAACTGACGTCCGCCTGTGCCAATCATATGAATGCGCCGCTGTCCTACATTGATCCGCAACAAGTGCAGCGCATCCGCCTGATCGCGGGCGTGACGCCCGTCAGCGCGGGCGGCGACAGCATCGCCGGCACCATCGAGGTGCAGTCGAACGCGCCCGTGTTCGCCCGGCCCGGCGCAGGCTTGCTGACGCAAGGCAGCTTTGCCGTCTCGGGACGCAGCGTCAACAACAGCGTGGCGACCAGCGTGAATGCGTCGGCCGCCAGCGATACCCTGAGCGTCGGCTACAGCGGCGCTTACACGCGCGGCCACAGCTATGAAGACGGCCATGGCAACACCGTGCTGGCCAGCATGTATGAAAGCATCAACCAGTCCATCGTGCTGGCGGCGAAAGGCCAGGGCCAGCAGCTGACCCTGCGCGCCGGCGTGCAGCACATCCCGTACCAGGGTTTTTCCAACCAGTACATGGATATGACGGACAACCATGGCCAGTTCGCCAATCTCGCTTACAAGGGCGAATTCGGCTGGGGCGTGCTGGACGCGCGTGCCTACTGGCAGCAGACGGACCACGAGATGGGCTTCTTCAGCAGCGAGCGCAAGGGCTCGATGCCGATGCTCACGCATGGGCGCAACACGGGCTATGCGCTGATGGCCAGCTTGCCGACGGCGGCGGGCGAGTTGCGCCTGGGCCAGGAGTGGCACGGCTTCCGCCTCGACGATTACTGGCCGGCCGTGCCCGGTTCCATGATGATGGGGCCGCGTACTTACCTGAACATCAATGACGGCAAGCGCGACCGCACCGTGCTGTTTGGCGAACTGGAAACGCGCCACGATGCGCGCTGGACCAGCGTGCTGGGCTTGCGCGGCGAATCCGTGCGCATGGACACGGGCGACGTGCAATCGTACGGCACCAACATGATGAACATGCCGGACCTGATGGCCGCCAAGGCTTTCAATGCGCGCAGCCGCAGCCAGCGCGACACGAATATCGATGCCTCGGCGCAAGCGACGTTTGCGCCCGATGCGGCCAGCAGCTATGAATTCGCGCTGGCGCGCAAGGTGCGCTCGCCCAATCTGTACGAGCGTTATTCCTGGGGCCGCGGTTCGATGGCGATGACCATGACCAACTGGTTTGGCGATGGCAACGGCTATGTGGGCAATATCGACCTCAAGCCGGAGACGGCTTACACGGCGGCATTGACGGCCGACTGGCATGGCGGTGGCGAGGAGGGCTGGTTCGTGCGCGTCAACCCCTATTACAGCAAGGTCGACAATTACATCGATGTCGACGTGCTGGCGTCTTTCCATCCGTACATGAAAATGGGCGCGAATGGCAACTTGCTGCGCTTTGCCAATCACGACGCCAAGCTGTACGGCGCCAATGTGGCGTGGCAACTGCCGCTGGCCAGCAGTGCCCGCTGGGGCCGTTTCATGGTGATGGGCAATGCCGCTTATACGCGGGGCAAGCGCAGCGATGGCGGCGACCTGTACCGCATGATGCCGTTCAACGCCTTGCTGGCCGTCGAGCACAAGCTGGGCGCCTGGAGCAACCGCATCGAAACGAAGATCGTGGCCCGCAAGGACAAGGTCGATGCGCGCCGCTTCGAACCGGAAACGGGCGGCTATGCCCTCGTCAACCTGCGCAGCAGCGTGGCGCTGGGCAAGATGGCGAGCCTGAGCGCGGGCGTGAGCAACCTGTTCAACCGCGCCTACGCGGACCCGCTGGGCGGCGTGTACCTGTCGGGCTTGAAGGCGAATGGCGGCGCGCTGCAAGCCTTGCCGGCCGAGGGCCGGTCGATTGATCTGGGGCTGCAGCTGAAGTTCTAACAGCAATGGCGCCTTCCCGTTGCCGACGCAGGAGGGGAAGGCGCTTGCCGTATGCACCGCATCGGCGCTGGCCAGGTGCTTGTGACAATGTGCGCATGTTTCTTCTTGGTAATTTGTTATGCTGCATGGCGTCCTGTTTTCGGCGTTTGCCGCACAGGCGTGCGATGGCGAGGCTTGCGGGGGTGGTCTGAAGTGGGTGCCGTGCCGCTAAAGCCGTAAGGGGATTACTTTTCCTGGTTAATTCATCGTCGTCCTGTTTCACCCGTTCATGCCATCGGAAACCTGTGAAATATCAAAAAATACTCGGCGAAGATGCCGCCGCCATCGTGCTGTCCCTGAGCGTTGTTGCATATGTGGCATCCCTGTTTTTAACGGCAATCGTGGACTCCCACGAAGTCTTGCTGGGTGGGGGCGTGTTATTGCTCGGCTGGCTAGGGCCGCTGGCCGGCAGTTTTGCCTGGTTTGCCAATCCGCTGCTTATTTTTGCCATGTATTTTTCGAAAGAGAAGCCCAGTGCCGCGATGCTGGCCGTTTTTTTTGGCTTTGTGCTGGCACTGACCACCTTTGGCATTAAAGAAATTCCTAGTGATAATGGTTCTTACGCGGTGCTGGGATTCGGCGCCGGATGCTATCTGTGGCTGGCCTGTTTTCCAGCCGTGTTTATCGCATCGTTCTTGAGCAGCAGAAAATCCAGGGCGCTTGCTCCTGGCAAATAGCCTTTTTTTCTGTTGCGGCATCACAGGTGATCTCCCGTCACCTGTTGCCTGATCAACCATCCTTTGCCAGGCGCGTCCGGATGCGGTCTAATCATGGCTTGTTCCTTTCCGAGGTTGCCATGCTGCCCACTTCCGCCATCGCCGCGCTGTGCGAAAAATTTCCCCTGATTACAGAACTGATGGCCTTGCAGCCCTTGAGCTGGTTCAATCCCCGCATTGCGCCGGCGGCCGAGGCCTTGCACGACGTGGGCTTGACGGCGGATGATGTGGCGCAGGCCAGCGCGCGCCTGGCGCGCTTTGCGCCATATCTGGCCAAGGCGTTTCCGGAAACGCAAGCCAGCGGCGGCGTCATCGAGTCGCCCGTCGTGCCGCTGCCCGCCATGCAGGCGGCGCTTGGCATGACGAACGGTCAGCTATGGCTCAAGCAGGACAGCCATTTGCCCATTTCCGGTTCCATCAAGGCGCGCGGCGGCATCTATGAAGTGCTGAAGCATGCGGAAACGCTGGCGCTCGACGCCGGCTTGCTGAAGGAGGGCGATGATTACGGCGTGCTGGCCAGCGACGCCGTGCGCGCCTTCTTTGGCCAGTATGCGATCGCCGTCGGCTCCACGGGCAATCTGGGCTTGTCGATCGGCATCATGAGCGCGCGCCTGGGCTTTCGCGCCACCGTGCACATGTCCGCCGACGCGCGGCAATGGAAAAAGGACAAGCTGCGCAGCCACGGCGTCACCGTCGTCGAATACGCGACCGACTACAGCGTGGCCGTGGAAGCGGGGCGCAGGCAGGCGGAGAACGACCCGACCTGCCACTTCGTCGACGATGAAAACTCGCACGACCTGTTTCTCGGCTACGCGGTGGCGGGCCAGCGCCTGAAAGCCCAGTTCGCCGCAAGCGGCGTCGCGGTCGATGCGGCCCACCCCCTGTTCGTGTACTTGCCGTGCGGCGTCGGCGGCGGCCCCGGCGGCGTGGCCTTCGGCTTGAAGCTGGCCTTTGGCGACGCCGTCCACTGCGTCTTCGTCGAGCCGACCCACTCGCCATGCATGCTGCTGGGCGTGCACACGGGCTTGCACGAGGGAATCAGCGTGCAGGAAATCGGTATCGACAATGTCACGGCCGCCGATGGCCTGGCCGTGGGACGCCCGTCCGGTTTCGTCGGACGCGCCATGCAGCGGCTGATCGACGGCTACGCCACCGTGACGGATGAAGAACTGTACCGCTTGCTGGCGACGCTTGAGCAAACGCAAGGCTTGCGCCTGGAACCGTCCGCCGTGGCCGGTTTCGCCGGCATCCGGCCCGTCCTGGCCGCGCCACAATACCAGCAGCACCTGGAAACGGCCACGCATCTGGTGTGGGGCACGGGCGGCAGCATGGTGCCGGAGCAGGAGATGGCCGCCTACGTGGCGCGCGGCCGCGCCTTGCTGGCGGCCGGAGCCGCTTGATGCCGGCCGGCGCGCCGATCAGGGCCACGCTTGGGGCCACGCTCACGGCCAGCCAGTTCGCCAACCTGCACACCTTTCTCGTGGCGGCGCGCCATGCCAGTTTCGCGCTGGCGGCGCAGGAACTGGCGCTCACGCCCAGCGCTGTCAGTCACCGTATCGCGCGGCTGGAAGCGGGGCTGGGGCTGCGCTTGTTCGAGCGCCTGACGCGGCAAGTCAGGCTGACGCAAGACGGCGAGCGCATCTTCGCGGCCCTGCAAACTGGCTGGGACAGCCTGCATGCGGCCCTTGCCGGCAGCGATGCGCTGGCGGGCAGCGTCACCGTGCATGCGCGCCCGTCTGTCGCGCAATGCTGGCTGGTGCCGCGCCTGACGGGCTTCGCTGCGCAGTATCCGGACGTGTCGATTGACTTGCGCGTGGGCAATGACGCCGTCGACTTTCGCGCCGGCCAGGTCGACCTGGCCTTGCACTATGGCGATGGCCACTTTCCCGGCCTCGTGTCGCGCAAGCTGATGGATGAATGGCTGGCGCCCGTCTGCAGCCCGCAGTATGCGCGCGACCACGGCTTGCTCGATGCGCCACACAACTTGTCCGGCGCGACGCTGCTGCACGACACCCTGGCCTGGCCCGCCTGCGCGCCCGATGCCGAGTGGCGGTTGTGGCTGGACGGGCAGGCGCCGGAGGTGACCTTGCCCGCGCGCAGCCTGCGCTTCGACCGCGCCGACCTGTGCGCGCAGGCGGCCATCCACCACGCGGGCGTGGCCATGGGCCGGCGCCAGCTGGTGCAGCCGTGGCTGGTCAGCGGCCAGCTGGTCTTGCCGTTCGGCGGATTCAACTTGGCCAGCCCGCAGGCGTATTACCTCGTGCACGCCGCGCGCACACCGCTGCCGGCCAGAGTGCAGGCGCTGTCCGACTGGCTCGTGGGGCAGGCAATTTGATACACTGCGCGCCTTACCAAGCAACGCGCCAGAAAGCAGCCCCATGCAACCATCTCCCTTGACCTCCACCGCGCCAGCGGAATTGCGCACGTTTGCGCTGGCCTGCCTGCTCGAACCGGACCCGGCAACGAAGGTGGCGATGGTGGCGGCCATGGCCGCAGCCGGGCTGGCGCTGGACGTCAAGGCGCCGCTGGCGCCGTCCGGCGCCGTGCCGGGCCGGCCCGCGCGTCCGGAACTGGTGCCGCCGCGCCTGGTGGGACGGCGCTCGATGATCACACCGGAAGGACGCGCCATGCTCGTCCACGCGCTGGCGCACATCGAATTCAATGCGATGAACCTGGCGCTCGACGCCCTGTGGCGCTTCCCGGACCTGCCCGCTGAATACTACACGGACTGGCTGCGCGTGGCGAAGGAGGAAGCGACGCATTTCGCCATGCTGCAGGCGCACCTGCAGGTGCTGGGCCATACGTATGGCGACTTCCCCGGCCACGATAGCCTGTGGGAAATGGTCGACAAGACGCGCGGCGACGTGCTGGCGCGCATGGCGCTGGTGCCGCGCACCCTGGAAGCGCGGGGCCTGGACGCGATTCCGCCGCTGCGGGCCAAGCTGGCGCAGGCGGGAGACATGGCCGCCGCCGCCATCCTCGACATCATCTTGCGCGATGAAGTGGGGCACGTCGAGATCGGCAACCGCTGGTACGGCTACCTGTGCGATCAGCGGGGGCTGGAACTGCGCGCCACCTATGCCGAGCTGGCGCTGCGCTACGAAGCGCCCACCCTGCGCGGCCCGTTCAACCTGGAAGCGCGGCGCCGGGCGGGGTTTTCGGAGCTGGAACTGTCCGACTTGCCTGCCTGAATACGTCCGGGGCGCCGCCCGGCTGTTCAAGGATGGGCCGTCATGCTCAGATGCCAGTGGTGCAAGTGGGACGGGTCGATGCTCACCTTGAGGGGTTTGGTCCACACCGGCACGCCCGGTATCCGCGCGTGCGGCGGGCTGGCGAAACAGCCGTCGATGAGGGCCAGCTTGATGAAACGGTGGCCGATGTAGACGACGCGCGTGCTGGCGGCGCCCGCTTCCAGGGTCAGCATGGCCCGGTTGGCCGTGATCCACGCCCCCAGCCTGGCCAGTTTCGGCTTTTTCGGCAGGCCGGCCGCCACTTCCGCTTCCGCATCGTTGATCAGCTGCAAAATGGCGGCGCCATTGCCCAGGCCGCCCAGCTCGTCCGAATAGCCGCCCGCGCCATCCGCGTAGCGCATGTCGATCTGTTGGCCATCGCTGTGGCCGTCGTGGTCGAGGATGGAACGGCCTGATGCCTCCTGTGTCACGTGCTGGCCGCTGATATCGTTGAAACGGTAGGGTTTTCCCGCCAGCCAGGCGATGGTCAGGCGCGTGGCCCACGAATCGCCGCCGTCATCGCGCGGCCCGTAGCGCCGCTTCGCCAGCGCCGCTTCGTTGTGGGCAAGATACAGCGGGATAAACGCCGTGTCGCCCTTGAGCGCCACTTGTCCCCCTTCCGCGGGGTCCGACACGGCGTTGGCATTGCCGACGCGTCCCTTCAGGCGGACGGTGAGCACGGCTTTCCTGTCGATTTTCGGCCCCGGGAAGTCGGGCAGCCTCAGACGCGGGAAGGTGATCCTGTCCTTGCCGCGGATGTTGGCCTGGTCGAGCAGATTGACCGTGCTGAAGGCCGGGTTGGCGCCATCGGCCGACATGCCGATATTGACCTCGGTCAAGTTGACCCGCTCCGGCGAATAGCGCACTTCCAGTGAGATGGTGTGTTGGTCGGGCGTGTTCTGCGGCACGGACACGTAGGGGCCGGGGAGGTTGTGCGTGAGATTGCGCGGCTGCAGCACGGGATGCAGGTCCGCATTGATGGGGAACAAGCGCGCCCGCGTGATCTTCAAGCCCTTGCAGGCCAGGCTCAGTTCCACCGTGGTGAGCGTGGCCAGCAGGCTGTCGCCGATATTCGTGGCGCTGACGGCGCCCGTGATGAGGAGCGGCCCCGTCCTGGTTGCCTGGCTGACATCCACGCATTCCGTCCTGACGGTGGTGCCTTGCGTGAAATGCGACTGGTTGACGGCGCCCATGCTTGCCAGGTCGACGCCCGGCAAGCCGACCACGACGTAGGACCAGGTATCGTTGTACTGGCTTTGCTGGGTCGTGTAGGTGGGATATTCCGCCGTCCTGACGGTGATTTTCACGCCCACGTCCTGCGTGCCTTTCGGTACCGTGTAGCTGAAGGGACGCACGACGGTCTGGTTTTGCGGGCCGGCCGTGGCGGTGAAGGACTGCGTGTCGTCCTCGTCCTCAACCTGCGGCGTGGCCGGCGCCGGCGCGGCCATGGCCTGCGCCGCTTGCCGCGCCGGCGGCGCGGCGCCATCCTGCGTCACGGCTGCGGCGGTCCATGGCGCCGTCGTCGCCTGCAAGCCGGGGCCGGCGGCATACGGGTAGGTGATGCTGACGTTGACGATGGTGCTGGTGGGGAAGATGGCCGTGCTGATGCCGACGACATTCGGATGGTCGAGATCGTTCAGGGTCAGCTGGTAGGTGTCGGGAATGACGCCGTCGAAATGGAAGGCGCCCGCCGCGTCGATCACGGCCACGCGGCGCAGGTGGAAGTTATAGCCAGTGAGCAAGATTTTCTTGCCGGCCAGGCCGCTGGCGTTGCCGCCTGCCGGCGTGCGCATCTGGCCCTGCAGCACGGTGGCGGCCTTGATGACGGTGAGCGCGTACGACACGGCAAATTCGCCATCCTGCGTGACAAAATTCAGGTGCAGCTGCAGCGCGCCGGCCGGCAGTACGTTCAGCAGTTGCTGCATGGCCGTGGCGCTGATGCTGAAGCTGCCCGTGTCCGCATGAAAGACCCAGTAGGAATGGATGGCCACCGTCGCGCCGCCTTGCGCCGCCAGGAAACCGCCGCTGTCGTTGCGCAGGTTCATCGGCGCCACGCCCTCGAGGCGGAAGGAGAGGCCGCCAGGCTGCAGCGTATTGTTCGGCCCCAGGCCGCCGATGGCCAGCTTCGGCGGCGCGGGCGGCAGCGAGCCGTTCTCGAGCGGTTCGACATACACGTGCAGGGCGGTCGGCAGCTCGCTCTGGATCAGCAGCTCGAGGGTGGTGACGATGTTGCTCTTGGTGACAAAAAACTGCGCGTGCTGGTCTTCGCCCGTGTCGCCCGGGGTGGAAAAGCGCAGGCTGCCATCTTTCAGCAGCACGTCCGTCACGGCGCCGCTAACCGCGACCTTGTCGGCGCCGGCGGGAAAGCCCAGTTCGGCCAGCGGCAGGCTGACCACCTGCGCCGGGCGCACGGGGTCGAGCGCCACGCTGGCGCCGGACGTGATGTTCCACGCCAGGCCGCCAAGCTCGAACGGACGCGTGCGGTCGATGCGCAGGGTGATGGTGTCGTCGGGGGTGACCGTCGCGCCCGCGTCGATGCCGCCGGCCAGCACGCTGTCGTCCACGATGCCGGCGCCGGCGGGCACGCTGGCCAGGATGGCGCGCACGTTGCTTGCCGCTTCGCTGCCATTGTTGCGGATGCTGATGCGGAACGTGTATTCGTAGGTGCGGCGGTTGATGCGCTGCTCGCCCACCTTGCGCAGTGCCGTCACCGTGAAGGGGCCGGCAGCCTGGCCGGCGTCCGCGCTGGCCGCCAGGGGCACGGCCGTGTCCGGCCCCAGCGTATCCGCATCCGCCGCCAGCATGACTTTCGGCGTGGGCGGCTGCGTGGGATCGTTCGAACCGCCGCAGGCGCACAGGCTCAGCGCCAGCAATGAGGCCAGCGCGGCGGCGGCCAGCTGCCGGCGGCGCAGGCACAGCATGGCCAGTACGCCTGCCAGCAGCAGCCAGGGTGTGGAGGGCAGGGCGATGGCGGCCGGCTGGGTGCTGCCGGAGTCGAGTTCGATGAAGGAAACGGGGTCGAGGATGGAAAACGGCTGGGCGCCGGGGCTGCCCGCGCCCAGGTAGTCGAAGGTGACGGAAAAGCCCGTGGCCGTGGCGCCGGGATTGATGCCGCCGGCCAGCGCCAGCGCGTCGAGGTAGCCGCTGGCGGGGATGGCGGGATCGGGCTGCACCAGCAGCACGTCCCAGCCGGGCGCCGTGGAAACGCTGTGCAGGCTGGCATACCGGCCCACGCCGAAGAACAGGGTGAATTCCCCGATGGGCACGCCCAGGGTGGTATTGCTGACGGTATAGTCGTAGCGCCACTGCGTGCCGCCCAGCGCGGTTGCCGTGTAGCCGATGTGGGTGGCGTGCGCGGCGGACATGGCGCACAGCAGCAGCGCCAGCAGCACCTGTTTGATGAAGCCCATGATCGTTCCCCCGTTGACTGGCGCCAAGCGTGCCCAGGCAAGAGGTCAAGCAGGAAGCGTTCCCGTACAAAATGTGCTGTAAAAACAAGGGCTTGGCTGAGGCGGGCCGGCGCCGGTGTCAAATCCGCCGACATGGGTCTTTATGGCTGAGCCTGTCAGCGCTGTCCTACTTATCTTGTCGAAACTGTCTGATTGTATGCCTTGCGGAAACACGCGATGATGATGTTCATGCTGCAACAGCCAACCAGTCCGACGGAGTATGCGATGCAAAAGCCAGTCCAGTCCATCCACGTGAACAAGCCGTTCCTGCTGATTTGCCTGTTTACTTTCTCGACCCTGGCGGCCACCTTGATGAATACGGACGAGGCGCGGACGGACGATGCCGCCCCGGCGCCCGTGGCGCGCGATGCAGGCCACGGCGCCTTGCCCGTCTGCCGCAGCGACGCCCTCACACTGTCGGCCCAGTGCCAGCCCCAGCCGGCCCGCCAGGCTTGATGGGGTCAAGCCTGCAGGCGCTGCTGCAGCAAGGCCAGCACGGCCGCTTCTTCCGGCGCCAGCGCCGGCAAGTCTTCCTGTAATTGCTGCCGCGCCCGCGCGCGCATGCCTTCCCATAGGCTACCATCCAGATACGATTCCAGCACGGCCGGGTGCACATAGCACTTGCGGCAGATCGTCGGCGTGTTGCCCAGTTTTTTTGCCACCGACTCGATAGCCTGCACGATGTTTTTCTTCGCTTGCGCCTCGGAATCGACCTGCTCGAACGCCTGCAGGGCCAGCGCGGCCAGCAGGGTGCCGGACCAGGTGCGGAAATCCTTGGCCGTGTAGTCTTCGCCCGTCACTTCGCGCAGGTAATCGTTGACGTCGCCCGAATCGACGCCGTGGCGCGCGCCATCCTCATCGACATATTGAAACAGTTCCTGCCCCGGCAGCTCGCGCATGCGCTGCAGCACCCTGGCCAGGCGCCGGTCGCTGAGGCGGATATCGTGGCGCACGCCGCTCTTGCCCTTGAAGCGGAAGGCCACGGCGTTGCCGTCGAGCTGCACGTGGCGCGTGCGCAGGGTCGTCAGGCCGAACGATTTATTGGTGCGCGCATATTCTTCGTTGCCGATGCGCATCATCGTCAATTCCAGCAAGTGCACGATGGTGGCCAGCACTTTTTCACGGGGCAAGCCGGGCAGCTGCATACCGCGCGCGACGGCGGCGCGGATGGCGGGCAGGGCGCGGCCAAAGCTGAGCATGCGCTCGTACTTCACTTCATCGCGCACCTGGCGCCAGCGCGCATGGTAGCGGTATTGCTTGCGGCCCCGCGCATCGCGCCCCGTCGCCTGCAGGTGTCCCGTCGCGTGCGGGCAGATCCACACGTCCGTCCAGGCGGGCGGTATGGCCAGTGCCTTGATGCGCGTCAAGGCGGCGGCATCGCGCAGGAACTGGCCGTCCCCGTCGCGGTAGCGGAATTTGCCGGGCTTGCCCAGGCGGGCGATGCCGCGCTGGTGGTCGCCCGTGTAGCGCAGGCCGGCGGCGCGGGCCGTGGTGGTGGCGGATATTTCCATGACGCTAGCTTACCTTGCACGCCGCGCGCCCGGCGCGCCGTTATGCTAAGGTGCGCATTCGTAACGCCGTGCGCGGCAGACAGGAGCAGCAGATGTTTGGCAGAAAAAAGAATCTGGAAGAAGACCACGCCCCCCAGGCCGACAAGCAGTATGAAAGGAAATACACGGATGACAGCTTCTGGGACAAGGTCGTCAAGTTTGCCAAGACGGCGGGGCGCGAAGTCATCGAAAAAGCCCTGTGGCTGTACTACGCGGCGCAGCAGCCGAACACCCCGCTATGGGCCAAGACGGCCATCTACGGCGCGCTCGGCTATTTCATTTCGCCCATCGACGCGATTCCCGACATCACGCCCGTCGTCGGCTATGCGGATGACCTGGCCGTGCTGGCGGCGGCCGTTGCCACGGTCGCCACCTACATCACGGCCGACGTCAAGGAACGGGCCGCCGAGAAACTGCGCGGCTGGTTCGGCGCCTAGGCTTTCTTTGCCGCCGGCGCGCCGCTGCCCCCATGGGCCAGCAGGCGCAGCACGACTTCTTTCTGGAATGAACGAAACTCCTTGTCCGCGCTGACGTTGGCAAAGGCCAGCACGGCCGTCTTGCTGGCGCGGTCGACGCAGACGACGGACGCGGCGCCCGGGTCGCCGCCGCTGTGCGTGGCCAGCGGCTTGCCGTCGACGTCGCGCAGCAGCCACACCAGCGCCTGGCGCACGGATGAATCGGCGGGCACGACGGGAGCCGCTTGCGGGGCGAAAAACAGTTGCAGGGTGGCGTCCTGCAGGTAGCGGTGGCCATCGACCCGGCCGCCATTGCTGAAAATGGCCAGGAAGCGGGCGAAGTCATGCGCCGAGCTGCGCAGCAGGCCGGCCGGCCAGTCCGGATAGCCGACGGGCGGCAGCACTTGCAGGCCCGGCTCCTTGTGCACATACGGCTGGGCGACGACGGCGCGCCGCGGCAAGCCTGCCAGGCTCCACGCCGTATGGTCCATGCCCAGCGGTTCGAACAGGTGCTCGTGCGTAAAGGCGTCGAGGCCATCGGGGTTCACGCGGCCCACCAGATAGCCGAGCAGGGCGATGCCGACATTGCTGTAGCGCCATTCCGTGCCGGGCCGTGCCGCAAACGACACATCCGCGTCGTACCAGGCGCCGCCGCGCGACAGATAGCCCTTGACGAAGTCGCGCAGCGGTAATCGCGGGTCGCCCTGCACGGCAAACGCCGTCGTTTTTTCGTACACGGCGTCGGAAATGCCCGAGGTGTGGCTGAGCAGATGGCGAAAGGTGATGGGCACGTCGGGAAACTTCGGGTGCATGAGCGGGAAGTCCAGGTAGGCCGCCACCTTGTCGTCCAGCTGGAAGGCGCCCTGTTCCAGCAGCATCATGACGGCCGCGGCCGTGACGAGCTTGCTGACGGACGCGACATGGAACACCGTGTTGGCGTCGGCCTTCTTGCCGGCCTGGATGTCGGCCCAGCCATAGCCGCGCGCGAAAAGGGTCTGTTCGCCGCGCACCACGGCCACGCCCATGCCCGGCGTTTCCGTGCGGGCCAGTCCATCGCGCATGAAGCCGTCAAATTCCGTTTCCCACGCCAGCCTGGCCGGATCGGTGGCGCAGCCCGTTTGCAGCAGGGCCAGTGAGACGCCCAGTCCCAGCACGCTTCGTCGTTTCATTGATTCTCTCTTTTGCCATTTTTAATTATCTTAACAACATTTCCGCCCGACATAGGGGCGATTGACAAAACATTGCTTTGAACCAATGACAAAGTGGGCCGACTGGTGCCTATTTGCGCCAATAGCGTTCCAGCAGGGGCTTGACCGTCAAGCCGTGCGCGACGATGGACAGGATGACGACGACCAGGGTGATGTCGGCCAGGTCGCGCGCCAGCCCGCGCGGCAAGCCATGCGCGATGGCATAGCTGAGGTAGTACAGCGAGCCGATGCCGCGCACGCCGAACCAGGCGGCCAGCCCGCGCAGGCGCACGCTGGTACCCGAAGCGAGCAAGCCGAGCATCACGCTGGCCGGGCGCGCCACGAGCAGCAGGAACAGCGCCACGCTCCACGCCTGCCAGCGCCAGGCGGCGGCCGTGACGGCGCCGCCCAGCAGCAGTACCAGGGTCAGTTCGGACAGGCGTTCCAGGTGTTCCTTGAAGACGAGCGATTCGCCGCTGACGGTCAGCGTCACCTCGCCGTCGTGCGGTCTGGCGGCGGACGCGGCGTGGGTTTCCCCCGCTTGCAGCAAGCCTTGCCGGTCTTTCGGCGCGCCGGCCAGCCGCAGTTCCGTCTGGCGCAGGGCCACGCCGGCAAAGAACACGGCCAAAAAGCCCCACGCGTGCAGCCAGGTCGCCACGCCGTACACGCAGGCGATCAAGCCCAGGGCCGCCAGGTCGTCCAGCATCGCGTGTTTCGGTTCCTTGGCGCGCACCTGCCAGGCCAGCCACGCCAGCAGCGCGCCGCCGGCCGCGCCCAGGGCGATGGCGCCCGCGCTGGCCCAGACCAGATCGCGCCACAGCCAGGTGGCGCCATGGGGACCCAGCTCATGCAAGCCCAGCAATCCGAGGCCCAGCATGACGAAAGGAAAGCCGCTGCCATCGTTCATGCCCGCTTCGCTGGTCAGGATGAAGCGCAATTGCTCGCTGTCGCCCGCATGGCGCAGTTGCACGTCCGTGGCCAGCACGGGATCGGTGGGCGCGAGGATGGCGCCCAGCAGCACGCCCGCGCCCAGGGGCAGGCCCAGCACCAGGCAGGAGAAGGCCGCCACCAGGGCCACGGACAGGGCCATCGACAGCCACGCCAGGCGCAGCGACGGCAGCCAGCGCGCCAGGCTGAAGGGCACGGGCATCTTCACGCCGGCGGAAAACAGGGAGATGAGGACGGCGATTTCCGTCAGGGTTTCCAGCAGGGGCGCCTGCCGCACCAGGTCGAAGGCAAACAGGCCGAGGAACATGGGGCCCAGCAGCAGACCCACGCCCAGGTAAGCCATGGCCGAGGTCAAGGGCAGGCGCGCGATGCCGTCGGCGCCCAGGCCACGCGCCAGCATCAGGCAGCCGATCAGGATGAACCAGGCAGTGGTGCTCATGCGCCTTATTCTAGCGGCGCGCGGGCGAGGGCAGCGCGCCGCAGGTTTGGTCAAGCCTTGTGCTGCGCCTTGTACAGCGACACGCTGTCGTTCTGCGCCTGCATGGCGTGCAGCTCGATGGGGTCGTGCGTGGAGCGCAAGCGGGGCAAGCCGTCCGGATAATTAGCCGTGATAAAGGCCAGCATCTGCTCGCGCACGATGCAGCGCAGCTCGAAAGCGAGGCCCGAATCTGCCGCACTGACGAGGAAGCGCACGCGCACGGCCCGCTCGTTCGAATCCGTCGCCTGCACCGTGCAGACGCGGCCATCCCATTGCGCGGCTCCTTCGCAGATGCGCGTCAGTTCCGCGCGCAGCGGGTCGAGCGGGATGCTGAAATCGAGCCACAGGAATACCGTGCCCAGCAGGGTGGACGAGCTGTGCGTCCAGTTCTCGAACGGATTCTCAATGAACCATTGCAGCGGCACGATCAGGCGGCGCTCGTCCCACACGCGCACGACCACATACGTGCCCTTGATTTCCTCGACCTTGCCCCATTCGCCATTGACGATCAGCACGTCGTCGATGCGGATGGGTTGCGAAAACGCAATTTGCAACCCAGCAATGAAATTGCCCAGCACGGGACGGGCGGCGATACCGGCCACCAGGCCCGCCACGCCGGCCGACGCGAGCAGGCTGGCGCCGATCTGCCGCGCGCCTGGCAAGGTCAGCAGCACGAAGGCCAGGCCCAGGATGACGACGATGGCGTGCGCGCTGCGCGTGAGCACGCGGGCTTGCGTGATCAGGCGGCGCGCGCGCAGGTTGTCGGCCACGTCGACGGGGTTGACTTCGGAAATCGTGATGGACAGGGCCTGGATGCATTGCATGGCCAGCCAGGTCAGCGCGATGATCAGCGCCACGCTGGCGAGATGCGACATGGCCAGCAAGCCCGGCGTGTCGTCGGGCGCGCCGGCCAGCACCATGCGCAGGCCGAAGACGATCACGCACAGCTGGCTGGCGCGGAAGGCCACGCGCGTGGCGTTGGTGGTGAACGGGCGGCCATTGGCCAGCCTTTTCAGTAAACCAATGCCGGCCCGGTGCACGCCGATGGCGACCACCGTGACGAGCAGGGCGGAAACGAGCACGGTCAGCGCCGAGCGCAGCGGGCCTCCCATCAGCGAGTGGAACGTGCTGAGATCCATAGGCGAAAACTCCTTGTTCTTAGTGAAATGGATGTCGGAAGCGGTATTTTACGGGCAGATGGCGTAACGGGGGCGTGCGTTGCCGTACGGATAAGACCTGCGTCAAGGTGGATACTGGAAGAAATTGCTGCGCTGCGCCATGCCACGTTGACGTTTCGCTACGGAAAGCAAACGGGCGTCGCTGCAGTGGAAACATAGTCATACTTGCCATGCTTTTTGTTTTTGCAAAGGAAAACGATGATAGTACGATCACTCCGAATGTCCTTGCGCTTCATCCTGCCACTGGCCCTGGTGCTGGGATTGTTTGCTTATATCGTGGTACCCCTGCTCGACAATATCACCCTGCGCTGGTACGTGCGCGACCTCGACAGCCGGGCAGAATTGCTCGCTGGAACCCTCCGGCCCTCGCTCACCGAATACCTGCCCGCGCAGGACGCCACGCGCGTCAAAGAACTGTTCCAGGGCGCCACGCGCGACGAACGCCTGATCGCCATCGGCTTTTGCGACAACGCCGGCCACTTGCTGTACCAGTCCGCGCAATACCCAACTTCCATCGGCTGCTGGAGCACGCCTCCCACGGGCGGCCTGTACAAATCCCTGGCGCAATTGCCGCAAGGCCAGGTCCACCTCAGCGAAACGCCCGTGATGCAGGATGCGTCCCAGCTGGGACGGCTGGTGCTGGTGCAGGACATGAGCTTTGTCGAGCGCCGCAATACGGATACCAAGCGTTTCATCTTTGCCTTCCTGGCCGTGTTGGCCGTGCTGATTTCCCTGATGACCGTGTTCGTGGCCCACCTGAGCTGGCGCGGCTGGCTGTCGGCCGTGAAAGATATTCTGCGGGGCGAGTTGTTGCCGAAAAGTAATGGAGCCGTGGCCGCCGCCGCACCCGCCGCCGCGCCCGCGCCGCCGCCGGAAATGCAGCCGCTGATCGGCGATCTGCGCGAATTGCTGCAGGAATACCATCTGGAACGCCAGGGCGATAACGGCTGGTCGTCCGACTGGACGCCGGACAAGCTGCGCGGCTTGCTGGAAGCGGATCTTGCGGGAGATCAAGTGCTGGTGGTGTCGAACCGCGAACCGTACATCCACACGAAAACAGATACCGGCATCGCCGTCCAACGTCCCGCCAGCGGCCTGGTGACGGCCGTGGAAGCCGTGATGCGCGCCTGTTCCGGCACGTGGATCGCGCATGGCGCCGGTTCCGCCGACCGCGAGACGGTGGATAAGCTCGACCATGTTCCCGTGCCGCCCGACAATCCCAGCTATACCTTGCGCCGCGTATGGCTGACGGAAGAGGAAGAGCAGGGCTATTATTATGGTTTCGCCAATGAGGGCATGTGGCCGCTGTGCCATATTGCCCACGTGCGCCCCGTGTTCCGCTCGTCCGACTGGGAGCAATACGTGAAGGTCAACCGCCGCTTCGCCGACGCTGTGATCGCCGAAGCGAAGACGGACAACCCCGTCGTGCTGGTGCAGGATTACCACTTCGCCTTGCTGCCGCGCATGGTGCGCGAAGCCTTGCCGAAGGCGACGATCATCACGTTCTGGCATATCCCCTGGCCGAATTCCGAATCGTTCGGCATTTGCCCATGGCGCGAAGAAATCCTCGATGGCTTGCTGGGCAGCACCATCCTCGGCTTCCACACGCCATTCCACCGCAAGAATTTCCTCGAAACGGTGGACCGCTACCTGGAAACCCGCATCGAGCCGGAAGCGTCGACCATTTCCTACGGCGGCGAGATGACGCAGGTCGAGGATTACCCGATTTCCATCGCCTGGCCCGAGGACGACCCGGCGCAGCCCGACGTGGCCACCTGCCGCGCACAGATCCGCAGCGAGCTGGGCGTGGCCCAAGACCACTTGCTGGGCATTGGCGTGGATCGCCTCGATTACACGAAAGGTATCGTCGAGCGCTTCCAGGCCGTCGAGCGCATGCTGGAACAGCAGCCTGGCATGGTGGGCAATTTTACCTTTGTGCAAATCGCCGCTCCCAGCCGCGCTTCGCTTGATGAATATCAAAGTTTTGACGCCAGGGTGCGCAAGATGGTCGAGCGCATCAACCGCCGTTTCGGCAGCGGAGATTACGTGCCCATCCTGCTGAAAGCGGAGCACCACGGCCAGGACGACTTGCAGCGCTATTTCCGCGCCTCGGAAGTGTGCATGGTGACAAGCTTGCATGACGGCATGAATCTGGTGGCCAAGGAATTCATCGCCGCGCGCGACGACGAGCTGGGCGTACTTGTTTTAAGTCAATTCACGGGCGCCGCGCGCGAGCTGCACGAAGCGCTGATCATCAACCCGTATCACATCGAGCAGGGCGCGGACGCCCTGTACCGCGCCCTCGTGATGCCGCCGGTGGAACAGCGCGAGCGCATGAAGAGCATGCGGGCCCGCGTGAAACATTTCAATGTGTACCGCTGGGCCGGGCGCATGCTGCTGGACGCGGCCCGTTTGCGCCAGCGCGACAAGGTCATGACCAAGATCGACGCCCACAGCCGCATCAAGCGGCGCAAGGGGATGATCTGATGGTCGAGACCCCTGACGATAGCGCGGCCTTGCTGCAGTTGCTGGGTACGCCCGGCACAGCCGTTTTCCTCGACTTCGACGGCACCCTGGTCGACCTGGCGCCCACGCCCGACGGCGTGCGCCTGGAAGCGGGCGTCATTGAGGCGCTGGCGCTGCTGGCCGAACGCCATGGGGGCGCGCTGGCCGTCATTTCCGGGCGTCCCGTGACGCAGATCGACGCCATGCTGGCGCCCCTGGTGTTGCCGGTGGCGGGCGTGCATGGCGTGGAGCGGCGCGGCGCCGATGGCACGTTCAGCGTGGCGGCCACGCCCGACGTGTCGCCCGTGCTGGCGCGCGCGCAGGCGCTGGCGGCGATGCACCCCGGCTTGCTGGTGGAGCGCAAGCGGGGCGCCGTGGCCCTGCATTACCGGCTGGCGCCCGAACTCGAACAATTATGCATGCAAGAAATGACGGCGGTCGTGCAAGCGTGCCCAGGGGTATTGCTATTGCATGGCAAAATGGTTCTGGAAGCCAAGCCGTCCGCCACGGACAAGGGCGGCGCCATCGCCGCCTTCATGCAGGAAACCCCGTTCGCCGGCCGCCGGCCCGTGTTCGCGGGCGACGACACCACCGACGAGGCGGGCTTTGTCTTTGTTCAACAAGCAGGCGGGCAGGGCGTGAAAGTGGGCAGCGGCCCCAGCGCCGCCACCCTGCGCCTGGCCAGCCCGCGCGCCTTGCGCGCCGCGCTGCTGGCCGCGTCCGTATCCCCTTTCAAGGAGTAGCCGATGACCATATCCAATGAACAAGCTGATGACACCCCCGGCGGCGCGCCCGCGCAAGCGTCCCTCAACTGCGGCGTGGTGGGCAATTGCGCCTTCAGCGCCCTGATCGACCAGGCGGGGCAGGTCGTCTGGTCGTGCCTGCCCCGTTTCGACGGCGATCCCGTCTTCAACCGCTTGCTGGACGACACTGAAAACGGCAGCGTGTGGGCCATCGACATCGAAAACTTCGCGCGCAGCGAGCAAGTCTACGAGCCGAACACGGCCGTGCTGCGCACGCGGCTGTACGATACGCAGGGGCGCGGCGTGGAAATCACGGATTTTGCCCCCCGATTCCTCAGCCGCGACCGCATGTTCCGCCCGCTGATGCTGATACGCCGGGTCCGTCCGCTCGACCACGCCGTGCGCATCCGCGTGCGCCTGCGCCCCCGCTACGACTGGGGCAAACTGGCGCCGCAGATCACGCAGGGCAGCCACCACATCCGCTACGTGGGACCGGAACAGACCTTGCGCCTGAACACCGATGTATCGCTCAACTATGTACTGAGCGAAACGTATTTCGTGCTGGGCGGCACTGCCAACTTCCTTCTCGGTCCCGATGAAACCCTGGCCGGCGGCATCGACGAGACGGCGCGCATCTTCGAAAAGGAAACCATCAATTATTGGCGCACCTACACGCGGCGCCTGGCCGTGCCCCTGGAATGGCAGGACGTGGTGATCCGCGCCGCCATCACATTAAAACTGTCTTTATATGAAGACACGGGCGCCATCATCGCCGCCATGACCACCAGCATCCCGGAAGCGCCCGGCAGCAGCCGCAACTGGGATTACCGCTATTGCTGGCTGCGCGACGCCTTCTTTGTCGTGCGGGCATTGAACAGCCTGTCGGAAGTGGGCACCATGGAGGAATATCTGCGCTGGCTGACGAATATCGTCGCCCGCTCGAAGGGCGGCCACATCCAGCCCCTGTACGGCATCGGCCTGGAAGAGCAGTTGCCCGAATCCATGCTCGACCACTTGCCCGGCTACCGGGGCAACGGCCCCGTGCGCGTCGGCAACCAGGCGCAGGAACACTTCCAGCACGATGTCTACGGCAACATTGTATTAGGCGCGGCGCAGGCCTTCCTCGACCACCGATTGTTCCACCGGGCGGGAAAAGCCGAGTTTGCCGCGCTGGAAGCCGTGGGCGACCAGGCCTTCCGCCTGCACGCGGAGCCGGACGCGGGCATGTGGGAGCTGCGCACGCGGGCGAGGGTCCACACCTCGTCGATGCTGATGAGCTGGGCCGCCTGCGACCGCCTGGCCAAGGTCGCGCACAAGCTGGGCTTGGACGACCGGGCCGATCACTGGAACAGCCGCGCCGTGCTGATCCGCGAGAGATTACTGCGCGAAGCGTGGAGCGAAGAGCGGCAAGCCTTCGCGGAAAGCCTGGGCGGACGCGACCTGGACGCCTCCGTGCTCTTGATGGCGGAAGTCAACTTCATCGACCCCATGGACCCGCGTTTCATCGCGACAGTCGACGCGCTGGAGGCATCCTTGTGCGACGGCCCCTACATGCGCCGCTACGAAGCGCCCGACGACTTCGGCAAACCGGAAACAGCCTTCAATATCTGCACCTTCTGGCGCATCGACGCCCTGGCGCGCATCGGCAGGAAAGACGAAGCACGCAAGATTTTCGAGACCATGCTGCTGGCGCGCAACCACCTGGGCTTGCTGTCGGAAGACACGCATCCCGTGACGGGGGAGATGTGGGGGAATTTCCCGCAGACGTATTCGATGGTGGGCTTGATCAACTGCGCGGTGAGGTTGTCGGCGCCTTGGGATAGTGCGGTGTGATCGTGTGACTGATGTCAGCGAGAGAGTTTTCTTTATCGGCTTAACACGGAAAGCCCTCCGAAGGATAGTGCCGTTCAGGTGAGCCTGCACGGCATTTTTTTAGGAAGTTCCATTTAAAAGAGCCTGCTAGCTAGTCTGACGAAATTAGTTGTGAATGCAGTTTCGAATCCTTTCATCAAGGATTCCACTCGTCCCCCAGATCCGTGCCAAGGTCGTGTTTTACACAGGTGCGTGTCGTCGCGCTGTATGTCGCTACTATTGAAAAACAAATGCATTGTACCAAAGCAGTTGATCGAACAAGGATTACAATAGACCTTCCCACACTACCTAAATTACGAAGTTGAGATCGAACTATAAGGCCATGCCGCAGCGTTACTCTGACCGAGTCTTGGCACTACACATTAACCGAGCGACATGAACATGTCCAACAGGCCATTGCTATGAAAGTGTCCAATTCGTGCTATCAATCTTATCTTGTTCAACTAATCATTGCAAATTTCTTATCTAGCAAATATAGTATTTAAAACTAATATGCTAAATAGGGAGAGCAAGATGGCCAGAAAAATCGAGACGGATGCAACGGAGGCATCGGACAAGTTAGTTCAAGACTTATTGGGCCGGATTCAATTGGCAACTAAGTATATGCGCGAAGGTAAAGTAACTTATCTAATCGGTAATAATGGAACTGGAAAAAGCAGCATCTTAGGTAAATTGGCAGAGCAACTTGAACACACACGTCCTCTACGTCCGGTGGCTTGCATCGCTAATTCCATTTATGATAAATTTAAATTCAGAACTGTAAATGTTGGTAACGTCCGTTATCTGGGGGCGAAAAATGCACCCAATGCAGTATTTCATTCTGCGATTGATCGACAATTAAGTCGATTAATTCTTCAGGCTATGTTGCGTGATCGAAACCTTCTTAAGAAACTGTCTGATACTGTAAAAATGGATTTCTCCTTCTCGCTTGGGAAAGATTTAAAAAGAGAAGTTGAGGAGCGTATTGATGTAAAAACTACGCGTGGCAAGGCACGTGCAGACTTACTAACATCCACATCCTTATCTATGCTTGATCGAATTTCCAAGGGTGGGGGGCGATTCGAACACCTGACGGTTCCTCAAATAAGAGTATTTTTACGGTATCTGGAACTAAATATTGATTTTGATCTCTATGTTCGACTACCAAGTGAACAACTGCTTCTCTTTGGATTTCTCAGTACAGGAGAACAGAACCGAACATTGTTATTCGCAAAAATATTAAGCGTGATGGAAGAAGGTGTAGTTTTTCTCATCGATGAACCAGAGATTAGCCTGCATCTTCATTGGCAGATGGGATTTCACGGCACTTTGATGTCGTTGCTTTCCGGACTTAAACGTTTTCACGCAGTGATTGCAACACATGCGCCGATCGTAATAAGTGAGGCTGCTAGGTATGATCCTCAAAGTCAGCTTAATAAAGTTGCTGTCATGCGTCATATAAGGGCTGAAGGCAAAGTCCCTGGTGAAGAAGGCCCTGGTGCAGCTCCTGTGACATGTGAATTCCATACATTCGCTGAGGTTGCCAGTCATGATCAACTTGTACTTCGTTACTTTCAGACAGCTCCATATCACGCACGCGAGGTCAGCTTGGAAATTGCCGACGCCGTTCTTAGCGCCACAGAAGATTTTGGAGGTGGAAATGAGCGAAAAGCCAAGAAAATTTTACTCGACCTTCGAGAGGCAGTTGGTCTATCCGATCAAGTCAAAAAGCAAATAGATATGGCATTAGAACTTATTGAGCATGGACTTATGATGTCTCTAAAAGGTTAAGATAAATATGAAATCTTTATGTGTGGATTCGATCCAACTTGGACATCTCGCTAAGTTGGTGATGCTTATTCGATCGGGTTCAATAAATGGTACCCAAGCATGGTCGGCCTTCTCATCACCGGAAAACTCTAAAATATTGAAGCTGCGTGATGGTACATCGCAAACATTTAAGTTTTCCTTGGCAGAAAGAAAAACATATGATTTCATTCGCGAAGTTGCGCAGAAGAAGATCTATGAAAAATATGGGCGAATATGTTCTTACTGCCGACGTCCTGTTGGGCACTATGGCTACAGCTGGCATATTGAACACGTATTGCCTAAAAGTATTTATCCATCTCTTACTTTTAAACTCGCTAATCTTATACCGGCATGTGTCGATTGCAATAGATGGAAAGGAGTAAGGGTTGATAAGTATGTAAAAAATAAGAAGTTATCAATCATAAATCCGTTAGATTCTGGATTTAAATATTCCAGTCATCTTCGTTACCTTCAAATAGGTACGGAAGATATTAGTTTTGCAAAATATATCCCCAATCCTGGATCCGCTGAGGGAATGGCGACGTATAAAAATTTAAGTTTTTCAGAAATTGAAATGGCGCACGCGATAGATAGACTTGATCCCATAACATCGGCACTTCATGAAAGGTTGACACGTGCGATGTCCATTGGGCTTGCAGCTAAAGATGCTAAAAATTTCTTAAATCTACTAGGTGAGATTAAGTCTGCCATTTACAGTCGACCGTAATTGGTAAATTTTAAGTTATTTTTTGAAATTTTAACTAATTTTATGTGATGTTAAATAGATTCGTTTTAGAGGTCGAGCAACCATGCGGACAGGTGTTGCATAGAGGGTGTGTCTTGCAACAATAGCGCATAAGGAGGGGCGAATGCTATTGGCGACAGCGTCAGCTCCGGTATTCTGACACGACCTCGGCTGTAACTATACCGAATAAGTTGCTCATTCACTGCGCGATCCTCCCGGCTTCGGGGTGGACGGCAACTGCCATGCTTGCTTCGCTTGGGGGCTAAGGTGCGCGCCTAAGTATTCAGATGAAATTATTGTGAATGCCGTTCCAAAACCCTTCACCAGCGATTTGACCTAGCTAAGCAACTTACTTGGCTGGCTCCCTGCGCCCATACAACCTGCACTCCGCCGCCAGTGCCAGCAAATTCGGATCGCGCTCGCGGCTACTCAGCATCAGCAGGGTGATTTGCTGGTGCGAGCCGTAGCGGGCGTCCAGGGGCAGCAGTTCGATGCGCGAGCTGAAGGCGCGCACTCTGCCGGGCAGCAGGCTGTAGCCGATGCCGCCGCTCACCAGGTTGATCAGGGAGAAGATGTCGCCCACGCGCATGGCCGTGTCGGGCACAAATCCCGCCAGCTCGAATGCGTGGTTGAAGCTTTGCGAGGTGACGAATCCCTCGTTGAGCGTGACGAATTTGTCGTCGCGCAGCGCCTGCAAGTCTACGGAAGCGGCCCCCGCATAGGGCGAAGCCAGCGGCGCGGCCAGGAAGATGTCGTCCTGGAACAGGGGCACGGCCACCAGGCCCGCATGGTGTTCGTCTTCCTGCACGCCGACGATGATGGCGTCCAGCCTGCCGTCGGCCAGGCTTTGCAGCAGTTCGCGGTTCGAGCCCAGAGTCAGGTCGATGTCCAGGCCCGGCCGGCGCAGTTTCAGGGCGATCACCAGTTGCGGGATGCAGTGCAGGGTCAAGGAATACAGCGAGCCGATCTTCAGGCGCACGGGGTTGATGCCCGACATTTCCCGTACCTTGCGCACGCCTTCCTCGCACTCGGCCAGCGCGCGCCGCGCCGATTCGGCAAAGGTGTAGGCCGCATGCAGGGGGATCAGGCTGCGGCCCTCTCGCTTGAACAGGGGGCAGCGCAAGCCGTCTTCCAGCGAATGCAGGGCGCGGTGCACGCTGACGGTGCTCTGGCCCAGCGCATCGGCCACCCGCGCCAGGTTGTTCAATTCCATAAAGCTGAGAAACACTTCCAGCTTTTTCAAGGTGATTTCTTCATTGATGGCCATGGCTAGCCTCTTTTATGGCAGTTCATTAACTTCAAGGTAATGAACATGGTAGCAGGTTGATTGTCGCGGTGACGCTTTCGTTCTATCGTCGGGGTTCGATAGCTCATTCCGGAGGCATGATGTCAACCGCCACAGCAGCGCCAGCGCAGCGGCAAAAACAATGGGACACGCGGCGCACGGAGAAGCGCCGCCGCCTGGAAGCCGTGCGCCAGTACGCGAGCGGCCCCGTGCTGCAACAGGGCGACATGGTCGCCGTGCTCGAAGCGCTGCTTGCGCCGGGCGACCGCGTCGTTCTTGAAGGCAATAACCAGAAGCAGGCCGACTTCCTCGCCCGCATGTTGACCCAGGTCAACCCCGACAAGATCCACCATCTGCACCTGATCATGCCCAGCGTCAGCCTGCCCGAGCACCTCGACTTGTTCGAGCGGGGCATCGCCCGCAAGCTCGATTTCTCGTTTGCCGGCACGCAAAGCCTGCGCATCGCGCAATTCCTGCAGGATGGCTTGCTGGAAGTGGGCGCCATCCACACGTATATCGAGCTGTATGCGCGCCTGTTCGTCGACCTCACGCCCAACGTCGTCATGGTGGCCGGCTACATGGCCGACCGCCAGGGCAATCTGTACACGGGCCCCAGCACCGAGGACACGC
Source organism: Janthinobacterium sp. P210005 (assembly GCF_036231865.1). NCBI lineage: Bacteria > Pseudomonadati > Pseudomonadota > Betaproteobacteria > Burkholderiales > Oxalobacteraceae > Janthinobacterium > Janthinobacterium sp. P210005. The sequence continues at coordinate 394,815 of NZ_JAZARC010000001.1, forward strand.
CCACGCTGGTGGAATCGGCCGCCTTCCGCGACGGCATCGTCATCGCCCAGGTGAACCAGATCGTCGACGACGTCAGCGACTTGCCGCGGGTCGACGTGCCTGGCTCGTGGATCGATTTCGTCGTGCAGTCCGACAAACCGTTCTTCATCGAGCCCTTGTTTACCCGCGACCCGCGCGTGATCAAGCCCGTGCACGTGCTGATGGCCATGATGGCGATCCGCGGCGTGTATGAAAAACACCAGGTGCAGTCGCTCAATCACGGCATCGGCTTCAATACGGCCGCCATCGAACTGATTTTGCCCACCTACGGCGAGCAGCTGGGCTTGAAGGGCAAGATTTGCCGCAACTGGGTGCTCAACCCCCATCCGACCCTGATTCCCGCGATCGAGACGGGCTGGGTCGAGAGCGTGCACTGCTTCGGCGCGGAGCTGGGCATGGAAGGCTATGCGGCCGCCCGGCCCGACGTGTTCTTCACGGGCCGCGACGGTTCCATGCGCTCGAACCGCGCCCTGTGCCAGCTGGCGGGCCAGTATGCGGTCGACCTGTTCATCGGCGCCACCCTGCAGATGGATGGCCTGGGCAATTCGTCCACCGTCACCAACGGCCGCCTGGCCGGTTTCGGCGGCGCGCCCAACATGGGCCACGATCCGCACGGCCGTCGCCATCCGACGCCCGCCTGGCTGGACCTGATCGAGACGGACGACCCGCTCGCGCGCGGGAAGAAGCTGGTGGTGCAGATGGTCGAGACCTTCCAGGACGGCGGCCAGCCGACCATCGTCGAATCGCTCGACGCCGTGGCCGTGGGCCAGGCCAGCGGCATGCCGCTGGCGCCCGTGATGATCTATGGCGACGACGTCACCCACGTACTGACGGAGGAGGGCATCGCCTACCTGTACAAGGCTCGCTCGCTCGACGAACGCAAGGCCATGCTGGCGGCGGTGGCTGGCGTGACGCCCATCGGCCTGCGCCACGACCCGAAGACGACGGCGAAACTGCGCGCCGACGGCTTGATCGCGCTGCCCGAGGATATCGGCGTGCAGCGCGGCGCCGCGAACCGCTCGCTGCTGGCTGCGAAAAGCATCGCCGACCTGGTCGAATGGTCCGACGGCCTGTATCAACCACCCGCCAAATTCAGGAGCTGGTAATGATGACAATGATGACCACAATGATGACGACAGTGCCGGTGCAGGTACGCCCTGCGGCCCTGGCGCGCCAAGTGCTGCAGGCGCTGCTCGATGAAGTGACCCTGACGCCGAAACCGGGCCTCGTCGATTTGCGCAGCCGTGGCGCCCACGCCGACTTGAACTGGGCCCTGATGTGCCACTCGGCCTGCGTGCTGCAGCCCGTGTTTGCCGCCATGGCGCAGGCAGGCTGGGAAAGTGACGATGACGACGACCTGCGCCAGCGCATCGGCGCCATCGGCCGCGACGGCGAAGCGCTGATGCTGGCAGCCACGGGCGGCGTGAACACGCACCGGGGCGCCATCTGGGCGCTGGGCCTGCTGGTGACGGCGGCGGCGCAGCAGGGCGCGCGCGGCGCGTCGCTGGCGCCGCACGTCGTGGCGGCGCGGGCCGGCGCGCTGGCCCGCTTGCACGACCGTGGCGCGCCTGGCGCCACCGGCAACAAGGGCGAGCTGGCGTGCCGCCAGTATCAGGTCGATGGTGCACGGGGCCAGGCCCGCGCCGGTTTCCCCCTGGTGACGGGTGCGGGACTGCCCGCTTTGCACGCCTCGCGGGCGCGCGGCGACAGCGAGACGACGGCGCGCCTGAACGCCTTGCTGGCCATTCTCCGCTGCCTGGACGACACCTGCGTGCTGTCGCGCGGCGGCGAGGAGGCCTTGCTGGCACTGCAAACGGGTGCGGCGCGGGTGCTGGCCGCCGGCGGCGCGGCCACGGCTGCCGGCACCGAGGCGCTGCTGGCGCTGGAAGCGGTGGCGCTGGATCGCGGCGTGTCGCCGGGCGGCGCGGCGGACTTGCTGGCGGCCACCCTGTTCCTCGATCGATTGACAGAAGGAGAAGCGCATGGAAACGCGTGACTATACATTCCCGGCCGGGCCAGCGGTAGCGGGGCGCGCCCTGGCCGGCGTCGTCGGTTCGGGCGACCTGGAAGTGCTGCTGCAGCCGGGCGACGATGGCGTGACCCGCATCGTCGTCAACACCTCCGTCGATGGCAAGGGCGCCGTGTGGGATGCGCTGTTGCAGCGCGTCTTCGGCGGCGAGCCGCTGCCGGCGGCGGCCATCGTCATCAACGATTGCGGCGCCACGCCGGGCGTGGTGCGCATGCGCATCGAGCAAGCGTACGAAGAATTGCAAGCGGGGAGGGCGGCATGAGCACATTGCAACAATTGCTGGAGCGCGACAGCTTCATCGAGCGGGGCGCGCGCAGCCGGGCCAAGGCCTTGCTGGACTCTGGCAGCATGCGCGAACTGCTCGATCCGTTCTGCGGCATCGCTTCGCCCTGGCTGCCGAAACAAGGCGTGACGGCGCAGGCGGATGACGGCGTGGTGGTGGCCAAGGGCTTGTTCGACGGCCAGCCGGCCGTGGTGCTGGCCATCGAAGGCGCCTACCAGGGCGGCAGCATGGGCGAAGTGGGCGGCGCGAAGATCGCCGGCGCGCTGGAACTGGCGGCGCGCGACAACCGCAACGGCGTGCCGACGCGGGCCGTGATCCTGTTCGAAACGGGCGGCGTGCGCCTGCAGGAAGCCAACCTGGGTCTGGCAGCGATTGCCGACATCCATGCGGCCATCGTCGACTTGCGCCGCTACCAGCCCGTGATCGGCATCACGGCCGGCACCGTGGGCTGCTACGGCGGCATGTCGATCGCGGCGGGCCTGTGCAGCTACCTGGTCGTCACGCGCGAGGCGCGCCTGGGTCTCAACGGCCCGGCCGTGATCGAGCAGGAGGCGGGCGTGGACGAATTCGACTCGCGCAACAAGCCCTTCATCTGGAGCCTGACGGGCGGCGAGCAGCGTTTTAAGAGCGGCCTGGCCGACGCCTATGTGGAAGACGACACGGCGCAGATGCGCGCCACCGTGGCTGCATTGTTCGCGCGCGGCGTGCCGGCGCAGCACCGCAGCGACCAGGCGGAAGGCTACCTGGCCCGCCTGGCGCAAGTCGACGCCGGCCCGCAAGCCACGCCGGAAGCCGTACGTTTGATCTACAGCAAAGGAGCAGCAGCATGAACGCCATTACCGACACGAGCCGCGGCGCCGTCTGGCTGGCGGCACTCACGAACAACGCTGCGCCGCTGGACGGCTATCCGCCCTCGGTGCGAGTGGTCGACGCGCCGCTGGCGGGCGAAGCGGCGCGCTACCTCGCCGTGCTGCCCGACCCTGGCAACCGTTTTACGCGCGCCCGCACGGGGGAAATCGGCCTGGTCGAGGCGTGGCAGCTGGCGCGCGCCGTGCAGCAGGTGCTTGCCGAGGACCGCGACCTGGCGGTGAAGCGGCCCATCGTGGCCGTCATCGACGTGGCCAGCCAGGCCTATGGCCGGCGCGAAGAAGCGTATGGCATCCACCAGGCGCTGGCCGGCGCGGCGGGCGCCTATGCCGAGGCGCGCCTGGCGGGCCATCCCGTGATCGGCCTGATCGTCGGCAAGGCCATGTCGGGCGCCTTCCTCGCCCACGGCTACCAGGCCAACCGGCTGATCGCGCTCGACGATCCGCAAGTGATGGTGCATGCCATGGGCAAGGCGTCGGCCGCGCGCATCACCCTGCGCACGGTGGAAGCGCTCGAAGCGCTGGCCGCGACCATCGCGCCCATGGCCTACGACATCAGGAACTACGCCACCCTGGGACTGTTGTGGCAAACCTTGCAGGTGGCGCAGCCGGACGCGCCGTCGGAGCTTGATCTGGCGCAAGTGCGCGCCAGCCTGCAGGCGGCGCTGGCCGATATCCGCGCCGATCCGGAACGGGGACTGGCCAGCCGCCTGGGCGCGCCGCACCGCCAGGCGTCGGCAAGAGTCAGGGAGGTGCTGGGGCAGCAGTGGTAGGGGCAACAACAGAGAAGACATCAAGTCATTCCTATTCCTATAACGGAGACAATCATGATCATTTACGGAACCGCATTGCTGGCACTGTGCCATTTGCTCGGCATCTTCCTGGGCGACCTGCTCGGGCAGCTGATGGGCGTCAAGACCAACGTGGGCGGCGTGGGCATCGCCATGCTGCTCTTGATCTGCGCCCGGCTCTACATGCAGCGCCGCGCCTGGCTGCCGCAGATGACGGAGCGGGGCGTCGAATACTGGGGCGCCATGTATATTCCCGTGGTGGTGGCGATGGCGGCGCAGCAGGACGTGGTGGCGGCGCTGCGCGGCGGCCCGGTGGCCGTGCTGGCCGCCATCGGTTCCGTGCTCGTTTGCGGCGCCGTGATTTCGTTGATTAACCGGTCGGAAAGCCCTGCCGCCATCGCTGCCGCTGAAGCCGACCGCGTGCAAGCCGACTCGATGCTGATGAAGGAACACCGTCATGCTTGAAATCTTTGAAAAAGCCGCCATCCACAATGGCCTGGTGACGGCCTTCGCCTTCGTCGGCCTGATCATGCTTGTCTCGGTGACGCTGTCGAAATATCTGACTCTGGGCCGCGTGCACGGCTCGGCCATCGCCATCGTCATCGGCCTGGGCCTCGCGTACTGGGGCGGCGTGCATAGCGGCGGCCACAAGGGCCTGGCCGATTTGTCGCTGTTCGGCGGCATCGGCCTGATGGGCGGCGCCATGCTGCGCGACTTCGCCATCGTCGCCACGGCCTTCGAGGTGCAGGCGACGGAAGCGCGCAAGGCGGGCCTGATCGGCGTCGTGGCGCTGATGCTGGGCGTGGTGCTGCCGTTCCTCGTCGGCGCCGGCGTCGCCTACGCGTTTGGCTATTCGGACGCCGTCAGCATGACCACCATCGGCGCCGGCGCCGTCACGTACATCGTCGGTCCCGTCACGGGCGCGGCCATCGGCGCCAGCTCGGACGTCATGGCCCTGAGCATCGCGGCAGGCCTCATCAAGGCCATCCTGGTGATGGTGGGCACGCCCGCGGCGGCGCGCTTTTTGCGCCTGAAGACGCCCCGTTCGGCGATGGTCTTTGGCGGCCTGGCCGGCACCGTCAGCGGCGTGTCGGCCGGCCTGGCCGCCACCGACCGCAAGCTGGTGCCGTATGGCGCGCTGGTGGCCACGTTTCATACGGGCCTGGGCTGCTTGCTGGGGCCATCGCTGCTGTTCTTCGCCGTCAAGGCGGTGGTGGCTTGATGGACGCCTGGCGCGCGCATGATTTGCTATGGGCGTCCGGCTTGCCGGACGGTGCATGCTTGCCCGCCTGGGCCGACGCGGCCTGGCTGCAGGCGGCGCCGCTGGTGGTGCGGCGCGCCAGCACGGCGCCCGGACGCATCCCCGTGGGCTTGCGCGGCCGGCTGCGCAGCGAACGGCATGCGTGCGAAGTGGAGTCTTCCGCCGTGCTGCGCCGCGTGACGCCGGAAATGCTGGCGCGGCTGGCGCACACCCCGCCGTCCGGTTTTGACTGTACTGCGCTCGATGCGCTGCGGCTGGTGGCGCCCCTGCTCGACGCCACGGGCTGGGCCTGGGGCCCGACGGGCGGCGTGGGCTTCGCCCTGGCCAGCGGCTTGCCCGTGCTGCGCGCCGACAGCGACCTCGATCTGCTGCTGCGCATCGCCGCGCCGCCGGACGCCGCGCAAGCCGAGGCCCTGCGCGCCATCGCCGCCACGGTCACGGCGTGCCGGCTGGATCTGCAAATCGACACGGGCCATGGCGGCTTTGCGTATGCGGAATGGGCGGCGGGGCGGGGCAGGGTCTTGCTGAAAACGGACCACGGTCCCGTGCTGACGGCCACGCCCTGGGAGCAGGCATGAGCGTATTGTTTACCTTTCCGGGCCAGGGCGCCCAATATCCCGGCATGCTGCATGCGCTGCCCGACGATGCGGCCGTGGCGGCGGCCCTGGCCGAAGCGGCTGACGTGCTGGGCCAAGATTCCCTGGCGCTGGACACGGCCGAAGCGCTGGCGTCGACGCGGGCCGTGCAACTGTGCTTGCTGATCGCGGGCGTGGCGATGGCGCGTTCGCTGGCGGCGCGCGGCGCGCTGCCCGACATGGTGGCCGGCTTTTCCATCGGCGAGTATGCGGCGGCCGTCGTCGCCGGCGCGCTCGATTTTGCGGATGCCGTGCGCCTGGTGGCGCGGCGCGGAGAGTTGATGGAACAGGCGTATCCGGCCGGCTACGGCATGGCGGCCATCATCGGACTTGATCTGGCGCAACTCGAATCGTTGCTGGCGCAAGTGCATGGCGCCGCGAACCCCGTGTATGTCGCCAACCTGAATGCACCGCGCCAGATCGCCATTGCCGGCAGCGAGCCCGCCTTGCAAGCCGTGATGGCGCTGGCCCTGGCGCAGGGCGCCAGCAAGGCCAAGCGCCTGGCCGTCAGCGTGCCGTCGCATTGCCCGCTGCTGGAAGGCGCGGCGCTCGACATGGCCGCCGCCTTCGAGGGCGTGACCGTGCGCCGTCCCTCGCTCGTCTACCTGAGCAGCAGCGCGGCGCGCGCGCTGTTCGACCCGGCCCGCATCCGCGACAGCCTGGCCGCCAACATGGCGCGGCGCGTGCAGTGGACCAGTACCGTGCGCCTGGCGTGGGAGCGGGGCGCGCGGCTGGCGCTGGAAATGCCGCCCGGCAGCGTCCTGACGCGGCTGACGGCGCCCGATTTCACGGACGGCGTGGCCGCCTGCTGCGACGGCAACCGGGGCGACAGCCTGCTGGCGCTGGTGCGGCGGGAGCGAAACTGCAGCGTGCCTTAAAGCCCGGCGCTCAAGCCAACTTGAAAGCCACGGCCCGGCAAGGGCGCAATGTATTTCAGCGGGGAATTGTGCGGCCTGGCATCCGCATCGAGCAGGTTGCTGCCGCTGATAAACACGTCGATGCCTGCAAACGGCGAATTGGCCACCTGCAGGGCGCGGCTGACCTGGAAGTTCACCATGGTGTAGCCGTCGAGCGGCACTTCCTCGCTGACACTCTTGCCCAGGTACTTTTGCTTGTCATAGCGGGTACCGGACAGCCGGGCCTTCCACCCCTTGTTTTCCCACTGCACATTCGCGCCATAGCGGTTGGTGGGCATATTGGGCAGGTAGGCGCCGTCGTTGTGCGCACGCAGCTTGTCCGGATTGTCCGCCTTGTTCTTGACGAGGTCGGCGAATGCGGAGAGGTTCAGCTTGCCGTAGCCGCCAAGCTGCACGACCTGGGAGGCGTCGACCTCGAAGCCACGGACCGTCGTATCGGTCTGCTTCCAGTACTTCAAGGGCAGGCGATTGGCCATCTGGGCGCCCGAGTGGCCAAGGTAGAGGTAATTCTCGTACTTCATGACGTAACCGGTGGCCGACAGATGGAAGCCGCGGTTGGCGAACAGGCCGGTGAGCTCGGTATTCTTCGCGCGCTCGGCCTTCAGGTTCTGGTTGCCTTCTTCCTGGGTCATGATCGAATAGTGGCGGTTGCTCGCATACAACTCATTGACGTCGGGCGCTCTTTCCGACGATGAATAGCGCAGCTTCGCGCCGAACAGCTGGCCCAGCTTGGCCGAGGCGCCCAGGCTATAGCTGTTCAGGCTGAACGACTTGTCCTCGAGTGTCGAGTTGCTCGCATTCCTCGACGTCTTGAAGCCGCTCTTGCGGATATCGTGCTCGACTTTTTCATGGCGCAAGCCCGCGTCGAAGGTGGCCCAGTCGACGTCGAGGCTTTCCTTGAGGAACAGCGCGCGGCTGACCGTGCTCGCGTCGGGCAGGTACAGCTGCGGCCCGCTGCCGGCGATATCCCGGGATTTGTGGCTCAAGCCCAGCATGCCGCTCAAGGGGCCTGCGCGCCGGTGCACCAGCAGAAGCTCGGCTTGATTCGTGTCGAACTGGTAATCGTTCGCCTTGGTGGAACCCAGGCGCTCTCCCGATGCATTGTTCAGGCGTGACATGCGCAATTGCACGCTTTCAAGATAAGCAACGGGGCTGGACAGCCGGGCTTCCAGCGCATATTTATCCTGCTTGATCACGACGCCGACGGGCAACCCCTCGTCATAATTCGCCCCGAACGACTTGTTTTCCATGGAAAAGCCCGGCACGCCATACTCGCTTTCCTTGGAGTCGAGACTGACGGCCACGTAGCCACGATCGAAAAAGTAGGTCGTGCCGACGGCAAAGTGGGCATTGCTGGCATTGCTGTTGCCCAGGGTGGCGTGGTAATCGGGGGTGACGTCCTTGTTGATCTTGTTCTGCGTCATCGACGGCGTACCCGGCACGTAGGCGGGATTGGCCGGGTTGACGTAGGTCTTGCGCTGCCAGACGGAGGTGGGATTATTGGTGTAGAAGGAAAAGTCACCGTCCGCCCAGTCCGGATTTTCCTTCATGAACTGGTCGATAAACGGTTGCGACGCCTTGTTGTAGATTTGCTGGATCCTCGCTTCCTTCTGGCAGCTGTCGGCCAGGAAGGTGTTGACACCGCCGGTTGCAGGGAAGAGCTGGCTGTTGCACACGCCGGCCTTGCTGTTGCCGGGAATATCGTAATGCCCGATCTTCTGGAAGGACAGTTGCAGATTCGTCGAGAAGCGCTTGCCATCGTTGAAGTTTGCGCGCAAGCCTTGCGCGTCGGCATCGTTAAAGCCCTTGCGCAGGACCAGTTCCACGTCCTTTTCTTTGGTTTCCATCTTCCTGGAAACGATGCCGGAATCGACGTCGACGCTGCCTCCGATGGCATTGCCGCCGAAACGCACGCTATCGGACGATTTGTTCACCGTCACGCTGCGCGCGAACAGCGGATCGAAGGGGATGTTGATGTCGCCGCTGAGCGCATTCATGCCGAGGATGGACTGGCCATCTTCGAGGATCTGCACGCGGCTGCCGCTCAGGCTGCGGATCACCGGCGCGCCCGCATTCGGCCCGAAGGCGCTGCTTTGTACGCCCGAGACATGTTCGAGCATGCCGCCCAGGGTCCGGTTCTGGGTTTGCGTATTCTCGACGAGGACGACGCTGTCGATGCTGGAAGGCCGGTCAGCCCGGACCTTGATGGTTTGCAGGGTGACGTCGTCCGCCGCGTAAGCGAGCGGGGCAGTGGACAGCATGGCAGCTGCGAATACGTGATGGCGCATAGGACTTTCTAAAAAGGCGGAAGGTGGTGCTGGGCGCAGGCCCGGCGTGAAGGTATAAATGCAATTGAGTTGCAATAATAGCTTGCGCCTGATGCTATTGCAAGTAAACTGCATTTGATGGCATCGGCGGACTGGCGCACGGAACCCGCGCAGCGCAGGCAGCCGGCATGTGCCGGCTACTGGGTAGGAAAGTGGGGAGGTGTGCTGGCCTTGCGCGTTGCGCGTGATCAGGCCGCTGGCAAGGTGTGCGGCGCAGACTGCATTGGTCCGCCTGCGCCGTGATGGAGTCGCTGCTTCAGGTGAAGTTCGCTGGCTTTTTCGCCTGCAGCCGGCGCGCGCGCCGTTTTCTTTCCCAGATGACGATGCCCGTCACGGACAGCATGGCCACCATCAGGCCCATGCAGGACATCAGTATGCGCCCCGGCAAGCCGAGGATGCGGCCCGAGTGCAGCGGGAATTGCAGTTGCACGAAGACGTCGGCGGCCGTACCTTCCCACGGCTTGTGCTGGCCGATGATGCTACCGTCCATGCTGTCGACATACAGGTTCGACAGGCCCATGCCGGCCGCGCCGAATTCGTCGGCCGGGTCGAAGAAGGAGACGTTGTAGAACGAATAATTGCCGCCATAATAAATGCCGCCGATGGGCGCCGTGATGCCGCGCTGCGCGGCTTGCTTTTTGGCAATCTCCACGGCCTGCTCGAAACCGATCGCGGGCGTGATATACGTGCCGTAGGGCGCCGGCACCTGCGTTTCGTACGGTCCCGGCGTGGTGGTGGACACGAGCGACATGACGGGATAAAACACTTCGCGGTACAGGTTCAGCGAAAACGAGGTAAACGCGACGACGATGATGACGGGCCATACCCACAGTCCGCCCGCGCGGTGCAGATCGAAATTGAGCTTGTAGCCGCCGGCCGCCCAGCGCAGCACCCACGACGGTTTCCAGCGCTGCCACCAGCTGGCGGCGTCGCGGTGGCGCGGCGCCTCGTCTTGCGCGCGCGGGCGCAGGCGGCGCGGCGTGGTCAGATAAAACGCCACCATGCTGTCGAGCAGCCACACCAGGGCCACCGTCCCCATCAGCCAGTAACCCCAGCGGTCCGTGCCCCAGAAGGCGGGCACGTGCAGGCTGTAGTGCAGGTGGCGCAGGAACGGCATCAGGCTGCGGCGCGACAGGGAAATGGCCGTCGAATCGCGCGTGCCCGTGATCTGCGCCGTGACGGGATCGATGTAGACGGTGTTGTAGTCGAGCACGAACGGCTTGTTCGTGGCCGGGTCCGTCAACGGACGCACCATGAAGGCGGCCGCATGGCCTTCTTCCAGGCCCAGGGTCATGTAATTGACTTCCACGCGCGGGTCGGCGGCGGCGACTTTTTGCGCCAGCACAAACGGCGGCTGCAGGGGGCCGCGGCCCGGCGTGTCCATGATGTCGGCGTTGAGCCATTCGTCCAGTTCGTGGTCCCACGACGTGACGGCGCCCGTGAGGCCCGCGACGATGAGAAAGAGGGCGATGGTCAGGCCGGCCCAGCGGTGTATGACAGTCCAGAAAGCGCGCATGCGGTACAAACCTTTAACATAAAACCGGCTTGTTGCCGCCAGCAGGCGCCACGGGGGCGCACAGGGAAAAGCCAGGCACACGCCTGCTATTTTGATAATGGGAATCGTTCTCATTATCCGCCGTGGCGTGGCGTTTGTCCAGCGCCAATGGTGTTGCCCAGGGTCAAATGGCGCATGCTAAGATGCTAGCAAGAAGTTAATTTACATTCCACATGGAAATATTCAAGGCTGAGGTGGCATGCGCATAGAAGACCGGAACAATGTCCGCATTCGCGAATGCAACGGTGCGCCACAGGCGGGCGCCGCTGCCACCATGGTGTTCATGCATGGCTTTGGCTGCGACCAAACCATGTGGCGTTACCTGGAGCCGCTGTTTCGTGCGCGCTACCGCACCGTGCTGTTCGACCTGGTCGGCAGCGGCGCTTCCGACCTCAGTGCCTATGATTTCGATAGCTACGCGCGGCTCGACGCGCATGGCGCCGATTTGCGCCAGGTCATCCATGCCGTCGGCGGCGGCCCCGTCATTTGCATCGGCCATTCCGTCAGCGCCATGAGCGCCTTGCTGGCCAGCATCGCCGAGCCGGAGCTGTTCGCCGCGCAAGTCATGCTGGCGCCGTCGCCGTGCTATGTCGACGATGCGGCGGCCGGCTACCGGGGCGGCTTCAGCCGTGCCGATATCGACGACTTGCTCGATGCCATGGATAGCAATTACCTGGGCTGGTCCGCCGGCATGGCGCCTGCCATCATGGGCGCGCCAGGACAGCCGGCGCTGGGGCAAGACCTGGCGAACAGCTTTTGCCGCACCGACCCCGTCATCGCCCGGCATTTCGCGCAAGCCACGTTCTTGTCCGACCATCGCGCCGTCTTGCCGCAGAACAGCACGCCGGCCCTGATCGTGCAATGCAGCGACGACTTCATCGCGCCACCTTGCGTGGGTGTGTACTTGCGTGAAATGTTGCCGCACAGCAGCCTGCATGTGCTCGAAAATGTTGGCCATTGTCCGCACATGAGCGTGCCCGACGCCAGCTACCGCGCCATCCGCCACTTTCTCGACGGCCAACACCTGTAATGCGCGACACGATGCCTTCCTTGCCTGACGCCAGCACCTTATTTCAGCACGCAGCTTGCGGCTTGCTGCTGTGCACGGCCGACGGCACCATCGTGCAGGCGAACGCCACCTTTTGCGGCTGGCTCGGCTATGGCGCCGGGGAGTTGCTCGGGAAAAAGAAACTGCAAGACTTGCTGACCATCGGCGGGCGCGTATTCCACCAGACGTACTGGCTGCCGCTGATGCAGGTGCAGGGCAGCGTGTCGGAAATCCTGCTCGACATGCGCCAGCGCCAGGGGCAGTCCATCCCCATGCTGTTCAATGCCGTGCGCCGCGAACATGATGGCGTGCGTTATGACGAGATCGCCGTCTTTGTCGCCAGCGACCGGCGCAAGTATGAACAGCAGTTGCAACTGGCGCGCAAGGAGGCTGGCGAGCTCAATGAACAGCTGGCCGCCGCCGACCGGCGCAAAGACGAATTCCTGGCGACCCTGGCGCACGAGTTGCGCAATCCGCTGGCGCCCATGCGCAATGTGCTGGAAGTGTTGCGCCTGGCGCAACTGGACGACCCGCAGCTGCGCTGGGCCCGCGACGTGCTGGGCCGGCAAGTGGGGCACATGACGCACCTGGTCGACGATTTGATGGAAGTGTCGCGCATCACGCAGGGGCGTTTGGAACTGCGCCGCGCCAGCGTGGAACTGGCGCCCGTGGTGGAGGCGGCCCTGCACAGCGTGGCGGAGCTGGCGGTGCAATCCGGCCACAAGGTGCTCGTGGAGCAATGGCCGCAAGCCATCTGGCTCGACGCCGATGCCACGCGCCTGGGACAGATGATCGCCAACCTGCTGACGAACGCCATCAAGTACACGCCCGCCAACGGCGTCATCGGGCTGGAAGTGGCATGTACGGACAACGACGTGCACATCAGCGTGCGCGATTCGGGCATCGGCATCGCGCCCGAGCACCTGGACACGGTATTCGACCTGTTTTCGCAGCTGGAACCGGCCCTGTCGCGGGCCCAGGGCGGCCTGGGCATCGGCCTGTCTCTCGTGCGCGGCTTGGCCGAGTTGCATGGCGGCAGCATCAGCGCGCACAGCGATGGCGTGGGGCAGGGCAGCACCTTCGCCTTGCGCCTGCCGCTGCCCGCCGTGCCCTTGCAGGCGCCGCCCGAACCCAACCGCCGCTTGCTGGCCGGCACGCGCGAAGGCAAGGTCCTGGTGATCGATGACAGCGCCGACGCGGCCGAAAGCCTGGCGCTGGCGCTCGACATCCTCGGCTATGACGTGCGCACGGCCTACGATGGCGCGGCGGGCATGGCAGCCGCACAAGTTTTCATGCCGCAAGTGATCCTGCTTGACATCGGCTTGCCGCACATGAATGGCTACGACGTGGCGAGACTGTTGCGCAGCCAGCCCTGCGGCAAGGACGCCATCCTCGTGGCCGTCACGGGCTGGGGCCAGGACAAGGACCGCCAGATGGCGTCCGACGCGGGCTTTGATTTACATCTGACCAAGCCCGTGGATTTTTATGAGCTCGATGCGGTGCTGCAGAAGATGCTGCAAACGAGCTGAGTTGCCGTAGCGCCATCCTGCCCGCCTGCGGCGCCCATCACATCCCCGGTTTTCTTTCTTTTCATTATCTGTTTCCGTTGATATACCTCTATTGTTTGCGGTAAATCAAACACGGAATTTCAATGTTATAAATAAAAGAAATTTCATTTAAAAATTAAATGTTATTAATGGATAGATTCTAAATATTATTAAAAATAATTTGACTTGCGAAAATAAACGAAATATCCTCACTTCGTGGTTGCGGTAATGAGGGTCAAAAAACATCATTGGTCATCAGGCGTATTATCTTATCGATAGATTTGGTGATTTATTGATATATTTTGTGTATTTTTAATTGATACATTTCGCGTATTTTTATGCACCAGTGATGGAATCCGATTACGCCGCGAGCGCTGCCGGAAACCTGAATGGGTCTTCATTATTTCATCGCACAAAGGATAGTTGTAATGTTTAATTCCATTCCAAATAGGGGTAAAATCATGGCAACAATTAATGTACTGGTAGCGGTCAATGTTGGTCAGGCAGTGGCACAAAAAAATCTGAGCAAGTACGTCTTCATGGTCGATACGACCGGCTACTCGGGCAATGGCAACGAAGGCGGCAATGAACTGGTGACAACGTGCAAGAACGGCGACACCATCGTCTGGAACGTGAGCTCGCTGGACCCGGCCGAACAAGTTTCCATCCACAACTTCGATGGCACCGCCATCACCAGCGGCATGATCAATCCGGCGCCTTACCCGCAATATGACAGCACCGTATGGGGTGGCCGCGTCAATGCCAAAGGCAGCAATGTGCAATATACGATAACCTTGTTGTTGGCGGGCAATACTCTGCTGACCTTCGATCCATTCATCGTGGCGTCGAATCCGCAATAATCGGGCAAGGGCCATGTTCGGCATGCCGCGCGCATGGCCTGTTTTGATGTTTCTTTAAATAAATACTTTCCAGATAAACCTGGATTTTTCATTTTAGTGAATCGTTTTTTTTCCTGTCCAGAATAAATTCCCCGCTATGCGGCAGTGTACTTAATCGCTCCTCCCTCTCTTTTCTATCGAAGCGTTCCCATTCCTCCCGCTTATTATCCGGTACGGGCTTTCCACTGTCCGTCGTATAATATGCCCGCCATACTCTTCGTTCCGCGTGCCGGGCACCGCTCGCCGTTTATGGCAATTGGCCGGGCCGGAGTCGAATCATTATGTGCATTGACGTCCATTTATGCGCACGGGAAAAATAACAATGGAACAATTGACGGAACTTGAGCTGGAATGCTTTCAGCTGCGCCATGGCGATGGCCCGACGGACCGCTGCGTGGACTGGGCCGTGGAGCGTTTGCGCCTCGACCAGGAAGGCGACGACCTGGAAGTCGTGCTGCTGGCCAGCGCCCGGGGCCGCGACGAGGTGCTGCCGCTGGCCGAGGCCATCATCGCGCGCTACCGGGGAGCGCAGCGCCTCGGTGAACAATTCCTGGCCGGAAAATACATCGTCGAACTGCGCGCCGCCTACCTGGCGGGCCGGGGAAGCGCGGCGTCGCTCGACGCCATCTTTACCCGCCTGTACCCGGCGCTCGATTATCCCGACTGGCTGGTCATGCTGAGCCGCAATTGCGAGTATGCGACGGATGTAGCCGATTTCGAGCAGCCATTCGAGGATGAATTCCGCTATATCGCCAGCCTGTGGGCGCAGGCGGATAGCCTGGCCGCGTTCGAGCGCGAATACCGCCGTGAGACATCCAGCCAACATGATGCGGCAGGCGTTTGATTGTGCCAAATGGCTGCAATATGAAAAAAATCGATATTTTTGTCTGTTCCGACGCCGAGATGCGCGCATGTGCCAGTTGGCAGGATGCCTTCGACTCCTTTCCCGTCACGGGTATTGCCTTGCCCGGCGAACTGGATTTTGCGTCGCTGGGGCAATTGCTGACCCACTCGGCAGCGCCTGCCATCAGGCCCGTGTCTATCCCGGGGCGTGAGCTTTACGTGTTTGCGCATGCCATGGGGCAGGCTCTCGAGCGGCTGACGGCCGACGACTTGGCCGATATCGCGGTGGCATGGGCGCAGACGGCGCCATGGGCCGGGCTGGATGTCAATCCCTTCGATCTGGCCGGATTTCTGATGGAGTTGCAATCGACCTGGCATCAATCCGCCACGCCGGACAAGGCGCTGTTTGCGTGGATCGACGCCTAAGGTCGGCATGCGCGTGGCGGGCGGCCGCTATCGTATAATTTGCGCAATTCTTTTCGCTGGGAATAATGTGCAAAACAAGACTATCGGTTTACTTGGCGGCATCGGCTGGGCTTCGACCCTCGAGTACTACCGGCTTCTGAATGAAATGCTGGTGGCGCGCATCGGGCCAGCGCACAGCGCGCGCATCATGCTGGTCAGCATGGACCAGGCCGATTTCGTCGCGCACGCAGCGCAGCCCGATTCCCATGCCATTGAGCAATTCCTTGTCGGGGAAGGGCAGCGCCTGCAAGGCATGGGCGCGGACTTCTTCCTGCTGTGCGCGAATGGCGCGCACCGTTTCGCGCCGGCCGTCGTGCCGCGCATCGGCTTGCCTTTTATCAGTATCGTCGAGGAAACGGCAAAGCGGGTGCAGCAGTCGGGCATACGCAAGGTGGGTTTGCTGGGCGTCAAGCAGACGATGGCGGGCCGCTTTTATCACGATGCGCTGGAGCAGCGCGGTATCACCACGGTGACGCCTGATCTGGCCGACCAGGACATCCTGCACGACATCATCTATACGGAACTGGTGCAGAATATCTTTACCGACGCCAGCCGGAAGATTTTCCTCGCCATCATCGAGAAACTGCGGCGGCAAGGCGTGCAGGGCGTGATTTTGGGATGTACGGAGATACCGCTGCTGATCCAGCAGGGCGATGTGGACTTGCCGCTATTTAATACCACGGCCATTCATTGCGAGGCGGCGGTGGCGTTTGCCATCGAAGATTAAGCGCTGGCAACAGAGCGGCTGCCTGGGCAGGCTGCCGCTCTCGTCAGCATCAAGCCGGCTGCGCGCCGCTCACATTCCGGCTGCGGTTTTCCACCAGCACGGAAATACCGAGCACGACGATGCCGCCGCAGGCCAGCATGGCGCCCACCCAGCCCGTCGAGCGCAAACCCATGCCCATGGCGATGGCGATGCCGCCGGCCCAGGCGCCCAGGGCGTTGGCGATGTTGAAGGCGGAATGGTTGAGGGCGGCGGCCACGGTTTGCGCGTCGCCGGCCACGTCCATCAAGCGCGTCTGCACTGCCGGGGCGACGGCGATGCCGGCGCCGATGGCGAACAGGTTGATCGCCGTCAACCAGACATTGCTGCTGGTGTAAGTAAACGCGGCCAGCGCGGCCACGTTCCACAGCAGCACGCCGAAGATGGTCCACAGGCGCGAGCGGTCGGCCAGCCAGCCGCCGATCAGATTACCCACCGTCATGCCGATACCGATGATGGCCAGCAAGATGGAAATGACGAGCGGCGACACTTTCGTCACTTCCAGCAGGGTTGGCGTAATAAACGTGTAGACGGCGAACATGCCGCCGAAGCCGATCGCCACCATCAGCAGGGTCAGCCACACTTGCAGGCGGCGGAACACGCCCAGTTCGCGGCGCGGGCTGGAATCGCCAGCGGCCACCATGGGCACGAAGATGCGCACCATCAGCATGGTCAGCAGGCCCAGCGCGGCGACCAGCAAGAAGGCCGAGCGCCAGCCCAGGGTCTGGCCGATGTAGGTTGCCAGCGGCACGCCGAAGATATTCGCCACGGTCAAGCCCATCAGGACGCGGGCCACGGCCTGGCCGCGCCGGTCCGGTTCGGCCAGCGCGGCCGCCACCAGCGCCGCCACGCCAAAGTAGGCGCCGTGCGGGATGCCGGCCACGAAGCGGGCCACCACCAGCAAGCCATAATTTGGGGCGATGGCGCTGAGCAAGTTGCCGCCAGCGAACATCAGCATCAGACAGATCAGCATCAGGCGGCGCGGCATGCGCGCCAGGAAGATGGTGATCAGGGGCGCGCCGATGACCACGCCCAGCGCGTAGGCGCTGATCATGTGGCTCATCTGCGGCAAGGTCGTGCCCAGGTCGTCGGCCACCACGGGCAGGATGCTCATGGAGGCGAACTCGCCCGTGCCGATGGCGAGGCCGCCGATGGCCAGGGCCAGGTCGGCGTATCCAGCGCCAAAAGGCGCGGTGACGCGCGGAATCAGGGGATCTACGGAGGCGTGCATGTTCTTGTTAGTTGGGTAAAGAATGACAGGGCGGAGGGGCGCGCAGTGGCCCAGCCGGAGGTGGCAATGCGCCACCAGAGTCGACGGATGGCCGGTATTTTCGGGCTAGAAGAGCTGCCCAAAGACAACATTGTAAGAGATTCGGGCAAGCTCTGCAGGGCGCCGGCTAAAATCTGCTGCACTGCACACAACAGCGTTTGCTCTTATTGTTAACGATAACACGGAATCAGCGCGATTCCGCCACAGGGTGAGCGAAGAAAGCCTGGCTGTGGCGGAAATGGTCTTCCTTGCGTATTACTTCGCTAACGATTGCTGCAGCGCTTCCAGTCCCGCCACATAAATGCCGTGGAACAGGTCCGTCACTTCCTGCTCGCTCACGCCCACGGGCGTGAAACGGCCCGACCAGGTGACCCGCGCGCCATCGCTGCCGGCAAGTGGTTCCACTTTCAGGGTCGACAGGTAATCGGCGGCGGGAAACGGCGCCTGCAGGATGGAATAGCTGTAGCTGCGCGCCGTGTTGTCGTACGCTTCCAGTTGCTCGACGATGACGTCGCCGGCCGGGTTGGCCAGGTGGCGGATGCGGCCCCCTGCGCTCAAGGTGCTGCTGGGAATATAGGGCAGCCAGTCGGGCAGGGCATTGAAGCCGCCGATCAGTTGCCATACTTGCGCCGGCGTGGCGGCGATGTCGATCGAGGTGGTGGTGTGTGCCATCTGCATTCCTTATCTATTAGTTGGCGCCGGTTGGCAGCGGGGCGAATGGCGACACGAGTTGCTCGGCGCGCATGTCGTGCCAGAAGGCGGCGGGGATGACGGCGTGTAACGCTTGCTGGTCTTCGGCCAGGCGTTCCGGACGGCTGGCGCCGGGGATCACGGCAGCCACGGCCGGATTGGCCAAGGAAAATTGCAGGGCGGCAGCCTTGACGCTGACGCCGTGGCGCGCGGCAATCGCCTTGATACGTTCTACTTTGGCAATGATTTCGGGCGAAGCCTTCTGGTATTCGAAGTGCGCGCCGCCGGCCAGGATGCCTGAACTGTAGGGGCCGCCCACGACGATGTCGACGTTCTGTTTTGCCGCGGCCGGCATCAGGCGCTGCAGCGCACGTTCATGGTCGAGCAGGGTGTAGCGGCCGGCCAGCAAGAAGGCGTCCGGCTGGGCTTCGGCCAGGTCCAGGGTCAGTTCCAGCGGTTCCACCTTGTTTACGCCCACGCCCCAGGCCTTGATGACGCCTTCTTCGCGCAAGCGGGTCAGCACGCGGAAGGCGCCCGTGCGGGCAATCTCGAATTGCGCCAGCCAGTTGTCGCCGTGGAAATCCTGGGCGATGTCGTGTACCCAGACGATATCGAGGCGGTCCGTATCCAGGCGTTTCAGACTGTCTTCGATCGAGCGCAGGGTGGCGTCGGCCGAGTAGTCATCGACGATCTTGTTCTTGCGGCCAAATTCGAACAAGCCCCCTTTTTCGCCCAGTTCGCGGGCGGCGGGGTCTTCCAGTTCGTCGAGGATCAGCCGGCCGACCTTGGTGCTCAGCACGTAATCGTCGCGGCGGCGCTGCTTCAGGGCGGCGCCCAGGCGCAGCTCGGCCAGGCCGGCGCCGTAGAACGGGGCCGTGTCGAAGTAGCGGATGCCCGATTCCCAGGCCGCGTCGACGGTCGCCAGCGCTTCCTGTTCCGGAATGTTACGGAACATATTGCCCAGCGGCGCCGTGCCGAAACCCAGTTTGCCTGTCAGTAAGTGTTTGATCGTCATGGTGTTTTCCTTCAATGAGTGAGTCAGTGCAGACAGAATAGCTGGACAAGTTAAGCCTGTCCAAGACATAATTGGCGCAACTTGAGTCCTGAAAGGTCTGACATGCTGGACATACGCCAATTGCAATACTTCATCGCCGTCGCCGAGGAAGAACACGTGGGGCGGGCCGCCGAGCGCCTGCATATTTCCCAGTCGCCGCTGAGCCGGCAGATCGCCCAGCTCGAAGACCGGCTGGGCCTGACCCTGTTCGAGCGCAGCGCCCAGCGCATCCGCCTGACGCGCGACGGCCACACCTTCCTGGCCGAAGCGCGCGCGTTCATTACCCACGGGAACCGCCTGGAAGCGCTGGCGAAACGCCTGGGGCGCGGCGACGAGGGCGGCCTGTGCATAGGCTACATCGAAAACGCCATGCATGCGGGCGTCTTGCCGGAGGGGCTGCGCGCCTTGCGCGCCACGCGGCCGCAAGTGCACGTGGCCCTGTACAACCTGCATTCGGCCGAGCAGATCGAGGGCTTGCGCCAGCGCAGCCTTGATATCGCGCTGCTGTGCGAGCCGCCGCTGCCGAACGACGCGGACCTCGATTGCGCGCAAGTGCTGAGCGACCCCATGCTGCTGGCCTTGCCCGCGACGCATCCGCTGGCGGACAAGGCCCAGCTGACCCCGGACGATCTGGCGGGCCAGGAGTGGATCGCCGTGCTGCACAAGGAAAGCGTGCTGAAACACGATAACTTCATCGCCGCCTGCGCGCGCGCCGGTTTTACGCCCGACATCCGCATGGAAGCAACAGAGCCGCTGACGGCGCTGGGCCTGGTGGCGGCCGGACTGGGCATGGCCATGATCCAGCACAGCCTGCGCCAGCACGCGCCGGCCGGCGTCGTCGTGAGGGAATTGCCGTGGTTCAGCTACCGCACGCCCCTGTGGCTGGCATGGCACAAGGTCAATCTGCGTCCGCTGGTGGGGATTTTTCGGGAAACCTTGCTGCAGCAGGCGGGCGTGGCCGCTTAAATCTTTTTGCCGTGCTTCAAGTGCAAGGGCAGCCACCACCACATGCAAATGATGAGCGTGCCCATCAGCACGCAGGCGACGATGCCTGCGACGTGGCCGAACACTTCCGACATCACCAGATTGGTGCCGAGGATGAACGCCAGCGCCAGGGAAAAGGCGCCGCACATCATGATGCGGTCGGCCGCGCTTGAAACGCTCGCGGTCTTGCAGGGGGCGCATCACGCGGTGCTGGATGGCTGGCGCGCTGAGCAGCACCAGGCTGGTCATGGACAGGAAAAACGTCAGCAGGAAGACGATTTTTTCCGCCTGCACGATCTTCGCGAAGCCGCCGTTGAAGGGCAGGATGATGAGGAAGGCCGTCAGCATCTGCGCGCCCGGCAAGAGGATGCGCAATTCGCTGAGCAGGTCGGACAAGTCGCCTTCCTCGCCTGGCTGATTATTGTCGTCATGTGGCGGGGTGTGCGGCATGGCGCTATTCCTGTTGGTGGCGATGGGGCCAGTCTACGCACAGGCGGCCGGGCCGACTGTGGGCGGGCGCACCTTCGGACGCATTGCGTCAGAACCAGTGCGGGTAGCGTTGGCGCAGCCGCCACAAGGGCGTCGAGACGATGGCCGTGGCGCTGTGCGAGGCGTCGTGGCCGCAATGGCCGCAACTGTGGCGCCGGTGCGGCGCCAGCGCGAAGTCGCCCAGGTCCAGGTGCGGGTGGCCGCAGCGGGCGCAGTCGCTGCAGCCCAGCGGTGCGCCAGCCTGCAAGGCGGCGGCGAACGCCTGCGCGGCGGGCGGCGTGATATTCAGTTGCACTATGTCGGGAGGAAACAGGCCGGGCAGGGCGCGGCAGTCGATGGTCAGGGCTGGCAGGTCGCGGCTGAACAGGGCGCCGCCGTCATTGGCCCGGGCGCGCAGTTGCAGCAGGCCATCATTGTCCAGGCGCAGGGTGCTGGCGTGGAATTGCGTGGGGTCGAACAATTCCGGATACAGCACATAGCCCATGGGGCGGGCGTGCTGGCGGCACTGCATGGGCTGCGTGGATGGGCAGGCGGCCAGATCGGCTTGCGTGCCCCAGTAGCACTGGTGCGTGCGGCACCATTGGCGCGCCGCGCCATTGCGAAATTTTCCAGCGGGCAGCAGATCGCACACGATGATGGCGTCCAGTCCCGCGCCGGCGCGAAAATGGCCCGTGATGTGGGACGTGGTGACGGCAAGACGGCCCGTGCTCGCGTGCAGGGGCCAGCAGATGCCGGGCAGGGTCAGCGGCGTGGCCAATGGCGCCTCCGCGCGGCTATCGGCTTGCCAGCCGCCCGCTGGCCGGAAGCAAAAAACCCGCCGGTTGGGGCGGGCTGTGCTGACGGGGATGCCTGAGGCATGGCCCGGTCTATTCTTCCGTATCGGCCAGGGTGACGATGGCGCGCGCCCACTTCGAGTATTTCAGGTTTGCCAGGTCGCGCACGGTCTTGATATTGAATGCCTGCTTGAGCAGCTCCGCATCCTTCTCGCTCACGCCTTGCAGCGCATCGACGGGTGCATCAGCGATTTCCTTGAACGTCTTTTTTTCGTAAGCCTTGTCTACCGCTTTATTGATGTTCATGTGTTGATACTCCTCAGTAAGTGGGAAAATTAATTCTACACGTTTTTGAGAACCGTCAATTTACGCTTGCAAGTTGTGCTGAACTAAATATGATGGAGGTGGGCGCCTCGACAGTGAGGCCGTCTGTGCGTTCGCCTTGAGATTGTAATTATGTCACTGTTATTATTCATAGTATAATGATTTCCATGGCGGAGAATGGTCTGCGCCATGTCGGACACCGCGGTCACGCGGCACCAATCGATAGCGTTCAGGAGAATACGATGAGTTTGCTAGATCAACTTGCAGGACAGGCGATGAGCGCTTTGGGCAATAAAAGTGCTGACGGGGAAGCCCCATCGGGATTGATGGCCAGCGTGATGGACCTGGTCAACCAGCACGGCGGCTTGCCCGGCCTGCTGCAGAAATTCCAGGAAAGCGGCCTGGGCGACCAGGTGGCCAGCTGGATCGGCACGGGCGCCAATGCGCCCGTCTCCGGCGAACAGATCAAGGATGCGCTGGGCAGCGACACGATCACCCAGATCGCTGAAAAAGCGGGCGTCGCCCCGGACGCGGCTTCGGGCGGCCTGGCAGCCCTGCTGCCCCAGCTGATCGACAAGCTGACCCCGGACGGTCAGGTGCCGGAAGGCAACGACCTCGTCAGCCAGGGCTTGAATATGCTCAAGGGCAAGATCTTCGGTTGATTCCCTGGTCTTGCAAGTGAAAAACCTCGCAGCGATGCGAGGTTTTTTTATGTGCAAGGTTTCTGGGGGATCAGAGTTAACGTCGGAAAAACGCCTGTGGCTAGGCGCCGCCCCGAAGACAGTACGCGAGTACGGCGAAGGACAAGAGTAACCCCGGCAACAACGCCACGGGCGTTTTTCAGGCGGCGGCCATTATTCCCAGGCGCTGCGCCATATACGCCGGTTCGCTGGTCAGTCTGGCCGTACTCCCTTCCACCAGATACGAGCAATACCGTCTCCGCTCGGCGCTGCCGCCGCGCCGTTCCATCAGCTCGCCCAGCATGGCGACGGCATCGGCGGCCATCTTTTGCACGGGCTGGCGCAGGGTGGTGATGTCGTAGCTGAGCCAGCCGGACGCTTCCAGCGCGTCGAAGCCGGCCACCGACATTTGCAGCGGCACCTGGATGCCCATCTGGTGGCGCGCCGTGTCCAGGCAGCCGATGGCCATGATGTCGTTGCCGCAAATGACGGCGTCCGGCACGCGGCCCAGGCGGTCGATGACCTTGCGCAAGCCCCGTCCGCCGCTGGCGTAGTCGTAGTTGCCGCTGACGACGATGGGCGCGGGCAAGCCCAGGGTCAGCAAGCGATCCAGCATGCCGGCCTTGCGTTCTTGCGCGACGGCCGAATCGCCGGGGCCGTCGATGATGGCGAACTGGCGGTGGCCCGCTTCGGCCAGGCGCGAGACGAGCAGGCGCGCCGCTTCGCCCTGGTCGCACAGCACGGCATGCACGGCGTGTTCGCGCGGGCTGCGGTTGAACAGCACCAGGGGCACGTCGCGCCGGCCGAATTCGGCCATCTGCTCGTCCGACAGGCAGGCGGCCACGACGGCGCCGTCGACCTGGTATTGCCAGACATCGCTGAGGGCCTTGCCGATGTCCGCTTCGCGCTCCAGGGTAAACAATAACAGGCGCTTGCCCTGGCGGGCGATGTGCTGGCTCAGGTCGGACAATACTTGCGGATAGTACAGATTGGCCAGGTTGGAAATGATGACGGCCACCAGGTTCGAGCGGCGCGTGATCAGGCTGCGCGCGGCCGCGTTGGGGATGTAGTCGAGGCTGATGGCTGCCTGCATGACCTTGGCGTGGGTGGCTTGCGAGATGCTGGCGCCCGGCTTGAAGCAGCGCGACACGGCCGATTGCGACACGCCGGCCAGCAAGGCCACGTCATACGAGGTCACGCGCCGTCCGGCGCCGGGTATGGCGCGGCTGGCGGTGCTGGGTGTCCGGGCTACAGTATTCTTTTTTCGCATATTGGTCTGGCAAGCAACCTGTCTCAAAGTATTCCTGCAGGCCCGGCCGCTTGTGGCGGCCTGGGCGGGCAGAATGAGCATAGCGTAAAAGATTGCCGCATGGCAAGACTGTTTTCTTGTTCATGTTGCAAAAAATATGACTGAATGGCAAGTGGTATGCTTGCTCCTCAATCGGCGCTGTCGCAGGGCCCGCTGCCATAGGGGCTGAGGCGTCCCGGCGGGTCCACGCGGCGCGCGCTGAAATCGCTGGCCAGCGTGGGTAATGGCCATTCCGCCGTGGCGCTCGCTTCCGTGCCGCTGACGGTGCCGCGTACGGTCAGCGCCACGTGCACCCAGGAACCAAAATTGCGCGGATAGCTGACGGTGACGGTGGCCATGCCCAGCGCGTCGCTCAGGCCGCTGGCGCTGACGGTCAGGGGGATGCCCGGATCGAGCACGCCATTGCCGTTGCGGTCGTAGGCGGCGTCAAAGATGCCGTTGCGCAAGACGTCTTCATTGGCGCAGCTGTAGAGGGGCAGGGCCGGGCGCCAGACGCCTGTGTCGGGGAACTCGGGCTTGTCCGCCTGCCACACGTAAGATCCCTTGGCATAGCGGCTGGGCCAGGCGGCGGCCGTGATGGCGACGCCCGGCACGGCATTGCCGGCGCTGTCGGACACGAACACGGCAAAGTCCTTCTGCAGCACGCTGGGTGAATATTCGCGCAGCAGGCTGCCCGTGCCCAGCTTGATCGACAGCGCTTGCCGCGCCACCGTCAGGCGCACGAGGGCCGTGGCCGCCGCTTGCGGCGCGCCTTCGATGCGGGCCTGGATCAGCACGCCGTCGCGGCCGCTGTCGGCTGGCCCCGCCACAAACACGGCGCGCGCCAGGCCATCGCTGCCCGTCAGCACCCGGCCCGCCTGCCGCAGGTAGCCGCCGCTGGGGTCGCTCAAGATGGAAAACAGCACGGGCGCGTTCTTGACCAGGTTGTTGGCCGCGCCATCGCGCACCACGGCGCTGATTGTGCTGATACTTGTGCTGACGTTGTCGGCCGATGCCGCCGAAGTGGTCGTATTCGCGCGCAGCACTGCCGGGTCCGCTTGCACGGCCAGCTTGCTGGCGCCGCTCAGGGGCGCGACGAATTCCAGCCGCGTCTGGGCCGAGGGTCCGCCCGCCACGGCGGCCGTGAGGGTGGCCACGCCCGCGTTGGCCGATTGCACATAGCTGCGCGGCAAGTTGCCATTGCTAAAAATCAAGCTGGCAGGCAAGGCCTGGCTGCACGCGCTGTCGCTGAACAGGCTGCCGCGCGAGGTCGACAGGCTGGCGCTGCCCGCTTGCGGCACGCCCGCCTTGTCATAGCGCGCGTCGATGGGCTGGCACGCCAGGGTCGCCACTTCCGGCAGCACGTCCGCGCCGCTGGCGTCCTGGCCCACGGCCGGACTCAGGCGCAGGTCGCTGCCGGCCACGGCATACGCTTGCGTGGCGGCGGCGCCCAGCGCGCTGACGGACACGGCATCCTTGCCCAGGCTGCCTGCGGTCAGGCGCAGCACCAGCTGGCCTTGCGCATTGCTGAGCGCCGCGCTCCCATCCTTGACGCGCACGCCGTTGCCGGCGCCCGTGCTGTAGGCGATGGCGGCGCCGGCCACGGGTTTGCGCGCCGAGTCGCGCACGGTGACGGTGAGGTCGGCGCCCTGGCCCAGCATCAGGGCGGCCGGCCCCAGCACTTCCACGCTGCTGCCCGTCACGGCCACCGTGCCCTTGCCGCTGCGCGCGCCGACAGTCGCCGTCACGGTGATGCTGCGGTTGCTGTTGGCGCCGCCGGTCCCCAGCAGGGCGCGCGCCTGGCCGTTCTTGTCCGTCACGGCGTCGACGCTGCCGAGGATGCCGGAATCGGCGGCGAAGGAAATCTTTGCGTTTGGCAAGGCGAGGTTGGCGCCATCCTTGACGAGGGCGGTGACGGCCACTTCGCTGCCGGCCAATCCCGCCGAGGCCAGTTCCGTGCTGGAAAAGACCAGGTTGACGGCGCTGGCCAGGCTGGCCGGCTCGGGCGGCGTGACGGGAGGAATCACGGGGGGCGTCACGGGCGGGGTGACCGGCGGCTTCACGGGCGGCACGGTGGGCGGCGGGCTGCCGCCGCAGCCTGTCGTGCTGTGCAGCGAGCAGCCGGCGCCGGCCTGGGTATCGGCGGAACCGCCGCCGCAGCCGGCCAGGGAAACGAGGAAGGCTGCCAGCAAGGTAGCAGGCAGCAAAGCAGCGGGCAGGCGGCGTGGGTGGCGCAGGCGGGCGAGGGGCACGATGGGTCTCCTGGAGCTGGCCGAGTTGCTCGGCATTCATTTCCCAAGAGTAGCTTTTGCGCGCGGCCGCTACTTGATGCAAAGCAAGTTTATGCTGTTGACCCCGTCGAATGGGTTTTGCTGGTGCAATAGCCTGCCTTCTGATAACATAACGCCCCTTTATTCAGGGAAGGGTCGACATGGCCAATGCTTGCGGCGTCGATTTCGGCACGTCAAATTCCACGGTAGGCTGGGCACGTCCCGGGCAGAGCACCATGCTCGGCCTGGAAGATGGCAAGACGACCCTACCGTCCGTCGTCTTCTTCAATGCGGAAGACGAGGAAGTCAGTTTTGGCCGCGCGGCGCTGGCCGGCTATCTGGCCGGTTACGAGGGGCGCTTGATGCGCTCGCTGAAAAGCTTGCTGGGCACTAGCCTCATCGATGGCCAGACGGAAGTGGGTGGCCGCGCCTTGCCATTTCGCATGTTGCTGGCGCAATTTATTGGCGAAGTGAAACGCCGCGCCGAGCAGTCCGCCGGCCGCGAATTCTCGTCCGCCGTGTTCGGCCGTCCCGTCTTCTTTATCGACGACAATGCGCAAGCCGACCAGCTGGCGCAAGACACGCTGGCCGAAGTGGCCCGCTCCGTCGGTTTCAAGGACGTCGCGTTCCAGTTCGAGCCGATCGCCGCCGCGTTCGACTACGAGTCGCAAATCGACAAGGAAGAACTGGTGCTGATCGCCGACATCGGCGGCGGTACGTCCGACTTTTCGCTGGTGCGCCTGTCGCCGGAACGGGCGAAGAAAACCGAGCGGCGCGACGACATCCTCGCCACCGGCGGCGTGCACATCGGCGGCACGGATTTCGATAAATACCTGAGCCTGTCTTCCGTCATGCCCTTGCTGGGCTACGGCAGCCGCCTGCATAACAATAGCGAAGTGCCGTCCAGCTATTATTTCAACCTGGCGACCTGGCACACGATCAACCTGGCGTACACGAAGAAGATCTGGGTGCAGCTGGCCGACGTGTGCCGCGATGCGCGTGAGCAAGACAAGATGGGCCGTTTGCAAAAGCTGATCGACGAGCGCGCCGGCCACTGGCTGGCCATGAAAGTCGAAGAGGGCAAGATTGCCCTGTCCGACGCGGCCGAAGTGCAGCTGGAACTGGACCGCCTGTCGCCCGCGCAAAGTCTGTTGCTCAAACGCACGCAGTTCGACGAGGCCATCGGCCACCTGTGCGGTTCCGTGGAAGAAACCGTGCTGCGTCTGCTGCGCGACGCGGGCGTGGCGCCGGAAGCCGTCGACACCGTGTTCTTCACGGGCGGTTCGAGCGGCGTGCGCTTGCTGCGCGAAAAGATCGCAGCCCTGGTGCCGGCCGCGCGCAAGGTCGAGGGTGATCTGTTCGGCAGTATCGGTGCGGGTTTGGCGCTGGACGCCGTGCGTAAATTTGGTTGATAAAATGTGCATGGCGGCGTTGCCGCGTCTTGCCGTACTGGTGTACTGTCTGCGACGCGGCGCCTTGCCCTGCGCATTTTATCGATACCCCCACTGTTGCACCCACGAAAGAACGCCCCATGAATGTGTTTGACAAACCGATCGTCATGATCGACTTCGAGACGACCGGTTTATCTCCCGACATGGGCGACCGCATCACGGAAGTGGCGGCGCTGCGCATCGAGGGCGGGCAGATCACGGACCGCTATGTGACCCTGATCAACTGCAATGCGCGCATTCCCTCGTTCATCACGGGTTTGACGGGCATCACGCAATCGATGGTGGACAAGGCGCCGCCCGTGGCCGAGGTGGTGCCGCAGTTGCTCGACTTCATCGGCAGCGATGCCTTGTCGGCGCACAATGCCAGCTTCGATGAAAAATTCCTGCGCGCGGAAAGCGCCAGGCTGAACCTGACACCGGCGCACCAGTCGCTCGTGTGTTCATTGAAACTGTCGCGCCGCGTGTTTCCCGGCATGGCCAGCTACAAGCTGGGCTTGCTGTCCAGCCAGCTGGGCATCGCCTTCAAGAGCGCTGCCCACAGGGCCGAATCCGATGCGGAAGTGGCGGCCCAGGTGCTGATCCATATCGGCCGCCATTTGCGCAGCAGCTATGGCATCGCCGACGTCGACGCGGACTTGCTCGTGTCGCTGAACAAGCTGGCCGCCGCCAAGGTGCCGCAATTCCTGCAAAAACATCCATCACGCCGCTGAGCGCCATGCCTGCCTAAGCGGGCTCATCAAAACGATATAATTTTGTTATTTCGTTTGAGCCTGCTCAAGTCCTTCCCCCGCATCGAATTTAAAATTTAAGCAACACATGATTTCGCCGCCCTGGGCCGCCGTTTTGCGCGTGCTGCCAGCAAGCGCAATGTGGATGGGGGCGCACATGGACAAGCACCATACTGCCAGAGATAGCCACGAGGCGTATATCTGGTTCCGCACGGCTGCCGAGCAGGGCAATGCCTACGCCCAGTTCAACCTGGGCTTGATGTACAAGAAGGGCGAAGGCGTGGCGCAGGACGATGCGCGCGCCTTTGTCTGGCTACGGCTGGCCGCGCTGCAAGGGCTGGCGTTCGCGCAAAACCACCTGGGCGCCCTGTATTACCACGGCCGCGGCGTGGCGCAGAGCGACGAGGACGCCGTGCTGTGGTTTCGCCGCGCGGCTGCGCAGGGCGATGCGTCGGCCCAGCAAAACCTGGGACAGATGTACCGCAAGGGACGGGGCGTGCTGCAGAGCGACGAACTGGCCCTGGCGTGGTTTTACCGCGCCTCCGAACAGGGCGTGGCCAGTGCGCAATCCTTGCTGGGCGAAGCCTATGCGCAAGGCCTGGGCGCGAAAAAGAACGATGCGCTGGCCCTGGCCTGGTTCCGCAAGGCCGCCTTGCAGGGCGATGCGCAGGCACAGCTGAACCTGGGGCTCGTCTACAAGCGGGGCCAGGGCGTGGCGCAAAGCGATACGCAGGCGCTGGCCTGGTTCCGCCAGGCCGCCGCCCAGGGTCTGGCCGTGGCGCAGCGGCAACTTGGCGTGGCGTATGCGGAAGGCCTGGGCGTGGCGCCCGATCAGCTGCGCGCCTACGCCTGGCTGCAGCGGGCGGCCGAGCAGGATGACGCCGACGCCCAGTTCAACCTGGGCCTGATGCTGGCGCGGGGGCTGGGCGTGGAAAAGGACGAGGCGCGCGCCGTCGTCTGGTACCGGCGTGCCGCCCTGCAAGGTCATTGCATGGCGCAATACAATCTGGGCGGCATGTTTGCAGGCGGGCGGGGCGTCGCCCGCGACCTGCGCCAGGCGCTGGACTGGTATGCCAGGGCGGCGGCCCAGGGCGCGTCGAATGCGCAGTTCAACCTGGGCGTGATGTATGCCAATGGCCAGGGCGTGGAGCGCGACGAGGTGTGCGCCGTGCGCTGGTACCGCACGGCGGCCGAGCAGGGCGATGCCAGCGCGCAAAACAACCTGGGCGTCATGTATGCGAGCGGCCACGGCGTGCCGCAAGACGATGGCCTGGCCGTGCAATGGTATGCGCGCGCGGCCGGCCAGGGCCATGCGCTGGCGCAGTACAACCTGGGCGGCATGTACAACAGCGGGCGCGGCGTGGAGAAGGATCCCGTTTGCGGCTATATGTGGCTGGTGCTGGCGGCCGAGGGCGGCGATAGCGGAGCGGCCAGGGCGCGGGAAGCGGCTGCCGCCAGGCTGGAGCCGGCACAGCTGCAAGAGGCGCAGCAACGCATGCGGCAATGGCACCAGGTGCGTTCCCCGCCACGGCCGCCACGCCCACAGCGCGACTGAAGCGTGGGCGCGGACGCGGGCTGCGTGCGATAATTGCCGGCAGGAATGTCGCGAAAGCGGCGTGTTTTTTGGCACAGCGAAAGGCGGAACATGGTAAGGCAGGCAGGCGAGGATGCATCCGAGCAAAAAGTCATCGACGACATCGCCACGCATGGCTGGCATGGCGTGCATATCAGTGCCGATGAAGAGGGGCCCGGCTACGCCTTCACGATAGGTGCTTGCCACAGCTTTGGCCAGCCTGAATTTCTCATCATGGGCTTGCCGCGGGCCATGGCCCACCAGATACTCGACGTGGCGCTGGACGCCGCGCGCAGCGGCGCCATCACGGATTTCACGGCCACCACGGACGTCTTGCTGGAGGGCCATCAGTGCGCCTTCGTGCGCGTGCCCGTCGAGCAATACCGCAACTATGTCGGCTATGCGCGCTGGTATTACCAGGGTGACGACTTTACCGTGTACCAGATCGTCTGGCCGTCGCGCGATGGCCATTTTCCATGGCAGGCGCAAGCCAGTGCGCAGTACGTGGAAAGTCAGCCTCTGCTGGGACCGGCGCCGCTGGCGGCATGACGAGAATCGTGACCGGCACGGCCACCCTGTGCGTGTTCGACCCGGCCCTCTTGCGCCACAAGCTGGAAGATGACTGCGACTGGTGGAGTATTCCCGGCGCGGAACTGGCGGCCGTGAATGGCGGCCAGGTGGCGTTTTTCAACGTGGGCGGCGACGGCGCGTATGACATCGCCTTGCACGCCGAACTTGCCGAGCCGCAGGCTATCGTGCATCTGGCCGTGGTTTCCGGCCGCGTCTTCATCGGCGCAGGGGAAGACGTCACCGGCGGCGGCCTGGAACCGGACACGGCATATGGCGGCCTGTTCGTCGACGTGCCCGCGGGCAGTTACCGTCTACTGGCGCGCCGCGATGAGGCACGCATCAGCCTGGCATTCGTGCCCGATGCCCGCAGCAGCAATGCGTTTGGCGACCTCGTGCGTATTTGAGCGTGCCTGGCCTGTCCCTGTCCAGCTTTTGACTATTGCCCCTGGCTACGCATCCATGCGCGCCACGCCCACGCCTTGCCGCCGGTCCAGGAACAGGCTGTTGCCGTGGATTTTCTTTGCCTGCTTCTTCGCTTCCGCCGCCTGCGTGGCAATCTGGTGGTGCGTGTAATACTGGTGCGCCTCGACCTTGATGACGCCCAGGGATAGGCTGATCAGGGAATAAAACACTTTCTTGCCTTGCCGGTCTTCGCTGATGTAGCCGCCCCGTTCGCAATCGCTGGTGCTGTAATAGGCGAGGATGGCGGCCGCGAAGTCGTCCAGCATGGCCTGGCAGCGCGCTTCCCAGTCTTCGCTCTGGAACAGGATCATGAAATCGTCGCCGCCGATGTGGCCGATGAAGTCGCGGTTCGGGTCGCAATGGCTGCTGAGGATTTCTCCCGTCAGCTGGATCACGTCGTCGCCCTTGCGGTAGCCGTACACGTCGTTGAAGGGCTTGAAGTGGTCGAGGTCGCAATAGCAGACCCAGAAGCGGCTGCCACTGTGCAGCAGGCGGTCGATATGCTCGTTGATGGGCACGTTGCCGGGCAGTTGCGTCAGCGGGTTGGCATAGCGGGCCGCGTTGATCTGCATCTGCGTGATTTCGCGCATCAGGTCGTGTCCCGTGCCCATGCCCAGGTAGCGGCCGTGTTCGGTAATGATGAAACCGTTGAACAGATGGTGGGCGCTCGATTGCACCATGGTGTAGCTGAGTTCCTGCAAGCTCGTCTCGTGGTCGGCGATCAGGGGCGTGGCATCCATGAACAGGCTGCATGATTTCTTGCCATACAGTTCGCGCTGGTAGGGACGGGCGAAGTGGTCGATCATCTCGAAGCGGCTGATCAGGCCCAGCGGCACGCCATCGTCGACGACGGGAATGATCATCAGCTTCGGGTCTTTCAGGAAAATATCGTACACCTCGTTATTGTTTTTCTCGGGCGAAACGGCCGCCACGCGGTGCAGCAGCTTGCGGATGCTGGCGCCGTTCTTTTCCAGGCTGCTGCGCTGCGGATACACGGCCACGCCGTTGCGTCCCAGCGCCTGCACCACTTCGGCCGGCAGGGCGCGCGCCGGCACCGCGTTGGGCCGGCCCAGGTGATAGCCTTGTCCGAACGCCACGCCCAGGTCGCGCAAGACGAGCAATTCCGTCTGCGCTTCGATGCCTTCGGCAATCACCAGGGTGCCCGATTTCTCCGCGATTTCCTGGATCGAGCGCACGAACTGCAGTTTCACGGGGTCATTATTGATGCCCTGGATGAAATGCATGTCGATTTTCACGTATTCCGGGCGCAGTTCCGACCACAGGCGCAGGCTGGAAAAGCCCTCGCCCAGGTCGTCGATGGCGATCTGGAAACCCATGTTGCGGTAGTGCAGCACCGCTTCGCGCATCAGCTCGTAGTCGTACGTGGGCTGGTTTTCCGTCAGCTCGATGATGACGCGGTCCGGATTGATGCCGATGTGCTCGATGTATTCCAGGGTTTCGCCATGGCGGGCATTGCGCAGCAACAGGCATTCGGGGCTGACATTGAGAAACAGCTTGCCCGGCAGTTGCAGTTCGGCGAAGCGTTCGAGCACCACTTGCCGGCACAGGTGCTCCACTTCCAGGGTCAGGTCATGCGCGCGCGCCACCTTGAACAGATTCATCGGCGCGTGCAATGGGCTGTCGGACGGCCCCCGTATCAAGCCTTCGTAGCCGATGATGTCGCCGCTGTGCATGTGGATGATGGGCTGGAACAGCGCGCTGAGCTTGCGGCCCGCAATGATCTCATGCAAGGCATCCGTCCCTTCGATGCTCATGGATATCGATGGTGGCTTCAGGTAAGCCACATTCGATGGCACCGCGCCGGGCGGCGCGGCGGTGGCGGTGGGGAGGGCGAGAGTGTGCATAGGCGGATGTGGCGGCACGGCCTCTGGACGGGCCATGAACATGTTGCCGATAGTAAAGAAGATTTATGACGGCTTGATGAAACGACTTTGTTTTTGATAATGTTTCTTGCATGAATGTCAGTTTGCCGATTCCGGCGAAGGCGAGATTTATCATGGTCATTCACGTAAATTCCCCAAACAAAAGACGGTAAATCCACTGGATAACTGTGCTTTAAAAGTGGCAATCCGCGCTATGATTTCTCTTGGCGAAAGTCAACATGGGCAGCCGCCGCGCATGCAGGCGGCCTGCTTTCCTCGACATCCAACAATGAGACAACAACCCATGCAATTACGTAGTGCAACCCTCATATTCAGCTTGATGGCCGCCTTCGGTGGCAATGCCCTGGCGCAAAGCGCCGCGATGCCATCGTGCCCGGCCGGCGATGGCGCACCCGTGACGTATCCGGTCAGCAAAAAAGTCGACCAGCAAGACAGCTATTTCGGCACCACCATCGCCGATCCGTACCGCTGGCTGGAAGACGCCAACAGCGCCGAGACAGGCGAATGGGTTGCGGCGCAAAACAAGCTGACGCAATCGTACCTGGGCACCATCCCGGAGCGCGCCGCGATCAAGCAGCGCCTGACCAAGCTGTGGAACTATGAGCGTTTCTCTACGCCAACGAAGCAGGGCGGCCGTTACTTCTACAGCCGCAATGACGGCTTGCAGAACCAGGCCGTGCTGTACACGGTGAAAAAACTGACGGACGAGCCGCGCCTGCTGCTGGACCCGAACACCCTGTCCACGGATGGCACGGTGGCGCTGGCCGGCACTTCGATCAGCCCGAACGGCAAGTACCTGGCGTATGCCACGTCCGCTTCCGGTTCCGACTGGAACGAGTGGAAGGTGCGCGACATCGAATCGGGCAAGGATTTGACGGACCACATCAAGTGGGCCAAGTTCTCCGGCGCTTCGTGGACCAAGGACAACACCGGTTTCTTCTACAGCCGCTATGACGCGCCGAACGAAGCCACCAAGCTGGCCGATATCAATTACTTCCAGAAATTGTATTTCCATAAGATCGGCACGCCGCAAAGCGACGACGTGCTCGTCTTCGACCGTCCCGACCAGAAGGAATGGGCGTTTGGCGGCAGCACCGTCAGCGACGACGGCAATTATCTGATCATCACGGCCACGCAAGGCACGGAACGCAAGAACCGCATTTTCTACAAGGACTTGCGCCAGAAGAACGCCAAGGTGGTGGGCTTGCTGGAAGCATTCGATGCGTCGTACTCGTTCATCGACAATGACGGCCCCGTGTTCTTCTTCAAGACGGATAACAAGGCGCCGAAATCGCGCGTGATCGCCATCGACACGCGCAAGCCTGCGCCCTCCGACTGGAAGGAAATCGTGCCGCAAAGCGCGGAAACCCTCGTTGCCGTCAACCTGATCAACAACCAGCTGGTGCTCGATTACTTGAAAGATGCGCAAACGCAAATCAAGATCGTCGACCTGAACGGCAAACTGGTGCGCGAAGTGGCCTTGCCGGGCATCGGTTCGGCTGGCGGCTTTGCCGGCAAGCGTGGCGACACGGAAACGTTCTACTCGTTTACCAGTTTCACGACGCCAGCGACCATCTACCGCTACGACATGAAATCGGGCAAGAGCAGCGTGTACCGCCAGCCGAAGGTCGATTTCGACCCGAACGCCTTTGAAACGCGCCAGCAATTCTTCACCAGCCGCGACGGCACCAAGGTGCCGATGTTCATCGTCTCGAAAAAAGGCATGAAGCTCGACGGTTCCAACCCGACCTATCTGTACGGCTATGGCGGCTTCAATATTTCGCTGACACCGAGCTTCTCCGTGGCAAATCTTGCCTGGGTGGAAATGGGCGGCGTTTACGTGATGGCCAACCTGCGCGGCGGCGGCGAATACGGCGAAGCCTGGCACCAGGCTGGTACCAAGCTGAACAAGCAAAACGTGTTCGACGACTTTATTGGCGCGGCGCAATGGCTGGTGGACAACAAGGTCACTTCGCCATCGAAGCTGGCCATCGGCGGCGGCAGCAATGGCGGCCTGCTGGTGGGCGCGGCCATGACGCAGCGTCCCGACCTGTTCGCCGCGGCGATCCCGCAGGTGGGCGTGCTCGACATGTTGCGCTTCCACAAGTTCACCGTGGGCTGGGGCTGGGTGCCTGACTACGGTTCATCGGACGATGCCGAGCAATTCAAGGCGCTGGTGAAATACTCGCCGCTGCACAACCTGAAGGCGGGCGGCTGCTATCCAGCCACCATGATCACGACGGCCGACCATGACGACCGCGTCGTGCCTGCCCACAGCTTCAAGTTCGCCGCCGCTGCCCAGGCAGCGCAAGGCGGTGCGGCCCCCGTGCTGATCCGCATCGACAGCAAGGCCGGCCATGGCGCCGGCAAGCCGACGACCAAGCAGATCGAAGAAGTGGCCGACCGCTGGGGCTTCCTCAGCCGTTCGCTGAAGATGACGCCAGTAGTGGCGGAGCCGGCGAAAGTGGCGGCGCAGTAATCGGGTAGTGCTCAGGTAAAAAGCGCGGGTGCCGTTGGCCCGCGCTTTTTTACGTCCGGTGCAAAGGCGCGATGCGCGCCAGCACGCCGTTGCCAAACGTGGACTGGAACGGCAAATCCTTGCGCTGCGCATAGCCGATATAGCAATCGCACTTGAAGCGGGGGCAGGATTTTTCTTGCAGCATGTCCGCCAGGTCGTCCGTGTACAGGTTGCCTAGGCGCTCGGGCACGAAATGGCAGCGCGCCAGCTCGCCGGCGCCATCGACGGACAGCGACGCCTCGCCCGCCAGACAGGGCTTGCCGCGCGAGGGCGAAGGGCGCCGGTTTTGCGCGAACCACGGGTCGACGGCGTCCAGCCAGGCCAGGTCTTCCACCGCGTAGTAGCCGGGACCACGCCGGTCATACGCGTTCAGCCACAGGTAGACGTGCGCGGGCAGGGCCGCGCGCAGGGCGCGGATGGCGTCCAGGTGCTCGTTCATCGCCACGACGCCGACGGAATAGCGCACGCCCATGGCGTCGAGGCGCGCGCAGCGTTCGAGAAAGCGGGCCAGCGTCGTCTGGTCCGGGTGGTAGGTGCACCACAGGCCGATCTTTTCCAGTCCATCCATCCCCTGCAGCCAGTTCAGGGGGCCGGACAGATTCGTTTGCAGCGCCACCTGGCGCACGTGCGGCAGTGCGGCCAGGGTTTGCATGGCCGCGCGGTAGTGGCGCCGCACCAGCGCTTCGCCCCAGGGGGTGAACAGCACGCCGATGGGGCGCGTTTGCCGCGCAATCCAATCCGTAAAACGCGCCACTTCGTGCGCATCGCGGGCCAGCGCGGCGCGGCTGTCGCGCTTCTTGGCAAACGGGCAGTAGCCGCAGGCGTAATTGCAGCTCGCCAGCGTGCCCCGGTACAGCAGGGACAGAGTGTCAGGCTGCGTTGTCAGCACGCCTGGCCCTCTTGCGCCATCAGCGCGCGCACCGTTTCGGAGGCCAGCCACGGGCCGATGGTGTCGGCATAGCTGTAGCCGCGGTCATTGAGGCGCAGCAGCGGACCATCCTCCTGCACCAGTTCCAGCGCGTGCAATTCGGCCAGCTGCGGCAGATCCATCTCGCAGCGCGTGCCGAAGCGCGCCGTGTAGGCGTCGCGGTCCAGGCCCGGTTCCGTCAGCAGCGACTGGATCACGTAGCGCCGGCGCTGTTCTTCCTCGCCCAGCACGTAGCCGTGTTCCGCCTGCGCGAAGCTTACTTCGTCCAGCGCCAGGTAGTTGTCGATGATGCCGATGGTTTCAGTTCTCGCCACCGCGTACTCGCTCGAATAGTGCAGGCTGGCCGTGTAGGAGCGCGCGCCCGCGCCCAGGCCTAGCATGCCGTCATTCTGGCAGCAGTACGAGGGACCGTTTTGTTCCGGCGCATGGGGAGCGCGGAACATGCGCATCGATACCTGCTCATAGCCTTGCGCGCGCAAATGGTCGCGCGCGGCCGCGTACAGAGCCAGCCGGCTGTCGCCGTCCTGCGCCAGCATGATGGGGTTCAGCGTATCGGCGCCTTTGCGCCGCGCGATCTTGCCAAGGCCCGTCTGCTCGCGCACGTACAGCGGATACAGATAGATTTCCTCGGGCCGGAAGGCCAGCGCGCTGTCGATGGACGCCAGCAGGCTGGCCACCGTCTGGCCCGCGATGCCGTAGATCAGGTCCAGGTTCAGGGTGGGAAAGCCGGCCGCGCGTATCAGGCCGATGGCGTGATGGACGGTGGCGTTTTGCTGGGGACGCGCCAGCGCGCGCATCTCGCCGGCGGCAAAGCTCTGGATGCCCAGGCTGACGCGGTCGATGCCGTGCGCGCGGCAGACGGCCAGGCGTTCGGCCGTGATGGTTTCGGGCGACGCTTCGATGCCGGCCGGCGTGGTTTGCAGGTCGATGCCGAGGATGTCGCGCGCGCCGCACAGCAAGGTGTCCAGCTGCGCCGGCGACAGGTAGGTGGGCGTGCCGCCGCCCAGCGCGAAGCGGGCGAAGCGCCGCTCGCCCAGCGCGCCGGCCAGGGCGCGCATCTGCACCAGCACTTGCCGCACGTAGCGTTCGACCATGTCGGCGCTGGGGCGGGCCATGGCGAACAGGTTGCAAAAGCCGCAGCGCATCTCGCAAAACGGAATATGGATGTACGCGAACAGGGCGGAGCGGTCTTGCCGCGCCCACAGGGGCGCCAGCGGCGCCGCCTGCGGCAAGGCGCGGTAGGCCGCCTTGTGCGGATACGAATACGAATACGCCTGATAGGGCGTGTGGCGCATGCGTTGCGCCAGGGTGCCAGGTTGTTCGGCTGGGTTCACGGTGGGGACTCCTTGGGAGGTGTATCGGGGGCGATGAAGAAGTGCGCATATGGCACGTTCCACACGCTGTCGTGGGCGATGCGGTGGCCGCGGTAGCCATCTTCGCCATAGGCGCTGCCGTGATCCGAGCAGACGATGGCGAACGTGGGCGCGCGCGCGGCGCAGGCGGCAAACAGGGGCGCCAGCGCGCCATCCACATAGCGCAGCGCTGCCGCGTGGCTGTCCAGGCAATCGGCGCGGCAGCCGGGCAGGTAGGCGCGGTTCGGTGTGTGCAGGGCGGCCACGTTGATGAACAAAAAAGTGCGCTGATCGCCATCCGCCAGGCGGGCTATGGCCAGCGCCACCTGCTTTTGCGTCGAATGGCGGCTGGCCACGCCCATGCCCGCGCTCCAGTGGCTTTCCTGGAACAGCGACGGCAGCACCGTGCCCAGCGCCGTTTGCTTGTTGAAGAAACCCACGCCGCCGATGCAGATGGTGCGGTAGCCGCGCGCGGCCAGCGCGGCGGGAAGGTCCGCTTCCTCGAAGGCGAACGTGTGCTTTGACGTCGTTTCGCTGCCCGCAAAAGCGCTGGCGAACAGGCGCGGATGGCGGCCCGGCGCGGCTGGCGTGGGCAAAAAGCCCGCGAAGAAGGCCTGGTGCGCGGCATAGGTGAACGTGGCGGGCGAGTGGCGCCGTTCCCAGCCGCCCGGCGGTAAAAAACGTCCCAGCACGGGCAATTCACCCGCCTCGTACAGGGCTTGGGCCACGTCAAAGCGCAGGGTGTCGAGCGTGAGGAAGACGATATCGTGGCTGCCGACGATGGCGTGCATGTCGGGGATGGCCGGTGTGTCCGGTGTATCTTTAAGCATGTGTCAGTTGCGTCAATTGCGCCGCATAGGTGTCCGCGCCTTGCCACAGCAGGCCTGGCAGCAGGTCGCCGAAGGCGTTCGCTTCCAGCACGTGGGCCTGGCCCTGGCGCACGACGAGGTCGTAGCCCGTCACGTGGCTGGCGGGGAAGGCGCACGCGGCCTGGGCGGCAGCCGCTTCCAGCGCCTCCAGGTCGGCTGCGTTCAAGAGGCCGGATGCCTCGCCGCGCCGGTTGTCGAGGTGCAGATTCGTCATCATGTGCTGTCCGATGCGCGCCACCCGGTGCGCGGGCTGGCCCGCCAGGGTCACGACGCGCAGGTCGTAGTGGCTGTCGCCGCAGCGCGGCTTGTTCAGCCACGTTTCCGCATACAGTTCCTGCGCGGCCAGCGCGTCGACGAGGGCGGCGATGTCGTGCTGCGTGTCATAGCGCGCCATGCGCTTGACATTGAACAGGCGCGCCGCGCCATCCCCATGCTGCAGGGCGGCCGAGGTGGTGGCTTGCTGGCGTCCCGCCTTGTTCCGGCGGTAGGCGACGACGCCGGACGCGGACGAGCCGTAGCGCGGCTTCAGATACACGCGGTCGAGGTCATGCTGGTGCAGCAGCGCTTGCAGGTGCTCGTAGCCATGCACGGGGCCGAGCAGGGCGGGAATGGCGACGCCGTGCGCGGCCAGGTGGTGCTGGCAGGCCAGCTTGTCCGTCATGCGGACAATCTCGGCCGGCGCATTGAAGACGCGTATTGCCGGCAAAGCCGCCAGTTGCCCCGCCAGGTCTTGCATGGCGCTGGCAAAGCCCGCAAACCACGCATCCATGGCCAGCAGTTCGCCATGTTCGGGCGCACGCGCGGGCGCGCGGTCCAGCAAACGGCAGCCCGCCTGCAGCAAGAGAAAATGGGCGGCGGGATCGTCGCCGGGCGGCTCGATCTTCAGCAGGCCGGGCTGGCGCAAGGCGTCTGCCAGCAGCGCCGGCCGCGCCAGCCAGTCGCGCCATTCCAGCACCTGCGCGGGCGGCAGGCGCAGTTGCGCGCGCGCCGCCTGCATCAGGCGCACGCGCTTGCTGCCGGCGCTGGCCAGCAGGGTGAGGGGTGTAGCCAAAGGAAAAGACTCCGCTTATTCGCCCACGGCCACGTAGCGGTAGCTTTCGCCGTCGTCTTCGTCCGCTTCCTGCGGGTCGTCCAGCACCACTTCGAAGGGCAGCGCCTTCAGCTTGGCCTGGTTTTCCTCGGAAATGTAGTGGTGCGACAGGTCCAGGCGTTTCAGCTTGCCCAGCTGCGTGTGATTGAGCACGGCCACGGCGCCCAGGTCGCCGATGGTGCCCAGCGACAGGTCGAGCGTGTCGAGCTGCGCCACCAGCGGCTCTTCCGCCAGCCAGACGGCCAGGTCGTCGGCGATTTCCGCGTCGCGCAAGCCAAGGTAGCGCAGGGTCGGCACGGTCAGCTGCGCCAGCACCTTGCGGTACAGGTCGACGTCGCCCGAGAAGCCGTATTCCTCGGTGCCCAGCCACAGTTCCAGGTGTTCCAGCTGCGGCATGCTCGATTGCGCCAGCGCTTCGGCGATCTTTTGATCGAGGCCGCCCGTTTCGATGGTGAAGCGGCGCAGGTGCTGGTGCGCGAACGGTTCGATGACGAGCTCATTGCCGCCGCGGATGCGCAATTCTTCCAGCTGCGGGAAGGCGTCCAGCAGGGGCTTGTAGCTGCCTTGCACGATCCACGAGATTTCGCATTCCTCGTACGTCATGTCGCCGATGAACAGGGCGCGCACATTGGGCAGTTGCGGCGCGTGGGCGATCAGCGCGGCGATCACTTCGTCGGCGCCCGATTCGTACGGATCGCCCCACATGCCGATGATCAGCGCTGCGAGCGCGTTCTGGTCCGCCTTGGCGAGGAAGCCGGCGATCAGCTCGTCCATCTTGCGCTTGTCGTCGTATTCGAGCGACAGGCGGTAGACGATGTCGGGCGAGGCGTCGAAGGGCAGGTCAGGGTCGTACTGGACGACTTTCTTGTTGTGGAAGGTGGTGGTGCTGTCGGAAATCGTCATCGGTAAGGCTCCATGAAGGGCAGTGGAAATCTTGTCTAGTCCGAAATCTTAGCATGGGCATAAGGGCTTATTGCACACTGCTGGCCGCTGCAAGGGGAGCCATCAATGCTTATCTTGCATCAAAGTTGTCAAAAAGGTTTACCTTTTTTATATTATCGATTATCTTGTTAATTTTATTGGAAAATTGACAATGAAACCGATACATAAAACCCTGTGTTTCTTGCTGTTGAGCGCTGCGACAACGACGGCGTTTGCACAAATCCTGCCTGCACCTGCACCGATTTTCTCTTCGACAACGTTTGCGCTCCCCTCGACTGGCCGTTTGCAGTGGGGCGGCATCACGGCGCTGGGCGAACTGTATGGCTATGTTCAGCTGAATGGCGTGGACATGTGGTACGGCACCTCAGGCTCGGCAGTGACGGCCGTGCCTGCGGCTCAGGCAACGAATATGCTGCGTGGCGGCAATATTGCAGGAGACTTGCTGCTGCGCTCCACCGCCGCCGATGGCACCTTGCACATGCAACTGCAGTCGGGCAACACCCTGACGTCGCTGGATATTCCCGGCCAGGTGTCGTGGACCGGTCAAGTTAATGCGTCGGGGAAAGTTGCGTTTGGCGCCACCGTGGTCGACAGCCAGACCAAGGTCAGCAGCACCAACGCCTATCTGTACGATTCCGCATCGGGCATTACTCCCCTCGGTACGCTGGGCGGCGCCTGGAGTAGTGTTTCAGCAATCAATGATCATGGGGTCATCGTCGGCAACTCCTCGACGGCCAGCGGCATGCAGCACGGTTATATCTATGAAAATGGTGTTATGAGAGACATCACGCCCACGATCAGAGACGCCGAGGTGAAGATGCGAGGGATTAACAATGCAGGGGAAATCGTGTTCAACCAGTACTTCCCCAATGCCCCCTGGCCGGTTCCCTACCGCGCCTTCAAGATGGTGGACGGCAGCTGGAGCGGGATCAACTCCATGTCGGAAGCGCTCGGGATCGATGGCAAAGGGAACGTGGTGGGCATCAGCCTTTCAGGTGCGGAATCCATTATCAATATGAATGGCAACACCTATATGCTGGCCGACCTGGTCGATGGCATGGAAGGCTGGCGCAATCTGCAAGTCAATGGCATCAACGAGGCTGGCCAGATCGCCGCCAGCCGCTGCAACGACCGCTTTTGTGAAGTGATCCGCCTCGACCCGCTCAGCGCCGTGCCGGAGCCTGAAACCTATGGCATGTTACTGGGCGGCCTGGCATTGCTCGGCTTTGTCAGCAGAAGACGTCAGCGCCAGGCCTGACGCCGGAGCCGTACGCCGCGTTTCTGGTGGCCACTAGCGGTGGA
Source organism: Janthinobacterium sp. P210005 (assembly GCF_036231865.1). NCBI lineage: Bacteria > Pseudomonadati > Pseudomonadota > Betaproteobacteria > Burkholderiales > Oxalobacteraceae > Janthinobacterium > Janthinobacterium sp. P210005. The sequence goes on from NZ_JAZARC010000001.1 coordinate 436,594, forward strand.
TCACCACCAGCAGCGCTTTTCCTTCCGTCTTGCCCAGGTTGCGTATCGTATGCGGCAAGTCCGCCGGATACCTGGCCGTGCCGCCATTCTTGACCTTTTTCTTCGCCGTCCCCACTTCCAGTTCCAGGTTGCCGTGGATCACCGTCAAATGTTCGGTGGTGCCCGGATCGTGCGGCTGCGACGCCAGCTCGCCGCCCGGCGCCAGGGTCACCTCATACCATTCATATTTGCCGGCCAGTTCCATCGGTCCCAGGATGCGCAGCACGTAGCCCGCGTGGTCGCCGGGCAGGGTGGGGGTTTCGTGGGCGTCCGTGATGCGGATGGTTTCCACGGCTTTTTCCGCGCTGGACAGCAATTCGCCAATCTGCACGCCCAGGGCGTTGGCCAGGCGCCACGTGATGGCGATGGTGGGATTGGCTTTTTCGCGCTCGATCTGCGACAGCATGGACTTCGAGACGCCCGCGATGCGCGACAAATCCTCCAGTGTCAGGCCGCGCGCAAGGCGCAACCGTTGCAGGGTGGCACCCACTTCGGGCGGAGAATTGGTCGAAACGCTGGTTTTCATCGGCAGGTGGCTTGCAAAGTTCAAAAGGCTTGGGTAATATCCACTATATTGAATTTCAGTTCGAAATAGTGGATTTTGAGGAAAAACACGGAAACGTGTAGACTTCAAACAGCGCTTCACGGTACAGCATTGTGCGCGCACCGGTCAAGCGGACGCTTTTCCATATGGCAACTGAGCTCACCCGGATAGCACACATACAACAGGGACACACAAGGATCATCATGAGCGAGCAAGCGAAGAACACCTTTTTCAGCGGTCTGCAACAGAATCTCGATCAACTGCGCCAACAGGGCTTGTATAAGCCCGAGCGCGTGATCGCCTCGCGCCAGGGCGCCGAAGTGGTGTGCGACGATGGCCGTACCCTGATCAATATGTGTGCGAACAACTACCTGGGCCTGTCCGGCGACCTGCAGACGCAGGAAGCGTCTATTGCCGCCACGCAAAAGTATGGCTACGGCCTGTCGTCCGTGCGTTTTATTTGCGGCACGCAAACCGTGCATAAAGAACTGGAACAGGCGATTTCCGCTTTTCTGGGCACGGAAGACACGATTTTGTACGCGGCGGCATTCGACGCCAACGGCGGCGTGTTCGAGCCCCTGTTCGATGAAAACGACGCCATCATCTCGGATGCGCTGAACCACGCTTCCATCATCGACGGCATCCGCCTGTGCAAGGCTGGCCGCTACCGCTACGCCCACAACGACATGGCCGACCTGGAAGTGCAGCTGAAAGCGGCCGTCGCCGCCGGCAAGCGCCATAAAGTCATCGTCACGGACGGCGTATTCTCGATGGATGGCACGATCGCGCAACTCGACAAGATCTGCGACCTGGCCGACCAGTACGGCGCGCTGGTGATGATCGACGAATGCCACGCTTCCGGTTTCATGGGCGCGACGGGCCGCGGCACGCACGAACACCACAATGTGATGGGCCGCATCGACATCATCACGGGCACCCTGGGCAAGGCCCTGGGCGGCGCCATGGGCGGTTTCACGTCGGCGCGCAAGGAAGTCATCGACACCCTGCGCCAGAAATCGCGCCCTTATCTGTTCTCGAACACCCTGGCGCCATCGATCGCCGGCGCCTCGCTGTCGGTACTGGAGCGCCTGGCCAAGTCGACGGAACTGCGCGACCGCCTGCATGAAAACACGGCCTTCTTCCGCAGCGAGATCGAACGCATCGGCTTCACCATCAAGCCTGGCACCCATCCTGTCGTTCCCGTGATGCTGTTCGACGCTCCCGTGGCACAGAAATTCGCTGCCCGCCTGTATGAACTGGGCGTGCTGGTGACGGGCTTCTTCTACCCGGTCGTGCCGATGGGCCAGGCCCGGGTGCGCGTGCAGCTGTCGGCCGCCCACACCCGCGAACAGCTGGTGCAAGTGCTGGCCGCATTCGAGCAGGCTGGCAAGGAACTCGGTTTGCTGACCGCCACGACCACTACCAACTAACAGGAATTCAGGAAAATAGCATGGAACGCATCTTAGTCATTGGCGCAAACGGCCAAATCGGTAGTGAACTGGTGGGCGCACTGGCGCAGCAGCACGGCGCGGACAACGTCATCGCCAGCGACATCGGCACGAATAATCTGTACCAGGCCAAGCGCTATGCGCAATTGAATGTGCTGGACAAGGACGGCCTGGCGAAAATCATCGCCGACGAAGGCATCACCCAGGTGTACCAGCTGGCGGCCATGCTGTCGGCCACGGGCGAAGCGGCGCCGTTGAAGGCGTGGAGCCTGAACATGGACGGCTTGCTCAATATCCTGGAGCTGGCGCGCGAGCGGGGCGAAGCGGGCAAGCCGCTGCGCATCTTCTGGCCGTCGTCGATCGCCGCCTTCGGCCCGAACACGCCGCAAGTGAACACGCCGCAAATGACGGTGATGGACCCGACCTCGATGTACGGCATCAGCAAGCTGGCCGGCGAGCGCCTGTGCGAGTACTACTTCAACAAGTACGGCGTGGACGTGCGCAGCATCCGCTACCCGGGCATCATCAGCTACAAATCGCCTCCGGGCGGCGGCACCACCGATTACGCCATTGCCATCTTCCATGCGGCCTTGCGCGGCGAGCGCTATGACTGCTTCCTCGATGCGAACACCACCTTGCCGATGATTTACATGCCCGACGCCATCCGCGCCACCATCGAACTGATGGATGCGCCTGTGGCCCAAATCAAGATCCGCTCCTCGTACAACGTGGCCGGCGTGTCGTTCAACCCCGAGCAGCTGGCCAAGGCCATCGTGCGCATGGTCCCGGACTTCAAGATCAGCTACAAGCCGGACAGCCGCCAGGCCATCGCCGACAGCTGGCCGCAAAGCCTGGACGACAGCAAGGCCAGCGCCGACTGGGGCTGGAAGGCGCAGATCGGCGTCGAGCAGATGGTCACGGACATGCTGGCCAATGTCGATGTGGGCCATGCGGCCAAGGCTGCCTGAAGTACGAACCCGCTTGCATAAAAACATACTAATATAAAGAGACACTACATGGACATGAGCGTATTTGACCTGTTTAAGATCGGCATCGGGCCGTCGAGTTCCCACACTGTGGGGCCGATGGTGGCGGCGCGGCGTTTTCTGGTCGAATACGGTCCGCTGGACCAGGTAGTGGGCGTCGAGGCGGCCCTGTATGGCTCGCTGGCGCTGACGGGCGTGGGCCATGCGACTGACAAAGCCGTCATTCTGGGCCTGATGGGCGAGACGCCGCAAGACGTGGCGCCCGATGCCGTCGACACCAAGCTGGCCGCCATCGAGGCGGCCGGCGAGATTGCCTTGCTGGGCACGCACGTGGTGCCGTTCACGGCCGCCACGGGCTTGATCTGGCACAAGAGCGAATCCCTGCCCGAACATCCGAACGGCATGCGCTTTACCTTGAAACTGGCGGACGGCAGCCGGGTCGACAAGGTGTATTACTCGATCGGCGGCGGTTTTATCCGCGAAGCGGGCGAGGCGCAAGCCGAAGCGGCCGTGGAGTCGGCCGCCAGCGCGCGGGTCGTCTTCCCTTTCGACACCATGGAGCAGTTGCTGGCGCACGGCGTGGAAAGCGGCCTGTCGATCCCGGAAATGCTGCGCGCGAACGAATGCGTCAAGCGCAGCGACGATGAATTGAACGAGGGCCTGGACCGTATCTGGCACGTCATGCGCGACTGCATCGCGCACGGCCTGGAAACGACGGGCAACCTGCCGGGCGGCTTGAACGTGAAGCGCCGCGCCGCAAAATTGTGGCGATTGGCGCAGGAAGCGAAAGCATCCGATAACCGCGCCAACGACTTGCCGCACGACGCCGTGCACCTGGTCAGCCTGTACGCAATGGCCGTCAACGAGGAAAACGCGGCGGGCGGCCGCGTGGTGACGGCGCCGACCAACGGCGCCGCCGGAATCATCCCGGCCGTGCTGCGCTACTACGCGCAGGATTGCCGCCCCAGCGACCCGGTCGGCGGCGTGCGCCGCTTCATGCTGACGGCGGCCGCCATCGGCATGTTGTGCAAACGCAATGCTTCGATCTCGGGCGCCGAAGTGGGTTGCCAGGGCGAAGTGGGCGTGGCCTGCGCCATGGCGGCGGCCGGCCTGGTGGCGGCCTTGGGCGGCACCAACGAGCAAATCGAAAACGCGGCCGAAATCGGCATCGAGCACCACCTGGGCATGACGTGCGACCCTATCGGCGGCCTGGTGCAGATTCCCTGCATCGAGCGCAACGGCATGGGCGCCGTGAAAGCCATCACGGCTGCCTCGCTGGCGCTGAAGGGCGACGGCACGCACTTCGTCAGCCTCGACGAAGTCATCGAAACCATGCGCCAGACGGGCGCGGACATGCAGGACAAGTACAAGGAAACGTCCTTGGGCGGGCTGGCCGTGCATGTAATCACCGTCAACCATGCAGCCTGCTAAGTGCCGGGGTCAGACCCGCCGGGTCTGACCCCAGATTTCCGCTGCAGCTTATGGCATCACTCCTCCTCAAACAGGCGTAAGCCGACATCACCATGGCAGCAAGCCATCACCCTCACTCCTCCTCAAACAACTGCTCCAGCCTCCTGGGGTAGTTATTCAAAAAATCGCGCGTCACGGCGTAGTGTTCCGTGTCTTCATACGCCACTTCGTGGATGCCGCCGCCCGTAAAACTGAGGATTTTCGCATTCGGATAGGCCAGCAGAATGGGCGAATGGGTGGCGATGATCAATTGCGAGTCGTCCTGCACCAGCTGGTGGATCACGGACAATGCCGCCATCTGGCGGCTGGGCGACAGGGCCGCCTCGGGTTCGTCCAGCAGGTACAAGCCTTTTCCCCGCAGTTTGTTGATCAGGGTGGCCATGAACGCTTCGCCGTGCGATTGCGCGTGCAGCGACTTGCCGCCGTAGCTGGCCAGGTATTCCGGCATGTCGTCCATGTAGGTGGCGACGTTGAAAAAGCTTTCGGCGCGCAGGAAATAACTGTCCTCGGGTTTTTTATAGCTCTTGCTCAGGCGCAAGTGCGCATGCAAGCCCGATTCCGCGTCCGACGGCAGGGCGATGCGCACGTTGCGCGTGCCGCCATCCTTGCCGAAACCGAGGGCCACGGCCAGCGCTTCGAGCATGGTCGACTTGCCGCTGCCATTCTCGCCCACGAAAAACGTCACGTCGCGGTGGAAGTCCATGTGCACGAAATCGCGGATGGCGGGAATGGTGAACGGATAGTGGTCCAGGTCGACGACGGCGTCAGGGCGCAGCGCGGCGCTTTGCAAATACGGTTTTTTACTCAGCGACATGGCCGGTTTTCGACTCCATAGTGGCCCCGCTCCGGGGTAACAGCTGCAGTGTGGCGCAAATTGGCGGCGCGCGCCAGTGCGCACACAGGCCATGTCCACCTGCCTTGATCTCAAGCATTATGTGTGGTTTGACAACAGCATGGCTCTCCAATTGTCACGCCGGCAACCGGCGTGCGCCACGCGATTCGCCTTGGACGGCGGCTGGCACTATAATATCCGCTGCCATTCATGATCAACCGCACTCAGCTCAACTGGACTCTTCAAATCTATGCACTACGTGTCTACCCGCGCTGATAAAGCGCCAATGAATCCGCAGCAATTCTCCGACATCCTCCTGGGCGGCCTGGCCCCCGATGGCGGACTGTATCTCCCTGAACACTACCCGCAAGTCACTGGTGCCGAGCTCAACGCCTGGCGCACATTGTCGTATGCCGACCTGGCCTACGAAATCCTGAAGAAGTTCGCCACCGATATCCCGGCCGCGGACCTGAAGGCACTGACGGCGAAAACCTATACCAAGGCAGTCTACAAGAACGCCCGCGCCGGCGAAAACGCGGCCGACATCACGCCGCTGCGCGTGCTCGAAGAAAACGTCGTCAAGGGCGGATCGACCACCCTGATCCTGCAGGCGTTGTCGAACGGCCCGACCCTGGCCTTCAAGGACATGGCCATGCAGCTGCTTGGCAACCTGTTCGAATACACGCTGGCCAAGCACGACGCCGAACTCAATATCTTCGGCGCCACCTCGGGCGACACGGGCAGCGCGGCCGAGTACGCGATGCGCGGCAAGAAGGGCATCCGCGTCTTCATGTTGTCGCCGCACAAGAAAATGAGCGCGTTCCAGACGGCGCAGATGTTCAGCCTGCAAGACCCGAACATCTACAACATCGCCGTCGAAGGCGTGTTCGACGATTGCCAGGACATGGTCAAGGCAGTGTCGAACGACTTGCCGTTCAAGGCAAAACAGAAGATCGGCACCGTCAACTCCATCAACTGGGCGCGCGTCGTGGCGCAGGTCGTGTATTACTTCCGCGGCTACCTGGCGGCCACCACCAGCAACGAGCAGAAAGTGTCGTTCACGGTGCCGTCTGGCAACTTTGGCAATATCTGCGCCGGCCACATCGCCCGCATGATGGGGCTGCCGATCTCGAAACTGGTGGCGGCGACGAATGAAAACGACGTGCTCGACGAATTCTTCCGCACGGGCGTCTACCGCGTGCGCAAGTCCGCCGAAACGTACCATACGAGCAGCCCGTCGATGGATATCTCGAAAGCGTCGAACTTCGAGCGCTTCGTCTACGACCTGGTGGGCCGCGACAGCGAGCGCGTGCGCGCGCTGTTCACGAAAGTGGAAACGCACGGCGGCTTCGATTTGTCCGGCAAGCCGGGCAGCGATGGCGACGAGTTCAAGCTGGTGGCCAAATATGGCTTCAAGTCGGGCAAGTCCACGCACCAGGACCGCCTCGACACCATCCGCGACGTGGCCGACGACTATGGCATCACCATCGACACGCACACGGCCGACGGCATCAAGGTGGCGCGCGAGCACCTGGAGCCGAACGTGCCGATGATCGTGCTGGAAACGGCGCTGGCGGCCAAGTTCAACGAAACCATCCTCGAAGCGCTGGGCGTGGATGCGGAGCGCCCGGCCGGCTTCGAAAACATCGAAGACTTGCCGCAAAAGTTCGTCGTGATGGATGCGGACGTGGAAAAAATGAAGGCATACATCGCCTCGAACACGGGACTGTGATGACAGACGCGAGCACTGTACGCAAACCCATGCTGTCGGTGGCCGAGGCGCAAGCCTTCATGCTGGGCGCGGCGCGCCCGGTGGCTGACGTGGAGCTGGTCGACACCATGCGCGCCAACGGCCGCGTGCTGGCGGCCGCGCAGACCTCGACCCTGAACGTGCCCGAGCGCGACAACACCCAGATGGATGGCTACGCCGTGCGCGCGCAGGATTGCGCCAGCGGCGCGGCCAGCCTGCCCGTGTCGCAGCGCATCGCGGCCGGCCACGTGGGCCAGCCTTTGCAAGCGGGGACGGCGGCGCGCATCTTCACGGGCGCCCTGATCCCGGACGGCGCCGATTGCGTCGTGATGCAGGAGCAGTGCACCTTGCTTGATGGCGTGGTGACGGTCAATCACGTGCCGCACGCCGGCGAATGGGTGCGGCGCCAGGGCGAGGATATCCGCGCCGGCGGCGAAGTCCTCGGCGCCGGCCGGCGCCTGCGCAGCCAGGAAATGGGCCTGGCCGCCTCGGTGGGCCTGGCGCAAGTGCCGGTGCTGCGCAAGCTGCGCGTGGCCGTGTTCTTCACGGGCGACGAGCTGGCCATGCCGGGCGAGCCTTTGGCGCCGGGAGCCGTCTACAACTCGAACCGTTTTACCTTGCGCGGCCTGCTGGAAAATCTGGGCTGCGAGATCACGGACCTGGGCATCGTGCCCGACAGCCTGGAAGCGACGCGCGCCGTGCTGCGCCAGGCGGCCCAGGGCAATGATTTGATCATCACCTCGGGCGGCGTGTCCGTGGGCGAGGAAGACCATATCAAGCCGGCCGTGGAAGCGGAAGGGCGGCTGAACATGTGGCAGATCGCCGTCAAGCCGGGCAAGCCGCTGGCGTTTGGCGAAGTGCAGGACGCGTTCTTTGTCGGCTTGCCCGGCAATCCCGTCTCCAGCTTCGTCACCTTTTTGCTGTTCGTGCGCCCGTTCATCCTGCGCCTGCAGGGCGTGGCGGGGAGCCTGGCGCCGCGCAGCTACAAGCTGCCGGCCGCGTTTGAACGCCTGAAGGCGGACAAGCGCAACGAATTCCTGCGCGCCAAGGTCAATGACGAAGGCGAGCTGGAACTGTTCGCCAACCAGAGTTCGGGCGTGCTGACGTCCACCGTGTGGGGCGACGGCTTGATCGATTGCCCGCCGGGGCTGTCGATCGCGCGCGGCGACATGCTGCGGTTTATCCCGTTTAACGAATTGCTGTACTAAGGAAGTCTTGATGAAGATCAATCTGCGATTTTTTGCCAGCGTGCGCGAGCTGGTGGGCACGGGCCAGGAAGCACTGGAAGTGGCCGGGCCGCTGACGGTGGGCGAGGTGCGGGCCCTGCTGATCGCCCGTGGCGGCAACTGGGAATATGCGCTGGCGCAGGGCCGCGCGCTGCGCATGGCGCATAATCAGGTGATGTGCGATGCCGATACCGTGACAGGCGACGGCGACGAAGTGGCGTTCTTCCCGCCCGTGACGGGCGGCTGATCCCGCGCGCCAAATGAAACGGCCACTTCATCGAAGTGGCCGTTTTTTCATGGTACCTTGGTTTTCGGCTTGCTGGCCGTGGTATCGCCGCAGGTGGCGCAGGCGATGGCTTTCTTGTAGCGCCAGTATTTCGAGCCGATGAAGATGGCTGACGCCACCAGCGACCAGGCCAGCGCGCTGAGGATGTCGGCGCGGCTGGTGGTGCCCTTGCTGTACTCGACCACCGTCAGGATGATGAATAAAATCGAACTGGCCAGCAAATAACGGGAAATCCAGAATCCTGCGCCCATGTGTTTCTCCTCTTGTCGTCGCGTTGTCTCGTGAAGTCGAAGTGCCGATCGCTGCAGCATGTCCGCGCAGTATGCATCATTTTTCGGCCTTCTTGCCATCCGCCGGCCTTATCTCGACTAAAATGCCGGGGTTTTCACCGTCTTTCCAGCTCGCCATGACCCAAACCAGTTCCCCTCCGTTTCACATCGCCGTCATCGGCGGCGGCCCCGCCGGCCTGATGGCCGCCCAGGCGGCCACCGACCAGGGAGCCAGGGTGGAGCTGTTCGACGCCATGCCGTCCGTCGGCCGCAAATTCCTGCTGGCGGGGCGGGGCGGCATGAATATCACGCATGCGGAGGGCTACCAGGCCTTTGTCTCGCGCTACGCCAGGCAAGCGCACCGGGTGAAACCGGCGCTGGACCAGTTCGGCCCGCAAAAGGTGCGCGACTGGGTGCATGGCCTGGGCGTGGAAACCTTTGTCGGCTCCTCGAACCGCGTCTTCCCGACGGACATGAAGGCGGCGCCCTTGCTGCGCGCGTGGCTGCACCGCCTGCGCGAAGCGGGCGTGCAATTTCACATGCGCCACCGCTGGACGGGCTGGCAAGACGGCCAGCTGGCCTTCGCCACGCCGGACGGCGAACGGCTATTCGCTTTCGACGCCGTGATCCTGGCGCTGGGCGGCGGCAGCTGGGCGCGGCTGGGATCGGACGGCGCCTGGGTGCCGCTGCTGCAAGAGCGCGGCGTGGCCGTGACGCCCCTGGCGCCGGCCAATTGCGGCTTCGATGTGGACTGGAGCGAGTATTTCCGCAGCCGTCATGCGGGCGAGCCGCTGACCACCGTGGCCATCACGGCGCGCGATATCGATGGCTTGACGATCAAGCGCCAGGGCCAGTTCGTCATCACGGCGGGCGGCGTCGAGGGCAGCCTGATCTACGCGCTGTCGGCCGCGCTGCGCGAGCAGATCGCCGCCGAGGGCAGCACCACCATCTGGCTCGACCTGGCGCCCGATCACAGTCATGAACGCGTGTTCGAGGAAGTGACGCGCCCGCGCGGCGCCCGCTCCATGTCCAGCCACCTGAACAGCCGCCTGGGCATCAAGGGCGTGAAATCGGGCTTGCTGCGCGAATGCCTGAGTGCCGCCGACTTTGCCGACGAAGCCAAGCTGGCCGCCGCCATCAAGCTGCTGCCCGTCACCTTGCAGCGTCCGCGCCCCATCGATGAAGCCATCAGCAGCGCCGGCGGCGTGGACTTCGAAGGTATCGATGGCAGCATGCTGCGCGCCATGCCGGGCGTGTTCCTGGCGGGGGAAATGCTGGACTGGGAAGCGCCGACGGGGGGCTACCTGCTGACGGCCTGCCTGGCGCAAGGCAAGGCGGCCGGCGAGCAGGCGGTCAGCTGGCTGGAAGAGAACGTTAGTGCCAGGTAATTTCGCCCGAGCCGCTTTTCTGCGTCTCGCGCTGGCGCGGGTTGCCGTGGACGTGGATGTCGCCGCTGCCGCGCAGGGTCAGGTTGGCGGCGTCGCGCACGAAGACGGTGCTCGTGCCCGAGCCTTGCAGGCTGACGCTGGCCTTGTCGGCGGCCAGGTGCTCGGCATCGATGTCGCCTGAACCGCTGAGGTCGGCGCGCAGGAATTTCGTGTTGCCGCTGGCGGCGATGCGCCCGGAGCCCACCATTTCCAGCACCATGCTGTCGCTGTTGCCCGCATTGATGTCGAGGTCGCCGCTGCCGTTGACGGTGGCTTGTACCTGCTTGTAGCGTCCCGTGAAACTGACGTCGCCGGAACCTGTTAATTCCAGGATGAAACTGTCGCCGGAAAAGCCCGTGATCTTGCTGTCGCCATTGCCGTGCACTTCGACGCGCACGAGGGCTGGCAGCACCAGTTCCACCTGCAGCGGCTGGCGATGGTGGAACAGCATGCCTTTCGGGCCGATATGCACGGTCGTGCCATCCTGCGTGGTGTCGACGTTCGACAGCAAACGCTGTTCGCCGCTGACCTTCAGCGATGGCGTGGCGCCGCGGCGCAGCACCAGGTCGATGGGGCCGGCCAGGTCGATGCTGGTGATATCGGCGGAAATCGGGCGCGTTTCGCTGCGCACGGCGCGGCCGGCAGCGCTGCTGGGATTGCTGATTCCCTTGGCGCGCAGCGCCGCATACGACATGGCGATCAGGACCAGTGCCAGCAAGAGCATGGACAGGCCAACTTTGAGCAAGCGTTTCATGGCAGCCTTTCTAGTGACCTTTGAGCAGGGAAACATTCATGGCAACGTAGCGCTTGATGCCGATCAAGGTATAGCGCGTTACGACCAGACTGAGCAGGAAGATGGCGATGCCGCCGAGCAGCATGCCCACGCCAAAGACGGTTTGCGTGGTGCGCGCATCGCGGTCCATGTCGGTGGAGATGCGGATGCCGCCGCCGGCCAGCGCTTCGGCCCGCTCCATCATGCGCGACGAGGCGCCCGGTGCCTCGGGTGCGGACTCGGCTTTGACGGGGCCGGGCACGTGGTCGACTTCGATGCCCGTGTCGCCGATGGTGATGCGCGTTTCGCGCCGTTCGCCGCCTTCGCCGCCGTCATCGTCATGGATGAAGACGTGGCGCAGGGGGCCGTCGAGCACCAGTTCGTTGGCGCCGGACAAGCCGCTGGCCGTGATGGCGATGCCGGCCAGGTAAAAGCTCAGGCCGACGGCGTACAGGGTGGCCAGCAGGGCCGCGTAGACGGCGGCAGGCACGACCATGAACAGGTTGAAGATGGTCAGGCCCACCAGCGAGACAAGCAGGCGCAGCAGGTTGACGGGCGTTTTCTTTTGCTCGAAAGCCTGGCGATGGGTGCTGCTGCGCAAGGTGAGGGCGATTTTTTTCGGGTCGCCCAGGTCGTCGGCGATTTCGTGCTCGCTGCGGCCGGCCGCAGCGCCTTCGATGAAGGTCTGTTCGTAATAATCGAGCGTCTTGGCCACCAGGTCCGGTGGCAAGCCTGCCAGTGCGCGCCGCAGCGCGTCGAGATAATCTTGCTTGTTCATCATATTCTTCCTGTCCGCCGCTTCAGCCCACTGCCGGCAGCAACATGCTTGCCTGGCTCAGCAGCAACGGTGCCTGTGGCGCCTGCTGTACCTGCATGACGATCAAGGTGGCCAGCACCACACCCGCCAGCAGCGCCAGGGCTTTCAAGCTGTTTTTCAAGTGCAAGGTGGTGTGCATGGTATTCCCCGTGGCATGGCCGTTGTCGATGATCAGACTGTACCCAAGCGCACGCGAGCGCACCAGCGCGGTGCGACAGAATGCAATTTCGCGGGGGCGAGCGACGCCAGGGGAGGATGCACCGTCAAGTCTACTTTGCCGCCTTGCCCGTGGTGACGACCTTGGCCGCCGCCACGCCGCTGCGCACGGCCGCCTCGATGGTGGCCGGATAGTCAAGCGTGCGGTCGTCATTCGCCGTGTAGTCGCCGGCCAGCAGCAAGCCAGGCACGCCGCTGGCGTTGCCGGGGCGCGCCAGGTCCGGCGTGCAGGCGAACGTGGCGCGCTTTTCCGTGATCAGCTGGGTCCACAGGGGCTGGGCCAGGGCAGGGCGCTGCAACACTTGCGTCAGCTGCGCCGCGATGGCTTGTGCCAGCGGCCCGTGGCCTTGCTCGGCGGCAGGGCCGGAAGCGCTGATGACGACGGCCAGCAAGCCGGCCTGTTTGCTGTCGAGCTGGCCCCGGTCGAAGACGAACTGGCCCCAGTGCCGGTTCGCCGGCGTATCGACGAGGGCGTAGAACGGCAAGTCCAGGCGCACCGAGGCGTCGTATTGCAGGTAGCAGGTACTGATCGCTTCCGGCGTGAAGGCTTGCATTTTTGCAATAACGTCATCAAGGCGCGCGTCCTGCAAGCCTTGCAGCAGGCCGGCCGCTTGCACGGACGAGGTGGCGACGATGACGCCGTCAAAGATATCTCCATTGTCGACTTGCCAGCGACCGTCGGGCAGCGCCTGCAGGGCGGCCACCTTGGCGCCCGTGCGCACTGCGCCGCCATGTTGTTCCACATAGCGGGCGGCCGCGTCGGGCAGCACGCTGCTCAGGTCGGCCTTCGGGACCAGCATGTCCGAGGCGCGGCGGCGGCTGGCGCCCAGGCTGTCGCGCAGCACGTTGAGGAAGACGCGGGCCGAGGCGCGCTCGGGCGGGGTATTCAATGCGGCCAGGCACAGCGGGTGCCACATCAGCCGGCACAAAGTGTCCGTCTGGTCGAAGCGCTGCAGCAATTCGCTGACCGTGCAATTGTTGTACAACTGCCAACCCATCGTCCGCATGGCGGTGGAAAAGCGCATCAGGGCCAGTTTGTCGGCGCGCAATAATCCCGTGGCGCGCAGCAGGGCCCAGACCAGGTGCAGCGGCGCGGGCAGGCGGGGCGCGATGAAATCCATGCCCCCGGAGCCGGCCGGATAGCGCATCTGCAGGGGCAGCGTGAGGATCAGTTCGTCCGGGTCTTGCCCCGCCAGCTTGATCAGGCGCAAGGTTTCCGTGTAGGCGCCCAGCAAGATATGCTGGCCGTTGTCGAGCACCGTGTTTTCTCTCTCGACCCTGCGCGCCCGCCCGCCCAGGGTGCGCGCCGCCTCGAAGACGGTGACGGCATGGCCGGCGCGCGCCAGTTCCATGGCCGCCGCGCAGCCGGCCCAGCCGGCGCCGATGACGGCGTAGCGTTGCTTCACGATAGGCTTAGCCACGAACCCAGGTCTTCCAGGCCAGCCACAGTTTGCGGATCGGCGTGAGCGAGATGCGCTGTTTCAGCACGTGGTAGCCGTCGCGCTCGACTTCGTTGAGCAGGGTGCGGTAGATGGCGGCCATGATCAGGCCCGGACGCTGGGCGCGGCGATCCTCGGCCGGCAACAGCGCGAAAGCTTCGTCATACGCCTTTTGCGCGCGTGCCACCTGGAAACGCATGAGGTTTTCAAAGTTTTCGCTGTGGCGCGCGTTCAGCAAGTCGGCCGCCGTCACATTAAATTGCTGCAATTCGCTGATCGGCAAATAGATGCGCCCCTTGCGCGCATCTTCGCCCACGTCGCGGATGATGTTGGTCAGCTGAAAGGCATGGCCCAGTTTTTCCGCGTACAGCAGGGTTTCCGGGCGGGTCGCGCCAAAGATGCTGGCCGACAAGATGCCCACCACGCTGGCCACATGCCAGCAATAGCGGCTCATGGCCTGGTAATCGAGGTAGCGGGTCTGGTTCAAGTCCATTTCCATGCCGTCGATAATGGCCTGCAAATGCTTTTCCTCCAGTTGATACACGGCCAGATGCGGTTCCAGCGCGCGCATCACGGGATGCGTGGGGATGCCCTCGTACATGGCCTTGACTTCCTTGCGCCACCAGACCAGCTTGGTGCGTGCCACGGCTTCGTCCGTGCATTCATCGACCGTGTCATCGACTTCGCGGCAGAAGGCGTACAGGGCCGTGATGGCCTTGCGGCGCTCGGCGGGCAGGAACAGGAAGCTGTAGTAGAAGCTGGAGCCGCTCTGGGCGGCCTTTTGTTGGCAGTATTCGTCGGGAGACATAGTCAAAAGAGCAAGGGTTGCAGATCGAAGCCGCTATTCTATCGTCTTACAGAGTGGGCGGCGGGGGAAAAGCCGTTTTTACTTGTGTCTCTTGATGCAAGCTTTTGCGCGACATGCGCAGGGCGCGCCAGAAAATGATCAGCCAGTCGCGTTTCTCCAGCTTGGGACGGCGCCGGAACACGTCGTAATTGACGGCTTCGATGCATTCGAGGATGCGCAAGCCGCCTTGCACCACCAGGCGCAATTCCCAGCCGATGCGCCCGCGCAAGCGCAGGGCCAGCGGCGCACCGGACAGCATCAGGGCGCGCGTGCGGGCCACTTCGAAGCGCATCAGGGCGCTCCACTTGCCGTGTGCCTCGGGCCGCTCGAAGGCGGCGGCGGAGACGGCAAAGCGGCTCAAGTCTTCCATCGGCAGGTAGATGCGCTCTTTTTGCTGGTCGATGGCAACGTCTTGCAAGAAATTAATTAGTTGCAAAGCTGAACATATCGCATCGGAATCGCGTACATTCTGTTCATCGGCCGCGCCATACAGGTGCAGCATCAGCAGCCCCACGGGGTTGGCCGAGCGGGCGCAGTAATCGAGCACATCGTCATAGCTGGCGTAGCGCGTCGTTTCCACATCCTGTTTAAATGCCGACAGCAGATCGTAAAACGGCTTCAGCGGCAGCTGGTGTTTGGCGATGACGGCGGCCAGGCGCTCGAACATGGCGGCGTTCTCGCCGGCATGGCCTTCGTGGCGGTCCATGCGGCCCAGTGCTTCTTCATAGGCGTGCAGGGCTGCCAGGCGCTCGGCCGGCGTGGCGTCGCCCTCATCGGCCAGGTCGTCGGCGCTGCGGGCGAAGGCATAGATGGCTTCGACGGCGGGCACCAGGCGGCGCGGCAGTAAAAATGATGCAACAGGAAAATTTTCGTAATGGTCTACAGGCATGAACACACTTCTCTAGTCTTGCGTTTGTCCGGCACCTTCACACGCTGGAATGGGGCCGGACGTTGTACGTCTCAAGATTAATGACGCAAAAGTCACTAAAAACTTTTACGCACGATTATAATTAATAACCAGAAAGTCATTAGGGGAAAATCGCTCCCCGCGATGACCAAGCTGATATTGTCACAAATTTAAGGATATCGCGTGCGAAAAAGTTTGGCTTGGCCCAAAGGACAAGCAAAAAGTTTCTCCGCATAAAAATATTGCAGCCCGCATAGTAAAGGAAAATACCTTGTTTGCCCTGAAAACCCTGCGCCGCGAGACCGGCGCTCCCGCACTTCCCGCCCTGCGGCTGATTGCCGCCGCCGCCCTGGCGCTGACCCTGGCGGCTTGTTCCAAGCCTGCCGTCAAAGTGGAAGACGTGCGCCCCGTGCGCGCGATCGTATTGTCTAGCAGTAATGTTGACGTGAGTGCCGAGCTGTCGGGCGAGGTCGTGCCCCGTGTCGTATCGCAGCTGGGCTTCCGGGTGGGCGGCAAGATCGTCGCGCGCAAGGTGGACGTGGGCGCCAGCGTCAGGAAGGGGCAAGTGCTGATGCAGCTCGACCCTGCCGACCTGCAGCTGTCGCAGGCGCAGGCCAAGGCCTCGCTCGTCAGCGCGGAAACGAGCCGCGACCTGGCGCGCGCGGAATTGAAGCGCTACCAGGATTTGCGCGAGAAAAATTTCGTCAGCCAGGCCGTGCTTGACGGCAAGGACGCCACCTACAAGGCGGCGCAGGCGAACGTGGAAGCGGCCCAGGCCCTGTACCGTGGCCAGGCGAACCAGTCCGGCTATGCCAGCTTGCTGGCCGACGTCGATGGCGTCGTCACGCGCATCGAGGCCGAAGTGGGGCAGGTGGTGGCGCCCGGCGCGCCCGTCGTGCAAGTGGCGAAGAGCGGCGAGAAGGAAGTCGTGATCGGCATTCCTGAAGACAAGGTCGAGACCTTGCGCGGCGTCAAGGATGTCGTGGTGCGCCTGTGGGCCGACCCGAAGCAGGGCTTGCCGGGCAAGATACGCGAAGTGTCGCCCGTGGCCGATGCCGCCACGCGCACCTATATCGCCAAGGTCAGCATCCCGGACGCGCCGCAGGCGCGCCTGGGCATGACGGCCGTGGTGCAGTTCGCCTCGCAAACGGCCACGCCGCAGATCAAGGTACCGCTGACGGCCCTGTTCAATGAGAAATCGCAAAGTTCCGTGTGGGTGGTGGAAAACGGCGCCGTGAAGCTGGTGCCGGTGACGGTGGGCGGCGTGGCGGGCAATGAGCTGCTGCTGACTTCGGGCGTGAAAGCGGGCCAGACCGTGGTCACGGCCGGCGTCAACCTGCTCAAGCCGGGCCAGAAAGTGACCATCCTCGGCGCCGAACTGGCCAGCAAGCCAGCCGCCGGTGCCGCCGCCGTCAGCGTGGGTGCGGTCAAATGAAGGGCGGCTTCAATCTGTCGCGCTGGGCGCTCGAACACATCCCGCTGACGCGTTACTTGATGGCCGTGCTGCTGATCGGCGGCATGCTCAGCTACGCCAGCCTGGGCCAGGATGAAGATCCCCCGTTTACTTTCCGCGCCATGGTGCTGCAAGCGTACTGGCCCGGCGCCACGGCCTTGCAGATGGCCGAGCAGGTGACGGACAAGCTGGAAAAGAAACTGCAGGAAACGCCGTACATCGACGAAATCACCAGTTATTCGAAGCCGGGCGAAACCCTGATCCTGCTGGAACTGCGCGAATCGGCGCCGCCCAAGGAAACGGCCGCCGCCTGGTACCAGGTGCGCAAGAAGATCGGCGACATCCAGGGCACCTTGCCGGCCGGCGTCGTGGGCCCGTTCTTCAATGACGAGTTCGGCGATACGTATGGCTCCATCTTCGCCCTGTCCGGCGACGGTTTTACGTACGCGGAAATGAAGGATTACGCGGACAAGGTGCGCCAGGAACTGCTGGCCGTGGGACAGGTATCGAAGGTGGAACTGTTCGGCGTGCAGGATGAAAAGATCAATATCGTCTTTTCGCACAAGAAATTTGCCCAGCTGGGCATTCCTTTCGACGCCATCGTGCAGCAACTGTCCGCGCAAAACAGCATCAACGCCACGGGCGTGCTGGTGACGCCGACGGACAATCTGCAAGTGCGCGTGACGGGCGCCATGCTGACCGTCAAGGACCTGGAAAACCTGGAACTGCGCGCCAACGGCACCACCTTCCGCCTCGGTGATTTTGCTACCGTGAAACGTGAACTCATCGATCCGCCGAAGGACAAGATGCGTTTCAACGGCAAGGAAGTGATCGGCCTGGGCGTGTCGATGGAAAAGGGCGGCAATATCATCGACATGGGCAAGGCCTTGCAGGCAACGGTCACGCGCATGAAGAGCGAGTTGCCGGTCGGCATAGAACTGCAGCGCGTGTCGAACCAGCCGGAAGCCGTGTCCGCCTCCGTGGGCGAGTTCGTGCACACCCTGGTCGAGGCCATTCTGATCGTGCTGGCCGTCAGCTTTGTCGCGCTGGGCTTGCACACGAAACCGCTGCGCATCGACGTGCGTCCCGGCCTGGTGGTGGCGCTGACCATCCCCCTGGTGCTGGCCGTCACCTTCCTGTTCATGCGCCTGCTCGACATCGACTTGCACAAGATTTCGCTGGGTGCCCTGATCATCGCGCTGGGCTTGCTGGTCGATGACGCCATCATCGCCGTCGAGATGATGGTGCGCAAGATGGAAGAGGGCATGTCGCGCTTCGACGCGGCCACCTTCGCCTACACGTCGACGGCCATGCCCATGCTGACGGGCACCCTGATCACGGTGGCGGGCTTCTTGCCCATCGGCCTGGCCAAGTCCGCCGCCGGCGAATACACGTTCTCCTTGTTCTCCGTCAATGCGCTGGCCCTGATCATCTCGTGGGTGGTGGCCGTCGTCTTCACGCCCTACATCGGCTATGTCTTGCTGAAAGTCAAACCGCACGCGCACAACGACCATGAATTGTTCGATACGCCGAACTTCCGCCGCTTCCGCCGCGCCGTCACCTGGTGCGTGGAATGGCGCAAGATGACGATCGCCGCCACCCTGGCCATCTTTGCGCTGGGCATCTACGGCTTTAACTTTATTGAAAAGCAATTCTTCCCCGATTCCAGCCGTCCCGAACTGATGGTGGAACTGTGGTCGCCCGAAGGCACGACCTTTGCCGCGAATGAAAAGCAGGTGAAGAAATTCGAAGCCTTCGTGGGCAAGCTCGACGGCGTGGAAAGCGTCACCAGCTATGTCGGCACGGGCAGCCCCCGTTTCTACTTGCCGCTGGACCAGATCTTCCCGCAGACCAACGTGTCGCAAGTGGTGGTCTTGCCGAAGAGCCTGGCCGACCGCGAACGCCTGCGCCAGCAAATCGTCGATGTCTTCAAGAAAGATTTCCCGGAAGTGCGGGGCCGTGTAAAACTGCTGCCGAATGGGCCGCCGGTACCGTATCCCGTGCAGTTTCGCGTAACGGGACCGGAAGTGGCCGGTGTGCGGGCCATTGCCGACCAGGTCAAGGACATCATGCGCGCCAATCCGAACACCTTGGGCGTGAACGACAACTGGAATGAATCGGTGAAAGTATTGCGCCTGGACCTGGATCAGGACAAGATGCGCGCGCTGGGCGTCACGTCGAAAACGGTGATGCAGGCGGCCAATACGATCCTGTCGGGCACGGTCATCGGCCAGTTCCGCGAAGACAATAAGCTGATCGATATCCAGGTGCGCCAGCCACTGGAAGAGCGGGCGACGATTTCCGTGTTGAATGACACGAATATTCCGACGGCGACGGGCAAGTCCGTGCCCATTTCGCAGCTGGCCCGCGCGCATTTCGTGTGGGAACCGGGTGTCGTCTGGCGCGACAAGCGTGAATGGGCCATTACCGTACAGTCGGACGTGATCGACGGCATCCAGGGCGCCACCGTGTCGACGCAGCTGGCGCCGCAGCTGGACGCCTTGCGGGCCAAGTTGCCGGCCGGCTACCGCATCAATGTGAAGGGTGTGGCGGCCGACAGCGGCGAGGCGGAAGCGTCGATTTCGGCGAACTTGCCGCTGGCCATCTTCATCATCTTCACCTTGCTGATGCTGCAGTTGCACAGTTTCTCGCGTTCCCTGCTGGTGTTCCTGACGGGGCCGCTGGGCGTGGCGGGCGCCGCGTTTGCCTTGCTGCTGCTGCACCGTCCGCTGGGCTTCGTGGCCAACCTGGGCGTCATCGCGCTGTTCGGCATGATCATCCGCAACTCGGTGATCCTTGTCGACCAGATCGAGCAAGACATCCGCGATGGCTCGGCCCCATGGGACGCCATCATCGACTCGGCCGTGCGCCGCTGCCGTCCCATCGTGCTGACGGCCGCCGCCGCCGCGCTGGCCATGATTCCGTTGTCGCGCTCCGTGTTCTGGGGGCCGATGGCGGTCGCCATCATGGGCGGCCTGATCCTGGCGACGGCCTTGACTCTGCTGTTCCTGCCGGCCCTGTATGCGGCCTGGTTCCGGGTCAAGAAGCCGGCGCCGGCGACCGCAAAAGAAGGCTAGCCGCCAGCGCCAGGGCATAGGCAAAAAAAGGCGGCATTCCTCTGGGAAATCCAGTAGAATGCCGCCTTTGCTTTACCGAGGGCTTGCTCGTTGAGTCTGCGGTAGCCAGATCGCTCCCGAGTTGTTAAAATCAGGGAGGCGCAGACGACAGTCTGCGCGGCGGCAGTCTGTTGCTGGTAGTGAAAAAATGCGGATGTGGTGGAATTGGTAGACACGCTGGTCTTAGAAGCCAGTGCTTCGGCTTGGGAGTTCGAGTCTCCCCATCCGCACCAATCCGGGTTGTTCCAGCCCGGACGTGCAGCACCATCAAGTTGTTCTTCAGCCTCGTGCAGGCATCTTCCTGTTTTTCTTCCCGTTCTTCCCGTGTTTTCGTCATGGGATGCGTCTTCCATCGCGCTATTTTTCGTCCGGCACGGCAGGATAGGGCGGGGTATGGGCGGCGATTTACCTGAAAAATGGCCAAATTGAGATAAATCAAAGGTTTTTTGCCCGAAATCTTCGCTATGAGCGCATTTCTTTGTTTCGGACGGGGCGCCAGTTCGCATATACTAATGAACGAAGCAGGCTGGAAAGCCTGTCTCTGGCGAAACAAAGAATGCCGGGGCAAGAGTAAAGACAGGGCACCCCCAGGCTGTGGCGACTCGTTCGCCGCCGCTGGTATCCTCTGTGGCCGGGCTGCAAAGCCAGCCACTTTCCCGAAGTCCTTTGTTATAATGCCACGCTTTACCGAATGATGGCCGGCCCTGCATTTACTTAGAAGCAAGGCTGGACGCTCGGAGCCCTGTCGCAGTACTGGAAGCGGCGGATTGTTTGGTGCCTGGTGCGGGTTTTCCCTCAGCCGGGTAGACCAGGTCCATTGTCCTGTTTGCAGTACTTTTACAGATGATATATGCGAGCGAGTGAAGCTGGACCCATGTCTTGCCGCCAGTGATGGCGCAAGGGGTCGGGTCTTCTTTTCTCGCACCAACAGTGTTTATTTTTTGGACGATTTTTTACATGGCAACTGCAGTCGAAACCTTGGGCAAACTCGAACGTCGTATCACGATCTCCTTCCCGCTGACGGACGTCCGCACGGAAGTTGAGAAGCGCCTGAAAGTGCAAGCCCGTACGGCTAAGGCACCGGGCTTCCGTCCGGGCAAAGTGCCGTTGAAAATGGTCGCAGCACAATACGGCTACCAAATTGAATCCGAAGTGCTGAATGACAAAGTCGGCCGCGCGTTCAACGACGCCGCCAACGAAAACAATCTGCGCGTGGCCGGTTTCCCGAACATCGTGCCGAAAGAAGAAGCAGCCGAAGGCCAGCTGGCTTTCGACGCAACGTTCGAAGTGTATCCGGAAGTCGCCATCGGCGACCTGACGGCCGTTGAAATCGAAACCGTGCAAGCCGACGTGTCGGAAGCCGAGATCGACAAGACCATCGACATCCTGCGCAAGCAGCGCGTGCACTTCCACACCAAGGGCGAAGCTGGCGAACACGGCGACGGCGGTGAGCCGATCGCTGCCAACGGCGACCGCGTGACCGTCGACTTCGTCGGCTCGATCGACGGCGTTGAATTCCCGGGCGGCAAAGCTGAAGGCTACGCTTTCGTGCTGGGCGAAGGCCGCATGCTGCCAGAATTCGAAGCAGCAACCCTGGGCCTGAAAGTGGGCGAGTCGAAGACTTTCCCATTGTCGTTCCCTGATGACTACCACGGCAAGGACGTAGCCGGCAAAACCGCTTCGTTCACCATTACCCTGCAAAAGCTGGAATGGGCGCACCTGCCGGAAGTCGATGCTGAATTCGCCAAATCGCTGGGCGTTGCCGATGGCGACCTGGCCAAAATGCGCGAAGACATCAAAGTCAACCTGCAGCGCGAAGTCGCTGGCCGCGTGAAAGCACGCAACAAGGAAGCCGTCATGGACGCGCTGATCAAAGTTGCTGAGCTGGAAGTGCCAAAAACGCTGATCGCTCAGGATTCCGAGCGCCTGGCTGAAATGACCCGCCAGGACATGGCGCAGCGCGGCATGAACGTCAAGGACGTGCCTTTCCCAGCAGAACTGTTCGCAGACAAAGCCGAGCGTCGCGTACGCCTGGGCCTGATCCTGTCGCAACTGGTGGGTGACAACAAGCTGCAAGCTACGCCTGAGCAAGTCAAGGCGCAAATCGAAGATTTCGCTCAAAGCTACGAAGATCCACGCGAAGTGCTGAAGTACTACTACAGCGATCGTCGTCGTCTGGGTGAGATCGAAGCCCTTGTATTGGAAGAAAACGTCGTCACTTACGTGTTGGGCCTGTCGAAAGTCACGACGAAAGCAGTTGCTTTCGACGAACTGATGGGAAGCAACGCACAAGCGTAAACCAGTTGGTATTGGGATGCCATGATCGCTTTTAACACCTGATAAAACCGTAGCGAGCGGATGGGAGTTGTGGCTGAGAAGCGGAGCTGTGCGAATGCACAGTGAGCATCGGAGGCCGCAAATCGCGACGCGCAGTAGGTTTTGTCAGGTGTTCCAAGGTGGTGGTAGCATCCCCTAACTGCTTCACAAGGAAATGAAATGACAGGTATGAACCGTAACCCAGCGCTGGACACAGAGATGCTCGGCCTGGTGCCGATGGTGGTGGAACAAAGCGGTCGCGGCGAGCGCTCGTATGATATTTACTCGCGCTTGCTGAAGGAACGCTTGATTTTCATGGTCGGCCCGGTCAATGACCAGATGGCCAACCTGGTTGTCGCCCAGCTGCTGTTCCTGGAAAGCGAAAATCCGGAAAAGGAAATCTCGCTCTACATCAACTCGCCAGGTGGTTCGGTCTCGGCCGGCATGGCCATCTACGACACCATGCAGTTCATCAAGCCGGACGTCTCGACCCTGTGCACGGGCATGGCTGCTTCGATGGGCGCTTTCCTGCTGGCCGCTGGCGCCAAGGGCAAGCGTTTCTCGCTGCCGAACTCGCGCATCATGATTCACCAGCCGTCCGGTGGTTCGCAAGGCATGGCGTCCGACATCGAGATCCAGGCGAAGGAAATCCTTTACCTGCGCACCCGCTTGAACGGCATCATGGCCGAGCGCACGGGCCAGACGATCGAACAGATCGCCAAGGACACCGACCGTGACCGTTTCATGTCCGCCGACGAGGCCGTTGAGTATGGTTTGATCGACAAAGTGTTGACCAGCCGCGCTTGATGAGCCCCTACCGGTATTGCTAAGTACGTAAGTAAACGCCCGGGCGCTCAAACGTTCGGGCGTTTCGCTTTTATTTCGGGTAGCATGGAGCTTGTGCACGTTGTTGACTTGCGCCATGGGGAGTTGCCTTAACGGGCGGCAACCATCATCCGGCTTGCGATTTTGCAATATTGTTAATGCAGTTCCAACCAAAATGCCTTATGTCAGACAAAAAATCCTCTAGCGGCGAAAAATTACTGTATTGCTCGTTCTGCGGCAAAAGCCAGCACGAGGTGAAGAAACTCATCGCCGGCCCGTCCGTGTTCATTTGCGACGAGTGCATCGACCTGTGCAACGACATCATCCGTGATGAAACGTCGAGCATCGAGACGGTGACCGGTACCAAATCCGACCTGCCGACGCCGCAAGAAATTGCCGCCTTGCTCGATCAGTACGTGATCGGCCAGCAGACTGCCAAGCGCATCCTGTCGGTGGCGGTGTACAACCATTACAAACGCCTCAAGCATCTGGGCAAGAAAGACGACATCGAACTGGCCAAGAGCAACATCTTGCTGGTCGGTCCTACCGGCTCGGGCAAGACCCTGCTGGCACAGACTCTGGCGCGCATGCTCAACGTGCCGTTCGTGATCGCCGACGCCACCACCCTGACCGAAGCCGGTTACGTGGGTGAAGACGTGGAAAACATCATCCAGAAGCTGCTGCAAAGCTGCAACTATGACGTCGAGAAAGCCCAGCGCGGCATCGTCTACATCGATGAAATCGACAAGATTTCGCGCAAGTCCGACAATCCGTCCATCACGCGCGACGTGTCGGGCGAGGGCGTGCAGCAAGCCTTGCTGAAACTCATCGAAGGCACGATGGCTTCCGTGCCGCCACAAGGCGGCCGCAAGCATCCGAACCAGGATTTCGTGCAGATCGACACGACCAACATCATGTTCATCTGCGGCGGCGCCTTCGACGGCCTGTCGAAAGTGATCGCCAACCGTTCCGAAAAGAGCGGCATCGGCTTCTCGGCCACGGTGCGCAGCAAGTCGCAAAGCTCGGCCAGCGAACTGATGCTGCAAGCGGAGCCGGAAGACCTGGTGAAATTCGGCCTGATCCCGGAACTGGTGGGTCGTCTGCCCGTCATCGCCACCCTGGCGGAATTGACGGAAGAGGCGCTGATCCAGATCCTCGTCGAGCCGAAGAATGCGCTGATCAAGCAGTATTCGAAGCTGCTCGAGATGGAAGGCGCGGAACTGGAGATTCGTCCGGCCGCCCTGCATGCGATCGCCAAGAAAGCGCTGGCGCGCAAGACCGGTGCCCGTGGCCTGCGTTCCATCCTGGAACATGCTTTGCTGGACGTCATGTACGAACTGCCGAGCGAACAAAATGTGGTGAAGGTCGTCATCGACGAAAATACCATCACCAGCGGCGCCAAACCTTTGTTGATTTATCAAGAGACTGCCAAAGCCTCCGGAGAAAATTGAAAACTGCCGAGACAAATGCATAAAAAGGGTTTTGATTCCTTAATGCATGGCAGTACAATTTAAATCAATGAGTGCAGGCTTCAATCGGAAAGCCACTCGCGGCGCTTAGCTGCGCGTGGCTTTTTTACTGTGAAAACTGCATTTATTACCGTCATGCGGGTGTGTTTTGCGAAATAAACAGAAAAATGTTTGTTTCACAGAATTATTTATTCTCGCCGGTCTTGTGTTTTGGCAGCGAGCGCCAACATCGTAAACACGCTTTCTATAAGGTACGCCATGACAACTTCCAAATTAACTGAGCAAACTCAACTGCCGTTATTGCCGTTGCGGGATGTCGTCGTTTTCCCGCATATGGTGATACCGCTGTTCGTTGGCCGTCCAAAGTCGATCAAGGCGCTGGAAGCTGCGATGGAGCAGGGCAAGAGCATCATGCTTGCCGCTCAAAAAGCAGCCGCGAAGGACGAGCCGTCTCCTTCGGATATCTATGAAATTGGCTGCGTTGCCAATATTCTGCAAATGCTGAAGCTGCCCGATGGCACCGTCAAGGTGCTGGTCGAAGGCGCGCAGCGTGCCCGTATCAACCACATCAGCGATGCCCCGACGCACTTCATCGCCGACCTGACGCCGCTCGAGTCCGAGCCGGGCGACGAGTCGGAAGTCGAAGCCATGCGCCGGGCGATCGTGCAGCAGTTCGACCAGTACGTCAAACTCAACAAAAAAATCCCGCCGGAAATCCTCGCTTCCCTGTCGGGCATCGACGATGCCGGCCGCCTGGCCGACACGGTGGCCGCGCACTTGCCGCTGAAACTTGAGCAAAAACAAGTCATCCTGGAAATTTTCAGCGTGGCCAAGCGCCTCGAGCACCTGCTGGGCCAGCTCGAAGGCGAACTCGACATCCTGCAGGTGGAAAAGCGCATCCGCGGCCGCGTGAAGCGCCAGATGGAAAAATCGCAGCGCGAGTACTACCTGAACGAGCAAGTCAAGGCGATCCAGAAAGAACTGGGCGAGGGCGAAGATGGCGCCGACCTCGACGAGCTGGAGAAAAAAGTCGCTTCGGCCAAAATGCCGAAGGAAGCGCTCGACAAGGCTACCAACGAGTTGAAAAAACTCAAGCTGATGTCGCCGATGTCGGCCGAAGCCACCGTCGTGCGCAACTACATCGACACTCTGGTCAACTTGCCTTGGAAAAAGAAATCCAAGGTCAATAACGACCTGGCGAACGCTGAAAAAGTGCTCGAGGGCGACCACTACGGCCTCGACAAGGTCAAGGAACGCATCCTGGAATACCTCGCGGTGCAACAGCGCGTCGACAAGCTCAAGGCGCCTATCCTGTGCTTCGTCGGTCCTCCGGGCGTGGGCAAGACCTCGCTGGGCCAGTCCATCGCCCGCGCGACGAACCGCAAGTTCGTGCGCATGGCCCTGGGCGGCGTGCGCGACGAAGCGGAAATCCGCGGCCACCGCCGCACCTACATCGGCTCGATGCCGGGCAAGATATTGCAATCGCTGTCGAAAGTCGGCGTGCGCAATCCCTTGTTCCTGCTCGATGAAGTCGACAAGATGGGCGCCGATTTCCGTGGCGACCCGTCGTCGGCCCTGCTGGAAGTGCTCGACCCGGAACAGAACCACACGTTCTCCGACCATTACATCGAAGTCGATTTCGACTTGTCCGACGTGATGTTCGTGGCCACGTCGAACTCGTACAACATTCCGCCAGCCTTGCTCGACCGCATGGAAGTGATCCGTCTGTCCGGTTACACGGAAGATGAAAAGACCAGCATCGCGCAGCGTTACCTGCTGCCGAAGCAGATCAAGAACAATGGTTTGAAGGAAGAGGAGATCTCGGTGGCCGAGTCGGCGCTGCGCGACATCATCCGCTACTACACGCGGGAAGCCGGTGTGCGTTCGCTCGAGCGGGAAGTGTCGAAGATCTGCCGCAAGGTGGTCAAGATGCTGCTGCTGAAGAAATCCGACAAGAAAGTCATCGTCAACTCGAAGAACCTGGATAAATTCCTTGGCGTGCGCCGCTATGATTTCGGTGTCGCAGAGAAAGAAAACCAGGTAGGCCAGGTGGTCGGTCTGGCATGGACGGAAGTGGGCGGCGATCTGCTGACCATCGAAGCCGTGTCGATGCCGGGCAAGGGCGGCATCATCCGCACGGGTACCCTGGGCGACGTCATGAAAGAGTCGATCGAGGCAGCCCGCACGGTGGTGCGCAGCCGGGCACAGCGCCTGGGCATCAAGGCGGACGTGTTCGAGAAGAGCGACATCCACATCCACGTGCCGGAAGGCGCGACACCGAAGGACGGTCCTTCGGCTGGCGCGGCCATGACGGTGGCGATGGTGTCGGTCTTCACGGGCATTCCCGTGCGCGCCGACGTGGCGATGACGGGCGAGATCACCTTGCGCGGCGAAGTATTGCCGATCGGCGGCTTGAAGGAAAAGTTGCTGGCGGCCCATCGCGGCGGCATCAAGACGGTCCTGATTCCAGAGCAAAACGTGAAAGACCTGGCCGATATTCCGGACAACGTCAAGAACAAACTGGAGATCGTGCCGGTGCGCTGGATCGACAAAGTGCTGGAAATCGCCCTCGAACGCATGCCTGAAGCGTTGGCGGACGTCGCTGCGGTGGAGGCTGTCACGGCCGCCGCGGCCAAGCCTGACACGGCCGGCGAGGTAGTAAAACACTAACGTTTTACCCCTGTTTTCCCCAAACAAGCGCTTTTAGAGCGCTTGTTTTATATTGAAACGTGAATTGCGCCCCCAAAGCGCTTGACACATATACAGTGTGGCTTGTTTAATACGCCTGCACATTTTTTTCGCCGGACAGCTGTGGTGCCAAAAGTGCCGCAACGATACGGTAAACGTTTTATACCTTTGTAATTGGGGATGCTAGTGAACAAGACTGAATTGATCGACCACATTGCTGAAAAAGCTGACATTTCCAAGGCCGCCGCTGCGCGCGCACTCGACGCTGTTATCGGCGGCGTGACGGAAACTTTGAAAAACAACGACAGCGTGACGCTGGTTGGTTTTGGCACTTTCTCGGTCAGCGAACGCGCTGAGCGTACCGGCCGCAATCCGCGTACCAAAGAAGCGATCACGATCGAAGCAGCAAAAGTTCCAAAATTTAAAGCTGGTAAAGCTTTGAAGGATGCTGTAAACTAACGGACTTCGGTGAGGTGACAATCACCGGAAACATTTGGCGGCGCCTCCTGGTGCCGCGATTTCAGGATCGACGTTCTTGAATGGCGATCCTGGATACAAATGCAAGTAGTACTGTGTATTTTTCGGAGTGGTAGTTCAGTTGGTTAGAATGCCGGCCTGTCACGTCGGAGGTCGCGGGTTCGAGTCCCGTCCGCTCCGCCAAAAAAATACGCTCTTAAGGAGTGGTAGTTCAGTTGGTTAGAATACCGGCCTGTCACGTCGGGGGTCGCGGGTTCGAGTCCCGTCCGCTCCGCCAGAATATAGAAGCCCGCGCTGCTGAATAAGTAGCGCGGGTTTTTCTTTTCCAGCGCCAGATTATCTCGGCGCGCCTGCTTTTTAAAATTCCCGCCTGCCGTGTTGAATAAAAACGCCGGCGTTTAAATCCCCTTTAAGCTGCGTCGGGTTAAATGCCCGAGTCCGGCGCCTTGCCATCCAGGCGGCGCCAGGGCAGGGCGCGCGCCCTGATTTACTCTTGCTATAGCGCTATGGGCATTGTAGAATCAGGAGATAATGGCTTGGGCGTCAGAATCCTGCTTTAGTTCCAGCGCCAAGTTGTTGAATCTAAAGGGGAAGTGGACATCTGTCCCGTCCATTCCGCCGAAGAAATCAAGGCGAACGCATGTTCGCCTTTTTTTATAGTGATCCACTCATCCCGAATTGGCTGACCATGTTTGAATTTATTCGTACCCATCGACGCTTGATGCAGTTTCTCCTGATGCTGGTCATCGTCCCGTCTTTTGCACTGGTCGGTATCAGCGGCTACCAAAGCTTCGGCGATGGCGCGAACACCATCGCCAAGGTCGGCGACCAGGTCGTTACGCAGCAGCAATATGAAGAAGCGCAACGCCAGCAGATCGACCGCTACCGCCAGATGATGGGCGAGCAGTTCGACCAAAAAATGTTTGACACGCCGGAAGCGCGCCAGAGCATCCTCGACAACCTGATCGCCGAGCGCGCCGTGGCCGCCGAAGTGGGCCGTAGCCACCTCGTCATCAGCGATGCCGTGCTGCAAAAGGAAGTGCTGGAAATCCCAGGCTTGACCTTGCCGGACGGTAAATTCGACCTGGAACGCTACAAGGCCATGCTGGCTGCCCAGGGCATGACGCCGCAGATGTACGATGCGCGTCGCCGCAGCGACCTGGCCCTGCAGCAACTGGCCGGCGCCGTGCAAGGCACCGCCTTCGCGCCGAACACCGTGTCCAAGCGCCTGTCCGACATCACCTCGGAAGAGCGTGAAGTGCAGGAACTGCTGTTGCCGATCGCCCAGTACGTGTCGGAAGTCAAAGTGACGGACGCCATGATCAAGGCGTTCTATGACAAGAACAGCAAGTTCTTCGAAATCCCGGAACAAGCCAAGATCGAATACGTCGTGCTGGACGACAGCGCCGCCGGCGAGCAAGTCGACGTGACAGACGCCGACGTGACCGGCTACTACGCGAAGAACCAGAAAGCCTACACGACGGAAGAAGCGCGCCAGGCCAGCCACATCCTCGTAGCCGTCAAGAAAGACGCCTCGGCCGCCGACAAGGCAGCCGCCAAGGCCAAGGCTGAAGCCATCCTGGCTGACGTGCGCAAGGCGCCTGCCAGCTTTGCCGCCGTGGCGAAAGCCAAGTCGGAAGATCCGGCCTCCGCGGAACAGGGCGGCGACCTGGGCGTGATCGGCAAGGATGGCTTGCCGGCACCGCTGCTGAGCGCTGTTTCGAAACTCAAGCAAGGCGAAATCAGCGATGTCGTCGCTTCCGATTTCGGCTTCCACATCCTGACCGTCACCTCGCTCAAGCCGCAGCACGTGCGTGCGCTCGATGAAGTGCGCGGCGAAATCACGGCCGACCTGCGCAAGCAATTTGCTGCCAAGAAATACTCGGAAATGGCGGAAACGTTTACCAACACGGTCTACGAGCAATCGGACAGCCTGAAGCCGGTGGCCGACAAGCTGAAACTGAAAGTGGAAAGCGTTGCCAACCTGTCGCGCACGCCGTCGCCGGCACTGGGCAAGGCGCCGTTCAACAACGCCAAGTTCCTGGCCGCCATCTTCTCGAACGATTCGCTGAAAGACAAGCGCAACACGGAAGCCGTGACCGTCGCACCTAACGTGCTGATCGCTGGCCGCGTGGTGGAATTCAAGCCGGCAACGAAGCGTCCGCTGGCCGAAGTCGAAGCGATGATCCGTCAGCGCGTGACCCTGGAAGAAGCGGAAAAGCTGGCCAAGAAGGCGGGCGAGACCAAGCTGGCTGCCTTGAAGGCGTCGGGCGATGCGACGGGCTTCGGCGCGGCGCAATGGGTATCGCGCAGCAAGCTGGACGGTATCAACCGTGCCGCCATCGCGCAAGTCATGAAAGCGGACACGAGCAAGCTGCCAGCCTATGTGGGCGTGGACCTGCCAGCCCTGGGCTACGGCATCTACCGCATCGGCAAGGTGCAGCAGCCGGCGCAAGTGGACGCGGCGCGCCGCCAGCAAGAGAAAGACCAGATCGGCGGCATCCTGGCGCAACAGGAAATGTTCGATTACGTCGAGTACCTGAAAGCCAAGGCCAAGGTGAAGATCGTCAAACCGCTCACCGCCCCAGCCGTCGCAGCGCCGGAAGCACCGTAAGATTTAGTTTCCACGCATAAAAATAGCCGCTTTCGAGCGGCTATTTTTTTTGTCTGCGGAATGTGCGTGCCAATGAACTGAGCATGACCATCAGCGTAGAGCTGGGGTCAGACCCGCCGGGTCTGACCCCGGATTTTTGCCTCGGGCTAGAGGTAACGTCAACAACTGGCTTACTTGGCTTTCAGCAACGGCGCCAGTTGCGGCCAGATGTTTTTCAAAATCGTCGGATGCGCCTTGGCATTCGGATGCATGCGGTCGGCCTGGAACAGCTGCGGCTGGTCGGCGATGCCTTCGAACATGAAGGGGACCAAAGGCGCCTTCCATTCCTTTGCCAGCTTGCCGTACACGCCATAGAACTGCTCGCCGTAGGCGCGGCCATAGTTGGGCGGCATGCGCATGCCCACCAGCACCACCTGCGCGCCCGATTTCCTGGCCGCCTCTCCCATGGCGCGCAGATTTGCTTCGGCGGCCGCCACGGGCAAGCCGCGCAAGCCGTCGTTGGCGCCCAGTTCGATCAGCACGACGTCGGGCTGGTGCTTGGCCAGCAGGGCGGGCAGGCGCGCGCGGCCGCCGCTGGTGGTCTCGCCGCTGATGCTGGCGTTGACGATGCGCGTGTCGTTCTTTTGCGCTTGCAGCCGCTGTTCCAGCAGCGCCACCCAGCCCGTGCCCCGCGCCAACCCGTACTCGGCCGACAGGCTATCGCCGAGCACCAGCAGCGTTTTTGGTGCAGAATAGGCGTTCGTCATGCCTGACACCAGGAGCAGGGCTGCCGCAGGAAGCAAGGACAGGGTGCGCCGCCGCAGGCGGTTGCCGCCCTCGACACTTATTTGTTCACGAAATTTCTTAAGATAGATCAGCATGCCCGAATTCCCTAAAGCGACTTCCACCAGTTTTCTCCCGTCCGACGCGGCCGCCCAGCGGCCTGCCGCACCTAACAGTCAAAACAGCCAAAATGCCCGGCCGGCCATCGAAGTGGTCCAGCTGGCCAAGCGCGTACCCGATGCCGATGGTGAGCTGACCATCCTGCATCGCGTCGATTTTACCGTGCAAACGGCCGAGACGCTGGCCATCGTCGGCGCTTCCGGTTCCGGCAAGTCCACTTTATTGGGCTTGCTGGCCGGCCTGGACACGCCCAGCGAGGGCAAGGTCATGCTCGACGGCACCGATATCTTCGCCCTCGACGAAGATGGCCGCGCCGGTTTCCGCAAGGAAAAGCTCGGCTTCGTGTTCCAGTCCTTCCAGCTGCTGGCCCATCTGACGGCGCTGGAAAACGTCATGCTGCCGCTGGAATTGCGCGGCGACCCGGACGCGAAGGAAAAGGCGCAAGCCATGCTGGGAAGAGTCAACCTGGGCAGCCGCCTGAAACACTATCCGAAATACCTGTCCGGCGGCGAGCAGCAGCGCGTGGCGCTGGCCCGCGCCTTCGTCACGGAGCCGCCCCTGCTGTTCGCCGACGAGCCGACGGGCAGCCTGGATGCCGCCACGGGCGAAGCCGTGATCCAGCTGATGTTCGAGCTGAACCGCGAGCGGGGCTCGACCCTCGTGCTCGTCACGCACGACAGCTCGATTGCGGCGCGCTGCGGGCGCACGATTACGATTGCGGCGGGCAGGCTGGTGTGATTGGTGCTGCTGATTGTCGGATTACGCGCTGACGCGCTAATCCGACTTACTTGCCTGCCATCATCGCAGCCGTAGCTTGGATTAGCGCAGCGTAATCCAACACTCCCACGCCATACGCTTATGCCGACAAGGCATTGATCAACTTGCGGATGGCCGGGATCAATTCCCCCGCCGTCAGCCCGATGGGGCCGCTGCCTGCGGCCACCAGCGCATCGGCCGCCGCGCCGTGCAGCCAGACGGCGCCCAGCGCCGCTTCCCATTCCGGCCAGCCCTGCGCCAGCAGGCTGCCGCACAGGCCCGCCAGGACGTCGCCCGTGCCGGCCGTCGCCAGCGCAGGGCCGCCCGTGTTGTTGATGACGACGCTGCCATCCTGCGCGGCGATCACCGTGCCCGACCCTTTCAAGACGACGATGACGCCCAGCTGCGTGGCCAGCTGGCGCGCCGCGCCCAGGCGGTCGGCTTGCACTTCGGTCACCGTCATGTCGAGCAGGCGCGCCGCTTCCAGCGGATGCGGGGTCAATATCGTCGCCCCCGCACCCGTGCGCACGGCCAGCGCCGATTGCAGTTCCGGCTCAGCCGCCATCAGGTTCAGCGCATCGGCGTCCAGCAGCAGGGGGCTGTCGCTGTCGAACGCCCGCAGCAGCAGCTCCACCGTGCCGGCCTTGTCGCCGAGGCCGGGGCCCGCCACCAGCGCGGCGAAGTGCAGGCCGGAGAAATCCACGTCCCGGGCGTGCCAGCACATGAGTTCCGGCTGGCCGCTGTCGAACGCGGGCGGCGCGTCGGGAAAGGCGAGATACACCCGTCCCGCGCCCGCGTGCAGGGCCGTGCGGGCGGCCAGGATGGGCGCGCCGGCCATGCCTTGCGCACCGCCGATGATGGCCACGCTGCCGTAGCTGCCCTTGTGCGTGTTTTGCCGGCGCGGCTGCAGCTGGCGGGCGAACAGGTGCAGGCCGCCCAGCTGCGCCTTCGCCGGCAGCAGCAGGGCGGGATCGATGGCCAGCGCGGCCACTTCCACTACGCCCGCATGGTCGCGGCCATTTGCCGTGTGCAGGCCAGGCTTGTCGCCGATGAAGGTGAGCGTATGCGTGGCGCGGATGGCGACGCCGTCGATGGCGCCCGTGTCCGCGTGCAGGCCGCTGGGCACGTCGAGCGCCAGCACGGGGCAATCGAGCTGGTTCACCAGATGGACCACGTCGCGGCATTCGCCGTCCAGGGGACGCGATGCGCCGATGCCGAACAGGCCATCGATGACGAGGTGCCAGGGCGCGGCGCCCACGGCGGCCGACGCCGTGCTGGTTGCCGCATCCATGCAGCGCGCGGCGCTGTTGCGCGCGCGGCTCAGCGCCTGTTCGCGCTCGGGCGACGTGGCTTGCGCCGCGGGCGCCAGCCAGACGAGCACCTCGGTGCCGCTGCCGGCCAGGTGCGCGGCCGCTTCCAGCGCGTCGCCGCCGTTGTCGCCGGGGCCGGCCAGCACCAGTACGCGCCGGTGGCCCGCATCGCCGCCTTCTTCCTGGGCGTGCAGCAGCTTCAGGGCGGCACTGGCGGCGGCCTGGCCCGCGCGCTGCATCAGCAGCCCTTGCGGCAGGTCTTGCATGGCCGCCTGTTCGATGGCGCGCAGTTCGGCGATGGAGTACAGCGGTGTTGCAGAGTCGATCAGGGGCATGGAGCGTGTTCCGTTAGTCAGCATGTCTTCAACATAAGGCCGATGCGGGCGAAAGGCAAGGCGCGCACGCCTGAAATGCGCCCCCGTTTGGCGGCTACAATAGCCATCTCACATAAGCGCGGGGGGCAAGGCGATGGACTGGCAATTCTGGATCGACCGTGGCGGCACCTTTACGGACATCGTGGCGCGCCGTCCCGATGGCAGCCTGGCCACCTGCAAGCTGCTGTCGGAAAATCCGGGCCAGTACCGCGACGCGGCGCTGGCCGGCATGCGCCGGCTGATGGGCCTTGCGCCCGGTGCGCCGCTGCCCGTGGAGCAGGTGGGCGCCATCAAGATGGGCACGACGGTCGCCACGAATGCGCTGCTCGAACGCAAGGGCGAGCCCACCGTGCTGGCCATCACGCGGGGTTTTCGCGACGCCTTGCGCATCGCCTACCAGAACCGTCCGCAATTGTTCGCGCGCAAGATCATCCTGCCCGAACTGCTGTATGGTGACGTGATCGAGATCGATGAAAGGGTGGGCGCCCACGGCGACGTCGTCACGCCGCTCGACGAGGCGGCCGCGCAGGCCGCGCTGGCGCAAGCCCATGCGCGCGGCGTGCGCGCCATCGCCATCGTGCTGATGCACGGCTACCGCCATCACGCGCACGAGGCGCGGGTGGCGCAGCTGGCGCGCGAAGCCGGTTTTACGCAGGTGTCCGTGTCGTATGAGGTCAGCCCCATGATGAAACTGGTGGCGCGCGGCGACACCACCGTGGTCGACGCCTATCTGTCGCCGATCCTGCGCCGCTATGTCGACCAGCTGGCGATGGAGCTGCCCGGCGTGCACCTGCAATTCATGCAGTCGAACGGCGGCTTGACGGATGCGCGCGCCTTCCAGGGCAAGGACAGCATCTTGTCCGGTCCTGCCGGCGGCATCGTCGGCATGGTGCGCGCCAGCGCGCTGGCCGGTTTCGACAAGGTCATCGGCTTCGACATGGGCGGCACTTCGACGGACGTGTCGCATTACGCGGGCGAGTTCGAACGCGTGTTCGAGACGCAGATCGCCGGCGTGCGCATGCGCGCGCCGATGATGAGCATCCACACCGTGGCCGCGGGCGGCGGCTCCCTGCTGCATTTCGACGGCGCCCGCTACAAGGTGGGGCCGGACAGCGCGGGCGCCAATCCGGGCCCCGCCAGCTACCGGCGCGGCGGCCCGCTGGCCGTCACCGACTGCAACGTCATGCTGGGCAAGCTGCAGCCCGCGTTCTTCCCCCGCGTCTTCGGCCCCGATGCCGATGAAGCGCTGGACGCGGCCACGGTGCGCGCCCAGTTCGAGGCGCTGGCGCGCACGGTCAATGCCACGCCGGAAGAAGTGGCCGAAGGCTATGTCGCCAT
Organism: Janthinobacterium sp. P210005; assembly: GCF_036231865.1. Classification (NCBI taxonomy): domain Bacteria; kingdom Pseudomonadati; phylum Pseudomonadota; class Betaproteobacteria; order Burkholderiales; family Oxalobacteraceae; genus Janthinobacterium; species Janthinobacterium sp. P210005. Next base: position 471,487 of record NZ_JAZARC010000001.1, read on the forward strand.
CGCCGTGGGCAATATGGCCAACGCCATCAAGCAGATTTCCGTGCAGCGAGGCCACGACGTCACGGAATATACGCTCACCAGCTTTGGCGGCGCGGGTGGCCAGCATGCCTGCCTGGTGGCCGACGCGCTGGGCATGCGCACGGTGTTCATCCACAGCCTGGCGGGCGTGATGTCGGCCTACGGCATGGGCCTGGCCGACCAGAGCGCCATGCGCGAACGGGCCATCGAAGCGACACTGGGGGCCGACCTGGCGCGCGATTTCGCCGCACTGGGAGAGCAGGCGCGGGGCGACTTGCTGCGCCAGGGCGTGGCTGGCGAGCGCATCGCGCTCGTGCACCGCGTGCACCTGCGCTACGAAGGCACGGATTCGGCCCTCGTCGTGCTGTTCGATACGGTGGCCAGCATGCAGGCGCAGTTCGAAGCGGCGTACAAAAAACGCTTTTCCTTCCTGATGCCGGCGCGCGCCTTGATCGTCGAAGCCATTTCCGTGGAAGCCCTCGGCGCATCCGATGCGCCGCAGCCGGCCGCGCCGGCGTATGCGACGCGCGCTGGCGCGCTGGCGCCCGTGCAAACGGTGCAGATCTACTGCGCCGGTGCATGGCGCGATAGCGGCCTGTATGCGGCGGACAGTCTGCGCCCGGGTGATGCCATCGACGGCCCGGCCATCGTCAGCGACGCCAACGCCACCACCGTGATCGAGCCGGGCTGGCGCGCGCAAGTGACGGCGCACGGCCATTTGATCTTGCGCAGAGTCGCCGCCTTGCCGGAGCGGCGCGCCATCGGGACTGATGCCGACCCCGTGATGCTGGAAATTTTCAACAACCTGTTCATGTCGATCGCCGAGCAGATGGGCCTGCGCCTGCAAAATACGGCCCATTCCGTCAACATCAAGGAGCGGCTCGATTTCAGCTGCGCCATCTTCGATGCGCAAGGCCACTTGATCGCCAATGCGCCGCACATGCCCGTGCACCTCGGTTCCATGGGCGAGAGCATCCGCACCGTCATGACGCGCAATGCGGGCGCCATGCGGCCGGGCGACGTCTTCATGCTGAACGACCCGTATCACGGCGGCACGCATCTGCCCGATGTGACGGTGATTTCTCCCGTCTTCGATGAAAAGGGAGAATCCATCCTGTTCTACGTGGGCTCGCGCGGCCACCATGCGGACATCGGCGGCACGACGCCCGGATCCATGCCGCCGGACTCCACGCGCATCGAGGAAGAGGGCGTATTGATCGACAATTTCAAGCTGGTCGACGGCGCCACGGGCGTGATGCGCGAGGCGGAAACACTGTCCCTGCTGGCGGGCGCCAGCTGGCCGGCCCGCAATCCGCGGCAAAACCTGGCCGACCTGCGCGCCCAGGTGGCGGCCAACCAGAAGGGGGCCGACGAACTGCATAACATGGTCGCGCATTTCGGCTTGGCCGTGGTGCAAGCCTACATGGGCCACGTGCAGGACAATGCCGAGGAAGCCGTGCGCCGGGTCATCACGACGCTGAAGGATGGCAGCTACGCGCTGGACCTGGACAACGGCGCGCGCATCCAGGTGGCGATCAAGGTCGACGTGGCGCGGCGCAGCGCCATCATCGATTTCACGGGTACCTCAAGCCAGCTGCCGAACAACTTCAATGCGCCGTCCGCCGTCTGCATGGCGGCCGTGCTGTATGTGTTCCGCACCCTTGTCGACGACGAGATTCCCCTGAATGCCGGCTGTCTGAAGCCTTTGACCGTGATCATCCCGCCTGGCTCCATGCTCAACCCGCGGTATCCGGCTTCCGTCGTTTCGGGCAACGTGGAAACCTCGACCTGCATCACCAACGCCCTGTATGGCGCGCTGGGGGCCATGGCCGCCTCGCAGGGGACGATGAACAATTTCACGTTCGGCAGCGCCAAATACCAGTATTACGAGACGATATCGGGCGGCTCGGGCGCCGGCCCCGGCTTCGACGGCACGGACGTGGTGCAGACGAACATGACCAATTCGCGCCTGACGGACCCGGAAATCCTCGAGTGGCGCTTTCCCGTGCGCCTGGACAGCTACAGCATCCGCCCAGGTTCGGGTGGGGCGGGGTGCTGGCATGGCGGCAATGGCGGCGTGCGCCGGGTGCGCTTCCTGGAGCCGATGACGGCGGCGATCCTGTCGAACAACCGGATGATTCCGCCGTTCGGCATGGCAGGCGGCGAGGCGGGCGCGCTGGGGCGCAACTACGTGGAACGGGCTGACGGCAGCATCGAGCACCTGGCGCATATCGGCAAGACGGACATGCGGGCGGGCGACGTGTTCGTCATCGAAACGCCGGGCGGCGGCGGCTACGGCAAGACGGAATAGGCCAGGTCGGCACTGGCGCTGGCGGCCCCGGCGCCGCTCAGCTGCGCGCGCACCTGGCCCACGTCGCGCATGGGCGCGCGGCCGAACTGGCGGCTGTATTCGCGGCTGAACTGCGATTCGCTGGCGTAGCCGACCCGGTAGCCGGCCGTGCCCGCGTCGATCTGCTCGACCAGCATCAATCGCCGCGCTTCCTGCAGCCGCAGCAGCTTCTGGTACTGCATCGGCGTCATGGCGGTGATCGCCTTGAAGTGGTGGTGCAGCGACGACATGCTCATGTTCGCCATGCCGGCCAGGTGCTCGATGCGCAGCGGCTGCGCGTAATGGTGCTTGATCCAGTCGATGGCTTGCCCCACCTGGTGCGACTGGCTGCTGGCCAGCGCCATGTGGCGCAGGCGCGCACCCACGGGGCCATTGAGCAGGCGGTAGGTCAGCTCGCGGCGGATCAAGGGGGCCAGCGCGGCGATCTCCCCCGGTTTGTCGAGCAGGCGCACGAGGCGCAGCATGGCGTCGAGCAGCTCGGGCGACACGTCGCTGACGGAAATGCCGCGCGTGGCGGGCAGGATTTTCTGCTGCGCGGCGCTGTCGCCGCCGCTTTCGCTATCGAGCAGCGCGGCCACGTCGGCGATGTCGATGCCCAGCACCACGCACAGGTGCGGCTTGTCCACGCTCGCTTCCACCACGCGCACCTGCACCGGCAGGTCGACGGACGTCAGCAGATACTGCATGCGGCTGTAATGGAAGGTTTCCGTGCCCAGGGTGACGTCCTTCGCTCCTTGCGCGATGATGGCCACGCTGGGGCGCGCCGCATGGAACAGCGACTCCGTGACGGACGACTGGCGGTGGAAGGTGAGGTTGCCGATGGCCGTCGCGTAATCGCCCGTGCGCGGCGCGTGGCGGCTGATCAGGGCGGCGATTTCGTCTTGGGGCAGGAGTAAGGTAGGCATGGGTGGCAGTATGCGTCAGGCGAGGGAGGGCAGGGGTTGATCTTACGCAGATTTGGAGGATCGTGCAAAGGTCTTGCAGGATCGCGGTAACGGCGGGGCGGCTTCTCGGGCACACTTGTGCAATCGCATGCATGGCACGCGTTCCCCCTCGTTACACACATATAGATACAGGAGTTTTCATGACCACCATCGCCAAAGGCTACGCCGCACTGGGCCCGACCTCCGCACTGCAACCGTTCACGTTCGAGCGCCGCGCCCCGCGCGAAGACGACGTGGCCATCTCGATCAAATACTGCGGCGTGTGCCATTCCGACATCCACCAGGCGCGCGACGAATGGGGCGGCGCCGCCTTCCCGATGGTGCCCGGCCATGAAATCGCCGGCGTCGTCACGGCCGTCGGCGCCAACGTCAGCAAGTTCAAGGTGGGCGACCACGTGGGCGTGGGCTGCTTCGTCGATTCCTGCACCACTTGCAAGACCCGTAACGTGGACCTGGAACAGTATATGCCCGGCCTGATCCAGACCTACAATGGCCTGGAAGCCGATGGCAAGACGGCCACGCAGGGCGGCTATTCGGACAGCATCGTCGTCAAGGAAGGCTATGTGCTGTCGATTCCCGACAACCTGCCGCTGGACGCGGCCGCGCCGCTGCTGTGCGCCGGCATCACCCTGTACTCGCCGCTGAACCACTGGAAGGCCGGCCCCGGCAAGCAGGTCGCCATCCTGGGCATGGGTGGCCTGGGCCACATGGGCGTGAAGATCGCCCACGCCATGGGCGCCGAAGTGACGGTGCTGAGCCAGACCCTGTCGAAGCGCGAAGACGGCCTGCGCCTGGGCGCCGATCACTACTACGCCACCAACGACGCGGAAACGTTCAGCAAACTGGCCGGCACCTTCGACCTGATCATCTGCACCGTGGGCGCTTCGATCGACTGGAACCAGTACATTAACCTGCTGAAGGTCGATGGCAGCATGGTCATCGTCGGCATTCCCGACGGCGCCGTGCCGCCGATCAGCGCCTTCGGCCTGGTGGGCGCGCGCCGCAGCCTGTCCGGCTCCATGATCGGCTCGATCAAGGAAACCCAGGAAATGCTGGATTTCTGCGGCAAGCACAACATCGTGTCGGACATCGAGATCATCCGCATCCAGGATATCAATGAGGCGTTCGAGCGCGTGGTGAAAAGCGATGTCAGATATCGTTTTGTAATTGATATGGCATCGCTGGCTGAGTAATTTGACAAGGGGTCGGACCCGTCGGGTCCGACCCCAGCTTTTCCGGTGCTGAGCCCTGAGCATCATTGGATACTCCGAGCGACGCACAAGGCTGGGGGCAGACCCATCGGGTCTGACCCCTTAATCCGAGATCCCCACCAAATCATCCCATCCCCGCCAAAAATCAAGCTCCGACATCAATTTTTCTTTCCTTGCGTCAAAAATCGGCATAAAATGAAACCGTACAGTACAGTTTCACTACGTAGATTTAAAAAATCAGCCATCCCCGGCGTGTTGGCCTGGGCAGGGGAGGCGTCATGGATAAAAAATGGACACTTCAACAAAGAATGGAGCGACGGCGATCCCGGCGGTCTCCAGGGGCAAGCGCATTGCCCTGGCGGTTTTTGGCGTTTTTCTCGGATGTTCCGGCCTGGCCCTGGCGGCGGGCGGCATCGAACTGATTACTCTCGGCGGTTCCTGGTATTACCTGCTGGCCGGTCTCGGTTTAATATTGGCGGGCGTGCTGTATTGGCGCCGCAAGCCGCTGGCTAGTGGCATCGTCGCTGCGCTGGTGCTGGCGACCTTGCTGTGGGCCGTGTGGGAAATCGGCTTCGCCTTCTGGCCCATGGTGCCGCGTTTGGCGCCATTCCTCGTCATCGGTCTGGTGGCCGCCTTGCTGCATCCGTGGCTGGCAGGCCGTGGCCACGGCGGCCAGTCGCGCGGCTTCGCGGCCCTGTTTGCCGTCGTGCTAGTGGCCGGCTTTGCCTCCATGTTCCAGCCGCACGGCGTGCTGGAAGCCACCGCGCAGCCGCAGCAGGATGCCGTGACGCCCGTCAATGACGGCAGCGCCAACTGGGCGCATTATGGCCATGGGCCGAAAGGCACGCGCTTCGCGCCGTACACGCAGATCGACCAGCAGAATGTCGGCCAGCTGCAAGTGGCGTGGAGTTACCGCACGGGCGAGCTGGCCGAGGGCGCGTCCGAATCGCAGAATACGCCGCTGCAGATCGGCGACACCCTCTATACGTGTACGCCGACCAGCAAGGTCATCGCGCTGGACGCGGACACGGGCAAGGAGCGCTGGACTTTCGATCCGAAGCCGGCCAACACGAAGACGTGGAACCGCTGCCGCGGTGTCGGCTACTACGAGCCGGCCAAAGTGACAAAGCCGTTCCGTGTCGAGGGCATGCAGGCGGCCGGCGCGCCGGCGGCGAGCGCGTGCGCCAAGCGCATCGTGCAAGTGACCATGGATGCGCGCCTGATCGAGATCGACGCGCAGACGGGCAAGCAGTGCGAGGGCTTCGGCGACAAGGGTTCCGTCGACCTCACCGTCGGCCTGGGCAAGGTGAAAATGAACGTGCCGTACTACGCCTACACGTCCGCGCCCACGGTGGCGCGCAACCTGATCATCCTCGGCGGCTGGGTCTTCGACGGCCGCTCCACCGATGAACCGTCGGGCGTCGTGCGCGCGTACAGCGCCGACACGGGGGAACTGGTGTGGGCCTGGGACCTGGGCAATCCGGCCATCACCAAGCTGCCGCCGGAAGGGCAGACCTACACGCGCAGCACGCCGAACATGTGGTCGACCCCGGCCTTCGACGACGAACTGGGCCTCGTCTACCTGCCGACGGGGAACGAGCAGCCGGACTTCTGGGGCGGCAAGCGCCCGCCGCTGACGGAAAAATACGCGTCGGCCATCGTCGCCCTCGACATGGCCACGGGCCGCGAACGGTGGACGTATCAAACCGTCCACCATGATATCTGGGACTACGACGTGGCCGCGCAGCCGGCCCTGTACGACGTCCCGGACGGCAAAGGCGGCAAGGTTCCCGCGCTGGTGCAGCTGACCAAGCGTGGCCAGATCTTCATGCTGGACCGCCGCACGGGCAAGCCGATTGCCGACGTGGTGGAAAAGCCAGTGCCGCAGGAGCATGCGGCCGGCGACTGGGTGGCAAAGACGCAGCCATATTCCACCGGCATGCCGGCCCTCGGCGCGGAAACCCTCACGGAGCGCGACATGTGGGGCGCCACCTTCTTCGACCAGCTGGCGTGCCGCATCAGCTTCCGCAAGCTCAATTACAAAGGGGAGTTCACGGCGCCAAGCACGCAAGAGACCTTGATCTATCCGGGCTACTACGGCGGCTTCAACTGGGGCGGCGCGGCCGTCGATGAAAGCAATGGCTATATGTTCGTCAACGATATCCGCATGCCGCAAGTGGTCAAGCTGGTGCCGCGCGAAACGGTGGACGTGGCCAAGCTGACGTCGGGCCACGGCGTGGGCAGCACCTATCCGATGGATGGCACGCCCTTCGTCATCGACCACAAGGCCTTCAATTCACCGCTTGGCATACCTTGCCAAAGTCCGCCGTGGGGCGTGTTTGCCGCCATCGATTTGAAGACGCGCACGAAAGTGTGGGAGCGTCCGGCCGGCACGGTGCAGGACGCCGTCATCAACGGCGTGCGCGCGCGGCTGCCCATCCCGCTGGGCATGCCCACCCTGGGCGGCGGCGTGAGCACGGCGTCGGGCCTCGTGTTTTATGCGGGCACGCAGGATTATTATCTGCGCGCCATGGACATCGCCACGGGACGTGAAGTGTGGAAGGCGCGCATGCCCGTGGGGTCGCAAGGCACGCCGATGACGTATGTGTCGCCCAGGTCGGGGCGCCAGTACGTCGTGGTGGTGGCGGGCGGCGCCCGCCAGAGCCCGGACCGGGGAGATTACGTGATAGCATACGCGCTTCCCAAGACACAGTAAGAGTTTGCTTCATGCCCCAGTTGCGCACCGTTCCAGCTTCCCCGAGTACCCGAAGCGAGGAGCGGCGGCGCAAGCTGCTGGTGGCGGCGGCGGACCTCTTCCTCGCCTCCGGCTACGACGGCGTCAGCATGGACGCCATCGTGGCCGAGGCGGGCGGCTCGAAGGCCACGGCCTACCGCTATTTCGGCAGCAAGCAGGAATTGCTGGTGGCGGTGGTCGAATACCTGTGCGCCGATTTCATCATCGACCTGCGCCGCCTCGATACCTCGCAAGCGGGCCTGGAACAGGGCTTGCAGCTGATCCTCGATGAACTGGTGGCCGTCGTCACCAGCCCCCGCCACGTGGATTTCTACCGCCTCGTCGTCACGGGCGCGGCTGCCGTGCCGGCCGTCGGCCTGACGTGGTACGAACACGGCCCGCAAGTGTGGCACGCACTGATCTTGCGCCTGCTGGAGCAGCAGCGCGCCCAGGGCCGCATCGCGCCCGACACCTCGTTTTCCAACCTGCCGCAAATCCTGTTCGACGCCGTCTTTTCGCACCTGACCACGCGCACCGTGATGCTGGGGCAGGGCGGCAATGCGGCCACGTTCCGGCCCCTGATCGCGGAGCTGATCGAACTGGTGGTGGCAAGGGTGGCGCGCAAGGCGGATTCGGCCTGATAGGGCCGTAATCCGAGAATAGTCTGTTGGCCGGTGGTATTCGGATGACGCGCTTGCGTGCTTCGGCGGCCCTGTTAATCCGATCTGCGCGACCGGGATGCGGTTGGCCGCCTTTCGGCGATGTTGATGAGCAGTTCTGCGGTGTCGTGTGAACCCGTTGTAATCCAAAAAAATATTTTTGCATAATGATGCAAAATAAATGCGGTTTCCATCTCCGAGAAACGTCTGGCTTATGTAAGTCACTATTTACATAAGGTTGCATCATCAATGGCTCAAAATTTAGTAGTCCCTCCCGGATTCGTGCCCTATCCTGATCCAGACGACGTCTTTATGGAAGACGTCGGGCTCCATCTGAAAGTGTTCCATCCTATTCTAACCATACCCGCAGCACAGGTCGACCCTACGTGGACCGGGCAGTTCCACTTCGTCTTGCCCATAGAGCCGTATGATGGTGCTTTGGGCGAAGGCAGCACGGATTACTACGGTCCTCACTGTGGCGAAGCATGGATTAAGTTCGTTCGGATAGGATCAAAGTATCGATTCGCCGGGGATTGGCGCTATTTTGCGACTAATCGGGAGCATGATGTGGAGGCTGATTTTTGGTACGGGGAGGCCAACAAAAGCTATGCCGAGCGTAGGCGCGCATGGCATGAGCAGGGTCTCATGAATCGGCAATCTGACAGCTTTGGTTGGGGCAGCGCTTTTGGAGGAAATGCCCTGGCCGGCAACTGGACCAACGATCTCTCCTTGCCTGATGAGGTGGCTAAATGGGGATTCAGGCCATCTCGGATGATGCGCGAGGACGAGACGGTTAATGGCGTCAACTTCACTCATCCGCTAAACGAACAGGGGCAGCGATATCGATTAATTGGGATATTGGTTGGGTATCGCTATCGGGACCATGGAGCAGATAAACTTTTGATGTTCTACGACACTCCATCGAGTACTATTTTAATCATGTTGGACTTTAGCTAAGCCGGCCTGTTGCACCTGCCTCGGAAAGAAATAAGAGTCACCTGCCTGCAAGTTCCGCCGGAGCGCACCATCAGCAGAGCTTAAGCGGCCAGGGCTGGCGTCTATTTTGGCGTGATGCCGCCAGGGGGCGGATGATATAGTGGCGGGAATGTATACACTGAAAGAAACTGCCATGAAAAACGACGCAACCGCGCGCCCGCAAGCCAGCCAGACGCCTGCCAGGCTCAGCAAAGGGGATTTCGTCACCGCATTGCGCAAACTGCTGCAAGAAGAGGGAAAGGCCGGCAAGACCAGCGTGGACGTGCGCGCTGCAACCCTGCACACCGATGTCGGCGTGTATCCGGCGCGCGGCCACTCGATGCCGACCTGTTGCACGGTGATGTATGAAGAGATGCTGCCCGGTGACGAGATACTGCTGACGCCATCCGGCGGCAAGGGACCTACGCTGCTGATACGGTACAAATTGCCGCGCTGACAATCGCGCTCTTGAAAACAGCTTACAACCTGGCGTAAGTGCAGGCGATGACCTGTGGCGCGCAGTAGCTGGCGCGCTGCTGATGCCAGCCCGGTCGGGCAGGGCATCCTAAGCCATCCGCCATGGCGGGGGAAGCCCCCGTTGGCCCCAGACGCCATTCATCCGTTTTCCACTTTATCTCGTCTCTCACCTTCCTGGGTTCCACGCGGCAGCCTTCGGCGGCTCGCCGCAAGCGTTTTCAAATATGTAAAATATTTATATAAGCTCTTATGTAAATGGTGCTACCATGGTTCCATGAAACCTGGACTCGGCACACAATTACGACATCTCATCGAACTGCTGGACGGCGCGGTCGAGCAAGCCTACGTGGACGCGGGGCTGGATTACCGGCCGCGCTACACACCGGTGATGCGGGTGCTGGCCGAGCAGGCTAGCGCGACCGTCGGCGAGCTGGCGGCCCTGGCCGGCCTCACGCAGCCCGCCGCGACGCAGACAGTGGCCTTGATGGTGAAAAAGGGCCTGTTGACGGTGGCCGCCGGCGGCGCAGACGGCAGGCAGCGCGTGGTGCGGCTCAGCGCCACTGGCGAAACGTTGCTGCCGCGCCTGCGCGTGTGCTGGCAGGCGACCAAATCGGCGGCCGACAGCCTCGATGCGGAACTGGCGTTTCCCTTGTCCGCCTGCCTCGGACAGGCGATCGCCGTACTCGAGACACGCTCCTTCGGCGCGCGCATCCGCGACGCCAACTTGCAGCGCCTGCGCGACGGCGGGCCGCAGCCCGATACCGCTCCGGCGCAGGCACGGCCACACCTGAACGATCAAGCCGAATGATGCAGGCATGCCTGCCCAGGCGCCGCTTCGATGACGCGCCCGGGGGCATCACGCGTATTTTTTTCATGCAACGATCAATCGCTTCGCAGTCCAACTTGGAGGAATGTATGTCAGGTAGCAAGAAATTTGTCGCAGCTGTCGTATTGGGTACGCTGGTGTCGTTTCAGGCTTTTGCGGCGGCGGACACCGCGTTGAACGCATCCGGCCGCGCGGCGATCGTGCAGACACTGGTCACGAAAATGAACGCGAATTACATCGAACCGGCCGTGGCCGAACGGGTCGGCACTGCGATCGCCAGGAAAAATGCCGAAGGAGGCTATGCGAGCGCCGCCACCACCCAGGCGTTCAGTACGGCGCTGGCAAAGGACTTGCGGGAATTGAGCGGCGACTTGCATTTTGGCACCGCAGTGTACGAAGGCCTTCGCGAGCGCAGCGCCAACCCCGAGCTGCCTAGCCGCGCCAAGACGGACGAATGGCGCGACCAGACCGCGCGGCGTGGCTATGACATCGAGAAGATCGAACGCCTTCCCGGCAACGTCGGCTATATCGAGCTGCGCGGCTTCGGCGGCCCGGAATACGTCGGCGCGGCGTACACGGCGGCGATGTCGCTCATGGCGGGGACGGATGCGCTGATCCTCGACCTGCGCCGCAACGGCGGCGGCAGCCCGGCCAGCGTGGCTTACCTGATGAGTCATTTCTTCCCGCTCGGCGACGAGCGCCACCTGATCGACATGTACGATCGCCCGACCGGTCTGACGCGGCAGTTCTGGACCGTGAAGACGGTCGCACAGCGTTACGACAAGCCCGTGTACGTGCTGACCTCGGCCCGCACGTTTTCCGCCGGGGAGGATTTCTCGTATGGCATCCAGGCGCAAAAGCGCGGCACGGTGGTCGGGGAAACCACCGGCGGCGGCTCCAATCCCGTGAGCTGGTACAACCTGGGGCAGGACATCATCGTCTCCATCCCGACCGCGCGCACGACCAATGTCGTCACCAAAACCAACTGGGAGCACGTCGGCGTGAAACCGGACATCGCCGTGCCCGCGGCGCAGGCGCTGCAGGCGGCGCATGTCGCCATCCTGCGCAACCTGGTGTCATCGGCCAAGGAGGGCAGCGAGCGCAAGGAACTGCAGCGCGTGCTTGCGATGGCGGAAAAAGGCGAATCCGAGAAACCGGTCTACACGCTCAGGGGGGAGCCTTGATACAAGCCGCCGGACATGGCCGCGAAGAAGCGCGCGGCTCGCTAATCCGACCTGCGCGTTTTTGACGCCAACGCACGTCACGACGCCTCTGAAAACCGTAGCGAGCAAGCCCAATGTCGGGTTGAGCAGCGCAGCCGTACTTTAGTACGGCGAGCAACGCCAACCCGAGAGTGGGCTGCACAGCAGGTTTGCAGCGCGTCCCTCAGATCAGGTCGCAATACCATATTTGTGCTGCGTGGCCGCATACTGCTGCTTGAGCGACTCCAGCTTCGGATGCTTGGGGTCGATCTTGCGGATCACCTGCATCTGGTGCTGCGCCTGTTCGGCCAGCGGGGCTTCCCAGCCCAGCATATTGAGCTGGCGCAAGATGGCGTCGACGGAGGCGAACAGCACCGGCAGGTTGCCCGGCGTCTTGCGCAGGGCCTGGCGCAGCACGAAGACGGCGCCCTTGAGCTCGCCGCTTTCCGACTTGCTGGCCGCATCCTGCATCAGTTCCTGCACCTGGTTCGTGATCTGCTGGCCCATGCCTTGCGCCAGATCATGCCGGCCCGCCTTTTCAAAGACATCGACGGCCGCTTCCATCGTCACATCGCTGTCCGCTTCGTTGACGAGCTTCATCATGACGTCGGACGCTGCCTGTTCCAGGTTGTTCTTCAGGCAGCTTTGCACGAGGCCCACCTTCAGCTGCGTCGACAGGCCCCGCGCCGTATCCAGGGCGGCGGCGGCCAGCTGCAGTTCGCTGGCGGCGGCGATGTCGTTGCCCGACAATTCATGCAGCATGGCGGCCGAGATGGCGCGGCACGCTTCCACGTTGGCGCCGCCGCGCAGCGAGCGCTCCATGTCGCGCAGCACGCCGCTCGCCTGCGGCGCATCGCCCTTTTTTACCAGTGTTTTCACCAGGTTGACGTGGTCTTCCGGATCGCGGAATTCGGAGTACTTCGCTTTCGTCACGACCTGTTTATACGCCCGTTCGGCCGCGCCGATGTCGCCCGTGTCATACGCGATGCCGCCCAGGTGGCGCAGGCGGCGCACCATGTGCGGCGAGATGGCCACCGCGTCTTCGAGGATTTTCTTGGCCTGCAGCTGCTGGCCCATGGCTTCGTGGTTTTTCGCCAGCAAGTCGTAGGCGGCCATGAAGCGGGGATAGATTTCCACCAGTTCCAGCAGCGCATCCTGCGCCTCTTCGTGGCGCTGCTGCTCGAACAGGGTGCGCGCCAGTCCCAGGTGGGCCCAGGCCATGGGCCGCGTGGCCAGCATGTCGGCGTACAGCTGCTCCGCTTCCTTCCATTCGCCCAGGGTGAGGTGCAGCTCGGCGCGCAGGCGGGTGAAATCGGCCGCCAGGCGTGGATGCTGCAGCTCGGCCGCGCGGCAGCTTTTCACGGCTTCGCGCAAGTCGCCCTTGTCGATCAGCTGGTAGGTGGGCAGGAACATGGCGCGCCGCTCGATGGCGCGCGCGATGCGTCCGCTCAGCACGTCGACGGTGAACGGTTTTAATATGTAGTCGGACGGGGTCAGTTCGGCCGCGCTGATCACCTTGCTGTGGATGGCTTCGGAAGTCAGCATGATGAAGATCGTCCACAGGCCGATCAGCTTGTGGTGGCGCAAGTCTTCCAGCAATTGCTGGCCATCCTGGCCATCCGTGCCACTACCAAGATCGTATTCGCACAGGATGATGTCGAACGGTTTCTTCGTCAGCAAGCGGATGGCCGTGCCGGAATTGACGGCATATTCCACCTTGGTGATGGCCGCCTGGTTCAGCATATTGTGCAGATTGCCCCGCATGCTGGGGTTCGGGTCGACGATCAGGACAGATAAGTCGCTAGTTTCTGGCATTGTTCAGCTCTCGTTCATCTGTGTATGGCTCTGCGGCTCGATGGTACGACGGTCTAATAATATTACTATTTGTCAGCATACTGCAAAGCCAGTGCAAATCGCTAACAAAATGCAGGCGAGTGCGCGCGGCGCGACACGGCAGGCGCGGACGCTTGCGGGCAGGGCAGGCGCGGGGTATCCTAAAAGCAACCTTTTGCGTTCGCTCATGCCTGACACCACGCCTGGAAAGCCGCCATGTACTTGACCGAGACTCGCAAACAAACCCTGCACCACCTGCTTTTCGGCGGAGGACGGGCGCATGCCGAGAAGTATTTTCCCGAATTGCGCCGCATGGCCGTCGTCAGCGAGTCCTTTGGCCTGGCCAGTATCTTGTTCGTGTGGGCTTTTATTCCGCATGTCAATACGCTCGACAGGGGCGCGCTGCTGTATGCGCTGGCCGGCATCGCGCTGGCGATCGGCATCAATGTGGCCGCGCGCGCCATCTGGGTGCTGAAACTGGGGGGCGCCGTGGGCATGTGCGCCATTGCCTTTTGCTTCCGCCTGCTGGCGGAGGCGGCGGGGCAGGCGGAATTCTGGATGCAGCCCGTGGGCGTGTTCATGGTGCTGCTGGCGGCGCCCATCTTCAATGGCTGCGTCGTGTATCTCATCGTTGCCGCGGCAGTCTGGCTGATACTGGGTTACGGCCATTTCCCGATCGATCCAGCCATGGCGCATGCGGCCTGGGCAAACTTGCTGATCGTCTACAGCATGCTGTTCGGCCTGGTCCTCAGCATCAGCTTTAATCTGTTGCGCCTGCGCGACTTCCGCGCCAGGGAGGCGCTGACCCGCCTGGCCTACCAGGATGGCTTGACGGGCTTGAACAACCGCCGCCGCTTTACGGAATTGACGCAGCAATTGCAGCAGCGGCCGCAACCGATGTACTTCCTGATGATCGATATCGACAATTTCAAGAAAATCAACGATACCCTGGGCCATGACGCGGGTGACGTGGTGCTGGTCAAGACGGCGGGCATCATCGCCGATGCCTGCGGCGGCCACCTGTGCGGACGCCTGGGCGGCGAGGAGTTCGGCATCGTCTACGCGGGGGACCGGCGTGCCGTCTGCCAGTTTGCCGCCAGCCTCGTCGATGCCGTCTACCTGGCCTTCAATCCGGGGCAGGCCGTGTCGATCAGCGTGGGCATTGCCGAGCTGGCCTGCGACACGGAGCTGGCGCACAGCTACCGCCTGGCCGATGCCTCGCTGTACCAGGCCAAGCACCAGGGCAAGAACCGCTATGTCATTGCCTGACGGCATGCACATGAGTCTTGCGGAGGCGCCAGGGAGCGGGTATTCTGTTTGTATTAATATATCAGCCGCAGGCAGGCGCGATGTGGCGCAGACGCAGAGTTTCACCGTGACGTGACCGCTGGCGTTTTACCTTTACCAGAGAAAATCCAGCCTTCGTGATGCGCCTTCCTTCCATGAGTACCCTGCGGCGCATTGCCGTCCCCCTCGCTTTTGGCGGCAACAGCGAGCAGCAGCACACGTATTTCGCGGAATTGCACCGGGTCGGCATGGTGACGCAGCTGCTGGGCATCATCGCCTACAGCCTGACCTGGCTGCTGATGCCCGATCCCTATCATCCGAACTTTTCGCACGCCGTGCTGGCGCTGCTGGGCATGTTGACGAGCCTGATCGTGCGCTACCGCTGCACCACCTTGCCCGTGCTGACCATTACGGGCGCCTGCGCCGTGCTGACCCTGACCTTCGGCTTGCGCACCATGGCCGACGCCGTCCAGCACGCCAGCTTCTGGGTCTTGCCCGTGGGCGTCTTCATGACCCTGGCCATCGCCTCCATCTTCAATGGCGGCCTCAGTTACCTTGCCGTCGTGGCCGGCGTGTGGTGGAACGTGGGCCACGGCCTGTATCCGGTGAACGCGGGCTTGCCCGACGAATCCTGGGCGCCGCTGATGATCGCCGTCAGCGTGCTGTTCGGGCTGGCGCTGAATGTCAGCTTCAGTTTATTGCGCTTGCGCAACTATCACTCCAAGGTGGAATTGACGCGGCTGGCTTTCCAGGACGGCTTGACGGGCCTCAACAACCGCCGCATGTTCACGCAGCGCGCCCAGCAGATGCATGGCGCGCCGCACGGCGGCATGCTGTACTTCCTGATGATCGATATCGACGATTTCAAGATCATCAACGACCAGCAGGGCCACGATGCGGGCGACGAGGTGCTGGTGCGCACGGCCGCCATCATCGCCGACAAGGCGCAAGGCCATCTGTGCGGGCGCCTGGGCGGCGAGGAGTTCGGCATCGTCTACGCGGGCGACCGCGACGCTGCACGCGCCTTTGCCGGCGCCTTGGTCGAGGCCGTCAGCCAGGCTTTCCATGCGGCACAGTTTGTGTCGATCAGCGTGGGCGTGGCCGAGCTGGACCGGGGCAAGGAGCTGGGCCACAGCTACCGGCTGGCCGACGAGGCGCTGTACCTGGCCAAGCGGCAGGGCAAGAACCGCTACGTGATCGCCTGATCGTCGGCTGACGGTGTTGTTGTCGCGTCATAAATGGCCGCTGTGCGGGGCAAAAGGGTGGCAAAGGCCCAAGTTCCGGTCATAAGGCAGGGGTAAAACGGGTATAATGCGCGCAAAGGAAATTTGCCGTACGAAAGATATTGTCATACCTACCTTTAACCCGCAGCCACGCTGCATCAACCACCTTCCAATCATGTTGATACTGCCGGGTTCCAATGCCCTGTCCCATTTCCGTAGCCACCGTCTGTTAAGCCAACTGCAAGCCGTTTCGCCTGCGATTGTTGCCGTGCAAGCACGCTATGTCCATTTCATCGATGCCAGCGCGCCTCTCACCAACGACGACAGCACGCGCCTTGGCGCCTTGCTGACGTACGGCGAGCCGGCCCACGCTGACAATACGGAAGGCGCTGCCGAAGAATTCTTCGTCATCCCCCGTTTCGGCACGATTTCGCCGTGGGCTTCGAAAGCCACCGACATCGCGCATAACTGCGGCATGGCGCACATCAAGCGCGTCGAACGCGGCATCGCTTTCCGCATCAACCTGAAATCGGGCATCCTGGGCAGCGCCATTGGCGCCGGCAAACTGACGGACGAGCAAGTGCAAGCTGTGGCCGACCTGCTGCACGACCGCATGACGGAATCCGTGCTGCGCAGCGCCGACGACGCCAAGGACTTGTTCCGCACCCTGGAAGCACGTCCATTGGAATCGATCGACTTGCTGGGGCAGGGCAAGCTTGCTTTGGAAACGGCGAACACGGAACTGGGCCTGGCGATGTCGGAAGACGAAATCGACTACCTGGACGCCGCCTTCACCAAGGCCGGCCGCAACCCGACGGACGTGGAACTGATGATGTTCGCGCAGGCGAACAGCGAGCATTGCCGCCACAAGATCTTCAACGCCGACTGGACCATCGACGGCGTGGCGCAGCCCAAGTCCCTGTTCGGCATGATCAAGAACACGCATGAACTGCAGCCGAAAGGCACCGTCGTCGCCTACAGCGACAACTCGTCCATCATGGAAGGCGCGACCGTGTCGCGCTTCTACCCGCGCGGCGACAAGCATGAATACGCGGCATCGACGGAATTGACGCACACCCTGATGAAGGTGGAAACGCATAACCACCCGACGGCCATTTCTCCCTTCCCCGGCGCCTCCACGGGCGCGGGCGGCGAGATCCGCGACGAAGGCGCGACGGGCCGCGGCGCCAAGCCGAAAGCCGGTTTGACGGGTTTCACCGTATCGAACTTGTCGCTGCCGGATGCCGTGCGCAGCTGGGAAACGGCCGCTTCCGTGACGGCGCCATTGGCCGCGCGTACTGATGCAGATCAATACGGCAAACCGGAACGCATCGCTTCGCCCCTGCAAATCATGATCGAAGGCCCATTGGGCGGCGCCGCGTTCTCGAACGAATTCGGCCGTCCAGTCCTGGGCGGCTACTTCCGCACGTATGAGCAGAACGTCGGCACCGACAAAGACGCCGTCTTCGGCTACCACAAGCCGATCATGATCGCTGGCGGCATCGGCAATATCTCGGCGCAGCACACGCACAAGAACGACATCCCCGTCGGCAGCCTGCTGGTGCAGCTGGGTGGTCCGGGCATGCGCATCGGCATGGGCGGCAGCGCCGCCTCGTCGATGACCACCGGCAGCAACACGGCCGACCTGGACTTCGACTCCGTCCAGCGCGGCAATCCGGAAATGGAACGCCGCGCCCAGGAAGTCATCAACGCCTGCTGGCAAATGGGCGCGGACAACCCGATCATCTCCATCCACGACGTGGGTGCGGGCGGTTTGTCGAACGCCTTCCCGGAAATCACCAACGACGCCAAGCGCGGCGCGATTTTCGACCTGCGCAAAGTGCCGCTGGAAGAATCGGGCATGGCGCCGAAGGAAATCTGGAGCAATGAGTCGCAGGAACGCTACGTTCTGGCCATCGCGCCGGAAAGCCTGCCGCTGTTCAAGGCCATGTGCGAACGCGAACGCTGCCTGTTCGCCGCCGTGGGCGTGGCCACCGAAGAGCGTCAATTGAAGCTGATCGACCCGGAACTCGGTAACGAGCCGGTCGACATGCCGATGGACGTCTTGCTGGGCAAGCCGCCGAAGATGCAGCGCGACGTGGTCCACGTGGCCAACGATTTCCCTGCCATCGCCTTGACGGGCATGGACCTGGTTGATGTAGCGCAAAAAGTGCTGCTGCTGCCGACCGTGGCCGACAAATCCTTCCTGATCACCATCGGCGACCGCAGCGTGGGCGGCATGACCGTGCGCGACCAGATGGTGGGACCATGGCAAGTGCCGGTGGCCGATTGCGCCGTCACCACCATGAGCTTTGAAGGTTATCTGGGCGAAGCGATGGCCATGGGCGAACGCACGCCGCTGGCCGTCATCGACGCCGCCGCCTCGGGCCGCATGGCCGTGGGCGAAGCCGTCACCAACATCGCCGCAGCAGCCATCGGCGACATCTCCGACATCAAACTGTCCGCCAACTGGATGGCCGCCTGCGGCCAGCCTGGCCAGGACGCGGCCCTGTACGACACGGTCAAAGCGGTCGGCATGGACCTGTGCCCGGCGCTGGGCATCAGCATCCCCGTCGGCAAGGATTCGCTGTCGATGCGCACGACGTGGAAAGACGAGAGCACGGGCGCGGCGAAATCCGTCACGTCGCCCGTGTCCCTGATCGTCTCCTCGTTCGCGCCGGTGACGGACGTGCGCAAGTCGCTCACGCCGCAGCTGAAGACGGACAAGGGCGACACGTCCTTGATCTTGATCGACCTGGGCCGCGGCAAGAACCGCCTGGGCGCCTCGGCGCTGGCGCAAGTCATGGGCCAGCTGGGCAATGAAACGCCGGACGTGGACAGCGCGGAAGACTTGAAAGGCTTCTTCGCCGCCATTCAAAAGCTCAACAGCGACGACAAGCTGCTGGCCTACCATGACCGTTCGGACGGCGGCCTGTACGCCACCCTGACGGAAATGGCCTTCGCCGGCCACACGGGCATGTCCGTCAACCTGGACATGCTGACCATGGAAGGCGAGCACTCGAGCGACTGGGGCGACGCCAAGAACTGGACGGGCCAGGTAGCGGAACGCCGCAACGAACTGACCCTGCGCGCCCTGTTCAGCGAAGAGCTGGGTGCTGTGATCCAGGTGCGCGCGGAAGAAAAATCGCTCGTCATGGACGTGCTGCGCACCTTCAACCTGGGCGCCTGCAGCCATATCATCGGCAAATTGAACGACCGCGACGTGATCGAATTCACGCGCGACGCCAAGCTGATCTACACCCAGCCGCGCGCCGACCTGCACCGCCTGTGGAGCGAAACGAGCTGGCGCATCGCCCGCCTGCGCGACAATCCGGCCTGCGCGGACGCCGAATACGACCGCCTGCTGGACGTGCAAGATCCGGGCATGTCGCCTATCGTCACCTTCGACCAGAACGACAACATCGCCGCGCCATTCATCGCCACGGGCGTGCGTCCGCGCGTCGCCATCCTGCGCGAGCAGGGCGTCAACTCGCACATCGAGACGGCGTACGTGATGCACCAGGCAGGCTTCACGGCTGTCGACGTGCACATGAGCGACCTGATTGCGGGCCGCGTCAAGCTGGACGACTTCCAGGGCGTCATCGCCGTGGGCGGTTTCTCGTACGGCGACGTGCTGGGCGCGGGCGAAGGCTGGGCGAAAACGATTCTGTTCAACGCCAGCCTGGCGGAACAGTTCGCGCGCTTCTTCAACCGCACGGACAGCTTCGGCCTCGGTATCTGCAACGGCTGCCAGATGATGAGCAATTTGAAATCCATCATCCCCGGCGCCCACGCCTGGCCTAAATTCACGCGTAACAAGTCGGAGAAATTCGAAGGCCGCTTTGCCATGGTCGAAGTGATGGATTCCCCATCGATCTTCTTCAACGGCATGGCCGGCACCCAAGCCGGCATCGCCATCGCCCACGGCGAAGGCTACGCTGACTTCTCGCAAACGGGCGACATCACCCAGGTCAGCAAAGCCATGCGCTTCGTCGACAACAAGGGCGCCGCCACCGAAGCCTACCCGTACAACCCGAACGGCTCGCCGGAAGGTATCACCTCCGTCACCACGCCAGACGGCCGCTTCACCGTGCTGATGCCGCACGCTGAGCGCGTGTTCCGTTCGGTGCAGCAGTCTTACCATCCTGAAGCATGGGGCGAAGATTCGCCATGGATGCGCATGTTCAGGAATGCGCGGAAGTTTGTGGGGTAATCAGTTTGCTTGCAGAGCAGCGCTGGAGTTCAAGGCGCTGCTGCTGGGGTAGGAATGAGAAAGCCGCTGTCGGGAGACAGCGGCTTTTTTGATATTTAATTAACTTATGATGTTGTTGGTTGTTGCGGAAATTTTATTTTTCTCGATTTTCGTTAGTAAAATTCATCTATCGAACTATAAATCGATAAATTGACTTGGGCTTTCATTTTTCCTTATTGAATTTAGCATGTGTAATTTTTCTCTCATTTGCTGCGTTATCCAAATCGCCGCAACCTCTGAAACTTTTGCGTAACTTGCTGGTCCTTTATCAATGCATATTTCAAAATATGATCGGGTTGTTTTTTCAGGTTGTTGTTGAAAGCCACTTCTCCAATTATTTTCACCAGGAAAATTTTGTCTAAATAGTATCGAATATATTTTAGTGTTAATTATTTGATAGTGGTATGTGTTAACTCGTTGCTTTTTGTCAATGTAGTAGTTTTCCGCAGATACTCCATCCCGCAAGGTTATTCTTTTCTTTACTAGTAATGTCTTTAAATAGTTGTCTATTGTATCTTTGGTTATTTTGTCGCTTGTAAAAAGAATGTCTTTAATCGTTTTTTCTATATCTGGTAGTATGAAATATTTTGTCGAGCGATGCGTATCAATTTGTCTTAAAAACTGAATTTCCTCCATCCAATTTGCCCACTTTCCGGCTAAAAGTTGGCTATAGAATTTTTCTGCAACAGGTTCTGTTCTTGTTTTAATGTACCGTGCAGCAAAAAATTCTTGAACACTAGCGTGAACAAAATTTATTTTTTTTGCCTCGTCTACTAATAAGCATGTTATGTTTTTAACATCCTCAATAAACCCCTGTGGATCACTTGTTACATCACATTCCCTGATGCTTTCAATTGCAAATTGATATGCGTTCTCTCGATCTAATGTGATGGTTTGACGACGTCTTGTAGCAAAGCAAAAAGCTTCAAATATTTGCTGAATTTCACGATCATTTAACTTTGTTTTTCGTTGTCGCCTCCAGCCTAGTTTTGAACCATCATGGCGGACTAATAATATTTGAAAAAGTTCATCATAGAATTCTGCGAAATCAAGAGGTATTTTATGCGCCGTTTGATAAGAAATTGCCAATAGTGTTGCAAGGAGAGGTGTTTTTACAAGTTCTTTAATTTTAACGGGTGATGCGGTAATCGCATTTACAAGTCTGTTTGTGAACTCTTCGTCTTTAGTTATTTTTTTATAAAACCCAAAAAGATCTTCATTTTCTAATGGGGAAATTCTGTTGGCATAGAAATTTGATAGATTTTTACATTCTGTATCTGGTCGCGAACTTAAAACAATTCTACACATTGGGAATTTGTATGATAAATCGTCTATTTCCACTAGAGTCTTTTGTACATTAATTGCATCAATTTCATCAAACCCATCTAATAGAAATGATATTTTTCCTTTCTCGGCGAAATGTGTCATTAATTCAATGTCGGTTTTAATTCCAAGCAATAATGAAAATCTTTCGGTTAAATAAGAAAAAAGTGATTTTTCTTCTACATTGCGTAATTCGCAGAAAACTGGAACTCTAACGCCACTGCGAATTTCTCTCCCAAGTAGGTAGCGCATTAGAATTGACTTGCCTTGGCCCACTGTTCCAAAAATAATGTTGTGATTGTTTTCTAGGTTTTCTAGCGAAGTGAGCTTAATACTTCCTTCGTTATCTTCGTTGGATACAGATACAGGATAAAAAAATGTACTTAAACTTAATGGCCTGTCGGTATGCCAAATTGTTTTAACTCTCTGACTTTCCCATAATTTTTTATGTAGCCCGTTCATTTTTGAGGCTGTCCTCAAGATGGAAATTTTTTCCTTTACTAATCCAGAACTTGATGAATATAAGTCTTCTATAGGTTTTCTAAGAAGTGCGATGGCTGCGGAAAAATCTGGCATATTTACTTTCAGATATATTTTTAATGATATGAATGAGTGGTTTTGTTTTTTAATTCAGTGGTCGTAGATTTTATAGTTATGAATCTGTTTTCTTGAAAAATTCTAGTCGCAATTTTCATCAATAGTGCGTGTCATGCGCGAAGCGATAAGAACTGTAGTCAATAATGAAGCACTACCGATGACGTTGGAGCGCAATGTGCTTAAGGTGGCTTCATTCTGGGAAACCTATTTAGTTGATTTCTGACGTACACTGAAGTAAGGCTATTCACTGACTCCTGAATGTAAGAGACGCTATCCTTGAAGCAGTCATTTATCGCTCCGACAATCGTCGCCAAGCTGGCGGAGAACAGCAGCCAGCGGAAGTCGCCCAATAGCGTGCTGGCGGCAACATGCTGGTCGATGCCTGTTTCCACGCGCTTGGCGAGAAATGGTCCCAGGAAGGAATTCGAAGTGCGCGACAGCAGCATCAAAATGCTGAACAGGGCCAGGGATACGGCGATGCGCCGCGTACGGATGCCGGCGATGCGCACGGAATAGGCGGGGGTGCCGATGATGTGGATGATGAACGTCAGTGCACAAATCAACAGCAATTGCTTGTCCATCACAACCTTGCAGTAAAGAAAATGTAATTCCATGCTGCCATGAAGTTACTTATTTTTCAACTGCAAATTATTTAACGTTGCGTGTGGCTCAATTGGTGTTGGATTGCAGTTGTTTTTCAGGGCAAGGCATGGCGATCGGCGAACGCGGCGCGCTCAGTGGCGTGCTTGTTGCTCGTCCCTTGCTTGTATTTCAAGCTTGCACCCTCAACTATCCCTGGTGGCGGCATGTCTTGCCGCTCGATATGCACCAACCAACCCGGAGGTACACCATGAGTTTCGATTCCTTTCTGTCCAAACTGAAGACCAAAGCCAGCGAACTGAAGACCGAAGCCCTGAAGTACAAGAACAAGGATTTCCTGAATGCCGCGATGGCAGGCTCGGCCTTGATCGCCATGGCGGACGGCAGCGTCAGTGCGGAAGAGAAGCAGAAGATGGTGAAGTTTATTGAAAGCAATGATGCGCTGTCCGTGTTTAGCACCACGGACGTGATCAAGGCTTTCCAGGAATATGTCGGCCAGCTGGAGTTCGACAAGGATATCGGCGAAGCCAAGGCGTATCAGGCGCTGGGCAAGATGAAGTCGAATGTGGAGGCGTCGCGCCTGCTGGTGCGCATGATCATCGCCGTCGCTTCATCGGACGGCAATTTCGATGCCAACGAGCAGCGCGTGGCCAGCAAGATCGCGCGCGAGCTGGGCTTGACTCCGGCGGAGTTCGAGTTGCAGTAAGCACCAGGCTAGCTTAATCCTTGTCCCACCACGGCGGCGCGCTCTCCGACCTCGGGCATGCCATCTTCAATGGACTTATCTTGTAGCGGATCTCGATCACCTGCCCTTGGTGAAACGGACCGCGTATCCAGTCGCCGGAATTAAAGAGGTAGGACTTGCCATTGATGCAGCGTTCGGTCGGCAGGTCGCCGATGGGGCCGGTCGAACGCAGGGTGACGCGCACTTCGCCAGTGGCATCGAGCGGCGCGTCGGCGCTTGCATACAGTATATCGATGCCGACATCGCAGACACTGGTGCTGCCTATCTTGCTGCAGTACTTGATATACGTTTCTTGGCGCGCCATGACCATGTGATCTTCATGCCGCATCGGCTTGCCATCGTCAAAGGTAAAGCGCAGGATGACTTGCGTGGGCTCGCTGGCAGGATGGCGCGTGGTGGTGGTGCAGGCGGCGCTGACGAGGGCCAGCAAGGGCCAGGCCAGCAGGCGCAGGACGCGGCGCAGCAGCGCCGGGATCGGGTTGTTGCCGGATGGATGCTGCATGTGGCGTTGCCATTTGTCTCATGAACGGGGCGCCGATCATAGCATGCGCCAAGGGCGGTTCCGCTAGCACGCGCCGCGATTCAATTCCTGCAACACCTTCTTGCACAGCATCCCATAGCCGACGCCCGTGCCCCGTTTGTGGGCGGCCAGGTCGTAGCCGGCGCTGATGTCGTCCCACGCCACGCTGCCGGGCAAGGGGCGCAAGTCGTCGTCGAGGTCCATCTCGAAATGAATGAAGTGGCCATCGGCGCTCAGCAGCTTGCCGTACACGGCGGGCATGCCGGGGCAGGCCAGTTTCAGGTCGAGCATGAGGGCCGTGCCCAGCGCCACGCCATGGCTGGCCGCGCATTGGCGCAAGGCGTCGGGCAGGGGGCGGGCGCGCCACCAGGCCGCCGTCTGCTTGATGGCGGCCTGGATCAGCGCGTTTTGCTGTTGCACAGAATACTGTTTGCTCATGGCTGTCACCCATGCGGCATGCGGCTTGCCGCCCTAACGCGATGCCAGGCTCATGCTTTGCACATGGGCGGGCACGATCTCGCCGCTGGCCAGTTTTTCGGCCGGTACCCGCATCAGCACTTCGCCGCCCACGCTGCCGTCGTCGCGCAAGTCGATGCGCATGGCCAGCTGCTGGTCGAGCGCCACGAAGCTGTCGCTGCCGGTGGCGATGATGCGGTGTTCTTCCTGGTTATCGATGCGCGCATACATCATGGCGCCGATGCTACCCGCATTGCGCAGGTAGAGCACTTGTCCGTTCGACAATTCATAGCCGCCGCGGAACGGGGCAAAACTTTCCGCACTCATGAAATGTTTGTGTGCCGGCAATTCGATCGTGTGCAGGCGTCCGCCGGGAACGACGACGGTCTGGCTGTCGGGAAGCGTTTGCGCATTTGCCAGCAGGGCGCAGACGCCCAGGGTGCCGGCCAAGATCCATGTTTTCATTTTTTTACCCATCCTTGAACTGTGGTGCCGTCCCGCTGCCGGCGCGGCGATGTTGATGTGGGTGACAGGGAAACCGCACCGGCTGGTCCGCAAGCGCTGCTGTCACACTGGCAAGGCGCGGGCTGCCGGTCTTGCCAGTGTAGGCAGGCAACATGCGCCGCGCATCATCCGATCGGATGACACGGCCTCATGCATCGAGTACGGCCAGGTGCGCCGTGGCGCCGTGGATCAGGGCGATCAGCTCGCCCTGGCGCCGGGTATCCGTCTTTAAATAGGTGTGATGCAGATGCGTCTTGACGGTGTTGACGCTGATGCCGCCCTGCGCGGCGATTTCTTCGATGGTTGCCCCCTGCGCCAGCGCCTTGCCCACTTGCGCCTCGGCTTGCGTCAAGTCAAACAGTTGGCGCAAGGCAGGGACGGACGTGCACGTTTTCGTGGGGTCGCGCGCGATCAGCAGGGCGCAGGTGGGCTGGCAATCGGCAAGCGGGGTGACGGTCAGGGCCAGCGGCGCTTGCTGCTTGCGCGGCAGGCGCAGCGACTGGCATTGGGCTGCGCCGCCGGCGCTGGCGATCACCAGGCGCACGGCGCGCACCAGGGCGGGCGGGGCCGCGTGTTCCAGTTGCGCCGCATGCAGGGCGTGTCCGGCGGGGGTGGCGAAACGCAAGGCGAGGTTGCCATCGAGCACCAGCACAGCCGCGCCCATGGCGTCGAGCGCCGCCAGCGCGCAGTGGCTGGCCAGTTGCGCCTCGCGCAGGCGTTGCTGCAGGCACAGCGCGCGTTGCAGATGCGGCAGGAGTTCCTGCCATTGCTGGCCGTTCAGGCCGGCGTTGTCGAGCTGCGGCCAGTCGCCCGTGCCGCAGGCCGAGTCGTACATGGCGCCGATCAGTTTGCCCACATCCGCGGTGACTGTCCCTGTGTGCATGCTTGCCCCCAATCCTGATTACATCAGTGTGCCGCAGGCGTGCAGGTGCGGAACTGGGTAAGGGCGGTGTTGCGCAGCGATCCGCCCCACCTTTGTGAGGAGGGGCGGGTCGCTGCCTTCTGTCCTGGGCAACTATCAAGATAGTACATACGTGGCGCCACCGCAATGCGCCGCCGCCGATGCAATCGTGCTCCTGGATAAAAAATTCCCCGATACAATAAAAAATTGTCAAAAATATAAATTCCAGGTATGGGGCGGGAGTCGCATGCCATTCACTTAGCGAAAGTTCTTATGCAGCCAAGCCAGCCTTACCCGACGACGTTCCCGGCGCTGGCCCTGTGCGCGGCGCTGGCGTTTATCGGTGGCAACTCCATGGCGCAGGCTGCCGACAAGGCGGCGCCGCAAGCCTCCAGCGGTGCGCGGCAGGTCAAGGTCAAGCCTGCCGATACCGCCAACCTGGTCAGCCATCTGCGGCGCGTGATCACGGATGAAACGAATGACACGCCGCCGTGCGTGCTCAATGCTTTTGTTGCCAAATACCAGCAGCGCGCGCTCGATGCGGGAATCGATGACCTCGACCGGCAGACACAATATGTGCTGCTGGCGCTCTACACGTCGGGTAAGGCGATGGAACAGCCGCAGTTCGTGACCCTGATGAAAAATCCGCCCGCTTCGCTGGACGCCTTTTACGACGCTCTGCACGCCTTGCCGAATACCGTCTGGGAGGCGGGAACGCCGTTGTGGGATGCGCAGGCGGCAAAATAGGCAATCGTCGAGGCGTGATAACAATGCAGAATTGACGTGTCATTCATACGCGATTGCCGAGGGTATCCCATGGTCAAGAATTTTCTTTCGATGAAAGCGCTGCTGATCGGCTTCCTGTGGCTGTTTACGGCCTTGCCGCATACCGCGCAGGGCAAGGAAAGCGGGGAACTGACGGTGAATTTGAGCGGCTACAACCATACCGATCACGGGGTGGGAAGCTATGAGGTGACCTTGCAGAACGGCGCCACTGCGGGGGCGGGCTATCTGGACGCTGGCCAGGGTGGCGGTGGATTGACGTGCTGCCTGTCCATTCCCCGCGTGTGGCAAGCGGGAATGACGGCAAATATCGTCATGCATACCATCAAGAATGGCAAGGATATCCGCGTGGAGCAAACCGTGGCGGTGCCGAAGTATGCTCCCGCCGATGCTGGCCGGTTCGTCGTGCATTTTCTGCGCAACGGCAAATACAAGGTGTTTGTCACCCGATACCTGCTCGGCCATCGTAAATACCCGCTTTCCGGAACAGAGGCACAATTGGAGCGCGGCGTTCCCATTGAAATTATCTGGGAGTGAAGACGCTGCGTGGCAGAGGTTGCATGCACATGAAATTCCCTGTCATAACTGGCTGGATTGAGGGCTAAATGATATTTTTCTCGAAAAGTAAATATGCCGCCTGCTTCGTGTGCATGGTCTTGTCGCTTTTGAATGCCGGCTGTGCGAGGAGTGAACGACAAATCGCCGTGAGCCTGACGGCCTACAACCATGGCGAGCATGGCGTCGGCAGTTATATGGTGACACTGGCCGATGGTTCGTCGGCGGAGGCCGGTTATCTTGCTCCTGGCGAGGGTGGCGGAGGAGACACTTGCTGCCTTTCGATACCGGCGGCATGGAAGCCGGGGATGCAGGCGGCCGTCGTCATGTATACGGTAAAAAACGGCAAGGATATCCGCGTGGAGCAAACCGTGCCGGTGCCGAAGTATGCGGCTGGCGATGCGGGCCGGTTCGTCGTGCATTTTCTTCACGATGGCAGCTATAAAGTCTTCGTGACCAAATACTCGCTGGGGCATCGAAAATATCCGCTTTCCGGCAAGGAGGCGGAGCTGGAGCCGGGCGTGCCCTTGGAAATCATCTGGGAATAGTGCTGCTAACTTGCGGCTGTACGTCGCGCACCGTCGGCTATCAGGCTTTGCAGCAGCATCCGCGATTTCGCGTCCGTGACGCGGACATGCTCTATCCCCGCGAGCAACTCGCCCGGATCAAATTTTTTGATTAATTTGCAATAATCTTCTGTTTCGCGCGGACAGAATGCGAGACTGAGCAACTCGCAGGTTTTCGCGATCAAACCACGTCGTTGCATCTCGGACAGCAGGTCGGCACGTTGCCTTAACGCCCTGGCGAAACCGCTCTTGATGAGCTTGCCAAAGGGCATGCCAGGATCTTTTGTCAGTATCTGGACGGCGACGCGCACGGCAGAGGCGTTGCCGTTGCGGATGTCCAGCGCCACCTGCCTGCACACCTGCGACAGACGCAGCCCCGGATGGGCGATTGGCGGCCCGGCATCGAACGGGTCCAGTTTTTCTTCCAGGAATTCTTCCAGCTCTTCCAGGCTGGCGATCGGTATCATCATCAAGTTTGCTTATATGGCCGTTGCCGGGCGACCTGAATGGCGCAGTGTACGAGGTTGTTGCTTTCAGAGCAAGTTCGCCGGGCGCGCGATGGGGGAGGGATGAAAAAAACCCTGAAAATTAGTACTTTGATAGCGCATGGCGCAATCCCAAGCAATCGGACGCATGGAAAACATATCCATAGGGTAAGCTTCGGGGCTAGGCTATTTCGCAACTCTATCAAAATTACATGACTTCCATAATGATCCCCGACGTCGCCCTGGTCGACAATACCGAACAACGCACGCCGCTGGTACTCGTGCTGGACTGCTCCGGCAGCATGGATGGCGAACCCGTCTCGCTGCTGAACGAAGGCCTGGCCTTGCTGGAACAGGAATTGAAATCCGACGTGATCGCCGCCAAGCGCGTGCGCATCCTGGTGATTCAATATGGCGCGCACGATGAGGCGGTCGTCGCCAGCAACTGGTGCGACGCCATGGATTTCACGGCGCCTCGTCTTGAAGCGAACGGCACCACGCCGACCGGCGCGGCCGTGGAACTGGCGCTGGCGGAAATCGAGCAGGAAAAGCAGCGTTTCCGCCAGGCGGGCGTGGCGTACACGCGGCCGTGGCTGTTTTTGATGTCGGACGGCGAACCGACGGATCGCTGGCAGCATGGCGCCGAACAGGCGCGCGCGGCCGAGCAGGCGAATAAAGTCGCGATCTTCCCCATCGCCGTGGGCGACCATGCGAATATCGATTCCCTGGGCGAATTCTCCAGCCGTGGCGAACGGGGCGTGAAGCAGCTGAAAGGCTTGCAGTTCCGCGAACTGTTCCTGTGGCTGAGCGCCAGCATGCAAGTGGTGTCGCAATCGCGTCCCGGTGCGCAGGCCCAGCTGGCCTCGACGGACGGCTGGTCGGTCGTGAATACGTGAAAGCCCGCTGATCCATGACTGCAGTACAGAATATCTGGCGCGTGTTCGGCGCCTCCGTCACGGGCAAGGCGCACCTGGATAAAGACATCGCTTGCCAGGATGCGCACGGGCACGCCGTCGTGAACGACGTGCTGGTCGCCATCGTTTGCGATGGCGCCGGTTCGGCCAGGCTCAGCGAGCAGGGCGCGCAGTTTGTTGCAACGCAAACCGTGCAGGCGCTGGCCGGACGGCTGGAGCAGGGCGCCACCGTGCAGGATTTGCATGACGGCGCGCTGGCGGCCACCCTGGCGCAGATCCGCGCCGCGCTGGACGACATCGCCCGCGCCGCCAACGCCACCCTCGACGACTACGCTGCCACCGTCGTCGGCGTGGTCATGGGCGCCGACAACGGTTTCTTCTTCCACCTGGGCGACGGCCTGGGCGTGGCGCAACTGGGCGATGGCGGAGAACTGATCTCGCTGCCCGCCAACGGCGAATACGCCAACGAAACCTATTTTCTGTCGGGCGAGCGCTGGCGCGAACAGTTGCGCCTGTTGCCGATTCCCCAGTCCGCGCGCGGCGTGGTGCTGATGTCGGACGGCTGCATGCCCTTCGCCATGAGCAAGAACAATGGGGGCCTGTACGCGCCGTTCATGGATGCCGTGCAAGGCTATCTGCGCACGGTCGAAAGTATCGAGCTGGGCAATACGGCGCTGGCGTCCACCCTGGCCGACCCGCGCACGCACCAGATCACGGGCGACGACAAGACCCTGCTGCTGGCCTTGCGCGCATGAGCCGGAAGCAAGGCGTGACACCCGGCCTGAGTCCGGGTGGAAAAATTTGGCTGGATAAAGTCCGTAGTTTGATCTTGGGCAAACTCGTCAAGAGCGGCGGCGCGGGCAGCGTGTACCTGTTGCCCGGCGCACCCGCGCAGGTTGCCAAGCTGTACCACCCGCACCTGGACCGGGCCGCCAACCGGCGCAAGCTCGAAGCAATGCTGGAACTGTCGCCCGAGCTGCCCGATCAAGTGGAAAACGGCAAGCGCTACGTCCAGATCGCCTGGCCGCAAGCGGCCGTGTTCGATGGCCAGGGCGGCTTTGCCGGTTTCGTCATGCCCTTGCTGGACATGGCGCAGACGGCCGAGCTGGAACAGATCATGCAGGAGCGGCAAGCGCGCGCGGCAGGATTGCCTACGGGACTCGGTCCCAAGCTGACCCTGGCCGCCAACCTGGCCGCCGTCATCGATGCGCTGCACCAGCAGCAGCATTACGTGGTCGATCTGAAACCCGTGAATTTGCGCTTTTACCGCGATTCGCTGTACATCGCCATGCTCGATTGCGACGGTTTCAGCATCCAGGGCCATGCGGAGCGATTTCCTGCCGAGCAATTCACGGCCGACTACCTGGCGCCGGAATTCCAGCGCAAGGGCATGCCGGCGGGCACGGAAATGGCGCAAGACCGCTTCGCCCTGGCCGTCATCATCTTCCAGTTGCTCAACTTCGGCATCCACCCGTACAGCGGGCGGCCCGGCAATGCGCAAGTGGCGACCGACATTCCCGGCCGCATCCGCGACGGCTGCTATGCGTACGGCGTGAAGCGCCACAAGCAGCTGGCGCCGAACGCCACCAGCGGCCATGCGCTGATGCCGCCCGAATTGCGCGCCATGTTCGATCGCGCGTTTTCCCAGTCGCCGAAACCCCAGCGGCCTGCGGCGGCCGACTGGGCGCAGTTGCTGCGCGGCTATGCGCAGCGCAGCGGGGGCAAGCTCGTCGTGTGTACCGCGCATCCCGAACACCAGCATTTTGCGGGCCTGGGCTGCGCCGCGTGCGCGCGCGACAAGGTCATCGGTGCGGCCGCGCAAGCGTCTGTGCAGGCGCAGCAGATGCAACTGCAACAGCCGCCGCAGCAGCGCAGCGCGCGCCGCACGGCGCCGGGGCAGGCGCCCGTCGCCATTCCCGCTGCGAATTGGGCCGGCAATGTGGCCGGCAATGTGGCGGGCAACGCGGGCGGCGGCATCACGGGCAAGGGCTGGGCCGTGGTGGTGCTCTTGATCGTGCTGTTCCTGATCGGCTTTACGGCCTGGACCTCGTCGTCCGATGAAGTCAAGGACAAGGCCAACTTGCAGGCGCAGGCCGACCAGGCGGCTGGCCTGGAAGTATTTCGCTGGCGCCCGCGCAAGGCGACAGGTTTCCAGCCGTCCGATGCGCGCAAGGCCGTGCGCAGCCTGTCGCAAGCCGTCAGCAAGGGCGACGATGACGCCGTCACGCGCGGCTTGCAACTGCTGTACCGGGCCGGCGAAGAAAAGCAGTCCGGCTACGGCGGCGACCGCACGCAGGCGCAGCTGCGCGCCTCGTTGCTGGAAGGCCTGGGCTGGGTGCCCGGCTATCAGCCGGCGCTGGTCGCCAGTTATCTTGATCTGCTGCAAGCCAACCCGCGCGACCATCTGGTGGCGGCGGCCATGGGCCGCATGCACCTGAGCGTGAACGAACCGCAGGCGGCGCGCCAGTACTTCGAGCAAGCCGTGTGGGCGCGTCCGACCGATGGCACGGCCTGGCTGGGCATCGCGGCTGCTGCACAGCTGCGCGGCGGCGACGAGCGCGATGCCGTCAATCTGGTGGCGCTGGCGCGGTTGACGGCTTACCGTTATGCCGTGCAGAACGCCTTGCCGGCGGACCCGGGCGAGCCGGCCGACAATGGCGTCGCGCGCACGATGCAGCGCATGGATCTGACCGCCCGGGTGTTGCGCCTGGCGCAACCGGGCGCCTACCAGAAACGCTGGGACAAGACGCTGGCCGATGGCGCGCTGCTGGCGCAAAAACTCCAGGCCATGCCACCGCTGCGGGACCAGGTCGGCGGCGTGCAGCGCGAGACGATGACGACGGTCGACTACGGCGTGCTCGATGCAAAGCACGCGACGGGCGAAAACCGCTTGATCCTGTCGATTGCCGCCGACGGCAGCCTGACGCTTGCGGCAGCGGAATTGCCGATGGAACCCATGCTCAACAAGGCGCTGCTCGATAGCGTGCAGCGCTGGACCTATCTGCCGGCCGTGCAGCACGGTCAATTGATGGATGCCAAGGTGGTGGTGCTGGTGCGTTACCGCGATGGCCGGGTCAGCTTCGTGCCGGGCGGTGTCGCCGTCACGGCGGAAAATTAGAGGAATACCATGAAAATCAAGACGATATGCGCCGTGCTGGGCGCTTCCTTGCTGTATTCAGCCACGGCTCAGGCGGAAATCGTGCAGCGCCTGGTGGTGACGGCGATGGCCAGCGAGCCGGATAGCGAAGGCGGCGATGTGTTCACGATTGCCGGCACGACGGCCTGCGGCGGCAAGCAGATACGCATGGATGCGCGCTCGGTGAACCTCGACGAGGCGCCGTACGAGGCGCTGAAAGTCCAGCTTGCTGAACGCATGCGTGCCAGGACGCCCATGCTCGTCACGGTGAAAAAATGCCCGGAGGATGCGAGCGTGCCCATCGTGCGCCAGATCGCCGCCTGCACGCCAGCCGCCTGCGCCGATGGCCGGGCGCGACTGTACCTGCATGAGCGTTTCTACCCCGTCGAGCAGGAAAACGCGCCCAACGTGCTGCTGTTGCCCTTGCCGAAAGGCAAGCTGCCGGGCACGTGGAAGGTGGAGATTGTCAGCGTGGCGGGCGGCAAGCTGCGCCTGTCGGGCCAGGTCAACCGCGCCGACTATGCGCAGGGCGAGCTGGTGGGCGGCTATGTCACGTATTACCCTGATGGAAAAATCGAGAAACAGGTGGCGCAGGATGGGCAGGGACGGCAGGATGGCGTCACCAGCCTGTATCGCACAGATGGCAGCCTGGAATCGCGTGGCAACTGGCGCCATGGCTTGCCGGAAGGCACGCACCAGCAATATCACGCCACGGGCCAGCTGCGCGAGGCCAGCGTGTACCGCAAGGGACAGCGCGTGGACGGCCCCGTGCAGACGTTTGACGCGAATGGCAAGCTGAGCACCAGTTACGTGCTGCGCGATGGCCGCATGGAAGGCGAACTGCTCTCGTATTTCCCGGATGGAAAAGTAGCCGGCCGCACGCAAGTGAGCAAGGGCAAGTTCAATGGCCGCAGCGCGGAATACTATCCCGATGGCGCCGTGCGCGCCACCATGACGCAGGTCAACGATTTGCCGGTCGGGGAAGCGCTGGAGTTCTATCCCGACGGCAAGGTGCAATCCCGCCAGCAATATGGCGACGAAGGCGGACTGCTGAGCGTCCGGCGCTACAGTCCCCAGGGCGTGCTGGTGCTGGAAAGACGGTGGGATGCGCAATTGCGCGAGCAGGGCACGTCGCGCTCGTGGTATGAAAATGGCAAGCCCGAGCAAGCCATCGAGTACGTAAACGACCGGCGCGACGGCTGGAGCCGCAGCTGGCGCGAGGATGGCAGCTTGAAGGGCGAGTGCCAGTATGTGGCCGGCAAGGCCCAGGGTGACTGCGGCGGAGCGCCGCCGGCGCCGGAACTGCAGCGCAAGGAGCAGGCATGGCGCGCACTTTGAAACATTTGTTTGGCGCCATGCTGCTGTTGCCGGCGCTGGCCCATGCCGAGATCGTGCAGCGGCAAGTGGTCACGGCGATCACGGCCGCGCCCGGCGGCGGCGATATCCTGACCGTGGACGAGGACACGGGCTGCGGCGGCAGGCAGCTGCGCATGGAGGAAGGGGAGCTGGCGAAGGGGGACGCGTATGCAGCGTTGAGGGCCACGCTGGCCAGGCGTATCCGCGACAAGACGCCGATGCTCGTCACATTGGCCCGGTGCCCGGTGGTGGGCGCGACGGGCGATGCGGCCCTTCCGCTGGTGCGCAAGCTGTCGGCTTGCCAGCCCGGTGCTTGCGCCGACGGCAAGGCGCGCCTGTACCTGGATGAACATCTGGTCCCGCAAGAAAAACGGCTGGCACCTTATATGCTGGTGTTGCCCTTGCCGCCAGGAAAATTACCCGGTGCGTGGCAGGTGGAGATTGTTCACGCAGTGGATGAGAAGAAACCGCGCATGTCGGCCCAGTTCGATGCCGCCGATTTTGTGTCGGGCAAGCCGGTGGGCGGCTATACCGCCTATTACGACGATGGCAAGATCGAAAAGCAGGTGGGACTGGATGCGCAGGGCCGCAAGGATGGCTTGAGCAGCAGCTTCTATCCCGATGGTCTCCCGGAAACACGCGGTGCATGGCGTCACGGCTTGCAAGAGGGCGTGCATGAAACGTTTCATGCTACGGGGAAGCTTTTGGAAGCGTTCACCTACCGCGACGGCATGCAGGTCGACGGGCCGTTCGAGGCGTTCGACGAGGAAGGCAATCTGGTTGCGCGCCAAACCTTGCGGAACGGCAAGCTGGAAGGTGAAATCATTACCTTTTTCCCTGATGGCAAGGTTGCCAGCCGCGCGCAAGCCGGTGATGGCATGCTCAACGGCCTGTGCACCGAATACTATCCCGATGGCAGCGTACGCAGCACGGTCACGCGAGTCAATGATAAGGCCACCGGCGATGCTCTCGAATATCACCCGAATGGAAAACTGGCCAGCAAGCTCACATACGGCGATGACGGCAAGCGGCGCAGCGCCCATAGTTTCAATGAGCAGGGCGTGCTGATCCTTGAAGAAGCGTGGGATCCACAGGAGCGCCTGCAGGGGACGATCCGCGCATGGCATGACGATGGCAGCGTGAAAAGCGAATGTCTGTATGTGGCTGGCAAGGCCCAGGGCGAATGCGGAGTGGCGCAGCCATCTCCGGAAACATTGTGAAAGGAGCAAGCATGGCGCGCACTGAATTGAAACGCCTGCTTGGCGCCATGCTGCTGTTGCCGGCGCTGGCCCATGCGGAAATCGTGCAGCGGCAAGTGGTCACGGCGATCACGGCCGCGCCCGGCGGCGGCGATATGCTGACCGTGGACGAGGACACGGGCTGCGGCGGCAGGCAGCTGCGCATGGATGCAGCGTCAGTCGGACTGAACGAGGAACAGTATGGCGTCATGAAGGCCGAGCTGGCCAACATGATACGCGACAGGAATCCCTTGCTCGTGCGCCTGCGCGCCTGCCCGGCGCCCGAGCGGACCAAGGCCGAGGCCATTCCCGTCATCCACATGCTGCGTGGCTGCGATGCGCACTGTGCGGACGGCAAGGCGCGGCTCTACCTGAACCACAGCCTGTCGCGCGGCGAGGTGATGGAAGAGGCGCGCTATGCGCTGGTCCTGCCGCTGCCGCCCGGCAAGACGCCCGGCACCTGGCAAGTCGCGATCTATCATGTGCGCGAAGGCGAACCGAAGCGGCTGATTGGCCACGTCAACGCTCCCGATTACCTGCGCGGCAAGCTGGTGGGCAACTACAGCATGTATTACCCGCACGGACAAGTCGAGATGCAGATGGAGCGGGATGGGCGCGGCGTGCAGGAGGGTGTGCAGACTCTGTATTACCCGGACGGCAAGGTTTCCATGCGTATTACGTGGCGCAATGGCGTGCAGGACGGGGAGGAACAGACTTTTCACCAGAATGGCAAGCAGATCGCGTCGCGCACCTACCGCAACGGCGCACGCGCCGATGGTGTGATGGAAACGTTCGACGAGGACGGCAAGCTGAAAATGCGCACGACCCAGGTCAAGGGCCGGACGGATGGCGAATTGCTGCGGTTCTATCCGGACGGCGCCGTGGAAAGCCGCAGCCAGCATGACAACGGCGTCATGACGGGACCGAGCACCGGATATTTTCCGGATGGCAAGGTGCAGCGCACTGCCAACTACGTGGACGGCAAGCCTGTCGGCGAGAGCGTCGAATATTACCCGGACGGCAAAGTCGCCAGCAAGCGCACGCACATCGATCACTTTGTGTTGCGCAGCGAACAACGCTTCAGCCGGACCGGCGTATTGATCGTGCACAAACTATGGAACGCGGGCGGCCGCGAGGAGGGCGCCTTGCGTTCCTGGTATGCCGATGGCAAGCCGAGGCAGCTGATCGAATACGTGGAT
The DNA here is from genome assembly GCF_036231865.1 of Janthinobacterium sp. P210005. Lineage (NCBI taxonomy): Bacteria > Pseudomonadati > Pseudomonadota > Betaproteobacteria > Burkholderiales > Oxalobacteraceae > Janthinobacterium > Janthinobacterium sp. P210005. The sequence goes on from NZ_JAZARC010000001.1 coordinate 507,356, forward strand.
GGCGAGCGCCAGGGTTGGACCCGGCACTGGCGGGAAGATGGCAGCGTGGAAAGCGAATGCCGCTATGTGGCGGACGAGCCGCAGGGCGTATGCACGGGCGAGTCGGCCAAGATGTCGTACACGGAGGATGGGATCGAGTTTGAGATGCCGGAAGAATAATGCGCGCCGGTACCTGTCCGGCGCGCATTCCAGCCGCGGTTAGCGGTGCGGCGGCGTCAGCACACTCGCTATCGCCTTCGGTAACGTTTCTGGATAATCGCGGCTGAAGTGCAGGCCGCGGCTTTCGCGGCGGGACAGGGCGCTGTTGACGATCATCGAGGCCACGTCGACGAGGTTGCGCAGTTCCAGCAAATCGTGGGTGATGCGGAAGTTGCGGTAGTACTCGTCGATTTCTTCCTTCAGCAGGGCGATGCGGTGCTGGGCCCGTTCCAGGCGCTTGGTCGTGCGCACGATGCCCACGTAATTCCACATGAAGCGGCGCAGCTCGTCCCAGTTGTGCGAAATCACCACCTCCTCATCCGCATCCGTGACGCGGCTTTCATCCCAGTCGGGCAAATACGGCGTGCCCAGCTTTTCCTTGCTTTCGATATCCTGCGCGCAGGCGCGGCCGATGACGATGCATTCCAGCAAGGAATTCGACGCGAGGCGGTTCGCGCCATGCAAGCCCGTGCACGCCGTCTCGCCCACGGCGTACAGGCCCGGCAAGTCGGCGCGGCCGGACAGATCCGTCACGACGCCGCCGCACGTGTAGTGGGCGGCGGGCACGATGGGGATAGGCTGCTTGGTGATGTCGATGCCCAGTTCCAGGCAGCGCGCATAGATGGTGGGGAAGTGTTCGATGAGGAAGTCGGCCGGCTTGTGGCTGATGTCCAGGTGCACGTAATCGAGGCCCCGTTTCTTGATCTCGAAGTCGATGGCGCGCGCCACCACGTCGCGTGGCGCCAGTTCGGCCCGCTCATCGTGGGCCAGCATGAAGCGCGTGCCAGCCGCCGCGCCCGCTTCGGGCGGCAGTTTCAGCAAGCCGCCTTCGCCACGGATGGCTTCGGTGATCAGGAAGGATTTTGCGTACGGGTGGTACAGGCACGTGGGGTGGAACTGGATGAATTCCATGTTCGACACGCGGCAGCCGGCGCGCCAGGCCATGGCGATGCCGTCGCCGCTGGCCGTGTCCGGGTTGGTGGTATATAAATACACCTTGCCGGCGCCGCCCGTCGCCAGCACGGTGTGCTCGGCGGCAAAGGTCAGGACTTTCCCCGTTTGCTCATCCTGCACGTACAGGCCGTGGCAATGCGGTTGCGCGTTGCGTTGGGCCGGCTTCATGCCCAGCTTGTCTGAGGTGATCAGGTCGATGGCGCAATGGTGTTCGAACAGGCTGATGTTCGGGTGGGCGCGCACCTTTTCTTCCAGGGTCACTTGCACGGCGTGCCCGGTGGCATCGGCCGCGTGGATGATGCGGCGCTGGCTGTGGCCGCCTTCGCGGGTCAGGTGGAAACCCAGTTCGGCCGTGGCGTCGCGCGTAAACGGCACGCCTTGCTCGATCAGCCATTCGATGGCTTCGCGGCCGTGCTCGACGATGTAGCGCGTGGCGCTCTCGTCGCACAGGCCGCCGCCCGCGATCAGGGTGTCTTCGATGTGCTGCTGGTGGCTGTCGCCCGAGTCCAGCACGGCCGCGATCCCGCCTTGCGCCCAGTTGCTGGCGCCATCGAGCAGCGCGCGTTTGGAAATGATCGCGACGGTGCGCGTCTCAGCTAAATGCAGTGCAACCGATAAACCCGCCAGGCCACTGCCGACAATCGCTACATCAAATTTCATGACATTTATCTTTTTTCAGGGGAAGCATACTATAGTCCATTTCACATCAATCGGTAATGTGTTGAGATAAATTCTGCCAGTGAAAGATAGCTGGGGCCGTAGCTTGTGGCGTATCAATGTCTTCGTGGAACAGTTCGCCATGATGGCAGGAGAGCAGCAGGCCGCCATGAGCGCGGCGTGTTGCCTTTGCCGCAGGAGGCCCCATGATCCGCATCTTCAGCCATTACGTCTCGAAAACAGCGTTTATCTTGCTGTTGCTGGAAATCCTGATCCTGCTGCTGTCGGCCACCTTGACGTCCCTGCTGTGGCTGGCGGATGGCAGCCGCCTCGTGCGAGCGAGCGAGGTGTATTTGTCGTCTTCGATCTTTGCCCTGGTCATCGTTTTCAGCATGAGCGCGCTGGGCATGTACCAGCACCGCTCGCGCGAAGACATCCGCAACACCTTGCTGCGCATCCTGCCGTCGTTCGCGCTGGGTTTTGCCGTGCTCAGCGTCTTGATCCGCTTTATTCCTTCCTTGCATTTCGGGCGCGGCAGCGTGCTGATCTTCGGCCTGGGCGCCATCGGCGTGCTGCTGGCGCGCCTGGTGGTGTTCAAATCCTCGCAATCGGCGCTGATGGAGGGACGGCTGATCCTGGTGGGCGGCGGGGCGCTGGCGCGCGAATGCATGGACTTGGCGGCGAGCAAGATCGGTTTCCACCAGTTTACCGTCGTCGGCTGCATCGATGTGGCTGGCGAGCAATGCTGCGTGCCGGCCTCGGCCTTGCTGCCGGCGGAACCGTCGCTGCTGGCCATGGCCCAGCGTCATGCGGCGCATGAAATCGTCGTTTCCGTCAGCGACCGGCGCAATGGTGCGTTTCCTGCCAAGCAACTACTGGAATGCGCGCTGGGCGGCGTGAAAGTGATCGACGCGGCCACGTTTTTCGAGCGCGAAGCGTGCCAGATCCGCATCGATTCCTTGCAACCGAGCTATCTGATCTATGGCGGCGGCTTCGACCAGAGTTTTTTCCGCGCCGCCTCGAAGCGGCTGTTCGACCTGGCCGCCAGCGGCGTCATTTGCCTGGCGGCGTTGCCCGTGATGCTGGCGACGGCCTTGTGCATCCGCCTGGAAGACGGCGGCCCCGTGTTTTACCAGCAAGAGCGGGTGGGACGCGACGGCTTGCCCTTCAATGTGCTGAAATTTCGCAGCATGCGCTGCGATGCGGAGCGCGATGGCAAGCCCATCTGGGCGCTGGACAACGATGCGCGCATCACGCGCGTGGGCAAGCTGATCCGCAAGCTGCGCATCGACGAGCTGCCGCAGATGCTCAATGTGTTTCGCGGCGAGATGAGTTTCGTGGGACCGCGCCCCGAGCGCGCCTACTTTGTCGAGCAATTGAAGCAGCAGGTACCGTACTACAACATTCGTCACAGCATCAAACCGGGCATCACGGGCCTGGCGCAGGTGCGCTATCAATATGGCGCCTCCGTCGACGACGCCGTCAAAAAACTGCAATACGATCTGTATTATGTGAAAAACAATAGCCTGTTCCTCGACTTGCTGATCTTGCTCGACACGGTGCAGGTGGTGCTGTTTGGCAAGGGCAGCCGATGATGCGGGCGCAGTCGGACTGGCTGGCGGCGGCCGATGCGGCGGCCCTCAGCCACGGCCTGGCGTCGCTGGCCTTCTTCGTGCTGGCGCTGCTGCTCATCAGCAACTGGCGCGCGCGGCAAAACGTGCGCGCCTTGCTGGTCGCCTGCCTGGCGACGGGCGGCTGGGCGACGGGTACGGTCGTGCTGGTGCTGCTGGGGCAGCGCGCGGCGCTGGCCGGCGATGCGCTGGAACTGCTGCGCACCCTGGCCTGGCTGGTGTTCTTGCTGCTGCTGATCGAACCGGCGCGGCCCCGTTTGCGCCTGGTGCTGTCCGGCATCGCCCTCACGGCGCTGGCGCCCTGGCTGCTGTCCATGGCCTCGTCCTGGCTGGCGCTGCCTTTGCCTGCGCGACTCATCGCCAGTGTCTGCCGTTTGCTGCTGGCCGTGCTGGGCATGTTGCTGGTGGAACAGTGGTACCGCAATACGCCGCCCTTGAAACGCTGGGGCATCAAGTTTGCGTGCCTGGGCGTGGGTGGCCTGTTCGCCTACGATTTCTATCTGTACAGCGACGCCTTGCTGTTTCGCGCGGTCAACGACGACATCTGGGCCGCGCGCGGCATCGTCGACGCCCTGTGCGCGCCCCTGCTGGCCATCTCGGCCGCGCGCAATCCGGGCTGGGCGCTGGGCTTGTCCGTGTCGCGCCAGATGCTGTATCGCTCGGCCGCCTTGCTGGGCTCGGCCATCTATTTGCTGGCCATGGCGGCCAGCGCCTACTATTTGCGCTACTTCGGCGGCACCTGGGGTTCCTTGATGCAAATGGCCTACCTGGGCGGCGCGGCCTTGCTGCTGGCGGGCGTGCTGTTTTCCGGCAGCTTGCGCGCCAAGCTGAAGGTGACGATCAACAAGCATTTTTACAATGCCATCTTCGATTACCGCGAGGAGTGGCTGCGATTTACGCGCGCGCTGTCCGAAGACGGGCCGGACCTGGGCGAACGCACGATACAGGCCATGGCGCAGCTGGTGGAAAGCCGCGCCGGCGCGCTGTGGATCTTGCGCGAGCAGGACCGGTTCGCGCCGGCCGCCAGCTGGAACTGGCCGCCGGGCACGTGGAGCGAGCCGGCGTCCGGCCCCCTGTGTCAGTTCCTGGAAGCAAGACAATGGGTGATCGACGTGCCCGACTGGGTGCAGAATCCGGACCAGTACGGCGGCTTGCCGTTGCCGCCCGCGCTGCTGGCGCTGCCCGACGTGTGGCTGCTGGTGCCCTTGATGCTGCACGGCCAGCTGTTCGCCTTTGTCGCGCTGGCGCGGCCCCGCACGCGCATCGGCCTGAACTGGGAAATCCGCGACGTGCTGAAAATTGCCGGCAGCCAGGCCGCCAGCTACCTGGCGCACCGCGAATCGCTCGCCACCCTGACGGTGGCGCGCCAGTTCGATTCGTTCAACCGCATGTCCACCTTCATCGTGCACGATCTCAAGAATTTGGTGTTCCAGCTGTCGCTGCTACTGAGCAATGCGGAAAAGCACCGCGCCAATCCCGCCTTCCAGGAAGACATGCTGGGCACTTTGGACCATTCCGTGCAGAAAATGAAGACCCTGCTGCAGAAACTGGCGCGCGGCGAAGCGCCGGAAGCACCGGCGCCGCTGCTGCTGGACGGCTTGCTGCGCCAGGCTGTGGCGGCCAAGGCCAGCCTGGCGCCGGCCCCGTGCCTGGAAATCGTCGACGGCGAACTGACGGTGCTGGCCAACCGCGCACGGCTGGAGCGGGTGCTGGGCCATTTGATCCAGAACGCCATCGAGGCCACGGCCAGCGATGGCAAGGTGGCCGTGCGCTTGCGGCGCGTGCAGCATACGGCCGTCGTCGAGCTCGACGATACGGGGCAGGGCATGAGCGAACAATTCATCCGCGAACGTCTATTTACACCGTTCGACACGACCAAGACGGCGGGCATGGGCATCGGCGTGTTCGAAAGCCGCGAATACCTGCGCGAAGTGGGCGGCAGCCTGGAAGTGCGCAGCGAGCCGCAAGTGGGCACGACGTTTCGCGTGATCCTGCCGCTGCATGCGGCATAGCAAAGGAGTGCCATGGGCAAACAGAAACTGCTGGTCATCGAAGACGATCCCGGTCTGCAAAAGCAGTTGCACTGGAGCTTTGACGGTTACGACGTCTTGCTGGCGGGCGAGCGCGAGGCGGCGCTGGCGCTCGTGCGGCGCCACCAGCCGGCCGTGGTGACGATGGACCTGGGCTTGCCGCCCGACCCGGACGGCGCCACGGAAGGCTTGGCTACCCTGCAGCAAATCCTCGCGCTGGCGCCGGACACGAAAGTCATCATCCTCTCGGGCAATCAGGAGCGCGCGCATGCCTTGAAGGCCATCGCGCTGGGCGCCTACGATTTCCACCAGAAACCGTTCGAGGCCGACATGCTGGGCCTGGTCATCGCGCGCGCGTTTTACCTGCACGCGATGCAGCAGGAAAACCGCCGCATGCTGCAGACGCAGGCCGATTCTCCCCTGGCCGGCATCGTCAGCCGCGATCCCGGTATGCTGAAACTGTGCCGCAACGTGGAAAAAGTGGCGCCCTCGTCGGCCAGCGTGATGCTGCTGGGCGATTCGGGCAGCGGCAAGGAGCTGATCGCGCGGGGACTGCATGCGCTGTCGAGCCGCCATGCGCAGCGTTTCGTTGCCATCAATTGCGCGGCCATCCCGGAAAACCTGCTGGAAAGCGAGCTGTTCGGCTATGAGCGGGGCGCGTTCACGGGCGCGGCGCGGCAAACCCTGGGCAAGATCGAACTGGCCCACGGCGGCACCTTCTTTCTCGATGAAATCGGCGACATGCCGATGCCGCTGCAGGCGAAATTGCTGCGCTTCCTGCAAGAGAGGGTCATCGAAAGGGTGGGCGGGCGCGCCGAGATCGCCGTCGACGTGCGTATCGTCTGCGCCACGCACCAGGACCTGAAAGTGCTGGCGGAACAGGGACGCTTCCGCGAAGACTTGTTTTACCGCCTCAGCGAAATCGTCTTGCGCATTCCACCGTTGCGCGAGCGGGCCGGCGATTGCACCTTGCTGGCGCAGCATTTCAAGAACAAGTTCTGCGCCAGCGAGGGCCGCAGCAACCTGCATTTCAGCGCGGGCGCGCTGCAGCTGATCGAAAGCTATGGCTGGCCCGGCAATGTGCGCGAAGTGGAAAACTGCATCAAGCGGGCCGTCATCATGTGCGACGGGCCGCAGATCGCCGCCGACGACCTGGGCTTGCCCGCCAGCGCCTGGGCGGCGCCCCCGGACGAGCCGCTGAACCTGCGCCAGGCCCGCGAAGGGGCCGAATACAGGGTGATGGTGCGCGCGCTGGCGCGGGCCGACGGCAATATCGCCAAGGCGGCCGAGCTGCTGGGCGTGAGCCGGCCCACCCTGTACGACCTGATGGGTCACCACGGCATCAAGTAGGCGAATGTATTAAAAATCAAGATTGTGTAAGGCGTCGCACATACGCTGGCGCCGCCGTGGCGCATCCTTGCCTCATCCACAACGAGGAGGCGCCATGAACGCGATCAGTTTATTGATGCAGGACCATAAGGCTGTGAAGGCTTTGTTTGCACAATATGAAGGCTTGAGCGACCGCTCATTTGCCACCAAGAAAAAGCTGGCCGATCAGATCTGTCAGGAATTGACCGTGCACACGCAGCTGGAAGAAGAAATCTTTTACCCGGCCGTGCGCCGCCCCATCCACGATGGCGATCTGATGGATGAAGCCGTCGTCGAGCACGCGAGCGCCAAGGAACTCATCGCGCAGATCGAAGCGATGGACCCTGCCGACGACCTGTACGACGCCAAGGTCAAGGTGCTTTCCGAACAGATCGAGCACCACGTCAAGGAAGAAGAGGGCGACATGTTTCCCAAGGTGCGCCACACGGCCGTCGACCTGGACGCGCTGGGCAAGGAAATGGCCGCGCGCAAGGAACAGCTGACGGGCGTCGCCGCCTGAACGGCTTAAACAATCAACAACCAAGGGAGAATTTCATGCAAGCTACACAACTGTCCGTCTCGGACTTGAACAATCCGGGCGTCTCCTGGGGCGCCGTGCTGGCGGGCGCTGCCGCTGCGGCCGCCTTGTCCTTCATCCTGCTGATCCTCGGCGTGGGCCTGGGCCTGTCGTCCGTGTCGCCGTGGTCGTTCAATGCGACGGCCATCGGCGTGTCGACCATCGCCTGGCTGGCCTTCATGCAACTGGCCGCGTCCGGCATCGGCGGCTACATGGCGGGCCGCCTGCGTGTGAAATGGAGCTCCATCCACACGGATGAAGTGCATTTCCGCGATACGGCGCACGGTTTGCTGGCCTGGGCCGTGGCCACCCTGATCACCGTGGCAGTGCTGGCCGGCGGCACGCGCGCCGTGCTGAGCGGCGCCATCGATGCGGGCAGCGGCGTGGCGGCGGCAGTTGGCCCGGCCGTAGGGGCGGGCGCAGCAGCGGCAGGCGCCAAGGCGGGCGAGGGCAGCAGTGCCAATCCGCTTGATTACTACTCGGACATGCTGCTGCGCGCCACTCCGGCGGCCGGGGCGGGCGAAGCGGGCAGCGTGGCTACCGGACAGCGCGGCGAAATCGGCAAGATCTTCGCCACCGGCCTGTCCACGGGCAGCCTGGCCGCCGATGACCGCGCCTACCTGGGCCAGGTCGTGGCCAGCCGCACGGGCTTGACGCAGGCGGAAGCGGAAGCGCGCGTCGACGCCGTCTACGCCCGCGCCGCCAAGGCTGCCGCCGATGCCAAGGCGCAGGCACAGCAAGCGGCCGAGGCGGCCCGCAAGGCCAGCGCCCATACGGCGCTGTGGATGTTCGTCGCCCTGCTGCTGGGCGCTTTCGTTGCCAGCCTGGCTGCCACATTTGGCGGCCGCCAGCGCGACCATGAGCGCGTGCTGCGCCATGTGACCATTTAATTCACCGATTAATCCACCAATTCAATCCAGGAGACTGCCATGCGTTCCATCCTCTTGCTGTTGCTGGGCATTCCATTGCCCATCGTAATCCTGATCGCCCTGTTCGTACGCTGACAAGGCCCACATGCAAACCGGCGTCCGCTGCAAGGTGGGCGCCGGTTTTTGCGTGAAAGCGGGCGCATGTGTAATATGGCGCCATCTTTCCACCGAGACTATCCATGAACGTGACCGCCTTTCGTCCCTTGCTGAAAACCGCCGCCATCGCCGCCTTGGCCTGCAGCGTGCTGGCCGCGTGCTCCACCCTGATCGGCCCGCGCGACGTGAATGTGTCGCTGAGCAAGATGCAGCAAGGCCTGGAGCGCCGCTTTCCCATCGATAAACGGGTGCTGTCCGTGCTGGACGTCAAGCTGACGCATCCGCAATTGTCGCTGCAGCCCGAGCGCGAAAGAGTCGCCCTCAGCGTGGATGCCAGCGTCTTGCCGCCATTCATACGCCAAAGCTGGCGCGGCAGCCTGGCCATGTCGGGCCGCCTCGTGCTTGACGCCCAGCGCAACGCCGTTTACCTGAGCGAAGCGAGCGTGGACAAGGTGACCATCGACGGCATGGACGAGTCGCAGCAGCGCCAGTTCGCCAAGGTGGCCAGCCTGGTGGCCGACCAGCTCATGCACGAAACGCCCATTTATACGTTCAAACCCGACGAATTGCGCTATGCGGGCGTGCAATTCGTGCCCACGCAGATCCGGACCACGGGCAACGGGTTGACGGTGACGTTCGAACCGGTGAAATAAAAGGCTAGGCCTGGAACGCGGGCGTGGTGATTTGCGTGGCCGTGTTGTTGCGCGGCGTCGCCTCTTCATGGAACAGGTCCGCCAGGTATTCGCATAACGCATCGCCTTGAATATCGTCGGGAATGATGAAATCGGCGGGCCTGCGCTTGCCTTCCGCGCCGAGATAGAAGGCGCGCCATGCTCCTTGTTGCCCCCGGACGGCAATCAGCGTGCCGAAAATATTGAATCTGCATTCCTGCATCAAACTTCTCCAGTCCAAGAGCCAGGCAAAAAAGGTGGTGAGCGACAGATATGGCTATTGCCAGATGGTAACATTTGCCGATCATCGGCGCGGGCTTGAGGCGTGCTGCAGCGAACATCGGCTCACCGGAATTGTTCAACCGACATTGTTTCCCCGCAAGCATGCCGACTATAATCCGACCTCTCATGCCTGGATACAGCATGTTCCCCAACATGAAGTCAAAACAATTAAAGGAATCTTCGTGAAACGTTCGCTTATCAGCGCCGCCTGCTGCGCCTTGTTCGCCTTGTCTTCGCCGTCGCTGCACGCCCAGCAAGGCGCTACCGCCGCCGCACCCGTCTCCGGCATCGACCTGAAAACCCTGGACCCGGCAGTCAGCCCGCGGGACGACTTCTACGGCTACGTCAACGGCGTGTGGACCCGCAATACGGATATCCCGGCCGACAAATCCGTCTGGGGCACGTACATTGAATTGCGCGAAATCGCGCAGGGCCAGTTGCGCGGCCTGATCGATGCCACCGTCAAGAACCCCGGCAAGCCCGGCAGCGAGGCGCACAAGATCGCCGACCTGTACACGAGTTTCATGAACGACAAGGCGCGCAATGCGGCCGGCTTCAAGCCGCTGCGCGCCGAGCTGGCCCGCGTGGCTGGCGTGAAAGACAAGAAGGACTTGCCGGCACTGCTGGCTTACCTGCAAGGCAATGGCGTTGCCACGCCGTTTTCCGCCTACGTGGCGCCCGATGCGCAAGACCCCGAGCACTACACGGTCAACATCAGCCAGTCCGGCCTGGGCTTGCCTGACCGCGATTACTACCTGAAGGATGACGACGCCAAGCTGCAAGCCGTGCGCGCCAAATACCTCAAGCACGTCGAAACCATGCTGGCCATGAGCGGCGACAAGGCCGCCGGCGCGCACGCGGCGCAAATCCTCGACCTCGAAACGCGCCTGGCGGCCGTGCAGTGGACGCGCGTGCAGATGCGCGACCCCGTCAAATCGTACAACCGCGTCGATTTCGACAAATTCGCGGCGCTGGCGCCGGCCTTCGACTGGAACGCCTACTTTACGGCTGCTGGCCTGGCGCCGAAAGCCGCCTCGGCCGTGGTGCGCCAGCCCAGCTTCATGACAGGTTTTGCCGAGATCGTGGCCGCCGTGCCGCTGGAAGCGTGGAAGAGCTACCTGAACTGGCGCATCATCGAAAGCTATGCCTCCTACCTGGACAGCGCCGCCGTCAAGGAACGCTTCGCTTTCGACGGCACGGTGCTGCGCGGCGTGCCGCAAAGCGAACCGCAGTGGCAGCTGGCGCTGCGCTTCACGGACAACGCCATCAGCGACGCCATCGGCAAGCGCTACGTGGAAATGTATTTGCCGCCGGAAACCCGGCCCCGCGTGATGGCCATGTTCGACAATTTCGTCGCCTCGTTCAAGGATGGCATCGAACAGCTGGACTGGATGGGCCCGGAAACCAAGAAGGAAGCCCAGCTCAAGCTGGCTGCCCTGAAGCCGAAGATCGCCTATCCCGCTACCTGGCGCGACTACGGCAGCATGAAGACGCAGCCGAACGACCTGATCGCCAACGTGCGCGCCGCGCGCACGTGGAGCCGCCAGCAAAACCTGGCCAAGCTGGGCAAGCCGGTGGACCGCGACGAATGGTCGATGACGCCGCAAACCGTCAACGCCAGCTACAGCCCGGCCCTCAACGCCATCACGATCCCGGCCGCCATTTTGCAGCCGCCGTTCTTCAACGTGAAAGCGGAAGATGCCGTCAATTACGGCTTGCTCGGCATCACTTTCGGCCATGAAATCAGCCATGCCTTCGACGATTCGGGCAGCCAGTACGACGCCAAGGGCCGCTTGCGCAACTGGTGGACGGCGGAGGACCGCGCGGCCTTCAAGGCGCTGGCGGCCGGGCTCGTCAAGCAGTACGGCGCCTACAGCCCCGTGCCTGGCTACCACATCAATGGCGAGCTCACCCTGGGCGAAAACATCGGCGACAATTCCGGCCTGTCGATCACCTACAAGGCGTACCAGCGTTCGCTCGGCGGCAAGCCGTCGCCCGTCATCGATGGCTTGACGGGCGAACAGCGCCTGTACATCGGCTTTGCGCAGAAATGGCGCGCGAAATTGCGTCCGGAAGCGGCCATCGCCCAGATCAAGAGCGACCCCCATTCGCCGGGCGAATTCCGCGCCAAGGGCACGGTCAAGAATCAGCCCGGCTTTTACGAAGCGTTCGGCATCAAGCCGGGCGACCCGATGTATCTGCCGCCCGAGCAGCGCGTGATCATGTGGTAATCAGCTAGGGTAGCCGGGCAAGCGCGCCGGGGATTATTCCTTGGCGTGGTTGAGCGTGTACCTGGGCAGTTCAAGCGTCACGTCTTCCTGCGCCATGCGCGCCTGGCAAGACAGGCGCGAGTGGGGCTGCAAGCCCCAGGCCTGGTCGAGCATGTCTTCCTCATTGTCGCCAAGTTCGTTGAGCGAGTCGAAACCCTGCACCACGACCACGTGGCAGGTGGAACAGGCGCCCACCTGGCCGCACGCGTGTTCCATGTCGATCTTGTTGAGCAGCAAGGCGTCGCAAATGCTCATGTTTTGCGGCGCGTCAAACACGGCGCCTTCGGGGGTCAGCTCGGGATGGGGTAATACGGTGATGGTTGGCATACGATAATCTCCTTGAATACCGCTACCTTGCACCTTCCCCTCTGGACAAGGTCAAGCGCAATGTTGCGCCTGACGGGGATGGCTTGCCCTTACAGCTTCGAGGCCGGATGTTCAGCGAGCGGGACAAACTGGCCGGTGGACTCGTCGAGCGCATCGAGCGAGCCATTTTCGATGTCATACACCCAGCCATGCAGGGTCAGGCGTTTTTGCGTGATGCCCAGCGCCACCGAGGGGTGGGTGCGGATGTTGTTGAGTTGCGCCACGACATTGGCCCGCACCATGCCGTCGATGCGGTCCTGTTCCGTGGCATGCTCGATCGATTCATTGATCATGCGCGCCGCGTCAGAGTGCCGCAGCCAGTTCTTGACCGCCGGCATGTGATCGAGGCAGGTGCAGGTGGCGATGGCTTTCATCGCGCCGCAATCGGAATGGCCGCAAATGACGATGTCCGTCACATTCAGGGCCGCCACGGCAAATTCGACGGACGCGCTCACGCCGCCCGGTTCCGGGCCGAACGAAGGCACGATATTGCCCGCGTTGCGGATCACAAACAGTTCGCCAGGTTCGCGCTGCGTCACCAGTTCCGGCACCATCCGGCTGTCGGAGCAGGAAATGAACAAGGCCTTGGGCGTCTGTCCCGTGGCCAATGTCTTGAACAGCTCTCGGCGTTCAGGAAAGACTTCCTTCTGGAAACGTAGAAATCCGGCAATGATGTCGCGCATAAATAAGAGAAGAGAGTGGTGTGAACCCGTATTATCGCCGATGTCAGCGCGGCTGGCTTGCCGGCTGCCTCGTTTCAGGGGCCGCCGTGCAGCGCTCGACATGCTCGAGCAATTGCAGGAACACGCGTTTGTCGGCCATGTGGTTCAGCGTGTTGCTCGTGAAGACGTCGCTGGCGGCTGCTGCCACGGCGTTGCGGGCTTGCGCGCAGGCGGCGTGCAGTTGCGCGCGGTCAAGGTCTACCAGCGCCGCAGCGATGCCTTCGGGCGTGAAATCGAAGGCATCCATGCCGCAACAGCCGGCCACGCAATAGGTTTCCAGGCGGCAGATCAGCGGCCACAGTTCGTCCAGCAGGGCATCGATGTCGATGGCCTGGTCATAGCGGCCGTCAAGGTGGATGAACTCGATCCATGCATCGTCGCCGATCTGGATATCGTACTGGCGGTCGCGTTCGGTCATTTGCAGATTCTCCTGGTGAGTGGCATCGCATTATAAAAAAACCGCCCGAAGGCGGTTTTTGTCAAAGTGGCGATGCCGGCGTCTAGATAAAATAGATCAGCGCGATCACGCCCACGACGAGGGCCACGCGGGTGACCTGGTACGCCGTCTTGTTCCACGCCTTGAAGCGGCGGCGGTACTGGCCCATGGTCCAGGAAATCTGGAACAGCTTGCTCACGCCGCCCACCTGGTCGCCCAGCTCGTTCGGCGAGGCGGCGGCCGTCATCAGGGTGCGGCCCAGCCAGCGGTTCAGCGCTTGCGCCCAGCGGTAGCGCATCGGGCGCTCGATGTCGCAGAACAGGATGATGCGGTCGCTGTCGGCGTCGTTGCGGGCCCAGTGGATATACGTTTCATCGAACATCACGGCCTGGCCGTCGCGCCAGCTGTGGCGTTCGCCATCGACATCGATGAAGCAGCGGTCGTCGTTCGGCGTCTGCAAGCCCAGGTGGTAGCGCAGGGAGCCGGCGAACGGGTCGCGGTGCGGGTTGAGCTTGCCGCCCTGCGGCAGTTCCGCGAACATGGCTGCCTTGATCGACGGAATCGATTGCAGCAGCGCATAGGTTTGCGGGCACATCTGCTGGGCCGACGGGTGGTTCGCGTCATACCATTTCAGGTAGAAACGCTTCCAGCCATACTTGAAGAAGGAATTGAAACCCACGTCATTGTTCTTTTCGGCCGCCTTGATCTTTTTCATTTCCTGCATGCGCAGCGCTTCATCGCGGATGATCTGCCAGTTCTGCTGCAGCGGCGCCAGTTCCGGGAATTGCTCGACGGAAAGATACGGCGTGGCCGGCACCTTGGAAAAGGTGTGCATGAACAGGTTCAGCGGCGCCATGAACGAGGAGTGATCGAAGATCTGGCGGCGGAACGGCAGGCGCACCTTGCCACGAAAATGAATATGTAAAACAGAAAACACAAAAATGCCCAGCAAGGCCCACTTCATACACAACCTCGTTTTTTAAGAATGGGGCAATTATAACCAGTTAATGCCGGCGCCACCCCGTGCCACGGTGAAGGAAAGATGAAGCGGCGCGCGGCAGCGCTCTGTCCTACAATGGCTGTTCTCCCCACTGATATGAGGTAACGATGGAAATCTGGCACGCACCGCTCGACCTGGCCACCCTCAACGCCGCCAGTGCAGGCACGGCCATGCGCCACCTGGGCATCGAATTTAGCGCCTTCGGCCCCGACTGGATCGAAGCGACCATGCCCGTCGACCACCGCACCATGCAGCCTTTTAAACTGCTGCATGGCGGCGCTTCCGTGCTGCTGGCCGAAACTCTGGGCAGCATGGCCGCGAATGCCTGCCTCGATTCCAGCCGGCAAGTGAGCGTGGGCCAGGAAATCAATGCCAACCACGTGCGCGGCGTGCGTGGCGGCCAGGTGACGGGGCGCGCCACGCCGATCCACCGGGGCCGCACCAGCCAGGTCTGGGAAATCCGCATCACCGACGACGACGGCAAGCTGTGCTGCATCTCGCGCATCACCATGGCCGTCATCGATACGCCAGGCCAGCGTTAATTGTCTTTTTTGATATGCGTCAAGGCATTAAAAGTGAGCGCGTGGAATCATCCATAACGCTGTTCGCTTATAATTCAGTGTGCTGTTGTATGGCGCAGGGTATGTCCCGCGCGCCTGCATTGCCCGAAATTAGAAGCTGACTGCCCAAAAAACGCCAGTTAGAGACCCATCCTGCGCCATGCAGGAAAGGCAACACGACGGCGAGCAGATCGCTGGTTTTTAAATAACCAGCAACAATCAACTTTATTTACAGGGCAATAACAACAATGATGTCATTCAATCGTTTGACGATAGGCGCGCGCCTGAGCGCAGGCTTCGGGCTGCTGGTGGTACTGATGCTGGTGCTGGCGGCTTTCGCGCTGCTGCGCATCGGCGCCATCTCCGGCGCCATGGACGCGCAAGAAAAAGTCCAACTGGAAAAACTCGAACCGCTGTACGTGGCGCGCGAAGCGCTCGACCAGACGGGCCTGGCCGCCCGCAACGCATATATCTTCCATGACCAGGCCGCCGCCGAAAAAGAGCTGGCCATTCTCGACAGCCAGAAGGCGCTGTACCTGGAAGCGCTGGCGCGCCTGGCGCCGCAGTTCGCCGGCGATCCGCAATTCGAGAAAGTCAGCGCGGGCTTGAACACCATGGCGCAGCAATTGCAGCGTCCGCGCCAGTTCCGCGCCACGGGGCAGATGGAACAGTACGGCACCTTCCTCGTCGAGGAGTGCAGCCCCCTGCGGCGGCAGATCGTCGCCGACATCGATACCGTGCTGAAAAACGTGCAGCGCGAGTCGGAGCAGGCCAGCGTGGCCGCGCGCGCCATCTATGGCCAGTCGCTGCGCTGGATCGGCGTGCTGGCCGCCCTCAGCGTGCTCATTTGCATCTTTGTTGCCACCGTCATCACGCGGGGATTGCTGCGCCAGCTGGGCGGCGAACCGGGGTATGCAGCCTCGATCGCGGGGCGCATCGCGCTCGGCGAACTGGCCATCGACGTGCACACGCGCCACGGCGACGACAGCAGCCTGCTGTTTGCAATCAAGACCATGCGCGACAACCTGGCCGCCATCGTCGGCAAGGTGCGCCACGGCACGGAAAGCATCGCCACGGCCTCGACCGAGATCGCCTCGGGCAACCGCGACCTGTCGCAGCGCACGGAGCAGCAGGCCGGCTCGCTGGAAGAGGTCGCCTCATCGATGGAAGAACTGATTTCCACCGTGCGCCAGAATGCGGATAACGCGCAGCAGGCCAACCACCTGGCGCGCGAAGCGTCGAAGGTGTCGGAGCAGGGCGGCAAGGCGGTGGCCGAAGTGGTGCACACCATGAGCCTGATCAATGCCTCGTCGAACAAGATCGTCGACATCATCGGCGTGATCGACAGCATCGCCTTCCAGACGAATATCCTGGCCTTGAACGCGGCCGTGGAAGCGGCGCGCGCGGGCGAGCAGGGACGCGGCTTTGCCGTCGTCGCCACGGAAGTGCGCAACCTGGCGCAGAGGTCAAGCGCCGCCGCGCGCGAAATCAAGCTGCTGATCGACGATTCCGTCAGCAAGGTGGGCACGGGAACCTTGCTCGTCGAGCAGGCCGGCGTCACCATGCATGACGTGGTGGCCGGCATCGGCCGGGTGACGGGCATCATGGCCGAGATCAGCCACGCGACGCAGGAGCAAGGCGCCGGCATCGAGCAAGTCAACCGTGCCATCGTCGACATGGACCGCGTGACCCAGCAAAACGCGGCCCTGGTCGAGCAGGCGGCGGCCGCCGCGCATGAATTGCAGCAGCAGGCGGCGCAGCTGGAACAGGAAGTGGGCATCTTCAAACTGGCCAAGCCGGCCAACGGTCCGCTGCGCCTGGCGGCCTGACGCCGATAGCGCGGCAGCGCGGCGCGCCATGCGCCGCGCTCCACAGCCATGCGCGAACAGTCCTATTCCGCGCTACAATGAGCGCTGGATCACCGCCAGGACTACTCATGCAAGTGCGCAGCAGCCATGATCTCTCCAGCCCGGACGACGACGGCCCGGCGCCTCCCGTGCTGCAGCTGGCCCTTGCCGGCCTCGGCTGGGGGTTACTCACCTGCATGCTGTGCTTTGCCATCCTGTTCCTCACCAAATGGCTGTTGCCGCCTGAATACTGGGGCGCGCACACGGGTTTGTCCAAATTCAAGCGCGAAATGTCGCTGCCCCTGCTGGTGTTCTGGGTCGTCATCTATTCCCCCATCCTGGAAACCTTCCTCGGCCAGCTGCTGCCGCTGGAAATCCTCCGGCGCCTGGGCGCCAGCCGCCAGCTGAGCATTTTTATCGGCGCCGTCCTGTGGGCCATCGTGCATTTCATCAGCGGCGGCTTGCTGCACGCCATCGTCGCGCTGGGGTCGGGCGCCATGTTCAGCTTTGTCTACCTGCGCTACCGCGGCCCCAGTGTGGCCGTGGCCTACGCCACAACGACATTCTCGCGCGCCTGCAATAACATCGCCATCCTCGTTGCCGTGTTCTATGGCCTGGACGCCTAGGACGCCTGCCCAAACCTGCTGCGCGTCGGTATAGATGGCCTGCGATGCTCACCGTACCTGAGTACGGTTGCGCTTCTCGACCACCTCTACCTTCCGCTCGCGCCGGTTTTGTCAAGCGTCGTGAAGTTCTCTTTTCTTGAGTAAATACGGCACCAGCGCAGCCAGCGCCACGGCCAGCACGGCCAGGCCATTGAGCAACTGGCGGAAGGCCGCGTCATAGCTGGCGCGCAGCAGCGCTTCCTGGCCGCCCAGCAGTTGTGTTGCCTGTTGGATATCGCCGAGCGCGGCGCGGCTGGCGGCGGCCAGCACGGGCAGGCCGGCGGGCAGCTGGTGCTGCAGCGCGGCGCCGATCAGGCTGGCCAGCAGGGCGCCCGCCAGGGCCAGCGCCACGCCATCGGCGCTGATGCGCACGGTATTGAAGATGCCCGTCGCCATGCCGGCTCGCGGCGTGTCCACCACGTTCAGGGCCATGCCGTCCATCAAGCCCCACGGCAAGCCGATGCCGGCGCCCACCAGCAGCAGCGGTCCCGCCAGCACGGCGGTGCCGCCGTTGCCCAGCACTTGCGCCAGCCAGGCCAGTCCGGCGGCCGCCAGCAGCAATCCCGCCGCGCACACGGTGCCGGCCTTGAACCAGCGCAATAGCAGCGCCGCCAGCATGGGCACGACCAGCAGGGGCGCGGCCAGGGCGATCATCAGGCGGCCCGCCGCCAGCGGCGACACGCCGTCGATGCCGATGAAGCGCCCCGGCAGCATGACGATCAGGACGATGAACAAAAAGGCGGGCGAGGCGGCCAGCACTTGCACGGCGACGAAGCGGCGCTGGCGGAACAGGGTCAAGTCCAGCATGGGCCGCGCCGTCCTGCGTTCGACCGCGACAAACACGCAAAACAGCAGCGCGGACGAGGCGATGGACAGTTGCACGGCCCCGTTGCGCCAGCCATGTTCGGGCGCCAGCAGCATGCCTAGGGTCAACAGGGACAGCGCGCCGCTGAAGCTGAGGGCGCCGGGCCAGTCCAGCCGGCCCTGGGTACGGGGCGCATCGGCCGGCACGCTGGCCAGCACCAGCAGCGCGCCGATGGCGCCCAGCGCGGCCGTGGCGTAAAAGATGGCGGGCCAGCGGGCCAGTTCCAGCATGGCGCCGGCCGCCAGCGGGCCGAAGGCCAAGCCCAGGCCGAACGTCGTGCCCAGCACGCTCATCATCCGGCTGCGCGCCGCGCCGTGGAACAGGGGCGCCAGCGACGACATGGCGGCGGCGAACGCGGCCGCGCCGCCCAGGCCCTGCACGAAGCGCAGCGCGGCGACCAGCGCGACGGACGGGGCCATGGCGATGGCCAGGGTGGCCGCGCAAAACAGGGCCAGGCCCGCCAGCCAGACGCGGCGCCGGCCCAGCACGTCCGTCAGGCTGCCGGCCACCATCATGGCGCTGCCATAGCTGAGGATGTATGCATTGATGACCCAGTTCAGGGCGGCGGCGCTGCCCCGCAATTCGGCGCCGAGGGCGGGCAGCGCCACGGCCGGGCCCGTGAAGCACAATGGAATCAGCAAGCCTGTCAGGCAGGCGGCCAGCACTTGCAGGGCAAGCGTCAAACGTGGGGAAGAGGGCATGGCAGTGGGTTCGGAGAGAAGGAGCGGCAAGTATGGCGCGCCCGTCATTGAAGAAAAATGGGCTAAACTGATCAACATATCGGACACATTTGTCTTTAATGGGGAGCGCATGGATAGTCTCGGCGGCATCGCCATGTTCGTACAGGTGGCCGACAGCGGCAGTTTCTCGGCCACGGGCCGGCTGCTGGGCCTGTCTTCGTCGGCCGTGGGCAAGAGCGTGGCGCGCATGGAAGCGCGGCTGGGCGCGCGCCTGTTCCAGCGCAGCACGCGGCACCTGGCGCTGACGGCGGAAGGGGAAAAATTCCTGCAGCGCTGCAAGCGCATCCTGGCCGAGGTGGACGCGGCCGAGCGGGAATTGAGCGAGTCCAGCAGCGGCCCCAGCGGACGCCTGCGCATCAGCCTGCCACGCTACAGCGGCTTGTTCGAGCCGGCCATCGGCGCTTTCATGCAAGCCTATCCCGCCATCGAACTCGATCTCGATTTTTCCGACGCCATGGTCAACCTCGTCAGCGACGGCTTTGACGCGGCCGTGCGCACGGGCGAGCTGGCCGATTCAAGCTTGATGCGGCGCAAGCTATGCACGTTCCGCCGCTTGCTGGTGGCGTCGCCCGCCTACCTGGCGCGCCATGGCTGGCCCGCCGATGGCGCCGCGCTGCTGCGGCACGCCCGCCTGGACTACCGTTTTCCCGCCACGGGCCGCCTGGAGCCGTGGCCGCTGATGGATGCGCTGGCCCAGCCGGCGTCCGGCATGGTGTGCAACAGCGTGGAAATGCGCGTCTTCCTGGCCTTGCAAGGGCAGGGCATCGCTTACCTGCCCGCGTTCGCCGTGCAGCGCGAGCTGGCGGCGGGGCAACTGGTTTCGCTGCTGGACGCGCATACGCAGGCGCGCACGGCATTCTGGCTGCTGTGGCCGGCCAGCAGCCATTTGCCGCCGCGCTTGCGCGTGTTTATCGATTTCCTGGTGGCGCAGCTGCAGGACCAGACGTTCGGCGCCCGGCCGTCAAGCGAGAGCTCCTTCCCAGCCGCCTGAAAACAGACGCCATCGCAGCGGGCGCGCCCGCGCGCTTCCTTCCCCGCCTCCCTTCCACCATGCAGTGTGACATTTGCATGACAAATAACAGTGCTACACCCGCTTGAACGTCAATACGGCGTGCATGCGAGGCGGCGTTCAATCGCGCGCCGTCCCTGCGCCGAAAGTGCCGGACCGTTGAAGGTGCACGCTGAACTGCAAGTGGAGGCGGCCGGAACTTTTGCCTTGCATGTCAGCTTGCGCCGACATATTCACTCTTGGTTTTGACGTTTAATGACAGGAAACTGCAACATGACTGAAAAATTTGCATCGCAAACTTCCACCGCCGCCGACGGCATGTCCGCCATCGAGGCATACCTGAACAGTGTCGCGGCCGCCCCGCAGCGCTTCATCGGCACGGCGAACGCGGATGTGCTGACCGGCACCACGGGCGCGGACGTGCTCGAAGGCCTGGCCGGCGACGACACGTATTACGTCAACGACAGCGGCGACGTGATCGTCGAACTGGCCAACGGCGGCAACGACAGCGTGTACACCAGCGTCAATTACACGGTGGCCGAGAACGTGGAGAAAGTCTACCTGACCGCCGCCGGGCTGACCGTCACGGGCACCGCCAATACCAATAATATCTTTTACGTCGATACGGCCGGTGGCAACAGGATCGATGGCGGCGGCACGGGCAACTCGGTCGTGTATGTCGGTTCCCGCACGGGCGTGACGGCAACGCTGCTGGGCGCGAATGACCCTCTGACGGCGCCTGCGGGCAGCGACGTGCTGGTCAACCTGATGAGCATCTCCGGCAGCAAGTTCGACGATGTCCTCACCGGTAACGAGCTCAAGAACGGCCTGATTGGCGGCTTGGGCAACGATACCTTACGCGGTGGCAAGGGCGACGATCTGCTCGTCGGCATGCAGGGGGACGACACCTATATCTTTGCCCGCGGCGACGGCGCCGACGGCATCACCGAGATGGTGGAAGGGGGCAGCCACAACGTCGTCTCCTTCCTGGCCGGCGTCAGCGCCGACCAGCTGTGGTTCCGCCAGGTGGGCGTGAACCTGGAAGTGAGCACCATCGGCACGACGGACAAGGTTACCGTCAATGGCTGGTTCAGCGGCGGCATCGTGCCCCGCATCCAGGAATTTCGCACGGCCGACGGCCGCGTGCTGCTGGGCGGCGACGTGCAAAACCTGGTGCAGGCGATGGCGGGCCTGACGCCGCCGCCGGCTGGCCAGCTGACTTTGCCTGTCTACGAAGCCACCGTCCTGGCGCCCGTGCTGGCGCAGAACTGGCGCATCGAGGGACCAAACCAGCCCGGCAATGGCGTTTTTACCGGCACGGCGAATCCCGACATCATCAAGGGCACGGCGGGCGCCGACGTGATGGCGGGCCTGGGCGGCGACGACATTTATTACGTCAACCATGGCAACGACGTGGTAACTGAACAGCCTGGTGGCGGCCGCGATACTGTCTACACGACCGTCAGCTACACCATGGCCGCCAACATCGAAGAACTGCACCTGGCCGCAGCGGGCCTGGGTGTGACAGGCAACGGCAGCGGTAACGTCTTTCACGTCGACGTAGCCGGCGGCAACTTGTTGTATGGCATCGGCAGCAATAATTCCGCCACCTATGCCGGTTCCAGGGCGGGCGCCACGGCGACCATCGCTCCCGTCGGCGGCAGTACCGCGTTCCTGCCTGGCAGCGATGTGCTGGTCAATATTTCCAGCGTGACAGGCAGCGCCTATGACGACGTGCTGATCGGCAACGAACTGGCCAACAGCCTGTCCGGCGGCCTCGGCAACGACACCTTGCAAGGCGGCCAGGGTGCCGACACGCTGGCCGGCGGCCTGGGCGACGATACCTACGTCTTTGCCCGCGGCGACGGCGCCGACGTCGTCACCGAGCTTTCCGCCGACGCCGGCTACGACGCCATCGCCTTCCTGGCCAGCGTGAACATCGACCAGCTGTGGTTCCGCCAGGTGGGTGCGGACCTGGAAGTGAGCACCATCGGCACGACGGACAAGATCACCATCCGCGCCTGGAACGCGGCCGCGCCGAACATCGAGGAATTCCGCACGGCCACCGGCCACGTCCTGCGCGGCGCCGACGTGCAATCGCTGGTGCAGGCCATGGCGTACCTGGCGCCGCCTGCGCTGGGCCAGCTGACCTTGCCTGCCGCCACGGCCGCCGCCCTGGCGCCCGCGCTGGCCCAGGCCTGGCACTTCAACGGCCCCACGCAGCCGACGGGGCAAACCTTCACGGGCACGGCAAATGCCGACGTCATGTATGGCACGGCCGGCGCCGACCTGCTGCAGGGCCTGGGCGGCGACGACACGTATTACGTCAACCACGGCGGCGACTTCATCGACGAACGGGACAACGGCGGCAACGATTCCGTGTTTACCACGGTCAACTACACGGTGGCCGACAACGTCGAGAATGTGCGCCTCGGGGGCTCTGGCCTGACCGTGACGGGCAGCTCCTTCACCAACAACATCTTTTTCGTCACTACCCCCGGCGGCAACGTGCTCGACGGCGGCGGTGCGGGCAACGCGCTCAATTACGTCAACGCAAGCGCTGGCGCGACGGTTGCCTTCGCAGCCGTAGGCACGGCACTGGCCGCGCGTCCGGGCGTCGATGTGGTGGCCAATTTCAACGCGGTCGTCGGCAGCAAGTTCGATGATGTGCTGATCGGCAATGAACTGAAGAACACCCTGCTGGGCGTCCTGGGCAACGATATCTTGCAGGGCGGCAAGGGCGACGACGTCCTGGCCGGTGTGCTGGGCAACGATACCTATATCTTCGCCCGCGGCGACGGCGCCGACATGATCAACGAGGCCAACGAGGCGGGCAGCCGCGACGTGGTGTCCTTCCTGGCCGGCGTCAGCGCCGAGCAGCTGTGGTTCCGCCAGGTGGGCACGGCTCTGGAAGTGAGCACCATCGGCACCAGCGACAAGATCACCGTCACCGGCTGGTACGAGAGCGCGGAGCGGCGCATCGAGGAATTCCGCATGGCCGATGGCCGCGTCTTGCTGGGCAGCGACGTGCAAAAACTCGTGCAGGCGATGGCGGGCCTGACGCCGCCGCCGGCTGGTCAGCTCACCTTGCCTGCCGGCACGGCCGCGACCCTGGCGCCCGTACTGGCGCAGAACTGGCGCGCCGCGCAACAAACCCAGGCCGCCAGTGCGGGTGGCTTCGGCGGCTGGCAAGCGGATGCGGCGCAGCTGGTGCAAGCGATGGCCGGCTTTGCCGTGCCGGCGGCCGCATCGGCGCCGTGGTCGGTACAAGGCGGCCCGGCGTCGCAGATCCAGCTGGCGGCGGCGCATTGATCGTTTAATAGGCTAGTTTCACCAGCACGCAGCCTGGCCGGGGTGAGCAGCCTCGGCCAGGCTGCGCCATTGAATTTTTGACATGATCCGATGACCGCATTTTCATATCGCCACGATACGTCCCCCCTGGAACCTGCCGCGCCCGACACGGGCTTGCTGTCGCTGCTGCTGATGGCCAGCCTGCATGGCATCGCTGCCGACGGCGCCCAGCTCAAGCACGCATTCGGCCAGTCCGTGTTCACGCGGCAAACCGTCTTGCTGGCCGCAAAACAGCTGGGCTTGACGGCCAAGCTGGTACAGCAAGCGCCTGAACGGCTGGCGCAGGCGCCGCTGCCGGCCATCGCCATCGGCCACGACGGCCGTTTCTTTGTCCTCGGCAAGGTCGACACGGGCGACGGCGGCGTGAGCAAGGTGCTCGTCCAGCATCCGGGCCAGCCGCCGCAAATCCTGGGCCGCGACGATTTCCTCGCCATCTGGTCGGGCGAACTGATCTTTTTCACCAGCAAGGCCAGCTACGCGGGCGAGACGGCCCGCTTCGATTTCAGCTGGTTCATTCCCGCCATCGTCAAATACCGCCGGCTGCTGGGCGAAGTACTGCTGATTTCCTTCGTGCTGCAGCTGATCGGCCTGGCCACGCCCCTGTTTTTCCAGGTGGTGATGGACAAGGTGCTGGTCAA
Source organism: Janthinobacterium sp. P210005 (assembly GCF_036231865.1). NCBI lineage: Bacteria > Pseudomonadati > Pseudomonadota > Betaproteobacteria > Burkholderiales > Oxalobacteraceae > Janthinobacterium > Janthinobacterium sp. P210005. The sequence goes on from NZ_JAZARC010000001.1 coordinate 531,218, forward strand.
CCACGCCATGCAGACCCTGAACGTGGTGGCCATCGGCCTCGTGTGCGCCATCGTCTTCGAGGCCGTGCTGGGCCAGATACGCACCTATGTCTTTGCGCGCACGAGCAGCAAGATCGACGTGGAACTGGGCGCGCGCCTGTTCCGCCACCTGCTGGCCTTGCCGATCGCGTATTTCCAGGCCCGCCGCGTGGGCGATTCCGTGGCCCGCATCCATGAATTGGAAAGCATCCGCTCGTTTCTCACCGGCAACGCCATGACCCTGGTGCTGGACGTGCTGTTTTCCTTCATCTTCATCGCCGCCATGCTGTGGTACAGCGCCGCGCTGAGCGTGATCGTGCTGGCCTCGATTCCCGTGTATGCGGCCCTGTCGATGCTGCTCACGCCCGTGCTGCGGGGGCGCTTGAACGACAAATTCAACCGCAGCGCGGAAAACCAGTCTTTCCTGGTCGAAACGATCAGCGGCGTCGACACGGTCAAGGCCATGGCCGTCGAGCCCCGCTGGCAGCTACAGTGGGAAAAGCAGCTGGCCGGCTACGTGTCGGCGGGCTTGTCGGCGAACAACATCGGCATGCTGGCCAGCGGCGGCGTCACCCTCGTCAGCAAGCTGGTGACGGCCGCCATCATGTGGTGGGGCGCCACCCTCGTCATCGACGGGAAAATGACGGTGGGCGAGCTGGTGGCCTTCAATATGCTGGCCGGGCAGGTGGCTTCGCCCATCCTGCGCCTAGCGCAGCTGTGGAACGATTTCCAGCAAGTGGGCATTTCCATGAGCCGGCTGGGCGATATCCTGAATGCCCGCACGGAATCTGGCGGCTTGAACGGGGGCAGCCAGAAGGCGCGCATGCCGCGCATCGCGGGCGCCATCGAATTCCAGCAGGTGGGTTTCCGCTACCGGCCCGACGCGGCCGAGGTACTGCGCGACGTGTCGATCGCCATCGCGCCCGGCGAAGTGATCGGCATCGTCGGGCGTTCCGGCTCCGGCAAGAGCACCCTGACGCGGCTGGCGCAGCGCCTGTACATCCCCGAACGGGGCAGGGTGCTGATCGACGGGCAGGATATCGCCGTCATCGACACGGCCTCGCTGCGGCGCCAGATCGGCGTGGTGCTGCAGGAAAACATCCTGTTCAACCGTTCCGTGCGCGACAATATCGCGCTGAGCGACCCGGCGCTGCCCATCGACGCCGTCATTGCCGTGGCGAAACTGGCAGGCGCCCACGACTTTATCTGTGAGTTGCCAGAAGGCTATGACACCATGGTGGGCGAGCATGGCACGGGCCTGTCGGGCGGCCAGCGCCAGCGCATCGCCATCGCCCGCGCCCTCGTCGGCAATCCCCGCATCCTGATTTTCGACGAGGCGACGAGCGCGCTCGACTACGAGTCGGAAAAAATCATCCAGGACAATATGCGCGGCATCTGCGCGGGGCGCACCGTGCTGATCATCGCCCACCGCCTGTCGGCCGTGCGCGAGGCGCACCGCATCGTCGTCATGGAGCGGGGCCAGGTGGCAGAACTGGGCACGCACAACGCGCTGCTGGCCAGGCCGAACGGCATCTATGCCCATTTGTACGGTTTGCAGCAGGGAACGACCGGGAGCGCCGCATGAGCGCCGGCCACCGCTTGGCCGCGTATGGCGAACTGCTGGCCCGCTATGGCCAGGTGCTGCGGCACAGCTGGCGCAGCCGCGCCACCCTGGGCGGCCCCGTGCTGAGCGAGGACGAGGCGGCCTTCCTGCCGGCCGCGCTGGCGCTGCAGGAGCGGCCCGTGTCGCCGTCGCTGCGCTTCACGGCGCGCGTGCTGATGCTGCTCGTCGGCTGCGTGGTGCTGTGGGCCGTCTTCGGCCAGGTCGACATCATCGTCAATGCGGCGGGCAAGATCATTCCCTCCGGCAATACCAAGACCATCGCTTCCGTCGACGTGGCCGCCGTGCGCGCCCTGCACGTGCGGGAAGGGCAAGCCGTCAAGGCGGGCGAGCTGCTGGTGGAGCTCGACAGCCGCGGCCCCGACGCCGAGCGCGACAAGGCTGCCGGCGACGCCGTGGCGGCCGCGCTGCAAATGGCCCGCTCGCGCGCGCTGATCGCCGCCGTCGACGCCGTGCGTGCGCCGAAGCTGGCGCCGCCCGCGGAGGCTTCCGCCGCCGACGTCGCCGCCGCGCAGGCGCATGTGGATGGCCAGTACGCGAATTTCCGCGCCAGGCTGGCCCATCTCGATGGCGAAATCGCCCGCTATGCGCAGGCGCTGCCGCTGGCGGTGCAGCGCGCCGGCGACTACCAGGCGCTGGCGGCCACGCGCGACGTGGCCGAACACGCGTGGCTGGAAAAGGAGCAGGCGCGCATCGACCTGGCCGGCCAGCTGGCGTCGGCCCGCAGCGAACGGGCGGCGCTGGTCGCGCAGACGCGCAAGGATGCGTACGACGCGCTGGCGGAAGGCGCCAGGGGGGCGGCCGCCAGCGACCAGGATGCGCGCCGCGCCAGCGCCCGCGGCAGCCTGCTGCGCTTGACGGCCCCCGTCGACGGCACGGTGCAGCAGCTCAAGCTGCACACGGTGGGCGGCGTGGTGCCGGCCGCGCAGGCGCTGATGCAGATCGTGCCGCGCCAGGGCAGGCTGGAAATCGACGCCATGCTGGAAAACCGCGACGCCGGCTTCGTGCAGGCAGGGCAGGCGGTCGCCATCAAGGTCGACGCCTTCGACTACACAAAGTATGGCACCGTGCCCGCCGTCGTCAGCAGCGTGTCGCGCGACGCCATCGAGGATGAGAAAAAGGGCCTCGTCTATGCCGTCAGGATCACGCTGCGCCAGCCGGCCATCGCCGTCGACGGCAGATTGGTGCCCCTGTCGGCCGGCATGGCCGTGCGCGCGGAAATCCGCACGGGCACGCGACGGGTGATCGAATACGTGCTCTCGCCGCTGGTGCAGCACCAGAAGGAGGCGCTGCATGAACGCTAGATGCCGCACCGCCTTGCTGGCTGCCGTCTTGCTGGGGGCCTTGCCCGTGCGGGCGCAACAGCCGGTGGAGCCCGCCGCCGCGCCATGTCCGTCCAGCTGGGAGGCCGAAGTACCATTGAGCGTGCCGCTGAGCTTGCCGGCGGCCGTCGACCTGGCCCTGTGCCGCAATGCGCAGGTGCACGGCGCCTGGGCCGGCATCCGGCTGCAGGCGGCCGGCGTGGGCGAAGCGAGGGCCGCCTATCTGCCCACCCTGAATGGCAGCCTGAGCCGCGTGCATGACCGCACGGCCTATCCCGGCGCCAGAACGGCTTCCAGCAGCCTGGACAGCAATACGGGTTCGCTCAGCCTGTCCTGGCGTCTGTTCGACTTTGGCGGCCGGGCGGCGGGCCAGCGTTCGGCACAGGCCTTGCTCGATGCGGCCCTGGCCAACCGCGACGCCGTGCTGCAAAAGACCCTGGCGGCGACGGTCAGCGCGTATTTCGACGCGCAGACGGCGCGCGCCAGCGTGCAGATGCGGCAGGCGTACGAGGCGCTGGCCCGGGAAACGGTGCAGGCGACGCAGCGGCGCGCGCAGCGGGGCCTGGGCTCGCACAGCGACACCCTGCAAGCGACGAGCGCGCTGGCCAAGGCGGCCCTGGGCGCCAGCCGCGCCGATGGCGACGAGCGCAAGGCCCGCGCCGTGCTCGTGTACACCCTGGGCTTGCCGGCCGACACGGCGGTGCTCGTGGACGACGACGGGGATGGCGCCGGGGCGGGCTTGAACGCGGGCTTGCGCGACGACTTGAGCGCCTGGCTGGCGCAGGCCAGGGAACGGCATCCGGCCATCGTGGCGGCGCAGGCGCAGCTGGCGGCCGCGCGCGAGCGGGTGGCCGTGGCCCGTTCGGAAGGCCGGCCCAGCATTGACCTGACGGCGAATCTGTACCAGAACGGCCGCCCGAACCAGGGCTTGTCGCCCGCTTCCACGCGCGAAACGCTGGTGGGCATCTCGCTCAACATCCCCCTGTTCGACGGTTTTGCGCGCCACTACAAGGTGCGCGGCGCGCAGGCGCAGGCCGAGCAAAGGGAGGCGGAGGCGCAGGAAGTGCGGCAGCAGACCCTGATGGACCTGGTCAGGACGCATGCGGAGGCGAGCACGGCCCTGGCCAACCTGGCCGCGGCGCAAACGTGGCTGGACGCGGCGCAGGACGCGCTGGCCAGCGTGCAGCGCAAGTTCGGCCTGGGCGCGGCGGACATCCTGGAAATGCTCAATACGCAGTCGGCGCTGCTGGAAGCGCAGCAGGAACGCATTCGTTGCCAGGCGGAATGGCGCTCGGCCCGGCTGCGGTTGCTGGCCAGCGCCGGCATGCTGGGACGCGCCGATATCGCGCAAGAGGGGGGTACAAGCGGCGGCACAGGCGGCGGCAAATTGCGCGCCTCGACGGCGCGATAGTGACTATGATGGAGCACTGGCCTTCCCGCACAGGGAAGGTGTTTCTACTTCGGCCAAGGGAGACATCATGCACAGCGTACAAAAGATTACCCCATGTTTATGGTTCAACGGCAACGCCGAGGCGGCGGCCCGGTTTTATACGGGCATCTTCCCCAATTCAAAGATCGGCCAGATCCTGCGCTACGGCGAAGAGGGCAGGGAAATCCACGGCCAGGAGCCGGGCAGCGTGCTGACGGTGGCCTTCGAGCTGGACGGCCAGACGTTCACGGGCTTGAACGGCGGCCCCCTGTTCCAGTTTTCCGAGGCGATCTCGTTCCAGGTCAATTGCGAAACCCAGGACGAGGTCGACCATTACTGGCGCCTGCTGTCCGAAGGGGGGCCGCCGGAAGCGCAGCAATGCAGCTGGCTCAAGGACCAGTTCGGCGTGTCGTGGCAAATCGTGCCCACCCTCATGATCAAGCTGCTGACCGATCCCGATCCCGTCAAGGCCGGACGGGTGATGAAGGCCATGATGGGCATGAAAAAGATCGACATTGACGAGATCAAGCGGGCGTACGCCGGTTAGAAGCTGGCCCGCAAGGTCAGCTGCGCGTTGCGCGGATCGCCATAGTAGCCGCTGCCGTACAGGCCGTAGCCACTGTAGTAACGCTTGTCGAAGACATTGTTGATATTCAGCACGGCACTGAGCCGCTTGCCGAACTCGTAGCGCGCCATCAGTCCCGCCACGCCAAAGCTGCCTTCGTCGGCGCGCGCCGGCACGTCGCCCGTCAGGACGGTGTGGTAATAGGTCCGGCCTTGCCAGTTGATATTGCCGCCCACGCTCAAGCGGCGCCAGTCGCCGCCCAGGCGGTAGCTGGTCGCCAGCTTGACGCTGCGTTCGGGGCGCGTCGTATCGATGCGCTGGCCATCCTTGTCGCGCGGGCGGCTGAACGTCGCGCCCGCCTGCACTTGCCAGCCAGGCAACAACTGGCCCGCCACTTCCAGCTCCACGCCGCGCGTGGTGGTGCCGTCGATGGGCCGGTAGACTTCCCGTTCGTTGGCGTCCGTGCCCACGTAATCGGCCAGGTTGTCTTGCTGGATGTGAAAGATGGCCACGCTGGCGTTCAGCTTGCGCTCGAAAAACTCGCCCTTGATGCCGCTTTCCCAGGATTTGCCCGTGGTGGGCGGCAGCGCCCTGGCATTCGCGTCGCTGACCGATTGCGGCTCGAAGATGCTGGCATAGCTGAGATACGCGGAATACGTGCCGTTCAAGTCGTAGACGGCGCCCGCATACGGCACCAGCCGGTGTTTTTCCTTCGCGTCGTCGCGGCCCGTGCCGCCCCAGCCGTAGATCAGGTCGCCCGTGCGCTCGTAGCTGTTCAGGCGGCTGCCGACGATCAGCGACAGGCCATCGGCCGGCTTGAAGCGGGCCGCGCCGTACGCCGCGTACTCCTTGAAGCTGTATTTTTGCGTCAGGCTGACGGCCATGCTCGCCGGCAGCGGCACGTTGTTGTTCCAGTGGCGGTAATCGATTTCCACATTGCCGCCGCCATACGCCAGGTAGTCGGACGTGCGGTGACTGGCGTTGACGCCCAGCACCAGCTCATGCTGGCGGCCCAGCCACTGGAATGGTCCCGTCGCATACGTATCGAGGGAATTGCTGTCGATGACATAGGTTTTCGCGCCGCGCTGCACGGTGGCCAGACCCGTGGCCGGGTTTGGATACGGTCCCCAGCTGATGATGTTCGCCTGCAACTGGTCCGTATCGCCTTTCCAGTGGCTCGCTTCCGCCTTCACTTGCCAGCCGTTGTCGAACAGGTGCTCGGCGGCGGCGAACACGCGCGTGCTGGTGCTGCCCGCGTCCGTCCAGCGCGCGGCGGGGTTGAAGGCGCGCGCGAACCGCGTGCGGCTGCCATCGGCGTAAAACAGGGGATTCTGGCCGAACGACGACCCCTTCGAATCGATTTTCTGGTAATCGATGCCGGCCAGCACGCGCGTGCGCGGCGTCACATCGGCCTCGATGACGCCGTACATCACGCTCTTGTCCTGCTGGTAATAGTCGATGTAGGAGCCGTGCTGCTGGTGCGCGGCCACCAGGCGCGCGCGCACGGAAGCGTCCGCATTCAAGGGGCCGGAGACATCGGCTTCCGCGCGGTAGCGGTCCCAGCTGCCGATGCCCGCCTGCGCATACGCCTGGAACTGGCGCGTGGGTTTCTTGCGCACCAGGTTGACGGCGCCGGCCGGGCTGCCGGCGCCGCTCATCAGGCCATTCGCGCCGCGCACCACTTCCACCCGGTCGTAGATGGCCATGTCGCGGATGCCCAGGCCGTTCGAATTGGTGCTGAAATCGAAGGTGGGCACGCCGTCATACTGGAAGCTGTTCAGGCTGAAGCCGCGCGCATAGTAGTTGTAGCGCTCCGTATCGTCGTGCGAGACGGTCACGCCCGGCGTTTGCTGCAGCACGTCGGCCAGGCTCAGCACGCCCTGGTCATCCATCTGCTGGCGCGTGATGACGGTCAGCGATTGCGGCGTTTCGCGCGGCGACAGGGTAAAACGCGTGGCCGTGCCGGCCAGCGCCGCCGCATAGGCGCCGCTGCCTTCCGTTTCCAGCGCCGGCTCGCCGCCGGCCGTGACCGTGATTTCGGCCAGTTGCTGCGCGCCGTCGGCCGCCGCGTTCGCGGACCTGGGCAGGGGGCGCAGGACGAAATCGTTGGGCGCCAGCCGCAGCGCCGCCAGGCCGCTGCCGGCCAGCAGCGCATCGAGGCCGGCCGCCGCGCTGTAATTGCCGGCCAGGCCGGCCGTGCGCAAGCCGCGCACCTCGGCCGCCTGGTAGGTAAGCGTCAGGCCCGCCTTGCGCGCCAGCTGTTCCAGCGCCGCATCGAGCGGGCCGGCGGCGATCTGCAGGGCATACGTGGCGCTGGCGCTGCTGGCCTGCGGCGGCTTGTGCTGGGCCAGGACGGGCGCCGCGCCGAGCAGCAGCAGGGCGCCGGCGACGGCGCCGGCCAGGCGGGAGCGGGCGGGAGACCGGGCAGGAAAGCGGGCGGGAAGTGGGGGAAATGGCTGGGGGCAGGGCAGGAAAGAGTGGTTCATAATCGCTATCAAGTTGGGGGGTATCAAGCTGTATGCCGTGCGGCCAGCCCGATCCCCTCATCTTTTTTACGCTTTTTTCAGCGTGACCCAGAAGCGCGTGCGGTACACGGCCACGATGGGCTGCGTCTGCAGCAGCACGCGCAGGACCCGCTCGGGGTCGTCCAGCTGGAAGACGCCGGAAACGGGCAAGCTGGCGATATCGGCGTCGCACAGCAGCAAGCCGTGCCGGTGGCGCGCCAGTTCTGCCACCAGCTGGCCCAGGGGCATGTCGCGCGCGGCAATCACGCCGTCGAGCCAGGCGGCCGGATCGTCATGCGCCGGTTCGCGCCAGGTGCGCGCGCCATCCGTCACGACGCTGTCGCCGGCCCGTACCAGCACGGGACTGGCCACGCCTGTGCTTGCGCCGGCCTGCAGCTGCACCGCGTGTTCCTGCACGGCCAGGCGCGTCAGCATGCCGTCGGCGCCGGCGAGACGGCGCACCGTGAAGCGCGTGCCCAGCGCCAGCATGCGCGCTTCGCCCGTGTCGACGAGAAACGGCCGGCGCTGCGGGTCGGCTTGCGTGGTGACGGCCAGCTCGCCATGCAGCAAGGTCAGCAGCCGTTGCTTGCCGTCAAAGCGCAGCCTGACGGCCGTTCCCGCATTCAGGTGCAGCAAGCTGCCGTCCGGCAGGCGCGCGGCCAGGCGTTGCCCCGTGCCCGTGCGGTAGTCGGCCTGCGTGTCGATGGCGAACCAGGCGGCCGTGCCGGCAAAGCCGATGCCGGCCAGCACTTTCAATGCCTGGCGGCGCTGGCGGCGGCGCGCCAGGCTGGCGTCGAGGGTGGCGCGGCTCGCTTCCGGCGGCAAGCCCGAGAATTGATTGCCGATGGCGGCCAGGCGCTGCCACGCCTGTTCGTGGCCGGGATCGGCATCGCGCCAGTGCTGCAGCGAGAGCAGGGCGTCCGGCGTGGCGCCGTGCATCTGCAGGCGCACGGCCCAGGCGATCGCTTGCTCGACGGGGTCATCCTGCAAGGCGGCCGTCACTGGAAATACACGCGGTAGCAGGCGCGCCAGGCACTGGCCAGGTCGCGCTCGACAGTGGCCAGCGAGACTTCGAGCCTGGCGGCGATGGCGGGACCCGTCAAGCCGTCCAGCTGGGCCAGCAAAAAGGCCAGCCTGGCGCGCGGCTTGAGGGCGTCGAGCGCCGTATCGAGGCGCACCAGGGTGTCGATGATCAGCAGCCGCGTTTCGGGCGACGGCGCCGTCTGCTCGGGCAGGGCGGCCAGCGCCTGCAGGTAGGCGTATTCCACGTCGCGGCGCCGGTAATGGTCGATCACCAGGCCTTGCGCGATGCGCGTCAGGTAGGCGCGCGGTTCGCGCAGGGCCGGCTGCGGCCGTTCGCGCCGCTGCAGCAGGCGCAGGAAGGTGTCGTGCGCCACGTCGGCCGCATCGGCGCCGCAGCCCAGCTTATGCCGCAGCCAGCCCTGCAGCCAGCCGTGGTGGGCGCGGTACAGGGTGGCAAGGTCGGGCGGTGCGGCAGGGTTCATGGCGGCTGGGACGATGGTCGGCGATGGTTAATTGAGAATCATTCTCAATTATTGCATTGACTGCGGGCGCTGGCAAGTGCCGCCGCCAGCGCCTGCACGGTTGGCGCACCCTGTCCAAGCGGGCCGGCATTTGTTATAGTCCCAGCCATCTTTCCATCTGCCTACAGACCCTGCCATGACCACTCGCACCACCAGCAGCACCATCGCGCCCCGCACCTTCGGCACACCGCTGTCGCCCACCGCCATCAAAGTCATGCTGCTCGGTTCCGGTGAGCTGGGCAAGGAAGTGATCATTTCGCTGCAGCGCCTGGGCGTGGAAGTGATCGCCGTCGACCGCTATCCGAACGCGCCGGGCCATCCGGTGGCGCACCGCTCGCACGTGATCGACATGAGCGACGGCGTGGCGCTGGCTGCCTTGATAGCCCTGGAAAAGCCGGATCTGATCGTGCCGGAAATCGAAGCCATCGCCACCGATACCCTGGCGGCGCTGGAAGCGGCCGGGCAAATCACGTGCATTCCGAACGCGCGCGCGGCCGTGCTGACGATGAACCGCGAAGGCATCCGCACCCTGGCCGCCGAAACCCTGGGCGTGGCGACGTCGCCGTACCGCTTCGCCAGCAGCCTGCAGGAGTTGCAGGACGCTTGCCGGGAAATCGGCTTCCCGTGCGTCGTGAAACCCGTGATGTCGTCGTCGGGCAAGGGCCAGTCCAAGCTGGATGGCGCCGCCGAGGTGGACGCGGCGTGGGCGTATGCGGCCAGCGGCAGCCGGGTCGATACGGGCCGGGTCATCGTCGAGGGGTTCATCGACTTCGATTATGAAATCACCCTGCTGACGGTGCGCGCCGTGGGTGCTGCGGGACAGGTCGAGACGCAGTTTTGCGAGCCGATCGGCCACTTGCAGGTGCACGGCGACTACGTGGAATCGTGGCAGCCGGCCCGCATGGCGCCGCTGGCCCTCGAACGCGCGCGCGAGATCGCGCGCAAGGTGACGGACAACCTGGGCGGCCTGGGCCTGTTCGGCGTGGAGCTGTTCGTCAAGGACGACATGGTGTGGTTCTCGGAAGTGAGCCCCCGTCCGCACGACACGGGCATGGTCACCATGGCCAGCCAGGTGCAGAGCGAATTCGAGCTGCACGCGAAAGCCATCCTCGGCTTGCCCGTCAACGTGGCGCTGCGTTCGCCCGGCGCCTCGGCCGTCATCTATGGCCAGCTGGAAGCGAAAGGCATCGCCTTCGAAGGCGTGGCCGACGCCTTGAGCGTGCCGGGCGCGGACTTGCGCCTGTTCGGCAAGCCGGAATCGTTCGCCCGCCGCCGCATGGGCGTGGCGCTGGCCACGGCCGACGATATCGACACAGCCCGCGCGCGCGCCGTGCTGGCCGCGTCCAAGGTCAAGCCGGTGGCGCCGTAAGCGTGTTGGCCGATACCACAGTCATCAACATGGAAGCCGGCGCATGACGGAACTCGATCATTATCTCGCGCAGCACTATCTGGACGAGACGCAGCTGGCGGCCGCCGCCGCCATGACCATGGAAGAAATCGACGCCCTGATCCAGGCTCGTCTGGTTCCCGCGCCGGCATACGTGGTCGATGCCAGTGGCAATCTGTGCTCGTTCGTCTTTGGCGCCATGGCGGCGCCGGGGGCCAGGGCCGGCCGTTATTTTCCACCGTCCCAGCTGGCCTGGATCGCCGTGGCGCTGCACGCACTCGCCGAAGGGCCGGAAATGGCGCAAGCGCGCCTGCAGGCGCAATTTGCGTCGCGTTACGGGGCCGCGCTGGCGACCTTGAACCTGACGACCTGGCGCCTGCGCGACAGTTTCGACGACAGGGGCGCGCCGATCGCGGAGGGCTTGCGCGCCCGTACCGACAGCGCCTGGATGTATTTCTTGAACGGCACGTTTTCCCTGTGCGTGGCCAATCCCATGTCCGAGGCGCACATCGCCTGGAAGGAAGTGCTGCAGGAAAAGCTCGCGCAGCAAAGCGGGAATGGCAGCAAGACGCTGTTGCCGCAAGCGCAGGCGCAGCAGATGCATGCGCTGATCGATGCCTATGCGGCGGCCGCCATGCCTTTTTCGCCCATCGAATACGCCTTGAGCAGCCGCAAGCGCCTGGTCGAGGATTTGCGGGCGAACCTCCGCGTGAGCGACGCGCAGGAGACGCCCGCATGACGGCATCAGCGACGCACGGCCTGCCGCAGGCCGATGCGGGCGGCGACGACGTCAAGCGCAAGCTGCGCGGCCACATCGCGCGGCGCAACCTGGCCGGCGCCGCCAACGACTGCAAGTGGAACGCGTTGCTGGCCTTCATGCGCGGGCAGCCTGACTGGGCGCCGTCCTACCGTTACGGCTCCGTCACCGGCTATGTCTCGCGCTGGGATACGGAATGGGATTACCACCCGCCGTTTCCCTTCCTGGGCGTGGAATGGTTCGACATCAGCCTGTACTCGGAAGAACACGTGGCCATGCTGCTGCCCAAGAAAATCATCGACCATGGCGTGTGGATCGTGCCGGAACTGGCACGCATCGGCTTCGATTTCGAGGTGCGCGACCGGGTGGCGCGCATCTGGGGCTACTTGCCACGCTCGTACCACGATTTTCCACCCGCCGATTAATTCAAAGAGGAATCTCATGCCTGAAAACGCTATCCCGCAAGTAGCGCAACCGGACGACGCCGTCGTCGGCAAGGAAGCGGGCGCGCGGATGCTGGCTGCGGCCTGCGCCGGGCGCGACGCATTCTATGCCACCCTGGGCACTGTAGATGCCGACGTGCTGGCGCCCCTCGTCAACCCCGCCTTCATGGGAGGCCCGCGCTGGCCGTCGTTGCGCCAGGCGTGGCGCGTGATCCGCCGCGCCGGGTCGATCATTCTCGCCAGCGATGGCTTGAGCGATCCCTTCGAGGATGACGACGACGTGTTCGTCCCGCGCGGCCACCTGCTGGAAGTGTGCATCGAAGCGCCGCTGTCCGCCTTCGACGACCAGGAAGTGGCGCAATCCTGGCTGTTCGACGTGATTTACCAGGTCAGCCAGAACGTGGCCGACCACGGTTCCATCGATTTGCTGGTGCAGCGCCACGGCAGCGTGTCGATGGTGCTGGACGTGCAGGATGCGCCCAAGGGACTGGAAGACGAAAACGAACAGGTGGGCGTGCTGCTGGCCCAGGGCGTGGCCACCATTCCCCCGTCCTTCGCCACGCCGTACGGCGAAGTGATGCTGCTCACCGCCACCGTGCTGCAGCCGGCGGAACTGGCGCACATCGGCAATGCCGCCGACAAGGCGCAGTCGCGGCGCGACCTGGCGGCCGCGCTGGCCGCGTCGCCGACCGGGCATGCGAGCGTGGCCGGGCGGCCGGCCGTCATTCCCCGCTAGGCTGTTCGACCGGCGGCACGGCCGGTTCTGTCGCTGCCTTCGGTGCTTCCTTGGCTTCCACGGCGGCCGGCGGCGGTTCTTTCCACTTGCCCGCCGCCTTCAGCTTGTTCTTCAGGCCAGGCAAGGGAAAGCCCAGCGCGTAGGCTTTTTGCGCGTGCGCGCTGGCCTTGTCGTATTCCTTCTTTTTCACATACATCAAGCCCAGGTTGTACTGGATGGTGGCCTGGTCGGGCGCCAGGCGGCTGGCAGAGTCCAGCTGTTCCAGCGCCGCCGCGTCCTGGCCCGTGGCCAGCAGGTAGTTGCCGTACACCATGCGCGCCGTCACGTCGTGCGGCGCGAAGGCGATCGCCCGTTCGAAGTAGCAGTTGACCGTGTAGCGGGCGCCGACGGGCTGCGCGCTTTTCAGCCGCAAGCCGAGTTTTGCCATCGACGCCAGCGCCCGGTGGTGATTCGGGAAGTGCTCGAGCGTGTAGCTGATGTCGCCGCCCAGGCTGGCCGTCATGCCTTGCGTGAGCGTTTCCACGGCGCGCGAAAAATGGAATTTCTCGACCACGGACAGGCCGGAACGGTCTTCCTCGTTCGTGTAGTCGCCGCCCGGCGTGTGCTTGACGTAGGGCGGGCATTCGGCCGCGCCGGCATGGGCGCAGCAGGCGGCGAGGGTGCAGGCAAGCAGGCGATGCTTCATGTCGGGCTCCTGTGACTGACCTGGTCCAGCAAGGCGGCCAGGGCGTTGCTGCGGGCTTGCCGCGATTGCAGGGCGATGGCGGCGGGGCTGGCCAGCGGCGCCTGGCCCTGGTGCGCCAGTTCCAGGAAGCGCAGCAGGGCGCGCGCGCAATCGCCGCTGGAGGCCAGCTGGCCGATGGTGTCGATGCCGCAGTGGCGCAGCTTGGCCGCGCTGTCGCCCGCCGCGTCGGTCAGCGCGAGGATGGGTCGGCGGCAGCGCAGGTATTCATACAGCTTGGCGGGAATCTGCCCGTTGCAATTGGCCGCCTGCAGCAGCAGCAAGCCGTCCGCGGCCTGCATTTCCTGCAGCGCCGCGCCGTGCGGCTGCAAGGGTTCCAGGCGCACCAGGTCGAGGATGGCGTATTTCACCAGCAGGCCCGCCAGCCACGCATCGTGGCCCGTGGCGCGCAGCACCAGCTGGAAATTGCGCGCGTGGAGCACGCCCTCGCGGCGCAGCCGGGCCAGCGCCTCGAACAGCGCTTGCGGATCGCGCTCGGACGGGTAGATCACGCCGCTGTGCAGCAGCAGGAAGCGGCCGCGCCGGCCCGCGCGTTCATGGCCTCCGTCATGCTCATAACCGTCATCATCGTAACCGTTCTCGATCAGGTGGAAACGCTCGCGCGCCACCTGCGCCAGGCGCCGCTGGTGCGCCGCGATGGCGCCCGGCGTGGTGCAGACGATGGCCGCGCTGCGCGCCGCGATGCGCTGTTCGATCCACGCATGCATGCGGTGCAGGCGCGGCTCGGGCGGATACGGCGCCTGCGGGTCGCTGTCGTCGAGCATCGGGTCGCGCTGGTCGGCGATCCACGGCAGGCCGCTGAGTTTTTGCAGGGTCAGCGCGATCAAATGCGCCGTGGCGATCGGGTATGTCGACCAGATGGCGTCGGGACGGTAGGCGCGGATCATGCGCAGGCCGGCCGGCACGGCGCTCAGCCACCAGGAACTCCAGCGGTCGGGCAGCGCCAGGCAGCGCGGATAGCGCCCGCCGATGGCGAAATGGCGCGCCGCGTCCAGCGCCAGGGTGCGCCGCACGGTGGCTTGCGTGGCGGCTTGCGCCAGCTGCGTATCGCCCCGCTGCGCATACGCGCTGGCGCTGGGGCTGAGCACGAGCGGCTGCCAGCCGCAGTCGGGCAAATGGCGCGCAAAGCCCAGGGTGCGCAAGATGCCGCTGCCGCCTGCCAGGGGCGGAAAATGGTAGGCGACCATCAGCACCCGTTTTGGTCGGGCCGCTACCATGACTGCAGCCACCGCGCGCACAGCTGTTCGACCGCGCCGCGCCAGGCGGCGCTGGCAAACGTGTGGTTGGCGCCGTCGACCCGCGCCTGCGTCCATTGCGCGCGGGCGGCCACGGCGCGCCACGTAGCGTCGCCATCGAGCAGCGCTTGCCACTCGCGCGCGCCCAGGTCGTCGCCGCTGAGGATCAGCAAGACCTTGCCCTGGAATTGCGCCAGCGCCCGCAGCAGGGCCGGCGCGGGCGCGTCGTCTTCCCCCGTTGCCTGCGCCTGCCCCCGCGTGGCGTCCGCCACCTGGCGCAGCGACGCCAGGCTGGCGCCCAGCCGCAGTCCGCCTTTGGCCAGCTTGCGCCAGAAATCGCCTTGCAGCAGGCGCCCCAAGTAATAATGGCGCAAGGTGGCGCGCGCCAGGCCGGCGCTGCTGCGCACCCACGGGTTGAGCAGGACCAGCGCCTTGACGCGCGCGTCGCGCGGCGCATGGCAGGCGGCGGCCGTGGCGCCGTCGCACAAGCCCCACAGCGCCACTTCGCGCAAGGCCGGCACGGCGTCGAAGAATTGCGCCAGCGCCCCGGCGATGTCGGGACCGGCGGCGCGGTAATCGCGCGCGCCGCCCTCGCTGTCGCCCATGCCGCGCAAGTCGAAGCGCAGCACGGGCCAGCCTTGCGCGGCCAGCGCGCGCGCCAGCAAGACGAACTGGCGGTGGCTGCCGATCCGGTACTGCGGCCCGCCCGTGACGATCAGGACGCCGCGCGGGCCAGGCGCGTCGGGCAGGCTGAGGATGCCGGCCAGGCGCGCCTGCGCCTCGCTGTCTTCGGCTGCGCTGCGAAAGCGCAGGGCCAGCTCGCGCACGGCGTGCGCCGCGGGGTGCTGCCGGCTGTCGTCGCGCTTCATGACCGGGACCTTTCCTCGTCGAGCCAGTCGCGGCACAGTTCCCGCGTGGCGTACAGCAGTTGCGGACACGCGAGCAGCTCGCCGCTGTGCCAGAACGGGCCGTCATCGAAGCTGGCCACGTGCACGGCGGCGCCGCGTTTGCGCCATTGCCGCGCCAGCAGCGGCGGCGACCAGGCGTCCTTTTGCTCCGCCGCGCGGTAATCGAGCCAGTAGACGGGCACGCAAGGCAGCAGCGTCGACGCGTTGACACCGTCGATGGCCTGCGCCAGTTCGGGCGCCAGCAGGTAGCCGGCCACTTCCACAGGTTCACCTTCCGCCAGCGCGGCGCGCGCCTGGCCGGGCGCTTCCTGCGAGGCCCCGGCCAGCATGTGGGACGCCAGGCGCAGCCGCAGGAAGCGGTCGATGCTGCGCCGTCCGTCGAGTTCCGGTTGCCATAGCAGCAAGCGCGCCAGGGGCAGCGGCGCGCGGCTGGCGAAATCGAGGGCCAGCAGGGCGCCCAGGCGCAAGCCCCACACGCTCAACGGGCCGTCGACGCGCTGCGCCAGCCACGCGCAAGCCAGGTGCAGGTCGTTGTGCCAGATGTCCCAGCGCGCTTCGCCAAAGTCGCCGCTGCTGTCGCCGCAGCCGAACAGGTCGATCTGCAGCACGCTGTAGCCGGCCGCGGCAAAGGCGCGCGCCTGCGCGGCGGCCACGTGGCGGCTCTTGTTCAGCTCTTCCGCGAACGGATGCACGTAGAGGATGCCGCCGCGCGCGGCCTGGCCCGGCGGCGGCAGGTGCAGCAGGCAGTAGCGCTGGCCGCCGCTGGCGGGCAGGAAGAAGGGCAGCAGCGGCAGGGCGTCGAGGGCGGCGCGGTTCATGCCCGCAGCTTTGCAAACACGAAATCGTGCAGGGTGCCCACGGTGGCGAAGTGGCGCGCATGGATGTCGTCGTCGGCGACCACGATGCCGAAATGGTCTTCCAGCGCGGCGATCACGCCGATCACGGCCATCGAGTCGAGTTCCGGCACGCTGCCCAGCAGCGGCGTGTGGGCTTCCAGCACGCGCCCGTTCAAGCCCAGCGTCGTGTCGAGGATGTGCTTTACTGCTTCAAGATGCGGCATGTCAGCTCCAGGGAAGGGTAGTGCGGCAGGGAAGACGTATCGAAGACCAGGCAGGGCATATCGTCGGCGCGGCGCGACAGGTGCAGATACGGCGGCAGGCTGGCGGCCATCGCTTGCCAGCGCCCGCAGCGAATGAAGGTGGCCGTGCCCAGCGCGTGCGTGCCCAGGCGCGCATGGGCGCCCAGCGAGGCGCGGTTGAAGCGCGAGATGCGGCTGCACGTCCAGCGCACGCCCTGCGCGTGCAGCACGGCGTTGGCTTCTTCCCACAGGCGCGCGAAGACGAGGCCGCCGCGCCGTCCGGGATGCACCCATACGTCCAGGTCCCACGACGACTGCTGCGACGCCAGCGCATAGCGGGCGCGCACCTCGTCTTCCTGGCAGCCGTGGCGCAGCAGCCAGATCCAGCCCAGCATGCCCGACGCGTCGCGCGCCACCAGGCATTGCGCGCCTTGCCGGTAGCGTTCGCGCAGGGCGCCGGGCCGGCGCTCGGGACCGGGCGGCAAGTCCGCTTCCGCCAGGCAGGGCGTCACCTTGATCGACTGGCCGCGCCCGCGGCACAGCGAGCCGGGCGCCACGGCCTGCGCGACGAACTGGTAGCGATATAGCGCGCAGCGTCCGCCCGTCACCATCGCCAGCAGCCGCGCCACGGCCAGCCAGGCGCTGTCGCGCCAGCCCAGTTGATCGAGGCTGGCGGCCAGCCGTTGCAGCAGGGGAAATTGCGGGGACAGGGCCATGGCGGTAACGGATGGGGCGGCTTTGCAGCCAACGCTGTCCATTAGAGCGCAGCGGCCAGCGGCGGTCTTGCGCCGGCTCAAGCTGTGTTGCTGAAACTGTTAATTGATCAAAATCAAGACCGCTGTGGCCGTTTGTCTGAATCATAGGGGAATGCATGGCAATCATGGCAACCCGGGGATGACACGATGGCGACACTGATACACGATCTGATCTTTGAAACGGCGCAGCGCGCGCCGCAGGCGCCGGCCCTGTCGTGGCAGGGTGAGGAAATGCACTATGCCGCGCTGGCGCAATCCGTGCGCGAGACGGCTGGCACCCTGCTGGCCCTGGGCTTGCAGCGCGGCGCGCGCGTGGCCGTGTACCTGGAAAAACGCCCGGAAAACGTCAGCGCCATGTTTGGCGCGGCGGCGGCCGGCGGCGTGTTCGTGCCTGTCAACCCGCTGCTCAGGCCGGAGCAGGTGGCGTACATCCTGGCCGATTGCAACGTGGACATCCTCGTCACCTCGCGCGAACGCCTGGCGCAGCTGGGCCCCGCGCTGGCCGCGTGTCCGGACTTGCGCACGGTGCTGCTGACGGGCGAAGCGCTGCCGGAATCGCGCCTGGGCAAGGTGCGCGTGCTGGCGTGGAGCGCCATGCCCGCCAACGTGCCCGCCGGCGCGCCCGCGCTCCGGCCGCATGCGGCGATCGACGCGGACATGGCCGCCATTCTATATACCTCGGGCAGCACGGGGCGGCCGAAAGGCGTGGTGCTGTCGCACCGCAACATGCTGGCGGGCGCCCTCAGTGTGTCGGGCTATTTGCGCAATACGCCGCAAGACCGCATCCTGTGCGTCCTGCCGCTCAGTTTTGATTACGGCCTGAGCCAGCTGACGACGGCGTTTGCCAGCGGCGCCTGCGCCGTGCTGATGAATTACCTGCTGCTGCGCGATATCGTCGAAGCCGTCGAGCAGGAAGCCATCACGGGACTGGCCGCCGTGCCGCCCCTGTGGGTGCAGCTGTCGCAGCTGAGCTGGCCCTTGTCCACGCCCTTGCGCTACATCACCAATTCGGGCGGCGTGATGCAGCGCTCCACGCTCGACCGGCTGCGCCAGTCGCTGCCGCGCGTGCAGGTGTATCTGATGTATGGCTTGACGGAAGCGTTCCGCTCCACCTACCTGGCGCCGGAACAGCTGGAGCGGCGCCCCGATTCCATCGGGCAAGCGATCCCCAACGCGGAAGTGCTGGTGCTGCGCCCGGACGGCAGCGCGTGCGACACGGACGAGCCGGGCGAACTCGTGCACCGCGGCGCGCTGGTGGCGCTCGGCTACTGGAACGATGCGGCGCGCACGGCCGAGCGCTTCAAGCCGCTGCCGCCCCAGGCGAGCGGCCTGGTGCTGCCGGAACTGGCCGTCTGGTCGGGCGACACGGTGCGCCGCGATGCGGACGGCTACCTGTATTTCGTGGGCCGCAGCGATGACATGATCAAGACGTCCGGCTACCGGGTCAGCCCGGCCGAGATCGAGGAAGTCGTGTATGCGAGCGGGCTGGTGGGCGAGGCGGCCGCGCTGGGCTTGCCCCATGCCGTGCTGGGCCAGGCCATCGCCTTGCTCGTCACGCCCGCGCCGGGCGTCGTCTTGCTGCGCGACAGCGTGCTGGCCGCCTGCCGCGCGCGCCTGCCCAGCTATATGGTGCCGCTGTGGGTGGAGATCCGCGACGGCGTGTTGCCGCGCAACCCGAACGGCAAGATCGACCGCCCCTTGCTGGCCAGGGAACTGGCGCATGCGTATGCGGTCCAATCAGGAGATGCGGCATGAAGGACTTGATACGCTCGAACAATACGGAATTGCCATCGCACCAACCGCTGCGCCAGTTCGCGGTGGAAAACGACATGCTGCAGCTGGGCGGTGTTTCCCTGCGCCGGCTGGCCCAGCGGGTGGGCAGTACGCCGTTCTATGCCTATGAACGGGCGCACATCGCGCGGCGCGTGGCGGATTTGCGCGCCGCCTTGCCCGCCGGCGTGCACGTGCATTACGCCATGAAGGCCAACCCCATGCCGGCCGTGGTGCAGTCGCTGGCGGGCCTGGTCGATGGCATCGACGTGGCGTCCGGCGGCGAACTGGCCACCGCGCTCGATACGCCCATGCCGGCTGAACGCATCAGTTTTGCGGGACCGGGCAAGAGCGATGGGGAACTGGCGCGGGCCGTGGCCGCGGGCGTGCTGGTCAACGTGGAGTCGGGCGCCCAGCTGGAACGCCTGGCGCTGGCCAGCGAACGGCTGGGCCTGACTGCCAGGGTGGCCGTGCGCGTGAATCCCGATTTCGCCTTGCGCCGCACGGGCATGCGCATGGGCGGCGGGGCGCAGCCGTTCGGCGTCGATGCGGCCCTGGTGCCGGCGCTGCTGGGCCGCATCGGCCAGTTGGGACTGGATTTTCACGGCTTCCACCTGTACGCGGGTTCGCAAAGCCTGTCGGCGCCAGCCTTGGCCGAGGCGCAGGCGCTCAGCGTGCAACTGGCCCTGCAACTGGCCGACAGCGCGCCGTCGCCCTTGCGCACCCTGAATATCGGCGGCGGCTTCGGCGTGCCGTATTTTCCCGGCGACCAGGCGCTGGACCTGGCGCCCGTGGCCGATGGTTTGCAGCGGCAGCTCGCCATCCTGGCCCAGGAAGCCCCAGGTGCGCGCCTGAACCTGGAACTGGGACGCTATCTGGTGGCCGAGGCGGGCGTGTATGTGTGCAAGGTGCTTGAACGCAAGGTGTCGCATGGACAGGTATTTCTCGTGACGGATGGCGGCTTGCACCATCACCTGGCCGCGTCCGGCAACTTTGGCCAGCTGATACGCAAGAATTACCCGGTCGCCATCGGCAACCGGCTGCTGGGCGGGCCGCGCGAAGTGGCGTCCGTCGTAGGGCCGCTGTGCACGCCGCTGGACTTGCTGGCCGATCAAATGGAGATGGCGCGCGCCGAGGAGGGCGATCTGGTGGTGGTGTTCCAGTCGGGCGCCTACGGCTTGACGGCCAGCCCGACGGCGTTTCTCGGCCATCCGCTGCCGGCCGAGGTGCTCGTATGAGCGGCCTGTGCGGTTGGCTGGCCGCGCCTGGCGCGGTGGCGCACGGCGCTGCCAGCCTTGCCGCTGCGCAGGGCGGCATGGCGTCCGATGGCGCCGCGCCCAACGCGGCGACCGCGCTGGCAAGCATGGCGGCGCCCCTGTCGCGTTTCGATGGCGCGCCGCTGGCCAGCAGCTTGAGCGAAGTGGGCGGCGTGGCCGTGGCCGCCATCGACGGCAGTCGCCATGTGTATCAGCAAGATGGCTTGCAAGTGGCCCTGTGGGGCCGGCCCGAGCTCGACGGTTCGGCCGACGACGTGGCGTGCCGCCTCGCTTCCCTGTGGCTGAGCCGGGGCGTGGCGGCTTGCGCCAGCCTGTCCGGGCCCTTCGCGCTGGCCATCCTCGACGCCTTTTCCGGCTCGGCCCTGCTGGCCGTGGACCGCGCCGGCATGCATCCGCTCAGCTATGCGAGCAATGCGCAAGGCTTGTTCTTTGCCTCCTCGGCGGACGCCTTGCTGGCCCATCCGTCCGTGCGGGGCGCGCTCGATCCGCAGGCCCTGTATCACTACCTGTACTTCCACATGGTGCCGGGCCCCGCCACGGCTTACCTGGGCCAGCAGCGCCTGCTGCCCGGCGAATACCTGCACATGCGGGGCGGCAAGCAATGCAAGGGCAGCTATTGGCAGCTGGCCTTCCAGGAGCCGGCGGCGCGCACGCGGGCCACCTTCGCCAGCAACAAGCAGGAATTCCTGCGCCTGCTGCGACTGGCCGTGGAAAGCAGCCTGGGCGCGGATGGGGCGGACACGGGAGCGTTTCTCAGCGGGGGCACGGACAGTTCCACCCTGGCCGCCATCATGGGGCAAGTGACGGGCCGGCCCGCGCGCACGTATTCCATCGGTTTCGACTTTCCCGGCTATGACGAAATGGCGTATGCGCGCCTGGCGGCCAGCCATGCGGGCAGCCTGCACCATGAACGCTATGTGACGCCAGGCGACGTGCTGGCCGCCATCCCCGCCATGGCGGCCATTTTCGACCAGCCTTTCGGCAATGCCTCGGCCATTCCCGCTTACTATTGCGCGCAGATGGCGCGCGAGGATGGCGTGACGCGCTTGCTGGGCGGCGACGGCGGCGATGAACTGTTTGGCGGCAATGCGCGCTATGCGCACCAGGCCTTGCTGTCGCAGTACGAGCGCTTGCCCGTCATCTTGCGCCAGGCCATCATCGAGCCGCTGCTGTTCCGTGAACAGACAGGCAAACCGTGGCGGCTGGGCGACAAGGCGCGCCGCTACATCGAGCAAGCCAGCTTGCCGTTGCCGGCCCGCCTCGACGGCTATAACTTGCTGCTGCGCCATGGTTACCGCACGGTGCTGGAAGCGGGCTTCATCGACACCATCGACCCCGGCATGGCGCCTGGCTGCGTGAATGGCGCGTATTGGGAGCGGCAAGGCCAGGGCTTGAGCCAGATCAATGAGCTGCTGGCCCTGGACATGCGCTTCACCCTGGCCGACAACGACTTGTTCAAGGTGCGCAAGGCGTGCGAGCTGGCCGGCGTGGAAGCGGCGTTTCCCTTCCTGCACGATGCGATGGTGGCGTTTGCCGCGTGCCTGGCGCCGCGGGACAAGCTCGACGGACAAAATTTGCGGCCGTTCTTCAAGCGGGCGCTGGCCGAGATCTTGCCGCCGGCCATCGTGCGCAAGAAAAAGCACGGCTTTGGCCTGCCGTTCGGCCAGTGGCTGCACAGCCACGTGCCGCTGCGCGAGTTTGCCTTCGACAACCTGACCCAGCTGCGCGGGCGCGGCATCGTGCGGCCCGCCTTCATCGACGATCTGCAAGGGCGCTTGCTGGCGGAACACCCGGCCTATCACGGCACCATGGTGTGGCTGCTGCTGATGCTGGAACAGTGGCTCAGCCAGCATCCGGGCGCGCTGGGTGCGCTTGCCGGCGGTTTTGCTGCATGCGCCACAGAAACGCCAGCCGTCCTCGATCCCACGGCGTAAAGCGGGGCAGCTGCAGCAAGTCCAGATCCGCGCCGGGGCGCGCCACGCCCCAGTCCGTCGCGACGGCCGCCTGGAAACCGAGGCGCTTGACCATCGCCACGTGCGGCGCGCCATAATCGCGCCCGGCCTTGCCGTTCGGATAGGCAAACAGGGTGACGGGCGCCTGGACCAGGCTTTCCAGCTGCTGCTTGCCATTCGCGATGTCCAGCTGCGCGGCCCGCTCCGCCAGGGTCGATAGAATCGGATGGCTGGCCGTGTGCCCGCCCAGCGTCATGCCGGCCCCGTGCAGCTGGCGCAGTTGCGCCGTGCTCAGCATGGCTGGCGCGCTTGCCCGGGCGCCCGCCTGGCGGCGGATCTGCATGGCCAGGCGCTGGCGCTGTGCAAAGGGCAGGTATTTGAGCCGGCCCAGCAAGGTGGCGATGGCCGCCTGCCGCTGCGCCAGGGTGGCGACGGGGAAAGCCCCCAATTCCTGTGCGCGCAAGTCCAGCACCGCGCCTGGCGCCTGGCGCACGGCGTCGATCACCGTGTCGTTCCACATCTGTCCCCCGTCCAGGTAGCCCGTGGCGATAAAGAACGTGGCATGCAAGCCGTGGCGCTGCAGCAGCGGCAGGGCGACTTGCGCATTGTCCGCATAGCCGTCGTCGAAGGTGATGCAGGCGGCGCGCGGCGGCAGACTGCCATCCTGCAGGCGCCGCACGGCATCGTCCAGCGGCAGCGGCGTATAGAAACGCTTTAACAGGCGCAACTGGCGCTGGAACAGGGCCGCATCGACTTCGCCGGGAAACAGCGGGTCGGGCCGCGCCAGCACGCGGTGGTAGATCAGGATGGACAAGGCGGCCGTCATGGCTGCTCCGCGATGGCGGTGCGGGGCTTGGCCTGGCGCAATGTCGGGGCCGGCGCCTGCTGTTCGACGACGATGCGCGTGGCGATCAGGGCGGCCATCAGGTAGTAGGGCATGTCGAAATACAGCAGGCTGAGGAAGGCGCCGCCCACGGCAAAGCCGATCAGGCTGGCCTGGCTCATGGTGGCCAGGCCGTGCGCCCAGCGCAATTCCGGCTTGCTCCGCGTGCGGCGGATGATGGCGGCCGCCGTGCGCCAGGTGGCGATGCCCAGCGCCAAGTAAATCAGCAAGCCGATAAAGCCGTGTTCGCCCAGCGCCTGGAAGTAGATGCTGTGCGCCGCGTGCACATCCATGGGGTTCGGCGCATAGCGGGCGAAGACGGCGGCGTCGGAGACGTCGAAGCCGCCGCCGGAAAAGCGGTCGCGCGCCAGGTTCCAGGCCATGCGCCACGCATTCAGGCGGCCCATGGCGGATTCGTCGTCCTGGTAGGTATTGATGGTGTCCATGCGTTCGGCCCAGCGCTCGGGCATGAAGGCCAGCAGCAGCGGCGTGACCGCGGCGAGCAGCGCGCCCAGCACCAGCTTGCGGTCGCTTTTCAGCCACATGAACAGGCCCATGGCGGCGATGGCCAGCAAGCCGCCGCGCGAATACGAGCCCAGCGCGGCGAGGGCCGACAGCAGCATGGCCCCGGACAAGCCGTGGCGCAGCCAGCGTCGGTCCGTGTTTTGCTGCAAGTAATACATGAGGGGGATGGTGATGATCAGGGCCAGGGCCAGCGCGTTGTTATCGCCGATAAACGTATCTTCCGGCCCCCACACCCGTTCCGTGCCGCCGCTGCGGATGGTGAAGATGCCGCCTTTCACGCCGTAATAGCCGATCGAGCCCACCAGCACCCAGACCAGGCGCACGATGTCGCGCCGCGAGCGTATCACCATCATCACGACAAAGCTCATCAGCATGATCTTCATGACCTTGTTCCACTGCACCCACGACGACTGGGGCAGCAGGGCGAACGGCGCCGTCACGTTCATCCACGCGACGAACAGCAGCAGCAGCACGCTGACGGGGGTCAGCGGCAGGTTCTTCGGTTCGCGCGTCATGAGCAGGCCCAGCAGGGTGGCGATGGCGATGATGAAGGCGAACGGCATGTGGGTGGCGAAACCCCAGCCCTGCGTGTGCGGGTTCATGACGCTGACCCAGACCCACATCAGGCCGCCGATGGCCGGCGCCTTCAGGATGAAGGGCAGCGAACCCAGGATGATGACGGTGATCAATATGTCGCGCATGAAGGGGGACGCTCCTGGTGTTGCCCGGCTTGCCAAGGTCTTGATGCCTGTCAACGGGCTGGCAGGCAGGCTCAGTACACTGGTTCAATACCGCCCGGCGTTGTTGAATACTGCCAATCAGTTTTGTCATGGTAAGACCAAGGAGGCATGTCCTTGTTGACCGTTCTCATGGCGACCTACAATGGCGCCGGCACCTTGCCCCAGGTATTGCGCGCCTACATGGGCTTGCAGTCGCCCAGGGGCGGCTGGCGCCTGGTCATCGCCGACAATGGCAGCACCGACGCCACGGCCCGGGTGATCGCCGCCTTTCGCGGCCGCTTGCCCTTGAGCTATCTCTACGTGGCGCGGCGCGGCCGCAGTCCCGCCCTGAACGGCGCCGTCGAACACGCCTTGCGCCAAGGGGGCGATGGCGGCGAGTTGTTCGTGTTTGGCGACGACGACGCCATGCCCGCATCCGACTGGCTGTGCCGCCTGCAGGACAGCGCGCGCGCCCACCCCGGCTACGCGCTGTTCGGCGGCGCCATCGTGCCCGCCTGGCGCGAGCAACCGGAGGCATGGCTGCTGCGCCTGACGCCGGTCGGCTTGACGTGGGGCATCACCAGCGCCGACTTGCGCGACGCCCCCATCTATCCTGGCCTCGTCTGGGGCGCCAACATGGCGATACGCCGCCGCATCTTCGAGGCGGGCGCACGCTATGACGAAAGCATCGGCCCGCAGGGCGCCAATTACGCCATGGGCAGCGAAACCCGGCTCAACCTTGAGATGCATGCGGCCGGCAACCCTTCCTGGTTCTGTCCGCGGGCGCAAGTGGCGCACATCATCCGTGCCCCGCAAGTGCGGCGCGCCTGGATACTGCGCCGCGCCATGCTGTTCGGCCGGGGCCAATGCCGGCTGGCGACCTTCGCCCCCAGCGTGGAACTCCTCGGCGTGCCGCGCTGGATGCTGGGCAGATACGTGCGCGATACCCTGGGCGCCGTGCGGGCCTGGCTGCGGCGCGACCACGCCGACCTGTTCCTGCGCCAGTGGGAACGGGCCTGGCTGCGCGGTTTCTTCCATGAAGCGTGGCGGGGACGGCGCAAACGCTTGCCGCGCATCGTCATCAGCAGTTATTCGGGCGAGCTGGGCGGCATGGAGCTGCGCATGGCGCAAGAGGCGAAGATGCTGGGCGCGAACGGCTACGACAGCGTGCTGGCCCTACGGCGCTTTCCCGGTTTCAGCCAGTGGGCGCAAGGCTTGCGCGCGCAGCAGCTGCAGGTGCAAGTGTACGAGCCGCCCTTGTTTCTCGAACACTGGGCCTGGCGGCGCTGGAACTGGCTGCGCGCCAGGGTCACGGGCGCGTGGCGGCTGCGGCGGCTGCGGCCCGATATCGTCCACGTGGCGTTTTGCTGGACCAGCTATGGCGCTTCCATCCTGTGGCTGGCCCGGCAATGCCGCTTGCCGGCCGTGATCAGCGTGCACAATGCGTTTCCCTTGGAGCCGTTCAGCGACTGGCAGCGGCCCCGGCTGCAGGAAGCGTTTCGCACCGTCAAGGGTGTGTATGCCGTGTCGGCCTCGTCCATGCGGCATTTCCTCGACCTGTACCGCGACATGCTGGCGCCGGACACGCGGCTGGCCGTGATTCCCAACGGCGTCGATACGGAAACGTTCATCGTCTCGCCGGAACGGAGAGTACTGGCGCGCCAGCAGTTGGGGCTGCCGCCGGACGCGCTCGTGCTCGGCTGCGTGGCGCGGCTTTCCGCACAGAAGCGCCCGCAAGCGCTGCTGGCCCTGTTCGCCTGCCTGGCGCCCCGGTTTCCCCATTTGTATCTGGTACTCGTGGGCACGGGGCCGCTGGATGCCATGCTGCGGCTGCAGGCGCAACAGACGGGCTTGCAGGACAGGGTCGTGTTTGCCGGTTTCCAGCAGCGCGTCGAATGGCTGATGCCCGCCTTCGACCTGCATGTGTTGCTGAGTAAAAATGAGGGTTTCGGCATCGCCACCATCGAAGCGATGGCGTGCGGCGTGCCGGCCGTGGGGACGGATGTGCCGGGCACCCACGATATCCTGCACGACAGCGCCGGCGGCTTGCTGCTGCCGCTGGACGACGAGCACGCCGCCTGCGCGGCCGTGGCGCAGCTGCTGATGGATGCGCCACGGCGCGCCCGCATGGGACGGCTGGCCCGCGAAGAAACCGTGCAGCGCTATTCGATGCCGCGCCTGGAGCGCCAGCTGCGCCAATTCTATGCCGGCCTCGTGTAGGCGCCGGTCACGGGGATGAATGCCACCCGCCATTCGTTTTTCTTTTCCTTCGCCGAAAAATACACGGTGCTGCTGCTGGGCATCGTCGCCACCATGGTGCTGTCGCGCCTGCTGACGCCGGCCGAGGTGGGCGTGTATTCGCTGGGCGCCGTGCTGGTTGCCCTGGCGCAAGTGGTGCGTGACTTTGGCGTGGGGCAATACCTGATCCAGGAAAAGCAGCTCGATGCCGTGAAATTGCGGGCCGCGCTGGCGACCAGCCTGCTCGTCGCCTGGCTGCTGGCGGGGGTGGTGCTGCTGGCCAGCGCGCCGCTCGCGCAATTCTATGGCGAACCCCGGCTGACACTCGTGCTGCGCCTGCTGGCCATCAATTTTGTCTTGATCCCGTTCAGCGCGCTGACCTTGCCGATGCTGCGCCGGCAACTGCGCTTTCGCGCCATCTACGCCATCAATGCGGCCAATAGCGCCGTCAACCTGCTGGTGGCCGTGCTGCTGGCGCTGCAGGGCTGCAGTTACATGAGCATAGTGTGGGCGGCGCTGGCCGGTTCCTGCGCGTCGCTGCTGGTGAGCCTGCTGGTGCGTCCCAAGGAGCTGCCGTGGCTGCCGGGACGGCGGGGCATGGGCGCCATCGGCCGTTTTGGCGCGTATGCGACGGGAGGCGGCCTCGTCGACGAGGCGGGCGTGGCGGCGCCGGACCTCATCATCGGCAAGCTGATCGGCATTGAAAGCCTGGCCCTGTTCGGCAAGGCGCAAAGCGTGCTCAATATCTTTAACCAGGCCATTACCAGCGCCATTTCTCCCGTCGTGTTTCCCCTGTTCGCGGCGCGTGCCCGCGGGGAAGGGGGGCAGGGCGGGGCGGAACTCGTGTATCTGCGCACGATCAGTTACATGACGGCGCTGGCCTGGCCGTTTTTTCTCTTTCTCGCCTGCATGGCTTTGCCCTTGGTCAAGGTGTTGTATGGCACGCAATGGCTAGGCTGTGTGCCCTTGATCCGCATCATGTGCCTGTCCTCGGCCGTGTATAGCATGTTCAGCATGGCCCGCTACCTGTTCGTGGCGACGGGCCAGCTGCAGGCGCAAGTGCGGCTCGATGCCTGCGCCGGCGGCATCAAGGTGGCGCTGCTGCTGGCGGCGGCGCCGTTCGGCCTGCTGGCCGTGGCTTGGGCCGTGGTGCTGAGCAACGTGCTTCGCAGCTGGCTGAACTACGGTTGTCTGCGGCGCTTGAGCGCCCTGGACTGGCGCATCCTGGCGCGGGCCTTGCGCAAGAGCCTGCTGCTGTGCGGCGTCAGTAGTGTCGCGCCCGTCGCTGCGCTGCTGTGGCTGCCCGCGGACACGCCGGCACTGCTGGCGCTGGCGGGCACGGCGCTCGTCACCTTGCTGTGCTGGCTGGCGGGGATTTTCCTGTTGCAGCATGAGCTGGCCGGAGAATTTTTGTTATTGCAACGCAAGCTGGCGGGACGCTGGCTGGCAGTCAAATGGACGAAAGGATGACCATGCGTGTCGGTATCTTGTCCTACCCGATGCTGTTCCAGCGCGACGGCGGCTTGCAGATCCAGGTACGCGAAACCATTGCCGCGCTGAACCGGCTGCCCCAGCTGCCGGCGCGTCCCCTGGCCGTGCAGCTGGTCGACGCCAACCATCAGCGGCTGGCCGATTTCGACGTGCTGCACGTGTTTTCGGCGAGCAATGGCACCTACCGCATCATGGAAATGGCCAGCGAGCAAGGCGTGCCCGTGGTGCTGTCGCCGCTGCTGTCGCCGGGCTGGGGCCGGGCCAGCGCCTGGCGCGCGCGGCTGGCCGACCGGCTGGCGGGGCGCCTGACGGAATGGATGGTACAGACGAGCTATGCGCAGACGCGGCGCGCCCTGCAGCTGGCCGACGTGGTGATCGCCCTGGGCGAGGCGGAGCGCGACGCCATCGTGCACGGTTTCGGCATGCTGGCGCAAGCCATCCGCGTCTTGCCGAACGGGATCAACCCGCATTTCTTCACGGCCAATGGCGACTTGTTCCTGCGCGAGACGGGCATCGCGGGGCCGTTCGTGCTGATGGTGGGCAGCATTTCGCCGTATAAAAACCAGCTGGGGCTGGCCCAGGCGCTGGCGGGCGCCGGCTTGCCGCTGGTGCTGATCGGCGCCGCGCCGCGCGAACAGCAAGCGTATCTGCAGCAATTGCTGGACTTGCCGCACGTCAGCTGGCTGGGCGCGCTCGACCACGCCGACCCGCTGCTGGCCAGCGCCTACCATGCGGCGGCCGTGGCGGCCTTGCCCAGCCAGGGCGAAGTGTTTCCCTTGAGCGTGCTCGAAGCGCTGGCGGCCGGCACGCCCGTCGTCATGACGGCGCAAAGCGCGCTGGACTTGCCCGATTCCGCGTTTGCGCTGCGCAAGGTGCGCTGGGACGATGGCGCCGCGCAGCGCCAGGCCATCCTCGCATTGCTGGCGCTGCCCCCCGGACGCGCCCGCGTGCAAGCGCTGGTGGAACGTTTTACGTGGGAACGGGTGGCGGCGCAGATCGCCGAGTGTTATTACCAGGCGCAGTCGCTGCCTGCCAGGAGGCAACATGCTGTTTAATTCCTTCGCCTTCCTGTTCGGCTATCTGCCCATCGTGCTGGCCGGCTATTTCCTGCTGGACCGCTGGGCCACCGCCGGCGCACCCGCCAGCTGGCGCCGCCTGGCGCCGGCCGCTTGGCTGGCCGGCGCATCGCTGTTCTTCTATGCCTGGTGGGATGTGCGCTACCTGCCGCTGCTGCTGGCGTCCATCTGCGTCAATTATGGCGCCGGGCGCCTGATCGGCGCGCGCGCAGGCGCGGCCCGCAAGCGCGTGCTGCTGGCGGCGCTGGCGCTGAACCTGGGTTTGCTCGCCTACTATAAATATGCGAATTTCTTCATCGACAGCGTGAATGCCGTCGCCGGGCTTGCTGGTGCTGGCGCTGGCAGCCTGCCGTGGTCCGGCCTCGACATCATCCTGCCGATCGGCATCTCGTTCTTTACCTTCACGCAGATCGCCTTCCTCGTCGATTGCTACCGGGGCGAGGTGCGCGAATACCGTTTCATCCATTACGTGCTGTTCGTCAGCTACTTTCCGCACCTGATCGCCGGGCCCGTGCTGCACCACCGCGACATGATGCCGCAGTTCGCCGACCCGGCCAACGCCCACCCGCGCGCAGCCAATTTCGCCATCGGCCTGTCGATTTTTACCATCGGCCTGGCAAAAAAAGTGCTGATCGCCGACAACCTGTCGCCGCTGGCCATTCCCGTCTTCGCGGCCGGCGCCACGCCCACCCTGATCGAAGCGTGGATCGGCGTGCTGGCCTACACTTTCCAGCTGTACTTCGACTTTTCCGGCTATTCCGACATGGCCATCGGCCTGTCGCGCCTGTTCGGCGTGAAATTGCCGCTGAACTTCAATTCGCCGTACAAGGCGGCCAATATCGCCGACTTCTGGCGCCGCTGGCACATGACCTTGTCGCGTTTCCTGCGCGACTATCTGTATATTCCCCTGGGCGGCAGCCGGCGCGGCGAGGCCATGCGCTACCGCAACCTGATGCTGACCATGCTGCTGGGCGGCCTGTGGCACGGCGCCGGTTGGACTTTCGTCATCTGGGGCGGCTTGCACGGCCTGTACCTGGTGCTGCAGCAGGCGTGGCAGCGGGTCTTCGGCGCAGCGCGGGCGTACCGCTGGCTGCGCTGGTGGCCGATGTGGTGGTCAAGTCTGTTGACCTTTCTTGCCGTCATGCTGGCCTGGATCTTTTTCCGCGCGCCCGACGTGGCCACGGCCTGGGATATCGCGGGCGCGCTGGTGGGCGCGAACGGCGTGAGCCTGCCGCGCGGCCTGGCCAGCCATGGGGCCAGCCTGGCGCAGTGGGGCATGCATCCCGCGTTCGACGGCATCCGCTGGATCGAACTGGCGGGACCGGGCTTGCCCGTGCTGCTGGCGGCGATGCTGCTGGCCTTCAAGGCGCCGAATACGCAAGAAATATTCTTTCTCTACGAGCCTGCCATTGAAAGAATCTTTCAGCCGGCAGGGCGCTGGGCCTTCAGCTGGCGCCCCACGCGCCGCTGGAGCGTGGGCTTTGCCGCGCTGTTCATCGCCTGCATCTTCGGCATGAACCGGGTCACCGAATTTCTCTACTTCCAGTTCTGAGCATGGATACCGCCGCCCGCCATTACCTCACCGGCTTTTTCGCCTGCGTCGGCCTGGTGCTGGGCGCCGTCTCCTTGCTCAATTACCAGGTCGATCCCTATCTGCTGCACCAGTGGGACAGTCCCTTGCTGCAGCGCCCGCGCCAGCTCAATGAAAAGCTCGGCGCCTGGGCCAAGACCTACGCCGTGGCGCGCTACCGTCCGGCCGTCATCTACATCGGCAATTCGCGCACGGAACTGGGCTTGCCGACGGGCGTGCGCGCCATGTTCGACGGCAAGAGCGTCTTCAACAGCGCCGTGTCGGGCGCCTCGATCGGCGACGCCATCCGCCTGGCCGAGCATGCGGCCAGGGTCAGCCGCGTCGAGACCATGGTGTGGGGCGTCGACGCGCCCACTTTTTCCCTGGACATGGGCGCGGCGCGGGTGGAAGACAGCCTGACGGGCGCCGAACACGGCTTTTTCGCCCGGCGCGCCCTGGTCAACCTGAAGCGGGGCCTGACCCTGGACATGACGGAAGACAGCGTGCGCATCCTCACGGGCAAGGCCGGCGACGTCTGCCGCTCCAACCTAGCCTTGTACGGGCAGCGCGACGAGACGTGCACCCGCAAGGGCATGCGGCACTGGCTGGGAACGAAGGACGCCATTCCCGTGCGGCTGCAGGAATTCGGCGACGGACTGGGGCCGACGCCGCCCTCGACACTGGCGCTCGATGCCAGCATCGGCAAGCTGTGCCGCAGCAGCCTGCGCCTGCGCCTGTACATCAACCCCACGCACGCGCTGACCTTGTACGCGCTGCACTGGCGCGGCAAGTGGGATGCCATGCAAGCCTGGCAGCGGGGACTGGTGCAGCTCGTCGAGCGCCACCGCCTGCACGGCTGCGACGTGCGCCTGCATGATTTTTCCGGCTTCAACAGCATCACGACGGAAGCGACCCCGCTCGTCAGCGGCAAGCCCGACATGCATTATTACTGGGAAGTGTCGCATTACCGGGACAATGTGGGTCGTTTGATCCTGGCGCGCCTGTTCGGCGGCGATACGCCGCCGCCGGCCGATTTCGGCGTGGAGCTGACGCAGGCCAACGTCGACGACCACCAGGAGGCCATGCGCGCGGCGCGCGACCGCTATGGCATGGAACACGCGCGCGAGGCGGCCTATGCGCGGCAGGTGCTGGACGGGCCGCTGATCCGGCGCTGAACGCCATTTCTCTACTCATGTTGCTACTTCCCGTGCCGACCATGGATACCACCGCCCGCCGCTACCTCGCCATCTTCTTCGCCTGCGTGCTGGCCGCGCTGGCCCTCGTGTCCGCCGTCAATTACCACGTCGATCCGTATCTGCTGCACCAGTGGGACAGCCCGCTGCTGCAGCGATTGCGGCCGACGACCGAAAAACTCAGCGTGTGGGGCAAGACGTATGCCGTGGCGCGCTACCGGCCGGCCGTCGTCTACATCGGCAATTCGCGCACGGAAATGGGCTTGCCGACGCATCGCGTGCGCACCTTGTTCGAAGGCAAGAGCGTCTTCAACAGCGCCGTGTCGGGCGCCTCCATCGGCGAAGCCATGCGCCTGGCCGAGCATGCGGCCAGGGTCAGCCATGTCGACACCATGGTGTGGGGCATCGACGCACCTTCGTTCTCGCTGGAACTGGGCTCGGCCGGCGTGGAACCGGGCCTGACGGACCCCGGCCCCGCGTTTTTCGCGCGGCGCGCCTTGCTCAACATCAAGCGCGGCCTGACGGTCGACATGACGCGCGACACCTGGCGCATCCTCAGCGGCAGCTATGACGGCGTGTGCCTGTCCAGCCTGGCACTGCACGGCCAGCGCGACGAATCCTGCCTCACCAGCCGCAACCGTACCTGGACCGGCACGGCGCGCGCGTTCACGCCGCGCCTGCAGGAATTCAGCGACGGCCTGGGCCCCACGGCGTCCGCGCTGCACGCCTTCGATGCGAGCGTGGGGAAACTGTGCCGTGGCGGCACACGCTTGCGCCTGTACATCAATCCCACGCATGCGCTCACGCTCGACGCCCTGTACTGGCGCGGCAAGTGGGCTGCCATGGAAACGTGGCAGCGCGACCTGACGAACATGGCTGGACGCTACCGGCGCCAGGGTTGCGACGTGCGCCTGCTTGATTTTTCCGGCTTTAACAGCATCACCAGCGAGCCGATCCCCCAAGTGACGGGCGCGCGCGAGATGCGCTATTACTGGGAAGCGTCGCACTACCGCGACAATGTGGGCCGCTTCATCCTGGCGCGCCTGTTCGGCGGCCCGGAGCCGCCGCCGGCGGACTTCGGCGTGGAACTGACGCAGGCCAGCATCGACGCCCACCAGGCGGCCATGCGCGCCGCGCGCGAGCGCTACCACGCGCAGCACGCCGAGGAAACGGCCTACCTGCGCCACGCGCTGACCTTGCCCCGCGAACCCAAATAGGCGACCGACGGCGCCAGCCGTACGGCGTGGGGCAGGGCGCTTGCGCTATGATAATGTTTTGCCATCCAGCAAGTTCCAGGACTCCCCATGAAAATCGCCTTCTTTGCCAGCCAGCCCTACGACCGCCGTTTCTTCGACGAAGCCTTGCCGGCCCAGCCCGATTCCGCCGGCATCGAACTGGTCTACCACAGCGCCTTGCTGAGCCAGGAAACCGTGGTCCTGGCGCAAGGGGCCGACGCCGTGTGCGTCTTCGTCAACGACGTGCTCGACGCGCCCGTGCTGGAAGCCTTGCACGGCTACGGCGTGCGCGCCATCCTGCTGCGCTGCGCCGGCTACAACAATCTCGACCTGGAAGCGGCCAGGCGCCTGGGCCTGTTCGTCGCGCGCGTGCCCGCGTATTCGCCGGAAGCCGTGGCCGAATACACCCTGGCCCTCGTGCAAACCCTGAACCGCCACACGCACCGCGCCTACGCCCGCGTGCGCGAAGGCAATTTCTCGCTGGACGGCTTGCTGGGCGCCACCCTGCACGGTAAAACGGTCGGCATCGTCGGCACGGGCAAGATCGGCCTTGCGACGGCGCGCATTTTCAAGGGTTTCGGCTGCACGGTGCTGGGCCACGACCCGTATCCGGCGCCCGCGTTCGCGGACCTGGGCACGATGGTGGAGCTGCCGCGGCTGCTGGCCGAGTCCGACATCGTCTCGCTGCATTGCCCGCTGATGGAGAGCACGCGCCACATGATCAGCGAAGCAACCTTGCCGCAGATGAAGAAGGGCGCCATGCTGGTGAATACGTCGCGCGGCGGCCTGATCGATACGGGCGCCGTCATCGAGGCGCTCAAATCGCGCCAGCTCGGTTCGCTCGCCATCGACGTGTACGAGCAGGAAAGCAATCTGTTCTTCCAGGACCGCTCGTCCGACATCATCGACGACGACATCTTCCAGCGATTGATGACCTTCCCGAACGTGCTGGTGACGGGCCACCAGGGCTTCTTCACCATGGAAGCGCTGCGCGAGATCGCCGCCATCACGTATCACAACCTCGCGTGCTTCCGCCAGGGCAAGGCGTGCGAAAACAGCGTCTTAACTAGCTGATACTTGCTTCCTGGGCTTGGGCGGCGGCTTGGGTTTCGGCAGCGGCAAGGCGTCCGCCGTGCGCCGCGCCAGCTGGCTCAGCCAGTCGCGTTCGTCCCACAGCCCGCCATCGATGAGGAAATACGGCTTGGCTTGCGGATAGGGCGGCGCTTCCAGCAGCGTGCCTTGTGCGCTGATCCAGGCGCGGCCCGCGTCCGTCGGCTTGATGAACAGCTGGTCGTCGGCGACGATGGCGAACATCTTGCCGTCGCAATACAAGCCATACTCGCCAAACATTTTTTTCGCGCTGATGCCGCCCGCGCCCGCCATCTGGTCGAGCAAAAAATCCACCGTGCCTTGCTGTGATGCCATGTCGTCCTCCGTGTGAAAGAACAGTGTAGCGCACTGGCCAGGATGGGCCGCGGCGGCTACACTGTCGCCATTATTTATTTTGCATTAGCTATTTTGCCATGACACCCCAGCATCTTGTTCACCGCGGCATCCGCATCGCCACCCTGGCCGCCGGCGATACCATCGAATCCCATTGCGCACCGGGCCAGACGGTCATCCGCGAGCAGGGCGACGGCTGGTGGCTGTACTTTGTCGACGAGGATGGCAAGGTCGACGGCTATGACAGCCCGTTCGCCAGCCATGCCGAAGCGCTGTGGGCGGCCAAGGCCGCAGCCGAGTTCAGCGCGCAATGAAGGCCAGTCCCTGGGCTTTCCTGGGCTTGCCGCAAGCGCCCGTACCGGAAGCGGAAAGCGCGGACTACGGCGCCTGCCGCGCCGAGCTGCACGGCAAGCGCCTGGTCTTGCGCGTGGCGAAAACCACGCCGACGAAAATCGGCCAGTTCGTCACCGTCTGGAAGCGCCCCCATCCCGACGCCGACATCGCCCCGCTGGATGAAGCGGACCCCGTCGACATCGTCATCATCGCCGTGGCTGACGACGTTGGCGACGGTGCGCGGCACGGCTTTTTCATCTTCCCGCGCAGCGTGCTGATCGAGCGCGGCGTGATGTCGCGCGCCGCCCAGGGCGGCAAGCGTGCGCTGCGCGTGTATCCGCCGTGGTGCGCGCCGGAGTCCATCCAGGCGCAGCGCACGCAGCGCTGGCAGGCGGCGTGGTTTGTGACGGCGGGGGAGCAGCAAAGGCTGGAACAGCTGCTCGGGCCGTGATTGTTTCCATTCACCTTAGAATTTATCTGCGCCTTGCCGCTGTGATATAAGGGATTGAGAAATCTCTTTTTATCAGGATGGTAATTAAATCTTTGCTGAGGTATGGTAATCGTCCGCTGGCGGCCAGGAGCGGGCAGTTGTGTGCGTTTGTTCCCTCCTATAAAGAGACCTTTGCCATTATTGCTCCTACATGCCCACATTACAACTTACTAGATATGCTGGATCACGATGCTTATGAATTGGATGAAAGAGGACTACCAAGTTTCTACTGACGACGGATTGTTACAGCCCGACGTGATATATGAGAATCTCAGCCGCAGCACTTGGGCTCGTGGAATTGACGAGGAGACTGTGGCTAACGCGGTCAAGAATAGTCTCAATTTTGGTCTTTACCATAGAGGCCGGCAGATCGGATATGCCCGGTTAATTACCGATTACGCTACTTTTGCCTACATGGCGGACGTTTTCGTGATTGAAGAATATCGTGGCAAGGGACTTGGCCGCTGGCTTGTCGAGTGCATGCTGAGCTATCCTGGCGTCGACCGCTACCGGCGACTGCTTCTAGCGACTACGACTGCCGATTGGTTGTATGAGAAGCTTGGCTTCTCAACGCCGGAAAATCCCAAATTATTCTTGCAGATTAACCGACCGGCCATCTACGAGAAGTAGACAAGGATCGATGACCGGCAGCCCCACGGTCTTTTACGCGGTCTTTTAATTGCTGGGCCCGCCGGCTCAGCTACAAGTCAGGTTGCGACATGGAGTATTCGTATTCACGCTTGATCATTGCGGCTGGCTTGGCTTGTTCAGTCATGGGCATGGCTGCTATTCAACAGATGCGCCTTGCTCGCCCGCTCCGTAAAGCGACGTACTTTCTGCTGAAATTGGCGGCGTTGATCTGGCTGGTGAGCGGCCCATTTGTCGGAACATTCTACAGTCACGGATTCGATGTGGCGTGGTACATGTTTGGTGCCGCCGTGAGTCTGGCCGGATGTGTCGTTGCCGGCATTGTGCTGCTTGCGTGGGCGGCTTTCACACGGAAAAGGCCAAGTTGAATGTGGAATTTTTTTAAGCGTAAAAATACGCCAGAATTGCCTATCCCGCCTCAGATTGTGGCGCAGGTTGAAGGTGAGATAAGTCAAAATAGGTCTGCAGAAAAAAATAAAATATCCTTCTTGTGCGCTGAAAAAATTCTTGCGTGTTTTGAACATTCCCAGGGACTTCTGACACCTGACAGCGAGAGTGAACTCGACTCGCCGCGGGTACGCCAACAACTCTACAAAATTCTGCTGGAGCGGCCACTCGCGCCATACTCCACGCTAATTCGACAAGTCTTCGAGAAGGAAGTGCAGTATAGAATTGCGCTTTGGGATGGGACAATTAAGGATGATGGTGATTCTTACGAAGGAATTTATCGTTGTGCCTTCTTGCTTTATCGCCTCGGCAGCACAAGCGATATCCATAGCCTTTGGGTAGCAAAGCATATAAATATGGATGTCGGAACATCAATGGGCGTGGAATTTTTTATTGGGGCGGGATTTCAAGCGACAGTTTCATATTTGGCAGAATCGAACTTGCAGGATGCGGATGAAATATCCTCTTACGTAGCTGGCTGGTTCGATCAGGACGATTCAGAAAAATGGCAAAAGCACTGGGAGCTAAGTATGGTGCAGAATATTTCAAGTACCGGCGATGCGTGAAGGCCCGCAACGGCGCAGAACCTGCCAACGGCGGCAAGCAGCCGGAATTCGTCGCGCCAGCAAACGCGGGCCGCAATTCATCCGGGAAAATGACCGTCCATGACTGATATTTGACGGCCTGTCGCAATCCCGCATGGCGGCAGGGTGCGCTGACGTATCGTCAACGTTTCCTTCCTGGCATCCGTCCATCACCGTTGAAAGAATCGTTCATGCGAGTTCATCCCCTGGCACTGCTCCTTCCCCTGTTGTTTGCAAGTGGCGCCCGGGCGGATGCATTGGACGACATCGTCAAGGCCGAAATGACGATGCGGCAAATCCCCGGACTGTCGCTGGCCATCATCGAGAACGGCAAAATTGTCAGGGCGCAAGGGTACGGTGTCACGGAAAAAGGCGGCAAGACGCCGGTCGGCCCGCACACGCTGTTCCAGGCCGGGTCGGTCAGCAAGCCGGTAGCCGCGCTGGGGGCGCTGCACCTGGTAGAGCAGGGCAAGCTTGGCCTTGACGAAGACGTCAATCCCCGGCTGCTCACGTGGAAGTTGCCGGACAGCGCCCTGACGGCCGAACAGAAGGTGACCTTGCGCAGGCTGCTCAGCCATAACGCGGGGCTGACCGTGCACGGCTTCCCCGGCTACGCCAGCAATGCGCCGCTGCCCACCGTGGTCCAGGTGCTGAACGGCGAGCAACCGGCAAATACCGCACCCATCCGCGTTGACATGGTTCCAGGCAGCAAGGTGCGTTACTCCGGTGGCGGCTATACCGTCATGCAACAAATGGTGGCCGACGTGAGCGGCCAGGCGTATCCCGACTACATGCGCGACGCGGTCCTCACGCCCTTGGGCATGCACGAGAGCTCCTATGTGCAGCCGCCGCCGGCCGAGCGCGCGCGCCTGAATGCCAGCGGTCACCTTGCCGACCGCAGCCTGGTGGCGGGACGCTGGCATGTGTATCCGGAAATGGCGGCGGCCGGCTTATGGACCAACGCGTCGGACCTGGCGCGCTTCGCCATCGGCGTGCAGCAATCGCTGGCCGGCACGTCGAATCCGGTCATCTCGGCAGCCTTGACGCAACAGATGCTGACCGCGCAAATAGAGAACGCGGGCCTGGGCGTCTTCCTGCACGGCAGCGGCAGCGCGCAACGCTTCTCGCACGGCGGGCGTGACGAAGGCTTCGACACCTTGTTGACGGCATTTTCCCGCACGGGCCAGGGCGCCGTGATCATGATTAACGCGAATGACAATTCCCGCATGATGGACCGCCTGACCGACGCCATCGGCCGCGTCTATCGCTGGCCGGATGCCGATTACGCCGTGTTGCGCAAGCACCCAGTCATCAGGATCGATGCCAGGGCGCTCAGCCGCTACACGGGCCGCTACGAGTTGGCGAACAACACGATAGGTACCTTCGATGTGCAGGGTGGCCAGCTGCGCAGCATTTACGATGGCTTGCCGGACGAAACTTTCGTGCCTGTCGGCGCGCACCGTTTCCATTCGACGTCGCGCAATTGCGAACTGGCGTTCGCCGTCGATGCACAGGGCGAGGTGACAGGCGTCGTCGTGACGACCAAGGACAAAGCCAGCACGGCGCCGCGCATCGGCCCGCTGATGCACACTTTGAAAGCGCGCACCGACCCCAAGCCTGCGCGTACCCGGAGTGTGCAGGCCTTGCTGGCCGACATTGCGCGTGGCGGCAGCGCCCTGGCCAATTCGGATTTTGCGACATCTGGCATCAAGAACAACTTTGGCACGCAGGCGATTGGCGAACTCGTCAATGTTAAGTCGCTCACTTTTTTGCACGAGCAAGCTGTTGCAGGCCGCGCGATCGAACGGCATGGCAGCAAGGTGGACAGCGTCCTTGCCTACCGCGTCAGCGGCATCCAGCCGGAGCGCACGCTGCTGGTTTACCTGACGGCGGACGGCTTGTTTTCCGACTTCGATCTGGTGGACGACTGAACGCTGCGGTCGAGCACGGCGTTTCCCTGGAAATAAACAACTAACCGACAATTTCCCATGAAAAATTCCGATACGGACAACAAGACGCTGCTGCCATTAAAAGCAGTGGCGTTTTCTTTCTTGCTGATGGCATCCGCCTTAGTGCATGCCCAGGCCGGCGATCATGCCCATGCGGAAAAGGCCGATGATTACTCCGCCAAAATTGACAAGCTGGTACAGGCGACCAGTCCAAGAAGTTTTAATGGCGTCATTCTCATCACGAAAAATGGAAAAACAAAATACTCCAAAGCCTATGGCTATGCGGATTTTGAAAACAAGATACCGTTAAGGCCGGACGATAATTTCAGGATCATGTCGAACAGCAAGCAAATGACGGCCGTGCTGATTTTAAGGGAAGTTGAAAAAGGCAAGATAGACTTGCACAGTCCCGTGAGACGATACTTGCCCGACTTGCCGCAAACCTGGGCCGATCAAGTGACCGTGCATCAATTGCTCAACTTTTCGGCGGGAATCACTGAAATCGACCAGCCACTGAGCTTCAAGCCCGGGACGGATTTTCTGTATGGCGTGACAACGTATGCCATGCTGGGTCAAATTTTTGAAAAAGTCAGCGGGAAAACGTATATCGAGGCAGCAAATGACTTGTTCAAGGAACTGGGAATGAAGAACAGTTTTTGCTATGAGGAAGATAAGAATAATAAGGTCATCAATGGCTATGTGAACACGGAAAATGTATTCGCGCTGAAGGCGCATCCCGTGCAGGGAAAAGACTGGATCGGCTTCATCCCGGCCGGCGGCATTGTTTCAAATGCAAAAGATTTGACGATCTGGGATGAAAATCTGCATCGGGGCAGAATGTTAAAACCGGAAACCTATCAGCGGATGACGAGTTACGACATATCCAGCCAGCATGTCGCTTTTGGCGATGGAAAGAACGGTTATGGTTACGGCGTTTATGTGAGCGATACAACGCCCATCAAATATATAGGCCACTCGGGAAAAGGCCTGGGCTTTGCATCGATTAAAGTGTATTTTCCTGAAAAAGACGTCGATGTGGTCGTGTTGGAAAATCAATATAGCGAGGATAGCGGCCTTCATTACTATTTTGAAGTAAAAATAAGGGAAATAGTGATGAATAGCAATCTTTTAAGATAGAAGGCCCGATTTGCTTCAGGAATATATGGAAGAACACCGCATCTGCGCGATTTGCGGTTTATGTGGTTCCTCCAGCGTCACTGTTTGCGCCTGCTGTGGCCTCGCTTTCGCTAGCATGGCCCGCTTGTCGCGCCGGATGAAGTCATCGACAATATGGCATGCCAATCAAGATATCGCCTAAAAAAATTCTGCTGTGCCTGCTCATCCTCAGCCCGGCCTGGTATGTCGCCGCATGCTGCGTGTTTTCCAACAGCCGCAAGGCGGCGTTCTATCAAATCCAGACGGGCGATACGCGGCAAGCGGTGCTTGACCGCTTCGGCGCGCCGACGCATGTCGAGCGTGCGGGAGTCTCTTTCAAACAGTATTCCACCACGCCATGCGCGGCGCCTTGCGTCGAGCGGCTGTGGTTCGAGAACCGCTTGAACACGGAACTGGAGGTATGGTCCTTAGAACTGGACCGGCATGGTCGCGTGGTGGGGAAGAATTATCTGATGTCGTCGTAGGCCGCCTGGCTAGGCGACTTTGCTGAGCACATAGCGGTACTTGCCCGACGCCTCCGCCGCGATTTCGTCGACTTCCTCGATAACGACATCCACTTGCGCGCCCAGCCTGGCCTGGAAGCCGGTGACGATGGCGGCGCGGGTGGCGTCGTCCAGGCGCGGCTGGCAGACCAGCAGCACGCGCGTGCGCAGCAGGGTTTCCTGGATGATCTTGAAGCTGCGCACCTGCGGCAGTTCGCGCACGATGTAGACGAGGGCCAGGCCGTGCATGACGGTGCCGTCCACGGCGGTGAGGAAATCCGTGCTGCGCC
Source organism: Janthinobacterium sp. P210005 (assembly GCF_036231865.1). Classification (NCBI taxonomy): domain Bacteria; kingdom Pseudomonadati; phylum Pseudomonadota; class Betaproteobacteria; order Burkholderiales; family Oxalobacteraceae; genus Janthinobacterium; species Janthinobacterium sp. P210005. Next base: position 572,033 of record NZ_JAZARC010000001.1, read on the forward strand.
CTTCGATTTTCTGCAGCAGGGGCAGGCCGCGGCCGCAGGCGCACGGCTGCGTGCCCAGCGCGCCCATGTCGCCCGTGGCGTAGCGGATGAACGGGTAGTCTTGCGTGGCCAGGTGGGTGACGACGATTTCGCCCGTCACTCCCGGCGGCAGCGGCTGGCCCTGGCCATCAAGGATTTCCACGATCACGTCTTCGGCCGTGATGTGCATGCCGCCGTCCGGGCATTCGTGGGCGATGAAGCCCGCGTCGCGCCCGCCGTAGCCGTTGGCCACGGGGCAGCCGAAGGCGGCGGCGATCTGCGCGCGCTGCTCGTCGTACAGGCGTTCGGCCGTGACAAAGGCCACTTTCACGCCCAGGCCGTCGAGCGGCAGGTCGCGCGCGCCGGCGTGGCTGGCGATGCGGCACAGGGCCGATGGATAGCCGAACAGCATGCGCGGACGCCAGCGGCGCAACTGCCGCACGTAGCCGTCGAGGCGGTCGGGCGACATGGCAAACGCGGGCAGCAGGGTGGTGCGCAGCAGCGCGTCGCGCAGGCGGCGCACGCGGTCTTGCGCATGCAGTTCGATGGGCGAACCCCACAACACGGCTTCGCGGTCGCCGATGTCGACGCCCCACCAGCGCGTGGCGCGCCACTTGGCGGCGATGTCGTGGCTGACCCTGCGCCGTCCCAGGAAAAACTGCAGCGGCTCGCCGCTGGATCCGCCCGTGGCGAACGGGCGCAAGCCCACGGCGCGGGCGGACTTGAAACTGTCGCGCGCAGCCGCGATGTCGCGCTTGCGCAGCAGCGGCAGGCGCGCCAGATCGGCCAGCTGCCGCACCTGTTCCGGGTCGAATCCGCTGCGGGCGAACAGGGCGCGGTAATGCGGCACGTGCGCGCCCGCGTGGCGCAGCAGCGCGCGCAGGCGCGCCAGCTGCCACGCTTCCAGCTGCTGCGCGCTCCACCACTGCGAGCGTTCCAGGCGGCGCAGCAGGCGCGCGCTGTGGTGGCCCTTCAACCATTCGTGCAGGGGAAACAGCCAGCGGGCGACGCAGCGCGTGTAGGCGCCGGGGCGCGGCGCGGCGCGGATGCGGCGGTAATGGGCGGCCAGCCTGGGCGCGACGCCGGGCCAGCCGAAGGTGGCGGCGTGCGCCAGGCCCGCGTCTGCCATGGCCCGCGCGCGGGGCGGGTCGCGCAGCAGCGTCACGATGGCTTGCGCCATGGCGGCCGGCTCGCCGGGCGGCACCAGCAGCGCCGTCACGCCATCGTGCAGCAGGGCGGGGATGCCGCCCACGTTGGTGCTGACGACCGGCACGCCGCAAGCCAGCGCTTCAAGCACGGAATTGGGCATGTTGTCGGCCAGGCTGGGATTGAGGACGATGTCGCTGGCCTGGTACAGGGCCGGCATGGCGGCGTTGTCGACGGGGCCGGCGAAGCGTACGGCATCGAGAACGCCGAGCGACCTGGCCAGGCGCGCCAGCGCCGCGCGCTGCGGCCCGCCGCCGGCCAGCACCAGGCGCGCCGTGGGGTAGCGTTGACGCACGATGGCGAAGGCGCGCACGGCGCTGGCGTTGTCGTACAGGCTTTCCAGGTGGCGCGCCACGAGGATGCACGGGCCATCGGCCGATGCCGGCGCGGCACGTGCGGCGTGGGTAAAACGCTGCAAGTCCACCACGTTCGGCACGATGTGGGCCGTATGGCCATGGCGCTCGAAGACGCCGGCCAGGTAGGCCGAGGGCACGACGATGGCGCTGGCGCGGCGCAGGCTGAAGGCCACCAGGCGCGGCGAGCGGGCGAAAAAAGCGGCCGCTTCGCCACCCCGGTAATTGAGCAGGGCCGGCTTGCCTTTCAGGCTGGCGATCCACAGCGCGGGCGCGGCCTGCAAATGCCAGGACCAGCCGGAATTGGCCATGATGTGGAACAGGTCGACCGTATTGGCGGCGCGCCACAACCGCCACAGGTGCACGGGCAGGCGCAGCGCGGCGCGCAGGTAGCGGATGCGCGCCAGCCAGGGCGGCAGCAGGGGGCCGTTGACGGCCAGCAGCTGCACTTGCGCGCCATCGTCGCGCAGCTTGCGCGCCAGTTGCGCCGTCTGATTCGCCATGCCGCCGGCCGGCGGCGGCAGCGGGCCGACCAGCGCGATGCGCAGGCCCGTGAAGATCATGGCATCGCTCCCGCCGCCACGCGCGCCGCGGCCGCGCGCGCATACACGGGCGCGTAGCGGCCCACGCTGGCGTCCCAGCTGCGCTCCGTCTCGACGAAGGCGCGCGCCTGGCGCCGCAGCGCCGGCCAGCTGGCAGGCGCCAGCAGCAGGGCCAGTATGGCGTGTGCCAGCGCGTCGGCGTCGCCGGCGCGAAACAGCATGCCCGTCTTGCCATGCTCGATCAGTTCGCGGTGGCCGCCCACGTCGGACGCCACCACGAGGCGGCCCTGGGCCATCGCCTCGAGCGGTTTCAAGGGCGTCACCAGCTCCGTCAGGCGCATCGGCAGGCGCGGGTACACGCAGATGTCGATCAACTGATAATACGTGGCCACCTGCGCATGCGGCACCCTGCCGGCGAAGACCACGGCGTGGGCGATGCCCAATTGGGCCGCCAGCGCGTGCAGCGCCGCTTCCTGCGGGCCGCCGCCGGCCAGCAGCAGCCGCAACGCCGGCTGCGCCGCCAGCAGGCGCGGCATGGCGCGCAGCAGCAGGTCCAGTCCCTCGTAGGCGTAAAACGAACCGATGAAGCCGATCGTCAGGTGGCCATGCAGGCCCAGCTTGTGCGCCAGCCAATGGTCTTCGGCGGCGGTGGCGCTGAAGGCGGCCGCATCGACGGCGTTCGGGATGACCGTGATTTTATGCGCGGGCACGCCGCGCGCGCACAGCTCGCGCCGCAAGCCGTCGCAGATGGTGGTGACGGCGTCGGCGCGGCGCAGCGCGTAGGTTTCCAGTGCCCGCGTGAGGCGGTAGCGCAGGCCGCCGGGCCGGCTGCTGCCATGGTCGGCGGCCGCGTCTTCCCAGAAGGCGCGCACTTCATATACGACGGGGATGCCCAACGCGCGGCCCGCGTTGAGGGCGGCGATGGCGTTCAGGGCGGGCGAATGCGCGTGCAGGATGTCGGGCTTGAGCCGCCGCGCCAGCCGGCGCAGGCGCACGGCCAGGCCGGTGATGACGGCCACCTGCCGCAGCACGGGCAGGCGCGCCCACCAGCGCGCATCGGGCGCCGTGCGGTAAAAATGCCAGCCGTCGACCAGCTGTTGCGCGCCATCCGTCGGCCCCTGCTTGGCACTGGTGAGCTGCATCGTGTGCCAGCCCAGCGCGCGCTGCTGCCGCAGGATGGCCAGGGTGCGGAAGGTGTAGCCGCTGTGCAGGGGCAGCGAGTGGTCGAGGATGTGCAGGATGCGCATGGATCTACTCCATTGCCATGGCCGGCGCGGGTGCCGGCGCCTGGCGTCCATCGACGGGCAATACCTGGCGCAGGAAGGCCTCGAACATCAGCAGCGCCCACAGGGGTGCGCTGTAGTCGCGCCGGCCGCTCGCATGCTGTTCCAGCAGCAGGTGCACGTAATCCATGTCGAACAGGCCGCACTGCGCCAGAGTGGGGCCCAGCAGCCGCTGTTGCAGGCGCTGGCGCAACGGGCCGCGCAGCCAGTCGGCCAGCGGCACGGAAAAGCCCATCTTCTGGCGGTACAGCAGGGCGTCGGGCAGCAGCGGGCGCAGGGCTTTTTTCAGCAGGTACTTGCCTACGCCGCGCCGCAGCTTGAACTGCGGCGGCAGGCCGGACATCCACGCCACCAGTTCATGGTCGAGCAGGGGCGAGCGCACTTCCAGCGCATGCGCCATGCTGGCCCGGTCGACTTTGGTGAGGATGTCGCCGGGCAGGTAGGTCTTCAAGTCCAGGTACTGCACCTGCGACAGCGGGTCTTGCGCGGGACTGGCCAGCGCGTGGCGGCGCAGCACTTCCACGGCGCGGTAGCCGTGCAGGCTGCGCCGCAGCTCGGGACTGAACAGGCGCGCGCGCATGGCGTCGCCCAGCAGGCTGACGCCGTGAAAATACGCGTCCGTCGTGTCGCGCGCCAGGCCTTCGAACGTGGTCTTGGCGCGCAGGAAGCGGGGTGCCCAGTCGGCCTTCGGGTACCACCGCCCCAGGGTGCCGAACAGCGACTGGCGCAAACCGGCCGGCAGCAGCGGGTCCATGGCCTTGCGCACCTTTTCCTCGCGCGTGTGCAGGCGGTAGCGCCGGTAGCCGGCCAGGCTTTCATCGCCGCCGTCGCCCGACAGGGCCACCGTGACCCGCTGGCGCGCCAACTGGCAGACGCGGTAGGTCGGCATGGCGGAACTGTCGGCGAACGGTTCGTCGTACAGGTTGGCCAGCAGGTCGATCAGTTCGAAGTCGTCCTGCTCGACCTGGCGCGCATGGTGCGCCGTGGCGTAGCGGCGCGCCACCAGATCGGCGTAGCGCGCTTCGTTGTAGGCCGGGTCGCCGAACGAGATGGAGCAGGTGTTGACGGGCGTGCTGCTGGCCCCCGCCATCAGCGCTACGACGGCGCTCGAATCGACGCCGCCCGACAGGAAGGCGCCCAGCGGCACTTCGGCCACCATGCGGATGCGCACGGCTTCGCGCAGGCGCGCCAGCAGCTCGTCGGCCGCCTGCGCTTCGCTGGCGGGCGGGTTCGGCGTGAACGGAACGTCCCAGTACGGCTGCGGCGCGGGCAGCGGTTGGCCGGCGCGGATGGACAGCGTGTGCCCGGGCGGCAGCTTGCGCGCGTGCTGGAAGATGCTGCGCGGCTCGGGCACGTAACCGTAGGCGAAATACTCTTCCACGGCCAGCGGGTCGAGCGCGCGCGGCATGGCCGGATGCGCGAGCAAGGCCTTGAGTTCGGAGCCGAACAGCAGGGTGCCGTCGTCCGCCTCGCCGTAGTACAGGGGTTTCACGCCCAGGCGGTCGCGCGCCAGGAACAGCAGGTGGCGCCGGCGGTCCCACAGGGCGAAGGCGAACATGCCGCGCAGGCGCTGCACGCATTGCTCTCCCCATTGTTCCCACGCGTGGACGATGACTTCCGTGTCGCTGCTGGTGCGGAACGGGTGGCCGAACTGGCGCAGTTCCGCCATCAGGCTGCGATAGTTATAGATTTCGCCATTGAAGACGATGGCGATGCTGCGGTCGGCGTTGAACAGCGGCTGCTGGCCGCTGGCCAGGTCGATCACGGACAGGCGCCGGTGCGCCAGGCCCAGTCCCGGCTCGCGGTGCAATCCCCCTTCGTCCGGCCCACGATGGCGCAGGCTGTGGTTCATGCGCGCCAGCAGCAGCACGTCGATGTCGCGCTGGCCCTGCAAATCAAAGATGCCGCTGATGCCGCACATGGGAGGCCTTTCAGGGAGTGGTGGACAGGGGGGAGGGCTGGCGCGCGCCCGTCAGGCGGTCGTACACGGCCAGGTAGGCGCCGGCCATGGCGGGCAGGCTGTGCTCGGCCAGCACCTGGCGCCGCCCGCGCGCGCCGTGGCGCGGACCCAGTTCGGGCATGCTGTAATAGTCGAGCATGGCGTCGGCCAGCATCTCGGGCGATCCGGGCGGCACCAGGGTGCCGCTCCAGCCCGACTGCACCAGTTCCGCATTGCCGCCCACCTGCGTGGCGACGATGGGCAGTCCCGTCGCCATCGCTTCGAGGATGGTGTTCGAGCTGCCTTCGGCCAGCGACGGCAGCACGAACAGGTCCATGGCGCGCAGCAGCTGCGCCACGTCGTCGCGCGCGCCGGGCAGCCAGGCCAGGTGCGCCACGCCGGACTGGCGCAGCAAGTCCAGGCACGCCTGGCGGCACGGCCCGTCGCCGACGATGATCAGGCGCAGGCGCGCGCGGGCGCCCGGCTGCGCCAGCAACAGCAAAAAGGCGTGCACCAGCGAGGCGTGGTCCTTGACGGCCGCCATGCGGCCCACGCTGCCGATGACGAAGGCGCCGTTGCACAGGAAGCCGGGCGGACCCACGGCGGCCGGCGGGCCCAGGCGCGGATGGAATTGCACGCTGTCGACGCCATTGCCGATGTGCGACACTTGCGCGGGCGCCGCGCCGATGGCGTCCACCAGCCATTGCCCCAGGTCGGCGCTGACGGCGATGAAGTGCTGCACCAGCGGCAGCATGCATTTGCGCAACAGCCGGTATTTGCGGCGGGTGCCGTGCAAGTCGCTCATGTCGCGCCCGTGTTCGCCATGCACGCGCAGGCGCACGCCGGCCAGGCAGGCCAGCAATTGTGCTTCGAGGCAACCCAGGTTGCGCGTGTGCACCAGCGTCGGGCGCAGCTGTTTCAGCACGCGGTACAGGTGCAGGTAGTGGCGCCAGTCCTTGCCCTCGCGCTTGTCCAGGCTGATGATGTCGACACCGGGCGTGGTCAGGCGCTGGCGAAACGCGGTGGCGTTCTTCAGGCAGACGATGGCGTGCCGGTAGCGTTCCGGCGGCAAATGGTTGATCAGGTTCACCAGGCCGTTTTCCAGCCCGCCCACGTCGAGCTGGTGGATCACGTGCACGATCAGCGGGGCCGTGCTGGCCGCCGGCGCGCGGCCCGTGTCGGTGTCAAGGGCCATGCGGCAACTCCTGCAAGCGTTGTTCGATGACGGGCAGCGCCGCCCGCAGGAAGGCTTGCAGGTGCGCGCGCGGCGGCGGCGCCAGCTCGTCGTAGGCGGCAAAGACGATGAGGTCGGCGCCATCCTGGCGCCTGCCCAGCAGCTTGGCTTGCGCCAGCAGCAGTTTCACCAGCACGGGCCGGGCCGTAACGACGCCACCCTGGCGGTAGACGCGCCACACCAGCAGGCGCTCGCCGCCGTGGGCCAGCACGCTTTCGCGCACGTCCAGGGTGCCGCCGGGCAAGCCGACCTGCCGCACGCGCTGCGCCAGGGCCGTCCAGCGCGCGCCGTAGGGCGACGATAGATGTGTCAGCAATTCGGCATCGCGCACCTGGCGCGCATACCAGCGCAGTTGCAGTCCCACCGGTGCGCCGTCGCCGTCCTGGCGCGCATACGTGGCGGCAAACAGCGCGGGCTTGCCCGCATACGGCGCTTGCCAGTCGATACTCCCCGCTGCCGCATCGTGCAGGCGGCGCCAGGCGGGCGGATCGGGCAAGGCCAGCACGATGGCGGGCAGCGCGGCGCCGTCGTCGCGGTGGCTGGCCAGCGCCAGGGCGGGCCACAGGGCCGCCAGCAGCAGGCAGGCGGCGCTGGCGCGCACGACGGCGCGCGGGCTGGCCGCGCCGGCGCCGGGGCGGACGGACGGGGTTGGCAAGGCGGGCGGCAAAGTCGGCGCCAGCGGCAGTTCGCGCCAGCGCGCGGCCAGCCAGAACAGCAGCAGCGCCACCAGGCCGAAGAACAGCCAGCCGTAGATCAGGTGGTCGACGCCCACGGCCAGGCGCATGTTGCTCAGGTGGCCCAGCATCACGATCATATAGGCGCGCACGCCATTGGCGAGGATGGGCACGAGCAGCGCGGCGGCCATGACGGCCAGGCGCCGCCGCGTGCTGCGGAAGTTGACATGCGCGAACAGGGCGCCCAGGGCCAGCGCGGCGATCAGGTAGCGCAAGCCGCTGCACGCTTCCACCACTGACCAGTTCCCGGTGGGCAAAGAAAAATTGCTGCCATCGCGAAACACGGGTACGCCCGTCCATTGCAGCGCGGTGACGGTGAAGGCGGCCGTGAAGTCGATCAGCGGTTCGAGGAAGACTTCGCCAAACGGCACGGCGAGAAACAGATACGCGAGGGGAAAGGCCAGCAGGCGCACGGCCGGCCAGCCGAGGATGGCCAGCACGCAGGCGGGCAGCATGGCCGTGGCCGCATATTGTTCCACCACGGGCACGTTGGCGGCGTCGGCCAGCAGCCAGGCCAGGCCCAGCGCGCCCAGCAGCAGCAAGCCCGGCCGCGACGGCTGGGGCGCCAGCGCCGCCAGGCGCGCGCGCAGGCGCCAGGCCAGCCAGCAACTGATGGGCACGATCAAGAAGCCGTGCGCGAAGGTTTGCGAGCGCGACCACAGTTCCAGCATCGACCAGAAGGTGGCGTGGTACAGCAGCACGACGGCGGCCAGGGCCAGCAGCAGGAGCGGCAGGGCATGCCGCTGGCCATGCCCGTCCGGCCGGACGGCCGCATCGGGCAAGCAGGCCACCGGGTCGAGTTGCACGCTCATGTGGAGGGTTCCCGCACGGGCAGCACGGGCGCGGCGGCGCCGCCGGCCGGCGTATTCGACCCGGCCTCGGCCGATATGCCCAGCATGGCGCCCAGGCCGCGCAGGTTGCGCTCCCAGTCGTAATCCTGCAAGACCAGCTGGCGCGCCGCCGCGCCCATGGCCGCGCCGCTCGCTTCGGCCGCACCGTCCTGGGCATGGCGCAGCACGCGCGCGGCATGGTGGATGAATTCGGCCTCGTCGCGCGCCAGCAGCAGTTCCAGGCCTGGCTGGGCGGCGATGCCTTCCAGCGCCTGCGGCGTGGCCAGCACGATCTTGCCCATCGCCATCGCTTCCAGCACCTTGTTCTGCACGCCGCGGGCGATGCGCAGGGGCGCCACGGCCAGGGCCGCGCCCGCCAGGTAGGGGCGGATGTCGGGCACCTTGCCCGTCACCACCACGCCAGGAATCCTGGCCAGCGCCGTCACGGCGGGCACGGGCGCGCTGCCGACGATATAGAACTGCAACCGGGGAAACTCGCGCCGCAGGGCGGGCCAGACGTGGCGCACGAACCATTGCACGGCGTCGATATTCGGCCAGTAATCCATGGCGCCCGTAAATACCAGCGCCTGCACGCCGGCCGGATACACGCTGGCCCGGCCCGGCTGGGGCGTGAAATACGCCGTGTCGACGCCGTTGTTGAAGTATCCCGTCTTGCGCCGCGCCATCGGCGCGCACTGGCGGAACAGGGCCGCCTCGGCCGGCGAAACGAAGCTGGCGGCCGTGAATTGCTGGGCGATATGGCGTTCGTACTGCAGCAGCAGCTGCGCTTCGCGCCGGTACAGCAGCGACATGGGCCAGGGTTTGCTGTCGCCGTACTGGCGCCACTTGTCGGAATCGACGTCGACGAAATCGATGACGCGGTGCAGGGCGCGGCCCGCGCTGCCGTCGATGTATTGCGCCATGGGCCCGGAAAAGGCCAGCGCATGGCGCACCTTGCCGCCGGACAGCAAGCCGTCGACCCATTGCAGCAGCCGCGCATCGCGGTAATAGTGCACGCTCATGGCTTGCCGCGACAGCAGCGCCTGCATGGCGCGCCAGCGGGCCGTGCCGCGCTGCAAGCCGATGAAGCGCGTGCTGGCGCACAGGGCGGCCACGCTTTTGGCGTGCCGCCAGTCGTCGTCATCGTCGATGAAGCAGCCCAGGTGCACGCGGAAATGCCGGCTCAGGTATTGCAGCATGTGCCACGAACGTATCTTGTCGCCCTTGTTGGGTGGATACGGCAGGCGGTGGGCGAGGAAGAGCAGTTCGCGCATGGTATGTTCCCTTGCTTAGCCCAGTTGCCGCACGATGTGCGGCCCCAGCAGGTTGGCCAGCGGCAGCGGCAGGCGGCGCCAGGCGCGGATGAACAGCGCGTATTTCGGATTCAGGGGATTGACTTCCGGCAACGCCTTGGCGCGCACGAGCCGGCAGGCATACGGCAGCGGCTGCGGCGCAAAACCCCAGTTCTTCTTGAAATCGTATGCCCCGGTGCCGAGCTTGCTGCGGCCGAAATCGAACAGGCGGCAGCCGCGTGCGCTGGCGCGGCGCATCGCTTCCCAGTACATGAAATCGTTGGCGCCCGTGCGGCGCGCCAGCACGCTGCCGCCGCCATAGTACGGCAGCACTTCGTCGCGGAAATAGAACAGCAGCACGCTCGCTTGCGCCTGCTGGCCGTGATACACGGTGAGGATCTCGCAATCGCCGCCAAACACCGTGCGCAGCAGGGCAAAGTGGCGGCGCGCGAAGACGGGCGTGCCCAGCCGGTGCACGCTGGATGCGTAGAGCGGGTAGAAACGCTCGAGGTCATAGTCGATGGCGCTGTGCAGGCCGCCCGCCATGGCCTTGCGCACGACGGCGCGCTGCTTGCGGGGGATCGCCAGCAGATTCTGTTCCGCCTCGGGGAACAAGGCGCGGCGGAAGGTGGCGTACAGGGGCTTGTGCAGCCAGGCCGCGTCCGGCTGTTGTTCCACCTCGCGCCAGCGGTATTCCAGGTGGCCCACGCCGAGGCGCCGGGCCAGCGCCAGCGCCGCGCTGTCGAGGGCCTGGCGCACGGCCGCGCCGCCGCCGGCGATGCCGCCGTACACGCAAAAGGGCAGCGAAACGAGGGACGAACCGAACAGGCGGCTGCGCACATGGGCCAGCGGCAGCACGCCGGCGATGCGCCCGTGCTGTTCCGCGTACAGGAAATGGCTGTCGTGCCGGAAACCCTGCTGCATGACGGTGTGCCAGCCGGCGCGGTGAAAGAAGGTCGCGTCCGGACACGTGTCGACGAAGGCGTCCCAGCGCGCATGTTCGTGCCCCTGCAGCGAGCGCACGGCGATGGCGGCGCTGCCATGCAGCGGGTCGGGAGGAAGGCTGGCCTCGTGCATCATGTGCTTTCCAGAAAAATACGGTCCATGCGGTCCCAGGAGAAATCGCCCGTCAGGCGCGCCAGCCGCGCTTCCATGCGCCCCAGGTTCAGGTAGTGGCGAAAGCGCGTCCTGGCGTCGAGGCCCGTCGGGCGCGGCTGGCCGGGATCGAGTTCCCAAGGATGAAAATAGAATATGCCAGCTTGCCCGTCGCGCGAATTGATGCGTCGCAAAAGCCAGCGCGACAGTGCATACGGCATCAGCCTGAAATAACCGCCGCCGCCGGCCGGCACGTTGCGCCCGCGCAGACGCACGGTGCTGACGGGCAACTCCAGCACGCCCAGCGGTCCCCGCGGGCGCCAGGCGAAGCGGGGGGCGTCCGGCATGCCGTAGTGGTCGTGGCGGATCGGGTAGATGCTGGAGCTGTAGCGGTAGCCCGCTTCCTGCAGCACGTCGAAGGCCCACAGGTTGGCCGCGCCGATGGAAAAGCTGGGCGCCCGGTAGCCGTGCACGGCCAGCCCCGTTATCTGCTCCAGGATGGTCTTGCTGTGGCGCACGTCGTCGGCGAACTGCGCGGTCGACTGGTCGCAGGCGCGCTGGTGCGCATAGCCATGGCTGGCCACTTCGTGCCCGGCGTCCGCCACGCGGCGCAGCATGGCCGGATAGCGCTCGGCGATCCAGCCCAGGGTAAAAAAGGTGGCGTGGATGCGCCGGCCTTCCAGCAGCAGCAGGATGCGCTCGATATTCGCCTCGACCCGGCATTCCAGGCGGGGCCAGTCGGCGCGCGCGATGTGCGGCGCGAAGGCGGACACCTGGAAATAGTCTTCCACGTCGATGGTCAGCGCATTGCGCAGCATGGCCGGCGGCGTCATGGCGGCCCCCGGCGCGCCGCCAGCCAGGGCGCGATGACGGCGGCGATGCGCTCGGCAGCATGGCCATCCCACAGGGGCGGAAGGCGTCCGCGCTTGCCGCCCGTGTCCAGGATGCCCCGCGCCAGCGACAACATGGCGGCCGGCTGCGTGCCGGCCAGGGTATTCGTGCCGTCGCTGACGGTGACGGGGCGCTCCGTCGTGTCGCGCAGGGTCAAGCAGGGCACGCCCAGGGCCGTGCTTTCTTCCTGCACGCCGCCCGAATCCGTCAGCACCAGGCGCGCCTCTTGCATCAGGCCCAGCATTTCCAGGTAGCCCAGCGGCGGCAGGCTGACGATGGCATGCCGCGCCAGCTGCGCTTCCAGGCCCGCCAGGCGCAGGCCGGCCAGGGTGCGCGGGTGGATGGGAAACAGCAGCGGCAGCTGGCGGGACAGCTGTCCCAGCGCCTGCAGCAGCGCTTCGAGTTGCGCCGGGTCATCCACGTTCGACGGCCGGTGCAGGGTCAACAGGCCATACGCGGGCGGGCAGGCGTGGCCGTGGGCGCGCAGGGTGGCGGCGGGCGCTACGGCGCGCGGCAACTGCTGCCGCAGGCTGTCGATCATGACGTTGCCCGTGAAGTGGATGCGTTCGGCGGCGATGCCTTCGCGCAGCAGGTTGGCGCGCGCGCCTTCCTCGCTGGTCAGCAGCAGGCTGGATAACTGGTCCGTCAGCACGCGGTTGATTTCCTCGGGCATGCGCCGGTCGCCGCTGCGCAAGCCCGCCTCGACGTGGATCACGGGCGTGCCGCGCTTGGCCGCCACCAGCGCGCACGCTAGCGTGGAATTGACGTCGCCCACCACCAGCACGGCATCGGGCGCCAGCGGCGGATGGGCGTCGAGCACGGCGTCGAAGCGGCGCATGATCTCGGCCGTCTGCTGCGCGTGGTTGCCGGAGCCGACGTCGAGGGCGATGTCGGGCGCACGCATGTCCAGGTCGATGAACAGCTGTTCGTTCATGGCCGTGTCGTAGTGCTGGCCCGTGTGCAGCAAGGTCACGCGCACGGCGGGCGCATGACGCGCCAGGGCGGCCAGGATGGGCGCCATCTTCATCAGGTTGGGGCGCGCGGCCACCACGCACAGCAGGTGCGCCGGCGCGGCGGATGACAGCGAAGGGTCGGACATGCTGCAGCCTCCTTAGAATTGCATGGTGAGCGTGGCGCTGACGCCGTTTTCGCGGTAATCGCCGCCGCGGTTGCTGGCGTGCCGCGTATGCCGCACGTCGATGCTGGCCGTCATGTCCGGCTGCAGGATGCGCGTGTAGCCGGCCGTCAAGGTGATGTTGTTGTCGCGCCGGGGCGCGCTCAGCGAACGCACGCCGGCGTAGCCGGCATTGACATTGACGGTGGTGCGCGAATTGGCTTGCCAGCCCCAGCCCAGGTTGGCGCCGATCTGGCGTGTGCGGTCTTCGCTGCCGAACTCCACGCCGGGCAGCAAGCCGCTGTCGATGCCGCTGGCCGTTTGCGCCGTGCGGTCGACGGCCGTGACGCCGACGATCATCGTGCTTTTCGCCGTGGCGCGCGCCATCGTCAGCTTCAGCTGCTTTTGCAGGAAATAGCGATGGCTGAAGTAATTGATGGCGCCCCGTTCCGGCCCCAGGCTGTTGGCGTAGCGCAGGAAGGCGTCGATGCGCAAGCGCCGGTCGCGCGCATTGGGAAAGATGCCGCGCCACAATTGATCGAGCAGCCGGCCCGCATCGCGGTCGCCCAGTCGCGAAAACTGCGTCGGCATGGTGGTGATGTTTTCGCCGTAGCTCAGCTGCCAGTTGGTATGGCGCTGCAGGAAGGTGGCGTCCAGGCTGTAGGTGGTGCCGAAGAAGCGCTTGCCCGTGCTGAAGGCCACGCTGGTGCGCGGCGACGGCGTCCACACGCCGCCCAGCGACCAGAAGCGGCCCGCCGGCGCCTTGCCGCTGGTCGACAGATAGCCTTCCTTTTCCATGCCGCCGCTGGCCGTGGCCGCCCACTTGCTGTTGATGGGATAGCGCAAGCCCGCGCTGCTGCGCTGCATGCGCACGGGCGCCAGCTTGCTGTCCTGCGTGCGGCGCACGTCGTGGCTGGCGTTCCAGGTCCAGCCGTTGCCGCGCGGCTCGCCATTGAGCAGCAACTCCAGTTCATCGCTGTGCACGGAGAGCAGGTCGCCGCCGCTGTCGACCGTGTTGCGCGTGTAGCGCAGCTCGGCCGAGGCCAGGCCGCGGAAACGGTGGCGCAGGTAGGGGCTGATGCCCGTCGTGCGCACGGTGCTGGCATTGTCCGTGTCGGGCAGGCCGTCGATCAGTTGCGGGCCGAATGGCGAGATGTTGCGCCGGCTCACGCTGGCGTCCGCATCGATGAAGAACCAGTCCTGCACCAGCTCGGCGTCGGCCGAGGCGCGCAGTTCGTGGGTATCCGTATCGGCGCGCTGCCCCGACAGATATTTGCGCCAGCTGTAATCGAGGTGCACGCGCAGGCGCGGGCCCGTGCCGATGAGGGCGATGGCGGGCGCGATTTCCGTGATGAAGTCCGATTGCGCCTGGCCGGACGGCGCGCGCAAGGCATTGTCCGTATAGCTTTCGCGCAGGCGCAGCGACGGTTTCACCAGCCAGTCGACGGCGCCGGCCGGCAGGGGCAGCAGCAGGGACAGCAAGGGCAGCAGCGGCAGCGGAACCCGGCCGCTAGTCGTAATAGCCATAGCCGTAGTAGTCGTTGCCGGGGAACGATTTGGTCTTGTTGTAGATCAAATGAATGTGTTCGCACGACTCGATCTGCCGCAGCGCTTCCTTGACGGCGTGCTGCGTCGTCGTTTCCGCCTCGACGACCATCACCACTTGTCCCATCTGCCCGACCAGCGCGTGCGCCTCGCTGGTGATCAAGAGGGGCGGCGAATCGAAGATGACGACGCGGTCGCTGTAGCGGCTGGCAATTTCCGCCAGCAGGCGGCTCATGGCCCGGCTGGCCAGCAATTCCGTCGCATGCTTGTTGCTGCGCCCGGCGGGCAGGATGCTCAGGTTGGCCACATTGGTTTTCAGGATCACGTCGCCCATCGCCAGTTGCGGGTCGAGCAGCACGTCCATCAAGCCCGGCTCCGGTGGCAGGCCCAGCACTTTCAGCACGGACGGGCGCGCCACATCGGCATCGACCAGCAGCACCGTGATATCCATTTCCATGGCGATGCTCATGGCCAGGTTGACGGCGCAATAGGTCTTGCCTTCGCCGGGCATGGCGCTGGTGACGACGATCAGGTTGCCGTGGCGGATGGCCTCGGCGCCGCTGGCGCGCGCCTGACGCAGCAGCGGGCGCTTGATGATGCGGAAATCCTCGGCCACCGAGCTGCGTCCGCCTTCCTGCGTGAGCATGCCTTGCTCCGCCAGCCGGGCCAGGTTCAGGGGGCGGTACTGGGGCGACCTGGCCGCGTCCGCGCCATCCGCACCCGCCGCGCCCTCCACGCCATACGGCACGCCGGCCTCGGCCACGCCCAGGATGGTGGGTTCCTGCTTGCCGCTGTCCTTGCTGCTCATCGTCGCTCCCCGGGATCTAGAATTTCATAAGCGCGGCCGTCATGACCCCGCCGTACAGCACGAACAGGCTGCCCAGGCAGGCGCCAAAGCCGTAGCGGGCGCGACGGCGGCGCACTTGCTGCAGCGCCGTCCAGTTCATCGATACCGTGCCCAGCACGTTCAAGCCCGTGGCGTCGCGCAGTTCGGCGGGGCTGAGGAAGGTGGGACGCACCTGGCTGATGAGCAAGGCCGTGGCGACGCCGGCCACCAGGGCCGCGCCCAGCGCCGCGCTGAACAGCAGCGGGCGGTTCGGGCCGACGGGCGCATATTGCACCGTGGGCGGGTCGATGATCTTGAAGGCCATCATTTCCGTGGTGGAACTGAGCTCACCCGACAGCTTGGCCGCTTCGCGCCGGCCGATCAGCTTTTCATAGTTTTCCTTGTTGATGATGTAATCGCGGTTCAGCTGCGCCAGCTGCGATTCCACCTCGGGCACGGCATTGCTCTGCGCCAGCAGGCGTTCATTGCGCGCGTTGTATTCCTGCACGCGGGCGCGGATGGCGGCCACCTTGGCGTCCGCATCCGTCAGCGCCACCTTCAGCTGCTGCAGCATGGGGCTGTAGTTCTTGCCCGGGTCGCCGGCCGCCGTCTTCAGCTTGCTTTCCTCGATCTTGCGTTCTTCCAGCTGGGCAATGAGGCGCTTCGAGGAAATGATGTCGGGGTGCAGTTCCGTAAATTGCATGCGCAGGCTGTCGAGGTTCTTGTTGAGCGTGGCGATGCGCTCGTCGAGTTCGGGATTCGCGATGGCCGATGCGTTCGGCTCCAGGTCGAGCACGGGCTCGTCGCCTTCGATCTGGCTCTGGATCGCCTTGCGCGCCTGTTCCGCCTCGACCAGTTCCAGCTTGGCATTGTTCAGGCTATCGGACGACATCAGCAGCTGGCTGCCATAGTCGATGCCCTGGCGCGGCAGCAGCAGGTTGTTGCGGATCTTGAATTCCTTCACCAGGTTTTCCGCCGCGCTCAGCTTGTCCTCGTAATTCTTGATCTGCTCGTCGATGAATTGCACCGCCTTTTGCGAATCGCCTTTTTTTCCCTGGAAACTGCCTTCGACAAAGATGGTGAGCAGGCTTTGCACCACGTCGCGCACCAGCTTCGGGTCGCGCCCGCTGTAGCTGATCGTGTAGATGTCATACGCGTTGGTGCCCGTGATCTTGATGCGGCTCATCAGGTCGTCGAGCTGGGCCTCGTGTTCGCGCACGGTCTTCGAGTCGAGGTCGAGGTCGACCATGCGCATGACGCGCTCCACGTTCGGACGGCTGAGCAGGGTGCGGCTCATGATGGCCACCTGCTGTTCCGTGTTCGGCACGCTGGTCATGCCGGCCATCAGCGGCTTGAGGATGGTTTGCGTATCGACAAACACGCGCGCCGACGTCTGGAAGTCGTCGGGCAGGGTGATCACCTTGATGAAGCCGACGACGGCCACCAGCCACGCCACCAGCACCGCATGCCAGCGGTATTTCCAGATGCCTTTCAGGCTGGAAAGCAATTGCTGTATCAATTCTTCCATGTCGCTTCCTTCAGGTGACGGTGCTGCACGGTCGATGGGCTGGCGACGGCGTCTTGCAAGAAATGCTTGCCTGTTGAGTAAGCAAAGTATAGGGCGGCTGGGAGGCAAAATTTCCCAAGATGATTGCTTCTTGATACGCCTCAAGGTTGACTTGCCGGGTTTTAATAATCATAGGAAGTTCGCGGCCCAGGCTGGTTCTGCGCGGCCGGCCATGGACGCGCCATCGACTCGAAGAGGCTCCGCATGAATCCGTTTCGCCGTGCATTTGTCTGCAACACGCTGGGCCTGGGCTTGGCCGCCGGCCTGCTGGGCGCCTGCCGCACGTCCCATCCGCTGGCGCCCTCCGACGACAGCGCGCCCATGCACGACTACCTGATCGGACCGGGAGACTCCGTCAACATCATCGTCTGGCGCAATCCGGAAGTGTCGCTGACGGTGGCCGTGCGGCCGGACGGCAAGATCACCACGCCGCTGGTCGAGGATTTGCCCGCCAGCGGCAAGACCTCGACCCAGCTGGCGCGCGACATCGAGCAAGCGTTGGGCAAGTTCATCCAGCAGCCCGTCGTGACGGTCATCGTCACCAATTTCTCGGGCCCGTATGGCGAGCAGATCCGCGTCATCGGCGAGGCGGCCAAGCCGCAGGCGCTGCCGTACCGGCTGGGCATGTCGCTGATGGACGTGCTCATCGCCGTGGGCGGCATCACCGATTTTGCGGCCGGCAACAAGGCCAGCATCATCCGCATGCGGGAAGGCAACCAGCAGCAGCTGGGCGTGCGGCTCGACGACCTCTTGAAGCGTGGCGATATTTCCGCCAACGTCATGATGCGCCCGGGCGACGTGCTGCTGATACCGGAGAGCTTCTTTTAATAGCGGACTCGGCAATATCAAAACAGCACTTATATTTGTCATTTTGTACTCGCAGGCAAATTTCAGCATGAAATTTTGCTATTAAATAGCATATTTCTTCTGTTTTTTTTGCCTGGCGCGGGAACTTCTCCAGTTTTTCTCTTGTCACAAGGCATTGGCTTCAGTCCGTCTCGACGGCGGCCGATGAACGTGAGGACAAGATGAGCTTTGAAGATGAACCCATTATTTCCTTCGACACGCCCGGTACTTTCAATGACCTGGTGGTGGGCGAGGGGCAGATCGACCCTGCCATGGAGCATGAGCTCGACCTGCAGCGCTTTCATATCCGCATGGCCAATTCGCGCGGCCGGCGCGAGGCGGCCAGTTTGCTGATCCGCAAGATGTACGGCTGGCGCGGCTATGCCGTCGATCCCGGCATCGCGCATGCCCTGAATAAAATCACGCTGTTTGCGGAAACGGCCGGCACCACGGTCGGCACCATGACCCTGTGCCTCGACAATGACGAGACCGGCTTGCCCGCCGATGAAAACTTCCGCGACAAGCTCGACGTCCTGCGCGTGGAAGGCCGGCGCCTGTGCGAGCCGTCGCGCCTGGCCATCGACAAGGGGGTGAGCAAGCGCGTGTTCGCGGCGCTGATTCATATCTCTTATATATATGCCCACAATATTCATGGCTTTACGGATTACGTGATCGAAGTCAACCCGCGCCACGTGGTGTTCTACAAGCGCATGCTGGGTTTCCAGGACTTCGGCGGCGAGCGCGAGTGCACGCGCGTGGGGGCGCCGGCCGTGCTGCTACGGCTGGACCTCGATTACATGGGGGCCCAGATCCGTAAATACGGTGGCCTGATGGAACAGCATGGGGGTGAACGGTCGTTTTACCCCTTTTTTTTTCCGACATGGGATGAGCCTGGCATTACGGACCGGCTGAGGCAGGGGCGCAACTGATCACTCATTTGTTTTTCAGCAAGAGCGTCTGCATGTAGCTGCCCGGAATCGCGTAGGTGATGCCGCTCGGGGCGCTGATGGCCGCTTCCTTGAGGCCCTTGACGTACACCATGTTGACGATGCCGTAGACGAGACCGGTCTCGGGATCGAACAGGGGGCTGCCGCTGCTGCCCGGATACGCCGTCGCGTCCAGCTGGAACACGGTGTACGGCGCTTTTTGCAGCTGCGCCAGGCGCCGGATGTCGAGGCGCTGCGCGTTTTCGCTGGGCATGACCACCGGCGTCAGCGATGACACGGTGGCCCGGTGCGTCACGTGGTGCAGCCCGAGCAAGGTGCCCAGCGGAAACCCCGTAAACGCCATGGCCTGGCCTTCGCGCACCGTGGCCGCGTCGCCCAGCGCCAGGGCGGGCAGGGGCGCGCCCGCCAGGCGCAGCAAGGCCAGGTCATGTTCCGTGTCCAGCGCCTGGACCCTGGCGGGGCGAAATTGCGCCGCCTCGCCCTGGCCCGTGAGGATGCCGATGACTTCGTTCGGATTGGCGTCGAGCAGTTTCTGGATCACGTGGGCGCAGGTCAGCACGCTCAAGCCGTCGCCCGTCACGAAACCCGTGCCGATGAAATTCATCGGCGGCGTGCGCGTCTTTTGCAGGCTGCCCACGCCGACGATGGATGGTTTGATGCGCGCGATGGTTTGCGCCAGCGGCGCATCGGCGCGGCACGGCGTGCTGGCCAGGGCCAGGCAGAATAGGAGGGCGGAAAACAGGGGTGTCATGGCGGCGCGCTTTCAAGGTGGGGAGGTGGCGGGGAGGGCGCGGCTTGCAGCAGCGCGCACAGCAGCATCAGATGGCACAGCAGGGCGAGGCGGGGCACGTCGAGCAGGCTGTCGAACAGGCCGACGACGAGAAAACCCAGCAGGGCGGCGGCGCAGGCCAGCGCGCCCGGCTCGCCCCGCGCGGCGCGGCGCAGCAGGCGCAGGCCGGCCACGGCCAGCAGGGCCAGCATGGTCAGTGCGCCGCACCAGCCCGTTTCCACCAGCAGATGCAGCGCCATGCTCTTGATATGCCACGGCAAGTGATGGTGATCGCTGCTGAAAAACCAGTAATTGTTGGTCTGCGTAAAGCGGCCGTTGGCGATCAGTTCCTCGCCGCCTGGCGCGCGCAAGCTCAGGTTGTCGACGTCGAGCACGGACGAGGCGGCCGTGCCGCTGACCGCCAGTTCCAGCTGCACGGGCGGGCGCAGCAGCCAGGCGCCCCCGCCCAGCCAGGCGCTGTCGAACGGCACGTCATAGTGTTGCCAGGCCGCCGACGGATTGCCGGGCGGAGGCGGGCGCAGGCGCAGGGGGATTTCCACGCAATTTTGTGCATACAGCAATTGCCGCTGGCACAGCCGCACCTGCAGCACGGGCATGGGGCCGCTTCTGCGCACGTCGAGCGCCAGGGTGTAGCGCGTGGCAGGCTGCACGCGCAGGCGTTGCAGCAGCCGCAGCAGTTCGCCATAGCCGGCGCTGTAGCCGGGACTGGCCAGGCGCACATAATAATTGCCGGGCGCGCCGCTGTCCTCGGCATACGCGATGCTGGCCGGCACCTCGCGCCCCGGATTGTGCCAATAATAGGTGGCGGGAAAGCTGCCGCTGCCCATGCCGAACAGGCGGTTGCCCCAGTCGGGCGGCTGCATGGCCAGCACTTGCCGCCAATGGCGCAAGCGGCCCTGCATGTCGAAGGCCGTGGTGGCGAAACGTTCGGTGGCGTAATAGCTGGCCGACACGGGGATGGCCAGCAACAGCAGGATGCCGGCCGCGCCCGCGATGCTCAGGCTGGCCCGGTCCAGCCGCCACAGCGGCGGGTGCAAGCGTCCGTTGCACAGCATCAGCATGGCCAGCAGCACCACCAGGCCGGCCGGCAGCAGGGCGGGCGGGCCGGCCCAGTGCCAGCCTATCCAGGCGAGATTGCATGCCAGCATGGTCCACGCCATCATCGCCAGGCCCAGTCTGGCTGGACCCTTGCCGCCGGCGCCGCCCGGCCACAAGGTGCCCGTTAGCAGCATGGCGGCCAGCAGGAACAGGAAATACGGGCCTTTCAGCCAGCCGGCCGTTGGCTGCAAGGCCGGTTCCGGCCACCAGGCGGCCAGCAGACCCTGCAGGCACAGCGCGCACAGCAGGCTGGCCGGCGCCAGGCGCCACGGCAGGGGCCGCGCGGCCAGCACGAAGCTGGCGGCGAGCAGGACGGCGGCGGCCAGCAAGCCCCGGTAGCCGGCCAGGCTGAACATGTACAGCAGCAGCACGGTGCCCAGGCCTGCCAGCAGCAGCTTGAGCAAGATGCCCCGCACGGGCGGCCGGCCGCGCGCTTGCCGCCCCGCGCCGGGCGCCGTCCGCAGGGCTTGCCACAAGGCCAGCAGCATGGCCGCCGCCAGGGCCGCGTACAAGCCCCGTGAAAAGGTGGTGAACGCCGCGTGCAGGGCCAGGGCCAGCAGCAGCAAGGCCAGCGCCGCTTGCCAGCGGCTGCGCGCGCGCGCCAGCCACAGGCCGGCAAAGGGCAAGCCCAGGGCCAGGTAGCCGTCCAGCGCGGCGCCGCCCGTGTGCATGGCGGAAAACGGCGCCGTGATGCGGTAGTCGCTCGACAGGTTCAGCAGGCCGGGAAACACGGCCCGCTCCCACAGGGCGAACAGGGACACCATGGCCAGCCCGGCCAGCATGCCCGGCAGCGCGTAGCGGCGCAGGGCGTGCGGATGAGCGTCGCGCAGTAGCAGCGGCAGCAGCAGCATGCTCCAGGCCCAGGCCTTGCCCAACCGCAAACTGTTGTAGGGACTCAGATAATTGTCCCAGGCATTCAGGTCGAGCGGCGCCAGCGGCAGGACGCCGCGCAGCAGCGCCGCCAGCCAGGCCAGGCTGCACAGCAGCAAACATAGGCGGGCGGCGGGCGACAGCCGCGCCGCTGCCGGCTGGCCGGATCCGCCCAGGCGCCAATAGCCGCAGGCCACCGTCAGCAACAGCAGCACGTCGATTTCTTCGAGGAAGAACCAGCCCGTCCACGGCGCCAGGTCCAGCACGGGCAGCAGGGCGGGCACGCAGAACAGCCAGCAGGCGGGACGCCAGCACAGCAGTAGGAAATACGCGGGCAGCAGGATGGCAAACAGCAGGCCGGGCCAGCCGTGGCCCAGCGGATAATGGCGCAGGGCCAGCACGCAGGCCGCGCCCGCCAGCAGGGCCAACGGCCGCGCCGCCACGCCGGCCATGGCCGCTTGCACAGCCATGGCCTACAACTGGGTCAGCAAGGCCTGCGCCGCGGCCCGCTGCGGAAAGTCCTTGTTGGCGGCCAGCAGTTGTTCCAGTTGCTTGCGCGCGCCGCCCTTGTCGCCCGATTTCGCCAGGGCCGCGCCCAGGTGGTATTGCACTTCGGGCGATGCGGGCGCCAGGCCCGCCGCCTTGCGCAGCAGCGTCGTGGCGCGCTTGACGTCGCCTTGCTCCAGCGCGATCCAGCCCAGGGTGTCGAGCACGGCGGCATTCTCGGGCGCCAGCTTCAGCGCCTGCTCGGCCGTGGCCAGCGCGCGCGGATCCTTTTCCTGCTGATACGCCCAGGCCAGGTCGTTCAAGGCCACCACGTTGCCCGCATCCTTGGCGACGACATACTGGAACTGTTCGATGGCGGCGCGGTATTGCTTGGCGGCCAGCCGGGTGCCCGCCAGGTAAGTGCGCGTCGGCAAGTCTTCCGGATGCTCTTTCAGCCACGCGGCCATGCGCGCATCGGCTTCGCGCTCCTGTCCCGACGCCTGCAAGGCGCGGTACAGCTGCACTTGTAAGGGGCCGATGGGACTGATGCCGAAGGCGTGCTGGTACAGCTTGACGGCTTGCTGCGGCAGCTTCTGTTCCATCAGGACGTCGCCTTCGAGCTTGTAGCCGGCCGCCAGCTTCGGCTGCTGTTCCTGCACTTGCCGCGCCACGGCCAGCGCCTCGCGCTGGCGGTTCAGGGTCAGCAGCATGGCCACTTCCACCACGCGCGCTTCCAGCAGGGCCGGGTCGAGCGCCTGGGCCCGCTTGACGGCTTGCAGCGCATTGTGATGGTCGCCCAGCGCCATGTGCAGGCTGGCGATGCGCATCTGCAAGGGGGCCGACGTGCTCTGTATGCTGGCCAGCTTGATGTAGCTGTCGAGCGCGGCCGGCGCCAGGCCGGCGCTGTATTCCACCTGGGCGCGCAGGGCCAGCGCATCGGCGTCGCCTGGATGGCCCGTCTGCAGGGTGCGCGCCAGTTCCAGCGCCTTGTCGGGCGCGCCCGTCTTCAGGTAAAAGTTACTTAGCAGCAGGGCCGGCGCGACGGCGTCGGGATTGTCGCGGTGGGCCCGTTCGAGCCAGCGCCGCGCCTCGTCCGTCTTGCCCTGCGACGCGGCCAGTTTGGCCAGCGCCGCGCACAGGTCGGCATTTTTCGGCGCCTTCGCCAGCGCCCGTTCGAAGCGCTGCCTGGCTTGCTCCGGCTTTTTCTCGACCAGGTCGATTTGCGCCAGGTTGTTCAGCGCCGGCAGGTAGACCGGGTCCATGCCCAGCGCTTGCTCGAAGCTGGCGCGCGCGGCCGGCAAGTCGTGCAAGGCCAGGTAGACGCCGCCTTTCAGGTTCAGCAGCAAGGGATTCGTGCCTTTCTGCTGTTGCTCCATCATCTTGACGCTGGCCAGGGCCTTGTCGTTCTGCTTGTTGCGCAGCAAGGTCATCACCAGCATGGTGCCCGCTTGCGGCGTGCTCTTGTCGAGCATGCTGGCCCGTTCCAGTTCACTGATGGCGCGGCCGTTCTCGCCCTGGCCCAGGCGGCTGATGCCCAGCGCCGCGTGCAGCCTGGCCGTGTCCGGCGCCAGGATGCTGGCCTGTTCGAAATACGCTGTCGCCTTGTCGTACTGGCGCGCGCGCAAGTGGGCTTCGCCGGCCAGCGACAGCAATTCCACGTCTTCGGGGAAGGCGGCCAGCATCGGCTGCAGCAAGTCGATCGCCGCGTCGGTCTTGTTGCGCATCAATTCGATCGACGCCATCATCTTGACGGCATACAGGTGCCGCGGATACACGGCCAGGAAGCGCCGCAGGTAGCTTTCCGCCTGGGGCGGCGAGCCGAGCGCCAGTTGCACGGCGCCGGCCAGCAGGATGGACGGCATGTGGTCGGGCGCCGCCTTGAGCACCAGTTGCAAGCCTTGCAAGGCCGCCTTGTGCTTGCCTTCGCGGAAATCGAGCAGCGCCTGGGTTTGCAGCAAGCCCAGGCTGTTGGGCGCCGTCTTGCGCGCCGTGGCCAGCTGGGCCGCCGCTTCCAGGTAGCGGTTTTCCAGGATGTCGAGGTTGGCCAGGTCGATGTGCGCCTGGGTATTGTCCGGTTTTATCTTGAGGATCTGCATGTAGGCGAGTCGCGCCGCACCATTCTTGCCTTGCAGGCGCAGCAGGTCGCCCTGCAGGCGCAAGGCGTCGAGGTTGGCGGGCGCGCCTTTCAACGCTTGCGCCAGCAGCAGCTCGGCCGCCGGCACCTGCTGTTGCAGCGCGGCCAGGCGCGCCAGGCCCAGCAAGGCTTCGAGCTGGTCCGGATGGGCTTCCAGCAGGCGCGCGTACACGGCGCGCGCCTCGTCCTGGCGGCCCAGGGCCAGCAAGGCGTCGCCGCGCAGGGCCAGCACGCTGGCGGGCTGAGCCGCATCGTCGGGGATCTCGGCCAGCACCTTGTCGAACTGGCCCAGCATCAGCCAGGCCTTGCCCAGCAAGGGCATCACTTGCTGCGTCGCCAGGCCCAGCGACTTTGCCTTGCGCAATTCTTTCTCGGCCGACAGCGCTTCGCCCGTGTCGATGTAGATGCTGCCCAGCAGCAAGCGCGCGGCCTTGTTGTCCGGCTCTTTTTGCAGCAAGTTCTTCAACTGGATGATGGCGGCGCGCGCCTCGCCTTTCTGGCGGTACTGCTGCGCGTCGGCCAGCAGGGTCTCGCTGCTCTGCGTGCCGTGGCAAGCCGTCAGCAGGGGCAGCAGCAGGGTGCAGCACAGCGCGGCGGCCGGCAGGCCGGGGAAAGGGCGGGGCAGGGAACGGGCCATGGAAGTCTCCGGTAGCGGCGTGCATGAGTGATCGGCATGGCCTAGCTTAAAAAGATGGCCGCCGCTCTCCTTGATTGCGCTCAACAAGCCGCCGATTCTCCGCGCGCCTGCCGGCCGCCGCCCCGCGTTCCTTGTTCCCGCTCAAGAATGGCCGGACCGGCGACCGTAGAATTTCCCGGACGGCGATGCTCAGGCCGCAACCCTTCGGAGCACATGCATATGGACAGCAAGGCGGATAGCAAGGTGGATGGCAAGGCGGGCGTGGTGGCGGTGGTGGGGCTCGGTTATGTGGGCTTGCAGCTGGCCGTGGCGTTCGGCATGCGCCAGCGCACGATAGGCTTCGACTTGTCGGCACGCAAGGTGGAAAGCTACCGGCGCCACATCGACCCGACGGGCGAAGTCAGCCATGAACAGTTGCTGGCGGCGCAAGGGCTGAGCGTCGGCTGCGATCCGGCCGAGCTGCAACTGGCCGATTTCATCGTCGTGGCCGTACCCACGCCCGTCGACAGCGCGCACAATCCCGATTTCTCTGCCCTGGCAGGCGCCAGCGCGGCCGTCGGGCGGCACATGCGGCGCGGTGCCATCGTCATCTACGAGTCCACCGTGTATCCGGGCGCCACCGAGGAAATCTGCATCCCCCTCCTGGAACAGCACTCGGGCCTGCGCTGGAAGGAAGACTTTCATGTGGGCTTTTCGCCCGAGCGCATCAACCCCGGCGACCGCGACCATACCCTGCACAGCATCCGCAAGGTGGTCTCGGGCGACGACGCCGCCACGCTCGACAAGGTGGCCGCCCTGTACGAAGGCGTGGTCGAGGCGGGCGTGCACCGGGCTTCCAGCATCCGCGTGGCCGAGGCGGCCAAGGTGATCGAAAACACGCAGCGCGACCTGAATATCGCGCTGATGAACGAGCTGGCCATCATCTTCGACCGCATCGGCATCGACACCCTGGAAGTGCTGCAGGCGGCGGGCACGAAATGGAATTTCCTGCCGTTCCGTCCCGGCCTGGTGGGCGGCCACTGCATCGGCGTCGACCCCTATTATCTGACGCACAAGGCGGAAATGCTGGGCTACCACCCGCACGTGATTCTGGCCGGGCGCCGCATCAACGACGGCATGGCCAAGTTCGTGGCGGAAAAGACCATCAAGGAAATGGTGCGGGCAGGTTTCAAGCTGAAGGGAGCGCACGTGAACGTGCTGGGCCTGACCTTCAAGGAAAATTGCCCGGACTTGCGCAACTCGAAAGTGGTCGACATGATCCACGAACTGCAATCGTACGGCGTGCAGGTGCACGTGCACGACCCGGTGGCCGATGGCCGCGAAGCGCTGGAAGAATACGGCCTGACCCTGGAAAGCTGGGAACAGCTGCCGCGTGCCGAGGCCATCATCAGCGCCGTCTCGCACCAGGCCCTGCTGGCCCGCCCGCTGGCGGACTTCCAGGCCAAGGTGCTGGAAAACGGTTGCTTCATCGACATCAAATCGCATTTCGACCCCCGTCCGCTGGAAGACGGCGGCTTGCACGTGTGGCGGCTGTGATGGCGGCCGGAGCCTTCGATCGGGCGGCGGGCGCGGTGCAAGGCGCCCCCGCTGGCGCTCCCACTGGCCTTATCGCTGGCGGCCCGGCTGCCGGCGCGTACGCGCTGGCCTGCGAACGGCTGGCGCAGGCGCCGCGCCGCTGGCTGGTGACGGGCGTGGCCGGCTTCATCGGTTCGCACTTGCTGGAAACCCTGCTGAACCTGGGACAGGAAGTGCGCGGCCTCGACAATTTCATGACGGGCCACCGCCACAACCTGGAGCAGGTGCGCGCCAGCGTGGGCGAGCAGGCGTGGCGGCGCTTCACCTTCATCGAAGGCGACATCCGCGATCCGCAAGCGTGCGCGCGCGCGTGCGGAGCAGGCGACGGCATGGCCGGTTTTGCCAGCATGGCCGGCATGGCAGGCGCAGGCGGCGTCGCCGGTGCCGGTGCCGACATCGCCAGCATCGGCGCCGCGCATGCCGCTCATGCCGGGCGCCATGCGGGTCATGCCGCCGGTGCAAGCGACGGCGGCGAACCTCCGGATGGCCGTGCAGATCCGGACGATCCGGACGGTCCCGGCGCCGGCGCCGGCGTTGCCGTCGACTATGTGCTGCACCAGGCGGCGCTCGGTTCCGTCTCCCGTTCGCTGGAAGACCCGCTGCTTTGCCACGCCGTCAATGTCAGCGGCTTCCTGAACATGCTGGCCGCCGCGCGCGAGGCGGGCGTGCGGCGCTTCGTGTATGCCGCTTCCAGCGCCACGTACGGCGACCATCCGGACTTGCCGAAAGTGGAACAACACATCGGCGCACCCCTGTCGCCGTACGCCCTGAGCAAATATGTCAATGAACTGTATGCGCAAGTGTACGCGCGCTGCTACGCCATGCAGACGGTGGGGCTGCGCTACTTCAATGTCTTCGGTCCGCGCCAGGACCCGCTGGGCGCCTACGCGGCCGTCATTCCCCGCTGGATCGCCGCCATGCTGGACAACGAGGCCGTGCACATCCATGGTGACGGCGCCACCAGCCGCGACTTTTGCTTCGTGCACAATGCCGTGCAAGCGAATATCCTCGCCGCCACCGGTACCGACCCGGCGGCCGTCAACCAGGTCTACAACGTGGCCGTCAACGCCCGCACCAGCCTGACGCAGCTGCACGCCACCATGCAGCAGATGCTGCTTGCCGCCCGCCCGCAGCACGTGCCGCAGGCGCCGCAGTACGGCGAGTTTCGCGCCGGCGACGTGCGCCATTCGCAGGCGGACATCGCCAAGGCGGCCCGCTTGCTCGGCTATGCGCCCACGCACGACCTGGCGCAAGGTCTGCGGCACACCATTGCCTGGTATGTGGCGCAGGCGGACGGCGCTTGAAAAACACGCCGGCCAGGCAGGCACGAGCCGGCCGCGCTTGCGGTGCGCGCGCAGGCGGCCGGCGGCGTGCGCGTCCGGCACTGGCCATTCGCATGTTTTCATTGCCAGATATGCATGCTGACATGCATATCAGATACATATACACACACATACCCATACCAGATGCACATGCCGGATACCCATGCCAGATGCGCTGGCTCGCCATCCGTCCGCCTGCCGCCCGGCCGCGAGACCGCCAGACCGATTGGTGGCCTAGCGTTCAGCATTGCGTGGGCGGCGCTGTCGGCGTTGCTGACGTTACTGTTGACGTTGTTGCTGACGCTGTCGGTGCGGGCGGCTCGGGTACGCCGTCGCTCTTGCTGCGCAGCACCCGGGGCGAGCCCCGGAAGTCGGCCGTATGCAGGGTGACGGGACGGCGCCAGACGCGGGCGATATACGCCAGCACCTGTTCCGCCCGCTCCAGGTCGAGGCCGCGCCCATCGCGCAGGTGGTCGTGGCGCAGCACCAGGCTGCCGTCGTCGTTGAGCAGGGTGACGGCGATGCACGGTGCGCCATAGTTGTATTTGGGCGCCAGGATGGCTTCGCGGATGACCCGCAAATCGCGGCTGGCCAGCCGCGTTTCGCCGTCGCGGCGGCTTTCATGCACAAACAGGCCCAGGCGGTCAGCCAGTTCGGCGTCCAGATAGTTGCGAATAAAACTGCAGTCATCGTCGTCGCGGCAAATCTGGCGCGCCCGCGCCAGTCCTTCGCGTTCGATGATGTGTTCCCACATGCAAAAGCCCAGGTGATAGGGATTGACGGCCAGCGCCTGCTGGTGCTCGCCCGCGTATGGGCGCACCACGTCCGAATGCGACTTGAGGGCCGCCAGGTACAGGGCCGGCGGCAGGAAATCCGCTTCGCGCAGCAGCCGCGCATGCCAGTACGAGGCCCAGCCTTCGTTCATGATCTGGCAGGCGTACACGGGATAGAAGTAAAACGACTCTTCGCGCACGGCCAGGAAAATGTCGCGCTCCCAGTCGGCCAGGTCCGGCCCATGTTGCGCGATGAACCATAGTAAATCGTACTCGGGCTGCGGCGGCAGCAGCGGACGCTGCGTCACGCGCGCCCGTGCCGCCTCGCGCGCCGCCAGCGCGGCCGCTTCGCCGGGCAGGCGCCGGTAGCGTTGTGCAAACGGATCGTCTCCCCCGGCGCCGCCACGCCTGCCGGCGACACCGGCCGGTCCGGACGGCGCGGCATAGGGCGGGCGGTGCAGCTCGGCGTGGATGTCCACGTGCTGCTCCAGCGCCAGTGCCGCGTCGAGCACGGCTTCCACCTGTTCCTGACCGTGGCGTTGCAGCGCCATTTCCAGACGTTGCGCCCGCGCCGCGCTCTGTTCCAGGATGTGCTGGCCCGCCATGGCGCCGAAACGCAGGAACAGGGCATTGCGGCTGGCGAAATCGGCGTGGCCCAGCACGTGGGCCGTGACGAGGGTGTTTTCCGCCACGGAATTGTGTTCGGCCATGTAGGCATGGCAAGGGTCGCCGGGAAACATGACTTCGAACATATGCGAGTTGCCCATCTTTTGATGCACGAGCTGGTGGATGTAGCGCACGCCGAACGACCAGTGGCGCATGCGCACGGGCAAGCCATAGATGGCGATCTCGGCCATGAAACTGTCCGGCACCAGCTCGAACTCGACGGGGGCGAACGCCAGCCCCAGTTGCCGCGCCAGCGCTTCGATGCGCGCCGCGTAGCCGTCCAGGCCAATTGTGTTCGCCGTGTCCGCTGTATCGGCCATATCGGCCGTGTTGGCGTGGCGCGGGGCGTCATGCCGCATCATGCCGCATCCTCCGTATCGGCCGCCTCGTGCCGGAAAAAGGTGCGGATGGCTTCCCACACGTCGTCGCTCTTGCCGAGGATGCTGCTGTGCAAGGGCAAGCCGCGCCGTTCCTGCTCCGCGAACAAGCTGTGCATTTCAGTTTCCAGGCTGCGCGGCACGCCGGGCACGGTTTCCACATAGCCCATATAGTTGAGCAAACCGGCCAGTTCGCCCAGGGCCGCGCTGGCCGGCCCCCGGTCTTCGCTGAAATTTTCGCCATCGGAGGCATAGAACAGATAGGCGTTGTAACGGCCCGGCGCGTAGTGTTCCTGCAGCAATTCGCGGCTCAGGCGAAAGGCGGTGGACGCCATGGTGCCCCCCATGCCATTGACCTGGAAGAACTCGGCTTCGGAAAATTCCCAGGCCCGCGTCGTATGGGCGATAAAGCGCGTTTCCACGCGCGCATACCTGCGGCGCAAGCCTTGCAAGGCAAAGAAAAAGAACGATTTGGCCAGCTTGCGCTCGGGCTGCGCCATGCTGGCCGACACGTCCAGCACGAAAAACACGACGGCGTTCGTGCTGGGCCGGGGTTGCGGCAGCACCTGGCGGTAGCGCAAGTCCTCATTGGTGAAGGGCACTGGCTGCGCTTGCAGGGCGCGCCGCTTGATGGCTTCCTTGACGGTGCGCCGCCGGTCCAGCCGCGAACGGGCGCCATGCCGGTCCAGGCCGCTACGCACGAGCCGCACGTCGTCGATGGCGCCCAGGTGGCGTGGCGTCAGGTGCGGCAATTCGAAGGCGTCCCACAGCCAGTCGAGTATGTCGTCGATGGGAAACTCCAGCAGCAGGCGCACGGCCCCCTCGCCATCGCCGCCGTCACCTTGCGTGCCGGCCCCGCCAGTGGCGGCGGGCCGGGCCGGGCGCAGGATATCGCCGGGCTGGCCGTCACCCTGGCCCGCGCCCAAGCTGCTGCGCGCGGGCGCCAGGCGGAAACGCGCATGTTCGAGCAGGCGCATGGGCACTTGCACCGTGCGCTGCTGCGGTCCGTCGATCAGGTCGGGCGTGGCGACCAGCTCGGGCAAGTGCGCCTGCACGGCTTCGCGCACTTTCTGGTTGTGGCGCAGCCAGTCGCGCGCGCCGCGCGAGAACAGCGCGTACCAGGGCCGGGCCAGGGCTGGCGCGCCACCCGCCGCCGCCGCCGCGCCGGAGGAACCGGCGGAGCCGGCCGTGGCGGCGGGGTCCGCGGTGCCTGCGGGTTCCGTGGAATCCCCCCAGGCCGGATGGGCATCCTGTGTGCCGCTGCCTGGCGTCGTGGTGGCGGCCATGGCTATTCCTGCGCCAGCAAGGTGGTCACGTAGTTGAGCGCTTCGCGCGCGCTATGGGCGTCATAGCCGTATTCGTCGACCAGGCGCTGCTCGACGGCGGATATCCTGGCCCGCACGTCGTCGTCGGGCCGCTTGGCCGAGCCGACGAGGCGCAGCACGTCGCGCCGCTGCTCGAACAGGTATTGCTGGATGGCGTCGTGCAATGGCGCATGGCTGGCCAGACCAAACGCTTCGCCCCGCTTGAAGGCGCTCATGGCCTTGCGCACCACTTCTTGCCGGAAAGATTGCTTGCCCGAGTCGCTGATGTGGATTTTCTCTTCCACGGCGCGCAGGAAGCGCTCGTCGGGACGGCGCTCTTCGCTGGTGATGGGATCGCGGATCTGGCGGTTGTCGAGCATGGCTTCGACTTCATCGAGATATTTGTTCAGCAAGTCTTGCGCTTCTTGCTCGAATGACACGAACAAGGCCTTGTGCACGTCGGCCTTGACCCAGCGGTTATAGAAATCCTTGCGCGTGAGCACCAGGTAATCGACCCATTTGCGCTTGCGCCGCGGTTCGATGCGCGCATCGTTTTCGATGCCGTCTTTCAGGGCCAGCAGCACGTCCATGGTGGACAGGCTGTTGCGCTGGGCGGAAATGATGGCGTGCGACAAGGCATTGATGACGAAGCGGGGCGACACGCCCGACAGGCCCTCGTCGGGCGACTTGTCGCGCTCGCGCATGCGGCGCAGGTCGGCCGGCTGCAAGTCGTCCACATCTTCGTTCGCGTAGATGCGCAGTTTCTTGACCAGCTCGGCCTCCTTGTCCTCGCCCTCGGGCATGCGGCTGAGGATGGCAAACACGGCCGCCGCATGCAGCACGTGCGGATCGAGGTGCACGTCGCGGAAGGCGGGCGCGGCCGCGAGGATCAGCTTGCGGTAGATGCGCGCTTCTTCGCGGTAATTGAGCGTATAGGGCACTTGCACGATGACCATGCGGTCGAGCAGCGCCTCGTTTTCGCTCTCTTGCAGGAATTTGCGGAATTCGGCCAGATTCGTGTGTGCGAGAATGGTTTCGTCGAGGTAGATCAGGGGGAAGCGCGACACCTTGACATTCTTTTCCTGCGTCAAGGTCAGCAGCAAGTAGAGGAATTCCCGCTTGACCTTGAGGATTTCGATCATTTCCAGCATGCCGCGGCTGGCCGCGTACACGGCGCCGGACCACGACCAGGCGCGCGGATCGCCTTCGTCGCCGTATTGCGCCACTTTCGACAGGTCGACGGAACCGACCAGGTCGGCCAGGTCGGCCGTCGTGGGATCGTGCGGCGCATACGTGCCGATGCCGCAGCGGCCCGCCTCGGACAAATGGATGCGCTCGACGGGCATGCGCAGGAAGTCGCCCGCATACTGCTCTTCCAGGCGGGCGCGGCAATGTGGACACAGTTCGCCCTGCAGTTCGGCATCATAGCTGGCGCGAAAGTCGGCGCGCATGCTGTGCGGCACCAGGTGCAGCGGCGATTCGTGCACGGGACAGCCGGCGATGCCGTACAGCGCGCCTTCGCTGCTGTGGCTGTATTCTTCCAGGCCCCGCTTGAGCAGGATCACCATGGTCGATTTGCCGCCCGATGGCGGGCCCAGCAACAGCAACATGCGCCGGCCCACTTCGGAACCGGCGGCGGCCGCCTTGAAGTAGGCGGCGACCCGGTCGATCGCCTCGTCGATGCCGAACAGCTCGTCGTCGAACAGGCGGCAGCGGAAGCGCCCGTTGCCGTCGGTCTGGCCATTCCAGCGCATCATGTCCCACAGGTACTGGTGCGCGCTGCGCGTCAGCAGGGGCGCGCGGCCGGGCAGGATTTGCTCGAGGAAGTCGGCAAAACTGCCGCGCCAGGGAGTGATGCGGTGTTTTTCCGCCCAGGCCGCCATGCCGTGCACGAAACCCGCATGCTGGGCCGCGCCACCGGCGTCCGTCGTATTGTCGGCGGCTGTATTGGCGCCGGCTGAGGCCGCTGCCGCAGGGGCGTCGTCGGATTGGCGTGTCATACCAGGGTTCGTTATTGCAGGGCTCGTCATTGTTTCCCCATCCTTGCTGTTGCTGGCGTTGCTGCCGTGGAGCAGGCCCGGTTCCAGCCTGTCGGCCAAGTATACGGCGGCGCCTCTGCCCGCACGCCTGATCCCGCTCAACCTTGGCGAGGGAACTATTTTTGCAATCGCTGGCCCTCAATGGGGCAGGGCGGCCAGGCATCCACGCGGTTCAATCCAGATCAATACCGGCCCGCGCAGCCCGTCCACACTGGAAGCTTGCGGCGACCCACGAGGAGAACACGATGATAGGCAACGAGAATGGTTTCAGCGCCCCGCCCGGCAGCAGCGGCAGGGGACAGAGCGCGGACGATGAAGAGGCCGTCGGCCAGTTTTCCGTCCCCGGCGAAGACGACAATACGATCGAGAGCGCATCCGTCGCGGACGTGCCCGACGCCCTGAGCGGCGTCAGCATGGAATTGCTGGAAATCAAGCGCAGCATCGAGGACGGCATGCGGCAAAGCATCGCGCAAGCGGGCGGCGCGCGCGCGGCCGACGCCTTCAGCGACAGCGGCAATATCCAGGGCGTGTCCATCGGCCTGGGCGAGGGCGCCAGCGACAGCTCGTCCGGCGAACCGGGCTTGCCGGCCCTGACCCTGTACGTGGCCGAACCCACTTCCGTCGACCGGGCCAAGGCCGCCATCGTGGGGGCCATGGGCGTGCGCGCCGTGGCCAGCGACAAGGTGCCCGTCAACATCGTCGTCACGGGCGTGATCGATGCGCAGCCCCACCGTTTCCGCCTGCGCCCCGCGCCGGGTGGCGTGTCGGTCGGGCATTTCCGCATCACGGCCGGCACCATCGGCTGCCTGGCCGTGGGGCGCAGCGCGCCGCGCAACAGCCGCCTGATGATTCTTAGCAATAATCACGTGCTGGCCAATTCCAACGGCGGCGTGTTCAACGATTGCATCGTGCAGCCTGGCCCCATCGACGGCGGCCGCTGTCCGCAAGACCAGGTGGCCGTGCTCGAGCGTTTCGTGCCCATCAATTTCAGCGGCGGCGTCAACTTCGTCGATTGCGCCACTGGCTGGGCCTGGCCAGACAGGGTGCGTCCCGAACTGGTCTACCTGAGCGGCGGCGTGCCCGCGTACTTCCGCATCAGCAATGCGCTCGTGGCACCCGCACTCGGCATGATGGTCGGCAAGTCCGGCCGCACGACGCAATTGACGCAGGGCCGCATCACGGGCCTGGGCGCCACCATCAACGTCAATTACGGCGGCGGCAGGATCGCGCTGTTCCAAGACCAGATCGCCATCACGGGCGTCAGCGGGGCCTTCAGCGCGGGCGGCGATTCCGGCTCGTCCATCTGGACCTGGAACCAGCAGCGCAATCCCGTCGGCCTGCTGTTTGCCGGCGGCGGCAACATCACGTTTGCCAACCAGATGCGGCGCGTGGTGGTGGCGCTCGACATCAATTTGTACACTTGAGCACGCCTTAGGAGCCGGTCGGGCGGCCCCGCGCCGCCTTGCCCGGCGCTGTTTTTTGCACGATGACGATCTAGCTCAAGTCTTGCTCAAGTCTTGCGCAAGGCCGGCTGTCGCGCAGGGTCTTGGCTGGCGAAGCGTGCTGCAGCGCCGGTTGGCCGGGTGTATCATGCAAGGCATCGGGAGGGTTTGTCATATCAGGAGGATGTGTCATGTCAAACAGTAAGTTCGCACAATCGCCATATGCCGTCTTCGAGGACGCGGCCATGCCGTATTTGCCGGATGCCCCCCCTGGACAGGGCCCGGGGCAGCATGCCCAGGCCGCACCTCAGGGCCGCCTGGAAGCGGCCCGGCGACGCAACGAGCGGGCGCTGATGGCCATCGACGGCGTGGAAGGCGTCAGCCTGGGGCAGACGGCCGTGGGCAAGGAAGCGCTCGTCGTGTATCTGCGCGACTCGTCCGTCAAGCGGCGCGTGCCGTTGCAGGTCGAGGGTTATCCGGTGGAAACGAGCATCACGGGCCAGATCGATATCCAGCAGCGCTAGGCCAGCCGGCCTGGCGGCGGGGGCACCAGGCCGCGGATGGCGGCGGAAGGCCTGTCGCCAGGCCTTCCGTGTTTACTGTCAGCCTGGACTCAGGCGGCCGATCGCTGCGGCCACGCCCGCGCCATAGGCAGGGTCGCACAGCGTGCAGTTGCCGATGTGGCGTTGCTTGACTTGTTCCGAGGCGCCCGAGATGGCGCGCGCCGTGTTGTCGAACAAGGCTTGCTGCTGCGCCGCGGTCATCAAGCGGAACAGGGCGCGCGGCTGCGAATAGTAATCTTCGTCGACGCGGTGGTTCCAGTGGTCGGCCGCGCCTTCGATGCTGAGCGGCGGCTCGCGGAAATCGGGCTGCTCGGCCCATTCCTGCTCGCTGTTCGGTTCATAGCCCAGGGTCCCGCCCTGGTTGCCGTCGACCCGCATCTGGCCATCGCGGTGATAGCTGTGGAACGGGCATTTCGGCGCGTTGACGGGAATATGGCTGTGGTTGACGCCGAGGCGGTAGCGCTGCGCGTCGCCATACGAGAACAGGCGGCCTTGCAGCATCTTGTCCGGCGAAAAACTGATGCCGGGCACCACGTTGGCCGGATTGAAGGCCGCCTGTTCCACTTCCGCGAAATGGTTGTCGGCATTGCGGTTCAATTCCAGCACGCCCACCTCGATCAGCGGATAGTCGCCGTGCGGCCACACTTTCGACAGGTCGAACGGGTTGAGGTGATACGTGCCTGCCTCTTTTTCCGGCATGATCTGCACGTACAAGGTCCAGCGGGGGAAATCCTTGTTTTCGATGCTTTCATACAGGTCACGGTGCGAGCTTTCGCGGTCCTTGCCCACCAGCGCCTCCGCTTCGGCATCCGTCAGGTTTTGTATCCCTTGCTGGGTTTTAAAGGTGAATTTGACCCAGAAACGCTCGTTTTGCGCATTCAGGAAGCTGAAGGTATGGCTGCCGAAGCCGTGCATGTGACGGAAGCTGCGCGGCAAGCCCCGGTCGCTCATCACCACCGTTACCTGGTGCAGGGCTTCCGGCAGCGAGGTCCAGAAATCCCAGTTGCTGTTGGCGCTGCGCAAGCCCGTGCGCGGGTCGCGCTTGATGGCGTGATTCAAATCGGGAAATTTCAAGGGATCGCGCATGAAAAACACGGGCGTGTTGTTGCCGACCAGGTCCCAGTTGCCTTCTTCCGTATAAAACTTCAGGGCGAAGCCGCGGATATCGCGTTCCGCGTCCGCCGCCCCCCGCTCGCCCGCCACCGTGGAAAAGCGCGCGAACATCGGCGTTTGCTTGCCCACTTCGCCAAAGATTTTCGCCCGCGTGTAGCGCGTGATGTCGTGCGTGACGGTAAACGTGCCGTGCGCGCCGGAACCCTTGGCATGCATGCGGCGCTCGGGAATGACTTCGCGGTCGAAGTGGGCCAGCTTTTCCAGGAACCACACATCTTGCAGCAGGGCGGGGCCGCGCGGGCCGGCCGTCTGGATGTTCTGGTTGTCGACTACGGGCGCGCCAAAGGCGGTGGTCAGCTTTTTCATTGGACTCTTTCTTTATAGGGGAGGTCAACGGACGAGCCAGGGCCTACCCAAACACTGGCTGGGCTGAGCGTGTACGACGTGCTCACCGAGGCTGGTCCAGAGTAACAAATTTCTAAAAAGCAAATTCAGTGTAATCCATTTCGGAGCCGGCAACAGCCCCGCCGCGTCCGGGGAAGCGGCTTGCCCATCATAGCCTCTCGGCCTTGTCCAGCCCAACACGATTGACCTGGCGCAAAGCGCAGCGTGATTTCCGACGTATTGGCGATATGTATTGGCGGTATCAGCGATAGCTGGCCCAGTTCGCCCGCAGCCACGTCAGCACGGCGGCATGGCCGCGTATGTCGGCGGGCAAGTGGCGCTGGATCAGCCGTTCGCATTTGAGCGCCGTCGCCAGGCTGCCGCCGGACCAGCTGTTGCAGCTGTACAGCACTTCATACCATTCGTGGCGGTTCAGCAAGGTGCTGTCGGGGATGCCGCGCTGCGCCGGGTCGTCGCCCGCCGCCGGGCCATCCGGATAGCTGAACTGCAAGTCGCTCTTTGTCATGGGGCCCAACCGGTGATCTGCCATGCCTGCCTCGCGATAAAATTGTGCGCGAACAGCTGTCCGTGCCAGGCAAGCTTATGCCACCGGCAAGCATTCCATTTGGCAATATGGGCCGGCCTTGGCCTGGCTTAAAACTTGTTCCAGTTATTGTGCCGGTGCTCCGTCGCTTCCTTCATCAGGTGGCCGGCGCGCAGAGCGTCGTCCGCTTGCACCGTCATGGCCAGTTCCTGGATGGCGGGCGGGTATTCGTGGTGGGCCGCTTCTTCCAGCAATTCGCGGCCTTTCGCCAGGTCGCGCGGCACGCCGCGGCCTTCGCGGTAGGCGTTGTACAGCAGGAACATGGCGTGTGGATTGCCCAGCTCGCTGGACTTGTCCAGCCAGTGCGCGGCGGTCACGGCGTCTTTCGGTACGCCTTCGCCATTCGCCGCAAGCAAACCCAGCATCAGGGCCGCCTTCGCGTGGCCTTGCTGCGCCGCCTGGCGGTACCACAGCCAGGCCTGGGCCGGCGTGGCCGCGCGCAGCATCTGGCCCAGCTCGAAGGCCGCTTCCGTGTCGCCGGCGCGGGCCGCCTGTTCGAACAGGTTCAAGGCCTCGGCACGGCGTTCGGCGCGGGGCTGGTAAATCAGCGCCAGTTCGCGCTCGGCGACGGGCATGTCCTTGCCGGCCCAGCTGCGCACCTTGCGCTCGGCCTGGTGGTCGCCCGCCTGGCGCGCATGCATGGCGACGGCTTCGATTTCCGCCGCCGTGGGCGGTGGCGACGCCTGGCAAGCGGCCAGGACGGAGGCCAGCACGACGGCGGGCAGGGAGAGTGCGTGTTTCATTGTGATCAACTTTCATCAAAACGGGCCGGAACTGCGCTTGTTCCGGCCCTCGGACCTTATTTGCTCAGGTCGATGCGGTACTTGGCAAAGCCGCTGGCGTCGAGTCCGCCTTCGGCCGCCACGTTGGTGATGCCGCTGCCTTGCGCCAGCGCCAGATGGCCGGGCGCCGAGCGCAGGATCACGGGACCGGCCGTGGCCGTCTTGACGAAGCTCCAGCTGCGCGCGCTGCCATTGTTGGCCAGAGTCACCTTGCCGCCCTTGGTGCTGAGCGACGCCAGGTAATTGCTGACCACGGCCTGGTTCGCATCGGGCGACTTGATGATGGTCTTGCTGCCATCGATGCCAGGCACGGCGCCGCCGCCACCGGCGCGGTAATCGTTGGTGGCGACGATGAAGTCATCGCCATCGGCGACGGCCGCACCCTTGTACGTGAGGTTGACGATGCGGCTGCCCGGCTTTTTCGTCACGTCGATCTGGTACGTCAGCGCATTGTTTTCCGCGTAGAACACGTCATAGTTATAGATCGTGCCATACGACGGCACCAGGTCTTGCTCGGCGCTGCTGGCCGGGTCGATCTGGTTGAATTGTTTGGCCGACGCTTCCAGCCAGGCTTTCAAGTCCGCGCCCTTGATCTTCACGGCTTGCAGGTTGTTGTTGCTATATAAATACAGGTCGCCCGGATTGCGCACTTGCAAGCCGACCGGCGCGGCAGGGGAAGCGCCAGCGGCCACGTCCGTGAAGTCCGATGGCCCGTTGCGGCCCGCCTTGAATGGCGCGCTGCAGGAAATGACGGGGATGTTCTTGTAGCTGGACAAGGTGGCATCCGTGCTGGTGGCGATGAAATTTTTCACGTAATCGAGCTGCGCCTGGTTCACCAGCTGGATGGCGCTCACGTCGCCCACCAGCGCGAAGTAGGCGGACATCTCGAAATCCGTGCTGATGCCCAGCGGTTGCTTGGCGTAGGCGATGGTGGCCGCGTGCTCCGTGGCGACCAGCGGGGCGATCGCCGGGTCCGCGTTCACGAGCGTCTTGCCATCGGTGTATTTGAAGCCGCGCGATTCCACCGTCGTCTTGGCCGGCTGCACCACCCACTTGCCGCCCTGGTAGGCCATGGTCAGCTTGATGATGCCCAGGCGGCGGCCCCAGCTTTGCGCCATGACGGTGGGCACGCCATTGACGAAGCCTTTCTCGGCATCGATCTTGGCGCTGGCGGG
Organism: Janthinobacterium sp. P210005; assembly: GCF_036231865.1. NCBI lineage: Bacteria > Pseudomonadati > Pseudomonadota > Betaproteobacteria > Burkholderiales > Oxalobacteraceae > Janthinobacterium > Janthinobacterium sp. P210005. Next base: position 610,429 of record NZ_JAZARC010000001.1, read on the forward strand.
GAAGGCGCTAAACGAGGCGTCCAGGGCGGCCGCGCCCGTTTCCTTGCCTTTCGGGAAGATCAAGTGCGAGTGGCCGATCATCAAGGCATCGATGCCCGTGCTGGTCAGGTGATAGCTGCCGTTTTCCATCTTCGGGCTGTAGGCGCTCGTGTCCAGACCGCCGTGCGACAGGGCCACGACGAGGTCGGCGCCCTTGCTGCGCAATTCCGGCACGTACTGTTTCGCCGCTTCCTGCACGCCCGTCACGCTGACTTTGCCAGCGAGTACTTTCTGGTCCCATTCGAGGATTTGCGGCGGCACAAAGCTCAGCACGCCCACATTGATTTTCACGGTCAGCTTGCTGCCATCGGGCGCCGTGGCGGCGAAATCGCGGGGCAGCAGGGTGTAGGGCTGGAAAATCGGCTTGCCGCTGGACACGCCGACGACATTGCTCAGCACGGAAGGGAAGGCCGGCGCGCCGCACGTGCCCGTCGGCTTGGCCACGCCGGGAATGCCGAAATCCGTGTTGGTGATCTGGCTCAGGTAAGGCAAGCCGTAGTTGAATTCGTGGTTGCCCATGCCGCCCGCATCGTATTTCAGCGCGTTCATGGCCTTGTGCACGGCCAAGGTGCCGCTGCACGGCACGGGCGCGGCCACGGCCTGCAGGTCGGCCAGCAAGGTGCCCTGGATGACGTCGCCATCGTCGAGCAAGACGTTGTTCGGATTTTCCGCGCGCGCCGCCTGGATCAGGGTCGACGTGCGTTCCAGGCCCAGGCTCGTGTCTTCGGCCAGCGCGTAATAGTTATAGCTGAGGACATTCGAGTGGATATCCGTGGTTTCCAGCAAGGCGACGGTGACCGTCGTGCCTTCCGGAATGGCCGGCGCCGTGTTCGAACTGCCGTTGCAACCGACGAGACCTGCACTTGCCAGCGCTGCCAGCATGACCCAATTTGTTTTCATTACCGCCCTCGGAAAGATTCAAAGGACGCGACTGTAACGCCGCCATATGACGCGGCGATGACAGCCGTGCAAGGCGCATGGATTCAGGGGTGCGCGCAGGCGGCTGCGGCCGTGACTAGCCAGGCCGCATCGACCGGTCCCAGGCGCCGGATGCAGAGCCGATGTTGAGAATTTACAATCACTGTGTATGGCAAGCCCTTGATTTGATTGCCAAAGGTGGGCAGCAAGCCGGGCGCAGCCAGGGCCTGGGGATAGCTGGCCGGGTGGCGCCGCAGGAACGCTTGCGCGGCCGCCCGCGTATCGATGGCGATGCCGATGACGGGGAGTGTCGGCTGGCTGGCGGCGTGGGCGTTAAATATCGGCAACTCCTGGATGCAAGGCAGGCAATTGCTGGCCCAGAAATTCAGCAGCACGGCCCGGCCGTGGAATTGCTCAAGGCGCAGCTTGCCGCCGGCATCCAGGCGGGGCAGGTCGAAGGATAGCGGCGCGGCGTGCGCCTGGCAGGCGAACGCCAGCAGCAGCGCGGGCCAGCGCATCATTGCGGCACCACGGCCGCGTCCGTCATGCGGTAATACAGGCCCATGGGGTCGCTGGCCAGCACTTTCAGCTTGCCTTGCACGATGAAGGGTGCGTAGCTGAATTTCACGGGGCTGCGGCTCTTGATCTCCACCACGCCTTCCGGGCCGGCCGGCAGGCAAAAGGGACAGCTGGCCGAAGTGATGGTCAGCAGGAAGTGTTTCTGCTTTTGTCCTGGTTCCAAAGGCATCATGAAACCTTGCACTTTCACGTCAGTATTGTCGAGCGCGCTGATTTCCGGCGTGTATTTCGGCACCATGCGGCCCTTTTTCGCCTTCACCGTGGTGGCCTGGCCCAGCAGTTTCCACGAAACGACACCGGGCAAGTCCGTCAACGGGGCAAAAAACGAGGGCGGTTCGTCGGTAGGGGCCGCCGCCGCGCTGCCGGCCAGCAGCAGGCAAGCAGTCAAGACAATGATTTTCAACATGTTTTTCCTTTCAGGTGCGCGCCAGGGTGGCGGCGATATCGGTGCGGTAGGCGCGCGCGGCGGGAAGGCCTGCGGCCAGCAAGCCCACGGCCACGGCAATCACGGGCAGCCACGCTTCGCCGGGCGCGATGCGCCAGGCTTGCAGGTTCAGCTCCTGCATCGATGCCAGCCAGCCCAGCACGCCGACGGCCGCATGGCCCAGCAGCCAGCCCAGCGCCGCGCCCGTCAATGACAGCAGCAAGCCTTGCGCCAACAGCAAGCGCAGCAGTTTGGCGGGCGAGGCGCCCAGGGTGCGCAGGATGGCCAGGTCGGTCTTGCGCTCTTCCAGCGCGCCGTACAGGGCGACGAACAGCGACAGGGCCGCCACCAGCAGCACGCCGGCGGCGATCGCCCGCAGCACGGCGATGCCCACGCCCAGCAGGTTGAACAGCCGCGCCGCCTCGAAAGCGGGCTGCGCCGCCTGCAGGCGCGGCTGGCCATTCACCCAGCGGGGCAGGCTGAGGGCGGCCAGGGGCGACGCGTATTGCACCAGCACGGCCGTCAATTCGCGTTCGGGCGCTGCGGCTGGCACGGCCGGCTGTTCATCGGGGTCCGTTTCATGCACTCGCCACACGGAAGCGACGGGCGTGAGGATCAGGCGGTCCAGCACCGTGCCCGTGGGCGCCAGGATGCCCGTCACCGTGTAGGGCGCGTGCTGGTGCAATTCGCCGCCCGCCGCCAGCCCGTGCGACCCGGCAAAGCGGGCGCCCAGGATGGCGCCCGTCTCGCGCGCCGCCCTGGCGCCGAACACGGCTTGCATCGGCTGCGCGAACGGCGTTCCCTGCGCCAGGCGCGCGCCGTAATGGTCGAGCAGCGCCGTGGTGCTGCCGACGATGCGGAAACCGTGGAAATTGTCGCCCAGCGCGAGCGGGATCGCCGCTTTCACCAGCGGCTGCGCGGCCAGCGCCGCCAGCGCCGTGTCGGGGATGTTGCCGGTCGGAATATCGGCGTGATACACGGACGACAGGATCAGCTGCAGTGGAGAACCTTTCGCTCCCACCACGAGGTCGATGCCTTGCGCATCGCGCTCCGCATGCTCTTCCAGCTGGTTTGATATGCCGAGTATGAAGGTCATCATGGCGATGCCGATGGCCACCAGCAGCAGGTTCAGGCTGGACGCCAGCGGCTTGTGGCGCAGAGCGCGCCAGGCGAGGGTGGCCGCGTTCATGCCGCCACCCTGGCGCGCGGCAGGCGCAGCACGACAGCGTGCGGCAAGGCGGCCAACACCCTGGCGTCGTGGCTGGCGATCACCAGCGAGGCGCCCACTTGCGCGGCCTGGCTGGCCATCAGCGCGACGACGGCGGAGCAAGCCTCGTCGTCGAGGTTATCCGTCGGCTCGTCGGCCAGGATCAGTTGCGGGCGCATGACGACGGCGCGCGCGATGGCGGCCCGCTGCCGTTCGCCGCCGCTCAGGGCATGCGGGTAGGCATCGAGCTTGTCGGCCAAGCCCAACTGGCCCAGCAGGCTGGCCGCGCGGGCCGGATCGGGCCGCTGGCCGCTGGCGTAGGCGGGCAGCAAGACATTGTCGAGCACGTTCAAGCTGGGCACCAGCGCCAGTTGCTGGGGCAGCAAGCCGACGGCGCGGCCGCGCCAGCTGTCGCGCTGGCGCGGCGTCAGGCCGGGCAGGGACGTGCCCGCCACGTCGAGGCGGCCCGCCTGGGGTGCCAGGATGCCGGCCAGCAAATGCAGCAAGGTCGATTTGCCGGAACCGGATGGTCCCAGCAACAGGGCGTGGCGCCCGGCGGGCAAGTGAAAGGCGGCGATGTCCAGCACGGGGCGGGCGGGGTCATAGCCGTAGGTGAGTGAATCGAGGTGGAGCATGAAGTTCTTTCGGGTAACTGGCCGGCAGGCAAAGATTGCCGCACAAATGCAACTGAGCTGCATTATAATTCAAACGCAATCGACTTGCATTTAAAATGCGGCCGTCCATTTCCCCCTTGCTTGACAACCCGATCACCCCATCCGAAAGATATCCATGACCCAGCGCAAACTCCCCGTCACCGTCCTGTCCGGCTTTCTCGGCGCCGGCAAGACCACCTTGCTCAACCACATACTGCGCAACCGCGAAGGCAAGCGCGTGGCCGTCATCGTCAACGACATGAGCGAAGTCAATATCGACGCTTCGCTGGTGAAAGACAGCGCGGCGGCGGCCGGCGCGGCCCTGTCGCGCACGGAAGAAAAACTCGTGGAAATGTCCAACGGCTGCATCTGCTGCACCCTGCGCGACGATCTGTTGCTGGAAGTGCGGCGCCTGGCCGCGGAAGACCGCTTCGATTACCTGCTGATCGAATCGACGGGCGTGGGCGAACCGATGCCCGTGGCCGCCACCTTCGACTTCGAGGATGAGCACGGCGACAGCTTGAACGACGTGGCGCGCATCGACTGCATGGTCACCGTCGTCGACTGTGCCAACCTGCTCAACGATTTCCACAGCGAAGACAGCCTGGAGCAGCGGGGCGAAATCGCGGGCGAGGGCGACGACCGCCAGCTGGCCAATTTGCTCACGGAACAGATCGAATTTGCCAATGTCATCGTCCTCAACAAGGTCGACATGGTGGCGGCGGACGAGCGTCTGCGCGTGCTGGCCATTTTAAAAGCCCTCAATCCCGGCGCGCGCATCATCGAAACGAACCAGTCCATCGTGCCGCTGGACGCCATCCTGGGCACGAACTTGTTCGACCTGGAACAGGCGGCCGGTATGCCCGGCTGGGCCCAGGAGCTGGCCGGCGTGCACACGCCGGAGACGGAAACGTATGGCATCAGCAGCTTCGTCTATCGCGCGAAGGAGCCGTTCCACGCGCAGCGCCTGCACGATTACATTGCCCAGCCGATCAAGGGCGTGGTGCGCAGCAAGGGATATTTCTGGCTGGCCAGCCGGCCCGAATGGGTGGCCAGCCTGTCCGGCGCGGGCAAGCTGATGAATATCGAACCCGTGGGCTTGTGGTGGGCGTCCGTGCCGAAGGAGCGCTGGCCCACGGATGCGGCCTCGCTGGCGGAAGTCAAGGCGGGCTGGAGCGAAACGTATGGCGACCGCTACCAGGAGCTCGTCTTCATCGGCCAGGACATGGACCAGGCCGCCATCGAGGCGGACTTGAAGAAATGTCAATTGAACTACACGGAAACGCGCCAGGGCATGGCCGCCTGGCGCAAGCTGCCCGACCCGTTTCCGCAATGGCAACGCATGGAAGAACTGGAAGATTAACCATCGATAGGAAACAAATATGACAGAATTGATCCCCGTCACCATCATCACGGGTTTTCTCGGCAGCGGGAAAACCACCTTGCTCAAGCGCATATTGCAGGGCGATCACGGCGTACGCATTGCCGTGATCGAAAACGAATTCGCCGCCGAAAGCATCGACCATGGCTTGCTGGTGCAGGACAGCGACGAGCAGATCGTGGAAATGAACAATGGCTGCATCTGCTGCAGCGTGCGCGGCGACCTGATCCGCATCCTGGGCGAGTTGCATGCCAAACGCGAAGCCGGCACCATCGCTTTCGACCACGTGATCATCGAAACGACGGGCCTGGCCGCGCCCGGCCCCGTGGCGCAAACCTTCTTTGCGGAGCCATCCGTCAGCGAGTACTACATGCTCGACGCCATCCTGACGGTGGTCGATGCGCGTCATGCGCAGCAGCAATTGACGGCGCACAAGGAAGCGCAGGAGCAGGTGGGCTTCGCCGACCGCATCCTGCTGTCGAAGACGGATCTGGTCGGCAAAGACGAGCTGGCCGCGCTGCGCCAGCGCCTGGTCGCCATCAATGGCCGCGCCAGCATCCAGAAAGTGCGCTTTGGCAATGTGCCCTTGCGCGACATCCTGAACATCCGCGGTTTCAATTTGAACGCCATCGTCGAGCTGGAGCCGGATTTCCTGGGAGAATTGGGCCACCGCCATGGCGACGGCGTGCAATCGTTCGTCTATCACCAGTCCCGGCCTCTCGATTTGCTGCAGGTGGAGAATTTTCTCGATGCCGTGGTGCAGCTGTTCGGCAGCCAGCTGATGCGCTACAAGGGCATCCTGTACGTGGCCGACGTGCCGTGCCGCGCCGTCTTCCAGGGCGTGCACATGCTGATGGGCTCGGAACTGGGCGCACCGTGGAACGACGGGGAAACGCGCGCCAGCAAGATGATCTTCATCGGCCGCGACTTGCCGCAGGATATGCTGACCCGTGGCCTGGACCGCTGCGTGGCCAAGGCGGACAGCCCGGCCGAGGTGGCGGCGTGAGCGTGGAAGCGGGCTTGCCCGCCCTGGCGCTGATCTTTTTGCTGGGCATGCGGCATGGGCTGGAACCGGACCACCTGGCCGCCGTCGACGGCCTGACCCTGCGCAGCCAGGCCGCGGCGCCGCGCTGGACGCCGTGGATGGGCGCGCTGTTTGCGCTGGGCCATGGCGTCACCGTGCTGGCCATCGTGGCCGTGGCCGCCGTGGCGTCACAGCAATTTTCACCGTCGGAAACCGTGTTCGGCTGGCTGGAATGGCTGCCCATCGCCTTGCTGCTGCTGATTGCGGCCCTGAATGCGCGCAGCTTGCTGGCCGGCGCCCAGCTGGCCGAGGTGCGCGGCCGGCTGCTGCCGCGCTGGCTGCGGGGCGCATCCGGGCCGCTCGCCGCCATTCTCGTCGGCATGCTGTTCGCGCTGGTCTTCGACACGGCCTTGCAGGCCGCCGCCTGGGGCTACGCGGCCGTCGCGCTGGGCGGCATGCAGCCGGCCTTGCTCACGGGCCTGGTATTCGCCGTCGGCATGGGCGTGACGGATACCTTCGATGGCTGGGTTACGGCAAAAGTCATGCGCACCGGCCAGATTGATCTCGTGCGCGCCTTCCGGCGCCGCCTGGGCTGGCCCATCGTCGCCATCTGTGTGGCCATGGCCGCTTGCATGGCGGCCGGCAAGCTCGATCCGGCCTGGTCGCTGCCGGAAAGCTGGACGGCGGCCCTCGGTGCGGCCATGGTGTTGCTGATGGCGGCCCTGTACGGCTGGACCTTGCTGGGTTTGCGCCGCGTGCGTGCCTGAGGCGGGGGCGTGGGTATAATGGAAAAAAACTGCCGGATTCCACCATGCCCGCACCTGAAATCGTCATTCGCCTGCTGACGCCGGCCGACACCGCCGCCTTTTGCGCGCTGCGCCTGCGCGCCATCCTCGATTCGCCCAGCTCGTTTTCCTCGTCGCGTGAGGATGAGCTGGCGCGCACGCCCGAAGAACACGTGCAGCGCATCGCCGACGGCCCGCTGCACCGGGCGTTCGGCGCCTTCGATGGCGAACGCCTGGTCGGCTTTGCCGGCTTGCGGCGTGAATCCATGCGGCAACTGTCGCACAAGGCCTTGCTGTGGGGCGTGTTTGTCGATGTGGCGCAGCGGGGCAAGGGCGTGGCGCGGCGCCTCGTGAACGCCTGCATCGCCCAGGCCGAAGCGGACCCCGCCGTCATGCAAGTGCATTTGAGCGTGAATGCGGAAAACAATGCCGCCCTGGGGCTGTATGAATCGCTGGGATTTATCGCGTATGGCACGGAACCGCGCTCGATGCGCGTGGGCGAGCTATTCTATGACGAGCATCACCTGGCTTTATTGATCAGGTAATGCTGCCGCCGATTACTTGCAGCGCGGGCACAAGCCCTTGATCAGGTAATCGACTTCGCCGCCGCTGAAACCTTCCGGCAAGAGCACGGGCGGGGGCAGCTTGACTTCATTGAAGCAGGTGACGTTCGCGCATTTCGTGCACTGGAAGTGCGCGTGTTCGTGCGCCTGGTGGCCGGCGCCCGCGCTGAAGCGCCACACCTGGTCGGCACCCGCGATGCGGTGCACCAGTTCATTTTCCGTCAGCCATTCCAGCACCCGATACAGGGTGACGGAATCGATGTCGCTGTCCTGCGACAGCGCTTGCTGGATTTCATGGTGGGTCAGCGAACGGCTTTGCGCCATTAAAAAGTCGAGCACCTTCACGCGCGTCTTGGTGACGCGGGCGTTGGTGTTGCGGATCAGCGATTCGGCTTGCGGTGTAGAAGATGATGTCAACATGATAGGCCTGCTTGCGGGGGATCGGCTGGCGGCGTCATCGCCGTGCCCGTTGCCACCCTCTGGGCCGTATCTTAGCATGCGTGCCGCACTCGATGGAACGGCGTCACGGTTTGAACGTCCAATAGCGCCCGACCACCGTATCGACGGGGTCGAGAAAGCGCTGGTCGGCGCGCGCCTGGTTGCGTATCAGATAAAACATGTCGGACAGGGCCGAGCGCTTTTCCGCAAAGTAAGAGTGCTTCATGAAGCTGGTGTCGACCCCGGTGGCGTCGATGGTTTCCACGCCCGCCACGATCAGCATGCCGGCGCCGCTGTCGCCCGCGCGCGGGTAGCCGTGCACGGCTTTCGAGGCGGCCAGGGCCAGGTCTTGCGACGAGGCATACAGGGTGACGGGATTGCGCGCGCCAGCCAGTTTCGGCGCGATATCGTGCTTGAAGATGGCGGCGTCGATATCGGGCGCAGACAGGATGATTTCCGTAATCTTTTGCGCCAGCTGCGGCTGCGCGGCCAGCAAGTCGGCCACGGCGCGCGCCAGGCCGCGGCTGCCCATGCTGTGTCCGACCAGATACACTTGCGCTGCCTCCGTGCTGGCGAGAAAGTCGGCCAGGAAGCTGGCGAGGTGGGGCGTGCTCCACTCGATATTGTTTTCATCGATGGTGTAGCCGGCCACCTCGCCGCGCGACGGCCAGCTGTAGAACACGGGCGCGCCGTCAAAGCCCAGGTCGTAGGCCATCTGTCCCGTGCGCCGGGCCGCATCCTCGAAACTCATGTTATAGCCATGCACGAAGACAAAGGCGCTCCTGCCGGCCGAGGCGCGGATCTGGGTCTTCAAGGCGGCAAAGAAGTTGCCGCGGTCTTGCACGTCGGCCGACAGCACCACCACGTGCTTGGCCGGGTCGTCGCGAAATTCCAGGCGCCACAGCGACGGCGATTCCAGCTGCCCCATGCGATGGTCGCGGGGAATGCTGACGTCGCAGCTGCCATAGCTGAGGGGGCCATTGCCGCCCATGATGTTGCGTTCGCCGCTGAAGCGCTGGGCCGGCGGCTTGCCCACGTCGCGCTGGCGGTCCGTGGCGAAATACACTTTCACCACCGCATAGTTCGACACGACGGCGCCCTGGTCGGCAGGGGCGGGCGACGGGGGAAATGGACGCAGCGGGGGCTGCACCGCATCGAGCAAGCCTTGCGCGGCAAACAGGGTTTCCATGTCGTCCGGCACTTTCGCGGCCGACAGGGCGGCCGACAGGGCCAGTTGCAACCGGGGATCGGCTGGCGCCGTTTCCAGCGCGGCGATGGCGGTCAGGATGGCGGCGGCGCCGTCGAACTTGGCGATGGCTTGCTTGAGGCGTTCATAGTGGCTGGCGATGGCTTCGGGAGCATGGCCGGGCGCGCCATGCCCGATGGCTGCCACGACGGCGGAAGTGATCAAGTCCATGCGCCACCTGCCTTTCAGGTCAATCTGGATTGAATGTCAACCCATATTGCCATAAAAGCACGCGAAAAGCGACTTGTCCAGCGTCCCGCGCAGCGGGCCTGTCAACGGTCAATGCTGCTTGTCGTCGCTGAACTGCTGCGCCAGGGATTGCAGGGGCGCCACGGTCAGGCCGCCGCGGCTCACGTGCTCGGGGATGGCCACGCGCACGGGCTTGCTTTGCATGTTGGACGACGATAATACGTTGGTCGTCGTTTCCGGCGCCGCATTCCACACGGGATCGACGATGCCTTCGAACACATGCTTCAATTGTTCGCCCCACGTATCGCGGATCATGCGGAAATACTGGTTCTTTTCATCGATGGTGACGAAGCGCGTGACGGCCAGGCTGCCCGTCTCGTAGACGAGCAGGTCCAGCGGCAAGCCGACGGAAATGTTCGAGCGCAGGGTCGAATCCATGGAAATGAGCGCGCACTTGGCAGCCTCGTCCAGGCGCGTGAACGGATTGATGACCCGGTCGATGATGGGCTTGCCGTATTTCGCTTCGCCGATCTGGAAATACGTGTTTTCATCGTGCGATTCGATGAAATTGCCGGCCGAATACACCTGGAACAAGCGGCAGCGCTCGGCGCCTATCTGACCCCCGAGAATGATGCTGACATTGAAATCGATGCCGCAGTCGGCCAGCGCCTTCGCTTCGCGCAGGTGCACGGTGCGCACGGCTTCGCCCACGATGCGGGCCGCGTCGTACATGCTGGCCACGTTCCAGATGCTGCGTCCGTCCGCATCCACGTGCTCGGACACGATCTGGCGGATCGCCTGCGAGATCGACAAATTGCCGGCCGTCATCAAGACCAGCATGCGGTCGCCCGGGTTTTCGAACACGCTCATCTTGCGGAAGGTGCCCACCTGGTCCACGCCGGCGTTGGTGCGGGAGTCGGACAGGAAGACCAGGCCTTCGTTCAGGCGCATGCCTATGCAATAAGTCATCGTCGTAAATCAAATCAAAAGGGGAAGCATTTTACACCAGCCGGGCCCGGCCTACCGCCTGCAAGCCCCGGCCAGCCTCATTCCTGCCCGTTTACACGGGCACGATCTGCACATCGACTCGTAATGTTTCCGTGCCGCCACCCTGGCGCACGCCCCGCACGGGCGCGGCCGAATCGTAGTCGCGTCCGATGGCCAGGCGGCAATACGCATCCGTCATCAGCCGCGCATGCGTGACGTCGATGCTGACCCAGCCCGCGAAATCCGCGTCTTCCGCCCACGCGTCGACCCAGGCATGGCTGGCCGCGTGGCCCGTCGTGCCCGGATCGATATAGCCGGACACATAACGGGCCGGGATGCCCCAGGCGTGGCAGCACGCGAGGAACAAATGGGCGTGGTCCTGGCACACGCCGCGCCCCAGGGCCAGGGCGTCGCCGGCCGTGGTGGTGACCATGGTGGCGCCGCTTTCATACGCCACCTTGCCGACGATGTGCTCGGCCAGGCGCAGCAGTTGGCCCGTGCCGGCCGTCACGCGCCGGTCCGGCAGGCTGGCGGCCGTCAGCTCGAGGATGGCCGGATTGGCCTGGGTCAGCGGCGTCGGCATGGTAAACAACAGCGGCGACAGGGTATCGACCAGGTTCAGCCGTCCCTTGTGCGGGTAGATGGTTTCCACCACGCCGTGCGCCACCAGGCTCAGCGACTGATGGCTGCCGTTAATCGTCAGCATGTGCGACAGATTGCCGTAGGCATCCGTGTAGGCGTGGCACTGGCCCGGCGTGGAAATATGCCAGGACAGGGCGCGCTGCTGCGGCTCGATACGCGGCGTCAGGTGCAGCTGCTGGATGGTGTAGGCCAGCGGCGCACTATAGGCGTAATGGGTTTCGTGGCGGATGGTGAGCTGCATCAGGCCGCCAAGGGAACGAGGAAGTCGCGGCTGACCCGGTTGCCCAGGTCATAGATGTTTTCCAGGAATTCCGTCAATGTATGGTGCAAGCCCGCCTTCATGATGTCGTCGATATGGCCGAATTTCAGTTCCGCATGCAATTTGCCGGCGAAACGCTCCGTATCGGCCGACACGTCGTTGCGGATATGTTTCAGGTTTTCCACCACGTCATCCATGCAGGCCAAGAGCGACCTGGGCATGTCGCCGCGCAGCATCAGCAATTCCGCCACCCGTGCCGGCGTGATCACGTCGCGGTAGACCTTGCGGTAGATTTCGAAGCCGGACACGGAGCGCAGCAGGGCCGCCCAGTAGTAGAAATCGCGCTGGGTGATGTCTTTCGACGTGTCGCGCGCGCCGTGGAACTTCACGTCGAGGATGCGCGCCGTGTTGTCGGCCCGCTCCAGGAAGGTGCCCAGGCGGATGAAGTGGATGGCTTCATCCTTGAGCATGGTGCCCAGGGTCACGCCGCGCGACAAATGCGAGCGGTATTTCACCCATTCGAAGAACTGGCTGGGGTCCGTTTCCAGCAGATTGCTCTTCAGGCGCTTTTGCATGTCGAGCCAGGTGGCGTTCTGGATTTCCCACACTTCCGTCGTCAGGGTGCCCCGTACGGCGCGGGCGTTTTCGCGCGCGCCCGTCAGGCAGGCGAGGATGGAAGACGGGTTGTTCGGGTCGCGCACCATGAAATCGAGCACGTCGCGCGTGTGGAAGCGGCCATATTTGTGGTCGTACGCGCTTTGCAGCTCGGAAATACCCAGGGTGGCGCGCCAGCCTTGCTCCGCGTCCTGCTCCGATTGCGGCAGCATCGACGTCTGCATGTTGACGTCCAGCATGCGCGCCGTGTTTTCCGCCCGCTCCGTGTAGCGGGCCATCCAGAATAAATGATCGGCGGTGCGGCTCAGCATGTTTTCTCTCCTGCAAAAGCGGATGTGGCTTCCAATACCCAGGTATCCTTGGTGCCGCCCCCTTGCGAGGAATTGACCACCAGCGAGCCTTCGCCGAGGGCCACGCGGGTCAGGCCGCCCGGCACCATGGAAATTGTCTTGCCGGACAGCACGAACGGCCGCAAATCGATGTGGCGCGGCGCAATGCCGGCCTCGACATACGTGGGGCAGGCGGACAGGGCGAGTGTCGGCTGGGCAATGTAGCCGCCCGGATTGGCCAGCAGGCGCTGGCGGAAATCCTCGATCTGCGCCAGGCTGGACGCCGGCCCCACCAGCATGCCGTAGCCGCCCGCGCCATGCACTTCCTTGACCACCAGTGTCGGCAAGTTCGCCAGCACGTAGGACAAATCGGCCGGTTTGCGGCATTGGTAGGTGGGTACGTTGTTGAGGATCGGTTCCTGCGACAAGTAAAACTTGATCATGTCGGGCACAAAAGGATAGATCGACTTGTCGTCGGCCACGCCCGTGCCGATGGCGTTCGCCAGGGTCACGCGGCCCGCGCGGTACACGGACAGCAGGCCCGGCACGCCCAGCGACGAGTCGGAACGGAAAGCCAGCGGGTCGAGGAAATCGTCGTCCACGCGGCGGTAGATGACGTCGACCCTCTTCGGTCCCCGCGTCGTGCGCATGTACACGGAATTGTCGTTGACAAACAAATCCTTGCCTTCGACCAGTTCCACGCCCATTTGCTGGGCCAGGAACGCGTGCTCGAAGTAGGCGGAGTTGTACATGCCGGGCGTCATGACGACGACGGTCGGGTCGTCCACGCCCATGGGCGCCACGGAACGCAGGTTGTCGAGCAGCATGTCCGGATAATGGTCGACGGGGGCGATGCGGTTGCGGGCGAACAGTTCCGGGAACAGCCGCATCATCATCTTGCGGTCTTCCAGCATGTAGGACACGCCGGAGGGCACGCGCAAATTGTCTTCCAGTACATAAAATTCGCCCTGGCCGGCGCGCACGATGTCGACGCCCGCGATGTGGGCGTAGATGTCGGAAGCGACGGATATGCCCTGCATTTCCGGGCGGTATTGGGCATTCTTGTAGATTTGCTCGGCGGGAATGATGCCCGCCTTGATGATGTTTTGCTCATGATAAATATCATGGATGAACATGTTCAAGGCTTGCACGCGCTGCACCAGGCCCGTCTGCATCTGCGCCCATTCGGCGGCGGGGATGATGCGGGGGATGGTGTCGAACGGAATCAGGCGTTCCGTGCCGGCATCGTCGCCGTACACGGCGAACGTGATGCCGACCCGGCGGAACGTGAGGTCGGCTTCGGCCCGCTTGCGGGCGATGGTCTCGGGCGATTGCTGTTCCAGCCAATTGCTGAATTCACGATAGTGTTCACGTACCTTGCTGTCCGTACCCACTTCATTTGCAGTCATTTCATTGAAAAAATTTGCCATGTTGTGATTTCCCTTGAGCCGTGTCTGGGTATAGCTCAGCAGGAAGCGTGCCAACAGGGCGGGCGTGAACAGGTGTAAATATGACCACTTTTGTGGCGTCGCGCCATTCCTTGCACCAATTCGGTGCGCTAGGCGCCACTCTTGGGGACGTCGGCGGACGGGACGAAGGGGCGGCAATCGACGGGCACGTCGAAGATGAAGCTGGTGCCCGTTTCGGATGCGCTGTCGACGGCGATGCTGCCGCCGTGGCTTTCCGCCACGCTTTGCACGAAGGGCAGGCCGATGCCCCAGCCTGGCGCGGGGTTGTCGTTTTCGCGGCGCAAGTAGTCGAAGATGCGTGCGGCCTGTTCCGGCGCGATGGCCTGGCCGCCATTGTGGACGGTGACGATCAGCCGTTCGTGGACCGCTTCCACGTGCACGCTGATGGGCGTGTCGTCGCCATACTTGAGGGCATTGCCGAGCAGGTTTTCCAGCGCGCGCCGCAGCGAGTTCTCGCACCACCAGCCGGTGACGGCTTGCCCGCTGACCCGGCATTTGTCCGGCCGCTGCAAGTTGACCTGGCCGGCCACGGCATGTACCAGCGGCAGCACGTCGAATTGGCTCAGCACCAGCGGCAGTTGCTGGCCCTGGTGGTAGCTGAGGCCATCGAGCAATTCCTCGATCATGCTGTCGAGCCGCTTGCTGTGCTCGACAATCTTGTGCGCCAGCAATACCACCCGCTCCGGGTCGGCTGGCCTGAACAACAGCTGGGCGCTGGTGCTGATGACGGCCAGGGGATTGCGCATGTCGTGCGACAGGCCGGCCGCGACGCGGCGCCGGAAGCTTTCATGCATGCTGGTAAATTCGCGTATCGATTCGCGGATGCCCACGTCGATCGACTTGTTGATTACTTGCCAATCCTTGCTGCGCAGGGTGATGCCGGACTCATGCGCAGTGGCGGCGAAGCAGTCGCGGAAGATCTGGTATTCCTGGATCACCTGTTCCGGGCCGTAACTGGTCATGCGCGCCCGTTCGTTGCCATGCACGGCGGGCACGTTGCTGTTGCTGGCGGCGTTGTCGCGCGGGTGGCCGGGGGTGAGGGCTTCGGCCAGGTTGTCGAAAAAGGCCGGCAAGGTATTGATGAGTATGGGCGTGAGCAGCTGATCCGCGCCGCGCACGCTGGCGCGCACGCGCTGTTCCCAGGCCTCGAGGACGGCATCGCGCATGGCGAAGATGCGCTGCGCGCGCTGCAATGGCTGGTGCGCGCCGGCCTGGCGACCCGCGTGCTGATCCGTGCTAATGCTCACCTGGCCTCCCTGACCGCAGTGACTATGCTTGCAATAGTATGCGCCTAATCAGCCGGCGGGGAAACGCTTTATTGTCCAGTCTCGGCCTGGCTCACGGCCGCATACAGGCGGGAAAGCGAGGCTGACCACTCGCTTAGCGAAAAGTTCTGTGGGTCATCATGACCATTCGCAAACCCTGTATCGAGCACGGCGTGGAAGGCGGGAATCAGCCACGTTCCCTTGCGCACGCTGGCGGCGATGTACAGCAGGGCCAGGCGGTCGTATTGGGCCGGCGTAAAGCCGGGATCGGGCGCCAGGCCATCGTTGCCCTTGCCGCCGCCGGGCACGGAGTTGCGCGGTTGCACCAGTTCCACGTGCAGGAACAGGCCCGTCAGCGACGGCTTGTCCTTTTCCAGCTTGCTGGCAAAGCTGGCCGTGCCGAAATCGCGCACCTGCAAGGAACCGCCCAGGCGGTTCACGTAGACATGGCCCTTCGGACCGCCGCCCAGCGCCGGATTGCGCAAGCTGAAGTCGTTGAAATCCCAGCTGGCGTCGTTGATGTGGCCGGGAATGGCGTCAAGCAGGAAATTCGGGTAGCTGGTGTCGTGGATGACGAAATAGCGGGCCATGGGCGCGGCCAGCCGGCCCACGGCGCGCGACAGGGGCGCGTCGACGGCGCCGCCCACGTCCGCCTCGGCGATACCCTGTTCCGCCAGCCAGGCGCGCAGGCGGGCCGGGGCGATACCCGCGCGCTGGCCGATGCGGGCGGCCAGGAAGTCCGGCAGCGGTGCGCTGTCGCCCAGGCGCGCATACAGCTTGACGGGACGCAGCAAGCACGTGGCTTGCGCCAGCGCATCGCCCTTGAAGCCGCTTTTCCAGGCGGCATACGGGCAGGCGGCTTGTTTTTGGGCAGCGGCCGGCAGGGACAGGCAAAGCAACAGCAGCAGGGCAGGGAGTCGTTTCATGTCGGCATTGTCGCCGAAGCGCGCCTTGCGGCACAGGCGCACACATGAAAAAAAAGCTGCCCGAAGGCAGCTTTTCATCGTGCGACAGGCGCGCGGCCTTTAAAACGCCACGCTGGCCGACACGACCACGGTGCGCGGCGCGGCCAGCACCAGCGAGCCGATATTGAAGGACGACACGGCTGACGACCAGTAATTGCGGTCCGTCACATTGTCCACGCGGGCGCGCAAGGTCACGTCACGGCCCGCCACTTGCGTCAGGTAGCGCGCGCCGATGTCGAGGCGGGTCCACGATGGCAGTTGCCGGGTGTTGGCCAGGTCAGCGTATTGCGTCGAGGTGTAGATGGTGCGGGCGTTCAGGGTCAGGCCTGGCGCGCCGGGCACGTCCCATTCGCCGCCCACGCTCATCTGCGTTTCCGGTGCGCCGATGGGTTTCTTGCCATTGTTGGCGGCCACGCCGGTATTGCTGAGCTTTGCATCGAGCCAGGTCAAGCCGCCCAGCAGGCGCACGCCATGCATCGGCGTGCCGAAAATCGACAATTCCAGGCCGCGGTTGCGTTGCTCGCCATCAAGTTCGGCCCGCTTGCCGAGCACGGCCAGCAAAGGCTTGCTTGTCGTGAACAGGGCTGCGCTCATGCCCAGCTTGCCGCCGTCATACTTGACGCCGATTTCCTTCTGCTTCGATTTATACGGCGCAAACACCTCACCCATGTTGTCGACATTGACCTGCTGGCCGTTTTCCAGATACGTTCCCGTGGCCGCCGGTCCCTTGACCAGCGCCTCGATGTAGTTGGCGTACAGCGACACGTCCTTGCTGGCCTTGAAGACGATGCCCGCCACGGGCGTCGTGGCGCTCTCGTCATAGGCCTTGCCTTGCGGCGCCGAGGTGTTGTAGTCGTAAGCGGCATCCTTGATCTGCTGGCGGCGCACACCCACGGTCAGCAGCAGCTTGTCGTCGAGGAAGGCCATGGTGTCGGCCAGGGCGTAGCTGTTGAGGATGGTTTTCTGGGTGATGCGCGGGTCGCTCATGATGCCGCCCGTGTAGGGCGCCGACGGCGCCGTCACGTCGACCGGGGCGTAAATGTTGGTGGCAAACTTGTCGCCGATCGCAAACGCGTTCTTCGCTTCATTCCAGTGCCCGGACCAGCTGGCCACCAGGGTGTGCTTGACGGCGCCCGTAACGAGCTTGCCGCGAATGCCCAGTTCGCCCGTGCGGATTTCTTGCTTGCGCGCATTGTCGAAGCGCGACACCGTGGCGTCACCATTGATCGAAGTCAACGTCGGTTCGGCCAGGCTGTTGGCTTCCTTGGTCGAGCGGGAGCCAAATGCGGCCCAAGCCACGACATCCTTGGCCAGATCCACTTCGGCGCGCGCCGTGCCGAACACATCGTGTTCCTTGGAATAGCTCCACGGCTGGGCAAAGTTCTTCGACGCATCGGGTGAGGATGGCAGCACGGCCACGCTGCCAATGCCGACGGACGGGCGCGGCGATGTCAGGTCGAAATTCTGGTAACCGGCGTCGGCCGACAGGCGGAAGCCATTGCCGCGGTAGTCGAGGCCGACCGAGAACATGCCCACGTCGTGGTCTTCGCGCTTGATGCCGGTCTCGCCCTGGCGCTTGGCGGCGTTGACGCGCACGCCGAATTCCTGGCGCTCGCCAAAGCGGCGCGCCACGTCGATGGCTGCATAGGCGTGGCCGCCCGATTCCACGCCCACCGTCAATTCCGTCAGCGGCGCATTGCCGGCGCGCTTGGGCATCAGGTTGATGGCGCCGCCGATGCCGCTGCCGCCCGGTGCCGCGCCATTCAGGAAGGCGCTGGCGCCACGGAACACTTCCACGCGCTCGAGCAATTCCGGCGATACATATTGACGGGGCAGCACGCCGTACAGGCCGTTATACGCCACGTCGTCGGAATCGAGGGCGAAGCCGCGGATCACATACACTTCCTGGAAATTGCCATAGCCGCGCGACATGCGCACGGCCGGATCGCTCTGCAGCAAGTCGCCCACGCTGCGCGCTTGCTGATCGGCAATGAATTGCTGCGTGTAACTGGTGCTGCCGAATGGCGAATCCATCATGTCCACGGCACCGAGGATGCCCATGCGCCCGCCGCGCGCCACCTGGCCACCCGCATACGCCTTCGACAACCCTTCCGCCGACGCATCGGCCGAGGCATTGACGACTACCGTGGGCATGGTTTGCGCGTCGCCGGCCGGCGCGGTGGTGGTGGCTTGGGCGTGGGCGGCGGCGCTGGCCAGCAGGAAGGCGGCCAGGGCGAACGGGGTAGGGACGAGGTGGAAGGTGCGCATGGAGTTATCTGGATATTAATGAGAATGATTATCATTATATTCCAGCGTGGCGCAGCGCGTGGGAAAGTGTGAGAAAGCGGTCAAGAAAGTCGCCATTCGTACAACACCGGGCAAGCCAGGGTACTGGAATCTGGGGGAAAAAGGCGCGCCAGGCGATACCTTATGGATTTATTAATGCGCAAATCCAAGTTTCGCTAGAATATGCCATCGCGCCCCGCGCCCACAGGACACCGCATGCCATTGCTTCGCCATTTACCGTCCGCTTCCATGCGCATGCGCATACGGGACGGCTTGAGCCTGAAAGGCGCGGCCGTCGCGCTGATCCTGGCCATGCACGTGCTGGGCCTGTATTTCCTGCTCCTGCCGGCGCGGCAACTCAAGCAATACACGGAAGTGGCATTCATGACCTTGCTGCCGCCCCGTGCGCTGCCGCCGACGCCGCCGATGGCCTTGCCGATGCCCATGCCGGCTCCTGCGCCGCGCACGCGGGCCGTTGCGCCGCCCGCCGCGCCGCCCGTCTTCTTCGCGCCGCCGCCCGTGGCGGCCGAAGCGATCACCGTACCGGCCGAGGAATTTCCCGCCGCGCCAGCCACGGCGCCTTCCACGGCCGACTTGCTCACGCGCGCCCGGCTGGCGGCGGGCGCCGCCGACAAGGCCCTGCGCGGCGAACGCAGGCAAGACCAGCCGTGGCTGGCCGCTGCCGACCTCAAAAGCGAAAGCACCTTCCAGAAACTGGTCGCCTCCGCCTGGCGCGGCGGCCCCGTCATCCGCGTGGAGGACTACCTGACGGCCGACGGCCGGCCCGCCACGCGCGTCGTCAGCGCCGGCGGCGCCACGTGCTTTGGCATGGCCGAGAATCCAGGCTCGGGCGCCGACCCGGCCAGGACGGGCGGCAAGGTCAAACGCGTGCCTTGCCCGGGCTAACGTTTCCGCGCAGTACACGGTTTTCACGGCATACGGGGCGCTCAGCCCCGGCTGGTTCCCAAATATGCTAAGTTGCGTCTGCTAATCCTGTCGACACCAACCTGGACGCCCATGCTCCCCGAACTCCTCATCCTCGCTCCCAGCCCTTCGGCTGCCGTCAACGCGCAGCTGGACCAGCACTACACCTGCCACCACGCCTGGCAAGTGCCGGCGGACGAGCGCCATGCGTGGCTGGCCCAGCGCGCTTCGGCCATCCGCGGGGTCGTCACGACGGGTGCGCTGGGCTTGAACGCCGCCGACATGGCCTTGCTGCCGAAGCTGGAAATCGTCGCCGTCAATGGCGTGGGCCTCGACGGCGTGGCGCTGGACGTGGCGCGCGAACGGGGCATCGCCGTCACCACCACGCCGAACGTGCTGACCGATGACGTGGCCGACGTGGCGCTGGCCTTGCTGCTGGCCAGCGCGCGGCATATCGTGGCACTCGACCGTTTCGTGCGCGACGGCGGCTGGGAACGCCGCGAAGCGATCACCCCCGCATCCAGCCTGCGCGGCAAGACGGCCGGCATCTTCGGTTTCGGCCAGATCGGGCAAGCCATCGCGCTGCGCCTGGCCGCCTTTGGCGTCAAGGTGCGCTACTTCCAGCCCCGCGCCATTCCCGGCGCGAGCGTGCCGCGCGCCGCATCCTTGCTGGCCCTGGCGCAGGAAAGCGACTATCTGATCGTCTGCGCGCCGGGCACGCCGGCCACGCGCAAGATCGTCGAGCGCAGCGTGCTCGACGCGCTCGGCCCGCAAGGCACCCTGATCAATATCGCCCGCGGCGCCCTGATCGACGAAGACGCGCTGATCGCCGCCTTGCAGGATGGCCGCCTGGGCGCGGCCGGCCTCGACGTGTTCGCGGACGAACCGCGCGTACCAGCCGCCTTGCGCGCCTTGCCGAACGTGGTGCTCACGCCGCACGTGGGCAGCCTGACCGTGGAAACGCGGCACGCCATGGGCCAGCTGGTGCTGGATAATCTGCAAGCCCACTTTGCCGGCTTGCCGCTGCTCACGCCCGTGCCTTGACGCTGCGCCGCCGCGTCAGGGCCGCACCACCCAGCGCACGTCTTCGAGCGACAGCAGCAGTTGCTCGGGCGCGCCGTCCGTAAAGAAGTTCAGGCGGAAATCCATGGCGGCGCCGCCATCCGTCGTCGGCTGCTGCGTGTCATACCATTGCTGCACCTGGGCCACCAGGGCCATGGGCGCGGCGGGAGGCTGGGCCGCATCGATGGGCGCGAGCACGGCCGGCAGCAGGCTGACCGGCAGCGAAGTGCGGGGAAAGCCCGCCACGGCCGGCATCACGCTGTAGGAATAGCTGCCATCCATGGCGATGCGCACGCTGCCGGAGGCGCCCGTGAAGAGGGCGTTGAAGAAGCCTCGCATATAGGCCGCCACATCGCTGCCGCCCACCGGTGCGACTTGCCGCAAATCATAGCCTTGCCAGCTCAGGCGCGGCAGGATGGGGTCGCTGAACTTGACGACCGGCGTCTGGTACAGGAAGGCGTGCATGGTCGACACCTGCGTCTGGCTGGGCGGGCACAGGTAGCGGTTGCGCTGCACGTACAGCGAAGCCTGGGCGTTCTTGTACACCATCACGTTCAGCCCCGGCATGCGCACCTCGCGGCCGGTATTGGCCAGCGCGGCGGCAAACGACAGGTCGGGCGCGTCGGCGGCGATGGCCGCGTAGCGGTAGGCCAGCAGCGCATCGGGCGGCGTGGGCGTGGCCGGCGTGGCCCGGTACTGCTGCGCATCGATGTCGAGCACGGGCACGGGCACGCTGACGATACCGTTGCTCAGGGTGCCGGACAGCGGGTCGTAGGTGGCGGGCACGCCGCCGACGGTGACATTGAGCAGCGCATACCAGGCGTCGCCGCCATGGTCTTCCAGGCGCGCGTCGAATTCCACGGCCACGCTGGTCTCGCCTTGCGCCGCCGCCAGCCGCGCCGTGCCGAAATGCTGGCCATAGCTGGTTGCCACCTGGGTCACCAGCTGCTGGAAGGCGGTGGTGGCCAGTGTTGCCTTGGCGATACTATCGGCCGTGTCCTGCTTGCCATCGAGGGGGGCGAGGAAGGCGTCGAGGTCAGCCGAGATGAGCGGATAGTTGCTGACGAAGGCAGCCAGCGCCGTGAACAGGTCGGGACCGGTCGCCGCGGACAGCCTGGCAACCTGCGACGGCACGTTGAGCACGACGCTGACGTGCACGGCATCCTGCGCCGCCTGGCGATAGGTGTAGCTGAAGCCGTAATCCCACTGGGCCAGCTGGGCCGGCTGCAAGCCACCGGCGGCCAGGCGCATGCGGCCGCCCTGCGGCGCGGCGGACGCGGTGGCGGTCTGCCGGTTGACCGTGGGCGGCACGGGCAGGGCGCGGTTCAGCACGGGGATATATTGCGTGCCATTGCCCAGCGGTACCTCGAACGGACCCGTGATGAACAGCAGCCACTGGCTTTGCAGGTAGTTTTCGATGCCGGGCACGGGGCGCTGGTCGAATTCCATGTGCGTGATCTGGTAGCGCAAGTCCAGTGGCACATAGGCCTGGCCTTCGACGTTCTTCGAGATGAAGTTGAATGACAGCCGGCTCTGGTCCTGCGCGGCCGTGCCTAGCAAAGGCAGCCGGGTCGGGAACAAGGTGTAGTTCTGGTTGCCGTCGCCGGCCGCGCCGTCGGCTGTGCCTGCAGCGGCGGGCTGGCCGTACAGCGCTGGCGGCGCGCCCTCGTCTTCGTCGTCCGCCCCCGTGACCTGGTCCACGCCGTACACCACCACGGCGCCGGCGGCAAAGGCCGGCCCCAGGGTGGTCAGCAGCTGCTGCCGCATGGTGGCGGCCGCGCTGACGCGCGTGGCTTCGTCCGCGGCGCTGCTGCTGAGCACAGGGCTGACCGTGGCGCTGATGACGTCGGCCAGCGTCTGTTTCGCCTTGAGTACGAGGCCCAGTTGGCCGCTCTGCAGCGGATCGGCGACGCCGTTGAGGCGATCGAGGATGTAGGCGGGCGGCGCATAGGTGGCCGAGAGGAACTTGTCGATGGCGTCGAGACAGCTTTGCAGCCACAGGTTCAGGTCGACGCTATTGAGCGTCAGCGCATGCGGCGTATTGGTCGGATAGGCGTCGATGCTGACCGTGCGGCTTTCCAGCGAATTGGCGACGGGCAACGGCGCGTAGTAGCTGGCTTGCTGGCCCAGGCGGAAATGGATGCCCTGGCCCGGCGTGTCGCTGAAACGCACGGCGAACAACTGCTGCGTCTGCTGTCCGGCGCTGCCCACGCGCGTCAGCCCCGCGCCCGCGCGCATCGACCATTGCGGCGTCTTCAGGCACGCTTCGAGCGCCTTGGCAAACGTGGTGAAGCTGGACGCACCGCCATTCGTGTCGGCCTGCGGCAGCACGGCGCTGACCACGCTGGCGCCGTCCGGCAGGGCCGCCAGCGCGGGATCGAGCAGGATGGCCTGGCGCGTCAGCACCAGCGCCACGTCGAGCGCGATGCGGTTGGCGCTGGCCAGTTGCGCCAGCGGTACCGGCACCGACAGCGTGGCGGCGGGCGCCGTGGCGCTGCCGCCGTTGGCCAGGGCTTGCAGGTAGATGGCGCAGGCGGCGGCGAAGTCGCGCACCTGGCGCGACCGGGCCTCGTCCAGCGGCTGCAGCGGCGTGGCCAAGAGCGAGTTGCTGAGGGAGATGCTCACCGCATTGCCGCTCAGTCCGGGCACGCCCAGGCCCGTATAGTCCTGGTGCAGCTGGAAGTACAGGTGTTGATAGAAAGGCAAGTCTTGCGCCGCGTCGGCTGGCGTGGCGTAGGCCAGGCCATCCATGCGCAAGGTCAGCAGCAGCGCGGGCGCGCCGCCCGCATCCGTGCCATACAGGTAGCTGGCCTGGACTTTCGGCCAGGCGGACAGGCCCAGCAGGCGATCCGTGTAGCGCAGCGGGGCGGGGGCCTGGTCCAGCGCTCCCGTGTAGCCGGCCGGCGGCGCCTCGAACGGCGTGACGGTGGTGTTGCCGAACAGGTCTTGCCAGCGCAGGGCCAGCGCCGCATGGCCGCCCACGCCCAGGTAGGGATTGTCGGCGGCGGGCGGCAGGCCGGCCGGCGGATTGGCCGGCGCCGCATTGAGCGTGGCGAACGGCCGTCCCTGACTGTTGTTGCCCAGGTAGCCCAGCGCCTGGCGGTAGTCGTAATCGGCCAGCGCCGCGGCCGCATAGCGCTGGCGGTGAGTTTCGCCATCGTCGCCATCGTCGCCGTCGTTCGCATGGTCCTGCGGTCCGAAGGGCAGGCTGTAGGGACTGGGCAGGAAAAACGGGTTGCGGCCCAGGCCGGCCGACAGCGTGTTGTACAGCGCGGACAGGGTCGCCTGCGCATATTGCTGCTGTTGCTGCGGCGTGGGATTGGGCGGCAGCACGGGCACGCCGTCGTTGGTGCGCTTGAGCTGGAACGACAGGTTGCCCGGCGCCAAGGTCGCTTGCGCATCGAGGGCCAGGCTGTCGACGTCGAGCACGGCGCCATCGTCGTACAGGCCTTCGGTGTCGGCTGCGCCCAGGGCCAGGGCGTCCACCGACAAGCCGTAGTAGGCGGCCAGGGCGGCGAAGGTATTGCCGGGACCGCCAGAGGCGGCGGGCACGCGGTAGACGAGCGGCGGAATGCGCATGGTCGCGCCCAGCGCCACCGTCACGCCGGGATTGTAGGCGGCAATCTGCGCCGCGCTCAGCGGGGTGGCGCCGGCCGAGTAGTACGCGGCCAGCTGCTCCAGCGCTTGCGCGGGCGCGGCCATGTCTTGCTGGTTCAGCTGGTGCAGGATGCCGGCCACGGGCACGCTGGCGCCGGCGCGCAGCGGCCGCACGGCGTTTTGCCGCGCCAGCTGTCCCACTCCCATGCCGTACGTGGCGGCCACGGCGCTCAAGGTGGTTGTGGCCGCCAGGGCCAAAGGCTGGCTCTTGGCCGGCTTGCTCAGCGATTCGAACACCAGCACGTCCTGCTGCGGGTCGATCGCTTGCGTCGTCAGCAGGGCGTTGACGAAGTTCGGCACGGTGTCGGCGGCGCCCGCCGCCTGGCGCGCCAGCGGCACCACCAGGGTCAGCGTGGCCGTGCCCGTGGCGTCGAAGACGGATGGGGGCAGGCCGGCGCCCGACACCATGTCCTCGAAATACAGATAGTAGCCGCCGCCGCGCACCACCGATTGCTCCCACAGCAGCTTGATGAATTGCGAGGGGCTGTTGGCTATGCCGCGCGGCAAGACCGTCCCCGCCGCGTCCAGCAGCATGCGGCTGGCCGGCGGATGGCTTTCCGTGGACAGATTGGTTTGCGTCAGGAAGCACAGGTAGTCGGCATCGGCCTGGCCCGTCAGCGCCACCTGGTCGCTTCCGCCTTCGCTATACAGCAGGAACAGGCCGGCCACCAGGGTTTCGCCCACGGCGGCCATGCCGCTCAGCAAGTATTCCAGGCGCTGGGCATCGGCGGCCGACGGTCCCACCAGCTCGTATACGTGGGCCAGGGTGGCGGCGCTGGCCAGCGCGGTGCCGCTGGCGTCGTTGGTGGCCACGGTGGCGGCCGGCATGCGCGTGATCTGGAAGTCCACGCGCGTGGCATAGGCATAGCCGCTCAAGTCCTGGAACACCGTGCTGCTGCTGTTGGGCGGCGTGTTGCCGATGCGGGGACGATAGGCGGGCATCAGGGCCAGTATGTCCGCGTATGGCGCCTGGGGGTACAGCGTCTGCAGCGTATCCTGGCGCTGGGTGATGCTGGCCAGCATGGCGTCGGGCAATTGCCACAGATACGGCGCGGGCGCGGCCTGGCTGGCGGCGGCGCGCGCCCCTGGCGCGGCGCCGGACGTCACGGCCGTCAGGCGCGCCAGGTCGGCGGTGATCCAGGCGGCATAGCCTGCCGCAGGGAACTGCCGCGGCTGCAAGGACGCCAGCGGCAGGATGTGCAGCGCAGGCGACGGCACGAAGTGGCCCGCCTGCGCGTACGCCAGCACGCCCGACAGCAAGCCGTACGCGGCGCCCAGGTCGATGGGCAGGCTGGTGCCGGGCGCGCCGGCGAAGGTGATGAAATCGAGGGCGACGCCATGCGAAACGGCATTGCGTCCCAGGCCGATGCGGTAGCCGCCGGCGGCGCTGGCGGGCGTGGGGAATTGCTGGCCCGTCAGCTGGTACAGCGCGTAGTCGGTCTGCGTCTTGCTATACAGGAAGGATGGCGACAGGCTCAGGCCCGCCGCCACCGGCAGGCGCAAGCCATAGGTGATGAAGCGCGCGACCTGGCCGGCGGCCTGGGCCACGGCGCCGCTCGCCTGCACGCCGCTCCACAGCTGCTCCAGCGGCAAGGCGTCGAGGTGGGCGATGGCCAGCCGGCCCGGGGCCGCGGCGAACAGATTGGCGACGCCGGCATTGTCGCGCCCCAGCGCGGCCGTCGTGGCGGCAAAGCGGCTGGCGATGCCGGCCAGGGTATCGCCGGCGACGGAAGTATAGGCCAGCGGCGGCACGGCGAGGATGGCCGTCGGCAGCAGCAGGTCGGCGCGCGCATACAGCGATGCCTGCTGCGCCAGGGTGGCCAGCGGCACGCCCAGCGCGGCGGCAATGGCGCCGAAGCTGTCGCCGGGCGCGGTGACGTGGCTGACGGCGCCGGCGCCGAAGTCGAAGACCAGCGTCACGCCCGTGCGCAGCGCGCGCGGCTCGGCATTCGCGCCGATGAGCTGGGCCGCGGTGGTGTGCCAGCGCCCGCCGGCGCCGGCCGGATCCGTGTAGCGGACGGCGATGGCCGCCAGCGTATCGCCGGCCTGGATCACGGCGGACAGGCCGCCAACTTGCAGCGGCAGCGCGCCGTTCAGCGGATACGCTGCATTCGGCAGCGACACGTCGTCCGCGTCGATGGCGTTGCCGGCCCGGTTGAAGGCGGCGACGATGCCGGCGATGCTGTCGCCCGGCTGCAGCGCATAGCTGTAATTGTCGAAGGCATCGATAGCCGATTGCAGCAGCGCGCGGCCGATCAGGCTGAAGACGTCGACGAAGATGAAGGCCGCCATCGATTCGGGCTCGGCGTCGTCCTGCGCCAGCAGCGCGGGCTTGGCGGGCGCCTTGCCCACCTTGGCGGCCACCTGGCGCAGCACGCCGGCCACCGTGCTGCGGTACTGTTCCGTCGCCGTCGCGTAGGTCTCGAGGTCGATCGCTTGCGTACCGGCGCCGCCCTGCGGGTCGGGGACGTCCAGCCGCAGCCCGTCGAACAGCGGGAAGAGCGTGGCGCCGTCCATATTGGCTCCCGGCGCGCTGATGTTCACGATGAAGCTGTCGGCGAGGAAGTGCAGCAGGTCGCCCATGCCGAATGGCTGCATGGCGGGGTCGGCCAGCACCTGGATGCCCGCCACCAGCTGCGCCAGCGTGACGCTGGCGGTCGCGGCGGCAGCCAGGTCCAGCGCCTCGGCGTCGGCCCGCACCGCCGGCTGCAGGGCGTCGAGCAGCCACGGGAAATACGCCTTGCACAGCAGGTCGAACGAGGTCGTGCCCGTTCCCGCGCCGCCGGCGGCCGGGTCCGGCGCATCCATGGCGAACAGGCAGACGAACGCGCCTTGCTGCGCGCTGCTGGCCGTGGCGCCCTGCGGCGCCAGCACCGTGAATTGCGGTGCCGTCACCAGTTGCAGCACCGGCTTGGCGTCGGTGCGCAGCACGCGTCGCGGCTGGCGGCGCGGTCCGGCACGCAGCATGGCGGCCTGCAATTCCATCGGCAGGGTGCGCGCGCGGCCGCGCGCCAGGCTGTCTAGGCGCAGCGCGCCGCCGCCGTCCCACGGCGCGCGGCTGTCGTCGCCGATGCGGAATTGCGCGCTGACAGTGGCGGAAAATCCTACGGAAATGGTGAAGCTGAAGATGCCCAGGTCGATCTTGACGCGCAGGCTGATGCGCACCGAGGCCGTCACGGACAGGGGGATGGCGCGGTAGGATTCGTAGCCGATCTGCACCGACACGGTGATATTGACGAGCAGCGAAGCGCTGATGATCTTCAAGTCCACTTCGCCGTACAGCATGCCGATCACGCCGAACGTGCCCGTCAGCTTGAAATAGCTGCTTTCCTGGACGCTGCCGGACGCGCCCGCGTTGGCCAGGGCGACGGCGTTGCTGCGGTCGTACGGATGGTAGGTGGCGATCACGCCTTCGATGATGCCGAACACGGTCAGCGCGAAGCCGGCTTTCAGCGGCCCCTTGACGAAGTTGTAGCCCAGGCCCAGCTGCAGGCCCAGGCCGAAGACGATGACGGGATTGAAATACCCGAGATCCGTTTTCGGCACCTGCGTCGCCGTCGCGCCCGACAGCTTGCCGAAATACACGCCGCCCGAGCCCAGCACCGGCACGCCGTAGACGATGGCGCTGAAGCTGAACGAGCGCGTAAAGTCCATATTGTAGGGAAAGCCGATGTCGATCAGGAAGTCGCCATTCGTGTAGATATTGATGCCTATCATCGGCAGCACCACGCTGACGGCGCCGAAGTTCAGGTTGCGGATGCTGTCGGGGAAGGTGAAGTCGATCTGGAACAGGCCCACGTCGTCGCTGATTTTCTTGTACAGGATGTCGACCACCAGGCCAGCCAGGCCGCCCATCTTGGGGCTGCCCAGGGTCAGGCGCAAGCCGTACAGGTTGGGATCGTTGAAGACGATCTGGACGTCGACGGCCCACACGCCGGCCGTCTGCAGCACGCCGAAATGCGCGGCGATCAGCCAGTTGCTGTCCGGCTGGTAATACGGCTGGCCGTGCACGCCGCTGCCTGGGTTGACGGGATTGTTCTTGCCCGTGGTGGGCGGCACGCCCGCCAGCGCGTCGATGACGGCCTTGGTCGAGCTGAAGTCGGACGCGCCGTTGATGGCCACGCGCTGGCCCAGCATCAGCAGGAAGACCTTGAAATAGCTGGAACCGGCGCCCGGCACGCTGGGCATCTCTTCCACGTCCTGTCCCTTGTCCGGGTCCAGCAAGTCGCCCATGCTGCCTTTGAGCAATGGCGGCACGGTGGCGTCCAGCGCCAGGGTCACCTTGCCGTCCGTATTGCGCTTGAAGACGATGCTGCGGATGACGATGAAGCCCAGGTTGAGGGGGGAACTGAGCGTGTAGGTGGCGCTGAGGCGGTTCTTTTCGCCGGTTTTCAGCGACACGTTGACGGACAGGCCGTCCAGCGTGACCTGGTTCAGCAAGTCCCACGGCGACGGCAGCACGAAATACGGATCGCCCAGCGTGCGCACGAGCGCCTGGATCAGGCTGCCCAGGGACCAGCCCGCCAGGGTGAAGCTGAGCATCTCGTTGCCGCTGGCATAGGTTGCCGTGAAGCCTTCCCAGCTCACGTACAGCGTGTGGTTCGGCCCCTTGTCCGTCGGCTGGAATGCATAGCCGAAGCCCAGCTTCAGATTGATGGCGGTATAGATCCATACGGCGTCTGCCTTGCCCGAGAATTGCTGCGCGGCCGGCTTGGCGCCGTCATACTGCACCGAGAGCGTGGCTTTCTGCAAGCCGATCTGTTGCTGGCCAAGCAAGAACAGCCAGGTAAAGGTGGTGTCGACCGTGTAGCTGGTGGCCAGGTCCGTGCTGGGCTTGCCGCTGGGAATGACCGCGTCGATGGCGAACGCGGAAATCTTCAGGTTGCCTGGCAAGAAGACCGGGAAATCATAGATACCGCCGGCGGCAAAGAATTGCTTGATCATCTCGCCCACGTCGAGTTCCTGCGCGAGCGAGGCGGAGAGGGTCCAGCGGGGCGGCGTTTCCTGGCTGGTGTAGGCCACGCTGACGGCCGCCTGCAGGCTGGCGCCCACGCCCAGCAAGCCGGAAATGGAACCGGCCCAGGCCGTGCCGGCGCCCGCCTTGCCGGCCTCGACAAGGGCCAGCGCGCCTTCCTGCTTGTCCGCGGCCACCGTGGCGCTGATGCCCGACAGGCTGATCTGGCCATCCGAAATGCTCAGGATGGGCGCGCCGCCCACCGTCAGGAAGGACAGGCTGATGGCGTAGTCGCTGGAAAACGCGAAGGACTGGGCCGCGCCGTCTATGCTCAGCGCGATATTCGACACCTCGGCCTGGATGGTGTCGGGCAGGCTGACGAGGCCGTTCGAGACGACGGACAGGAAGTCCGACAGCGTGGCCTTGCCGGGAAAGCTGGCCTGGAACAGTTGCGCCGAGTTGAACTGCACGTCGAATTCGCCGCCCGGCGTGCCGTCGAGGTTGCGAAATACCGTGGGCAACAGGGTGAAGGTGGTGCCGAACAGGTATTCATAGCGCGACTTTCCGCTGGCCTTGCTCGCCAGCGGCTGGTAAGCCGTCCAGTCGAGGAAGAACGAGGTGATGGTAAAGCTCAGCGCGGGCGTGGGCGCCGGGATGGGCTGCCAGCTGAGATCGCGCACGCTGCGCAGCTGCAGCGTGACCTGGTCCACCGTGGGGGCCGCCTTGGGCGGGATGCTGCCGCTGATGGTCATGCCGCCGAGGCCGAACGACGTCAGGAACTCCTGCAGCACGGCCGGGGTGGCGCGGAAATAGCTGGCGCCCCCGCCGATCAGGCCGATGGCGGCGGCGGGACTGAGGGGTGGTCCGTCGCTGCCCGCTTCCAGGCTGACCGCGTAGTTGCCGTCGCCGTCGGCGTTCGATGGCTGCAGCAGCAGCGACAGCGTGTAATCGGCGGCGCCGGCGCCTTCCACGCTGAGCGTGGCCGTCAGGGCCAGCGTGGCGGCCTGGTCGCCGTCGGCCGCTTCCTCGTCGTCCGCTTCGCCGGCGCCGCGCAGCAGCAGCTGCATGCCGCCGTCGAGCAACAGGGCGTCGGGCGGCGGCGCATCGACGGGCGGCGGGATCGTCACGGTCAGGCTGGGCGCCGCCACGCGCAGGTAGCCGGCGAACGTGCAGTCGAGCTCGCTGAGCGTGGCCGACAGCACGCCGCTGGGCATCAGGCCGCCCAGTTCGAACGTCTTGCCGTCGTACAGCGCCATGTCCAGGTAGCCGCCGATCTGCAGCTTGCCCGGCGGCGCCGCCAGGTCGGAAAACAGTTCCAGAAACGGCGTCACGAAGGCGGGCAGGGCCACACTGGCGCTGAGGTTCTGCTTGGCGCCGCCCGTGACGGACAGCGCGCTGTCGCCGCCCCATGGATAGACGCCGTCGGCGCTGGAAAACACCAGCAGCGCGCCCGACAGCGGCAATTCGCCGAACGGCCAGCCGCCCATGAAGGGAAAGCTGCTGTCCCAGTTCCAGTCCGCGGGACTGGCGGCCACCTGCACCACCAGCACGGCCGCGTCATCCCCGCCGTCATCCCCGTCCTCGCCCGGCGTGCGTGCGGCGGCAGGCTGCGTGGAAAACACCAGCGTGGCCGGGGTTTGCAGCAGGCCGCCGATGAAGGGCAGGCTGGCCTTGCTGACCGTAAACACGCCGTCGCTCACGGCGCCCACGTCGGCTGCCGCGCAGCTGATCAGGAACTGCGCCGCGTCGATCTGGAATGCCTGGCCGATGATGGCGTCGAATTTTTCGGGCGGCGCGACGTCCGGGTCGGCCAGGCCCGCTTCCAGGAAGGCGGCATCGAGGGCGAACGGGCCACTACTGGCGGCGTTGACGATGGCTTGCTGCAGGTTTTCCAGCGCGGTGTCGGTGGTGGCCATACGAACTTGCTCCTTGAATCAGTCATGATGTCCGGGGCGGACGCTCGCACCCGCCCGGACGCTCTGTCTACAGCACGGCAAACAGCGCCAGGTGGTCGCTGGTGCTGCGCAGGTAGCCGTAATTGGCCCAGCCGTTCAGGGTGCGCGCCTGGCCTACGGCATACACGGCCGCCGGCGATTGCGGCCAGGCCATGCCGGCAGGCAGGTTCGGAAATTGTGCGGGCAGCGGGCGCGTGCCGATGGGTACGCCCGCAGGCATGCCGCCCGCCACCGTGAACGGCGTGCCCGACACGGGGTTCATCACCGTGAACTGGTAGTTATTCGCCGGCACCAGCGGGTTGACGAGCATATTGTCGATCGAGAAAAAGTTGCTCACCATATCGCTGCCGATATAGTTGTAGCCGGGATACGGCGCCGCCACCAACGCGCCGCCGGCCGTATTGTCGGACCACAGGAAGCGCGATTGCTGCGTCAGCTGCTGCTTGGTGCGCTTGGGGCGGATATGCGTGGCCAGGTAACCCTGGTACGCATCCAGCGTCAGGTTCGGCGCCACCGGCATGGCGGTCGGCGGGTCCAGCAGCGGTATGTAGTTGATCGCGCGCAACTGGTCGTAGGCCGTCGTCCGCCCGCCCGCGCCGGGCGGCTGCGCGTAGATGGCGTTCAGGTTGAAGTCGCCGCAGATCAGCTTGACTTCATTGTGCGGCGCGCCGGCGGGCGGCGCCGCCACGTCGAGCACGCCGCGCAGCAGGATATTGATGAAATTGGTGGCGCCGCCGTGGTTGGGCGGCGCATGCACGGCAAACAGGGTCAGGTTGCGCGTGATGACGTCGACCCGGTTGGTTTCCACGAAAGTGACCATGAAGGGCTGGCGCAAGCCGTTGAAATTGACCAGGCCGCCAACGACGGGCGGCACGGCCGGCGCCGGCGCGGGGGCGAAGGCGATGCGCGCTGCCGCCATGCCCTCGGCCAGGCCGCCGTTGTATTGCGCGCCGGCGGGGATGGTGCGCGCCGGCTGGCCTTGCGGATTGAGCAAATCCAGGATGTCGGGCGCGCCGGCGCCCCCGGCCGGGTAGGCGGCGGGCACGGCGCCGGCCGCCACGGCCGACACGCCGCCGCCCGTCCACACGTTCGGCCCCGTGAAATAGCGCCGCACTTCCGTGGGCGTGCCAACCGTGCCCGATATGCCGCGGTACAGCACGGCGACCGATTCCGTGCGCCCGCCCGTGCCCACTTTCAGCGGCGGCACCATGCGCCAGGCAGCGCGGTTGGGGTCGGCGGGATCGGTCCGCAGCTGTTGCAGCAGGAAGATCGCGCCCTGCAGGCCGCCCGTGTCGGGCGCCAGGTCGCCGGCGCCGGCCGCGCTGGCCGACACCTCTATCAGGACGAAGATATCGGGCTGCGTGGCGCGCAGGATGGTCAGGATGTGGTTGCGGCGCTGCAGCGCTGCCACGGCCGGCAGGTTGCCGCCGCAGCGGCCGCCTTCGCCATAGCGGGGCCGCTTGCGGCTGGGGTTGTTGACCTTGTTGATGCCGAAGTTCTCGATATTCCAGTACACGACGTTGGTCATGCTGCGCTCCCCAGTGAAATGGCAGGCAATGGCAGCGCGGCCAGTGCCTGCTCCTGGCGGGCGGCCGCATCGGCGATATACGCGGCATACCAGCCCAGGCTGCCCGTATTCTTCGGGTCGCCAAACAGGAAGAACTGGATGTTCGCGTCGGGCGGCAGCTTGGCAATGCCGAGGAACTTGATGGCGATATTGTCGAGCCGCAGGCAGTAATAGTAGGAGTCGCCGTCGGGCACTTTTTGCCGCATCAGCCCGATATTGTCGATGGCCAGCTTGAAGATGCCTTGCAGGCTGATCAGCCTGGCGCCCGGCGCCGCGCCGGGCAGTGACAGGCCGACGAAGACGGCTTGTTCGTCGTCGTCGGCCGTGCTGGCGGGCGACCAGGCCAGCAGCAGGGTCGAATGGAAGCTGGCGGCCGAGACGAGCGCGCCCGGCCCGCCCATGGTGACGTCGTACACGATGCCGTGCCATGGCCCGTCGAGCGTGCCCAGATTCAGCGCCGTGCTGACGGGCAGGAAGCCGAAATCGGCCGGCTTTTGCCCGTCGGCGGCGGCGATAAAGCCCGACAGTTCCAGGCCGAAGCCCTTGAACAGGCTGCCCAGCCTGGCCTGGCTGGCGTCGAGGTCGTAGGCCAGGTTGGCCGTCACCTCGTCGAAGCGCACGGCCGACGGCGTCGTCTGCGGATAGCGCATGTCGATCACCAGGTTGGAAAAGGCCAGGCCTGCGCCGTCCGGCGGCAGGTCCGGCGCCAGCGCGCCGAACGACAGCAGGTCCAGCACGGCGCCCGTGCGGTCGTCCAGGCTGGCGAAGTCCAGCGTGCCCCAGACGGAAAAACGGTTCAGCACGGTCGCGCCCGCGTCGGTGGTGCCCAGGCAGTTGAACTGGATGCGCTGGAACGCCACGTGGCGCAGCAGGTTGCTGTCGAGGCTGAATATCGACGGCGTCGCTTGCTCGAAGATGTAGATGCCGGTGCCATTCTGGTCGATATAGCTGCCGTCGAGTACCACGCCGTTGTTCGGCATCGCATTGCCGCCGAAGGTGGTGGCCGTCACGCGCGAGCCGAGCAGGCCGTTGACGGCCAGCTGCACGTAGCTCTTGAAGGTCTTGATGACGGCATTGTCGAACAGCACCTGCAATTGCAGCACGCGGAACGCATAGTTGTCGGTGTCGGGCAGGGCGATGGGGGTATCGGGCGGCAAGCCGTTGCGCTGGCCGGCGGCGAAGGCAGGATCCTGGTAGTCGACCAGGCCGAAGGTGCTGGAATTGCCGTTGAGGGTGATGCTGCCGTCGCCATGCACCGTCACGCGGCTGGCCGTGAAGCCGAAATGGTGGGCGACGAAGCGCGTCAGGTCGAGGCCAGCCGCGATGCCCTGCAGGCCGGGCGGCAGACTGGACGGATCCAGGTCCGCCTGCAGCACCAGCACGCCCGTCCAGGTGGGATCGCTGACCAGTTCCAGGAAATGCCGGTACGGCGATTCGGGCTTGTCCGCCGCCAGCACCTCGGCCGCTTCGATGACATCCTGCAGCCACTGCGACAGCCCCGTGTAGGCGATGCCCTGGACGTCGGGGCCGGCGTCGGCGGCCAGCGAAAAATCGGGCGCGCCCGACCAGGCGTTCGGATTGGCGACGCGTTCCCTGACGCTGCCGCTGCAATACTTGAGCAGCATCACGTTGCGGTAGGACGTGGGCGTCACGCCGACGCCCACCTGCGCTTGCATGGTCCAGCCCGCGATGCCCACGGTATTGTCGAAGTGCGCGGCGCCGTCCGACAGGTGGGCCGCGTTGACGGCCACGAGGAACAGCTGGTTGGTCTGCAAGGCATCCTGCAAGGTCGCGTCCGGGAAGCGGAAGCCGAACGGCAAGACCTGGCCGCCGCCGCCCAGGGTCTGACCCAGGGTCACTGACAGGAAGGCGTCCTGGTCCTGCGCCTGGCTGGACACGGTGGCGACCGCTCCCTGCGGCGTGGTGCGGTAGTGCGGCGCTTCCGCCACCGCGTCGCCGGCGGCCAGTCCGCGCACGCGGCGGCTGGCGGCCGCACGCGCATGCCAGGTGGCGCTGGCGCCGCTGGAAATGACGGCCTTGCGGGTGGCGGCCACGATGCTGCTTTCAAAGCTCGACAGCAGGGCGGCGCTGACATCCAGCGGGCCGCCGCTGACGGCGCCGCCATACGGCAACAGGGGGAAGGCGTGCGCGGCGCCCTGCGGCACGGGCAGCGAGGGCGGGGTCGAGGCGAGCACGGTATCGGCGGCCACGGCGCGCAGCAAGGCGGCGGCCCGGGCGGCCGGCGGCAGGCCGTACATGGGACTGCCCGCCGGCTCCGCATGGTAATGCGGCGTGGCCGCACCGCCCTTGAGCACGCTGGCCCAGCAACTGAGGTAATCGGCCGTCAGCGGCGTGGCCACGTTACCGGAATCGGGCAAGTCCAGGGTCGCTGCCTGGAACGGAAAGACGGACGCGTAGGCGGGCGAGGCGGGCACGAACAGCAGGCTGTCATTCTCCGGCGCGGCGCCATCATAGGTGGTCATGCTCAGCTGTTCCGAGCCGAAGATGCCGCATAACAAGTTTGTCTGCGCCCCGTCAGCCTGGCCGATGGCGCTCAGGCCGAAGCGCCCGGCCGGCGTCAGCAGGGCCTTGCTGGTGGCGGGCTGGGAAGGCGACTGCGCGGCGCAGCCGAAGGCCAGGGCGCCCGACTGCAGGCCGATCACGGGCGGCTGCCCGCTGGCGGCGCCCAGCGGCCGCAAGATCGTCGCATGGCCCAGCGCCGTGCGGTAGGTGGACGGCAAGGCGGGCCGGCCGGCCGGCAGCAAGCCGCAGCGCAATACGCCTTCCAGCCTCGCCTTGGCGGACAGCTTCTGATTGTAGGGATCGAGCGGGTCGACGGTGCCGACCCAGGCCAGTCTGTCCGACAGCCCGGTGGGCGCGCTCAGCGCCGGGTAGAACAGCTGCTGCAGCTGGCCGCTGGCCGTGTCGCGCGCGGTCATGGGGAAGCCGACGGCCAGGCCGCTTGGGCCGAAGGTGACGGGAGGGTTGACGGTGGCTGTAAACGTCAGGCAGCCCGCATTCGCGCCCGCCAAAGGCACGAACGTGCGGATCGTGCCGTCGCTGCCCGAGACGCGTATGCCGATATCGCTGGCATTGCGCTGGAAGGCCAGCGCCGGCGGCGTAGCCAGCGGCGCGGCCAGCCGCAGACTGCCGCTGGCGGCGTCGATGGACAGGCCGACGCCGGACAGCACGTTGAACAGCAGGTCCTGTCCCAGCCGGAAATTGACGTTGCTACTGGTGGCAAAGCCTTTGGTCAGCTGGTTATAGGTGTAGCTGCAGCCGTAGTTCTTGAAGGAATCAGTCGGCGCTGCATCGGTGTCGCGCAGCCACAGCAGCGCGTTCAGGTTCAGTCCCGGCGCCGATGACTGCCGGTCGATATACGCGACGAGGGCGGCGATGAAGGGGCCGGGCGCCGTGTCCAGCGCCGCCGGACGGGCGCTGGCAAACACGTAGCTGCCCATGCGCTGCGGCGACAGGCTGTCGGCATAGCTGATGCTGTCCGGGGGCGTGGCCGGCGGCGCGACGGGCGGCAGCAGGTAGCCGGCCCAGGCATGCTCCGCCTGCGGCGGCGATTCATACAGGCTGACCTTGCTGGCGGGATCGGTGGCGACGAAACTGAAACCCATGACAACCTCCACTCAAGACGCGACTCGGGCTGCGATGCGGCGGCATGGCTGCCGCGCGGCAACGCAATCGTTTACAACGGGTGGGCCCGGAAGGGCGTCGGATGACCAGGCGGCTTGCCTGGATGCGGTGGCGGGCGGCCATCCGGAGCGCCCGCCCGCAGGCGGGCGCGGAACCGCCGCTTACTGCGAGTTGGAGGTAAAGGTGGCCAGCACGAAGCCCGTGTAGCTATACAAGGTGCCGCTGTCGACGATGTCGCCGGAGAGCAGCACGTTATACAGGCCCGTGCTTTGCGGCGAGTAGGTGACCGTCAGGCCGGCTTTCCAGGTGACGACGCCGTTGCCCGTGTCGCTGGCCAGCTTGGCCGTGGTGAAACCCGTGCTGACGCTGGGATTCCAGTACGTGGTGCGGCCCTGGAACTGGAAGGCGATGCCGGTCTGGTTGTTGCTGTCGCTGCTGGCGATGGACAGCGCGATGCTGTTCGGCGTGGTGTTGGTGGTGACGCTTTGGCCGGAGGCCAGCGTATGGTTGGTGACTTCGACGCGAGGTAAGTTAGACATGACATTCTCCATGAGGTGATATCGGCCTGCACTTGCGGTGGGCGCCCCGTGGCCGACAGGTTCGGGGCAGTTGGGTAAGTCGGTGGAAACGGTATTGCGACGGCTTTGCGACCATGCCATAAAAATATGGCGGGACAATACGCAATTTCAAATAAAGACAAGACATTTGATATTAATCAATCCGGAATTGATTAATATTTTTCTTATTTGCTTATTCAAAAAAGTAGTTTCCGGCTATTCGTAATATAACCATGCCGGCTCTTGCGCATGACGAGTAGCGATTCTATGCCTATTTTTTTGCGCGATTCTCTCGAATTGTCGCGAAGGCAAGAATAATGCGGCTTCCGGACGCGGCGCGGGAATGTGCCGCCGGCCATTTTGCGCGGCGGCAGGCAAGCGGGATAGGAAATGCAATTGAATATAAACGGTTTATTGATTTAAATAGATGGCCTGCGCGGCTTTATTGCGCGGCCGGCGCGGGCAGGGCCGGACAGCGTTCAAAAACGGCTACCACCTTGCCAGTCAGTGTGTATTGCGTGCCGTCATCGAGGATGGGGCCATCGATGAGGATTTGATATTGCTGCGGACCGAGCGCCTGGAAACGCAGGGTCAGTCCTTTCTGAAACGTCACGATGGTATCGCCGCGGTCGGCGCCCAGCTGCAGCAGGATATTCGCTGTCGACAATAAAACCGTCCAGTAGGCGGTGCCGTTGGCGCGCAGCGCCACCTGGGTGTTGTCATTGATATCGTTGCTGGCCGTGGCGATGGCGTCGCTGTTGACCGTCAGCGCCATGGTTTGCGGCGCCCGGCACGCGGGGGCCGGTTCGGCCAGCTGGCGCGCCAGCGCCGGGGCGTCGCCGCCGAGCGATAGCAGCAGCACGGCAGCGAGCCAGGGGCCGCGCCAGTTCAGCTGATACATGGTGGAGGTGGTGTCCCGCGCATGCGGCCCATCGTAACGAAATTCGGCCGGAAGAGCAAACGCATGCCGACCGCAGCGCGTCGCCATGGCCGCCATCCCCATCTGCTATCATCGTGCCGTTTTGGCCAGCGCCGCGGGCGCCGGTCCGGTATTTATGCAAGGAAAAAAATGAATAATCGCATTTCCCTGCTGCGCCAGCGCGGCGTGCAGGACAGCGGCAAGGTGGGCATGATCGAGCTGTTCTTCGACCTCGTGTTCGTATTTGCCGTCACGCAACTGTCGCACGGCTTGCTGGCGCACTTGAGCGCCATGGGCTGGCTGCAGACGGGCCTGCTGTTGATGGCCGTCTGGTGGGTGTGGATCTTTACCTCGTGGATCACCAACTGGCTCGATCCCGAACGCATTCCCGTGCGCATCAGCCTGTTCGCCATGATGCTGGGCGGCTTGCTCATGTCGGCCTCGATTCCCGAAGCGTTCGGCACGCGGGGCCTGGGTTTTGCGGGCGCCTACGTCGCCATGCAGGTGGGCCGCCCCCTGTTCGCCTGGTGGGCCGTGCGCCATGAGGAACTGTCGCGCCGCCGCAATTTCCAGCGCATCGCCCTGTGGGCCGTGCTATCCGGCATCTTCTGGATCGCCGGCGGCATCGCGTCGCCCGAGCAGCGCATCTTCTGGTGGGGCGCGGCCCTGCTGATCGACCTGGCCGGTCCCTGGATGCAGTTCGGCATGCCGGGCCTGGGCCGTTCCTCGACGGCCGACTGGGATGTCGACGGCGGCCACATGGCCGAGCGCTGCGCGCTGTTCGTCATCATCGCCTTGGGCGAATCCCTGCTGGTGACGGGCGCCACCTTCGCCGGCCTGGAATGGACGGCCGCCAACTGGCTGGGCTTTTTGTCGGCCCTGGTCGGCAGCATCGCCATGTGGTGGATCTATTTCGACACGGGCGCCGAGGCGGGCCACCACCGCATCGCCCACTCGAAGGACCCGGGCCGCATCGCCCGCAAGGCTTACACGTATATCCACGTGCTGATCGTGGGCGGTGTGATCGTTTCCGCCGTGGCCGACGAACTGGCCCTCGTGCATCCGGACGAGGCGAGCTTCGCCGGCATCAGCGCCTTGCTGGGCGGCCCGATCCTGTATCTGCTGGGCAATGCCTTGTTTAAATGGGTCAGCAACGACCGCGCCACGCCGCCGCTGTCGCACCTGCTGGGCATCTTGATCATCCTGGCGCTGATACCGATGGCGTATGGCCGGC
Organism: Janthinobacterium sp. P210005; assembly: GCF_036231865.1. NCBI lineage: Bacteria > Pseudomonadati > Pseudomonadota > Betaproteobacteria > Burkholderiales > Oxalobacteraceae > Janthinobacterium > Janthinobacterium sp. P210005. The sequence continues at coordinate 649,166 of NZ_JAZARC010000001.1, forward strand.
TGTATTCGCCCCTGACCCTGGCCTGCATCACCAGCTGCGTGCTGGTATTGGTGGCCGTGTGGGAACATATGGCGCTGCGCCGTCCGCCACCGGAGATCGATCTCTGATGCGCGCTCCTTGATATTTGTTTGACCTCAACCGGGCGGCGCGACGCCGTCCGGATCGCTGCGCGTGTCGAGCTGCAACTGCAGGAACGCCAGGTCCAGCCAGGCGCCGAACTTGGTGCCCACCTGGCGCATCAATCCCACCTCTTCGAAACCCAGCTGCTTGTGCAGGGCGATCGAGCCGGCATTGCCCGCTTCGATGCCCGCCACCATCACGTGCTTGCCCAGGCCGCGCGCCCGCGCGATCAATTCCCCCATCAAGGCCTTGCCGACCCCGGCGCCGCGCCGATCGGCGCGCACGTACACGGAATGCTCGACCGTATGCCGAAAACCTTCGAACGGGCGCCAGTCGCCGAACGAGGCGTAGCCAGCGACAGTTCCTTCCGCATCGATGGCGACGAGCACGGGATAACCGGCCTTTTCGCGGTCGGCCAGCCAGGCGGCGCGGTTGGCCGCATCGACCGTCCGTTCATTCCAGATGGCCAGGGTATTGCTGACGGCATCGTTGTAGATGGCCGTGATGGCCTCGATGTCGCCCGCGTGGGCATCGCGTATCTGCATGTTGCTCTCCTTGCTAGGCGTCTACTATAATGGACAAATCATAGATTGCCGCCAACGCTTTTGTCCAATAAATCCTGATTATGTCCACTAAACCAGACGAATTGAACCAGCGCATCGGCGCCAGGGTACGCCTCGAGCGGGAAAGCCTGGGCTGGTCGCTGACGCAGCTGGCGGCCCGCTCCGGCGTGTCGCGCGCGATGGTGCACAAGGTGGAGCGAGGCGATTGCAGCCCCACGGCCACCTTGCTGGCGCGCCTGTCGGGCGCCTTCGACCTGAGCATGTCCGAATTGATCGCCCGCGCCGAAATGCGCGCAGGGCGCTTGCTGCGCCAGGCTGAGCAGCCCGTGTGGATCGACCCGCAGAGCGGCTATGTGCGGCGCCACGTGTCGCCCGCGTCCGACATGCCGCTCGACCTCGTGCATATTACCTTGCCGCCCGGCGCCGTGGTGGCCATGCCGGCCGCCGCCTACGCGTCGCGGCGGCAACTCATCTGGTCGCTCAGCGGCAGCCTCGTCTTCATCGAAGGGGAGAGCCGCCACGTGCTGGACGAGGGCGACTGCCTGGAACTGGGCCCGCCGGCCGACTGCGTGTTCAGGAATGAAACGGCCACGGCCTGCACCTACGCCGTGGCCGTATTGAAAGGCGTTTGACCTTAAGTCAGCGCCGCCGCGCGCAGCTGGGCGATGAAGGCGCGCGCGGCGGGCGCCTGTTCGTGGCGGCGGAAGGCCACGGCGATTTCCGAGCTGATCTGCGGCCCTTCCAGCTCGCGGAATACCACACCGGGCAATTGCACGCTGGCCATCACCGAGTGGGGCACGATGGCGCAGCCCACGCCCAGCGACACTTCCGTCAGCACGGCCACCAGGCTGCCCGGGCGCGACACCACCTGGGCCGCAAAGCCGCCGCGCCGGCTCGCTTCCAGTGTCCCCAATTCCTGTTCCGGCACGATGAACGCCTGCTGCGCCAGTGCGGCCGGCCCCGCCACGCCGAGGCGGGCCAGCGGGCTGTCCGCTTGCACGGCCAGCACGAAGCGGTCGCGCAGCAAGACCACGCTGTCGAGTCCGTCCGGCAAGTGCAGGGGCGGACGCACGAACGCCAGGTCCACCCGGCCCTGGTCCAGCAAGCCGGGCAGGGCATCCATCGCGTATTCGCGCGCACCGATGTGGATGCCGGGGTGGCTGGCGCGAAAGCGGACGAACTGGTCCTGCAGCACGCCTGAGTAGGCGGCCGAGGCCACATAGCCGATTTCCAGCCGTCCCAGCTCGCCCCGTCCCGCGCGCCGCGCCACTTCCTGCGCCTGCGCCAGCTGCCCCAGCGCGCGGGTGGCTTCGATGACGAACAATTCGCCGGCCGCCGTCAGGGCCACGGCGCGCTTGCTGCGCTGGAACAGGCGCGTGCCGAGCAGGCTTTCCGTTTCCTGCACCTGCTTGGTCAGCGCGGGCGGCGAAATTCCCAGCTCGGCAGCGGCCCGCGCGAAGTGCAGGCTGTGCGCGACGGCCAGTATGCAGCGGAAATGCCGCAATTCCATGTCTTTGTCTGTATTCACCATCAGTGAATTATAAGGCGATCATCTTATAACAGGAAATAATACAAGCGTGCTTACAATCGGGGCATGAAGAATACCAACTGGACCTTATATACGTGCTCGGGCGTGTGCGCGCTGATCATGCTCGACACCAACGTGGTGGCCGTCTCGCTGCCGTCGATCGCCCGCTCGCTAAACGCCAGCTTCGTCGACGTGGAATGGGTGGTCAGCGCCTACATGCTGGCGTTCGCCTCGTTCCTGTTGCCAGCCGGCAGCATCGCCGACCGCCTGGGACGGCGCAGGGTGATGCTGTTTGGCCTGGCCGTGTTCGCGCTGGCGTCCCTGCTGTGCGGCCTGGCGTGGACGCCGTTCGTGCTCAACGTGGCGCGTGCCGTCAAGGGACTCGGCGCCGCGCTGCTGCTGACATCCGCGCTGGCCGTCATCGGCCACACGTTTCATGCGGAAAAGGAGCGGGCGCGCGCCTGGTCCGTGTGGGGCGCGGCCATGGGCGTGGCCATGACGGTGGCGCCGCTGCTGGGCGGCCTGATCACGAGCGCCATCAACTGGCGCTGGATTTTCTACCTGAACCTGCCCGTCGTGGCCATCCTGATGTGGCTGGTGCAGCGCCATGTGGACGAATCGAAGGATGCGTCCAACGCCAGCTTCGACCCGGCGGGCGCGCTGCTGTTTTCCGCCGGCCTGTTCTGCATCATCTGGGGCTTGATCGACGCCAGCGTGGCGGGTTGGTCCAGCCGCGCCACACTGCTGCGCTTTGCCGCCGGCGCGGCGCTGCTGCTGGTGTTCGTGCTGGTGGAGCGGCGTCAGCGCGCGCCCATGGTCGATTTATCCCTGTTTGGCCGGCGCGTGTTCGTCGGCGCCGTGCTGGGCATGTTCGGCTACGCCATCGCCGCGCAAGTGATGATGACCTTTTTACCGCTGTATCTGCAGAACGCCTTCGGCTTTTCCGCCGTGCTGGCCGGCTGCGCCATGCTGCCGTTTGCCGTCGCCATGGTCGTGCTGTCGCGCCTGGCGCCGCGCGCCATGCATTACCTGGACGACCGCGGCATCCTCGTGACGGGGCTGCTGATCGTCGCCGCGGGCAACGTGGCCACGGCCCTGGCCGCCGCCAGCCTGCAGTACGGCTGGGTGGCGGCCGGCATGGTTGTCACGGGGGCGGGGGCCGGATTGCTCAACGGCACCACGCAAAAGGCCATCCTCGCCTGCATCCCCAGGGAACGCACGGGCATGGGCTCCGGCATCAGCACCACCACGCGCTTCGTCGGCATCGTGCTGGCCGTGGGCGCGCTGGGCGCCGTGCTGGCCATGCGCACGGCCGCCTCGTTCGAGCAACTGGCGTGGCTGCACGGCTTGAAGGCTTCGCCGGAAATGATCGGGCGCATCGTCGCCGGCAACGCGTCCGACGCCTTCGGCCAGCTGCCGCCCGCCCTGCAATCCGTGGCGCAGGAAGCGGCGCGGCACGCCTTCATCGACGGCTTTGCCAGCGTGCTGTACCTGGCTGGCGGACTGGCGGCCGTGGTGGCGGCGCTGGTGTTCGTGCTGGCAAGGCCGCTGGAAAAAGTGTAACTGTTCAGCAAGTTCTGCGTGCGCGGCCTCTGCTTGTAATATGATGCCATCGAGCAATACATGGCAATCATATAACTACCGCGGGAATTGCATGCGCAGAAAACGCATTATCGTCACGAGCGTGCTGGTGGCCGTCATCGGCGTGGCCGCTCCCCTGAGCCTGGCCTTTTACCTGTCGTCCGTGCGGGCCGAGCAGGGCGAGCAGGAACGCCTGCGCCTGCTGGCCGGTTACGCGCTCGAGCGCGCCCACCGTTCGATCGCCTCGGCCAGCATGGCCCTGCGCAGCGCCGATGCGCTGGAGCTGGCGCCGTGTTCGGAAGCCCATGTCCAGCAATTGCGCCGCATCACCATCACCACGCGCAGCATCGACGATATCGGCTATGTGGAAAACGGCTTGCTCAAATGCACGTCCACGGGCATCGAGGAAGAGCGCATCGCCGTCACGCCCGCCGACTTTACCCTGGACAATGGCATGGGCCTCGATTTCGACCTGCGCCCCGTCGTCAGCGGCGGCAAGCGCATGGTGGGGCTGTCGTATCGCGCCTACAAGGTGCTGATCGATCCTGTGCGCTTTTCCGACGTCATCGTCGACAGCGACATCCAGATGGCCGTGGCCATCGGCAAGCGGGGCGTGCTCGACACCTTGCACCATCCGGACCCGGCGCTGGTGCAAGCCTTGCTGGCCGGCCAGCCGGCGGCGGCCGGCGCCGTGCCGGACGGCAGCATCCATGCCATGCTGTACCGCGACGGCTTGACGGCCGTCATGATCGAACCGCGCAGCAAGCTGAACGACAGGCTGCGGCGCGAACAGCTGCTGCTCTTGCCGCTGGGCCTGCTGATGGCCGCCTTCCTCGTCGGCATCGTCGTGTGGCTGTCGCGCCGCCGTTTGTCGCTGATGGGAGAGTTGCGCATCGCCATCGACCGGCGCGAATTCTTTGTCCATTATCAACCCATCATCGCCCTCGACACGGGCGTGTGCGTGGGCGCCGAAGCGCTGATACGCTGGCGCCGTCCCGATGGCAGCATGATACGGCCCGACCTGTTCATCCCCGTGGCCGAGGAAGGCGATCTGATTCTACCCATCACCGACCAGGTGATCGATTGCGTCATCGCCGACATGCGCGCCGCGCTGCTGGCCGACCGCGAATTGCACATCGCCATCAACCTGTGCGCCAGCGATATCGAAACGGGCCGCGTGCTCGACGTGCTGGAGCGGGCATTGGCCGGCACGGGCATCGAGGCGCAGCAGATCTGGCTGGAAGCGACGGAGCGGGGCTTCATCAACGTGGACGCGGCGCGCGCCACCATCGAAAAGGCCAGGGCGCGCGGCCACGCCGTGGCCATCGACGACTTCGGCACCGGCTATTCCAGCCTGTCGAGCCTGCAAAACCTGCCGCTCGACGCCTTGAAGATCGACAAATCGTTCGTCGACACCATCGGCACGGACGCCGCCACCAGCAGCGTCACGCCGCACATCATCGCCATGGCCCGCACCCTGAACATGCTGATCGTGGCCGAAGGCATCGAAACGCAGCAGCAAGCCGATTATTTGCTGGAACGCAAAGTCGAATTCGGCCAGGGCTGGCTGTTCGCCAAAGCGCTGCCGGCAGCGCAATTCCTTGCCTTTTATCAAACGCGCCGCGCGCCGCCGTCCCCATGAAACCGCCACGTTTTCCCTACCCATTGCAGCCGCTGCGCGTACCGGGCGGCTGGCACATCACCGTCAACACCCTGTTCGAAGTGGAGCCGGGCCCGGACACCATGGAATGGTTCAGCAGCGCATTGCTGCTGTGGGGCAGCTGCCGCGACAGCGGTTACTGCTTCAATTCGCACTTCGAGCCGGAAGACGACCCGCAGGGCGAATTCGTGCTGGAAATGGGCAAGGTGGCATACGACCGCGACGGCAAGATCGTGCAGGGCAGCGACGCCTTCCTGGGCGAGTTTCGCACGCGCAGCAAGGCGGCGTTTGTCGCCCGGGTCGAGCAATTCATGCAAGACCCGGCAGCTTGATCGCTACGGTTTGCGCGGCAAGACGGTGTCCTGCCCGCTTTGCTTGAGCACGGCGCTGGCGATCTTGCCCGCCGCATCGCGCGTAAACGCCAGTTCCGCGTCGATGGCGCGGAAGAAGAATTGGTCTTTCGCGCTGGCAAACAAGGGGGCGGATCCCATGCCGGTGCCGGCCGCTTCCAGACCTTGCTTGCCCAGGCTCACCGTCAAGGTGAAATCCTTGTCCAGTGGATATTCGCCAACGTACTCGGCGAGCGCGGCGCGCGGCACGTCGATGGCCGCTTGCGGCCTTTTCAGCGGCGGCAGGGGCGTGCCGGGCAGCAAGGTGGACAAGCCCAGCGCATCGACGTCGCGCGCCGTATTCGTCAGCACCACCACGCCCCGCTTGCCGTCCGTCGTGAACGCCGCATAGCTGCTGTAGCCGCCCGTCTGGCCGCTGTGCCACGCGTAGGCCTGGCCCTGCCGCTGTTCCAGCAGCCAGGACAGGCCGATTTTCGTGTCGTCGCCGGACGCCACCGGACGCTGCGGCTGGATCGCCAGCGCATACGGGCGCAGCGGCTTGAACATATATGCCTGCAGGTAGGCGACCATGTCGCGCGCGCTGGAATACACGCCGCCGGCCGGCGCCACCACATTCAAATCCCAGGCGGGCGTGGCTTCGCCCGACAGCAGATGGCCGGGCGCCAGGCGCGCCAGCATGCCGTGCGTGGGCTTGTTCGAGGTGGAACGCATGCCGAGCGGCACGGCGATACGCTTTTGCAGCAGCGCTTCATAGCTGGTGCCGGCCTGGGCCGCCAGGGCCGTGCCCAGCACGGCGTAGCCGATGTTCGAGTAGTCAAAGGCCGTGCCTGGCGCGCGCGGCAGGTGGTAGGCGGCAAGAAACTGCCGCTGCTTCGCTTCCGTGTAATCGGCATACGGGTTGGCCGGGTCCTTGGGCGCGAAGTTGTCGGGCAGGCGCGGCAGCGAGGAATAATGCGTGGCCAGGTCGAGCAGGCTGATCGTTTTTCCATCGAAGGCAGGCACGGTATAGCCCGGCAACAAGGCCGCCACGGGCTCGTCGAGCTTGACCTTGCCATCGACGACGGCATTGGCCAGCAGCAAGGCCGTCATGGTCTTGGTGACGGAGCCGATCTGGTAAACGGTGTCGGCGCCAGGCTTGGCGCTCTTGCCTGTCTGGCTGCTGCCAAAGCCATACACGGCGCTGTCCTTGCCTTCGATCACGGCGATGACGATGCTGGCGTGCAAGCCCGTGCGCGTGAGTTCTTCCGCGCGCTGGCGCACGGCGTCGTCCAGCGCGGGGGCGGCCAGTGCAGCGCTGCCGGCGAGGCAAAGGGGGAGGAGGGCGAAAGTGGGTGTCATGGGTAACCTTGTCCAGAGTGGATCGAAGGCACGCCGGCGCATGGGGAAGGTGGCTGGCATGCCTGGTGAAGGATACGGGCCCAACATGAAGGTTGCCTGAGTTTTATGCTTGCCGGTATGGCAAGGCTTGCGTTTGCTCAATGTTCAGCCATCGGCGCTTCCAGCAGGCACGCCAACTGCGCGCGCATGTCGGCAGACATGCATTGCAGCAATTCACCGCGTCGGCGCGCATCGGCCCGTTTCTTCGATGGCACGTCGGCCAGGTCGGGCGCCCGGTAGGGCGCGCAGGGCAGGTGATAATTACCGTCGCGCATGCGCAAGGCATGTAATTCCTGCCACGCCAGGTCGTAATCGGCGGCGATATGGCGCCGGCGCCGCGCATTCAGGGCGATGCGGTTGTCATTGCTGATCAAAAACAGGTTATTGCAGGCAAAAAAATCGCCGAAATCGCGCAGGGCCGTCACCATCAGGTTTTTCGGGCGGCAACCGTGCAGCGCCCGCGTGGCCGCCTTCACGGCTTGCGCGCCCGCTTCCGAGCGCAAGCCTTGCAGCGCACCCAGTTGCAGGGACACGCCATCGGCGCGCGGCAGGAACAGGAAGCTGGCCAGGTAGAACGGCTGGCCGTCGCGCGTCAGGCGCAGGCACAGTTCGCCTTCGCGGTAGCTGTCGTGGATGGCCGTCAGCTGCAAGCGGTACAGCGCCCCATCCTTGCCTTCGAACGCGGCCAGCACCACGGGCTGGCGTGCGGCCCGCTCGACCAGGGCGCGCGCCCCGGCTTGCCACAGGAAACGGTAATGGCCTTCCAGCAAGGCCAGCCTGTCCGCGCAGCCGAGCCGGCGCGAGGCGTAAGGGCGGTAAATCTTGAAGCGCAAGCAAGGATGCAGCTGCGCCAGCGAATTCAGGCCTGGCATGCTGCCCAGGAAAGCTTGCCAGCGCGTGCGCTGGCGGGGAAAGAAGAGGGCGCCCAGCGCCGCTTTCAGGCGGTGGCCGCTGGCCGGGTGCGGCACGGCGGCGCCGTGGTGCAGGGGTAAAGCGATGTCATTCATGATTCAGCCGGAAAAGGGCAGGCGCTGCACAATGAGAGCCTTGCCAATCTGAATGCTACGCGGGCCAGGTGAATTTCCTATTAAGAAGCCATGCACGCGGGCTTTAGAGGATGGCAACTAAACATTTGCCTTCTGGCAATATGGACGGTTATGCTCGCGGCACCTTCACTCCTGGACTGATGCCGCTCATGAATCACCGCCCATTGCTTGCCATTCCCATGCTCGTTGCCGCCCTGGCCGCCCAGGCGCAAGACCGCACGGCCGATCCCCTGGGGCCGTTGGCGCAATGCATCAACCGCAGCGAGTTCCAGTTCCGGCAGCAGGACCGCCTGCCCGCGCACGTGACGACGCGCAGCGTCAAGCTGGCGACGGGAGAGGGGCGGGTATCGGTGGCCGATGGCTATCGGCTGATGCTGTTCCGCAAGGGCAGCTTGCCCCTGGTGAACCTGAAAATCGAACGCAGCGCCGCAGGCAGGTTTGCCGCCGACCGCGACACCATCGTGGCGCAGATGCAGCAGATGGCCGCCAACAGCAAGGCGCCCCAATTGGTGTCGCTGGAAACGGACACGCGCCAGGGCGTGGAAGTGCTAGGATTAAACAATCCCAATGTCACGCAATCGGCGGGCATCATCAGTTTATATACCTTGCTGCATGCCGCCAGCGGGACGGTCGCCACCGCCTATCTGCTCAACCAGCCGGCGGACAAACGGGAATTCGCGACGGATGCGCAGTACCAGGCCTTGCGCGACCAGTTCATCAGCTCGCTGGCCGCTTGCATGGCCGATCCCGCGCCGTAAGGCAGGCGCACACAGGCACAGGCAAGCCAGGAAAGGAGATCACCGCCATGAAAAAAACAGAACCAGACACGCAGTCCCAGGATGGGGCGGTGAGCGCCGAGTCCGCTACACGCCTGATCGACGCGAAAATCGCCGCGCTGGCCGACTGGCGCGGCAAGACGCTGGCCACGGTGCGCGCACTGATACGCCAGGCCGACCCGGACGTGGTCGAGGAAGTCAAATGGCGCGGCGTGCCCGTCTGGTCGCACGCGGGCATGATTTGCACGGGCGAAACCTATAAACTGGCCGTGAAACTCACCTTCGCCAAGGGCGCCGCCTTGCCCGATCCGGCCGGCCTGTTCAATGCCAGCCTGGACGGCAACACGCGCCGGGCCATCGACCTGCACGAAGGCGCGCACCTCGATACGGCGGCGTTCAAGGCGCTGATACGCGCCGCCGTGGCACTGAATACGACACCGAAACCCAAACGGACTCCGACTTGAGACATTATCTGTATCTGTGGCACGACCCGGCCGAGCGCATGCTGGTCGCTTCCGGCATCGAATTCAAGGATTTTCTCCCCGCCCTCGGCGAGTCCGGCGGCATCGTGCTGCGCAAGGGCCGCGCCGGGACGGCCAGGAAGCCCGCCGGCTACCAGACCCTGGCGCGGCAGCAGTTGCCGGCCCTGGCCCGGGAAGACCTGCACGCCTGCGGCAGCCATGCCTGGGCCGACTGGCGGGGCGCGGCGCCGCCGCCCCAGGATGCGGACGTGGCCGCGGCGCTGGCCTATCACGCCGCCGCGTCGCGGCGCACGGGGCTGGCCGCCTTGCAAAACCGCTTCCTCGCCTTTGCCCACGACGACGGCTGGTACCTGAAACTGTTGTATGCGGCCTGGGATGATGCAGCTGCTGTTCTCGCTGGCGCCATCCCTCCAGCGCTGGGCACGCTCGATCTGGATGCGCTACGCCAGGGGGACGACGGTTACTGGCTGCAAGACGGCACGCTCGAAGTGGAATTGAAAACCCACGATATCGACAGCGTGCTGAACCGCCGTTTGTGACCGTATAATGGCATTCCGATAACTGATACGCGCGCCCATGCTTCGTCCTCATTTCGCCACGGCATCGCCTCGCTTGCGCGCCGCCGCATGACGCCAGCCACGCTTCGGCCATTCGCGCTGGCGGACACGCCTTCCTGCGCCGCCATCCTGGCGCTGGCGGGGCGCGACACCTTCGGCCCTGTCGCCAGCGCCGCCGCTTTCACGGCAGCGACGCAGGGCGAAGAAATCCTCGTTGCCGAGCGTGACGGCATCGTCGCCGGCTTTGCGGCCGTGCACACGGGCGACGCGCCCGAACATTTCCTGCACCATTTATATGTGCACCCGGCGCATAGCGGACTGAGCATCGGCACACAACTGCTGGCCGCCGTGGCGGCGCGCTTCGGTCCCCGGCTGAGCCTCAAGACGCAGCTGGCCAATACGGGCGCGCGGCGCTTGTATGCGCGCGCGGGCTGGGTCGAAGACGCCGGCGACGGCGGCGTGGACATCCTCGGCGCGTGGATACGGGTGCGCTACCGCGCCGCACCGCCCGGGCGATGAAAGACCCTGGCGCCATCGACCCCGCCCTGGCAAGAATGATGGGCTGGTTCCTGATCCTGCTCGCCCTTCCCACGGCGTATTTTTCCTTCTGGCGCGCGTATGACAAGCTCGCCTCGCCAGCCTGGCCCGTGACCAACGCCGAAATCGTGCGCAGCAGCATGTATCAACGCACGGGCAAGTCGCAGGACTGGTGCGTCAAGCTCAGCTACCGCTACAGCGTGGATGGCAAGGCCTACCGCAGCTCGCGCATCGGCGTCTCGCGGATAGGCAACGCCGGCTGCCACCGAGATCAGGCCGTCACGGCCTGGCGCCTGGCCAGCATGGCGCCCGGTGCGCACATCCGCGTGCATTACCGGCCGCGCGACCCGAACGATACCGCCGTGTTCCTCGCCAGCCTCGATTTCCTCGATTATTTTGGCGTCGCGCTGTGGGTCGTCCTGTTCGTGCTGGGCGTGTCGGAAGCCCGCAAGCAAGCGCCGCCAGCCGGATCCACTTTGCCAAACGTGACATCCATGGCCGCGCGGTCATAATTTTGCTCGAGCGGCGCGCCTTTCGGCGTCAACGTGAAATGCGGCACATATTTGCCCCGTCGGCCGTCATGGGACAGGCGAAATAATGGGGCTAGCCCTGATGGCTGGCGATGCCCGTCCTGGGACAGTCGTAGCTATCCCAGGCCACACGTGGAGGGGGTCAAACCCGGCGTTGCTCCTTGCTCTCGGTTAGCAGGGTCAGCCTGGCCGCCATGCCGGCATTGTCGCGCAGCAAACCGTCGCGCTCCTGCGCCAATGCTTCCATTTTCTGTTGCGATAGTTGCCCGTTTTCCGCCAGCATGTCGAGTTGCCGGTCTTGCGCGGCCAGCGCCACCTTGGCGTCGTTCAGCGCCAGCAGGGCCGTGTCGAGCTTGGCCAGCAGCGCGTCGGCGGAGGCGGCCGCCTGCAGATACTGAAATTCGAACTGGTCGCGCTCGGGACGCACGGTCGCCAGGGCTTCGCGGTCTGCCGCGGCCTGGGCCGCCAGCGTCGTTTGCTCCGCCTGCAGCTGCGCCAGGCGCATGTCCTGCTGCACCAGCGTCGCTTGCTGGCCTTGCAGGCGCTGCTGCAGCTGGGCGTTGTCCTGTTCCAGGCGACTGATCCGTTGCTGCGCCTGGGCCCGTTCCTCGCTGCGCTGGGCGGCCGCCGCTTCCTGGTAATGGTCGAACTGCGAACGCACCTGCGCCAGCTGGCGGTTCAGGGCGGCGATTTCCTCGCCCCGGTCGGCCAGGCGCTGCGTCAAGCCCGCGTTATCGCTGTGCAAGGTGGCCAGGGTGACGGCGCGGAAATGGTGTTCTTCCTTCAATTGCGCCAGCGCGTGCTGGGTGGCGCGCAATTCCTGGGTGAGGGCGGCGCGCGCCTCCGTCAGTTTCAAGCGTTCCGTTTCCGTCTTCTTCAGCTGCGCCAAAGCCGCATCGAGTTCGGCGCGATTTTCCCGCATGCCCGTTTCCAGCTGCTGCGCCACGTCGCGCTGCTGCTTGTCGTACACGCCGCGCATCGCTTCCATCAATTCGGCCGGCAAGCCTGATTCCGTTTTCACGGCGCCCACGCCCTGGAACTCTTCCTTCCAGCGTTTCAGCAGGGGAGCGATGGTGCTCTTGCTGCCAGTGCTGCCCAGCGCTTCGCGCACGCTGTCGACCGTGGGATTGCGCCCATCGGCAGAGACGATTTGGGCTGCTTTCATAACATCAGAGTACAGAATGCCGGTGCGGGCCATGAAATCACCTATGAACGAAATTTAGTAACGTATTACATGATACGTAATATGACATAATATTACGATATAAATTTTGATCGTTTTTGAAAAATATATATCGCGATAAGGTTGCTTATCGCGGGTTATGGGGGTGGTTTGCATGGTATTCTGCGTATTTCCCAGTACACCAGCCCGATTTCAGCAATTCCATGCCCGATTTGCCCCTTTCCAAACGCCGCGCCGCCGCGCCCAAAAGCGCCGCCATCGCCGTGGCGCCGTTACACGGCGCCCTGATCGATGCCGAGCTGGCCGCGCGCCACCAGGCGTTTCTTGCCGCCGCCACGTCCGACAACACGCGCCGCACCTACCGTTCCGCCATCCGCCACTTCCAGGTCTGGGGCGGGGCGCTGCCCGCCGACGAGTCCACCGTCATCCGCTACCTGCTGGCGTATGCGGACAGCCTGAACGCCCGCACCCTGGCCCTGCGCCTGACGGCCCTGTCGCAATGGCATGTGTACCAGGGCTTTACCGACCCGGCATCCACGCCCACCGTGCGCAAGACCCTGGCCGGCATCGCGCGCCTGCATGGCAAGCCAAAGAAAAAGGCCAAGGCCCTGCCGCTGGAAGACCTGGAGCTGATCGTCGCCAGACTGGCCGCGCTGGGCAGCGTCAAGGCCTTGCGCGACAGCGCCTTGCTGCAGCTGGGATTTTTTGGCGGTTTCCGGCGCAGCGAACTGGCGGGGTTGACTGTCGAAGACGTGAGCTGGGAGCCGCAGGGCATGGTGATCACCTTGCCCCGCTCGAAAACGGATCAACTGGGGGAGGGCATCGTCAAGGCGATCCCGTTCGGCGACGGCGTCTGCTGCCCGGCCACGGCCTTGCGCGCCTGGCTGGCCGCAGCGCACATCCGCACGGGGCCGCTGTTGCGCCCCGTCAATCAATGGGGCCATGTCAGCGCGAAAGCACTGCACGCGAGCAGCATCAATACCATACTGGAAAGCTGCGCCAGGCTGTCCGAACTCGATTACGTGCCGGAACTGTCGAGCCACAGCCTGCGCCGCGGCATGGCTACCAGCGCCCACCGGGCCGGCGCCGATTTCCAGGCCATCAAGCGCCAGGGCGGCTGGCGCCACGACGGCACCGTGCATGGCTATATAGAAGAGGCGGGCCGCTTCGAGGAAAATGCGGCGGGCAGTTTATTGAAGGCGAAGAGGAAGCCGGCGGGGGGATCGTGCACAGCAAAAAAACCTCAGGACACTTTCAGATGCTGACCCAGACATCAGTACGGGGACTAAGCCAGCAATGAGGCTGAGCATATAGCGACCAGCTAAATAATTCTATCCCAGATCTGGCGGAGATACACCTCAGAGGAAAATACAATATTGTGACCCATCCCATTCATTAATATAATGCGATACTTTCACTTGATTCCTGCCTGAATCGAACTGCCTCCGACCTATCAATTTTAGAAATTCAGGCGCATTAATATTTAGATGGAATTATTCCGACCTAGACTGATTAGAAGTGCCGATATTGAGTGAATGCCAACAGTTATAATGTCTGAGGTCTTGCAAGCTTGTTGCTGTTTGCGTTTTAATGAAATTGCCCCATCATGGATATTGGGGCTGAAATTCGGAATATTTGTGCGGCTTATGGAATGTCAAATATAACATTCCAATTCTTATCCGGATTAAATGTGTCTTCAATTCTACCTTTGGAAAGCCAAGCCCCAAAAAAGTCCTCAGTATGGCCTTCAGTCATAATGTGAAGTAGATTGGGGGCGAGGGGATATTTTCGCCTTAAGTAATCTAATCTATATGCATCTTCTCGGTCGAAAAACTCGATGCCTTCTACTGTGACACTTGATAAATCATCTATATATTTGTGAAGAAATTCAAATGATGAATTTTCTGCATTCTTGATAATTGATGATTCAAGAATTTCAGAGTTAAATTGTGCCACTTCAGCCAGTAATGTTGCAATTGATTTAAGGTTTCCTATCGATTCAATAATTGAATCCCCCGATGTTGGTGAACGGTAGGATATTAATTCGCGATATGCCTTGGATGTAAGCGTAGTGGTTTTCAAATCTTGAGCTAGTATCTTATTGAATGCCGCAATATGGTCGAAGGCCAAGTTTATCGCTTTGTGATGAGATATTTCGACTAGCTTGCCATCGTCCCACATTACTTCTGGTAATGTATATACAATTCCTCGAAGTAAGGCAAGAAGAGAGTAATACGTTAGATATGGGGAGGTTATTCGAATGTTCCGCTCTTCCGCATACTCGATGGAATTGATTTGCAGCGTTGCGGTCATCACCATTTTTGCCGATAAATAAATCCTGCACAACCATTCAGAATTACTTTCTTTACTCCATGACTTGGTAATTTTTGAATAGCGAGCCGAAAGACTATCGGCTACCTTCTTAGCCTCTGTATCTTTAATTTTGTGGGTAAGTTCCCTAAAATCGTAAAACCATTCTCGCTCAGCAAATTTCCTTTTTTCTGCCAGTGCTTTGGCCGTAACAATGGAATTCATATATTCATCCGTTTCTTATATTTAAGTGCTTCAGCATAAAAAAGCCAACATGATGTGAGCGTCTATTCTTTATGGCGCATAATGCCAATACGATGTTTTCTTTTGGCCTATTGTGTTGAAAAATTCGGGGAAATTGGCACTTAAAGAGAAATCCTGCCAGCCTAGACCCGCCAGGATGGCCGTTATTGAGCGATCAAAGATTGCTAAGAGGATTAGACCTACCTCAATTATTGTCGCTTGATTTTTTCAACACAATAGGCCAATAGCAAATGGCCAGAGTTACTCAGTATATGGCGTTGTTACTTCCATGACAAGCCAGAGCCAAACCAGTGGCTGCGTGAGGCGTTCTAAGACAATGCTTTGATGAAATGAATGCGCTCGCTGACGGGGTCGCCAAAGTGCTCCACCAGTCGGACCTGATAGCCATTGCGGATCAGCACGCGCAGCATGGCGGGATAGCGGTTCATCGATTTTACGGTGATGGCCGCAAAGCCGTGCTCGCTGGCCCAGGCTTCCTGGGCTTCCAGCAGGCGCTGCGCCAGGCCCGTCTTGCGGTGCGCGGGCAGCACGCCGCCGAGCCAGCTATACAAGGAGCCATCCTCGGCGGCATAGCCCAGCTTGCAGCCGACGGGCTGGCCGTCCGCTTCTGCGATCAGCACCGGCGCGCCGGCGGGCAGGCGCTCCTGCAATTGCGCCAGGCTGCGCCGCTGGTCGAATTCGGGTATCGCCTCCAGCACCTGCCAGGCTTCCGCGATGGTGCCGGGCCGTATCATGCGGCGGCTTGTTCCCGGGGACGGATGATCATGCAGGTGGCCGTCGCGTGCGCATACACCTTACCGGCTTCGTCGCGGATCGTGCCTTCGGAAATGACCAGGTTGCGTCCCGCATTGATGACTTTGCCTTCCGCGTAGACCGTCACGTTGAAGGGCAGGGGGCGGCACATCTTGATGTTCAGGTCTGTCGTGCCGTAGCTTTCGCCGGCCGGCAAGACCGTGTGCGTGGCGCAACCCGTGACCGTGTCGAGCACGGTGGCCGCAAAACCGCCGTGCACGCCGCCCATGGGATTGGTGTGGTTTTCATTCGCCGTCGCCGTGAAGATGACCCTGCCGTGCTCGATCGTGTGGGCGTCCATCGGCATGGTCTTGGAAATGCCGGGCCGGGGAAACAGGCCTTGCGCGAAAGCTTGCATCAGTTGCAAGCCGGTCATGTCGTTGGGGTGCATGGTAACTCCTGTGGGGGTGAAGGTTGGGTTAAACGTCTTGCCGATTAAACGTCTTGCTGGAAACGCAGGCGCGAGGCATGCAGCAGGAAGCGGGCGACGACGGCCAGTTCTTCCTCGCTGAAACCTTGCTTCAGTTGTTCATTCAGGCTGTCGAGCAGGGGCAGGGCGGCGGCCAGCACCTCGCCGCCTTTGGGCGACATGTGCAGCGTGCCGGCGCGCGCGTCGAGCGCCGACTGGCCGCGCACGATGAGGCCGTTTTCTTCCATGCGCGCCACGAGGCCCGTGACGGCCGAGTTTTTCAGCTGCAGCGCCCGCCCCAGATCCTTCAATTGGCAGCCTTCCTCGCCCTTCAGGGCAAACAGGGCGACAACTTGCGTGCCGGAAAACCCCAGTTCGCTGGTGAAGACCGCATCGGCCGAGCGAAACAGGTTCTGGCGCGCCAGGTTGAGCAGATTGAACAGGCGCGGCGAACGCTCGCCCAGCGGGCAGGCGGCGGCATCGGGTACGTCTGGGGTGGGGGAGGTATTGGTACGCATGCGAAGTATACTACTACGTATGCGTAATAAATCAAGCGTGAATTTTCAGTCGCGCTGTGGGCGCCCGATGTAGCGGGCGCGAGGCCGTATCAGGGCCGCGCTGGCCGCTTGTTCCGCCGCGTGCGCGATCCAGCCGGCCGAGCGGGCCAGCGCAAACATGGTCATGCCCGCGCCCTCGGGCCAGCCGAAGGCCAGTTCCATGGCCGCCAGCGCCAGGTCGGCGTTCGGTTTTACTTCGAGTAACTCGGCCGCCGTGGCGCACGCGGCCAGGATGGCGTGCAGCTGCGGGTATTCGCGCGACATCGCGGACAGGCTTCCCAGCAAATATGCGGCGCGCGGGTCGCCGTGCGGGTACAGCGGGTGGCCGAAACCGGCGAATTCCGGCGCGATGGCTGTGTAAAAGGTAGCGATGGCAGCACCGGCGTCAGGCGCGGCCAGCGCCGCCGTCAACATGCATCTGGCCGCCGCGCTGCCGCCACCGTGCTTGTCTCCGGACAAGGCCGCCAAGCCCGCGCCCAGCGCGGCCGGCAGGCTGGCGCCCGTCGACGCGACGCAGCGCACGGCAAACGTCGACGCATTCAATTCATGGTCGGCCAGCAGCACGAGGGCGGCGCGCAGCAATGCAGACTGCTGCGCGTCCGCTTGCCACGCCTGGGCCAGTTGCTGGTGCAGCGGCAAGGCGGACGGCGCCGTTTGCAGCAGGGCGGCGGCCAGGATGCGCATCACGGCGGGGCCGGATTGCAGCGAGTGCGGCATGTCCGCTGTCGTCAGCATGGCCATGGCAAGCATGGCGCGTGCCAGCGGCGGCGCGTCCGGCGCGCGGGTCAATCCTGTCGGCTGGGCAGGCGCGTCTTGCTGAAAATAGTCACTCGCACCATCGTCCCACAGCAGGCTGGCGGTCATTTCCAGCGTCGCGTGTCGCGCCAGCGCCGCCGCATCGCAGCCGCGATACAGCAAGCGGCCATCGAGGATGTGGGAAATGCGCGTCTCCAGCACGGGCAAGCCCCAGTGCATGGCGGCCACGGCCGTCTGGCCACCGCGCTTGGCGTCGTTTTTACGGGCCGCCAGGCGCAGCACATCTTCCTGCGGATAGCGCTTGCGGCGCGACGCACCGTTGCTGACGGAAGCGAGCAAGCCCCGGCTCACATAGGAATACAGGGTGGGCAGGCTGACGCCCAGCAGGCGCGCCGCGTCAGGAGCGGACAGATCGTTGTTCATGGCGGCCATTGTAGCGTTTGTCACTTTATATTGATTCATGGAATCAAGATTGACGGGCCGGGCCACGCGTCACTAGACTCATGCCTTTCCAGGAGTTTCCATGAGCACCTTTGCCATACGCACCCTGCGCCCGGACGATGCCGCGCCCTTGCTGGCCTTCGAGCAAGCCAACCGGGCATGGTTCGAGCGCCATATCGAACGGCGTCCGGACGCTTTTTACAGCATCGACGGCATCCACGCGCATGTCGCGCAATTCCTGGACGAGCATGCGCAGGGGCGCATGCACCCCTGCGTCATCGTGGACGAACACGGACAATTGATCGGGCGTGCCAACCTCAAGGACATTGACCGGGAGCAAGGCGTAGCCGAAGTCGGCTACCGCATCGGGGAACAGCAGGCGGGCAAGGGGCTGGCCACGGCTGCGCTGCAGTACCTGATTGCCCTGGCGCAAGACGAATGGCGGCTGGCCAGCCTGTGCGCTTACGCCATCGACGGCAATGCGGCGTCGATCCGCGTGCTGGAACGCTGCGGTTTCGCGCAGGGAATGGCTGTGCCCGATATTGCCATCGTGGAAGGCAACGTCGTCGATGGCCACCGGTTTGCGCTGGAATTGCGGGCGGCTGGGGTAGACTCTGCCCTATGATAAATATGCAAAGTTGCTAAATATGAATCAAGAAACCTCAAAACGCATCGTCGTCATCGGCGCCGGCATCGTCGGCGCATCGCTCGCCTACCACCTGGCCAGCAAGGGAGCGAAAGTTACCGTCGTCGAGGCGGGCGGCATCGCTTCCGGCGTGACGGGCACTTCGTTTGCCTGGCTTAACGCGTCCTGCGCGGGGGTTGATCCCATCGCGGCCCTGCGCGGCGGCGCCATCGCCGCCTGGCGCCGGCTGGAAACGCAGGTGCCAGGCTTGACGGTGCGCTGGCATGGCGCCTTGTCGTATGGCACGCAGGATGGGCGCGTTTCTCCCTCGTGCATGGTGATCGACCGCACCCGCATCGCCCACTTGGAACCGCAGCTGCGGCAACCGCCGCAAAAGGCGCTGTACGAACCGGAGCAGGGCGCCCTCGACGCGGTCGCCGCGACGCACGCCTTGCTGGCAGCGGCCCGGGCGCTCGGTGCGACGGTCCGCACGCACACATCCGTGCTGGGCTTTGCCGTCCAGGATGGGAAGGTGAGGGGCGTGGAAACGGCCGCTGGCGTCATCGATGCGGATGTGATCGTGCTGGCGGCAGGCACCGCCACTGCCGCGCTGGCGGAGCAGCTGGGCGCCAGCCTGCCCATCCACGCCTCGCCCGCCGTCTTCCTGCGCTACCAGGCGCCGCCCGGCTTGGTGCGCGGCATTATTTCCAGCCATGCCATGGAAGTGCGGCAAGACGAAAACGGCACCGTGCTGGCGGCGGAAGATTATGTGGACGACGCGCCTGAAAACCAGCCGGCCGCCATGGCGCAGCGCACGGCCAGCGCGATCCGCAGTGAACTTGAGGGCGCCGAGGCCATCACGCCGGCATTCGCCTGCATCGGCCTGCGCCCCATGCCCGTCGATGGCGTGCCCATCATCGGCTACTTGCCGCAGGTCGAAGGCGCGTACGTGTGCGCCATGCATCCGGGCGTCGTGCTGGCAGGCATCGTGGGTCAGCTTGCCAGCGGGGAAATCGTCGATGGCCAACCGGCGTCAGCCCTGGAAGCTTGCCGGCCCGCGCGTTTCCTGGCGTAAATAACGTGAAGACCCCGTGCCGCGCCGATTCCTACGGCACGGGCACGACAAATACGGGCAGGATGAACGGCACTTGCTCTTGCGCATCGCCTTCCTCCGACGGCGCCTGCATAACATCCTCGTTGCGCCAGTCCCCGTTCACCACGCGGTCGGCGATCAGCGCCAGATCCTGCGTTTCGCGCACCTCGCGGCGAAACGGCAGCCGGCCATGCGAGCGCGACACCAGGCTGAAGCGCAACTGGCGGCATTGCGCATCGTGCCAGCAATAGAACAACATTTCCTCGCCAGCGAGCGCGTTGCGGCGTGCCGCGATCAATTCCTCGATGAATGCAACGATATCCGTGGCTTCTATGTGCGGCGTTTCCTCGTCCGTGGGCGAAAAGCTCCACATGTTCTCCATCGCTTCGCGGTTGATGTCGTCGGCATCAATGAACACTTCATCGTCTTGCGCCATTTCCAGCCATGCATTGACTGTCCTGCAATTCATCATGTCGTCATGCATCCCATGTTTTAAAAGCCGTCCATACCGAGCGCCATGCGCCATGCGGAAGTTTGGCCTGCATGGACAGTGACAGTCCGCCGTCGCCCATACGATCGCCTGGCTTCCATTGTTTATTCTTCAGATTAAGTGCCCGTGCTCTTCCCATGTCGACAGTTTTCATGTCTTTGATGTCATAGCCGACTTCCAATACGGGATGCAGCACTTCTCCATTAGCTGTCAAATATAAAGTATCGACATGGACCTTGGGTTTGTCAAAACGTTCGTAAAGCCTTGTTGCAGCGGATTTAAAACCCTGGCCAATGGCGATGCTGATGGTCGTTGGACCATTGCAGCCCAGAAGCGCGGCAAGCGCCCAATAGTCATGGTCAGCAGTGACAAGCCTGGCCAAACAGCGTTCTATCCATGCCAATTCATCAGTTCTGAATTCTTTCCAGTATGGAGCAAACGAATTCTGCAGATAGCCGACTTCGTGCAGCGCGCCGACCAGGTTAATCTGCTTGTCCACGCAGCCAATATCGTGCAACAGATGGGCTGCGGCTGCGGCGACCGCATACTCGCCTTTGGCCATGGCCTTATCTTCGAGTTTTTTCAGTTTGGTGTTAATACTCATTCTTTTCCTGGTGCGGACGATACCGCGCTCGTTGTGATTGCTGGCGTCTCTCGGAAGCGGGGACTGCGTTGATCGTCGTCGCGTGGCCCGCATTGGCGCAAGCTTGAGCGAACGCGACTAAAGATACGCCGGTCGCCAACGCTCCATGCCTTCCTCTTCATCAAGCCATTCTTTTTTATCAATAAACCATTGCTGGTTTTTAAGACAAAATGTATATCTGTATCTATTCTTGAATCCCGAAGTCTGCTGCGTGGAAATGACAGCTTTACTTCCTGAGATGCATGAATTTAAAAATATTTCGGTGGGTGAGTATTCAGGAGGATCGCTGCAGAGCAATGACATCTGGCGACCTTGTTTTCTTTCTTTTTTGGTGCAAAAGCAATCAAAAATAGCATCAAGATCCTGCTTCATTTTTTCTTTGAGAGTAATCAGCCCTTTCTCTCGCACCTCGGGGTAGTAATGAAGTTCCCAACCATTCATGGCCAGAATAAAATCCTTCAATACATTTTCCACATCAACTATTTCAATACTCATCATTTCCCTTGGCTAGCAAATGTCGCTAGTGTCAATAAAGATGCCAGCGCCCGTCATTTCATGCTGCCATCTTTGATCATTCAAGTTCAGACCATTCAGGATTGTGCCACACCTCGACCTTGAAGCTCCGCCTCCTTGCCGTGCCGGATCAGCACTCAGGAACTGGCTTCTATTTATCATAAAAGCCTCAACATTCCTGCACTGACTTGCATGCACTCACCCCCTCGGCCCATCCAATAGCAACTCCGCCAACCTGGTCGTCAGCCACAAACTCGTCTCGCTGAGCTTCTTGCCGTGGATCGATAAGCGCCGCACGGGCAAGCGCGACAGGGCCAGCGCAGGGCAGGGCACTTCCTGCAGATATCCCTTGTAGTTGTCGTAATTGGCGATGTTCAGGGGCAGAATCGCCCAGCCCAGCTCGTCCGCGACCATTTCCGCGATGCTGTAAAAACTGTCGGAAAACCAGACGGCGGGGCTGAACGCGTGTTCGCGGTTCAGTTCTGAATCCATGATCAGCTGGCGGTAGCGGGTCAGCTCGTTACGGCTCACTTCCTGGCCGTGGGCCATCGCGTGGCCTTTGGCCACGAACACGCCTTGCGCCACGCTGCCGATGTGCTGCTGTTCCAGCACGGGGGAAATGGGGCCGCGGTCGAAGTGGAAGGCCACGTCCGCTTGCTGCTGCTCCACGTATTGCGCCACTTCCGACGCCGTGGCGTTGAGCATTACCAGTTCCAGCGCCGGGTAGCGCGCCGCCAATTCCTTCACCAGGGTGCTGATGGCCAGGTAGGGCAGAGCTTCGTCCAGCGCCAGGGTCAGCTGCGCTTCCGGCGCCTCGCTCAGCAACTGGGCGCGCAGCTGCAGGCGCTCGGCCTGGCGCAGCAGTTCGCACGCTTCCAGGTGCATCACCTTGCCCGCTTCCGTCAGCACGGCGCTGCGGCGCGAACGGTCGAACAGTTCCACGCCGAACTCCGCTTCCAGCAGACCGATCGAGGTGCTGACCACCGATTGCGCGCGGCCCAGCCGGCGCGCCGCGCCCGAGAAAGAGCCGGCTGCGACAGCCGCTTCGAAGTAGCGCATTTGTTCCAAAGTCCATTGCATGGCATCCACCTATCTGTTTTACAGATGGATTTTAACTTGAATGCCATTCAGGGGCGACATAAAATGCATTTACATTTTCAACAACACGAGATCCGCCATGAAAAACGCTCAAGCCCATAATCCCGCCATCATCTTCAGCTGGTGTCACGACGCCACCGCCGAAGATGCGCTGTGCCAGCTCTACCTCGACAACGTCAGCGCCGACTACATCTCCCATTCGGAGCTGCAGGGCGAGCGCGCCGATGCGCCCGGCAACTGGCGCGCGGACTTGCCTGAGGTCATACGCGGCGAAATCCGCGCCGCCCTGTCGCACGACTGGGCGCATGGCGATTCAACCCTGCTGGCCGTCGCCACGTCGGGCGAGGCCATCGTCGGCATGGCCCTCGTTTCCATCGACACGCGCCAGCGCGCCTCGAAATCGTTCGCCGCGCTGGACGACCTGGTCTTGCTGCCTTCCGTGCGTGGCAGCGGCATCGGCAGCCAGCTGGTGGAGTGGGTAGCGAGCGAATTGCGCAGCCACGGCATCGCCCGCCTGTTCCTCGAATGCGGCGCGCACAACCTGACGGCGCAGACCTTCTTCCAGGGACGCGGCTTCAAGCAAGTCTCCGTCGTCATGCTGCGCGAACTCGACGTGCCGGAAGTGACGGCCGCCGTGGATGACAAGGATGGCGACCGTGGCTGACGCCCGCCGCCCCCGACCAGCCCAGGCCCGTGGCAGCCTGGAACGTAAATATTTGCGCAGCACCAAATTCATCCATACCGATAGTTGTTAAAAGTTACACTAAAATCCATGAGTTGTTTATGCATCCAATGAAAAAATGGCTGACGCTGGCCATCGTCTCCAGCGCCTTGTTCCTCATCGTGGTCGACATGACCGTGCTCTACACCGCCTTGCCCGCGCTGACGCGCGACTTGCAGGCCACTTCCTCGCAAAAACTGTGGATCATCAACGTGTACGCGCTGGTCGTCTCAGGCTTGTTGCCCGGCCTCGGCACCCTCGGTGACCGCTTGAGCCACAAACCCGTCTTCCTCGCTGGCCTGGCCGTGTTCGGCATCGCCTCGCTGTGCGCCGCGTTTTCGCCCGCGCCGGAGTGGCTGATCTTTGCCCGCGTGCTGCTGGCCATCGGCGCCGCGCTGATGATGCCGGCCACCTTGTCCATCATCCGCCTGACCTTTACGGATAACCGCGAGCGCTCGTTCGCCATCGGCGTGTGGGCGGCCATCGCCTCGGGCGGCGCCGCGTTCGGCCCCGTGCTGGGTGGTTTCCTGATGGAACATTACTGGTGGGGTTCCGTCTTCCTGATCAACGTGCCCATCGTCCTGCTGACCCTGGTGCTGGCCGCCGTCGTCCTGCCGAAGCGGGCCGGTAACCGCGACAAGCCGTGGGACTTGAAGGGTTCGCTGCAAGTCATGATGGGCCTGCTTGGTGGCGTGTATGCGATCAAGGAGCTGGGCAAGTCGCAGCCGTCGTATGCGCTGGCCGCCGCCTCGTTCGCCGTGGGCGCC
The DNA here is from genome assembly GCF_036231865.1 of Janthinobacterium sp. P210005. NCBI lineage: Bacteria > Pseudomonadati > Pseudomonadota > Betaproteobacteria > Burkholderiales > Oxalobacteraceae > Janthinobacterium > Janthinobacterium sp. P210005. The sequence continues at coordinate 672,935 of NZ_JAZARC010000001.1, forward strand.
TTCTTCATGCTGAAGTTCGTGCGCCGCCAGAAGCGGCAAGCCAGGCCGCTGATCGACTTCGCCCTGTTCCGCGAACTGCCGTTTTCCAGCGCCGTGGCCGCCGCCATGGTGGCTTCCGCCGCCCTGATCGGCATGGAACTGGCACTGAGCCAGCACATGCAGCTGGTGCGGGAACTGTCGCCGCTGGAAGCGGGCTTGCTGCTGTTGCCGTTGCCGCTGGCATCCGTGTTTGCCGGCCCGTTGACGGGTTTCATGTTGCCGCGCGCCGACAAGGCCAAGGTCTTGTGGGGTTCGTTGTTGCTGTCCGGCATCGGCATGGCATCGTATCTGCTGCTGCATGACGCCGCCGTCTCGGCCCAAGTAGCCAGCTTGGTGATCCTGGGCCTGGGCCTGGGCGCCGTCATGACGGCCGCGTCCAGCGCCGTGATGCTGAACGTGGCGCCGCAACAGGCCGGCATGGCCGCCTCGATCGAGGAAGTGTCGTACGAACTGGGCGCCGTGATCGGCGTGACGGTGCTGGGCACCATCTTGTCGGCCGTCTACAGCGCCACGCTGGTGATCCCGGAAAGCGCGGGCCTGCTGCCGAATGCCCATGACACGCTCGACGCGGCGCTGCTGGCCGCCGAGCAATTGCCGGCCGAACTGGGCTTGCAAGTGTCGGAACTGGCCCGCTCGGCCTTCGACAAGGCGTTCATTGTCGTGCTGGCCACGGCTTCCGCCATCCTGATGGCGGCCGCAGCCACCATCCGCCACCTGCATCTGCGGGCGCGCCGCGCCGCCTGATCGACCGCCCCTTGGGGCCAGGGGAAATGCTGGCGCCGCCATGAGTGGCGGCGCCAGCACGATTCGGCTTTGGACGAACAGTCGGACACAAAACAATAGTTTTAGACAAAAATTAATAAATTTGATACAAGTGAGCCTGGCGGCTATGCTTCGGGAACGGTCGCTATCGGCCAGGGGCAGACAGTCGGCCCTCGCCAGTTGGTGTGGCCAGCACATTTTTATATTAGATCAAGAAAGAGCACATCTCCCATGAAGCCACTTCGCTTGTTAAGCTGCGCAACGTTGGTAATTGCATGGTTTGCAGCATCGACAGTCATTGCTCAGACGTCAATTGCCGAACAACAGGATGCACGGGTCATAGAAAATCTGCGTCAGAACGGCGCGGATGTTACCAAAGTACATAACATCGATTTCTTTCTTGTCTTTATTCGAAAGGCCGACGCGGTTGCCACGGCAGAGAAAATCCGAGCCTTGGGATACGAGATTGTAGGCATTGGCCAGCCACCCACCGCGAAGCAATGGGAAATTCACGCCAAACGTAAGATGGTGCCAGAGTTGCAAGCAATGCAGGCGACGACACGCGCGCTACAATCCCTGGCGGAAGTTCGCAATGGGTATTACGACGGCTGGGGTGCCGTTGGAGTCAAATAGCGGATATTGCCTGATGGACTGCTTCATTGTGTTCACCGACCGCTACGGGGCGGAACCTGGCAGAAGCGGCAACCGGCCAAGAGCGGACATTCAACGAAGAGCCGCTTACGGCCAACAAGCGGTCATTCGCGGCAGCGTGACAATGTGTGAGTTTTTCTGTTTAGCAATCCGCTATGCTCTTGTGCCGCTATCGGCGAGAAGCGGCAAGAACCTTTAAATATCACCTTACAAAAACTATGAAGATACGCTCTAGTCAATATGGGGCTCTCCTTTTCTTTGTTTTTCCAACTATAGCTATGGGTTACGATCTACACATTACAAAAGCTGGGGAGTGGTCGCAGAGCTCGCAAACGCCAATTTCCGAGTTGGAATGGAAGAGTGCTGTCGCCGCCGACGGATTGCTGAAAATGGATACAACTGCTACGGCTGCGAACCCTCAAACACGTGAAATAGTTCAGGTTAGCAATCCATTGATGGCGGCATGGATTGATCCAAAGACGAACGACAAGCACTATTTCTACTATCATCGTGGTGAGATTTCGGTAAAAAATCCGAGTGAAAATGCGATCAAGAAAATGAAGGAATTAGCGGTAAAGCTCGATGCCGAAGTTCTGGGCGATGAGGGCGAGAAGTATTGAGGAACGACAGCAATCGGCTACACGCGGTCGTTGGGCCCATGCTATCAGGAGGGGAGACCTCCGTCAAAAAACACCAATTATGAATGTACTTGAGATGGCCGAAATGGCTGTGACCGCGTCAAATGATGACCCTGAAGGCTCTTGCCTCACCGTAGCTGAGGTAATGAGCCGCCTCAATACGCACGACTCAAACAATGCACATCTCGCAGACCCTGCAGTCGACAGATCGCGATTTCGATCCGAAGTACTAAGAGGTGACGAGCCTGTCCACGGGGAGTTCCTCGCACTTGTCTATTCTGCTCACTATCCGCTGGTGCGACTGGATGGTTTCGCAGATTTTCGTGCGATGGAGGAATGGTTGGCGTCGGATAGTGGCATCGTAAATTCGTTTGCCACCTACGTTATTGCATTCATTGCTGGGCAATCAAGGTCTTACGCTATTGCATACAAGGCGGCTGACGGCACCGTACAGGAATTCGACAAATGGGCTCAAACCCTGCTTGGGCCTCAACCGGCTGAAAATGTAAGCAACAGGTGGGTCGCTTGGAAGTGCTCGTAGAGCCATTTCATCTAAAACCTATATAAAGCCGAGGTCGAAACGTCCGCTATGGGCCGACAGCAGCCGCTCATATAAGCTCAAAAATGTTGCAGCCATGGCCTCGGCAAGCTTCGACGCGCGGTGGTGTCAACTGTATTTGCACGCGCGGCGCGTCGAAGTCGCTTGCCTCATGGGGGCTTGCGTCGAACTTTATGGTTCGTCCACCTTACTCCGTGACAATGATCTTCCCATTCATCTCCTCGTGGCCGCTGCCGCAAAAGTTGTCGCATAAAAAGGCGTATTCGCCGGCCTTGCCGGGCGTCAGCCTCACTTCGGTGACCTGGCCCGGCAGCAGGTCGGCGCGGATGCTCATGTCCGGGATGAAAAAACCATGGATGAAATCGATGGCCGTGAACGCCAGCACGACCGGTTCATCCTTCTTCAAGGTGATTTCGTTCGGCGTGTAGACGAATTTCTTCGCCTGGATGGCGATGATTCTTTCTTTTCCGGCAACTTTCTTCACGCCCTGGGCATCGATGGCGGCTACCGTCAGCAGCGCGCCGATACCGCAGGCGCAACGGATACCGAACTGTCTTCTTGCACGGTCCATGGTTCAGCTCCTTGTGACGGGAAATTCCGTGAGCTTGTAGTCATTGCCCGCCAGCGCTTCCACTTCGCGCAAGCCCAGGCCCTTGTTCGGCGCGGCCGGGTCCCAGGGCAGGGGTGTGCGCTTTTCCTGCGATCCTGGCGCCGGCAAGGGAAAAATCAGGGATTTGGCGGCGTGGTGCGCGATGTGCTCCGTCATGTGGTGATGTTCCTGGTGGATATGGCCATAGAACACGGTCACATTGCTGTACGGCATCAATAGCGCCATCGCCTTGTCGCCGTCGCGCGTGGCCCAGTCCCATTTGGGCACGAGATCGAACAGGGGCCGGTGGGTGAAGACGACGATGCGCGCATCCTTGGCCTGCTTGTCCAGGTCGTCCTTCAGCCATGCCAGCTGCGTGTCGCCGATGCGCGCGCCGGGATCGGAAACGTTATCGAGGGCAATGAAATGCACGCCCTTGTGTTCGAACGCGTAGTTGGACGGGCCGAAGTTTTCCTTGTAGGCGGCGCCGTTGTCGAGCGACGCGTCATGCTCGCCGGGGATGAAGCGCACGTTTTTTACCGTCAAGCCCGCCGCGATGTCCTTGAATTCGGCCATGCGCTGGCGGCGCTCCTTCGGGTCGTCCGTCGTATGCGTGAGGTCGCCCGTAAAGATGATGAAATCGGGCTGCACTTCCAGCGCATTCACGGTGGCGACGGCCTTCCTGAAGGTGTGGAGAGCGTCGGGGTTGGCGGCGCCCGTGAAACCCCAGTGCACGTCGGACAACTGGACGAAATAGAAATCCTCGTAGGGAGCGGCTGCCGTCTTTCCGGCCGCCGCCGGCGCATGCCCGTAGAGTCCGGACATGAACACGGCGCCGCCGCCGACGGCGGCCAGTTTCATGAAGCTTCTGCGGTCCATCATGATGTTTCTCCTTGAAATGCCTGGCAATGGCTGGCAGGCGGTGGCACAACTGTCTCTATTTGGTGGCCTGGGCCGGGCTGGCCCGTGCGGATTCCTGCTTTAGATAAGCGATCAGGTCGGCGCGGTCCTGCGCGGACGGCACCAGGTAGCCCATTTTTTGGCCGGGAATCAGTTTTTCCGGACCCGACAGCCATTGGTCCAGCGTTTTCTCGCCCCACACGATGGCGGACGCCTTCACGGCGGGCGAATAGTTGTAGTCGGCGACACTGCCGGCTTTCCTGCCGAACACGCCCTTGTGCGCGGGTCCCACGCCGTTGTAGTCGATCGAGTGGCAGGATATGCACATGCTCTTGTACAGTACCTGGCCGTGCATGGCGTCGCCGGCGGTGGCGGCGCCGCTGAACGCCATCAGCGTGGCCGCGGCCAGGCCAGGGAGGAAGCGGGGATGTTGCATGTTGAACTCCTTTCGCTTTGCGGTTGCCAGGCCCCGATGCAATCGGGGCCTGCACATGCTATAACTGCGAAGGCGCGGCAAATATTCCCGCCTGTGCCGGTTTATTTTCTGCCGTAAAAAAACCGCCATATCGGGAATAAACGGCAGGCAAAGCGAGTCTTGGGAGTTGAGACGCCAGACAGGCGGATGGGTGTTGATTTGAACGACATCGATAAAACCCGGTTCTTTGAGAAAATGGCCTTGCCTCACCTGGACGCCGCCTACAAGCTGGCACGCTGGCTCACGCGCAATGACCAGAATGCCCAGGACCTGGTGCAGACGGCTTTCCTGCGCGCCTACCGCTACATGGACGGCTACCATGGCGACGGCGCGCGCGCCTGGCTGCTGACGATCGTGCGCAATACGTATTACACGTCGCTGCGCGATGGTCGCGCAGAACACGCTGACATCGGCTTTGACGAGGAACTCCATGGCCACGATGAAGATGGATGCGGCAACCCGGAAGACATCCTGGCCCGCGCCGATGCGAAGGAGGCGGTCAACCATGCCCTGGATACGCTGCCGCAGCCATTCAGGGAAGTGCTGGTGCTGAAGGAGATCGACGATTTATCCTACAAGGAGATTGCGGACATCGTCGGCATCCCGATCGGCACGGTGATGTCGCGCCTGGCGCGCGGACGCAAGCTGCTGCTGGCGCGCCTGAAACAATCTGATGGTGAGAGCTGACATGGAGTGCAAGGAATCACAAGACAGGCTGTCCGCCTATGCCGATGGCGAGCTCGATGCCTCGGCCATGGCGCAACTGGCGCAGCATCTGGCCCAGTGCCCGGACTGCGCCAAAGCCTGCGAACAGCTGTTTGCCCTGCGCGCGGCGGTGAAACAGCATGCCGCCGGCCATGCCGCGCCCGCTTTCCTGCAGCAGCGCCTGCGCCAGGCGCTGCAGGAAGAGGGCAAGCAGGCAAGGAAAGCCCCGCGCGGCAGGAAATGGGCGCAATTGCCGTGGGCCTGGATCAATTTTGGCGTGGCCAGCGCCAGCACGGCGGCCCTGGCCGTCACCGTGGCGCTGTATCTGTCCGTACCCTCGGACGCGGAACGGCTCGACCAGGAGATCATCGCCAGCCATTTCCGTTCGCTGATGCCCGATCATCTGGCCGACGTGGCGTCCTCCGACCAGCACACGGTCAAGCCATGGTTCAGCGGCAAGCTCGACTTTTCTCCACCCGTGGTTGATCTGGCGCAAGAAGGTTTCCCCTTGATCGGCGGGCGCCTCGACTATATCAACGCGCGTCCCGTCGCCGCTCTCGCGTACCGCCGGCACCAGCATGTGCTGAACCTGTATGTCTGGCCCGACGGGGCACAGCGCGATGCGCCGCCGCGCCTGACCGTCAGGCAAGGCTACCATTTGATACGCTGGAGCCGCTCCGGCATGCATTATCAGCTTATCTCGGACCTGAATGTGGCGGAACTGATGGACTTCGAGCGCCAGCTCACGGTGCAAATCGACAAGGAAAGTGTGCCGTGAATGCGCCGCGCCGCGCGCTTTACTTCAGCAAGGGCGCCACCTTGTCGCGCAAGACCGTCCATTGGGCGTCGTGCACGGCCTGGTTGGGGTCGTGTCCGGCCCGTTTCACCACGGTAAAATCCTTGGCCGGCGCCGTGATGCTGTCGAAGTAGCTGCGCGCGATGACGGGCGAGGTCAGCAAGTCCGCTTCGCCCATGATGAAAAATACGGGCAAGTCGAAGCGCGTGCCCAGCGCGGGCAGGTCGACCTTGGCAAACATGCCGTCGCCGCGCAGGCCGATGAACTGGATGTACGAGTAGTCATCGGCCGCCTCGGCATCGGCCAGCGCTTGCGGCGTGGCATAGAACGGCGCCGGCTGCCACCAGTGCTTGGGCGGCGCATCCGTTGCCAATCCCTCATATTTGCGGTCGAAGCGGCGCAGGATGCCGAAGTTGCGCGGATCGCGCCATGGCGGCGAGCCGAGCGCCGTCAGCTTGTCCACCGTGGCGGTATCGCCGGCCGCTTGCGCCAGCGCAAGCACTTCCCGGTACATGCCGGCCTCGTTGGCCCGCGCATTGACCACCTGCGCCGTGCCGATATACGCGTGGAACAGCTCTGGCTGCGCCTTGGCCATGTGCACACCGAGGATCGAGCCCCAGGAACTGCCCATCAAAATGACTTTCCGTTGGCCCAGATGCTGCCCGATATAGCGTGCCACGGCGATGCCGTCGTCGCGCATCTGTTCCAGCGTCAAGGGCAGCTCTTCCGATGGGCGCTGTTTGCCATACGTCATGCCCGCGCCGCGCTGGTCCCACTGCACCAGGGTGTAGTGGCGTTCCCAGCCCGCATAGATGGCATCCGCGTAGGGACTCAGCGCATTGCCGGGGCCGCCGTGGATGAACAGGATCACGGGATTGCCGCAGGCGGCGCCCTTGACCGTGATCCATTGCTCGATGCCATTGATGGGCACAAAGCCTTGCTCGCGGACGGACTGTGCGGGCGAAGCGCAGATGGACGGCGAAGCGGGCGGCGCCGCTTGTGCCACGCCGAAACAAGATAACAGCAGCAATGCCAGGCCTGCGATGCGCATATCGTCCTCTTAGTTAGTTGGGGGGAACTGCAGCGTGCAATCCTGCGCCGGCTTGCCGGCGATAAAGCGGGTGCTGGCCTGTTCAAAACAGGCGGGCGCCGTCCACAGGATGAAATGCGGGGCGTTGTGCACGGTGGACATGGCCACCGTGCCGGCCTTGTTCTGCGTCAAGGCCTGCACTTGCGCCTGCGCGCCCGCGTAGGGCGTCTTCGGGTCCAGGGTACCCTGCAGTACCAAAGTGGGCGGCACTTTCGCCGGCAATGCGCCGAAATAGGCGTCGCGCGGGTAGGTGGGCAAACCGCCGCCCAGCAGGATGCGGGGCAGGGGACTGGTAAACAGCAGCTCCGCCTCGTCGCGGTCGATGTCGGCGGCGGCCCAGTTCGGGCGCAGCGACGCTTGCAGATTGTTTTCCGAATTGCTGATGATATTAACCAGCGGAATCGACAGCGGCGACTGGGGATAGCTGCCCAGGCCGGCCGCCGCCTGCGTCAACGTGGCGCGCACGGACGCCAGCTCCCCATCCTTGCCCTGGTCCAGCTCGCGCAGCAGGTAGGGAATGCGGGCGCGGGCGGCAGGGACGTCGAGCATGCTGCCCAGGAAGTGCTTCAGGTTCTTGCCAGGGATCTTCGCCAGCAGCGCGGAATCGGCTTGCGCCTTGTCCAGCACGCGGCGGTACAGGGTGGCGGCCGGCTCTCCCAATGCCGCGTGGCAAGCGGCATCCGCATCGCACCAGGCGAGCACCTGCATGCCGGCCGTGTTGACCACGTGCGAGCGCTGGCTCAAGTCCCAGCGCGCATCCGTCTGCGGCGGTACCAGCGAGTCGAGGATGACGCCCTTGACGGGCAGCGGTCCCAGTTGCAAGGTGCGCAAGACCAGTTGCGTGCCATACGACACACTGTATACATATACGGGCGGCTGTTTGCCTTTGGCCTGGCGTTCGCCTGCGATCAAGGCTTGCAAGTCGCCCGCCGCCATGGTGATGGAAAACTGGCCCGCGTATTCCGGCATCAAGTTGATGCCGGCAAAGCAGCTGCCCCATTCCGCACCCGCCAGGGCGCGGCCGCCGGGACTCCGTTCCGACTCTTCCACCTTGCACAGGCGCGAAGAATGACCCGTGCCGCGGTGGTCGGGGATGAGGAATTCAAAGCCGGGAAAGCTGCGGCGCAAGGTGGGCAGCAAGCTGTAGAACGAGGCGCCCGATTCGCCGGGGCCGCCCGCCACCAGCCACAGGGTGCCCTTGGCGGGCTTGCCGGCAGGCACGTCGGCGGCAATCTTGCGCACGAAGACGTGCATGGCGTCCGGATCACCGATGCCACGGCCCTGGGCGTCGTAGCTGCCGGGCACGTTCAAACCCGAGCACAGACTGCCGGGCACGGCCGTATCGGAGCAGGGGGTGAAGTACATCGGTTCGGCATGCAGGGAGGCGGCAGCCAGCAAGGTGGCCAGCAGGGGGAGGCGGGGCAGAACGGTCATCGGCTACTTTGGCGAAGGTGGAGATCAAGCGCCAAAGTAGCGTTTTTTACAGCAATTGTCCAGATGGAAATATTTCTGCGTGGGACTATGTTTGCTTGCTATTGCGCAACAATCTCAAACCGTTGGCCACCACCAGCAGGCTGGCGCCCACGTCGGCGAACACGGCCATCCACAGGGTCGCCATGCCGGCCAGCGCCAGGCCGAAGAACACGGCCTTGATGCCGATGGCAAAGCTGATGTTTTGCACGAGGATGCCGCGCGTGCGCTGGCTCAGGCTGATGAATTCGGGCAATTTACCCAGTTCATCGTCCATCAGGGCCACGTCCGCCGTTTCGATGGCCGTGTCGCTGCCGGCCGCGCCCATGGCAAAGCCGATGTCGGCCTGCGCCAGGGCGGGGGCGTCGTTCACGCCGTCGCCCAGCATGGCGACCACGCCGAACTGCTGCTGCAAGGCCTTGATTTCATCCAGTTTATTCTCTGGCAGCAATTCCGCCTTGACCAGGCTGACCCCCACTTCATTGCCGATGCGCTGGGCCGTCAGCAAGTTGTCTCCCGTCAGCATCACGGTGGTCACGCCCAGCGCATTCAACCTGGCGATGGCGGACGCCGCCGTCGGGCGCAGCACGTCGGCCACGGCGATCACGCCCAGCGCACCGGCCGAGGTGGCCAGCACCATGGCCGTATAGGCTTGCTGTTCCAGCCGCGCCAGGATGGCTTGCAACTCCGGCGTCAAGACGTTCAATTCCGTCATCAGACGCGCATTGCCCAGGTAATACGTTTGTCCATCGATGCTGCCGCGCACGCCGCGTCCATGCAGGGCGGCAAACTGGGTGACGGGCAAGTGGCTGCTCGCGGGCGGACCCGCCTTGACGATGGCGGCGGCCAGCGGGTGGGCGGAATTGGCGTCCAGGCTGGCGGCCAGCAGCAGGATAGTATCGCGGTCGCTGCCTTCCAGGGCCACCACGTCCGTGACGGCCGGTTTGCCCATGGTCAAGGTGCCCGTCTTGTCGACGGCGATGGCCTTGATGCGGTAACCCGTTTCCAGGAATTGGCCGCCTTTCACCAGTATGCCACGCCGCGCGGCCGCCGTCAGGCCGCTGACGACGGTGACCGGCGTAGAAATGACGAGCGCGCACGGGCAGGCGATCACCAGCATCACCAGCGCCTTGTAGATCCAGGCCATGAAGGGTGCGCCGAAGAGCAGCGGCGGCAGCACGGCCACGAGGATGGCGAAGACGACGACAGCCGGCGTGTAATAGCGGGCGAAATTGTCGACAAAGCGCTGCGTGGGCGCCTGTTTCCCCTGGGTTTCCTCGATCACCTTGACGATTTTCGCCAGGGTGCTGTTGCCGCTGTTGGCGGTGACGGTGACGTCGAGCAAGCCCCGTTCATTGATGGTGCCCGCATACACGACGTCGCCCACGGCCTTGTCCACCGGCATGCTTTCACCCGTGATCGGCGCCTGGTTGACGGACGATTCGCCGCTTTGCACGATGCCGTCGAGCGCGATGCGCTCGCCCGGCTTGACGCGCATCAGCGTGCCGATGGCCACCGTGGCAACGTTCACCTGGCTCCAGGCGCCGCTGGCGTCGGCCACGGTCGCCGTATCGGGCGCCAGCTGCATCAGGCTTTGCACGGCGTTGCGCGCGCGGTTCAAGGACAAGCCTTCGATCAGCTCGGCAATGGCGAACAGGAAGATGACCATGGCCGCTTCCGGCCATTGGCCGATGGCGATGGCGCCGAAAACCGCTAGGCTCATCAGGAAATTGATGTTCAGGGTGAACGTTTTCAGGGCGATCCAACCCTTTTTCAGGGTCGGCCAGCCGCCCGTGGCGATCGACAGCAGGGCCAGGGCGATGACGAGGGGCGAACTGTCCGCATGCGTGGTCCACGCCAGCGCTTCGGCGCCCGCCGCCGCCAGGCCGGAGACGACCAGCAAGCCCTTTTGCATGCCGCTCAGGCTGCCTTCGTCCGCATCGCGTACTACGATAGCGTCCGCCTCCATGGGAATGGCCTGCATGCCGATGCCGTGCAGGGCCGCTTCCACCGTGGCCAGTGTAGGCAGGGTGTGGTGCACGTCGAGCACGCGGTTCATCAGGTTGAAATCGAGGCCCACGACACCGGCCATGGTGGCCAGCTTGTTGCGGATCAAGCGCTCTTCCGTGGGGCAATCCATATTGGCGATGCGGTATTTGGCCGTGTTGGCGCCGGCGATGGCGGCGCTGGGCCGCGCTGGAGCGGACGCGGCGGCAGGCGTGGACGAGCACGCATGCTGGCTGGAACAGCAGCTGGACGCCTTGGGCGCAGGGCTGGGTTCGTGCGCATGCTTGTGGTCGTGCGCATGGGTATGGTTATGGCTATCGTGCGGCATCGCATCGTCCTTCCGGTTTCGTGTATGCTTCCATTAGAAACCCTGTAGCGGCTACAGGGTCAAGCGGAATTTGCATGTTGGAATGAAAAAGGGGATGCCATGCGTATCGGAGAATTGGCCAAACGGACAGATTGTGACGTGGAAACCGTACGTTACTATGAAAAGGCGGGCTTGCTGCAGGAACCGGGGCGCAACAGCGCCGGCTACCGCGAGTACCGGGAAGAACACCAGGAACGGCTGCAATTCATCCGCCATTGCCGCTCGCTGCAGATCGGCTTGACGGATATCCGCGCCTTGCTGGAATTTAAGAACAACCCGGCCGAAGGTTGTCAGAGCGTCAATGAATTGCTCGACCACCATATTCTGCGCATTGCCGAACAAATGGCGAACCTGCAAACCTTGCAGCAGCAACTGGTGACCCTGCGCCACCAGTGCGACCAGCCGCAGCCGTCGCAAGACTGCGCCATCCTGCAAAACCTGTCCGAGGCGGCCAGCGGCCACGACTGCGCCTGCCATACTGAACTTCATTGACGATTGCTGCATGCTGAAACTGTTACCTAAAAAAACTTTATTGACCTTATCCCTGCTGTCGCCGCTGAGCCATGCCGCCGATGCGCCGCCCGCAGCCGGACACTACCTGACCATGTACGCCGCGCCAGGCGTGCCGCAAGACGATGACCCCTACACCTGGAGCACGGTTGGCGGCAAGCAGCTGACGAAAGGCGTGACGAAGGCGGATGGCCGCGCCTATCTCAGGGGCGAGGAGGGCGAAGAAAATTATGTGCTGAAAACCGTCAGCATGCGCTGGCAGCTGAAGGTGCCGGCCAAGTGCTGGCAGGGCGCGCCGGAGGCTTTCCTGGACTGCGTGCAACTGGCCAAGACCACGAGCCGCTATGACGAAGAGCAAGAGGCGCTCAAGCTGGCGGAGCAGCAGAAGGAAGCCAGGATGCAGGCCAGGATCGCCGCCTACGCGGTGGAGGCCCGTGCCAACGACGATGCGCTGGCCTGGCTGGGGCGTCTGCCTGCGAGCTGGACCCTGGAAGCGTATGGCAAGCGCCTGCTGGGCGTCGGCGACAAGATCGCCAGATACATCGCCGACGAAGTCCCGCAGGACGGGCCCGATGCGCGCCAGTTCGTCTGCCGCGCGCCCGCCGACTACGGCCCCGTGCCGGACCAGGCCGTTGTGGAAGCGTGGATGGCATTGCCGGATGACGCGCGCAAGGTGCGTGCCGGCCCAGCCTGGGATGCGCTGGCGGCGGCAGGCGGGAAGGGCAACTGGATGGCCCGCCTGGAACTGTATTACGCCTTGTCGAGCGTCAATGTCAGCGAATTGAGCTTGCTGGAACAGTACCGCATCGTGCAATTGATGGAATGGCTGCACAAGAAGAAGGTGGGCGGCCTGTACAGCTACTTCAGCGCCGCCATCCCGGCTACGCCAGGCAGCAATTACCATGCCGCCTGGCGCAGGCAAGACCAGGTTTTCCTGTATTCAGCCCTGCTGGGTGATTACCATCAACAATACCGCATGGGCAATGTCTTGCTGCGGGACGCGGACCCCGCGCTGGTCGAGGCAGGCAAGGCCATGCAAGCCTGCGCCCGGGCCGCCATGCCGCACCGGCGCTAAGGCGCCAGCAACGGTGCGCCGCCTTCGCCCAGGCGGAAGGCGTCGACCACGCGCAATAAATCATGCGCCTGATCCTGCATGCTTTGCGCGGCGGCGGCCGACTGTTCGACGAGGGCGGCATTGCGCTGGGTCAATTCGTCCATTTCCGTAATGGCGTTGTTGACTTCCTCGATGCCCTTGCTCTGGCGCTGGCTGGCCGCCGTGATGTCGTTCATGATTTCCGTCACTTGCTGGACAGAGGCGACGATATCGCCCATGGTGCGCCCGGCGCTGTCGGCCAGCTCGCTGCCCGTTTCTATCCTGGCCACGGAATCCTCGATCAATTGCTTGATTTCGCGCGCCGCCGTGGCCGAGCGCTGCGCCAGGCCACGCACTTCCGTGGCGACGACGGCAAAGCCGCGTCCCTGTTCGCCCGCGCGCGCCGCTTCCACGGCCGCGTTCAAGGCAAGGATATTGGTCTGGAAGGCAATGCCGTCGATGACGGCGATGATGTCGACGATGCGCCCGGAACTGGCCTTGATCGAGCCCATCGTCTCGACCACCTGGCCCACCACGCGGCCGCCCTCGAGCGCCACGTTCGATGTCGACAGGACCATCTGGTTGGCCTGGTGCGCATGGCTGGCGTTTTCGCGCACGGTATCCGTCAAGGCATGCATCGATGACGCCGTTTCCTGCAAGGAATGGGCTTGCGATTCCGTGCGGGCCGACAAGTCCGCATTGCCCAGCGCGATTTCACTCGCTTCCACCGTGATGGTGGAGCCTGCCTGGCGTATGTCGCCCAATAAAGTGTTCCAGTTTTTCAGCACCGTGGCCAGGGCCCGCGCCAGCTTGCCCACCTCGTCGTCGCCCCGGGCGTCGATGCGCGTGGTCAAGTCGCCGGCGGCCAGCGATTCGGCGGCGCGGCAAGCTTCGTCGATCGGGCCCACCACGGAGCGCGCCACCCAGGTGGCGATCAGGGCCAGCAGGGCAAAGCCGATGGCCATGGCGCCCAGCGACAGCCAGCCGGCGCGCTGGCCCGCATTCTTGGTATCCTGCAAGGCATCGACAGTGCGGTGGTCGAGATTGAGTAGCACCTGGCGCAACTGCCCACGCACTTGCTGGTAATGCGTGGCGGCATTTTGCATCGCCGCCACGCCCGTATTCGGGTCCATGGACGCCAGGTCCAGCGCCTGCGCCACGCTGGCACGGTAGCGTTCGACACCCGGCAGCGCCTGGCCCGCTTCCGTGGCGGCGCCCGAGAATGTCTGCAATTGCTGCAAGCCTTGCGCGATGGCGTTCAGCTGGCCATCCGTTTGCGCGCCGAATTGCTTGAATTGTTCATCCGACAGGCTGGCCGCGATGGCAATCTTCGCATACACGTCGGCGTGCACCTGGCCCAGGGCAATGGCTTGCTGGTTCGCAAGCCGCTCGGCCGTCAGGGTGACGTCTTTCAGTTCGCGCATGCGCTGCTCGTTCTGCTGCATGGCGAAGTAGGACAAGGCCCCCATGGCCAGCAGGCAAGCCAGCGCGACCACCGGGACGATCAACATCTTCTGTGCGATTTTCACATGCAGCCCCTATCGTCAAGAGAGTGGACAACCATCCCGGCGCCGGCGGCGCGGCGGCTGGCTACAGGTAGATACCGCCGCAGACGACGGTCTCGGCCAGCTTTTCGCAGTACATCACCTTCGGCTCGATCTTCTTGGTTTCCGGATTCGTGAATTTGTATTCCTGCCAGAACGTGCCCTTGCTCTTGGCCAGGTCGACGCGCTCCTTGACGAAGGCCTTGCCGTCGATATCTTTCAAGTCGATCAAGTTCTTGCCCACCATTTTCGGGTTGGCGCCATGCGCGGCGACCGTGCCGTCGAGCTTATACACGACCAGGTACAGGTCGTGCAGGATAAATTGCGGGGACTTGGCCGTGATCTCGCCATACGCCTTGGCGTCGCCGGCGCTCTTGATGTAGGCCACGCCTTTCTTGACCATGGCTTCGGCGTCGGCGCGCGTGGCGCCGCCCTCGGCAGCGCTGGCGACACCGGGCAAGGTGGCGGCGGCAAGCATGAGCGACAAACACATGGCAGGGGCGAACTTGGGCATGAGAATCTCCTTCACATTGCAGCTGGGGGAAGCCGGCGGGGGAACCGGCGCGGTAAGGCGGCGCCTATCGAAGTGCCGACGGCTCATGGTAGCGCGATGCCAGTGGGCATGCGCTGGTGCAACAGATATTTTTTCAGACGGGCGTTTTTGCAACGGCGCGTGCACATTGCCGCAATGGATATTTCATAGGGGAAAGGAGGGCGCAGCCTATCGTGTCGATAGTGTGGCGCGTGCGCCGCGCTACCAGCTGGCCGGGTCTTCCACCGCCGCGCGCGCCAGGTCGTCGCGCCAGTCTTGCCGCACCAGGCGGTAGATATCGGCAAAGAACGCGCGCGGGTCGTGCATTTCGTCCCACAGGGCCGGCAGCGCATGCGTGCTTTCCGGGTCATGTTCGAGGATGGCCTGGAAATCGTAATCAGGGTCTTGCAAGGCCTGCGCCAGCACGGCCGCCAGCGCATGGCGGTGGCGGTAGCTGAGTTCCTTGTATTGCGACGTGATGTCGCGCCGTATCAACGCCGCGCGCTGGGCAGGATCGTTCATGTCCCAGGCATCCAGTTCCACGCCCAGGGTTTCTTCGCGGTCATACACGTCGAAGGGACCGAGGAAATGGTGCAAGGTGGGAAGGTAGGGGGCGTCGCTCCAGGGGCCGCGCAATCCCTTTTGTTTCAGTTCTTGCATGATGATTTTCCGTTCACGCGCACTCGGGCAAGGTCCAGCCTTCATACCCGAGGTCGGTCGGGTAGATGGCGCGGTTCTGGCCCCAGTGGGCATGGTCGAGGATGCCGTCTTCATGCATGTCCAGCACCCATTCCGTGCTTTCCAGCATGGTGCCATCCTTGTGGTACACGCGGAAGAAGGTGGACGTGCTGAACGCACGCACGATGTTGTTCGGCACGCCGTTGCCGTAGTGCGGCACATAGGTCTTGATCACGCATGTGCCCTGGTCGTTCCACTGCTGGGCATACACGGTGGCATTGCGCGCCGCGCTCACCTTGATGAAGAGCCAGCCTGCCAGCAGGATGAGGAACAGGAAGGCGGCGGCGATCAAGCCGGTTTTCTTGAGTAGCTGCATGAGGTCATGGCATGGCCGAAAACGAAGTTGCCGCATTGTATGTCAAGAGCAGAAATACTTGCTGTACAGCACGTACTGCAAGTATTTCCCCGCGTATGGCCGTCTATTTCGCCAATGCCGCCTGCAGCGCATGCGCCATTTCCAGGTGATGTTGCAACGCCGGCAAGGTTTTCGTGGCAAAGGCCTTGATGTCGGGATCGCTCGCCTTTTGGCTGGCATCCGTGAACAGTTTCACGGCCTCCTTGTGCGCCGCCACGCCGATGGTGGCCGCATATTCCCTGTCGAAGGCCTGGCCTTCCAGGCGGCCCAGCCGGTCGAGCTGCGCCTTGTGTTTCGCGGCGGGCTGGTCGCTGACCTCGATCTGCTTGCTGCTGGCCAACTGTTTCAGCGCGTCGGCCACTGTCGTGTGGGCGGTGACCATGGCGTCGGCGAATTGCTTCACTTCCCCATTGCTGCTCTTGCTTTGCGCTACCTTGCTGGCGGCGATTTCCGTACTGCCCGCATCGGCGGCCTTGCTGAGGAATCGCTTGTCGTACGCGCCCGGCGCGGCGGCGGCGATGCTGTTGATGGCGATGCCGCTCAACAGCGCGACGGCCGCACCGATGGCCACGCTTTTCAGGGAGGGGGTACGGGAACTGGTGGTGGAGATAGGCATGGGAAATCCTTTCAAATATGGCGTTTTATGCAAGCTGATGACAATGTTAAGTCATCAGCCTGCGCACACCCATAGGACAGGCGCGGCCATGCCCGTAGGACTAGTCCTGTTCGTTAGCGCACAGTTCGACTTGTTTAATAGCAAATAAAGCGGCGATGCCCGCATCGCGGCGCCAGGCGGGCATACCGATATCGAGCCACTGCGCCATCGCTTCCAGGTGCGAGGGTTCCGAAACGCTGTGTTCGAGTTCCTCCAGCACCGTGTCGCGGTCGATATACAGGCTGTCCAGCCAGGCGTCGAACGAGGGCGCCAGTTCCATCAGGCCGTGGGCGCGCTTGCCCGTCCACTCCGGCAATTCCTGCACATAGGCCAGCACCCGGCCGCCGCCTTCTTCCGTCAAGTCCAGGTAGAGCATGGAATTGCCGCCATCGCGGGCGAACGGCAGGATGCGCACCGGCATGTCCGCATGCTGGCGCGCGGCGCGGATTTCGCCGACCAGGGTTTCATCGCAGAAATCGCCTTCGTCGGCGCTGAAAAAGGTATTGAAGCCCATTTTTTCCACGCCGCCATTGCCGTCCGGCACATCGCACGTGTAATCGAACCAGGCGCCGTTGGCAACCCGCAAGAACGCCAGGAAGGCGGGCGGCAAGGGCGCTTCCAGCAAGGTTTCGATGGCGGCGATCTGCTGCGCCGTGGGGGCAGGCTTGGCGCCCTCGAGCGCCAGGTGGCGGTACTGCGTGTAATGGTTGCTCATTGAGTCTCCTTGTCGTTATTCTTGTTCATATGCACTGGCGCCGCATCGTCGCAACCCGTCTCCACCTTGGCCAGTGCATCGACGAGGCCGGCGCGCAGCACGGCCATCGAACGGGCCTTGTCATCGATCTGGGCAATTTTTGTTTCCAGCATGGTCCGTTTGGTCTGCGCATCGAGCGCGTTTTCCTGCCAGACGGCAATGACTTCAGCGATTTCCTTCAAGGTAAAGCCCAGCGCCTTGGCGTGGCCGATCAGCTCGATGCGCCGCAACGCTTGCGCCGAGTATTCCTTGTAGTTATTCGTCATGCCCGGCTGCGGCGCTTCCTCCAGCAAGCCCTGGCGCTCGTAAAAGCGCACCGTATCCTTGCTGACGCCCGTCAGGCGGGTGATTTCACCGATGCGCATAGTTTTTTGACTTTCTACTCATTTGTGGAACGTGAAAAATGTGCAGGGCAAGGCGTATAGGCGCAGACAGTACGCTAGTACGGCAAGACTATGCAACGCGGCCATGCGCACTTTTTTGCGTTCCACGCTTGACCGTGGACTAAAGTCTACAGTTTACATTAGAAATACTCTCAACTACGACACGTTTGCCATGCTCCCATACGACTACACCAACCAAACCGTGCTGATCACGGGCGCCTCGTCCGGCATCGGCCGCGTCTTTGCGCAAACCCTGGCCGCGCGCGGCGCGCACTTGCTGCTGCTGGCCCGTTCCGGCGCCGTGCTCGACAGCCTGGCCAGGGAACTTTCCCAACGCCACGGCATCCGCGCGCACGCGCTGGTGGCCGACCTGGGCTTGCCCGGCGCCGCGCAAGACGCCCATGCACAGGCGTGCGCCTTGGGCATGCCGCCCGATGTACTGATCAATAACGCGGGATTCGCCACGCATGGCAGGTTCGAGAGCATCGACCTGGCGCGCCAGGCGGCCGAAGTCACCGTCAATTGCACGGCCCTCATGGAATTGACGCACTGCGCCTTGCCGCACATGCTGGCCCAGGGGCGGGGCGCCATCATCAACGTGGCGTCCACGGCGGCCCTGCAACCCGATCCCTACATGGCGATCTACGGCGCCAGCAAGGCGTTCGTGCTGTCGTTTTCGGAAGCGCTGTGGGCGGAAAACCGCCAGCGCGGCGTGCGCGTGCTGGCCCTATGCCCTGGCGCCACGGACACGGCCTTCTTCGACGTGGTGGCCGCGCCCGAAGCGGCCGTGGGCAAGCGCATGGCGCCGCAAGCCGTCGTCGATGAAGCGCTGCGCGCGCTGGACCGGGGCCGCAGCAGCCATGTGGCGGGCCGGCCGAACAGGCTGCTGGCCTGGCTGCCGCGTTTGCTGCCCCGCCAGACCGTGCTGGGCATCGTGGAAGGCATGCTCAAGCCGAAGACGGCCTAGGCTTCAAAACGCCATGGTGGCAAACATGGCCAGCACGGCCGTTGCCATGACGATGGTCGACAGCCAGCCCAGCGCCCGCAGGCGTCTTGAAATGGTGAGCGTGCCCATGATGGCGGGGCGCGAGGCCATCACCATCATCAGGGCCATGATGGGCACGGAAATGACGCCATTGATGACGGCGCTCCAGTACAGGGCCTTGATGGGGTCGAGCGGCGTGAAGCACAGGGCGGCGCCGATCACGGTGGCCGTGACGATGATGCCGTAGAACTTTTTCGCGGCCCGGGGCGCCAGTTCCAAGCTGTTTTTCCAGTGGAAGGCGCCCGCCATGGCGTAGGCGGCCGAGCCGGCCAGCACGGGAATGGCCAGCAAGCCCGTGCCGATGATGCCCAGGCTGAACAGGGCAAACGCGAACTCGCCGGCGATGGGGCGCAGGGCGGACGCCGCTTGCGCCGACGTGTCGATATGCGTGATGCCTTGCGCGCCCAGGGTCACGGCCGTCGTCAGCATGATGAAGAAGGCCACCAGGTTGGAAAAGCCCATGCCGATGGCCGTGTCCATCTTGATGCGCTGGAATTGCCGCGGCGCCTGTTCCGGCGCCCGGCGCAGGGCTTGCGCGCCGGCATCCGCCTGCAAGTCTTCCACTTCCTGCGACGCCTGCCAAAAGAACAAGTAGGGGCTGATCGTCGTGCCGAACACGGCCACGATCATGGTCACCGAGGCGGCCGACCAGGCGAACCGGGGCCAGACGGTGCGCAGCGCCACTTCGCCCCAGGGAATGTGCACGGTCAGCACGGTGGCCACATAGGCCAGCAATCCCAGGGTCAGCCATTTCAGGATGCGTACATATTGTTGGTAGGGAATAAACACTTGCAACAGCAGGGACAGCAGCCCGAAGCCCATGGCGTACAGGTGGGTGGGACCGCCGATGATCAGGGTCAA
Source organism: Janthinobacterium sp. P210005 (assembly GCF_036231865.1). NCBI lineage: Bacteria > Pseudomonadati > Pseudomonadota > Betaproteobacteria > Burkholderiales > Oxalobacteraceae > Janthinobacterium > Janthinobacterium sp. P210005. Next base: position 692,453 of record NZ_JAZARC010000001.1, read on the forward strand.
GGCATCGCCCATGGCGGCCACGTCGGCGGCAATATTGATGACATTGGCCAGCAGCAGCAAGCCGACGATGGCGTACAGCAAGGATTTCGGATAATGGCGGCGGATATTCGTCGCCAGCCCGTGCCCGCTGACCCGGCCGATCTTGGCGCTGATCACCTGGATGCCCAGCATCAAAGGAAAGGTCAGGCAGACGGTCCACAGCATGCCGAAGCCGAACTGGGCGCCCGCCTGCGAATACGTGGCGATGCCGCTGGGGTCGTCGTCGGCCGCGCCCGTGATCAGACCGGGGCCCAGCTTGCCCAGCCAGGTGTCGGAAGGGGCCGCCTCCTGGTTGGCGGCCTGCTGCGGTTCTATGCCTTGTTCAGTAGACATCTATACGGCCTGCGCCACGAAGGCGGCCGTCCGGTAGGGCACGCTGATGCTGTCCCGCCCGCGCAAGGCCGGCTCCGACGCGACCAGCTGGCCAATCTCGTCATCGATGCGCTGGCGCGCCTGCGGCGGCAAGGCGGCGATAAAACTGGTGGAGCGCACGCGGTTGAACAGCACGTCTTCGGGCGATCCCGTGTGTTCCTGGGAAAAATGTGTTTCCTGCAAGGGAGTAAACCCCGCATGAGGGAAGGCCCGGCGCCAGGCGCCCGTGTAGTAGCGGGGCGTGTCGCCTTCCGCCTGGTTGACGATGGCGTCCAGTCTTGCCACCCAGGGCACGCTGGCGTCGCGCAGATTCCACACCAGGCTCAGCCTGCCGCCCGGCTTGAGCACGCGCCAGATTTCATCGAGCGCCTCCGGGGTGGCGAACCAGTGAAACGCTTGCGCGCAGACCACGGCGTCGACCGAGCTGTCGGGCAGGGGAATGGCCGTTGCCGTGCCCGCCAGCGCCTGGACTTGCGGCAAGGCCGCCGCCAGTCTTGCCAGCATGGCAGGCACGGGTTCCACGGCAATCACCGTGGCGCCCGTGTCCAGCAGGCGCGGCGTGAACTTGCCCGTGCCGGCGCCCAGGTCCAGCACGGTGGCGCCCGGCCCCAGGCCCAGGCTATCCTGCAGCCAGGCCGACACTCCAGGTGGGTAATCGGGCCGGCCCTTGACGTAGCTGGCGGCCGCCGTGGCATAACCGCCGGCTGCCGCGTGGTGGATATTGCTGCTCATGCAAGACTCCTTGGCGTGGTCGTGGCATGAGCGTAGCAGATTACGAACGCGATGGGGTGTCAGTAGCGCGCATCCTTGGGCTTGCCGCCCTTCGGCCAATCCTTGACCTTGTCGGGGAAGTCCGGGCGCGGCATGTGCGTAAAATATTCGGCCACGTCGACGGCGTCCTGGTCGGACAGGTTGCCTTGCCCCAGCGGAAATTTCTGGCCGTGGCCCATCACCATGTTCGCCTTGACGAAGCCGGCCGCCGTGTAGGTGCGGGCCATGCCGGCGCCGATATTGAACGAGCGCTCGCCCCACAGCGGCGGGAAGGCCACCACGCCGTTGGCGCCGCGGATGCCTTCGCCATTCGCGCCATGGCAGACGGCGCATTGCTCGGCGTACACTTTTTTACCATGCACTGGGTCAGGCAGCAGATTGCGGTCGATCTTCGCCACGCCCCGTCCAGGCACCTTGTCGTTCGCCTGCGTGGCGCCCTTCATCCAGTCGATGTAGGCGACCATGGCCTGCAGGTCGGGGCCATCCACGGGCAGGGGCTTGCCGTGCATGGAACGGCGGAAGCAGCCGTTGATGCGCTCGCCCAGGCTGATGACCTTGCCGGCGCGCGGCGCTTCCGCCGGGAAGAAGGCGGAAATGCCGAGGAAGGGCGAACCGTTGGCCACGGTGCCGCCATTCAGGTGGCAACTGCTGCAATTGAGGTCGTTGCCCACGTTTTGCGGCAGGCGGGCGCGCGTTTCCGTCATCAGCTGCATGCCGTGAATCAATTGATTGGCATTCGGATCGGCCGTCAGGGCGGCAAAGCGGGGCGTGACAAAGCCGCCCGCATCCGGCGCCTTGAGCTTGAGCTCCTTGCGCACCTTGGCGATGTGGGAGGGCGTGACGGGCGCGCCGTGATTCCCCCACTTGCCGCGCACGAAGGTGAGGATTTCCGCCAGTTCCGTGTCGGACAGGCGGTCATATGCGGGCATGCCGAAGGAACGGGGCGACTGCTGCGTGACGGCCGACTGCCAGCCGGTCAATGCGATATGGATGACGGAGGTGGCGTCCTTCGACTGCACCGAATCATTCTGCGCCAGCGGCGGGAAGATGTTTTCCACGCCGCGGCCGTCGCGGCGGTGGCAGGTGGCGCAAAACTGCAGGTAGCCGAGGCCGCCGCGCGTGTTGTACAGCGCGTCGTTGCTGGCCGCGACAGCCGGCGCCGGTTTACTCTGCTGCACTGGCGCGCCCGGCTTGGCCGGCAAGCCGTGCAGGTAGTGCGCCAGCGCATCGAGGTCGCCGTCCGTGAAGTATTGCGTGCTGTGCGTGATGACTTCCGTCATGCTGCCGGCCGCCGTGCCGAAGCTGTTGCGGCCCGTTTTCAGCAATTGCACGATGTCGGCCGGCGTCCACAGATTGCGCAAATTGACGGCATGCCAGCCGTCGAAGGTGAAGCCGGACAGATAATGCTTGCCGCTGCCGCCATCCTGGCCCATGGTTTTTTCCTGGAAGGCCACGCCGCGCGGCGTGTGGCACGAGCCGCAATGACCGAGCCCCTGGGCCAGATAACTGCCCCGGTTCCACATGGCCGACTTGGCGCTGTCGGGCTTGAATGGCGCATCGTCGAGGAAGACGGCGTTCCACAGCGACAGACCCCAGCGCATGCTGAACGGCCATTTCATGTCCGTTTCGCGGTTTTGCTGCGCCACGGGCGCCACGCCCCGCTGCAAATACGCGTACAGGGCCTGCATGTCGTCGGGCGTGATCTTCGCGTAGGAAGGGTAGGGCATGGCCGGATACAGATTGTGCCCGTCCGCCGCCACGCCCTTGCGCATGGCGCGGTCGAATTGCGCGAAGGTGTACCTGCCCAGGCCCGTCTTCGCATCCGGCGTGATATTCGTGCTGTAGATGGTGCCGAACGGCGTTTTCAATTCCAGGCCGCCAGCCATGGCGGCGCCGTTCGGGCTGGTGTGGCAGGCCACGCAGTCGCCCAGGCGGGCGACATACTCGCCGCGCTTGATCAGCTCGGCCGACGCCGTGGGCGCAGGTGCAGCCACGGCGCTGGCGCAGCAGGCCAGCATGCCCAGGAGCATGATGGCAAGCCGGCCACACAGCGAGGGGGAGGAAGCAGGAGGGCGGCGCGAGCCGCGATGCAGGATGGAAATGGCGTTCATGGTGACCCTTTATTATTCGGGCCAAGCTTACGCATTCCTGCCCAAGGCGAAAATTGGGAGTTTCTTTCGGTCGACTAGGTAATTTTGCCTAGTGCATTGCGGCAACAATTCGTGTATGCCAACGCCCGCCGCCCGCCTGCCTCAGGCCATGTATGCATACTCGGGCAGCGCGATGGCATCCGCCTTGGGCGTCAGGAACCTGGCCAGTATCGTCTTGATAATTGGCATGTTTGACATGCGCAACATCGCATGGCCGATGGCGATCCCCACGCGCGAGTGCGGCGAGGCCAGGCGCGGTGCGAAGGTGGGCACGCTTTGCGCCTGGTCAACATACGGGCGCATGATCGCTTCATACGCGGCAAAGGCTTGCGCGTGATCGTCATGGCGTCCCAGTTCCCCCGCCAGCACGTAGGCGCCGCACATGCCCAGGCTCGTGCCCATGCCGCTGATGGGCGAGGCGCAATAGGCGGCGTCGCCAACGAGGGCAATCCGTCCCTTCGACCAGCGCGGCATTTTGACCTGGGAAATCTGGTCGAAATACAGGTCGGTGGCGTCATCCAGGGCCGCCAGGATGCGCGGCGTCTCCCATTTCAGGGCGCCGAATTTCTCCTTCAGCAGGGCTTTTTGTTCGGCAATCGGCAGTTTTTCATAGGCGCTGGGCGCTTCCTGGAACGACAGCAGGGCGCGCGTGGTGCCCAGGTTATCGGGACGCAGGCACACGCTCAAGCCGCCCGGGGCGTTGAACCAGCGCATCTGGCGTTCGTCGCCCGGCGCGCGCGGGATGGTGAAATAGGCCGTATAGAGCTTGAACGAGCGGCGTTGGACTTCATCCCCGAACACGAGTTTGCGCGTATGCGAACCGACGCCTTCGGCGCCGATGACGAGATCGAACACTGCTTCGCCGCCCTGTTCGAAGCGCACCTTGACGCCATGCGGCAATTCTTCCAGCGCGGCGATGCTGTCGCCAAAGCGGTAGTCGACCGCGTCGCGGCCATGCCCGATCAGCAGCTTGGCCAGTTCCCCCCGCAAAATTTCCAGCTCGGCCACGGGACCGTTGCCGCCAAAGGCCCCGATGCCGAATTCCGCCTGCGTGCGGTCTTGCGCGTCGACAAACCGGAGTCCATCCTCATGCGTGGTTTTGGCGCGGATGGCGCTCTCGAGCCCCATGCGCTGCGCCACCAGCTTGCCTGCGCCGCGCACGTCGATCGTTTGTCCACCATCGCGAAACTCGGGTGCCCGCTCGACAACGGTGACGTCCATGCCCAGGCGCGACAGCCAGTAAGCCAGGGTCGGGCCGGCAACGCTGGCCCCCGTGATCAGGATTTTTCGTTTGATCGTCATTTGATTTTCTTTTCTGCTGTGGTTGGCAAAGTGGTCTGGTAAACCGTGATCACTTGCTGGAGAAAGTGTTCTATCGTCGTCCGCTCGCCGGCGGACAAGCCGCTCAGCACCGCGTCCAGTCCGTTGAGCATCGGCGCGATATGCGTGTAGGTTTGCGCCACCGAGGCTGGCACGGGATGGACGAGCACGCGGCGCTTGTCGTCTTGCTGGCGCACGCGCGTCACGTGGCCGGCCCGTTCCAGGCGGTCGATGACGAGCGTCACGCCCGCCGTCGTGACGGCAAGGCGCGCAGCCAGCTCATTCGGAGACAGGGGGCCGTGCGTGATCAATTGCTCCATCAGGGCCAAATCGGTCTGGTTGATGCCCATCGCGTTGCTCAGGTGCAACGCCGTTTCGCGCGTCAGGATCGCGATATCCTGCAACTGGCGGCCGATGACATCGCCGGCGATGTGCATGCCACGGGGATCGTCGGCCGCGAATGCTTGATTGTGTGTTGGCTGGTCATGCATGATTTACCTCAAGTTCAGATTTTGCAGCAGTGGGAAAGAAGAACGTCACGCCCATGAAAGCGATGAGTATGCCGGTTTGGATCGTCAATGCGGCGCTGAGCGCCCGGTCCGGCGTCAGGGCGGGATGCGCGGCAAAAAATGCGCCGCTGAACAGGGCCACGCCGATCGATGCGGCGATCGATTGCACGGCAGACAGCACGCCGGAACCGGAGCCGATCTGCTTGTTGTCCAGCGACGCCAGAATGATGCTGAACAAGGCTGCGATCACGAGGCCGGCCCCGATGCCGCAGACCAGCATGCCGGGCACGACATGCCACGCAGAAAATACCGCCGTATTGCCCAGTTCAAATTGCAGCAGCGCCACGCCGGCAAGCTGGACACCGGCGCCCAGTTGCAGCACCTTGCGCCCGAAACGGGCCGCCAGGACGGCGCCGCTCAGGGTGGCGCCGAATGCCGTGCCCACAGCGAATGGCAGATTGGCAATACTTGCTTCGCCCGCCGTCAATCCATGTCCAATTTGCAAGAAAAGCGTCAGCACCAGCTGCATGCCGACGAGCGAGCAAAAGAACAGGGCAATGCCGGCCAGCCCGGCCGTGTAGGCGGAGCGCTGGAAGATCGACGTCATGATGAGCGGCGTCTGCCCGGCGCGCACCATCGCGGACTGGCGCAGGCCGAACAGGCCGAAACCCAGCACGGCCATCGCCAGCATCGGCCATCCCCACGCCGGCCACGCTCCCGCCTCGCCCAGCGGCAAGACGAGGAATACGGATGACAGCACCAGCAGGCTGGCGCCGGGGACATCGATGTGGACGGAGCGGTCTCCCGGACGGTGGGGCAGGTAACGGCGCGCCACCAGGAAGCAGGCGATGCCGATCGGAATATTGATCAGGAACATGGCTCTCCAGCCCAGGCCGAACACGTTCGCTTCGAGCAGCATCCCGCCCAGCACGGGACCGAGTATGCCCGCCAGGCCCAGGATGGGGCCGAAGATGCCAAACACCCTGGCCAGGGCCGCTCCCTGGTAGTTTTCACGCAACAAGCCCAAGCCTTGCGGCAACAGCATCGCGCCGGCCAGCCCTTGCAGCAGGCGAAAGACGATCAACAATGCGATGGTCGGCGCCACGGCGCACAACAGCGAAGCGATGGTAAAGGCCGCCAAGCCGCATAGAAACATGGCGCGCCGCCCGTAGCGGTCGCCCAGCCTGCCACCGAGCACCAGGCCGGCGCCCAGGGCCAGCGCATAGCCGCCGATGACCCATTGCATCTGGGCGGAACTGGCGCCCAGCGACTCGATCAGGGCAGGTCCGCCGACGTTGACGATGGTGGATGCGGCAAGGTCCATGATCTCGGAAACGATCATGACCAGTAAAATGGGCCAGCGAGGCAGTGCAGCAGTCTTCATGCGAATTAATAGCTAACTTAGTTAGTAATAAAACGAGACAGTATACGGCCTGATGCTCTTTGTCAATGGCTCAAGCGGGCTTTTCGTTCCACGCCATGATGCGCTCGCGCAGCCAGCGGTGCGCCGGGTCCAGGTGCATGCGCTCGTGCCACACCATCGCCATCTCGTAATCGGGCAGGGTGACGGGCGGCTCCCACGTGCGCAGGTCGCCCAGGGCGTTTTTCAGCAGGCGCGACGGCAGCAGGGCCACCATGTCGGACGCGGCCAGCAGGGGAGGGACGATGAGGAAATGCGGCACGGACAGCACCACCTTGCGCGTCCGGCCCAGCGTTTCGAGCGCCGTATCGACGTTGCTGCGGAAACCGCCGCCGTTGGGCGAGACGACGATGAATTCCAGCGCGCAGAACCGCTCGAGGTCGGGCGGCGCCTGCAGCAGCGGGTGGTCGCGGCGGCCCGCCAGCACATAGTGTTCGGTGAACAGGGTGCGGTGGCGCAAGCCGGGCGGCGCTTCTTCCTGCGCCAAAAAGCCCAGGTCGACCTGGCCGTTTTCCAGCGCATGCGCCATGCGCGCCGGCACGGCTTCGAAGACGGCCATGCGCGACAGGGGCGCCTGCGCGCGCAGGGACGGCAGCATGGGCAACAAAATCGCATACTCGGTGGCGTCGGCCGCCGCCAGATTCCAGCGCACCTCGGCCGTGGCCGGGTCGAACGCCTGTTCCGGCTGCAAGACTTGCTCCAGCTGGGCCAGCACGGCTTGCAGCGGCGCGAACAGGGCCAGCGCGCGCGCCGTGGGCAGCATGCCGCGCGGGCCGGGCAACAGCAGCGGATCGTCGAAGGCGGCGCGCAGCTTGCCCAGCTGCACACTGACGGACGGCTGGCTCAGATGCAGCCGCGCCGCCGCCCGCGTGACGTTGCGTTCAATCAACAGGGCGTTCAGGGTCAGCAGCAGGTTCAAGTCCAGCTTGTGCAAATTGCTCATGACTATACCTCGTATATCAACTATTCATTTCCACTATGATAGCGCAAGCCCTAGAGTAGTTCCTGTGATATCCACTCTTCATCCATTACAGGAATAAACTGATGCAACTCCATGAATATACTAGCTTTGATGGTCTGGGACTGGCCCAGCTGCTGCGCGACGGCAGCGTCTCGGCCGCCGAATTGCACGACGCGGCCGCGCGCGCCTGCGCCGCCGTCAACCCGCTGATCCATGCCGTGGTCGAGCTGTGGCCGGCGGATTTGACTGCCATCGACAGCACAGTCAGCACTGCGCCGTTCGCCGGCGTGCCCTTCCTGATCAAGGACGTGGCCGTCACGATGGCGGGCCGGCGCAGCGAAGCGGGCAGCCGCCTGGGCGCCGGCCATATCGCCGCGTTCGACTCCCACCTGATGACGCAGTTCCGCGCAGCCGGCCTGGCGACGTTCGGCCGCACGAGCACGCCGGAAATGGCGTTTGCCACCACCACGGAACCCGTGCTCTACGGCGCCACGCGCAATCCCTGGAACCTGGCCTTGAGCGCGGGCGGCTCCAGCGGCGGCGCGGCGGCGGCCGTGGCGGCCGGCATCGTACCGCTGGCCCATGCGACGGATGCGGCCGGCTCCATCCGCGTGCCGGCCGCATCGACGGGCTTGTTCGGCCTGAAACCGAGCCGTGGCCGGGTCTCGAACGGCCCCGCCATGGACGAGATCTTCAGCGGCCTGGGCGTGCAGCTGGGCGTGAGCCGCACCGTGCGCGACAGCGCCGCCTTGCTCGATTGCGTGCAGGGCGTGATGGCAGGCGAACCGTATGTGACGAATCCGCCCGGCCACAGCTGGCTGTCGCAGGTGGGTGTGGCGCCCGGCAAGCTGCGCATCGGCGTGCAGCGCGCCGCCTGCAATGGCGCCCGGCCCGTGCCCGCCATCGAAGCCGCGCTGGACGCCACCGTGCGCCTGCTGGAAAGCCTGGGCCACCACGTGGAAGAAGTGGCGCCCGCGCTGGGCGTGTCGTGGGAAGCGTTCGTGCACGCGAATGCCGGCATCTGGTGCGCCAACCTGGTGCCGTGGATCGATGGCCTGGCGCAGGAGAGCGGGCGCGGCGTGTCGCTGGAGACCCTGGAAGCGGCGACCCTGGCCTGTTACCGCCACGGCAAGACGGTCTCTGCGGTCGATTTCGTGGCGGCCCTCGACGTGCGCAACACGGTCACGCGCCACGCGGGCGCCTTGTTCGGCCAGTACGACGTGCTGCTGATGCCCACCTTGCCGGATATGCCGTGGCAACTGGGCCGCTATGGCGAAAAGGAGGAACAGCTTGACGGTATTGGCTGGACGGCGCGCCTGTTCGAGCATTCGCCGTACACGCCGCTGGCGAACGTGGCGGGCTTGCCGGCCATGTCCGTGCCGCTGGGCATGTCAAATGAGGGCGTGCCGATCGGCATGCAGTTCATGGCCGGCTACGCCAAGGATGGCGTGCTGCTGCGCCTGGCGGGCCAGCTGGAGCGGGCGGCGCCGTGGGTGCAGCGGCGGCCGCCCGTGTGGGCAGGGAATTAGGAAGGGGAGAAGGGGAATACTACAGGGCGGCGAGGCGGGCCGCGCCGCGGCTTTCCAGGCGAAAGCGGGCTTTTTCCCACAGCCGGTCGTGGAAGGGCAGGACGATCACGTTGCAGATCGGCTCGACCACGGCCAGCAAGCCGCCGAAGGCCATGGACCCCGTGGCCCAGTACATGACGCCGAAGGCCACGCCCATGTGCAGGGTGGTCTGGCTGAGTTTTTCGCCGGCCAGGGCGACAAAGCCCAGGCCGCTGGCGGCGTAGCGGCGGCGAATCGCGTGCCAGGCTTTTTCATGCCACGGCAGCAGGGCAACGTTGATGATCGGTTCGATGATCGCGGCCAAGCCACCGAGCGCCAGGGACCCCGTCAGCAAGTAGGCGAGGCCGAAGGCGATCGACATGTGCGTGCAGACCTGGCTGAATGTTTTGATGGCTGTGAACAAGGGATGCTCCTTTCTGTTGAATTCGCTTATCCTTGATTTAGATAGTAACGATTCTCATTTACAAAAGGAAGTAAAATATTTCAACCGAACCCATAGATTGAGGCTATGGTTTGAGAAATATCAATTGCCCCTGCTGCGCACACCTCCCTCAGCCGCCATGGCCGTCAGCGTATCGCCGTCGCCTGCGACCACACGGCTTGCCAGCGCCCAGCGCGCCGCTCATAGCTATCGATATGCCAGTAGCGCGCGCGGGGCACGGCCTGGCCGGCGAAATGGATTTCAAGCTGGGCCTGGTAGCGCAGCACGGCAGCATCGCCATACACGCGCACGGCGATCTCGCCCGGTTCCCAGCTCAGATAGCGCATGTGGCCAGCCGCGATGGCGCCCAGGTATTCCTCCCGCGACAGCAGGCTGCCGATGGGCGTGACCAGCTGAAAATCGTCGGCGTGCAGGGTGCGCGCCAGCGCCACGTCGCCGTCGACGAGCGCGCGCAGGCGGCCGCGTTCGATGTCGCGCAATTGTTCCTGCATGGCCGCTTCGGAGCCAGGGTGCTGTTCTTGCATGATTCCATCCTTCGCTGTGGGGGATTGACACTTTGACGTAATTTGTCCAAAATCCATGTTGACACTATATATATAAAATGTCAATATGCCAGCATGTCACCCCACACCCTCAAGACCCAGCGCATACTCGACGCGGCCCTGGCCGTGTTTTGCCGCTATGGCTACCGCAAAACGTCCATGCTCGACATCGCGCAGGCGGCCGATATGTCGCGCGCCGCGCTGTACCTGCACTTCAAGAACAAGGAAGACGTGTTCCGCGCCGGTTCCGAACGGGCCCATGCCACCGTCATGGCGCAAGTGGCAGCGGCGCTGGCCGAACCCAGCCCCGTCTTCACGCGCATCGAAACGGCGCTGCTGGCATTCCAGCAAGGCTTGATGGCGGAAATTTCCGCCAGCGCCCATGGGCAGGAATTGTTCGACGCCAATATGACCCTGGCCGCCGACATCACCTTGACGGCGCGGGCAACGCTGGTGGCGTCGCTGGCCGGCGCGCTGGAACAGGCCGAGGCGGCGGGCGATATCGCGCTGCGCCGGGTCGACGCGACCGCCGCGCAGGTGGCCGGCTTGCTGGTGGCCACCATGGATGGCATCAAGCATGCGCAAGGGGGAGGGGAGGCGTTGCGCCAGGGCGTGGCGCTGCACATGCGCTTGCTGGGTGCGGCGCTGCTGCGCATGTGAGCGGCCAAGCTCGCATGCGCAGTCGGGCCTAAGCCCTTACGGCAGGGTCTTCAGCACATTCTTTGTCGGCACGGAGAAATTATAGTTGTCGTGGCGGTCCCAGTTGATCGACCACGTCATCACGCCGCGGAAGTCCGGATACGCCTGCAGCGGCTTGATGGTGCCGCAATTGAGCAGGCGCGTCAGGCAATTCAGGGCATTGCTGACGTCGGCATTCGTCGTAAAGCCCGAACCGGCCGAGCTGCGGCCCGACGGCACGCCGAAGCCCACCTGGTCCGGACGCAGGCCGGCGAAGGTATTGCCGCCGTAATTGAATCCCTCGATCAGCATGCGCGCCGTGGCCACCAGCTGGTCGGCCGAACCGGCCTTGATGGCGCCCGTCGCGTACGGCGTGTAAATGTCGCCATTGTTGTAGTACTGCGGGTGCAGCACCGTCAGCTCGCTGCGCAAGGCGTTGATGATGGGAATGTAGGCGCCCCAGATGCTGCCATAGCTCGTGTATCCCCCTTCCACATACACCCACTCGGGCGCCATCGACAGGTAAAAGCTGCTGCCGACCTTGGTTTTCAGGTTTTTCACGGCGATCGGCAGATAGGTCTGGATGGCCGCGCCTTGCGCCACGCCGTTTTCCAGGTCCAGGTCGATGCCGTCGAAACCATATTTCGTGATGATGGCGTACAGGCTGTTGGTGAAATTCGTCGCTTCGGCCGTGTTGCCGACGGAAACGGAACCGTTTTGCCCGCCCAGCGACAGGATGACTTTCTTGCCCTTGGCCCGCTTGGCCGCCACGTCGGCGATGAATTGCGCTTCCGTGCCCGCACCCGGATCGATGGTCAGGCTGACATTGCCGCCGCCCGCGTTGTCGCCGAACGAGACGACGATCACGTCCCAGTCATCGCTGACCTGGCTGATCGGATACGTAGCGCCGCTGGGGTTGGTGAAGTTGTGCCAGTAGCCGATCAGCGCGTGCTTGGCCAGGCCGGTGGGCGTCGGCGTCGGTGTTGGAGTCGGGGTAGGCGTCGGAGTCGGGGTAGGCGTTGGCGTTGGCGTTGGTGTTGGGGTGGGAGTCGGCGTAGGTGTCGGAGTTGGGGTGGGCGTAGGTGTCGGGGTAGGAGTCGGCGTCGGCGTCGGCGTGCCGCAGTCTCCCACCGCCGTCCAGGGCTGGCCGCTGCCGGCGGCGCCGCTGCTGGTCGATGGGTTATTGCCTTGTGTCCACCAGTTGGCCGTGTAATTGACGTTGTTGTAACTGGCCTGACCGCCGCCGTTGTAGGCAGTGCCGCTATTCCACGGCGTATAGCAGGCCACTGCTGCGGTCGCGCCGGCCAGCAGCTGGCTCGCGCCCCCGCTGGATCCGTCGCCGCTGCCGCCGCCGCAGGCCGCCAGGGTGCCGCCGAAGAGGGTAAGGATGAGGGTATTCATGACTGTCCGGTTCATTGCATCTCCTTGTGTATTTTTTAGCATGGCCGGGCGGCTGGACACCGTCCGATTTTTCAGAGTGCAAGCATTGCAGGTGGTAGTCAACTGGTTTTATTCTTTGCGCAAGATCACAATACCAGTTACGGCATTACCCCAGGAGATGGGCGATGCGGGCCATACCAGCGCCTGTTTTCCAGTGCGCTGGTATGGTGTCCGGAATGGCGCCGGAAGCAGGGCGGGGAAGGGAGGTGGACGCCAGGCAAGGTCTATGGCACCGTTTCCTTGCGCAAATCGGCATACGGCACGCGCGACAGGTCCAGCAACATTTGCGTCAAGGCCACGGTCTGGCGCTGCATCAGCCGGTAATCCACCCGGGTCACGCTTTCGATGCCATAGTAGAGCAAATAGGTCGGTTGCGTGACGTAATACACCGTGGGAATGTGCTGCGCACCCCATAAATACCGGCCAGCGCCAGGCCAGGCGGCATTCTTCGGACCGCCATCGCCCGCTGGACTGGAGGCTGGCAGCACGAACGCGGGCGCCGCATCGGCCTGCTTCAGCATGGCGTAGGAAGCGTCCATCAGGGCAGGCGTGCGCGGTGAAAACACGGCGGCCGGCTCGAACCTGCCCGTAAGGCGCAAGTAACCATTGCTGTCAGGCAGCACTTCCAGCGCGCCCAGGTTCCCGATGGTGAGCATCGTGGCGATACCTTGCATCAAGCCATCGTCCTGGTGGCGATCCATAAACTGCTTCATGCCCACGCCGCCCGCGAAATGGCCGCTCGTCAACAGCAGCATGACGCTGCGCGGCAAGCTGTCCTGCGGCAGGCGCGCCAGGTACTGGGCCATGTCGACGATGGCGTTCGGTCCATTGTCTTCCAGCGCGTTCGTGCCATCCGTGTGGCTGCCCAGCACCATCAATTCCGTGGACTTGCCGGGGATGATGCCGACCAGGTTGCGCGTCTGCACCTGCTGCACAGTGGCAGCCATGGTCAGCCGCAAGACAGGCGCCGTGCCCGCCAGCACGCTCTCGCGCAGGCGCCGACCCCGGTCACGGTCGATAAACATGCCGGGCAGTTGGCGCACTTTGCCGTCGTAAGGCGCATACAAGCCGTTCATCGACATGGGCGGCGTATCGAGAATGACGATCACGCCCGCCGCACCGGCCGCCTGCAGGCTGTCCAGCAGGGTGATGAACGGCCCCAGCATCTGGAACTGGCGCGCATACGGCGTGTCCGGCCCCATGGCGTGGTCCGGATCGTGGACATGCACGGCGGACCGATGGAAAACCTTGCCCGTCCACGCCACGGCGGGCATGTCGACGAGCACCAGCTTGCCGGCCAGGCTGGCATCGGGACTGGCCCCCGGCGCCAGATAGGCGATGCGCCCCGTAATGCCGGACGGCGGCGTCACGCCCGAATACGGAATGTAGCCAGCCGTGGGCAGCACGCCAGACCTGTCGTCGTGGACCACTTCCAGGCCCCAGTCTTCCGGCTGCACCGACCATTGCCGGAAGCTGACAGGCTCGAAGCGCAGTTGTTTGACACCGGCGCGCGCCAGGCGTTCATGCAGGACGTCGATATACGCTTCATGCCGGGGCGAACCCGTGGCGCGCAGGCGGCGTTCGTCCAGGTCGACTTGCCAGTCCACCAGTTGTTTTCTAGACAGGAATTGCGTGGCATCGACCGTCACGGCAGCCGACGCCGGCAGGGCGCGCGCAGGCCAGGGCCCAGGCTTGCTGGCACAGCCGCACAAGGCGGCCGCGATGGCCAGCGCGCCGGCAAGGGACAGGAAGCGCTGGCAAGGCGGTAAAAGCAACGCCGTGCGTGCAGGCTGCCGGGTCATGCGGATCTTGAGACTTCTCATGCAAAATAGTCGGCAAACGCCTGATTTCATTGATATTGTAGGTATTGGAGATACTTCTCACGGACGGCAATTTACCACGAGACAAGGCGCCAGGCCGGCACGCCTCACCGGACTCCATGTCCTGGTTAACGCCAATCTGCTGGGCGACGACATGGAAGACCAGGCCAACAGCATCATTTCCGCCATGCGGGCCTCCGGTGTTGAACGCCTGGTTTTCATCCTGTCGATGGGCATCTACGATGAAGGTCCCGGCACATTCTGCAAATAAGATAACGCCAGGCTGGCGTAACACCTGAAACCATTCCGCCGCGCCGCCGACGCCATCGAAGCACCGGGCCTCGCATAAGCCATCGTGCACCCAGTCTGGATGACGAACGAAGACGAAGTCGGCGACGAACGAACGACGTGTCGCGCGCCACTCAACGGCACCGTGGTGTCGCGCAGGAGCCTGCCAGACCTGATCGCCAACATCATCGCAGCGCCAGACTTGCACCTGCACGCGAATCTGGACGTGAACAAACCGCACATGGACGGGGACAAGCCGTATTTCATGCAGCTCGTTCAAGCGCGGCGGCGCAGCATCAGCGACAGCGGCGCGCAGAGGGGGAAAATCGCATTTGCGATTGGGGAACTGGCAAAATGGAGGTTTTCTCAAATCCATCCATAACTTCGCATAATTTATATTATGTCAAATTATAGACGGAGGTGGGCTATACTTTTTAGTGATTATCATTAGTACGCCGACAGCATTTTGAGTACCTATATGCTGTCGGCGTACTGGCTAGCAATCTTTTTGCGTTCCACGTGCTGCTACTCTGCTTCCAGAACGGCTGCGACTCGTTTAAATTCGATGAGCTCGTTTTCATACACGTGCCAACGCTGGTCGCGAGCTTTGTATTTCTATAGCGACGTTGAAAATGCCTACTAAGTCAAATTACGTTCAGAGCTCGGCTTTGCAGCGGCTAGCTCGGCTACAGTCATGCCTGTGATGTGTTTGTATTCCCCTTTGATTGGCGGTACGGAGACCAATCGAGCCATCATCTTATGACTAGAACTCTCGCGATCTGGGCCGCCGCCCGCGACGTCACCAATAAGACCTATGACAGCTGACCCGTCTTCGACCAACGCCCAGGCAGCTAACGTGAATACGATGGGCTTGCCGGTGACCTCTTCATTGGACACGAAATGCCAGCCATCGGCTGGTGAAATTTGTTTGTACATATTGGATATTCCGCTACAAGGCGGCCTTTCAAAAATACCGACAACCGGCCGGCACGGTGCGCGATACAGCGCTATTTTTCCACGCCCAGGAAGCCGACAGGTTCCGGGGCACTGCTATTACCACTAGACTCGGTGATGCATGAGGTGGAATTTCCCACTTTCTTACAGCCAAGTATATGGGTTGTCGAGGTATCACTTTCAAGTGAGAATGCTAAATAATTTGCAATCTTATTTTCGTTCGGTAAATATGAGGCAATTTAATGAAGCACTAATTTATCATTACACACCAATCCAGACTGCAGCGATTCAAAATTCTGACCGAATATTGTCCAGAAAGCACCCGGACGAGCGGCCACCCTCCCCTGATCTGCATTCGAATACCCGCCACCCGCAGCCGCCTTGTATTAATTTTTACTGGCAATACCCAAGCTTTCCATGACCCTGGCGGCATTGTCCTTGCAGTCCACATCCTCCGGTTTTGCATCGATCAATTGAATCAACGACAAAAGATGGGCCTTGTTCTGCGCCAGGCGCACTTCCAGCGATTCGATATCGGCTATCTTCTTTTTGAGCGCGGCCATCAATTCATCATGCTTCCATGATGAACTATCTTCCGGCAAGACTTGCTTGATTTCATCGAGAGAAAAGCCCGCCTGCTGCGCGTCGCTGATAATCGACAGTACCGCCACCGCTTCCAGCGGATAGTCGCGGTAGCCGTTCGATTGGCGGCTCACGGCTTTCAACAAGCCCTTGGATTCGTAGAACCTGATCGTGGACGCCGCCAAGCCGCTGCGCTTGGCCAATTCGCCAATTTTCATTATTTTTCCCGCTGAAGTTGTAGTTTGTTATTCTGTAAAGCCTTGAGCAGAGCTTGCGCCACTTCCTTGCTGGAACCAGGGTTCTGGCCGGTGACGAGGCGGCCGTCCGTCAGCACGAAGCTGCCAAACGGGAAAAAGCCTTTGGCATACAGCGCCCCTTTGCTCTCGATCTCGCTTTGCAAAAGGTAGGGAACCTGGTCCTTAATGCCGGCAAGCGATTCTTCCAAGTTGGAAAATCCTGTCACGCTGCGCCCTTTTATCAGTGGCTCGCCCTTCTCGTCCTCCAGATCCAGCAAGCCAGCGGCGCCATGGCACACGGAGGAAACGACGCCGCCGTTGCGGTAGATGGCCTCGGCAATGCGTTTGAGGTCCTTGTTGCCCTTGAAATCCCACATCGTTCCATGGCCGCCCGTGTAGAAAACAGCCCCATAGGCAGCGGGATCGATGTCGGCCGCAGCTTTTGTCGATTGCAGCAATGCCATGAAAGCAGGATCACTCAGGTGACTTTTTGCTGCCTCATCCATGTACAGCCATCCCTGGCTGCGTTCATCCAGCGGCACCACACCGCCGCTGGGACTGACGAAGTCGATGCCATACCCGGCTTCCTGCAGCACATCATACACATGCGTCAATTCCGTGAGCCACAGCCCCGTATGGTCGTTTCTGCTCGGATATCGGGAATGATTGGTCATGACTATCAGCACTTTTTCCATGGCCGGATCGCGCATGGGGGACACCGGTTCAGCAGCAACTATCTGCAGGAACAGCAAGGGCATGACAGCCAGGAGCAGTTTCTTGAAAACAGACATAGGATCGTCCTCCGAATAGTTGAGTAGTCTGGGCCATGTCCGCCGAACACAGCGTGATCAACTATAAGCTTAAAGCCAACTTGAATGTCAAGCGGCCGATCGGCAGCCACGGGATTTTTGTGCCTCAAGGGGAGCGTCCGTTCTTCAAACCAGTGTCCCGAACGCGACAGTGCGATTTTTTTTTCGTTTCTGGGCTTGACCTTCAAGTTAGCTTAAAGCTTATCGTGAGGCTATCGCAACCTTGGAGATCAGCATGAAACCCTTTACCGCACTGACATTGCCCAATGGGACAGTCATTCCGAACCGCCTTGCCAAAGCCGCCATGGAAGAAAACATGGCCGACAAGGACCACGCGCCGTCAAAAGAGCTGATCCGCCTGTACCAGTCGTGGGCGGACGGTGGCGTTGGCCTGATGATCACCGGAAACGTGATGATCGACCGCCGCGCCATGACGGGGCCCGGAGGCGTGGTGCTTGAGTCAGAGCAATTTGGCGCCCGCTTCGAGCAGTGGTCGCGCACCGCACGGTCACGCGGGGCGCAGATCTGGATGCAGATCAACCATCCAGGGCGCCAGATGCCTGCCGCCCTGGGGCAGGAAACCATCGCGCCGTCTCCTGTGCCCATGGATATGGGCAACTTTTCCAGGCAATTTTCGGCGCCGCGCGAGATGACGGAGGCCGATATTGCCGACGTGAAGCAGCGCTTTGTCAACAGCGCCCGGCTGGCCGAGCGGTTCGGCTTTACGGGCGTGCAAATCCATGCGGCGCACGGTTACCTGATCAGTCAGTTCCTCTCCCCGCTGACCAATCAACGCACGGACCGCTGGGGCGGATCGCTGGAAAACCGGGCGCGCTTGCTGGTCGACGTCGTCAACGGGGTGCGGCAAGCCGTCGGCAAGGGCTTTGCCGTCGCGGTGAAGCTCAATTCGGCGGATTTCCAGAAAGGCGGCTTCAGTTCGGAAGATGCCAAGGAAGTCGTTTCCATGCTCAACACCCTGGGCGTGGACTTGATTGAGTTGTCCGGCGGCAGTTATGAAGCGCCTGCCATGCATGGCCAGACCCGCGATGGCCGCACGCTGGCCCGCGAAGCCTATTTCCTGGAGTTCGCCAAGGAGATCGCCACGGTGGCCAGCATGCCCCTGATGGTGACGGGCGGCATACGCCGCTACCAGGTGGTCGAGCAAGTGCTCGACAGCGGCATCGCCATGGCCGGCATGGGAACGGCGCTGGCGATCGATCCGCAATTGCCCAAGGCATGGCGTGCCGATCCATCGGCGAGCCCCCTGCTCAGGGCCATCACCTGGAAAAACAAGGTGCTGTCGTCCACCGCGTATATGGCGATGGTCAAGTACCAGCTGCGGCGCCTGAGCCAGGGCAAGCATACCAGGCCCCAGGTGGCGCCCGCCCTGGCGCTGCTGATGCAGCAATGGGAAACCGCCATCAGGAACCGCCAGTATCGCCGCAGGATGAATAGCGGGATTTGAACTGAATTTTTCCACATCCAACATTGAAGGTGCAAGCCATGAACATGAAAATTGCCGCGGCAGCAGCCGCCTCAGTATCGACATTGATGCTGAGTCTAGCCGCAGGCCCGGCGCGGGCCGAAACTCCTGCCGAAAACACGCCCGTCATCATCGATATCGCCGGCCATGCCGTCCCCGTGGCGGCTGGCGGCCTGTACGAGCGCTTCCGCTCGAATCCGCCCTTATCGGTCATTGCGTCGGAAGCGCCGGACCTTGATCTGAGCTGGTTCAAGGGCATGCGGAAAGAAAAGGTCGACATCGGCTTTGCCTCGTATTCGCCGAATTTCTATTACAAGAACCGCAAGATCACGGCCGTATTTACGGCCGACCTCGCCCGCTTGAAGGAATTGATGCCGGAAGACATATTGAAGGCAGTCCAGCCGCTGCAAGTGTGGCCAGGCCGTGGAGCCGTGGCGTTGACGGCCTACGCCTACGAATACTGCGACAACGACAGCTACAATGAAATTTCATTGGCGATTGTGACCAACAAGCCCGGCTCCACCAGTTTTGGCCCCTTGACCTTGCTGGGCCAATCGCTGTCCCATGATTTCTGGGGCTATGTGCTCAAGCTTCCCGTCAACACGGAACTGGCCAGGGTGCGTGGCGTGGTCGGCTACAACTTGCCCAAGTGGCTGACCGGTATCGACATACAGGAAACTGAAGCAAGCGTTTCCTTTGCCGTCACGGACAGCGCGACGGGCAAGCTGGATTTTGTTTTCGAAGGCAAAAAGCTGGGCGACCTGTCGCACGAGGCCGAGGTGGTGAGCAACAGCTTCACCAACAAGGATGGCGCCGGCAAGCTGACGCATGGCTATGCCGTTTCCCGCCTGCTGAGCCATGCATCGAGCACGCGCGCGGAATCGGTCGACCTGAAACTGGGCGACGGCAGTTTTTCCACGTATATCAAATCATTGAAGCTGGGGAAGATGATGAGCTATGAATACGTGCCAGCCTTCCAGAATGCGCTGTATGCCCCGCAGCCGCTGGCAACCCTCGGTGCCGGCAAGTGATTGGCTAAATAGCAGCCAGCGAAAAAGCACCGTTCCAGGTGCTTTTTTATCGCCTCCCCTCCCGGTATATGTTGATGTAGATCAATCAATTTTCCTATTGTGTGCAGCAGAATATGATCATTCGCAAGCCTCTGTTGAACAGACCATGGCAGAGCGCCTGCGTCCTGCATTTGCCACTACATAAGGAATAACATGATCCCCACCACCATGAAAGCCGCCGTTGTCGAACAGCTGGGTCAACCGCTGGTGCTGCGCGACGTCGCCGTGCCGGTGCCCGGCCCCGGCCAGATCCTCGTCAAGACGGAAGCGTGCGGCGTCTGCCACACGGACTTGCATGCGGCGCGCGGCGACTGGCCCGTCAAGCCGACGCCGCCGTTCATTCCCGGCCACGAAGGCATCGGCCTCGTGGTGGCCGTGGGCACGGGCGTGACGGAAGTGCAGCTGGGCGACCGGGTCGGCGTGCCCTGGCTGTACTCGGCCTGCGGCCATTGCGAACATTGCCTGGCAGCCTGGGAAACCGTGTGCGCCGAGGCGCAGTTCGGCGGCTACACCAAGAATGGCGGCTTCGCCGAATACATCCTGGCCGACCCGCGCTACGTCGCGCACATTCCGGCCGGCTTGTCCGCCGTGCAGGCGGCGCCCATCATCTGCGCCGGCGTGACCAGTTACAAGGGCATCAAGGAAACGGGCGCGCGGCCGGGCCAGTGGCTGGCCGTGTCCGGTATCGGCGGACTGGGCCACCTGGCCATCGAATATGCCGTGGCCATGGGCTTGCGCGTGGCGGCCGTCGACATCGATGAAGGCAAACTGGAGCACGCGCGCGCCCTGGGCGCCGAAGTGACCATCAATGCGCGCCAGGGCGATCCGGTCGCGGCCTTGCGCGAAGCGACCGGGGGCGGCGCCCATGGCGTGCTGATCACGGCGCCGTCGATCGATGCCTTCCAGCAAGGCGTGGCGATGACGCGCAAGCGTGGCACCTGCGTATTGGTCGGCTTGCCGCCGGGCGACTTCCCGACGCCGTTGTTCGACGTGGTGGCCAATTGCGTGACGATACGCGGCTCCTTTGTGGGCACGCGCCAGGACATGGCCGAAGCGCTCGCCTTCGCCGCCACGGGCAAGGTCAAGGCCGGCGTGGAATTGCAGCCGCTGTCGGCCATCAACGAGATCTTCAGCCGGCTGGAACATGGCCAGGTTGCCTCGCGCGTGGTGCTCGATTTCAGCGGCAGCTGAGCGGCACGCCGCCGGCAGGCTGCGCGGTGTGTCGTGCGACGGCAATGCGATTGATGTTGCTATGATGGCATTTCATGAAAGACACACCGAGGATACACCGATGAAGAAATCCCTCTCCGGCCTGCTGGCCTGCGCCGCCCTCGCCTGGTCGTTTTCGGCCAGCGCGGCCGAGCCGGCCCCGGCCACGCTGCCCGGACACTATTACCTGCAAGGCGTCATGGAAACGGGTTCCGAACTGCTGCTGAAAAAGGACGGCACCTTCGAATGGATGCTCAGTTATGGCAATACCGACGAGCAAGCCAGCGGCGAGTGGCGCGTTGCCGGCGACCTGGTGACCCTGGAGACGGGCAACGGCGGCAAGGAGCCGCAGTTTCGCGTGTTCGAGGAAGCGGAAATGCGCATCCAGAAACCCGCCGAAGCGGGCGTGTGGGTGGCCATCGTTGGCTACCCCCAAGTAGGGCCGATGCCCGGCGTGGAAGTGAAGTTCGAGGCGCAAAGCGGCAAGACGGCCACGGCCGTCAGCGTGGCGAACGGCGACGCCATCGTCCGCATGCCGGCGTCGGAACGCTGGGTGCGCGCCGGCTTGCGCCGCCAGGGATCGAAGGCCGACTATCAATGGCTGGCCGTGCCGGCCGAGCGCGCGCAGGAACGCATCGCCGCGTTCGCCGTCACCGATCCCCAGTGGTTGCGGGGCCAGGCGTTCCAGAAGCTGGCCTTGCGCGTCGTCAAGGGCGGCCTGAAGGTCGACGATGCGGACAACGGACTGGCCAGGGGCCTGTACGCGAAAGCGGCATCGAAGCAATAACCGTCCCCCCCTCGTTTCATTCTCCAGGCACGCCGTCCTGGTCAAGCATATTGACCAGGACGACGCTGTTTGCGCCCGCGCACGCCCGTGCGCCGTTGACACCCCGCACTGTCTGTCCTATAGTCGCCGGGTTAACGACAAATGAGAATGAGAATGAGAATCATGTTCAGTTCTATCAAGAAATGGCTCGTGTGCTATCCGCTCGTGGCCGCCAGCCTCAGCCTCTTACTGGCAGGCGGCGCGCAAGCGCAAGTGGCCGACCAGGGCGCCGGCGCCAAGCAGTTGTGGCAATTGATCGATTATGTTGCCGTCGATTACAGCGGCGCCGTCGAGCACGGCAAAGTGGTCAGCGAGGCGGAATACGCGGAAATGCTCGATTTCACGGACAACGCGACGACGCAGATCGCCGCCCTGCCCGCCCACGCTTCCAAGGCGGCCATTGCCGCCGCCATCGCCGACCTGCGCGCGGCCGTCGTCGCCAAGGCGGACGGCGTGGAAGTCAAGCGCCTAGCGCACCATGCGAACGGCTTGCTGATCGCCGCCTACCCGATCCCCGTGGCGCCGAAAACGCTGCCCAACCTGGCGCGCGGCGCGGCCCTGTATGCGGCCCAGTGCGCGTCTTGCCACGGCGTGGCCGGCGGCGGCGACGGCCCCCTGGCGGCCAGCCTGGAACCGAAGCCGATCGCCTTCACGGATGGCGATCGGGCGCAGTCGCGCAGCCTGATGGCGCTGTACCAGGTCATTTCGCAAGGCGTGTCCGGCACCTCGATGGCCAGTTTCGGCCAGTTGTCCGAGAACGAGCGCTGGGACCTGGCGTTCTATATCGGCGGCATGTCGCACGACGCGGCGGCAAGCTTGCGCGGCGAAAAGCTGTGGCAGGACGATCCGCGCAGCAAAAAACTGTACGCCGACCTGGCTGCCGTGACGACGCTGACACAGGAAGCCGTGGCCGCCAAGCTGGGCGCGGACGAAGCGCAGGCGCTGACGGCCTACCTGCGCAGCCACCCGGACAAGGCCGAGGCGCACAAGCCGGCCGGCCTGGCCCTGTCCCGCCTGCGTCTGGCGGAAAGCCTGGCCGCCATGCATGCGGGCGACCGCGCGGGCGCCACGCGCCTGGGCCTGTCGGCCTACTTGGACGGCTTCGAGCCGATCGAGCCGATGGTCGGCGCGCGCAACAAGTCCTTGCTGCTGGCCGTGGAAAACGCCATGCTGGCGTACCGTTCCGCCGTGGCCAAGGGCACGGTGGCCGAGGCCGAGGCGGCGGGAGAAAAGCTGCAGCAATTGTTTACCCATGTGGAAGCGGAGCTGGGCGACGCCAAGGCCGAGCCGATGACGACCTTTGTCGGCGCCCTGACGATCCTGCTGCGCGAAGGCGTGGAAGCGCTGCTGATCGTGATCGGCATCATCGCCTTCCTGCGCAAGGCCAAGCGCAACGATGTGCTGCCCTACGTGCATGCGGGCTGGGCCAGCGCACTGGTGGCAGGCGGCCTGACGTGGGTGGCGGCAACGTATCTGGTGACCATCAGCGGCGCCAGCCGTGAAGTGAGCGAAGGACTCGGTTCCGTGTTTGCAGCCCTGGTCTTGCTCAGCGTGGGCTTGTGGATGCACCAGAAGAGCAGCGCCGGGCGCTGGCAGGAATACCTGCACGAAAAACTCACGGCGGCGATGTCGCGGCGCTCCGCCTGGGGCCTGTTCGCCCTGGCCTTCATCGCCGTCTACCGCGAAGTCTTTGAAACCGTGCTGTTCTATTCCGCCCTGGCGGCGGACGGCAATGGCGGCGCCCTGCTGGGCGGCTTCCTCGTGGCCATCGTGCTGCTGGTGGTGATCGCCTGGGCTTTGCTGCGCACGAGCGCCCGCATGCCGATCGGCAAATTCTTCTCGTGGACGTCCGCCTTCGTGGCCGTGCTGGCCGTGATTTTGATGGGCAAAGGCGTGGCCGCGCTGCAGGAAGCGGGCTGGGTCGGCGTCACCCCCGTCGATTTCATGCGTATCGACTTGCTGGGCATCCTGCCGACCCTGGAAACCTTGCTGGCGCAGGCCGCCATCCTGGCCATCATCGTCGCCGGTTATGGCTGGAACCGTTTCTCGGCAGGCAAGCACAAGCTGGCCTGACCCTGTGACGCCCCGCAGTAACTGAAAGCCCCCGATAGCTGCCTGCAGCTATCGGGGGCTGTTACGTTTATAGCCGCCTAGCGCGTCACTGCCCCTGCGGATGTGGCGGCGCTGTGCACTTTCACCCCTGCCAGCCAGGTTTCCTCCACCACGATGTCGCGCAGCTTGCGCACGTTGTCGTCCAGCGGGTCTTGCGCCAGGATCACCAGGTCGGCCCGCTTGCCGGCTTCCAGCGAGCCCACCAGATGATCCATGTGGCAATGCCAGGCGGCATCGAGCGTGACGGCGCGCAATCCCGCCATGCGGCTGATGCGCTCGTCCGGATTCAGCACCTCTTTCCCTGGCGCACCTTCCATGGTGCGGAACACCGCCTGCTCCATCATGCGCAAGGGCCCCAGCGGCGAGACGAAATGGTCCGAGTGCAAGCTGATGTGCATGCCCGCATTCAATGCCGAGTGGCAACGGTCCAGCAACTGGGCCCGCTCCTGGCCAAAAATGGTCTGCTGGAACGTGTGTCCCCAATAGCCGACGTGGCCGATGAGGAAACTGGGGTTCAGCTGCAGTGTCGCCATTTTCGTGATGGCCTCATCATTCAGCAGTGAGGCGTGCTCGACGCGCAGGCGCAGCTGGCGCCGCTTTTTCGCTTCCTCTTCGCTGATGCCGCCTGGCCGTGGCGTCAATACCTTGTCGTAGCTGTGCAGCACATATTCCACCGCCTTGTCGCCGTTGGCGTGCACCAGCACGGGCCAGCCGCGCCCCACTGCCTTGTCCAGCATGCGGGAAAACACGGACGTGTCGGGGTAATTGCTCAAGCCGGTGGGCGGCACCTCAGGTATCGAATGTTCATCCGAGCAGGCATAGGGCTGGCTCTGGTAACCGGTCAAGCCCTGGTTGGAGCCGTCCGCGATCAGCTTGATCGCCTTGATGCTGAAACGCTGGTCGCCGTGATTGTCCAGGTCCGGCTTGTAATGATCGAGCCAATTGTCCAGTGCCTTTTCGTCGGGTTTGGTGAACAGCGCGGCGCCAATGCGCACGGGACCGAGATGGGCCGCCAGCTTGAGCAAGCCGATTTCCACCAGCGGCGCATCGGTGGCGCCCAGGCCCGCGTCGAAGACGCTGGTAAAGCCCATGGCCGAGGCGTTGTCCAGCACCTGCTTCAGGCACGCGATAAACTCCGGCAGCTTGGGCAGCGGCGCAACCAGCAGCGCCTTGGCGATCCTGATTTCGGTCAGCACGCCGGAAGGGCTGTCCTCGATGTTCGCCGCCTTCAGTGCCGCGGTATTGAGATAGGCCAGGTGGCCGGACGAGTTCATCAGCAGGATGGGCACCGTGCTGCTCAGCTTATCGAGCTCGCTGGCGGTGATGTCTTCCCACGACTGCATCAGCGAGGGATCGACGCCGAAGCCCAGCACCCAAGGGTTGCCTTTCTTGTCTTTCGGCAGCTGA
Source organism: Janthinobacterium sp. P210005 (assembly GCF_036231865.1). Classification (NCBI taxonomy): domain Bacteria; kingdom Pseudomonadati; phylum Pseudomonadota; class Betaproteobacteria; order Burkholderiales; family Oxalobacteraceae; genus Janthinobacterium; species Janthinobacterium sp. P210005. The sequence continues at coordinate 717,461 of NZ_JAZARC010000001.1, forward strand.
TCCGGCTGCCCCAGCGCCGCGCCAATCCGCCAACTGATGCTCTTGAAACTGTATTCCGGATCCAGTTCCTGCTGCCGGGGTGCGCTCAGGAACGGCGTGAGCGACAGCCAGCTCTTGTACAGCGCGCTGGGCAGGATGTGCATATGGGGTTCGACGAAGCCCGGCAGCAAGGTGCGGCCGTCCAGGTCCACCTCGCTTGCCTGATGCGGCTGCATGGCCTGGCGCACCTCGTCCAGCGTGCCGGTGGCAATGATGGTGCCGCTGGCGATACCCAGCGCCGCCACCTGGTCGCTGCCATCCGCAGCCATGGTATGAATGTTACCGTTATGGAAAATCGTCGCTTGCGGCGTCAGTTTCTGGGCGTGCTGGGGATATGCCTGCTGGAACGCCGTGTCCAGTTCACCGCTGAGTGCGGTTCCCGTCAACAGGCCGCTTGTCAGCGTAGGCAGGTGTGGCAGGTTGCAGCAGGCGCAACCGAGGTGGTCATGGCTCATGCAGATTCCTATCAGAGGTTAATGATTTAAATCAATGAAGTCATCCTTTATTCCGGCTCGAATATACCCAACAACAGAATATCGGGAAAATACGACGCCTGGACTGGCTTGCTTCTTGCCAGTAACTTCTTCGAAGCATAACGAATTACCGATCAAAAAAACTCAAACATTGTCACGTTAATGCAAATGGCAGCGCGACTGCTTTCCATTCCTTGCCTTGCATTTATTTTTCGCAATGCATCCCACATAGTTTCCCTGAAGTAAATATATGGTTATTTATCGGTGCGTGACAATTGAATAGTAATTTTTTTAAAAATACTACTATATTCAGCATTGCAGTGATGACACCGGCCGCCCGGATTCCGGCCGCATCCGCAATAGCCCATCCATTGAACGCAGCACCAACGAAAGCTTACCGATGAAAATTCAACGCGCAACAACCTGGTCGCTTGGTCTTATCGTGGCAGGCGCCCTGTTCTCTTCCCATGCCTATGCGGCAAAAATCCCCGATTGCGGCAAAAGGGAACCGAGCAAAACCCTGCCCACGCCGCAAAATAGCGAATACGACGCATACCGCAACGCGAAAACGAGCGCCGTGGCGGGCGGCCCAGGCAATACCGTCTTCAATAATAATGAAAAGCGTCTCCCTGCCGCCGGCAAGGACGAGATTTATTATGAATATTATCTGGGTATCGGCGGCGATGGCGGAGCAGGTTCGCATCGCGCGGTATTGCTCGTGCAGACTCCGGCGGGCAAACGCAAGCTGGTGGAACGCTATTACACGCAAGACCACTATGCTTCCTTTTGCAGCCTGAAGAACTAATCGTTCTTTATTAATTTCCTGCATTATTCAAGCGGCTCCGGTAAATGCCTGGTGCCGCTTGAAATACCCGCATATCAGTCTCGATATTCAACTTCGCCGACTGCGCTTATTTAATAGATATTAGCGCAGGTCCGCAAAACAGGCTTTGATCTACAACAACACATCAAGCGTGCATGGGGGAACCGCCCGCTTGCGTATATGATGCCGCCTGGACAAGATGAAATGGAAAGGCTGGCGGCGGAGAATGACAACGATCACCGGGCGATTGCAGGAATGCGGCATCGATGCGGCGCAGGCAGACGCCCTCGCGCAAGATATTCAACACAAGAAATATGGTCCCTTGCTGCAGCAGTTGCTGCTGCGCGGCCTGTGGTCCGACGTCATCGACGAGTCCATGCCGCAGCCGCAATGGCTGGAACGCTGGCGCGAACTGGGAGAATCAGGCTTTCCCTTCATCAACTCCCCTGCCCTGCAGCGCTTGCTGGACGCGGGCGTCGACGTGCACGACCTGACGGACGTCGTGCGTTCCGCGCAGGTATTGACGATCTATAACATCGCCCAGCTGATCGACGAACCTTGCCGCGACCTCGGCTACGATCTGGAGGAAGCGCCCGATCTGGCGCTGGCGGCCGTGGACGACGCCGGCATCACGCACCGTTACGGCAGCCTGCATGATGCGCTGGAAGAAAACGACCCGGCGGGCCGCCACGGCCAGCCCCGTACACTGGAACTGCGCCAGTTCGGCGGCTTGCCAGGCGAATTGCAGAGCGAAATCAAGGACTTGCTGGCGCAAAAGGCGTGGTCGCAGGCGGCCGCCCTGTGGAAGCGCGCCGCGGGCGGCGAGCTCAAGCACTGCCTGGCGACGGTGCAGAGCCTGGCGCGCCAGCTGTAGCGGCGGTGACAGCCTGCGTTACCAGTAGCCGAGCACTTTCCACCAGGTGCTGCCCACGACGGCAAAAATCAGCAGTTCCACCACGCACATGATGAAGCCGACGCGCCACCAGTTACCCATCGTCACGAAGCCGCTGCCGAAGATGATGGGCGACGTACCCGTGGCATAGTGGGTCAGTGTCATCATGATGGCCGAGCCGGCCGTCATCATCAGCATGAACGGCACATGGTATTCGGCCGGGATCAGGTGCAGGCCCACCGTCAGGAAAGCCAGCAGCATGGCGCTGATGTGGGCCGTCGTGCTGGCGAAGAAGTAGTGCGAGAAGACGAACACCAGCACGAGGACGCCGGCGATCGGCAGCCAGTCCATGCCGCTGGCGATAATCGCCGCCTTCATGCCGGCCGAGAACCAGGCGATCACGCCCGTCTTGTTCAATTGCTCGGCCATCATGACGAGCGCGCCGAACCATACGAGGGTATCCCAGGCGCTCTTTTCCGACAGCACGTCATCCCAGTCGATGGTGCCGGTAATGATCAGCACGAACAAGCCGACAAAGGCGACGACGGTCGCATCGAGCGAAAATGCGGGACCGAACAGCATGGCTGGGACGTTGGCCCACAGCAAGAGCAGCAAGGCGAAGGTGCCCAGCATGACTTTTTCCGACGGTGACAGCGGGCCCATGCTTTTCAGTTCCGCCTTGGCATAGGTGACGGCGTCGGGCGTGGCTTTCAGTTCCGGCGGCGACAGCCAGTAGATGATCAACGGCATCGCCAGCAGGCAGACCAGGCCCGGCAGCAGCATGCACAGCGCCCAGGTGGTCCACGTCAGGTGGAAAGCCTGGCCGCTGGCCTTGGCCACGAAGTCGACCACCAGCGGGTTCGGCGCCGTGGCCGTCAGGAACATGGCCGACGTGATCGGGTTGGCGTGGTAGTTGACGAGGGCCAGATAGGTGCCGACTTTCTTTTCCGTGCCCTTGGCCGGGTCCGAGTCGAAGGCGTTGGCGATCGACTTCATGACGGGGTGGACGATGCCGCCGCCGCGCGCCGTGTTACTTGGCGTAAACGGTGCCAGCACCAGTTCGCAAATCGCCAAGCCATAGCCGATGCCCATGGTGCGCTTGCCCAGCAGCGAGATGAACAGCAAGCCGATGCGGCTGCCCAATCCCGTCTTTTTCAAGCCGCGCGAAATCAGGATCGCCACGACGATCAGCCAGATCAGGGGATTCGAAAAACTGCTGAGCGCATCCGTGATGGCGCCCTTGGACGAGGTCGACGTCACTTGCGACAGTGACACGATGACGATGGCCATCATCGCCATCACGCCGATCGGCATGACTTTCAGGATGATCGCCAAAATCGTGGTGAGGAAGATCGCCACCAGGCCCCAGGCCTTGGGCGTCAAGCCATCCGGCGCCGGCAGCAATAGCATGCTCACCAGCAAGACCGTGCAAATCAGGGCGGGGACGAGGCGGAATGGGACGGCTTCCTTGAAATGCAGGAACATGTCGCGCACTGTTTTATACATCTTTATTACCTTTCGCTGTGGGCCGGGCATCGTGGCAACACGCAATCGTGCACGCAGATTCATGGGGCTGGAAGGCCACAAAACGCCCCCGCGAGATGACAGATGCCCAACAATTCTGTTCGGCAATATCATACACGCAAGACTTCCCCGCCCCCTGCTCCGATACGGCAGCGCGCGTCCTTATCTTCAAAATCATTGACCGGCAAGCGACACTTGTCACATAATTGCCCCTTGCGTCGCCAACCATCTTGCGAAGGACTCATATTGAATATCCGGAACAGCCATATCGACGCGCTGCGCGGCGCCGCCATCCTGTGCGTGCTGGTGCTGCACTTTGCGCTCGCCTACGGTTTGAAGAACAGCCCGCTCGAAGTCCTGCCATCCTGGCTACTGCGCGCCGCCTACCAGGGCAATTACGGCGTGACCGTGTTTTTCGTCATTTCCGGCTACCTGATCACCTCGACCTCGCTGCGTCGCTGGGGCGACCTGGCGCGCATCGACCTGGCGGCGTTTTATGCCTACCGCATCGCGCGCCTGCTGCCCGCGCTGCTGCTGGCCCTGTCCACTATCGTACTGCTGGGCGTGCTCGACGTGCCCTTCTTTGCCAATTCCGATGGCGGCAAGGACTTGCCCGCCAGTTACTTCGTCATCGCCATCGCTTCCGTCCTGACCTTCTGGCACAACGTGCTGATGCAAAGCGCCGGCTATTTCAATTACTGCCTGAACGTATACTGGTCGCTATCCGTTGAAGAAACGTTCTATCTGCTGCTGCCCCTGTCGTGCCGCTTGCTGCGCCAGCGGCACTGGATCATGCTGCTGTGCGGCGCCGCCATCGCCGCCGGCCCCGTGTACCGCAGCCTGCATGTGGGCAACGAGATTTACTTCATGTACGGCTACCTTGCCTGTTTCGACGCCATCGCCATCGGTTGCCTGACGGCCCTGCTGACGCAACACTGGCAACCGGGCGCGCGGGCGGGGCGATTCTTGCGCTGGACGGCGGGCCTGGCCCTGGCGGCCCTGTATGTGCGCGGCATCGGCGGCCATGAGGTGTTCGGTTTTACGTGGGTCGCCGTGGCCGGCGCCGCCTTCATCGCGGGCGCCACGGCGGGCCAGGCGGCCGGCCGGGCCCGCCCCGGCCCGCTGCAATGGCTGGGACGGCACAGCTATGAGCTGTATTTGTTCCATATCATCGTGCTGGCCGGCATGCGCAATGTGGTCGACAAGGCGGGTCTGGGCTACGCGGAACGGCTGCCTTGGCTGGCGCTGTTCCTGGCAGCGACGGCGCTGGCGGCCGCCCTCGTGGCCCGCTACGTGTCCGACCCGGCCAATGCCGCCCTGCGCCGGCGCTTCCGGGGCGCCGCCACGGCCGCGCCGGCGTGCGCTGGCGGCAGCCCTGGCGCGGCGCCCTGAAAAACTGAGCCAGGTCAAGAGTCCGCATGCCCGCAGCCCGTTTACGGGCGAATTCCAGCCCGATCTTGCCAGCCGCACTATAATGTTGGCACCGTGTGCGGCAGCATTGGCGGCGATAGACGGTAACAATTTCGTGTGGAGGCCGGTACAATAGCGTCTGGGCCTACACAGGGTTTCACTTTTGCCAGCAGTTGCCAGCAACTAACCATTTTTTTGACCAGCCAACAAATACTATGAGTTCGATGAATGAAGAGCGCGTTTTAAGCGTGCACCACTGGACGGATACCCTGTTCTCCTTTACCACCACGCGCGACCCGTCGCTGCGTTTCTCGAATGGCCACTTCACCATGATCGGCCTGCGCGTCGACGGCAAGCCATTGCTGCGCGCCTACAGTATCGCCAGCGCCAATTACGAAGACCACCTGGAATTTTTCAGCATCAAGGTACCGGGCGGTCCATTGACGTCGCGCCTGCAACACTTGCAAGTGGGCGACACCGTGATCGTCGGCCGCAAGCCGACGGGCACCCTGGTGTCCGACTACCTGCTGCCAGGCAAGCGCCTGTACATGTTGTCGACGGGCACCGGCCTGGCGCCTTTCCTCAGCATCGTGCGCGATCCGGACATCTATGAGCGCTTCGACGAATTGATCCTCGTGCACGGCGTGCGCCAGGTCGATGAACTGGCTTACCACGACTTGCTGGAAGAGCACCTGCCGAAGCATGAGTTCCTGGGTGAAATGGTCAGCGACAAGCTGCGCTACTACCCGACCGTGACGCGCGAAGACTTCCGCAACATGGGCCGCATTACCGAACTGATCGAAAACGGCAAGCTGGCCGAAGATCTGGGCGTGCCGGCACTCAATCCTGCCGAAGACCGCGTCATGATCTGCGGCAGCTCGGACATGCTGCGCGACCTGAAAGAAATGCTGGAAGCGCGTGGCTTCAAGGAAGGCAATACCTCGACGCCTGGCGACTTCGTTGTCGAGCGCGCGTTCGCCGAGAAGTAATCCGCAAGGTATCCGCAAGACCCGAGGGCCCGGTCCCGCCGCACACTGCGGCGGCGCCGGGCCTTTTTCATTGCCGCGTCAGCGGGCCAGCGGCGCGCTGGTAGCGCAAGCCATTCATGAAGCGCTGTACGGGCAAGAAGGCGCTGCTGAGGATATCGTCCTGCGCCGCGTAATAGCGCGTCTCGATCTTCAGCAAGCCCAGCACGGTCGCATCGAGCTTGTCCGTCTGGTAGGGCCGGTTTTCCAGCGCGGCGCGCGCGGCCGCCGATTGCGGCGCCTGCCGGTTATTCCAGATCAACATGGGAATTTCATAGCCGCTCTTGTCCGAGGCCGAATGGCCCGCGTGATTGCGGCTGTAGCCCACTTCCTGCCCGTGGTCGGAAACGAACAGCAGCGACGCGGCGCGGTCCGTCTTGGCCTTTTCCGTCATGCCGATCAGCGTACCGAGCACATAATCGCCATAGCGGATGGCGTTGTCGTACTCGTCGCGCTGGCTGCGTATCCAGCTTGACCTGCCCTGGTGTTCCATCTGCGCGCTGACGGCGTCGTGCGCCCGGTCGAAGTGCGCAAAGCGGCTGGGGTAGCGCATGTCATAACTGGGATGCGCGCCCAGCAAATGCACGACGATGAGCTTTTTCGGCGCCTCGTCGCGCAGCGCATGGGCGAATGGCTGGAACAGGTTGCCATCAAAATTGTTTTCGCCACGACCGGTGCCGTAGTTGATGAAGTCGCTTTCATCGGCCTCGCCCGCCAGCAGCCCGATCCAGCCATCGTTGCGCGTCTGGTTCGACACCCAGAACGTCTTGTAGCCGGCCGCCTCGGCCAGCATCAGCAAGTTCGGCTTGGCCATCCACGCATCGGGGTTGCCGATATCGGCCGGCGTGAGCATCGTCATCATCGATTCCACCGTGCTGGCGGCCGGCGAAATCACATCGTTAAATACCAGCAGCTTCGACCGCAGAGCGTCGAGCTGGGGCGTGGTGGCGCGCGGATAGCCATACAGCGACATCGAAGCGCGGTTGGTGCTCTCGCCGATCACCAGGATGACGGTGCGGGCATCCTCGCCCGCATAGCGCACGTTCCAGTCGCGCGGCGCGGCCATGGCCGCCGTCAGCGCGTGCTGCATGGACTTCATCACCTCCAGTTGCGCGCTGTATTGCTGGTAGCGCAGCGGCCAGAACAGGGCAGGATTTTCGCGCCGCATGGTGGTATTGACGTGCAAGGACACGAGCAATGCGGCCATGAAGACGGCAAAGCCCTTTTGCGGCAAGCCCGGCGGCGTACTGTCGCGCCCGGCCTGCCAGCGCTGCAACTGGCGGTCAGCCAGCAGCACCGCCGCCGTCACGAGCACGAACCAGCCGGCCGCTTGCGCCAGGGCGACGCTGTTGTGCAGGAAAAACTCTCCTGTCTCGGCTTGATCTGTCGCAAACATCGCCTGTAAAACCGCATTGGGATTCGGCCGCATGCCAAAATAGCCACGCAAGAAGCCCTTGATGGCGACATCGAGGTAAAACACGGGCACGACGACGCGCACCAGCACGGTAATCGCGCTGGCGCTGGCATTGCCGCGCCACGCATACAGCACGCCGCCTACGCCCAGCAGGAAGGCCGCCAGCAAGACGCTCAATTTCAGGCATTCGTTCGCGCTTAACTGATCGAAGAGGAAGAACAGCAGCAGGCCAGCAATGCTGAACAGGACACGGCAAAACAGAATCAGCATGGCGGCGGCAAGTAGGAGGTAATCAACAGGCGTACATGGAACAGAGTCATGCCCGCGGTAACGGGCCTGCGATTGTAGCGCAGGCTGTTGCAACTCGCGCCATCATTTTGCGTGGGCTCCTGACAGAAATTGTCAGTGCTTTTTATTATGCTTTCGGCACCAGCAGGCCAGCCAGCCTGTATTCATATTGATATCTCCACCTGCGACAGGACTTTTCATGACACGTGCCATTACCATTCTGACCGAGAACTTTGCCGATTGGGAAACCGCCCTGATCAATTCCACGGCGCGCCTGTACTACGGCTTCTACACGCAGTTCGCCACGCCGGGCGGCTTGCCCGTCACTTCGTCCGGCGGCATGCTGGTCACGCCGCAACTGGCGCTGGAAGAAATCCATCTCGAGGAACTCGATTTGCTGATGGTGTGTGGCGGCAGCCACTGGCAAAGCGGCAAGGCGCCCGACCTGGGCCCGTTGCTGCGCGCCGCCCGCGACAAGAATGTCGTGCTGGCAGGCATTTGCGACGGCACGCGCGTGCTGGCGCAAGCCGGCGTGCTCGACACCGTGCGCCACACCTCCAATTCCGCCGACAACCTGGCCAGTACCGGCTATGCGGGCGCCGCCCTGTACCAGGACGTGCCGTGGGCCGTGGCCGACCAGCGCATCATCACGGCGCCCGGCACGGCGCCCGTCACCTTCACGCGGGAAGTCTTGCGCGCCCTGGACATCGCCGATGACAACCTGGTCGCCTACCTGGCAATGCACGGGGCCGAACATGGCCAGGCGGATCGTGCGCACCTGGCCGCCTGATGCCGCTCCCTGCCCGGCAATTTCTGCAGCACGTCACGGAATGACTGGCGTTCTGCGCCAGACTTGATTAAAGTGCATCCTTCATCGACACCGGGGAAGGATGCCATGAACCGCCTGAAGTACCTGTCAGCCTGCCTGATCCTGTCGTGCTGTGCGCCGCTGGCGTTGGCCCGGGGCGCCACCGTTCCCCCGCTGACGCCGGAACAGCTGCGCGCCGACCTGCGCTTCGTCCAGGACGCGATCGCCGCGACGCACCCGGAGCCGGGCTTTTCCGCCGATCCCGCCGCTGTGGGCCACGCCTACGCCGCCATCGAGGAACGGATGCGGGCGCCGATGTCGCCCGACCAGGCCTGGCGCTTGCTGTCCACGCTCAATCCCCTGTATGCCGATGGCCACCTGGCCATCACGCCGGCCGCGCCGCGGGCGCAAAGCCAGGCCTTCCTCGACGAGGGAGGGCGCTTCTTCCCCTATGAAGTCACGCTCGATGGCGCTGGCGGCCTGTACATCCGGGCCCTGCTGGGCGGCGCGCCGACGCCGCTGCAAGGCGCACGCATCACGCGCATCAATGGCGTGCCGGCCAGCCGCATCGTCGCCGACTTGCTGGCCCGCTGCCACGGCGACACGGCCGCATTTCGTGCCAGCCTGCTGTCGCTGCGCTGGCCCTTCCTGTACTGGAAGGTGCTGGGCGCGCCGGCCAGCCATGCCTTGCAGCTGGACGACGGCCGGGAATTGACGGTGCCCGGCACCGCCGCCCTGCCCGCCTATCTGGATAGCGATGGCAGTTTCGCGCAGCAATTCCGCTTCGAACTGCTGCCCGGCAAGGCCGCCCTGCTGACCCTGAACACCTTTGCCTGGCCTGACAAAGCGCAATTCACGGCGTTCACGGCCGATGCCTTCCGCCAGATGCGCGCGGCGGACGTGCGCACCCTGCTCATCGACGTGCGGGCGAATGGCGGCGGCAATGATGACATGTGGATCGATGGCGTGCTGCGCTATATCGCGGACAAGCCCTACCGCTGGGCCTCGACCTACCGCAAGAAGGTAATACGGGGACGCGACAGCGCGCGCGAAAAGCTGGGCGACGTCATCGATGGCGAGATCACCTCCTGGCAGCAGCCGCGGCTGGACGATCCCCTGCATTTTTCGGGCAACACCTATCTGCTGGTGGGCGGGCGCACGTATTCCTCCTCCATCCTGTTGAGCAATGTCATGCAGGATTTCGGCTTTGGCAAGGTGGTGGGCGCGGCGGGCCAGGCGCGCACGCGCCAGAGCGGCGGCACGCAGAATTTCGTGCTGCCCAACAGCGGCCTGGAGCTGGGCGTGCCCCGCTTGCTGTTCCAGCGCCCGTCGGGCGCGGCCACGCCCGTGCTGCTGCAGCCGGACATCGTGATGCCGGACAACCTCTACGATCCGCGCGCGCTGATCGATGCCGTGCTGAAGCTGGGCACTTGACGAGCTTAACGGGCGGCCAGGCTGCGCAGGCGCGCCGCCGCGTGCGTATTGCCCGGGTCCAGCTCCAGCGTACGGCGGTAGTGCGCGACGGCCAGTGCCGTGCCGCCGTCCGCCTCATGCGCCTCGGCCAGGCTGTCGTGGGCATTCGCGCTGCCCGGCGCCAGCTGCACGGCCAGCTGCAGCACGGCGAGAGCCTGTTTCGTCCGCTGCTGCGCCAGCAGGCGGTAGCCCCAGGCATTCAAGTCGCCTTCCGTGGGCGCGGACAAGCCGTGCTGGCGCCGGATGGCCACCAGCTTCTGCTCCAGCCCGTCGAAACCGCTGCTGGCCGCCTGCTGGCGCAGCAGGTGCGCGGCATACGCGCCGCCCCGCTGCTGGCGCAGGGCGGGAAGGTAGAAGCCGGCGACGGTATCGATCAGCTGTTCCGGCTGGCCGCCGGCCAGGTTGCTCAGGATAACGACGGCCAGGCCATCGTCCGGATACACATAGAAAGCCGAGCGGGCGCCGCCGATGCCGGCCACGGCGCGGTGCGCATCGCGGCCGATGGCGGGCCAGCCCAGCGCCCACGCCCCCGGCTTGCCATCCTTCAGGCTGGTCGGTTGCCACAGCCGTTCCACGCTGGCGGGTGCCAGCAAGCGGCCCGACTGCAGCGCGATGAGCCAGTTGGCCAGTTCGCCCGCATTGCTGTTGATGCCGGCCCCGGCCCGCATGAACACGGGGAAATCCTCGATCACGTTGCGGTAGCCCTTGCCTCCCCGGTCCAGCACGTAGGAACTGGCCTTGTTGGCGACCACATCCTTCGCGTCGCCAAAGCCGCTGTGCGGCATGCCGGCCACGTCGAATTGCCGGCGCTGGATGAAAGCGGTAAACGGCTGGCCGCCTTGCAGCTCGATCAATTGCGCCAGCAACACGTAATTGGTCTGGTTATAGCGATAGCGCTCGCCTGGCTGGGCTTCCACGGGCAGCGCCTGCACGGCAGTCCACGCCGCAGCGGCGTCGTCCGGCTGCGGCCCCACCAGCTTGCCGCTGCGCTGGTCCAGCACATCGGGCAAGCCCGAGGTATGGTTGAGCAATTGGGTCACCGTCACGGCTTGCCAGGCGGCAGGCAAGCCTGTCAGGTACTGGCCGATGGATGCCGCCAGGTCGATCTTGCCCTCTTGCACCAGTTGCATCACGGCCACGCCCGCAAACGCTTTCGTTGCGGAATTGATGGAAAACAGGCTGGCATCCGTCACCGGCACCTGGTATTGCAGGCTGGCCAGGCCGAAATTGCGCGACAGCACGACCTTGCCATGCTGAATCACTGCCAGTTGCAAGCCAGGAATCTGACGCTCCTGCATTTCGCTGCGCACAAAGGCGGCGATATCCTGTTCCGCGCGCAAGGCTTGCGGCTGGCTGGTGGCAGCGGCAGCCGCGGTGACGGGAGCAGCCACGGCAGCGAGCGCCATGACGAGCAGGAAAGACGGGAGGCGTGGCTTCAAGATAAGGCTTTCGACAGTTGAAAACGGAACAGCAGCATCCCATACCTATTTATCAACGTCAACGACAATCTTGCCGGTCGGAAAGTTACTCTTCCAGCCACACATCCTCATACCCTTCCCGGTCGAGGATGAACTTGGCGCCGCTGGGCAAGGCCAGGTAATCGACCACCTGCGGCAGCATCTCGTGCAGGTGGTCCGCATGCAGGGGCTGGTAAAAGCCGCTGGCATCGTCGTGCTCGCCGCAGTGGATGAACCAGCTGATGGTGCCGTTTTCCGGCAGCACGATGCGCGTGCCGTAGATGGGCGACTGGTTCAGGCTGCCGATGGCGAGGGCCACCATGGGCTCGGGCGCTTGCGCGGGCATGCCGAATTTGTCGCAGATGCGCTGCTGTGTGTCGCTGATCGGTGCGGTCATGGTGTTCTCAGGATCCGATGTAGTGGTAATGGAGGCGCAGCGCGCCGTCGTGGCCGGACATTTCCAGGTGCAAGGTCGCCTCGCCCGGCTGGCCATCGGCCAGCAACAGGCATTCCAGGCCCAGCGGCCCGGCATCGGTGGCATACACATCGACGGCCACGCGACCACCCTTGCCCGGCACGAAGGCTTGCGCCAGCGGCGCCAGGGACAGCGCCTGGTTTGCCGCAAAATAACTGTCGAGCATCTCGATGATCTCGTCGGCCACGCCGGGCGACAGGCCCCAGTCGCGTTGCAGCGCAACAGGATCGCGCCGGTCGAGCGTCTGCACGAACGCGGCGGCCTGCGCATATGCCAGCTGCCGCAAGCTGTCTGTGATGGCCATGTCCATAGAGCGATTCCTGCCTTATCCATTCAACAGGCGCCATTATAGTGCGTGCCCGCGCGCTTGGTCGATCCGTTTTCCATCGATAATCAGGCATATTGCCGCCCATTTAAAATGGGCCGATATTATTTATCGCACTGCAATAATATAAAGTGCCTGTGTGATATTTGGTGAGTATTTCAAAAAGATAATCGCGAATGCGATTCAATTCAAGTTGACGCTTATTTATTCCAGCGCTAAGATCGAATGGCCATATACCATGGCATACAACGCAAGCAGTACTTAACCATCACAAGAGGATAGTACAATGCAAAATCAAACCAAATTGTTCGCATTCAAACTGGCAGAGAAACAGGAACAAAAACCGGCGGCGCCCGCCACCGCCTGGAAAGTGCGCGACGGCGTCGCCGTGGCCGGCTGCACCGCGGTGCAAGCTGAGCAATACCGCGATTCTTCGCGCTTCCAGCCGAACGACCGCGGCCAGTATTGCTGATCCCCGGCACGCCATAACCCCCGCCAGGCGTGGGGGTTTTATTCAATCTTCCATATTCAAACTGGCGCCGGCGCCAATTCCGGCGCGGCTTTTCTGCGCGCAATGCATAAAGCCATATGATCGCCTTTCAATTGGCGATTCCATTTTTTAAAATATGTATTTATCGGTAAACATCGGAACATAACCATTCATAGAGGATATTCCCATGCATAGAGAAACCAAACTGTTCGCATTCAAACTGGCGGAAAAGAAGGAGCAGGAAAAACCGGCCCTTCCCGCGCCCTGGAAGGTGCGCGACGGCGTCGCCGTGGCCGGCTGCACGGCGGTCGACAGCGAAGAGCAATACCGCTATTCGCGCATCGGTTCCAGCGATGGCGGCGAGTTCTGCTGATACGTTCCAGCTGAAAGCCTTGCCACGGCAAGGCTTTTTCACCATCCCTTACGCAGGCCCCCTCCATGCACAAAAAGGTCTTGATCATCAGCCATAGCGGCGATCTGCACGCCGACCTGGTCGGATCGCTCCTCGCCGCCCGCGGCCATACCCCTTTCCGTATCGACCTCGACGCCTTTCCCCGCGATTACCAGCTGTGCCAGCGCGTGCAGGACGGCCGCGCCAGCGCGCGCCTGCGCCGCCTGCCCGACGGCGACTGGCTCGACTTGCAGGACGTGGGCGCCGTCTGGCTGCGCAAGGCGGCCGACTATGCCTATGCCAGCGCCGACCTGACGCCGCAGGAGCGCGCCTATGCGCAGCTGGAAACGGAGCAAGCCGTCTTCAGCGTGCTGTACGGTCTCGATTGCTACTGGCTCAGCCATCCGCTGGCCTTGCGCGGCGCCCAATGGAAAGGCGAACAGCTTGCGCGCGCCGCGCGCATGGGCTTTCGCGTGCCCGCCACCGTCATCACCAACGTGCCCGACGACGTGCGCGCCTTCCGCGCAGCCGTCAAGGGACCCATCATTTTCAAGTCCATGTCCACGCCCAGCCTGGCCGCCGAGACGGTCGAAGAGGTTGACAGGGTCAGCGCCGGCATCGGCACCACCATCGTCGACGACGCCATGCTCGACAGCCTGGACGCCGTCGGCGAACTGAGCTGCCAGTTCCAGGAATATATCGCCAAGCAATACGAACTGCGGATCACCGTGATCGGCAAGCAATTGTTTGCCGCGCGCCTGTATTCCCAGGACGATGCCCGCACGGCCATCGATTCGCGCGACATGTCGGCCCCCATCCGCTATGAGGCGTGCACCTTGCCGGCGGAAATACAGCAGCGCTGTCTCGCTTTCGTGCACAGCTACGGCCTCGAATATGGCGCCCTGGACCTGATCGTCACGCCCGAGGGCGAGTATGTTTTCCTGGAAAACAATCCTGTGGGTCAATTCTTGTACGTACAACAACTGGTGCCCGCCCTGCCCCTGCTGGAAAGCGTGGCCGATACCCTGATCGAAGGAGCCGTATGCCGCAGCCCGACCTGAACCGGATCCCCGTCCAGCTGCGCGAGCTGGAACAATGGCGCGACAGCCGGGCCATCGTCCTGGCCGCCTCGCACCTGGACATGGAACTGCTGCCCGCCTTGTACGAGCTGTGCCAGGGCCTCGGCCCCGTGGCGCGCCTCGACGTGGTGCTGCACGGACGCGGCGGCATCGTCAACGCGGCGCGCCGCATCGCCCTTTTGCTGCGCCAGCATGCGCGCCACCTGAGCTTTATCGTGCCCTTCCACTGCGAATCGGCCGCCACCCTGCTGGCCCTGGGCGCGGATGACATCATCGCGGGCGACTTGGCCCTGTTCTCGCCCATCGACCCGCAGCTCGAAGGCGCGGATGGCGGCGCCTTTTCCAGCCTGGACATCAAGGTCTTCGGCGACATGGCGCAGCAATGGTTCGGCGTGGATGCGGCCGAAGCGCGCCAGCAATCGCTGTCCCTGCTGTGCGGCAGCATCTTCCCCCCTTCCCTGACGGCCTTTTACCGCACCACCTTGGAACTGACGCAGATCGGCGAGGAATTGATCGCCTGGCAATTGCCCGAGGCCACACCCGAGGCGCGGCGCGCCATCGTCGCGCAACTGGTGACGGGTTATCACTCGCACAACTATGCATTGACGCGCGAAGAGCTGGCGCAGCTGGGCTTGCGCATGGCGCGTGATGCGCATGCCGAACGGCTGGGCTGGGCCATTTCGACGCAATTACAGGCCAGCATAGGCGGCGCCCTGCGCAGCGCGCCGGACGAGCCGTGGACCGATGCCCTGCTGGCCACGCGCGACGGCGTGCAGCTGCGGCGCCAGCGTCCGGGCGGCTTTGCGCCCGTGTGGAGCACACAATGCTGACGTCCGTGCTGGCCACGTTACTGGCCGATACGACGCGCTACTGCATCGCCTTGCTGCTGCTGGCGGCCAGCGTGGGCAAGCTGCGCAGCTACGGCGACTTTCGCGGCAATCTGGCCACCTCGTTCGGCGTGCCGCCCGCCGCCGCCAGCCTGGCCGCGCCGGCCCTCGTGATGGCGGAATTGTCGCTCGCCGGATGGCTGCTGGCGGGCGGTACCCACATACCGATGCTGCTGTCGCTCTTGCTGTTGACTACCCTCACGGCCGTCCTGGCCTGGCGCTACTTCACGCACAGCGTGGTGCGCTGCAGCTGCTTCGGCGAAGCGGCGCGGCCCGTGTCGCGGTACGACTTGCTGCGCAACGTGCTGGCGGTGGGCATCAACGGCGCCTACTTTGCGCTGGCGCAAGAAACTGCCTTGCCCGTCGCCACCACGGCATTGGCAGCCGGACTGGCGGCCATCGTCTGCGTAGCCACGATTTCCCTGCACGACATCGCCACCCTGGCAAAGGCCGACTGATGGATGCCACCACCTTGCAATGGGTGCTGGCGGCCCTGGCGTTTGCCGTTGCGGGCAATATCTGGCTGAGCCTGGCCGTGCTGCGCGCCGGCCGCCGCGAACGCCTCGCGCCCTTGGCGCTGGAGCCGGGTCAGCCCCTGCCCGCCGTGCAAGCCCGTCCGCTGGCTGGCGGCCCGCGCTTCCAGCCGGGCGCGGCCGGCCAGGCGGCCGTGCTGCTGTTCCTGGCCAGCCGCTGCCCGAAATGCGGGGAAAAGCTGGCCGGCATCGAGCGGCTGCTGCCGCTGGCGCAGGAAGCGGGCCTGGCCCTGTGGCTGCTCAGCGAAGAGCCGGCCCGCCGGCTGCGCGCCTTCTTGCCCGGCGACAGCCTGCGCTCGGCCACGGCGCGGCTTGCCCTGCGCGACTACCGGCGCGTGAATCCCCTGATGAGCTCGCCATCTTATGTCTTTGTTAATTACCAGGGACAAGTGGAAGCGGCCGGCCTGATCGGCGACGAAGACTGGCTGGCCCTCGTCGGGCAATTGCACGCCGAACCGTCGCAGGAGCGCGCCGCATGAGCCATCTGAATGTCAGCCCCCATCTCGAACGGCTGCGCCTGCTGTATCCCGTGCGCTGGCGCATCGCCGCCGGCTTGCTGTGCATGGCCCTCACCGTGGGCGCGCAGCTGGCCTTTCCGCAAGCCATCGCGTATTTCATCGACAACGTGGCGGAACTGACCCGGCGCGGCGTCACGCCGGGCATGGTGGCCGCAATGCTGGCCTTCAGCCTGCTGTATGCGCTGATCACGACCGCGCGCTTCTATCTGCTGCAGTCGGGCGGCCACATGATCGTCATGGGCGTGCGCCGGCGCCTGTTCGACGTGGTGATCAACCAGCCCATCGCCTTCTTCGACAAGCACCATGGCGGCGAATTGAACAGCCGGCTCACGTCCGACGTGTCGGCCCTGCATGAAAGCCTGACCATCGGCGCGGCCAACGCCCTGCGCTCGCTGTGCGTCTTCGTGGGCGGCATCGCCATGCTGCTGCATCTGTCACCCATGCTGAGCCTGCCGCTGGCCCTGTTCATTCCCGTCAGCCTGTATCTGGGCAAGTTGTCTGGCAGCAACTACCGGCTGCGCGCGCGGGCCATTTCCGCCAGCCTGGCCGCCAGCGGCAAGGTGGCGCAGGAATACTTTGCCCATGCGCGCCTGGTGCAGGCCTTCAACCAGCAAGGCGGCGCCATGGCCCGCTACGCGCAAGCCATGCGGCAATTGCTGGAGGTGTCCCTGGCCGGCACGCGGCTGCTGGCCGTGTTCCAGGGCGCGCAGGGCTTGCTGGCCTTCGTGGCCCTGCTGACTACCCTGTGCTTCGGCGCCCACCTGATCGGCCAGGGCCGCTTGAGCGTGGGCGAACTGACGGCCTTCGTCATCTATGCCAGCATGGTGACGGACACGGCCGGCTCCATCAGCGAATTCTGGAACACGTGGATGCGCACCATGGGCTCGACCGACCGCATCTTCGACATCCTGCGCAGCCACCGCGCCGTGCCCGAAGCGCCCCCGCAGCCGCCGCTGGCGGGCCATATCGCGCTGCGCGACGTGCGTTTTTCGTATCCCGAGCGCGCGCAGGTCACGGCGCTCGACGGCGTCACCCTCTCCATCCAAGCGGGCGAAAAGATCGCCCTGGTGGGGGCCTCGGGCGCGGGCAAGTCCACCATCGCCAGCCTGGTGCTCGGCCATTACCGGCTTGACGGGGGCAGCCTGCAATTCGACGGCATCGATGCGCATGTGCTGGGCGTGACGCAGCTGCGCCGCCAGATGGCCGTGGTGGAGCAGGAACCGGCCCTGTTTTCCGGCAGCATCGCCGACAATATCGGCTTTGCCGTGCCGGACCGCCAGGTGACGCGCGACGAGATGCTGGCGGCGGCGCGCCTGGCGCACGCCCACGATTTCATCACGGCCTTTCCGGACGGCTACGAAACCCTGGTGGGCGAACGGGGCGTGCAATTGTCCGGCGGACAGAAGCAGCGCATCGCGATCGCCCGCGCCATCCTGCGCGCGCCGAAAATCCTCATCCTCGACGAAGCCACCAGCGCGCTCGACGCCGCCAGCGAACAGCAGGTGCAGCTCGCCCTCGATACCCTGATGCAAGGGCGCACCACCATCATCATCGCCCACCGCTTTTCCACCATCGTCAAAGCAGACCGCATCATCGTCATGGACAAGGGCCGGATATGCCAGCAAGGCACGCATGCCGAGCTGCTGCGCGCGGGCGGCCAGTATGCGCGGCTGATGCAGCAGCAGCTGTCGCAATTCCAGCAGTTGCATGACAGCACGGCAACACTGTAAAGTAAGTCACGATGAAAAAAACCTGTCATGGCAGTTGCCACTGCGGCGCCGTGCGCTTCGCGGCCGAGATCGACCTGGCGGCGCCCAGCCTGCGCTGCAACTGTTCCTATTGCCTGAAAATCCGCTGCTGGGCCAGCCTAGTGCCGCCCACGGCCTTCCGCCTGCTGGCCGGCGAGGCGGACTTGAGCGAATACCGCTTCGGCGCCGGCCGCGAACGCCATTACTTTTGCCGCCACTGCGGCGTGCGCCTGTTCGGCCGTGGCGATTCCGCCCGCAGCGGTGCGTTTGTCGGCATCGGCGTCAACTGCCTCGACGATGCCTCGGCGGCCGAACTGGCCCGGGTGCCCGTCACCTTTGTCGATGGCTTGCATGACGAGTGGAATGTGCCGCCAAAGGAAACACGGCATCTGTAGGGCGTAGGCATCGCTGGGAAGGGAAATGCGGGAACGCCGCGCCGCGGCCGGCCAGATAAGCACGCGCACCCCGTTGTCTGGATCGGCATTCTGGGCGATAATTACGCCCATGAACGATACCACCACCTTACCCCCATTGCCCGATCGCCTGTCGATCGACCCCAGCAGCCCTTACCACGTTGCAGCCGTGTTCGAGAACGACGTCGGCATCCGCTTCAACGACAAGGAACGTCTTGACGTAGAAGAATATTGCATCAGCGAACGCTGGATCAAGGTCGCTTCTACCAAGTCGCTGGATCGCCGCGGCCGTCCGCTGCAGATCAAGCTGAAGGGCAAAGTCGAAGCGTTTTACCGCTAAGCAACGCATTCAGCTGTCATCGAGGCCGATTTTCATCGGCCTTTTTTGCGTCCGCTGCTTTCCTCTCAGGCATCGCAGGCGACCAGCCCGGCCGCGGCCGCCATGGGCAGCCACAGCATGGCGTCGGCCAGCACCTCGTCCGCCGCCCTGCCGCTGGACTGCGCCGCCTGCCGCGCGCACTGCGCCAGCGGCGCGCCGCCGGCCAGCGCCTGCAGCCAGTAAAATTGCCAGGGCTGCAACTCTTGCATGACGAGCCGGTAATGCATGCGCGTAATGGCGACAAAGGCGGGACTTGCCTCCGGCTGGGCCGGCACGGCGTCGCCGGGCGCGGCCTGCGCCCGCTGCCAGTAGTCGCACAGGGGGAACGACAGGGCCAGCAGCCGCGTGCACGGCGCCAGGCGCCAGGCAGGTGTATTTCCTAATAGCAAGTCCAATCCGGAAGGCAGCATGGGCGGCGCCAGCTTTTCCAGGCCCGGCGCCCTGCCCGCCTCGCTGCGCGCCCGCTCCAGCTGCGCCAGTTCCACGGGAAAGCGCAAGGCTGCCCCTTGCGTGCCGGCGGCACGCTGGCTGGCGGCGAGAAAATCCGCAAAGCCGCCGCCCAGGTCATACAAGGTCGCGGAAGCGGACGGGTGGCGCCAGACATAGGCGCGCGCAAAGAAGGCGAACAGCTCGTCGCCCATGACCTTGCGCAAGACGGGATAGTCGGCTTGCAGACATTCGAGCAGGCGCAGCACATAGCCATCCGCATGGATATGCAGCGGCGCCGGCCCGCCTCTGGCCCGTTTCAATACTTGCTCCTGCGTCAAGCCATGGCGCTCGCTGGCCAGCTGGACGCCGCGCGCCGCGCCGCCCGGCGCCGTCATCGCCGTCAGGAACCACGCCTGCAATTGCGCCAGCGGTGCGCGGGCGTCGCCAGATTCGCCTGCGGCGGTGCTACGGGGCATGGGCCGCCTCCAGGTGAAAGCCCAGCGGCGCGGACACGGCGGCGGCAGCCGTGGCGGGCGCCGCATCCGCGAATTCTCCCCGTTCGGCCGCGCGCGCCTTGTCGAGTTCGGCCAGCAGCTGAGGATACGGGGGAATGCCGGCATCCCATTCCAGCAGGGCCGACACGCCGCCCGTCAGCCGCTGCGCCAGCGCATGCAGGCGCCAGACGGCGGCCGGCACGGGCGCGTCGTGGGTGTCGATCAGCACGGCGCCGCAGACGGTAGGCCCGGCCAGGTGGATCTGCACGATGTGCGCGTGCGGCAACTGGCGGATGTAGGCGGCCGCGTCATAGCCGTGGTTATGCGCGCTGACGTGGACATTGTTGACGTCAAGCAAGAGTCCGCAACCCGTGTCCTCGGCCAGGCGGCCCAGGAATTCCCATTCCGGCATGCTGGACTGGGCAAACTCCACGTAGGTGCTGGGGTTTTCCAGGACCAGGGGACGGCCCAGGAATTCCTGCACTTGCCGCACGCGTCCCGCCACGTGGCGCAGGCTGGCCTCGTCCAGCGGCAGCGGCAGCAAGTCGTGGCTGTTGAGCGAGGCGGCGCCCGTCCAGCACAGGTGGTCGGAAATCCACGCGGGCCGGAGCTCGCCGGCCAGCCGGCGCAGCTTGCGCAGGTAGCCGAGATTGAGCGGATCGCTGCTGCCGATCGACAGCGACACGCCATGCATGACGATGGGCACCTGCGCCGCCACCTGCTCGAGCACGTGGCGCGCATAGCCGTGGTTGTCGATGAAGTTCTCGCTGATGATCTCGAACCAGTCCACCTGCGGCCCGTGGCGCAGGATGTGTTCATAATGCGGCGGGCGCAGCCCCACGCCCAGGCCCAGGTTCGGCAAGCCCAGGCGTGGCGGCACCCCGTGCGTGGCCCGCATCAGGTCGACGGCGGCAAGGCCAGGCGCAGGTCGGTGGGCGGCGGCGGCGCCCCCACCGGCGTGCCGCGCGCCGCCATCACCTTGCCGTAGGCTTCCCAGGCCTTGTCGTAGACATTGTCGCCCAGCGCGAAACTCATGGTCTGGCCCAGCGGAATGCTGCGGTGGTCGGGTGCGGGACCGAAATCGTACAGGGTCATGGTGGCGGGCTCGGGCGGTTCCTTGCCCGAGGTGTTCGGATACAGTTGCGAGGCCGAAATCGGCACGGCGCAGCCGCCGAAGCCCCCGCATTTGTTGTCGCTGGGCGCGCTGTAGACCTTGTCGGGCTGCGGCGGAGGCGGCGGCACATAGCACGGCGTGCCCGGCGACGCGGCCAGCTTGACCGAGTGGCCGCAGGACGAGCCGCCCGTGTCGGCCTGGGCAAAGCCGCAGCCGCCCTGGGCGTGGCAGCCGTTGGAACCGCGGCAGGTATGGTAGACGGCCAGTGCGGCGCAGGTGGACGACGCTTCGCCCTCCAGGTGCATGCCCTGGCAGGCGTGGTACAGCACGCTTTTCTCGGCCAGCGGCACGCCCGTTGCCAGGTTCGGCGCCTGGCCCAGCACGGCCCAGCAGATGGCCATGCGGTCGCCCGCGCCCACCATCGACGGATACGGGAAGTCCAGGTCCTGGTTCAGCCAGTACTTGTCCAGCACGGAAGTGATGCCATAGATGGCGCCCGTGGCGACAGTGCTCAGCATCCCCAAGGTGCCGCTGCTATCCTTCAGGCGGTTCAGGGCGCCCGCCACGGCCGCCGGCGCCGGTATATTCCTGGGCGCGGTGGCCGGGTTGTAGCGCTCGTTGGTCAGCATGGCCTCGCTCCAGCGCCCCCCGTCCTGGTGCCAGCCGGCCCAGGTTTTTACGGGCAGCATGGCCTTCACCTGGCCGAAACGCTCGTAGTGGTCGAACGGTGCGCTGTCGTGGCGCGCCTGCGCGTCGCGCGATTCCGCATCCTTGCCATTGTTCGCGTAGGACGGATAATCGCACTTCAGGGCGGCCAGGTCTTCGCGGTAGTCGGGTTGCACGGCCATCAGGCGCTGCGCCGCGTCGCGGCGGTAGCGCTGGATGGCCGTTGCGCTGCCTTCGCCCTGGTCCGTGATGGCCGCCATCATGTCGATGGCCTTGTTGAACGAGCCCGTCTGGCCGCCATCCTGGTCTTGCGGGCCGAAACAGGTGTCGAACTTGGGAAATTCCGCCCGCGCATGGCCCTGCACCTGGCTGTTGAACATGTCTTGCTGCACCGAACCGTTGACGAACAGCTTTTGCCACAGGGTCTGGCCATCCGCATATTCGATGCCGATGTAGCGCGCATAGCATTCGTACATGTAGCCGATGGTGCCGAACAGGGGCAGATCATGCACGTGCTTGCCCGGCGTCCAGCCCACGAACGGCACCTCGGGGAAATATTTGGTGTGGTTGTGCTTGTCGAACTCGGCCAGCTGGGCGCGGGCCTGCTCCTCCGGCTGCTCGATGGCGAGGAACAGGTCGCACTGGTTGGCGTTCAGCTCTTCCAGGTTGACGCGCACGTGGCGGTAGCCGGACGTGTCCTGCAAGTCGACGATGTGCGGGATTACCGTGCAGCTCTTGCCATAGCAGGTCCAGCCGTGGTCCTGCGATTGCAGCTCCGAACCCGTGAAGCATGGCGCCGTGCCGATGGCCGTGGCCAGGTTGGCCGCCATCTGCAGGTGCAGCATTTCCTGGATGAAGACGCTGAAGATGATATTGAAGGCCTTTTGCTCCGCCAGCTCGGGCCGGGCCGTGGTGCCCATGCCCGGCCACTGGCGGCCTTCGTAATACGTGATGCCTTTCGAGTTGATCTGGTGCGTGCCCTGGATCGAATACATGGTGGCCATGTACAGGGGAATGGTGAACAGTTCGACGCTGACGGCCGCCTGGGCGATGGCGCGCACGGCGGCCTTGTCGGTGTCCAGCATGTCGAGCGGACGCCCGGTGATGGCGGGCTGGGTGCTTCCTAAAACGGGCATTTTCATTCTGTATCTCCACAGGAAGGATGCGTTTCGGATATCGGGCCGCGCCGCGCCATCTGCGTGCGCCGATCACGGCACAGAAATCATACGCCTGAGAAAGATACTTTTGCGGCAAGATTTATGCGCCGATCCAGACATTGACCTGCGTCAATATCGCCGCCCTTACGCCGTGAAAATAGGCGTTTCAGGCGGTCATTCGATGACAATTGAATAGAATCGGCAAAACGCGCGCGTGTATAAGCGGCGCGCCGGCAAACGCCGGCGCGTGGCTTGCATGGTGATAGTCAGGCGCCGGGCGGCGGCTGGAAGGCGCAAAAGCCGGGCCACTGGTCGCGGCTGTCGCACACTTTCAGGCAGCCTTTGTCATCCTTGAACGTGGCCACCACCTTGATGTGGAAACCGTATTTTGGCGTGGTGGCCAGGAAGGCGGACGGGCAGCTTTGCTCGTTGCTGAAACGGAAAGTGATTTCTTCGCGGCGGCCCTTGCGCTCAAAGCCCAGCATGAAGGTTTCATTGCTGTTCCACTGCGCCTTGCCCGGCACGCGGAAGCGGTAGCGCGGGCTGCCCTGCTGCTGGCCGGCGAGTTTCTGGCCGAAGACGCGGCTGCTGGCCGTGGCCGTTTCGACCTTGGCGATCGGATAGGGCACGGCAAACATGTAGGTGCCGGCAAAACCCTGGTCGAAGCCGAGGCCCTTCTGGTAAAACGGTACGACGATATGCGGCGCGCCCGTGTATTCCACGGTATTGCGGGCCGTTACGCGCGACGTCAGCTTGTCATCGGGTGCTTGCCCGAAGACCACGTCCAGTTCCAGCAAGGCTTGTTGCTTGTCGATGTCTTGCGCCAGATAATCCTGGGCGAATATTTCCCCGTGCACGCAGCCGGCCAGCAAGATGGCGGCGAAGCAGCCGGCGATCAGTCCAGGTATGCTCATGGCTGTTCCCCCTCGGGCGGCGCGGAAATGAGGCCCAGCCCCGTCACCTGCAAGCCGTTCTTGCCCTGTTTCCATTGAAATTGCTGGCCGAACCAGGCCAGTTCCAGCTCGCGCTGGATGCGGTTCGAATCCGTGCGGCCCTGGCGCGCCTTGATGGCGGCGCCCGCCTGTTCGGCAGCGGCCTGCGACAAGGGCTTCAGCCACCGTTGATAGGTGTCGGGCGGCAAGGCCAGCACGCCGGCCACGCCGTCGTCGCGCGTGGCGACGACGACCTCCACGCTGGTCGCCCTGCGGGCCAGATAGGCGCCGCGCCGGCTGTCGGGCGAGACGGAGACCAGCATGGCGGGCGCGTAATCGCCGGTGACGATGCCCGGCATGTCAAACCACAGCAGTTCGCCCGTATCCGTATCGAGCGCGCGGCCGTCGCGGGCAAACAGCAGTATTTCGCTGCGGCCCGGCTGCGGCACGCCCCATTCGGGGTCGCGCTCCGTGCGCACCATGTCGTCGCGCCGCAAAGGACTGACGGGGCGCATCAGCGGTTCGCCGTTCTGCACGCCGATCAATATCGTGCCCTGGCCCGTATAGCCCTTGGTAAACGCCAGCAGCATGGGCTGGCCTTCGCGCCTGGCCTTCAGGGGCCGCACTTCCACCACTTCGCGCGCGCCGCCGGGCCAATAGCCGTGCTTACGGAAAGACAAGTTGACGAGCGGGTCGTGGCGGTCGCGCGTGACGACAAAGTCGCCGTATTGCTGCATCACCGGCACGTATGGCGTTTGCGCCTGCGCGGCGGGCAAGACGGTGGCCAGCAAGCTGGCGGCGGCCGCCAGGCGGCATAAAGGAAGGGACAGCATGGCATCCTGCAAGGGTCGCACGGGGCGAAGGAACAGCATCATAGACGATTCTTCGCTAGCAACACTGTCCGATAGGAAACATCAGTGGCGCTGGATTTCGATCAGCTCGATCTCGAACAGCTTGGGCCACAGTTTCCCCGTGACAAACAAACGCTTGCCGCGCGCATCCCAGGCGATTCCGTTGAGCACGGCGTCGGGATTGGCCGTGCCCCGCTGCTCGGGCGGCAGCAAGCCCGTCAGGTCGATCCAGCCGACAACTTTGCCGCTGGCCGGGTCGATGCGGGCGATCACGTCCGCGCCCCACACATTGGCAAACAGTTCCCCGTCGACCATTTCCAGTTCATTCAGGCGTTCGATGGGGCGGCCCTCGGCCTTCACTTCGAAGCGGCGCACCTCGGCCAGGGTTTTCGGATTGAGCACGCGGATGGCGGCCGTGCCGTCGCTCATGTAGACGAAATGAGCATCGCTGGCCAAGCCCCAGCCTTCGCCCTGGTAGCTGAATTTGCGCTTCAGCTTGAACGTTTTCTGGTCGAACACATAGCCCGTTTGCGAAATCCACGTCAGTCCCAGGATTTCATCGCCCACATCCGTGATTCCTTCGCCAAACACCGTTTTGTCCAGCATGCTTTTCTGCAGCACCTTACCCGTTGTCAATTCCACCTTGCGCAAGGACGACTGGCCGTTCTGGCCCGTGCTTTCATACAGATGGCCATCCTTGAACAGCAAGCCCTGGGTAAACGCCTGGGGGTCGTGCGGATAGGTATTCTTGACGAAATAGCCATATACGGGAATGGCGGCCTGGGCGTAGCCCATTTCGCTCATCAGGCCCACGGTGCATAACAATCCCAGCAGCAGCGAGCCTGCCGTCCGTTTGATTTTGGCTGTAACCTTGGCGTTGATGTTCATCTGGTCGGACGGAAGTTGGCGAGCGCCTATTGTAAACGTGCCGCGTCCGTCATGCGCGCCCTGACGAGCTCCAGCCAGGCGCGGGCGGCAAACGACAGCCGCCCGCCGCGGCGCCAGGCCAGCATCAGATTCCATTCCACGGGCGGGCCGGCCAGGGGAATGACGGCAAACTGCGACGGTTCCAGGGTGTCGCAATACATCTTCGGCAACAGGCAGATGCCCACGCCCAGGCGGACCAGCGAGGCAATAAAGTCCCACTGGCCGCTGCGGCCCGTGATGCGCGGGGCGAAGCCGGCGCGCTGGCAGGCGTCCAGCACGATATCGTTCAGGGCAAACGCGGCGCCATAGAAAATGAAGGGGCTGTCGGCCAGTTCGGCCAGGGCGACGGAAGCACGTCCCTGCCACGGCGAGCCGGGCGCGGCCAGCAGGCACAGCGGCGAGCGCACGAGGGGCAAGGCTTCAAAATCCTGCCAGGTGGCCGCATTGCCCGGATAGTCGAGCATGGTGCCCAGCTCCACCGTGCCCGTGCGCAAGTCGCGCTCGATCGCTTGCGTGCCGCTTTCGTACATTTTCAGCTCGATGCCCGGATAGCGCTGGTGGTACTCGGCCAGCCACGGCGCCAGGGTGGAATGGGTTTGCGGCGACACGCCGACCCGTAATTCTCCCCGTTCCAGATGTTGCAGGTCGCGCAACTCCACCTTCAGTTCCGCGTGCAGGGCCAGCAATGTATGCGCGCGCGACAGCACCACCTTGCCCGCGTCCGTCAGGGTAAAACGCTTGCCCGCGCGATCCAGCAAGGCCAGGTCCAGCGACTGTTCCAGCTGGGCAATCATCTTGCTCACTGTCGGTTGCGTCACGTGCAGCCTGGCGGCCGCGCGCGTAAAACTGTTCTGTTCCACCACTTCGACGAAGTAGCGCAAGGAGCGGATATCCATGATGCATTCCAATATCGAATGATTTTCATGAGTTTAAGTCATTTTATCTTTTGATGTGGGGTCTCTACAATGAAAACTTCCCCCTGCCGTTTGAAAGCCTGCCGTGAAAGCCTTGCACTGTTCCACCGCCGCCCTGCCCGCCATCCCTGCCTGGCGCCAGCCCGTGCACACCGTGTGGCAAGTGGGCGTGCTGATCGCCGCCTGGTGGCTGGCTGATGAGGCCGCCTCCGCCCTGCACCTGCCGTTTTCCGGCGGGGTCGTGGGTCTGTTCGTGCTGGTGGCCCTGCTGCTGGCGGGCTGGGTGCGGCCAGCCGCCATCGAACTGGGCGCGAACTGGCTGCTGGCCAATATGCTGCTGTTCTTCATTCCGCTGGTCGTGTCCGTGGTGCAATTTACACAGCTGCTGAAGTCGCAAGGTCTGATGCTGTTCGTGAATATCGGCCTGGGCTTTGCCAGCGTGATGCTGGCCACGGCGTTGACGGTGGAATGGGTGTGCCGCTATGAGCGCAAGTTGCGCCTGCAGAAACTGCTGCGCCAGCGCGCCGCGAGGACAGCGGCATGAATACCCTGCTGTTGTCCCTGTTGTTTTTGCTGCTGACCCTGGTGCTGTTCTATGCCAACCAGGCGCTGCACCGCCGCCATCCGCATTTCCTGCTCACGCCCGCCATCTGCACCTCGGCGATATTGATCGTCATCGTGCAGGCGACGTCGACGCCGTTCGCCACGTATTTCGGCGAAACGCGCTGGCTGCCGTGGCTGCTGGGCCCGGCCACCATTGCGTTTGCGCTGCCCATCTTCCAGGAACGCAAGCTGATCCGCAAACACTGGCTGGCCCTGTCGCTGGGCAGCTGCGCCGGCATCGTTGCCTCGGTGGCCGCCACCCTGCTGCTGGACCGTCTGCTGGGCGTGCATGGCGACATGGCGCGCAGCCTGCTGGCCCGCTCCGTGTCGACGCCGTTCGCGCTGGAAGCGTCGCGCCACATGGGCGGCTCGGCCCAGCTGACGGGCATCTTCGTCGTGATGACGGGCTTGTTCGGCTTGATGCTGGGCAAACCGCTCTTGAAACTGCTGCCCTTGCGCATGCGCATCGCCCGTGGCGCCCCGTATGGCGCGGCCGCGCACGGTTTTGGATTATCCGTGGCGCGCCGGGTCGGCACGGAAGAAGGCGCCGTGGCCAGCCTGACGATGATTTTCTCGGGCGTCGTCACGGTATTGCTGGCGCCGTTGCTGGGCAGATTGTTGGGCTAAAAACACCTATCAAAACCTACTGCGCGTCGTAATTTGCGGTCTGCGATGCTCACTGTACATTCGTACAGTTGCGCTTCTCGGCCACAACTTCCTTCCGCTCGCTACGGTTTTGTTAGGCGTATTAAGCCACCACCGCACGGGCGTTTATCGGGGATAATACGTCTTTCCCCATTCCAAGCAGCCGCGCCACGATGAAATACCCTGCAGTGCTTCCCTTCAGCGACATCCTGCCGCGCCTGAATGAATTCGATGCCATCATCGACGTGCGCAGCCCGTCCGAGTTCGCGGAAGACCACTTGCCGGGCGCCATCAACCTGCCCGTGCTGGACGACGAACAGCGCGTGCGCGTCGGTACCCTATATAAACAGACCAGCGCCTTCGAGGCGAAGAAGCTGGGCGCGGCGCTGATCGCCAGGAACATCGCGCAACATATCGAAGACGGTTTCCTCGGCCACCCGCAGCACTGGAAACCCCTCGTGTACTGCTGGCGCGGCGGCAACCGCAGCGGCGCCATGGCGCATATCCTGGCGCGCATCGGCTGGCCCGTCACGCAGCTCGAAGGCGGCTACAAGGATTACCGCCGCCACGTGAATGCGGAACTGGCCACCCTGCCCGAACGCTTCGACTTCATCAACGTGCTGTGCGGCCCCACGGGCAGCGGCAAGAGCCGTTTGCTGCAAGTGCTCGACAGGCAAGGCGCGCAAGTGATCGACCTGGAAGACCTGGCGGCCCACCGCGGCTCCGTGCTGGGCGGCTTGCCCGAGGCGGACCAGCCGGCGCAAAAAGCGTTTGAAAGCGCGCTGTGGCAGCAACTGCGCCATTTCGACCCGCAACTCCCCGTCTTCATCGAATCGGAAAGCAAGAAAGTGGGCCGTTTGCGCGTGCCCGATGCGCTGATGGACAAGATGCGCGCGGCCGCCTGCACGGACGTGCGCCTGGCCACGGAGCAGCGCGTGCAATTGCTGATGCAGGACTATGAGCATTTCGTCGGCGATGCGGCGCGCCTGAACGTGCAGCTGGCCCTGTTGACGCAGCTGCATGGCAAGGAGAAAATTGCCCACTGGCAGCAGCTGGCCACTTCCGGCCGCATGGCCGAACTGGTGGAAGAACTGCTGGTGCAGCATTACGACCCCGTCTACCGGCAATCGATCGCCCGCAACTTCAGCCGCTACGCCCAGGCGACGCCGCTGGTCTTGCCCGACATTTCAGAACATGCCTTTGAGCAAGCCGCGCGCGCATTATGTGCTATCGTCGGCGAACCCCGTGCCGCCAGCGCCGCGTAAGCGCCGGCGCAGCTTTTGATGACCTTTTTGAGCAGGATGACGACCATGTCCGATAGCGCAGCAACACCCAATACCCCCATCCGATTGACCGAATTTGCCCATGGCGGCGGCTGCGGCTGCAAAATCGCGCCGGGCGTGCTGGCCGATATTTTAAAGGGCAGCGGCGGCTTTCCCCTGCCGAAGGAATTGCTGGTCGGCATAGAAACCTCGGATGACGCGGCCGTCTACCAGCTCAACGTCGAGCAGGCGCTGATCGCCACGACGGATTTCTTCATGCCCATCGTCGACGACCCGTTCGATTTCGGCCGCATCGCCGCCACCAACGCCATTTCCGACGTGTACGCCATGGGCGGCACGCCCATCATGGCGCTGGCCCTGGTCGGCATGCCGATCAACAAGCTGCCCGTGGAAACCATCGGCCTCATCTTGAAAGGCGGCGAAACCATCTGCGCCCAGGCCGGCATCCCCATCGCGGGCGGCCACACCATCGATTCCGTCGAACCGATCTATGGCCTGGTCGTGCTGGGCCTGGTCCACCCGTCGCAGGTGAAGCGCAACGCGGGCGCGCGCGCCGGCGACAAGCTGGTATTGGGCAAACCGATCGGCGTGGGCATCCTGTCGGCCGCGCTGAAAAAGAACGCGCTGGACGCGGAGGGTTACGCTTCCCTGATAGCCAACACCACCAAATTGAATACCCCGGGCAAGAAACTGGCACTGCTGGACGGCGTGCATGCGCTGACGGATGTGACGGGCTTCGGCTTGCTGGGCCACACCCTGGAACTGGCGCGCGGCGCCAAGTTGCAGGCGCGCATCGCCATGCATGACGTGCCGCTGCTGCCGCAAGTGCAGCAACTGGCGCAGAACGGCAACATCACGGGCGCCTCGGGCCGCAACTGGCAGGGCTATGGCGCGCAAGTGGCGCTGGACGACAGCCTGAGCGCCATCGACAAGGCCATTTTGACGGACCCGCAAACGGCCGGCCCCCTGCTGGTGGCCTGCGCGCCGGAAGCCGTCGAGCAAGTGCTGGCGATTTTCCGCGCCGAAGGCTTTGGCGACGCCGTCGTCATCGGCGAGATGCAGGAAGGCAGTACCGGGGTTTCCGTAATCTAATGAATATTTTTTGCAAAGGCAGTCCCATGACCACATTCTCCAACTCATTTTCCAAGTTCCCCGCCATCCTGGCCACCGTCGCCGCCACCCTGGCCATCCACAGCGGCCTGGCGCAAGCGCAGCAAGTGCTGCGCGTCTCCGCCATCCCCGACGAAGCGCCGACGGAATTGCAGCGCAAGTTCAAGCCGCTGGGCAGCTACCTGGAGAAAAAGCTGGGCATGAAGGTGGAATTTACGCCCGTCACCGATTACGCGGCGTCCGTCGAAGGCTTGATCAATAACAAGCTCGACATGGTCTGGTTCGGCGGTTTTACCTTCGTGCAAGCGAACGTGCGCAGCGGCGGCAAGATCGTGCCCCTGGTGCAGCGCGAGGAAGACACGAAGTTCCGCTCCGTGTTTGTGACCACCAGCAAGGACATCAATCAATTGTCCGACCTGAAGGGCAAGAATTTCACGTTCGGCTCGGAATCGTCGACCTCGGGTCACTTGATGCCGCGCTACTACTTGCTGGCCGCAAAGATCAACCCGGACACGGACATGAAGCGCATCGCGTTTTCCGGCGCGCATGACGCCACCGTGGCGGCTGTGGCCGGCGGCAAGGTCGATGCGGGCACCTTGAACATTTCCGTGTGGGAAAAGCTCGTCGAAGCGAAAAAGGTCGATCCAAGCAAGGTGCGCGTGTTCTACACGACGCCAGGCTACTACGATTACAACTGGAGCGTGCGCGCCGACATGAACCCCGTCGTGCGCAAGAAGCTGACGGACGCCTTCCTGGCGCTGGACCCATCGACGGCCGAAGGCAAGGAAATCCTCGAACTGCAGCGCGCCACCAAGTTCATCCCGACCAAGGCCGAGAACTACAAGGATATCGAAGCGGCTGCGCGCGATGCCAAGTTGTTGAAGTAACTGCTGAAACTTGCCGGATGGCGTCCTGCGGACGCATCCGGCACACTCCCCCACACCGAAATCTCGCATGACATTCCAACTTCACAAGGTCAGCGTCCACCACGCGGGCGCCGCCGGCAATGCGCTGGCCCTGCGGGACCTGGACCTGGACGTGGCCCAGGGTGAGCAGATCGCCCTGATCGGCCCGTCCGGCGCCGGCAAGACCAGCCTGCTGCACACCTTGGCGTGCGCGCTGCGTCCCGAATCCGGCACCTTGGACATCCTGGGTATTTCTCCCTGGCAAATCGGCAGCGCCGAGCGCCACGCCTTGCGCGCGCGCCTGTTCCTGGCGCCGCAAACGCCACCCTTGCCGCCGCGCCAGCGCGTCGTCAACGCCGTGCTGGCGGGCCGCTTGCCCCAATGGAGCTTGTGGACGGCCATCCGTTCGCTGCTGGCGCCCGTCGACCCGCGCGCCGCGTGGGAAGCTTTAGGTAAATTCAACCTGCAGGATAAGCTGTATGCACGGGTCGACCGCCTGTCCGGCGGCGAACGCCAGCGCTGCGGCATGGCGCGCGCGCTCGTGTCGGATGCGCAAGTCTTCCTCGTCGACGAACCGCTGTCCGCGCTCGACCCTACGCTCGCCTTGCAAACGATCCACGTGCTGCAAGCGGAAGCGACGGCGCGCAACGCCACCCTGATCTGCAGCCTGCACCAGGTGGAAATTGCCCGCGCCTGCTTTACGCGCATCGTCGCCTTGCGCGACGGCAAGATCGTCTTCGACTTGCCCGGCGCCCAGGTCAGCGACGCCATGATCGCCGAGCTGTACCGCAACAAGGCGGATACGGCGCCGCAGTTCGAGGCCGTGGAAACGCAGCTGGACGCCGCGAGGCCCCTTTGCTGAAATCCGCCAACGCCGCGATGCCGCGCGACCCCGCCTGGCGCGGCCGCCTGACCGGCGCCGCCATCGTGCTGCTCGTGCTGTGGCCGATGCTGGTGCAGGCGGAATTCAAGCCGTGGATTTTATGGGATGCGCAAAGCCTGGCGGCCACCTGGCAATTCCTTGCCAGCTTCGTGCCGCCCGCCCACTCGCTGGAATTCCTGCAACTGGTGGCCATTTCCAGCTGGGAAACCATCGCCATGGCCACGGCCGGGATGGCGCTGGCCATGCTGGGCGCCATCCCCCTGACCTTGCTGGTGACGGAACGATTGTCGATTTCGCGCCTCGGCTCCGGCCGGGTGGCGCCCCTGGCCGCCGCCCTGCGCCACGCGGTCCGCGCCTTGCTGGTGCTGCTGCGCAGCGTGCCGGAACTGGTCTGGGCCTTGTTATTGGTGCGTATCGTGGGACTGGGGCCGACGGCGGGCGTGATCGCCATCGCCCTCACCTATTGCGGCATGCTGGGCAAGGTCTACGCGGAAATCCTCGAATCGTCGGATGCGTCCGCCTGCAACGCGCTATTGCACAACGGCAGCGGCCGCCTGAAAGCCTTGCTGTACGGCGCCCTGCCCGAATCGGCCGCCGAACTGGTGTCGTACACGATCTACCGCTGGGAATGCGCGATCCGCGGCTCCGTCGTCATGGGATTTGTCGGCGCGGGCGGCCTGGGCCAGCGCATGGATGAATCGATGAAGATGATGGCGGGCAGCGAACTGGCCACCATGCTGATGGTCTTCGTGCTGCTGGTGGCGGGCGCCGACGCCGTGTCCGCCATGTTGCGCCGGAGGCTGGCATGAAGCATCAGCATTTCACAGCGATGCCCGCGCCTGCTCCCGTGCGCTGGTCCACCTGGGCCTTGCTGGCCGGTTTGTTGCTGCTGGTCATCGCCAGCTTCGCCACCCTGCCCCTGAAATGGGGAGAGTTTTTCAGCGCGGACGCCGTGCGCACGAGCGCCGACTTCCTGCACGGCTTCGCCCCGCCCGAACTGGCCAGCCCCTTCCTGATGAAAGTCGGTGTGGCCACGTTCGAGACCCTGGCCATGTCGGCCATCGGCACGGTCATCGCGGCCGTATTCGGCGCGCTGCTGGCCCTGCCCGCCAGCGGGCGTTTTGGCACCGTGGCGCGCAACGCGACGCGCGGCGTGTTGAACGTGCTGCGCTCGATCCCGGAACTGGTCTGGGCGTCAATTTTACTGATCGCCGCCGGCCTGGGTCCGTTCGCGGGCACCCTGGCGCTGGCGCTGCACACGGTGGGCGTGCTGGGCCGCTTGTTTGCCGACGCCTTCGAGAATTGCCCGCCCTTGCCGGCGGCGACCTTGCGCATCAACGGCGCGCGCCCCGCCGTGGCCTTCCTGTACGCGACCTTGCCGCAATGCAGCCCGCAAATGATGTCCTACACCCTGTACCGCTGGGAAAACAATATCCGCGCCGCCGCCATCCTCGGCGTCGTCGGTGCGGGCGGCCTGGGGCAGATGCTGAAATACCATCTGTCGCTGTTCCAGATGCAGAACGCCGCCACCGTCATCGTCGCCATGCTGCTGATGGTGGCCGCCGTCGATGGTCTCAGCTACCTGCTGCGCCGCGCCATGACCCGTTAATTGTCACTTTTCGCAAGGATCGCCCATGTCAGGCTGGTGGACCATTATCTCGACAGAAACGCCGGAACAGCTGGCCGACATGACGAAAATCAACAAGGACGCATTTCTCGCCACCTGGGAAGCGGGCCTGTTCGGCGCCGACTGGATCGCGCAGCTGTGCCACGACGGCAAGGCGACCCAGCTGTCGTCGAACGGCTTTCCCAACCGCTACACGGCTTCGGCGGACGTCATCGCGCCCCTGCTGCAGGCGGGCATTGCCGAGGCGCAGCATGGGGAATTTCCGCAAGATACGCTGACGGGCTGGCCCGGCACCATCACCGTGCATCCGGAGCGCATCGCCGCCTGCCAGGCCGGCCAACTGCTGAGCATCGAAGTGTGGGACCAGTCATGACACAAGCGTTGATCATTCGCAAGGAAACCGCGGCCGACGTCGACGCCATCGACCACCTCACGCGCGACGCCTTTCTGCATGCGGAACACACGGACCACACAGAACAGTTCATCGTCAAGGCCTTGCGCGACGCGGGCGCCCTGAGCGTGTCGCTGGTGGCCGAACTGGAAGGCGCCATCATCGGCCACGTGGCCGCCTCCCCCGTCAGTATCAGCGATGGCACGCCGCGCTGGTATGGGCTGGGTCCCGTTTCCGTTGCCCCTGGCCATCAGCAACAGGGCGTGGGCAGCCAGCTCATCAGGCAATTGCTGAACGACTTGCACCGGCTGGGCGCGGCCGGCTGCGTGGTGCTGGGCGATCCACGGTATTACGGGCGTTTCGGCTTCCGCTCGGACGCTGCCTTGACCCTGCCGGGCGTGCCGGCCGAGTATTTCCAGACACTGCATCTGGCGGGGTCCTTACCAACAGGCAACGTGACCTACCACCGCGCGTTTGAGGCCAACAGCTAGGCAAAGTCTTACGCGCATACAACACTGCAGCATGCACGGGCACCAGCAAGGCATTGATGCTGTTAATATTGCCAAATACTTAAATGACTGGCGCCACCCATGGATGCGCGCCACGCCATTCAAGCATGACGGACGTCTTTCCCGCCTATGCGGGCCACCCTTGCATGGAATTACCGGCACCATGAAAAAATTGTTTTTTGGTATTACCACCGCCTGCTGCGCGCTGTTCACCAACGCCAGCGCCGCGCCTGTCGAAGACTTTATCGGCACTTGGAAACTGGAACGCACCACCGTCCCGAACTATGTCGTCATCAAGCAGGAAGGCGAGCGGCTCGTGGCGCTGCGCTATGCGCGCAATGTCCTCACCAACAAGATCGTCGAACGGCGCTTTCCCGCCAGCTATGCGAACGGCGACATCACCATCGCTGCGGGCGAGACAGTCATCCAGGCGCGCAGCGTGAACGACGTGGCTACCGTCACGATGCTGGCGGAAGCGTACAAGAAGATTTCCTCGTCCACGGCCGTGCCCACCAGTGAAGAAATGTCACAGATTTGAACCACATCGTCATCCGCCCCACCAGCGCCGCCGATTGGCCGGCGCTGAAGTCCACGCGCCTGGCCGCCCTGCTCGACGCCCCCACGGCCTTTGGCGCCAGCCACGCCAGCGCCGCCGCTTTTTCGGACGCCGACTGGCAACAGCGCGCCGTCAGCACGCCGCAGCGCACGTTTTTCCTTGCCTTTGACGCAGAACAACCCGTCGGCCTGGCCGCGCAAGTGGTGGCCGGCAATGGCGAATGCCATCTGATCGCCATGTGGGTACATTCCGAATATCGCGGCCTGACCGTGGCGCAAGACCT
Organism: Janthinobacterium sp. P210005; assembly: GCF_036231865.1. Lineage (NCBI taxonomy): Bacteria > Pseudomonadati > Pseudomonadota > Betaproteobacteria > Burkholderiales > Oxalobacteraceae > Janthinobacterium > Janthinobacterium sp. P210005. Next base: position 752,604 of record NZ_JAZARC010000001.1, read on the forward strand.
GGTCGAGGCCGTGAAACGATGCGCCGTCGGCAATGGCCACGCGCGGCTGGTACTCGACGTCGCGCCGGAAAATGCGCGCGCGGCCGCGTTTTACCGGAAACAGGGCTTTGTCTTTTTACCGGAATGGGAAGCGCTGGAAAGCCATCCCCATATCCGCGTGCAGAAAATGGAATGGCTGGCGGTGGCATGAGTTCGATCACTGCGCGTAGCTGCCATTCTTGCGTCCCCACGAGGATGAATCGTGTTTGACTGGATTTTTGACGGCATCGTCTGGATCGTTCGTCTGCTGATCTATAACCTGTTAGGAACGGTCATTGAAAAGCTGTTCTATTGGCCGGGCTGGGCAATACTACGGCTACTCACGCTGGGCCACTACCCGCCGGCGAGAGCGTTGCCGCATAATCGCTTTGCCGTCGCCCTGTTTGCTGCGGTAGTCATCGCTTCCGGCCTGTTGATGGCATTGACGTAAATACAGTGTTTTAGCGAGTAAATCATTCATGGCAGATACGCGCATCGACGCGGCATCGGCACAACGTTGCTTTCTTTCCCCAATGCCTCTAAGAAAACAGCTGATTCAAGCATTCCATTGCTCCAGATTGACACTCTGTCCTAAAAATCCCCATTCATCGCCATTCTTTTCTACACTCATGTTTCCTTGAATGGGCAGGAAAAACAGACTGCTCTGACTTGATAAACAATGACGTGAGAGGCAAATGAACAGGATGAATATGCGTGCAATCGCCGGACTTCTGCTGTGTGCATGCGGCACCGCCGTCCACGCCCAGGCTGATGTAGAACAAGCCGTGGCGCCGGCCGTGGAACAGGCTGAACCCGATACGGCGGCGTCCGTCAATGTCAAAGGCATCCGGGATCCGGATTGGAAACCCTACAGTGCCATGCTCAAGGGGGTGAAACGCTTCGAGGAAAAACACGGCTTGGCGCCCGGCGCCGAATTGCGCTTCATCCTGGAGCCGCGCCGTGCCGATGTCGACATGCATGCCATCGCGCTGCGGCTGGAAAGCGACGAGGCGGGTATGGCGATACCGCTGGGGGAGCGCAATATCTTCAGCCTGCCCGTCGAACAGGGTCCTCTGTATGAGAAGGCCGAGCTGACCGTCAACCGCAAGGCGGGGTCGGTCAGGTGGATACCCTACGTCAGGAGCGCGGCCACCAGCGACACGCTGCGCCGCCTGGGCGACCTGCGGCTGGCGTGCGAAGTGCATTGGGCCATCGACAAGGAAACCTTGCCTTTCGCCATGCGCACGGCGATGAGCGCATTGGGCGGCCCGTGCAATTTCGTGTCGCAAAAGGGAACCTACAGCTTTTCCGAGCCGCGGCGCATTACGGCTGCGACGATCAGTTTTAATGGCAAGAGCGCGCCCGTGCCCTTCAGCGGTTCGTCGTTCACGCCGCCGCTGCGGGAACAGGACTGGAGCGACGACAGCGTGCTCGAACTGACGTTCGCCGACGACTAGCTGGCGCGGCGCCCTACTTCACCCGCTGCTTTTCCAGCTTGCGCGCCAGGGTGCGCCGGTGCATGCCCAACCTTCTCGCCGTTTCCGAGATATTGAAATCCGTCTCGGCCAGCATTTCGTGGATGCGTTCCCATTCCAGGGTCTTGATGTTGGTGGCGCGGTTCGTCAGTTCGATGTCCGCGTTGCCGGCCACGTGGCCGAAGGCCGCTTCGATGTCGTCCGTGTTCGACGGTTTCGCCAGGTACTGGCAGGCGCCCAGCTTGATGGCTTCGACGGCCGTGCCGATGCTGGCGTAACCGGTGAGCACGACGATCAGCATCTCCGGGTCGTGCTGGTGCAGCATCTGCACGCAAGCCAGGCCTGACGTATTGCCATTGAGCTTCAAATCGACGACGGCGTAGTCGGGGCAATGCTGTTCCAGCAAGGCGCTCGCCTCATCGAAATTGGTGGCCAGGATGACCTGGTAGCCGCGCCGTTCGAACGAGCGGCCCAGGGTGCGGGCAAACGCGGCGTCGTCTTCCACGATCAGTAACAGACGGTCATCCTGCATGGTGGTCGCTTTCTCTTTCCAGTTTGATGGCCGCCAGCGGCAAGGCCAGGTGCACCACCGCCCCGCCCTGCACCCTGTTGCGCGCCGTCACCGTACCGCCCAAGGTACGCGCAACATTCACCACGAGGAACAGGCCGAGGCCGCCGCCGGGCTTGCCCTTGCTGCTTTGATACGGTTTGCCCAGGTGCGTCAGCATCGACGGCTCGAAGCCGGGACCCGCATCGGTAATGACCAGGTGCAAGGCATCCGCTTCGCGCGTCGCTTCGAAGCGCAGCCAGTCGGGCGACGCTTCCAGCGCATTGTCGAGCACATTGCAGATGGTTTGTTTCAGGGTCGAATCGAAGACGACGGGCACGTCGTGCTCGATGCGGTTATCGTACTCGAAATCCTGGATCGGGCGGCTCGTGCGCCACTCGTCGACCAGGTCGTTGAGGAAGGTGTTGATCGTCGTTTTCACGGACGATTCGCCGCGCGCTTCACCCGCCGACAGCAAGATGCCGCTGACGATGCTCTTGCAGCGCTGCAATTGCGCCTGCATTTCCGTGATTTCTTCCAGCAATTCGCTGTTCTTGCTCAATTCCGGCATGCGGCGCCAGTCGCCGAGGATGACAGACAGGGTTGCCAGCGGCGTGCCCAGCTCGTGCGCGGCGCCCGAAGCCAGCAAGCCCATGCGGATGATGTGCTCTTCTTCCGCCGCGCGCTGTCGCAAGTCGGCCACCTTGGCGTCGCCGGCGCGCTGGTTGCGGTTGATGCGCGTAATAAACACCACCAGCAAGGCGGCGTTCAAAATAAAACAGATCAGCAAGCCTTGCACGTACAGGCTGGAAAAGCCCCGTTCCGGGTCGATCGGCAGGATCAAGGGGCCGGGCAACAAGGCCAGGCCCGCCAGGCACAGACTGGTGATGGCCACCATGATCCACGTCGACCACACTTCCAGCAGGACGGCGCTGAGGATGACTTGCAATAAGTACAGGAAGGCAAACGGGTTGCTGATGCCGCCGCTCAGGTAGAGCTGGGCCGTCAGCACGGTGACGTCGACCAGCAGAGCGAGGAACAGGGCCGTGTTGGACACGGGCTGGCGTTCGTGCCAGCGCAGCAGGCTGGCTAAATTAAAAGCGATGAGGCAGGACAGCACTTCGAGCATGTAGGGCACGGGCAAGGCGATGCCCAGTCCCACGCCCACGCCAAAGATCGTGCTGATCTGGCCGATCACGGCCAGCCAGCGCAGCTGGATCAGCAGCTTCATGTTCTGGTGGCCGGCCGGATGTTCCATCTCGGCCGCCACCGCACCGCGTTCTAATACCTCGCGGTTGGGCAGGATCTCAATCCTGCCCGGCATGGTCGCTTTCTTGCGATAGATCAAGGTGCTGTTGGGACAAGCTGGCCTTGCGCGCGCGGCGACGTTTGTCTTCGCGCACGATCCACCAGCTGATACCGGCTACCATCAAGGCCAGGGTGAACCATGTCAAGGCGTACACGAGGTGGCTGTTGTGGAAGGAAATCACGGTCAGCCCGCCGACGGGAGCGTCGGCAGCCGTTTCCGACTTTGCCTTCGCATCAACGAAGTATGGCGCCACGTTGGTCAGCATGTGCGAGGCGCCGATGGCGGCCACGTCGCGCGAATACCAGTGCTGCGTGGCAGGACTATTTTCGCGCAGGAAACCGCCGCCCGTCTCGCTGACGCGCAGCAAACCGTCCACGTGGACGATGCCGGCCGGCGTGCCGGCGGCGATGCCTTCGCGTTTCGGCACGAAGCCGCGGTTGATCAGCACGGTGCTGCCATCGGCCAGGCGCAAGGGCGTCACCAGCCAGTAACCGCTGCCCAGTGCCGTCGTTGCTTGCACCAGGGTATTGAAAATGGGGAGATACGTACCGGAGAGTCGCACATGGCGGTATTCATCCGTTTGCTGCGTGACACTGGCCCAGGCTGCGGGTCCAGGCGCGTCCGTTGCGGGCGCATGTACGCGTTGTTCGACGCGCTCGATCAGGTCAAGCTTCCAGAACAGGCGCTTGACTTGCCAGGTGCCCAGGGCACAGAAACCGGCAAATAAGATCCCCGCCAGCAAGGCCAGTGCAATTTTTGAATAATGCACAGCCATGCCGCGTGGGCCTGGCGCGGCATCTTGCGATGCGGCGCCAGGGGCGCGCCCGGTGTTGCTTGGGCGCGTATTACTCATCATGGAGCCGTTTTCGTATGCATGTACTCAGGCATCAGATCCGGCATCATGTTGTGGTTCATGTGGTACATGACCCACAGGGAACCGGCCATGGCAATACCCACGATCATGATGGTGAAGATCAGCGCCATCATGTTCCAGCCGCCTTCGGACTTGGTGTTCATGTGCAGGAAGTACACCATGTGTACCACCACTTGAACGGCCGCGAACGCCAGCAGGACCAGGCCCATGGTGCCCGAGTTGGTGATGGCTTTCGTCATCACCAGCCAGAAAGGAATGGCCGTCAGGATCACCGACAGGATGAAGCCGATGGTATAGCTTTTCAGGCTGCCATGATCGTGATCGTCATGGTGGTGGCTATCGCCGTGTGTGTGGTGGTCGCTCATGGCAGCACTCCCATCAGGTAGACAAAGGTGAAGACGCCGATCCAGATGACGTCCAGGAAATGCCAGAACAGCGACAGGCACATCATGCGACGGCCGTTTTCCGGGGTCAGACCATGCTTGTTCAACTGGAACATCAAAGTCACGAGCCAGATCACGCCGAACGTCACGTGCAAGCCGTGGGTACCGACCAGGGCGAAGAACGACGACAGGAACGCGCTGCGCTGCGGACCGGCGCCTTCGTGGATCAGATGAATGAATTCATACATTTCCAGCGACAGGAAGGCCAGGCCGAACAGGCCCGTGATGCCCAGCCAGACCAGGGTGCTGCGCAATTGCTTGCGCTGCATGGTCAGCATGGCGAAGCCGTAGGTGATCGACGACAACAGCAGCATGGCCGTGTTGACGGCCACCAGCGGCAGGTCGAACAGCGCGGCGCCCGTCGGGCCGTCCGCGTAGCTGCGGCCGACCACGGCATACGTGGCGAACAGACAGGCGAAGATCAGGCAATCGCTCATCAGGTAGAGCCAGAAACCCAGCAAGCTGCCGTTTTCCGGGTGGTGCTCGCGCACAAAGTAGCTGCGCGTGCTTGGTGCGGCGCCAGCGGCGCCGGTGTTATGGGCGATGGTATCAGACATGGCTGCTCAGCAATTTAGTATAAGCGTCTTCGGTACGGACCACTTCTTCCGCAGGAATGTAGTAATCGCGCTTGTAGTTAAAGGTATGGACGATGATGGTGACCATCATGATCACGAAGCCAACGCTGGCGACGAGCCACATTTGCCAGATCAGGCCAAAACCGACCAGTGCGGACAGTGCGGCGATCACGAAACCAGCCCAGGTGTTCTTCGGCATGTGGATCTTCGTGAAACCGGACGTCGGACGCTGGTAACCGTGTTTCTTCATGTCAGTCCATGCATCGAGTTCATGAACTTGCGGCGTGAAGGCGAAATTATAGTCTGGCGGTGGCGACGACGTCGACCATTCCAGCGTACGGCCGCCCCATGGGTCGCCGGTCACGTCGCGCAGGGCGTGACGGTTGCGGTAGCTGACGAAGAACTGGATCAGCATGGACGCGATGCCCAGTGCGATCGAGACGGCGCCAAACCAGGCGATGATGGTCCAGATTTGCAGCGATGGATCTTCAAAGTGGTTGACACGACGGGTCACGCCCATCAGGCCCAGCACGTACAGCGGCATGAAGGCCAGGTAGAAGCCGACGAACCAGAACCAGAACGAGCACTTGCCCCAGAACGCGTCGAGCTTGTAACCGAAGGCTTTCGGATACCAGTAGTTAATCGCAGCGAATACACCGAAGACCACGCCGCCGATAATCACGTTATGGAAGTGGGCGATCAGGAACAGGCTGTTGTGCAGCACGAAGTCCGCTGGTGGTACGGCCAGCAATACGCCGGTCATGCCGCCGATGGTGAAGGTGACCATGAAGCCGATCGTCCACAGCATGGGCAGTTCGAAGCGGATACGGCCGCGGTACATGGTAAACAGCCAGTTGAAGATCTTCGCGCCCGTCGGGATCGAAATGATCATCGTCGTGATGCCGAAGAAGGAGTTGACGCTGGCGCCCGAACCCATGGTGAAGAAGTGATGCAGCCATACCAGGTACGACAGGATCATGATGACGCAGGTGGCGTACACCATCGAAGCGTAGCCGAACAGGCGCTTGCTGCTGAAGGTGGCAACGACTTCCGAGAACACGCCGAACAGCGGCAGGATCAGGATGTAGACCTCTGGGTGACCCCAGATCCAGATCAGGTTGACGTACATCATGGCGTTGCCGCCCAGTTCCGTCGTGAAGAAGTTAAAGCCTGCAACGCGGTCCAGCGACAGCATGGCCAATACAGCCGTCAGCACCGGGAAGGCGGCGACGATCAGGATGTTGGTGCACAGTGCGGTCCAGGTGAAGACCGGCATTTTCATCCAGGTCATGCCTGGTGCGCGCATCTTGACGATGGTGGCGATCAGGTTGACGCCGGACAATAGCGTCCCGACCCCGGCAATCTGCAAGGACCATATGTAATAGTCTACCCCCACGTCCGGACTGCCGACGATGCCCGACAGCGGTGGATACGCCAGCCAGCCCGTGCGGGCGAATTCGCCGACGAACAGCGAAGCCATGACCAGGGCGGCGCCCATGGTGGTCATCCAGAAGCTGAAGTTGTTAAGGAAAGGGAAAGCCACGTCGCGCGCGCCGATTTGCAGCGGCACCACGTAGTTCATCAGACCCGTCACGAAAGGCATCGCGACGAAGAAGATCATGATCACGCCGTGGGCGGTGAAGATCTGGTCGTAGTGATGCGGTGGCAGGAAGCCGGCATTGTCGCCAAAGGCGATTGCCTGCTGGGTGCGCATCATGAGCGCGTCGGCGAAGCCGCGCAGCAGCATGACCAGGCCCAGGATCATGTACATGATACCGATTTTTTTATGGTCGATACTGGTGATCCAGTCGCGCCACAGGGTACCCCAGACGCGGAAATACGTCAGTGCCGCAACGAGTGCGATACCGCCCAGGGCGACCATTGCAAAGGTCGCCAGCAGGATAGGTTCGTGAAATGGAATTGCATCCCAAGTCAGACGGCCGAATATAAGCTTCGTCAGATCAATATGGTCTAGCATTGTTACTCTCAGAGAAAAAAGGGAGGCGCCAGGCAAGCGGCGCCAGTATCTGCAGCGCAATGCGCTGCGGGATTCATGCAGTCGTTACTTGGCTTGAACGCCCTTTTCAACTACTGCATCGCTAGCGACTACTGCCGTTACGGCCGCTACCGGGCTATTTGCCATCGTCAATTTGTATGGCTCGACCGGCGTCACGCACAGAGCGTCGGAAACGATGGTGCGGTTCAGAATTGCCTTGTACAGATCGCTAGGTACGGCGCTGTAGCGGCGGACCGGGTCGCGTTCGCTAGGCTGGGCCAGCGACAGGTAGTCGTCGCGATTCAGCGCGCCGCCACCGGCACGTGCCGATTCCACCCATTTGTCGAAGTCCGCATCATTCACGCCGTGGAACTTGAAGCGCATGCCCGAGAAACCGGCACCGCTGTAGTTGGCGGAAAAGCCCTTGTAGACGCCAGGCTTGTTGATGACGGCATTCAGCTGCGTTTCCATGCCAGGCATGGCGTAGATCTGACCTGCCAGTGCGGGGATGAAGAACGAGTTCATGACGGACGACGCGGTGATCTTGAAGCGGATCGGACGATCGACTGGCGCGTACAGTTCATTCACGGAAGCGATGCCTTGTTCCGGGTAGATGAACAGCCATTTCCAGTCCAGCGCCACGACTTCGACGATCATCGGCTTGTGGCTGGCAGGAATCGGACGGTTGGCGTCGATACGGCTCAGCGGACGATAAGGATCGAGGGTGTGGGTGCTGATCCAGGTCAGCAGGCCCAGCACGATGATGATCAGCAGGGGCGCGCCCCAGATGATCAGCTCGAGGCGAGTCGAGTGGTCCCAGTCCGGCTCGTATTTGGCCGCGGTGTTGTTTTTTCTATAGCGCCATGCGAAAAGCAGGGTCAGGGCGATTACCGGAACGATAATCAACAGCATCAGCAATGTCGAGATGACAATCAGATTGCCTTGCTGAACTGCGATGTCTCCGGACGGATTCAGTACCACCGTATTGCAACCAGCCAACAATGCGAGAGGTAAAAGAAGCAGTCCGCGACGAACTTTTAATGAAAACATACAGGAAAGTCCAGTACAGGGGATGAAGATATGGTACTGTATTCTCACTGGAGCGCGTTGGCAATTGGACGTTTTGTCCTACCCCTTGCTCGGATTTTCACTCGGTAGTTGCGGAGTTTTCCTACAGCTATCTATTGAATAGTCCTACTCCGGGCGTGAGACACCCGGGGTATGTTACGCGTTGGCCGAACTCGAAACTATATTGGAGACGATCATCATGTCCAGCACGCGCATACACAGCGGGGATGTACCCGCCGACTTTTCCCCTCACTCCCTGCGCGACGCAAGCGGGGCCGGCACGGTCGAATCGCATATCGACCCCGGTGAGATCGCCGTCGGCGTGATCATCGGCCGCGCTTCCGAATACTTCGACTTCTTTGTCTACGCCATCGCCTCGGTGCTGGTGTTTCCGCGCGTCTTCTTCCCGTTTGAAGAGCGCCTGGAAGGGACTTTATATGCCTTCCTGATTTTCTCGTTCGCCTTCATCGCCCGTCCGTTCGGCACCGTGATCTTCATGGAGATCCAGCGCCGCATGGGGCGCAGCGCCAAGCTGACCTTCGCCCTCTTCCTGCTGGGCGTGTCGACGGCCGGCATCGCCTTCCTGCCGACGTATTCCCACCTGGGCTTTGCCGCCATCATCTGGCTGTCCGTGCTGCGCATCGGCCAGGGCGTGGCCTTGGGCGGTTCGTGGGATGGCTTGCCCTCGCTGCTGGCCCTGAACGCGCCGGAAAACAAGCGGGGATGGTACGCCATGCTGGGCCAGCTGGGCGCGCCCGCCGGCTTCCTGATCGCCGCCGGCCTGTTCTGGTTCATGCTCACCACCCTGACGGATGAAGACTTCCTCGATTGGGGCTGGCGCTATCCGTTCTATGTGGCCTTCGCCATCAACGTGGTCGCCCTGTTTGCCCGTCTGCGCCTGGTGTCGACGAATGAATATGCGCGCCTGCTCGACGAACGCGAACTGCAGCCCGTGAGCGTGTTTGAAATGAGCCGCGGCCAGGGCCGCAACGTGCTGATCGGCGCCCTCGCCGCGCTGGCCAGCTACGCGCTGTTCCACCTGGTGACCGTGTTCCCGCTGTCGTGGATTTCCGTCTACCAGACGCGTTCCGCGCCGGACTTCCTGCAAATCCAGATGCTGGGCGCCGTGCTGGCCGCCGTCGGCGTGGTGATTTCCGGCTTGCTGGCCGATAAAGTGGGCCGCCGCACCACCCTGGGCGTGCTGGCCGTGCTGATCGCCATCTTCAGCGCCTTCGTGCCGACCCTGATGGGTGGCGGCAATACGGGCCAGGACGTGTTCATCCTCGTGGGCTTCAGCCTGCTGGGCTTGTCCTACGGCCAGGCAGCCGGCGCCGTGACGGCCAACTTCCCTGCCCGCTTCCGCTATACGGGCGCGGCCCTGACGTCCGACCTGGCCTGGCTGGTCGGCGCCGGCTTCGCTCCGCTGGTGGCGCTGGGCCTGTCAGCCAACTTCGGCCTTGCCTACGTCAGCTTCTACCTGCTGTCGGGCGCCGTCGCCTCGCTGGCCGCCCTGAGCCTGAACCGGGCACTGGAAATCCGCGACTGACATATATATATAGTGTGCAGTACGCACAGCACTGAAAAACGCCGGCTCCGTCCGGCGTTTTTTTCATCCCCGCGCCAGCTTGACGCCACGCTTCCTGGTCACGCTCACTGTATCGCCAGCTGCCGCCCGCCCGTGCCTTCCTTCTTCGGCAAGTCCAGCAGCAACACGCCATTTTCATAGCGGGCCTGCGCACCGGCCTCGTCCACCTCATGCTGCAGCACGAAGCTGCGGTATTGCTGGCCATACTCGCGTTCGCTGCGCACGACCTTGCCGCCGCCGTCGCGCGTCACCCTTTCATTCTTGAGTTCGGCGCTGATGGAAACGCGGTTGCCGTCGATGGACACCTGGATATCGTCTTTATTCACGCCTGGAATGTCCGCCTGCAACAGATAGGCTTGTTCGGTTTCGGCAATATCGACGCGCATGCGCCCATTGCCCACATCGCGCACATGCAAGGCGGGCGCGAAAAAGTCGCGCATGAATTCTTCCATGTCGCTGAAGGGGTCGAAACGTCCCAGCGGGTGCTGCGGATCGCGGTGAATCAAATGATTGGCCATGATGTCCTCCTGCATGGGCTGGCTTGCACACGGCGGCCGCCTGCAAGGACGCCGCCACCTCCTGCATCTTAGGATGACAACAGCCAATCTCTTTGATCTGCCTCAATCGTGGCCAGCTTGATTTTCCCGCCACTTTGATCTGTGCGTTGCCTCGCCTTGCACAGGCGTGCGAGTCGGCAATTGGGCACAAGACTGTTATGCTAGCGCACGCCATGCTTGACCACCAGAAAACTTGCATTTCAATTAAAATTGATTCTTTCGCGACAGCCTTACACGGACATGATGAATACCAAGACCCCGATCGATTCCTTCAGCTTTCGCCGCATCCTCGCCCGCAACGTCACCTTGCCGCTGGTTATCGGGGTCATCACGGCCCTCGTGTTCGTCGCCCTGATCGCCTACCTGCTGTCGGCCCTGCGCTCGGTCGAGCATTCCGAACGGGTGATCGGCAATGCGAACGAAGTCATGAAATTGTCCGTCGACCTGGAAACGGGCATGCGCGGCTACTTGCTGACGGGCGACGAAACGTTTTTGGCGCCATATAAATCAGGCAAGGCAAAGATCGCCGTCGAAATGAACACGCTGCTGGAACTGGTGTCCGACAGCCCCATCCAGGTCGACCGGCTGCGCCGCATCCGCGCGCTGCAAGGCCAGTGGCTCGATTATGCCGAAGGCGTGATCGCCCAGCGCCGCAGCAACCAGGAATTCCTCGCGCGCGTGCGCCAGGGCGAAGGCAAGCTGGAATTTGACGAAATCCGCCGCGAATTCCTCGACTTCCTGTCCATGGAGCAGCGACTGCGCCAGGAACGGGCCGACACGGCCGAGAGCCGCACCATGCTGGCCGTGGTGGTCTTCCTCATCCTCAGCCTGGGATTGTCGGGCTTGCTCGCCTACCTGGGACGGCGCGAACTGCTGCGCCTGTCCGACATCTACAACGATGCGCTCGAGCAGCGCGGCAAGGACAACGACGTGCTGCAGGAGCAGGCGTGGCTGCGCACGGGGCAGACGGAACTGGCGGCCCACACGAGCGGCCAGCTGGGCTTGCCGCAGCTGGGACGGCACGTGCTGGACTTCCTCGCTCACCGCCTCGACGTGGCCGTTGCCACCCTGTACGTCGTCGACGACGATGGCAGCCTGCGCCGCACGGCCGTGTACGGCTTCAGCGACCAGGGCGTCAAGGACAAGCCCGTCTTCAAGCTGGGCGAAGGCCTGGTGGGCGAGACGGCGCGCGAAAAGCGCCTCAAGCATGTGCAGCAGGTGCCCGAGAATTACCTGACCGTGACATCGAGCCTGGGCCACGGCACGCCGCTGGAACTGGTCTTGACGCCCGTCAACAACGAAGGCGTCGTCAACGGCGTCATCGAACTGGGCTTTACACACCCCGTCAGTGCCCGCGCCAAGGAATGGTTGAACCTGATTGCCGCGAATGTCGGCACGTCGCTGGAAGCGGCCCTGTACCGCCAGCGCCTGCAAAATGTGCTGGAAGAAACCCAGCAATTGAATGAAGAACTGGAAGTGCAGCAGGAAGAATTGCGCACGGCCAATGAGGAGCTGGGCGAGCAGTCGCGCGTGCTGGAACAGTCGCAAGCCCACCTGGAAGAGCAAAAGGCGGCACTGGAACAGTCGAACGAGCAGCTGGCCGTGCAGGCGCTGTCGCTGGACCAGAAAAACATGGCCATCGGCGAAGCCCATGCACAGCTGGAAGCGCGCGCCGAAGAGCTGCAGCGGGCCAGCCGCTATAAATCCGAATTCCTGGCGAACATGTCGCACGAACTGCGCACGCCACTGAACAGTTCGCTCATCCTGTCGAAGCTGCTGTCGGACAATACCAGCGGCAACCTGACGCCGGAGCAAGTGACGTTTGCGCAAACCATTTATTCGGCCGGCAACGATTTATTGACTCTCATCAACGATATCCTCGACATTTCCAAGGTCGAGGCGGGCAAGCTGGAATTGACGCCGGAAGCCGTGCCCTTCGACGAGCTGCTCAGCAGCATGAAGATGCTGTTCGGCGCCCAGGCGCAGCAAAAGAAACTTGTCTTAGACGTCAAGGTGGCGCCGGACGCCCCGCCATCGTTTGTCAGCGACCGCCAGCGCCTCGAGCAAATCCTGAAAAACCTGCTGTCGAACGCCATCAAGTTTACCGATACGGGCAGCGTATCCCTGCACGTGAGCACCGCTGCGGCCGGCCAGGTGCGCTTCCAGGTGCAGGATACGGGCATCGGCATCGCCGGCGACCAGCAGCACAAGATTTTCGACGCCTTCCACCAGGCCGACGGCACCACCAGCCGCCGCTACGGCGGCACGGGCCTGGGCCTGTCGATTTCGCGCGACCTGGCAGCCTTGCTCGGTGGCAGCATCGAGCTGGCCAGCACGCCAGGCCAAGGCAGCACGTTCTCCCTGGTACTGCCGGCCGTCATGCCGGAACGCGCGGCGGAAGCGGTCACCGTGCCCGCCGCCGCGCCGCAGGCCCCCGCCAGAATCGCGGCCGCCGCGCCCAAGGCGGCGCCTGCCGCCAAGCCCGTGCCGCTGCCCACCTTCGAGGATGACAGAAATAGCGTGCCCGCAGCCAAGACGGGCCAGCGTTCCGTGCTGGTGATCGAGGATGAGCCGTCGTTTGCCGGCATCCTGTTCGACCTCGCGCATGAAATGCAATACCGCTGCCTGGTGGCGCACGGCGCCGACGAAGGCTTGCGCCTGGCGCAAGAATTCCTGCCCGACGCCATCCTGCTCGACATGGGCTTGCCAGACCGCCCCGGCTTGCTGGTCTTGCAACAGCTCAAGGAAAACCCGCTGACGCGCCACATTCCCGTGCACATCGTCTCCGGCAACGACCAGATGCAGGAAGCCATGCAATTGGGCGCCATCGGCTACGCCACCAAGCCGCGCACGCGCGAGCAGCTGAAGGAAGTGTTCCGCAAGCTCGAATCGAAATTCACGCAACAGATGAAGCGCATCCTGCTGGTCGAGGACGACGAACGCCAGCGCGAAAGCGTGGTGCACCTGATCAGCGACGACGACGTGGAAATCACGGCCGTGGCGCTGGGCGAGCAGGCGCTGGAATTGCTGAAAACACAGATTTTCGACTGCATGATCATCGACCTCAAGCTGCCCGATATCCAGGGCAACGAATTGCTCGAACGCATGGAACATGAAGAGCTGTGCTCGTTCCCGCCCGTCATCGTCTACACGGGCCGCAACCTGAGCCGCGAGGAAGAAGCGGACCTGATGAAGTATTCGCGCTCCATCATCATCAAGGGCGCCCGCTCGCCCGAACGCCTGCTCGACGAAGTCACCCTCTTCCTGCACAAGGTGGAGTCGGAACTGTCGAGCGAGCGCCAGGGCATGCTGCAACAGGTGCGCAGCCGCGAGCGCGTATTCGAAGGGCGCAAGATTTTGCTGGTGGACGACGACGTGCGCAATATCTTTGCCCTGACGAATGCGCTGGAACAGAAAGGCGTGGTGGTGGAAATCGGCCGCAACGGCTTCGAAGCCATCAGCAAGCTCAACAGTGTGGACGATATCGACCTCGTGTTGATGGATGTCATGATGCCGGGCATGGATGGCCTGGAAGCGACGCGGCTGATCCGCGCCGATGGTCGCTACAACAAGCTGCCCATCATCGCCATCACGGCCAAGGCCATGAAGAATGACCAGGAAGAATGCCTGCAGGCGGGCGCATCCGATTACCTGGCCAAGCCGATCGACCTGGACCGTTTGTATTCGCTGCTGCGCGTGTGGATGCCGAAGATGGAACGCATGTGATGACACGCCATGCCCGGGAGCGGCGCTGATGTCCCAGCGCACCACGGACGCACAACTGCAGGCGCTGATGGAGGCAATCTATCAGCGCTACAGCTATGACTTCCGCGACTACTCTTTACCCTCGCAGCGGCGGCGCCTGCATCAGGCGCTAGAACGCCTGCATTGCGCCGACCTGCCCGCCTTGCAGCAGCTGGTGCTGGACGATGCCGCCGCCTTTGGCAAGCTGCTGCAGATTTTGACCGTGCCCGTCACGCAAATGTTCCGCGACCCGGCGTTTTTCCGCGCCTTGCGCGAACAGGTGGTGCCCGTGCTGAAAACCTACCCGTCGCCGACCATCTGGGTGGCCGGCTGCTGCACCGGCGAAGAAGCGCTGTCGCTGGCCATCCTGCTGCACGAGGAAGGCTTGCTCGAACGCAGCACGATTTACGCCACGGACATCAATCCGCAAGCGCTGGCCACGGCCGCGCGCGGCGTGTATCCGCTGCACCGGCTCGATGAGTACGGCGCCAACTACCTGGCCGCGGGCGGCCTGGGCCAGCTGGCCGACTATTACACGGCCGAACATGCGACGGTGCGTTTCCAGCAGCGCCTGCTCGACAGGATCAACTTTGCCGACCACAGCCTGTCCACGGACAGTGTTTTTATTGAAACGCAATTGATTTGCTGCCGTAACGTACTGATTTACTTCAACAAAACCTTGCAGGAGCGGGCCCTGGGCCTGTTCCACGACTCGCTGTGCCACCGGGGTTTCCTGGGCCTGGGCAGCAAGGAAAGCACGCATTTCACCCGCTTTGCCGCCGAATTCGAGCCATTGCCGGGTCCCGAAAAGCTCTACCGCAAGCGTGCGCCATCGCACGCCGCTTCCCACTACGCTGGACGGCAAAGCCATGCCAGGAATGAAACATGATGAATGAAACAAGCACCAAACTGCTGATCGTCGACGACTTGCCGGAAAACTTGCGCGCGCTCAATGCGTTGATACGCGAGAGCGACCGCAGCGTCTACCAGGCATCCTCGGGCGAAGAAGCGCTGGCCCTGCTGCTGGAACACGATTTCGCGCTGGCCATCCTCGACGTGCAAATGCCGGAAATGGATGGCTTTGAGCTGGCGCAATTGATGCGCGGCACGGAAAAGACGCGCCACATCCCCATCGTCTTCGTCACGGCGGCCGGCAAGGAAATGAATTTCGCCTTCCAGGGCTATGAAAGCGGCGCCGTCGATTTCCTGCACAAGCCGCTCGACATCAATGCCGTGCAAAGCAAGGTCAATGTCTTCGTTGCCCTGCACCAGCAGCGCAGCGAAACGCGGCGCCAGGTGCAGGCGCTCGAACACAGCCGCCAGCAGCAGGAAGCGCTGCTGAAGGAATTGCGCGCCACCCAGGCGGAACTGCAGCGCTCGCTACGGCTGCGCGACGAATTCATGTCCATGGTGGCGCACGAGCTGCGCACGCCGCTGAACACGCTGTTCCTGGAAACGCAGATGCGCACCGTCAACCTGGAACGGGGCAACCTGGCCGCCTTCGAACCGGAAAAGCTGGGCAAGATGGTGGCGCGCGACGGGCGGCAAATCCGCAGCATGGTGCGCCTGATCGACGACATGCTCGACGTGTCGCGCATCACCAGCGGCAAGCTGTCGATCCGCCGCGAAGCCGTCGACCTGACCAGCCTCGTGCGCCGCGTGGCGGACGACCTGGCGCCGTATGCGGCGGCCGCCGGCAGCGTGCTGGAAGTGCTGGCCTTCGAACCCATCCAGGGTTACTGGGATGCCTTCCGCGTCGAGCAGATCGTTGTCAACCTGATCAGCAATGCCGTGCGCTACGGCCAGGGCCAGCCCGTGGAAATCAGCCTGGCGCACACGCAGAACAGCGCCGTCATCGAAGTGCGCGACCATGGCATCGGCATCAACGCGCGCGACCAGGAACGCATCTTCGATGCTTTCGAGCGCGTCATCCACCAGGACCGCACGGGCGGCCTGGGCCTGGGCCTGTTCATCACCAAGCAGCTGGTGGACGCCCACGGCGGCGCCATCACCCTGCAAAGCCAGCCCGGCAATGGCGCCCTGTTCAGCGTCACCCTGCCGCTGGCCGGCAGCTGAGGCCCGCATGAGCAGCACTCCTGCCACCAGCAGCCAGGCCGGCGCCAGCGGCGTGGCCTTCCTGCTGCAACTGGAACGCCGGCTGCGCCTGCTGCAAGACACGGGCGAGATCCTCGCCCTGTCGGCCCAGCTGCTGGGCCAGCGCCTGGGCGCCCAGCAAGTGGCGTGTTTCGATATTGACCAGGTCCTGCAGTGCCCCACCCTGCAGCATGCGTGGAGCGACGGCCTGGCGCCGGGCGCCGCCGGCGAATATTTCCTCGGCGATTGCGCGGCAGGCCTGGCCGAGGCGCTTGCCGCGGGCCAGGCGCTGGCCGTCAGCGACGTGATGAATGACCCGCGCACGGCCCAGCCCGCCGCGCAAGCCACGTTTGCGCGCCTGGGCATCCGCGCCTTCCTGAACATTCCCATTGCCAAGGATGGCCAGCTGGCGGCCCTGTTCGTCGTGCACAGCCGCGCGGCCCGCCTGTGGCATGCGGACGAGATCGAACTGGCCGTGCAAGTGTCGGAGCGGGTCTGGTCGACCATTTTGCGAGCCCAGGCGGAAGCGCGCCTGCGCGCCCTCAGTGCCAGCATGGAAACGCAGGTGGCCGAGCGCACGCGCGAGTTCGGCCGCACCTGGAACGTGAGCCCCGATTTGCTGGGCGTGCTCAACCTCGACGGCTATTTCGAACATTCGAACCCCGCCTGGCAAGCCACCCTGGGCTGGTCGGCGGAGGAAATCCGCACGACGAAATTCCTCGAACTGATCCATCCGGACGACTTGCCGCGCACCCATGCGGCCTGGGATGCGGCCAACCAGGGCCAGCCCGCCTTGCGCTTCGAAAACCGCTACCGCCACAAGCTGGGCGGCTGGCACTGGCTGTCTTGGGTGGCCGTGCCCGAAGGCGACAAGGTGTATTGCAGCGCGCGCGACATCACCGTGGAAAAGAAACTGGAAGCGGATCTGGCGGCGCGCAACAGCGAGCGCGAGCGGCTATGGCGCAGCGCGCAAGACTTGATGGTGGCCATCGATGCCGAAGGCTGCTTTGCCGCCGTCAACCCGGCCGCCGGCGCCATCCTGGGCTGGCTGCCCGAGGAAATGCTGGGCCGCAGCATCTTCGACTTCGTGCTGCCCGAAGATGCCGCCGCCACGCGCCAGGCCTTGCTGCAAGTGGGCAAGGAATCCATGCCCAGCTTTGAAAACCGCTACCGGCACCGCGACGGCGGCCACCGCTGGCTATCGTGGGTGGCCGCAATCGAAGGCGACCTGGTGTTTGCCACCGGACGCCACGTCACCCTGGAAAAGGAAGCGCAAAACACCTTGCGCCGCATGCAGGAATCGTTGCGCCACAGCGAAATGGCCCTGCTGCAATCGCAGAAGCTCGAAGCGCTGGGCAAGCTGACGGGCGGCGTGGCCCACGACTTCAATAACGTGCTGCAAATTATCTCGGGCAATTTGCAATTGCTGCAGCTGGGCCTGGATAACGACCCGCTGGCCGCCAAGCGCATCGCCAGCGCCTCGGCCGCCGTGGAACGGGGCGCCAAGCTGTCGGCCCAGTTGCTGGCCTTTGCGCGGCGTCAACCGCTAAAACCGCTGGTGACGGACCTGGCGCAGCTGCTGCGCGCGACGGAAGAGCTGCTGCGGCGCGCCACCGGCGAAACCATCGAAACGCGCCTGCTGCTGGCCGACGACTGCTGGCGCGCCCTGGTCGATCCGCACCAGCTGGAAAACGTCATCCTCAACCTGGCCATCAACGCGCGCGACGCCATGGAAGGCCAGGGCCAGCTGACCATCGAACTCAGCAACAGCGTGCTGGGCAGTGACTACGCGGCGCGCCATGCAGACGTGGCGCCCGGCGACTACGTGCAGCTGGCCGTGTCGGACACGGGCACAGGCATTCCCGCGGAACTGCTGGACAAGATTTTCGAGCCGTTCTTCACGACCAAGAAAGAAGGCGAAGGCACGGGACTGGGTTTGAGCATGGCGTACGGCTTCCTGCGCCAGAGCGGCGGCCACCTGACGGTGGACAGTCTGCCGGGCCATGGCAGCACCTTCCGCATCTATCTGCCGCGCTCGCTCGAAGCGGAAACGGAACTGCCGCTGCAGCTGGGCGGCCCCGTGCTGGGCGGCAAGGAAACCATTCTCGTGGTGGAAGACGACGTGCAGGTGCAGACGACGGTGGTGGACATGTTGCGCGGCCTCGGCTATGCCGTGCTGCGCGCCAGCGATGGCGAAAGCGCGCTGGCCATCATCGGCAGCGGCGTGCCCATCGACCTGCTGTTTACGGATGTGGTGATGCCAGGCAAGGTGGCCAGCACGGCGCTGGCGCGCCAGGCCCGCGTGCTGCTGCCGCAGCTGGCCGTGCTGTTTACCTCGGGCTATACGCAGGACGCCATCATGCAGGGCGGGCGGCTGGAACCGGGCGTCGAATTGTTGAGCAAGCCATACCGGCGCGAAGACCTGGCGCGGCGCATCCGCCACTTGCTGGCGAATGGCCGCCACGTGACGGCCCTGCACCAGTACCGCGCACAGCTGCCGCCGCAGCCGGCAACAGCGCCGCCGGCAGGCCGCCATATCCTTCTGGTGGAAGACAATGCGGACGCGCGCGCCATGACGGGCGACCTACTGTCCATGCTGGGACACACGGTGCTGGCCGTGGGCACGGCTGAGGAAGCCTTGCCCCTGCTGGACACGCCGGGGCTGGACCTGCTGCTGACCGATATCAGTTTGCCGCGCATGTCGGGCGCCGAGCTGGCCGAACTGGTGGCGCGCGACCATCCGCGGCTGGAAGTGGTGTTTTCCACGGGCCACGCGCCGGCCAATTCCGGCGTGCTGGACCCGCAAGCGCGCTTCCTGGTGAAACCATTTACCGTCGAGCAATTGCAGCAAGCCTTGCTGCCGACAGGCTAGTAAACGTCGAGCCGGCGCGCCTTCAGTGCGCCGGCCAGCTCTTCCAGGCCAAACGGCTTGCGCAGGAAGCGCGCGCTGGCGTCCTGCATCAGGCTGGCGCCCCAATCGTGCCCGGAAGCAAATACCACGTCCAGCTGCGGCCAGTGCGCGCGCGCGTGGCGCGCCAGTTCCAGGCCGGACATGGTGGGCAGGCTGATGTCCGTCACCAGCACGTCCAGGCCCGGCAAGGCCAGCAGGGGCAAGGCTTCCTCGGCGCTGGACACGCCGTGCACGGTGTGGCCCAGCATATTGAGCATTTCCGTCGTCATTTCGCGCGCATCGTCATTGTCTTCCACCAGCAGGATGCGCCGCCCGGACGGGTCCGGTGCGCCCACCAGGCGGCGGTCGGCCAGCACGTGGCGGATGCGCCGCGCCAGGTCTTCGCGCTGATACGGTTTGCTCAACAATTCAACACCCGGATCCAGCCGCCCGCCCTGCATGATGGCATTGTGCGTATAGCCCGACGTAAACAAGACGGCCAGTTCCGGCAGCAGCAGCCTCGCCTGCTGCGCCAGTTCCTTGCTGCTGACGGGCCCCGGCATGACGACGTCCGTAAACAGCAGGTCGATGGCCACGCCCGTGCCCAGCAAGGCCAGGGCCGAGGCGCCGTCATCCGCATGCAGCACGTCGTAACCGAGGCCGCGCAGCATGTCGACCACCGTATGTTGCACCGGAGCATCGTCTTCCACCACGAGGATGGTCTCGCTGCCGCCCAGCACGGGGCCCGTCAGGCCCGGCGGCGGCTCGGCCAGCGTTTCCAGCGAACGGGGCAGATAAATCTTGAACGTCGTGCCGGCGCCCGGCGCGCTGTGCACCTTGATGTGGCCCGCGCTCTGGCGGATGAAGCCGTAGGCCATGGACAGGCCCAGGCCCGTGCCCTCGCCTTCGCGCTTGGTGGTGAAGAAGGGCTCGAAAATCTGGTCGATCACGTCGCGCGTCATGCCGTGGCCCGTGTCGGTGATGGTCAGCAGCACGTATTGCCCTTCCAGCACGTCGGCATGCCGGCTGGCGTAGTCCGCATCGAGCGTGACATTGCTCAAGGTAAAAGTGAGGCGCCCGCCCTTGTCCATCGCGTCGCGCGCATTGATGGCCATGTTCAGCAGCACGTTTTCCATCTGGTTCGGGTCGACCAGGGTATGCCACAAGCCTTCGCTGATGAAGGTTTCCTCGGCAATCGCTTCGCCCAGGGCGCGCCGGATCAGCTCATGCATGCGGCGCAGCAAGCGCCCCAGGTCCGTCACCAGCGGCCGCAAAGGTTGACGCCGCGCAAAGGCCAGCAGTTGCGACGACAGCTTGGCGCCCCGCTCCACGGCCGAGGCTGCCGAAGCGAGGCGCCTGGCCGCCTGCGGATTGTCGGCCACCGTCAGTTTCAGCAACTGCAAATTGCCCGAGATAATTTGCAGCACGTTATTAAAATCGTGGGCCACGCCGCCCGTCAGCTTGCCGATCGATTCCAGCTTCTGTGCCTGCAATAAAGCTTGCTCGCTGCGCACCAGTGCCAGCCGCGCCTCCTTCTCGTCCGTGACGTCGCGGCCGATGGCATGGATCAGCTTTTGCGCCGGCACGGCCGTCCAGGAAATCCAGCGGTAGCCGCCATCGCGGCGCCGGTAGCGGTTTTCCATGCGCAAGGTGGGCGCGCCATGGGCCAGGCGCGACAAGTCCTTCAAGGCCGCCATGCGGTCGTCGGGATGCACGAGGCTGATGAAATCCATGCCCAGCGACTCGATTTCCGGCCGGTCGAGGATCTTGCTCCAGGCGGGATTGACGGCGATGATCATGCCGGCCAGGTCCGCCACCAGCATGATATCGGTCGACAGCCGCCACATGCGGTCGCGGTCGGCCGTGCGGTTGGCCATTTCCACTTCCAGCGAGGAATTCAGGTAGGCCATCTTTTCCAGCACGTTCTTCTGTTCCTGCACGTCCGTATTCGTGCCCACCCAGCGCAGCACCGTGCCCGCCTCGTCGAACAGGGGCAAGGCGCGCGCCAGGAACCAGCGGTAGGCGCCGTCGCTGGCGCGGCGCATGCGAAACTCGTGTTCGTAGGCGCTGGCGGTGGCGACGGCCCGTTCCCAGCTCTTTTGCGTGGCCTGCACGTCGTCCGGATGCACGCAGTGGCGAAAACCGCTGGTGACGAGCGACTTCAGCGACTGTCCCGTGTATTCGCAGACCTGCTCGTTGACCCAGTAGGTGGCGCCGCTGCCATGCGCCAGCCAGGCCTGGTTGGGCATGGTGGAAGCGAGCGAACGGAACTGCGCTTCGCTGTCGAGCAAGGCGTTGCGCGCCTGCCAGTGTTCGTCGATATCCTCGCACGAGCCATACCATTTCGCGGGCTGGCCGCGCTCGTCTTGGCGGCAGTAGGCGCGCGAGTGCATCCAGCGGTAGCGGCCGTCTTGCCGGCGCACGCGCATTTCCTGGTCGAAAGGCTGGCCGCTGCCCACGGCTTCGCTCCAGGCCGCCAGGGAATGGGGCACGTCCTCGGGGTGGATGGCGTCCAGCCAGCTGGTACCCAGGCCGCTGCCACCCGTCCATTCGCGCCAGCGCTGCGCCACATAATCGAGCTTGCCGTCGACGTCGGCCGTCCACAGCACTTGCGTGTTCAATTCTATGGCGTAATGAAAATGTTCGCGGCTGTCGTGCAGCGATTGTTCCAGCTGGCCCCGCTCAATGACATGCGCGGCCACGCGCGCGGCCAGCGCCAGCAATTCGGTCTCGGGTTGCGTGGGATGGCATGGCGCCTGGAAAAACAGGCCCAGCACGCCCAGGATATGTCCCTTGGCGCCAAAGACGGGGGCGACCCAGCAGGCGCGGTAGCCGTGCAGCATGGCTTCCTTGCGTCCGGCACTCCAGTTCACGTCACGCGTGATGTCGCCGCAATACACGGGCGCGCCGGAAAAGGCCGCCGTGCCGAACGGGGATGGCTGGTCGCCGCCGTGGCGCAGGGCCAGGCACAGGTCTTGCGGCAGGCTGGGCGCGGACAGGCCGCAAAAGCGGTCGGCTTCGTCGATGAGCACGAGGCAGGCATGCGCGCCGCCCTCGGCCAGGTCTTGCAGCGCCAGCAACAAATGCTCCAATGCATGAGCCAGGTCGGCGCCGGCCGCGATGCTGCCCAGCGCAGTATGCTCGGCGTCCAGCAAGGAAAGAATGTTGTTTGCGTGCACCGTGTCGATAAGGGGAAAACTGATGCCCGAAATATACCATGGGGCACCCCTCTTGCAGGAGGAAAACAGCACAGCGCTTGATCTCTGCGCCCACGCGGGCCTATGCTAAAGTGTTGCTCTCTTCTCAAGCGAATTCCAGCATGCCTACCTCCTTGCCCTCCTCCCTGATCGCCACCGCCCTGCTTGCCTCCGCCCACGGCGCCGTCGCCGCCCCCATGAGCCTGGACGACTACCTGGCCCTGAACGGCCCTCCGCCCACGGCGCAGATCGCGTACGGCCCCGCGCCGTCGCAATACGCGCAGCTGTTCCGGCCCGACGGCAGCGGACCGTTTCCCGTCGTCGTGCTCGTGCACGGCGGCTGCTGGACGGTGGCCTTCGGCGGCATCCAGCAGATGCGCAACGTGGCCGGCGCCCTCGTCGCGCAAGGCATCGCCGTGTGGAATGTCGAGTACCGGCGCGTGGACGAGCCGGGCGGCGGCTATCCGGGCACCTACGAAGATATGCACGCAGCGCTGGACAGCCTGCAACAGCACGCGCCCCAGTACCAGCTGGACGTGAAGCGCATCCTCGCCATGGGCCACTCGGCCGGCGGCCAGCTGGTGCAGTGGATCGCAGGACGGGAAAAACTGCCGAAGACCAGCCCCCTGTATCGCGACCAGTTCTTGCCAGTGAAAAATATCGTCAGCCTGGGCGGCCTGGCCGACCTGCGCCATGAAAAGGAATTGATCAAGACCAGCTGCGAGCGCGACATCGCCCAGCTGGCAGGCAGCGCCAGCACCGAGCGCCCCGACATCTACAGCGACACCAACGCCGCCGACCTGATGCCCAACGGCAGCCGCACCGTCCTGATCACAGGCGAACTCGACACCATCTCCCCACCCAGAGTCGCGCACGACTATGCAGCCAAGGCAATCAAAGCCGGCGACCATGCGGAAGTGCTGATCTTGCCCGGTGCCAGTCATTATGACGAGATTGCGGCGACGTCGAATGCTTGGGGGATGATTTTGCCGGTGGTTCGGGGGATGTTGGGGATGCTGCCTTGACGCATCATTCCGGTTTGGGGCCATGCATGATTCGAGTAGAAGTCCTCGACGAAAGCGTGTCATGGCCATTCACGATTCCTCCCGGCCGCAGCAATCACGATGGAACTCCACCGCGCTTGGCCGAACTCAGCGCAAATGCCAAGTCCTGGCATTTAACCGGGTGGCGCGACGGCAGTTCGAATTCCATCGGAATAGCCAGAAATAACCAGGCAATCTCGATTAACGTTGAACACATAGAGGCCTTATCGGTCTGCTTCATGCGTAAGGCGAAGGGTCCCGGATTTGTTTCATTTGAGGTAAAGATGTCGGAAAATCGAGGTACGGTGGTCCTTTTCGCGACGGACCATTTCAATGAGGATGCATTACGCTGGCTACAGAGCAATACCGATAAACTGGCGGCCTTATTTGGCATGCCGATAGCAATCGACGACTGTGGCTTGGACTACTAGCGATCCTTCCACACGCCAGGACTTGGGGCGGAAGCAGCCAAGGTCTGTCACTGGCCGGATAAATGAGTTGGCACTTTAACAACACCCACTCCATCGCTAACAGTAAATCATTATTTATGTCTACATTCAATCCCGACGATGAGTATTAATATTTCAGCTTTCCTTGGCAAAAAAACCGATGAGCTGGACGCGCGGTTCATTAAGACATTCTCGAATCTTGGCTTTGATGTGCAACTGCATCCGGACCTCACGTTGACAAAGTCTTCGGTGGAGGGAGTCCTTTATCTACGTCTTACTAAGACTCCACCTGAATTCCTGCGCATGGAACCAACAGCTCCTTTGCTGATTGCATTTGACTTTGGAGTGCAAAAAAGAGGAAAGAAAGAAGCTCGCAGCATGCTATGGCCGCCAAGAGGCGTCGGTGCGTATACCTATACGATCAGCTCCAGAACGGCAGCAGGAAGAAACGACTCCACTGCTGCCATACAAATACTCTCGATGGCAATACTGGCGAAAGAAAGCGATGGCTATTTCTATGCGGACGGAAAGGAAGTCGCATCCCCGGGCGAGATCGCCCTCAATCAGTCTGTTCAAGAACAGTCTCGATTTAATAGAATATACTTTGACGCTTACGCGTATCGTTTTGAATCTTGGCCGCCTGTCGATGGGGTAAGTTCGTTTGTATGGCCACAGCAAATCGTTCCACCAAAATCGTTAACGCAGAAAATGCCAAAACGCCGTTTCCGCTTTAGATATAAATTTTCATGGCTTCATGTCCCGGGCATTCTGTTGATTAGTTATTGGACATTGGCAACATTGCTATATTCATGACGACGAGGATAGATTTTCACTACCAGTCGTTTATATTGGTCTGCAATCGGCCAGAAGCAGACGGTGGAGACATTGCTGGCAATTCAACTAGAGGAACTATGAGCCTTGAATACTTAGTCACGTACCACCGAGTAGTGGATGCTATTGAAGAGCGCGTCAATCACATTCTCGCGCATCATGGCTATGTTTGCGAATTCGCACCTAATACGGATTTACTCGACACAGAGAATGAGGGCTTGCTAATCAAGGTGATTGACTACGCGACGACCAAGCCGCGTGTGCACCCCGATAGGCATTTCATAGTTTGCATTGGGCTTTCCAACATGCCTTGCCCTGACAAGCCAAGATTGCGAAACCTGACATTTCGCACTACGACTGGCAGCTCAAAGCTTAGCCGCACGCTACAGATTCTTGTCCCGGCAGCGCTTGCAGAAGCCGTCGACGGTGAGCTTGAAGATCCGCAGTACGGACTGATTTTAAAAGCGCCTAACGCGGTCAATTACGCGCTCGATGAAATTGCGAGGCGAACACCACCCCATGATCTACGTGAGGCAGAGTTCGTCGGATGGGCGTAGGCACGATGATACCTGATGGCCAGCAATGGGGTGGAACCTGCCAACGACGGCAACCGGCCAGAAGCGGACAGTCGGCAATTGACCAGTCAAGCTTTACACAGAAAGTCAGCATGTCTCACCGTGATCCTTTTGATGTTATTTCATCTACCGTTGATCTGGATGATCCGGTAGAGCACGGTGATGCTCAACGCTTTATGGTTAACGCCCTGGCTCGGGTGATCGAATGTCTACCCGTTACCGCGCAATCTTCTGTTTTGGCTGCTAAACGATATCTTGAGGGCGCGGCAACGGATAGCGAGGCCATAGCTGTCCGGGTGAGGCTTTGGGAGACCATCCGAGGACGCGATATGTCGGATGACCCTGAGGTGTTGCGTATCAGAACCACGATTTGTGCGCTGCACGGCATGGACGCTGAAGCACCTTACGACAAGTTGGAATACTTTCTGTTTTTTTGGGAGCGCAGCGGCTTAAGCATGGTCGAGCTAGCTGGAGCTATGTTCGACACATACGGCGTTGTTTATCACGACGCTTAATCGGCTGCGGTGGTATATGTCGAATGCGTCAGATCTATGTCTGCTTCGGGGCGAAAGCAGACCTTCCTCAACCGCAAACTGCCAACGACAGCAAGAACCCGCCCGCGCCCCAAACAAAGACTCCCCCGGGCCCAGCGGGCCTGAAAAATGGCCAGGGCAAGGCGCGCGGGCGAAGACAGTACGCATGTACGGCGAGCCCAAGCAACGCAGCCATGGCCATTTTCTCAGGCCCGCGGCTCTGGCCCGCCGTTCTTAAATATTACTGAACCCGCGCCAGGTACTGCGCCAGCTGGCCGAACGTCGCCTTGAACCCCTCCTTCATCGACTCAAACCCCTGCTTGAAAGTCTCATGCTGCTCATCCGTCGCCTTGTGCGGCGTCGACCGCAAGGTCATCGTCGTCTTGCCGTTTTCCTCCGTGAGGGTCATCACATTGAACGATTCCAAAGGCCAGGTGGCGCTGACCGGATGCTGCACCGCATTGCCCTGCTTGTCGGCGAATGACAAAATCGACACGATCTTTTCCGGCGCTTCGATCGCCTGGTAGGTGAATTTGCCCCACATCTCATAGCCATTGTCGGCGCGCATGCCGTAATGGAAAATGCCGCCCGGCTGCAAATCCAGCGCCAGCACGCTCAATTCGAAGCCGACTGGGCCCCACCATTGGGCCAGGCGCTCCGGCTCCACCCACGACTGGAATACCAGTTCGCGCGGCGCGTCGAAAGTTTGCGTGATGACAAAGTCGCTGCTGTCGCGGTGCTGTCCGTCCTGCTTCTGTTCTGCGGTGGTCATGGCGGTCTCCTCAGGGTGATGGTCTGGCACTAATGTACCAGCGGCGCAGATAAACGGGAAGGCCTGTACGCC
Organism: Janthinobacterium sp. P210005; assembly: GCF_036231865.1. Taxonomy (NCBI): domain Bacteria; kingdom Pseudomonadati; phylum Pseudomonadota; class Betaproteobacteria; order Burkholderiales; family Oxalobacteraceae; genus Janthinobacterium; species Janthinobacterium sp. P210005. The sequence continues at coordinate 779,251 of NZ_JAZARC010000001.1, forward strand.
TGTCAAACCAGCATGCTAAAATATTAGTTCGATACCTAACCATTAGACGACTCACCTTATGACTTCTATCGAAGAGCGCTTTTCCGCCGCCCTCCACAAGACGGCGCGCGGCTGGCGCCATGCCATCGACCGGCGCTTGAAAGACCTGGACCTGGGGCAAGCAAGCTGGATGTGCATCGCCATGATCGCCAAGTCCCCGCAGCCGCCTTCGCAAAGCGAACTGGCCCATCAATTGGGCGTGGAAAACCCCACCATGGTGTCGATGCTGGACCGGCTCGTGAAATCGGGCTTCGTGCAGCGCCAGCCATCGGAAACGGACCGCCGCGTCAAGCTGGTGGTGCTGACCGAGGCGGGCATGCAGGTCTATGACACCGTGCGCAAGGAAGCGGACGGTTTCCGCAAGGAACTGCTGCAGGGCATTGATCCTGATCAATTGCGGGCCGCCACCGAACTGCTGGAAGCCTTGCAGGCGGCCACGGAGAAATCCGCATGAGTTCGGCCACAGCCGGCGCCACACCGGCGCTGCCCGCTTCACAGGACCCCAGCCTGAACCGGCGCATGATCACGATTTCGATCATGCTCGCCACCATCATCCAGGCGCTCGACGGCACCATCGCCAACGTCGCCCTGCCCCACATGCAAGGCAGCCTGTCCGCCTCGCAAGACCAGATCACCTGGGTACTCACCTCCTTCATCGTTGCCGCCGCCATCGCCACGCCCCTGACGGGCTGGCTGTGCGACCGCTTCGGCCAGAAAAACACCTTTCTCGTTTCCGTGGCCGGTTTTACGCTCGCTTCCGTGCTGTGCGGCCTGTCCGGCACCCTTTCCGAGATCGTCGCCGCCCGTCTGCTGCAGGGCGTGTTCGGCGCGGCCCTCGTGCCCCTGTCGCAGGCGGTCTTGCTCGACATCAATCCGCGCGAGAAACACGGCTCGGCCATGGCCATCTGGGGCATGGGCGTGATGATCGGCCCCATCCTGGGACCGACCCTGGGCGGCTGGCTGACGGACAGCTACAGCTGGCGCTGGGTCTTCTTCATCAACATCCCCATCGGCGCCATGGCTTTCTATGGCATCTGGCGTTACATCCGCAAGGACCCGCCGAACCGCCGCATGAACTTTGACATGTTCGGCTTTGCCACCCTGAGCCTGTCCATCGGCGCGCTGCAGATGCTGCTGGACCGGGGCGAGCAGAACGATTGGTTTTCCTCGACGGAAACGTGGATCGAAGCCATCGTGCTGGCCATGAGCTTGTGCTACTTCATCGCCCATACGGCCCTGCGCCCGGCCGGCAAGTCCTTCCTCGACTATCGATTGCTGAAAAACTCGAACTATGTGAGCGGCTTGCTGTTCATCTTCATCGTCGGCATGGTGCTGTTCGCTACCCGCGCGCTGACGCCGTCGATGCTGCAAGGCTTGATGAACTATCCGGCGGCCATCGCCGGCCTCGTGACGGCGCCCAGCGGCCTGGGCACGATGCTGGCCATGCTGATCGTCGGCAAGCTGACGGGCAAAATCGATACGCGCATCCTGCTGGGCGTGGGCTTTTCGATCACCGCGTTCTCGCTGTGGCAGATGGCCAATTTCACCCTGGACCTGGTGCCGAAGACGGTCGTGTGGAACGGCATCATCCAGGGCATCGGCCTGGGCCTCGTCTTCGTGCCCCTGAGCGCAGCCACGTTTGCCACCCTGTCGCCGCAGATGCGGGCGGAAGGCACGGCCATCTACAGCCTGGTGCGCAATATCGGCAGCAGCATCGGCATCGCCCTCGTGCAAACCTTGTTGGTGCGCAATACGCAGATCGCCCATGCGTCCCTGACGGAACACATCACTATCGCCAACCCGGCCCTGCATGACCCCGCCATTGCCGGCGTCTACAACTTGGGGACGGCTTCCGGCATGGCGGCCCTGAATGGCGAAATCACGCGGCAGGCATCGATGATCGCCTACCTCGACGACTTCTGGCTGATGATGTGGCTGACCATCCTCGTGCTGCCGCTCTTGCTCCTGATCAAACCACCGAAGAAGAATGCGCCCGTCGTGGTCGACCACGCGGCGATGGAATAACCCTCATGCATACACCTATGAAACTCTCCCTGAGCGTCCTGGCGCTAAGTTTGGCCCTGGCCGGCTGCGCCAGCATCCCGCCCGACACGCAACAGTTGCCGCAGCAAGACCTGGCCACGATGCAACTGGCGGCCGACATCCACCTGGCCAGCGAAGGCTGGCCCGCCGCGCTGTGGTGGCGCCAGTTCCAGGACGCCCAGCTGGACCAGCTGATTGAAAGCGCCCTGTCCAGCAGCCCGAACCTGGACGTGGCGAATGCCCGCATCGGCTCGGCCCTGTCCGCGTTCGATGCCCAGCATGCGCAGCGCGGTCCCAGGATCGATCTGGGCGCGAATGCCAGCCGCCAGCGCTATTCGGGCAATGGCTTGATGCCCGCCCCCATCGGCGGCAATTACTACAATGAAACCACCGTGGGCGTGCAAGCCCATTACGACCTCGACTGGTGGGGCAAGCACAAGGCGCAGATCGCAGCCAGCCTGGGCGAAGTCAACGCGCGCCGCGCCGAATACGCGATAGCGGAACAGATGCTGGCTGCCGAGATCGCCCGCCACTACTTCAGCATGCAGAATGGCTGGGCACGCATGGATAACCTGCATGCGCTCGTCAAGCTGCAACAACAGTTAGTGGTCGACAAGGAAAAGCGCATCGCCAACGGCCTGGGCGTCAGCGACGACCACCTGTCCGCGCAAACGCGCTTGAGCTTGCTGCAACAGCAGATCGCCTTGCTGGAAACGCAAGTCGTCACGGAACGGGAAGCCTTGCGCGCCCTGTTGGGTGCGGATGCCTCGGCCCTGGCCAGCCTGCAGCCGAGGCAGGCGCAGGCGCTGCCGCATACCCTGCCCGGCAAGCTGGGCATGGAATTGCTGGCGCGCCGGCCCGACTTGCAGGCGGCCCGCTGGCGAGTCCAGGCAGCCATGAGCACGATCGAGGCGGCACAAGCCTCGTTCTACCCCGATATCAACCTGGGTGCCTCGTTCGGCCTCGACGCGATAAAACTGGGCAAGCTGCTGCAGTCGGGCAGCCGCACCCTGTTCATTGGGCCGGCCCTGTCGCTGCCCCTGTTCGACAGCGGCCGCCTGCAGGCGCAGCTGGCTGGCGCGCGCAGCGAACGCAATGAATTGATCGCCGACTACAACCAGAACGTCTTCAATGTCGTGCGCGACGTGGCGCAGGCGGGCGCCCGGGTGCAGGGCGTGGAAAACCAGCTGCGCCTGCAGCAGGAGAACCTGCGCGCCAGCGAAGCGCAGTTGCGCAATGCGAATGCGCGACTCAAGCAAGGTCTGGCCGACCGCGCCACGCAACTGAATGCGGAAATGACCGTGCGCGGCCAGGTGGACCTGGGCATGCAGCTGCAAAACCAGCGCCAGGACGCGGAAATCAACCTGACCGTGGCCCTGGGCGGCGGCTACCGTGGCAGCAGCGATTTCGCCGCCGGCGCCGACACCGTCACCACCAAACAATAACCAACGATTACGGAACACATCATGAGCAGCGATACCACCTCCACTTCCGCGCCCACCGACAACCCGGGCAAGCGCAAGACCGTCCTCATCGCCATCACGGCCGCCTTCCTCGTGGCTGGCGCAGCCTGGGCCGCCTACTATCAACTGGTACTGTCCAGGGAAGAAGTCACGGACAATGCCTACGTGGGCGGCAACCTGGTCACCCTGTCCGCGCAAGTGACGGGCAATGTCGACGCCATCCGCGCCGACGAGACGCAAATGGTGAAAGCGGGCGCCCCCCTGATCACCCTCAATGCCATCGATGCGGAGCTGGCCCTGAGCCAGGCCGAGGCACGATTGGGCAACGTCGTGCGCCAGGAGCGCGAACGCTATGCGAACGTGGCGCAGTACGACGCCGTCATCGAACAGCGCCGCCTGGCCCTGGCCACGGCGCAGGGCAACCTGGCGCGCCGCGCGCCGCTGGCGGCGGACCAGACGATCTCGGGCGAAGACTTGGCCCATGCGAGACAGGCCGTCGACGATGCGAAAGCGGCCTTGACGGTGGCGCAGCGCCAGGCCGAGTCGGCCAAATCGGGCGTGGCCGGCGTCAGCCTGGCCAGCCATCCGGCCGTCTTGTCGGCCAGGGGCGACGTGCTGCAGGCGTGGCTGGCCGTGCGCCGCAACGCCGTGGTCGCGCCCGTTTCGGGCTATGTGGCCAAGCGCAGCGTGCAGCTGGGCACGTACGTGACGCCGGGCACGCCCTTGATGTCCATCGTGCCGCTGGATCAATTATGGGTCGATGCGAACTTCAAGGAGTCCGAATTGCGCAATATCCGCGTGGGTCAGGCGGCCACCATCGAAACGGACTTGTATGGCAGCAAGGTGGTCTACCACGGCAAGGTGCTGGGCATGTCGGCCGGCACGGGCAGCGCGTTTTCCCTGCTGCCGGCGCAAAACGCCACGGGCAACTGGATCAAGGTGGTGCAGCGCGTGCCCGTGCGCATCACGCTCGATCCGAAGGAACTGGCCGCCCACCCGCTGCGCATCGGTCTGTCGACCACGGTGACGGTCGATACCAGCCATGGCGAAGGAGCCACCCTGGACCAGCCGATGGTGGCCAGCACGGTCTACACGACCAAGGCGCTGGAACAGCCGGTGGATGAGGCGGAGAAGATGGCCGATGCGATCATTGCGCAGAATTTGCTACGTTAAGACAAACCCTAACCCCAAGCAACATCCGGGGTCGTACCCTGCAGGGTACGACCCCAGCATTTGGCCTTTGGGTTTGCTTGACGTTACTTCGCCTTCCCCGCCGCCGCCACCTGGTCCAGTATATGCTTGGGCACGGCCGCATAGTGCTTGAATTCCATCGTGTAGGTGGCGCGGCCCTGGGTCAGCGAACGCAAGGTTGTCGAGTAACCGAACATTTCGGCCAGCGGCACCAGGGCCTTGACGATGCGGCCCGCGCCGCCGGGAATGTCGTCGACGCCCTGCACCATGCCGCGCCGCGCCGTCAGGTCGCCCATCACGTTGCCCATGAACTCTTCCGGTGTTTCCGCCTCCACCTGCATCATCGGTTCCAGCAGCACAGGATGGGCCTTGCGCATGCCATCCTTGAAGGCGATGGAGCCGGCCATGCGAAACGCGTTTTCGTTCGAATCGACGTCGTGGTAGGAACCGAAGGTCAGCGTCGCCTTGACGTCGACGACCGGATAGCCGGCCAGCACGCCCGACTTCAAGGTTTCGACGATGCCCTTGTCGACGGCCGGGATGAATTCGCGCGGCACCACGCCGCCCTTGATGGCATCGACGAATTGATAACCGGTACCTGGCGGCAAGGGTTCCAGCTTGAGCACCACGTGGCCGTACTGGCCCCGTCCGCCCGATTGCTTGACGAACTTGCCCTCGATATCGTCCACCGCGCGCGTGATGGTTTCCCGGTACGCCACTTGCGGCTTGCCGACATTGGCTTCCACGCCGAATTCGCGCCGCATGCGGTCGACCAGAATTTCCAGGTGCAACTCGCCCATGCCCGACATGATGGTCTGGCCCGATTCCTCGTCCGTATGCACCCGGAACGACGGGTCTTCCTGCGCCAGGCGGTTCAGGGCGATGCCCATCTTTTCCTGGTCAGGCTTGGTCTTGGGTTCGACCGCCTGGGAAATCACGGGTTCCGGAAAGATCATCTTTTCCAGCACGATGATGTGGTCGATGGCGCACAGGGTGTCGCCCGTGGTCACGGCTTTCAGGCCCACGGCGGCGGCGATGTCGCCCGCATACACTTCCTTGATTTCCTTGCGCTCGTTCGCATGCATCTGCAGGATGCGCCCCAGACGCTCACGCGCGCTCTTGGTGGGGTTGTAGACCATGTCGCCCGAATTCACCACGCCCGAATACACGCGGAAGAAGGTCAGCTGCCCCACGAACGGGTCCGTCATGATCTTGAAGGCCAGGGCCGAAAAATGCTCGTCGTCCGTCGGGTGGCGCTCCACCTCGTGGTCGTGCTCGTCGTGGCCCATGATGGGCGGCACTTCCATCGGCGACGGCAGGTATTCGATGACGGCGTCGAGCATCGCCTGCACGCCCTTGTTCTTGAAGGCGCTGCCGCACAGCATGGGCACGATTTCATTGCGGATGGTGCGCGCGCGCAAGGCCTGCTTCAGCTCCGCTTCCGTGAACGTATCGCCGTTCAGGTAGCGTTCCGTCATCTCCAGCGTGGCTTCGGCCGCCTGCTCGACCAGGTGCTCGTGCCACTCCTGCGCCTGCGCCAGCAGCTCGGCGGGAATCTCGCCATAGCTGAACTGCACGCCCTGGCTGGCGTCGTCCCAGGTGATGGCGCGCATTTTCAGCAGATCGATGACGCCCGTGAAATGGTCTTCCGCGCCGATGGGTAGCTGGATGGGCACGGCCACGCCCTTCAGGCGCTCGGCGATCTGCTTGCGCACGCGCAAGAAATCCGCCCCCACCCGGTCCATCTTGTTGATGAAGGCGATGCGCGGCACATGGTATTTGTTGGCTTGCCGCCAGACAGTTTCCGATTGCGGCTGCACGCCGCCGACGGCGTCGTAGACCATCACGGCGCCGTCGAGCACGCGCATCGAGCGTTCGACCTCGATCGTGAAATCCACGTGGCCCGGCGTATCGATGATGTTGATCCGGTGTTCGGGGAAGTTGCCGGCCATGCCTTTCCAGAAGGCCGTGGTGGCGGCCGAGGTGATGGTGATGCCCCGTTCCTGCTCCTGCTCCATCCAGTCCATGGTGGCGGCGCCGTTGTGCACTTCGCCGATCTTGTGATTCACCCCCGTATAAAACAGGATGCGCTCGGTGGTGGTGGTCTTGCCGGCGTCGATATGGGCGCTGATGCCGATGTTGCGGTAGCGCTCGATAGGTGTTTTGCGGGTCATCACAATCTCCATGGCTAGCCCGGCGCGCCAGTGTCAGCACCGGTTTTCCAGTGTAGCAGACATCGATTTGGGCGGCACGGCGGCAAACCGTTTACCAAGCGCACAACACTGTCGGCCACGCGCACGGTAGCCGCACGGGGTAAACAAGGTAATCCGCTATACTTTCATAAGTATTAATCTAATAAAGATTAATCAGGATCAAGACGCACGGTAATTTATCGTGTAAGGCGACGCCGCCGGCATGCAGCCCAGGTGCGCACCGAACGACATGCCCCACTCAGCCTATGACTATCCGACTAAGAAAAATAATTCTCTCTTCCCTGCTGGCGTCGCCGGCGCTGGCCATGGCCGGCGAACTGGAACAGCAAATGCAGCGTTGCGCCGTGCTCGGTGACGCCAGCGCCCGCCTCGGTTGCTTCGACACCCTGGCCAAAGCGGCGGAAAAGGCCACCATCGCCGCCGGCGGCGATCCCGCCACGGCGGCGGTCACCCTGGCGGCAGCCGCCGAAGTCGCCCCCCTCACGTTTGTCAGTCCGCCTGGCGTGGCCACGCCGGACGCCGTCAACGCTGCCATTCCCGCCATCGCGCAGGCTGGCGCGGCGCCGCCGGAAGCACCGATTTCGCGCACCCAGCAATCATGGGAACTGAACGACGCCTCGAAGCGGGGACTGTTCAACTTCCGCCCGCACCGCGACACCTATCTGTTGCTGGCCAATTACAGCGACGCGTCCAATGACGAACCGTTCCAGGATTTCACGCCGGCCGGCATCAAGAGCCAGCACGTGGAATTGACGTTCCAGCTGAGCTTCAAGATGAAGCTGCTGGAAGACATCGCCGGCACGCCCATCGACATGTGGTTCGGCTACACGCAGCAAAGTTTCTGGCAGGCATATAACCGCAAGGCGTCGAGCCCCTTCCGCGAGACCAATTACCAGCCGGAACTGATGCTGGTCATGCCGATCAACAAGAATTTCGCGGGCATCGAATTCAATTACCTGAACTTCGGCCTCGTGCACCAGTCCAACGGCCAGACGTCGACCCTGTCGCGCAGCTGGAACCGCGTGTATGCCGAGCTGGGCATGGAGAAGGATAACCTGGCCGTCGCGGCGCGCGTCTGGCACCGCCTCGACAATAGCGCGGTCGACAATGACAATATCGACATCACCGATTACCTGGGGCATGGCGACTTGCGCGTGAGCTACCGCAACAAGGGGCACGAGTACGCCGTGACGGCGCGCCGCAATTTCAGCAAGAAGCATGGCTCCATGCAGGCAAGCTGGGCGTTCCCTTTGAAGGCCAACCTGAAAGGCTATCTGCAACTGTTCTCCGGCTATGGCCAGAGCTTGATCGACTACAACTATTCGCAGAAATCGATCGGTGCCGGCTTCATGGTTGACCTGTAAGCGGCACCTCAATGACAAATGGCGCCGAGGGCGCCATTTTTTATGGGAAAACCAGTTTAGCGCCGCCCGCCGCCCAGCACGCGGGCCGGCAGCATGACGATGGCGCGCAGCAATTCGAACACGCCTTCCACGCCGATGCCGATCAAGCGGAATGGCAGCAACAGCAGCCAGGCCAGCGGATACAGCACGAGGGCCAGCAAGGCCAGGGGCCAGCACACCAGCAAGAGCAGCAGCCACAGCACGAATCCCAGCATTGCGTTCCCCCTAGAATGAAATGTGCGGAGCAAGCCGTGCTTGCCCCGCTACCGTGACAGCACTATAGTAAAGCGCCGCCACGGCGGCAACGGCCATGCGATGAACTGCGTGCTGCGGGGATGAACGGTACGAAAACGGGAATGAACGGGGCTTATTGACCGACGCAAATCACTTTCGTGACGTATTCATGCGCATTCGGCTTCTTGCTGGTGGCCCATTTGATGGCCTGGTTGGCATCTTCGATGGTCATGACGGTGGCCTTGTCCTTCGACTTGATGAAGGACACGCCTTCAAACACGCCTTCCTTGCTGCGCATTACCTTGGCAAACACGGGCGGCCTGGTCTCGCCATCGCTGATTTTGTTCTGTTGCACGAGGTAACGCTGATCGATCTGTTCCATGATAGTAAAGCTGTCCAGTGGGTAAAAGACGAAATATACCCTGAATGGACAAACGCCGCAGGATGAAATCGCTGCGGCGTTGCCTTTACATTAATGATGCTTACGCATACACGGCACTCTGCGTCACCGGCTGCAAGTTGACGTCATAGATCACCTGCGCGCGAATCGACGCTTCCAGCGAGGGAATCGAACCGCCCGCGCGGTACTGGAAAGTCACTTGTAGCACGTCGCCCGCCTTCACGGCGACCGGCGTGGCCAGCGGCAAGCACATGTAGTGGTTCAGCCAGTCGATGGTGGTCGAACGCTCGGGCACGACGGCCAGGATGTTCTTGGTGACGAAACGCAAGGCGTTCAGGGTGCCGCTGCGCTCGACGACAAACTTGCCGTCGAAGCCGAACACGCTGTCCGTCGGCTGGCTGAAGTCGATGATGCTGTAGACGGAAGGCGGCGCCAGTTCCTGCACGCCAGGATGGATGGCCGTGGTTTCCTGGAATTGCACGATGGGCGCATAAAACCCTTCGAAGTCGTATTCCTGCTGCATCGGCTGCACGGCCATGATGACGGCCTCGGGCAGGAAGATGGGCAGCGGGCCGCCGAAACGGGCCAGGTAGCGGCGCTTGAACGATTCGATCACTTCCACCTGTTTTTCGCGCAGCATGCCGACATGGATCATTTCGCAAATGACCACATCGACGGGCTCCGGCGGCAGGTATTCGAAGGCGTCCGCGTGGACGACTTCGACTTTTTCACCGTTGGGGTTGAGCGCCAGCATCTTGCGCGCTTCCTTGACCATGTCCGGATTGAATTCCACGCACCACACCTTGTCGGCGCGCGCGGCCGCAAACCACGACAGCACGCCCGTGCCGCCGCCCAGTTCCAGCACCTTCATGCCGGGTTTTACCGCGTAATCGATCGCCGACTTGAACCCGTGCATGCGGTTCTGGTCCATCAACATATTGTGGTGGTAATGGACGGGGATAAATTGCCCCAGGTAACAACTCTCGATTTCTCGTTCATTCAGCATGTCTGTCCTCTTGGAGTCTGGCTCCGATGGCCGATCGGTTTTGTCATTCCAGAAAGCAGTGATATCGCACGGGCTGCGCGAGGGGCGGCGACAATACAGCCGGCGCCTGACGGTGATGTGATGACCCATGCGAGGTATCTCCTGATTAATGCGACACAATCATTATCGTTAATCGGCAGGGAGAACAAAGGGCTGAGGTAAGAGGCAATTCCATGCCAGTTTCAGCGCTGGCATGGAAAGTATTGAAATTAAAACATTACTTGCGGGCTGCGCGCGCCTTCTGTGCCGCTTCGATGATGGCGACCACGCCGGGCTTGTCGCCCGCCTGGGCGAACTGCACGGCCGTCCAGCCATGATCGCTTTTCAGGCTGGCGTCCGCGCCCCAGGACAGCAGCAGCTTGACGGCGCCCTCCTGCCCTTCGCGGGCGGCAAACATCAGCGGCGTGATATTTGCGGGGGCGCGCGCATCGACCATGGCGTCGCGGTCGAGCAATATCTTCATGATGGGCAAGTCGCCAGCCGAGGCCGCATAGTGCAGCGCCGTCCAGCCGCTCTGGTTGACCTTCGCGCCCTTGGCCAGCAAGGCGTTCACGGCGTCCTGCTTGTGCTTGTAGGCGGCCATCATCAGGGCCGTGTTGCCGTTGGCCGAACGGGCTTCGATGTCGATGCCGGGCGCGTCGAGCAGCACCTGGAACACCCGGTCCGCATCGTCGCGCAGGGCCAGCACGAGGGGAACGTCGCCCCGCTGCGCGTCAGGCTGGTTCGGATTCATGCCGTCAAGCAGCATGCTGCGCACGCCGCTGACATTGTTGACGGAGACGGCGCGGAAGAAAGCATCCGGTTCCGGCGCCGCGTGGCTGGCCGCCGCGCAGCACAGCAGCATCGCCAACGCGAGTTTTTTCATCATGTCTGACCTTAAGAAGTTATGGCAACTGATTGAATAACTTGAAGAAATTATCCGTCGTCTGACGTGCCACCTGGTCCAGGGGGATGCCTTTCAAGGTCGACAGGTATTCCGCCACGTGGGCCACATAGCCGGGTTCGTTCATGCGGCCGCGGAACGGCACGGGCGCCAGATACGGCGAATCCGTCTCGATCAGGATGCGCTCGAGCGGCACTTCCAGGGCCACGGCCTGCAAGTCTTTCGCACTCTTGAACGTGACGATGCCGGAAAAGGAAATATAGAAGCCCATGTCGATGGCGGCGCGCGCCACTTCCAGGGATTCCGTAAAGCAATGCATGACGCCGGCCACGCCGCCGTCGGACACGCCGGCGCCCTCTTCGCGCATGATGCGTATGGTGTCTTCACTGGCCGCCCTTGTGTGAATAATCAAGGGCTTGCGCGTGACTCTTGAAGCTTTGATGTGAGTGCGAAAACGCTCGCGCTGCCACTCCAGGTCGCCCGTCAAACGGAAATAGTCGAGGCCCGTCTCGCCGATGGCGATGATCTTCGGATGGTCGGCCAAGCGGACCAGGTCTTCCACGGACGGTTCAGGCGTGTCCTCGTAATCGGGATGCACGCCGACGGAAGCAAAGATATGCGGATACTGCTCGGCCAGGGCCAGCACCTGTGGAAAGTCCGGCAAGTCGACGGACACGCACAGCGCGTGCGTCACCTTGTTCTCGGCCATCTTGGCCAGGATCTCGGGCATGCGAGCAGCCAGCTCGGGGAAATTGATATGGCAATGGGAATCGATATACATAAGGCGGGATTGTACCGGAGCACGGGAAAACTGGCAGGGGGAAGGTGCAAATTCCTACTGCCGCCGACTGCTCCCGCGTGGTTCGCCTACTGCCCCTGCGGCGGCTGCCACAGCTCCACCTTGTTGCCTTCGGGATCGATGACCCAGCCGAACTGGCCATATTCGGAATCGGGCGCCTTTTCCAGCACGTTGCAGCCCTCGTCGCGCAGGGCTTGCAGCAGCGCGTCGAGGTCGTCGACGCGGTAGTTGATCATGAAGGAGGCCTTGCCGGGCGCGAATTGCTCGCTGTCCTTGGCCGCGACAGACCAGATGGTGGTGCCGGCACTGGGTTTGCCGTCGGCATCCGTCCAGGTGAAGGCGGCGCCGCCCCACGGCTGCACGTCCAGGCCCAGGTGGCGCTGGTACCAGGCGCGCAGCGCGGCCGGGTCTTGCGCGTGGAAAAAGATGCCGCCGATGCCAGTGACTCGCTTCATTTGACGCCTCCGGTGCGGCGCTGCCGCGTGGTTTGCAAGAATGACTGACTGTAACACCGCGTTCTTGGCATGGCAAACGGACCTGGCCGGTGAAGTGGCCGGCCTTGACTGGCATGGCTAGGCAAAAATATTATCAAGATGTATAGTAGCTTGCCGATGCGCAACCATGGGGTTGTGCGCGGAACCGTGGAGAGTGTTCATGCTGAAAGTTGCCGGCCCTTTGATACTGTTGGCCAGCCTGGCCCTGACAGCGCATGCGCAAGACAAGCGCGATACGCCGAAGGCCATCCCCGATGCCGGACTGTGCCAGCCCGTCTGCGCCTCGGCGCGCCAGGATTGCCGCGCACAAGCGCAAGGCGCCACGGAAAACGATACCAGCCCCATGCTGCTGATGAAGCCGAGCAGCAATCCCTACGTTGCCGCTGGCAAAGAAGCCGGCGCCCAGTCGCAGCAGTTGCGCCCGACGGAGGCCGAAGCCTTCCGCGCGCGGCGCGCCGAGCGCCAGCAAGCGTGCGAAGTGCAGTACCGCAGTTGCACGCGCACCTGCGGCTAAGTCATTCCAAACCGGCAAAAAAGCGCGCAATCCGGATTAACTTGGCAGCGCAAGTGTTTGATTTTATTGGCAACTGGATGCGTAGTCGAGCAGCATATCTTCCAGGAACAACTTGGGCGACAGCGGATGCTCGGCAATCGCCCGGCGTTCGTTGGCGGCCTTGATGGCGGCCATCAAACGGCTCACGTTGATGCGTCCCGCCAACGCTTCCAGTTCGCGCCGGTGGCGCGGGTAGTAGCGAATGGTGCCGGACAGCTTGACTGAAAACACGTCGTACAGCCAGCGCTGCAAGGAAGCGACCAGCGGCGCCAGCGGCGCTTTCTGCAATTTATCGGCCGCTTTCAGGGCCGCTTCCACGCCAGGATTGGCCAAGACTTGCAACAATTGTTCCGTCTCTTCGCGGCCACCCGATTCGGACTGGGCCAGCGCGGCCAGCGGCGCGCCGCCCTGCTCGCGCAGCCAACTGTCCGCATCGTTCAAGCCTTGTTGCTTGAGCCACGTCAAGGCTTGCTCGTGGCTGGGCATCGGCAAGGCAAATTTCCTGCAGCGCGACAATATCGTCGGCAGCAGGCGGTCCAGGCTGTTCGATGCCAACAGGAACAGGGTGCCCGGCGGCGGCTCTTCCAGCGTCTTCAGCAAGGCATTCGAGGCGGGCGTGTTCAGCGCCTCGGCCGGGTACAGCACCACCACGCGCAAGCCTTGGCGGTGCGTGGAAATGTTCATGAAGTCGGCCAGGTTGCGGATCTGCTCGATCTTGATGTCTTTCGACGGCGTCTTGGTCTTGGCGCTTTTCTTCGCGCCTTCGCCCTCTTCGCCATCGTCCGCCACGTCGTCTTCCAGCGCTTCCGGACGGACCCGGCGGTAATCGGGATGGTTGCCCTGGCTAAACCAGCCGCACGAGGCGCAGGCGCCGCAGGCATGGCCGTCGGCGCGCACGTCTTCGCACAGCAATGCTTGCGCGAAATGCTCGATGAAGTCGGCCTTGCCGATGCCCTGGGCGCCATGGAACAGGATGGCGTGCGGCATGCGCGGGCGCAAGGCTTGCAATTGCTGCCAGGCGTCCTGTTGCCACGGATAGAGAGAAGTCGTCATTTTATTCTTTACAAATCAACACGTTGCGATGCTTTTCTCAAGTAAAACGTCAAGCAGCTGTGCCAGTTGTACTTGAATATCGGCAATGCTTTGCGTGGAATCGATGATGCGGAAACGCTGCGGGAACTGGGCCGCGCGGCGCAGATATTCGTTGCGCGTGGCGGCGAAGAAGTCGGCCTGCTCCTGCTCGAACTTGTCGAGCGCACGCGTGGCGTCCAGGCGGGCACGGGCCACGGCCAGCGGCACGTCGAACAGGAACGTCAGGTCCGGCTGCAGATGCGGGTGCACCCACGCTTCCAGTTGCTCCATCTTGCGCAAATCCATGCCGCGCCCGCCGCCCTGGTAGGCGAAGCTGGCATCGCTGAAGCGGTCGGAAATGACCCATTCGCCGCGCTCCAGCGCGGGCGCGATGACTTGCGCGATGTGTTCGCGGCGGCTGGCGAACATCAGCAAGGCTTCCGTTTCCAGGTGCATCTTTTCATGCAGCAGCAGTTCTCGCAGCTTTTCGCCCAGGCTGGTACCGCCCGGTTCGCGCGACGAGACGAGGGTCACGCCCCGCTGCTGCAGGTAGTCGGTGACAAAGCCGATATGCGTCGACTTGCCCGCGCCATCGATGCCTTCGAAGGTGATGAAGCGGGGTTGATAGTGTGGTGTCATGAAGCTTCTAGTTTGAAATAATTAACGCTGGTATTGATTCACGGCGCGGTTATGGTCGGGCAAGTTGGCCGAGAACTGGCTGGTGCCGTCGCCGCGCGCGACGAAATACAGCGCCTGCGTGCGGGCCGGCGCCAGCGCCGCAGTCAGCGATTGCGCGCCAGCCAGGGCGATCGGCGTGGGCGGCAAGCCGCCGCGCGTATAGGTATTGTACGGGGTGTCCGCTTCCAGGTCGCGTTTGCGGATCTTGCCCTGGTAGTTGTCGCCCATGCCATAGATCACGGTCGGGTCCGTCTGCAGCAGCATGCCTGTCTTCAGGCGATTGACGAACACGCCGGCGATCATGGCGCGTTCGGACTTTTGTCCCGTTTCCTTTTCCACGATGGAGGCCATGATCAGCGCCTCGTACGGGTTTTTATACGGCAAGGCCGGATCGCGCTTGTCCCACGCTTCGGACAGGCGGCCGATCATGGCCGCGTGCGCCTGCCTGAAAATCTGCATTTCGCTGGCGCCCTTGGCGAACAGATACGTATCCGGGAAGAACAAGCCTTCCGGCAACACATATTCCGGGCTGATCTTCGCCATCAGTTCCTTGTCGGACAGGCCCACAGTATCGTGCTTGAGACCGGCATGGCTGGCCATGGCCATACGCATCTGCTTGAAAGTCCAGCCTTCGATGATGGTCAGCGACTCTTGCGCGAACTCGCCGCGCGCCAGTTGCGTGATCAAACGCTGCGGCGTGGTGCCCGGTTTCAACTCGTAGGAACCGGCCTTGATCTTCGAGGTCTTGCCTTCGATGCGCGCCAGCATGTTGAACAGGATGGGCACGATGGGCACGCCCGCGTCCGCGATCTGCTGGCCGGCCGCATGCGCGCCGCTGCCCGGACTGATCGTAAACGGAATCGCTTCGCCGTCCGTGGTGATGGGCTGCTGCGCCCAGTACACAAAAGTACCACCGACGCCGATGGCGGCGATGACCGAGCTGACTACAAGTTTTTTAAAGAAAGCCATTGTTCCGATTCTTGTGATGCGGGCGCTGATGGCCAACGTCCGCTTGTTATGATCGTTCATTTGTGAAGCAAGTGCGCGCAAAGCGGCGCCAACACTGGCAATCTTGCCGCTGCCGACGCAATCTGCCCGACATCACTATAATGAACCCGTAATGATAATGCTTAATCGCTGATCTAATGGAAATTATGAATAACTGGAATCAATTTTTAACCGCACAAGGCGCCCGCCCCGTTGCCACCGATGGCGCGCCTGACAGCACCGCCCCCATCGCCGCCCCCCCGATCGCCGACTTCGGCCAGTCCCTGACAGTGTCCCAACTGCAAGAAGGTTTTGTCGCGGCCATCACGGACCAGGGCTTGATCGGCTTGAACGGCGACGAGGCAGCCAGTTTCCTGCACGGCCAGCTGACCAACGACGTGGAACACCTGAGCCCGGAGCAAGTGCGCCTGGCCGGCTACTGCACGCCGAAAGGCCGGATGCTGGCCAGTTTCCTGATGTGGCGCAACGCCACCACCATTTATCTGCAATTGCCGCGCGCCATACAGCCAGCCATCCAGAAGCGGCTGCAGATGTTCGTGCTGCGCACCAAGGCCAAGCTGCACGATGCCTCCGGCGACGAAGCGAACCAGGTCGTCCTGGGCCTGGGCGGCAAGCACGCCAACGCGGCCCTGTCCGCCTGGTTCCCCATCCTGCCCGCCACGCCGTTCAGCAAGGTCGAACACGCGTCCGGCACCCTGCTGCGCGTGGCCGACGCTTTCGGCAGCCCCCGCTATGAATGGCTGACGTCGGCCGCCACGGCGCGCGACGCGTGGACGCCATTGACGGCACAGCTGGCCAAGGGCGGCAATGACGCCTGGCAATTGTCGGACATCCACGCGGGCATCCCGCAGATCACGGCCGCCACGCAAGAGCAATTCGTGCCGCAAATGGTCAATTTCGAGCTGTTGGGCGGCGTCAATTTCAAGAAAGGCTGCTACCCGGGCCAGGAAATCGTCGCGCGCAGCCAGTATCTGGGCAAGCTCAAGCGCCGCACCACCCTCGTCAGCATCGCTGACGCAAGCGTCGCCGCCGGTGGCGAACTGTTTGCCGTCAGCGACCCCGAGCAGCCTTGCGGCATGGTCGTCAACGCGGCGCCCAACGGCGACGGCGGCATCGACGCCCTCGTCGAAATGAAGCTGGGGGCGATCGAAGAAGGTTCAAGCGCCGCCGGCGCCGTACGCTACGGCTCGGCCCAGGGCGCCGCCGTGCAGTTCCTGTCCATGCCTTACGTGCTCGACGCACTCGACTTGTGAGAATGCCATGAAAGATCTGTACGTTTACTATCAGGTAAAAGAAGAGCACGCCCAGGCGCTGGAAGCGCGGGTCCGCGCCCTGCAAGGCAAGCTGGCGGCCGCTTCGGGCGTGGCGCCGCAACTGAAGCGCCGTCCGGAAGCCAAGGACGGCTTGCAGACGTGGATGGAAATCTACCCCGTCGTCGGCGAAGGCTTTACGGAACTGCTGGCCAGCGTGGCCGAGGAAGCGGGCTTGCTGTCCCTGACGGCTGGCGCGCGGCATACGGAAGTGTTCATGGATTTGCCCCCATGTGCCTGATCGTTTTTGCCTGGAAAGTCAATCCGCACATCCCGCTGATTGCCGCAGCTAACCGCGACGAATTCTATGAACGCGCCAGCGCCCCCGCCGGCGCCTGGCCCGAGCACCCGCAAGTGTATGCGGGCCGCGACCTGCAGGCGGGCGGCAGCTGGATGGGCATCACCCAGGCCGGCAGCGGCAGCTCGCGCTTTGCCGCCATCACGAATATCCGCAGCCCGCAAGACCGCAACCCGGACGCCCCCTCGCGCGGCGCCCTGGTGGCAGACTATCTGGCCGGCGACATGTCGCCACAGGATTACATCGCGCAGATCCGCCCCGGCTGCACAGCCTACAACGGTTTCAACCTGGTGCTGGGCGACGCGGATACCCTGATCTGGTTTTCCAACCGGGGCGACGGCGATGCGCGCAATGGCCAGCCCTTGGAACCGGGCATCTACGGCCTGTCGAACGCCCTGCTCGACGCGCCGTGGCCGAAGGTGCTGAAAACCAAGGCCCAGTTCGCCAGTCTGCTGTGCCAGGGCGCGCCCGACGAAGCGTACTTCGACATGCTCGCCGACACCACGCGCGCGCCCGACTTCCGCTTGCCGGACACGGGCGTGCCGCTCGACCTCGAGCGCGTGCTGTCCGCCGTCTGCATCGAAACGCCGGGCTACGGCACGCGCACGTCCACCGTCGTGAAACTGTTCCCGGACTCTCCCGGCGAATTGCACGAGCTGGTGATTCAGTAATTGCAGCGGGGCCGGCACCGTCCGGCTCCGCCCCGTTTCCCTCATCCATTCCCTCCCGCGCGGCTTGCTTGCCTTGGCAAAATATCGTTCACGCAAAAAAAGAAAGCGCTTGCGCAAGCGCTTTCTTTTGTTTACGATAGCTTCAATCGCGGCGACACAGCCGTACCCAATCGCAGTACACAATAATAAAAAAAACCTCAGGAGACACCATGGCCACCATGGAAGATGTAGCGCGGGCGGCGGACGTATCGCTGTCGACCGTCTCTCACGTAGTCAACGGCACCCGCAAGGTCAGCCCGAAAACCGTCGCCGCCGTCAACGCGGCCATGCAGCAGATCGGCTATGTGCCGAACATGCTGGCGCGCGCACTGGCCGGCTCCTCGTCGGGCACCATCGGCGTGGCCATTTCCGCCTTCACCAATCATTATTTCAGCGAAACCGTGCGCGCCATCGAGGCGGCTTGCACGCGCCACGGCTTGATGATGCTGTTTTCCGATACGCATGACGACCCCGAACAGGAGTTGAAAGTGGTGCAGAACTTGCACCAGCGCCGCGTCGACGGCATCGTGCTGGCGCCGTCCGGCGATCCGCACAACCGCGCCCTTAACTATTTGACCAGCAACAAGATCGCTTCCGTGCTGGTCGACCGCATGTCGCCCCAGCCATTCGACCAGGTGGGCGTGGAAAACACGCACGCCACGGCCGAGCTGGTCAGCCACCTGATCACGGTCCACGGCCACCGCCGCATCGGCTTCATCGCGGGTGCGCCGGGCCTGTCCACGACGGACGAGCGCATCGCGGGCTACCGGCTGGCCTTGCAGCGCGCCGATATCGCCTTTGATCCCGAGCTGCTGCGCTCGGGCGACTCCAACCTGGAGCGCAGCGGCGCGGCCACGCGCGAATTGCTGGCCCTGCCCGCCGCGCAGCGTCCCACGGCCATCGTCGCCGGCAATAACCTGATGACCATCGGCACCATGCATGCCTTGCGCGACGCGCACATTGCGGTACCTCAAGACGTCGCGCTGGCCGGCTTCGATGATTTCGACTGGGCCGATTATTTCAGCCCCCGCCTGACCGTGATGGCGCAGCCGCTCGAAGAGCTGGGCGCCATGGCCGTCGACCTGTTGATCGACCGCATCGCCAATCCGGGCCGCGCCCAGCACGTGCAGCGCCTGTCGCCAACCTTGCGCGTACGCAACTCCTGCGGCTGCCCCTGACCTTTACACATAGACACACCATGCATCCAGCGATTTCCCTCGGTATCGACCTCGGTACCTCCGAACTGAAAACCGTGCTGATGGACAGCGCGGGCGCCGTGCGCGGCCAGGCGTCCGTGCGCATCGACACCAGCCGCCCGCAAGCAGGCTGGTCCGAACAGGCGCCGCAAGACTGGTGGGCCGCCTGCGTCCAGGCGCTGGCTCAGCTGCGCGCCGGCTGGCCGCAGGACTATGCGCACATCGCCTGCATCGGCCTGTCGGGCCAGATGCACGGCGCCGTGCTGCTCGACCTTGATGACAACGTCATCCGTCCCGCCATCCTGTGGAACGATGCGCGCGCCGAAGCCGAGGCCGCGACCCTGGCGCGCGACTATCCCGCGTACGCGGACGTGACGGGCAGCCTGCCCATGGCGGGCTTGACAGCGCCGAAACTGCTGTGGCTGCAAACGCACGAGCCTGACGCCTTCGCCGCCATCGCCTGCCTGCTGTCGCCGAAAGATTATCTGCGCCTGCAATTGACGGGCATCAAGCTGACGGACATGTCGGACGCGGCCGGCACCCTGTGGCTGGACGAGGCCCAACGCGCCTGGTTCGCCCCCATGCTGGCCGCCTGCGGTTTGCGCCTGGATCAAATGCCGGCCCTGGCCGAAGGCGACGCCGCCACGGGCACCGTGCTGGCGTCCATCGCCGACCAGCTGGGCTTGCCGGCGGATGTGGTGGTGGCCGGTGGCGGCGGCGACAACCCTGTCTCGGCCGTGGGCATCGGCGCCGTCAATGGCGGCGACAGTTTTATCTCGCTGGGCACCAGCGCCGCCATCGTGTCCGTCACCGAAGCGCCCCTGGGCAATCCGGCCGGCGGCGTGCACAGCTTTTGCCACGCCCTGCCCGGCCGCTGGTATGCGATGGGCGCGATCTTGTCCGGCGCCAGCTGTTTGCGCTGGGCGACGGGTGTACTGGGCCAGCCCGACGAAGCGGCCCTGCTGGCGCTGGTGGAAGCGGGTTTGCCGCTCGACGCCCCCATCGCCCCGTCCGCGCCCCTGTTCCTGCCCTATCTGTCGGGCGAGCGCACGCCGCATAACGACCCGCAAGTGCGCGGCGCCTTTTTGCAACTGGGCCACGACAGCACGCCGGCGCAGCTCGGTTACGCCGTGCTCGAAGGCGTGGCCTTCGCCTTGCGCGACGCCACGGCGGCCGTCACGTCGACGGGCGCCGTCGTTCCCCACTGCATGCTGGTGGGCGGCGGCGCGCGCAGCCAGTACTGGGCGCAATTGCTGGCCAATGTGCTGGGACGCGAAATGCGCACCCTGCACAACAGCGAACTGTCGGCCAGCCTGGGCGCGGCCAAGCTGGGCTTTGCCGCCATCGGCCAGCGCCAGCTGCTGTCCACCGGCTTGCCCATCAAAAACACTTTCCTGCCCGATGCCGCGCACAGCGCAGCCTTGAGCATCCGCTACGGCCGCTACCGTAGCCTGTTTCCCGCCGTGCAAGCCTTGCACCAACTCAGTGATAAGGAATAGTAATGAATCAGCTGCAACAATTGAAGCAACACAGCACCGTCGTCGCCGACACGGGCGACTTCCTGCAACTGGCGCGCTTCGCGCCGCAAGACGCGACCACCAACCCGTCGCTGATCTTGAAGGCCGTGCTGCAGCCCGAGTACGCGCCCTTGCTGGAAAGCACGGTCGCCGCGCATCAATCCGCCAGCCTGGACGATATCGTCGATCAGGTGCTGGTGCGCTTCGGCCTGGAAATTTTGAAAGTCGTGCCGGGCCGCGTGTCGACGGAAGTCGATGCCCGTTTGAGCTTTGACCGCGACGCCACCGTCGCCCGCGGACGCCGTCTGATCGCCCTGTACGAAGCGGCAGGTGTCCAGCGCGAGCGCGTACTGATCAAGGTCGCCGCCACCTGGGAAGGCATCCAGGCCGCGCGCGAGCTGGAAAAAGATGGCATCTTTTGCAACCTGACCCTGCTGTTCGCGTTTTGCCAGGCCGTCGCCTGCGCCGATGCGAACGTGCGCCTGATTTCGCCGTTCGTGGGCCGCATCTACGACTGGCACAAGAAGTCGCAGGGTGCGGCATGGGACGAAGCGGCGCGCAGCCTGTCCAACGATCCGGGCGTGCAATCGGTCACGCGCATCTTCAATTACTACAAACAACACGGCATCGCCACCCAGGTGATGGGCGCCAGCTTCCGCAACGTGGGCCAGATCACGGCCCTGTCCGGTTGCGACTTGCTGACCATCAGCCCGGACTTGCTGGCCAAGCTGGAAGCGGCGGATGCGCCATTCGAGCGCGCCTTGGGCGGCGACCTGGGCGCGGCGCAGCCGGCCGTCACCTACGACGAAGCCGCTTTCCGCTATGCCTTGAACGACGACGCGATGGCGACCGAAAAGCTGGCCGAAGGCATCCGCGGCTTCGCCGTCGATGCGGGCAAGTTGGACGCCATGATCGAGAAATTGCGCACTCGCTAAGTTTTCACCCAGTTTTTACCGTAGCACCGTTTGTTTTTTACAATAAAAACCCTTGGAGATCCTCATGAAAAAAGTCATTACCGCCTCCCTGCTGCTGTCCGCCGCCTGCGGCGCCTTCGCCGCCGACAAACCGCTGAAATCCATCGGCGTGAGCGTGGGCGACCTGGCCAACCCGTTTTTTGTCGCCATCGGCCGCGGCGCGGAAGAAAGCGCGAAAAAACTGGGCGGCCCTGGCGTGAAAGTCACGACTGTTTCCAGCAAGTATGACCTGAACACCCAGGTGGACCAGATCGAGAACTTCATTGCCAACAAGACCGACATCATCATCCTGAACGCCGTCGATTCCAAGGGCATCGCGCCAGCCATCAAGAAAGCGCGCAATGCGGGCGTGGTCGTGATCGCCGTCGACGTGGGCGCCGTGGGCGCTTCGGCCACCGTGATGTCCGACAACACCATGGCGGGCGACGTGTCATGCGCCTACCTGGCCAAGCAGATCGGCGGCAAGGGCAATGTGGTGATCCTGAACGGTCCGCCGGTGACGTCCGTGATCGACCGCGTGAATGGCTGCAAGAAAACCCTGGCCGCGTTCAAGGATATCAAGATCCTGTCCGACAACCAGAATGCGGGAGGCAGCCGCGACGGCGGCATGACCGTGATGTCGAACCTGCTGACGGCCCATCCGAAGATCGACGGCGTGTTCGCCATCAACGATCCGACGGGCATCGGCGCCGAACTGGCGATCAAGCAATCGAAGCGCACGGACGTGAAACTGATCACGGCCGTCGACGGTGCGCCCGATGGCCAGAACGCCCTGAAAAACAAGGCCGGCCTGTTTGCCGCCACTTCGGCGCAAAACCCGTACCGCATGGCCACGGACGCCGTGCAGATGGGCTACGACATCATGAACGGCCGCACGCCGAAACAGACCATGGTGCTGTTGCCGACCCCGGCCATCACCAAGGAAAACGTCGCCACCTACACGGGCTGGGTAAAGAACTGATCTGCCTGACCTGAACCACGTGTTGCCCGTCCCGGCCCCGGCCGGTGGCGGGCGACAGTTTCAAAAGCAAGGAAGGACAGTCATGAGCGACGATATTATTTTTGAAATGCGCGGCATCGAGAAGCGCTTTGGCGCCACGCGCGCGCTGCGCGGCGTGCACCTGACGGTGCGCAGCGGCGAAATCCATGCCGTGATGGGCGAAAACGGCGCCGGCAAGAGTACCCTGATGAAGATTCTGTCGGGCGTGTACACACCGGACGCGGGCGAAATCATCCTCGACGGCAAGCCGATCCGCATCCGCAACCCGGGCGAGGCGCGCGCGCTGGGCATCAACCTGATCTACCAGGAATTGAGTGTGGCCAAGAACATGACGGTGGCGCAGAACGTCTTCATGGGCAGCGAACCGCAAGGACCGTTCTGGACCGTCAAGGGCGGCGAAATGCGCGCGCGCACGAACGCCATCCTGGCCGACCTCGGTTCCCGCTTCGACGCCGACACCATGGTGTCCACCCTGTCGATCGCCGAGCAGCAGCAGGTGGAAATTGCCCGCGCCCTCGTGCACGAAAGCCGCATCCTGATCATGGACGAGCCCACTGCCGCCCTGTCCGACCGGGAAACAGAACAATTGTTCCGCATCATCGAAGAACAGCGCGACAAGGGCCTCGCCGTGCTGTACATCAGCCACCGCATGGCCGAGGTGGAGCGCCTGGCGCGCCGCATCACGGTACTGCGCGATGGCGCCTATGTGGGCGAGCTGGGCAAGGATGAGCTGGATCAAAAGAAAGTCGTGCAAATGATGGTGGGCCGCCCCGCCGACGACTTTTATTCGCACCAGCGGCGCACCACGCGGGGCGCCGAGCGCTTGCGCGTGGAAAACGTGGGCGGCGGCAAGGTCAAGCCCGCCTCGTTCTCCCTGCATGCGGGCGAAGTCACGGGCCTGGCCGGCCTCGTCGGCGCGGGCCGCACGGAATTGGCGCGCCTGATCTTTGGCGCGGACAAGAAACAAACGGGACAAGTGTGGCTCGATGGCCAGGAAGTGCACATCCAGCGCCCGTTGGCGGCCATCCGCCACGGCATCGGCTACCTGCCCGAGGACCGCAAGAGCCTGGGACTGTTCATGCAATTGTCGGCCATGGAAAACATGTCGATGAATATCCTGTCCAAGCATGCGACGGCGGGCGTGGTCAACCGTGGCGCCCTGACGCAGCTCACGCGCGAGGCGATCAGCAACCTGAACGTCAAGGTGTCGGGGCCGGACGGCATCGTCGGCGGATTGTCTGGCGGCAACCAGCAGAAAGTATTGCTGGCGCGCTGGTTGGCCATCGCGCCGAAAGTGCTGATCCTCGACGAACCGACGCGGGGCGTGGACGTGGGCGCGAAGAGCGAAATCTACAAGATCATCCACCAGCTGGCCGATGCGGGCACGGCCGTGCTGTGCATTTCCAGCGAACTGGCCGAGCTGGTCGGCATCTGCGACCGCGTGATGGTGATGTGCGAAGGACGCCTGACGGGCGAAGTGACGGGCGACGACATCACGCAGGAAAACATCCTCGCCTATGCCACCCAGCTGGAAGCGGCATAAAAACACCTGTCAAAACCTACTGCGCGTCGCGGGTTGCGGTTTCCGATGCTCACTGTGCATTCGCACAGTTCCGCGTCTCAACCACAACCCACATCCGCTCGCTACGGTTTTGTCAGGCGTTTTAAGAATACGTCTTAAATAATCATTCAGGAGACTCATGATGACAACTAGCACCACCCGCGGCGCCGCGCGCGCCGGCGAACCCTTCAATGCCTCGAACCTGATGCGCCGCCTGGGCATGCTGCCCGTGCTGGTGGTGCTCTACCTGGCCATGTATGGCTTGACCGTGTATTTCTCGGCCGACGGCACGTCCACGTTCATGACCAGCAACAACACCATGAACATCTTCCGCCAGGTGTCGATCAACATCGTGCTGGCGTCCGGCATGACTTTCGTCATTTTGACCAGCGGCATCGACCTGTCCGTCGGCTCCGTGCTGGCCGTCTCGGCCGTGGCAGGCATGCTGATGTCGCTGTCGGCCCAGTTCGCCGGCTTTTCGATTCCCGCCTTCCTCATCGTCGGCCTGCTGCTGGGCGCGCTGAACGGCGTGCTGGTCGCCCTCGTCGGCCTGAACCCCTTCGTCGTGACCCTCGGCACCATGACGGCCCTGCGCGGCGCCGCCTACCTGCTGGCGGACGGCACCAGCGTGCTGAACACGGAAATCCCCAGCTTCGAATGGATGGGCAACGGCAGCTTCCTGGCCGTGCCCTGGCTGATCTGGCTGGCGGCCGCCGTCGTCGTGCTGACGTGGTTCATCTTGCGCAAGACCACCCTGGGCCTGCATATCTACGCCGTCGGCGGCAATATCCAGGCGGCCCGTTTGACGGGGATCAAGGTCGGTCTCGTCTTGATGTTTGTCTACACGATCAGCGGCCTGTTCGCGGGCCTGGGCGGCGCCATGTCGGCCAGCCGCCTGTATGCGGCCAACGGCAACTGGGGTACCGGTTATGAGCTCGATGCGATTGCGGCCGTCGTGCTGGGCGGCACCAGCCTGATGGGCGGCGTGGGGTCCGTCTGGGGCACCGTCATCGGCGCGCTGATCATCGGCGTGATGAACAATGGCTTGACGATTTTGGGACTGTCGTCGTTCTGGCAGTATGTAGCCAAGGGCATCGTGATCGTGCTGGCCGTGATTCTGGACAAATGGCGCCAGAGCCACGCGCAAAATTAAGCGTAGCCGCGCGGCGTCCGTATTCTCGGACGCCGTGCGAACCACGCCTGCTTGATTAATCAGGCAAACTGCAGGCGCATTTCCACATGCGCAATCCCCGCCTCTTCAAATTGTTCCCCCTGCTGCACGAAACCGTGGCGCGCATAGAATGGCGCGGCCACGGTTTGCGCGTTCAGCACCACCGCCTTGTCGCCCCGTTCGCGGGCTTTGTCCATCAGCAAGGTCAAAATGGCGCCGCCCACGCCCGTGCCGCGGCCCGGCTGGCGCACGGCCATGCGGCCGATGTGGCCGTCAGGCAATAGCCGGCCCGTGCCGATGGCATTGCCGGCATCGTCGTAGGCCACGGCGTGCAGGCAGACGGCGTCCATGTCGTCGAGTTCGATCTCGGCCGGCACTTTTTGTTCATCGACGAAAACTTCAAAACGGATGGCGGTGGCGTCAGGGCCCAGGGTGGCCCAGTCGCCGAGGCGGATGGTGTGCTTGGTCATGGTGTAATGTAGAAAGAGACAGGCCGCAATTGTCGCACGACCTGCCTTTTCACAGAGAGATCAGCTGAGCTTGACCAACTGCTTGCCGAAATTGCGTCCTTTTAAGAGGCCAATAAACGCTTCCGGCGCGCTGGCCAGGCCGTTGGCCACGGATTCGCGGAATTTCAGCTTGCCCGTCGCCACCAGCGTGCCCAGTTCACTCAAGCCTTGCGGCCAGAATTCCGGCTGCTCGGAAACGATGAAGCCGCGCACGGTGAGGCGGTTGGTGAGGATCAGGCGCGCATTGTCGAGCGGCGTCGGTTCGCCATTGTAGCCGGCGATCCAGCCGCACACGGCGATCCGGCCAAACGCGTTGGTGCGCGCCAGGGCCGCATCGAAGATGGCGCCGCCCACGTTTTCAAAGATGGCGTCGATGCCGTCCGGCGTGGCCGCCGCCAGGTCGGACGCCAAGTTGCCCGCCTTGTAATCGACGCAGGCGTCGAAACCCAGCTCCTTGACCACATACGCGCACTTGTCCGCGCCGCCGGCAATGCCGACCACGCGGCAGCCTTTCAATTTCGCCAACTGCCCCACGACGCTGCCCACGGCGCCGCTGGCTGCCGACACGACCACCGTTTCACCCGCTTTCGGCGCCATGATCTGGTTCAAGCCATACCAGGCCGTCATGCCCGGCATGCCGACGGAACCCAGGTAGGCGGAGGCGGGAATGTGCGTCGTGTCGACCTTGCGCAGCATGGTGCCGTCCGATACGGCCACTTCCGTCCAGCCCAAAGTGCCCACGACGGTGTCGCCCACGGCAAACTTCGGATGCTTCGATTCCAGCACCATGCCCACCGTGCCGCCGATCATGGTTTCATCGAGCGCCTGCGGCGCCGCATAGCTTTTATTGGCGCTCATGCGTCCGCGCATATAAGGGTCGAGCGACAGGTACTGGTTGCGCACCAGCAATTCGCCATCCTGGATGGCGGGAATCTCTTTGGTTTCCAGGCGGAAATGTGCCGGCTGCACTTCCTCATTGGAGGCGGGGCGCGAGGCGAGGACGATGCGTTGGTAGGTGGTCATGATGCTCCTGTCAATAAAGTGAGAGAGTTACATGCTGATGAACAAGGTGTCTGCTGCGTAGCGACTAAATCTCATAATCCATACATTGGCGCGCTTCCCGCACGGCGCCAAAGAATGGCTTGATTTTCACGTGCTCGGGGTGGTTCTGGTAAGCGTCGAGCGCCTCGCGGCTGGCGAACTCGCTGTACAGCACGATGTCGTAGGTCGCTTCCAGGCCAGGCTGGGCCACGGCCGCCTCGAATTTCAAGATGCCCGGCACCAAGTCCGAGCAGGAATCGAGCAGGGCTTTCAGTTTCAATGCATTGGTGGCGCGGTCGGCGCCTTCGGCGTGGTCTTTGAGTTTCCAGAAAACGATGTGCTTGATCATGGCGGCAGGCTGCTTGTTTATTAATGAAGCATTACTGTAACCGCTATCGGCGCGTCTTGCAGGAACAGGGCGCGGAATGCAAACGGGCGGCCCTGGAAGCCGCCCGCAGACCAGGTTTACCTATATCACAGCACTTCGAACAGCCCGGCCGCGCCCTGCCCGCCGCCGATGCACATGGTCACCACCACGTATTTGACGCCACGGCGCTTGCCTTCGATCAAGGCGTGGCCCGTCAGGCGGGCGCCGGACACGCCGTACGGGTGGCCGACGGCGATCGCGCCGCCGTTCACGTTCAGGCGGTCCATGGGGATGCCCAGGGTGTCGGCGCAGTACAGCACTTGCACGGCGAACGCTTCATTGAGTTCCCACAAGCCGATGTCGGCTACAGTCAAGCCCGCCTTTTTCAGCAGTTTCGGGATGGCAAACACGGGGCCGATGCCCATTTCATCGGGTTCGCAGCCGGCCACGGCGAAGCCGCGGAAGATGCCCAGCGGCTGCAAGCCTTTCGCTTCGGCCACTTTCGCATTCATGACGATGGCCATCGAAGCGCCATCGGAAAACTGGCTGGCATTGCCGGCACTGATGACGCCGCCCGGAATGGCCGGGCGGATCTTCGCCACGCCGTCATACGTCGTGTCCGCGCGGATGCCTTCGTCTGCCGAGATCGTCACTTCGCGCGACACCAGCATGCCGCTGGACTTGTCGGCCACGCCCATGACGGTGGTCATCGGCACGATTTCCGCATCGAACAGGCCGGCAGCCAGGGCCGCGGCGGCGCGCTGCTGGCTTTGCGCGCCGTAGGCATCCTGGCGTTCGCGCGAAATCTGGTAGCGCTTGGCCACGGTCTCGGCCGTTTGCAGCATGGGCCAATACACTTCCGGCTTGTGCTGCTGCAGCCAGACGTCGCGGTACATATGCGTATTCATCTCGTTTTGCACACAGGAAATCGATTCCACGCCGCCCGCCGCATAGATATCGCCTTCGCCGGCGATGATGCGCTGCGCCGCCAGGGCGATGGCTTGCAAGCCCGATGAACAAAACCGGTTGACGGTCATGCCGGCCGTCGTGACGGGGCAGCCGCCGCGCAAGGCCACCTGGCGCGCGATGTTGCCGCCCGTGGCGCCTTCGGGAAAGGCGCAGCCGACCAGCACGTCTTCCACTTCCTCCGCCTCGATGCGCGCGCGCTCGACGGCGGCCGCCAGCACATGGCCGCCCAGGGTGGCGCCATGCGTCATGTTGAACGCGCCCTTCCAGGACTTGGCCAGGCCCGTGCGGGCGGTCGATACGATGACGGCTTCATTCATGCTGTGTCTCCTTGTGGGAATGTTATATGGTCGGATGATAGATCTGCGGAATCAGAATAGCACATTTAAGTACGGTCGTTCGCAAAGTTGAAAGGAATGGCAATTTGTAAGCTTGCTGTAAGTTTCAAGCAAGCATGACGTAAGGTTCGGAGAACACACTCGCCTCCAGCTGTTGCAAGAATGGTCAAAAAGACCGCGGCAATGGTTCACTATAAAACATAGGGAGACAAACCATGGCATCACCATCCGGCTCTGCCGACGTACGGAAAATTTCCACCAAAGGAACGCCGATTACGCCAGAGGAACGCAAGGTCATCTTTGCATCCTCCTTGGGCACCGTCTTTGAATGGTACGATTTTTACCTGTACGGTTCGCTGGCATCGATCATCGCCAAGCAATTCTTCATCGGCGACCCCACCACCACCTTCATCTTCGCGCTGCTGGCCTTTGCCGCCGGCTTCATCGTGCGTCCGTTCGGCGCGCTGGTCTTCGGCCGCCTGGGCGACATGATCGGCCGCAAGTACACTTTCCTGATCACCATTCTGATCATGGGCGGCTCCACCTTCATCGTCGGCTTGCTGCCGGGCCATGCGTCCATCGGCATCGCCGCACCGATCATCCTCGTCATCCTGCGCATCCTGCAAGGCCTGGCGCTGGGCGGCGAATACGGCGGCGCAGCCACCTACGTGGCCGAGCATGCGCCTGAAGGCAAGCGCGGCGCGTTCACGGCGTGGATACAGACGACGGCAACCCTGGGCTTCTTCCTGTCGCTGATGGTCATCCTGGGCACCCGCCTGGCGACCGGCGAGAAGGATTTCGAAGCGTGGGGCTGGCGCATTCCCTTCCTCGTCTCCGTCATCCTGCTGGGTATTTCCGTGTGGATCCGCCTGGCCATGAATGAATCGCCGGCGTTTGCCAAGATGAAGGCCGAGGGCAAGACCTCGAAAGCCCCGCTGACGGAAGCGTTCGGCAAGTGGAAAAACTTGAAGATCGTCATCCTGGCCCTGATCGGCCTGACCGCCGGCCAGGCAGTCGTGTGGTACACGGGCCAGTTCTACGCCCTGTTCTTCATGATCCAGACCCTGAAGGTGGACCTGGCAACGGCCAACGTGCTCGTCGCCGTCGCCCTGCTGCTGGCCACGCCGTTCTTCCTGTTCTTCGGCAGCCTGTCCGACCGCATCGGCCGCAAGTACATCATCCTCGGCGGCTGCCTGATCGCCGCGGCTACCTACTTCCCGATCTTCAACGGCCTGACCCACTTCGCCAACCCGCAGCTGGAAGCGGCACTGAAGAACTCGCCAGTGGTCGTCGTGGCCGATCCGGCTTCCTGCCACTTCCAGTTCAACATGACGGGTACCAAGAAGTTCCCCTCGTCGTGCGACATCGCCACGGGCTTCCTGTCGAACAGCTCGGTGAACTACACGAAGGAAGACGCGCCGGCCGGCTCAATCGCCAAGGTGCGCATCGGTACGAAGGAATTTAGCTCGTTCAACGCCGTCATGACGCCGGACGGCCTGAACTTCGATGCGGACAGCAAGGCCCACGAAGCGGCGCTGAAGAAAGAACTGGGCGCCGGCATCAAGGAAGCGGGCTACCCTGCGAAAGCCGATCCGGACCAGATCAACAAGCCGATGGTCGTCTTGCTGCTCTTCATCCTGGTGCTGTACGTGACCATGGTGTATGGCCCGATCGCCGCCATGCTGGTGGAAATGTTCCCGACGCGTATACGCTACACCTCGATGTCCCTGCCCTACCATATCGGTAACGGCTGGTTCGGCGGCTTGCTGCCGACCACGGCCTTCGCGCTGGTGGCCTTCAAGGGCGACATTTATTATGGCCTGTGGTATCCGATCGTCGTCGCCCTGGCGACTGTCGTGATCGGCACCCTGTTCGTCAAGGAAACCAAGGACAACAATATCTACGCCGACGATTAAATGGATGCCAGCCCCGGCCGCAAGACCGGGGTCCGCAAAGCAAAACGCCGCTGACTGGTCAGCGGCGTTTTTTTATGTGGCGTCTATGGCGGCAGGCTTACTTGTCGTTTTTCTTTTTCAGCTGGTCGCGCTGCTGCACGTATTCCTGGTAGCTGGTCTGGTTGCGCTTGCGGCAGGCGTTGCGGTCGTCAAAATTATTGAGGCTGTTGCAATACTCGCCGATCTTGTCCCGATTTGCGTCATACAGTACTTCACAGCCAGTAATGGCCAGCAAGAAGGGAATGATCAGATATTTCATTGCTACTCTCATGGATAGGGACGGGATTGCGCGAAAAACACCAGATTGCCCACTGGATAAGCGGGCAGCTTTATCTTAACGCGATCTTGACGAAAAGTACAAGCGCTCGGTATTACTTATTAGAAAGGATTACCTGCGCGCGCCCCACTGCATGCTATGGTGGAAGTTTCTCCCACCGGACACATCCCCAGGCATGCCGACCATCGCCCCCGCCCCCTGCGGCCCGCTGCAGCACCAATTCGACGCCTTGCTGCAAGATGTCTGCGCCAGCCTGGCTGCGCACGCCGGTCACTTGCTGGACGGCATCTACCTGTACGGCAGTATCGCCCGCGGCGATGCTACGCCGGGCGTGTCCGACCTCGACCTGACCCTGGTGCTGCGCCAGCCGCCCACGCCGCCGCAACTGGAAACGCTGGAAGCGCTGCGCCTGGCCCTGCAGGCACGCCACCGGGAAGTACTGAAAATCGATTTCGATATCGGCCACCGAGCCCAGGTGCTGGCGCCGGAGCACCTGTACAGCTGGGGCTACTGGCTCAAGCACCAGTGCCGCTGCCTGTGGGGCGAGGACCTGGCGCCGCACTTTGCGCCGTTCTCTCCCTCGCGCGCCATCGCCCTGGCCGTGAATGGCGACTTTGCCCGCGTGCTGGACGATTATGCGCTGCGCCTCGATGACGAGCGCGACCCTGCCGCCATCGCCCGCCTGCAGCGCGAAGCGTCGCGCAAGCTGATCCGTTCCTGCAACCTGCTGCGCCAGGATGGCGATCCCGGCTGGCCCGCCAGCCTGGACGAGCATGCCGCGCTGTTGCTGCGCCGCTATCCCGCCATGCAGGCGCAGGCAGCCTATTTTCTTGCCCAGGCCAGGCCCGGCGCCGCGCCGGCCGGCGGCTTTGCGCCGGCGCTGCGCCGATTCACGCAGTGGCTGGTGCAGCAACAGGCGGACTAGACGCCGGCCTCGTCGTTCAACAGCGGATTGCCGGCCGCAAACGCCGCCAGGTGTTCGAGCAGCACGCGCACGCGGGCCGGCAGGTAGCGCCGCTGCGTCCACACGGCGTACACGTGGCGCGGCTGCGGCATCCAGTCGGGCAGCACGCGCACCAGGCTGCCACTGGCCACTTCGTCACGGCATTGCAGAAGCGGACACAGCAGGATGCCGATGCCCGCGTCGGCCATCTCCACGGCCAGGCGCATCTCGTTCACGCGCAGGCGCGCCTGCGGTTCGATCACCATTTCGGCGCCGTCGCCGGGCCGCCGCAAGCGCCAGGTACGCAGCGGTTCGGCCACGATCAGCTCGTGCTTTTCCAGTTCCTGCAAATCGCGCGGCACGCCGGCGCGCGCCAGGTAGCCGGGCGCGGCCACCATCACCAGCGCGGCGCTGCCCAGGCGGCGCTGCATCAGCGAGGAATCGTCGAGCGCGCCCACGCGGATGGCCAGGTCGGCGCCGCTGCCCACCAGGTCTTGCAGCAGGTTCGACAGTTCCAGCTCCAGGCGGATGTCCGGATACTTTTGCATGAAGCTGACCCAGGCCGGCGTCAGCAAGCCGCTGGCGAAGTTGACGGGCGCCAGCACGCGGATGCTGCCCGAGACGGCCGACAGGCTGGCGTCGAGCTGCTGCGTCGCTTGCCGCAGGGCATGGACCAGGGGACGGCACTGCTCGTAGTATTGCCAGCCTTCCGCCGTCGGCTGCAAGCGGCGCGCACTGCGGTTGAGCAAGCGGTAACCGAGCTGGCTTTCCAGCTTTTGCAGCCGGCGCGTGACGGTCGCGGCGGGCAAGTCTTCCTTGACGGCCGCCGCATGCAGGCTGCCCGCCTCGACAATGGAAACAAACAGGGCTAAATCATCGAGCATGATTGCATTTTCGGAATTTGAAATTAAAAATATGGCTCTAGTATAGATTGCTGCAAGTTGTTACGCTGCCCTTTCCTTACCATTTGAAAGTGTCCCATGTCCGAAGCCCTGCGTTTGCGTTGCGTATTTGCCTTCCTGATGTCGCTGGTCATGACCCTGCTGATGAGCGCCTGGGTCACCTGGCTCAATATCGGCCTGCAGGCGGACTTCCTGCCCCGCTGGCGCCACGCGTTCTTTGCCGCCTGGCCCGTGGCCTTCTGCGCCGTGATGCTGTTCGCGCCCCGCGTGCAAGTCATCAGCCGCAATATCGTCACCCGGCTGGCGCGCCCGGCGCCACGCTGCCCCGCCTGCGCGGCCAATGCGCCATGCGCGTGCGCCCGCCGTCCTTAACCAGCAGTCGGCCACCGGCAGTATCACTCGGTCACTCCCGCCCACGGCCGCCCTGATCCGGGCTATGCTATGGCCGTCCTTGTTTTTACTGCGGAGTGACCATGCTCGACCACGTTTCCCTCACCGTCAGCGACCTGGAACGCGCCGAGCGCTTCTACGACGCCATCTTCGCCGCGCTCGGCGTGCCCAAGGTGGGCAGCGACCATGCCAATGCGTGGATAGGCTATGGCGAGCGCAGCGATGCCGAACACCCCGAACGCAGCTATTTTTCCGTGCGCCTGGGCCCCGCGCCCGGCGACGCGCCGCGCCGCCATTGCTGCTTCAAGGCCCCCTCGCGCGCGGCCGTGGAAGCGTTCTGGCACGCGGGACTGGCGCAGGGCGGCATCGACCTGGGCGCGCCCGGCTTGCGCCACTATCACGCCAGCTATTACGCGGCCTTTTTGTTCGATCCGGACGGCAACCGCATCGAAGCCGTCTGCCACCGCGCCGACGCCGGCTGACAGGACGGGAAATCCACCTCTGTTCGGCATTTCCACTTCGTGACGATTTGCCTATAATGGCTGGCACGCCATACCGGTCCCCGGTCCCTGCACCAAGAAGGAGATTCATGCATCATCTATTCGTCGGCCGCCCCGCGCGCACCATGCTCCTCTCCAGCGCCGGCTTGCTGCTGGCAGGCTGTTTTTCCGGCTGCTCCCTGTTGCCATCGACCCCGGTCATGCCCGGCGTGCCGGCTACCGCCGCCCTGCCCGACGCCAGCATCGCCTACACCGTGAGCGGCCAGGGCGGCGTGCCCGTGGTGTTCCAGTCTGGCATGGGCGACGGCAAGGATGTGTGGGCCAAGGTGGCGCCCGAAGTGGCCAAGCAGCACCGCGTGCTCGTGTATGACCGTCCCGGCTACGGCGACAGCAAGAAAACCACCACGCCGCGCGACCCGTGCACCATCGCCGCCCAGCAGCGCGCCCTGCTGGCGCAAGCGGGCCTGAAACCGCCGTATGTGCTGGTCGGCCATGGCTTGGGCGGGCTGTACCAGTATGTGTATGCGAGGCTGTACCCGCAGGACGTGGCCGGCCTGGTCTTGCTCGATCCCACGCACCCGCAGCAATGGAACCGCCTGCAGACGGACGCATCCACCTACGCCATGCTCGTCAAGACGCGGCGCAAGCTGATGTTCAACAGTACGGAATCGGCCGAATTTGATGCCCAGACGCAATGTCTGCAGCACGTCGACATGGGCAGCCCGCTGCGCGTGCCCGCCATGCTGCTGGTGCGCGACAAGTTCGGCATCGAGGAAATGGGCTCGTTTGAAAACGTGGTGCGGACCCAGGAAAAGGATTGGCAGCGCCTGTCCGGCGCGCCGGCCATCGAGCGCATCACGGGCGCCGGCTACTACATCCAGAAGGACAACCCCGTCATCGTCAACGAAGCGGTCAAGATGGTGGCGAAGAAGAAATAAAAAAAGGGCAGAGAAATCTGCCCTTTGTCATTCAACAGCCCAACATCAACTATTGAAACCCTTGCCTTCGCCCGCCAGCTTCACCAGCAGGGGCGCCGGCGTCCACGCTTCGCCATGGCGGCCTTTCGCGTAGCCGGCGATCGTATCGAGCACGTTCGGCAAGCCGACCGTGTCCGCGTAGAACATCGGGCCGCCGCGGAACAGCGGGAAGCCGTAGCCCGTCAGATACACCATGTCGATGTCCGAGGCGCGCAGGGCGATGCCCTCTTCCAGAATGCGCGCGCCTTCGTTGACGAGCGCATACACGAGCCGCTCGACGATTTCCTGGTCGCTGATCTTGCGCCGCGCCACGCCGATGTCGGCGGAGTGCTGGACTATCATGGCGTTGACCTGTTCCGACGCGTACGCCTTGCGGTCGCCCGGCTTGTAGTCGTACCAGCCGGCGCCCGTCTTCTGGCCATAGCGCCCCAGTTCGCACAGCAGGTCGGCCGTCTTCGAATACGTCACTTCCGGTTTTTCCACGTAGCGGCGCTTGCGGATGGCCCAGCCGATGTCGTTGCCGGCCAGGTCGCCCATGCGGAACGGGCCCATGGCAAAACCGAATTTCTCGACGGCTTTGTCGACCTGCTCGGGCAGGCAGCCTTCTTCCAGCAGGAAACCGGCTTGCCGGCTGTATTGCTCGATCATGCGGTTGCCGATGAAACCGTCGCACACGCCGGAAACGACGCCCGTTTTTTTCAGCTTTTTCGACAGCGCCAGCGCCGTGGCCAGCACATCCTTGCCCGTTTCCTTGCCGCGGACGATTTCCAGCAGCTTCATGACGTTCGCCGGGCTGAAGAAATGCGTGCCGATCACGTCTTGCGGGCGCTGGGTGAACGCGGCGATCTTGTCCAGGTCCAGGGTCGAGGTGTTCGAGGCGAGGATGGCGCCCGGCTTCATGACGGCGTCGAGCTGCCTGAACACGGTTTCCTTCACGCCCAGTTCTTCGAAGACGGCTTCGATGACGATGTCCGCCTGCGCGATATCGGCATACGCCAACGTGCCGGAAACGAGCGCGATGCGCTGCTCGGCCTTCTCCTGCGTCAATTTGCCCTTCTTGACCGTGTTTTCATAATTCTTGCGGATGGTGGCCAGGCCCTTGTCCAGCGCTTCCTGCTTCGTTTCCAGCAAGGTCACGGGGATGCCCGCGTTGGCGAAATTCATGGCGATGCCGCCGCCCATGGTGCCGGCGCCGACAATCGCCGCGCTGGCGATGGCGCGCACGGGCGTGTCGGTCGGCACGTCGGGCACCTTGCTGGCGATCCTCTCGGCAAAGAAGGCGTGGCGCAGGGCTTTCGATTCCGGCGACTGCACCAGCTGCATGAACAGTTCGCGCTCGTACTTCAAGCCCTCGTCGAATTTCATCGTCACGGCGGCCGCCACGGCATCGACGCATTTCAGCGGTGCGGGGAACGGGCCGGACATGGCTTTCACGGTATTGCGCGAAAATTGCAGGAACGCTTCGTGGTTCGGGTAGTCAACCTTGCGCTCGCGCACTTTCGGCAGCGGACGCACGTCGCCCACTTTCGTGGCGAAGGCCACGGCGGCGGCCAGCAAGTCCGCGCCGGGCGCGATGACTTCATCGAACAGGGCCGTGCCGGCCAGTTTTTCGGACGCCACGGGCGTGCCCGAGACGATCATGTTCAAGGCCATTTCCAGGCCCAGCACGCGCGGCAGGCGCTGCGTGCCGCCCGCGCCCGGCAAGATGCCGAGTTTGACTTCCGGCAAGGCCATCTGCGCGCCAGGCGCGGCCACGCGGTAGTTGCAGCCCAGCGCCAGCTCCAGGCCGCCACCCATGCAGACGCTGTGGATGGCTGCCACCACGGGCTTGGTCGATTGCTCGACGACATTGATCAAGGTGTGCAGCGTTGGTTCCGTGAGCGCCTTGGGCGAATTGAATTCCTTGATATCGGCGCCGCCCGAAAAGGCCTTGCCGGCGCCCGTGATGACGATGGCTTTGACGGTGTCGTCCGCCAGCGCCTGGCGGATGCCGGCCACGGCGGCCGTGCGCGTCGCCAGGCCCAGGCCGTTGACGGGCGGGTTGGCCAGGGTAATGACGGCAACGGCGCCGTTCACTTGATATTCAGCACTCATGTCTCTTCCTTGTTGGTCTATAGGTTTTTGCTTGGCGATGAGGTGGTTGCAAGGGATGAAGCTGCACTATACCGCATAAAAGAACGCTCGTATTATTTTTGTCGTGCGCGCGCCGGCGCCAGCATGGTACGCCATGGTACAACATCATTTGCGGAAAGATTCTGCTGCATGCAGCAAGGTCCAGTAGAAGCTATCACTTGAATATTCATTTAAATAATAAAAGCACAATAATAATAACGCCGTTTTATTATGTAAGAAAATGCGTTTGTTATATGCCGGCATGGGCCAATTACGACAGTTTTTACATTATTTATTCCCGCCCCTTGTTTTTCGCCAGATGCTGGGGAATAATAAAATTGTTGATACAAATCAATACTCTACAATTTATCTACAATAAGGCATACCGCAGGAAAAACACTGGCGGCCGTTCTGCGCGCACATTCTCACCGATTATCACCAGATGTCGACCGCGGCAATAACATTGCTGCCTTTTATGGATAGCAGTAAAAGTAATAGCCGCGGCATTATCGTTCCCATTCCTCTTCTCACCCCGAAGGAAATACTATGGACGCAGCCAGCCATGTCAGCCACTCCCAGGATCTGGACTTACAAGCGATAAATACTGCATTGAACCGTGTCCAGGCCGTGATCGAATTCGAACTCGACGGCACCATCCTGCATGCGAACGACAATTTCCTGCGCGTCGTCGGCTATACCCTTGCGGAAGTGCAAGGCAAGCACCATGCCATCTTCTGCGACCCCGAGTATGTCAAGACGGATGAATACAGCAACTTCTGGGCCAAACTGGGACGCGGCGAGTTCGACCATGGCGAATACAAGCGCCGCGCCAAGGATGGGCGCGAAGTGTGGATCAACGCATCCTACAACCCCATCCTCGACGCGGACGGCAAACCGTATAAAGTCATCAAGTTTGCCACCGACATCACGGCCACCAAGCGCCGCAACGCCGATTACGAAGGCAAGATCGACGCCATCAGCAAGGCCCAGGCCGTGATCGAATTCCGGCTCGACGGCACCGTCCTCGACGCCAACGACAATTTCCTCAAGTCCGTCGGCTACACGCTCGACGAGATCAAGGGCAAGCATCACCGCATGTTTTGCCTGCCCGACTACGCCAACAGCGACGACTATGCGCAGTTCTGGCACAAGCTGGGGCAAGGCCAGTTCGACGCGGGCGAATACAAGCGCCTCACCAAGGACGGCCGCGAAATCTGGCTCAATGCCTCGTACAACCCCATTTTCGATACGGAAGGCCGGCCCTTCAAGGTGGTCAAGTTCGCCAGCGACGTCACGGCCCTGAAAAAGCGCAACGCCGAATACGAAGGCAAGGTCAGCGCCATCGGCAAGGCGCAGGCCGTGATCGAATTCGACATGCAGGGCAATGTGCTGGACGCCAACGACAATTTCCTCGCCGTCATGGACTATGACTTGAGCGATATCAAGGGCGAGCACCACCGCATGTTCTGCGAACCCGAGTATGCCAGCAGCGCCGAGTACAAGAAATTCTGGCAAAAGCTCAACCGCGGCGAATTCGACGCGGGCCGCTACAAACGCCTGGGCAACCATGGCAAGGTGGTGTGGATACAGGCCACCTACAACCCCATCCTGGACCTGAACGGCAAGCCGTATAAAGTGGTCAAGTTCGCCATCGACATCAGCGAACAGGTGAACCTGGAAAACAGCATCCAGTCCAAGGCCGCCAACGACAGCCGCAAGGTCAATGCCTTGCTCGAGTCGGTGGCGCGCGCGGCGCAAGGCGACCTGACCTGCAATATCGTGCCCGAGGGCGACGAGCCCATCGACCTGCTGGCCGGCGGCATCAGCAAGATGATCGTCGACTTGCGCGGCGTGATCGGCAACGTGGTGTCGGCGGCGAACGGCTTTGCCGACGCCTCGCACGCGATCGCCGAACGGGCCACGGGCGTGGCCGTGGGCACGCAGGCGCTGGGCGCCACGGTGGAAGAAATGAACGCCTCCATCGACGGCCTGACCTTTTCCATCAATTCCATCGCGGAAAATACTTCGAACGCCGATTACCTGGCGAAAGCCACGCAGCAGGAAGCGGAAGCGGGCGCGCGCGCCGTCGCCAAGTCGATCGAGGCGATGGACTTGATCAACCGCTCGTCGGAAGACATCGGCGAAATCGTCAAGGTGATCAGCGAAATCGCCAACCAGACGAACATGCTGGCCTTCAACGCGGCCATCGAGGCGGCCCGCGCGGGCGAGCACGGGCTGGGCTTTTCCGTCGTCGCCGACGAGGTGCGCAAGCTGGCCGAGCGCTCTTCGCAGGCGACCAAGGAAATTTCCAAGCTGATCAACGAATCCGTCAAGCGCGTCTCGACGGGCAGCGAAATCTCCCGCCAGGCCAGCGACGCCTTCGACAAGATCGTCTCGGGCGTGGCGAAGACCACCCTGGCCATCTCGGACATCTCGAAGGCGGCCAACGAGCAGCTGCTGACGGCGCGCGAAGTGTCCACGGCGATCCAGTACATTGCCGAGGAAACGGAAAAGTCGGCCGCCAACTGCGACAGCATCGCCCGCTCGACGGATGGCTTGAACGAGCGCGCGGGCAGCCTGAACCAGACTGTCTCCGGCTTCGTGGTGTAGGCCATGAGCCACGCGGCCACCTTGACGCCCGAGGTGCTGACGACCCTGATCGCGCTGGTGCGCCAGCATACGGGCATCGCCATGACGGCGCGCAAGAGCGTCTTGCTGGAACGGCGCTTGCAGCCACGGCTGCAGGCGCTGTCCCTGCACAGCTACCAGGCTTACCTGGACCGCGTGGCCAGCGACCGCGACGAGGTGGCCCATTTCATCGACCTGGTGACCACCAACGACACCTTGTTCTTCCGCACGCCGTCCATCTGGGATTACTTCCGCGACCGCTACCTGCCCGCCTGGGCCCGCGCGCATCCGGGCGGCTGCCTCGCCATCTGGTCGGCGGCCGCCGCCAGCGGCGAGGAACTGTATTCGATCGCCATGCTGTGCGAGCAATTCAAGCTGCAGGCGCCGGCCTTCCGCTACCAGATCCTGGCCAGCGACATTTCGCAGCAGATCCTGGGCGCGGCGCGGGCCGGCCAGTACAGCGGCCGCTCCGTCGAGCGCATCCGCCTGTCGCATCCTGACTTGCTGCGCAAATATTTCACGCCCGCGCCGTACGGCGTCAAGGTCAACGAGGAATTGCGGCAGCACGTCAGCTTTGCCCAGCATAATCTGCTGGAAGCGCTGCGCCCGGCCCAGCGCTTCGACCTGGTCTTCCTGCGCAATGTGCTCATTTATTTCGACGCCGAGCACCAGGAGACCGTGCTGCGCCAGGCGCGCCTGAGCCTGAAGGACGAGGGCCGGCTGATCCTGGGCGAGTCGGAAACCATCGCCCGCCTCGGCACCGGCTATCAATTCGAGTTTCCCATGATTTATAAGGCGGGTACCGCATGAGCATCATCATCGAGCATAACTTGCCGCTGCAACATGTTGGCATGGGGCAACTCAGCGTGGGCACACAGGGCGAGCAGCTGCAAGCCTTGCTCGGTTCCTGCATCGGCATCGGCTTCATCTGGAAAAATGGCCCGTGCTGCGGCCTGGCCCACTGCCTGCTGCCGGAAGCGCCCGGTACCGGCGGCGCCCCTGGCGCCCAGAATGCACGCTATGTGAGCCAGGCCGTGCCCTCGCTGCTGCGCCTGATGGGCGTGCGCCAGGCCGATTACGCCGATATCGAAGTAGTGCTGGCGGGCGGCGCCAGCATGTTTGGCCCGCGCAACGGGCGCTTGCAAGTGGGCAGGCAAAACGCGGAAGCGGCGCAAAAATACCTGGACCAGTGCGGCTTGCACGTCAGTTTTTGCGCGCTGGGCGGCCGCCACGGGCGTCAGTTGCTGATCGATTGCGCCCGGCACAGCTATGCCGTCACCGATGTGGTGGCGCAACCCGAATTGATTCCACGCAAGGAAGGCGCATATGGATATGCATGAAGCAACGGGCTTGCAAGCGCAGGGGGCCAGCGACACGGCCACCGAACTGTTCGGTTCCTTCCACCTGGGCGACGATGAATTCGCCCTGCCTGCCAGCTGCATCCGCGAGGTCGTCAATTACCCCGCCAAAGTCACCGCCCTGCCCCTGTCGCCCGCCTACCTGGAAGGCATGTTCACCTTGCGCGGCAGCGTCATTCCGGTGGTCAACCTGGGCCGCTTGTTCCGCGCCGACGCGCCGCGCGCCGTGGCCACGGACAAGATCGCCATCCTCGACTTCCAGCAGGTGCTGATCGGCATCGTCTTCCAGGATACGGGCGAAATCCTGCGCGTGCCCGCCAGCGCCCGCAGCGCCCTGCACTATGCGGCCGGCGACAGCCACGCCGTCATCGCCGGCACGATCCTGCAGGACGGCGGCGCGCGCCTGCTGCAGGTACTCGACCCGCACTCCCTGCTGCGCATCGAAAACGTGCCCCATGTGCTGGCCCTGCAGGCGACGGGCGCCAGGCTCAGCACGTCCCGCTACCATGCGCAAAGCGAACGCCGGCAGTGCGTCAGCTTCCATGCGGCGGGCGCCACGTTTGCCTTCGAAATGCTGGCCATCCAGGAAATCATCCGGGTGCCGGAACTGCACAGTTCCCTGCTGAACAGCGAACTGTGCCTGGGACGCATGCATTTTCGCGGCAGCCAGGTGGCCGTCGTCGATTTCGGCGCCCTGTTGCAGGCGGGCGAGCCCGGCAAGGTAGCCACCGGCGACCAGCGCATCATCGTCGTGCGCCTGGAGGACACGACCGTGGGCTTCCTCGTCGACTCCGTCGACAGCATCGTGCATTTCTTTGGCGACGAAGTGCTGCCGATTCCCCTGCTGAGCAAGGCGCGCGCCGCCATGTTTGCCGGCTGCATCACGAAAGAAGGCCTGGGCGACATCATTTTCCTGGACCACAAGGAAATCCTGTCGCAGGCGGAGATCGTCGAAATGCGCGACGGCCACGCGCGCCTGTACCCCAGCGACCCGGAAACGGCCACCGCCGCCACGCGCAAGGCGCAACGCCGCGTCTACATCACGTTTACGGTGGAAACCCGCTTCGCCGTGGAAATCGGGCAAGTGCGCGAAATCATCGATTTCAGCGGCGCCATCACCACCCCGCCGGGCATGCCGGCCTGCATGCGCGGCATGCTGAATTTACGCCAGCAAATGATCAGCATCATCGACTTGCGCCAGCTGTACGCGATGCCGGCCTTGCCGGACGCCAGCGCGGGCAAGATCCTGATCGTGGAACGGGGTGACGAGCGCTACGGTTTTCTCGTCGACCATGTCGATAACATCATGACGATATCCGACAGCCAGCGCTTTGCGGCACCGCAAATCATCCGCACGGGAGAGCATGACGACTTGCGCAGCGAAATGGATGAAATGATCGATATCGGCACGGATGCGCAGCGCCAGACCCTGTCCGTCTTCCAGTGCGATCATTTGCTGGAAAAGCTGGGGTCGGCGCTGCCGCAGGCGGCCTAGGCTGCTTTACATGCCCGGCAACTTGTGCCCCTTGAACTGCTCGCGCAGCTTGTTTTTCTGGATCTTGCCCGTGGCGCCCATGGGCAAGGCGTCGATGAACAGCACGTCATCGGGCGTCCACCACTTGGCGATCTTGCCTTCGAAAAATTGCAGTAACGCATCGCGCGTGACCGTCATGCCGGGACGCAGCACCACCACGAGCACGGGCCGTTCATCCCATTTCGGGTGGAACACGCCGATGCAGGCCGCCTGCAGCACGGCCGGGTGCGCCATGGCCAGGTTTTCCAGGTCGATGGTGCCGATCCACTCGCCGCCCGACTTGATCACGTCCTTGCTGCGGTCCGTGATCTGCATGTAGCCGTCCCCGTCGATGGTGGCCACGTCGCCCGTGGGGAACCAGCCATCCTGCAGCACCTCGCCGCCCTCGTTCTTGTAGTACGAGGAAATGATCCACGGCCCTTTCACCAGCAAATGCCCGTAGGCCACGCCATCCCACGGCAATTCCTTGCCATCGTCGTCGACGATCTTCATGTCCACGCCATAAATCGCATGGCCCTGCTTTTGCAGGATCTTGCGCTGTTCCTCCTTCGGCAAGTCCATGTGCTTAGTCTGCAAGCCGCCGGCCGTGCCCAGCGGCGACATTTCCGTCATGCCCCAGGCGTGGATGACCTCGATGTCGAACTTGTCGATCAGGGTATCCATCATGGCGGGCGGGCACGCGGCGCCCCCGATCACCGTGCGGCGGAAGGTGGAAAACTGCAAGTTATTCTGCAAGGCGTGATTGAGCAAGCCCAGCCAGACGGTGGGCACGCCGGCCGAGAACGTCACCTTTTCCGCCTCGAACAGTTCATACAGCGACTTGCCATCGAGCGCCGCGCCGGGAAACACCATGCGCGCGCCGGACAGGGGCACGGAATACGGCAAGCCCCACGCATTCACATGGAACATGGGCACGACGGGCAGCACGGTGTCCGAGGCGCGCACATTCAGGGCGCTGGGCATGGCCGACGCGTACGCGTGCAGCACGGTCGAGCGGTGCGAATACAGGGCGCCCTTGGGGTTGCCCGTCGTGCCCGACGTGTAGCACAGGGTGGCCGCTGCATTTTCGTCGAACAGGGGCCAGGCGTAATCGTCGGAATGCGTGGCGATCAAATCTTCATAGCACAGCAGGTCGGGAATCGTGCTGCTGGCGGGCATGCGGTCGCGGTCGCACATCAGCACGAAGTGACGGACAAACGTGCAGTCGGCGGCGATTTTCTCCACCACGGGCAAGAAGGTCAAATCGAACAGCAAGACCTGGTCTTCGGCATGGTTCGAGATGTAGGCGATCTGGTCGGGGAACAGGCGCGGATTGATGGTGTGCAACACGGCGCCCGATCCCGACACGGCATAATAGGCTTCCAGGTGGCGGTAGCCATTCCAGGCCAGGGTGGCGACCCGGTCGCCCATGCCGACGCCGAGGCCATGCAAGGCGTTCGCCAGGCGGCGCGCGCGTTGGTGGCAATCGCGGTAGGTGTAGCGGTGCATATCGCCCTCCACCCGCCGCGAAATGATTTCGCTGCCTCCATAATGACGCGCTGCAAACTCGATAATGCTGGAAATCAGCAGGGGCTGATTCATCATCTGGCCCATCACTGGACTCAAGGGAAATGCCGACATCGTGTCTCCTGGGTTGGATACTCGGTTATTGTTGGAATTTAAAGATTTTCCTTAGTTTCGTACGGTCGTGCGGAAATCGTCAACGCATTTCGATATTGCATTGCAGCATGGAATTTTCGATTCCGTTTTTTGCCGCATTGGCCCCCATTTCCGCGCCCGCCACGCAGCTTGGCGCCGTGCGGTAAAATCGCCTTCCAGGCTGGCGCACCTTGCCGGTCCCTCTTATCTGACTGGAATTGCCATCACCGCTCATACCTTACCACTGGATAACGCCTTTGCGGCCTTGCCGCCCGCGTTCTATACGCGCTTGATGCCCACGCCCCTGCCCGCCCCGTATTTTGTGGCCGCCAGCGCGCCGGCCGCCAGCCTGGTCGGCCTCGATGCCACGCGCCTGGCCGGGCCCGATTACGTGGAGCTGCTGAGCGGCAACACGGTTGCCGAGCGCTCGATTCCCCTGTCGGCCGTGTATTCGGGCCACCAGTTCGGCGTCTGGGCCGGCCAGCTGGGC
This sequence comes from Janthinobacterium sp. P210005, assembly GCF_036231865.1. Classification (NCBI taxonomy): domain Bacteria; kingdom Pseudomonadati; phylum Pseudomonadota; class Betaproteobacteria; order Burkholderiales; family Oxalobacteraceae; genus Janthinobacterium; species Janthinobacterium sp. P210005. The sequence goes on from NZ_JAZARC010000001.1 coordinate 823,430, forward strand.
GACGGCCGCGCCATCTTGCTGGGCGATATCGCCACCGAACACGGCCCGATGGAGCTGCAGCTGAAAGGCGCTGGCGCCACGCCGTATTCGCGCATGGGCGACGGGCGCGCCGTGCTGCGCTCGTCCATCCGCGAATTCCTGTGCTCGGAAGCCATGGCGGCGCTGGGCATTCCTACCTCGCGCGCGCTGTCCATCATGGGTTCGCAGCAAGGCATCATGCGCGAAACGGTGGAAACGGCCGCCGTCGTGACGCGCATGGCGCCCACTTTCGTGCGCTTCGGCTCGTTCGAACACTGGTTTTACCGCAAGAAGCCGGACGAGCTGAAAATCCTTGCCGATTACGTCATCGACGGTTTTTATCCCCATTTGCGCGCCGCATCAAATCCATATCAAGCCTTGCTGGCCGAAGTGTGCGTGCGCACGGCGCACATGATTGCTCACTGGCAAGCCGTGGGCTTCATGCATGGCGTGATGAACACGGACAATATGTCCATCCTGGGCTTGACGCTCGATTACGGCCCCTTCGGCTTCATGGAAGCGTTTGACGCCGAGCACATCTGCAACCATACGGACCAGCAGGGCCGCTATTCCTACGCCAACCAGCCGCAGGTGGGCCACTGGAACTGCTATGCGCTGGGCCAGGCCCTGCTGCCGCTGATCGGCGAAGTGGAACTGGCGCAGGCGGCGCTGGACGGCTACCAACCCGCGTTTGCGGACAAGATGAATGCCTTGCTGCGCGCCAAGCTGGGTTTGCGCGCGGCACAGGACGACGACACGGCCCTGTTCGACAGCATGTTTGCGCTGATGCAAGCCAACCACGTGGATTTCACCAACTTCTTCCGCGCGCTGGCGACCTTGCAAGTGGCCGCTCCCGAACACGACACGATGCTGCGCGACCTGTTCATCGACCGCCCCGCCTTCGATGCGTGGGCGGCACAATACCGCGCGCGCCTGCTGCAGGAGCACAGCGTCGATGCCGAACGGCAAGCCGCCATGAACCAGGTCAACCCGAAATACGTGCTGCGCAACTACCTGGCGCAAGTGGCCATCGAGAAAGCCCAGCAGCACGATTACACGGAAGTGGCGAAATTGCTGGAAGTTTTGCAAAAGCCATTTGACGAACAGCCCGAACACCAGCACTATGCGGCCCTGCCGCCCGACTGGGCCAGCCACCTTGAAGTCAGTTGCTCATCCTAAGGAGTCCTTATGACCACGAATAAAGTCAAGAAAACCGACGCCGAATGGCGCGCCATGCTCGACTCGATGCAATACGAAGTCACGCGCCACGCGGCCACGGAACGGGCCTTCACGGGCAAGTTCTGGGACCACCATGAACACGGCGTCTACACCTGCGTCTGCTGCAACACGCCACTATTTGCCTCCGACACGAAATTCGACTCCGGCTGCGGCTGGCCCAGCTATTTCCAGGCGCTCGACCCGGCGAATGTCACGGAAATCGTCGACCGCAGCCACGGCATGGTGCGCACGGAAATCGTCTGCGCCGTCTGCGACGCCCACCTGGGCCACGTGTTCCCGGACGGCCCGCCGCCGACCGGCTTGCGCTATTGCATCAATTCGGCTTCCCTGCGCTTCGATCCGCAGCCGTGATGCTGGCAATGGCTTGGGCCTTGCTCCTAAGCCATTCCTAAGATGATTCCAATAAGACCAGTGTAAAGTCTCGCCATGAAATTTCTATTCGACCTCTTCCCCCTGATCGCCTTCTTCACCGCCTTCAAACTGGGCGGCATGTATGAAGCGGCCACGCACGATTTCGTGCAGCAATATTTGTCCGGCTTCGTGTCCGGCGGCCTGATCAAGGCCGACCAGGCGCCGTGGATACTTGCCACCCTCGTCGGCATCGTTGCCACGGCTTGCCAGGTCAGCTATCTGCTGCTGCGCGGGCGCAAGGTGGACGGCATGCTGTGGCTGTCGCTGTTCATCTTTGTCGTGTTCGGCGGCGCCAGCATTTACCTGCATGACGACTTCTTCCTGAAATGGAAGCCGACCCTGATCTACTGGCTGTCCGGCCTGGCCCTCTTGATCGCCTACGTGGGTTTCAAGAAAAACCTGATCCGCAAGACCATGGAAGCGCAAGTGCAATTGCCGGATGCCGTCTGGAACCAGCTGCTGGCCGCATGGATCATTTTCTTTGGCGCCATCGGCGCACTGAACCTGTTCGTCGCCTTCGTGCTGTACAAGGGCGACATGGCTGCCTGGGTCAGCTTCAAGGCGTTTGGCGCGACGGGCATTTTCTTTGCCTTCATCGTGGCGCAAACCCTGTTCCTGGCCAAACATATCAAGGAAGATGCATGATGCACACCACCACCGAGAATACCGCACCGGAAACGCGCATGCAGCGCATTCGTACCCGCCTGGAAACGGCACTTTCCCCTCTGGAATGCGTGCTGGAAGACGACTCGGCGCGCCACCGGGGCCATGCGGGCGCCGCCTCGGGCGGCGGCCATTACAATCTACGCATTATTTCTAGTCAATTTGAGGGGCTCAGGCTCGTCATGCGCCATCGACTGGTGTATGATTCCGTGCACGATATGATGCATAATGAGATACATGCATTGGCGATTGTGGCATTGGCGCCGTCCGAGGTAGCATAAGGATGGCGTTTTTGGCGTACCCGGATCACTTGGGTATGCCCTTGCTTCTGGCGCCATGCCTGGATTTCTTTCCATGCGTTTTTTACGAAACTTTCCCTAACAGGATTTAATAATGACTTTTAAGCCAGCCCGCTTGCTGATCGCACTACTCGCCGTTGTCGCGGTACCTGTTTTTGCGCAAAATGTTGCCGTTGTTAATGGCAAGCCTATCCCATCGTCGCGCGTTGATGCAGTCGTCAAGCAAGTCGTCGCCCAAGGCCAGCAACCGGATTCGCCGCAATTGCGCGAAATGATCAAGAAGGACTTGATCGGCCGTGAAGTGCTGATGCAAGAAGCGGAAAACAAAGGTTTCGGTAAAGATGCAGCAGTCAAGCAGCAAATCGAGAACGCGCGCCAGGCCATCGTCATCAACGCCCTGGTCGGCGATTACCTGAAAAAGAACCCCGTCAACGACGCTGAAATCAAGGCGGAATACGACCGTTTCGTGGCCCAGACCGGCGACAAGGAATACCACGTACGCCACATCCTGGTAGCCACCGAAGCGGAAGCGAAAGACATCATCGCCAAGCTGAAAGGCGGCGCCAAGTTCGAAGACCTGGCCAAGCAATCGAAAGATGCCGGTTCGGCCGACAACGGCGGCGACCTGGACTGGGCAGCACCATCGTCCTTCCCGAAAGTCTTCTCCGACGCCTTCGTGAAACTGCAAAAAGGCCAGGTCACCGACACCCCGGTGCAAACGCCTAACGGTTTCCACGTGATCAAGCTGGACGACACCCGCGCGGCAAAACTGCCGACCCTGGAAGAAGTCAAGCCACAGATCGCCGAAGCGCTGCAGCAAAAGAAACTGCAAGCGTATCAGGAAGAAATGATCAAAAAAGCGAAAGTTCAGTAAGAACTGACCTCCCCGGCGCCCTTTTCGGCGCCGGTCGTGTATTCTGCGCCTGAATGCGTACTGCACGGCAGTCGCGATCTTTTGTATCGGTTTTTGTATACTTATTAGGAATGAACATGATTTTGAAGCCAGCCCGCCTGATCTTAGCCCTGGTCGCCGTTGTAGCGATCCCTGCGTTCGCGCAAAACGTGGCCACCGTGAACGGCAAGGCCATCCCTTCGTCGCGCGTCGACCAGGTCGTCAAGCAAGTCGTCGCCCAAGGCAAACAAGCCGATTCGCCGCAATTGCGCGAAGCCATCAAGAAAGACCTGATCGGCCGTGAAGTGCTGATCCAGGAAGCCGACAAGCAAGGCTACGGCACCCGTCCGGAAGTTAAGTCGCAGATCGACAATGCCCGTCAAAGCATCATCATCAACGCCCTGCTGGCCGACTACGTGAAGAAAAACCCTGTCAAGGACGCTGAAATCAAGGCCGAATACGACAAGTTCAAGGCACAAGCGGGCGACAAGGAATACCATGCACGCCACATCCTGGTAGCCACCGAAGCGGAAGCGAAAGACATCATCGCCAAGCTGAAAGGCGGCGCCAAGTTCGAAGAACTGGCGAAAGTATCGAAAGACGGTTCCGCAGCCAATGGCGGCGACCTGGACTGGGCTAGCCCAGCTTCGTACGTGAAGCCATTCTCCGACGCCATGGTCGCCCTGAAACCAGGCCAGGTCACGCAAACGCCAGTGCAATCGCAATTCGGTTTCCACGTGATCAAGCTGGAAGAAACCCGTCCGACGAAGTTGCCGGCACTGGAAGAAGTCAAGGGCCAGGTGGCCGAGTCGCTGCAACAGAAGAAACTCGCCGCCTACCGCGACGAACTGATGAAGAAGGCAAAAATCCAATAAAAACGCCTGATATAAGCTACTGCGCGTCGCGCTTTGCGGCCTGCGATGCTCACCGTACCTTCGTACGGTTGCGCGTCTCGGCCACAAATTGCTGCCGCTCGCTACGCTTCTATCAGCCGTTTGGATGGCTGGACAAGAGCGCTCTTCGGGGCGCTTTTTTTACGCCTGAAAAAAGCGAGATGCGATGGATTTACATGCAGAACTGAAGGCGGCGCTGGAAGCGGTTGCCGAACCGGGCCGCGCGGGGCCCATGCAAGCCTATATGCGCGACCAGTTCGTTTTCCTGGGCGTGGCAGCGCCGCAGCGGCGGCTGGCCGCCAGGGGCTTGCTGGCGGGCTTGCAGGGCATCGGTGCCGATGCCCTGCTGGAACATGCGCAACTGCTGTGGCAACAGCCGGAGCGCGAATACCAGCACGTGGCGCTCGACATGCTGGCCCTGCACCGGCGCCAGCTGGGCATCGAACACCTCCCCGCCCTGCTGGCACTGGCGCGCCAGCGCGCGTGGTGGGACAGCGTCGACGGCATGGCGGGCATCGTCGGCGAGGTGCTGCAGGCGGAACGGCAGCGCGGCGGCGACGGCCATGCGCACATGGAGGGCGCCTTGCGCCATGAGGACTTCTGGCTGCGCCGCATCGCCATGCTGCACCAGCTGGGCTGGCGGGCCGACACGGATGCCGCCTGGCTGTTCGGCGCGGCGCTGGCGCTGGCCCACGAAGACGAGTTTTTCATCCGCAAGGCCATCGGCTGGGCCTTGCGCGACTACGCGCGCCACGCGCCAGAGGCCGTGACGGCATTTGCCGACGCGCACCGCCAGCAACTGTCGGCGCTCAGCTACCGCGAAGCGCTGAAGCACCAGCCACGCTGAAGGCCGAGCCGCCCAGCAGGCGCAGCGCGGCATCGATGCGCGGCGCGGCATCCCAGGCCGGCGCGGGCGCCAGCAAGCCCAGCGCCATCTGCCGCAGGGGCTCGGCAATCACCATGGCCAGCAGCAAGCCGGCCACCTCCCGCCCATCCTGCAACGCCAGATGGCCGCGCGCGGCCTGGCGCTGCAGCCAGTCGGCCAGCAGGGCCGTGCCCCGCTCGATGCCGTTGCGCTGATACACGGCAAGTAGATCCGCGCGGGCGGGAAACTCCGTGCACAGCAGGCGGAACAGTCCGACGGCGTCCGCCGTCAGCACGCGCCCCGCCATCGCCTGCAAGATCTCTTTTAACAGCGGCAACACCTCACCAGGCCTGGCCGCATCGTGCGCCATGGCCGGCAGGAAAGCATCCGTCCAGCCGCGCACCACCAGGGCGACCAGTTCCTCGCGGTTGGCCGCGTATTGATACAGCGATTTCTTTGCCATGCCCGCATGGCGCGCCACCGCTTCCATGGTCGTTGCCGCATAGCCTTCGTTCAGCAGCAGCCAGGTAGCCGCCTGCACGGCCGCCTCGCGCGCTTCCTCGGGAGGCCGCGCCGGACGGCCCCGTCCGCGCAAGGCCTTGCTCTCTTCTTCCTGCATGCCAGCTCCAAGCTTGATCGATGAGCAATTTTACACTGAAACATATTTAGGAAACGCTAAACGTTTCTTTAATATATAATTGGCTCACCCCAACAAAGGAGAACGACATGACGCAGCATATTGAATTCCCATGGAGCATTACCAGCACGGGCGACTTGCTCGACCCATTCCCCCTGCACCTGGAAACGGGCGTCACGCGCCTGGAAAACGGTTGCCTGCTGGTGGCGGCGCGCACGGAACTGCACGGCTGCAGCGGGCGCATGCTGGACTGGTGGTTTACGTTTTTCGAGACGACGCAGCACATCAAATGGTGGCACCCGCACGATCACGTGGCCCATCATGGCTGGAACAGCGCGTGGAAAAAGGGAGAAAGTTACTACGGCGCCTCGATCGAGGCAGTGGAATCGCTGGGCGACATTCCACCCGTGAAAGCCAAGCTGAAGTTCCATGATCCGAAGGATGTATTTGATACGGCGCAACTGCAACAGGCCAGGGACAGCGGCGCCCTGTCGGCCGCCATCTGCGCGCGCATCGGCTTCGGCGACCACGTGGTGCTCGACCCGCAGGGCGACCCGCTCGATGGCGAAATGCTGCACCTAACGCGCGACACCCCCACGGGCTGCGTGCTGCGCAGCCGCTTCTTGCTAGGCCGCAATAGCCTGAACCCCGTGCGCGACGTGCCCGACGTGCTGGGTCTGAACTTGCTGCGCCATTGCTACAGCGAATTTACCTACCTGTCGCGCTTTTTGCCCTCGCTGTATTACGGCGAGCACGCGAATGGAGAGCAAGCACCGTTGCCCTGGTAAAACATTACAGCCGCTTGTGCATGCGCGCCAGCGGCAGTTTGACGCCATCGGGCAAGTCCAGGTAAAACTCTTCCGTCACGGCAAAGCCGCTGGCCAGGTACAGCGGCACGCCAGGCAAGGTGGCGGCCAGTTCCAGGGCAGTAAAACCGGCGGCCAGCGCCTGGCGTTCGCAATGGCGCATCAGCATGCTGCCCAGGCCCTGGCGCGCGGCGCCAGGCTCCACAAAGAAGGCGCGGATGCGGCCCGGCTGGCTGACCGGATCGAGCAGCGGGTCCGGGCCGCTCTTGGCGCGGTCGGCGCCATACAGGGTGGCGCGCCGGCTCCAGCCGCCGCAAGCCAGCATGGCGCCCTCCCGTTCGATGACGAAATACGTCTGGTCGGCCACGAGCTGCGTATCGACGCCGAACACGTGGCGCGTCACGGACTCGGCCTGTTCCGGCGTATAAAACCCCGCGCTCAGCGCCACGCCGGAACGGGCAATCAGCGCGTTCATGGCAGGCACATCGGCCGGCAGCGCCACGCGCAAGCTGCTCAAAGCGCCAAAGCTGAACCAGGCGCGGCTGATGCGTCCCTGCTCCACTTCATACGTCGCCACCAGTTCCTGCGCCGACACGCCATCGTCCGTGTCGCCATGGACGATTTCATGGTCGATCACCAGCTTGCCGCAGGCGATGCGGTTGAGTAACTGCGCGTGCGGTTTGCTGGCGGCGAAGCGGGCCGTGAAACGGGGGCCGATTTGCCCGCTGCCCTTGGCCAGCAAGGTATCGGGATGCTGGAATTGCTGTGCGTCATCAGCATAGATGGCCAGCAAGGCCGGCACATCGTGCGCGTTGTAGGCGTCCAGTTGGGCCTGGACCACCGCGACGGGAGAAATGCGTGTATCGTTGGCAAGCGCCATGCGTGTACCTGTTGTGATGTGGGTGGAAAGTTGCAAAGCGTAACACTGTCGCTCCTGTCGCGGCGCGGTTTGCTGCGATAATTGTAAGACTCGTCATAAGATTCGTCGCCAGACGCATCTTGCGGCGTCACCAATCAATCGCAAATCGCAGCAGGAGTAGATATCATGAAATGGGAAGGCAATCGCGAAAGCGACAATGTGGAAGATCGCCGTGGCGAAGACGGCGGTGGGGGCGGCGGCGGGGGCGGCTTTGGTTTTGGCGGGCGCTCGATCGGCATCGGCACCATCGTCATCGCCCTCGTCGGCTCATATGTGCTGGGCGTCAATCCCTTGACCTTGCTCAACCTGCTCAGCGGCGGTGGCGGCCAGATCAGCACCCAGCAAAGCCAGTCGCCCGCGCGCCAGCCACCCGAATCGGACGAGATGGCACGCTTCGTGAAAACCGTGCTGGCCGATACGGAAGACACGTGGGGCGCCCTGTTCAAGGCGGAAGGCGGCAGCTATGTGAAACCCAAGCTGGTGCTGTTTTCCGGCAGCACGCCGACGGCTTGCGGCACGGGCCAGAGCGCCAGCGGCCCCTTCTATTGCCCTGGCGACCAGAAAGTCTACCTGGACCTCGATTTCTTCAACCTGATGCAGCAACGCTTCAAGGTCTCGGGCGAATTTGCCGAGGCCTACGTGATCGCGCATGAGGTGGGCCACCACGTGCAAAACCTGATGGGCTTGTCCGAGAAGGTCGACAATGCCCGCCGCACGCAATCGGAGCGCCAGGCCAACGCCATGTCCGTGCGCCTGGAATTGCAGGCCGACTGCTTTGCCGGCGTGTGGGCGTATCACGCGAACGCCGACCGCAATATCCTGGAACAGGGCGACGTGGAAGCGGCCCTGAAAGCGGCCACGGCCATCGGCGACGATGCGCTGCAGCGCCAGTCGCAAGGCCATGTCGTGCCGGACTCGTTTACGCACGGCACCTCGGAGCAGCGCGTGCGCTGGTTCAGCAAGGGCATCGAGAGCGGCCAGATTTCCCAGTGCAACACCTTCGAGGCACGCCAGCTGTAGGCCCTTGCCGGCCGGTTGCAGGCGCACTGGGCACAGCGCGCCTGCCCGTGCCACGCTACTTCACGTCGATGCGCCCATATTGTCCGTGCGCTTCGTCAGCCGGCCCTGCCGCATAGAACAGGGTATTGACGGGCTGGCTGTTGAGGCCATTGCCGAAGGCGATGCCCCACAAGCCATCGATCACCAGCGGCGTGCCGTCAGGCTTGAGCAGCGGCCCGCCAGCCTTGCCCGTGACGCTGTCATAGGCGTTGATCCTGCCATCGCCAAAATTCCCGATCAACAGCATATTGCCGGCATAGCCGAAGTCCGCCGGCGCCAGCGCCATGCCCCACGGTGCATTCAAGGCCCCGCCGCTCACCAGCCGCTTGATCAGCGTGCCGCCGGTGTCGTACACATTGACGATGCCCAGGCCCGCGCCCGCCTGTTCATCGTCGCCGCTGGCTTCGCGCATGGCATAGGCGACATAGATGCGCTCGCCGATGGCCTGGATGCCGAACGGCGCATAGCCAGCCGGCAAGCCGGGATCGCTGAACGCGCCAGGCCAGCTGGCCCTGGCGAAACTGGCATCGAAGACATCGACGCGCCCGTTATGGAAATCGGCCGCATACAGGTAGTTGGCGCCCGCACGGGCGGCAATCGCCAGGCCCTTGTAGACGCTGCCGCCGGCGCTGCCGTCATACACGACCAGGGCCGTGACGGGACTGACCGTGGGCGACCAGGCCGAGATGCTGCCGCTTTCGCTGGCGAAGATGAAGGGGCTGGGCGCCGTCACGCCATTCTGGCTCAGCTTGAAATCCTGCGTGCCGTTGAAGACGATGCCCGTCGGCCCTGCCGGCGTGCTGACCACCAGCGCTTGCGGCACGCCGTTGCCATCGTACAAGGTCGACTTCGCCGTGCCATTCGCCGCCACCCAGACGAAGCCGCGCGGATTGAACGCCACGCCCCAGGCATTGACGAGGTTGGGGTCCGTGTGCGCGGCCGGCAGCGCGGCCGTATCGGACACGAGGCTGGTCGCCGCATATGCGTTCAGGGCTGGCGGCTTGTGATGGTGGTGGCCGCCGCCGCAGGCAAACAGCACGGTAGCCAGCGCGGCGGCGAGACAGGCGCAAACAATCTGCCTGGTGGTATGCGTTTTCATGGCGTTCCCCTTCTGCGTGATCGGCAGAGTTGCGCTGCCTGCCATCAGGGTATAAGCGGACCGTGCCGGGCGCTTGAGCCGCGTCAAGCGCAGCGCAGACAGGGCTTGCGCCCCGTCAGGGTATGCCGACGTCGTAGCGCTTGCCCAGCTTTTTCAGTTCGCCTGTCTCGATCAGGCTATTCAATTCCTGGTCGAACTGCAGGCGCAGCTTGTCGAAGGCGGGCGAGCGGGGAAAGGCAAAATAGCCGTTCTGCACTTCTATGACTTTGGGCAAGGGTTTCACCTGGCGCCCATAGCCGAGGCGGGCGATCACGGGGTCGGTATTGCGGCGGTTGCTGACGAACACGTCGACGTGATTGTGCACCAGCATCTTCAAGCCGTTTTCCACGTTATTCGCCACGCTGACCTGCAAGCCGGGCCGCACGCGCTCCCAGTCCGCGCCATAGGCCCAGCCGTTGAGCAGCACCACCCGGCGGCTCTTCAGCACCGCGTAATCGCCATCCCAGCCGAAGCTGGCATCTTGGCGCGTATAGAAAACCATCTGGTCCTGGTAGAACGGCTTGTCGGAAAACGCCATGCTGGCGATACGCTCGGGCGTCTTGTAGGGCCCGATCAAGATATCGGCCTGGCCCTGTACCAGCATGGCTTGCGCGCGCGCCCACGGCACCATGCGAAAACGCACGGTATTGCCCGTGCGTGCCGCCATCAGGCGCAGCAGTTCCGCGCCCAGGCCGCCATACTCGCCGCTGTCCTGGTACTCGAAGACGCGCTCGAACTGCGCGCCCACGGCCAGCAGCTCGCGCGCCTGCAGCGGCGCGGCGAGTGCCGGCCACAGCAGCGCCAAGGCCAGCAGGCGCCGCCCTGCTCCGCTCATCAGCCGACGATGCGCAAGGAGTAATCGGTGGCCCGCACGTCCTTGGTCAGGCTGCCGATCGAGATGCGGTCCACGCCCGTTTCGGCAATCGCGCGCACGGTGTCGAAATTGATGCCGCCGGACGCTTCCAGCAAGGCGCGGCCATGCGTCAAGGCCACGGCGTCGCGCATCATGTCGTTGCTGAAGTTATCGAGCAGCACGGAAACGGCGCCCGCATCCAGCGCTTCCTGCAATTGCGCCAGGGTTTCCACCTCGATTTGCACCGGCACGCCCGCGTCGAGGTTGCGCGCGTTTTCCAGGGCCTGGCTGACGCCGCCCGCGGCCGCGATATGGTTTTCCTTGATCAGGATGCCGTCATACAGGGCCAGGCGCTGGTTCTTGCCGCCGCCCACGCGCACCGCATACTTTTGCGCCAGGCGCAGGCCCGGTAGGGTCTTGCGCGTGTCCAGGATGGACGCTTTCGTGCCGGCGACCACATCGACATACTGGCGCGTGGCCGTGGCGACCGCCGACAGCAGTTGCAGGAAATTGAGGGCGCTGCGCTCGGCCGTGAGCAAGGCGCGCGCCGGCGCTTCGATCGTGCAGACGACGCTGTCGGCCGTCATCATGTCGCCTTCCGCGTAATGCCAAACGATGTCGATGCTGCGGTCCAGGCTTTTCATGATGCCTTCGAACCACGGCGCGCCGCACAGCACGGCTGCTTCGCGCACGATGACACGGGCCGTGACGATGTGGTCTGGCGGCACCAGTTCGCCCGTCAGGTCGCACTGGCCCACGTCTTCCAGCAAGGCGGCCAGCAAATTGCCTTCGAATGCGCGCGCCAGGGCGGGATCGAAGGGAGCGAAAGAATTAACGAGGGTACTCATGCTGGACCGATTCCTTGGAACAATTTAGTTTCTTTTGCCAGGTCCGCGCCCGGCTTTAGGCCCGCCTTCTTGGCGGCGGCGAAGTCGAGCATGCGGTTGATCGAACGCACGGCCAGCTGGCTGACGGCGGGATCGACGTGGATTTCGTTATGCATGTTTTCCAGTGTTTCAGCCAGGTTCAGCAAGCCGTTCATGGCCATCCACGGGCAGTGCGCACAGCTCTTGCAGGTGGCGCTGTTGCCGGCCGTGGGCGCTTCGATGAAACGCTTGCCCGGCGCGGCCGCGCGCATCTTGTGCAGGATGCCGTTGTCGGTGGCGACAATGAACGTGTCCGTATCCATGGTTTGCGCTGCCGCAATCATTTGCGACGTGGAACCGACCATGTCGGCCAGCGCCACCACGTTGGCGGGCGACTCCGGATGCACGAGCACCTTGGCTTGCGGATACTCTTCCTTGAGCAAATCGAGTTCGATGCCCTTGAATTCGTCGTGCACAAGGCAACTGCCCTGCCACAGCAGCATGTCGGCGCCCGTTTCCTTCTGGATATACGAGCCCAGGTGCTTGTCTGGCGCCCACAGGATTTTCTTGCCCTGCGCATGCAAATGGGCAACGATGTCGAGGCCGATGGACGACGTCACCATCCAGTCCGCGCGCGCCTTGACTGCGGCGCTGGTGTTGGCGTAGACGACGACCGTGCGGTCCGGATGGGCGTCGCAAAAGGCCGTGAATTCGTCCACCGGGCAGCCCAGGTCGAGCGAACAGGTCGCGTCAAGGTCGGGCATCAAGACCGTTTTTTCGGGACTGAGGATCTTGGCCGTTTCGCCCATGAAGCGCACGCCGGCCACGACGAGGGTCTTGGCCGGATGGTCGCGCCCGAAGCGGGCCATTTCCAGGGAATCGGAGACGCAGCCGCCCGTGGCTTCCGCCAGGTCTTGCAGGTCAGCATCAACGTAGTAGTGGGCAACGAGCACGGCTTCGCGCTCGATCAGCAAGCGCTTAATGCGCGTGATCAGTTCGGCTTTTTCGGCCGGGGAAGGCGTCGCTGGCGTGCGTGCCCAGGCGTGGGCAGTGCAGCTGGCTCCGTCTTGTGGATGTTCGTACTCGACGGATTTGATGGCTAAAGTTTGCATGGCTGTGTCAAACAAAAACGGGATAGACCGGCACGATTGCAATAAAGCAGGTGCGCCGGAACGAAAGGACCGCGGCGCGTCGGTGTGGTGCTGCCGGATGGGCGACTGGCGCGCCATCCGGCATCTTGCCTCAGAGTTTAGTCAATACCCTGGCTCTTCAGATAGTCTTCGTAGTTGCCGCGGTAATCGACCACTTCATCTTCCTTGATCTCGATGATGCGGTTGGCCAGCGAAGAGACGAATTCGCGGTCATGCGACACGAAGATCAGGGTGCCAGCGTATTTTTCCAGCGCGATGTTCAGGGATTCGATCGATTCCATGTCCATGTGGTTGGTCGGCTCATCGAGCATCAGCACGTTGTGGCGGCCCAGCATCAGCTTGCCGTACATCATGCGGCCCTTTTCACCGCCGGACAGTACCTTGACGGCCTTCTTCACGTCGTCGCCGCCGAACAGCAAACGGCCCAGGATGGAGCGCACGGCCTGGTCGTCGTCGCCCTCTTTCGTCCACTGGCCGATCCAGTCGGTCAGGTTCGTGTCCTTGGCGAAATCTTCCGTCGGATCTTGCGGCATGTAGCCCACGTTGGCGTTTTCCGCCCACTTCACGCGGCCCTGGTCCGGCTGCAAGCCGGCGATGTCGCCCGCGATGCAGCGCAGCATGGTGGTCTTGCCAGCGCCGTTGGCGCCGATGATGGCGATGCGTTCACCCGCCTCGACCATGATGCTGAAATTCTTGAACAGCTGGCGGTCGAAGCCTTTCGAGATATTCTCGACTTCCACGGCCAGGCGGTGCAATTTCTTTTCGCCGTCGAAACGCACGAACGGATAGGCGCGCGACGATGGCTTGATATCGTCGACCTTGATCTTTTCGATCTGCTTGGCGCGCGACGTGGCCTGGCGGGCCTTCGATTTGTTCGCGGCGAAGCGGCGCACGAATTCCTGCAGCTCGGCAACCTTGTCTTTCGCTTTCGCGTTGTTGGCCAGCTGCTGGTTGCGCGCCTGGGTCGAGGCGAACATGTATTCGTCGTAGTTGCCTGGATAAATCTTCAGCGTGCCGTAATCCATGTCGGCCACGTGGGTGCACACCTGGTTCAGGAAGTGGCGATCATGGGAAATGATGATCATGGTGGAATTGCGCTCGTTGAGCACGTCTTCCAGCCAGCGAATCGTGTTGATGTCCAGGTTATTCGTCGGCTCGTCGAGCAGCAGGATGTCCGGGTTCGAGAACAGCGCCTGCGCCAGCAGCACGCGCAGCTTCCAGCCTGGCGAGACATTGCTCATCGGGCCTTGATGCAAATCAATGGCGACACCGGCGCCCAGCAGCAGTTCGCCGGCGCGCGATTCGGCCGTGTAGCCGTCGTATTCGGAAACTTTGCCTTCCAGCTCGGCGGCCTGCATGTAGTCGTCGTCCGTCGCTTCCGGGTTCGCGTAGATCGCGTCGCGTTGCTGGATGGCGGCCCACATTTCCGTATGGCCCATCATGACGACGTCGAGGACGCGCATGTCTTCAAACGCAAACTGGTCCTGGCGCAGCTTGCCCAGGCGCTCGTTGGTATCGAGCATGACGTTGCCGCCCGACGGGTCCAGGTCGCCGCCCAGGATCTTCATGAACGTCGACTTGCCGCAGCCGTTCGCGCCGATCAAACCATAGCGGTTGCCGTCGCCGAACTTGACGGAGATATTCTCAAACAATGGCTTGGCGCCAAACTGCATCGTAATATTTGCGGTTGAAAGCATGTGATATTAGGTCTTTATTCAGTTAAAACAGCTAGTTAAGTACTTTTCCCCCATTATACAGCACCCACCCTCTTCCACTCTATAGTGGCCCGGCAAGCGCAGCCGGAGCCTATGCGCAGGCATACGGCGCAGAAATAATGGCAAGAAAATATGATTGCCGTATTCCCATTTAGCAGCTACGCTGCGTGGCATTGTTTTCTACCCTTTACCTCACAGGCATCACTTGAAAAAAATCACCATCGCCGCCGCCGTGGCCGTCATTGCCGTCGCCGCCACCGCCTACGCTTCGCCCTACTACACCTTGCACCAGATCAAAACCGCGCTGGCCGAGCGCAACGCCGACGCCCTGGCCGCACACGTGGACTTCCCCGCCCTGCGCGCCAGCGTCAAGACGCAGCTGGAAGCGAGCATGGCGCGCAGCATCGAGGCGACCGCCGGCAGCGGCAACCCGCTGGCCGCGCTGGGCCAGTCGATCGCCAGCGCCATGCTGGGCAAGATGGTCGATACCATGGTCTCGCCGGCCGGCGTGGTGGCGCTGGTCAACAAGAGCGCCGTCAGCCCGCAAGCAGAGCCAAATCCGGATGCGCCCGCCGACGGCGCGCGCAAGAAGGCCGACTATTCAGCCGGCTATGCCGGCCTGAACACCTTCATCGTGCGCGCAAAGGATGGCAATGCGCAGGAAGGCGCGCTGGTCCTGCTGCGTCATGGCGTGTGGGGCTGGAAGCTGAGTTCGATCGAGATTGCATCGGCGATGGCCGCACGCTAGAAGAAGCGCGCATGCGCAGGCAATCTGATACACAATGCGGGCCACTTGTATCCGATTGCAGGAGTTTTCATGCTGAAACACACGACCCTGGCGCTGGCCATGGCCTTTGCCGGCGCCGCACCATCCGCCCATGCCCACGATGGGATCGCCGCCGCCGAGCGCAGCCACTCCGTTGCCGCGCGCATGCAGGCGGAAACGTCCAGCGCCGCCGATCCGGACGCCCCGGCACTGCTGCCCGTGCCCAGCGACATTTCGCTGGCCGAACTGGAGCGCCGCCTGGCGCTGGGACAGGCGCAGGCCGCTGAAAAACACCTTAGCAGCGCGCTCGATCCGGCCGTGCTGAGCACCCTGGCGCAGCAGATGGGCTGCGGCGATATCGTCGGCATGCAGCCGTTCGGTTTCCCGCTGGAACAAGCGCCAGCGACCGTCCTGAGCGGCGCGCACCTGCTGGCGCGGTGCCCGGATCGGGCCTATGTGACGATCACGGCCATGTCGATGGCCGGCAAGACGGGTAAGCGCGCCCATATTTCGCCGCAATCGTTCAAGCAGCAGGTCGATGGCAGGCCCGCGCGGCGCCTGTACTACAAGGCGCCCAACGGCCGCCAGAAGGAGTCGCTGACCATCATCGACGGCAGTTATGCGTATGCGCTCGAGTACTGGTCGCTCGATGACAGCCAGCAACGCGGCATGGTCGGCATTCGAAGGATGGAAACATTGACGTTGCCGCAATAAAATAGACGCGAACAGGCGGAATACTGTATATTCATACAGTTATCTATTATCCCCTTTTCGAGCATGCCTGCACACCCGCCCATCCAATTACCGTACACCATCTGCGTGAGCGCCACGATCGACGCGGAGATCGAGCAAACCATCCTCGAGGGCTTGAATGCCTACAACGACGCCATCACCGGCTATAGCGACAGACAGGTATTGAGCGTCGTCGTGCGCGACCGCGACAGCCAGCGCGTGCTGGGCGGCGCCATGGGCCGGACTTCGCTGGGCCTGCTGTTTCTCGATTTGTTTTATTTGCCCGCCACCTTGCGGGGACTGGGACTGGGCAGCCAGATACTGGCGCAGTTCGAAGAGGAAGGACGCCGGCGCGGCTGCGCCTCGGCGGTGCTGTACACCATCACTTTCCAGGCGCCCGAGTTTTACGAGCGGCGCGGCTGGCGCCGCTTCGGCGAGATTGCCTGCAGTCCCGAGGGGACGAGCCGGGTATTCATGAGCAAGATCCTGTAGACGGCATGCGACCAGGGCTGGCGACAAACCTGCCGCCAGCCCTGGTCAGCGACCGCTGCTTACATGCCCAGGGACTTGAGCAGGTCGGCGTTGTCGTCGTCTTCCGGTTCCACGGCAGGCGCCGGGGCGGCGTCCCGTTCGCGGTTCGCGAATTCGCCATCCATCAGCGAGTCGGCGTCGACTTCGCGGGAATCGAAATCATGCAACTTGATGAACTCGGTACGGTCGATCGCCAGTTCCAGATAGAAAATATTGTTCTTTTCCGTGTAGAAAGTGACGCGGCGCATTTCCGGGCGGTCCAGCGGCGTGTCGACGCTGAGCATCACCTGCTTGTTCAGCACCAGCATCTTCGGCTGGCTCTGGGTGATATTCGTTTGCAGCTCGCGCCGCACCTTGCCCGTGAAGTCGCCCACGATCTGGTTCATCAGCTCGCCCATGATGTTCGACACTTCGTCCGACGTATAGAAGCTGGCCAGCTCCGACTTCGGCATGCCCATGTGCAACATGTAGCGCTCGTAGATTTCCATCGCCGTATCGGCGGCAAAATTAAGTACCACCAGGCCCGTGAAACCGCCATCGAACATCACGAAACAGCCGATATCCGGCTTCAGGCCCGTCTTGGTGATGCGCTGCACCATGCCTGAATAATTGACCTTGCTTTGCGTTGCAACGTTGAGCACCCGAACCACCGAGTTGCACAAACTCATCAACAAATCTTCTGTACCGTACACAACATCCTTTTCTGCATCCATGAGCAACCTCTCCTACTATTTTAAAGATGACAGCACTGTTCCCTGCCCGCCGCGAGCCGAAACCTGACAGTTTCGCTCAGCTGGCGGACGACTTCACCTTTGCATGCCTGACCTTGCGTGGCGGCGCGCGCCGCGTTGCCGCCGCCCCGAACCGCCCTCTTACCTTTTTCTGTATAGAAATAAGTATCATGCGCAGAATACCCAGATGTAACATTTCCGTCCAGCCATACCTGCATTTACTTGACGATCTGTGCGGAAATACCAATACACTGCAATGCAACATTATGCGGAAGATAAGCATGCAGGAAGAATCAGGCTGGCACGGTTGAAACCATGGCGAAAAGGCAGCATCACGTATACTGCCCCGCGGGACGCAACTACCGAAAGGCATGAGAGGATGAGTACACTGCAGGAACAGGCAACGGCAGAAATGATGGCGGCCGTGGAGGCGTGGTTTGTCGAGCGCCTGAAGCGCACCGATCTGGAAAGCGCCGTGAATCGGACCACCTTGCAAATGGGTATCTTTAACGATCTCTTGCTCGACTACAAACCCGGCCGCACCACGGCCGACGATTACCATCTGGCCGATGCCGGGGATTTCACGCAGAGGACGCCATCGCGCCTCGATGAAGCCGTCGTGCGCGACAGCATCGCGCCCCAGCTGGTTGCCATGGTGCAAGCGAAACTGGCAACGCTGGCCGACACGCCCCTGATCGACTACCGCTTCAGCTTTCGCGGCAAATTCCAGACGGCACAGGGCACGCTGCACCTGAATCTGCTCGATCATGTCAACGAAGGCAAGCGCAGCGCCCTGCTCGCGCGCATCCACACTTACGTCGAGCAAAAACTCGAGCGCGGCAACCGGCCGACGAAAAAGCTGGAAACCTTCTTCCTGGCGCGCCACCTGCTCGATCCCCAGCTGTTTCCGCAGCCCGACATCGCCTGGACCATCGCACAATTCGAGCGCATCGAGCAACTGAACAAGTCGCGGCCGCAAGCGCTGGCCGAACATCGCAGTGACATCATCCAGGCCGTGTCGGCCTGGGCGGAAAAACAGTTCTTGCCGCAGTTCTATGACGTGCAAACCTCAAGCTACAGCGGCACGGAATACACCTTGAAAGCGGGCGCGGCGCCCGATGCCCAGGCGCTGGCGCCGATCGACCTGCTGCTGTACGGGGCCGTGATGATCTTGCGCCACGAACCGAGCTACGCCAAATCGACGGGCCTGAAATTCCTGGAAATCGCGCGTGAACTGGGCAGCGAACGGGCCGTGCGCATGCTCAAGGAAGGCAGCGGCACCTTCCCCGACGGCGACATCCACGTGAAAAATGCGCTGCTGGAATGCCGCGCCAACGACGTGTTTGCCACGATCAGCATCACGATTGCCCAGGAAGAAGAGGACGCGTATGCGCAGGCGCTCGCGTTCATCACGCACCTGCTGAACAACGGTTTCCCGAAAAGCTACCAGATCAAGCTCAAATCGAAGGTCAAGGACTATCTGCCCTTGAAAGGCCTGGCCCGCTCCGACACGCACCGCTTCTTTGCCAACGCCCTCGCCCATGCATCGCTGCAGCCGCAACTGGAAGCGTATGCGCGCGCCGCCATCGGGCAATACGAGTTCTATGCCGACACGGAAGGCGAAAAGAATTGCATGCCCGGCAGTTACGCCACGTTTGGCCTGGGCTTGCTCGACGCACGCCATTTCCCCCTGGTGCAGCACTACATGGCCAACGTCGACGAGGAGCACCAGTCCGTGCAGGATCAGTTCACGGCCGCCTTCGCCGAACGGCATGGCGTGACGACGGAGTCCATCCCCGTGCTGGCGGCCTGCCTGCGCGCGTGCACGGATAACGCCAAAGTCAAAATCCAGGCGGAACTGGAAGAGGTGGAGAAACTGGAGCTGTTCTGCCAGCAACTGCAAGGGCTGGAAGGCTATCTGGTCGAGCACATGCTGTATCCCATCTGGGGCAAGCTGGAAAAACTGGCGGCCCTGGCGCGCAAGGCGCAAGGCCGGCGCAGGGAGCTGCTGCAGGCCTTGCTCGAAGCAGCCAGCAAGACAGGCGCCTAATGTGCGCAACGTTATGACTTTCACCATATATAATGCGCGGCGCCAGAGTTGCCTTAAGGCATCTTTTGGCGTCTGACATTGAATCGTGGAGAAAATACATGCATCAAACACAACAAACATCGCGCACCTTCCTGCTGGCAGCAAGCTTTGCCGCCGCCGTGGCGCTGGCCCAGCCCGCCATTGCCGCCGACGCCGCGGAACTGGCCCCGCTCGATGCGGCCGACCTGTACATCAAGACCATCATCAACCTGGATGAAGCCAGCGTCGCCAAGCTCAACGCCTACCTGCGTCCCACCCGCCTGGCCGGCCACCAGAGCGCCGAATACGCGTCGTACAGCGACATGAAGGAAGCGGACGCCAAGTTTCCAACGGAAACGGGCAAGCTGATCGCCGACCTGTTCCCCGCAACCATGCGCGCGGCCGTGACGCCGGCCGCTGAATTGCTGGCGGCAAACGTCATCGCCGCCAAGAAGGGCGCCGCCTGCCAGGCCACCAAGGCGGACCCGGTGACGGTGGAAAACGGCATCCAGACGGCCGCCGTCAGCTTCGAATGCCAGATCGTCAAGGTACCGCTGGCATGGGCGCCTGCCGCCCAGCAACTGGCGAAGAGCGGTTGCAAGGTCGAGCAATGCAAGGCCGGCCTGCAAAAGATCGCCGCGACCTACACGAGCTCGCCGAAACAGGCGTGGCGCGCCGTGTTTGCCGTCAGCCGCGAAAAGAACTCGGAAGCCTGGCGCAACGATTTCGCGCGCGAAACCTTCGATGAAATCTGGGAATACCTGTAATCCTTCACTCCTCCCTAAGGCTGCCGGTGGATAAACCCAAACTGACACCCGTCGCCCAGCCGGCAGGCCTCGCCCTGCTGCGCCTGCTCGATCCCGACCACGTGGACGGTGCGCTGAGCAAGCAGGTATTGGCGCAAGACTTGGCCAGCCTGCACGGCAAGCAATTGCTGGCGCTGCTGCGCCGGCTGCGTGCCGCGCAATCCAACCAGCAGGATTATGCAGGCGCCACCCCAGAGCAGGCCGAGCAGCAGTTCGGCGCCGCCATCGATGCCGTCAAGGCGGTGCTGGCCACGCGCCCGCACATCCCCAACAAGCAGGAAGCGAAGGCCTTGCGCCAGGCGGCGGCCAAAAAGCGTTAATCGAGGCGCAAGCCGGCCGCCAGCAAGGCCATGCCCTCGCCGAACGCGGGGGCGATGACGCGTACCTCGGCCGGATCGAGGTCGCCGAAGTTGACGTACGCCAGGGCCGGCGCCGCGCCCGCGCGATAATCGAGCAGCAGGCATAGCGGCCCGCCATCGGAACCGATCCCCAGGCACTGGCCGCCCAGGTAGCGCTGCAGTTGATACGCGCCATTCAGCGCCACCAGCTCGCGCGCGGGCCACAGCGACAGCGATTGCCCATCGACATCCCCTGCGCCGCCATCGGACCAGCACAGGAAGTCGTGTAAATCCGGCGGCAACGGCAGGCCCATGGCCTGTTCGATGGCAGCCAGGGATGCCGGCGTGGCGCCAGGACTGGCACGCCAGTACGGCGCGACGGCGGCGATGACTGGGGCAAGACGCATAGAGATGGGCTTCCTTTGAATGGGCGCGCGGCGGGCTGCCTCGGCGCGCCATCATCGGCGAGCGGACGCCGGGCGTCAAGCGACCATCCAGCCGTGCGCGCAAGCTCGTCGGCCCCCTCCTATAATCTGAGGCTCTATTGTTTCCGCTACAGAAAGTTCCCCATGTCCATACAATTTCCCCGCCATGTAATAGGTTGCGCCGTATTGGCCTTTTCCGGTTTGGCCGCCATGCAGGCCGCCCATGCCGAAGAGACGGGCCCCATCGATGCGCGTGCCGTCTGGCAGGAACGCTCGCTGTCGGCCTGCCGCACCGGGCAATCGCACTCCGCGCCCGACGTCTGCCTGCTGCGCACCATGAAGCGTACCGGTGCGCCCCCGCAAGCCATCGCCGCCGCCAGGATGCTGGTCGGGGCAAACATGCCAGGCTACATCTCTGCCTGGCGCCCGCTGGGCAAGGTGGCGCTGGCCACCGTCACCTATCCGTTTCGCGCCAACACGAATGAAAGCACCTTGCTGATCGGCAGCGATGGCGCGGCCATCGATGTCGACGAGCACTCCGTGCGCGAGGAAGACCGGGCCACGCCTGCCTGGCAAGCGTTTACCGCCGCCCACCCGGACGCCATGCCGTTCGCGCCCGCCGAGTTCGTCGGCAGCACGGCCACCGGCGATGGCGGCCAGAGCGTGCTGTTTTCCACGCCCCTGATCACCTGCCACGCCTGTGCCGACGATGGCGCCCTGCTGGTCGCCTACACGATCGACAAGGCCGGTATCGTGCGCGAGCGAAAACTATTGACGATCAAGTAAGGCTGCATCAAAGACAAGAAAGATGAGATAGAATTGCTTGGTGGCATGTCTATACGAGTACATGCCATCGATCCAAACTTACTTATCACAGGAAACCATGCGCCGCTCTTGCCTTGCACTGCACCTCACCGCCGCCCTGCTGCTGTCCAGCCCCTTCCACCTCGCCACTGCCGCGCCCGCCGCTGCCGCTTCCTCCAGCGCAGCCACGCCGCTCGTCATCGGCGAAAGTTTCAGCATCGATTCACAGGCGCTGAAAGAAAAACGCCACATCAATGTGTACATGGCGCGCGCCTGGGATACGCCGCCCGACGCCCCGCTGCCCGTGCTGTACATGCCGGACGGCGGCGTGGCCGAAGACTTTTTGCACGTGGCCGGCTTGCTGCAAGTGTCGGTGGCGAATGGCACGAT
This sequence comes from Janthinobacterium sp. P210005, assembly GCF_036231865.1. Taxonomy (NCBI): domain Bacteria; kingdom Pseudomonadati; phylum Pseudomonadota; class Betaproteobacteria; order Burkholderiales; family Oxalobacteraceae; genus Janthinobacterium; species Janthinobacterium sp. P210005. The sequence continues at coordinate 845,445 of NZ_JAZARC010000001.1, forward strand.
GCGCCCCTTCATGCTGGTCGGCATGCAAAACACGCAGCGCCGGCGCGACCTGACGGGGCCGACCGGAAATGCGGAAGACCGCAAGATCGCCCCCGTCGTGGGCGGTGCGGCCGCCTACCGGACCTTCATCCGCGATGAGCTGATGCCGGAAATCAAGCGCCGCTACCGCACGACGGGCGAGACGGCCATCGTCGGCGAATCGCTGGGTGGCCTGTTCGTGGTGGAAACCTATCTGCTGGAACCGCAGCTGTTCGACCATTACGTGGCGTTCGACCCCAGCCTGTGGTGGAATCATGGCGCCCTGCCGCGCCAGGCGGCAGCCCTGCTGGCGAAAGGCACGCCGGGCAAGCACAGCCTGTACCTGGCGTCCAGCAGCGAGGCAGGCATCGCCGTGGAAGTGCAGCGCCTGGCCGACGTGCTGGAAAAACAGGCGCCGCGCGGCTTGCAATGGCATGTGGAAAAGATGCCGGAAGAAACCCACGGCACGATCTATCACCCGGCCGCCCTGAAAGCGTTTCGCAGCGTCTTCAAGCCGGCCACGCCGCCGCAATAAGCGGGACGGGGACGGGGACGGCTACGGCGCCGGCAGCGCCTGCCCCATCTGCTCGCGCAGCCAGTGCAGCAAGGTGGTGCGGCGCGCGTCGCCATCGAATGGCAGCGGCGACAGCAGGAAATAGGCGCTGCCGTCGCGCCGGAAACCGAAGGGCGCGACCAGGCGCCCGCTGTCGAGGTCTTCGCGCGCCATGAAGACTGAGCCGATGGCCACGCCGAGGCCGGCGCAAGCCGCTTGCAGGCTCAGATAGAAGTGCTCGTAGGTCTGGCTGCCGCCCTGGCCGCCGCCGTCGGCATCCTTGCCGGCGGCGCGCCAGTGGGTCCAGGCGGCCGGGCGCGACGCCGTGTGCAGCAGGCGCTGCGCGGACAGGTCCAGCCTGCCTTGCCGCAGCAGGGCCGGCGCGCACACGGGCGCGATCCATTCATCGCACACCTTTTCCGCATGCAAGCCCGCATCCCACAGAAAATCGTTGCGGCGCAGCGCCACGTCCACCGCGTCGCGCTGGAACGCCACCGGCCCGCCCGAGGCGAACAGGTGCAGCGGCACCTCGGGATGGCGCTGGTAAAAGTCGCCGAGGCGCGGTATCAGCCATTTCATCGCGATCGTCGGCTCGCACGACACCACCAGCGGCCCCTGGCGCACCGGCTGGCGCACGGCTTCGAGGGCGGCGTCGAGCCGCTCGAATGCTTGCTGGACGGCATCGCGCAGCTGCGCGCCCGCCGGCAGGAGGAACACGCCGCGGTTGCGGCGTTCGAACAGGGGCGTGCCCAGCGACGTTTCCAGCAGGCGGATTTGCCGGCTGACCGCACCATGCGTGACGTGCAACTCCGCGGCCGCCTGGACGAAACTGCCCAGCCTGGCCGCAGCCTCGAAGAACCGCAAGGAGCCCAGCGCCGTCTGTCTAGTCATGATCTGTCACTTTTTCTCACACATATCCGCAAGATATCATCGTTTTTCATAGAAGGCTATTATAGGGATAATTTGTCTTCCGGCAGCCCGCATGCGCGCCGCGCCCTTGCCAAACAGGCGAGAAATTGTCACCGATGGCCGTGCGGGCGCCACCACTGCCCAAGGAAGACACATGATTGCATTGCTTGCCGTTGCCCTGATTACCCTGCTGGCCTCCATCGTTCCGGGCCCCGATTTCGCGATGGTCACGCGCAACAGCTATCTGCATGGCCGCCGTGCCGGCCTGCTGGCCGCGCTCGGCATCGCGCTGGGCGTGCAAGTGCACGTGTTCTATACGATGTTTGGCGTAGCGCTGCTCATCGCCGGTTCGCCTGGACTATTTACGGCGATCAAGCTGGCCGGCGCCCTCTACCTGGCCGTGATCGGCTGGAAAACCTGGACCAACCGCGCCGGACTCGTCATCGACCTGCACGGCGGCGCCAGCGTGCCCCGGCATAAGATCTTGCTCAACGGCTTTCTGACCAATGCCCTGAACCCGAAAACGACCCTGTTTGTCATCAGCACCTACACCCAGGTGGTGCAGCCCGGCACGCCGTTGGCAGTCCAGTTCGGCTACGGGCTGTGCATGTCCGCCATCCACCTGGCCTGGTTCGCCCTGGTGGCCGTCTTTTTCTCGCAAGCGCGCTTCCGCTTGCGCATGGTCAGCCACCAGCGGACCATCGACCGGCTGATCGGCTCGGTCCTGATGGCGCTGGGCGTCGCGCTCGCCTGCGCCAACATGGACAAACTGTAATCTGGCGCGGGACGTGCCCGCCACATCCGGCGGGTAAAATCGGCGACCCTTATTCCCCCCGCCGAGTACAGATACCCATGAGTTTTTTACAACTATTTATTCTTTCCATCGTCCAGGGCTTCGCCGAACTGCTGCCCGTGTCCAGCTCCGCCCACGTCATCATGGCGGAAAAACTGATGGGCCTGGACCCGACGTCGCCGGAGCTGACCATGCTGCTGGTGATGCTGCACACGGGCACCATGTTCGCCGTCATCGTGTATTTCTGGAAATCCTGGCGCGCCACGTATTTCAGCTCGGCCACTGCCTTCCGCAGCAATGCCTTGCTGCTCGTGGCCGCCACGGCCCTGACGGGCATCGTCGGCTTCGGCTTGCTGAAAGGCATTACGCACGTCATGAGCAAGGATGCGCCGGGCTTTGAAATCGAGCACCTGTTCGGCAACGCAAAACTGATGGCCGCCGCCCTGGCCGCCGCAGGCGTGCTGATCATTGTGTCCTCGCGCCTGCAGGCGCGCCAGCATGGCACCTTGTCCATCGGCAAGGCGATGGTGATCGGCGCCGTGCAGGGACTGTGCCTGCCCTTCCGGGGCTTTTCCCGCTCGGGCGCCACCATTTCCGCCGGCATCGCCATGGGCGTGCCGCAGCGCCGCGCCGAGGAATTCAGCTTCGCCCTGGCCGTCGTGCTGACGCCGGCCGTGCTGGTCAAGGAAGGCTGGCGCTTCTACCAGGCCGTGGCAAACGGCAGCCTCGATCATCTGGAACACGGCAACAGCCTGCTGCACCTGCTCGGCCCCAGCCTGCTGGGCATGCTGCTGTCGTTCCTGGCCGGCTTGCTGGCCCTGCGCTGGCTGTCGCGCTGGCTGGAACAGGGGCGCTGGCATTTCTTTGGCGCCTATTGCCTGCTGGCCTCCTTGGTGGTGCTGTACGTAGGGTAAAATCGCCGGGTTTGCGTTAAACGCCTATAAAACCTACTGCGCGTCGTGATTTACGGCCTGCGATGCTCACTGTACCTGCGTACAGTTGCGCTTCTCGACCGCAACTCCCTTCCGCTCGCTACGGTTTTCTTCGGCGTTGTTGCTTTATTATCCCAGCCAGGTTTTACTGAAAGCCAACGATGAATTTCGCCGCCACCGCCGCCCTCTCGCTTGCCATGTCCACCGATGCCTTCGCGGCCGCCGTGGGCAAGGGCGCAGCCCTGCACAAGCCGCAATGGCGCGAAGCGCTGCGCACGGGGCTGATCTTTGGCGTCATCGAAGCCATCACGCCCATCATCGGCTGGGCCCTGGGCAGCGTGGCCGCGCCCTACGTGGAAGCGTGGGACCACTGGATCGCCTTCAGCCTGCTGGGCATCATCGGCTTGCTGATGATACGCAATGCCCTTTCCGATGCCGACGAGGAAGAGGCGCCGGCCCAGTCGCACTCGTTCTGGGTGCTGGCCGTGACGGGCCTGGCCACCAGCATCGACGCCATGGTGGTGGGTGCGGGCCTGGCTTTGCTGGGCGCCAACATCGTCGTGACGGCCGCCGCCATCGGCTTTTCCACCTTCGTCATGGTCACCCTAGGCGTGATGCTGGGCCGCGTGCTGGGCACGGTGGCGGGCCGGCGCGCCGAGCTGGTGGGCGGCCTGGTGCTGATCGTCATCGGCTGCGTGATCCTGTACGAGCATATCGGCCATCCGGCCTGACGCCGGGCAAGGCCTGCGCACGCCATGGCCGGCGGCGCAGGCGACGCGCCACTTTGTGCTACATTCAAGGCTCTGCATTCCTGTCCCGCAAGGTGACCATCATGGAAACTCTTGAGCTGCTTTTTGCCTCGCTGGTGCGCGAAACGGCCGAATCGATACGCGACCACCACGTACCTTTTGCCATCAAGCACGACGAGCGCGCCTATTTCGAGTGGATGGATGGGCATCCAATCGATGGCTACATCCAGGAAGCGTATCGGGAAATCGAGGAGACAGCCCAGCAGATCCGTGCCATCCGCGCTGGGTGATGACGGCGGCCGCAAGCTACTGCGCGGGCGGCTTTGCGGCTGGCGATGCTCACCGCACGTCAGTGCGGATGCGCTTCTCAGCCACACATCCGCTCCGCTTGCGACAAGCGCCGAGACCTGCGGTGAATCGTGGCTTGAAATGGCGGTCTTGATTCAGATCAAACACTCTGCTGTTCCTATCGAATTGATGGCCCAATGCCGTGACAATGGAATTGGAGGCGGGAGACATGGATCAGGAACAAAAACACCAGATCAGGGGTTATGAATTTCATGTGACGGGGGCGCTGGAGAAGGATGGGCGCTACCGGGGCATGATCTTGATCAGCAAGCGCGGCGATACCTTGCAGGCGTATGCCAAGCCCGTGCTGATTGAAACGCCGAGCAGTTTCAAATCCGTGCATGCGGCCTTGATCGAGGCCTCGGCGTACGCCCAGGAACTCATCTATAACGGCGCCATCAAGGCGCTGCTGCCGGCCGAGGCGCCGCTCGCGGACACGCAGGCCGGTACACAGGCTGGTACGCAGGCGCCGCAGCCGCCGGATTTCGTCGGCAACTGACGCCGGCAAGCCAAACCAGCGCCCCGGGCGCGCGTATAATGACGCGCTTTCCCGGATGAAAACGCAAAACCATGGAATATGTGAACTTGCCGCTGGTCTTCCTCGTCGGCTGCGCCCTGATTGCCTTGCTGGCCAAGAAGAATGGCTATTCGTGGTACCTGTTTTTCTTCGCCATCGCCGTGCCCGCTCCCCTGTTGCTGCTGGCCTTGCCCCATGTGGTGGGCGTAGAGGCCGCTTCGCTGACCTCCGTCCGGCTGGGCACCGCCCTGCTGTTCCCCGTGGCCGGCTTGCTGCTGGCCCTGCGGCGAAAACACTGACCCAAAAGCGGTCTCAGCGTGCAGGCACGCCATCGGCCAGACGCCAGCCGACGGACAGCGCCAGTTGCTGCGCCTCTTTTTCATTGCTGCAATCGTCGTAATCGCAGGTGTCCGCATATGCGCCGCACGCCTGGTTCTGGCTGACATACGAGCCGACCCAGCGGCCATCGCGGCGCTGGCTGGCCGTGGCGCTGATGGTAAAACCTTTGTGGATGGTGGGATTTTCAAAAGGCATAATTCCTCCGATGCAAGAAGCGTCAGGGACCTGACTGGCTTCCACTGTGCGCCTTGCGGCCGCCCACGTCTGTACGTTTGACCACACTCACGAAAAGGGCGCGCGCCGCGCTCGCGCCGGCAGGCGATCGGGTATGATTTCCACATGTGTGGACGATTCGATCAAAATGACACGGCGCGCGTGCTGGCGTCATCCTTCGGCTGGACCGACGCGGTGTTCGACAGCGAGGCGGAACCGCACCTGAACGTCTCGCCCGGCACCTACCGCCCCATCCTGCACATCCAGGATGGCGTGCACCGGGTCGACGATGTCTTCTGGGGCTACCGGCCCGCCTGGGCCGCCGCGGCCGTGCCCGCTCCCGGCAAGAAAAAAATCCCCATCGCCATCAATGCACGCCTGGAAAAGCTCGCCGGCGCCTACTGGAAACCCTTGCTGCGCGCGGGGCGCGGCATCGTCTGCGTTTCCGGCTGGTATGAATGGACGGGCGAGAAAGGCGGCAAGCAGCCGTGGCACATCCACCGCAAGGACCGCGCGCCCCTGTTCCTGCTGGCGCTGGCCCAGTTCGGTCCCTACAAGGTCAATCGGGAAGAAGCGGGCTTCGTGCTGGTGACGGCCGACAGTCTGGGCGGCATGGTCGATATCCACGACCGGCGCCCCGTGGCCGTCAGCCGGGAAGACGCGCACCGCTGGCTGGACCCCGCCCTGACACCCGAGCAGGCGCTGCACCTGGCGCGCACCTGCATGCTCGACGTGGACTTGTTCGAATGGCATGCCGTCGACAATCCGCTGGTGCCGTCCGCCAAGGCCAAGGCGCCGCCGCCGGCCGCGGCGCAAAGTACATTCGACTGGGGTACGGATTAAGGCAGGCGCGCCAGGCGGCGCCAAAGCGCTTCCATGGGACCTTGCCTGAAATGGCGCAGCCAGTAGCGGCTCAGCAGCACCTGCCCCGCCATCATCACGACCGCCAGGCCCAGCATCTCGGCGGGACGCAGTGTTGCGCCCCAGCCCAGGCCCGGCCCCTGCAGCAGCCAGGTGCCGATCAGCGATTGCAGCAGGTAATTGCTCAGCGCCATGCGTCCCACGGGCGCCAGCCATGCACCGAGCCAGCGCAGCATGAAGGGACCGGCCAGCATCAGCGCGGCCACATAGCCGGCCGCCAGCACGGGGCCGCCGGCGAACAGGCCCACTTCGAACAGGGCCGTGTCAAACACGGTTTGATACGGATCGGCCACCTGCCACGCGACGGCCCCTGCCGCCAACAGGTTGAACGGCAAGCCCGCGCCCAGTCCCACGGCACGCACCCGGCGCCACAGGCGCTGGTGGCGCTGCGGCTGCGTCAGCCAGCCGAAACGCACGGACAAGATGCCCAGCAAGAACAGCACGATGATATGCGGCAGCATGACGGCCGAGTACAGCAAGGACACGAGGAAATCGTTGGCGCGCAGCCTGGCGACGGCCCATGCACCGCCCTGCGTATAGACCGCGTAGCGCTCCGCAAAGGCTTGCAGGTCGCGCGCGATGTCCGGCGCGCCGCCCTGCTGGCCCACAGGAATCAACAGGCACATGAATAATAGAAATCCGGCCGCCACCAGCCAGGCGCGGTTGCGCACGCGGCTGAGCCTGGCGGACAGCAGGGGCAGGATCAGCATGCCGGCGACGGCATACGAGGTCAGCACGTCACCGCTCCAGATGCAGAAGCCGTGCAGCAGGCCGAACACGAGCAGCCAGCGCAAACGGCGCCGGTAAGCCGCTTGCGCCGCCTCCCAGCTACCCAGCTGGCGCCGCAGGGAACGTGTCTGCAGGGCAAAACCGGCGCCGAACAGAAAGGCGAAGATGGGGTAAAACTTGAATTGCGCCAACGCCGCCACGCCAAAAATGACGAGCTGGTCGAGCACGGGCGGCTGCGCCGGCAAAGTGCCGTAGCGCAAGGACAGGCTGCCCCAGGCGAACGACCAGATATTCACCAGCAAGATGCCAAACACGGCGATGCCGCGCAGCACATCGAGCTGCAGCAGGCGTCCGGGCTTGGCGCCCACGGAGTGCAGGACGTTCAGGGGCGCGCCAGGGTCGGGTAATCGCCCACCTGCAGGCTGAAACCGGACGCATCCGATTGCAGCCGCGCCTGGCCGCCGAACGGCAAGGTGACGCGGCGGCGGATGTGGCCGAATTCCAGTCCCGTCAGCACGGGCACGGGCAGGCGCTCGCGCACGTAGGCCAGCATGGCGTCGACATCGTAGCCCTTGTCCATCGGGCTCAGTTTATAGCCGGAAAAGTCGCCGAGCACGACCGCTTGCTGGCGCTGGATCACGCCCGCGTGCAGCAGTTGCAGCAGCATGCGCTCGACCCGGTACGGGTGTTCGTTGACGTCTTCCAGGAACAGGATGCCGCCATCGATCTGGGGGAAATACGGCGTGCCCAGCAAGTGAACCAGCATGGCCAGGTTGCCGCCCCACAGTTGCCCGCTCAGCTCGACCTGCGGATTGCCCGCCGCCGCGCCCGTAACCGTGTGCGTGGGACCGGCCAGGCACGACCACAGTTGATCCAGCGTAAATTGCTCGGGCTCGTCGCGGATGAAATCGTCACAGATCATGGGGCCGGCAAAGCTGGCGCGGCCCGTTTTTGCCAGCAAGCCCATGTGGAAGGCCGTGAAGTCGCTGTAGCCGACAAACAGCTTGCCGCTGTCGGCCATGCGGTCGAAATCGATGTCGGGCAGGATGCGGCTGATGCCATAGCTGCCGCGCAAGGCGATCACCACCTGCACGGCCGGGTCGGCGGCGGCCGCGTTCAGCTGCGCCAGGCGGCCCGCATCCGTGCCGCCGAAGCGCTGGAATGTGTGCTCGGGGTCGTAGTAATTGTGGACGGTGGCGCCTTGCGCCTGCAAGCGGGCGATGCCGCGCGCCAAAGCCGCCTCGTCGGGCGCACAACCGCCCGGCGCGACGATGGCGATGCCAATCTCAGGTGTCTTCAAAATATGCCTGGCTAGTCAAGTGGTGGGCGCGCCTGGCTCAAGCTGGCTGGGAGCGCATCTGGGGCGCCATCTTACCTTGCAGATGCACATCGATCAAGGCGAGCAGGCGCTCGATCAGCTGGGGCGGCATGTCGTGCCCCATGCCTTCGATCACTTCCAGCCGGGCGCCGGGGATCAGCGCCGCCGTATCGATGCCGCAGGCGACGGGGATCAAGGGGTCGGCCGCGCCATGGATCACCAGCGCCGGACAACTGATGCTCGGCAGCAAGGCCGTACGCTCGCCCGAGGCGGCGATCGCCACCATTTGCCGCGCCACGCCTTCGGGGCAACTACCCCGCTGCAGCGCCGCTTCGATGCGCTGGTACAGCAGTTTTTCCGACACGGGATAGGCGGGACTGCCGATCACGCGCACGGTGGCGGCCATGTGCGCCATCAGTTCGGCGCGGCTGGCGTTGCGTTTCGGTCGTTGCAACAGCGCATTGCGCGCGGCCCGCGTGGGGCCGGGCAAGCCGCGCCGGCCGCTGCTCGACATGATGGACGTCAGGCTGAGCACCTGCAGCGGCGCGCGCGCCGCCATCACTTGCGCGATCATGCCGCCCATCGACACGCCGATCACGTGCGCCTGGGCAATCCGCAGGGACGCCAGCAAGCCCAGCGCGTCGTCCGCCATGTCATCGAGGGTGTAGGAAGTCTTGAGGGGCCAGCCCAGCAGGTTTTTCACGTAGGCCAGCGGCAGATACGGCTTGCCCGCCAGCGCCATCTTGCTCGACAGGCCGCTGTCGCGGTTGTCGAAACGCACCACCCGGAAGCCTTGCTCGACGATGCCTTCGACGAAGTCCGCCGGCCAGGCAATCAGTTGCATGCCCAGGCCCATGACCAGCAGCACGCACGGGTCATCGGGGTTGCCGTGGCTCTCATAAGCTATGTTGAGGCCGTTCGCCATGATGGTTGCCATGATTGCCTCTCTTCAGGAACCAGCACGCAGGCACGATCGCTGCGGCCTTGCAATCAGCATACCACTATTGTGCTTCAGACATGAGACCGGCACGCGGTACACAAGCTGAAGTGTTGCCGCGCCGGTACGGCGCGCGGCAACCGTGCAGAATCATCGCTACTGCTTACTTGGCCTTCGGCAAGGAATCGGCCAGGTCCACCCAGCTTTGCGGCTGCGGTTTGCCGCGCTCGCGCACGCCGAAGAAGGAGACCACTTGCGTGCCGTCGTTGTCGAAGAACTCGACGGAAGTGACGCCGCCGCGCTTGACGATCCAGCCGCTCCGCAGGGCCGTGTCGCGGATGTGCAGGTTGAAGTCCGGGTCCAGCACGTTGAAGAAGCCGCCGGCGGCCATGGTTTTCCCGATCTTGCCGCTATAGATCTGCGTCAAGCCTTCATTGCCCAGGAACACCATGATGGCGACCTTGTCCTTGGCCGCGTTTTCCAGCAGGGTGCGCAGCGCCGCTGGCGTCACGCGTTCGACCACGCCGACCGGCGCCAGGCGCAGGGCCTGTTCGCGCGACAGGTGGAATTCGCGCATGATTTGCGCAAACTGGTGCACGTCCGTCATGTCTTTCCAGGCCAGCTGGAATTCCTTGACGTCGATCTCGGCATCCGGCTTTTCCGCCGCTTTCGGCGCCACGGCCAGCACGTTCAGCTCCGCGCTTTGCTGGGGCATGCGGAAGGTGGCCACCAATTTATCGTAGACGGCCACGCCCGGCTCGTTGCGCAGGTAGATCTTGTGCACGGCCGTGCCGTTGGCGTCGAAGAATTGCAGGCTGCGCGTCGGCTTGCCATCGCGGCCGGCTTGTTCTACCGCAAATGCGTATTTCCAGTTTTCAAAGTGGAAACGCAGGTCGATCTGGCCGCCCAGGTAGCCGCCCGCGATATTGCGCTGGCGCGCTTCCGTTTCCGGGTCCTTGGCGTCGGCCTGCTCGGACTTGTCGCCCGCCTGCTTGAATTTGCTGGCGACGCCCGTCGTTTCGATGACGCCGTTTTCATTGCGCGTGATCGCTTGCACGATGCCCAGGTCCAGCGCGGCGCGCATGATTTCGCGCGGCTGGTTGCCGTCGGCCTGCAGGCGCGTGACGCCCTTGCCGATGTTGGTTGCCAGCAATTGCGCTTCTGATACACCCAGCGCGCGCGCCGCGTCGCGGATCTGCAGCTTCGGCTGCTCCGTGCGCAAGGTGGACCAGCGTTCCGCCAAAGTGGCTGGGGCCGCGTATGCGTTTGCGATCAGCAGGCTGCCTAGCAGGGATAGAACGAGTTTGGATAACTTCATAGAGAGACCATTCAATCAAACATGGAAAAAAAGAGGGGCAAGCACCCCTCCCCGGTAAAAATCAATAGTTGACGCTGAGGCTGGCGGCGACGTTGCGGCCCGGCTTGGCGTAGCGCTCGATCTCCAGGCGGCTGGCAGCCGTGGTGCCGGCGGCCAGGCTGCGCGCGGCGGCATAATCCCAGTACTTGCGATCCGTCAAGTTGTACACGCCAACGATGATCTTGGCGTTCTTGTGCACGTTCCAGTAGGTCGACAGGTCGAAGATGGTGTACGACGGCACCTTGAAGAGCGGCGCGGTCCCGCCCATCAGCAAATCGTTCGGCGCCTGTTTCTCGCCGGCATGCAGCGCCGTCAATTCCAGGCCGAACAACTTGTTCGTATGGTCATAGCCGAAGGTCAGCGCCGTCTTGGCCGGCGCCACCGAGGCCAGGCCGCCGCTCTCGCCCGTCAGGGTATTGAAGGAGCGGCCCTTGGCCACGCCCGTGGCCAGGTCGACGCGGTAGCCCTGCATGGCCGGCAACCAGGCGCCCAGCTCCGCGCGCAGGCTCAGCTCGGCGCCCCAGGTGCGCGCATTGCCGATGTTTTCCGGACGGAACAGGCCCAGGGTGAGGGTCGGGTAATTCACCGGATCCAGCTCTTGCGCCACGTACTCGATCATGTTCTTGTACTCCGTCTGGTAGACGGACGCCTGCATGCTCAAGCCCCTGGTCACGTCGCCTTTCAGCCCCAGTTCATATGCCTTGCTGGTTTCCTTGCCCAGATTCGGATTGCCCAGCACGGCATAGCCATTGCCCGTGCCCGTATAGCTGATGGAATCATAGGTACCCGTGCGTTCGATCGCCGTCGGCAGGCGCGTGCCGCGCGTGAACGTGGCGTAGGCTTGCATTTGCGGCAGCACTTCCACGGACAGGCTCAGGCTCGGCGTGAAGTAGGAATCGCTCTCCTTGCGCACTTCCTTGGCCGCATTCGGCACGCCGATCAGGTAGTTCTGCAGGTTTTTCGGCTCCAGCTTGCGGTAGTCGGCACGCAGGCCCGGCGTCAGCACGGCTTTCTTGCCGCCCAGGTCGAAACTGAGGTCGTCGCGCACGTACAGGGCCAGCTTGGTGGCATCCATGTCGGCCATGCGGTTCTTGCGCGTGATCTGGTGCTCGCCCGTGGCGATGAGGGTGCGGTCTTCCATCCAGGGCCGGCGCGATTTGGCCTGTTCCAGCTGCACGCCGTACAGCAGCGCGTTGTCCGCGTTGAGCTGCTTGAACGCTTCCGAGGTCAGGCCGATGCTGTCATTCTTGAAGCTGGTGTCGATGGCGCGCTGAGAGTTGCCGCGGTAGACATAGCGGCCCTTGCTCTTGTCCTCGATCTTCGCATTCTGCAGGTAGACTTTCGAGGTCAGGCGGTCGAACAGGGCGAAATCCTTCAGCACCACCTCGTGGCCCAGGCTGACGCGGGTGCGCTTGGTGGTGGAATCCTGCTGCACGCCGTCCGGGTACATGGCGCTGACTTTATTGTTGAGGTCGCGCTTGTTCTTGCGTTCGAACATGTCGACCGTCAAGTCCAGCTTTTGTTCGCCCGGCAAGGCCCACACGAGCTTCGACAGCAAGGCGTTCGAATGCCAGTCATCCGGGTTGACGGTGGCGCTGCCGCGGCTGTCCAGCTGCTCGCCATCGCGGTGCACGTACACGGCCAGGCCTTGCAGACTGGCGCCGATCTTGGCGGCGCCCGTCAGGGTGTGCGCATTGCTGCGGTCCACCGTGGCGCGGCCGTATTTATACGCCACGTAATGGTCCACCCCGTCGCCCAGGTAATCTTCGGGCGACTTGGTGATGAAGGCCACGCCGCCGCCCAGGCCGGGATTGGCGCCGCTGACGGCCGTCGTGCCCGAATCGATGCGCACTTCGCGGAAAGTTTCTGGATCAAAATAATCGCGGCCCATGCCGAAGGCGTTCATGTTACTGCTGTCCGGCTTGGGTGCCGCGTCGGGCAGGGAAATGCCGTCGAGTTCCAGGCTGACCCGGTTGCCTTCCAGGCCGCGAATGTTGTAACCGGTATTGCCCGCGCCATCCCACATGCCGCCGCCGCCCGAGGCCGCCATTGACGTGCTGATCAGCGGCTGATAGCGCACGACGCCGGCCATGTCCGTCACGTTGCGGCGCTCCAGGTCGTCGCTGCGGATCACCGTCTTGGTGCCTGCGCGGCGCTCGTAATCCTGTTTGGCGTTCACGACGATTTCCGGGAAGACAGGCAGCTTGGCCGGTTCCTGCGCGGCCGTGCCTGCATTGACGGCGGCGTTTTGCGCGGCCACGGGCAGCAGCGGCGCGGCGAACAGGCCCAGCAAGGCTGCGCGCAGCACCAGGTTATGGCGGCGGACAGGCAGGTGAGCTGGGGATACGACGGGTGCAGCGAGGCGCTGCGTAGGCACAGTAGTCATGATGATCCGGTGGAAGAGTAAAGGCTGGCTCTTGAACCCGGATCGATAACGAAAGTGTTAACGATGCATAAGGAAAGTTTGCTGGCGAAAACAATACTGTAACACGAATCATTCTCATTTGAGAATGGCAAAGTGGTCTAGACAGATGTTATTTCGCAACAGTTATAAAAAATGCCAGCCGGGGTGGCTGGCATGGCTGACGCGCGGGACAAGGCCATGGCGGCCCTGCCCTGTCTGGGACGAAATCAGGCCGGAGGATGGGCCAGCTTGCGCGCTTCCGCCTGCGCGCGGCGGCGCTCGGCAAAGAAGCGCTTGAGGAAAGCGCCGCACTCCTCGGCCAGCACGCCGCCAGCGATGGCCGTCTGGTGGTTCAGCGCCGGCTGCTCGAACAGGTTCAGCACGGAACCGCAGGCGCCCGTCTTCGGGTCGCCCGCGCCGTACACGACGCGCGCCAGGCGCGCATGCAGCATGGCGCCCGAGCACATCACGCACGGCTCCAGCGTCACGTACAGCTCGCAGCCGGGCAAGCGGTAGTTGCCCAGCTTTTCGGCGGCCGCGCGCAAGGCCATGACTTCCGCATGCGCCGTGGGGTCGTGGCGGCCGATGGGCTGGTTGTAGCCGACGGCGATGACTACCCCATCCTTGACGACGACGGCGCCGACGGGCACTTCGCCCAGGTCCCATGCGTGCTGGGCCTGTTCCAGGGCCAGTTGCATGTAGCGCGCGTCCTGCGCGCTAGCGTGCGTTTCAGTCATCGGTCACTTCTGCCCAGCAATTCGGCGTTTCATGCAACACCAGCTTATGCAGGTGCAAGCCCGTGCCGAAATGGTCGGTAAATGCGGCTTTCAGGATCTCGAAGGCGATGCGCGCCAGGTTTTCCACGGTCGGAATGCGGTCGATGACGACGGTTTTATGGTCGGGCAGGCTGGCCAGGAAGTCGCGCACGGCCGTATCTTTTTCGTAGACGAGGAAGGCGTGGTCCCACACATCGACCAGGTGCTGCTTGGCCAGGGTTTTCACGTCGGAAAAGTCCATGATCATGCCATTGTCGGAATTGCCTTCCGCTTCGATGACCTTGCCGACCAGGGTGATTTCCACCGTGTAGCGGTGGCCGTGCAGGTTGCGGCACTGGCTTTTGTGGTCGGGAATGCGGTGGCCCGCGTCGAATTCGAGCTTGCGTGTGATAGTCAGCATATTATTTGTTTTAAGGGATTTGCAGGAGTTTATGGGTTTGCAGGCTCAGCTTCCACTTCGGGTTGCTTTTGCATGTTTCGATGGCCAGCTTCATGTTGTGCGCGGCCAGGGGGCCGTCCATCGCCTGCACGAAGAAGTTCTCGAAGTCCAGTTGTTCGTAGGCGGCCAGGTCTTGCTGGAACTGGGGGATGACCACCTTGATTTCATTGCCTTTGTGCACCACCAGGGTGGAACCCATCTTCGGGCTGACGCAGATCCAGTCCACGCCGGACGGCACGGGCAAGGTGCCATTGGTTTCGATGGCGATGGTAAAGCCGACCGCGTGCATGGCGTCGATCAGGGCCGTGTCCAGTTGCAGCAGCGGTTCGCCGCCCGTAAACACCACGTATTTGCTGGGCGCGTAGCTGGCGGGCCACAGGCTGTCGATCAGCGCGGCCAATTCCTGCGGCGTCTTGAACTTGCCGCCCAGTTCGCCGTCCGTGCCGACGAAATCCGTGTCGCAGAACTGGCACACGGCCGTGGCGCGGTCGCTTTCGCGGCCCGTCCACAGGTTGCAGCCGGAAAAGCGGCAAAACACGGCCGGACGGCCCGCGTGCGCACCTTCGCCCTGCAGGGTATAAAAAATCTCTTTGATGCTATAAGTCACTGTATTTCCTAAGAGCTGGCTGGCGTCATCGCGCAGGGCGAACGCATCGGGGCTGGCGCGTGGCGCCGTTACCGCAAAAGCCGATTGACAACCCTCTATTATATGCCGCCACGACACTTCCCGTGCAAATGCCGTGCCCGCCGCCTGCCGCTGCGGCGTCCGGGGCCGGAAATCGACATGGGCAGGCATAACTGCGCGGCTTTTGCGTTTAGACAATGTAAATGATCCCAAGTTAATATATTTTCTGTAAGAACATTGCCTGATGGAAAACATTAAGGGAGCATGGACATGCCGCAACGCTGGCTACGCCCGCCGTACCGCCTGAGTATTCTGGCTTGCCTGGCGGCGGCCGCACTCGCGGCCCTGCACGCCAGCCATGCCGCCGGGCCGATGCAGCCGGCCGGCACGCCCTCCCCCTTGATGCTGGCCTGTGCCGTGCTGCTCGGTGCGCTGGCGCTGCTGCTGTGGCGCCAGCGCCGCCTGGCGCTGCGCCTGCAGGCACTGGAACAGCTGCGCGCGGAGGCGGAACAGGCGCGCCTGGCCGGCGAACAGCACAAGGCCCGCGCGCAGGAACGCCTGCGCATCGGGCGCGACATCCACGACGACCTGGGCCAGCATCTGCTGACCCTGAAAATCGACCTGGCCATGCTGCAGACAAGCACGCACGACGCCGCCCCCTTGCTGGCGCGCCAACTGGACATGATGGCGCGCAATATCGACCTCAGCATCGCGGCGCTGCGCTGCGTCATCCACGACCTGCGCCCGCCCGCCCTCGACGCGGGCCTGCAAGCGGCGTGCGACGGCTTGCTGGCCGATTTCAAGCGCACCACGGGCATCGATTGCAGCTGCGACTACCGGCTCGACGCCGCCGCCGGCAGCGCGCACGGCCCGCTGCTGTATCACGTGCTGCAGGAAGCGCTGGCGAACATCGCCCGCCATGCGCGCGCCACGCATGTCCAGCTGAGCCTGCAGCAAGCGGGGGCCACCCTGGCATGCCGCATCAGCGATGACGGCGTCGGGCTGTCGGGCTCGCCACCGCGCCTCGGTTGCGGCCTGTCCGGCATGCATGAGCGCGTGGCCGCCGCCGGCGGCAGCCTGCACATCGAAAGCCGCAGCGGCGCCGGCACAACCTTGCGCCTGTCCCTGCCGCTGGCCGCCTGCGAGGAGGCGCCGCTGCTGCACGACTGATCGTGGCGCCATAAATATTGCTCAATATCAACACCTTCCGCCCCGCTGCGCTGCATCATGGCCAACGAGCCAGCCCCATTCACCCCAAGAAGGATGCTTACATGCCGGATAGCCATGCTCATGCCAGCGCATCGCCCTGCGATGCAGCCCAGGGTTTTGCCGTCAAGATGATGGAATTGCTGGTGGTGCCCACCTTTGTCCTCGACGTGCATGGCCAGGTCATGATCTGGAACCGCGCCTGCGAGCAGCTGACGGGCGTGCCGGCGGCCGAAGTGCTGCGCACGCGCGAGCCGGGCCGCTGCTTCTACAACGACGAGCGCCCCACCCTGGCCGACCTGCTGCTGGCCGGGCGCGGCGGCGACGTGCGCGCGCTGCACGCCCAGCAGCAATACCGCAGCAGCACGGGCGGCAATCTGTGCGCGGAAAACTGGTGCGACATGCCGCGCACGGGGCGGCGGCGCTACCTGGCCGTCGATGCCAGCCCCATCTATGGCAATCACGACGAGCTGATCGCCGTCGTCGAAACCCTGCGCGACATGACGGATGAAAAACGCGCGCACGTGGAGCTGGAACGCCTGGCCACGCGCGACGGCCTGACGGGCCTGGCAAACCGGCGCTGCTTCGACGACACCATCCTGGCCGAGTGGCAGCGCGCCCAGCGGCAGGGCCAGGCCCTGTCGCTGCTGATGGTCGACGTCGACAATTTCAAGGAATACAACGACAGCCACGGCCACCAAGGCGGCGACCTGTGCCTGCGCAAGGTGGCCGGCGCCGTGGCCAGCGAAATGCGCACGAACGACCTGGTGGCCCGCTATGGCGGCGAAGAATTTGCCGTCATCCTGCCGAACCAGTCGCTCAAGGGCGCGGCCATCGTGGCCGAACGCATCCGCCAGCGCGTGGAACGGCTGCGACTACCGCGCAAGCGTCCCGACGGCGCCTGCGTCACCGTCAGCATCGGCGCCGCCACGGCCCTGCCCGGCCCCGGCACGGAACTGGGGCAGCTGATCCACACGGCCGACTGCGCCCTGTACCGCGCCAAGCACCTGGGCCGCAACCGCATCAGCCTGCCGGAAACGACGCTCACGTAGGCAGCCAGGACATCGCACGCGGCGACGTGGTATCCGAAGAAGACTCCCTGTCCCGCCTCGACCAGGATTGACATGACGCCGTGCACGACGTCGTGCACATCCGCATGTTCCTGCCCACCAAACGCGACTTCCTCGCCCACTTGACGGCGCGCATCCTGCGGCCCGACTGTTAGCCCCTATGCAGGGCGGCACGAATATTCTATGCTGCGGCGTTGCACTTTCATAACATCCAAAAAAGAAGGAGCCTTCGTGTCAAGAATCATGCCCGCTTTATTACCCGCTTTCGCCCTGGCCTTGTCGGCCATGGCCTCGTCGAACCTGGGCGCCGCGCCCGTCAAACCGGCCGCCGCCCATGGCGCCGCGGCCAGCAAGGCCGATCTGCTGCCATTCAAGGCGACGGAAAAGACCTTGCCCAACGGCTTGAAAATCATCATCGTGCCGACCGGCTTCCCGAACCTCGTCTCGCTGCAGATTCCCGTGCAGACGGGTTCGCGCAACGAAGTCGAGCCGGGCAAGTCCGGTTTCGCCCACTTCTTCGAACACATGATGTTCCGCGGCACCAAGGCGTATCCGCCAGAGAAATACCAGGAAGTCATCACCCGCGCCGGCGCGCGCCAGAATGCGTATACGAGCGACGACCTGACCAATTACCACACGACGTTTGCCAAGCAAGACCTGGAAACCGTGCTGAAGGTGGAAGCGGACCGCTTCCAGCACCTCGACTATGCGGAAGACGCGTTCAAGACGGAATCGCGTGCCGTGCTGGGCGAATACAACAAGAACAGCGCCAATCCCGTGTCGAAACTGTTCGAAGTGATGCGCGACAGCGCCTACACGACGCATACCTACAAGCACACGACGATGGGTTTCATTCAGGACATCGAAGACATGCCGAACCAGTACGCGTATTCGAAGCTCTTCTTCGACCGCTGGTACCGTCCCGAGCGCACCACCATCATCATCGCCGGCGACGTGGAACCGCAGCAAGCGATCGCGCTGGTGGAAAAGTACTGGAGCAGCTGGCAGCGCGGCAAGCAGCAGGCGGCCGTGCCCGTGGAACCAAAGCCGCGCGGCCCCGTCTACAAGCATGTGGCCTGGCCCACGCCGACCCTGCCGTGGGTGGCCGTGGGCTTCCACGCGCCCGCGTTTTCCGTGAAGGACAAGGACCAGGCCGCGCTGGCGACCCTGCTGTCGCTGTCGTTCGGCCGCACCTCGCCCCTGTACAAGCGCCTGGTGCAGAACGAGCA
Organism: Janthinobacterium sp. P210005; assembly: GCF_036231865.1. Classification (NCBI taxonomy): domain Bacteria; kingdom Pseudomonadati; phylum Pseudomonadota; class Betaproteobacteria; order Burkholderiales; family Oxalobacteraceae; genus Janthinobacterium; species Janthinobacterium sp. P210005. The sequence goes on from NZ_JAZARC010000001.1 coordinate 863,827, forward strand.
AAAGGTCGACCAGTTGTTCGACATGACGCCGGACCGGGTCGACCCGACCCTGGCCGTGCTGGGCGCGCGCGTGAAAAACATCGACGACGCCGTCTACGTGCGCGACGCCATCCTGGCCACCGTGGCGCGGCTGCGCGACACGCCAGTCAGCGACAAAGACCTGGCGGACGCCAAGTCGGCGGAAAAATACGGCTTGATCCGCTCGCTCGACAACACGGAACAGATCGCCGGCACCCTGGCGTCCTTCGTGCATTTCGACCGCTCGTATGCCACCATCAACCAGTACTACCGCCTGATCGATACGCTCACGCCGGCCGACCTGCAGGCGGCCGCGCGCAAATACCTGACGGACGAGGGCCTGGTGGTGACGACCCTGTCGCACCAGCCGATGGCCGCCGCCATCGCCGCCACGCCGACGCTGGCCAGCCTGCTGCCGGCCGCCCCGACGGCGAAGTTCGACGTGCTGGTGCAAAAGTCGGCGCTGCCGCAAATCCGCTACAAACTGCTGTTTACGGCAGGTTCCGCGCAAGACCCGCAAGGCAAGGAAGGCCTGGCCGCGCTGACGGCGTCCATGGTGGCGTCCGGCGGCTCGTCCGAGCGCAAGATCGACGAAGTCAACCAGGCCCTGTTCCCGCTGGCCGGCAGTTTCAGCCAGCAGACGGACAAGGAAATGACGACGTTTACGGGTTCCATCCACCGGGATAACTGGACCCAGTTCAACGCCATCGCCCTGCCGCTGCTGCTCTCGCCCGGTTTCCGCGAAGACGACTTCCGCCGCCTGAAGGATGCGCAAAAGAACGCGCTGCTGCTGGACCTGAAGGACAACAACGAAGAGGAATTCGCCAAGGAACGCCTGCAAACCAATGTGTATGCGGGCACGCCGTATGGCCACCCCGTGCTGGGCACGGTCGCCGGCATCGACGCCATCACCCTCGACGACGTGAAACAGTTCTGGAAGAGCGCGTATGCGCAAGGCGCCGTCAAGGTCGGCATTTCCGGCGACGTGTCGGATGCCATGACGTCCTCGCTGACGCAGGCGCTGGCAAGCTTGCCGGCCGGCCCGGGCTTGCCCGCCACCGTGAAACCCGCGGGCCGCAAGGCGCAGGGCCTGGAAGTGGAAATCATCGAGAAAAACACGCGCGCCACGGCCATTTCCTTCGGCTTGCCGCTGGACGTGACGCGCACGCACCCGGACTTCCCCGCCCTGTGGCTGGCGAAGACGTGGCTGGGCGAGCACCGCGCCTCGAATTCCTACCTGTACCAGCGCATCCGTGAAATCCGCGGCATGAACTATGGCGATTACGCGTACATCGAAGCCTTCCCGCGCGGCATGTACCAGTTCTTCCCGAACCCGAACCTGGGCCGCAAGGCGCAGCTGTTCGAAATCTGGATCCGCCCCGTGGCGCCGGACAACGCCCATTTCGCCCTGCGCGTGGCACTGACGGAACTGGGCAAGCTGGTCGACAACGGCTTGACGCAGGACGATTTCGCCACCACGCGCGACTACCTGATGAAGAACGTCTTCGTCATGACGTCGACGCAGGACCAGCAACTCGGTTATGCGCTCGATTCGCAATGGTATGGCACGCCGGAATTTACCAAGCTGATGCGTGATGGCTTGTCGAAACTGACGCTGGCCGACGTCAACCGCGCCATCCAGCAGCACCTGTCGGCGAAGAACCTATCCGTGGTGATCGTCGCCAAGGATGCGGCCGGCTTGAAGGATAAGCTCGTCAGCGACGCGTTCTCTCCCATCAAGTACGACGGCAACAAGCCGCAGGCGCTGCTCGATGAAGACAAGGTCATCGGCGCGATGAAGCTGGACATCAAGCCGGCGGCCGTCACCGTCACGCCGGCGGCACAGGCCTTCGCCAGGTAAGTTTGTGCCAGATCAACCTCGTCCGGTGCAGCTTGCCGGATGGGGTTGGTCTGGCATTCGGCGCGGCCAAACCCGCCTTCATTCCGCAAATCCCGGCCTTGGTCGGAAAGTAGCATCTTGGCAATCTGGTTTTCCCCATACTGTTTTTCGACTCTTCCCGAGTGAAAACCATGACAAGGACAACCATGCACCTGTTCCATCCCCACCTTTACGCCACCTGCTTCCTCGCCGCTGCCGCGCTGCCGGGTACCCTGTACGCGCAAGCGCCGGCCCTCGCCGGACAGTGGCAATTCCAGACGGCGACGGGCACGACCACGACGAATGGCGTCGAGGTCGACCTGATCGACACGGGCATCCTCGACATCAGCGAAGAGCAAGGCGGCTTGCGCGCGACGATCGCGTGGCTCGACGAAGGGGGCCAGCTCACGCCGCCCCGCACGGTCGACGGCACGGCCGGCCCCGCCGGCGCCGTCTTCCGGCATGGCGGCAAGCGCGTCAGCATGGGGCGCAACGGCAAGGAAATCAGCACCGACGTGACGATACGCTGGACCCTGCAAGCCAAGGGCAACGTGCTGAGCGGCGAGCGCCTGGTCGAAACCGATGAGAACGAACCCAAGCCCGTGACCGGTACGCGGCTCAAGGAACGCTATGTGCCGCCCGCGCTGCCGGCCGCAGCGCTGGCGACGGCGGCAAGCGGCGCCGCGCGCGGCCCTTCCACGCCGGCCGAGCGCGCGCGCGTGGTGCAGATGGCGAACGAGGCGCAGCGCGATCCCCTGGCCGTGCAACAGCGCGACGGCGCCTGGCTGGGCGCATGGATAGAAGCGATTCCCGACTTCACCTTACCGGCCAGCGCGCTGGAAAGCTGGCTCTCCATCGCCAGCCGGCCGGCCATCCGCGAGGCAACGGTCTTTCAATACCTGGCCAGCGCGATGGCCTTCCAGATCGAACACCCGGAGCAGGCTGGGCAGCAGAGCGCCAGCGACCTGGCGGGCATGCAGGGCGTGCTGCGCGCCTACGAAACCCTGTTGCGCCAGGATAAGCTGAACCGTTCCGCGAAGCTGGATGCGGCGCTGGCGGCGCGCCGGCAAGACAGGCTGCCCGCCTTCCTCGCCACGCTGTCCGGCAGAAATGCCGGCATCGAAGCCGCCACGTCGCCATCCAGCGACGCCACTGCGCGCCGGATCGTGGCGCTGGGTACCGGCGAGCCGCGCGCGATGGACTGGCTCGACATCCTGAGCAACCGCTTCGGCGGCCGCATGGCCGGCAGCGACGCCTACACGCATGCGGCGCAATGGGCGCGCATGCAACTGCGGCAATGGGGTGTGCAAGCGGAGCTGGAAGAAGCGGGCCAGGTGCCTGTCGGCTTCAACCGCGGCCCGTGGTCGGGCAAGATGCTGGCGCCCGAGGAACAGCCGCTGCGCCTGGCGACGCCCGCCTACTCGGCCGGCACGCGTGGCGTACAGCAGGGCCTGGCCATGATGGGACCGGCCACCCTGGAAGAGGCGCAGGCGCGCGCCGCGCAATTCAAGGGCAAATGGGTGCTGATCGGCGGTGAAAACGGGGGCGGCGGGCGCGATGGCAGCACCATCCACCAGCCCAGGGCCATCACCCGCGTGCTGATGCAGGCGGGCGCCCTCGGCACCATCCAGTCCGGCGAAGAACCGCTGTATGCCGCCAGCGCCGCGCCCGCCGCGTGGGCGGCCCTGCCGACCTTGCCCGACATCAAGCTGGCCGCGCCTCAGTACGCCGACATCCGCCAGCGCCTGGCGCGCGGCGAAGCCGTCACCCTGGAGTTTGACGTCCGCAACTGGTTCTATCCGGGCCCGGTGACGTATCACAACGTCGTCGCCCGCATTCCGGGCACGGAAAAGCCGGAGGAAATCGTGCTGATCGGCGCCCACCTCGACAGCTATGACGGCGGCACGGGCGCGGCCGACAATGGCGGCGGCGTGGCCACGATGCTGGAAGCGATGCGCCTCTTGGCGCTCTCCGGGGCGAAGCCGCGCCGCACCATCATGCTGGTGGCCTTCGGCGCGGAGGAAATCGGCCGCAAGGGATCGTTCGCGTTCGCCGAGCGGCATGCGGGGCAATTGGAGCATATCGTCATGATGCTCAACCGAGACGGGCGGCCCGGCGCCATCGACGGCATCGCCATTCCCTCGGCCTGGAAGAGCGTGTTTGGCCGGGTCGAGCTGGCCCTGCAAGACATCCACCCCGTGTTCGGCTTCGCCGCCAGCATCAATGACGTGCCGCGCGACGCCAGCAAGGCGATGAGCGCGCGGGCCGGCAGCGATGACGCCGTCTTCAGCCTGCATGGCGTGCCGACGCCGAAATTTACCGTGCTCGGCGACTTCGACTATGCGCGCGTGCATCACACGGTGCTCGACACCTACGACAACGTGCAGCCTTTCAGCGCGGCGCAGCAATACTCGGCCATCGCCATCGCCTTGACCGCGTATGAAGTGGCGAACGCGCCGGAAGAGATCAACAGGAAAGGCTACTATCGCGCCGCCAAGGCGGCGCCGTAGACCTCCCCGTCAGCGTCACTCGAAGGGATTGGCCACCGACGTCACTTCGGGCGGCGGCAGCTGGTCGGGCAATTCCTGCTTCTCCAGTTGCGCCACCACGTCGCCCAGCAGTTTTTGCAACTGTTTCGCCAGCGCCAGGCCCGGCTTGTCCAGGGTCAGGTCGATGTCGCCGCTGATGCTGATGCGGTCGATGCGGTTTTCGATGCTCAGGCCGCCGATCTCCAGCACATCGCTTTCATTGGCGTACGGGACGAATTTCTTTGCGCACATGGGATTTCCTTTCAAAGGGATTATTTTTTCGACTTGCTATTGATCTTGGGCAAACTCAGCATGCGCAACTTTTGCTGGCGCGTCAGCGACGGTAACAGATCGATGCCTATCCTGTCTTCCAGTTGCGCAATGCTCAGCACTTCATACGCCTTGGTATCGACGTTTTCAATGAAGTAGGCGGCGCCGGCGCGCTGGCGCGGGCTGTACACGGCCTTGTACAGATGGCTGGGCACAATGACTCTTCCCACCTTGCGCAGGTTGCCGCCAATGAAAGCCGGGCCCGTGATCACGTACAGGTCGCCCTCTTTCTTCGCCATCTTGCGCACGGCGCCCTCGATGCCGGCCCACACATAGCGGTTGTTGCGCGCATCCTGCGGCACCATGTTGGCCAGGGTAAAGCTGTCGCGCTGGCTCTGGCGGTCCGGCATGTCGCCGTTGGGCGCCATGTGGCCACGGTCGAAGCCGCTGCGCGCATAATCGGCCAGCTCGGCGCGCTGGGCGGCGGGCAGCTTGCGTTCGGCGTGGAAGGAATTTTCGCGCGACAAGTCCTGCGCCGCTTCGAGGTTGTTCGCCGTCAAGTGTTCAGCCGACCACAGGGGCGTGCGCGTAATCCCCGAATGCATCACGCCAAACACGTTGTAGCACAGCTCCCTGGTCGCCACGTCCAGCTTGGGGTTGGTGATTTCCGGCTTGCGGCCATCGACGTAGTGGGCGGGACAGGCATCGGCATGCGCCAGGTTCGCGGCAAAGGCGGAAGCCAGCAAGCCGCACGCCAGGGTCAGCCTGGCGATCGATCGTTGAAACATATTTCCCTCTGAAATCTTTGCAGGCCAGCATTCTAGCGGACGGCGGCCCTCGCCACAAACCCGCACAAACCTGGCGTGCGCGGCGGCGAACGGGCGTGCAGGCGGGCGTGCGGGCGGCCCTGTGCAGAGCTGGCGCAAATAAAGGCCAACAGGCCGCGCACAGCCATTCATATCTGCTAAGATTGCCTTGATTCGTTCGCATCGACCATTCAAGATTTGGAGAGCATATGATCAAAAAAACCCTGCTGCTGATCGTTGTCGTCGTCGCCGCCATCCTCGGCTATGCCACCACCAAACCCGACACTTTCAGTGTCCAGCGCGAAATCACCATCAAGGCCCCGCCCGAGAAAATCGCCGCCCTGATCACGGACTTCCACTACTGGGCCGCCTGGTCGCCGTGGGAAAAGCTCGATCCGGCCATGCGCCGCACGTTTACCGGTCCCGCCAATGGCCTGGGCGCGCAATATGCGTGGACGGGCAATGACAAGGTGGGCGCCGGCCGCATGGAAATCACGGAAGCGGCCCAACCCGAACGCACCGTCATCAAGCTGGACTTCCTCAAGCCGTTCGAAAGCCACAACACCACCACGTTTGCCATGACACAAGAGGGCGACAGCACCAAGGTGAACTGGACCATGACAGGTCCCAGCCCTTACGTGAGCAAGGTCATGACGGTCTTCGTCAGCATGGATACCATGATCGGCAAGGATTTCGAGAAGGGCTTGAACAACCTGAAGGCGGCGGCGGAGCGCTAAGCCTTCCCCGTCGCGATGAAAAACAGGGCCGCGCGGCCCTGTTGTCATTGGCGCCGCCCCTTGCGGGGCAGCCGGCTCAGAACTGCTCGATCCAGGCCGCCAGGTGATCCGGCGTGAGCGCCGGTTCAGCCTGCACCACCTTGCCCTGCAAGCCCATTTCCGTTTTACTCAGCTGCAAGGACCAGCCGCGCCGCGCCAGCCACAGCAAGCTGGCCAGCCAGAACGAGTGAATCGCCGAGACGGGCGTGGTGGTGGGCGTTTCCAGGAATTCCGTCAGCAGGCGGCCATCGAGGAACAGTGCCGTGCCGCCCTGGTTTTGCAGCGCCGCGCCGAACACGGGCAGCAGCATGTCGATCGCCTGTTCCACGCCGCGCCCCGGATGCTCGCGCTCGAGCGTGTCGAGCTGCTGGCGCACGGCGGCGGCAAAGGCCGTGCCGCGGAAGGCTTCTGAACTGACCAGGTCGGCATAATCCATCAACAGCCAGTCCGGCTCCGGCGGCGTGACGCCGGCCGTCAGGGCCGCCGACAAATACGCTTCCACGGGCAGCTGCTGTTCCGGACCGGCCAGGCTGGCGCACAACGCGTACAGGCTGCCGATACGGTTGGCGACGGCTTGCCGCTGGCGCACCATCAGCTTTTCGCGCAGCAATTGGGCGTGCTCGTTGCGCAAGCGCGCCAGTTCCAGCGCCTGCTTGAGCTCCATGCGCAGGGCCGCGATATCCCACGGCTTCTGGATGTAGCGGTGGATCTGCCCCTGGTTGACGGCTTCCACCGTGTGCTCGAGCTCGGAATACGCGGTGGTCAGGATGCGCACGATGTGCGGATGGCGGTCCCAGGCGTACGACAGCAGCTCGTTGCCATAGGCGCCTGGCATGCGCTGGTCCGACACCAGCACGGCGATGCGGTCGGCCTGCTCGTCCAGGATGCGCTTGCCCTCCTCGACCGAGGTCGCCGTCAGCACGTCGGCCAGCGGCGCGATGGCGCGCTGGAAGTATTTGAGGGCGTTGGCCTCGTCATCGACATAGAGTATCGTCGGCAAGCCTTGCGCCGGCTCACGCTGAGCCGGTAAACGCAGATTGGCGTCAATCATGCTCGTTCCTTATATGTACTGGAAAATTCAGGGTTACCGTGGTGGAAGTGCCAAACTCGGTGGCGATGTCGAGGTTGCCGCCGAACGACTGCATCATGCGGTGGCAAAACACCATGCCCCAGCCTTTGCCTTCGTCGCCGTTGGCACTGACGGGGTCGATCAACAGCTGTTCGACAATCTCGGGGGCGATGCCGGCGCCATTGTCGCGCACCTTGATGCGGCCGGCGTCGATGCGGATGCCGATCGCCGGATGAGCCTGCTCACCGGCCGAGCGCAAGGCATTCGCCAGCACGGACGATAAAATCAGCGCGACGCAATTGGGGGACTCGGCGATGGAAAAATCGTCGCCCACGTCCACCGTGATGGCGGCGCGCTGGGCCGTGCTCAAGGGATAGCTGTCGAGCAAGGCGGCCAGCAGCTGGCGCGCGCTGCCGGCGCGGCGTCCGCCCTGCATGCCGGGCCCGGCGCTTGCCAGGCGCACCGTGTCGACAAAGCTGGCCAGCACCGACAGGCAATAACGCGCATTGTCGTGCATCAAGGCGGCCGCTTCGCCGATCTCGGCCTGCGGCGCGGATTCCGCCTGCGCGCGCCGGGCGATGCCGCGCGCAAAATTGGCGATGGCCGCCAGCGGCGTGTTCAATTCATGCGCAAGAAACGCCAGCGATTCTTCCATCGCCACCAGGCCCTGGCGGCGCGCGGCGCGCTCGCGTCCCGTCTGCACGGCCAGTTGCAGCGCCGTTTGCATGGCGGCCAGGTCGAGCGGTTTTTCCAGCAGGCGGAACACCGCGCCGCCGTTGATCAGTTCGAGCAGCACATCCTTGTCCGCATACGCGGTGACGAGCATGCAGACGATGTGCGGATAGCGCTGCGCCACTTCCTGCAGCAATTCGCTGCCCAGGCGGTCCGGCATGCGGTAATCGGTGACGAGCACGTCGATCTGGCCGGCCTCGTCTGCCAGCAAGGCCAGCGCCGCATCGACGCTGAGCGCCGTCAGCACGCGGTAGCGGGCCCCGGCGGCGCGCTCGAAATACTTGCAGGCGAGCGCTTCGTCGTCCACGTACAGCACGCTGGCGCGGCTATCGTTATCCATGCTAACGGCCCTCCCAATCGGAGCGCTGCAAGTCGAAATTCATGCTGGCCCACGCGCCCAGCTCGCTTTCGGCCGTGAGGGTGCCGCCGTGGCGCTCGATCACGCCATAGCTGATGCTCAGACCGAGGCCCAGGCCCTGCCCCACTTCGCGCGTGGTAAAGAACGGCTCGAACACGCGCGCCAGGTTTTCCGGGGCGATGCCGGGGCCGTTGTCGCGCACGCTGATGCGCAGGCGGTTCTCGTCCCAGTGGGCCGTGATGCGGATCTCGAACGGCGGCGCATTGCCCTTGCGCATGGACAGCACGGCATTGCCCAGCAAGTTGATCAGCACACCCACGATGGCCGCCTCGTCGCCGCGCACCAGGGTGTCGACCGGCAAGTCGTGGCTGATGCTGACATTCTTCGTTTCATGGCCCACCAGGCGGATGGCCGCGTCGAGCGCGCTGCGGAACTGGAAGTGCCCCGTTTCCAGCTGGTTGCCGCTCTTGCGGTAGGCAAAGGTCTTCAAGTCGGACACGATGTGCTGCACGCGCAGCATGCCCTGCTTGGCGTCGGCCAGGCATTCGCTGACGAGCGCGCTTTGCTTGGCGGCCGGGTCTTCGATGGCCACCTCGATGGCCATCATGCAGAAATTCACGGGGTTATTGACTTCATGCAGCATGCCGGCGGCCAGGGTGCCGATGGCAGCCATTTTCTCCTGCTGCAGCATCTGCCCCTTGATATCGGCCAGACTTTTGTTGGTTTCTTCCAGCTGCGTGTTCTTTTGCGCCACTTCCGCCTTCAGCTGGAACAGCATGAAGCGGGCGCGCTCATTGAAATAGGTAAACACGGCACTGATGCTGGCCGACATGATAAGGAACAAACAGTTGACGACAAACGTACCCGCCAGGTCGAAGCCGCCCGCATGCCAGGCACAGGCGCCCACATACAGCAGGCAGGAGATGGCGCCGAAAACCATATTCTGCCACAAGCCGAAGGCCAGCACGATGCCCGACGAATAGATGGCCAGGGTCATGCCCACGTAATAGATCGAGGTGGCGCCCTCCGTGACGGCGATCATCCAGGCGATCATGATTTGCGGCAGGATCAGCCAGACAAAGGTCAAGCCCTGGATGCGGTCCTGCGCCCAGCGCGTGCGCATGGCCAGCACGACGCAAAAGATCAGCACGGACACGAGGATGCGCGCAGTGGTGAACGCCGACTGCTTGTCCGGATACAGGGCCGAATCGAGGCCCATGCCCAGCAGGATCAGCACGATGCCCGTGTACGCCCCGCCGCGGCTGAATTCCAGGCGGAAGTCGCGCAAAACGGCCGTGTAGCCGGCGTGCAGGCCTGGCGTATCCATCAAGGGATGCTCACTTCCGCAAACACATTCACGCCCGTGGCATCGACATAGATCAGCGGGTCCGTCGCATGCTCGGGCAGCAAGGCCGACAGGCCCTCTTCATTGCGATAGATCAAATGCCATTCCAGCAAGTGCTCCATGCCGAACTTGCCGGGGTTGTTCGCGTGCACATTGGTGACGAGCAAACGTCCGCCCGGCCCCACGCGCGAGGCGAAATGCATCAGCAGGCGCGCGCACACCTTGTCGGACAGATAGTCGAACAGGCCGGCGCAATACACGGCGTCGAAACTGCCGGGCAAGCCCGTGATACCGGCGCCATGGCGGCGCTTGAGCAGGTTGTGCACGGAATCGTGCACATAATCGATCTCGACCACGCGTCCCGTGCGCTGCATGATGGTGGTCAGCCGCGCGCGCGTCCAGTCCAGGGTCTCGCTGCTGAAGTCGACCAGTTCGAAGGCCAGCCACTGCGCGTCCGGGCACGTTTCCAGGAAGCGCTGCACCTCGATGGCCGGGCCGCAGCCCACGTTGAGCACTTTATACACGCGCCCGGCAGCGCGCGCCGCGGCCGCCTTCTGCGACAGGAATTCCGTCAGGATATCGATGCGGTTGCGGTGCGCCGTGGCGACAGCCGCCTGCAGGAAGGCCGCATTGACGATCTGAAAGTACGTGCTCGGCCCCTGGCGCGGGTCGTCCAGCAGCTGGTTGACCATCTGGTAATCGCCCGCGTAACCGAGCGGCTTGGTAAACGTGCGGAAGACGAACGGCGCGCGCAGGATCAATGGATGCAGCGCCGCCTGGGCGAAGGCGCGGTGCGCGGGCGCCCGCTCTTCCTCGACGAGCGACGCTTCCACTTCGAGCTGGCGCAGGTACAGCTGGGTTTGCTCCATCAGCGGCAAGGCCAGTTCGTCGAAGATATCGGGGCGCAGCCGGCCGTTTTCCTTGGGCAGCGAGTCGGACAAGTCGACTTGCTCGACCCAGCGCGACACTTCCGACAGGAAGGCGCGCATTTCGTTGACGACGATCTGGTAATCGCGGCGGATGCGGAAGCGCTCGCCCCAGCCGGCGACAAAGGCGCTGGACTCTTTCTGCACGGCGCCCTTGACCACCACCACGTCGCTCAGCTCGCGCCACTCGTCGATCAGGGTCACGGAAACGATGGCGGTCAGGCCCGTGTTGACGCTGCTGATGACGACGGCCTTGCCCACGTAGGCGTTTTTCGCCCCCATGCGCACCGTCACGTCATTGAGCACCTCGCTGACCTGCACAATCGAGTATGGATTATAGATTTCCATGACCAGCGAATTGCGCTGCAAGTTGAAAATCGTGCCGCGCACCGCCTCACCCTGGGTGTTGCGGAAACTGACGACTGGATCGATCTGCGATTGTGAATACACGATTGAGCATTATCAAGTTGCCCGGTTTCCGGCGCACCCCACGGGTGACGCCAGTTTCCAGGCTGGGTTAAGGCACGGCACACCGGTCGTCTGCCGCCGGCACCGCCATCAAGATGACGGAATTGCGGCGTCGTTTGACGCCGTGCCGGAGCGCCTCAAAGCGCGTCTGTTCGCTCTCTGATCGAGTGTACTATGGATGTAGCAGAACGGGCAATTGTTCCCTCAGGAACGACTGTCCGTGGCGCTGGCGCGCAACGCCGGCGGTCAACCTGCCACAAAAAGGGTCAAAGCATGGCGCAGCAACTGCGGCGTTTGCCCCGTCCAGCGCTTGAACGAGCGGCGGAAGTTGGTGGCATCATGAAAGCCAAGATAGGCGGCCACGGCATCGTTGTCGTAGCCATGCGCCTGGAACAGATAGATCGCCTTGTGCGCGCGCACCTGGTCCAGCTCGGCCTGGAAATGCGTGCCATGGCGCGCCAGGTGGCGTTTCAGGGTGGCGGGACTGACGCCGAACTCCTGCGCCGTGCGTTCCAGGGTCGGCGCGCAGCGGATATTGGCCAGCAGATAGTCGTACAGCGCACCGAGCAGGCTCGCCGCCGGCACGGGCGCCACGGCCGCCGCACGCAAGGCCAGCGCCGCCGCCGTGGCATTGCCGCGCGGCCAGGGCTTATCCAGCCAGCTGGAATCGATGAGCATGGCGTCGACCTGGCAATCGAAGCGCAGCGCCTGGCCCAGGTGCACTTCGTGCTGCTCGACGTGGCGGGGCCGCGCCCGGTTGAAGCAAAAGCGCCACGGCAGCGCTTCGCCCGCCAGCCAGCGGCACATGGCCGCCAGCGCCGTCATGTGCATTTCCACCAGAAAAGGCAGCTGGCTGGGCGCGCCGAATGCATCGACCCAGTACAGCACATGCATGTCGCCCGCCTCGCGCAAGCGCGGCTGCAACAGCGGACACAGCAAGGTATGGAATTCGCACAGGATGCCAAGCGCCTGGCGCAGATTCTGCGCCTGCAGCAAGGCGTGGCTGGCCGCGCCGTAATGGCCGGGCAGCATTTGCTGGCCCAGCATGAAGCTGGTATCGGCACTGTCCAGGCCGCGCGCCACGTTGGCCAGCAATTGCAGGTATTGCGCGGCGCTGACCTGGCTTTCCGCGGACGGCAGCGCGCCGCCATCGAGGCCCGTGCCCTTGAGCAGCGGCGCCACGGCCAGTTCGCGGCTGCGCGCATAATCGAGCACCAGCGCCGGCTGGTGATGGGCCGCGATGCTGGGGTCGCCTTGCTGGTTCAGCGGCATCAGGCGGGCGCAGCGGAACTGGCCCTGGGGCCGGCGCTGCGGCCGGGCGTTTCCACGGCCCGGCTCAGCTCGGCCAACACCACTTCCGGCACGCCATCGGTGAGCGCGCACGCATGCCGCAGGCTCAGGCGGATTTCGCGGTTGTCGTTGGCGTGGTGGCGCATCTGCCCCACCATCGCGCACAGGTGGCGCGCCTTCGCGGCCGCATCCTCGCGCGACACGCCCGGCATCAGCACGGCGAAGCGGTCGCCCGCATAGCGGCACAGCAAGTCGTCATTGCGCAAGTTCAACAGCAGCATGTGGCCCACGGCTTGCAGCACGCGGTCGCCTTCGCGGTGGCCGTATTCGCGGTTAATCAAGTGAAAGCTGTCGATGTCGAGCAAGACCAGCGCGCAATCGAGGCCGGGCCGGCGCTCCTGTTCCAGGCGCATCTGCGTGCGCAGGTAGCTGGCGTCGGCCAGCTGCGTGATGCGGTCGAAGGCGCGGTGGTCGCGGAACAGGCGCTCGCGCTTTTGCAGGTGCTCGTTCAGGCGGAACTGTTCCTGGCGCCAGTAATACATGCCGATCGTCAGCACCAGCATGCCGAACGGAATCAAGGCTTCCAGCCAGTTATCCCACACGGCGCTCTTGTCGACGGCAAAGAATTCGTCCAGGCAATCGGCCCAGGAGCCCAGCATGATGGCGCACAGGCCGCCGGCAATCAGGCGCGTCACCAGCCCGCGGGGACGACTGCTGAGAGTGAACAGGAACCAGATGCCCGCCATGACGGCCGTGCCGCCTTCGCAGACGATATCCATCCACTTCCAGATGGCAAACGGTTTAAGGTGCCCCAGTGTGGCGTACAGGAACAAGAACAAGGGCAACGCGAGCGCGGCGGCAATCAGGCTGTTACGGTGCAACGGCAGCATGTGGGAAACCTTTAAAAGTGGTGCTGTCGCCACGATAGCGCCCGCCCATGACGGCACGATGACATGCCCCACGCCCGTGCGGCAGGTGCAAACGGCTCATCATTAACAGCGCAGCCGATGCAAATCCGGCAAGCAGCATCCCGTGCGCCCTGCGCTGGCAGGTCATTTCAGCTCACCATGATTCATTTCCAGCTGGAAAGCGCTCACAGGCCGTTGTTTTCAAGGTGGCAAGCCCTTGCCTGTCACGCAATCGTCATATTTGCTGCCTAGAATCCGCCCGGTTCCTTCCCCTAACCGAGCTCTTCATGAAAACCATGCACACATCGTTCCCCTCCCCGCTGCGCCTGACGGCCGTGGCCCTCGGCATCATGGCCGTCTTCAGCGGCCAAAGCCATGCGCAAGATGCGGATGGCCAGCCGGCCGCCACCGTGGTCGTCAGCGGCCAGCGCGCCAGCCTGCGCAACGCCATCGCCGCACAAGAGAAAGCGGACAACATCATCAGCGTCATCAGCAGCGACGATATCGGCGGCTTGCCGGACAAAAACGCGGCCGAGGCGCTGGCCCGCTTGCCGGGCGTGTCCGTGCAGCGCGACCAGGGCGAAGGCCGCTACATCACCGTGCGCGGCCTGGGCCCGGACTTGAACGCCGTCACCATCAACGGCGCGCTGGTGCCGTCGCCGGAAGCGGGCCGCCGCGCCGTGGCGCTGGACATCCTGCCTGCCGGCCTGATCCGCACGCTGGAAGTCTCGAAGACCTTGCTGCCTGAAATGGACGCCAACTCGCTGGGCGCCACCGTCGAAGTCAAATCGCTGTCCGCCTTCGACTTGCCGGGCAAGCTGCTGTCGGCCAACGTGGGCGCCAGCATTGACGAAAAGACGGGCAAGACCAGCCCCAGCGGCGGCGCCCTGTGGGCCCAGCGCTTCCTCGACGGCAAGCTGGGCGTAGCCGCCGGCCTGAGCGCGGAAAAGCGCTCGTTCGGCTCCGACGACGTGGAAACGGGCGGCGCCTGGAGCAAGGGTAAGTTGTCGGGCCTGGAATTGCGCGACTACCTGCCCGTGCGCAAGCGCGGCGCGCTGGCCGTCAACCTCGATTACCGTCCCGAAGCGGGCAACAGCTGGTTCCTGCGCTCCTTCGCCAGCGAATTTTCCGACGATGAAGTGCGCGACCGCCTGACCATCAGCAATATCGCGGGCGGCAGCCTGGCCGAAGGAGCCACGGCCAGCGCACGCGCCGAGCGCCGCATCCGCCAGCGCAAGTACACGCAGCAAGTGCGCTCCTTAGTCCTGGGCACGCAGCAGAAATCGGGCGACTGGACCCTGGACGTGAAAGGCGGCATGAGCCGCGCCACGGAAGACACGCCGGAGTCGCTGAACGACGGCCGTTTCCGCGGCACCAGCAATTTCGCCGGCATCAGTTTCACGGATACGCAGGAACCGAAATTGAGCGGCCCCGCCTCGCTGTACGACCCGGCCAGCTATGCGCTCAACGCCATCACCCTGCAAAAACGCTACTCGAAGGACAATGAACACCACGCGCGCATCGACCTGGCGCGCAAGTTCGACATCGCCACCCTGAAATTCGGCGCGAAAGTCAGCCGCCGCGAAAAAACCAATGACACGGATCAATGGGCCTATAACAGCAGCAAGGCTTCCAGCGGCAATTACTGGGGCGCCGGTTCCACGTCGATGAGCAACTTCGTGCAAGGCCACACGCTCGACTACGACCTGGGCAACATCGGCGTGGCCCTGGACCCGGCCCTCATCCGCGCCCGCGTGGCGGGACTGGACCGCGCCAAGGCGCGCCTGGCCACGGAGTCCATCATCAACGACTACCGCATGCATGAAGACATCAACGCCATGTATGTGCAGAACAGCTACGACTTCGACGCTTGGCACATCCTGGGCGGCGTGCGCGCCGAGCGCACCAGTTTCGAAGCGGCCGGCTCGCAAGTGGACAGCGCCGGCATCGCCACGGCCTTGACGCGCGAACGCTCGTACACCAATTGGCTGCCAAACCTGCAAACCCGTTATGACCTGGATCAACATACCAGCGTGCGGGCCGCCTGGACGCAAGCCGTGGTGCGCGCCAACTTCAGCCAGCTGGCGCCCGGCATCAGCCTGGCCAGCAACACGGAAGCCGTGATCGGCAACCCGGACTTGAAGCCGCTGAAGGCCAACAACCTGGACCTCGGCATTGAGCGCGTGCTGGGCAATGACGGCGTGATGTCGGCGTATGGTTTCTACAAGGACATCAAGAATTTTACGTACACAACGAACCTGGCCGGCACGGGACAGTGGGCCGGCTACACGACGGCGACCTCGTATGCGAATGGTGACGCAGCCAAAGTGAAAGGCATCGAACTGGCCTACATGCAGCCGTTGCGCATGCTGCCGGCGCCATTCAACAAGTTTCTCGTCGGCGTGAACGGCACCCTGAGCACCTCGAGCGCGCAAATCGGCCGCTTCGACAAGGCCAGCAACAAGCAGCTGAACCGCGACATCCGCCTGCCGGGCCAGTCGAACCAGGTGATGAACTTGATGCTGGGCTATGAAACGGGCCCGGTCAGCGCCCGCCTGGCCCTCAACTACAAGTCGCCTTACCTGCTGGAAATGGGCAACGACATCCTCGACCAAAGCCAGGACCATATCGTCGCCGGCCAGAAGCAGCTCGATTTCTCGCTGTCGTACCAGATCAACAAGCAATTCCAGCTGATGTTCGAGGCGGCCAACTTGAACAACGAGAAATACTATGTTTACCAGGGCACGAAGCAATACAACGTGCAAAACGAACAATACGGCCGCACTTTCAAGGTGAGCCTGAAAGCCAGCGCCTTCTGATGATGACTCCCAATAATATGAAAAAAACCGTACTCTGCAGCGCCCTGCTGGCTGCCTTTTGCCTCGCGGGCACGGCGCAAGCCGCGCCTGCCAACGCTGTGCCTTCCTTCACGCAGGAAGCGGAGGAACTGGCGCGCCTGCCCGGCGGCGGCTGGCTGCTACTCGACAAGCACGGCTTGCGCCTGTTCAACGCAGCCGGTCTGGAACAGGACCGCATCGCCGTGCGCGCCAAGCAGCTCGACACGCGCAGCGATGGCGGCAAGGTGCTGGCCGTGTTCCTTGAGGCGGACACGCAGCGCCCGCTGCCCGTCTCCGTCGACGTGCAGGCCGGCAAGCTGGTCAAACTGGCGCCGTTTCCCGTGCCGACGTTTTCCGTGGAAGCGTCGTGCCTGTACCGCGACGCCCAGCAGCTGGCCCATCTGTTCTTGATCGGCAAGGATGGGCAAGCGGAACAGTGGGTGATGCAGGGCGAACAGCGCAGCCTGGTGCGCAAACTGGCCTTGCCGCCGCACGCCAAGCATTGCCGGGTCGACGATGGCGCCCAGCGCCTGCTGGTGAGCGAGTCCAACATGGGCGTGTGGGCGTATGACGCCGAGTCCGAAGGCATGAGCAAGCGCGAAGTAGTCGCCCTGCGCAAGCCGTATGGCCAGCTGGACGGTGGCGCCGGTGCACTGGCCGTGCTGCCGGGCGGCGTGGCCGTGCTCGACGGCAAGGCAGACAAGCTGCATCTGTTCTCCCGCCAGGGAAGTCAATGGACGGCGCAGCCAGCCCAAGCCGTGGCCTTGAACGTGCGCAAGGGTGAAAGCCAGCTGGCGCTGGACAAGGACTCCTTGCTGCTGCGCGGCAAGAATGGTTGGCAAACGCGGCCCTTGAAATGGGCTGGCAAAGCGGAAACGCAGCCTGCCGTGGCCATCATCGCCCCGCAAGCCCAGACGGAGCCGATGGCGCGCCAGGGCGACGCGGCCGACGATCCGGCCATCTGGCTGTCCAGCAATCCGGCCGACGCACGCATCCTCGGCACCAACAAGAAGCAAGGCTTACTGGTCTACGACCTGCAAGGCAAACAGACCCAGCTGCTGGAAGTGGGCCGCCTGAACAACGTCGACGTGCGGCAGAATATCCAGTTGGGCAGCAGCAAGGTCGACCTGGCCGTCGCCACCCAGCGCGACGATAACAGCATGATGTTGTTCACCATCAATGCCAGCGGCGACGTGGCGGAAGCGGGCCGCTTCCCTACGGGATTGAAAAGCATCTACGGCATGTGTCTGTACCAACCAGCCAGCGGCGGCGTGGAAGCGTTCATCAACGACAAGGATGGCACTTTCCAGCAATACAGCATTGGCTTGAACGGCAACAAGTTCACCGCCACCCTCTTGCGCAGCTTCAAGGTCGCCACCCAACCGGAAGGCTGCGTGGCCGACGATGTCAACGCCCGCCTCTTCTTGGGCGAGGAAACGCGCGGCATCTGGACCACCTCGGCCGACGCCGCCAAACCGGACGCCCTCACCATGGTCTTGCCCGTGGGCGCGCACCTGACGGCCGACGTGGAAGGCATGGCCATCTACCGCCAGCCAGGCGCCAAGACCAACACCGGCTACCTGATCGTTTCCAGCCAGGGCGACAGCAGCTACGTGGTGCTCGACGCGCAAGCGCCATATAAAGTGCGCGGCCGCTTCAAGGTGGGCTTCAACCTGCCCGCCGGCATCGACGGCACCTCGGAAACGGACGGCCTCGACGTCACCTCCGCCAACCTGGGCGGCGCGTACGCGCAAGGCATGCTGGTAATCCAGGACGGCTACAAGCGCCTGCCCGATGGACCGCAGAACTTCAAGTATGTGGCGTGGGGGGATGTGGCGAAGGCGTTGAAGCTGGACTAATCAGACTGGAGCGGGGCCGGTCCGCCGGGGGAATGCGCACCAATGGGGCGCATTCCAATCCCGAGGAGCCCGGCCCCGATACTATCTGCGCGGCATATCGATATGAAATGGCAGGCGCTTGCCGCACAAGTCCACCCTACCCGACACGGCTAGTCGATCCGCCGACAATTCAATGATGTTGACGGCCGACACGTCACCATATTCCATCATATAGATACCCGATTCCTCCGCCTCGGGATGCATATCCAGCATCCCGATCGCAAACGCTCCTCCCTGCCCTTCCGGTATGCACAAGCCATGCAGGAAAAAAACCGGCGGATACAGCGCCCACGACCATTCCGCATCCTCCGGCTCGGTCAAGCGCATAAACACCTCATCGTCGCCATGGATATCGATATTCAGCTCCAGCATGCCGCTGCCATGCGTTTCCAGACTAATGCTTGATTTCGCTACATCCACTTCAAAATTGGTGCTGCCGATACTAAAAACAGTCATTCAATACTTCTCCTGAGTTACAAGCAAATAGACGGTGCGATAAACAGCAAGAAATGCAGGATTGCCGTGTCTTCACCATATTAATTTAACTATTATCAATACGCACAGCAATGACATTAAACTTTACCACCTTTAATAATGCCAATGAATGCAAGAAAGGGGCGTTTACTCTGTAAAACAGGTAAAACTTGTAATATCCGCTTCCGCCCCGAAGCGCCCCCCGCTAAATAGCCTTATCGCTCTGTGAACGTAGCAATCATAATTGGTATCAAAGTAAGCGATTTGGGGTTGCAGTTCAGTGCGTTCGGTCGTGTTCCTTGCTCCATTCGTCTAAGATCGCGATCGCTGCATGGACGCGTTCCAATCTACTGTTATCAAACCAGGGGAAGTGAGAATCAGTGTAGCTCTGGCAATACGCAGATTGCTCATCCGGAGTTTTCTCCAGAAACGTCGATCGAAGAATATCCATAATCAACCGCGCCTTTACAAAAGCGATAGGATCGGCACCGGAGTGTGGCAACGGAAACAGCGGGACGAGTTCATAGAACCGGCGATCAATGCCAGCGATCAGTTCGCGGTTGTCGTCTATCCAAACCTCATATCGGACGCGCCGTGTGCCGTCGTTAGCTGGGTCTATACGGTTACAGTAACGCAGTATGGCTTCAGGAGCTACTCGCCAGCCCTCGATAGCACCCAACTGAGTTTGAATGCGATAGCTTTCTTCGCTCGCAGAGGTATTCATTGGATGGAGCAAAATGGCGAGCAGGCAGATGGCGAAGGCACGAAAAAAAGGCATGGTGAGGGCGAATTCAAGTAGTTGCTAAGTGTACGGGACCGGATTAAACGGCGGCTTATGGCTGGCTGCTGTCGTTGGCAGGTTCCGCCCCAAAGAGGAAGTTCGAAATTATTCCTCGTCACGCAATTGCGCCCGAGCTTCTAACAGAGCTTGACCATATTCCATATTAAATGGAGCTACTGATTTCTTCTCAAAAATGCAGCACAAATTCCAAAGTGCCCTTTGTTCTGCTTGGTCTATTATGTTCAATTGACCTGAATCAGAGTAGCGCCTCAAAAACTCAAATAACACAAGGGCTTCGTCAGCATTTAGTGTTATGTGAACTTCAGATTTTATATGCTCGTTCATATGATGTAAATTCGCGCTTTATCTTCGCCTGCAAATGGCCGATTGCCGCTGTTGGCAGGTGAAACAAATTCCTTGTTTTTCTGCTTTTGGCCGAACTCAGCATAAATCTTCAGGACAGAATTTCACGAAATCATGAATTTTCTTTTCCGTCATTCATCTTTCTCCACCGCCTCATTCCTTGGAAGCGCCAATTGCGCAGCACGCCACTTGGGCGCACGCCAAATTCCAATAACGACTGCTAAAAAAGTAATCGGAAGAAAGTAGCCAGAAGTATACGCAAGATTTGGCGCGTGTCGCGCCAACCCAAAGAATAAGCCTAGGATATAAAACAAGGCATAACTCGCGGCAAGCCAAACCCAAGGATTTAACATGGGACGTTTAGCAAAATAATTCACTATTTTTGCAGAAGTGAATAATAAGCCAAGCCAGATGATCAGAGAGATAATTTGCATATTAAGATATTGCAATCATATTTTATTTTAAAGTTTTTGCAAGTTCGAGTCGCTTGTGAACGTCTGGATTTGGCCGGAATCGGCATCACCGTTTCTGATACAGAAATGTTGGACACGTTCCCGCCCCATCTTTGCTAAATTTAACCACCTGAGTCAGGACAGCGGCGACGTCATGATACTCGCTCAGCGGCAACACCTTGTCCTGGTCGGTATCACGCTCACAAGACAAGACAGCGTTGGATTCGCAGCGCAGAACATGCAACAACGCTTGCAAAAACATATCTGGGCTTGGCCAAAGATATGCACGCTTACGGTCAAGTGTAGGCAGTAGAGCAATCATTTTTCCCTCACCGTCGCCAGGCTTCACAATCTTGCCAAGCAAAGTCTCGCCCACATAGCAAAGCAATTCGTCAGTCTCTCCGAAGGTCGTGACAAACGGCTTTATCGAAATAGTTTCTACTTGTGCCGGAATACGTAGCCAAAATGAATCCGGTGAGAATATGAACGTTGAGGTCATTACAAATCTGATGAGGTTGAAGTAAGGTACTGGCTGTCTGCTTGTGGCCGTATGCAGAAGTACACTGCACTCGTCAACCGTAATAGTACTCAGTTAAAATCCAGATGCACGTTCCAGGCAAAGGGCGTCGAATCGGGTGGAGGTTTCGCCGTTTAACTGGCTATTTAACAAGGCATCCATGTCCGCAAGAAAACGCTCAAGTTCAAAGTCCTTCAGTCGCCTTTTTTCTAGCACTTTTCGAACTTGGCCAGTGACATCCTCGTAAAGTGCTTTCCGACGCTCGACATGCGTTGCTTGAACAAAAAACTGCAGATCCAACATAACATCAATGTATAAGGTATTAGTTGCCTTGGTGAGTCGTATTCGCTGCCTATGGCCAAGTTCCGGATCCCGGCAATTCAGCACTACCACTAGCGCAGACAATCCTTTTCCATAATACACATCAGCCAAAGATGTTGTGTCCACCACCTTAAAAGCATGGTCTATCTTAGATTCCCAATTAATGTCCGAAAGTAGATTTAATCTCATTTTTCAATTTTCAGAAAATGCCCTAAACGATCAGGGCTTCTCGCTGCCATCGGCAAATGAGCATAACGAATCACCCCGCGAGAAAAGTCACGCATTGTCACGTCAACGCGAATGGCTGCTTCTGGCTGATTACCGACTCTTTTAGTCAAAATGCCGATTAGCATTAGTATCAATCTTTAACGTGCTAATGGTAAAGGCTGTTCGATTAGGAGCGGCGACTTCTGACCATTCGTAAACAATTCCGCAACTGTAGCGTATTTTGCAACATGATATCGAAAAAGAAGCCGCGATGCACCAGTCATGTCAGCAACTACCTCGTTAAATCTCCTCGGCTTACCAATCTGCCAGCGACTGCCAGCCTCAGGCATATTAAAATACCGTCCCATGACCTCCCCCGCCTCGACCTCCTCCCTCCCAGACAGCATCTTGCTCCCGTCCCTAGCCGTCCTGGGAGGGCAGATTTCCGTCAATCTGGGGGCGGCGATTGCGAAGAATCTGTTTCCCGTCATTGGCGTGGAAGGGATCACGGCGTACCGGGTGGGGTTTTCGGCGCTGATACTGCTGGCCATCTTTCGGCCCTGGCGCTACCGGCTGACGCGCAAGGATGTGCTGAACTTGCTGGTCTATGGTTCCGTACTGGGGTTGATGAACTTGCTCATTTACCGGGCGTTTGCGCTGATACCGATCGGCATCGCGGTCGCCATCGAGGTGACGGGGCCGCTGGCCGTGGCCATGCTGTCGTCGCGCCGGCCGCGCGATTTGCTGGCCGTCGCGTGTGCCGTGTTCGGCTTGTATTTACTGTTACCGCTGCAAGGCAGCCCAGGCAGCCTGGACCCTGTCGGCGTGGCGTATGCGCTGGGGGCAGCCCTGTGCTGGGCGCTGTATATCATCTTCGGCAAGCGCGCCTCGACCTTGCAGGGTGGCCAAGCCGTGGCCTGGGGCATGACGGTGGCGGCCATGGTAACGGTGCCCATCGGCATCACCTACTCGGGCAAGGCCCTGCTGGCGCCGTCGATTGCCTTGATGGGCCTGGCCATTGCCATGCTGTCCAGCGCCCTGCCGTACTCTCTGGAAATCTTTGCCTTGCGCCGCTTGCCGCAAGGCGTGTTCGGCATGTTCAGCAGCGCGGCGCCCGCCGTCAGCGCACTGGCCGCCATGGCCGTGCTGGGAGAACTGCTGAGCCTGACCCAATGGCTGGCCATCGCCTGCATCGTGTTCGCGTCGGCCATGGCGGCGCTGGGCGCACAGGGCGGCAAGCGCTAGCGGCCTTCAGGCCATCCCGTATCGATTCCTGCGCGCTTCCCTTCCTGCCGCCATTCCCGCAGCCATTCCTGCGCCGCCGGGCATCGCTGCGCCGCTGACGGACAGGTTTTGATGCCCGCCTGTAAAATACGTCATTGCTTGCCATATCGTGCACTTCCGCCTCACCGATGACATACCCATTTCTTTTTCACTGGTTTTCCCCTCTCGCCGCCGCAGCCTTGCTGCTGGCGCCAGTCGCCGCCGCACAGGCGGCCGCTCCTGCCGCCCTCACGGGCAATGCCGAAGCGGGCAAGGCGGCCTTTCGCAAGTGC
Organism: Janthinobacterium sp. P210005; assembly: GCF_036231865.1. Taxonomy (NCBI): domain Bacteria; kingdom Pseudomonadati; phylum Pseudomonadota; class Betaproteobacteria; order Burkholderiales; family Oxalobacteraceae; genus Janthinobacterium; species Janthinobacterium sp. P210005. The sequence continues at coordinate 886,606 of NZ_JAZARC010000001.1, forward strand.
GCCTCTTGCCATCAGGTGGGGCCATCGGCGCGCGGCGGCTTCGGCCCCAAGCTGACGGGCGTGATCGGCCGCAAGGCCGGTGCCACTACCGACTATAAATACTCGGCGGCCATGAAAAACGTGAATATCGTCTGGACCGAGCAAAACCTGGCCGGCTTCCTGAAAGCACCGAGCGACTTCATTCCTGGCAACAACATGCGCTTCTGGGGCATCGGCAACGCCCAGCAAGTGGCCGATCTGCTGGCCTATCTGCGCACGCAGTAAGCGCATGCAATAAACGTATATGCAACGACGTCAGTGTCCAAACTGGCCGAGTGCCAGCCTGCACGCATGCAGGCACATGCACGCGCACAAGGCGGCATCAGGCCCGTGACGCCAGATCCAATTCCCGGCGCTTGCAGCACGCCCTTACGCTTCTTGTGCGCCGCCTCATGGTCGCGCAGACGACTCTAGGGCTTGGCCGGCAGCTTGCGCACGCACAGATAGATGGAATACAGCGCCGCCAGCCCTACCAGCACGTACACGCCGCGCGACGCCGTCGACATGGCGCCCAGGATGCGGGCCACGATATCGATATCGAACAAGCCCACCAGCGCCCAGTTCAAACCGCCCACGATCAGCAGGATCATCGAGATCCAGTCGACCACGTTCAGGCGCTTGGCCGACATTTCCTCATTTGCCGCACCGTCCGATCCTGCCTGGATATTCGCCATGTCAGCCTCCTGTGAATAAGAAGAAAGACCCGCCGTCGGGTCTGTGCAAAGAACAGTGTAGGCGCTGCACCGGCATGCGCCAGTCGGACGATACCTGGTATCGAGGTAGGACGCGTCTGTAATACGGCGAGTGATTTTATCTGGCAACAAATCATGCCGCTGTTGCTAAACAGGCAGTGACTAATTCCAATATGGAAATATTTATAGATTACTTAGTACCGCACTGCTACACTCATTTCACCCCAGCAACTTCAGGGGACAAGCGCCACGCCATGCCGCAGGCATGGGAGACGGCCACCATGGGACAACAGCTGAGGGGACATGAATATTTCAAACATACGTATCGGTGTGCGCCTGACCACAGGCTTTTTGCTCACTTCGCTTTTACTGGCCGTGGTGGTGGTCATCAGCACGTGGCAGTTGTCGACCGTGAGCGGGGAAATCGATAGCAGCGTGAACCAGCGCTATGCGCGCATCGCGCAATTGCAGGCCACGCGCAACAGTACGCAGGAACAGCCCGCCCTGCGCGAACTCGACCAGCAGATCGCCACGCAATCGGCGCAGATGCGCACGGCGGCCGAGGCGGCCATGGCCCGCGCGCACGATACCAGCGTGCTGATCATTGCGCTGGGCCTGGTCGGCGGCGTGTTGAGCCTGGCGACGGCCTGGATCATCAGCAGCGGCATCGTGCGGCCCTTGCGGCATGCCGTCAAAGTGGCGCGCAAGGTGGCTGGCGGCGACTTGAGCGAACATATCCGCGTCGATTCCCGCGATGAAGTGGGGCAACTGCTGCAAGCCCTGAAAGACATGAATGCCAGCTTGATCACGATTGTGGGCGAGGTGCGCGGCGGCACGCACGACATCGCGGGCGCCTCGGGCGAAATCGCCGCCGGCAACCTGGACTTGTCGCAGCGCACGCAGGCGCAAGCCAGTTCGCTGGAACGCACGGCCGCCTCGATGGACGAGCTGACGGGCACCGTCAAGCAAAATGCCGATAACGCACGGCAAGCCAATCAGCTGGCGCAATCGGCCGCCGCAGTGGCAGGCAAAGGAGGCGCGGTGGTGGCACAAGTGGTCGATACCATGAGCTCGATCAACGCTTCATCGAAAAAGATCGTTGACATCATCGGCGTCATCGACGCCATCGCCTTCCAGACGAATATCCTGGCCTTGAACGCGGCCGTGGAAGCGGCGCGGGCCGGAGAGCAAGGGCGCGGTTTTGCCGTCGTGGCCGCTGAAGTACGTACCCTGGCGCAACGCTCGGCCGGCGCGGCCAGGGAAATCAAACAGCTGATCGGCGACTCCGTCGAGCGGGTCGACGCAGGCGCGCGCCTGGTCGACACGGCCGGCGCCACCATGCGCGAAATCGTGGCCAGCGTGCACCGCGTAACGGACATCATGGGCGAAATCAGCATGGCCAGCGGCGAGCAATTGTCCGGCATCGAACAAGTCAATGCCGCCATCGTGCAAATGGAACAGGTAACGCAACAAAACGCGGCCCTGGTGGAACAGGCATCGTCCGCGGCAGCCAGCATGCAGCAGCGCGCCACGCTGCTGTCAGGCACGGTTGGCATCTTCAAACTGAGCCGTGATCAAGTGTCAGCCCAAGTCGGGCACGGCATCAGCCTGGTAGCCGCGCAGACCACGCACGCCGTCACCGCGCCGGCAAACCGCACTGCCGCAAGCCTTAGAGCGCGGCTGAAAGCCTGAGTTCCCCAGCTCATCGCCGCGCCGCGACAAAATCGCTATAGCTGCTTGTACATGATCGTGGTGGCGTCCAGCCGGTCGCCGGCCGGCGCCAGCGCATAGCCGGGGATGCTGCCCGCCACCATGTAGCCGAGCGACAAATACAGCGGTTCGGCATGGTCGCTGCTGCGCGTGTCCAGGGTCAGCAGGCTGCGCGGCAAGAGGCGCGCCTGCTCTTCCAGTGCCTGCATCAGCTGGCGCGCGAGGCCGCGCCGGCGAAAAGCGGGCGCGACCAGCAGCTTGCGCACTTCGGCCCGGTGCGCCTGGTTGGGATTGGTATCCCAGTCCAGCTGCACGGCACCGGCCACACGGCCATCGACTTCGGCCACCAGCAGCAGGCGCACGCCGCGCGTGACGGCCGGCAAGACGTTATCCATCCAGAACGCCTGGCTGGCCGCCGTGTCGAACGGCAAGATGAAACCGATGCTGGCACCGTCGTGCACGCATGCCTGCAGCAGCGTACCCAGCTCCGGCAAGCGTTCGAGAATGTCGGCGGATGAAAAATGGCGCAGCGATGCGGGCATGGCGACCTCAGACAAGAAAGAGAAAATAGCGGGCGCCGCTGTCCGGCGGCGTCATGAAGGCGCTGGCGCCGTGCAGCTGGTAGCGCAGGCAGTCGCCGGCCAGCAAGTCGTGCGAGCGGCCGTCGACGGTCACGTTCAGCTTACCTTCCTGCAGCAACAGATGATGTTCCATGCCGGGCCGGGGCGAGGCGGCATAGGTGATCGTCACGCCAGCGCCCAGCTCGCATTCGAGCGCTTCGCCGGCCAGCGCCCGCGCCGGGGGCGAGACGGAGCGGCGGATAAAACCGGTGTCCGGGTCCGTCCACACGCTTTGCTGGGCCCGCCGCAACAGGGGCGGAAAATCGTCTTCCACCATGCGCAGCAGGCGCGACATGGCCAAGCCATACGCGGCGCACAGCTTGCCCAGCACGTTCGTGGTCGGGCTGACTTCGCCATTTTCCAGGCGCGATAAAGTTGCGCGGCTGACCTGGCTGGCACTGGCCAGCTGGTCCAGCGACCAGCCCCGCTCCACGCGCAACTGTTTTAAACGGGCCGCCAGCCGCTGTTCCGTATCGTTCTCTGTGAGTGCTGAATTTTCCATATATGGGAATTTATCCCTCATATGAAAAACAGTCAAGCTGTTTGAGCGCGCTAGCCCGCCATGCGCGACGCGTGGCGGCACAATTCCAGGAAACCCGTCAAACGGGGCGAAAGGATCTTTTTGGACTGACGAATCAGGTAAAAGTTGCGCTCCAATGGCGGCAGCATGGTTTCCAGTTCCACCAATTGCCCGCTGGCCAGCAAATCGGCCACCACCACCCGCGACAGGCAGGCGATGCCCAGCCCGGCCGCTGCGCCATACTTGATCGCTTCCGAGTTGCTGAACTCGCCTGCGGCGCGCAGATAGTGCAGATACGGCACCAGCGCCTGCTCCACGGCTTCGCGCGTGCCCGAACCCGCTTCGCGCAGCAGCCAGCCCGCCTGGTTCAGCTCCGTAAAACTGAGCAGATGGCGCAGTTGCGCCAGCGGATGCGTGGGCGCGGCCACGATCAGCATCTGGTCCGTCAGCCACGGCTCTACCAGCAAGCCCGCTTCGTGGCACGGCCCTTCGATCAGGCCGATATCGACACGGAATTCCGCCACGGCCGCCGCGATGTCGGCCGTGTTGGCAATGGTCACCTGGGGAATGCTGCGGCCGTACTGCTGCGCCGCCTGCGCCAGGATCTGCGGCAGCAGATAAATGCCGATGGTCGTGCTGGCGCCGATTTGCAGGCTGACGGGCACGGACGGGTCGGCGCCCGCGAACTGGCGCTCGATGCCGGCGGCCCCGTCGCGCATCTGCCGCGCCTGCGGCAACAGCAGGCGGCCATTGTCGTTGAGCAGCAAACGCTTGCCCACCCGGTCGAACAGTTGCGCGCCCAGCAGCGCTTCCAGTTCATTCAGGGCCGCGCTGGTGGCCGATTGCGACAGCGCAATGTGTTCAGCCGCCGCGCTGGTGCTGCCCGTGTCCGCCACGGCCAGGAAAATCTGTAGTTGCCGCAAGGTCAACGCCATCTCATCTACCTACTTTATCGGTTAAACATACAAAAACAATCCGTTTTACCATTTAATCGACGAACTGTACAGTCATGCCATACGCATAAAAACATGGAGTACGGCATGTCTTCCCTCTCAAGCACCAATACAACAAGTTTCAGCGACCGCTACGGCCGCCTGCTGCCGGGCCTGCTGCTCAGCGGCGTGATCGCCTATGGCGCCATTGCGCTGGGCAAGCTGGAATGGATGCAAAGCCACGGCATGAGCGCGCTCACCCTGGCCATCATGCTCGGCATCGTGCTGGGCAACAGCGTGTATGGCCGCCTGGCGCCCACCTGCGGCGCGGGCGTGGCCTTTTCCAAGCAGACATTATTGCGACTCGGCATCATCCTCTACGGCTTCCGCCTGACCTTCCAGGATATCGGCCAGGTGGGCCTGGCCGGCATCGCCATCGACGCGCTGGTGCTGGCGTCCACGTTTGGCCTGGCCATGTTCCTCGGCACCAAGGTGTTCAAACTGGAACGCAACAGCGCCATCTTGATCGGCGCGGGCAGCTCCATCTGCGGCGCGGCGGCCGTGATGGCAACCGAGCCCGTCGTCAAGGGGCGCAGCGAGGATGTCACCGTGGCTGTCTCCACCGTTGTCGTGTTCGGCACCATCGCCATCTTCCTGTATCCCTTGCTGTACCGGTGGAACCTGGGCTGGCAGGTGCTGGGCGCCACGCCCACCGCGTTCGGCGTGTACATCGGTTCGACCGTGCATGAGGTGGCGCAAGTGGTGGCGGCCGGCAAGTCGATCGGGCAAGAGGCGGCGAATGCGGCCGTGATCGCCAAGATGGTGCGCGTGATGATGCTGGCGCCATTCCTCGTCATCCTGTCGGCGGTCTTGGCGCGCAGCAAGGCCAGGAGTGGCAACGGCGGCCACGACAAGGCGGCCAAGCTGGCCATCCCTTGGTTCGCCTTCATCTTCATCGGCGTGGTCGCCTTCAATTCGCTGGGCCTGCTGCCAGCAAGCATGGTAGCCACCATCACCGACATCGATACGGCCTTGCTCGCCATGGCCATGGCGGCCCTGGGCTTGACGACGCACATGTCGGCCATCCGCCGCGCCGGCATCAAGCCCCTGCTGCTGGCCGGCCTGCTGTTCTGCTGGCTGATCGCCGGTGGCGCCGCCATCAACCATGTGGTCGCCAGCCTGTTTGCATGACACTCGCCCGTGTCGGGCCGGGGTAGCCGACACGGGAGTCGAAAACTTCGTACAATAAGCGTGTTTTGACTCTCAATCCGGCTCCGGCCCCACCCAGGAACACCCATGCATCTCTCGAACTGGCTGCTTTTCTGCAGCGTCGCCCTGCTCGTCACGTTTTCTCCCGGTCCGGCCGTCTTGCTGGCCATCTCGAACGCCATTGCCGTCGGACCGCGCCGCGCCATGATCAGCAGCATGGGCAACGGTTTCGGCTTGTTCATCATTTCCGGCGTGGCCATGGCCGGCATGGGCGTCGTGCTGGCCACCTCGGCCACAGCCTTCATGCTGCTGAAACTGGCTGGCGCCCTGTACCTGGTGTTCCTGGGCATCAAGCAATGGCGCAGCAAGACCAGCGTCGTGGCCGATGCGCCCGTGGCACCCGGCGCGACGAATCCCAACACGTTCTGGAAACTGTTCCGCCAGGGCTTGACGGTGGCGCTGACGAATCCGAAAGCCATCCTGTTCTTCTCGGCATTGTTTCCGCAATTCATCACGCCGGGCGAACCGGTGGCTATCCAGTTCACCGTGCTGACGACCTCGTTTGTCGCCTGCGCCATGCTGGCCCACTTGTTCTACGCCAACCTGGCCCGCCTGCTGAAAACCCAGCTGGCCACGCCGGGCCGCGCCAAGCTGTTCAACCGCATCTGCGGCGGCGCCTTCGTCTTGCTGGGCCTGAGCCTGCTGCGCCTGCGCAGCAAGGCCGCGTAACTAGTCTTTTTCCGCCAAGAACGCCTCAATGCTGGCCGCCAGGGCCAGCGGCGTTTCATTCATCGGATAGTGTCCCGCATTGCCCAGCACCTCGAGCCGGGCTTGCGGGTACCACGCCAGATACGTGCGGCGCATCAGGGCCGCGTCAAAACGGGGGTCATGCTCCCCCACCAGCGCCAGCAACGGCAGTGCCACGCGCGCCGCCTTGATTTCTTCACTGAAATCCGTCCCGCTCCACGCGAGGAAGTAGCGTGCAAACGCGGCCTGATCCGCACTCTCCCACGAATATTGCGCCTTCCAGTCCAGCCAGGCGGCAGGCAAGCGTCCTCCCGTGCTGCGGTCGATGATGGCGCGCCGCGCCTGCACATTGCCACTGGCGTCGAGAAACAATTGCCGCGCCGCCCCGTCGAACGCCACGCCGCAACTGGGCACGGGCGCCACGGCCACCAGTTTGCGCAAGCGCAAGGGCGCCATCATGGCCAGCCGTTCCAGCGCCATGCCGCCCATCGAGTGGCCCACGACGCTGAAGGTGGCAAAACCGAGCGCATCGGCCAAGGCCAGCGCATCGCGGGCGACCTCTTCCATCGAATATTCACCCGCCGCGTCACGCATGCCGCCATAGCCGCGATTGTCCATGAAGACATAGCTGAACGCGCCGCCGTCGAGACCTGCTTCCATCGGAGAAAAAGCGTGGGCGTCGCCAAACCAGCCGTGCAGGACGATGACGGCGTGCGGGCCATGGCCCACGCGATGATAGGTATTGTGCATGTTCACTCCTGAAAAGAGTGTGATGGTAAGCGGGAGGCAAGCGGCCCGCCTTCGATGGCAGGTCAAATGCTGTAGAGTATGGGCCATGGATGATTTTTATACGGAAGTGCCCCGCCCTTTGATCGCCACGGCGCGCGACCATGCCACCGATGCCGTCTTTCCCAGCCATAGCCATGCGCGCGGGCAATTCGCCTATGCGGCGCGCGGAGTCATCAGCGTGCACACGCCGCAAGGCAACTGGCTGGTGCCGCCGCAGCGGGCTTGCTGGGTGCCGGCCCGGCTCTCCCACGGCATGCGCATGCATGGCGCCGTGACCATGCACAATGTGTTTATCGACGCACCCGCCATCGCCGGGATGGGCTTGCCGCCCCATTGCCAGGTGCTGGACGCCTCGCCGCTGCTGCGCCAGTTGCTGGCCGAGGCCGTGACCGTGGATGCCTTGTATGCGGAAGCATCGCGCGGCGGACGACTGATGGCCTTGCTGCTCGACGAAATTGCCGCCGCCAAGCCCCTGCCCCTGAGCGCCCCGCTGCCGCAGGAACCCCGGCTGGCACGCCTGTGCCTGGACTTGCTGCGGCAGCCGAGCCTGGACAGCAGCCTGGATGCGATGGCGGCGCAGGCCGGCATGAGCCGGCGCACCTTTACGCGGCAATTCCGCGCCCAGACGGGGCTGGCCTTTGCCCAATGGCGCCAGCAAGCGTGCCTGCTGGCGGCCATCACGCGGCTGGCGGATGGGCAAGCCGTCACCCGTGTCGCGCTCGACCTCGGCTATGCCAGCCCCAGCGCCTTCACGGCCGCCTTCCGCCGCGTGCTGGGCCAGGCGCCCAGCGACTATCTGGCCTAGGCAATGGTGGCGGCGATGCGCTGCGACAATGCCTGCGCCAGTTTCTGCACATGGTAGCCATCGACAAAGCCATGGTGGGCTTGGGCGGAAAACGGCACCCGCATGCGGCCATCCTCTTGCGCGGGGCCAAACTTGCCCCAGGTAAAGGTCGGGATGTCGGCGTCGCGGTGGCGGTGTATCGGGTGTTCGATGGCCGCCAGCTCCAGCCACGGCAGGCAGGTGATGAAGATATTGTTGCGCTGCTCGCGCTCGGTTTCCCCCTCGCCCGTATTGATCAGCGCAGAACTGGCTTCCGCGAAGCGCTTGGCTGCCAGGCTGCGTTCGATGAACAGGTCGAGCTGGTCCGTCATCGCGAAACGCGTGTAATTGAGGTTATCGTCGCCGTTGATGACGGTATAGGAAGCGGGAAAATCGTCGATCCTGATCACTTCGCCCTGGTAGATGCGGTACATGAACTGATCGATATCCCTGACCGTATTGAGCAGGCAAAACAGGAAAAAGTGAAACACGGGGATTTTTCGTTCCTTGCACCAGGGCCGGAAGTCCGGCACGTCGAGCTGGAAGTTGATGTTGACGAGGGGATTGTCGAATGCCCTGAACAAATCGTAGCGGTCACGCCGCTTTTCAAAATTTTTCATGCGGCGAGTGTAGACGATGGGGGGACTGGCGGGCAAGTCATGCCGTATCGGCTTGCCAATAACTTATCAATGCGACATGGAGCACCAATCGCTCCCTGTTATTCCTCACTGCGGCTTGACTGCCTGGCGCGCAAATCAAGAAAAACATGCCCCAGGATTTTTCTGCCGTGTATATCGACGATCACAGTCAGATAAGTATCATCGCGGGGAACGGGAATGCCGATGTGCTGAAACTTTCCATCTGACGACTCATAAATATGCGCGACCTGCCAATTCCAGTCCGCGGCGTCGCCAAAGTCACTCCCGATGACCAGATCGGCATATGCCCAAAGATCGACGACTTCCCTGGCGGTCTCGGTCACCTTCTGCATAGGCGCATGGAAGGTTTTTTGATATTCGTCATTCGACAGTAACTGTGTTTTCATTTTTTATCTGCATTTGGCCGCCGACCGGGATAAGCCGGTCGCAAGCCTCCCCGTATCGGGAGGCTTATTTCCGCCGGAATTACGACGCTTGATTAATCTCGTCGTCTATCATATTGGCGAACAGGTCGAAACTCAGGATACCCGTGCCGATGCATGAAAAGACTGTCGTACCCGCCGCATCCTTGATCGTCAATCTCTCGGTCCAGTCATTCTGATTCATGCACTTGAGGCTGGCGCCAGGCCAGGTGACGCCGTCCACATGCAAGCCCTGCGCCGAGAAGGCCAGTTCCTGTGTCTTGACATTCAGGAAATTGCCGAAGAAGCGTTTCTTGTATACCTCGCCGCTGCTGATGTAGCGGAAAGTCACGCGCTCGCCGTCCGCCAGCTTTTGCTTCAAGACGGGCATGCGGTAATCCAGGTAACGGGAGCGAAATTCGTCCATGAACTCGTCAAAGCGCTTGAGTTCCCCGGTAGCCCATATCCAGGGCTGGTCGGCGCCCGTGCGGTAGGCAAGGTTATTGATCATGCCGGTCATGGCGGTGGAACCACCGGCAAACAGATACAGGTCCTCGATATCGGCAAAGGCGGCGTAGCTGCGAATGCCGTTCAATTCATGCACCACACCGTCTTCATGCAATTCAAAACGGCTTTTCCGCCGCTTGAGCATTACCGCGCGCATGACCAGTACCAGCACGGCGAGCAGCAATAGAAAAGCCGCCGTGCCGTACAGAATAGTCAAATTGCTGTGCGTGCCCAGCTTGGCGCCGTTACGCAAGGTCATGGCCTGCGTATCAGTCAGTGTTTTCTGAGGGATGGTCGTGCTCAGGTACAAGACAAAACCTGCCACTGCCGCCAGGATCGCCGCAAATACCGCAAACAGCCTAGGCACCGTCTTGCCATGAAAATACACGGCGAGTGCTTTATTGGTTTGCGGGATACTAAAATTGCCCATGTAATCTTCCTGTTAAATGATAGGGAGGGTTTTACAACCCGGAGGTCGAAATATATTCGGCCCGGATTGTCTCCTATCTATTACAGGAATGGCCACACGCACGCACATTCAATGCTGATTTCCTACAATAATGCCCCTGACTGCTGGCCGGCCACAGTTATTATCTGGCATTGCAGAATTTCCCGGGCCACCTCGGCCACGCCTTCTTCCCGTTCTCCCATTGTCGGTGCATGGGCGAAGCGTTGCAATTCCCCGTCCAATTCGAATGCCAGCTCCCGTGAATAACGCACGATGCCCTGCAATACAAAATACTTCCATTGTTCGTCATTACCGGCCAGCACCGTTTTTATATAGGGCGCGAGGCGCGGCCCGATGCCAGCGAGGTAAGGCAGGAGCACGCCGGCCACCGGCCAATTTACATCTTGCACCCATTCCAGGATCTGCGGCATGGCCGGATGGACTTCCTCCCAGCTCAAGGCGATCAGGGCTCGCGCGTTGCGCGTATCGTGTTTATCGCGCGGCAATGGCAGGCTCATGCGAAGCGTCCCCTCATGCGGTGCCGCCGTGCGCCAGGCCCCGCTGCACCTTCCACGCCAGCGGCAAGGTCAGCAGCAATACGGCCGCCAGCGCCAGCAAGGCCGTGTGCACGCTCGTCTGGTCGCCCAGCGCGCCGAACAGCACGGGGGACAGCGCCCCGCCGCCGATGCTGCCCGTGTAGAACAGAGCAAACGCATGCTCGCGCTTGCCGGGTTCGGCCAATTCCGGCACCACGCCATACAGCACGGATGAAGTGCCATTGAGCGCCAGTCCCAGCAAGGGCAGCATGGCCATGACGCCGGCCAGCGGCAGCCACAGGGCCAGCACGATCAGCAGCGAGGTCATCGATTCCGTCAGCCACACCGTCTTCATCATGCCGATGCGCGCGCCCAGGTAGCCGCACAGCAACTTGCCGAAGGCGCCGCCCACGAACAGCAGGGACAAGGCCACGCCGATGCCGGCCGTGCCCGCTCCTTTGCTTTTCAGCAAGAATGGCAAAAAGGTGAGAAAACCCATGCGCACGGCGCTGTCCAGGGTGCCCGTGGCCAGCAAGGCGCGAAAGCTCGCCTTCGAGCCGCTGCCGGCGATGGTCTTGCCCGCCTTCTTCGCGCCCGCCTGCAGCTCGCCCGGTTTCGGCAGCAGCCACCACAGCAAGCCGGCCGCCGCCAGGCCCAGCAAGCCCAGCAAGGAGACGCTGGCTTGCCAGCTGCACACCAATAACAGCAAGCCCACCAGCGCGGGAATCAGGGTCTTGCCGATATCGCCGGCAAAGTTGTAGTGCGACAGCGCCTCCTTCACGCCGCCGCCCGCCTCGTGCGTGTCGGTGACGATGGACGAGGCCAGCGGGTGCTGCGTGCTGGCGCCCAGGCCGCCCAGCAGCAGCGCGATCAGCAAGACGGCCAGGCCGCCCGCCTGCCCCGCGATCAGGTAGGCGACGCCGGCCAGCGCCGTGCCGCCCACGAGCATGCGCTCGCGCCCCCAGCGTTTCGCCAGGCGGCTGGCCAGCAACTGGAAGCCGGCCATCATGCCCGAGTAGGAACCGCGCAACAGGCCCACCATGGCGTAACTGATGGCAAACTGCGCCTGCCAGATGGGCAGGAGTACATAGATGACATCCGTCAAGCCGTCATGCACGGCATGCGCGCTGCAGGCGGCGAACAGCGAGCGGCGGCGGATCGATTTGTCGGAGGGGGACGATACGGTGGCAGCGGCGGATGGTTCAGTCATGACTTCGGCAGGAAAACGATGTGGACAGTGCAAGCTTACTACAGGGGCTGGCGGCGCAGCAGCACCTTGCCATACGTGCTCCAGCTACGCGTGCCGCCAACTTCAGGATCGATGGCAAAACGGCAACCCTGCACATAGGTAACCGCCGCTTCGACCAGTTCCGCTGGCAGGCCTGGCGCTTCGGCCACGATGCGTGCAGGGGCACCTTCGCTGCCGATAAACATGCGCAGCACTACGCCGCTGTCATTGCTGGCCGATTTGTCGAGGTTGTTATAGCCCTGGACGCGCTGGGAAGGCTGGCAGCTGCCCGGTACCAGCAAGGGACGCAAGAGCTCGGCATCATCCAGGTCCCATACATATTGAACACTAAAATTTTCCTTGGCCGCTCTATCAGCAGGGAACACGCACTGCCGCACATTGCTCAGCGCCGCATCGTCCAACACTTTCCACCCCGAACTGCGTGCCACGGATGCCGTTGCCACCTTGCCATCCTGCCCCACGGAAAAGCGCATGCTCGTTTTACCTTCCAGTTCATACAGGCGCGCCTCGTGCGGATACACTTGCGGCGGACAGGTCGCGCCCGGCATCGCCCGGCCAAGCACGGGCAGGATGGCCAGCACCGCTGCCGCACAGCGTAAGGGGAAGCTTGCTTCATGCATCGGCATCGTTACTCCAGCAATTGCTATTAAATAAGTTTTCAATTTTAGCAAATTGCCATGAACACCAGCAAGCCGCTGGCGAAACGACGGCAGGCGCGCCACCCGGCGAGGATGGTGCGCCTGCCCATGCAAAACCTTGCTTGCCCGCTTACTTGGCCATTGCATCCTTGGCCATGCCATCCTTTTTCATCTCATCCTTCTTCATGCCGTCTTTTGCCATGGCATCTTTCGCCATGCCATCCTTGGCCATGTGGTCCTTCTTCATGTGTTTCTTCGCCATCGGCTTGTGCATGCCATCCTTGCCCATGGCGTCCTTGTGCATGGCGTCGGCCGAGGCGTCCTTGGCCATGGCGTCTTTCTTCATGGCATCCTGGGCAAACGCGGCGCCCGACATGAGGATGGCGGAAGCGAGGAAGGCGGCGAAGGTGGTGATCGTGGTTTTCATGATAAGTCCTTGTCTCTGGGTTAGTTGGGCAAATGCCCGGTGTGAAAGCGACTGCGGTGCTACGGGTGCTGCTTGCTGATAAATAATAGGAAGGCCGGGAGGTGGTCAGGGCCAGGCGCATTGCCGCAGGCAATACGATTACGCACTGGCCGCCTCTCCGGCTATCCTAGGAACCGCCGAACCAGTTGTAGCCCTGATTCTCCCAATACCCTCCCGGATACGTATTCGTCACGAAAATGGCCTGGATGTGCTTGGGATTCTTGTAGCCCAGCTTGGTCGGCATGCGCAATTTCATCGGGTAGCCGTACTTGGGCGGCAATTCCTGGCCGTCGTAGGTCAGGGCCATGATGGTTTGCGGGTGCAGGGCCGTGGCCATGTCGATGCTGGTGAAATAATCGTCGGCGCACTTGAAGCCGATGTATTTCGCCGTCGTGTCGGCGCCGACCCGCTTCAGGAAGTGGGAAAACGGCACGCCGCCCCACTTGCCGATGGCGCTCCAGCCTTCCACGCAGATGTGGCGCGTGATCTGGGTTTCCTGCGGCAGGGCGCGCAGTTGCGGCAGGGTCCACGGCTTCCTGTCGGCGATCAAGCCGCTCAGTTCCAGGCGCCAGGCGTCGCCATCGACTTCTTCCACTTCATCTTCGCCGTAATACGCGTTGAAGGGGAACGGCCGCGTGATCATGGAGTCCGGGTAAGTCGGCGCCAGCTTGGTCGGGTCGAACAGCCAGCCCTGTACCCTGTCGTTGAAGCGCGACACGGCCGCCAGCGCCGTCTCGATGCCGGACGGGTCGCTGACGTTGCAGCCGGTCAACAAGGACAGGCCGCCCAGGGTCAGGCTGCGCTGCAGGAACAAACGGCGCGACGGTTGCTTGATCTGGCGCAAGGCGTCGTCCAGCATGGCCTGGCCCTGCCTTGGCACGAGGATGGTTTTTTTCATGATCGTCTCCTTAGCGGCCGCGCAGCATGGCGACCAGGGTGCGCGGCACCAGCGCCACCATCAGCAAGTGCACGCCGACAAAGCCCGTCAGCAGCGCCATGGCGATGAAGTGGACCCTGCGCGCACTCTCGTAGCCGCCGATGAGCTCGCGCAGCAGGGGAAATTGCACGGACTTCCACAGCACCAGGCCGGACAGCACCAGCACGATGCAGTCGAGCATCACGAACAGGTAGGCGGCGCGCTGCACCATGTTGTAGCGGCGCGGGTCCGCGTGGGCCAGCTTGCCTTTCAGGGCCGCCATGAAATCGGCCAGCAACAGGCGCGGCGTCAGGGGAAAGAACTGGCGCCGCAACCGTCCCGAGACGATATTGATGATCAGGTACAGCAAGCCATTGCCCGCCAGCAGCCACATGGCGGCGAAATGCCATTGCAGGGCGCCGCCCAGCCAGCCGCCCAGGGTCAGCGCGCGCGGCAGCTCGAAGGGGAAAAATGGCGCCGCGTTATAGATGCGCCAGCCGCTGGTGGCCAGCACCACGACGGCCACGGCATTGAGCCAGTGCGTCAGGCGCAGCCAGGCGGGGTGGATCACGTTCGCTTGTCCGTTCATCACATCACTCCCTTCGCGCAGGATGCCGTGCTGACGGCTTGCAGGATGGCGCTGCTGTCGGGCCGCTGCACGAAGGCAACCACTTGCAGCTGCTCCGGGCGCCAGCTGGCGGGCAAGTTGACTTCGCGGCGCAGCCGGGCGCGGCCTTGCGCCAGCGCAACGGGTCCCAGCCACAGGCGCACGGCCGCATCGTGATGCAGGGTGGCGCCGCGGTTTTCGCCGCGCAGCACTTTCGAGACGATGGCGCTTTCGCTGATGGCCACATACAGCTGGCCGCCCGTCTGCCCATCCGGCGCGCTGGCATTGCCTTCCAGCAATAATTTACCACCCGGCCCAGGCGTGGCGGACAGGCTGATATTGACGGGCGCGGCGGTCGCGTTGATGCGGCGGATGGCGGCCGGCAGTTGCGTATCCCAGCCGCGCAATTCCGTGCCGCCCACAAAGAATTGGGGCGTGTAGGCCACGTGGCGGGGCTGGTGGCGCAGCAATTCGGCCTGGCGCGCATCGAATTGCGCTTGTGCCAGCGGGTCCGTCCAGCCGATCTGGTCCCAGTACGTGACGTGCAGGGCCAGCGGCACGACCAGGCTGGCCGCCCCCGCTTCCTTGCGCAAGGCGTTCAGGCGCTGGTCGGCGGGCGGGCAGCTGGAGCAGCCTTCGCTGCTGTACAGTTCCACCAGCGCCGCCGTCTGCGGCCCGCTTTGCACGGCGCAGCGCTGGCCGGCCGCCAGCTGCGCGTACGCGGGTGCCGTCGCGGCCCACAGGCAGAGCGGAACGAGGCTGGCGGCAAGGCGGTGCTTGATATGCATGATGACTACCCGTTATAGTGAATGAAGAAGCGTGCTTGCCTGTCAATTCGCCGCAATGGCCGGATTGGTTACAGACGCCGGCAAAATTAGTGATATTTATTTTTTTCAACGCCTGTCACCAAAGGCCTGCATGCAACGAATACCTGTAAGCGAGCACCTGCATGGCACGGAATTGCGGCTGCATGGCTTGATGCTGCGCGGGCTCGATGGCGATGCGGCGGCGTATCGCAGTTTCTTGCAGGCCAGCAGCAGCCATTTGCGCGCATTCCTGCGGCGGCGCCTGCAGCGCTGGCCGGACGAGGTGGAAGACCTGGTGCAGGAGTGCCTGCTGGCCATCCACAACCAGCGGCTGACGTATGACACGGGCGTGCCGCTGACGTCGTGGATCCATGCGATCGCCCGCTATAAATTGATCGACTGGCTGCGCCGGCATGGACGGCGCGAGGCGCAGCACTTGCCGTACGACGAAGAAGATAGCGCGCAGGAACTGTTTTCCAGCGCCGATGCCGAGGCGGCCGAAGCCAGCCGCGACCTGGGCAAATTGCTGGCCAGCTTGCCGGCGCAGCAGCGCGACGCCATCGTGCATACCAAGCTCGACGGCTGGTCCGTGCGCGACACGGCGGCGGCCATGCAGATTTCGGAAGCCAGCGTCAAAGTGGCCGTGCATCGCGGCTTGAAGGCACTGGCAGCCAACTTGAGGATAACGACACCATGAAAACCGATGACTTGATCGCCATGCTGGCCAGCGGCCCCGACGTGGCCGCCGCGCCGCCCCCGGGCGCACGCTGGCGCGCCGCAGGCACTTTGACCGCCGGCGTACTGGGCAGCGTGGCGCTGATGGCCATGTTGCTGGGCGTGCGGCCCAACCTGGAACAGCTGGCCCGGTTGCCCGACTTCTGGATCAAGGTGGGTTTCGTCGCCTGCCTCTGCCTGGCGGCCTGGCAAGCCAGCCGCCGCCTGTGCATGCCCGGTGCGCCGACGCGCGCCCTGCCCCTGCTGCTCGCCCTGCCCCTGCTGCTGATGTGGGCGCTGGGCGCCCTCATCCTGCAGGAAGCCCCGGCCGGGCAACGCGCCGAGCTGTTCTGGGGCGCCACCTGGCGCAGCTGCCCTTTGCTGATCGCCACCCTTTCCCTGCCCATCCTGGCCGCCGTGCTGCGCCTGATGCGCCAGCTGGCCCCCACGCGCCTGCGCCTGGCGGGCGCGGCTGCCGGTTTCGCCGCCGGCGCCATGGCGGCGCTCGTCTACTGCCTGCATTGCCCCGAGCTGGCGGCCAGCTTCGTCGGTTTCTGGTACGTGCTGGGCATGCTGGTGCCGACCGCCATCGGCGCGGCCCTTGGCCCCAAGGTGCTGGCCTGGTGAGCCAATGACCTCCTTTTCGACGCAGTGAATCCGTTTTCGTTCCCCGTGCGTATAAGTCAGGCAGCCTGCAGTTTCTTGGACTTGTCTGTCAACGCTAACAAAAATCGGGAGAATCGAAATGTCCTTGTCACACTCGAAAACCGCGCTGGGCGCCGCCCTCATGGGCAACCTGCTCGCCGTATCCGTCACGTTGGCCATCGCGCCAGCGGCCCACGCTTCCAGCCACCGCGAAGCGCCATTCATCACGCAAAACCCCAAAGTCGACGCCACCGACTTCTATATGTTCCGCAGCTATGAAGCGGGCCGCGGCGCCTACACCACCCTGGTGGCCGACTACATTCCCCTGCAGGATGCCTACGGCGGCCCGAATTACTTCGCCATGGACCCCAACGCCCTGTACGAAATCCATATCGACAACAATGGCGACGGCAAGGAAGACCTCACCTTCCAGTTCCGCTTCACCAACACCATCAAGGATGGCCAGTTCACCGTGGGCGGCAAGAAAGTCTCGATTCCGCTCGTCATCAACGGCGGCGCCATCGATTCCGTCAATCCGGCCGGCCTGAACGTGCGCGAAACGTACAGCGTGACCGTGGTACGGGGCGACCGGCGCACGGGCACCAGGAGCGCCGTCACCAACGCCAGCGGCGGCGGCACGACCTTCGACAAGCCCGTCGACAACATCGGCAACAAGGCCATCCCCAACTACGCCGCGTATGCTGCGCAACATGTGTATGCCGTCAATATTCCCGGCTGCGCCACGCCGGCGCGCATGTTCGTCGGCCAGCGCAAGGACCCGTTCGTCGTGAATCTGGGCGAAACATTCGACTTGATCAACATCAAGGCGCCCGCCACGGAATTCGCCGCGAATGCGGAGTCGGCCGCCAAGGATGACCTGGCCCGGAAAAACGTCACGGCCATCGAGATGGAAGTGCCGACCGCCTGCCTGACGGCTGGCAGCGACCCCGTCATCGGCGGCTGGACCACGGCCAGCCTGCGCCAGGGCCGCCTGCTGAACCCGGCGCCGGGCACGGCCACCACGGCCTCGAAGGAAGGCGGCGCATGGGTGCAAGTGTCGCGCCTGGGCATGCCGCTGGTGAATGAACTGGTCATCGGCCTGAAGGACAAGGACCGCTTCAACGCCAGCAAACCGTCGGGCGATGCGCAATTTGCCGACTACGTCACCAACCCCACGGCGCCGGCCCTGGTGGAAGTGCTGTTTGGCTCGGCAGGCGCCAAGGCGCCCACCAACTTCCCCCGCAACGACCTGGTGGCCACTTTCCTGACGGGTATCAAGGGCGTGAACCAGCCAGCGACGGTCGTCGCCTCTGAAATGTTGCGCCTGAACACCTCGATCGCCCCCACCGCCGTCGGCGCGCAAAAGCGCCTGGGCGTCATCGATGGCGATAACGCGGGCTTCCCGAACGGCCGCCGCCCCGGCGACGACGTGGTCGACGTGGTGCTGCGCGTGGCCATGGGCAAGCTGTGCACCCTGAACATCGGCTGCGCCCCGGCCGATGCCCCGGCCGGCGGCCTGCACTTCACGGATGGCGCCTTCCTCGATGAAACCTACTTCACGGCAGGTTTTCCCTACCTGAAAAACCCCATCGCCGGTTCGCCGCAACTGTAAGCCTACGAGGAGAATACGATGAAAAAGCTCCATGCATGCGGCGCCCTGGCGCTCACCACCCTGCTGGCCGGCTGCGGTGGCGGCGGCAACAGCCACGGCGGCGATAACGGCGACGGCGGCGTCACCCCTCCGCCCGTGGTCTTGCTCGACGCCTTCTATGTGGCCGTCAGCAACGTCATCCTGACCACCAGCGATGACAAGGACGGCGTCGCCATCGACGCCATCATGGCGACCTCTCCGGAAAATACGGAGCCGGTACCGCTGTAACGCGCGGTCACCGAGTGCGGGCGCCGGAGACAGCGTTCTCCGGCGCCCGCCCTTGCCGCCCTACTCCACCGTCGATGGCGTCCACGATGAAAACACCGATTTCCCTGCTGTGCGCCTGCCTGCCCGTACTGGCGCCGGCCGCGCCCTACACGCCGAAAGACGGCAGCGCCGTCATCGAGCAATTGCCGCGCCGCGCCGACGCCACGCAGCTGGCCTTGCGCGGCCTGCGCCAGCAACTGAATGACACGCCGCAAGACCTTGCCCTGGCCACCAGCCTGGCCCAGCGCTACATTGCCCTGGCGCGCAGCGAAACGGACCCGCGCTACCTGGGCTACGCGCAAGCGGCGCTGGCGCCCTGGTGGCGGCAAGCGGCGCCGCCCGTCCCCGTGCGCCTGCTGCGCGCCACCATCCTGCAAAGCACCCACCATTTCGGTCCCGCCCTGCAAGACCTCGACGCCGTCATCGCCCAGCAGCCGCAAAACGGCCAGGCCTGGCTGACGCGCGCCACCGTCCTCACCGTGCAGGGCGACTACGCCCAGGCGACAGCCAGCTGCGCGCGCCTGTCGGCCTTGACGACGCAGCTCGTCACCGTCACCTGCCTTGCCAGTATCGCCAGCGTCACGGGCCGGGCCGCCAGCAGCGAGCGTTTGCTGGACCTGACCCTGCAACGCAGCGCCGGCGCGGCGCCGGAGCTCGACAGCTGGGCCGCAACCCTGCTGGCGGAAATGGCCACGCGGCGCGGAGAGGCGGCGCTGGCCGAGGCGCGCTACACGACGGCGCTGGCGCGGCAGCCGCGCGACAGCTACCTGCTGGGCGCCTACGCGGATTTCCTGCTCGACCGGCAGCGCCCGCAAGAAGTCGTCAAATTGCTGAAAGAGCAGCAGCGCATCGACGCCCTGCTGCTGCGCTACGCGCTGGCGCTGCAGGCGCTGCCCGGCCAGCAGACGGCCTTCCAGGCGGCGAAAGCGGAACTGGCGGCCCGCTTCAATGCCGCCATGCAACGCGGCGACACCGTGCACCAGCGGGAACAGGCCCGTTTCGCCCTGTTTTTGCAACAGGATGTGCCGGCCGCCCTGCAACTGGCGCAGAAAAACTGGGCCATCCAGAAGGAAGTGCCCGACATGCGCATCTTGCTGGAAGCATCCGTGGCCGCGCGCAACTACGCGGCGGCGCAACCGGTGCTGGCCTGGATCGCCGCGCATGGCGTGGAAGACGTGGCCCTGCAGCGGCTCGTCAGGCAGCTGGGGCCGCAGGATGGGCAAAAACTTAGTGCCGCAAAGAAAGCAGGTGCGCTGTGAACGCCCGCATGCTCGCGTTGCTGCTCACCCTGTGCGCCTGGCTGGCCCCCGCGCAGGCGCACAAGCCCAGCGACAGTTACCTGAGCCTGGCCGTGCACGGCCAGCAGATCGACGGGCAATGGGATATCGCCCTGCGCGACCTCGATTTCGCCATCGGCCTGGACGGCAATGGCGACGGCGCGCTGACCTGGAATGAAATCCGCGCGCGCCACGACGCCATCGCCGCCTACGCGCTGCAGCGCCTGCAGCTGGCCAGCGACCGGGGCGTGTGCCCCTTGAAGGCCGTCGAGCAGCTGATCGACCAGCATACGGACGGCGCCTACAGCGTGCTGCGCTTTGCGGCCACCTGCCCCGGCAACGCCGCGCCAGCCACCTTAAGCATCGGCTACACCCTGTTCGCCGACCTCGACCCGCAGCACAAGGGCTTGCTCAAGATCGACAGCGGCGGCGCCACGCAAACGGCCATCTTCGACCCGGACAGCCCCCGCCAGACGCTGTCCCTGGCCGCCCCCGACCGCCTGGCGCAGTTCGGCGCGTATGTCAAACACGGCATCTGGCATATCTGGATCGGCTACGACCATATCCTGTTCCTGCTGTCCCTGCTGCTGCCGGCCGTGCTGCTGCCGGGCTTGCGCGAACAGCGGCAAGGCTTGAAAACGGCTTTTTATGACGTGCTGAAAGTCGTCACGGCGTTCACGCTGGCCCATTCCATCACATTGACCCTGGCCAGCCTGTCGCTCGTTTCGCTGCCGTCGCGCTGGGTGGAATCGGCGATTGCCGCTTCCGTGATCCTGGCCGCGCTGAACAACCTGCTGCCCCTGTTCCGCGGCAAGCGCCCCGTGGCCGCCTTCATATTCGGGCTGATCCACGGTTTCGGCTTCGCCAGCGTGCTGCGCGACCTGGGCTTGCCGCAAGGCTCCCTGCTAGCCAGCCTGTTCGGCTTCAACGTGGGCGTGGAAATCGGCCAACTGGCCATCGTCGCCGCCTTCCTGCCGCTCGCCTGGCTGCTGCGCAAGACGTGGCTGTACCGGCAAGTGCTGACCGTCGGCTCGCTGGCCATCGCCCTGGTCGCTTGCGTGTGGCTGGTGGAGCGGGTGGCCGATATCAAGCTGATTTCAACGTGACGGCCGCCCGATAGCGTTGTTGGACAGCCACTGCCGGGCCACAAATCCCGGCAATCGGGCTACAATACGAACAATTCTCAATCGCATCAAGGCCTGTCTGTCCTGTGGACCGTGGCATGGAAAGGTTGCATGCTACGCCCCGAACTGGAACTGCATCGGCAAATCGAAGTCCTCTACAGCGACCACCATGGCTGGCTGCAGGGCTGGCTGCGCCGCAAGCTGGGCAACGCCTTCGACGCGGCCGACCTGGCGCACGACACGTATCTGCGCATCCTCGCGCGGGGCCGCGCGCCCGCTCCCGTGGAATCGCGCCAGCACCTGGCGCAGATCGCCAACGGCCTGGTGGTCGACCTGTTCCGCCGCCGGCATATCGAGTCAGCCTATGCGGACGCCATCGCCGCGCAGCCGGAAGCGCTCGTGCCGACGCCGGAAATGCGCGCGCTGATCGTCGAAGCGCTGATGGAAATCGACGCCATCCTGGCCAGCTTGCCGAACAAGGTGCGCGACGCCTTTTTGCTGTGCAAGCTCGAAGGCATGGCCTACGCCGACATCGCCGCGCGCCTCGACGTTTCCGTCTCGTCCGTGGAAAAATACATCGCCCGCGCGCTGCTGGCCTGCTGCATGGCGCAAGGCGCATGACCCCCCATCTGGACAATGCTCCCGTCGCCCCCGCCGTGCTGCAGCGCGCCGCCGAGTGGATGGCGCGGCTGTGGGCGGAAGACGCCAGCGCGGCCGATGCCGACGCCTGCGCCGCCTGGCGCGCCGCCCATCCCGAGCACGAACGGGCCTGGGCCCGGCTGCAACGCTTCGCCCGGCAATTCGAGGCCCTGCCCCGCGAGGTGGCGCGCGGCGCGCTGGCGCCGGCCCAGCGCCATGCCGCCGGCCGCCGGCGCGCCTTGCAGCTGCTGGGCCTGATCGCGACGGGCGGCGGCACGGCCCTGCTGGCGCACGAATCGGGCCTGTGGCAGCGCGCCGCCAGCGATTACCGCACGGCTGTCGGCGAGACGCGCGCCATCGTGCTGGCCGACGGCACGCAGGTGGTGCTGGACACGGCCAGCGCCATCGACGTGGCATACAGCGCCGGCGAACGGCGCATCGTGCTGCGCGCGGGCGCCATCCTCGTCACCAGCGCGCACGAAACGGCGCCTGTCTACCGTCCGCTGCTGGTGGCGACGCCGCAAGGCACGGCCACGGCGCTGGGCACGCGCTTTGGCGTGCGCCTCGATGCCGACGCCAGCAAGGTGGCCGTGTTCCAAGGCGCCGTCGCCCTGCAGCCGCGGCAGGACGGCGCCGCGCCGGTGCACCTGCAGGCGGGCCAGCAAGCCGCTTGCACGCGCCTGGCCGTGGAAGACATCGGCAAGGTGGAAGACAGCGCCGCCGCCTGGGCCGATGGCCGCCTGGTGGCCGAACGCATGCCGCTGGGCGAACTGCTGGCCGAGCTGGGACGCTACCGTCACGGCGTGCTGCGCTGCGACGCATCCATCGCCGGCCTGCGCGTGACGGGCGTGTATTCGCTGCGCGACACGGACCGCTCGCTGGCCAACCTGGCCCTGAGCCTGCCCGTGCAGCTGCGCTACCGCACGCGCTACTGGGTCAGCGTGGGGCCGCGCCAGGCATCCTGAAAAATATAGGCAAAATAAATGAAAAAACGTTGAGGGTTTTGGCTTTTCGTTCGGAATACGGGAAGAACCGATTTTTTCCTTCCACTTTCCAAGGATCTGCACCATGTCCCCTCGCCCGACCGCACCCAAGCTGCGTCCATTCCCCCTCGCCGTCGCCATCCAGGCCCTGTTCCTGGCTGGCGCCGCCATGGGCGCCGTGGCCGTCACGGCCCCTGCCGCCCACGCGCAAACGCTTGAGAATGCGCAAGCCAAGCGCCCCTACGCGATCCCCGCCGGACCGCTGGAGCGGACCTTGACCGCGTTTGCCAGCGCGGCCGGCGTGGAACTGTCGGCCGACGCGGCCCTCTTGCAGGGCAAGCGCAGCGGCGGCCTGGCGGGCAGCTATACCGTGCGCCAGGGCTTCGACGAACTGCTGCGCGGCCAGGGCGTGCGCGTCGTGGCGGGCGCCAACGGCGCCTATGCGCTGCGGGCGGACGCCTCGGCAACGCCATTGCCGGCACCGGCAAGCGCACAGGCGGCGCAGGCCAGCGCCACCCTGCCCGCCATCACCATCAATGCCACGGCCGAACGCGAAACGGCGACGGGCCCCGTGCGCGGCTACGTGGCGCGGCGCGCCGCCTCGGCCACCAAGACGGATACGGCCTTGAATGAAAACCCGCAATCCGTGTCCGTCGTCACGGCCGATGAAATCAGCGACCGCAACGCCGAATCGCTCGACGAGACCCTGCGCTACACGGCGGGCGTGACGCCGAACCAGCGCCCGCTGGGCAGCGACGATTCCTCGCTGCTGCGCGGCTTCACCATCGAAACGAACGGCATCCTGCAAGATGGCTTGCGCAATTCGGGCCGCACCTTTGGCGCCTCGATCGAGCCGTATGGCCTGGAACGCCTGGAAGTGCTGCGCGGCCCCGCCTCCGTGCTGTACGGGCAGATTCCGCCAGGCGGCATGGTCAACGCCGTCAGCAAGCGTCCCAGCGCGGACGCCGTGCGCGAAGTGGGCATCGAGTACGGCAGCTACCAGCGCCGCCAGCTGAAAGCCGACGTGGGCGGCACGCTCGACGCGCCGGGCGCCTGGACTTGGCGCGTCGTCATGCTGGGCCGCGAAGCGGACACGCGGTTGGATCGCGACCGCGACAACCGCCTGTACTTCGCGCCGTCGCTCACTTGGCAGGCGGGACCGGCCACGCGTTTGACCCTGCTGGCCCGCTACGAGCAGGACAACCAGCAATACGCGTTTCCCAACCAGCTGCTGGCGCCGGGCCCGCGCGGCCAGGTCGACCCCGGTGTCAACCTGATGGGCGACGACAACCGCTTCAAGCGCCGCAATACCATGCTGGGCTACGAGTTCGAGCATGCGTTCAACGATACGTGGTCGCTGCGCCAGAACCTGCGCTACACGCACCTGAAGAACGACCGCACGGACATGTTCCCCCTGGGCTTGAATGACGATGGCACGGTGAAGCGCTATTTCATGCCCGTCGATACGGCGTCGAAAAGCCTGTTCGCCGATACCCAGCTGCAGGCGCGCTTCGCCACGGGCAGCCTGGCGCACCAGGTGCTGCTGGGCGTCGATTACGCGAACATCCGCAACACGGACGAATACCGCCACCAGCAGGGCTTTATCGAGCCGATCGACCTGTACCAGCCCGTGTATGGCAAGCAGCCCCTGGTCCCGGCCAAGTCGCCGACCCGCGCGGACGCACCGTCGCGCCAACTGGGCCTGTATGCGCAGGATCAAATCAAATGGGACCGCTGGGTCGTGACGGCGGGCCTGCGCCGCGACAAGGCGACGCAATCGCGCGACGTCACCGACCTCCATGCCGGCAGCGTGAAAGCGGACTACCACCAGTCGCCGTCGGCCACCACGGGCCGCGTGGGCGCCGTCTACCTGTTCGATGGCGGCTGGGCGCCATATGTCAGCTACGCCACCTCATTCTCGCCCGAACTGGGCGTCACGGCCAACGGCGACGCCTTGAAGCCGTCGCGCGGCAAGCAGTTCGAGGCTGGCGTGCGCTATGAACCCGTGGGCCAGCGCGCCAGCTACACGGCCGCCGTCTTCGACCTGGTGCGCGACAACGTCACCACCTCCGACATCGGCAACCCGGGCAGCCTGCTGCAGACGGGGCAAGTGGGCTCGCGCGGCCTGGAACTGGAAGCGCGCACGGAGTTCGCCAGCCGTCTGAGCCTGATCGCGCAATACACCTACCTCGATACGGAGGTCAGGAAAAGCAATAACGGCGACCTGGGCTTGCAGCAGTCGGGCGCGCCGCGTCACAGCGCCTCGGCCTGGGCGCGCCAGGCGTTCGACCTGGGCACGGCCTTGCCCGCGTATGCGGCGCTGGGCATGCGCTTTCTCGGCGCCATGCGCTCCAATTCGGACGGCGACAACCTGAACATCCGCAATGGCGGCCTGACGCAGTGGGATGCGGCGCTGGGCGTGTCGCGCGGGCCGTGGCAGTTTTCCCTCAACGTCAACAATGTGCTCGATAAGCAGACCCTGTATGACTGCGGCTACCTGCCGGGCCTGTGCTACCGCAATGCGGAACGCACGGCCAACGTCAGCGCGATGTACAGGTTCTGATGCCATCGCTGCACATGCGCCCCGCACTGGCGGCGCTGCACCGCTACGCCGGCCTGCTGATGGCCGGCTTCCTCATCGTGGCCGGCGTCACGGGCAGCGCGCTCGCATGGAAAGATGAACTGGAAGCGGCCATGCTGCCCGCCGTCTTCCGCGCAGCGCCGCCAACGCCGGGCGCGGCGCCGCTCGACGCCCTGCTGCTGCGCGAGTCCGTCGCCGCGCGCTTTCCCCAGGCGAGCGTCACGTACGCGCCGCTGTACGCGCCGCCCGGCCACAGCATGGTGTTCTACCTGCGCCCGCCCGGCGACGCGCCGCTGGCCAGCGACGAAGTGTTCGTCGATCCCTATACGGGCGCCGTGCTGGGCCAGCGTCGCTGGGGCGAGATAAGCCAGGGCGCCATCAACCTGCTGCCCTTCATCGAGCGCCTGCATTACGCGCTGGCGCTGGGCGACACGGGCTTGTTCATCTTCGGCCTGGTCGCCATCGTGTGGACGGTCGATTGCTTCATCGGCGCCGCCCTGACCTTCCCCGCGCGCCTGAAAAAACGCTCGCCGGGCAGCAAACCGTGGCTGCTGCGCTGGCGCCCGTCCTGGCTGCTGCGCCGCCACGGCGGCAGCTATAAACTGATATTCGACCTGCACCGCGCGGGCGGCCTGTGGCTGTGGGCCATGCTGCTGGTGTTTGCCTGGAGCGGCGTCGCCTTCAACCTGTACGGCGTGTATGCGGCCGTGATGCTACCGCTGTTCCCGCACCAGGGGGCCGAGGAAGCGGTGGCGCGGCACACGCCGTCGCCGGGCCCGCAGCTGGACTGGCCAGCCGCGCGCGCGCAGGGGCGCCTGTTGATGCACACGCTGGCGCAGCGGCACGCGTTCGCCATCGTCGAGGAAAACGCGCTGTCCTACGAACGCGCGCTGGGCGTGTACAGCTACAACGTGCGCAGCAGCCGCGACGTGCGCGCCCACAAGGGCCTCACCACCGTCTTCTTCGACGCGGCCAGCGGCCGGCAACTGGCCGCGTGGCTGCCCACGGGCGCGGCCAGCGGCGACACCATCCGCAGCTGGATCAGCGCCCTGCACATGGCCTCGATGTGGGGCTGGCCCTTTAAGATGTTCATTTGCGCCATGGGCGTGTTGGTGGCAGGCTTGAGCGTATCGGGCGTGCTGATCTGGCGCCGCAAGCGCCAGGGGCAAGCCAGGGCCAAAGCCCTCATTCATTAGTTCAGCTAATAAGAGTATGTCGATTCCAACGGCTTATCAATAGGTGGCAGACGCCGTACAGTAGCTCCTGTTAATGACTGAAGGAGCTTGCCATGAACCGCGTCACCCTGAATAACGGCATCACCATGCCCGTCGCCGGCTACGGCGTCTTCCAGATTCCCGACCCCGCCGAATGCGAGCGCAGCGTCATCGACGCCATCGCCGCCGGCTACCGCCTGATCGACACGGCCGCGTCCTACCTGAACGAAGCGGCCGTCGGCCAGGGCATCGCCCGCAGCGGCGTCGCGCGCGAGGAACTGTTCGTCACCAGCAAGCTGTGGGTGCAGGACACGGGCTACGAGCGCACGCGCGACGCCATCGACGAGTCGCTGCAGCGCCTGCGGCTCGATTACCTGGACTTGTTCCTGATCCACCAGCCGTTCGGCGACGTGCACGGTTCCTGGCGCGCCATGCAGCATGCGTATCGCAGCGGCAAGTTGCGCGCCATCGGCGTGAGCAATTTTCATGCGGACCGCTTGATGGACCTGATCGCCTTCAACGATATCGCGCCCGCCGTCAACCAGATCGAGATCAACCCTTTCCACCAGCAGGCGGACAGCGTGGCCTTCATGCTCGAGCACGGCGTGCAGCCGCAGGCGTGGGCGCCATTCGCCGAGGGCCGCAACAACCTGTTCCACAATGAATTGCTGCTGGGCATCGCTGGCAAGCACGGCAAGTCCGTCGGCCAGGTGGTGCTGCGCTGGCTGACGCACCGGGGCATCGCCGTGCTGGCCAAGACCGTGCGCCGCGAGCGCATGGCGGAAAACCTGGGAATTGACGATTTCGACCTGGACGAAGCGGACATGGCCGCCATCGCCACCCTGGAAACGGGCAGCAGCAGCTTCTTTTCGCACCGCGACCCGGCCATCGTCCAGTGGATGGCGGCACGCAAGCTCGATATCTGAAGGGATAGCTTCATGACAAGCAAACACGACACGCCCACGGACCGTCGCGACTTCCTGCTGGCGGCGGGCGGCCTGGCCGCCGCGCCGTTGATCGGCCAGGCGCAGGGCCGGACGGTGCAGGCAACGGTGGCGAACCGCCGCAAGCTGGGCCAGCTGGAAGTATCGAGCCTGGGCATGGGCGTGCAAAACATGAGCCGCACCTACCAGACGACGATCCCCAGCCGCCCGGAGATGCACAGGATCATCCGCACGGCGTTCGAGCGGGGCGTCACCTTGTTTGACGCGGCCGAGGCGTACGGACCGCACGAGGTGGAGAGGATACTGGGCGTAGGCGTGGCGCCGTTTCGCAACGACATCGTCATCGCCACCAAGTTCGGCTGGAATATCGACCAGCAGACGGGCCAGCGCCGTCCGGGCCTGAACAGCCGCCCCGCGCACATCAAGCTCGTGGTCGAAGGCATGCTCAAACGCCTGCGCACGGACCGCATCGACTTGCTGTACCAGCACCGGGTCGACCCGCAAGTGCCGATCGAGGACGTGGCCGGCGCCGTGCAGGAGCTGATGCGGGAAGGAAAAGTGCTGCATTGGGGCTTGTCCGAGATGGGATTATCAACGCTGCGGCGCGCTCATGCCGCCCTGCCCGTTTCCGCCGTGCAAAGCGAATACTCGATGCTGTGGCGCGGGCCGGAAGATGGCGTGCTGGTCCTGTGCGAGGAACTGGGCATCGGCTTTGTGCCGTGGAGCCCGCTGGGCGTCGGCTTCCTGGCGGGTGCCATCGACGCGAAGACCCGCTTTGCCGACGGCGACATCCGCCAGCTCGAATCGCGTTTTTCACCGGAAAACCTGCCGCACAACCTGGCGCTGGTGGCCCTGGTGAATAGCTGGGCCACGCGCAAGCAGGTGACACCGGCGCAGATCGCCCTGGCCTGGCTGATGGCGCAGCGGTCGTGGATCGTGCCGATTCCCGGCACCACGCAGATGGCGCACCTGCTGGACAATATCGGCGCGGCGGGTGTGCGCTTGACGGCGGCGGAGGTGGCCGAGCTGAACCAGGCCGTGGCCGCCATCCGGGTGCGAGGGGCAAGGCTGCCCGATGCTGTGCTGGCCTACTCGGGCGTGGAAGCCGCAGTCCGGCCGCCCCTCAGGGAAAAGTGATAAAGGCTACCGGCACGGCGTCAGTCAGCCACACGCCGTTGTCGGACACATAAAACACGTGGCCCTGCGCCTGCATGGCGGCTGCGTCCACCGTCAGCACGACGGGCTTGCCGTGGCGCGCGCCCACGGCCACGGCCGTTTCGCGGCTGGACGACAGGTGCACGTGGTTGCGCGATCCCGGCAGCAGACCGCCGGCACGAATCGCCTCGACAAAGCGGCTGGCCGTGCCGTGGTACAGCATGGCGGGCGGCGTGGCGGGCGGCAGACCGATATCGACGGCGGCCAGGGAGTGGCCCTGGTTGGCGCGGATGCGCAAGCCGTCGGCGCTGATGGCGTAGCGCGTCTTGCTGTCGCGCGCCACCACGTCATCCAATTGTTCACGGGAAAGGCGGCGGCCATGCCGGGCCGATTGCGCCAGCAACTGGCCGATGTCGGCCCAGCCGTTGGTATCGAGCGCGAGGCCGATTTTTTCGGGGGCGTGGCGCAATATGAGGGAAAGAAATTTACTGGTATTTACTAAATGATCTGTCATGCCCCAGTCTACCGTTATCAGAACGCATATGACAAGGTCAGGCGTACGGAACGGGGTTCGACCGGATGAAAATGCCGGTCGTTCACCCCGTCCGCCGCCTCGCCAGGCAGGCGCGACGCATAGTAATAATCGATATCGCTGGCGCGCTTGTCAAACAGGTTGAACACGTCGAGCGACAACCGCGTCTTACGGTTGAGCTGATACGCCAGGCGCGCATACGCCAGTGTAGTCGACGCGGAGCGCACGCTATTGTCCTCGATCAAGGGACGGGGGCCAAAATAGCGCAATTGAAAAGCGCCCGACCACGGGCCCTGGTCCGTCACCGTCACGCCGAACGAAGCCACCTTGTCGATGGCGCCGGGGATGTGGTTGCCCGCCGGATCGTCTTGCGTATAGCGCGAGCGCGAAGCGGCCAGGTCCAGGTCGAACAGCAGCCAGGGCGCGGCGATGTAATGGTTGTTCCATTCGATGCCGTGGCGATGGCTGGCGCGGCTCGCTTCCGTCTCGCCCGCGTCGCCGACGAACAGCAATTCCGACGCGATGTCGAGGCGCCACAGGGCCAGCGAACTTTGCAGTCCCGGCAGCCATTCCGTGCGCGCCCCCAGTTCCACGCCTTTCGTCGGCACCAGGGGCGTCACGGGCGTGGCAGCTTGCCCGTCAGGCAGGCGCGTCTGCGTCGTGCCCCGTGCATCGTTGCTATGGAAACCCTTGCCGTAGTTCACGAAGAATTCCGTCTTGCTCCACGGACCAAGAATCAGGGACAGCTTGGGCGACACCACGTGGTCGTTCGCCGCGCCGCTGTTGCCAGCTATGCTGCTGGCCACATTGAAACGGTAGGCGTCGTAGCGCAAGCCCGCCACAGAACGCAGCCACGGCAGCCATTGCACGGTGTTTTCGCCGTACAGGCCGATGCTGGCTTCGCGCACGCTGTCTTCGCGCACCGTACTCTGCCGTACCCGATCCACCGTGTTGTACAGGCCCACGGGCGACAAGCGGTCGTAGCGGGCCTGCACGCCAACCTTGTTGCGCATGGGCAGTCCCGCCAGCTCCGTACTCCAGCTTTCGGCCGCGTTCACGCCCGCCACCGTGCGCCGCTCGCTTTGCTGGAACTGGTCGCCGGCGGCCGGATTGGCGAGGAAATAGGTGAAATCGCTGTTCAGCTCCAATTGCGAGCGGATCAGGTAGGCATCCAGTTCGAACAACCGCTTCTCCGTGCGCTTGCGCATGGCGTACGACAGGCTGTAGCGCGACGTGTCGCCGCCGTCGCTGGGCGCCAGCGAGCCGAAACGGCCGATCTGGCCCGACGCCACGGCGCGCAGCGGCACCTGGTCCGTGGCGTTCCAGCTGTTCTTGTACGCCATGCCCGTCACGCTGAAGCCGTCATCCGGCGTACCCTGGCTGTAGCGCAGCACGCCGCTATATTTACGCACGTTTTCCGGCACGTCCCAGGGACCGTTGTTGCGGTTCACTTCCAGGCCGTACAGCAAGGTGCCAGGCCCGGCAGCGGCCGAATCGGCGACGACGCCGCGCACATAGCCGTGCTGGCCGACGGATACGCTGGCCTGGCCTTGCGGCAATTTGTCGGCCAGGCGGATGCGGGCGCTGCCTGCCGAGGAAAAATCGCCTTCGCCGGCGAAATACGGCCCCTTCTTGTAATCGATGCGCTGCACCAGTTCGGGAATGAGGAAATTGAGGTCGGAATAGCCTTGCCCATGCGCATGCGTGCGCATGTTGACAGGCATGCCGTCGACGTAGGTGGCAAAATCCGTGCCATGGTCGAGGTTAAAGCCGCGCAGGAAATATTGGTTGGCCTTGCCGTCGCCGCTGTGCTGGGTGACGATCAGTCCCGGCACGAATTCCAGCAACTCGCCCGTGCGCAAGGCGGGCCGGTTGACGATCAGTTCATTCGTGATGACGCCCTGGCTGGCCGCGTCCGACGTGCCGACGGCGTTGTCATAGTGGCCCGTCACGCGCACGGTGCGCGACTCTTCGGCCCCTGTGGCCCCGTCGGCCGGAACTTGCGCCGCCACTTGGCGCCCCATGCCCAACAATGCCAGTGCACAAGCTGCCACCAGTTTGCGTTTTCTCAATAGCATCGCGTCTCCCCTTTTTATGATGTCAGTACGGGCTCCTGCTGGCTATATACGCGGCGGATGGGCGCCTGGATTCAGCCTTTTCAAGGAGCGAGCGTGAACCTGAACGACAGCACCGGCAAGGCAGGCAGTCCCCCTTCCGACGTGCGCAAACGCGACGTGCTGCCGTATATCCTGCTGTTCATCCTGCTGGCGGGGCTGCTGGCCGTGCTGGCGGGCGCCCTGTTGCCGCCCTACTACCATGCCGTGCCTGCCCTGCTGTGGAGCCTGGGCTTTTGCGTCAGCGGCATGCTGCTGGGATTCCTGTTCGGCATACCGCGCACCCTGCCCTCGGGCACCGTCAACATGGCGCCGCACGACGAGCGCAGCAATGGCAAGGACCGCGCCACGGACGAGCCGCCGGCCGCCGGGGCCGATGCGGCGACGGGCAACGCCAGCAATACCCTGTTCCTGGGCACGCCCACGCCCATGGAAATCAATTCGAATCTGGTGGAAGTGTCGGACTGGCTGACGAAAATCATCGTCGGCGTGGGCTTGATCGAGCTCAAAAGCCTGCCCGGCAGCGCGCGCAACATGGCCGCCTTCATCGCACCAAGCCTGGACACGGACACGCCCACAGCCATGGCCGTCGTGGGTGGCATCATGCTGTTCTTTTCCGTGCATGGTTTTCTGATCGGCTACCTGCTCACGCGTATTTACCTGTCGATCATGATCAAGCGCGCCGACAGCATGGTCAAGAACGAATCCGTGCGCCTGCAAAGCGGCAAGGAAATCGAAGTGGCGGAACTGAGCCGTTTGCAGCAAAAATCGCTGGAGGACATGCAGGAAGCCGTGACGCAGCTGTTGCTGGCCCATCCGCCGTGCGAGGGCGCGGCCGTCACGGCCCTGGCCGGCATGCCGGCGGAGAAAAAACCCGCCAGCCTGGTGCTGTGGCTGGACGACCATCCGCGCAACAATACCTTGCTGGTGGAACAGCTGGAACGGGAAAACATCAAGGTGGACCAGGCGGTTTCGACGCGGCAGGCGCTGGCCATGCTGCAACAAAAGCCCTATGCGCTGCTCATCACGGACATGGCGCGGGTGGAAAACCGCCGGCGCATCAAGGATGCGGGCATACGCACGGTGCGCGAAGTGCAGCAAGCCCAGCCCGGACTGCCCATCATCGTGTATTGCAGCAAAAATACGATCGCCAGCTACGGCACGGAAGCGGAGGCGGCCGGCGCACGCTTCATCACCACCTCGGGCACCAGCCTGCTGGCCAGCGTCAACAAGCTATTGCATGAGGAACGGGGGGATGGCGCTCAATCTTCCACGCAGTAACGGTAACTGCCCACGTAATGCAGCGAACTGCGCTGCGGGTGCGCCAGTTGATTCGGCGCAAACACGCACACGCTGGCATCGGCCAGCACGCACTGCGCGTCCGCGCATGCCTGCGCCAGCCAGCTGTCGCCATACGACGCGCCATCGAGCAGCTGCGCCAGCGGCGCGGCCGACGCCAGCATGGCGCTCTCGAAACAGGCCGGCTCATAGGACGTGAGGCCCGTTTCCAGAAAGAATGGCGACGGCACGGCATCGCCGTCTTCCGTGTACGTGGGCGCCAGATAAGCCTGCAGCGCTTCCCAGCTGGGAAAGCGCCCGTTGCAGGCAAATACGTGGACGATGGGCACGCTGTCGGACACGCTTACAGCTTCTCCATCTTTTGCCGCACGGCCGGCGCCGTCGAAGCCGTCGGCGCCAGTTCCAGATAGGTTTTATAGGCCGCTTTCGCCTTGGCCGCATCGCCGGCCTTGGCATACGCGTCGCCCAGGTTCAGGTAGGCAATGGCGCGCGACGGGTCCATCTTGACCGTGTTTTCAAACCAGCGGGCCGCTTCGCGGTATTTTTCCTGCTTGTAGAAGACAAAGCCCAGGTTGTTCGCCGCCAGCGCAAAGTCGGGGCGCAATTTCAGCGCTTCCGTAAATTGCGCTTCCGCCGCCGCATACTGTTTCTCCTTGTACAGCTGCAAGCCCCGGTCGTTGGCCCGTTGCGCCAGCTGGCGCGTGGACGACGGCACGGCGCCCGGCGTGACGATCTTCTGTTCGCCGCCCTGCAAATCCTTCACCGTCACGCTGGCCGCTGCCGGTTTGGCGTCGAGCTTGCTATTCAGGGCGATGGCTTCCGTCGACAGCTGTGTCGTGTTCGGGCTGAGGAATTCCGTCTCGCCCGGCAATTCAAAGACGAAATCGCCCCCTTCCGAGCCAGGCAGGCTGCCGAATGCGGGCGTCTGGTTCGAGACGCTGGACACGGCCGGCGCCACATAGGCCGCCAGTTCCGTCGCCGTGATGAGGCCGTCGCCATTCAGGTCGCCCTTGCCCGCCAAGCCTTGCAGCAGGGTCCACGTGAACACGGAGTGGCCGTTCGGTCCGCCGTCGGCCACCAGCTGGTCGCCGCCGCCCGCCGTCAGCATTTGCCGGCCGATGCGCTTGGCGTTGTCGCGCAGGAAGGAACTGGAACCGGCGCCGCGCGTCAGGCCCAGGCCGCTGTAGCAGGCATCCATGACGAAGAACGCGTGCTTGGCCGTCAGCGATTCCGCGATATTCTGGATTTCCGTCATCGGAATCGCATCCGTGGCGAACTGCGCCGGGTCGGAATCGACGGGCACGATGTAGCCGAGGTCGCGTCCGGAACTGAGCTTGCGCGTGGCGCCGTGGCCGGCGAAGAAGACGAAGATGCGGTCATTCTTTTGCACGCCGCCATGCGCCAGCTTGTCGTGGAAGGCGGCCAGGATATTGTTGCGCGTCGCTTCGCCATTTTTCAGGGTCACGACGCGCTCGGGCGCGAACGCGAATTTCTCGATCAGCGTCTCGCGGATGCCTTGCGCGTCGCGCACCGCATATTGCAATTTCGGCCATTTCGCATAATCGTCGATGCCGATCACCACGGCCCAGGAATTGGCGTAACCGGTGGTGACGGGCACCTTTTCCGGCGCCGGGGCCGTGCTTTTCGCGACCTGGAAGCTCGTGCCATCCCAACCCGCGAATTGATAGCCTTCGGCGATCAGCTTGTCGAGCACGGCCGGCAAGGCTTTCACCGTACGTTCATGGATGTCGTGGAACAGGACGATACCCCGTCCCGCCTTGTCGACGGACGCCAGCACGCGATTGGTGATCGAGCTGGGCACGGGGTCGGCCCAGTCCAGCGAATCGATATTCCACATCACGGATTTCAAGTGCGCATCGGCCAGCGCGGCCATGCCTTCGCTGTTGCGCGCGCCATACGGAAAGCGGAACAGCGCGGCCCGCTCGGGGCTGATGGCCTTCAACAGCGTATCGGTGCCGAGGATTTCGCCTTTCAGCTTGTCGCCCGTCTGTTTCGACAATTGTGCGTGGCTGAAACTGTGGTTGCCCACGGCATAGCCTTCTTTCATCAGCTTGCGGCTCACTTCCGCGCCCGCGCCCAGCTTGGCATGGCCTTCCGCGTCCAGACTGCCCAGGTTGCGGCCCACGTTGAAGAACACGGCCGGCACGCCATACTGTTTCAGGATGGCGCTGATTTCTTCCGTGTAGCGGCGGTGCGGGCCGTCGTCAAAGGTCAGCACGATGGTTTTCTTCGGCAAGCCGAGGCCGAAGATTTCCGCTTCGTCCTTCTTGGATGCGGGCTTGGCTTCGGGTACGGAGCCAGCCGGCGGTGTTGCATAGGGCACGACGATGCCGTTTTCCTTGAGAATCTGTTCGCGGCTGTAGAGTTTCTTCAGCTGCGCCACGTAATCGTCCCACCGTTCACGCTTGAGTTCGATGGCGCGCTGGCCCAGGTTGCCGAAGATTTGCCGGATTTCCTTCTCGTAGTTGCGCTCGATCTCGCCCAGCGCGTCGAGGTCTTCGGAAATGCGCTTGTGCAGCTTGATCGCCGGCAAGGACGAATCCTTGGCCACGTCGGCCAGCATGCTTTGCAGCAGTTCGCGGAACGCCAGGCGGTCCGCGTCGTACAGGCCGGGATCGGATTCGATATAGGTCAATAAACTGTCGAGCGCCTCGAAGCGGCCCGGATTGGTGGGCGCCGTCAGTTGGTCGAGCGCCGCATCGAGCCTGGCGATGCGCTCCTGGTTTTCATGGAACAGCGCCTGCCCCACTTTGCGGGCTTCGTCGCGCGCGCCTTCGGGCAGACTTTGCTCGTCGGCCAGCAGCACGATAATCTTGCGGAAATTGCCCAGCAAGTCGCGGAATTGGGCGGCCACGGCGGCCGTTTCGACGGTCGATTGGGGAGCGACGGCCGGATTGCCCGCGGCGGGAGCGCCCGGCGCGGCGGTGGCGGCGGGACGGGTGTACGTATAAATGCCGGCCCCAGCGGCGAGTGCCACGACAACGGTGGCGGCGATCTTGATCGGCTTGGAAGTCACAGGCTTGTCATTCCCTTCACATACTATGCATAGCATTCAGATGGCGCGGATGCGCAAGATGCATAATTGTAAAGCACGCCTGGCACAAGCTCAGCCCGCACGGTGAATTTCGGCAATAATATGGCTGTAAATATGGCAACCAAGCTCCATCGAGCATAAAAACGGAAAAGACGATGCACAAGAAACTCTGCGCAGCCGCGCTGATGCTGGGCGTGGCCCTGATGTTGCTGCAACTGCGCGCGCATGCGGGCGACGACGTGATCAACGTGGCGGGACGCGTATGCCTGCCCCATTGAGCCGCGTCCCGCGCTGACGCTACACCTTGGCCGGCTCCCAGTAATTGGCCAGTCCCAGCTTTTTCAAGCCGGCCGCGACGAAACGCGGTTCCAGCAATTCTTCCGCCGTCAACGGTTGCCGGATCAGCTTTTGTTCCTGCGCAAACGCCAGCACCCGGCGGTAATGGCGGTACACGGCGTCGTCGTACAGGGGCGACCAGCGCTCCTTCCACTGCAAGCCCGGATCGTCGTAACTGCGGCGCACCACGCTGTCGGGCGTGCCGTTGCGCGTGCCATCCTTGATGACGGCTTCGCGGTTGCCGTCGAGCGCCGCCCAATGCTGGGCCCGCAGCCAGGCCGTGGCTACCAGTTCCGCGATGTCGGGATGGGCTTGCGTAAAGTCGCGCCGCGCCCACAGTTCCGCGCGCATTTTACGCTCGGGTAAGCCCTTGCTGGACCAGATGATGCGGCCGATGCCCTTGTCTTCCAGCGGATAGCCATTGATCATGAACAAGGCGTCGACGGCGCCCGTGGCCAGCGCGGCCGTGCCCGGTTTGAGGTCCATATTAATCAGCCGAAAATCCGTGGGCGACATGCGCTGGTCGGCGATCAGCTGGCGCAAGCCCAGTTCCCACGGCCGGCCCCGGTGCACGCTGATGCGCTTGCCTTTCAGCTCGGCCAGCGACGTGGCGCGCGAACCGGTGGGCACCAGCAGGAACTGGTCCGTACCCCTCCCCGCCGGCACGATCACCTGCGTGCGCACGCCGCCCGCGTTGAGTATGACGGACGGCAAGTCGCCATACGCGGCCATGTCGATGCGTCCGCTGGCGAACGCTTCATTCATCGTGGCGCCCGTGTCGCCCGTGACGGGCAGCCATTCCAGCCGCACGCCCCGCTGCTTCAGTTCGCGCGCCAGCCAGCCTTCCTGCTGCACCCGGTAAGCGATGCCGCCCAGTTCCGCCTTGCCGTTTTCCGCAAAGCCCGTCGAGGCGATGCGCAGGGCCGCCGGCGGCGCCCCCGCCCCTTTCGCTGCCGACACTGCCTGTCCCGCCAGGGGCAGCAGCGCCAGCCCGCCCATCACCGTGCGTCGCCGCATCGCATTCTCCTCATCATCAAGCATGACCACTGTTGACGTACTTCCCGCTCAAGCCGCCCGGCGCGCGTGCGCCAGCGCCGCTTCGAAAGGACGGGGGTCGATCCACGCGCGCACGTCGACCTTGCTGGGCAGAAAGTTCCAACGGAACAGGAAATCGCTGAAATCCTGCAAGCCCGCGATCGACGTTTCCGCCAGGTCCGTGTCCAGGCGCAGATGCGCATCCTTGCCGTAGGCCACCTGCACCCAGTGCTCGCTGGCATTCGATTCGCGCGCGAGGAAACGGCGCGTCTCGTCCGCATGGCCGCGCGCCCACGCTTCTGCCCGCAGCACCTGGTCGACCAGGGTGACGGCGGAAGCAAAATGGTTGTCCAGCAAGTGCGCATCCACGCTCAGGGTGCGCGGCGTGCCGTTGTTGGCGCGGATCAAGGGTTCCGGGTGGCTGCCCGTGTCGATCACCGTATGCAAGCCGAACTGCTGCGCCAGCTGGGCGGCCGACGCGCCTTTCAGGAAGATGGCGTCCACCTCGCCCCGCAAGAGGCCCAGCAATTCAGGGCTTTGCCCGCCGCGCCGCGCGCCGCTGAACAGATTCGTCGCCGCGCCCTTTTCCGGCGGCGCCTCGCTCTGGCCTGTGTTGACCACATAATCGACCAGTTCCACGTCCGCCACGGCCAGCCCTTCCAGGCTCAGCGCATTTTCCAGCCCCCGCAAGGCTTGCGCGCGCGCAAAGTCAATCTGCGCCCTGGCCCACAGGGGCAAGCCGAAACGCCGGCCCTTCAAGTCGCGCACCGTCTGGATGCCGCTGCCGGGCAAGGTCAATATCAGCTGCGTCTCGTCCGACCACGACAGGCCGATCACGCGCGTGTCGCGTCCCGCCGCGCGCGCCCACAGGGCGGGGATATTGCCGCCGTGACGCACGGAATTTTGCAGGGTATGGTCGAAATGCGATTCGCGCACGGCTTCCTGGTCCGATTCGCGCAGCGAGCGCAAGCCGGTGCCGTCGGCGCGCAAGGCTTCTTCCAGCCAGCCTTGCTGCAAAGCTATCCCCAGGCCCGTGGGGACGGGGCAGCGCGTGTACCACAGGGTGTCGAGTGCGTTGCTATTGCTCATCTTGTATCTCCAGGTTGATAGATATCAAAAAAACTACAGCGCCATCCTGCGCGCCCATTCATTGCCATCCCACAAGCTGCTGGGGTGTTCTTCCCGCGCCACGGGCGCGTGCGATTCGTCGAGGTCGCTGAAATCCGCATGCAAGCCGTCGCGGATGGCGACAAAGCCGGCCGAACCCCGCTGGCGCGGATGGGCCAGCGGCACGTCCTGCACGCGGCGCACCTTGCCGGGACGCGCGTCGAGCACGACGATGCGGTCGGCCAGGTAGACGGCTTCATCGATGTCATGCGTGACCATCACCATGGTGATGCCCTCGTCCTGCCACAGGCGGCGCAGCTCCTGCTGCAAGCGCAAGCGGGTCAGCGCGTCGAGCGCGCCCAACGGTTCGTCCAGCAGCAGCACGTCGGGCCGTCCCACGAGGGCGCGGGCAATGGCCGCCCGCTGTGACATGCCTCCAGACAACTGATGCGGATAGGCATCCGCATAGCCATCGAGGCCCACGCGCGTGATTTCCGCCGCCACGCGCGCGTCGCGCTCGGCCAGCCGCACCTTGGTATTGCTGAAAGCCACGGCCACGTTTTGCTGCACCGTCAGCCAGGGGAACAGGCGGTGATCCTGGAACACGAGGCCCCGACGCAGATCCGTGCCACGGATGGGCACGCCATCGTGCAGCAGCAAGCCCGTGTAATCCGTGTCCAGGCCTGCCAGCAGGCGCAGCAGGGTTGATTTACCGCAACCTGAGGCGCCCACGATGGCGACGAATTCGCCCGGCGCGATGGTCAGCGAAATATCGTCGAGCACGGGCAGCGGCGCGCCTTTCAGGGAAAACGACTTGCTCACGTGCTGCACTTGCAAGCCGCCGCTCAGGTGCTGCTGTTGCGGCGACAAGGCCGATGGGGAAACAAAATCATTCATGGCGCACTCTCTGCGGTGGGGGCGAGGGAAGGAATGGCGGCGGGCGGCGAGCGGCGCAGCCAGCGGCTGCCGTGGAAAACCAGCCAGGCGGCCAGCCAGGGAAATAGCCAGATCAGGAACACATTGCGCAAGCCCGTCAAGTCGGCTAGGCGGCCCGCCGCCAGCGCGCCGGCCGTGCCGCCCACCATGCCGAACAGGGTCAGATGGGCGGAAACGCGGGCCTTGTCGACGGGGGCGCGGGCGATATTGTCCGTATTGACGAGGTTATTTACGCCCAGGCCAAGCCCCAGCAGCACGGAGGCACCCAGGTAGGCGATGCTGGAAGGCCACAGGCCGAGGATCAGCAAGGCCGCCATGATGGCCAGGTGGGCGCCGCCATACAGTTGCTCGCGATAGCGGCTGGCCAGCACGAAACGGCCCAGTAACAGCAGCACCAGCACGCAACTGAGTCCCTGCACGGCCATCAGCCAGACGGAGTGGTGGGCAGGCCAGTGCAGCACGCGGATGGCCAGCAAGATGGAAAACACGCCCACGCTGGACGCCGTGAAGCTGGCGAGGATTTCAAACAGATAAGTCACGCGCACGATGGGCAGGCGCAGCAGTTCGCGCAGGCTGGCCGCGCCCGGCAGCGTGGGGTGACCGGCCTGCTTGCGCGGCGCCGTATTGTCAGGCAACACTTGCCAGCCCAGCACGGCCAGGATGGCGAACATCAGGGCCGAAATCAAAAATCCCGCCTTCAGCCCCAGTTGCGCGATCAGGTAATTGCCGCACAGGGGCCCGAGGAACTGCATGCCGAGTATCAACGTCCCCTTGTACCAGCCCGCCTTGCCCTGCCCCAGTTCCGGCAAGCGCACGAGAAACACGGTACTCATGGCCACGATGCGCAGGGAAATGCACAAGCCCACCAAAAACATCAGCAAGGCCACCCATTGCCAGCCGGGCAGCCACGGCAGCACGCAAAAGGCCAGCGCCAGGCTCAGGCTGACGCCCGCGTACAAATGCTTCGGATTGCCGCGCGACAAGATGTAGCCGGCAGGAATGGTGCCCAGCGCCATGGCCAGGGTTTCCGCGCTGCTGATCGCGGCCAGCTGAAAGTTGCTCACGTGCAAATGCAGTCCCAGCAAGGTGGCCAGCACCTTGTTCATGCCGATGGTCACGCCCGACAGCAGGGTCAGGCCGATAAAGCGCAGCAAGAAGGCGCGTAACTCCCCTTCGCGGGCGCTGACGGCCGCGTCCGGTTGGAATGGCAGGGATTCACTCACTGCTGCGCCCCTTCACCAGCAGGCGCGCGAGGCGCGCAAACGCCACGTTCATCGCCTGCGCCAGCAAGGCGATCACGAGCACGGCCAGCAAGACGACATCCATGCGGCCCGACACTTCGCCATTGAGCAGCAATGAACCCATGCCGGGACCGGCTGAAAACAGCAGCTCGCCGCCCAGGCAAGCGAGCCAGGCGAACGCCAGTGCATGCGTGACACCCGTGACGATGGCCGGCATGGCGCCCGGCAACAAGATCTGGCGCAAGGTCTGCCAGCGCGTCAGGGTCAGCACCTGCCCCACTTCGCGCAAGCGCCCTTCCACCTGGCGCATGCCCGCATAGGTGTTGAGCACGGTAGGATAGAAGGCGGCGATGGCGATCACCAGCAGCTTGGCGCCGTCGCCATTGCCCACCCACAAGCCCAGCAAGGGAATCAGGCCCAGCAACGGTACTTGCCGGATGCTGTGGAACAGGGGGCCGATCAATCGGTCCGCCAGCGGCGACTGCGCCATCAGCGCGCCCGTGACGATGCCGGCGCTGCCGCCCAGCAACAAGCCGGACAGGCTACGGCCCAGGCTGGCGCGCAGGTGCACCCACAGCTCGCCCGTGATCACCAGGTCGCGCAAGCTGTGCGCCAGGTCGCCCAGGGAGACAAAGATATACGCGGCCGCCGCGCCCTGGCCGGACGCCCATTGCCAGGCGCCCAGCAAGGCCAGCGGCAACAGCGCGCCTTTGATGATCTGGATCAAACGTTGTTTCATGCGGCGCCTCCCTTACCATCGCCACTACGCTTCCAGCGCATCAGCCGTGCTTCCAGCGCGTGGCAAGCCCGGTCCAGGCCGAAGCCGATCACGCCCGTCAGCACCACGCCCACCATCACCACGTCGAGGCGGAACATTTGCCGGCCCATTTCCATCATCTGGCCCAAGCCGCTGTCCGCGGCCAGCAATTCCGCGCCCACCAGCACCATCCACGAGCGCGACAGGGCGATGCGCATGCCCGTCAGCGCGGCCGGCACGATGGCCGGCAGGACGATCAGGCGGATGCGCTGCCAGCGCGAGAAGCAATACACTTGCGCTACCTCAAAGTAGCGCAGCGACAGGTTGCGGATGGCGTCATGCACGGCCAACGCAACGATGAAGAAACTGGCCTTGGCAACAATAAACGCTTTAAAACTCTCGCCTATGCCGAACAGCAAGATGAACAAGGGGATCAAGGCGACGGTCGGCAACTGGCGCAAGACATTGAAGGTGGGGTCGACATAGGCGCGCAAGCCAGGAGACAGCCCCAGCACGACGCCAAAGGCCAGGCCGCAGCTGGCGCCCAGGCCGAAGCCGGCCAGCAGGCGGAACAGGCTGATGCCCAGGTGCTGGCCCAGTTCGCCGCTTTCGGCCAGGTCGCGCGCCGTCAGCAGTACTTGCCATGGCGACATCAAAATATGCGCAGGCATCCACTCGAAGGTGGTGGCGGCCGTCCACAGCAGCAGCAAGGCCAGCGGCGACGCCCACACGGACCAGGGTGAACGGATAAAGCGCTGCAGCAAGGAGACTGAGGCTGCACGCGCTGGCGCGGGGGTGCGCGGCAAGGCGATGGCGCGGGCGATGGAAGTCATGGCGCCCAGTACGTTTGCAGTTTCAGCTGCGCCAGCGCCGTGTTGACGAACTGGGGCGCAAACAGGCTGTCGACTTGCAGGGGCCGCCCGATCAAGCCCGCGCTCTTCGCATATGCGGCCTCGCCCACATAATGCTGGCGCAGGCTGGCCGTAAACAAGGGCGACCAGCGCGCCTGCCACGGCGTGTGGTCGCCCGCCAGTTCGCGCCGCACCACGCTTTCCACCTGGCCCGCAGCCGCCTCCGTGCGTACGTATTCGTCTTCGCCGCCCGCGCCGGCGGCCCGGTGGTGTTCGCGCACATAGGCCGTCACCACCAGCTGGGCCAGCTGCGGCCAGCGTTGCAGGAAGCCGCTGTCGGCCCACAGCTCGGCGCGCATCTTCCAATCCTGCGGCGGCGCCTTGCTCGACCAGATGATCTTGCCGACCTTTTTATCTTCCAGCAAGAAGGCGTCGCTGAGGGTAAAGAAGGCATCCGCGCCGCCCGTCGCCACGGCCGCCGCGCCCGCCTGCGGATTCAGGTTGAGTATCTTGACGTCGCGCAAGGTCATGCCGTTCGCTTCCAGCAGGCGGGCAAACGGGTACTCCCACGGCCGCCCCCGGTGCAGGGCGATCTTCTTGCCCTTCAAGTCCTGGATGGATTTGGCCGTGGAACCGTTCGGCACCACCAGATAGGTGTTGTTGGCGCTGCCGCCGGGCAAGATCAGCCGCGTCTGCAAGCCCGAGGCATTGGCGATAATCGACGGCAAGTCGCCATACTGGGCCAGGTCGATCGAATGGTTGGCAAACGCTTCGTTGACCTGCGTCGCCACGGAATTGGTGGTGACGGGCACCCATTCCAGCTTCACGCCCAGCTTGCCCAGTTCGGCCGACAGCCAGCCCGTCGATGCCACCTGGGCGGCGGAACCGGCAAACACGGTCTTGCCGGACGGCGCCGTGCGGGCCACGACGGCGATGCGCACGGCGGCCGGCAGCGGCTCGGCCGCCACAGCGATGGCTGGCGCCAGCAGGCTGACCGCCACGGCGGCGGCGACTGCCTTGCGCCAGATCAAACGTAAGAATTTCAATGACATTGCGGGCCTGTTCGTGAAAGGGTTACACCAGGTCGGTGGCGGGCAGCAGCGACAAGGCGCGCGCCGTGTCGATCAGCTTGCTCATCTTCCATTGCTGCAGCAGCACGCCGGGACCGAAATCGCGCGAACCGCCGATGGCTTCGGCCGCGATCTGGATCTTCGCGCCCTCTTCCAGCAGCAGGATGAATTCGGCCAGCTTCAGCAAGCCCTGTTTGCCCCACACGGTGGCGCCGCCATTCGCTTCCAGGATGGCCGTCGCATGCGTGTTGCGGGCGATTTCACCGAGGATGAAATCGACTTCCGGCTGGCGGCGGTCGATATAGATGGGAATTTCGCGCACCAGCTGGTAGCGCTGCACGGGCACGTAGCGGATCGGCAGGGTGCGGTGCGTCTGCGCCCATGCGCCCAGCGACGGCGAGTGCACGTGCGAGATCGACGTGACCTCCGGCCGCTCGCGGAACAGTTTTAAGTAGCGCGCGCCGCCGTTGTTCGCGTCGCCCGCGAGCACCGTGCCGTCGAGCGCCAGCACGGCCGCCTTCAGGGCCTGGCCGCGGCGGAACGGGCCCGGATCGTTGACCACCACCACCTTGTCGCCGCCCGGCGTGCGCTCG
Organism: Janthinobacterium sp. P210005; assembly: GCF_036231865.1. NCBI lineage: Bacteria > Pseudomonadati > Pseudomonadota > Betaproteobacteria > Burkholderiales > Oxalobacteraceae > Janthinobacterium > Janthinobacterium sp. P210005. The sequence goes on from NZ_JAZARC010000001.1 coordinate 930,040, forward strand.
ACGAAGCCCACCGTGCCGTTGGCCGTCAGGCTGCCCGTCTCGCGCAAGCCGTCGAAGGCGGTCTGCGCATCGCGGCGCACCTGTTCCACGAAGGCCAGTTCGGCCGCCGTCAACTCCTGCACCTGTACTTGTTGTGCTTCCGCTTGTGCCACGTCCGTCATGTCATGCTCCATTCGTTGGGGTTGGAATACGGGTCAGTCCTGCCTCTACTTTCGCAAGACGCGTGCCAGCGCCAGCGCCAGGAAATTGGTGCATGGCTGCTGCCTGCGCAACAGCGGCTGCTGGCATGGCAGCAGCACCGTCCACACACGCTGTCGGCCAGCCAGCAAGCGGCGCGGGCACGTTTCCTGCACGGTTACAGGCTTCCACCACCACGAAGGAATTCCATGACTACCGTAACTGTCCCCGCCGTCGATACCGTCTGGTTCACCCGCTGCCCCGTGCCCACAGCCACGGGCCTGGCCTACAAACTGGGCTGGCTGGACGAGGAATTCGCCCGCGACGGCATCGCGTTAAAGACCCTGCAGGAAGTGGGCGGCGAGCTGGCGCGCCACCACTACGACCATGGCTTGTCCACGCTCGTGCGCGAAGGCGGCAACCTGCTGGCCCTGCCCGCGCGCGCGCAAGGGGCGCCCACGCGCTTGATCGGTCTGACCTGGATCGACGAGTGGCAAGCCATCCTCGTGCGCCCCGGCTCCGGCATCGCGACGCCCGCGCAGCTGCAGGGCAAGCGTCTGGCGCTGCCCGTCTTCCGCGCCGAGGACTTGCGCGACAACCGGCGCGGACGCAGCATCGCGCGCGGCATGAGCCTGGCCGGCTACAAGGGCGTGCTGGCGTCGGCCGGCCTCACGCTCGACGACGTGCAGCTGGTGGAAGTGGGCGGCGAGGCGCCGGCGCAAGCCAATCTCGGCGCGGGACTGTGGCAAGGCATCGCGCCGCTGCTGCGCGGCGAAGTCGATGCCGTCTACGTAAAAGGCGCGGCGGCGGCCGAGGCGGCCCGCGCGGCGGGGCTGGAAGTGGGCATAGACATCGACGCCCTGCCCGACCGGCGCTTCCGCGTGAATAACGGCACGCCGCGGCCGATCACCGTGCATGAGACCATGCTGGAGCAGCATTTCGAGCTGGTCGTGCGCTTCCTGACGCAAACCCTGCGCGCCGCGCACTGGGCCCGCAGCCACAAGGAAGACGTGCTGGCCATCCTGCAGGGCGAGACGCGGGCCGGCGCCGACGCCGTGGCCGAAGCCTACCGTGACGGTTTTCACCTGACCCTGGCGCCCGACCTGTCAGAGGAAAAAGTGGCGCTGTTCCGCCAGCAGAAGGATTTCCAGCTGCAGCACGGTTTCCTCGACCGCGACGTGGATATCGGGGCGTGGATCGACCGCCGGCCTTTGGAAGAGGCGCAGCGGCGCCTCGACGCGTTGCTGCACGTGGCGGCCTAAGCTGGCGCCATAAACGACAAGGCCGGCGCAATCGCCGGCCTTTCTACATCAGGCGGTCAGGCTCAGAACTGCAGCGTGTACGATGCCCCCACCGTGCGGCCCTGGCCGATGATGACGGTGTCGCCATTCACGGCGCCCGGCACGAAGCTGGTGAGCGTGTGGTTGCGGTAGACCTTGTCGGCCAGGTTGTTCGCATATGCCGTGATGCGCTGCTTGCCGCCAGGGAGCACGTACGACAGGCGTGCATTGGCCAGCGCGAAGCCGCCCTGGTTCAGCAAGTCGCGCGCGGCATTTTGCGGGTCGACATAGTAGTACTGCTTCGACGTGTAGCGCACGTCGCCGCTGAACACCAGCTGCGCGCCATTGCCCAGCGGGTAGCGGTAGTCGGCCGCCAGCAAGGCCGTCACGTGGGGCGAGCGCACGAATTCATTGCCGGAGCGGTCGCCGCCATTGTTCTGGATGGCGAAATCGTCGAATTCCGTGCGCAGCAGGCCGATATTGGCGTTGAGGTGCAGGTTGTCCGTCGGCTGCGCCTCGAGCTCGAATTCCGCACCGTTCACGTGGGCCTTGCGCACGTTTTGCAGGTAATTGACGCTTTGCGTGGGGTCGCCGTTGTACACGCCCGTGATATTCACCTGCACGTTCTTGTAGTCATAGTGGAAGACGTTGGCGTTGAAATTCAGGCGCCCGTCCAGCCATTCCGACTTGATGCCCGCCTCGAAGGAATTCAGGGTTTCCGGCTTGACCGTGTTCAGGGCGCGCACGTCCGTGGCGCTCGTGTTGTAGCCGCCCGACTTGATGCCGTGCGCGTATTTCAGGTAGCCGCGCAGGGTGCGGCTGAAGCGGTATTCGGGCGTCACGTCATACGTCAGCGCGTTCCACGTGGTCGACGGGTTCGACGTGAAATTGTTGTTGGCCACGGAAGCGGCCGCGTAATTGCCGCCCTTGACCGTGTTCCACCAGTTCGACGCATCGCCAAACGTCACCGTGTTCGATGCGGCCTGCACGCGGCGCAAATCGAGGTCCTTGGTTTCCGTCGTCCAGCGCAAGCCGAAGGTGGACAGGAACTGCTCGCTGAAGTTGACGGTCGTGCTGCCGAAGATGGCCGCGCTGCGCGCCTTGTGCTGGTAGACGGTGCGGTTGTAGCCGACGGGCTGTGTGCTGCCCGCCAGCGCCGGCACGGTGCCGTTGGGCAGGCGCGCGCCAGCCGAATCGGAATCGATCTTTTCATTGAAGTAGAACAGGCCCGCCACCCAGCTCACGGCGCCGTTTTGCGGCGACGTCAGGCGCAGCTCCTGCGATACCTGGCGGCTGCTGGCCTTCGAGCGGCTGCGGCCCACTTCCAGCGGCGTGTTGTCGCTGTCGCCCGTCGCCTCGTTGCGGAAGTTTTCATAGCCGGTGATCGACGTCAGGGTCAGCTCGCCCAGTGCATATTCCAGGTTCAGCTGCGCGCCGCCCTGTTTCACGTCGCTGTCGGCCGGCGCATTCGTGCTCACGTCATCGGGATTCGTGCTGGGGATGTAGCCATTGCGGTACACGCCATTCGCGCCATAGCTGGCCACGGTGGTGGTGGCGCCCTTGGTCGTGTAGTCGCGATAATGCAGGTTCAGATTGGCCGTCAAATCACGTCCGATCAGGGCCTTGAGCTGGCCGCGGATGGCGCTGTCCTTGAGCTTTCCATCGCGTTCGCCTGTAAACTGGTTGTGGAAGCGGCCCTTGTCCTGCTGCTCCGTGTGGAAGGACAAGCGCCCCGCCAGCACCTCGTCGACCAGCGCGCCGCCGATGGCCCCTTCGGCCAGCTTGGTGTCGTAGCTGCTGTAATCGACCTTGGCGTAGCCGCTGGACTTGAACGACGGTTTGCGCGAAATCACGTTGATGGCGCCGCCCGTCGTGTTCTTGCCCCACAGGGTGCCTTGCGGGCCGCGCAGCACTTCCACCCGGTCCAGGTCGAACAAGGGAAAACCCGTGGCGCTGGAATTGCTGATGTAGACGTCGTCGAGGTAAAAGCCGACGGGATTCGGGAAGTCGATCTGCTGTTGGCCCGCACCCACGCCGCGTATCCACCAGCGCGGGCGGCCATGCTGCTGCGTGCCGGCCGAGGCGTTCGGCACGTAATTGAGGATTTCGCTGGCCGAGCGGCCGATGCCCGTGTCGAGCAGCTCCTTGCCGCCCAGGACCGTGATCGCGCTCGGCACCTTCTGCGCGGATTCTTCGCGTTTTTGCGCCGTCACCGTCACCGATTGCAGCGCGGCGCCCTCGCCGGCGCCGTTCGCGTCGGCTGCGGCGATGACCTCTGCACCGGGCGCTTCGGCATGGGCCATGCCATGGACGAGCATCAGGCCGCCGATGGCGAAGGCCGAGCGCAGCGCGCGGCGCACTGGCGTCAAATGAAAGGGGAAAGAGGAAAAGGCGGCGGGGGCAGTCGAACGGCGCATGGGTGATTATCCTTGAGTAAAGTCAAAACGCGAGATGGTGATGACCTGTATTGCAAGGGGCATGCCCGCTGCCGCAGCGCAGCAAAATCGTCGTTAAGTGATTGATTTCAAAGGAAGACTATCGTCATGATAGTGCTGTTGATTTGGCAGCAGCGGCGCCGCCGCGTGCTGCCTGCGCGACAGCAGGCGGTGGCGCTGCTGTCGCGGCAACAGGGGATACTCAGGCAGCGCGCAGCAGTGCCGCCGTGTGGCCACGCACGAGGGGCAGCACTTCCTCGCCCACGCGGTACGCTTCTTCCAGGTGCGGCGTGCTGGCCAGGATGAAGGCGTCGGCGCCCAGCTGCACCAGTTCGTCGAGGCGTTCGGCCACTTGCTGGTAGCTGCCGACGATGCCCTGCGTCTGGCCGCCGCGCAGCAGGTTGAAGCCGGACCAGATATTCGGCGCCGTGATCAAGTCCTTGTAGCTGTTCAGGGTCGTCGGGCGGTTGCCCCGCTGGCGCGCCGCGCCCACGGAATCGCCGCCATCCGCGCCCAGGAACTGGCGCAGGGTGGCCGCATCGACGGCCTCGAAACCCTTGCGCACTTCGTCCCACGCCTCCTCTTCCGTGGCGCGGGCGACGATGTCGACGCGCACGGCGCACTTGATCTTGCGGCCCAGCAGCGCCGTCTTTTCATGCACGCGGGCGAATTTCTCGCGCAGCTGCTCGAACGGCTCCAGCCACGTCAGGTAGTAATCGGCATGCTTGGACGCAGAACCGAGGGCCGCGTCGGACGAGCCGGAAAAGTAAATCTCGGGGAAATCCTGCTCCGACAGCGGCGTGGCCAGGCCCGCATCCTCCACCTGGTAGAACTTGCCCTGGTAGGAAAACGGCCCGCCGCGCCACACGCCGCGCACCACGTCGAGAAATTCCGTCGTGCGCGTGTAGCGGTCGTCGTGGCCGGCCGAATCGCCCCACCACAGCTGCGCCGGACCGCCGCCGCCCGTGATCACGTTGTACAGCGCGCGCCCGCCCGTGGCCCGCTGCAGGCTGGCCGTCATGCGCGCGGCCACCACGGGGTTCAGGAAGCCGGGCTGGAACGGGATCATGAAGCGGAAAGTGCTCGTTTCACGCGCCAGCAGCGCGGAAATGGCCCACGGTTCGTCCGTCATGGGGAAAGATGGAATCAGACCGCCCTGGAAGCCGGACAATTCCGCCGCGCGGGCGATTTCCGCCAGGTAGTCGATATAAGTGAAACCGTCGGCGCCGCCGCCACCGAGGCCGGCCTGGCGCAGGTTGTCATTGCCGGGAAACCAGTCGCCGCGAAACGGCGTGCGGGCGCGGTGCGAACTCGGTTCGCCATGCGTGGGGATGCGCCAGAAAAAATCGATAGCCATATGGGTACTCCTTGAATAGGTTGGATACGGGGACTCAAGCCGCTTGCAGCTGGGCGCGCAACGCTGCCCGCACGCGGGGCAGCACGTGCTCGCCGATGCGGTAGGCTTCCTCGAAATGGGGAATGGCCGCCAGCACGAAGCTGGACACACCGGCTTGCGCGTAGGCTTCGAGCGCTGCGGCGACCTGTGCATGGCTGCCGACCAGGGCCCCGCGGGCGCCCGTTTGCGCTTGCGCAAAGCCGGGCCAGAACAAGGCTGCACCGCCCGCCGTGCCATCAGCCGACGGAGCATCGTCAGGCAGGCCCGCCCCGCTGCGGTAGCGGCGCGCGTCGCGCAAGGCTTCGTCGAACGTTTCGCGGGCCAGCACGTCGATGCGCAAGCCCGCCGCCACGGCGCGGCCCAGCTGGCGCGCCTGCGCATGCAGGCTGGCGATGGCGGGCTGCAAATCCTTCACGGGCGCCGCGTCAAAGACGTGCACGTCGGCCTGGCGCGCCGACAGGGCCAGCGCTTCAGGCGACTCGCCCGTCAGATAGATGCCGTTCACGGGATGGTTCGCCAGCGGCCCTTTGAAGCCCCCGTCCTGCACTTCGAAGAACTTGCCCTTGAAGCTGAACGGCGACGTATTCTGCACGCCGCGCGCCACCGTGATGAATTCATCGATGCGGGGCAGGATGTCGGCCTCCGGCGCCGCATCGCCCTGGCGCCGGCGCGCTGCCGCGTCGCCGCCAGGGCCGATCTGCCAGGCGAAGCGTCCCCCCGTGAAGCGCTGGAAGCTGACGGCGTTCTTTGCCGCATACACGGCCGAACCCCAGGCCGCGTCGAATTCCGCGATCAGTTTCAGGTGGCGCGTGCTGCGGGCCAGGTAGCCGGCGACGATCCAGCTTTCATCGCCCTGCGTATCGTGGCGCACCTGGATACCGTCGAAGCCGGAAAGATCGGCCGCGCGGGCGATCTGGTGCAAATAATCGAAATAATTGAATGGCGGACGCGCGCCGCGCGGGTCGCTCACGCCCGCCTGCAGGGGGCTGGGCGCGCCGGCGGCCCGTTCGCCGCGGCGCGTGATGCCGGGCGCCGCGTAACGGCCATCGCCGCTGGTGGGCAATTGCCAGATGAATTCTATGGTCATGCGTGGACTCCTGTCGTGGGTCGAAGAAAAGACCGTACGCGCATCGCGCAGCGGCCTGCCCTACCCTCCTCGCAGAAAACATGCCATGCCCAGGATGCCCGCCGCGGCCCGCCGCTGTTGATTTGGCAGCAATCCGCTGCCCCCATGGCAGCAATGTGCTGCGCGCGCAGCAGCCATGAAAAAAGCCGGAGCCGCATCGCTGCGGGTCCGGCTCCGGGAGGTCGCGCATGCGCCTAGTCGATGGCGCCCGCCTTTTTCAGGAAAGTACGCAGGATGTTGCGGCTCAAATTCAAGTGCCTGGCCGTGCGCACCTGGTTGCGCTCATTGCGCTCCCACGCGGCGCGCACCAGTTCCTGCTGCATCGCCTCGAATTCCACGGCTTCGCCCGAGTCGAGCAAGGCTTGCCAGGCGCGGGCAAAGCGCTCGGCCGCCAACAGATCGTCCTGGCCGGACGCGCCGTGGGCCGCATAGGCGATATCGGCGCCGCCCGCCCAGGCGTCTGGGACAGCCACGGAAACAGATGCGGGGACAGGTGCGGCAGCGGGCGCCCTGTGCCAGCCCGACAAACTCAAATCCTCGGCCCGCACGACGCCGCTGCGGCACACGAGCAGCGCGCGGTGGATGACGTTTTCCAGTTCGCGGATGTTGCCCGGCCATGGGTAGGCCAGCAAGGCCTCTTGCGCATCGAGGCCCAGTTCCACCTCGCCCAGGTGCAGGCGCTGCGCATAGATGGCCATGAAGTGGCGCGTCAGCGGCATGATGTCGCCCGGGCGCTCGCGCAGGGGACGCAGCGGCAGGCCGATCACCTGCAGCCGGTAATACAGGTCTTCGCGGAAGCGCCCTGCCCGCACGGCTTCGGCCAGGTCCACATTGGTGGCGGCGATCAGGCGCACGTCGATGGGGATGGCGCGCCGCGCGCCCAGGCGCACCACTTCGCGCTCCTGCAGCACGCGCAGCAGCTTGACCTGCATCGCCAGCGGCAAGTCGCCGATCTCATCGAGGAACAGGGTGCCGCCGCTGGCCGTCTCGAACCAGCCAGGCTTGCCCTGCTGCGCGCCCGTAAACGCGCCTTTTTCATAGCCAAACAGTTCGCTCTCGACGAGGGTTTCGGAAAACGCGCCGCAGTTGATCGCCACGAAGGTCTGTTCGGCGCGGCCGCTCAAGCCATGCACGTGGCGCGCAATCAGTTCTTTTCCCGTCCCCGTTTCGCCCGTGATCAGCACCGTCGCCTCGCTGGGGGCAATGCGTTCGATCAGCTCGTGCAACTGGCGCGAACGGGGGTCGGCAAAGACAAAGGCCGTGGCGCGTACCAGCAAGCTCATTTGCTGCGGGTCGCGGAAGGCGACCAGCGCCTCGCTGTCGCCGTCATCGCCCGCGCCGCGGGCCAGGTGGGCGCTGCGCGCGAAATCGCTGCTGAAGTTGTGGGCTAAGAGTTCCATGGGCCGACTATACCGCGCTCCATCTCCAGGCGTGAACGAATGGTGCCGCGCTAGCTTATCCGGAATTTGCATATGCGAAGAGCCGGGAGTGAACGCTGTTTTGTCGCAAACGGCGCACTTTGGCTGGCGATGGCGTCATCCCTCCCCGACTTCAACACTGACCTTGCGGGATTTGATTCGTCGCTACTTCAAAACGGTCGCCCGGCTGTCCACCAACACATCGAGTGTAATCGTTCCCTGACTTACTGCGTTTAAAATCGGCCACTCTGCGAATACGTCAAGAATAAATTTCTTTGAAGCATCTTTGGCAAGTCCCTGAGCCACTTCAAAATGGGTAACATTACCAAACTTTGAAATAGTTTTTTTCCCTCGATCAGTTTCCTTTGAGTCTTTAGCCATCTCTCCATGCGTTTCATATGGAACAGCACATTTCTTTGGTGCCCCCCAACTCACGTATCCAGATTTTAGACCCACCTCTTGCCATTTTTGAATATTCTCTTCTGCCTGGTCTCCCCAGGTTTTGACAACCTTGAAGTCCGATAAAGCGCTGGCATGATCGATATTGATTTCGACATAATTCGTGTGAGCATAGAAGTCCTGAATTCCATGCAGTGCCTGTCCCAGGGACAGGAAGGCCAGATTCAGTTCCAGATTCACCAACAATGGTTTTTTTGCCATGAGAAGAACCGTGGCCGCTTCAGCGTGCTCGTCCAGTTCGGCTTTAAGTTGTGCAATATAAGCGATAGCTCCGGAAAAATCACAGTTGTCGAAGTGGGCTTTTGATGCAGTCTGATGAACGATATCTTGCATGTAAAGTGCAATTTGCATTTGGCGCACATACCTCCGGCTGCTCAGGCCATCCAGCAGTATTTTATGCTCGCTTATCTTGAAATCAGAATTGCATCTCTCACAAATAACGGATATGGATTCATCTTTTGCCGCAGGAATTTCTTGCTGGATTTTTTCCATATCGATATCCGCTGCCGAGGCTCCCATAGCCATGAGCGAGAAAATGATAGCAACCGACTGCCGGAGGCTGTTAGACATCGATAATCTCCAAATTTTGAAAGTGAAATTTCGGACACCCGCACCATGCTCTTTTCCGCTAACCGAATCGATCATCAACTTTCAACAACCAGGCAGGCGGCTTTACGCCATGTTTGTCATAGAATGTCTGCAACCTCAAACGCGTTTTCCCGCCTCGGGACAAGCCTGCGTAACGTACGGCGTTATCGCCAAAGAATTTATTCGAGAGCGTCGTCGCGGTTTCGTCTCTGAGAGATGGCAGTTCTTCAAGCTCTTTGAAAAGTTTCATAAAATCGCTCAAATAGCTTCCAATTGAGCTGGCTGTCAGGCTCATTTCCCAGTCTGTGCCATATAAAAAGCGATTCGCCAACGATGCAGAACCCTTTTGGGCGGTAAGGTTATAGAGCTTTTGCAGATCGGCCTTGAGTTCAGGCTGGTCCGATATCACCTCGGTAAAGAATCCAGCATCGGCGTACGCGAATTCCCCAGGTCCGCTTGGATTCATTTCCTTTGCAAATGCTTCGGCAAGGGAGAATCCTGCACGCTGGTCTTTCACGATTGACGTGTCGCCAAAATGTCCGAAGTTGATACGCAGGCGTGGAAACTCCTTCAAGACGCACGCCCAGTATCTGGAGCCGGCCAGATTCTTGAAGGCCATGCTGGGCCCGTTAGAAAGACCCGTGTGCGCCATGACAGGTACACCATGCTCTTCACAGTAGCCATAAAGCCGGCGCAAGGCGTCATCAAGCAACCTTCCCAAATCAGGGGTATTTTGTACCCACTCCGGCAACCAACAACGCTTCCAGAAATCGGGCTCCGCATCTTGAATATGCTGATTTCCCAGCGCGGCAAAGCCCATTGGTGGGTATAACTTGACGCCGATAAATCCATGTTCATCAAGCGCGCCCTGGACAAGAGCAAAAGAACTGGTAGCTGATTCCCCCTTGCCGAACGCCACTTCTCGCAACGGACAGAATGGCACGAATCCGTGCATTCTCCCTCCCGTCATAATGGACAACTGCTCCATGACCTTGACCTGCGTTTCGAGCGTCGTCCCTGTTGTTTTCCCCTTTGATATCCACCACGAATAATCGACCATGCTGGGCATAAGGAGGTCCACCGTTCGAACCCCGGGAACATTAAATGTGCGCAGATATTGCTGAATATTTACATACCGGTATTGGAAATTTTGAAGGATGAATTTAATTACACCCATCACCGACCTGTCTCCACTCAGCATGTCCAATGGCTCTGGAGCGTCCTTGTCCAAATCGGGAATCGTGGCAGGAAGCTTGTCAATAATTTCCAGGGCCTCGACTTGCAAACGGGTCTGCATATCGGGAACAAGGAACTTGCTTTGTTTTTCCACAATGAATGGCAGGTACAGGGGGGAGGTAGCGGCAGCGGTCTTCAAGGAAGCCGTACCGGCTGCATATGCGTTTCGTCGCAGCTGTGAAATGACCTCAATCTTGGCCTGCTCGGTTGTACAAGCAGCCAGTTGGGGGGACAACTCCCGGAGCGTCTGCAGTTCCACATTACCCGAAGGCGCCAATGACCACGCAAGGCCTTGTAGCAGCGCACCGACAGCCATTGCCGCAGGTCCCAGCGGGCTGGCCTCCCCAACCAGCACCTTTCCCACAAAGTCCATGACAGGGATATCCGTGCCATTGAAAATGTGGCAGTGGGCATCGATGGTCAAAGGTCCCGTCGGCAAGTTAATGTCAGGACTGTTTACGCAATCTATGGGACATGGTTTGAGCAAGCAACAGCCTGACAAGCCGACGGTTGTGCCAACCGCGAGAGCACCGATGCCTCGAAGGGCACGACGACGGGCGAAGTTCTCCGGAAAGTGGTCCATACAGCCCTTTCAGCAGTTCATTTCTTCGACTAGCGGGTACAGAAAAAATCGCGTGCTCGATGCAAGGTGGATGGTATATTGATAATTTCAACTTGGCAAGATTTATCGCACAGGCGCGGGCGCGGACTGTGCGACTAATGTTTGACTAACAACGCCTGACACAACCGTAATGAGCGAAAGAAAGACTCGGCGCCCGTGTCGGCTCGAGAAGCGCAACTGTACGGAGTACGGGGCCGCCGAGGCAGTAAAAATTACGATGCGCAGCAGGTTTTGATAGGCTGTCTACGCCTGCTCCGGATCGAAATGCTTGCGCAAGCCTTGCCAGCACGCGAAATAGTCGTTTTGCAGCAGGCCGCCGTCCAGCGCGAATGGCGTGGGCTTGAGGATGGTGCGCGTCTCGAACATGAAGGCCATCGTGTCGCCCACCTTCACGGGCGCGGACGTGTCGCTGTGCGACGCCTTCTCGAAGGTCTGCGCATCGGGGCCGTGGCCGGACATGCAGTTGTGCAGGCTGGCGCCGCCCGGCACGAAACCGGCCGCCTTGGCGTCGTACACGCCGTGGATCAGTCCCATGAATTCGCTGGCCACGTTGCGGTGGAACCACGGCGGGCGGAAGGTATGCTCGGCCGCCAGCCAGCGCGGCGGGAAGATGGCGAAGTCGATGGCGCCGAACAGGGGATTTTCGCTGGGCGCCTGCAGCACGAGGAAAATCGACGGGTCCGGGTGGTCGTAGCTGATCGAGCCGATGGTGTTGAAGCGGCGCAGGTCATATTTGTACGGCGCGTAATTGCCATGCCAGGCCACCACGTCCAGCGGCGAATGGTCCAGGGTCGTGCGCCACAAATGGCCGCCGAACTTGGCCAGCAGTTCGCATGCGGCGTCGATGTCTTCGTACGCCGCGTGCGGCGTGAAGAAATCGCGGCTGTTGGCCAGGCCGTTCGAACCGATGGGGCCCATGTCGGGCAGGCGGAAGGCCGTGCCGAAGTTTTCGCACACATAACCGCGCGCCGCGCCATCGGGCAAGGTCACGCGGAAACGCACGCCACGGGGGATGACGGCGATTTCCTGCGGTTCCAGCTCGATCAAGCCCAGTTCCGTGGCAATGGCCAGCCGGCCTTGCTGCGGCACGACCAGCAATTCGCCATCGGCAGAGTAGAAGAAGCGCTGCATGGAGCGGTTGGCCGCATACACGTGGATGGCGCAACCGCTCATGGTTTCGGCGCTGCCGTTGCCAGCCATGGTCTGCCAGCCGTCGATGAAATCCACCGCCGTGGCGCTGTCGGGCAGCGGCAACGGGTCCCAGCGCAACTGGTTCGGCGGCGTCGGCGGCATGGCGTGGAAGTCGCTGACGATGCGGGTGTTTTCCAGCAAGGTAAACGGCGGATGCTGGCTGGCGGGGCGGATGCGGTACAGCCACGAGCGCCGGTTCTGCGCGCGCGGCGCCGTGAAGGCCGTGCCCGACAATTGTTCCGCGTACAGGCCCAGGGGCGCCTGCTGCGGCGAATTCTGCCCCTGCGGCAAGGCGCCGGGCACGGCTTCCGTGGCAAATTCGTTGCCGAAGCCGCTTTGGTAGCCGGCGCCTATCATGCCGGCTCCGCCAAGCCGTCGGCCGCGTCGCGCAGCAAGCCCTGCACCACGTCGGCCTTGCCGATGGCGCCCATCGCCAGCAAGGCGAAACGGGCCAGGAACAGGGGCGAACGCTGTTCGCCCAGGCCGCCCATGGTGTGGCACAGCTCCGTGTACAAATTATCCAGTTCGATGTCGGTCATATTGTCTCCTTGTTACTGTGATCGGGCGATGCCGGCCGCCGCCAGCGCTGCCGCCACCTGCCCCGCCTGCACTTGCCGCCAGCGTCCCAGCACGTGCCCATCGGGGCGCACGAGGTAAAACGTGCCAGGCTGCGCGTCGAACAGCGAGAATACCTGCGCCGTGTGGTCCCAGGCGCACTCTTGCGCTCCGCTGCGGGAAATCGCCACGCCCGTCAGCGGCAAGGTGTCGCCCAGCGCCAGCAATTCAGCGGGAATGGCCCCGTCCTCGCTGAAGTACAGCCCCGTGAAATGGCCATCTGCGCGCTTGAGCAAATCGGTAATATACCCCGCTTTTTGCCCGCCGTCGTACGGCAGCGCCAGCGGGCATTCCGGCAAGACCGTGCCCGGAGCGGGGCCGGCGGCAAACGTGTCGCGGTCCGGCGCATTCAGGGCCGACTGCGCATACGCGATGGCGCTCGTCTGGCGCGGGTTGATCAGCGAGCGCACATGCGCATGCCTGCCCGCCAGGCCCAGCACGGCCGTGCGCATCAGCTCGAAGGCAAAGGTGGGCGGCGCCATGAATTCCGTGCTTTTGGTGCCGTGGCGCAAGTTTTCATGGGCGGCGAACACGCGCTCGTCCGAATAGCTGTCCAGCAAGGCATGCGACGCCTGGCCCTTGACCACGTAGGCCAGCTTCCAGGCCAGGTTGTCCGCATCGTCGATGCCGGAATTGGCCCCCCGCACGCCGAAGATGGGCACGAGGTGGGCCGCATCGCCCGCGAACAGCACGGGGCCATGCCGGTATTTTTCCAGGGTCAGCGCATTGGCCTTGTAGATGGTGATCCACACGGGATGCCACGGCGCCGTTTCGCCCATCATGGCCAGCAGGCTGTCCACGCGGGGCGCCACGTTTTCCAGCAGCACGGCCGCCTGCGCATCCTCGTCGTCGCGCAACTGGTAGTCGATGCGCCAGATATCGTCGGGCTGCTTGTGCACCAGCACGGTCGAACCGGGATTCGACGGCGGGTCGAAATACGCGAGGCGCTCCGTCGGGCGCTCGCTCTTCAGGTGGATATCGACGATCACATAGCGCCCTTCATAGCTGGTGCCCTGCAATTTGAGCCCCAGCGCCTCGCGCACCACGCTGCGCCCGCCGTCGGCCGCCACCAGCCAGTCCGCCTCGATTTTGTAGGATTCGTCGGGCGTCGCCACGGTGACGCTGGCGCCGTCGGCGCGCTTGTCCACGCCAGTCACCCGCGTTTGCCAGCGGATATCGATCAATTCCGGCTGGCGCTCGGCCGCATCGAGCAGGAATTGCTCGATATGGTATTGCGCCAGGTTGACCATCGGCGGCAACTTCTGGTTCGCGTCTTGCGGCATCGTGAAGTGCAGCACCTCTTCCTCGCGGTAAAAGCTGCGTCCGCCCGCCCACGGCAAGCCCTTGCTGATAAAACCGTCGAGCGCGCCCAGGCGTTCGATGATTTCCAGGCTGCGCCGCGAGATGCAGATGGCGCGGCTGCCCGTGCACACGCCGTCGTCCGCCTCGATCAGCACCGAGCGCACGCCGTGGCGGGCCAGGCCCAGGGCCGTGGCCAGGCCCACGGGGCCGCCGCCGACGATCAGGACCGGGACATGCTGCGTGGCGGCACCGGCCGGTTTACCGGGCGGATACACCTTCGGCACATGGGGGTAAGGGTGAAACGTGTCGCTCATGATGGGTCCTCTTCGATCAAGTATGGTCTTTGCCGCCGCGCGCGATGGGCAGGGTCAGCACGATGGCCGCGCCCGCCACCAGCAGGACGCTGGCGTACAGCAAGCCGGTGGCAAAGCTGTGCGTGATATCCTTCAGCCAGCCCACGACGACGGGATTCAGGGCCGAGCCGATATTGCCTGTGGCATTGATGACGGCGATGCCGATGGCGCGCGCGCCCAGACTCAGGGCCCGGTCCGGCGTCGTCCAGAAGACGGACATGGCCGTATATGCGCCCGTCGAGGCCATGCACACGCCCAGCAGTTGCAGCACGGGGTTGGCCGAGTACGCCGTGCACAGCCAGCCGGCGGCCGACAGCAGCATGGGCCAGACGATGTGCCAGCGGCGTTCCTGCAAGCGGTCCGAGCGGCGGCCCCAGGCGATCATGCCGATCACGGTGCACACTTGCGGAATGGCTGCCAGCAAGCCGATTTGCGTGTTGCTGGCATTGCTATTGAAACTTTTCACGATCAGCGGGGTCCACACGGCCACCATCGCCAGGGTATTGACCAGGCAGAAATAGGCGATGCCGAATTTCAGCACGGTCGGCGACAGCATTTCCGCCAGCACCGAGGTTTTTTGCTGCGACGCAACAGGCTTCTGCTCGGCCGCCAGCATGCGCGCCAGCACTTGCTGCTCCAGCTTGCCCAGCCAGTTCGCCTTGGCGGGCGAGTCGTCCAGGTAGCCGTACACGGCCAGGCCCAGCAGCACGGACGGCATGCCTTCGAGCAAGAACAGCCATTGCCAACCCGTCAAGCCCCAGTGGCCATCGAGCCCCAGGATCAGGCCCGACAGGGCCGAGCCGATGGCGGCCGTGACGGGCATGGCGATCATGAACAGGGCGTTCGCCCGCGCCCGGTAGGCGCTGGGAAACCAGTAGGTCAGGTACAGCAGCATGCCGGGCAGGAAGCCCGCCTCCGTCACGCCCACCAAAAAGCGCAGCGCATACAGGCTGGCCGGGCCGCTGGCGAACAGGGTCGCCGTCGAGGCCAGGCCCCAGGCGATCATCATGGAACCTATCCATTGACGGGCGCCGATGCGGGCCAGCACGATGTTGCTGGGAATGCTGCAAGCGATGTAGGCGATGTAGAACAGGGTGGTGGCAAAACCGAACTGGGTGCCGGACAGGCCCAGGTCTTGCATCATGGTCAAGCCGGCGAAGCCGATGTTGATGCGGTCAAGAAAGGAAAACACGAACAGCAGGAACAGAAAGCCCAGCAAATGGCGCGACACCTTGCGCATCACTTGCTGTTCCAGTTGATTGGTGGCCGCGTCGAGGACGGGCGTGGCGGGGGTGGCCGCGGGGGCGATGGTCATGCTGGTCTCCATAAGGTGTCGCCCTCCCCTTGCTATTGTTATTGGGTGAGAGCGGCCGGGTGATCCCGGCTTGCAACACAGTATGCAGACGCGCGCCGCAAACCTTGTCCCCATTTTGGGGACGTTTCGCGGCTAAAACAGTCAAAAAGGCGAAGCCAGCCCTACGCCAAAAGGACTAAGGGGCTGGCGCCATGCACAGCGCAAACAGTTGCCGCTGGCTGGAAATGCCCAGGCGTTTATAGGCGCGCTTCTGGTAGGTGATGACGCTCGATGGCTGCACGCCCATGGTTTCAGCGATTTCCACGGCCGTGAGGCCTTCGAGCACGCAGCGCAGCACGTCCAGTTCGCGCTTGCTCAGGGCGGGGCAATGCTGGCGCAGCCTTGCCAGCATCAGCGGCGCGACGCCTTGCGTGGCCTGGCCCTTCAAGCTGTAGTGATGCTTGACGGCATGGGCAAACAGTGGTGACAGGGTTTCGATGCCCGCCACTTCGCCGGGCTGGAACTGGCCCTGGCTGCTGTCGCGGTAGAAATTGACGGACAGCCAGATATCGCTGGCCGGCTGCATCAGCAGGGACAGGCGGTCCGACACATTCGGTTTCTGGTAGCAGACAGCGCGGTAGCCGGGATGGTCGATTTCGTCGCTGGCCTGCTGGTGCAGCACGATGGCGGGATCGATCTTCCGCCCCAGCGCCGGGGCGATCACGCGCTGGTTGCCATCGAGCGCATAGTAATGGCGGGCGTAGCTGTCGGCGATATCCTGCAAAAAGCGCCCGCCGCGCCGGTCGGCCACGGCAACGGTGCGGGGGCGGTTGCCGAATTCATAGGCAAAGATCGTGCACTGGGCAATGGGCGCGACCGTGCTGACCGTCTTCAGGATGGCCCCGGCGACGGCGTTCACGTCGGCATGGCCGATGGCCGCCATCAGCTCCAGGGTACGCCCGAAGTCCAGCTGCCCTTCCGCCGGCGGCCGCTCGACGCGCCAGTAACGCATGCCCGGCTCCTTACTGCCCGCGTTGCGGCAAGACCCAGTCCGGCCGGATGTAATGGCAAGTGTAGCCGTGCGGCAAGCGCTGCAGATAATCCTGGTGCTCCGGTTCCGCTTCCCAGAACGGGCCGGCCGGCGCCACTTCCGTCACCACCTTGCCGGGCCACAGGCCGGAGGCGTCGACGTCGCGGATCGTGTCCTCGGCCACCCGTTTTTGCTCATCGCTCGTATAAAAGATGGCCGAGCGGTAGCTGGTGCCGCGGTCATTGCCCTGGCGGTTTTCCGTGCTGGGGTCGTGGATCTGGAAGAAAAATTCCAGGATCTTGCGGTAGCTGATGGTGTGCGGGTCGAAGATGATCTCGATCGCTTCCGCATGCGTGCCATGGTTGCGGTAGGTGGCGTTGGCCACGTCGCCGCCGCTGTAGCCCACGCGCGTGGCGATCACGCCCGGATAGCGGCGCAGCAAGTCCTGCACGCCCCAGAAGCAGCCGCCGGCCAGGATCGCGGTTTCCTTGTTTTGTGTCATGTTGATCATTCCTTGATCTGAGATACTGGGATTAATCGTTTATCTTACCCTGTCGCGCGATTTTCTTCAGCGGGCCAGCAAGCGCTTGAGCTGCGCCGCCTGATAGGCGCCGATGGCGTCGTTGAACAGGCAACGGATCAAGGGATCGTCGACGATGTCGGCTTCCACCAGTTCGGCGCGCGTAGCTTCGTCGAAAGGACCATCGTTGATGCGCATGTACATCGACGTCAGCGATTCACCGAGCACCAGCGCCGCGTGGCATTTCACCAGCGGCACTTGCGTCGTCCAGCCCGGCGCCTCGCCCGTGTCCGGCACGAGGTCGATCAAGTCGCCATGCGTGCGGTAATGCAGGATGGTGGCCGCGCCGTCATGGCCGTACAGCGCCAGGCGCCACACGCGCGGGGCCTGGAAATAACTGTCCTCGGGCAGCTCCATGTCGCGGTAGCGTTCGAGCAAGCCGCGATGGCAGAAGTCCAGCACCAGCGCCGTGTCGGCATCGTTCAAGGGCGCGAAACGCCGGGCGATGTCCGCCGTGGCGGGCGCAAGCGCCTCGGGGCGGTAGTCGAAATCCACGTCCTGCGGCCCCACGGGAATCACCCAGGGCAGCGGCGCGGCCGGCGCCATGCCGTGCGCATCGAGCAGCACGGCCGTCGATGGATCGAGGCGGAAGATGTGCGTCTCGGGCAGCGCGGCGCCCATTTCATCGGCAAAGCGGCGGTAGGTAATCGGGAACATCGCATGGTTGTACCAGGACCAGTCTTCCTGCACGAACTGGCAAGAGCTGGGCACGAGGTAACGGGGCGCCAGCGCGCGCAGCTGCGGCACCCAGTCGTCGGGAAGTTCCACCGGGCCCCGCGCCGCTTGCGACGGCGCGATGACGGCGATCTCGCGCATGGTCTGGAATGGCCACAGCACCATGTCCCAGGGCGCAAAGGCGGCCAGCTGCGCCAGTGTCTCGGGGCCGATCCAGGAATCGACGACGTTGAGCACATTCAAGCCCGCTGCGCGCACCTGGAACAGCGAGTCGACGTCGTCGTCCAGCGCGCGGCGCGGGATCACCTCGATGCTGCCCACTTGCACGGGCACGTCCACGTGCAGCTTCTCCACCCGCGTGAAACCGAGCGCGCGCAGCATCGCGAACAGTTCGTCGAAGACGCAGTACAGGTAGATGGGCGTGGCGCGGTCGAGCGCATCGAGGCTGTCGAGCGAGCAGTGGTCGTCGTGGAAGTGCGAGATGAAGACGGCATCCCAGCGCAGCCGGCGCACGGCGTCCAGGTCGAAGCGCACGGGCGGAAACGCGTGGCAGTTGCGGCTGAACGGGTTTTCGACAATGGGATCGAAGGCGATGGCCGTGCCTTCGCATTCAAAGACATAGCCGGCGTGCAGGATGCGGGAGATTTTCAGGGGCATAAGCAAATTCAGGTTGGGCAGCGCGCCATGATAGCTGAAAAGACGGCCGCCCTGCCCCGTGTTTACTTAGTACGGATTATTCAGCACATCCATCGCGAAGTACGTAAAGATCATGTCCGCGCCCGCGCGCTTGATGGCGCCCAGGGTTTCCTGCACCACGCGGCGCTCGTCGATGGCGCCCGCCTGCGCGGCGAACTTGATCATCGCGTACTCGCCGCTGACCTGGTAGGCGCCGATCGGCAAACGCGTCACTTCGCGCAGGTCGCGGATGATGTCCAGGTAGGCGCCGGCCGGTTTCACCATCAGCGCGTCGGCGCCTTCGGCTTCGTCGATCAAGGACTCGCGCACCGCTTCGCGGCGGTTCATCGGGTCCATCTGGTAGGTCTTGCGGTCACCCTTCAGGGTGCTGCCGGCCGCGTCGCGGAACGGGCCGTACAGGCCGGAGGCGAACTTGGTGGAATACGCCATCACGGGCGTGTCGTGGAAACCGGCCGCATCGAGCGCGCCGCGGATCGCCGCCACCTGGCCATCCATGGCGGCCGACGGGGCGATGATGTCGGCGCCCGCCTGGGCGGCGATGACGGCCTGCTTGCCCAGGTTGAGCACTGTACTGTCATTGTCGACCGTGTCGCCATGCAGGATGCCGCAATGGCCGTGGTCCGTGTATTCGCAGAAGCAGGTGTCGGACATGACCACCATTTCCGGCACGGCGTCCTTGATGATGCGCGACATGCGCGCCACCAGGCCGTCCGGGTTCAGGGTGTCCGTGCCGTGGCTGTCCTTGTGGTGCGAAATGCCGAAGGTCATGACGGAGCGCAGGCCGGCGCGCGCATAGCGCTCGACTTCCTGCGCCAGCTTCGCTTCGGGAATGCGGCGCACGCCGGGCATGGACTTGATGTCGATGAATTCGCTGCTGCCTTCGTCGACGAAGATCGGCAGGACCAGGTCGCGCGGATTGATCTCGGTTTCGCGGAACAACTCGCGCAGTTGCGGGGTCGCGCGCAGGCGGCGCATGCGCGAAGTGGGAAATTGTGCTGGCATGGGATGACTGGCTTCAGGTTAACAACGCCAGCAAGTATACGCCGATCGCGCCGATTGCGCCGGGCTGCCCGGCAAAAAAGCCGCGCAGGTCAAGAAATCCCGCCCTGCGCCGTCATTGCGCGTGCAGCAGGGCCGCCACTTGCCAGCGCATGTCGGCCGCCAGCTGCACCAGCATGGCGCCGCGGCGGCGCGCATCGGCGCGCTTTTTCGACGGCACCAGCTCCAGCTCCGGCATCCGGCAAGGGCCGCAAGGCAGGCGGTAATTGCCGTCGCTGGTGGGCAGCGCATGCAATTCCCGCCACGCCAGGTCGTAATCGCAGGAGATATGGCGGCGCCGGCGCCAGTTCAGCGCGATGCGGTTGGCGTTGCTGACCAGGTCCAGGTGGCCGCAGCCGAAAAAGTCGCCCAGGTCGCGCAAGGCGGCCACCATCAGGTTTTTCGGCCGGCAGCCGTGCAGCGCCCGCGTGGCCTCCTTCACCGCCTGCGCGCCGGCGGGCGAGCGCAAGCCCTGCAAGGCGCCCAGCTGGATGACGGCGCCGCCAGGCTGGGGCCGGAACAGGAAACTGGCCAGGTACAGCGGCACGCCGTCGCGCGTCAGGCGCAGGCACAGCTCCCCTTCGCGGTGGCTGTCGTGGACGGCCGTCAGCTGCAAGCGGTAGCTGGCGCCGTCCTTGCCTTCGATGGTGGCCAGCACCAGCGCGCGCCGCGCCGCGTATTCCACCAGCGGCCGCGCGCCCGCCTGCCACAGGAAACGGTAATGCCCGCACAGCAGGTCCACCCTCGCCGCGCAGCCCAGCTGGCGGCTGGCGTAGGGGCGATAGATCTTGTAGCGCAGGCTGGGATGGGCTTGCGCCAGCGCCGCCAGGCCCGGCGTCGCGGCGATGACCGCTTGCCAGCGCGCGCGCTGCAGGGGGAAGACGAGCGCGCCCAGCGCCGCCTTGATCCGGTGGCCATGCTGGCGCAGTGGCGCCGGTTGCGGCGCGGCGTTGTCGCCGGTGGCGGTAAATGTATGCATGAAACGGCTCTACTGAACGGGACGCGGCGACGGCCGCAGGCAGCCCGGCACGGGCCGCTGCGCGCACGCAGCCGCTCTACGCGGGGTAAAGCGGATGATAGGGGGAGGCGAAAATGAAGGGGGTTACAAGTTGGTAATGTGCGGATATGCCACGGACACTGGCAAGCTAGCGCAGCAGCCGCAAGCGCAGGCGCAGGCCCGGCGCCGCATCCTCGATATCCAGGCTGCCGCCGTGCAGGGCCGCGATGGCCGCCACGATGGACAGGCCCAGGCCATTGCCGGGCAAGTGGCGGCTCTTGTCGAGCCGGTAGAAGCGCTGCGTCAGCTTCGGCAATTCTTCCGTCGGCACGCCGGGGCCGTTGTCGCGCACGGCCAGCCAGCTGCCCCGTTCATCGCTGCCGGCCGACACTTCCACCGTGGCGCCCGGGCCCGCGTACTTGATGGCGTTGTCGACCAGGCTGGCCAGGGCGCTGCCCAGCAGATTGCGGTCGCCGCGCGCCGGCACGCCTTCGCCATACATCTGCACCAGCAGCACGCCCTGCTCGTCGGCCGTCGCTTCGTACATTTCCACGATGTCGGCGCCGATCTGCTGCAAGTCGATGTCGTCGAAATTCTCCGGGCGCATGCCCGATTCGGCCGCCGCGATCTGCAGCAGCTTGTCGAACACGCGCGTCAGGTCGTCGATGTCGTCGATGGCCGCCTGCGCCGCGCTCTCGTAGCCGGCCACGTCCTGCTGCTGGCGCAAGGCGCCATCGAGCTTGTTGCGGATGCGCGCCAGCGGCGTGCGCAAGTCGTGCGCGATGGCGTTCGACACGTGGCGCACGCCTTCCATCAAGTGTTCGATGCGGTCGAGCATGCGGTTGATGTCGCGGCTCAGCAAGCCGAATTCATCCTCGCTGGAGACGGGAATGCGCCGGCTCAGGTCGCCCGCCTCGATTTCCCCCGCCGTGCGGCGGATCTGCCCAATGCGCGCCTCGAGCTGGCGGCGGAACAGCCACGCGCCCGCCACCACCAGCAGGATGGCCACCCCGCCGCCATAGGCCAGCGAGCGCAGCACCAGGGTGCGGATCGACTTGCCCTCTTCCATGTCGCGCCCGACGAACAGGCGCGCGCCGCCCTCCAGGTCGCGGATCAGCATGCGCGCGGGCACCCGGCGTCCTTCGCGCGTGACGTCGCGGTGCAGCAAGCGGCCCACGGGGCTGCCGACGTCGGGCCAGGACGACAGATTGCCCGCCACGCGGCGGCCGTCGGCGCCCACCAGCAGGAAGATTTCCGTATCGCTGTCGGTGCGGTCGGTCAGCAAATGGGCGATTTCCGCCGTCGTGCGGCTGGCGTCGTCCTGCCGGTACAGGGCGGCGAGGCGCTCCGAGAGCAGGGTCAGCTTGCGGTCCACGCTGCGATCGAGCACGCCGATGGTGCCGAAATAGAAGACGGCGCAGACGATGCTGATCGAGACGACCACCAGCACGCCATAGCCGAGCGCCAGGCGGGCCGCGATCGAGCGGTGCCAGTTACGCACTGTCGATCACGCCCAGGGTGTAGCCGACGCCGCGCACCGTGTGGATCAGCGGCGGCGAAAATTCCTTGTCCACCTTGGTGCGCAAGCGGCTCACCTGCACGTCGATGACGTTGGTCTGCGGGTCGAAATGGTAGTCCCACACGGCTTCGAGCAGCATGGCGCGCGTGACGGACTGGCCCTGGTGGCGCATCAGGTATTCCAGCAAACGGAATTCGCGCGGCTGCAGGGCGATTTGCCGGTTGGCGCGCGTCACGCGCATGGTGCGCATGTCGAGCACCAGGTCGGCCACCTGCAGCTGCGTCGATTCGGGCACGGGCGCGGCGCGCCGCAGCAGCGCCTCGATGCGCGCCAGCAGTTCGGCGATGGCGAACGGTTTCGACAAATAATCGTCGCCGCCGCTGCGCAAGCCGCGCACGCGCTCGTCGACGCTGGACAGGGCCGACAGCACCAGCACGGGCGTGTTGCGGCCCATGCCGCGCAGGCGCGCGACGATGGCCAGGCCGTCGATCTCGCCGGGCAGCAGGCGGTCGAGCACCAGCGCATCCCAGTCTTCGCCGCAGGCCAGGCGCATGCCGTCGATGCCATTGTCGCAGGCGGTGACGTCGTGGCCAGCCTCGCGCAGGCCGGCACAGATATAGCGGGAAGTTTCAGCTTCGTCTTCGATGACCAGGCAGCGCACGGGAATTCCTTGTAAAGAGCGGGACAGCAAACATGCGCAGCATACGCCAGGCGCGCGCCACTTGCCAGCCCCGCCGCGCGGCCGCGCCGCCGGGCGGCGTTCCCCGGCTAGTTACATTTTCCGCGCAGCTTGGCGATCGCCATGAAGGGCAAGGCATACACGCCGCCGATGGCGAGCGGGCCGATGCCGGTGGGCTGGCGCTTCAAGCCATCGGCGTGCAGGCAGTCGGGCACCTTCGCTTCGGCAAAGGCGGCGGCAAACTGCTCATATTTTCGGTCGGCGCGTATCGTCACCTGCTGCATGGCCGGCTGCGGCAGAGAGTCGCGCACCTGCGCCTCTTCCTCCAGCACGGCGCGCACGGCATCGCGTATCATCGTTTGCGTCAGTTGCGGTGCCGGCCCAGGACCCTGTACCGGCGCCGCTTCGGGCGCCTGCGCGCCCGCTGGCGCCGCACCGCACAGCCATATCAGGGTAACAAGCTTGCGTGCCATTTTCATCGTCATCATCCATGCATGCCAGGTTTGCAATATTTCTCATCATATAGCAGCATTCATGCGCGCCGCCGCGTGCGGCGAACGATGGCAGGGTCGGGTACAATACAGCCTCGACATTTTTTGGCCGCGCCCGCGCGCGCATGTGCGCAGGTTTATCGGCGCCTCCCGGCTTGCCGCGGCCTGCATAGCCACCACTGCCATTAACGAACAGCAGGCACGCCCGGCGCGCGCCACAGACAAATACAGCCATGAAACCGACCCACTCTCTCGCACTGGCGCTGGCCATCACCTGCGGCAGCGCCGCCGCCGCCGACACCAAGCAAAGCATGCTGTTCGATGAAATCCCCATCGGCAGCTGGAGCACTTCCGCCGAACTGGGCGCCATCACCACCTCGGGCAACACGGTCGGCACCTCCGTCACGGGCAAGATCGACGCGCGCCAGGAGCTCGATGACTGGAGCAACCAGTACATCTTCAGCGGCTATTTCAAGGAAGACGAAACGACGAACGACGACGGCGAGAAAGTGCGCGAACGCTCGGCGGAACGCTTTTCCGCCTCCGCCAAGGCCGCCTACAAGCTGATGGCCGACCATGAAAAACTGTTCGTGCTGGCCTCGCACGTGAACGACAAGTTCGGCGCCTACACCAAGTACTCGACCCTGGCCGTCGGTCATGGCTCGCGCTGGTACCAGTCGAGCGACAAAAGCGTCGACGTGGAAATCGGTCCCGGCTATTTCAGCGGCACCAACGACGCGGGCGAATCGGAGCACGGCCTGACGGTGCGCGGCGCGGCCGCCATGAAGTGGAAGATCAGCCAGTCGGCCATGTTTACGCAAACGATCAGCGTGGAACGGGGCACCTCGAACACCCACTCGATCGCCGAGACGGCGCTCAGCACGAAAATCAACGGCACCATGCAGATGAAGGCCGCCTTCAGCGCCCGCAACGACACGCGCGTACCGGACGACAAGAAGAACACGGATACGCAAACGTCGCTGACCCTGGTCTACTCGTTCTAGGCGCGGACCGGCCATGCTGATGCGGCGTCTGCGCGTATGCGCCCTCCTGTGCGCCGCGGCGCTCCTGAGCGGCTGCGCCGCCGTCACCGTCAGCGCGATCTCGCCGGCCGACTACCTGCAGCAGCGGCGCGGCGACATCCTCACCACGGGGAAATTGAGCGCTGCGGCCAGCGAGGTGCTGCGCATCATCGGCAGCGACATCGCCGCCTGCGAAGCCAATACGGGCAGCTGCCGCGCCGACCTGGCCCGCTCCGAGCTGCTCAGCGACGAGCAGCGCCTGGCCACCCTGTCCGAATTGTGGCTGGAAAGCGCGCTGGCGGAAGAAAAACAGGGCGGCCACGCCAGCGCCGAACTGCTGGCCGCCTGGCTGGAATCGGCCCGCTACGCGTATGCCTACCTGTTCTACACTACGCGCACGCCGGGCCAGCGCGCCTTCGAGGAACGCCAGACGCAGATCCGCGACTACTATAACTATGCCGTGCAAAAGGCTGTCGGCAACCTGTTCCGCCACCGCGGCGAATACCGTCCCGACGGCCATGTGATCCGCGTCGCCGGCTGGCAGATCGACAGCGAATTGTCGGCCCTGCGCCTGCCCGAGGACGGCACCCTGCCCGAAGAGCTGCTGCCGGCCACCTCGCTGTCGTTTTCCGGCCTGCGCAATGTGTACCGGCGCGACGGCTTCGGCGCCGACCTGGTGGCCGTCATGCCCAAGCCCGGCGCGCAAAAAGGCGAGTATGTGCCGTACCAGGAAACCCGCTTCCCCGTCGTCACGGCGCTGATCCGCTTCGACGGCAACAGCCTGCAGGAAGTGCTGGCGACGCAGCAGCTGCTGGTGATGCTGGTCGACCCGACGCGCAGCGAATCGACGCGCATGGCGGGCCAGGAATTGCCGGTGGCCGCCAATTTCACGGCCGGCTATGGCTTGTGGCTGGCCCGTTCCGGCTTCGGCGTGCAGGCGCTGCGCACCCTGTTCGGCCGCGCCGACGGCATTTCGCGCCCGCAGGTGCACCTGATGCAGCCCTACGACCCGAACAAGCGCACCATCGTCATGCTGCACGGCCTGGCCAGCAGCCCGGAAGCGTGGATCAACGTGGCGAATGAACTGATGGGCGACGAACAGCTGCGCCGCCGCTACCAGATCTGGCAAGTGTACTACCCGAGCAATGCACCGCTGGCGGCCAACAACGCCGCCATCCGCCAGGCGCTTGCCGCCACCTTGGCGCAGTTCGACCCGGCTGGCAAGGCGGATGCCGCGAACGACATGGTCTTGATCGGCCACAGCATGGGCGGCGTGCTGGCGCGCCTGATGGTGTCCGACGCCAGCAACACCCTGCTCGACGCCATCACGGAAGAATACAATTTGAAGGGCAAGAAGGCGGAAAAAGTGCGCGCGGGCCTGGCGCCCTACCTGAATTTCACGGCCATGCCGCAGGTGAACCGCGCCATCTTCATCGCCGCGCCGCACCGCGGCACCTCGTTCGCCAACCACAAGGTGGCGCGCTGGATCGCCAACCTCGTCACCTTGCCGATCACCATGCTCGACCAGTTGTCGGACGCGGCCGGCAGCCTGGCGCAGCTCGACACGGGCAGCAGCGAACCGCTGCGCATCCCCAACAGCATCGATAACCTCAGCGACAAGGACCCGTTCGTGCGCCTGGTGGCCGACCTGCCCATCAGCCCGAAAGTGCGCTACTACTCCATCATGGGCAACGACACGCCGGACCTGCCGCTGGCCGAATCGAGCGACGGCGTGGTGCCCTATGCCAGCGCCCACCTCGACGGCGCGCAATCGGAAAAAGTCATCCCGTCCTGGCACAGCGTGCAGGAAAGCCCGCAGGCGATTCTGGAGATACGGCGGATTTTGCGGCTGCCGGACAGCTTGCCATAAGGCATCGCAGGTCGGATGCGCGGAGCAACGCCCTGCGCAATCCCACCTGCCCGGCCTGCCTGCCTCTGGCCCTTGCTCATCAGCATCGCCACGGCGCCGATCAAGAGGCAAGAAAGCAATGACCATGACCGCGCGGCCGCATATCCAGCTGCCTGATGCGGGAAAAGTGCGCTGCTCGCTTGATAAAGTTGCGAAACATGATAATCTTGTGAGTGAGATGTCAGCCGCATTTATCCGAGGAGTGAACATGACAGCACATCTGACTCACAGCACCCTGGCGCCCGACCTACAGGAATGGACAGATAGGGACTTGCGGGCAGTGGAACAATTCTCGCAGTTGGTGGGTGCGCAACTCGACATACTGGCGCACGGTCCCGAGCGCGAGCGCCTGATCGACCTGGCCACGCGCGCGCTCAATGCGGCGCGCGCCTCGCTGGTCGCCACGCCGCCATCGATCCTGCTGCAACTTCCTGCATCAAAACTCAAGGTTTCAGAAGTCATTGACCAGGGATGGGTGAAACTGTCGCAAGCGTCGCTGTATCGCGCCGTGGAAAGCCTGCGGTTTTACTGTGTGACGCCCAAGGGACGCAGTATCGGCAAGGAGTTTCCGGCATGGCAATTTGTACAGCCCGTGCCGGAACTGATCGCGCCCGTGCTGGCCATCCTGGCCGGCCAGCCGAGCAGTGAAATCCATGCCTTCTGGATCAGCAGTGCAGACGAACTCAACGAACTTTCGCCAGCAGAGATGCTCGCAGGCAAATCGTTTGAAACGCGGCCCGCAGTGCATCCCAGCCAGCAGGCGCTGCTGGATCTGCCGGCCAGCGAGAGATTACGCAAGGTCATGGCATCGGCAAAGTGGCAGCATAGGGGCATGGCTGACATCATAGGCTAGTCCCGCATGACGCCTGAACTGCAAGAAACACCAATTCCGCCAGACATGGCCGCACGCCTGCCGGCATTGGCATCGCTGCGCACTGAATTATTGAGCAATATCATCATCCTTCAGGCCGGCCAGGCCCTCGTGCGCGCGGCGTGGAACGAGGCGTCCATCTGGCCGGCGAAGATTGAACGTACCTACCGCTTCGGTCCGCCCGCCGAGCTGGCCGACCAGGACGGTTTCCCCTATCACTGGGTATATATTGCGGACGATGCCTACACGGCAGCCTGGGAAGCCCAGCTGTGCCGTAATGACTTCACGCGCCCAGGCACCTTTTACATCGCGCACAACGCGCAACAAGCGCTGATCGCGACGCTGTCATTCAGCGTGCCACTGCGGCTGCTCGACCTGACGGGTCTGGCCGCCAGCCGGCTGGGCATCTATGAGCAATTGCGCAGCCCCGATCACGGCTGGTGCCAATGGCTGGGCTGGCAGCTGGATCGGATCATTGCGCAGGAAGCCGGCGCGATTCACGGTTTCATGTATCCATCGCGCCGCCAGCCCGGCAAACTGGCCTATGCCATTTCATCGCGCCACATGAGCAAGCTGGGCAGCGACATGGCGTGCCAACACGTGCGATTCGGCGACGCCGCTGCCTGCGCACGCCTGCTTGCCGACCGCCTGCGCGTGGACCCGCCCTGACCTGCGACTCCCTTACGCAGGCTCGCGCCACTTGTCCTTGATTTCCAGCATGGCCGGCAGCTGCTCGATGAACAGCGCCAGCAGTTGCGGGTCGAAGTGCGTGCCGCTGTCGCGCTGCATGGTGGCGATGGCTTCGTCGACCGTCCAGGCGCGCTTGTACGGGCGTTCGCTGGTGAGGGCGTCGAAGACGTCGGCGATGGCGACGATGCGGCCTTCGTGGGGGATTTCCTCGCCCTTCAAGCCTTGCGGATAGCCGCTGCCGTCCCATTTTTCATGGTGCGTCAGGGCGATGGTGCGCGCCATTTTCAAGAGGCCGCCCGCGTGCTCGCCGATGATGGCCGCGCCGATTTCCGCGTGGCTGCGCATGACTTTCCATTCGTCCGCATCGAGCTTGCCCGGTTTTTGCAGGATGGCGTCGGGGATGCCGATCTTGCCCACGTCGTGCATGGGCGCCGCGTTGAGCAAGTCTTCCGCCCTGCCCGCGCTGTAGCCGGCCGCCAGCGCCAGCTGGCGCGCGTAATAGCTCATGCGGATGACGTGCATGCCCGTCTCGTTGTCCTTGTACTCGGCCGCCTGGCCCAGGGTCTGGATCACCTGCAGGCGCGAGCGGCGCAATTCCTCGGCGTCGACCAGCGACAGATGCGTGCGCACGCGGGCGCGCACGATGGGCGGGCTGACGGGTTTCGTGATGTAGTCGACGGCGCCCGCGTCAAAACCGTCCGCCTCGTCCTTCACGTCGCACAGGGCCGTCACAAAAATGACGGGGATGGATGCGGTGACCGGCATGGCCTTCAGCTGGCGGCACACTTCATAGCCCGTCATGGCGGGCATCATGATGTCGAGCAGGATCAGTTCGACGGGGTTGTTCTGCGCCAGTTCCAGCGCCTTCTCGCCATCCTTCGCATACAGCAGGCGGTAATCGTCCTGCAAAATCTGGCGCAGCACCTGCAGATTCGTCGCTTCATCGTCGACCAGCAACAGGATCGGTTTGTCTTCGTGTAAGGTCATCGTTAGCCCAATATCAGGAAAGGTCGGCAGGCGTTGGCGCTTCCAGCCACGCCAGCAGCTGGCGCAGCACGCCCGCGGCGCGCGCAAATTCAAAGTCGTCGATGGCGCTGGCCAGCGCCTGCAGGCGCGGCTGCTGGCCGTGCGGCGCCAGCATGGCGGAGATCTGCGCCATCAAGGCGTCGTCCAGCTGCCCGCCTTCCAGGCTGGCGATAGCTTGCCGCAGCAAGGCGCCAGCGGCGGCTGCATCGAGGGGCGCGCTGGCGGCCGGCGCCTGCATGGCCACGGCCGGCATGCCCGCCTCTTCCAGCTCGCCGGCCAGCGCCATGAAGGCGGCCGCCAGCTGCACCAGCAATTCGGTCACCGGCAACTGGCGCGCAATCGCTTGCTCGATGCGCCCCAGCAGGCTTTCGACCTGCACCAGGCACAGGTTGCCCGCCGCGCCCTTGATACGGTGCAGCAGGTGGCCGGCCACACTGCTGCCGCCGCGTTCCAGTTCCGCCGCCAGCATGGCGGCGCAGTCGCCATTGGCCTGCACGAAGCGCGCGATGGCGCGCTGCAGGGCTTCGCGGCCGCCCCACAGGGCGATGCCGCGCTGCCAGTCCACCTGGCCGGCGGCGGCGCGTGCCGCCGCACCGGCCGCCGGCGGCGGCATGGCCACGGCGATATCGAGCAGGCGGGCGATCTCCGCCGTCAGCTTGTGCATTTCCAGCGGCTTCGAAGCGAAACCATTCATGCCGGCCGTCTGCGCGGCGCGCCGGTCCTGTTCCAGCACGCTGGCCGTCAGGGCGATGATGGGCGTCGCCTTCAAGCCCTGCTCGCGCTCGTGCACGCGGATCAGGCGCGTCGCTTCCAGGCCATCCATGCGCGGCATCTGCACGTCCATCAGGACGATGTCGAAGCTGCCCTTGCCGAATTCGCGCACGGCGCTCTCGCCGTCGCTGGCGGCGATCACCTGGTGGCCGGCCGCGCCCAGGCTGATCAGGAGCAGCTCCACGTTCTGCGGCACGTCGTCGGCCGCCAGGATGCGCAGCGGCGGCAAGGCCACCACGGGCTGCTCGCTGCGGCGCGCCACGGCCTTGCCCGGCGCCAGCGGCAACAGCACGTGGAACACGCTGCCCACGCCCAGGGTGCTTTCCACCGTGATGGTGCCCCCCATCAGTTCAACCAATTGCAGCGAAATCGTCGTGCCCAGGCCCGTGCCGCCAAAACGCCGGCTCATCGAGGAATCGGCCTGCGTGAACGGCGCGAAGATCTTGTCCAGGCGGTCGGCGGGAATGCCGATGCCCGTGTCGTGCACGGCGATATGCACTTGCTCGCCCTGCATGCCGACAGCCACCCGCACATGGCCCACTTCCGTGAACTTGACGGCGTTGCCGATCAAATTCGTCAGCACCTGCTGCACCCGGCGCGCGTCGCCCAGGAAGAACTGGCCCATGCCCGGGTCGATGTCGACATGCAGCACCAGGTCGCGCGCATGGGCCGTGATGCGCAGGGACGCGGCCACGTGGTCGACCAGGTCGGGCAGCGAAAAGTCCACCAGTTCCAGCTCGGTGGCGCCTTTTTCCAGCTTGGCCGTGTCGAGGATGTCGTTGAGCAGTTCGAGCAGGGAACGGGCCGACTGGCGCACCGTACCCAGGTGGCGGCGCTGCAGGCTGTCCAGGGCGGTCCCCAGCAGCACTTCCGTGAAGCCGATGATGGCGTTCATCGGCGTGCGGATTTCATGGCTCATGTTGGCCAGGAAGCTGGTCTTCGATTCGGCGGCCAGCTCGGCGCGGTCTTTGGCCGCGCGCAGGTTTTCCTGCATGGCGCGCCGTTCGCTCACGTCGGTGGCCAGTTTGACCACCTTGAACGGCTTGCCGTCCGTATTGAAGATCGGGTTGTAGGAAGCCTGTATCCACACTTCCCGGCCATCCTTGCCGATGCGCTTGTACTCGCCCGTGTTGAATTCACCCTGCGCCAGGTGCTGCCAGAACGCGATGTAGTCGGGCGAGGTCACATAGCCCGGCTCGCAGAAGATGCTGTGGTGCAAGCCCAGCACGTCGTCGGACCGGTAGCCGATCAGGTCGAGGAAGTTCTCGTTGGCCGCCAGGATGCGCCCCTGCAGGTCGAATTCCGCGACGGCCGTCGCGCGCGAGATGGCCGTCACCTTGCCTTCGTACTCGGCGTTGCGCAATTCGCTTTCCGTGATGTCGAGGATGACACCGTCGATCCAGCGCACCACGCCGTCGTTGTCGAGCACGGGGCCGCTGCTTTCGCGCACCCAGCGCTCGCGCCCGTCGCGGTGGATCAGGCGGTAGACGTTCTCGAAGTCGCGCTTTTCGCCGGCCGCCTGCACGCAGGTGTCGTTGACGCGCTGGCGGTCGTCCGGGTGTACGAGGTCGAACAGCCTGACGCGGCCCTCGACGAAGTCCTGCGGCATCCAGCCCGTCAGGTTGAAGACGGCGTCGCTGATGAAGATCATCTTCCATTCGGGCGCGAAGCTGCAGTGGAACGAGACGCCGGGAATGTTGCGGATCAGGGTGCGGTACTGGCGCTCGCTGTCCTTGAGCGCCTGCTCCATGCTGCGCGACGAGCGCATGTCCGTGACAAACGCCACGAACAGGGGCTGGCCCGGCGTGTCGATCTTGCCGATCGCCACGCGCATGGGCAGCACGGCGCCATCCTTGTGGCAGCCATCGAGTTCGCGTCCGCTGTCGAGGATGCGCGAGGCGCCCGTTTCCAGGTAGTCGCGCAGATAGCCCTCGTACTCGGCCGCGTCGGACGGCTGCAGCAGCACGCTGGCGTCGCGCCCCACGATCTCCGCTTCGCGCCAGCCGAACAGGCTTTCCGCGGCGGGATTGAAGGAGCGCACCTTGCCCTGGCCATCGATGGTGATCAAGCCGTCGGCCGCCGTATCGACGATGGCGCGCAGGCGCGATTCGCTGGCGCTGGCATGGCGCAGCAGCTGGCGGTAGCGCAGCAAGCCGTTCGCGGCGGCGACAAACACCGTCAGGGTGACGGTGATCAGCGCCACGGCCAGGGCCACGAACGAAGCTTGCACCGTGATCGTGTTGTCGCCTGCCGTGGGGGTGCCGGAAAAGCGCGCCGCCAGCATGCCCGTGTAATGCATGCCGGAAATGGCCAAGCCCATGACGGCACTGCTGACCAGCAAGGAGGCCAGGGGACTCATGCGCAAACGCATGGCGCTCAGGCCGAAGCGTATCCACAGCGCCAGCATGGCCATGACGACGGCCACCACCAGCGACAGGGCAAACAGCCAGGGCTGGTAATGCAGGGTCAGCGACGTCTGCATGGCGGCCATGCCGCTGTAATGCATGGAACCGATGCCCACGCCGACGAGCACGCCGCCCACCACCAGCTGGCGCCAGTTGATGCTCGGGCGCGCCAGCATGTGCAGCGCCACCCACGAAGCGGCCACGCCGGGCAGCATGGAGAGCAGGGTCAGGCTGGGGTCGAAGGAGACGCGCGTGCAGATGTCGAAAGCCAGCATGCCGATGAAGTGCATCGACCAGATGCCGCCGCCGAGCGCGATGGCGCCCGTGATGATGGCCGTCTGGCGCTGGAAGCCGCGCTCGCTGCTGCGCGCCATGCCGGCGATCTGCAAGGCCATGAACGAGGCAAAGATGGCGATGCCGATGGAAAACAGCACCAGCCAGGCGTTGTGCGTGCCGTAGATGTACTGCATGGTATCGGTCGATACGGCAAAGATGGAACTAAACATACTGTCGTGGCATAAGGTGAGTGAAACGTGACGTCGCAAAACATGACGGCGCACCGCGCGCGCCGGCGCCACGCTTTTTGCTAAAGCGGCAACACAGCGGAAATGACAACGGTAGCAGTCGACCAGGGCAAGGCTCGGTCATCACGCCCGCGCCTGCCGCGCGGGGGAAAGGTGCTTTTTACAGAGTGAAAAAGCGGAATGCGTACGAACTCTGGCGCGGATGGCTGGCCGCCAGCGTGACGATGATTTTTTAAAGAGCCATGAGTATAGTTGCTTTGCGAACATATTCATAGGACTTCAGCAATACTATAGCAAGAAAGGCAATATTCTGAGGTCGCGATGCGACAGCGCTCGCCCGTTCAGGCTGGCGGCCACAGCGCGCGTATGGCGGAAGAGGCCTGATAGGTCGCACCGGCGCGCTCGGTCACAGGGATACCGGCCAGTGTACAGCGGCGGCCCAGCTCGTCCTTGATCTGCCGCAACGACCAGCGCTGCGGCACGGGCAGATCCATGCCCACCACGCGGATCAGCGGGCAATCGTCGAGGGTCGTGTGCAGCAGCAGCTCCACGCGCGCCATCGGCGGTCCGCCGCGGTAGACATCCACCGCGCCCGCGTAAGTGACCACCTCCAGCGCGCGTATCTGCTGCGGCGTCAGCTGCAGTACCTTGTCATGGCCGGGCAAGCCCCGCGCCAGCCGGCGCAGCAACACGCCCGCATCATTGATCTCGACATGAAAATTCAGATCGGGGCCCGGCAGAAAAAGCACGCCGACGATCCAGGCGGTCAGCGCCGGCAGGCCCAGCAGCACCGCCTCGCCCGCATACGGCACGTCGCGCCAGACGGCTTGCACGATGAAGGCAAGGATCAGGACGCAGCCCCCCAGCAGCACGCTGCGCCACAGCACGGGGCGCATATTGGCCATCATCGCCGCATGGCAGCTGGCATCGTCGGCCGGCGCAAAGCGTATCCATTCGGCGCGCGCCGGCTTGCAAGGCCGGGCGGGACTGCCGCTCAAGCGTTCTGCGCCAGCATGCCGCGGAACCATGCCAGTTGCTCGCGCGTCAGGTAATTGGCGCCATCGCCATGCAGCAGGACGATCTCGATCTCGGGGGGAATCGAGGCGAGCAGTTGCGCGCCCGTAACGGGAATCTTGGGAAAATTGATGCCGGCCAGGAAGGCGGGATCTTCCGCCACCGTCACGCAGCGGCGCTCGGGATTCGGCGACGGCACGAGGAACAGGTCGATCTGCTCGCTTTGCCCGCCGATGACGACGTGCAATTGCGCGGCCAGCAGTTCGGGCAGGATCAGCTCGATGTTATTCTCGGCGCGCGATTGCTGGAAAGCGCTTTTCAGGGGCGTGAGGAGAGGAATGGCGGTCATGGCAAAGTGGAAAGATAAAGACGGCGGCAGTGTAGCAGAGGCGCCCGGACGGGCGCGCTCCGCTGGCGCAACGGCTACATCTTGTAGTCCAGCGAGACAAGTACGCTGCGCGGCGCGCCGTAGCGCGCCAGCCCGCCGGACCAGGAATAGCCGAGCGCCTGGTAGTAGCGGCGGTCGAGCACGTTGTCGATGTTCACGCGCAGCTGCAGCTGCTCGCTGATGCGATAGCCGGCCGTCAGCCCGACGATGGCGTAACCGCCCTGCTGCGTCAGGTAAGCCTTGTCGCGGCGGTCGATCTTGTCCTGCGCATACACGGAGGCGCCCAGGTTCCAGCGCGCCAGGCTGCCGCTCAGCTGCACGTTCGTGTACAGCTTGAACAATTGCTTCGGCTCGTCCGTGGCAATGCGCTGGCCGACGTTGGCGGCCACGCTGTCCTTCGTGTACTTGGCCAGCACATGGGTATAGCCACCCGAAATCTGCCAGCCAGGCAATGGCGAGCCCGACAATTGCAAGTCGACGCCTTCGCTCTGCACCTGCCCCGCCGCGCGGGCGCAATAGATGGGACCGCCCGTGGGGCAATTGACTTCATCGGTCATGGCGCGGTTGTTTTGCTTGATGCGGAACAAGGCGCCGCTGGCGTTGAGCCTGCCGCCAAAATATTCGCCCTTGACGCCCACTTCCAGGTTGGTGCCGCTCAACGGCGGCAAGCCATTGCCTTTGATATCGAGCACGCTTTGCGGCTGGAAGATCTGCGTGCCGCTCGCATACACGGAGTGATGCGGGTCCAGGTCGTAGACGAGGCCCGCGTACGGGGTGAATTTCGCGTTTTCCGTCAGGTCGCGGCGCCACGTCGGATTGGCGGCATACCAGCCCGTGACATCCTGCGCATACCAGCCGAAGCGCCCGCCCAGCACCAGGCGCAGCGGATCGGCCAGGCTGAAGTTGCCGGCCGCATACAGCCCCTTCTCGTCCGTCTTGCGGCCCCAGTTGTAGGGCTCGAACGGCGCGCCGTTCATGCGGTAGGCGCGGGGATTCCAGCTGCGGATATCGAACTCACGCGTTTGCGCGCCTTCCCAGCTCTGGGCCGCGTCCGAATCGTCATGGCGGTAGCTGGCGCCGACGATGACGTCATGCTGGCGGCCGAGCCAGGTGACAGGGCCGCTCAGGCGCCAGTCCGCCACCACTTGCTGCGTGTTGTACTTCCAGCCCGTTTCCGACTGTTCCAGCAAAAACGTTTCGCCAGCGACGCGGCCGTTGGTGGTATTGCGCGTGCTCGACGAGGCGTCGATATGCGTGATGGCGAAGTGGCTGCGCCAGCCCTGCGCCAGCTTCGTTTCCAGGTCGGCAAAGACGACGTTGTTGTCGCGCTTCTGGAAGGAATCGGCATTATTCAGGAAAGTCGAGCGGGGCAAGTCCATGTGGCGGCCGTCGGGCAAGGTCGGCAAGCCGACGAACACGCCGTCGGTGCGGCTGTGCTGGCGCGAAAAGCCGATGCCGGCCGTGGTCGACGGCGTCAGGTCCGCCTCGACGATCGCATACACGGTGCTGTTCTTGTTGTTGACCACGTCGACAAAGCTGTCGCTGTCACGCAGACTGGCCGCCACGCGCCCGCGCACGCTGCCCGACGCGTTCAGGGCATTGCTGGCGTCCACCGTCAATTGCCGGTCCTTCCAGCTGCCCAGGTGAATGGATGCGTCCAGCAAGGGCGTGGCCGTGGGGCGCTTGCGTATCATGTTGATGCTGCCCGACGGCGCGCCCGCCCCTTCCATCAGGCCGGTGGCGCCGCGCACCACTTCCACGCGGTCGTACATCAGCATGTCGGCGGAGACGTTGCGCTCATTGAAACCCGTGACGTCCAGCGGCAAGCCATCGACATTGATGTGGCTCAAGGCGAAGCCGCGCGCGAAATACGTGGTTTCCTGGTCGGACACGCCCTGCGTCTTGCCATACAGGCCGGGCGTGGCGCGCGCCACGTCCTGCAGGGTGGTCAGATCGAAATCTTCCATTTGCTGGCGCGAAATGACGCTGACCGTTTGCGGCGTGTGGCGCTGCGACAGGTTCAAGCCCGTGGCCGTCGACAGATTGCGCGAGGTATACAAGCCCGTGCCTTCCGTGGCGCGGTCCGCCTCGGCGCTGACGACCACGGCGGGCATGCTGGCCAGGCCGCCATCGGCCGTATTGGTATTGATCTTGCGCAACAGATAATTGCCGTTGCCACCGTCCGTCACTTCGAGGCCGCTGCCTTGCAGCAATTGTTGCAGGCCGGCGGCAACGCCATGGCGCCCCTGCAAGCCCGGCGTCGCCAGGCCGTCGAGCGCCACGCCCTGGGTGGACAGGTTCACGCCGGCGGCGATGGCGAACGATGCCAATGCGCTGCGCAGGCTGCCGGCGGGAATGCTGTAATCGCGCACGCTTGCGGACGGGCCGGCTTCAGCGGCCAGCGCAGTCTGCGGCAAGCCGGCGCCAGCCGCGCCCACGGCCAGCAGCAAGACCAGCGCGGCGCGCACGGCGCCCGTGGTGGGATGGAGCGCGAGTGGCGTCCACGGGGAAAAGAAGCGGTGCTGCACAGCCATGTAAAACCCTTTCGATGGTTCGGATTGTTCGTTCTCTACCTTGTATGACGAAGCAATCTCAAAAAAGGGACAGGCAAGCGGCAAATAATTTCTTCAGGCTGCCTCGACACTGATCCAGTAGCGCGTGCGGCGCGCCAGCCGGATCGGCAGGGAACGTTGCAGCAAGAGCAGGATGTTGTCCGGGTCGTTCAACTGGAAAATACCGTCCACGGGCAAGGCCGCCAGCGCCGGATCGCAGCGCAGCACGCCATAGCGATAGCGCGCCACCTGTTCCAGCACCTCCCCCAGTGGCATGCGTTCTGCGATCAGCACGCCCCGCAGCCAGGCGTCCGCATGGGGTGACGACGGCGTCAGGGCGGAAACGGCCACATCGTCGAAACTGCCCTGCCGGCCCGCATCGATCGTGCGCAAGCCGTCGGGCGCCTGCGATGGTTCGATCTCGACGGCGCCCTCGCTGACGCCCACCTCGGTGCGCGGCGCCAGCACGCTGCCAAGGTGGCGCACGCTGAAGTGCGTGCCCAGCGCGCGCACGGTGCCATTGCTGCTGCGCACGAGGAACGGTCGCGCCGGCACGGCCGCATCGTGTGCCGTGGCAACGTGGATTTCGCCCGCATGCAAGGCCACCAGCCGGGCCGCGTCGTCAAAACGCACGTCGATGGCCGTATCCGTATTGAGCACCAGTTGCGTGCCGTCCGGTAATGCCATATGCCGGATTTCACCGCGCGCCGTGCGGATCGCGGCGCGCCACGCTTGCCAGGGCGCCGACTGGCTGGCCAGCCACAGCGCGGGGGCGGCCGCGATCAGCCCGGCCAGGCCGTAGAGGACGGCACGCCGCCGCGGCGATTGCGGCGCCGCGTCCGCCGCCTGGCGCAGCGCGGGCGGCACGCCGGCCAGGGTGCTGCACACCAGTTCGGCCCGCTGCCAGGCCGCTTCGTGCCCAGGATCGCTGGCGCGCCAGGACTGGAACGCCTGCTGCTCGCCTGCAGTCAAGGGGCCCGCGTGCAGGCGCACCAGCCATTGCGCCGCAGCCCGCGCGGCGCGGGGATCGATGGCCGCCGTGCCGGTGGTGCTCACAGGATCAGCAGGATGCAGCGCTCGAACGCCTGCACCATGTAGCGCTTGATGCTGCGCTCGCTCACGGCCAGGCGCCGGGCGATTTCCCCGTAGCCGAGGCCGTCGACATGCGCCAGCAGGAAGGCATTGCGCACCAGCGGCGGCAAGCCGTCGAGCATGGCATCGATGCGCTGCAGGGCTTCGCGCACCAGCAAACGCTCCTCGGGCGACTGCATCAGCAGATCGGGCTGCTGCGCCAGGGTTTCCAGCCACGCCTGCTCCAGCGACAGACGCCGGTAATGGTCGATCAGCAGGCGCTGCGCCACGGTGGTCAAATAGGCGCGCGGCTCGCGCATGGTCTGCCGGCCTTCCGGCGGCGCCGTCAGCAGGCGCACGAAGGTATCCTGCGCCAGGTCGGCCGCATGGTCGGCGCACTGCAGCTTGGCGCGCAGCCAGCGCA
Organism: Janthinobacterium sp. P210005; assembly: GCF_036231865.1. NCBI lineage: Bacteria > Pseudomonadati > Pseudomonadota > Betaproteobacteria > Burkholderiales > Oxalobacteraceae > Janthinobacterium > Janthinobacterium sp. P210005. Next base: position 967,904 of record NZ_JAZARC010000001.1, read on the forward strand.
TCAGCCAGCCGTGGTGATTGCTGTAAATGACTGCGATCGATTCGCCGGATTGCGCAATGTTCACTAGGGACTCCGATGCGCTCAAGGCAAGGCGCGGCCAGGACCATGGCCGGCCGCAAGGCAAGCGACTCAATTGATAATAATTCTCATTATCACAAATCATTGCCCGCGGCGTCAATGCCGGCGCCCGTCCCGTCCGGCAAACTGTTGTTTCAGCGCGGCGGCTGGCCGTTCAGCGCGTATCGCTTGCCGTGGCGGGCGATTACGCCAGACGGGGTTTCCCGGACTTGGCCGCCAGCACGAAGGGAATGGCAAACGGCCCCAGAAATACCACCAGGATGGCCCTGAGAGCAGTTGTTTTCAAGGAACGGCGTTTGGCGATGAAGAGACAAGCGAAGGCCGACAGGGACCAGATCAGTGCCGGCAGGTAGGTAGTCATCATGAACTCCGGAAGCGCCTTGGAAGGCAGGAAACCATGCTGACACGGAAATGTGGCCATCGCAATGGCAAATCAGGCATCTGCCATTGCGATGGGCGGCCAGGCACCCCGCTTTCAGTCATTCTTAAGACTGCAGGCGGCGTCCGGCCGGCGATGCGCTCAGTGCTGGCCGATCTTCATGATTTTCAGCGCATTCGTGCCGCCGACCTTGCCCATCGGCTCGCCCCAGGTCAGCACGACAGTATCGCCCTTGGCCACGACTTTATGTTCCACCAGCAAATCTTCCGCCTGTTGCAAGACCTTGTCGCGGTCCGTGCCGGACGTCAATTCCAGGGTGCTGACGTTGCGGTACAGGGCCAGCTTGCGGCGCGTGCCCACGCTCGGGGTCAGCGCGACGATAGGGATGTCGATGTTGCAACGGCTCATCCACAGCGCCGTGGAACCCGATTCCGTCAAGGTGGCGATGGCTTTTACGCGCAGATGATGGGCCGTAAACAGGGCGCCGTAGGCGATCGACTGGTCGATGCGCGAGAACGTGGCGTTGAGGAAATCGGCATCCAGCTTGCAGGTATCCCATTTCTCCGCGTCCAGGCAGATGGCGGCCATCGCTTCCACCGTTTCGATCGGATAGCGGCCCGAGGCCGTTTCCGCCGACGTCATGACGGCATCCGTGCCGTCCAGCACGGCATTGGCCACGTCGGACACTTCCGCGCGGGTCGGCACGGCGTTGACGATCATCGATTCCATCATCTGCGTGGCCGTGATCGCCAGCTTGTTCGACGCGCGCGCCATCTTGATCATGCGCTTTTGCAGGGCCGGCACGGCCGCATTGCCCACCTCGACCGCCAGGTCGCCGCGGGCCACCATGATGCCGTCGGACGCGTCGAGAATTTCTTGCAGCGCAGGAATAGCTTCCGCGCGCTCGATCTTGGCGATCATCATCGGCTTGTGGTCCCACGCTTCGCCGGCGATATTGGCCAGCTGGCGCGCCATGACCATGTCGGTGGCGTTTTTCGGGAAGGACACGGCCACGTAATCGGCCTGGAAGCTCATCGCCGTCTTGACGTCTTCCATGTCTTTCGCCGTCAGGGCCGGGGCAGACAAGCCGCCGCCCTGGCGGTTGATGCCCTTGTTGTTCGACAATTCGCCGCCGATTTTCACCGTCGTGTGGATTTCGCTGCCGACGACCTTGTCCACCGTCAAGACGATGAGGCCATCGTTGAGCAACAATACGTCAGCGGCGCGCAAGTCGCGCGGCAATTCCTTGTAATCGAGGCCGCAGCGCTCGATGTTGCCCAGTTCGCCGTTTTCGCCCCATTTCGCGTCGAGGATGAACTTGGCGCCGTTTTCCAGGAAAATCTTGCCTTCTTCAAACTTGCCGACGCGAATCTTCGGGCCTTGCAAGTCGGCCATGATGGCCACTTCGCGGCCGCACAGGGCTGCCGCTTCGCGCACCATGCGGGCGCGGTCGATATGGTCTTGCGCCTTGCCATGCGAAAAGTTCAGGCGCACGACGTCGACGCCGGCCTTGAACATGCGGACCAGGGTATCGATATCGTTCGAAGCGGGGCCGATGGTGGAAACGATCTTGGTGGCGCGTTGCTGTACTTGCATGGTCATGGTGTGCTGCTTTCTATAAAGTTCGTGCTGCTACAAGGGCCGGCCTTGTGGGCCGGCCGTCCTGGTGCGCTGGATCAGCGGTACTACGTTCTTACTTGGCCGCCATCAGGGCGACCGTGGTGTCCAACATGCGGTTCGAGAAGCCCCACTCGTTGTCGTACCACGACGACACCTTCACGAGGCGGCCCGAGACCTTGGTCAGGGTCGAATCGAAGTTCGACGAGGCCGGGTTATGGTTGAAATCGATGGAAACAAGCGGTTCCGTCTGGTACGTGAGAATGCCCTTCAAGGCGCCTTCCGACGCCGTTTTCAGCAAGGCGTTGACTTCCTCGACCGTCGTATCGCGTTTGGCGATGAAGGACAGGTCGACCAGCGACACGTTGATCGTCGGCACGCGCACGGCAAAGCCGTCCAGCTTGCCATTCAGTTCCGGCAAGACGAGGCCGACAGCGGCCGCCGCGCCCGTCTTGGTGGGGATCATCGAATGCGTGGCCGAACGGGCGCGGCGCAAGTCTTCATGCATCACGTCGCTCAATACCTGGTCATTCGTGTAGGCGTGCACGGTGGTCATCAGGCCCGATTCGATGCCGATGGCGTCGTTCAGTGGTTTCACCAAGGGCGCGAGGCAGTTCGTCGTGCACGAAGCATTCGAAATGACCGTATCCGAGGCTTTCAAAACGTGCTGGTTGACGCCGAACACGATGGTGGCGTCCACATCCTTGCCGCCCGGCGCGGAAATGATGACTTTCTTTGCGCCACCCTTCAAGTGGGCCGACGCTTTTTCCTTGGTGGTGAAGAAACCCGTGCATTCGAGCACCACGTCGACACCGAGTTCGCCCCAGGGGATCAGGGCCGGGTCGCGCTGCGCGAAGACGCGGATGCTGTCGCCATTGACGAGCATATTGTCGCCGTCGATGGTGACGACGCCGGGAAACTTGCCGTGCACCGTGTCGTAGCGCGTCAAATGCGCATTCGACTTGGCGTCGCCCAGGTCGTTGATGGCAACGATTTCGATATCCTGCTGCTTGCCGCCTTCATAAAACGCGCGCAAGACATTGCGGCCGATGCGGCCATAGCCATTGATGGCAACTTTGATGGTCATGCTGTCTCCTTGATATTGTTTGAATGACTTACTTAACCACTATTTCTCAGTCCCGCCGCGATGCCGTTGATCGACAAATGAATGCCCGTGCGCGCCGCTGCGTCCTGCTTGCCCTCGCGGAAGCGTTTCAGCAATTCCACCTGCACGTGGTTGAGCGGATCGATATACGGGAAACGGTTGCGTATCGAGCGCTGCATCAGCGGATTGGCTTGCTGCAACTCTTCCTGGCCCGTGATCAGTTTCAAGGCGTCCAGGGTGGCCGCGTATTCGGCGCGGATGCGCGTAAAGATGGCGTCGCGCAAGGCCTTGTCCTTGACCAGTTCCGCATACTTGCCGGCGATGGCGATATCGCTCTTGGCCAGCACCATATCCATGTTCGACAGCAGGGACGTGAAGAATGGCCAATCCGTGTACATGCCGCGCAGCACGTCCGCCCCGTCGGCCGGATGGGCGGCCAGGTAGGCTTGCACGGCGGAACCGAAACCGAACCAGCCCGGCAGCATCAAACGGCATTGCGCCCAGCTCAAGACCCAGGGAATGGCGCGCAAATCCTCGATGGACGTGGATTTCTTGCGCGAGGCGGGGCGGCTGCCGATATTCAGCGCGGCAATCTCCGCGATCACCGTCGATTCCCAGAAATACTGCTCGAAGCCATCCGTGCCGTAGACGAGGTCGCGATAGGCGTTCAGGGCCGTGCCGGACAGCTCTTCCATGGCAGCCAAATGGCCCGCGCCGGCCGAGGCTTTCGGCTGCAATTGCGCCTGCGGCAGCAGGGTCGACTGGATGGTGGCGGCCACCAGCACTTCCAGGTTGCGGCGCCCTACTTCCGGGTTCGCATACTTGGCCGTGATGACTTCGCCCTGCTCCGTCAATCGGATCTGTCCCTGCACGGCGCCGGCCGGCTGGGCCAGGATCGCTTCGTAGCTGGGTCCGCCGCCACGTCCCACGGAACCGCCGCGGCCGTGGAACAACCGCAGCTTGATCTGTTCTTGCTTGAAGACCGTTACCAGCTCGATCTCGGCCTTGTAGAGTTCCCAGCCGGACGTGAGGAAACCGCCGTCCTTGTTGCTGTCCGAGTAGCCGAGCATGACTTCCTGCTGGTCCGCGCGCGATGCCAGCAAGCCACGGTAGAACGGCAAGCCGAACGCGCGCGCCATGATGGCGGGACCGGCGCGCAAGTCGGCTATGGTTTCGAACAGGGGGATGATGTTGACGTCCACTTCGCGGCTGTCCTGGCGCAGCAAGCCCACTTCCTTCAGCAGCAAGGCCACTTCCAGCAAGTCCGAGACGCTGGCCGCCTTGGAAATGATGCAGTTCGGCACCGATTCCTTGCCATATTTGACGTGGGCTGCGCGCACGGCGCGGAAGATGTCGAGTTCGGACGTCGTTTCCTCCGAGTACTGCGCATACGGCGAGGTCAGCAGGCGTGGCGACTCCAGTTCGGCCAACAGCAAGCCGATGCGCTGCTCTTCATCGAGGTCCAGATAGACGAGGCCCGGCTGGGCGCCCGCGAACAGTTCGCCCACGACACGCTCGTGCACGTCGGAATTCTGGCGCAAATCGAGCGGTGCAAGCGAAAAACCGAACACCTTCACGGCGCGGCGCAGCTGGCGCAGCCGGCCACGGGCCAGCGCGCGCAAGCCATTGCTGACGAGCGAATGCTGGACCACGTCCAGGTCGGCCAGCAGGTCAGATGCCGCGGCGTAAGGCTGCACGCCGTCTGCCTGCTTGCCCTTGCCGGACAGCACGACGCGCGTGGCGTCCAGGCGCGCATGGATGCCGTGCAAGGCGCGGCGGTACGGCTCGTCGACCCGGTGCGGCGAGGCGTCGGCCGAGCGTTCCGCCAGCGCGCGCAGCGGCTCGCTGCAGGCATTGAGTATTTGCGCCAGCGACAGTTGCGAAGCGAGCTTGCGCAATTCGCCCAGATAAAAATCGAGTACCTTGTCTGCCTGCGTCTGCAGGGTGCTGCGCAGGATGTCGGCCGTAACGAAAGGATTGCCGTCGCGGTCGCCGCCGATCCAGCTGCCGACCTTCATAAAATTGGGCAACTCCGCATCTTCCCAGCGAGCATCGCGCTGGGCCAGCATGGTTTCCAGCGAAGAATACAATTTAGGCAATTCGCGCAAGATCGTGTGGTCGTAGAACGACAGGCCATTGGCCACTTCATCCATGACAGACAGCTTGCTCGTGCGCAACAGACGCGTCTGCCACAAAGTGACGATGCCGCGGCCCAGCGCCTCTTCGTTCTGTTCCGCCTCTTCCGGCGTCATTTGCACGCGGTCGCGCTCGCTCAACAGGCGCGCGATGGCCATCTGGCAATTCTGGATGCTCTTGCGCTGCACTTCCGTCGGGTGCGCCGTGAAGACGGGGCTGACGAACGCATCGTCGAAGAAGGTTTCCAGCGCATCGGCCTTGCCAGCGTCAAACACATTGCCGACGGCATGGCTGAGGCTACCCTGGCGCGGCGGCGAGCCGGCGATCAGATGGGCGCGCGTGCGGCGGATGTGATGTTGATCTTCCGCAATATTGGCCAGCAGCGAGAAATAGCTGAAAGCGCGCGTCAATTGCGTGGTTTCTTCCTGCGACAGCGCTTGCAGCGCGTCCGACAGCTGCGCGCGCGCCGCTTCATCATTGTCGCGGCGGAAACGGATGGCCAGCTGGCGCACATGTTCGATGCGTTCGAAGGCGGGGTCGCCCAGGTGGTTGCGGATGGCGTCGCCCAGCAGACGGCCCAGCTGGCGGATATCGCTGCTCAGCAGCTCGTCTTTCACTTCATTCATTTGCATGGTATTCATTTCCTGGGGCGGCCACGGCGGCACCGCACAGATTGCGTAGTACGCGCTTCCCGGCCCGGGAAACGCCCATCGTCGAATTTGTAGTAAATTTACCTTATTGCTTCACCATCCTCTTGATTTCCATCAATAAAAATCATATCCAAAGGGCCGACAAGGGCTTACGAGCTGTTTGCCAGGGCAACAATATGAAAATTTACTACGCATTTAAGCGAAAGGCAATCAACTTTTGTCTTTCAAGGCTGAAAAGTGACGGCGCAACACACATGGCCGGCGCTCTCCTGTATGCTGGCGGCTGAAACAAGGATGTAATCCACATCTTATGAACGATATCCCATGCGACTGACTGCCTACACTGATTACACCCTGCGCACCCTGATGTACCTGGGCGTGCACCGCGACCGCCTTGTGACCATCCAGGACATTGCCGACCTGCACTCCATCTCGAAAAATCATTTGATGAAGGTGGTGCACCAGCTGGGCCTGTCGGGCATCGTGGAAACGGTGCGTGGGAGAAATGGCGGCCTGCGCCTGGCGCGCGACCCGGCCGAGATCAATATCGGCACCGTCGTGCGCGAAACGGAAAACGATTTTTTCATGGCCGAATGTTTTAACAAGGAAAACAATACCTGCCCGCTCACGCCCGATTGCCTGCTGAAGGCCAAGCTGGGCCAGGCCACGGCCGCTTTCCTGGCCGTGCTCGACACGGTGACGCTGGCATCGATACTCGACGCAACGCCGGGCGCGCCGGCGCTGGCGGCGGGCGTCATCCCCCTGCGCGTGGCAAAGTAAGCGCGCCAGAAACAACAATGCCCGGCGAACCGGGCATTGTTTCCTTCAGCAACTCCTGTTTACATCAATGCGCGCTGGCGCCCGCCGCGCCGATGCCCGTTTCCGAACGCATTTGTTGCGCTTCGTAACCGGCGCGGTCGATGCGCGCGCGGGGGCTCTTGTCGAGCACCGAGAACAGCCAGATGCCGACGAAGCCAGCCGTCATCGAGAACAGCGCCGGCGAGGCATACGGGAACAGCGCTTCGCCATGGCCCAGCACGTCGACCCACACGGACTTCGACACCACCGTCAGCGCGACGGCCGTGATCAAGCCCAGGAAGCCGCCGATGGTGGCGCCCCGCGTGGTGCAATCCTTCCACAGCACCGACATGAACAGCACGGGGAAGTTGGCCGAAGCGGCAATCGCAAAAGCCAGCGAAACCATGAAGGCGATGTTCTGCTTTTCAAAGGCGATGCCCAGCACCACGGCGATAATGCCCAGCACGATCGTCGTCACGCGCGACACTTTCAATTCATTGGCGCCCGTGGCCTTGCCCTTCTTGATGACGGTGGCATACAGATCGTGCGACACGGCCGACGCGCCCGACAGGGTCAAGCCCGCCACGACGGCCAGGATGGTGGCAAACGCGACCGCCGACATGAAGCCGAGGAAGACGTTGCCGCCCACGGCCTTGGCTAGGTGCACGGCCGCCATGTTGTTACCACCCAGCAATTTACCTGCAGCATCCTTGAACTCGGGATTGGTGCTCACCAGCACGATGGCGCCAAAGCCGATGATAAAGGTCAGAATGTAGAAGTAGGCGATCCAGGTGGTGGCCCAGAACACGGATTTGCGCGCTTCCTTGGCGCTGGGCACCGTGAAGAAACGCATCAGGATGTGCGGCAAGCCGGCCGTGCCGAACATCAGCGCCATGCCGAACGAAATGGCGGAAATAGGATCCTTGATGAAGGAACCGGGGCCCATGATGGCTTCCTTGGTGGCGTGCACGTCCACCGACTTGGCGAACAGCGCTTCCGGGCTGAAGTTGAACTGCGCCAGCACGGCCACGGCCATGAAGGTGGCGCCACCCAGCAGCATCACAGCCTTGATGATCTGTACCCAGGTGGTGGCCGTCATGCCGCCAAACAGCACGTAAATCATCATCAGGGTGCCGACCAGGACGACGGCGATCCAGTATTCGAGGCCGAACAGCAGCTTGATCAGCTGGCCCGCGCCCACCATCTGCGCAATCAGATAAAAGGCCACGACGACCAGGGTACCGGACGCGGAGAAAATGCGGATCGGCGCCTGCTTGAAGCGGTAGGCGGCCACGTCGGCAAAGGTGAAGCGGCCCAGGTTGCGCAGGCGCTCGGCCATCAGGAAGGTGATGACGGGCCAGCCGACGAGAAAGCCGATGGCGTAGATCAGGCCATCGTAGCCGTTCAAAAAGACGGCGGCGGAAATGCCGAGGAAGGAAGCGGCCGACATATAGTCGCCCGCGATGGCCAGGCCGTTCTGGAAGCCCGTGATGCCGCCGCCGGCCGTGTAGAAATCGGAAGCCGACTTGGTCTTCGCGGCCGCCCACTTGGTGACGAACAGCGTGAAGATGACGAAGGCGGCGAACATGATGATCGCCGTCCAGTTGGTCGGCTGCTTGACCGCCTGGCCCAGGTCGGCGCCGGCCGCCAGCACGCTGCTGCTGGCGCCCGCCAGCAAGGCCAGGCTTGCCAGGCAGGAGAGTTTGCGTTGCGTCAATGTGGTGCCGCTCATGCTTGCACCCGTGCCTGGATGGCGTTGCTCAGGTCGTCGAATTGCTTGTTGGCGCGGCGCACATAGATGCCCGTGACCAGCACGGTAAACACGATGACGAACAGGCCGATCGGCATGCCCCAGGTCATCACGCCGGTGCCCGTCTTAGTGGCAAGAAATTCCTTGTTGAAGGCAATGAGCAGGATGTAGCCGTAGTACACCAGCATCATCAGGCCCGTCAGCGCCCAGCCGAAGCGGGAACGCACCTTGACCAGTTGGTGATAGTTGGGGTCGCTCTTGATTTTTTGAACGAGATCGTCATGCATTGTGTTGCCTCCTGTTATGTAAAAGCTGCTCTGTTGTTTTCGAGCTTGGATTCACAGTACAGTGCGAGGCTTACCCGCCCCTTACGGCAGCGTTTTTTCTCGCCGGGACAACACAAGGCAGGCAAAAAATCAATTCAAGGCGGCAGCCGGTCCGAAGAACTCGTGGTGCGTCTGCTGTTCCGGCACGCCCAGTTCGCGCAAGTATTGCTTGACGGCCCGCATGAATGGCTGCGGCCCCAGGAAGTAGGCGTCGACGTCGCGCGAGACCGGCAGCCAGCTGTTCAACTGCTCTTTATTCAGCAAGCCGACGGCGTCCGGCGCGGCGGCGCCCGGCGCATCGTGTTCTCCGCCATGTTCCGCATAGCAGTAATAGCGCTGCAGCTGCGGGTGCTGCGCGGCCAGTGCATCGATCTGCGCACGGAATGCATGCACGCCGTGGTTGCGCGCCGCGTGGATGAAATGCACGGGACGCTTGCCGCGCAGGGCCGCCGTCAGCATGGCCAGGGTGGGCGTAATGCCGACGCCGCCGCTGATCAGCACCAGCGGCTTGTCGCTCTCCGTCAGCACGAAGTCGCCCGATGGCGGCGTCAGCTGCACGGTGTCGCCCGCCTGCACGTGGTCGTGGAAGAAATTCGATACCTTGCCGCCCTCTTCGCGCTTGACGCTGATGCGGTAAGTCTGGCCATTGCTGGCGGCGGACAGGGAGTACTGCCGGCGCATGGGCACGCCATCGACGGTGGCCAGCACGCCAATGTATTGACCTGGCGCAAAGTCGAGCACGGACTGACCATCGGCCGGCGCCAGCAGGAATGACGTGATCTCGGCGCTTTCCACGCTCTTGCTGCGCACTAAAAAATCGCGCGCGCCGCTCCAGCCGCCTGGCGCGGCCGCTTGCGCCTTGTAGATGCGCCCTTCCTCGCCGGCCAGGATGTCGGCCAGCTGGCCGTAGGCCGCGCCCCAGGCATCGATGACGGCGTCGCTGGCCACTTCTTCGCCCAGCACTTCGCGGATGGCTTGCAGCAGGCTGGCGCCCACCAGCGGATAGTGCTCGGCGCGAATCTGCAGAGCCACGTGCTTGTTGACGATGGTGGCCACCAGGTCGCCCAGCGCGGCAAGCTTGTCGATATTCTTGGCATACATCAATACGCCATTGGCCAGCGCGCGCTGCTGGTCGCCGCTGTGCTGGTGCGCCTGGTTAAAGTACGGCAGCACTTCGGGATGGTCGCGGAACAGATTCTTGTAGAAATGGCGGGTCAGCGCTTCGCCGCCCTGCTCGAGGATGGGGACGGTGGCCGTGATGATGGCGTGTTGTTCTTGGGTCAGCATGTAAAACTCCTGTGTATCTATTAGTGTATCTATTAATAAGCGGTTTCAGGCCAGCGATTCAATGGCCGGATACAGATCGTGGTCTTCGCGCCGCATGCGCTGGAACAGCGCGTGCAGCACGGTGTTGGCTTCGCTGCGGAAGGCGTCCGGTTCGGCTTCCAGGCGCACGGGCGTATTCCAGCGGCCGGCGAAATCCAGGTAGGCGCCGGCGATGCCGTGCATCTCGTTTTCGTACTGGCGTCCCAGCCGGGCCACCTCGGCCACGCCGCACGCTTGCGCGGCCGGATACAGGTAGCGCTGCTCGACGGCCAGGTGCAGCTTGATCAAGCCGCTCATGGCGATGATCTGGTCGGCAATGGCCTGCGCCTGCGCGCCGACACCGCCGCGCGCCAGCTGGCGCAAGTCATCGATGGCGGCCAGGATGGCCAGGTGCTGCTGTTTGAATTTGTCGATATTCATGATGTTTTTCTCTTGTTGAGTGTTCCCAGTGTAGCGGAATTCTCCTAAACATGCAAACTACATGCATCTTTAAATGCGCCAATGTTTCCCACAAGAATGTATAGCGACATGCGCCACTATGTGCGGCACAGAACACAAGCTATGGCCACGCCTGCCTATAATTTATTCATCACAGCGCGTGCCCGCTTGCGGCCGCGCCGCACCCTCCACTCCAGCCAAGGATGAGCATGAGTATGAAGACGGACACGGTCAAGACGGGCACGGGCCAGGCGCAGCAACTGGCCTGCATCATCAACGCGCACCACACGGCATTGCTGGACGGCTGGATGGCCGGCCTGATCGCCCGCCTGGTGCGGCGCGACAAGATCGCCGAAAACGAGCTGCGCCAGCAGGCATCGCAATTCCTGCCGCTGCTGGCGGGCGCGCTGGAAAACGGCGACTCGTTCGACATCGAAGGCGGCGCCTGGGACGACACGCGCCAGCTGCTCGCGGAAATATCGCAGTCGCGCGTGCGCCAGGGCTATTCGCCGATCGACACGGCCAGCTTCATGTTCTCGCTCAAGGAACCGCTGTTCGCCTACCTGCGCCAGGAAATCACGGCGCAGCCGCAGGAACTGGGCGACGCCATCGTCAGCGCCAGCAAATTGTTCGACGAGCTGGGTTTGCTCACCATCGCCATCTACCAGAAGGCGCGCGAACAGGTGATATTGCGCCAGCAGCAGGAATTGCTGGAACTGTCCACACCCGTGGTGCAGCTGTGGCAAAACGTGCTGGCCCTGCCCCTGATCGGCACCCTCGACAGCGCGCGCACGCAGGTGGTGATGGAAAGCCTGCTGCAAAAGATCGTCGACACGGGCGCGCTGATCGCCATCATCGACATCACGGGCGTGCCCACGGTCGACACCCTGGTGGCGCAGCATCTGCTGAAAACCATCGCCGCCGCGCGCCTGATGGGTGCCGACTGCATCATCAGCGGCATCCGCCCGCAGATCGCGCAAACCATCGTGCACCTGGGCGTGAACCTGGAAGACGTGATGACCAAGGCTACCCTGGCCGACGCCTTCGTCGTGGCCCTGAAGCGCACGGGCTCCAGCATCACCTACCAGCAGCAAACACACTGAGGCGCCTATGGAAAGAATCCCCATTTTACGCATGGGCCGGCTGCTGCTGGTGACGATCCAGGTGGACATGCACGACCGCCTGGCGATGACCTTGCAGGACGACCTGACCACCCGCATCGTGACAGACCGCGCCACGGGCGTGCTGATCGACATTTCCGCGCTCGACATCGTCGATTCCTTCATCGGCCGCATGATCAGCAACACGGCGGCGATGGCGAAAATCCTCGACGCGCGCACCGTCGTCGTCGGCATGCAGCCGGCCGTCGCCATCACCCTGGTGGAACTGGGCCTGACCCTGGAAGGCGTCAGCACGGCCCTGAACGTGGAACGGGGGATCAAGCTGCTGGAACGGGGCGGCGCATGCGCATGACGGGGGCGCCGTGCTAGGCGCGCAGGCACAGGAGCGGGTGCAGGCCGGGGCGCAGCAGATTCTGCCCCTGCACAGCGACGAAGACGTCGTGCGGCTGCGCAAGCAGGTACGCGACAGCATGGTCGCCATGGGTTTTGGCCTGATCGAGCAGACCAAGATCATCACGGCGGCCAGCGAACTGGCGCGCAACACCCTGCGCTACGGCGGTGGCGGCGAAGCGCGCATCGCGCGCGTCTGCGATGGCGCGCGCCAGGGACTGGAACTGCGCTTTGTCGATGCGGGACCGGGCATCGACGATATTCCCCTGGCGCTGACCGATGGCTATACCAGCGGCGGCGGGCTGGGACTGGGGCTGGGTGGCGCCAAGCGCCTGGCCGACGCCTTTCACATCGACACGGCGCCCGGCGCGGGCACCACTGTCACCATCGCGAAATGGAAGCTGTTTTGAACCACCTCGAGCAAGCCCCTGACATTGCCAGGCAACGCCGTTTTTCCGTCGGCGAACCGAGCGAAATCGCCACGGCCCGCCGCGCCGGCAACGAACTGGCGCGCCACATCGGCTTCGACGACGTGCGCACGGGCCAGTTGGCCATCATCATCAGCGAAGCGGCGACCAACATCGTCAAGCACGCGCAGCGCGGCGAAATCCTGCTGCGCAAGGTGCTGCGCGGCGGCACCAGCGGCATCGAAGTGCTGGCCATCGACAACGGCCCCGGCATGGCGAATGTACGCCAGCACATGCAGGATGGCCATTCCACCACGGGAACCTACGGCGTGGGACTGGGCGCGATACGCCGGCTGAGCCAGGAATTCGACCTGTACACGGCGCCCGGCAAGGGCACGGTGCTGATGATGGTGGTCTGGGGGCCGAACGCCAGCAGCGCCATCCCGGCCAGCCCGAACTGGCAGATCGGCGCAGTGTGCCTGCCGCTGGCTTCGGAACAGGTATGCGGCGACGCCTGGAACGTGGTCTGCGAAGGCCATGAACTGAGCCTGATGGTGGCCGATGGCCTGGGCCACGGCCCGCTGGCGGCGCACGCCTCGGAACGCGCCAGCGCCCTGCTGGAACACGACACGCCGGGACTGCCGCCGCTGCCCGCCCCCTTCATCGAGCTGGCCAACGGCGCCCTGCGCGCCACGCGCGGCGCGGCCCTGGCCCTGGCGCATATCGACAGCGCGCGCCGCCAGTTGCGCTACGCGGGCGTGGGCAATATCGCCGCCTGCGCCTTCGATGCGCGGCAGCGCCGGCATTTGCTGTCACACAACGGCATCGTCGGAAGCAACCTGCGCAAGGTGCAGGAATTCTGCTATCCGTGGCAGCCTGGCGCAACACTGATCATGCATAGCGACGGCCTGCACACGCGCTGGGACCTGGAACAGTATCCGGGCCTGGCGCACTGCCACCCCAGCCTCGTCGCCGCCGTGCTGTACCGCGACTTTGCGCGCGGGCGCGACGACGTCACGGTGGTGGTGCTGCGCGAACACGAGGAACAGCAGGCCGTGACGGGGGAAAGGAGCGAAACGACATGACACGACGCATATTGACGGCCCATATCGGCAGCGAACTCGATGTGGTGGGCGCGCGCCAGCGCGCGCGGCAGATCGCCGCCCTGTGCGGCTTCGGCGTGCAGGACCAGGTGCGCATCGCCACGGCCGTATCGGAACTGGCGCGCAACGTCTACAACTACGCCGGCAGCGGCAAGGTGCATTTCGCCATCGATGGCCAGACGGCGCCGCAGGTGCTCAGCATCCGCATCGAGGACCAGGGCCCCGGCATCGCGCAGCTCGACCACATACTGGCCGGCACCTACCGCTCGCCGACGGGCATGGGCCTGGGCATCCTGGGCGCCCAGCGCCTGATGGACCGCTGCCATATCCGCAGCGCGCCGGGCGACGGCACGCAGATCACCCTGCACAAGCTGTTCCCGCGCGACGCGCCCCTGCTCGACGGCGGCAAGATCGGCACGCTGTCCGGCAGCCTGCAGGCGCTGCCGCCGGACATCACGCTCTCCGAAGTGCAGCAGCAGAACCGCGAGCTGCTGAGCACCCTGGCCGAACTGAAGACACGGCAGGACGACCTGCTGCAGCTGACGCGCGAACTGGAAGACACCAACCGCGGCGTGGTGGCGCTGTTCGCGGAACTGGACGAAAAGGCGGACCACCTGCGCCGCGCCGACCAGATGAAATCGCGCTTCCTGTCGAACATGAGCCATGAATTCCGCACGCCGCTCAGCTCCATCCGCGCCCTGTCCAAGCTGCTGCTCGACCGCATCGACGGAGATCTGTCGGAGGAACAGGAAAAACAGGTGCTGTTCATCCTGCAAAGCGCCGTCAGCCTGAGCGACCTGGTGAACGACCTGCTGGACCTGGCCAAGATCGAGGCGGGCAAGGTCGACGTGCACGCCAACAGTTTCCAGGTGGCGGACCTGTTCAGCGCCCTGCGCGGCATGCTGCGCCCGCTGCTGGTGTCCGATACGCTCACCTTGACCTTCATCGACCCCGATCCGGCGCTGCACATCCACACGGATGAAGGCAAGCTGTCGCAAATCCTGCGCAATTTCATCTCCAACGCCCTGAAGTTCACCGAGGCCGGGGCCATCATCGTCAGCGCCACGCCCTTGCCGGAGCAGGACGCGATCCGCTTTTCCGTCTCCGACACGGGCCTGGGCATCGCCGCCGAAGACGTGCAGATGATCTTCGAGGAATTCAGCCAGGTGGAAAACCACATGCAGCGCAAGGTCAAGGGCACGGGTCTGGGCTTGCCCCTGTGCCGCAACCTGGCCACCCTGCTCAATGGCACGGTGAGCGTGGAAAGCACGCCGGGCCACGGTTCGCTGTTTTCCGTCGTCCTGCCCGCCAGCTACCACGCGCCCGAAGGCAGCCTGCCCCCGTGCGCGCCGGCGAACGACAATGGCAACGACCAGCGCATCGCCGTGCTGGTGGTGGAAGACAATCCGCCCGTGCGCCTGCTGTATGAAAAATTCCTGGCCGGCAGCGAATTTCGCGTCGTCCCCGCGCGCAGCGTGCGCGAGGCGCAGGAGCGCTGGGAACAGCAGCGCCCCGCCGCCGTCATCCTCGATATCCTGCTGCACGGCGAAACGGCCTGGCACTGGCTGGCCGAGCTGAAAAACGACCCGCTGCGGCGCCAGGTGCCCGTCATCGTCGCCACCGAGATCGACGACGTGCGCAAGGGCCTGGCCCTGGGCGCCGACGCCTACTACGTCAAGCCGCTGCCGCGCCAGCAATTGCTGGCGACCCTGCGCGCGCTGATCGGCAATCCACACCACCGGCAAGAGCCGGTCCCGCCGCAAGGCACAACCACCTGGGACAATGCGCATGCTACCGGATAACAACAGCGATGCTCTGATCCTGAACGTCGATGACAGCGATGGCGCACGCTACGCCAAGTCGCGCATCCTCCAACGCGCCGGTTTCAAGGTCATCGAAGCGTCGAACGGTGGCGACGCGCTGCTGCGCGCCCGCCACGACCGCCCCAACCTGATCCTGCTCGACGTCAAGCTGCCCGACATCAACGGCCTGGAAGTGTGCCGCCAGTTGAAGGGCGGCGCCGAGACGAACACCATCCTGGTGCTGCAAACGTCGGCTTCCTGCATCGGCACGGCCGACAAGATCCGCGCCCTGGACGGCGGCGCCGACAATTACCTGGTCGAGCCGATCGAGGCCGATGAACTGATCGCCAACGTCAAGGCGCTGCTGCGCCTGGGCCGCGTCGAGCGCGCGCTGCGCGACGTGGACCGCCGCAAGGATGAATTCCTGGCCACCCTGGCGCACGAATTGCGCAACCCGCTGGGCCCCATCCGCACGGCGCTGGCCCTGCTGTGCAAGCTCGACCCCGTCGTGCCGGCCGTGCAGGACAATGCGCGCCGCACCATCGCCCGCCATACCGATCACCTGGTGCGCCTGGTGGACGACCTGCTCGACGTGTCGCGCATTTCGCAGGGCAAAATCTCGCTGCAATGGGAAAGCGTAAGCCTGGCCAGCGTCATCCGCAGCGCATTGGAAACGAGTTCGCACAGCATCGAGGCGCGCGGCCATGCGCTGGACGTGAACCTGCCCCGGGAAGAACTGTGGGTCAGCGGCGACGCCGTGCGCCTGTCGCAGATCGTCGCCAACCTGCTGCTCAACGCGGCCAAGTTCACGGCGCCGGGCGGGCGCATCGCCATTACCGCCGAACGCGAAGGCGACAATGTGCGCATCCGCCTCAGGGACAACGGCATCGGCATCGCCGCCGCCAGCATCGACAGCATCTTCGGCCTGTTCGAGCAAAGCGGCCACTCGCCCGACCGGGTGCAGGATGGCCTGGGCATCGGCCTGTCGCTGGTGCGCAACCTGGTGACCCTGCACGGCGGCCAGGTCAGCGTGCGCAGCCCCGGCGTAGGGCTGGGCAGCACCTTCGAAGTCCTGCTGCCGCTCGACGCCAACGTGCCGGTGCCGGCCGCGCCAGCGCCGCAGGCCGCCACCGGCGGCAGCCAGCGCATCCTCGTCGTCGACGATAACCGCGATGCGGCCGATACCCTGGCCGAACTGCTGGAAATGTACGGCCACACGGTGCGCACGGCCTACACGGGCGCGCAAGCCACCGAGCGCACGCTGGAATTCAAGCCCGACATCGTCTTTCTCGACATCGGCCTGCCCGACATGAGCGGCTACGACGTGGCCGTCAAAATGCGCCAGTTGCCGATACCGCAGCAATTCCTGCTCGTCGCGCTGACCGGCTACGGCCAGGAACACGACCGCCAGGCGGCCCTGCAGGCCGGTTTCAACGAACACTTCGCCAAACCCGTCGATTTCGGCAAGCTGGCCATGCTGGGATTGCATATCGCCCCCTGAGCGGGGTGGCGGCTGCCTGCGGCCAAGGCGTCGGCTATAATCGGCGGCCGCCTCACCTCTGGAAGCATGACATGACAACCCGCACGCCGCTGCTGCGCATCACCATGATACTGGGCGCCCTGCACGCCCTCCTGGGCTGGCTGCTGCTGCCGTCGCTCCCCGTCGGCCTGGCCGGCTGGCTGCTAGGCGGCCTGGTCCTGCTGGCGTCGACCATGCTCATGCCGATGACGATTTTCGCCCGCGCCGTCACCAACGATGCGCGCCTGGCCGACCGTCTGAGCTGGGCCGGTTCGCTGTGCATGGGCTTTTTTTCCTCGCTGTTCGTGCTGACCGCGCTGCGCGCACTGCTGATGCTGATTCCTGCCACCCGCCCGCACGCGCAGGCATCCGCCGTGCTTGTGCTGCTCCTGGCGCTGCTGGCCACCGTCGTCGGCTTCATCAACGCCCGCCGGGTGGCGCGCGTGCGCGAGGTCGACGTGCCCATCGCCGGCCTGCCGGCCGCCTTGCAGGGCTACACCATCGTGCAACTGAGCGACATCCACGTGGGCGCCACCATCAAGCGCGCCTACGTGGAAGCCATCGTCGCGCGCGCCAATGGCCTGCAGGCGGACCTCGTCGCCATCACGGGCGACGTGGTCGACGGCACGGTGGCGCAACTGGGCAGCCACACGGCGCCGCTGGGCGAGCTGCGCGCGCGCCACGGCGTCTTCCTCGTCACGGGCAACCACGAATACTATTCGGGCGCCGCACCGTGGGTGGCGGAATTTCGCCGCCTGGGCTTGCGCGTGCTGATGAATGAACATGTCGTCCTCGACCGCGACGGCGCGCGCCTGGCGCTGGCCGGCGTCACCGACTTCAACGCGGCCGCCTTCGATCCGGCGCAGAAAAGCGACCCGCAAACGGCCATCGCCGGCGCGCCGGCCGATATCCCCCGCATCCTGCTGGCGCACCAGCCGCGCAGCGCGCCCGAGGCGGAAGCGGCCGGCTACGACCTGCAATTGTCCGGCCACACGCACGGCGGCCAATTCTGGCCGTGGAATCTGTTCGTGCCGCTGCAGCAGCCCTACGTGGCCGGACTGCACCGGCAAGGCCGCCTGTGGATCTACGTGAGCCGCGGCACGGGGTACTGGGGGCCGCCGAAACGCATCGGCGCGCCGGCGGAGATTACGAGGCTCAGGCTGGTGGCGGCGTAGAACCTAATCGGCCCAGCTGGCCATCCACGCCTCGAACCGCGCCACCACCGCCGGCGGATTCAAACGCGCCATCGCGCCTTCCACCGCTTCGCTGTCGCTGACCTCGAACAGCAGCACGCTCTCGTCGCGCCCGGCGCCCGTACCGAATACCCCCTCGGCGTCAAGCTGCGCCAGCGCCCCGATGCAGGCGTCGAACACGCCGCTGCGCAAGGTGGCGAAGTCCACGTCGAACGGCAAGTCGCGGTGCGCCTGCAGCAGCAAACGGTAGGCGCTGTCAAAATATTCGCCGCCGTCCTCGAACGCCCATTCGGCGGGATTCCACAGCATTTCCTCGCCGTACTCCGAGGCGGCCAGCGCTTCGCGGCTGTTCGCCATGGGGCCGATGGTCATGGCGCTGTCGTCGCTCACCAGCGCGAAAGCGTCGATGTGCTGGTCGGGATGCGCGCGGCGCGCGGCTTCGACAGCCAGGCGCGCGGCGTCTGCCACCAGGGTTTGCAGCAGCGCGAAATCGAAGACGGCCGGATCGATGACGCTTTCGCGCGCCAGCACGTAGCCATCGGCCAGCGCGGCCCGGCCATGCGCCAGGTAGACGGCGTGCGCTTCGGCTTCGCTGGCGTAGTCGTTGCGCGTCTCCTCGCCCCAGGTCATGGCTGCGCCGCTGGCCGTCCAGACGGTCGTGCCGAAGACGCGCGCTTCCCGGAAACGGGCCGGCCGGTCGCCGTCGAAGGTGTAAAACAGGCTGTAATTGCTATGCATCGGAATTCTTTATCGGTTAATCGGGCCGCATCTGCGCAGCGAAATCGCGCTGGCGGAACTGCTCCAGCAGGAAATCGACGAACACGCGCGTCTTCGCGGGCAAGAGTTTCTTGCTGGGATAGTACACGGACAGGGGGCCGGAATCGGCGTGCCAGCCTGGCAGCAGGCGTACCAGCGCGCCGCTGCGCAAGTGGGCCAGCGCATGCGGCATGGGCAGCAGCGCCACGCCGACGCCCAGGATGGCTGCCTGCGCCATCGCTTCCGGGTCGTCGAAGATGGCGCGCGGCCGGCATTCGGCCACGCCTTCGCCGCCCGCGCCGTCGCGCAATATCCAGCTGCGCAGCCTGCCGCTGCCCGCAGAACGGCGCGCCACGCCATCGAATTGCGCCAGGTCCGACGGATGCCTGGGCATGGCCTTGCCCTGCATGAAGGCGGGCGACGCCGTGGCGACGATATGCGCGTGCCCCAGCTCGCGCGCCACCACGCCCGGCGTCAGCTCGATGCCGCCGCCGATGGCGACATCGAAGCCTTCGCCGATCAAGTCGACTTGCCGGTTGTCGAAATGGCAGTCGGGCACCACGCCCGGGTGGCGCGCGATGAAGTCGCCCAGCAGTGGCACCACGTAACTGCGCCCGAACGACGGCGCCATGCTGATTTTCAGAATGCCGGCCGGCTGGCCGCCCTCTTCCGCCACGCCGGCGATCGCTTCGCGCAGGGTGGTCAGGGCGCCGCCTATCTGCTGCAGGAAACGCTCGCCCCCTTCCGTCAGGGTCAGGCGGCGCGTGCTGCGCTGGAACAGCCGCAATCCCAGGCTCGCTTCCAGGCGCGCCACGTTCTTGCTGACGGCTGCCGGCGTCAGTCCCAGGCGACGCGCGGCGGCGGAAAAGCTGCCCAGCTCAGCAGACAGCACGAAGGATTGCAAGTGATTGAGGGCGTCCATGCGCCTATTCTACCCGCTCAGCTGATACCAATGGTTGAAAGTGATTGTAGCGATTCATGGCTAGCGCGGCAGGAATGAAAGGCAGATACTGAACTCCTCGATTCCTCACTTAGAAAGCACATCATGCAAACCCAAACCACCACCTCCCTGCCACTGCAAGACAAGATCGCGTTTGTGACGGGCGGCTCGCGCGGCATCGGCGCCGCCATCGTGCGCCGCCTGGCCAGCCAGGGCGCCAACGTCGTCTTCACGTATCAAAGCTCGGCCGCCGAAGCGCAGGCGCTGGCCGCCACGGTGGAGGCAAGCGGTGGCAAGGCCCTGGGCGTGCAAGCCGATGCGGCTGACGCCACCGCCCTGACGGCGGCCATCGACAAGGTGGCGGCGCAATTTGGCCGCATCGATATCCTCGTCAACAACGCCGGCGTATTCCTGCCCGGCGCCATCGACGACTTTTCGCTGGCAGACTTCGACAAAACCGTGGCCGTCAACGTGCGCGCCGTGTTCGTCGCCATCAAGGCAGCCGTGGCGCACATGCAGACGGGCGGGCGCATCATCAACATCGGCAGCACGAATGCGCACCGCATGCCGTTCGGCGGCGCGGCCGCCTACGCCATGAGCAAATCGGCGCTGAGCGGCCTGACGCAAGGCCTGTCGCGCGACCTGGGTCCGCGCGGCATCACCATCAACAACGTGGAACCGGGCCCCGTCGCCACGGACATGAACCCGCCGACGGGCGACTTCGCCGACCTGATGCACGGCCTGATGGCCCTGCCCCGCCACGGCACGGCCGATGAAATCGCCGGCATGGTGGCCTACCTGGCCAGCCCGGAAGCGGCGTTCGTCACGGGCGCAGGACTGAAGATCGATGGCGGTTTTGCCGCCTGAGCGCCGGCACGCGCCACGGCCCCGGCATCACGCCGCCGGGGCCAGTCCGAACATCAGCGAGCGGTGCGCTGCCACGCCAGCCATGGCGCCATCGGCCACCGCGAACGCCACGCTGCCGGCCATGCGGCCCGCGTCGCCGCAGCAAAAGACGCCAGGCACGCTGCTGGCCTTTTGCTCGTCGGTGCGCACGAACGGGCCCATGGCGCCCTCTTCCTGCGCGCAGCCCAGCTCAGCAGCCAGGGAACTGGCCAGGCGGGTGCGGGTCGCCACGAACAGGCCGGCCATCGCATGGCGGCTGCCATCCTGCATGACCACGTCGGCCACGCCGGCGATCCGCGCCACGGGCGCGCGCACTACCGTGACGCCGCGCGCGGCCAGCTGCTCCAGCTGCGCGCCATCGGGCTCGAACGCGCCGTTGAGAAAGAAAGTGACCGTGCCCCAGTCGGGCAGCATCAGCGCATGGTGCATGGAGAGGGGGCCGGTGGCCAGCACGCCGATGGCGCCTTGCTCCAGCTCATAGCCGTGGCAATACGGGCAGTGAAAGACGCTGCGGCCCCAGCGCTCGGCCAGGCCATCGACGGGCGGCAATTCGTCGATCACCCCGGTGGCCAGCACCAGCCGGCGGCCCCGCACGCGCATGCCATCCGCCAGGGTCACGTCGTAGCCTTCGCCGGCGCTGCTGACCGCTGCCTGCACGGCCATCCCGTCCAGCCAGGTGACGGTGGCATACGCCAGCAGCTGCGCCTTGCCCTCGGCCGCGATGGCAGCCGTCCCGCTGCCGTCCTGGGTCAGGAAGCCGTGGGAATGGCTGGCGTAGCGGTTGCGGCGCTGGCCGCCGTCGACCACCAGTACGCGGCGGCGGGCGCGCGCCAGCTGCGTGGCGGCCGACAGGCCCGCGTAGCTGCCGCCGACGATGATGGCGTCGAACGGGACATCGAATGCGGCGGCAGGCGTGGCATCGCCTCCGCCCTGGGATTCAGGAATGGTCATGCGGTGCTCCTTGGTGTGTGGCGTATTGTTGGCTGAAACGTTCGGCCAGGTCGGCCAGGGTGACGGCGCCAAAGCGCCGGATCAGCAGCGCCTCGGCTTCGTCGAAGGCGCCGGCCAGCGACTGGTTGACCACCTGCTCGACCAGGCAGCCCGGCTGATCGACGCGGTTGCCCATGGCGAAGACGGTGGGCGAACCCACGGCCACGTAAATGTCGTGCAGCGTGACGCGGTGCAGGTCGCAGACGATGCGCCAGCCGCCGCCGTGCCCCTTGACCGAAGCCACGTAACCGCGCTCGCGCAAGCCGGCCATCACGCGCCGCACCAGCACGGGATTGGTATCCAGGTAAGCGGAGAGTTCCTCGGACGTCATCGGGCGTCCCGCGTGGGCCATGTGCAGCAGCACATGGAGGATCGATGATAGTTTGCTGTCGCGTCTCATGTAACTAATAATAGTACATAATTTCCACAGATGCAAACCAGTTGCAATATCAGGACGTAAAAAAGGGCCGGAGTATTCAGCCCGGCCCCTGCCTGTACTTCAGCGTCTGTACTTCAGCGCCTGTTGTTCGCGGCTGCTTCTATGCCTGCTTGCGCCGGCGTCCCCGCCACCACAGCAGCAATGCCAGCAGCACCAGCACGCCGACGATGATGCCCGCGCGGGCCAGGCCGATCAGGTTGGACGGCGCACCGCCGTTGCGCAGGGTCGTCACCTGCTCCGCCGTCACCTTGATGGCGGGATTGCCGTACATCTTCTGCACGTAATTGCCGAGGGTGACGATCTGCTCGTCCGACAGGGTCTGGCGGAAGGCGGGCATCAGGTGACCTGCATGGGCACCCCTGCCATCCTGCCGCTCCACGCCGTCGAGTATCGCCATCACTAGGTTGTTGCTGTTGCTGCGGCCCGTCACCGAGTTGTGGAACAGCGGCGGCAGGCTGCCGTCGAAACTGCCCTCGCCCCTGGCCTGGTGGCAGCTGGCGCACTGCGCATCGTACAACTGCGCACCCGACATTTTGTTCAGGTTTTGCGGCAGCGGCACGCCGCGGATGCTGGCCAGCTCGTCGCCCGCCTTGCCCCATTGCGTCACCGACTGCGTGTCGGCCTTGTCGCGAATGGCCGGCACGCTCTTGACGTAGTGCGCGATGGCGTGCAAGTCCGCGTCGCTCAGGTGCTTCAGGCTATGGTCGATGGCTTCGGCCATCGGTCCCGCGGCCTGCGCCTTGTTGGCGGTGCGGCCCGTGCGCAGGTAATCGACCAGTTCCTGCTGGCTCCAGCCGCCCACGCCGCTGTTGATGTCCGACGTGATGTTCGGCGCATGCCACGTACCCAGGTCGGCGCCGCCCAGCTCCTTCGACAGCTGCTCGGCCATCAGCGCATTGCGCGGCGTGTGGCAGGTGGTGCAGTGGGCCAGGCCTTGCGCCAGGTAAGCGCCCCGGTTCCACTCCATGCTTTTCGCCGTATCGGCGACGAAGGGCTTCTTGTCGAGGAAAAGCATGTTCCAGCCCGCCATCGACAGGCGGATGTTGAACGGGAACGGCAAGTCCGTCGTCTGTGCCGGCGCCGCATCCACGGCCGCCACGCCGTGCATGAAGTAGTCATACAGGGCCGCCGTATCCTCGTCCGTCACCTTGGCGTAGGCCGTGTAGGGCATGGCCGGGTACAGGTTGGCGCCGTCGGCCCGCACGCCATGGCGCACGGCGTCGGAAAACTGCTTGAGCGTGTAATTGCCGATGCCGTGCGTTTTCGACGGCGTGATATTGGTGGCGACAATGGCGCCCAATGGCGTCGCCAGGGACAGCCCGCCCGCCATCGGTTTGCCGCCAGGCACGCTATGGCAGGCGATGCAGTCGCCGGCCGTCGCCAGGTAGCGGCCGCGTTCGATCGCCGCCGCATCGGGCACGCCCTTGTCGGCCGCCAGCACGGGCATGGCCGCGAGAGACAGCAAGACGGCGCCCGCCGTCAGTCTGAAGGCCGCCATCATGCTGTGCCTCCCTGTTGTTCGTCGAGGATGTGCTTGACGGTGCGCAGCGCCACGGCCAGGCCGTTTTCCGTCGAGTTGCAGGTGCCGGACGTGGGCAGCACGCCGGTACTGCACAGGAACAGGTTGGCGTGGTCGAAGGTGCGGCCCCACTGGTCGCACACGGCCTTGGCGGGGTCGGAACCCATCGACAGGGTGCCGCAGATGTGCTGGTTGTTGGCAAACACGCCTTCCTTGCTGTGGCGCAGATTGGTGCCGCCCATCAGCTTGGCGATCTGTTCGAAATCCTGCTTCGAACGCTCGTGGCCCCGCTTCGTGTACTCGTCGATCGAATAGTGCGCCTGCGGCTTGGGGATGCCCATGGCATCCTTTTCGCTGCTCAAGGCAATGCGGTTTTCCGGGTTCGGCAGCACTTCCAGCACGTTTTTCAGGCTCATTTCGCGGGCCGAGCGGAAACGCAGCTGCTGCTCGAATGCCTCGCCAAACACGCCCTTGCCGATCAATTCCCTGGTTGCGCCGTCGACGCGAGAAATGTTCGTGAAATCCAGGCGGTACGGCGAGTGCTCGCTGCGGAAGTCGCCATCGCGCATGGTGTTGATGGAATTGGGGCTTTGCGGGCCCCGGCCCAGCCACAAGTCTTCATCGGCGTCGAAGGTGATCGAGGTGCTCGGATGGTCCATCAGGTTGCGGCCCACCATGTCGCTGCTGTTGGCCAGGCCGTTCGGGTATTTGTCCGAGGCGGAAACGAGCAGCAGACGCGGGCTTTCGATGCCGTTGGCGGCGAGGATGAAAGTCTTGGCCGTGACCCGGTGGCTTTTCTTGTCGACGTCGTAGTACAGCGCGGCCGTGATGCGGCCCTGCGCGTCGTGTTCCAGCTTGTAGACGTTGGCATTGCAGACGATCTTCACGCCCGCGTCCTCCGCCTGCTGCGCGGCGATGCCGCCGTGGTATTGCGCATCGATGGGGCAGATCGGCTGGCAGCTGTTATTGCCGCAGCAGGCCGGGCGGCCATCGTAGCTGACGCTGTTGCGCGCCACCGTGTTGCCGACGACCTTGAACGTGGGGTCGAGGCGCTCGCGGATGCGGCGCATGGCGTACGGCTCCGTCACGGGGTCCATCGGGAACGCCTGCTTGCGCGGCGAACCCGTGTTCTCGGCGCCCGAGACGCCCATGATCTCTTCCGCTTCCTGGTAAAACGGCTCCAGGTCTTCGTAGCTGATCGGCCAGTCGACGCCCACGCCATACAGGGTATGGATGCGGAAATCGTTCGGCACATTGCGCCACGCCTGCGCGGCCCAGTGCCACGACGTGCCGCCGAACTGGCGAATGTATTCGGCCGGGTATGGATACGGGCCGGCCTGCACCAGGTAGCCGTTATCGGTCGGCTGGTAGATCGGGTGCGGCGCCGTGGCGACGGACGGATACGGCGACATCCAGTCGCTGCGGCGCGTCGTGTTGCGGAAACGGGCGACGATTTCGCCGCGCGACACGCGCGGTCCCGCTTCCAGGATCAGCACCGAGGCGCCGGCCAGCGCAAGCTTGCGCGCAGCCAGGGAGCCGATGATGCCGGAACCGATCACGAGGTAATCGGCAGAGAGTTCTTCAGCCATGATGGCTCCTTAAATTGGTTTTCTGGCCCAGCTGCCGTAGGCGCCGTAGGAATACGTGGGAGGTTTCAGCACGTCGGCCACGACGGCCGCGTTCAACGCCTGCTCGTAGGCGACGCAGACGGCCGCCTCGCCCGTGCCGACGATGCCCAGGTACCAGGCGCTGGCGATCTGGCGCGGCAAGGCGGCCAGCGGCGACTGGGCCGGGTCCAGCCCGTCGAGCGCTTCCTGCAGGCCGGCCGCCTGCAAGCCCTGCGCATTGATCAGCGCCAGCAGCGCGCGCACCTTCGCCGGGAAGGCCGTATCCTGCGCCACCAGCGCGTCATACAGGCGCCTGGCCAGCACGGGGTCGAGCACTTGCCGCCCCACCAGCATGGCCGACACGCCCAGGAAGGCGCCCTGCTCCGCATTGGCGACCGGTTCGGCCAGCGCCCAGGGAATCAGCGCCGCGGCCGAAGCCGACAGCAAGCCGGCCAGCACCATGCGGCGGCCGGGATTGAGAGGGCCGCGGCCCTCCTTGTGATGTGTAGCGTCCACTTGAAGCTCCCGTGAGTTCAGCAACCGTTCAGAAAGAATGTTTGAGACCGACCATGACCACCGACTGGCCGCCGGTCGACGATGGCGTGCCGTTTTGCGAATCGCCGACCGAGGCGACGGCGTTGACGATGGCGCCGTCCTGGCCCAGGGTCTGGCCGCGCGCCAGCTGGCGCGCCTCGATCAGGTAGATCGCGGTGCGCTTCGACAGCGCATACGTCTGTTCGAACGACAGCTGGCGGTAGCGCGCGCGGTCGGCGATGCCGTTGGCGTGGCTGGCGAAGGTGTCGCTGTAGCCGGCGGCCAGGAACCACTGCGGCGTCAACTGGTAGCTGGAGATCAGGCCGGCCGTGTTGAAGATGGCCGTGTCGCGGAAGGCCGAGCGGCTGCCCGCCTCGTATTGCACGTTGCTGGCGTTGGCGCCCACCATCCACTTGCCCATGGTGTAACGCGCGCTGGCGGCGATGAATTGCACGCTTTCAGCCGAGGCGTAGCCCTGGTTGATGGCGGAAATGCCGAAGCTGCCCGAAGCATTGCCGTTCCAGCCGCCCTGGGTGCTCATGGCCATGGCGCTGGCATTGTTCTGGCCGTTTTTCAGTTTCAGGTAGCCGAGCGCGAATTCGGCTGGCGAGGTACTGTACTTGACGGCGGCACTGAAGCTGCTGCCCACGGCGTTGCCGTCTGCCGCTTCGCCAAAGCCGTACTGCGCGCTGGCCTGCAGGCCGCGCCAGGCCGGCATGCTGTAGGTGACGGAATTGCTGATGCGCACGGTCGTATCGAGGCCGTCGATATCGCCAGGATGGGCGCCGGTGGCGCCCGTCAACACGTTGCTCGACGCCAGCGAACCCACCAGCAGGTAGTACGGCGTGTACTGGCGGCCGGCCGTGACGGTGCCGTAGGCTGCCGATTGCAAGCCCACGTAAGCCTGGCGGTTGAACAGGGAGCTGGCCGAACTTTGCGCGCCCGTGTCGCTTTCAAAGCCGTTCTCCAGCAGGAACAGCGCCTTCAGGTCGCCGCCCAGGTCTTCCACGCCCTGGAAACCGATCTTGCTGGCGGACAAGTTGCCGCTGCGCATGTAGGTGTTCGAATTGCCGCCCTGGTTGCTGGTGTACGCCATGGCCGCATCGACCACGCCATAAATGCTGATATTGCTTTGGGCGCAAACGTTTGCGCCGATGAGCGTGGAGACGGCCAGCGCCGCAGCGCGCATGCATGTAGTGTTCATTTTTTCCTGACTTTCCTGTTTTATAGTACGCCCGGCCGGCATTACCGCCGTGATGGCGACATACCGGCTGTGGCGCCGCGTTGCGGCCCCATACAGCGCGTGGGGCGTCCGCTTTTCTTCTTGATTTGGATCAAGTGGAGCAAATTATACGCTTATTTACTCACATGTAAGTGATTGACTGTAAGGCGTAGTCTTATAGCAAAACTTTCTTGTGTCTTATAGCAAAACCGGCAGGTATGCGGGCGCACGCCCGGCAGGATGGGGAAATACGCGGAACAGGCATGGGAAAAGCGGCGGCGGCGCGTGTCGAAAAACACGCGCCCGGTGGCTAATCAGGCAGGCGGGAAAACGGGGAAAGCGGGACGGTCAGCGCAGGATGGCGGGCGCCACCGGCAGGGTCTCGAGGGCAATGAAGGCTTCCAGGGTGCGGCGCATGTCTTCGAACACTTGCTTGCCGTAGGCCGCTTCCAGGTGTTCATATTGCAGGTCGATCAGCTTGCCCATCTGCAGCAGCAGGCTGGCGCCCGCTTCCGACAGGTGCACCTTGCGGCGGCGCTGGTCGCCTTCGAACTTGCTGCGCCCGATCAAGCCGATTTCTTCCATGCGCGCCAGGATGCCGCTCATGCTGGGGCTGGAAATCTGGCAGATCTCGCACAGTTCGCGCGGTTCCAGGGTCGGGCTTTCGTTCAGCGCGCGCATGATGCGCCACTGCTGCTCCGTCACGCCGAAGTGATTGAGGATGGGGCGGAAATGCTGCAGCAGGCTGTCGCGGGCCTTCAGCAGCAGTTGCGGCATGTTCGGATAACGGATCGGTAGCTGCAAGCGGAACTCCCTGGGTGGGCGGAAAATTAGCGTAATTATACGGCCCGCTCAGTGCAAACGGCAGGCCGGCAACGATGTATTTTTCGCTACGTCCGCCCTGCCTCCTGCCCTGCTCCCTCCTCCTGCGCATGCCGCCGCACGGACCACAGCACGCCCGCCGTCAGCAAGACCATGGCGGCCCATTCCAGGGGGCGCGGCATGCGCTGCGCGTAGACGAAGCCGTACAGCAGCGCGAACAGGGTCTCCGACAGGATCAGCTGGCCCGACAAGGTGACCGGCACCAGGCGCGACGCCAGGTTCCACAGGTAATTGCCGATCACGGAAGCGCCCAGCGCCAGCAGCAAACACACGAGCCAGTAGCGGTGCCAGTCGCGCGCCGGCGCGTCGTCGGCGCCGCCTGCCTGCTGCAGCGCCAGCATCGCGGCGCCGACGGCCAGGGCGATGACGCCGCTGGCCAGGCCATACAGCATGGCCCATTCCACGGAACTGAAATGCGCGTGGCGCTTGAGGAAACGGGCATTGTCGAGCGCATACCAGGTCCAGCAGGCGAGCGCGCCAACGGCGCACAGCACGCCGGCCAGCTTGTGCGCCAGACCGGCGCCGCCCGCGCCGCCTGCATGGCTGAAGATATCGACATTGATACAGGCGATGCCCAACGCTACCACCAGCAGCGGCCAGGCCAGCTGGCGCAGCGGCAGCGCGCCGTGGTCCTTGCGGCCCAGGATGGTGACGCTCAGGGGCAGCAAGCCGATGATCAGGGAAGTGGGTGCCACGCCGGCCAGCTTGACGCCGTAGGCCAGCAGCAGGTAATACACGACATTGCCGGCCAGCGCCTGGCGCAGCATGGCCAGCCAGTCGCTGCGCCGCAAGCGCCGCAGCAGGGGCAAGAGACGCGGCAGCATCAGGCCGGCCGCCAGCGCGCCATAGCAGATGTAGCGACCCACCATCAGCTCGACCGGGGAAAAATCCGGCAGCAAGACGGGCACAATGAAAACGGCGCCCCAAAAGGCGCCGGCCAGCACACCACATACGATCCCACGCCACATGCCTGCCACTCTCACGTTTTCATTCAAGGGCGCCAGTATGGCATGCGCAGGAGACCGCCGTCAGCCCCCGGCTTTTCTCTGTGCGGGGATGAAATGTTCGCGCACGGCCCTGGCCAGCAAGTCCGGCGGCAGCAATCCCTGGCCCAGCAGGAAGTTATTGAAGGCCAGGCGGTCGAATCTGTCTCCCAGCGCCAGCTCCGTTTCCGCGCGCAGCTGCAGGATGCGCGTGTAGCCATAGAAATAGCTGCCCGCCTGGCCCGGCATATTGAAGGTGTAGCGGTCCAGTTCCTGGCGCGCCATCGGTTTCGACAGCATCACTTCGTCCGTCAGGATGCGGCCCGCCTCTTCGCGCGTGACCTGCCCCAGGTTCAGCATCGGGTCGAGCATGGCGCGCGCCGCGCGCAGCATGCGGAACTGCAGCGCGATGAACTGGCCTTCGGCCGGCTCGTAGGGAATCATCTCCGCTTCCGCGTACAGCGCCCAGCCTTCCACGTTGACGCTGTTGAACGCGTACAGGCTGCGCGCCTGCGACACGCCCCGCTCCACCATGGCGCTGAACTGCAGCTCGTGGCCAGGACGGCCCTCGTGCGCGCTCAGGGTCCAGGCGGCGCCGGCGAAATTGAAATCGTCATACGCCTCGCCCTTGCCGCTGGCGGCCGGATTGCTGACGGGGAGGACGAACTGGCCGTGTTCTCCCGTATTGCCGATCAGCGGAGGCGGACGCATATGCGGCGCCGGCTGGGCCGCCGATTCGGCGGCGGACGCCAGGCGCATGGTCATGGCGCGCGCTGGAATATCGACCACGCGCTGCCGGGCGATGCGCTCCTCGAGCTGCGTATTGACGCCCTGGTAGTGCGCTTCGAGCTGCGCGTTCGGGATGGAATCGCTTTTCAGCTTGCGCAGCACCTGGCGGTAATCGCTGCCGTCGACATCTTTGAGCGACATTCTCTCCGCCACCACGGGCGCCAGCGCCTGCATGGCGGCGCGCGTTTCCAGGTAAGCCACCTGCGCCCGTTCAACCAGCACGCGCGGCTCGATATCGATGCCCACCTGCTTCAGGCGGAATGCGTACAGCTCGGGCGCCATGCGGAAATCCGTGCGCGACAGGGGCAACACCACCTGCTTTTCCCACGCCGCATACTCGGTCAGCTGCTGTTCCATGGCCGCCAGCGCACTCTCCGCGCCCGCGATCTGCATGTCGGCGAACAGCTTGCGGATGCCGGCGACATACGTCGGCACGTTTTCCAGCGACTGCTCCACCTGCAGGCGCACGGGTCCCGCCAGGCCGGGCTTGCCGATTTTTTCCGTGAAGCGGGCCTTGGCCTGCTGCGTGATCGGCGTGCTGCCCGGGTATTGCCCCACATAGCGCTGCAGACGTTCCAGCGCCTTGGCGCGGCGCGCGGCCGGGCGCTGTTCCTGCAGCAGGCTTTGCATGCTGCCAAAAACCATTTGCGGCACATCAACCCACGGCAAGGCGTACTTGGCTTCCAGCAGGGCGCCGGCGATTTCCTGGTCGACGGCCTGCGTCAGGATTTGCAGATCCTGGCGGATGCGCTCATCCTTTTCCGCCGCCAGCTTGTGCTGCAATTGCGCGCGCGCCTGCTGCATGGCCGCCACCTGGCGTTCGACAATATTGGGTCCCAGGTCGGCAGCCAGGCCGTCGTACTGCACCAGGCCCGTGTCGGAAGCGTTTTCAGGCGAGAACTGCGCCTGCGCAGCCAGCACGATGGCCGCGTTGCGGTTGCTGGCCTCGACCCAGGCCGATGGGGCGGCAGCCATGGCCGGCATGGCAAACGCGGTGGAGAGCAAGGCGGCAAGCACGGTCTGATGCAATTTCGGGATGACGGACATCGGGGGATTCCTTCGAAGGTGAGCGATGAGCGAAGCGGCGAGTATCGGCCAGCCTCGCATGCCTGTCAATTCAGGCCATTCAGGGCGGGCAGGTTCCACGGCGTGACGATCTGAATGGCGGACAGGCAGGCCGGCTGCGCCAATGCCGGCAGCGCGCCCTGCGCCCGCAGGATTTCCTGGCAGGCGCGGCGCATGTCCTGGCCAAGGTCGTGGTGCAGCACGGCGTGGATGGCGCCCGACTTGAGCAGCGCCAGGTTGTCCGCATCGAGGTCATGGCCGATGAAGACCTGGCAAGGCCGGCCCGCTTTTGCGAACGCCTGCACGATGGCGGCATTCCCGCCGCCGATGGAATACACGGCGGCGATATCGGGATGCCCGGCCAGCGCTTGCCGCACCAGCGCACCCGTGGCGCCGTCAATGCCGTGGCCTTCGCTCACTTCGACGATGGATAAATGCCGGTGCCGTTCGCGCAGCGCGCGGCGGAAACCGATCTCGCGCTCTTCCTCCCCGTGAAAACGGTTGCTGCTCAGGGTCACCAGCACCTGCCGTTTCTTTTTCACGCTGCCCAGCCACTGGCCGACCAGGTAAGCGGCCGTCTCGCCCGCCGCCCGGTTATCCATGCCCACATAGCTGCGGCGCGCGGAAGCCGGCAAGTCCGTCACCAGGGTCACCACGGGGATGCCGGCCGCCGCCAGCCGGTTCACCGCCTCGGCCACTGGCGGCAAGTCGGGCGCCTTGAGCAGCACGCCGTGGCTGCCGTTCCTGCGGATGCGCTCCAGCAGGTCGACGATGCCGTCCACTTCCAGGGTTTCATGCAGGTGAAAGCGCGAACGCAGCACGGCCGGATGCAGCGACGGCAGCTCCGCCTCCAGCGCGGCGCGCACGGCATCCGTAAAGCGGCGCGGCGCCACCATCAGCACGTCGAGCATGAATTTTCTGCCGGACAGGCCCACCTGCGTGCTTTGCCGCGCCAGCTCGTCGAGCGCCTGCATCACGCGGCGCACCGTATTGGCGTGCACGCCGCCGCGCTGCTTGATCACGCGGTCGACCGTGGCCACGCTGACGCCGGCCTGCAGCGCCACGACCTTGACGGGGAAAGGATGCGTCACGTGCTCTCCATTTCGGATTGATGGTTTTTTGATGGATTTTCTGATGAAAAATGCGGATTTTCATCCCTATACTGATTCTACAACTTAAATAATCAGGAGACACCGCATGCACATCACCAACGCCGGCGCCCAGCCGCCCGTCCCGTATTGGCTGACGCCGGAAAGCTGCGACCTGCAAGACTTCATCGGCACCGTCAGTTGCCGCACGACGCTGGCCGACTATCCCCACGCCGCCGCGGTGCAGGAAAATATCCTCGTCTACGACTGCGACGCCGTGCGCGAACTGGCTGCCAATCCGGCCTCGCTGCGCGCGCTGCAGGCCGAATGGGGCAAGGCGCTGATGGTCGGCCCCGGCGTCATCGTGCTCAAACGGGCCGTCACCGACATGGAGACGCTGGAACAGGCGAATCGCGTGTTCCGCGACCTGATCGCCGGGCAGCATGCCAGCGGCCAGACGGCAGGCGACCATTTCGCCAGGCCGGGCGCGAATGACCGCATCTGGAACGCCCAGCAAAAGCTTTGCCTGCGCGCGCCCGTAACGTTCGCGCGCTACTACGCCAATCCCGTCTTCGCCTGGATATCCGAGGCCTGGCTGGGTCCCGCCTACCAGATGACGGCGCAAGTGAACGTCGTCAATCCCGGCGGGGCCGCCCAGGCGCCGCACCGCGACTATCACCTGGGCTTCCAGAGCGCCGCCGCCTGCGCCGCCTATCCCGCGCCCGTGCACCAGATGTCTGCCCTCTTGACCTTGCAGGGCGCCGTCGCCCATTGCGACATGCCGCTGGAATCCGGTCCCACCCTGTACCTGCCTTATTCCCAGCGCTACCGGGCCGGTTTTCTCGCCTGGCAGCAGCGGCCGTTCCGCGACTATTTTGCCCGGCATTGCGTGCAGCTGCCGCTGTCGAAGGGCGACGCCGTGTTCTTCAATCCCGCCCTGTTCCACGCGGCCGGGCATAACCGTTCGCCCGACATCCGCCGCATGGCCAACCTGCTGCAAGTGTCGTCGCCATTCGGGCGTGCCATGGAAACGCTGGACCGCCGCGCCATGAGCGCCGCGCTATATCCCGCCTTGCAGGCGCTGCGCGCGCAGGGTGCCCTGGATGACGCTGGCGTCGGCCACGCGATCGCCGCCTGCGCCGAAGGCTATGCCTTCCCCAGCAACCTGGACCGCGACCAGCCCATCGATGGCATGGCGCCGCCCACGCAGCAGCAGCTCATGCGCGAAGCGCTGGCGCAGGACTGGCCCGCGGCCCGCTTCCTCTACGCCCTGGACAGCCACGCCTGGCGCCAGCAAGCCTGAATCCCCTACGCGTCTCGGAGACTCCCTATGCAAGACATCCACATCGGCCTGATCGGCGCCGGCTACATGGGCAAGGCCCACACCATCGCCTACAAGACCGTGCGCAGCATCTTTCCCACGGCCCGCAACCCCGTCTGCGCCTGCATCGCCACCAGCAGCGAAGAAGGCGCGGCGCGCAGCGCGCGGGAACTGGGCTGGAACAGGTCCACCGGCGACTGGCGCGCACTGGTCAATGACCCCGCCATCGACGCCATCGTCGTCGCCACGCCGCCCGCCACGCACAAGGACATCGTGCTGGCGGCGCTGGCCCTGGGCAAACCCGTGTTTTGCGAAAAGCCGCTGGGCATGACGGCCGCCGAATCCTTGCTGCTGGCGCAGGCGGCGGAAAGCGCGGGCGTGGCCAACATGGTCGGCTACAACTACATCCGCACGCCCGCCAGCCAGCTGGCGCGGCACATCATCGAATCGGGGGAAATCGGCGACATCATCCACGTCGCCGCCGAGCACGTGGAAGACTACCTGCACGACCCGCGCGCGCCCGCGTCCTGGCGCACGCGGGAAGCCACGGCAACGCGCGCCGGCGCGCTGGCCGACGTGGGTTCGCACCTGCTCAACCTGGCCCTGCGCCTGGGCGGCCCCGTCGACTCGCTGGTGGCCGACATGAATACCGTGCATGCACGGCGCGACGGCCCGCATGGCATGGAAGCGGTGGACAACGACGACCAGGGGAATCTGATGCTGCGCTTTGCCAGCGGCGCGCTGGGCGCGCTGACCTTCAGCCGCGTGGCGGCCGGGCGCAAGATGGGCTACACCTACCGTATCACGGGGACGAAAGGCGCCATTGCGTTTGATCAGGAAAACCAGAATGCGCTGTGGCTGTACGACGCCAGCCGTCCGGCGCAGCGCCAGGGTTTCCAGCGCCTGCTGATGGGCCCCGCCCACCCCGACTACCTGGCGTTCAGCCAGGGAGCCGGACACGGCACGGGCTACAACGAGCAAATCGTCATCGAGGCGCGCGATTTTCTGCAGGCGATCGCCGGCGGCGAGCCGGTCTGGCCCACCTTCCGCGACGGCTACGAAGTGGACCGGCTGATAGCCGCCGCGCTGCGCTCCGTGCAGGAGCGCAGCTGGATCACGCTGCGCTGACGACAGGGACGTTATCAGTACCCCAGCCCGTAACCGAACTTGTACAGCGGATGGGCCGTGTCATACGGCACGTCCGATTTCTGCACCTGCACTTCGGCCATCGACGATGGCAGTTCGAACGGCAGCTTGCCTTGCGGCTTGGCCTTGCCCGTCAAGACATCGAACAGCGCGCCGTCGCTGACGCCGAAGTTGGCGAGGATGGCGCTGGCCTTGTCCTGCACGTTGCCGAGGATGGCCGGGCGGTCCAGGTAGACGGTGACCACCGTCTTCGGCGCGTATTTCGCCGCGTTCTTGATGGCTTCGTAGTCGGCGTCGCCATCGACATAGTTCAAACGCCCTTCGTGCTGCATGCTGCCGAAGATGTAGTTCGGGTGCAGGATTTCATACGGCGCGGCCACGCGCAGCAGGGCCACGTCCGCTTCCTGCGGCGTGGCGACCACCGTGTAGCCATACTGCTTCGCCACGGCCGCATCGATGCCGTACAGGTAAACCTTCTTGACGGTGGTTGCCAGCGGCAAGACCTTGTCCTTGTTTTCCAGCAAGACCAGCGAGCGGCGCTGGGCTTCCAGGCCCGCCTCGATGAAGTCCGCCTTGCCCACCGTGGTCGCCGCCTTGGCCGCATCGACGAACGGGTGTTCGAACAGGCCTTGCTTGAATTTCTGGATCAGGATGCGCCGCGCCGACGCATTGATGCGCGCTTCCGTCAACTGGCCCCGCTGCACGGCTTGCGTCAGGTACGGCGCTTCCGTCACGCCGCCAAACTGGTCCATTCCGGCCGTGACGGCTTTCACGTAACGCTCGGCCTTGGTGGCGTTTTCCATGCCCCACGGCGTGCCGAAGCCGATGAAGGAAGGCGCCACGCCGGCCGGCGTGCCGTTGCGGCAGTTGGCGTCGCAGTCGGAAGTGATGCCCCAGTCGGACAGGATCACGCCTTCGAAGCCGTATTTACCGCGCAGCAAGTCCGTCAGCATGGTCTTGCTGAAACCGGCCGCCACCTGCTCCAGGGTGATGCCGTCGATGGTGATGTTGCCATCCGGCAGCGCGTAGGTGGGCATGACGGAAGCCGCCTTGGCCGTGAAGGCGCCCTCGAACGACTTCACGTGGTAGGCGAAGTTGTTGCCCGGATAAGTCATGTAGCGGCCATAGTAATTGTGGCCGTCAAAACCCTCTTTCGTGGCGCCATAGCCGACCCAGTGCTTGACGACGGCCACCACGCTGCCGTCGTGCAAGCCCGTGTTTCCATCCTGGAAGCCTTCGATATAGTGCTGCACCATGCGCTTGGCCAGATCCGCATCTTCGCCGAAGGTGCCGTTGATGCGCGACCAGCGCGGCTCGGTGGCCAGGTCCGCCTGCGGCGACAGCGCTTGCGTGATGCCGACGGCCAGGTATTCCTGGCGCGCGATATCGCCGAAGCGGCGCACCAGCGCATCGTCGCCGATGGCGGCCAGGCCCAGGGTTTCCGGCCACTGGGAAAATCCCTTGGTGCCGGCGCTGGCGCCCACCGTGTACTGGAAATGGTGGCGCGGGTCCGTGCTGATCGATACGGGAATGCCGTGGCGCGACGTTTCGCTGATTTCCTGCACCTTGTTGTACTGGGACGCCATGTTGGCCGTATCGCCCGCCATGCGCGTGATGAAGGTGTTGACGTACTGCTTGACGATCAGGTCTTGCAGGGCCGTCAAGTCATACGCGCCACCGAGGCCGATGCCGGAAGGGTCGGACACGGTGGGCGCCGTGCCGTGCATCATCAGGCCGGCCTTTTCGTCGAGGCTCATGCGCGACAGCAGGTCGTCGGCGCGCGCCTCGGCGGACAGGCGCCAGTCTTCGTACGGGTCGATCTTGCCGTTGCGGTTCATGTCCTTGAAGGTATAGCCGTCGACCTTGAGCTGGCTATAGGTGGTGGCGCCGAACACGGGCTGCGTGTATTCCTCGCTGACGGTGTCGTTGCCGCAGGCGGCCAGGGCAAGCGTGGCGACGCAGCCGGCGACCATGCGGGCCATCGGTTTCATAGTGCAATTCATCATTATCTCCAAGACTGTTTTTGTAGGTATCCGGGTGGCATCAGGGCCAGCCCGAAATCAATATAGCGTGAGAATGCGTGAGTTTCTTGACCGCACAGCACGCGTTTTATACCCGCGAGAACAATTTTTGGTTAGACGGCACGACAACCAACAATCTCCTACAAAGTGCTAATATTTGTGAAAAATTACTACAACAAGCAGGAGACACCCTTGCACAAACCCGATACGCGCACGGTTTCGAACCGGATCGCGCAGCAATGCGCGCGCGCCATGCAAGCCGATGGCCACGACCCCGCCGACTTTTTCCGGCAGACGGGCATCACGCCGGCGCAGCTCGAGGAGCCGGGCGGACGCATCAACGCCGAGCGGCACCGCCGCATGACGGCCTACGCCCAGCAACTGCCGCAGCACCGCGGCTTGCTCGACCTCGACGTGACGCACTGGTTCGCGCATTACTCGGGCATCGCCCACGTCTGCTTCAACCGCCCCACCCTGCGCAGCGCCCTGCACGAGCTGCTGCACTTGCGGGGCCTGATCGGCGAATTCGACTTCATGCTGATGAGTGAGAATGGGACGCGCATCGAGATCGAATACCTGTCCGAGTTTTGCCCGCTGGGGGGCGCCATGCAGGCGCTGGCCAATTTCCGCATGCTGTCGCTGGTGGCGCGCGCCTACGACGATGGCGCAGCCACGGCCTTCCATGCCGGCTTCCAGGGCAAGGCGCCGTGGTTCGCGCCAGCCATTGGCGAGTGCTTCGGCGCCGCCGCCACCTTCGGCCAGGCGCGCAACACGCTGACGTTTGACGCGCCGGCGCTGGACCGGCCTTTCGCCCAGTTCAACGCCATGCTGGCGCCGCACGCGCTGCGGCACGCGCAGGGACAATTGCAGCAGTTGCAGGGCGCGCAGCTGTTTTCGGCCCGCGTGGAGCAAGCCATCATCGATTTGCTGGGCCAGCAAGCCGACGCCGATGGCGCCGCGCTGCTGCCGGCCCTGTGCGACGGCCTGGCGATGAACCGCTGGACCCTGCAGCGCCAGCTGCAGCAGGAGAAAACGTCGTTCCGCGCGCTGGAACTGCGCGCCAAGAGCCGCGAATCGCGCCGTTTGCTGCGCGAAACGAGCCTGAGCGTGGTGGAAATCAGCGAGCGCCTGGGCTTTTCCTCGCAAAGCGCGTTCACCCGCTTCTTCAAGACCCAGTTCGAACTGCCGCCGGCGCGCTACCGGCAAGACATGCAAAGCAGTTAAAAGAACGGGAAAGGGCTGGCGCGGATACGCCATCACGCCATTTGGACTGCGGCCACCGCGCCGCCGGCACCCTGCGCCACAGCGGCCGCGCCCTTGGACAGGTGACACGTCAGGCGCACGTCGAGCAAGGTGGCGTCGCTGGTGCGTTTTGGGCGACCAGCCTGGCGACCGGCCCGACATGCTGGCGGCGATCAGGCAAGCGATAACCTGATCCGCGTCAACGGCGACAGGGAGCACCGTTGATGCGGGCCAATACTGCGCCATATTGCCGCCAGCGAGCCGTCCTTTGCAGGAACCACAGGCTTCGACACGGATCCAATGGTTTGGTGGCGTCAGGCAGGCACGCACAGCCCTGCCTCCGCTTGCCAAGGCCATCCACGCAGAGAGGACAATTGGATCCAGACATCGTCGCCTTGCAACAGCAACACAGCGCGCTGCACACAGCCGTACATGCACTGCAAAACAAGTGGTACATCACCCTCACGGTCGCCGCCGTACTGGCCGCGCTCGGCATTGTGTTGGCAACCTTCCTGTTCAATGCCATGACAGAGCTGGAAAAGACGAAACGGGAACTGGTCGCGGGCACGCGGGATCTGGAGCTGGCCAAGGCACAGGCCGGCAAGGACATCAGCGAACAGCGCGAACAAGCCATGAAGCAAGTTTCCTCGGCCGTCTACGCTGCCCTGGAAGCGAGCAAGGCGCCCATGATAGGCGCCAGGCTGGCGGAGGACCGCAAGCAGCGCGAAGAAAAAGATGTGTTGCAAAGCAAATGGATACGCTACATCTATGCCCAAGCCAATGCCAACGGCCAGACTAACCCCTATGCCAATGGCTGGTGGCAGGATAGCCTGAAAAAAAGCCAGCAAGCCGTCGATATCGAACTGCCTTAACGCCTCAATTCCTGCGGTGAGGACAGTTTCCCTGCATCATCGACCGGCGGCAACTGGGCATCAAACGCCAGCCGCGCCGCATCGATGGCGTCGCGGTGGCCATGGGCCCAGGCGCCCAGCGCGCTGATGGGGATCAACAGCGAGCGGCCCAGGTCCGTCAGGGCGTAGTCGACGCGCGGCGGCACGGTGGGAAACACGGTGCGCGTCACTAGGCCGTCGCGTTCCAGCCCGCGCAGGGTCAGGGTCAGCATGCGCTGCGAGATGCCGCCGATCAGGCGGCGCATCTCGTTGAAGCGCTTGGTGCCATTGCCCAGCAATATCACCACCATCACGCTCCATTTGTCGCCCACGCGGGTCAGGATATCCGTGATCGGGCGGCAGGAAGCGGCCACGCCCGCATGGCCGCCCTCGTCGCGCATGCGCCGTTCCAGCTCCGCTCCTTGCGCGGCGGCGTCGCCAATAGTCACATCCGTGTGCCCCAGTGTGGAAAAAGTGCCTTCTTGTGCGTTCATTTGATAGTCACTATATTTAACTCGGTTACAAAAACATACCACCCGATCATACCACCCAAGAAGGCCCACATGAACATCCTGCACATCGATTCGAGCATCCTCGGCGAGCAATCCCTCAGCCGCCAATTGTCCGCCGCCATCGTCGCCCGCCTGCAAGCGGCCGCGCCGGGCGCCGTCGCCCAGTACCGCGACCTGGCCGCGCAACCGTTGCCGCAATTTACGGCCGCGCCCGGCGCCGCCGACGCTGCCGCCTTGTCTGGCGCGCTGGAGCAAGTACTGGCGGCCGACGTCATCGTCATCGGCGCGCCCATGTACAACTTCGCCATCCCCAGCCAGCTCAAATCGTGGCTCGATGCGCTGGCCGTGCCCGGCAAAACGTTCCAGTATGGCGCCAACGGCCCGGAAGGCTTGCTCGGCAGCAAGCGCGTGATCATCGCCTCGACGCGCGGCGGCTATTACGGCGCCGACACGCCGATGGCCGCCCTGGAACACCAGGAAAGCCACCTGCGCGCCTTCTTCGGCTTCCTCGGCGTCACGCAGATCGACATCGTGCGCGCCGAAGGCGTCAAGGTCAGCGACGACGCCAGGGCGCAGGCGTTGACGGCCGCGTTTGAACAGATCGGCGCACTGCAGGCAGCGTAAGCGGCGGCGGATTTTCTGGCTGCGACGGAAACTGTTTCGGCGCAGCCAGACTGGACATGGCAGGCATGAAAGTCCCGGATGCGCTAAGCTGCATCCGCCCCACCACTACACAAGGACCACCATGACCCTGACCGTCGTCGCCACCATCGATGCCCAAGCCGACCATACCGACGCCGTGCGCGCCGCCCTGGAAGCCGTCGTGACGCCCAGCCGCGCCGAAAGCGGCTGCCTGCGCTACGAATTGCACCTCGACAACAAGATTCCCACGCGCTTCATCATGCTGGAAGAATGGACCGACAAGGCGGCCCTGACGGCGCACTACGCGACGCCCCATTTCCTGACCCTGGTGGCCGCCACTGACGGCAAGACCGTCAAGATCGACGTGGCGGAATTAAGCAAGCTGAAGTAACGGCCAGCAGCGCGTTCAAGCGCGCGGCCATCTTGGCAAGTTGCCATCTATAATATGGCAACTTTTCTTTATGGCCATCATGACATCCTTTTCCAAGATACAAGGCGCCCTTGCGGCCGCCGCCTTTACTTTCTGCGCTTGCGCCTCGGCGCAAGCGCCCCTGACCAAGCTCGTGGGTGAATACAACCTGGCCTCGTCGGCGACCGTGCCGGCCAGTACATGGGGCTATTCCAAGGGACGCATTTCGGTCAAGCAACTCGATGACCAGCACCTGATGATCGTCCTGTCCTGCGAGTGGAAACGCGAGCCGAAAGCCGTCTGCGGCGACTATTTCTATGCCCAGCAGCGCGACGACGGCCTGTATCTGCAGGACATGAATACCTTCGCCATGCGCCTGTACTTCGATCCCGCCTCGCGCAAGCTCACCATTATCTCGCGCGGCGCCGATGCGAAACAGAGCGTGCGGCACGACGTGTTCGCCGCCACGACGGCGCCGCTCACGGACCCCGCCCTCGTGCGGCGCATGAAGCGCGAACTGTCGAATGCCGACAGCAAGGAAAACCGGCGCGTGTTCGGGCCCTACACCAAGTGGGCTTATCAAGAAAACCGCATCGAATTCCAGCGCCAGGACTTGACGGCGCCGTGATGCCGGACCTGGTCCAGCCCCTGCGGCGCCAGCTGCTGCGCCTCGCCGGCGCCCTGCTGTGCTCGCCCATGCTCGCGCGCGCGGCCGACGGCGGCCTGGCGCGCGACGTGCGCCAGCGCATCCTGGCCACCCTCGACGCTCCGCTGCCCAAGGTGCTCAATGTGCCCCATCTGGCGCTGATA
This sequence comes from Janthinobacterium sp. P210005, assembly GCF_036231865.1. Lineage (NCBI taxonomy): Bacteria > Pseudomonadati > Pseudomonadota > Betaproteobacteria > Burkholderiales > Oxalobacteraceae > Janthinobacterium > Janthinobacterium sp. P210005. Next base: position 1,008,755 of record NZ_JAZARC010000001.1, read on the forward strand.
CGGCGTTTCAACATCGGCTGGTCGCCCGTGGAAAGCGGCGCGCCCATGCTCAATCCGGAGCACCCGCTGGGCAATGGCGATACCCTGCAACTGGCCATGCAAGCGATCGCCGGCAAGGATGCGCCCCTGGCCGCGCAGCGCCTGATGGAAGCGGCGCTGCTGCTGCCCCACTTCGTGCAGATGGCCGACCTGAAGCCGGGCAGCTATGCCAACGGCAAAACGCTGTTCACCCTGACTGCGCGGCACCTGACGCTGCTGCGCCAGCAGTCGTGGATGTCGCTGGAAATGCTGGGCATGGGAGCGGAAGACTACCTGGCCGAAGGCTATTGGCCCACCCCGTCCGTCGACGGCAAGCGGCCTTACGGCAATTTTACGAATTACCCAGTAGAAATGGCGCAGGCGCTGGGCCTGCCCGTGCGCCGGCAGGCGGATGGCAGCCTGGCCGTCACGCCAGCACTGGAAGCGGAACTGGAAGCGCTGCACGAGCAAACCATGGCCGCGCTGCAAGTGTTTGTGCGGCAGGCGGGATTGAGGCGCAATACGGTGTGAAGGCGGCGGGCATCAAAGCCATAGGCATCGCAGCTATCGCTCCAGGCTCTTGCAGCTCACTCCTTATCCAGGAAAAATCCGACAGGAAACAGGCCCTTGAGTTCCGCGCGCCGTCGTAAAAACATTGGGAAATCATTTTCAACATCGTCAATATGTTCCGTTACCCTGACCAGGATACCCTCACCCATCTTTTCCACGAAAAATCCAGCGGCCAGCAGCCGCTCCACATCGATGCGCTGGCAAAAATCCGGCCCATAGAACATGGCCCACGCTACATCCGGAATATCCGGCCTGAGGGACGCATTGAACGATCCCAGGCGAAAACTATCGTAGCGTTCAAGGTTGGCCAATTCAAGGGGAAGAAAGGGATGCAGCATCGCGATCTGAGGCGGAAAGATATGGCACCACTGCTTGAAAAGCATATGAAAATCGATGTTCCGGCTATACGCTGACGTGAAACTCAAGCCACCGGGCACGATCTGGCCACGAATATTACGCTTTGTGTGGCTCACATAGCCGCTGGATTTGATGGTTTTTTTTTCGTCGCCATGCGAATTCTTCCGCCACTTCAAACATGCCGCCGCCATAACGCAAAGTACAAGGCGCTGCCCAGCGCTGTTCCAGCGCCATTTTTCCGGCGTAAGACTCGGTAAATTTATCCGGATTATGCGATATCTGCTCAGGCAAGAGCAATCCGGCGTGCTCCTCCAGCGTGTCGATGAACTGTTCGCCAAGCGCCCATGATGCCGTGGACGCCTTCGTGCGTATGGTAAGTTGAATATATGGTTTCACGCGTTAGCGGCTTTCCAGAAGTATTGCGTTTCCAACCCCATCGACACAGCGGATTAACCTTGCGGTGCAAGCGCCGGCTGCGGTGCCGGTGCTGGCTGCGGCATAGGTTCCGGCACGGCCTTCCCATGCGATTCCTGTCCGCCCTCGCCTTCGGCCGGCATGGCCAGCGGCGCGGCCGGCGCGCCTTCCTGCAGCAAATCGCCCGGCTCTTCCACGGGTTCGTCCGCGGGCTCGTCGACCGGTTCCACGTGGCGCAGCGGTGGCGGCGGCTTGCCGCCAGGGAAGATGACGTCGCGCGACAGTTTTCCCGTGTCGAGCGCCGTCTTGAAGAAGTCGCCCACCACCAGCACGGCATTGTGACCGCCCTGGCCCCAGTAATTGCTGCGCATGGTGACCCTGGCGTCATTGAAACCGACCCAGGCGCCGCCCACCAGTTCCGGATGCATCAGGATGAACCAGCCATCCGCATTGTTTTGCGTGGTGCCGCTCTTGCCGGCCACGTCGGAGCGGATGCCGAAGCGGCTGCGGATGGCCGTGCCCGTACCGCGGTCGATGACGCCGCGCATCATGTCCGTCAGGGTGGCCGCCGATTCCGCTTTCATCGCGCGCTGCGGCTTGTCTTCGCCGAAGCGGGCGATGACCTTGCCTTCGCGGTCCGTGATGTGCGTGACGACGAACGGCAGGCGCGCCTCGCCCTGGGCCGCGATGCTGGCGTAGGCGTTGACCATTTCCAGCAGGGTCACGGGACTGGTGCCCAGCGCCAGCGACGGCACTTTTTCCAGCTTGCTGTCGCGGATGCCCAGCGCGCGCGCCAGCTTGATGATCGGCGACAAGCCGACGTCCTGCATCACTTGCGCCGTGATGGTGTTTTTCGAGTACACGAGGCCGTCGCGCATGGTCATGTCGCGCCCCGTCGTGCCGCTCATGTCCGTCGGGCGCCATATCGTGCCGTCGGACGCCTTGATATCCATCACGGCGTCGCGGTAGACGTGCTCGGGGCTCAGGCCCTTTTCCAGCGCCGCGCCATACACGATGGGCTTGAAGGTGGAACCGGGCTGGCGCGCCGCCTGCGACACGTGGTCGAATTGTTCGCGCGCAAAGTCGCGGCTGCCCACCCAGGCGCGCACGGCACCCGTGGCCGGGTCCATGGCCGCGAAGCCCGCTTCCAGGCGCGTCTTCGACTTGCGCAGGGCCGCCATGAAGGCGCGGTCGCCCTTCAGTTGCGCCAGCGCGTCGTCCGGCGTGGCGCCGGCCGCCGTCAGCTTGCGGTAGTCGCCCGACTCGCGCACGAAGGCGTCGAGCAGGGCCGGATGCGATTTCCAGAAATAATCGAATGGCACGCTGCCGCCCTGCATGCCCGCATACATGCCTGTCGACGTGGACGACGGCACGCCGGCGCGGCTCCATTCCACGTCGGCGATCGCCTGCAAGGCATTCGCCTGGCGCTCGACGGCGCGCTCGGCCGCCTGCTGCAAATCCTGGTCCAGCGTGGTGTGCACGATCAAGCCGTCGCGCTCCAGGTTGTAGTCGTTCTCGTCGGCCCAGTCGATCAGCCACTTGCGCACATACGCCGTGAAATGGCTGTCCGATTGCGCCCGCTCGCTCTGGCGCTCGAAATGCAGGCGCAAGGGACGCTTGATCAACTGCCTGTAACGCGCCTCGTCGATGACGTCATGTTTGCGCATTTGCCCCAGCACCACATTGCGCCGCTGCAAGGATCGTTCGGGATTACCGACGGGATTGTAGTAATTCGTGCCCTTGAGCATGCCGACCAGGGTGGCGCTTTCCAGGATGTCGAGGCGCGAGGCGGGCTTGTCGAAATAGGTGCGCGCCGCCATTTCGATGCCGTAGGTGTTGTACAGGAAGGGGACCGTGTTCAGGTAGGCTTCCAGGATTTCCGTCTTGCTGTAGGTGGCCTCGATTTTGAGGGCCGTGATGAGTTCCTTCAGCTTGCGGTTCAGGTTGCGCGAGCGGCCGATTTCCTCAGGGAACATATTGCGCGCCAACTGCTGCGTGATGGTGGAGCCGCCCTGGGGGTTGCCTCCCGCCGTATGCAGGACGGCGCCCGCCGTGCGCGTGAAATCGATGCCGTGGTGTTCATAGAAACGGTGGTCTTCCGTCGAAATCAGCGCGCTGATCACGTTCGGCGAAATCTGTTTTAAGGTGACCCGCTCCTGCAAGCCCTGGTCGAAGCGGGCCAGTTCCTCGCCGTCCGCGCTGACCATGGTGCTCGGCGCGGCCGCGCGCGCCTGGCGCAAATCGTGGATGCTCGGCGTCAGGGGGATCAGCAGCAGCATGTACAGGATCACCAGCGCCAGCACGGCCAGGAACGACCATAGCCCCAGCACCAGCGCGCGCCGCACGGGCGGCAAGGTCATCAGGTGCGCGTGGCCGCGCCGGTACAGCGCCTCCGCCTTTGTCCACGCCACTCCCGCCACGCGCACGGCTTGCGCGCGCGTCCATGTCCATGCCTGCCGTGCTTTTTCCTGAAACTGCTCCATGCCTGATGCCATGCTTGTAACCTTGTCTGATGCCGGATGATCCGTTTCAGCAAGTATATAGGGCGGGCAACAAAGCGGGCCGGATTTTACGCCAGGCAAGCATCCAGGCGCGCCAGCGTAACGCCGACATACGCGCCCACGCAGCGCGCATCATGCGTCGTAAACGGGTTTTCCAGCTGCAGCAAGCCGCAATCGCAGATGACGGGGTCGACCTGGGTCACGACGCCCAGCGCCAGGTAGCGCCAGCCATCGAGCCTGCGCACGCCCTTTACACAGCCGGGGTTGGCGCCGAAGATGGCGTCCCAGTCGTCCAGCTCGCTGGCCATGGGCCACAATTCGAGCCGGACTTGCGTACCGGCGGCCAGTTGCCCACCGCCGAACTCGTCCATCACGTGCAGGCGCTGGCCCTCCACCTCGATGACGGCTTCCAGGTACTCGCCGTCGGAAGCGATGAAGGTGGCGGCGACGATGCTGGCCGTCACTTCTGCGCCTGCTCCAGCAGGGCCGGCAATTCCTTCAGCATGGCGTCGCGCGTGCGCAAGCCGGCGGATTGCTGTCCCTTCTGTTCGTCCTGCACCAGGCGCGCAAACACGATGCTGCGCTCGCCCTTGCTGGCCCAGCCCACGAACCAGCCGTAGCCATGCGCTTCGTCAAAGCTGCCGTCGGCCTTGCGCGGGAAGGCCGCGCCCGTCTTGCCATGCACTTGCCAGCCGCCCACGTCCGCCAGGCGGGTCAGGCGGCGCGTCTGCTCCATCGCCTGCTTGGTGACGGGCAACTGATCGTTGACCAGCTTGCGCAAAAAGCCCAGCTGTTCCAGCGGAGAGATCTTCAGCGAAGAACTGATCCACGAGCGCTCCAGGCTATTGTCCTTGCCCGGATCGCCCGACACGTCCGCATTGCCGTAGCGCAAAGCCTTCGCATATTTCTGGAAGCGCTCGGCGCCCAGCGCCTGCGTGACCTGCTGCGAATACCAGACGACGGAATACTGCATCCAGCGCGACGGGTCCGTTTCCTGGCGCCATGCTTCGCCGCCCCAGTCCACATAGCCCTGGCGGAACGGCAGGGTCGGCTTGTGCTCGTCCTTGAGGAAGCCGGCGTCATAGCCCATCAGGCTGAGCGCGATCTTGAACGTGGATGCGGGGGTGACGCGGTCGAGGCAATTACCCTCTTGCAGCAAGACGGCGCCCGTTTTGGCGTCCGCCATGGCGGTGCAGATGGTGGCGGCCTGGGCTTGCGAGGCGGCCAGGACGGCGCCTGTCAGGCCGAGGATGAACGAGAAAAATGCGCGATATTTCATGGGCCTCCGGGGTTGGGGGAGCAGGACAAAGCGAAATTGTACCGGGCAGCGCCGCGCGATGCCAGCGATGATCGCGCCGCCTTGACTCCCGCGCCTGACGCTAGCGCCCCGCCGGCCCGCCGGGCTGGCGTTCCCGCTTCAGGTGCTCCTCTTCCAGCTCGTCCATGCCCAGCTTTTCCTCGTCGATCAGCGCATGCTCGCGCCGTTCGCGCTCCAGTTCCTCTTCCAGGCTGTCATCGTTGACGTCCCGCTCGATGTTCTCCGGCATGTTGCCCTCCTCCACGGTGGTTGACTACCAATCTCCGGCAAGCTTGCCCGCCTGCGCCACGGCATCGTGCGGATGCAGGCTTTCCATATGCCGTACGGTAACACGCGCCTGCGCATACGGTGACACCAATGGCGCCAGCGCCGCCTGCACGCGGCGGGCCGCATCTTCCACATACATCAGGTTAGCACCATTGAGGCGCGCGAACGCCTGCTCGTCGGGCCGTTTCACGGCCGTCTGCAGCGGTGTCGCCAGCGCCGCTTCCACCACGTCGATCAGGGGAAACAGGTCCAGTTCTGCCTGTTCCGTCAATGGCACGGTGACCGTCGCCGTGCTGCGCTGGCTGTGCGGCGTGGCCAGGCTCGCGTGTTCCCGCAGCCATTCACGCGCAGCCGCGCCATCGATGGGGCCCGCGCCGAACCGCGCCGCGAAGGCGTCGGCGAGCAATTGCCGCGCCAGCGCCGCCGAGCACGGGCAGGTCGACGAGTAGCCGACCTCCACCGTCAAGGACAAGGCAAAGCCCTGCGGCGAAACAGTGGCCTGCAGGCGCACGGGATACGATTTCCAGCCGGACAGCCCTGCCGTCAGCAGCGCCGGCTGGCGCCGCAGCAGGGGAAACGCCAGCGCCAGGCGCGCCTGCGTGCTGCCGCAATCGGCGTGACTGTCCACCATGCGCCGCAGCACGGCGGCCAGCGCGCCCGCATCGAGCGGCTGCGCGGCGGCGAACGCGTCGAGCAGCAGATACAGGCGCGACATGTGGATGCCCTTCACGTGCGGGTCGGGCAAGTCGACCTGCACGTCGGCCCAGGCATGCACTTGCTGCGCCTGCCCGCCTTCCTCCAGCCACAGGGGCAAGGCGATGCCCTGCATGCCGACCCACTCGAGCGGCAAGGGATTGCCCAGATGGGGGCCGGCCGCCACGTCGGGCAGGGGCGAGGAAATCGGATCGCGCTTCATGCTGGACACTCCATATGCAAACAAGTTGCATATCATGGAGAAAAACGGCCGCATTTGCAAGTGCCTTGCATTAATGGAGCGTATTGACCAATCAACTGGCCTTGCGAAAGGTCAAATTGATGCGCTGCGCGCCCAGCAGCGCGTGTTCGCCTTCCTTCAGCGGCGCCACGCCGTGGAAGCGCAGGCGGTCGGCGCCGCCCCACACCACCACGTCGCCATGCAGCAAGCCGATGCGCGCCGCCTTGTCGGCCCGCTCCGCGCCGCCGAACAGGAAAGTAGCGGGCAGCCCCAGCGAGACGGAAACGATGGGCGCGGTGAAATCGCATTCGTCGCGGTCCTGGTGCAGGGCCATGCGCGCGCCGGGGGCATAACGGTTGACGAGGCAGGCGTCGGGCGTGAAGTCCGGATAGCCGGCCGCCAGCGCCGCCTGCCGCGCCAAGCGCAGGAACACGGGCGGCATGGGCGGCCAGGGAAGGCCGCTGGCCGGATCGTGCCGCGCGTAGCGGTAGCCGCGCCCATCCGTGACCCAGCCCAGGGGGCCGCAATTGCTCATGGCAACCGACATGCGCAAGCCGCCCGGCGTGGCCATGTGGCGCAGGGGCGCCGCCAGCACGACGGCGTCCAGCGCCGGCAGCATCTCGTGCAGATACGGCAACGCAAAACCGCGCAGCAGGACCGACGCGCGCGAGCCTGGCACGAGCGGTGCCGGGCCGGCCGGGATCTGGTCTTCATCGGCAAACAGGGACAGGTTCATGCCGCTTATTTTAGCCGCGCCACGGAAAAAGCGCGCGCGGCCGGCCCATGGTGCGCTACAGTAGCGCTTCCAGCCACTACCGCCCTCCTCCACGATGGATCATTACGCCGATTTGCTGCAAACCCTGGCGCAACAGGAAGAATCCCTGCAATTCGAACGCTTCGACAACGACGCCGCGCTGGCCGTAGGCCTGTGGATCGTCGAGGAAGTGCGCAAGCGGGGCAAGGCCGTCACCGTCGACATCACGCGCAACGGTCATATCCTGTTCCACCACGCCATGACGGGCGCCACGGCGGACCAGGCGGACTGGATACGCCGCAAGAACAACACGGTGCAGCGCTTTTGCCGCAGCTCCTATTACATGGGCATTTCGTACAAGAGCCGCGGCAGCACCTTCGAAGACGTGAAATACCTCGATGACATCGAGTACGCGGGCCATGGCGGCGCGTTCCCCCTGCTGATACGCGGCGTGGGACTGGTCGGCACAGTGACCGTTTCCGGCCTGGCGCAGGCGGACGACCACGCGCTGGTGGTGGCCGCGCTGCAGGCGCAGCTGGAACGCTAGGTTTCCAGCGCCTGGCGCAAGGCGGCGCGCGCCAGCAAGCGCGTGGAATCGAGCGTCGGCAGCGGCGAATTGGCGTCGCTGATGATCAGCGGGATCTCCGTGCAGCCGAGGATGACGGCATCGCAGCCCTGCTCCCGCAAGCCGGCGATGATGGCCTGGAAGCGCGCCACGCTGTCCCCCTTGACCACGCCCGGAACCAGCTCTTCCATGATGATGCGATTGATCTCGCTGCGTTCGTCCTCGCCGGGCCGCACGCAAGCGATGCCGCGCGCGGCCAGCCTGTCCGGATAGACGGCACTGTCGACCAGCCAGCGCGTTCCCGTCAAGCCCACCCGTTGGACACCGCGCGCCGCCGCTTCGCTGGCCACGACGTCGGCGATATGCAGCCATGGCAGCGGCGAACGGGGCGCCATCAGCTCGAATGCCTGGTGGATGGTATTGTCGGGGCAGATCAGGAAATCGGCGCCGGCGGCGGCCAGCTTGCGCGCCGACGCCAGCATCAGTTCGGCCACGCCTGCCAGGTCGCCCCTGTTCAGGCAATCCACGTAACGGGCCAGCGACGGCGTGTGCATCGATACTTCCGGGTGTTCATATGGCCCCAGCGCATGCGCGCCCTCTTCGCAGATCGTGCGGTAGCACAGGGCCGCGCCTTCGGCCGAGCAGCCGACGATGCCGATATGTTGTGTCATGCGATCTTCCTTTTCAATTAAATACGCTGGCCGCCGTCGATGGGGATTTCCGCGCCCGTGATGTACGAGGCACGCTCGCTGCACAGGAACTCCACCAGGTCCGCCACTTCGGCCGTCGTGCCCAGGCGGCGCAGGGGGATTTGCGTGTCGACGATGTGCGAGGTGCCCGGCGACAGGATGGCCGTGTCGATCTCGCCCGGCGCGATGGCGTTCACGCGCACGTTCAGCGGCGCCATGTCGTTGGCCATTTCGCGCGTCAGCGACGCCAGCGCCGCCTTCGAACTGGCGTAGGCCGAACCGGCAAACGGATGCACGCGGTAGCCGGCGATCGAGCACAGGTTCACCACGGCGCCGCGCGCGTTCGACAATTCCTGCGCGAAGCCGCGCGTCAGCGCCAGCGGCGCAAAAAAGTTTGTGTTGTACATTTCCTGCCAGGTCTGCATGTCCGTCGTCAGCGAATTGACGCGCGAACCGCCCGGCCCCTTCGGCGACACACCCGCATTGTTGACCAGCGCATGCAGTTTGGCGTCGCCCAGCATGGGGCGCAGCGTCTCGACCATCTGCCCGATCTGGCTCAGGTCCGACAAATCCATGCACACATGCGTGTTGTGCTCCTGGCTGCGCGGGCAGCCGCCGGGAATCGGGCTGCGCGAGACGGTGATGACCCTCCAGCCCAGGCTGCGGAAGCGCTCGGCCACGGCATGGCCGATGCCGCGGCTGGCGCCCGTGACGATGGCGGTTTTCTGTTCCATGTTCTGTTCAATCTTGTGCTTAATGTGCGTCATGTTCTTCCTTGTCCTCTTCGGTTGTGCCGGCGTGGATGCGCTCCTGGCGCATCACGTAGGCCAGCATTTGCGTGCCGCCGTCGAGGATGTCCTGCTCGATGGCGCGCCGCGCGGCCCCGCTGTCGCGCTGGCGCAGCGCGCTGATGATGGCGTGGTGGTGGCCCACCCGCATGTCGGGCGAAAAGCGGGCATAGCCGGCGGCGATCAGGGGCGCCGTCTGCATCCACAGATGGTCGACGAAGCGTTTCAAGGTCGGCATGCCGGCCGCCTGCGCCAGGCCCAGGTGAAACGCCTGGTTGCATTGCAGCGCCGCGGCCAGGTCGTGCCGTGCGATGGCCTCTTCATTCGCCTGCAGCAGGCGTTCCAGGTCGGCCAGGGTCGCGGCGTCGATGCGCTGCGCCGCCTCCGCCGCGCCCAGTCCTTCCAGTTCCAGGCGCAGCGCGCGGATTTCCAGGTAGCGCGCCACGCTCAGCACGGGCACGCGGAAGTCGCGCGGCGAGCGCAGCACCAGCGCCTCTTCCTGCACCAGCTGCAGCATGGCGTCGCGCACGGGCGTGACGCTGGTGCCCAGCTGCTGCGCCAGTTCGCGGATGCGCAGCCGGTCATTCGGCTGGAAGCGCCCGGCCGCCAGCGCTTCGCGCAGCATGGCGTACACGGACTTGCCCAGATTGACGTGCAGCAGACTGTCCAATGGATGGTTCATGCGTGTTTTTGATCGCTGATAAATTATGATGCATCATACATCAATGCGAAAAACAGTGTTTTTCCACGCGTGCGCCGCAGACAGGAAGCGCCGCGAGACCGTACAATCAGCGGCCACCGTATCGAAAGGAATGCTCTTGAACTGGGATTATCCGCACGCCCATACCCTGCCCGTCACGCCAGAACCGGGCGACATCGACGGCTTGCAGCACACGAATAACGCCGTCTACGTGCGCTGGTGCGAGCATATCGCCTGGCACCATTCGGCCACTCTGGGGCTGGACCTGGACGACTACCGGCGCCTGGACCGGGCCATGGCGATACGCCGCGGAGAATACGACTATTTGCTGCCGACGCGGGCCGGCGAAGCGCTGACCCTGGCCACCTGGCTGTGCGCCAGCGATGGCCGTTCCAGCATGGAGCGGCGCTTCCAGCTGGTCCGCGACAGCGACGGCGCCACCGTCGTGCGCGGACGCTGGAACTTGATCTGCATCGAATTGAGCAGCGGCCGTGCGCGCCGCCTGCCGCCCGAGTTCCTGGCCGCGTACGAACCGGCCATCGTCGCGGCCGGCGCGTAAAGGCGGACGCCTGGGCCGCCGTTTTGCGCGCCGTTCGGCGAAGATGCGGGGCTTTTCTTGCGCCTCCGCAGTGCAACATGCATTTCGCTCCTGATTTGCCCATTCATGCTTTAGAATCAGCGACCTCAGCCCCGTAAAAACAGGATAAAACATATGACGGCAGTCGGGATTACCGAACCACAAGAGCTCAAGCGCGGCCTGAAAAGCCGCCACATCCAGCTCATCGCCCTGGGCGGCGCCATCGGCACCGGCCTGTTTCTGGGCATCGCGCAAACCATCAAGATGGCCGGCCCTTCAGTGCTGCTGGGTTATGGCATCGCCGGCGTCATCGCCTTCCTGATCATGCGCCAGCTGGGCGAGATGGTGGTCGACGAACCCGTCGCCGGCTCCTTCAGCTACTTTGCCGACAAATATTGCGGCCACCTGCCCGGCTTCCTGTCGGGCTGGAATTACTGGGTGCTGTATGTGCTCGTCAGCATGGCCGAACTGACGGCCGTCGGCATCTACGTGCAGTACTGGTGGCCGGGCGTGCCCACCTGGGTGTCGGCGCTCGTCTTCTTTTGCGTGATTAACGCCATCAGCTTGTTGAATGTCAAAGCATTCGGCGAGATGGAGTTCTGGTTTGCCCTCATCAAGGTTGTCGCCATCATCGGCATGATCGTCTTCGGCGCGTACCTGCTGGCTTCCGGCGACGCGGGCCCGCAGGCGTCGGTGGCCAACCTGTGGCAGCACGGCGGCTTCTTCCCGAATGGCTGGCAGGGACTGGTGATGGCCATGGCCGTCATCATGTTCTCGTTCGGCGGCCTGGAACTGGTCGGCATCACGGCGGCCGAGGCGGATGACCCGAGCACGACGATCCCGCGCGCCACCAACCAGGCCATCTACCGCATCCTGATCTTTTATATCGGCGCACTCGGCATCCTGCTGTCGCTGTACCCGTGGCAAAACGTCGTCACCGGCGGCAGCCCCTTCGTGCTGATCTTCCATGCGCTCGACAGCAATCTGGTGGCCACGGCCCTGAACGTGGTGGTGCTGACGGCCGCCCTGTCCGTCTACAACAGCGGCGTGTACTGCAACACGCGCATGCTGTTCGGCCTGGCCAAGCAAGGCAATGCGCCGCGCGCGCTACTGCACCTGAACCGCCGCGGCGTGCCGCTGGTCGCCCTGGGCGTGTCGGCCCTGGCGACAGGCGCCTGCGTGGTGGTCAATTACTTCATGCCGGGCGAAGCGTTTGAAGTGCTGATGGGACTCGTGGTGTCGGCGCTGATCATCAACTGGGCCATGATCAGCTGGATCCACCTGCGCTTCCGCGCGCAGAAAAAAATCGAAGGCAAGACGACCCTGTTCCAGAGCCTGGGCTACCCGTTCACCAACTACCTGTGCCTGGCCTTCCTGGCCGGCATCCTGGTGATCATGTACCTGACGCCGGGCCTGCGCATCTCCGTCTACCTGATCCCCGTGTGGCTCGCCGCGCTGGGCGTCGGTTACTGGATCAAGCAAAGCAAGGCCAAAGCGTAAGCTGTTTGCGCCGCATCAAACAAAAAGCCCGTCTTCGCAGGAAGACGGGCTTTTTTTAATATGAGGCAAGGGGCAATTAACGGACCGCCTCCTCGGGCGGCACATCGGCTTGCCACAGGCTGATGGTCTGGCCCGCATACGACTGCAGCAGCACGTCGTCGCTCAAGGTCAGCAACGCCTGCTTGCGCTGTTCCAGGCGCGCTTCGGGCGTCATCTCCTTCTCGCCCGACTTGTACGGCCCCAGCACGGGCAGCAAGTCGCGCAGCACGGAGAAATTGCCCGGCGTGGTCTTGTCCGATTGCAGCTTGCCCAGGAAATACTTCATGACGTGTTCGGACTGGCTGCCCTCCTGCCGCAAGCTCGCCTTCACCATCTTGCCATCCTTATAAGCCACTTGCGCCTCGCTGCTGGCCGCATCCTCGATCTGGTGGTAGGTATAGTTCTGCGACTCCGTATTGTCCAGCAGGCGCAGCGGCACGCCGGGGACCAGCGTCTGGTGGTAGCTGGCGCTCAGCTTCGATTGCTGCTGCTGCCTGATCGACCGCTCGTCCTGGCTGGCGCCGGCCTGCTCCGTCTTCTGCGACACTTCATAGTTGAAGCCATCCTTTTCCGCGCTGCGCATGGGATTGCTGAATTTCACGGTCTGCGACACGGAGGCGCTGAAATCGGCCAGCCCCGTCAGGATGGACTTGTCCTCGGCCGCCAGGCGCCACTTGCCCGTCGCGGGATTGTCCGTGGCCACCTGCGGCGCGGCGGTATTGCTGTGCAAGGCAGTGAAGCTATCCTTGAGCATGGCCACCAGGCCCGCGTCGCCATGGCCGCGCGACGCCGCCTGGTCGAATTGCTTCATATAACTGCCCAGCGCCTTGGCTTGCCGCTCGGGGCTGCCCAGGGTATTGAGCGCGCTGGTATCGACCTTCAGGTCCAGGCTGCCGGCCTCGCCGCTGAAGCTGACCTTGCGCTGCGCGCCATCGGCCTGGAAATCCAGGGTTTGGGTACTTTCCGTTTCGCCGCGCACCTTGACTTCCGCATGCAGCTTCACCGACTCGAGCACTTGCTGATCGAACTGCATCAAGCCTTCCAGCTTGATTTTCGGCGTGCTTTGTCCCATGCCGTCGATGGCTTCCTGAAAACCTTTTGCCAGCTCGCCCAGGGCGCTCGCTTCAGCGTCACTGAGGTCGCCGCTGGTCGTCATGTTCACGGCCAGGCCGTCGCCCTGGCTGTCGAGCGACAGCTTGACTTCCACGCCGCTCTTCGTCGTGATGCTGAGGGAAACCCGGTCTTCGCCATTGCCATGCAGGCTGCCGGGCGCGATGCCGGACGCCGCATAGATGTTCGGCGTGGTGCTCGGCGGCGGCTGCCGCATCGCCTGCGAGAAATTGTAGTTTCCCAGCTTGGCCTGTCCCAGCATGGCCGCGCCCAGGCCGCTGAAGCGGCCGCCAAACGCGTACGAAGAAAAACTCTTCGTCATCGCCTCGCTCACCTTGTCGCGCGTCGCGCTTTCCCACACCATCGGCGGTTTGACGAACGCCGCCGGCTTGCCGTCGTTCACGCTTTCCGGGCTGAGAGCAACGATGGACGATGGCGTCGATACGGGCGACGGCGCTGGCGCCTCCGCGCGGTTCGACGTGGCGGCGGCAGCCCGCGACGGGGCGCTGTTCCAGCTTGACAGTGGAGAAATGGAGGTCATGGCGCTGTCACCTTGCAAATAGAGAGAAGATGCATCATAAAAGTTCGATATGGTTAAGTATTTTGCAATTACCTGGCGCCAGGCAAACCTTGCGTCACGTTATCTGGCGTGATGGCAAGTACTGCATGGCAATACTGCATTAACGGCAAGAAACGGAAAAGCATGAGCGTCGGGGAAATGAAACATTTTCATGCCGCCGACCTCGCCTACCCCCAACAAGTTGAATCACCGCCGGGAATGTCCATTAAAATGCCACCATGGAACACAAGATTCTGCGCGCGCCGCTGGCCAGCTTTACCGACTTGTTGCTCGATGCCGTGTGCATGGTCGACGTGGAGGGGCGCTTCGTCTTCGTCAGCGCCGCCTGCGAACGCATCTTCGGCTATACGCAGCAGGAAATGATCGGCAAGCTCATGCTCGACATGGTTGCCCCGGCCGACCGCGCGCGCACCCTGGCCGCCGCGCGCGCCATCATGGATGGCCATGCGCAGACACACTTCGAGAACCGCTACCTGCGCAAGGATGGCAGCCTGGCGCACATCATGTGGTCGGCCCGCTGGTCCGCCGCCGACCAGCTGCGCGTGGCCGTGGCGCGCGACGTCACCCTGCTGAAACAGGCGCAGGCAAAGCAGGCCGCCCTGTACGCCATTTCCGAAGCCATGCAGGCGACGCAAGACTTGTCCTCCTTGCTGCACCGCATCCAGCACATCATCGGCGAACACTTGCCCACGCGCAGCCTGACCTTGCTGCTGCATGACGAACACGGCGCCCAGCCTCCCATGACCTCGCATGCCGACGACAGCGCACCGCAGCCCACGTCATCGCTGGCCAGCCTGCTGTGCGACGAAGTCCTGCGCAGCGGCCGCCCCCTGCTGCTGCAGGCGGGACAACTGGCCGGCCTGCCGGCGGCGCTGCAAACGGCGGCCTGCGCCCTGTCCTCGTGCTGGCTGGCCGTGCCGCTGTATTCTTCCCTGGGCAGCATCGGCGCGCTGGCCTTGCAAGGCGGCCAGGATGCCGTCATCGGCACGGAGCAGGACCAGGATTTGCTGCAATTTGTCGCCAAGCAACTTGCCACCGCCATCGAGCGCCGGCAGTTGCAGACGCAGATGCAATTCATGGCCATGCACGACGAACTGACCCGCCTGCCGAACCGCCGCCTGTTCCACGACCGCCTGCACACGGCCTTCGCGCGCGCGCACCGCCAGGAAGGCCGGCTGTCGCTGCTGTTCCTCGACCTCGACAACTTCAAGCGGGTCAACGACGACCACGGCCATGCCTGTGGCGACCTGCTGCTGCAGACGGTGGCGAGCCGCCTGCGCGATTGCATGCGCGAAACCGACACCCTGGCCAGGATGGGCGGCGATGAATTCGTCGTGCTTTTGGAAAGCAATGCCGCGCCGGCCGACGTCAGCCTGATCGAGCAAAAGATCCACGCGGCCCTGGCTGCGCCTCTGCACCTGGGCAACGGACAGCATTTGCAGATCGCCGTCAGCATCGGCGTGGCCCACTATCCGGAAGACGGCGATACCATGCAACTGCTGCTGCGCCATGCGGACCGGGCCATGTACGCGTCGAAAATGCTGGCCGCCGCCTCGCGCTAGCGGACGCCCGCGCCTGGCGGCAGTTGCCCCTATGCTATACTTTCCGGCGATGCTAAGACTCTTCAAAACATGGCTGATCCTGCTGCTGATCGCGGCGGTGCCGCTGCAAGCGGCCGTTGCGGGCGCCACGCGGCTATGCGCGCCGCTCGCTGACGAGCCTGCCGTCGCGATGACAGCGGCTTGCCAGCATCACGCTGCGCGCTCATCCGCTGTCGCGGACAGCGCCGGCACGCCGGAAGACGACAAGACCACAGCCAAGCACCCCGCGTGCGGCGCCTGCGCCAGCTTTTGTCTGGGCGCGCTGATGCCGCCTGGCCTCGCCCTGCCTGCCGCCGCCTGCAGCGGCGCGCAACACACCATCGCTACGGCCACCTTGCTGACGGGATTCATTCCCGACGGCCCGCGCCGGCCGCCGCGGCCGCTTTCCGCCTAGATTCCAAGCAAGCCACCAAGGTGGCCACGATAGCCCTATTTCGTCTGAAAGCAACACCATGATCAAACATTTCTTATTGCGCGGCGCCTTCGCCGCCATGCTGGGCCTGCCCACGTTCGCCATGGCGGCCCTGCCCGTCATCGAAGTCTACAAGAGCGCCTCGTGCGGCTGCTGTGCCGACTGGATCAAGCACCTGGAAGCGAACGGCTTTACGGTCCGCGCGAAAAATGTCGAGATGCCGGCGCAATACCGCAAGCTGGCCGGCATTCCCGACGCGCTCGGCTCCTGCCACACTGGCCTCGTCAACGGCTACGCCATCGAAGGTCATGTGCCGGCCAGCGAGATCAAGCAGTTGCTGCGCGACAAACCCAAGGCGAAAGGCCTGGCCGTGCCGGCAATGCCGATGGGCTCGCCAGGCATGGAAGGACCGCGCAAGGATGCGTATGACGTCTTGCTGGTCAAGAACAATGGCAGCACCGAGGTCTACAAGCATTACAAGTAAAAAACCTGCACGGAAATAAAAAACGCCGCCGGAATCGCTTCCGGCGGCGTTTTTTTATCAGGCAGCAAGCAAGAACTTAGTGCCTGTCAAGACTGCATCAGATGCTGTCCAGCACCGCATTCAGGCTGGCGCTAGGACGCATGACGGCTTCCGTCTTCGCCGGATCTGGCAGGTAGTAGCCGCCGATATCCGTTTCCTTGCCTTGTACTGCTTTCAGCTCGGCAACAATCTTTTCTTCGTTGTCGGCCAGGGCCTTGGCCACCGGCGCAAAATGCGCTGCCAGTTCCGCATCGTCCTTCTGCGCAGCCAGGGCTTGCGCCCAGTACATGGCCAGGTAGAAATGGCTGCCGCGGTTGTCCAGCTCGCCGGTACGTGGCGATGGCGACTTGTTGTTGTCCAGCAGCTTGCCGGTGGCTTCATCCAGGGTTTTTGCGAGGATTTTGGCCTTCGCATTGCCCGTCTTGATGCCCATGTCTTCCAGCGACACGGCCAGGGCCAGGAACTCGCCCAGCGAATCCCAGCGCAAATGGTTTTCTTCCACCAGTTGCTTGACGTGTTTCGGTGCCGAACCGCCGGCGCCCGTTTCATACATGCCGCCACCGGCCATCAATGGTACGATCGACAACATCTTGGCGGACGTGCCCAGTTCCAGGATCGGGAACAGGTCGGTCAGGTAATCGCGCAGGATGTTGCCGGTCACCGAGATGGTGTCCAGGCCGCGGAAGGCGCGTTCCAGGGTGTAACGCATGGCGCGCGTTTGCGACATGATCTGGATGTCCAGGCCCTTGGTGTCGTGCTCCTTCAGGTAAACCTGTACCTTCTTGATGACTTCGTTCTCGTGCGGACGGTAGGAATCGAGCCAGAACACGGCAGGCATGCCCGAATTGCGCGCGCGCGTGACGGCCAGCTTGACCCAGTCGCGGATCGGCGCGTCCTTGACCTGGCACATGCGCCAGATATCGCCCTCTTCCACCGTTTGCGTCAGCAGCACTTCGCCCGTTTCCAGGTCGGTGATGTTGGCGATGCCGCCTTCCGGCACTTCAAACGTCTTGTCGTGCGAACCGTATTCTTCCGCTTGCTGCGCCATCAGGCCCACGTTCGGCACGGTGCCCATGGTCTTCGGATCGAAGTTGCCATGCCATTTGCAGAAGCCGATCATTTCCTGGTAGATACGCGCGAAAGTCGATTCCGGCATGACGGCCTTGACGTCCTTCGGACGGCCATCGGCACCCCACATCTTGCCGCCGATACGGATCATGGCTGGCATCGACGCGTCGACGATGATGTCGTTCGGCGAATGGAAGTTGGTGATGCCCTTGGCCGAATCGACCATGGCCAGTTCCGGACGGTTGGCGTGGCAAGCGTGCAAATCTTTCAGCACTTCATCTTTTTGCGACGCTGGCAGGGTTTCGATCTTGTCGTACAGGTTGCTCATGCCATTGTTGACATTCACGCCCAGCTTGTCGAACAGCGCGGCGTGCTTGGCGAACGCGTCCTTGTAGAAGATGCGCACGCAATGGCCGAAAACGATAGGGTGCGAAACCTTCATCATGGTGGCCTTGACGTGCAGCGAGAACATCACGCCCGTCTTGAAGGCGTCGTCGATTTCCTTCTCGTAGAACTCCAGCAGCGCTTTCTTGCTCATGAACATGCTGTCGATGATTTCGCCCGCTTGCAGGGAAACCTTCGGTTTCAGCACGATGGTCTTGCCCGAGGCCGTGACCAGTTCCATCTTGACGTCGCGCGCCTTTTCCAGGGTCAGCGATTTTTCGCCGTGGTAGAAGTCGCCATGGTGCATGTGCGACACGTGCGTTTGCGACGACTGGCTCCACTCGCCCATCGAATGCGGGTGCTTGCGTGCGTACTCTTTGACGGCCTTCGGTGCGCGGCGGTCGGAATTGCCTTCGCGCAAGACCGGATTGACCGAGCTGCCGATGCACTTGCCGTAGCGGGCTTTCAGTGCTTTTTCTTCGTCCGTCTTCGCATCTTCCGGGTAATCCGGCAGCTTGTAGCCACGGCCTTGCAATTCGCGCACGCAGGCGATCAGCTGGCCTTGCGAAGCGCTGATGTTCGGCAATTTGATGATGTTGGTGTCCGGATTCTGGGTCAATTTGCCCAGTTCAGCCAGGGTGTTCGGGACTTTTTGCGCGTCCGTCAGGAATTCGGGAAATTCAGCCAGTACACGGGCCGCCACCGAAATATCGCTGGCGACCACGTCCACGCCAGCCGGCGCGGTGAATTTTTTGATAATTGGCAGCAGGGAATACGTCGCGAGCAGCGGCGCCTCGTCAGTCAGCGTGTAGATGATTTTGGATTTTTGTGTTGCCATGTTCATTCCCTTGTATGCGGTGATGCCTGGTGGTTAACTTTCTTCATTCCAAACACAGGACGGTTAGCCTTGCTTTGGACGGCTAGTGTGCCGGCGGTGACGCCGTGCTTGCCCACCACGTATTTTAGACTGTCCTGCCGCTGTTTGTGTATCAGATGGCGACGAATCTTATATAAGACAGCAAATATCCGGATCTGAAGGCCCAGGATGGCCATTTTCCGCGCTGAAATGCCCTCCAGGCATGCGCGCGGCATGTATGCGGCCGTGGCGGCAATGAATATATTAATCATTATAAATCGTAATGATTCTCATTTATAATATCCTATGTGCAATTCCTCCCTATCAACTTTATACGCTTGCCCCTGATGCCCATTCCACATTCCCGACTCGCCCCCCCCCACCTCACCACCCGATTGATCCTCGCCGGCCTGCTCGTCGCCAGCGTGACGCCGCAGGCGATCGCCCAGGCGACGGCCGATGCATCCGCCCCGCTCGCCACCGTGCTGGTCAACGGACAAGCCGAAGCGGACGCCGGCGGACAGATCGCCAAGAGCGCGCGCGCCGGCATGCTTGGCGAAAAAGACTTGCTCGATACGCCCTTTAGCGTCAACAGCTACACCAGCCAGCGCATGCTGGACCAGCAGGCGCTGACCCTGGCCGAAGTGCTGGGCGGCGACCCGTCCACCCGCTTCACGGGCCAGATCGGCGGCGTCACGGATTCCTTTTTCATCCGCGGCTTTCCCCTCAACGAGGGCAATCTGAGCGAAGTGGCGTTCGACGGCGTGTATGGCGTCTCGCCCAACTACCATTTATTTACGGAGTATCTGCAGAGCGTGGAAGTGCTCAAGGGGCCGGCCGCCTTGCTGTACGGCATGTCGCCGAACGGCGGCGTGGGCGGCGTCGTCAACGCCGTGCCGAAACGTTCCTTGCCGCGCGACCTGACGCGCCTGACCGTCGATTACGGCGCGGGCTCGCAGGCTGGCGCGGCCATCGACGTCAGCCGCCGCTTCGGCGAGGAACGACGCTTCGGCATCCGCTTCAATGGCTTGCACCGCCAGGGCCACACGCCGCTCGACCACCAGACGTCGCGCGCGGAAGTGGCGGCCGTCGCCCTCGATTACCAGGGCCAGCGCCTGCGCGCCTCGCTCGACGTGATCGAGCAATACCAGTGGATCGACGCCCCCACGCGCCCCTTCCTCGTGGCCGCGCGCCTGCCCGTGCCGGCAGCGCCCGATGGCCGCCGCAACATTGCCCAATCCTGGGGCTGGTGGAAGTCCAACGACCTGGCCACCCTGGGCAAGGTCGAATACGACTTGAACGACAACATCACCGTGTTTGCCGACGTGGGCGGCACGCGCTCCGATGTGTCGCGCTATTCGGACCAGACGCCGACGATCACCAGCGCGGCCGGCGACATGACGGTCACGCCCATGAACTGGAAATTCCGCGTGCGGCGCGCCAGTGCGGACACGGGCGTGCGCGCGCGCTTTCGCACGGGCGGCGTCGAGCATGCGCTGGTCGTGATGGGCAATGTCTATCAGGACGAATTTGGCAGCGTGAGCAATTCCGGCAAGCTCATCACCTCGAATATCTACCACCCTGTCGCCGTGGCCGACCCCGGCATTGCCGCACCGGCCCGCGCGCCGAAGCTGTCCGCCTCCACGCTGTCCAGCCTGGCCGTGGCCGACACCCTGGACATGCTGGACCAGCGCGTGCAACTGACCCTGGGCGTGCGCCGCCAGCTGGTCGAAGCGAAAAACTACCATGCGACGACGGGCGCGCTGACCACGCACTACAAGCAGGGCGCCCTGACGCCGCTGGCCGGCATCGTCGTCAAGCCATTGCGCCACGTGTCGCTGTACGCGAACTATATCGAGGGCTTGAGCAAGGGCGATATTGCGCCGAACATCGCCGACAACGCGGGCCAGGTCTTCGCGCCCTACAAGAGCAAGCAGTATGAGGTGGGCACCAAGGCCGATTTCGGCGTGGTGCTGGCGACCCTGGCCGTGTTCCAGGTGACGAAACCCAGCGGCCAGCTGTATGGCAAGGTCTACAGCATGGACAGCGAGCAGCGCAACCGGGGCCTGGAACTGAACCTGTCGGGCGCCGCCAGCAAGGCCGTACGCCTGCTGGCCGGCATCACCTTGCTCGACGGGCGCTTGGTGAAGACCAACAACGCCGCCACCATGGGCAAGCGCCCCGTGGGCGTGCCTACGTCCATGGCCAACCTGGGTGGCGAATGGGATGTGCCGTACTGGCCCGGCCTGACGGCCACGGGCGCCGTCAGCTACACAGGCAAGCAGTTTGTCGACCAGACGAATCTGCAGTCGGTGCCGTCATGGACCAAGGTGGACCTGGGCTTGCGCTACCGCACGGCCATCGCCGGCAAGGCGACGACCTTGCGCGGCGGCCTGATGAACGCGTTCGACCGCCATTACTGGGCCGGCGTGGCTTCGTATGGCACCGTCTCGCAATCGGCGCCCCGCAGCGTGCAACTGTCGGCCGCCGTGGATTTTTGACGGGCCCCGGCATCGGGCATCGCCCGGCTGGCGCATGCACTGCGCGCCAGCCGCAAAGCAAGAAACAGCCGAAACAGTAGAAACACAGTAAAAATAGCAAGAAGCAGACCAAGCCACCGCCGATGGCGCCAGGACCCACCGCTGGTCCCGCCGCCATCGGCAAACGGCGACACTCCCGCAGCGGCTCGATACGCCGCCCCGCACCGCATTCCATACCTCCCTGCCACTGCCCGGCGCACTGCCGCCGCCATCCCGCCTGCCTCGCTGCGTCGACAAGGACGCAACACCGAACGACAACTACATTGATATTTATCAAATTGACTGCCCGATGCCTGGGCTACTGTCGGTGCCATCTTTGATTTGAAACAGAAACTCTGCAGCCAAGAATCGACCATTCCAGAAACAACGCCAGTTCTCGCCAGGCTCTTCATTCCCCAGCCGATAACGCTCGCCAAGTGCGGTAACACCCAGCGTCCCACCTCCCTTGCCTACACGTGCAGGGGAAACTTTTGCTAGCGATTTTGCAGCTTTTTGATTAATGAACGTTAAAAAGGAATTTCGTATGAGCACGTATTCTGACATTTGCATCGTAGGCGCCGGCATAGGCGGCTTGACTTGCGCCAACCGCCTGATCGACACCGCCGCAAGCAGGAAACTGCGCATCCGGGTCTTCGACCTGAATGCCACCGTCGGCGGCCGCATCCAGTCGCGGAAAATAGATGGCGAGGAAATCGCCGAACTCGGCGCCGCCCGCTACTCGCCGCAGCTGCATCCGCATTTCCAGCAGCTGATGCAGGGCAGCGGACTGCCGCATGCCGTCTACCCGTTCACCGAGGTCATTTCCCACGACAGCGTGCTGGAAGAGCTGAAGGCAACGCTGCATGGCCTGAGCCCGATGCTCAAGGAGCATCCGAACGACTCCTTCCTCGAATTCTTCAGCCATTACCTGGGCGCCGCCAAGGCCACCCACATCATCAAGGCGACCGGCTATGACGCCCTGCTGCTGCCGATGGTGTCGGCGGCCATGGCCTACGACATCATCAAGAAACACCCGGAAACGCAGCACTTTACGGAAAACGCCGCCAACCAGTGGCGCTATGCCACCGACGGCTACCACGCGTTGCTGTGCCAACTGCAGTACCAGGCCCAGGCCGCCGGGGTGGAATTCCGCCTGGAACACCGCTTGCTGTCCGTCGAAAAATCCGGCGCCGACCATGTGCTCGCCTTCAGCCACCAGGGCGACACGCAGATGCACCGCACGCGCCACCTGGTGATGGCCATCCCGCCATCCGCCATGCCGCGCCTGAACCTGGATTTCCCGAACGCCTGGAGCCCGTTCCAGTACGACTCGCTGCCCCTGTTCAAGGGCTTCCTCACGTTCGACACGGCCTGGTGGGAAGCGCTGGGGCTGACCGACAAGGTGCTGATGGCGGCCAATCCCCTGCGCAAGGTCTACTTCAAGAGCGACAAGTATGTGCTGTTCTACACCGACAGCAAAAGCGCCACCTACTGGCGGGACAGCCTGGAACTCGGTGAAGACGTGTACCTGGAGCGCGTCCGCCGCCACCTGGAAGACGTCCTGCCGCTCGATGGCCAGCCGCTGCCGCCCATCAAGGCGCACTTCCACAAGTTCTGGCCGCATGGCGTCGAGTTTTGCGTGGAACCGGAAGCCGAGCACCCGGCCGTCCTGCTGCACCGGGACGGAATCATCTCTTGCTCGGATGCCTATACCGCGCATTGCGGCTGGATGGAAGGCAGCCTGATCAGTGCCCAGCACGCCAGCGGCCTGTTGCTGCAGCGGCTAGATCAACGGGAAGACGTCGCCGCCGCCAACGATACCTTCATCACTTCCTCGACCGAGCGCGCATGAGCCTACTTGACTTCCCCCGTCTGCATTTTCGGGGTTTTGCCCGCGCCAATGTGCCGACGGGGAATCGCAATACGCACGGCAACATCGATATCGCCACGAATACGGTATCGATGGCGGGCGAGCCTGTCGACCTGTGCCGGCCGCCGGCTGAATTCCATGCGCACCTGAAACAGCTTGCCCCCCGCTTCGACGCCAAGGGCAAGCCCGATCCGGACGGCATCTTCAGCCTGGCGGCAGGCCACAATTTTTGCGGGAATAATCATTTTTCGTGGGAAAACGCGAGGATCACGGGCGTCCAGCTGCGCGATGGCGAGATCGATACGCAAGACCCGCTGGTGGGCGCCAAGCTGGGCCTGTGGGGCCACTACAACGAGTACCTGCGCACGACCTTCAACCGCGCCAGGTGGATCGACAACAACCCGGCCCAGCCGGACACCACGCTGATCTACGCGGGCCAGTTCACCTTGAGCGACAAGCTGGCCACACCCAGCACGCCCACGCTGTTTACCGCCGACATCGCGCAGGCGCACTCGGTGCGCTGGCTCGGCAGCGGCCATATCACGGAACGCAGCGGGCATTTCCTCGATGAGGAAATCGGCCGCTCCAGGCTGTTCCAGTTCTCCGTGTCCAAGCAAGACCCGCATTTCCTGTTCAATGCGGAGCTGCCGTTGCCGGCCAGTATGCATGCCTTGCAGCAAGCCCTGGCCGACGACGAGGTGCTGGGCCTGACGGTGCAATATTGCCTGTTCAATATGTCGACGCCGCCAAAACCGGACTCGCCCGTGTTCTACGACCTGGCCGGCAGCATCGGCCTGTGGCGGCGCGACGAGCTGGCCACCTATCCGGCCGGCCGCCTGCTGCAGCCGCGCCAGGCCAGCCTGGGACCGGTGCTGGTGAAACTGCATGCGGACCGCGTCTCGTTCAACATGCCGACCGCCATCCCCTTCACCACGCGCGACGCGGACGCCGTCTCGGAACAGCATCCCACGCATGCCCTGGGCGGCAAGCAGGCGCTCGGCGACCTGCTGCTGCAGGATGACTCCGGCACCTTGCTGGCGCGGATTCCCGAGCAGTTGTACCGCGACCACTGGCGCCATCACGGCGTCTTCGACGTGCCGCTGCAACATGCCCCCGCCGCAGGTTCGCTCAGCCTGGGCAGCGCGCAAGCGCAGTGGGACGAGGCCGACTGGGTATCGCAATCGGACAGCAACCAGCTGTACCTGGAAGCGCCGAACCGCAACAAGCACAAGCAATTTCCGCAGGCCATCACCGTGCAAAGCCGCTTCCGCGGCGAGCTGGCGACGCCCCCGTCCCTGGCGCAGGCGGAAGACGGCGCGCTGCTGGCCGTGGAGCAGCAGCCGTCGCCGCTCGGCCACGGCTACACGGCGCTGACCCTGACGGGGCGCCAGCCGGGCGCGACCAGCATCGTGCTGGGGACAGGCAAGCACAAACAATACCTTGGCGTGCGGGTACTGCCCGACGACTGGCATCTGGACGACGTACCGGCGGAACAGGTCGACTACGCCTTCCTCTACCGGCATGTGATGAGTTACTACGAGCTCGTGTATCCCTTCATGTCGGACAAGGTCTTCAGTCTGGCGGACCAGTGCAAGTGCGAAACGTATGCACGCCTGATGTGGCAGATGTGCGATCCGCAAAACCGCGACAAGAGCTACTACATGCCCAGCACGCGCGAACTGTCGCTGCCAAAATCGCGCCTGTTCCTGAAATACCTGACGCAGGTCGAGGCAAAGGCCAGGGCGGCGCTGCCGGCACCGGCCACGCCGCACGCCATCGGCAGCAAGGCGGAATTGATCGACGAGCTGAAAAAGGCCATCGACCTGGAACTGTCGCTCATGCTGCAATACCTGTATGCCGCGTATTCCATTCCCAATTATGCGCAAGGGGCGGCGCTGGTGCAGGCGGGCCGCTGGCTGCCGGCCGAGCTGGAGCTGGCCTGCGGTGCCGAAGACCGGCGCCGCAACAGCGGCACACGCGGCATGTTGCTGGAAATCGCCCACGAAGAAATGATTCACTATTTATTAGTCAACAATGTGCTGATGGCGCTCGGCGAACCGTTCCATAGAGGCGCCCCGGTGCTGGGCCAGCAGGCGCGCCAGCGTTTCGGCCTGGACACGGAATTTGCATTCGAGCCATTTTCCGAACACGTACTGGCCCGTTTCGTGCGTTTCGAATGGCCCGACTACATTCCCACGCCCGGCAAATCGATTGCCACCTTCTATATCGCGATCCGCCGAGCTCTGGCTGAGCTGCCCGGCCTGTTCGAGAGCGGCGGCGGCAAGCGCGGCGGAGAACACCATTTGTTCCTGAAAGAACTGACCAACCGCGCCTATCCCGGCTACCAGCTGGAAGTGTCCGACCGCGACAGCGCGCTGTTCGCCATCGACTTCGTCACCGAGCAGGGCGAAGGCGTGGCCGTCGATTCGCCGCATTTCGCCTCGTCGCACTTCCAGCGGCTGCGCACCGTCGCCGGCAAGTTCTCCGCCTGCGGCAAGCCGTTCGAACCGGCGCTGCCGGCGCTGAAAAATCCGGTGCTGGAAGCGCGGGCGGACTGCAGCGTGGTGACGGATCAAACGGCGCGGGCGCTGATGCAGCTGTATCAAGGCTGCTACGAACTGACCTTCCTGCTGATGGCGCACCATTTCGCGCAGCGGCCGCTGGGCAGCCTGCGCCGCTCGCGCCTGATGAACGCCTCCATCGACATCATGACCGGCCTGTTGCGCCCCCTGTCGGCAGCCCTGATGAACATGCCATCGGGCGTGCCCGGCCGCCATGCGGGACCACCCGTGCCCGAATCGGTCAGCAGCCAGATCAGCAGCGACTACAGCCTGGGCTGCGACATGCTGGCGCAGAAGTGCCTGGCGCTGGCGCAGTACGCGCGCAGCCTGGAGAGCGATGTCATCGGCATGGCGCCGATAGAAATGTTGGAGTTTTTTAATCAGCAACTTACCGATTTATCTCGGGGAAAGATGTCAAGAGAGGCCTGAAATGCATAAAATCATTATCGTCGGCGGAGGCCTGGCAGGTAGCCTCAGCGCCATTTATCTGGCGCAACGGGGGCACGATGTCCACGTCATCGAAAAACGCGGCGATCCGCTGCTGGAGAATGCCGCCAACGCCGACCCGGTCAACTCGCGCGCCATCGGCGTGAGCATGACGGTGCGCGGCATCAAGGCCGTCCTGGGAGCTGGCATCAGCAAACAGGAGCTCGACCAGTGCGGCGAACCCATCGTCGGCATGGCATTCAGTGTGGGCGGCCGGCACCGGATACGCGAACTGACGCCGCTCGAAGGCCTGTTTCCCCTGTCACTGGACCGCACGGCCTTCCAGCGCCTGCTGAACCGGCATGCCGTCAAGCACGAGGTGAAGTATTACTTTGAGCATAAATGCCTGGATGTCGATCTGGAAAGAAAGATCGTGCTGGTTCAGGGCCCGGACGGCGCCGTGCAGCAGCTGTATGGCGACCTGGTCATTGGTGCCGACGGCGCCCACTCGGCCGTGCGGCGCGCCATGCAAAGCGGCATGCGCCGTTTCGAGTTCAGGCAGAGCTACTTCCGCCACGGCTACAAGACTCTCGTGTTGCCGCACGCGGCAGATCTCGGTTTCCGCAAGGATTTGCTGTATTTTTTCGGCATGGATTCCAAGGGCCTGTTTGCCGGCCGCGCCGCCACCATCCCGGACGGCAGCATCAGCTTTGCCCTGTGCCTGCCCTACACCGGCACGCCCAGCCTGGGCACGCTCAACCGCGAAGCCATGGCCGACTTCTTCAACCGCTACTTCGGCAGCCTGCCGCCGGAGCGCCGCAAGGAGATGCTCGACCAGTTCATGGCGCTGCCCAGCAACGACCTCATCAATGTCCGCTCCAGCACCTTTCACTACAAGGCCAATATCCTGCTGATCGGCGATGCGGCGCATGCCACCGCCCCGTTCCTCGGACAAGGCATGAACATGGCGCTGGAAGACGTCCACGTCTTCGTTTCCCTGCTGGAAAAGCACGGCAATGCCCTGGGCCCTGCCCTGTCCGAGTTCACGCTGCAGCGCAAGGTACAGGCGGACGCCATGCAGGACATGGCGATCGCCAACTATGAAGCGCTGAGCAATCCGAATCTGATTTTCTTCCTGCAGACGCGCTACACGCGCTACATGCACAAGAAATTCCCCCGTGTTTATCCGCCGGACATGGCGGAGAAACTGTACTTCACATCGGTTCCCTACGATGAATTGCAGCAAATCCAGAAGAAACAAAACGTTTGGTACAAACTTGGAAGGGTAAATTAATGAACATTCTCGTCATCGGCGCAGGTCCCGCAGGCCTGCTCTTCGCCAGCCAGATGAAACAGGCCCAGCCCGGCTGGAATATCAGCATTACGGAAAAAAATACCCCAGAGGAAGTGCTGGGCTGGGGCGTGGTGCTGCCGGGACGGCCGCCGCGCCATCCCGCCAATCCGCTCTCTTACCTGGAGCAGCCGGAACGGCTCAATCCGCAGTTCCTGGAAGAATTCAAGCTCGTGCATCACGACCAGCCCAACCTGATGAGCACGGGTGTTACCCTGTGCGGCGTCGGACGCCAGGCCCTGGTGCAAGCCCTGCGCGCCAAGTGCGTGGCGGCCGGCATCGCCATCCGCTACGAAACGCCGCCGGCCGACAAGGCGCAGCTGGAAGCCGAGTACGACCTGGTGGTGGTCTCGAATGGCGTCAATTACAAATCGCTGGACTTGCCGCCAGCACTGGCGCCGCACATCGATTTCGGCCACAACAAATACATCTGGTACGGCACCACCCAGCTGTTCGACCAGATGAACCTGGTATTCCGCAGCAATGAACAAGGAATTTTCATCGGCCATGCCTACAAATATTCGGACACGATGAGCACCTTCATCGTCGAATGCAGCGAAGAAACGTATGCCAAGGCCGGGCTGGAAGCGCTGTCCGAGCGCGATGCCGCCGCATATATCGCTAGGACGTTCAAAGCCGAACTCGGCGAGCACGGACTGCAGAGCCAGCCGGGCCAGGGCTGGCGCAACTTCATGACTCTCAGCCGTGACCGGGCCTGCGACGGCAAGTTCGTGCTGCTGGGCGATGCGCTGCAATCGGGGCATTTTTCCATCGGCCACGGCACCACCATGGCGGTGGTGGCAGCCCTGCTGCTGGTGAAAATCCTCGATACCGAAGCCAGCACGGCTGCCGCCCTGGACAGTTTCAATGCCCGCGCCGTGCCCCTGATGCAATTGTTCAAGGAGCACGCCAACAGCAGCCGCCTGTGGTTTGAAAGCGTGGGCGAGCGTATCGAACTGAGCAATGCAGAGCTGACCGCCAGCTTCGACGCCCGCCGCAAGGACTTGCCGTCGCTACAAGAGGCGCTGATGGCCAGCCTTGGCTACGCGCTGGGCCGCTAAGGGAGATACCATGCCGACACACGTCTCCCCGCCGCTGCTGCCGATGCAATGGAGCAGCGCCTATGTTTCCTACTGGACGCCGATGCAGGCGGATGACCAGGTCACGTCCGGCTATTGCTGGTTCGACTATGCGCGCAATATCTGCCGCATCGACGGCCTGTTCAACCCCTGGTCGGAAAAGGAACATGGACACCTGCTGTGGATGTCGGAAATCGGCGACGCCAGGCGCGAACAAAGCCGCAAGCAGAAAGTGGCCTACGCAAGGCAGGCGGAGGCGGCTGGCGAACAGCTGCAGGGCACGGCGCTGGCCGATGAGGTGACCCCGTTCCATGAGCTGTTCCTGCCGCAGGCGGTGCTGCTGGACGGCGGCGCCCGTCACGACGGCCGCCACACCGTGCTGGGCCGGGAGGCGGACGCCTGGGTAGTGGAGCGAACAGGCAAGCCGTCATCGGTCTTTTACCTGGAGGCCGGCGGCAACCGCCTGCTGCGCATGGTCACGGGCAACGACCCGCAGCACCTTTCGGTACGCGACTTCCCAAACCTGTTTGTCGGCGATATTCCGGACAGCGTCTTTACGTCTTGCAACACCTGACCACGGCGTGGCGCGCGCAAGGGCCGCATGCGGTCGGGAGGCGCGCCACGCCTGGCGAGTGTTTTAGTTATTACTTTCGAAGGATATTGCTATGCCGCTGGTTGTTTACATTCTGGGGTTGACGATCTTTTCGTTGACGACATCCGAATTCATGGTGGCGGGCATGATGCCGTCGCTGGCCCTGGCCATGGACGAACCGGTGACGCGGATCGGCTATCTGATCTCGCTCTATGCCATGGGCATGGTCATCGGCGGACCGCTGAGCACCATCGTCCTGCTCAAGCTGCGCGTGCCGAACAAGAAGGGACTGCTGTGGCTGCTGTGCTTTTATGTCCTTGCCCAATCCGTCGCCGCGTCCGCCACCAGCTATGACATCCTGGCCATCGCGCGGGTAGTCACGGGCGTGGCCGCCGCCACCTGCTTTGGCCTGTCCCTGGCGATCTGTGCCGACATCGTCGCGCCCAACGCGCGCGGACGAGCCGCCGCCGTCGTGATCGGCGGCCTCATGCTCGCTTCCGTGGTGGGCGTGCCCGTCGCCACGCTCATCGACCAGCACCTGGGATGGCGCGCCAGCTTCTGGCTGGTGGTGGTGCTGGCGCTCTTGTGCCTGGCGCTCATCACCGTGCTGGTGCCGCGCGCCAAGCCGTCCGAGGTCGTCAGCCTCGGCAATGAACTGGGGGAATTTCGCAACCGCCACCTGTGGGCAGCGTATGCCAGCAGCGGCCTCATCATCGGAGCGATTTTCGCGGCGTTCAGCTACTTCGCGGCCATCCTGACGGAAATTACCGGCTTTCCAGCCTCCGCTATCCCCTGGCTGCTGGGCGTCTACGGCGTCGCCAACGTGGTGGGCAATGCCGTGGTCGGCCGCTATGCGGACCGCTACACCACCGTCATCATGGTCTGGGGCATGGTCATCCTGGGCATCAGCCTGGCGCTGTTCGCCGTCTTTGCGCACGACAAGACCATCAGCGTCGCCTTGCTGGTCGTCACAGGCCTGGTCGGCATGTCGATGAATCCCGCCATCATCGCCCGCGTGATGAAGACCGCCCACCCTGGGCCGCTGGTCAACACGGTGCACACTTCCGTCATCAACATTGGCCTGGGCGCCGGTTCCTGGCTCGGCGGCCTCGGCATCGCCGCCGGCTACGGCCTGCGCTCCCCGCTGTGGGTCGGCGTCGCGCTGGCCGTGCTTGGCCTCCTCAGCTTGCTGCCTTACCTCGGGCACAGGTCGCGCGATTCGGTGCTGTCGCATTAGCGGCTGGCGGCGCGGTTGGCATTGCCAACCGCCCGCTACCTTAATGGCGGCAGGGTCCTGTCCAATGACCATTTACAAAAAATTATTAACTTCCTCCTGCGTCAGGATAGTTGTCGCGTCACCTGATTTACCGTAGCATTGGCAAATTCTTCCTTCCAGCCAATATGGAAAATCCATAAAAGGAAAATGTCCTTCAAGGTCAGCCGACCCTGATTACGCGTAGCATGCTGATACCCCGCGACTGAAATCGCCGACCAGAACACAATTCTTGCGAAAAATAATGCGAAAAACTCATTCCATAATTCTTTCTATCATTTTGGCCGGCTTGGCCATGCCTGCATTGTCGGCGGATCAGCCACTATCCCTGCCAGACCGCTTGGCCGCCCTTCGCACGACGATCGCAATCGATCATGGAAAGATGGTTGGTTCCGGCGCGGCAACATTGATAGATGCAGGTCGGGAGAGCCAATTCGTACTCATCGGCGAGGACCATGGCATTGCAGAAATTGCGAATTTTTCGGCGGCGTATTTTGAAGAATTGGCAAGTCAAGGATTTACGACACTGATTGTCGAAAATGGGCCGGCTGTTGCTGATGCTTTGGCAAAGACGTTGAAGGCCAATACTGGCGTTGCTGGCATAGCAGCATTTAATAAGGCCTATCCGGTCGCTACTGCTTTCTACAATTGGCAAGCTGAGGCGCAATTCCTGGCCCGTTTCGCTAAAGCTGCAGGACCATCGTTCCAATTAGTGGGAATGGATCAGGAACTCATGGGCGCTTCGAAATATTTGCTCGACCAAATGGCCGGGCAACCGCTTGGTCCTTTGGCGAAATCAAAAATCGAGGCCTTCCGCAAGCTTGAAAACGATGACTATAGCCGGGCGTCGGCGAGCGGAGACCCGCGTGATCTTTTCATGTTGAAAGTCAAAGAAGAGGAATTATTCGCCTTACAGAAGCTGCTCACGGCCCCCAAGGACATGCCCGCCTTGGCGATGTTAAATTCGTTGATCGAAAGCCGCAGCATTTATAGCAAAAACATCACTCCGGGACAGGGATATGCATCCAATACACAGCGTGCCAAACTAATGAAGCGGAATGTGGCCAGCCATTTGACGCTTGCGCCTGCACAGCGAATGTTGTTGAAAGCCGGTGCAGTTCATGTATTCCGAGGTTATAACCCGCTGAGTGCCGGCAGCCGGGAGATCGGCAATTATTTGGCTGAATATGCGGAAGGCCGCGGGCAAAAATCGCTGCACGTCTTGGTGCTGGCGTCCAAAGGCCAGCAGGCGCAATTTGCTGGAATTGGACGCGCATCGGTCTCGACAGAAATCGAAAAAACCGATATCAAGTCCGCCATGGCGGGCGTATTGCCCTTCTTCGCCGCAGCGAACGAGCATAAGGAATGGTCATTGTTCGATGTGCGCCCCTTGCTGGGATCGGCGAAAACCCTAGCGAATGGAAACAGCAGTGTCCAAGGCATGATTCAGGGCTACGATTTTGTACTGGTCATTCCCGATGGGAGCGCAACGTCGGACCTGTGATAATGTCGCCATCGGTCATCGGGCAAGCGCTGCCGATCTTTCATCATCATGGTTCGGTCTGAACCAAGACGACCCCACCAAAGGCGATCCAGGTCACTCGCGCCAATGGGAAAGACAACAGGGATAGGCATGCCCAATTCCATTGGATCCTCGTGAAGCTGTTTAGGCTGCGCCGTTGCTCGCGTGATTTGACCGCCTCGGTCTTGAACCAGGCTGCGAGGTGAAAAGCATACGGGTCGATGGCGCTGGCCGATTAGCGCTCCGCATAGGCGGGCCCGGTTATCTCCGGGCGCAGATAGCGCCGGACGGTATTGCGCGAAATGCCGAGGCGCTTCGCCATTTCCCTCAATGAGACCTGGTCGCGAAGATGCCAGCGCCTAATAATTCCTAGTAATGCCACGTCAATCACTCCGATCTGAGCGTCGTTCCCTAGCCATCAAGCAACTGAGCAGGCCGATGTTCAACATTAAATCACTTCGCTCGCCGCCCGAGATCTCCTCCGCATCGAACTTAGGGGGATGACCAGCAAATACCAATTCGCAACGGATCGCACGGTGATGATGCCGTTCGCCGACCAATTTTATGCGCTGGCAGGACAGGTCCATCCAGTTTAAAAGCTGAAATGCCATGCCGGGAAAATATCACCCACCGATCAACAACGTGACAGAACCATCGTGATGACACCTTTGAAGCCGCTGCGTTACTGGCTACTGCTGCTCCTGTGACGGTGATCAATCCGTGTCATGCAAGGGATTTCGCCAAGGGACTGGGTTTGTTGGACAAAACGGAACAGGTCGGCAGCTGGGCGTTGCCGCGCCAGCGCAGTGGACTCGGCGGCGAGCACCTTGGCCTGCCAGCGGCGCGAGAAACCTCGCCGGGACTGGTTAATGCCGCCGAGCACATTCTGCCCGGTTTCCCGGGCGCAATGATCCAGGGCCTGGCGCAGCATCGTATCGATATTGGTCAGGGAAACCTGATACTCGTCCGCAACCTCCTGGCGTGTTTTTTCTTCGATCCTCAGGGCGACCAGCACGGAACGGTGCCGGTACGGCATGCGCTGCATCGCGCGCTCGACCTCGGCCAGGTCGGAGCGGGCCAGCGCAATCAGGTCCGGGCCGGGCGCTGGATCCGTCAGATGCTCGATTGCCGCGGCATCGTCGTATTGCGCGGACCGCCTGCCACGCAGCTCGTCCATCGCGACATTGCACGCCACCCGGTAGACATAGGCGTTCGGGTTTTGCACGAAGACAGGGGCGCTGGCTTCCGCCAGCCGCAGCCAGGCGTCATGCAGGCAATCGCTGGCCAAATCGGGACAACCGAGATTGCGCAGCAACCGGCGGTGCAGGCGGGCATAGTTCGCCGCCAGGAAATCGCGCAGCACGATGCCTGGGGCATGCTCGCCGAAGGACTCTGCTGCGAGCGCATCGGCAATATTGGAGGCCTCCAGGCCATCCAGGGTACTCGGGTTCATGACATCTACCTCGGTGTTCGGCTGCAAGAATGGGGGAGCGGCCCCGCCTGTTCCCTGCACAGGGCAGGAAACAGGCGGGCACGCGCTACATGCCGCTGGACTGGCGCTCCTGCTGCAGCTGGCGCAGTTGCTCCGGGCTCAGGCGCGCAAGCTGCTTGGCGTCAAAATCCCGCCCCACGCCAAGGAACTGCACGGGATTGGCAGGATCGTAGGGAACGCCGCGAGCGGACTGCAAGCCGGCCCGCGGTGGCGGCGGCGGTGCTTCCGCCTCCCCCTCCATCGGCTCGTTGCCAAAGCCGAGCAGGCGCACCGTGAAAATCGACGGCAGGTTCTGGCGCGTCGTCGCGCGTTCGCGCTGCAGCACGTCCTGCGCGGCGGCCGTCGCTTGCGACGCTGCCGCACTGGCATTGCTCAATGCGCCGACATTTACCGCCGCAAGGGCCGGCATGCCCGTCGACTCGCCCTTGACGGCGATATTGGCCGCGTTGACCACTTGCAGGGCCGCCAGGTTCACATTGCCCGACACCCGGATGCCCGCTTCGCCCGCGTCGATGGTGCCCAGGGGCGCGATCAGGTCGATATCGCCGGCCGGCACTTCGGGAATCGGCGCCAGCGTCGCAATCCCCGCACCGGTGCTCGGCACGTCCGATGACAGCGTGACGTTGCCCCACTGGTCATACACACGCTTGGGAGGCGTGTAGACCACGGTGGTCTTCGAACCCCGGCCGGCATTGATGTCGCCCTCGGCCGACCAGCTCATGATGCCGCCGCCGAACGTGGTCATGATGCGGCTCTGGCCCAGCAGGATGCTGCCGAGCGAGTAGATCGCGATGTCGCCCGCGCCCTGGGTCAATACGCCCGACTCGGACGGCGGCGCCTCGCCCTCGATGCCGTAGACCTGGCGGCCGCCCGGCGTCATGAGCTCGATATTGCCACCGAACAAGGTACGTACGAAGCCGCTGCGCGGCGTGGCGCCGGCCCTCCCGCGGAACATCGTGATGTCGCCGCTGTAGTTGATCGGCGTTCCGTCCGCCCTCCCCTTTGGAAACAGCGCCGCGATGGCATTGCGCCCGCGCAGGTAGCTGCCGAAGCGCGCGCCGTCCGCGTCGTTGTACTCGCGCCCGCCTGCCTTGAGTTCGGCGAAATACACCTGGCGCGCAAAGATGCGTTGCTGCGTCGCCGGCAGCGCGTCGAAGAAAGCCTGCGCCTCGCCGGCCGTGCCGGTGAAGCCCAGGCCGTGGGCCGGTTCGGCCAGCCAGGTGGCCAGCTCGGCTTCGTAGGTCTTGACGACCTTGCCCGGCTGCTCAGCCAGCGGCATGCCAGCCTGGGCGCGCTTGCCTTCGCCGAGGTAACGCGCCAGGAAGCCCTTGTAGTCGGGGCCGTTCACGCCTACGCCGGCCAGCATCGAGATGCTCGCGCCGGGCCGGCTGTCGCCCGGCACCACAGGCCCCAGGCTGGTCACGCCCGCGCGGTCTTCCATCTGGATGTGGCGCCCTGCGGTGATCTCCAGCGTGCCGGGACCCGCCACGTTAAAACTGCTGTAGACGATGTCGCGACCGGCCGAGACTACCGACACGTCGGTCGGGGCGCTGTGCGCGAACAGGTTGCCCGAGCTTTCATAGCGCGCACCCAGGCCTGCGTCAGTGGGCAGGGCCTGACCGATAGGCGTGCCGCTGCCGACGATGTCGCGCCCGGCCATCATCCACACCGGCTGCCCGGCCTCGTAATAAGTCTGGCCAGCGCGTGTCGGGTCGTTGGACGAAAAGACGTTGATGCGGCCCGTGGCCACACCCACGAGGTCGCCGTGCAGGGCATAGAAGCGCGCCGGTTCGCTGCCATGTTTGCCGCCTGCCGAAACAGTGTTGGCGCCCAGTGCGAACAATGGCCTGCCATTTTCGATGAGGTTGCCGGCCTCGGCGAGATTGCTCACAACTGTGCCGTTCGCCAGCGTGCCCCGGAAAGCCGGATGGAAGGGCGTGGCCATGGCACTCTCGGCTGCGCCCGAGGGGCTCACGGTGTAGCCGCCGCCATGGATCGAATCGCTGGCAAGAAACTCCAGCAGGCTGTTGGCCGATGGCGCCAGCACCAGCGCGCCGGTCGCCTCTGTCGTCCTGTCCGTGGCCATGCTGCCATAGTAGAGGCTGCCGCTGGCCGCAACCGCGCTCAGGATCGACGGGTAGACGTTCGCCATGTCGGTCGGGAGTGCGCCAAGGTTGGCCATCTGCGGCGTCAGGTCGCCGCCGGCCGAGAACAGGCGGATGGCGGTGTTCGGCGTCCACAGCGTGAACCAGCTGTCGCCGCTGCCCTTGGCCGCGCCGACGTTGAAGGGCGTGGCCTTCGGCAGCACGGCACGGCCCGCGTCGTTGGCGTCCGTCACGACCAGGTCGCCGCGCGTGTTCAGCTGATAGCTCGCATCGCCCGGCACCAGCAGCATGCCGCCCTGCGCCACCGCGCGCCCGGCCGAGAACGGATCAATGGCCTGCGGGTCGCGTTCGGACAGCTGGCCGGTGTACTGCGCGTAGCGCAGCGACTGGGTGCCCATCGCGCCGGCTTGCATCTGCACGTCGCCGCGCAGGTTGACGACGGCGCCATTCAGCACGGCGTTGGTCTGGATGTCGTTCAAGGGATCGAGCGCCAAGGGATTGAGTGCGCCGCCGACGCGCAGGCTCAGATCGCCCCCGCCGGTGAGCGCCAGGCTGCCATCGGCCAGCACGCGGCCGGTGCCGCCCACGGCCAGCACAAGGCCGTCGCTGCGCAGGTTGTCCGTGCCGGTGCGCACGGCCGCACCCCGCTGGGACACAAGGCCTGCGTCGCCGCCCACGTCCACGCGCAGGTCGCCGCCGCCCAGCGTGCCGTAACCGGTGAAACCCAGCAGCGTGTCGATCGTGCCGCGCGTGGCGTAGCTGCCAAAGTTGATCCACCAGGCCGCAGCCTGATCATTGCCTCCCCCGAGCGTGCTGCCGCTGCCCTGGCGCCACAGCCAGTTGGCGGTGTCGTTGGTCGTCACGCCCTTATCTGCCGGGTTGGGGCGGCCGATGCCGGTCGAGGCGATGGCCTGCCCCGCCTCGCCGGTCAGGTTGCCGCCGGCCTGCAGCGTGAGGTTGCCGCCGCCGGCCGGGTACCAGGCGCGCGCCAGGCTCTCGGCCCCGCCATCGACGAACTTCTCGTAGCCCTTGTTCTTGTCGCTCAGCACCGTGCCGCTGCTGCCCACCACGCGCGGCAGGTTATACGGGTCGCCGGCCTGCGTGGCCTGCGACGAGGCGCCGGCCGTATAGACGCCGTAGAGCGAGTTCATGCCCAGGTTGCCGGCCGCGCGCAGGTCAAGGTCGGCGGCGCCGGTGCGCAGCACGCTGAAGCGGGTGCTGCCGGGCAGGTATTCGTAGTAGATGTTCACGGGCAGCGAGACGCAATAACTGGAACTTCCCTTACATAGCGCCTCAGCCGTCTTGAACGAGCCTCCGGTCAACCGCGCGACATCGGCATCGAGTATCGGCGTATCCGCAAGCGCAGGATCCTTGAATCTCCGAGCTGCGGACGCCGACCAATTGAACGCGTAGACGGGCGTGCAATAGGACCCGTTCGCCCCGCACAGCGCCGCAGCGGTCTGGTATCTGCCGCCCATGAGTTGGCGGGCGACCTCGTCGGTGATTTCTACGCCTGCCTTCAAACCCAGATCGGCAGCCGCGAGCGATGTCCATGCAAACGCGCCTTTGAACGGCAGCGCCTTGGCGAACAGGCCGTAGTGGGTGTCGGCCATGCGCAGGCCGCCCGCTGCGGGGTTCTGCTGCAGCGTGCGCGGGTCGGCCGCACCGAGGTCGGCGCCGCCCGCCAGTTGCAGCGACCACGACTGCGAGCCTTCCGGCAGCATCGCGGCCACGCCCCACAGCCGGCCCGCGCCGCCAGGACGAAGCTCGACCGACTTGGCGTCGCCCGGCAACCTGATGTCGGTCGAAGAAGGCAGCAGCGCCCCCACGGGCAAGGTCGTGTCGCCATGCATCAGGTACTTCACGCCCACGGCCGGCAGCGCGACGCCCTTGGGCCAGACCAGCGCGTCCAGCATGGTGGCGCCCGGCAGGCGCGTGCCCGCGTCCAGGCGCGTGCCTTGTGGCAGCGTTACGGTTTCGCCGGCGATGCTGCCGGCCGCGTGAATAATCTGGCCCGAGGCATCGCGCACGTTGGCAGCGAGCACGGTCCCGGCGGGCAGCAGCATCTCAGCCGTCAATTCGCTGGACACGGGGATCAGCGTGCCGGCGGCAAAGTCACTCGACTGGATCGGCAAGTCAAAATTGAGCGCGTTGCCGCCTTCGAACGCCGTGCCATCGGCCAGCACGACGCCGGCACGCGGGATCACCGTGTCGGCGCCGAAGAAATTATTTCCCGAAAGCAATAACCAGCCTTTGTCGTCCTGCGTGGCGGGCGGAGGCGCGAAGCCGTCGTTGATGCTGCCATAGATATCGAGGTTGCCGGCCGCGCGAATGCGCAAGGTGCCGACTTCGCCCGAGCCATAGACGCCGGTCTTTGGCGTGTGCGGGTTGACGCTGGCGTAGCGGTAGCCTGACAGGTCCAGGTCGCCCGACACGACGATGTCGCCACCCGGGTTGATCAGCGCATTGCTTGCGATCTCGATGCCGGGACGCAGATGGAAGGCGTCGGCATAGGCCGGGTTGCGCAGGCCGGCAAGCTTGCCGGTCATGAGGCTGGCGCGCGCCAGTGCGGCATTGATGAAATCGTTGTTGTCGTCGTGCTTGTCCTTCAGCCAGGTCTGGGTGATCTCCTGGTAAGGTCGTCCGCTGGCAGCCGGCGTGCTGACCAGCGGGGCGTCGTCGTAGCGTTGCATGGCGTTGACCGCGATGGAGCGAGCGCCGCGGATGTCGAGCGCACCGCGCGCGTCGATGGCGATGTCGCCGTGGACCGCCGCACCGGCCGCCCCGTTGATGCCCGGCAAGCCGTTGGCGCCGATGCGCGGCGCCGAGAGTTCGAGCGTGCCGCGTGCGCGGCCGTCGTTCTGCCCCGGCTGCGTGCCCAGGGTCGCGGCTGTGCCGTGGCGCAGGTCGACGCGTGCGCCGTCGGCCAGCGTCAGCACGCCAGCCTGCGTACTCAGGTCGACGATAGCGCGGTTGGGCGAATCGATGATCTTGCCGTAGCTATCCACGCGCAGCAGCGTGCCGTGCGCATCGAGCACGGCCGAGCCCGCCACCGTCAGGGCGTTCTTCGCCGCGAGGTAGATGCGGCCCGCGCGCTCGCCGCTGGCGTCGACGGTGCCGTTGACCGTCAGGCTGCCGTTGTCGACCGACACGTTGACCTCGCCGGCCTTCAAGCCGTCGCCGATGGCGAGGTCGCCCTGCTTGAGCTGGAAGGTGCGCGTGCCGGACACGCCGCCTTCGTTGAGCCGCTGGTTGAGGGCTGCGAACTGGCTGTCGGGCGCTGCGCCATCACCGAGATGCTGTGCGCGCACTTCCACGCCGCCAGCCAGGTAGGGCACGAGCGTGCCACCCGCGTCGTAGCGCCCCGTGCTGCCGCCGCGGATCGCGCCCTGCAGGTCGACCACGCCGGCCTGGTCGCCCAGCGCCAGCGCCTTGAGCGTGCCGGCGCGGTTGTTCCGCGCCGACACGTCGATCACCGAGCCAGCGGCCTGGCGCACATTGCCGGCCAGGCTTTCGAACGTGACGTCGCCACCCCAGCTGTACTTGGACACGTCGTTGAACTCGATCTTGCGGCCGGCCAGGTCGAGCTGCGCGCGCCCGGTCAGCGTGAGGTCCTTGTCGGCGGTGATCACCAGCTTGCCAGTGGGTAGTGCCAGCATGGTGTCGATGATCACGTCGCCGCCCGCAAGGCGCAGTTCCGCGCCGAGTGCGGCATCGGCGACCGGTGTGGTCAGAGGCACGGAAGCGCTCACGCGCAGGTCGCCGCCCGCTGTGATGCGGTTGACCGAGCCCGCCGCGCCTGTCACCAGCGGCGCGTCGATGCTGAGGTTGCCGCCGCTGTAGGCATAACCCTTGCCGGCTTCATACGCGCCTTGCGACTGGTAGACCGAGAGGCTGCCCTTGTTGTTGGCGGTGATCCGCTCGCCGGCCTTGAGCCGCACGTCAGCGAAGCCCAGCGCCAGACGCGCGTCATCGCTGGTGCCCGCGGCTTGCGTGCCTGGGCCATAGCCAAATTCGATGGTCCCGGCCTCGATGGCCAGCGTGCCGCTGCCGGTGCCGGCGCCGCCCGTGACTACGGCGCCGGGCGCCACGGTCGATCCGGTCCAGATCAGGTGGCCGGTGCGGATGGTCGCCACATCGCCGGCCGCACCCGCGCCGTAGATGGCGGGCGTGCCCAGCACCAGGCGCGCGAGCGTGGATTTGCCGGTGGCCGGGTCGATGGTGTCGAGCGAGGCGCTGCCGAAGAATCGCAGGCCGCCGCTGGCGTTGAGTTGCAACGTCTCGAGCGCCGGGGCGCCGTACCGCGTGTCGCCGCGCAGCAGGCGGTCGAGCAAGCTCTGGTTCAACACCAGGCCGGACGGTAACGTGTTGCGCGCGGCCGCGTCGGCCAGCGCCACGCTGTCGCCGACGTTGATGCCCTGCACCGCCAGCGTGAGGTTGCGCGTGCCGTAGCGCACCGTGTCGTCGAGTACGAAACGGTCGGGCGTGGACAGCGCAATGGTGCCCTGGGAATACAGCTCGGTCTGGCCCGCGCAGGGCGAGACGGTGCATGTGCCGATCTGCAGGCTGCGGTTCCCCAGCAAGTCCACGCTCGGCAGACCCGGCAGCATGCTGAGCACGCCGTTGGACACGGCCACCAGATTGCCGGCCGTACCCGCGTAGAAAAATCCATCGGCCGAGTCATAGGCCGCGCGGCCCTTGCCCAGTGTGTTGACTCCCGCGCCCTGCTCGATCACGAGGTGGCTCGCGTTATCGGTGTTGGTGGCATCGGCCAGCAGGAACACCTCGGGAGCCGACAGCACCGCGCCCTGGCGCAAGGTGAGTCCGTTCGTCCCTGGGTTGAACCTCACAATATTGCCGCCCGAGCCGTATTCCACATACTGCAGACCGCCGAGCATGAGCCGCGATGCGCCCATCGCATTGAGCGCATCAGCGTTCAGCGTCACGCCCTCGAAGCCGGCGGTAGCCTTCGCACCGCCGCGCACGACCTCGATCTGGCTTTCAGGCCCCCCATATCCCGCAAAAACAGCCACCGCGCCGCCGTAGCCGCCCTTGGCCGCGTCGAAGCGGCCGATACCCTCGAAATGGAAAGCGTCGGCGTCGGCGCCGGTGTTCGGCATGAGGGCCAGCAGCAGCGTGCGCGCGTCCGCGGGTGCCATCGCGCGCGGCACGCCGATGCGCGCGGCGTCGCTGACGATGAACTGGTTGAACGAGGTCTCGTTGTACTGCGAGTAGGTACGCAGCACCTCGGCCGGTGTAAGGATCGCCTGGCGGAACAGCGTATCGCCGATGGCGGTATTGGCGATGCCGAGCCGCGCGGCGGCCGACCACGAGCCGTTGCGCATCGCGCTGCCGGGCTGCGCCGCGCCCTGGCCGGTGCTGTCGTTGAGCTCGACGCGAAAGGCACCAGGCATCAGGGCATAAGTGGAAGGCATCAGCGTGTAAGTGCCCGCAGGCAAGCCCGGCACGCCGGCACCCAGCGTGATCTGCTGGCCGATCAGCGGGTCGACCGCGCCACGTTCGCCGCCCGCCGGGGCGACCGGGGCTTGCACGCCGGGCACGACGGCATACACCGGGTTGCCCGCGAGACCGGGCAGGCTGAAGCTGCCATCGACCGCAGTGCGCACCAGCGGGTGGTAGCGCGCATCGGTCGAGCCGCCGCGGCCACCGATAAAGCCAAAGCCCTTGAGTTCGCCGCCGCCCGAGAGATCCAGTACCGCGCCGGGCTGCACATTGACGCTCACCCCGCCCAGCGTGAGGCCGACCGTCAGCGCCTGTCCGCGCGAGTCGGCGCCGCCCACGCCGATCAACTCCACCTTCGTGCCGTCGTAGAGGTAGTTGATGCCGTCAACCGTGCCGCCATAAGGCATCAGCAGGCCGTTGCCACTGACCGAGGTCAGGCTCCCAGGCAGGAAGTCGACCCGCGTGGTGTTTGCGTCGCCGATGCGCAGGCTGCCCAGCGGCACGCGCAGCACGCCGCCCTGCTCGATGGTCGCGGCGCCGAGCGTCAGGCCGCCAAAGGCCGCATAGGGCACCGCCGGCGCGGCTTGCCCCTTGCCTTCGATGCGCAGCACGCGATCCGGTGCATAAGTGCCGTCGGGCAACACACCCGCCTGGATCGAGGCCGAGACGCCGATGGCCGGGTAGATTTGCGCAGCCCGCAGTGTGAGGTCGCCTGGGGTGGCCAGGCTGGTCGTCGGCACGCCGTTGGTCAAGGCCGGCACGTCGGACAGAAAGCGCAAGTCGCCGTCGCTTTGCAGCGTGGTCTGGCCGAAGCCGCGCCGCTCCACCCTGATGCTGCCCGGGTTCTCTGGCGTGTCGCTGTCGGACGATATCGGTATATCGCCGTTGACACCAGACATTCGAACCGACGAGCGCACGTCGATGAGGCCGGCATGCACCGCCAGATGCGCCTCGGAGGGTAGCCAGTCGCCTGTGCCGATGACGCCGAAGCGACCTCGGGTCACGTCCACCCCCAAGCTCTGCGTGATGCCGGCCAGCCGCACGTAGGGTGCTTCCAGCGTAATGTGCGCGTCGTTGCGCGCGTTGTCGGCCAGCATCAGCGCGCCGTAGGTCGACAGGCTCTCGCCGAGCCGCAGGCTGGCGTTGTCTTCCAGGCTGATGCCGCCCGCGCTGAGCAGCGCGAGCTTATCGAAGCCGCCCCGTGTGACGGTGTCGACGCCCAGCCGGCCGTGGCCATAGACCAGCGCCGCATCGGCCGCACCGGGGGCCAGTCCGGCCGGCAGGTCCGACGGCCCCTGCAGCCCGCCGATCACCAGGTCGCGGTAGTTGCGCACCGCGTTCTCGGCCAGCGTGTACTGCGCCGGGCCGGAACTCGTGCGCACTTCGGGCGATTCCAGCGCGACTTGCAGCGTGCCGCCGGCGGCGCCCGCGCCGCCCGAGCGGGCCCGCAGTTCGCCGTCCAGGTAGAAGCCGTTGTTCGAGGCCAGCGCGATATGCCCGCCGCGGCTCGCCACCGCGACCGGGCCGGCAGCGCCCATGTCGAGCACGGCGGCGGTACCCGAGGCATCGAGCACGGCCCCCTCGCGCACGACGATGAAACCGTTGGCGGCCGTGGCCGAACCGTCGCTTTCCTTGATCTCGCCGCCGATCACGATGCTGCCACCGTCGCGCACGATGCCGTAGCGCCGGCCGTGCGCATCGAGCGCGGTCGCGGGCGTGGCGGACACGTCGATCACCGCCTGCTCGCCGAGCCAGATCGAGCGGCTGTGCGCCCCATCCACGGCATGCTCCTGCTCCATGCGCGTGAGGTCGAGGTTCTTCAACGAAATGCTGCCGCCGTGCGCCTGCAGCCGGCCTTGCAGCGTGAGCTGGCCGACGCTGCGCACGTCGATGGCCTGGCCGGGATCGACCGTGATCTGCGCATCCCGACCGATGACCGCAGCCACCGTCGGCAGGTCGGCTGCCAGGGTCTGCACCGTGCCCGCCTGCAGGCTCAGGCTCGCACCGGCACGCTGCGTGAGCACGCCCTTGGCGGCATCCTCGGTGTAGAGCAGCGGCGTCCAGGCTTGCAGTGCTTTGCCCAAAACGGCGGTGCTCGCGACATTCCTGGCTTCGGGCGTTACGCGCAGCACCGGCATCGTCACCTCAACCTGCGTGCCGTCGGTCACCGTGACGCCGCGGTCGCCGATGAGTGCATAGCGGCTGAAGCCCTTGTCGAAGAAGTTGCCTGAGAGGAGCAATGTGCCTGGCTCGGCCGAAGTGTCTGCCCCCCCTCGACCGTCCGTGACGAGCATGCGCCCGGTCTGCAAGCTCAGCGTGCCGCCACCCGAGGTGCCCCAGCCGCGCAGCGCGCCATCGGTCGCCAGCACGCCCTCGCCACCGCCGGTCTGCGCATTCGCCTGCAGCCGGACGTCGCCGCCCTTGCCGCCTCGCTGCGAGGTGCCGTTGGCCAGCAAGGCCGCACCCGAGGACACGTCGATGACGCTGCCCTGGGCCAGCAGCACGTCTCCGCTGCTGCGGATCGATACGCTGCCGCCGTTGCGCCACGCCATGCTGCCGGTATCGGCAGGATCGAGCCACAGATTGCTCCACAGGCCGCGCGTGTCCAGTGCCACGCCCCGGGCCACCGCCACGCCCGCGCGCACGCCTTCGGGCGTGGTGGTCTGCGTGGTGTCATCGAGGCGGTTGGTGCTGGCTTGCGCGAGCGTGTCGCCCAGGCGGATGCTGCCGCCGTGCGTCGTGAGGTCCGCGTTCACACCGACTTTCGGGCCGTAGAGCGCGATGTCGCCGCCATTGCCCAGCGTCAGCGCCGAGTCCACCGTGATCGAGTTCTCGGCCGCAATGCGCACTGCACCCAGCGAGAAGCCGTTGAGCAACGTGGTGTCGAGGGTCAACGTGTCCTGGCGCGCGGCTGGCAACGCCGCCGTGAGGTCGAGCCCGGCTGCGATGCGTTCGGCCGTGTCGCTCAGCACCACGTTCTTCACGCCAGCGGTGTCGAGCCGGCGGTGCATCAGGCCGGTATTCTTGTCGTAGAGGGTGCCGTAGGTGCCGACCACCAGCTGCCCGCCGCGCGCCACCGCCATCTGCGACTGGCCATACCCGTCAAGTCCGGCCTGCGCCGCCTGCGTCTGGCCGCTTCCCCGGAAGGTGTCCCCCGCGATGTCGCCCTCGAGCACCGCGTTCTTCGTCCCGACCACCAGCACGCCCGCATCGCGGCCCACCGTGTAGCCGCTTTCCAGCCTGCGCTGCTGTCCGATCAGCGGGTTGTAGTAATAGCCGGTCGCCTTCTCGCCCCAGCGTTCGTGCTTGTCTTCGTAGCCCTTGTAGACGCCCGTGTAGCGCTGGTCGCCCGGGGCCTTGTTCACTTCGTACAGCCGCCCATCGGCCCCTTTGAGCCAGGTCTGATTGATGAAACCGCTCTGCACATTGACCGTGCCGCCCGAGAGGTTGATGCTGGAGCCGGCCTGCGTGACCACATCGTTGCCGCCGAAGCTCACCGTGCCGCCCTGCGCCATCCATTCGCCCACGGTGTGGCCCGCGGTGCCAAGATAGCCGCCGACCTCCAGCAGGCCGCCCGCCGTGTACCAGCGCTCGGTGGCGTAGCCGTTCGTGCCCTTGGGTACGAACACCAGGCTGCGGCGGTCGATCCACATGTCGTTGCTGTTGAGGGTCTTGCCATCCCGGTTGACCGGCGCATCGCGCTGTTCATTGCCCTGGACGTTGACCTTGACGTTGTTCGATTCCATGGCCAGGTTCACGCCCACG
This sequence comes from Janthinobacterium sp. P210005, assembly GCF_036231865.1. Classification (NCBI taxonomy): domain Bacteria; kingdom Pseudomonadati; phylum Pseudomonadota; class Betaproteobacteria; order Burkholderiales; family Oxalobacteraceae; genus Janthinobacterium; species Janthinobacterium sp. P210005. The sequence goes on from NZ_JAZARC010000001.1 coordinate 1,053,298, forward strand.
GCGCCGGAAACGTCGATCCGCGCGCGCTCACGCACCAGGCTGCGCTGGGCTGCATCGATGACGATCTGACCGCCGGTGGCCAAGGTCAGGGAGTCGCTCTGGAAGTCGGCCGTGCCGCTGCTGCTGATCTCGATGCGGGACTGGTCGCGGCGATCAGTGATGGCCACGATGTTCTCGGGAGTGCTGATTGCAGGTCCTCGCAGGCTGTCGCGCTGGCTGTCCAGGGCCGTCTTGCCGTCGTCCTCGATCACCACGGCAGTGGCGGCACCCTGGCCGAGGGCGACCTTGCCATCCGCGCCGATAGCGTTGAGGTGCACGGTGCCGCGGGTGTTGACGCTGGTGGTGGCGAGTACGACACCGTTTTGCTGGACGTCACGCCCAACCATGGTCACGTCGCCCTCGCGGGCCTGGATCAGGCCGGTGTTGCTCACCTTGCCCGACAGGCTGTCGGTGTTGAACTGCGGCGTGATCTCGTTGCCGCGCGTGGTCGACGCCTGGTTGCCATCGGTGCCGACACCCTTCTTGATGATGAAGTTGTCGCCGGCCGCAAGCGCGGTCTGGCCTTTTTGCGTGACGATGTCTCCCCCGTTGTACACCTCCTTGCCGAGCAGCAAGACATAGCCGCCCCCTTCGGTGGAAGTCTTCGGGGCCAGCGTGGCGATCCGGGCGCCGGCCTGGATCTCTACCTTGCCCTGGGCATTGCTAAAGCTGGGCTGGCTGGCATTGGCCGTGTAGATGCCGCTGGTCTTGAACTGGCCGTCGTCGATCTGGGCGGCGGCGACGACGAGGTTGCGCGTATTGACCTGGCTGCTGCCATGGAAGACGATGCCGTTGCGGTTGACAATGAGCACCGTGCCATCGGCCTTGATCTGGCCCTGGATTTGCGAGGGGCGCGCATTCGGATCGTTGACGCGGTTGAGGACGGCCCACTCCTTTTGCTGCCTGAATTCGACCGTCGTATTGCGACCGACATTGAACGTCTCCCAGTTCAGGATAGCCTTGTCGGCCGTCTGTTCGATGGCGACGTTGCTGCGGCCGTCGACCTGGGTAAGCGTCGGGGCATTGGCGTTGTGCCAGCCTGCGCTCAGCGAATCGGTATCGATTTTCAAGCCACCCACGGTCATGCCGTCGGGAATGGATGCCCCGTTCGCTGCCGCCAGGCGGGCGGCGGCCTGGGCCGACTGCTGCGCCGCGATGCCGCGCGCGGCCAGATTCAGGTTGCTGATGGAGCGCTGCAGTTGCTCGTTGGCCTTCTGCTGCTGTCCAAGCGGGCTCGTCAGGTTGGATGCGGGCAAGCCGTTGGGTAGCCGGCCCGTTTGCGACGCCGTGTCCCGGACCGCGCCCTTGTCGGCAAACCATGCCGGACTGAACGCGCGCTGCGCATGGGCCGGCACCGTCACCGCGCCGGCGGCCAGCGTCAGCGCGATGGCCCGCGCCAGCGGCGCCAGCCTGAATACCCGATCCTGTTTGCGTATCGTTTGATTTTCCCTGCCACTGCGCCCGCGTGTGTTCATGTAAGTATCCGCCTGGTCATTGAGTCGATGCCGTCCGGCTGCCCGTCTCGCCCCGGCCAGCCACATTCATGAAGGCCTTCCCCATCGCAGCCGAGTAGCGCCGGCGACAGGAAGAGCCCCTATGCAAGGGTGACGAACCGCACCACGCAAATACCGCAAACTTTTTTGAAACTTTTTTGAAACCTCTGCATAAAGAGCAAAATACGGCGCACAACGCCGGGCGACACGCGCGCCAACGTGCCGGGACTTGCCGTGCAACACGATGGAGCGCGCCGTTCAGCTCAAGAGCAGCAATCCCGCCGGCAGCGACCGTGCCTGCAGCTGAAACGATTCCTGCAACTGCCACAGCGCCAGGTCCAGCGAGGCCGTGAAGAAACGCCCGCTGACGGGCTTGTTGCGCACGGCATCGTTCATCAGCACCACGCGGCCGGCGCGGTAACGATTGATTTCGTCGAGCACGTCGGCCAGAGGGGCCTGGTTAAACACCAGCATCCCCTGGCGCCAGGCAGACACTGTTTTCGGGTCGATGCCGGCGATGTCGCCCAGCGAACTGGCGCCATAAACCAATTGCTGGCGCGCATGCAGCTGACGCGCGCCGGCCGGATGCTCCACGCGGACGGCGCCCTCGATACAGGTGACGCAAACCTTGCCATCGAGGTGGCGCACTTCGACCCGTCCGGATTCGAGCAGGCTGCGGCCAACGCCGGCCACGACGGCAAAGGCCGGCCCCGCCTCCCTCAAATCGATGGACGCCTCGCCCGTGAGCAAGTCCAGGCCAACCAGCCTGCCGCCATCGGTCTGGCGGCGTATGCTGGTGCGCGTATTGAGGATGACGTCGACACTCTGGGACAGCGCCAGCGTGCGCTGTTCGCCGGGGGCGGTGCGCTCGTCTGCAGCCCACTCGTCCGGCCCCGGCCACAAGCCCAGGGGCGGATGGACCACGGCCACGCAGGCCACGGCCGCCGCGCCGATGGCAGCGCCGAGAAAAGCCCGCCGGCCGCCGGGCGCAAGCAGGGGACGGCGCGCGCGTGCCGGCACGGCCTCCGGCCTGGCGCGCAGCAACTCGCGGGCCGGAGTCTCTAGCGCATCCCAGCGCCGCTTCACGTCGTTGTACGCGGCCTGGTGCGAGGGACTGGACTTGACCCAGCGCCGGAACCGTTGCGCATCCACTTCGCGCGCGTCTCCCGAGGTGAGCAGGCGCAACCAGTTCCACGCCTGGGCTTCCAGGTCGGCGGACGAAGCGGCGCGGCTGTCCTTGGGCGACGGCATCTTCATCGTGTCAGGTCCAGCGGCCAGGCCGGGCCGCAAAGCAGGAAACCTGCGGGCTGCTGCGTGCTGCATGCATATGTTTTTTGCTCTCTCATACTTGATGACGAATGGTGCCCCGGAAAACCCGCATTATTTATGCTCCGCCACCAGATAAGTGTCCAGGCGCTCATGGACGCGCTTCAATTCGTATTCGACCGTCCGCAACGACACGCCCAGCCGCTGGGCCGCCTCTTTTTGCGTCACGCCTTCCGCATGCACGAGCAGCGCGACGGCCCGGCGGCGCTCGGGCATGCGGTCGAGCAGCTGCAACAGGGCATCCAGGTCCGAGCGTATCTCGGCCGTGCGCGCCGGTCCGGGGGCCGGGTCCACCAGTTCCTCCAGCAATGCATCGATATTATCTCCGGACAGCAGGCGGCTATGCCGGCGCTGCACGTCCACCGCGATATTGACCGCCATCCGGGACAGGTAGGCACCGGGGTTCTGGACGGGCCCAAGGTCTTCGCCGCCCTTGAGGCGCAGCCAGGTGTCGTGCAGCGCATCGCCGGCATCTTCAGCATTGCCCAGCTTGCGCGTCAGGCGCTGCTTGATGGTGGCGTAGTGCTTGCCCAGGTAGTTCAGCAGGAAAAGCTGCGTGCCTTCGGACATGGCTAGCCCTCCCCCTGCTGCTGGCCGCACTGCGGCCCCACTCCAGGGGCGCTGGGCGCAACCATCATGGTCAGAGGCTGGCGCGCGATTGCCGCAGGTGGCAGGCGGCCGACGCGCACGCCACGCACCGCGTGCAGCAACGCGGCATCGCGACGGGGATCGCCACTGCTGCCGAGCAGGCGTGCGCCGCCGATGCGGCCATCCGTTTCCAGGTAAAACCGCAGCAAGGACGTGTAGTTGCCCGGCCGGGTACGCGCATCCGAGCACAGCGCGTGCCAGATACGCATCTGCACCAGTCCGGCATAGCCATCCTCGCTGAAAAACTCCGCCATGCCATTGCGCGGCAAGGTGGATGCCGGTGCTGCGGATGCCACGGCGGCCTCTTTCAGAATGAAGGTCTGGCCCAGGCCAGAACTGCGCCTGTCAGCAACCAGTCCGGTACCTTCGAGCAGGATGCGCAATGCCGCTTCGGCCGAATAATGGCCATATACTGCCGTGGAGATACGGGCATGCACGATATCACTGGAAAACAATGCAGGCTGTCCGGTGATGTCCGCATATTGGTTCAGCGCCGCATTGAGCGGCTGCGCCGGGATACTGAAAGCAAGGAGAGAAATAGCCGCATCCGAAACGGGATTGACACGTGCAGCACCTGTAGGCGGCAAATCGGGAGGCGCACCATGGGCGTTCCCTGTTAATCCGATAAACCCACTCAGTACCCAAAAGAGCGCCAGCCCGTTGCAGCTCAAGCCGCCGACGTACATACGCACCCCTGTCGATCCCGCCACCGCGCATTGCCGCGAGCGTCGTCAAGCCAGCAGCAGTGCTGCATGGGGCATGGCAGGATGACGGATCGAGTCGGCAAGGTAGCTGCACCATTCTGAAATGGTGCATAGTGGCATTCAAATGTGACGGTGTTGTTACATCAACACTGAATCGCCATGAGTTGCTATCGGTAGCTTAGACTATTCTGATCCACAGGTCTTGAAAGAGGAAAAACCGGTGGATCGTGTTGGTAGCCTGAGTGTCCTGACAGACGCCAGGTGTACGATCTCATAGCTGCCTGGTTCAAAGACGAGATCGGATCTGCCCTACCCCTGGCGATCCCTTGGCACGTTGCAAGACAGTGCCGTCAATCAATAAGCGAGAAAGATAATCATGTTGGATAAGAAATGGTGGCATAACGCCGTCGTGTATCAGATCTACCCACGTAGTTTTCAAGACAGCAATCACGATGGGGTCGGTGATCTGGCCGGCATCATTGGCAGACTGGACTACCTGCAACATCTGGGAATCAACCTGATCTGGCTGTCGCCAGTGTACCGGTCGCCGATGGACGATAACGGCTATGACATCTCCGACTATCAGGATATCGCCGCCGAATTCGGCACATTGGCCGAGATGGAGCAGTTGATCGCAGAGGCGGCCAGGCGCGACATCCGTATTTTGATGGATCTTGTGGTCAACCACACCTCTGACGAGCATGCTTGGTTCGTCGAGGCGAAGAAATCCAAGGATAGCCCCTACCGTGACTACTACATCTGGCGCAATGCAGGCGCCGATGGCTCCCCGCCCGACCAGCAACGTTCGTATTTTGGCGGGAGTGCATGGGAATACGACGCCGCCAGCGGTGAATATTACTTCCATCTGTTCTCGAAACGACAGCCGGACCTGAACTGGGAAAATCCCCAGGTGCAGGAAGCGGTGCATCGCATGATGAACTGGTGGTTGGACAAGGGCATCGGCGGCTTCCGCATGGATGTGATCGATCTCATCGGCAAACAGGTCGACCAGCAGATCATCGCCAACGGCGCACAACTGCACCCGCTGCTGCTGCAAATGCACCAAGCGACCTTGGCGGCACGCGATGTATTGTCGGTGGGCGAGACGTGGAGCACCACCCCGGAGACCGCCAAGCTGTATTCCGACCCGGCGCGTCAGGAGCTGTCGATGGTCTTCCAGTTTGAGCACATCACCATGACCCACGATACCAAGGAGGGGAAATGGAAGCCGCGGCCGTTCGATCTGATCGAATTCAAGCAGATCATCGGTAAGTGGCAGACCGAGCTGGCCGATGCCGGCTGGAATTCGCTGTTCTGGAATAACCACGACCTGCCGCGCGCCGTATCCAAATACGGCGACCCCGGCCGTTACCGGGTCGAGTCGGCCAAGATGCTGGCCACCGCGCTACATTTTCTCAAGGGTACCCCCTACGTCTATCAAGGCGAGGAAATAGGCATGACGAATGTACGTTTCGATTCCATCGACGACTATCGCGACATCGAATCGCTCAACCTCTACCACGAACGCACGGCCGCCGGTGTGCCACCGGAGACGATGATGGCCGGTATCCACGCCAACGGGCGGGACAATGCACGCACCCCAATGCAGTGGAACAGCACACACAACGCCGGCTTCAGTACTGGCACGCCATGGCTCAAGCTGAATCCCAACTACCCAGAGATCAACGTCGCGGCCGCACTGGAACAACCCGATTCGGTCTTCTTCCACTACCAGAAGCTGATCGAACTGCGCAAGCACTGGGACGTCATGGTTTACGGAAAATACCTGCCGTTACTGGAGCAGCACCCGCAGGTATTCGCCTACCGGCGCAGCTTGGGAAGCCAACATCTGGTTGTCGTCAACAATTTCTCCGGCGAACACGTCGAACTGGATCTGCCGGCAACGCTGCACGGCATTGCCGGGCAAGGCTTGATCAGCAACTATGCCCAGCGTGACAGCTGGACCGACCACCTCAGCCTGCAGCCATACGAATCGTTTGCTATCGCTTACGTGTGTGAGGCGGGGCGCGAGTAAAGCGTTGTTGTGCAATCACGTCGAGTCGCCCGAACGCCTGGGTAAATGGCGCTGGGTGGTTGAGCGTACACTGGGCTGATTGCACCGCTTCCGCCGATTACGCGTCCGCTACGAACGCCGTGCCGATATCCGCCAGGCGCTTCTCTCGCTTGCCTGCATACTCATCTGCTGGAGATACATTCAGCGGTTTTGTTAGGCGTCCTTAGTGTACGAACTTGTTGCTTTGAAAGCAAGGAAGAGGATTGTCAGGCGTTCTAAGCCAGCTTGATGTGAAAACGGCCGCAGGAAGCGGCCGTAACGTTGAGGCTGGGCAGTGGATTAGAAATCCCATTGCCCCAAGTTTGCCCCAAGCTCGTATTCAGACAAGATGTAACATCCTAAATCATTGAATACAAACGAAAATTTTGGTGGGAAGTGCAAGTTTCGAACTTGCGACCCCTGCAGTGTGAATGCCATTGAAAGCGCCATTTTGCAGGGTTCTCACAGGGAGTGTTTCGTCATGACTATCAAGAGAAGTCGCTAAATTGCACCAAATTACACAGGAAATTACACAGGGCTGAAATGCTCAAAAGCAAGGGAGTTACATCGACCTGCAATTCCAGATATGACTATTGGGCGAAACAAGGAAGGGTATGCCAGCACTGGCTGGCACCACGACTATACCGACACGAGGATGGGGGTGCGGGAGATCCTGCCTTAATTGCCGAAAAAACCAAATGAACAGCCTCCCCCAAGCATGCCCCTCCATCCCCGATATGCCGCGAGATAAATGTAATATTTCCAACAAACCGCTGGCTGCGGTGTAATCTGTACATATAGGCAGTATGCAAACATCCACAATCTGGGAGGATATATGCCTTGCATTGATCATGAATACAAGAATTGTCCCGCTTATATTGAATTGGCCGACGGTAAGTATTGCACAGTACCGGGATGCCAACGTCAAAAGGCCATCACCCAAACCTCCAAAGCCTTGTTCGAGCACCTGAACAATGATTTGGAGGATGTTGTCATTCCAGGCAAGACAGGCGGTAGACAGGGCACGATCTAAGAGGGCACGGACGTCGACAGTACCATGCTCGTTAAAAGTTGCACCGAGACATCAAAATCTAGTGCAGCTACTTGGTTATAACTCTCGGCAACTCCAGCTCGCTGCGTAGCGAGGCGCTCTATTTTCTGAAAGCATAGCCCACCGCCGCGTCAGGTCTGCCGAACCCAGACGCACCGTATTACGGCAATTACGTTTGCTTGTGATATCCAGCGCGGCAATTGCCAAACCGGAGCGCACTCTTCCCCACTCGTCTCCGCCACCAGAGAACCGTCCAACCAACTTAGGCACTGATCAGGATCAAGGCTCATCGCCATGCGCTTTTCGTCATCGGGGTTGTGGAAGCGCTGCATCAGCGTGTGCCCGTCAGCGTTGATCGTCAGCATCGAGAACGACAGCAAATGATCAGCTGGTCGGTGCTCCTATATCCCGGCAATGGCCACCGGGCCGCCGTCCGCGCGCTCGATGCGCCAGCGCACAGGCTTGCCAGTTTCGTAGTTGGGTTCGAAGAAGTTGGCAGCTGGGATGATGCAAAACTGCTTGCGCTTCCAGGTGCTGCGGAAGGATGGCTTACTGGCCGCCGTCTCCGTGCGCGCGTTGTAGGTCTGGCGGGCCAGCTTGTGGTCTGCCCAGTGGGGCACCATGCCGAACATGGCCGGGGCGACTTCCAGTTGGCCAAGTGCATCATGAGAGCCCCGCAGGATGGGCGCCATGTAGCCAGGCCATGCCTCCGAAGGTAGGTCGAGCAGAGGGTATCCAGCCCAAAAGCTTTCTTCGATCTCTTCCTTACGGCTTGGGGTGTAGTCAGCGCACATGCACTTACTTTAATTCATTTCCGATATCTTCGCGAAATAACCGTCCCCACCTCGGCCAAAGGTGCCTTACAAATTCCGCCGAATCTAACATTGGCGATCCGCAGATCACTTGACAAAAGTTGCTTTTCGTGAAATAATTCATGCATAAGTTGAATTATTTATCTAACCAAATTGGCACCAATGGCAGTGTCTAGTTGGTCGAAGTTTAGTAGTGTATTGTCGGTTATTTCAGGCCTGGTCACGGTTCTTTTGTGGATTTATCAACAGGTGCTAGGAGCAAATATGCCACAGTTTCTATTTGTATTATGGTGCGGAGCGGTCCTGCGGGTTTGTCTTAGCCAAAAATACTCGAAAGCTTCTCCCAAATTCACTGTCGCCCAATAGTACCGCCGGGGGTTTAATTGCCCCAACCCGCACCATTTTCAAAATGCTTCCGCTTTACGGAAGCATTTTTATTTCCAATCATCATTTTTGATAAATCTCCCACCAGCCAAATACTATTTAGGTAAGAATGGAAGAAGGATTCCCGCAATAGTCACAATATCAGCCCCCACTCCTAGCATCTTAACCATTTTGGACTCTCGCAATGCCTCTATTTGCATGGGCTGATCCAATGTTTTTACTCTCTGAAGTATTGCTAAAGCCTCGATTACAATCTCAGGATCTGTATTCGATGGAAGTCCGAGCTGCTGCAGTAACGTGGGTGCCTCTCGCTGTATCAGCGCGGTTCCGTTGTCATCAAATGATATATTTTCCAAATCTAATACAGTGTCATGAGGCACTGAAATGCCAGTACCATTTCGGTTAAAATTGCAACCTTTTATCGTCAATCTCATATCACACCCCCTAAACTATAAAGTCAATATAGTATAGCGCGCCCATCTTCTTGCCAGCGAAATTTATAGTCGCCGATTGCATCCTCCAAAATATCAATTCATATCGTCAGGCTCTAGATCACTCCAAGTCAACACTATAGCTCCATATTATTGGCTGGAATGAATACCTGGCACGCTCGCCCAGACGCGGCCACCTCTTCCATCCTTAGAATCAGAGCTTGAATATCTCGCGCCACTTCGTTATGAAGTAGCTCGCCGGCGGGATCGGTTGCAGCGCCTCCTCCGGCGCCACCGGAACCGGTCTGATATCACTGTGCACAGGTTCCGGTCAGCGTTAGGCGACTAATGAGCCGAGTTGGTGGCCGGTTCCTTCCGCAAGAGGTTTGCGAGCATGCACTGGCGCACAGCTTGCCGGGCAAGGTCGAAGCTGCCTATCCGCGTGGAGACTTGCTGGAGAAGCGGATATTTCTAATGCAGATATTATGGGCGAACTTCGGCGCCACAGTGTCGGCAGCGGCAAAGGTGACACCAATTCCTGACGTGCTGGCATTATGCTGAAATAGAGCGCAGGCATCTAAAGCTTCACAAGCCATAAATAGTACCTCAGTGCAAAGTTAATGCCACGATGGCAATCAACCACATACACACTCGGAGTGAGTCATGACAAGAGTTACCCTGTTTAACAAAGCTTTCGAACGCCTTCGGTCAGAGGAGCGATACTTCTTATTGAGGAGTCCTACTAGTGACGAATGTCATTTGTTCACGGGCAAATGGGACCCCGTGACAGAAAGATGTACCCGGGGAAAGCATTCGATTTGCGAAAAAATGCATACAAATGCCATTCGGGATCTCGCTATGGAAGTGGTGTTCGAGTGTGAAAATGAGCAGGTTGCGCGCGACAAGTGCGCATCTCTTGGTCGCGAAGTATGTGGAATTTGCGTAAGCAACCTCTACGCAACTCAAGACACGCTCATTTAGCCTTAACGACACCCCACAATAACTGCCTCCAGCTGCGCCTCATAGGCACGCCCACGCGGCCAGTCTCGCGCCAGCGCCAAGACGATCTCGCCGTCCGTTGCCGCTGGCGCCGGCTGGTCGAACTCGTAGGTTGGCCGGTGCGGCATCGGCTTTACGCTTGCACCTTACTTAGATGGCTGTTTCGCGCAAGCAACATCATACTGTGACACACTCATAGGATTGCGCGAATTTTGTGGCTGCTGTCCAGCATATACTGTTCCAGCCTGGCCATCTGGATTGAAAGCTGACCCAGGTGCAGAAGCTGAATTACCAGGAGTATTGGGAGCAGTGGCACTGCCGCAGCTTTGATTTGGTTGCCCCGAATGCGATGGGGTAGGTGAAGCTGGTGCAGTTGTCGTTGTGTGCGTTGTCGTCGTGTGCATTGTTGTTGCGATCGGGGCTCCTAAATGCGGACCGGCCTTAACGCCGCCATTCCCTGCAGATGCAACTGTTCCCGTGATAAACAGAACAGTACCGATCACGGCCAGTGTAGAGATATGCCTCATGGTAAGACTCCTCTTCTAACGTCCAATTTCCTTCTATTGAGTGTATACCAAGAGCGGAAGTTATCAACTTAGACAGCATTTACTCTATCCGGCCCCGCCGTGCTGGAGAGATGGACGCGCGACTGCACAAAGACACCTGCGGCACTAAACTTGCGTTGATCTGAAGGTCTCAAGACTCAATCGACTAGCTCACTCCCCTACTGTCTACCTGCGCAAACACTCCGAATCAGCGCTACAGCCCTATGCTACTACCCCGCACAAACGCCTGGCACGCGCGTCCCGTCGCGGCCACTTCCTCCGTCTGCAGGATCAAAGCTTGAATATCTCGCGCCACCGCGTCAGGAAGTAGCCCACCGGCGGGATCGGCTGCAGCGCCTCCTTCGGCGCCACCGGCACCGGCCGGGGCGGCAGGTCCAGTACTTGCACAGAAGGCGGGCTTGCGCATGCGCTCAACAACAGCAAGCCGAGCGCGCACATCGTTGATTTCGTCATCGTAGACTTTATTGATGGCCGCCGCTTTGACGGCCTGTTGCCTGGCTTGCGCCAGGTTCTCGGCGGCGCGCTGCGCCACCGCCTTCGTTTCCGCTGCCGCGCGGGTCTTCTTGTCGGTATTCCACAGCGCCTGCACGGCTGCGCGGCCTTGGGCGACGCCCTGCGCTCGCTGGTACAGCATACCGGCGCCGACCAGCACGCATGCCAGCACGGCGCCGTACAGCCAGCCAGCCTGCCCGCCAGCTTAACCAGCGCGCTCACACCAACACCTTGCGCGCTGCCTGGTACAAGGCCAGGCGCTCAGCCAGGCCGTTCACGCCACCGTTGATGCGCCGCGTCACCCGTTCCTGGTCGCCGGCATCAGCCAGGGCGTTCAGACCCCTCGCCTGCCAGAACCAGCCGGCCGAGCGGCATGCGTTGACGGCCTACTCGATCAGCTCGGGCTGGCCCAGCAGATCAAGGCCCAGCGCCTTGCCGCAGGCGGCGTAGTTGACGCGGCCGGTCACCTGCAGCAGGCCGCGCCCACGAAAGCGCACGCCGTCGCCGCGTTGCGTGTTGCCCAGGCCGGCGCGCCCTTCGTAGGCTTGGCCGCTGGCCAGCTCACGCACATAGCGCAGCTGGCCGGACTCGTGCCCGACCTGGGACAAGAACGATGCTTGGCGCACCGGGGTCGTAATACCAAACTCCAGCATGGCCGCGTTCAGCGGCGCCAGGAAGGCAACCGCGCGCGTACGCGCCGCGGCATGATCGCCAGCAGCTGGACCAGCGTAACGGCGCTCACAGGCCACCCCGCACATCCTTGACGGTGGCGGCCGCATCGCGCGCCAGCTCGCCAATGTCCTTGTCGCGGCGCTTGTCGAGCCAGCGCACCGTGGCGCCCAGTACCCACCAAGCAGGCAAGCCGGCGGCCACCATCAGCGGCGCGGCGATGAACAGGAAGCCCAGGGCCGGGTCGCTGCCGTAAAGCACGGCGACGGCGCGCGCGCTGTCGAACAGGCCTGGCATCCGCTTGGCGCCGAGCGCGCGTGAAGGCGCGTATGGAGCATGTGAACTTTCATGACCTACGGCATTCTTGTGCCAGCATCATGCTTGGCTTGGGGGGCGATCTTTATACTATTAGCAAGATTCTCGGTCACAGCAATGTGCAGACGACCCAGCGCTATGCGCACCTCCAGGTCGATGCGCAGCGTGCTGCGTTGGATAAGCTATCGGTGCTAGTACAAAACAAAAAATAAAATTACACAGGCTAATTACACAGGCACAAAAAAAGCCGATCACGTAACGTGTCGGCTTTAATGTAAGTACTTGATTTTACAGCGAATTCTTGGTGGGAAGTGCAAGTTTCGAACTTGCGACCCCTGCAGTGTGAATGCAGTGCTCTACCCCTGAGCTAACCTCCCGAAGCGAGGCGAATTATCGCATAGGTGTTGCGGCATCTGCAAGGGCTGGCGAGAGGAAATTTGCCACGCCCCCGTTTTTTCCTCAGGCGGCCGCTGGCGGCGACGTGACGGCGGTCCAGATGCACTGGCCTTTGGCGGCCTTGTCGAGGCCGGCGATGGTGGCTTCGTGGGCGGCCAGTTCGTCGGCGCTGGCGCTCTGGAAGATGACTTCGGCCAAGGGCACGATTTCCAGGGCGGCGCCGTCGGCGGCCACTTCCACCTCTTCTTCCATGCTGAGGCTGTTTTGCCCGCGCGTCATGGCCAGGTAGACGTCAGCCAGCAATTCGGAGTCAAGCAGCGCGCCGTGCAGCTTGCGGTGGGCGTTCGAGACGCCGTAACGGTCGCACAAGGCGTCGAGCGAGTTGCGCTTGCCCGGATGCATTTCCTTCGCCTGCACCAGGGTGTCGATCACGCCATGCACTTGCTCGTGGACTGGCGGCAAGTTCAAGCGCTTGAATTCCGCGTTCAGGAAGCCGATATCGAACGGGGCGTTGTGGATGATCAGTTCAGCGTCGGCGATGTAGGCGCGAAATTCGTCGGCAATTTCCGCGAATTTCGGCTTGTCGCTAAGGAATTCCGTCGTCAATCCGTGGACGGCCAGCGCGCCCTCTTCCGAGTCGCGCTCGGGATTGATGTAATGGTGGAAATTATTCCCCGTCAACATGCGGTTGTTCAGTTCGACCGCCCCGATCTCCAGGATGCGGTCGCCCGTGCGCGGGTTCAGGCCGGTGGTTTCAGTATCGAGGACAATTTGACGCATGGCAGATTCAGTCTTAAAAGCAAAAAGCGAAGGGCACAGTATAGCAAACCTGTGCCCTCCGGTTACGCCCTGCCCGCAGCTGCATGGCAGGAAATTTCAGTTCTCAGGCGCGCACGGTTTCCACACCCAGGTTGGCCAGCTGATCGGCCCGCTCATTGCCCGGATGGCCGTTATGGCCGCGCACCCAGCGCCATTCCACCTCGTGCACGGCCTGGGCCGTATCGAGCGCCTGCCACAAGTCCACGTTTTTCACGGGTGCCTTGGCGGCCGTTTTCCAGCCGCGCGCTTTCCAGCCGTGGATCCATTCGCTGATGCCCTTTTGCACGTACTGGCTATCGGTATACAACACTACCTGGCAGGGACGTTTGAGCGCCGTCAAGGCTTCGATCACGGCCTTCAATTCCATGCGGTTATTCGTCGTATTCAGTTCTCCGCCGTAAATTTCTTTCTTGGCGCCATCGGCCACCATCAGCGCGCCCCAGCCGCCCGTGCCGGGATTGCCCTTGCATGCGCCATCGGCGTAAATCTCAACCTTATCCATCTTGCTGTTCCCGCCTTTTATTCGTGACCGGTGCGCCTGCGGGCGCCGTCGCCGGTTTTTTGGTCCACGCCGGACCGATCAAACGCATCCCTTTGACGCGCTTGATCGCCTGCACTATATACACTGCGCCCAGATATGGCCACCAGCGCGCACCGGCCTTGTCCATGAAGGCGTTGCGGCGCAGCCATTTTTCTGTCCTGCAGGCAGGCGCGTAGCAGCCGAAGTGGCTTTGGCTCACGCCCATGTTCAGCAATTTTAACCAGTCTTTCATGCGCGGCATAGAGATCAGCTCGCCCGCCTGCGGCAAGTAATGCCGGCCCGTGACCCGCCCCAGTCCCTGGCGCATGCCCCACAGGCTGGCCGGATTGAAGCCGCACACGATCACGCGCCCTTCCGGGATCAGCACGCGCTCCACTTCGCGCAAGACCTGGTGCGGCTCGGCGGCAAATTCGAGGACGTGCGGCAAGACCACTAGGTCCAGGCTTTGCGAGTCGAACGGCAGCTCGTCGAAGGCCGACACGAGGGTCAAACGGCTTTCCTGCGGCGGACGCGACGGCAGGCGCGCATCGAGCAGCCATTTGTTCGGCATGCGGTTGGCCGCCAGCGCATCAAGCTGGGGCAAGCCGATCTGCACGGCATTAAAACCGAAGATATCGACAGTCAGGCTGTCGAGGCATTGCTGCTCCCAGGCACGCACGTACAGACCGGCCGGTGTCTGCAGCCAGCCGTCAAGCGCTATAATGGATTTTTCGGATGCCACACTGTCCATTCAGTTTTCTCTTTTGCTCATGACACACTCCCCTGAACACGCTTTATCGGTACTTGCCGTGCCCGCCTTTGCCGACAATTACCTGTGGCTGATCCATGACGGCAGCCATGCCGCCGTGGTCGACCCCGGCGATGCAACGGCCATCCTCGATGCGCTGCAAGCCCATCAGTTGACCTTGTCCGCCATTTTACTCACGCATCACCACGCCGACCACACGGGCGGCGTACCTGAATTGTTGCAGCATTTCGCCGTCCCCGTCTTCGGCCCGCGCAATGAGGCTATCACAGCCATCACGGAACCGCTTGCCGAAGGCGATGTCGCCCACGTGCCCGAACTGGGCCTGCAACTGACCGTCATCGACGTGCCCGGCCATACGAAGGGCCATATCGCCTACGTGCGCCAGCGCGACGAGCGCAGCGGCGCACCCTGGCTGTTTTCCGGCGACACCCTGTTTGCGGGCGGCTGCGGCCGCCTGTTCGAAGGCACGCCGGGCCAGATGGCCGACTCGCTGGGCAAGCTGGCAGCCCTGCCCGACGATACCGAGGTATTTTGCGCGCATGAGTACACCTTGTCCAATCTGCGCTTCGCCAACGCCGTCGAGCCGGGCAATGTGGCCTTGCAGGAACGCATCGCCATCGACACGGAAAAGCGCCAGCAAGGCTTGTCCACCGTGCCGTCGACCATTGCCCTGGAGAAGGCCACGAATCCCTTCCTGCGCTACCGCGAACCGGCGATCCTGACCAGCCTGAAGGTGGAAGGCAAGCTGGCCACCGATGCCTCGCCCGTGGAAGCATTTGCCGCCTTGCGGATGTGGAAAAACAGCTTTTAAGTCCACCCTTCCGCCATAAAAAATCCCGGCAGATGCTTTGTGGCATCGCCGGGATTTTTTTATCGATCTAGTTGATCAGGATCAGATTTCTTCGTACAGCGGCAAGGTCAGGAATTCGGCGAACGATTCCGACGTCGACATTTCCTCGAAAATCTGGCCGGCGCGCACATAGGTCGGGCCGTTGCCGCCCGGCGCATCGCGCTGCACCTTGGCCAGCTCTTCCGGAATCATGGCGCGCACCATCTCGGCCGTCACCTTGCGGCCATCTTCCAGCACGCCCTTGCTCGAACGAATCCATTGCCACACTTGCGAACGGCTGATCTCGGCCGTGGCCGCATCTTCCATCAGGTTGTGGATAGGCACGCAACCGTTTCCGGCCAGCCAGCTGCCCAGGTAATGGATGCCCACGTTGATGTTGTAGCGCAAGCCCGCTTCCGTGATCGGCGCTTCCGGCTGGAAGTTCAGCAAGTCCGACGCTTTCACGTCGATGTCGGGACGCTGTTTCTCGATCTGGTTCGGCTTGTCGCCCAGCACTTTCGTGAACTCGCCCATGGCCAGTTCCACCAGGCCCGGATGGGCAACCCAGCCGCCGTCGTAGCCGTCGGTGGCGTCGCGCGCCTTGTCGTTGCGCACGCCACCCATGGCGATGTCGTTCTTTTCCGGATCGTTCTTGATCGGGATCAAGGCTGCCATACCGCCGATGGCCGGTGCGCCACGTTTATGACAGGTTTTCAGCAGCAGCAAGGCGTAGGCGCGCATGAACGGCGCCGTCATCGTGACTTTCGCGCGGTCGGCCAGGCAGAAATCCTTGTCCAGCTTGAATTTCTTGATGCACGAGAAGATGTAATCCCAGCGGCCCGCGTTCAAGCCCGAGCTGTGCTCTTTCAGCTCGTACAGGATTTCATCCATCTCGAAGGCGGCCAAAATGGTTTCGATCAGCACTGTCGCCTTGATCGTTCCTTGTGGCAAGCCCAATTCGTTTTGCGTCATGACGAAGATATCGTTCCACAGGCGCGCTTCCAGGTGCGATTCCATCTTCGGCAGGTAGAAGTACGGGCCGGCGCCGCGCGCCAGTTGTTCCTTGGCGTTATGGAACATGAACAGCGCGAAATCGAAAATGCCGCCGGAAATGCGCTTGCCGTCGACCAGCACGTGCTTTTCATCGAGGTGCCAGCCGCGCGGACGCACAACGAGCGTCGCGATCTTGTCGTTCAGCTTGTAGGACTTGCCATTTTGCTCCAGCGAAATCGTCTTGCGCACGGCGTCGAACATATTGATCTGGCCCGTCAGCTGGTTATCCCAGTTCGGCGTGTTCGAATCTTCGAAGTCCGTCATGTAGCTGTCCGCGCCGGAATTGAAGGCATTGATGACCATCTTGCGCTCGACGGGTCCGGTGATTTCCACGCGGCGGCATTCCAGCGCCTTCGGAATCGGCGCGATCTTCCAATCGCCGTCGCGGATGTGTGCGGTTTCTGGCAAGAAATCAGGACGCTCGCCCGCGTCGAGGCGCTTGGCCCGCTCCACGCGCACGGCCAGCAATTCCTGACGGCGCGGCTCGAAGGCGCGCGTCAGCTTGGCCACCAGCGCAAATGCCGCGGGAGTCAGGATCTGTTCGTAGCCGGGTGCAATGGCACCCGTGATTTGCATGCCTTCGGGAAGTGCGATCGTGTTCTGCGTCATGAAGTTCTCCGGTTTTTAGTAAATATAAGCAAAGGTAATCTGGTGATCCAAGTATAAGCCGAACGACTGCGCGGGCAAGCTGGACAGAGGCGCAAAAACACTCTGCCGGGCGGCGCGTTTGTTCTATAGTATTGCACTATAAGGCATGGAAACGAGATTAAAAATCACTTCATCTATGCGTTTTTATCACAAGTGATGGCATGACGGGAGCACAACATGGGCCAGTTCAGACAAATATCAACCTTCGTGGAAGTAGTGGCCAAGGGCAGCCTATCGGCCGCCGCGCGCGCGGAAGGCATCGCGCCAGCCATGATAGGCCGGCGCCTCGATGCGCTGGAGCAGCGCCTGGGCGTCAAATTGCTCCAGCGCACGACACGCAAGCTGGCCTTGACGAATGAAGGCGCCGCCTTCCTGGAAGATTGCCAGCGCATCCTGGGCGAACTGGAAGAGGCGGAAGCGGCCGTGGCCGAGCGCAGCGTGAAGGCCAGCGGCCACCTGCTCATTTCCGCGCCGGCCGGCTTCGGGCGCCAGCATGTGGCGCCCCTGATCCCCTCGTTTGTCGCCGAGCACCGCGACGTGACGGTGTCGCTGAACCTGAACGACCGCCTCGTCGACCTGATCGGCGAAGGCATCGACGTGGCCATCCGCATCGCCAGCCTGTCCGATTCCTCGCTTGTGAGCACCAAACTGGCGGACAACCAGCGCGTGCTCGTCGGCTCGCCCGCCTATTTGAAACGGGCGGGCACGCCGCGCATCCCGGCCGACCTGGCGAAGCACAATTGCCTGGCGATCAGCAGCGAAGGCAGCCAGCGGGGCTGGACTTTCCGCGAAAACGGCAAGAATGTGATTTTAAAGGTGGCAGGAAATATGGTCTGTAACGATGGCGAAGTGCTGCACGACTGGGCGCTGGCCGGCAAGGGCCTGGCGTGGCGCTCGATGTGGGAAGTGGGTGCCGAAATCGCCTCGGGCCAGCTGGTGACGGTGCTGGACCAGTTCGCCGCCCCGGGCAACGATATCTACGCCGTATTCGCCCAGCGCCGCCACTTGCCGCTGCGCATACGGGCGTTCGTGGATTTTTTAAGGCACTCCTACTCACAGCCAGACTACTGGCGCGAACGGGCTATCTGAGGACGCGGGACCAAACCTGCTACGCGTCGGTTTTGTCCCGCTTCGTGACATCAATGGGAACACCGCAGAGCTCGGCTTAGAGACTTGCGCTGACCAGGCAGGCCTTCCCGCCGACAATGAGGCAAAGTAGCCGAAAGACAGCCGCGCAGAGGCCGCGTAGCCCATCAAACGCACGCAAAACCCATGCCTCACGGAAATTCAGGCGAAAAAAAATCCTCGGAGACCGAGGATTTCTTTATTTCGTTTGATCCAGCGTATTAGATTGGCTGAATGTTCGAAGCTTGCTTGCCTTTAGGGCCAGCGGTCACTTCAAAAGAAACGCGTTGGTTCTCTTGCAGGGACTTGAAGCCGTTCGACTGGATAGCCGAGAAGTGAGCGAACAGATCTTCGCCGCCTTCGTCAGGGGTAATAAAGCCGAAACCCTTCGAATCATTGAACCATTTTACGATGCCAGTTGCCATTACAATTTCCTATTTCAGTTAAGTTGGGCTTGCGCCCGTTATATCGTTTGAAGCAAGAAAGAAATGACAGACAAACTGCACTACTACCTCGAATCCAACGATGCCCAATTATACCAACAAAACTGAGAAAAACCATTCTTTCGCAAAATAAACTTGCGAACACTACTTTAATAGCCAAATCCCCGTCTTGCGGCGCCCTGTACCAGCGGCATGGACACACTATATCCTAATCTGCGACGCGGGTGCTTTGCGTTGTATCAAATGAATCATTGCAACCACATGACTATGCGCGAGGTCACCTAGGCGGTGAAATGGGTGGCCGCCGCGTCGCGTCCCGCCCAGTCCAGTAGCGCCACCACCTGCGCCCGCACGCCAGGCCAATCCGCCACCGCTTGCGCAGGGGCATTGAGCATGGCGCGCACCAGCTGTTCCAGGCGCCGGCACTCCTGCCCCAGCGCGGCAAAACCGAAGGTGGCGGCCGAGCCGGCCACCGCGTGCAGCGCGCGGTGCAGCTCCGTCAACGGCTCCAGACGGGGGCCTTCGCTGTCGCAGCGGCCGCTTGCCTGCGTGATCGCCTGCATCAGGGCCGGCACGCCAGCCGCATATTTTTCATTCAGGGCGCGCAAACGCGCGCGAAAATCCGGGTCGATCAAGGTTGCCATCGCAATACTCGCCTGAACCGGTTTACTTGGTGCCGAAGATGCGGTCGCCGGCGTCGCCCAGGCCCGGCACGATGTAGGCGTGGTCGTCGAGGTGCGAATCGAGCGAGGCGCAGAACATCTTGACGTTCGGATGCGCATTCTGGAACACGGTCACGCCTTCCGGCGCGGCAACCAGGGCCAGGAAGATGATCTGTTCGTCCGTCACGCCCCGCTTTTTCAGCACGTCGACGGCATACACGGCAGAATTGCCGGTCGCCACCATCGGGTCGCACAAGATGAAGGTGCGCTCGTTCAAGTCCGGCAGACGTACCAGGTACTCCACCGGCATGTGCGTGGCCGGGTCGCGGTACACGCCGATGTGGCCCACGCGCGCCGATGGCACCAGGTTCAGCAAGCCATCGCTCATGCCGATGCCGGCGCGCAGGATGGGCACGATGGCCAGTTTCTTGCCGGCGATGACAGGCGCGTCGATGGTCACCAGCGGCGTCTTGATTTCGCGCGTGGTCAGCGGCAGGTCGCGCGTGATTTCATAGCCCATCAGCAAGGTGATTTCCTTGAGCAATTCGCGGAAGGTGCGCGTCGACGTGTCGTGCTCGCGCATGTGACTCAGTTTGTGCTGGATCAAAGGGTGATCGGTAATGAACAAATTCGGGAAGCGTGGATCTTGTTTCATATTGTTTTTCTTTCTATGCTAGCTGGCGCGGCGGCAAGCCTGGGCCGCAAGCGCGCTGTGTATCGATAAAATGATGGATTGCAGCATTATCCCAGCCCCCAGCCCGCCTGTGGCCGGAATTTTCGAAATAATTGCGTACCCAAGCGGAGGCAAACTCAGTACTCGCGCAGCGCGCGCGCCAGGATGGCTGCGCAATCGGTGCCTGCCGGCAAGCGGCCATACGCCCCGCCCGGCGCCTGCGCCAGCCGCGACTGCAGGAACGCTTGCGCGACGAACAGCGGCGCATGGCGCAGCAGCAATCCCGCCTGCACGGCCAGCACGATGCGCTCGGATAGTTGCCGGGCGCCAAATTCGTCCGTTTGCGGCCCGTCCAGGTCGGCCAGCAGCCGCGCGCGGTAGCCGGTGAAAATAGCATCGTCATCGCCGGCCAGCGCCAGCTCGGCCGCCAGCGCGTCGCGCGCGGCCGGCGACTTGCCGAAGGCGCGCAAGACGTCGAGGCACATGACGTTGCCCGAGCCTTCCCAGATCGAATTGACGGGCAGTTCGCGATACAGGCGCGCCAGCGGCGCCTCTTCCACATAACCGGTGCCGCCCAGCACTTCCATCGCTTCGAAGCCGAAACCGGGACCCCGCTTGCAAATCCAGTACTTGCCGGCCGGCGTGAGCACGCGCGCCAGCATGGCTTGCCCTGCATCATCCTTTTCATCGAAACAGCGGGCCAGGCGCAGCGCAAACGCCATGGCGGCTTCCGATTCCAGCGCCAGGTCGGCCAGCACGTTTTGCATCAGCGGCTGTTCGGCCAGCGGCTTGCCGAACACGGCCCGCTGGCGCGCATAGTGCAGCGCCTGCGTCAGGGCGGCGCGCATGATGCCTGCGCTGCCCAGCACGCAGTCGAGGCGCGTGTGGCTGGCCATTTCCAGGATGGTGGGGATGCCCCGCCCCGGCTGCCCCACGAGCCAGCCGTAGGCATTCGTGAACTCCACTTCCGACGAGGCATTCGAGCGGTTGCCCAGCTTATCCTTCAGGCGCTGCACGCGGATGGCGTTGCGGCTGCCGTCGGGCAGGTAGCGGGGCAGGAAAAAGCACGACAATCCGCCCTCGTCCGCCTGCGCCAGGATCAGATGCGCGTCGCACTGGGGCGCCGAGAAAAACCACTTGTGGCCGACGATGCGCCAGGCGCCGGCGGCCTCGTCGCCGAACAGCGCTTGCGCCTCGGCCGGCGGCACCTGCGTAGCGCGCGTGGTGTTGCTGCGCACGTCGGAGCCGCCCTGCTTTTCCGTCATGCCCATGCCGACCAGGGCGCCGCGCTTCTGCTCCACGGGCAGGGAGCGGGGATCGTAGTCGCGCGACAGGATTTTCGGCAGCCAGCGCTGCGCGATTTGCGGCAGATCAAGCGCCTGGCGCAAGGCCGGCACCGAGGCATACGTCATCGTCACGGGGCATTGCGTGCCGTTTTCCACCTGCCCCACTAATAGATAGGCCGCCGCGCGCGCCACCTGGGCGCCGGGACCGGGCGACGCCCACGGCGAAGCGTGCGCGCCGGCGCCCACGAGGATGGCCATCAGTTCATGCCAGGCCGGATGGAACAGCACCTCGTCGATGCGGCGCCCGGCCCGGTCGAACTGCTGCAGCTCGGGCGTGTGGATATTGGCCAGGCGCGCCAGCGCATAGGTCTCGGCACGCCCCAGCCTGTCGCCCAGCGCGTCGAGCTCCTGCAACGCCGCGCCGCCGCCCTCGCGCAGCAGCGCTTCTATCAGCGCCGGGTCGCAGGCGAACAGATTGACATTTTCAAAGGGCGTAGCCTGGTTGAAAACTTCATGCGTGTCAAAGGCATTCATGGAGGTCTCCCGCGATTTGTTATCATGGCGCCCTTGCCGTCGCTGGCGCACCGTCAACACCGTCTGCCAGCCAGACTAGCGCAAAGCGCATGGCGGGGCAAGCGCGCCAGTGGAAGCAAGCGCAGATAAATGTTTCCATGTGGAACGAAAATGCCTGCGTGTGTCGCGCAGCATGATTTTTTTCATGGAAGGCAGGAATATTTACAAAACCTGAAGCAATGTTGCTCTATTTCATGTAATCGGGTGCTTTTCAATGATACATTTCGTGTGGATCGCGTTCCGATAGCCGCCTTCCGGCCACTATGGCACGCGTCACGCACGATGCATTCTTTCCGTTGGCGCCCTGCCCTGCAGCGAGCGCCGGCACTGATAACAAAAAGGTAAAAGCCAGCACGATGTTTTCCAGTACCCCATCCGCCGCCCACCGCGAGGCTCGCCACGAGTTGGACAACCTCATGGAAGAGGCAGGCGACGTCGTGTTCCGGCTCGATACGGACGGCCTGATCCTGTTCGCCAGCAAGCGCGCGGCCACCCTGTTTGGCGCACCCGCGGGCCTGTCCGGTCATTTGCTGCTGCCGCTGGCCGCCGAAGCGTCGCGCGCGGCGCTGCAAGCGGCGCTGGAAGACGCCCTGGAAGAACCGGGCCGCCTGGAAGTGCGGCTGCAAACGCCGGACCAGGAAATCTGGTTCGAGCTGCGCCTGTCGTCATATATGAACGCGGCCGGCGTGGCCGAATTGCTGGTGGTCGGGCGCGACACGTCGGCCCAGCACAATACGGAAGAACGGCTGCGCCACATGGCCACGCACGATGCGCTCACGGGCTTGCCGAACCGCTTGCTGCTGTCGGACCGCATCCGCATGGTGATCGCCCAGGCCGCCCGTTCGGGCCAGGGCTTTTCCGTCGCCACGATCGGCCTCGATGGCTTTAAAAAGGTCAACGATGGCCTGGGCCACCCCGTCGGCGACGCCGTGCTGCGCCTGGCCGCGGCGCGCCTGCGCAAGACGCTGCGCGACAGCGACACCCTGGCGCGCGTGGGCGGCGATGAATTCGTCGCCGTACTGCCCGGCAGCGCCACGGACGCGCAGATCAAGCTGGTGACGGGCCGCCTGCTGGCGACCCTGCAGGCGCCGTTCGAAGTCGATGGCCACACGATCTACGTGGGCGCCTCGGTCGGCGTATCGATCTATCCGCTGCATGCGGAAGATGAAGTGCGCCTGGTGGCGCTGGCCGATGCGGCCATGTCGCGCGCCAAGGAAACGGGCAAGGCCCGCTGCCTGGTCTACAGCCCGCGCCTGAACGGCCCGTCGGAACACGATATTTCGCTGGAAGCGGCCATGTTCCACGCCGTGCGCGAAGGCGAGTTTTTACTCTTCTACCAGCCCATCGTCGATGCGCACACGCGGCAGATCCAGGGATTCGAAACCCTGATGCGCTGGAAGCACCCGACCCTGGGCCTGGTGCCGCCCGTGCGCTTCATTCCGATTGCCGAAGCCAATGGGCTGATCAACCTGCTGGGCGCCTGGGCGCTGAAGGCGGCCTGCGTGCAGCTCAAGCAGTTCCAGGAAGTGGCCAAAAGGCCGCTGTACATCTCCGTCAACATCAGCCCGCGCCAGTTCCGCAACGACAAATTCCTCGATATCCTCGACGACGCCATCGCGTTTTCGGGGCTGTCCGGCGAACACCTGGTGCTGGAAATTACGGAAGGCACCCTGATGATCGACCCCGTGCATGCGGAAACCATCCTCGTCAAGATGACGGAGCGCCGCGCGCGCATCGCCATCGACGATTTCGGCACCGGCTATTCCTCGCTCGCGTATCTGAAGCGCTTCCCCATTTCCGTGCTGAAGATCGACCGCACCTTCATCAAGGATTTGCCCGAATCGAGCAAGGATGCGGCCATCTGCAACACCATTCTCGACCTGGCCAAGCATTTGAACCTGTCCGTGGTGGCCGAGGGCGTGGAAACCGAAGAGCAGATGCACTTCATGGAATCGCGCGGCTGCCAGTATGTGCAAGGCTACCTGACGGGCAAACCGATGCCGGCCCACGCCGCGCTATCGGCCTTGAGCGACAAAACCTATGCGGCGCTGGTGCCTGCGCCGTCTGCCAATGAACCGCGCGGAGGGGTGCAATGAATCCAGGTCATTTCACGGCGCCGACACAGCTCGGCAAAAACACCCTGGACCTGCTGTGGGCGCGCACGCGCCAGCAAGGAGACATGCCCGGCTTCGCGAAGGCCATCAGCGCCATCCTCGGCGCCATGCGCGGCGAGGATGACCACGAATTCGACATCACGCAAACGGTGCTGTCCGACCCTGTCCTCACGCACAAGGTGCTGCGTCTGGCCAACAGCGGCATGTATTCCGCCTTCGGCCAGCGCGTCAACACGGTCTCGAAGGCCGTGCTGGTGCTGGGCATCGACGCCATCGGCCACCTGGCGCTGGGACTGAAACTGATCGAGGAACTGTCGCAGGCGTCGCCCGATTCCGTCAGCGCCCACGTGGAAATGGAAAAGGCCGTGCTGGCCGGGATGGTGGCGCAGCAAGTAGCCACCAGCGCCGGCAGCCTGCAGGCGGAGCAAGCCGTCGTCTGCTCGATGCTGCACACCCTGGGCCGCATGATGGTGACGTTCTACATGACGGACTTCTGGGCACGCATGCAGGCGCATGCGGGTCCCGGCAACGAGGCGGCCGCCGCGCGCGAAATCCTCGGTCTGTCGCTGCCGGAAGTGGGCTATGCCACGGCCGCCCACTGGGGCTTGCCGCAACACCTGATCAACGGCATGCGTCCGATGGATCCGTCGCCGGACAATGCGCCCGTCAGCGGCGCCGACTGGATGGCGGGCCTGTCGACGATGGCGGCGCGCTGCGCCGACTCGCTGTGGCATGACGACGCGGCCGGCGCGGCGCAGGTGCACGCGCTGATCGACGATTATGCGGGCACCCTGGGCATCACCGCGACGGACCTGGTGGTGGCGGTGGACAAGGCCAAGGCGATGGCGGCGGCCGACCTGTCGATCGCGCCCCTGTCGAAACCGGCCGAGCGGCGCGCGCGCCAGCTGGCGTCGACGCGCATGCGCGCCGAAGGCAACCGCGTGCTGATCGGCGGCCTGGCCGACCTGCGCGGCGCCATCGGCAGCGCCAGCCCGGGCCAGATGGTCTCGATGGCGCTCGAAAC
Organism: Janthinobacterium sp. P210005; assembly: GCF_036231865.1. Taxonomy (NCBI): domain Bacteria; kingdom Pseudomonadati; phylum Pseudomonadota; class Betaproteobacteria; order Burkholderiales; family Oxalobacteraceae; genus Janthinobacterium; species Janthinobacterium sp. P210005. The sequence goes on from NZ_JAZARC010000001.1 coordinate 1,078,214, forward strand.
GCTGCACCAGGGCTTCGATTTTTCGCGCTCGGTGGCGTTCGTGCGCAACCACAGGGACCATCTGTATTCGGCGCGCATCAGCATGGGCGAAGGCATGGCCGACCTGCAGGACCTGATGGTGTTTGGCGACGCGTATGAACCGAACGTCTTCCACGCGGCCCTCAACAGCGACCGCGTGATCTTCATCGACAACGCGCGCGACCCGAAATTTGCCGCCAAGCTGCCGCAATGGTGGAAAGCGACGCTGTCGGAAGCGCGCAGCTTCGTCGTGCTGCCCCTGTCGGCCAACGGCCACCCCACGGGATTTTTATACGGCGACTGGGACGACAGCTTCCCGCCGATCCAGTTGAATCAGACGGAGTTCAACCTGATCAACGATATCCGGGCGTTGTTGGTGCAGTCGGTGGAGATGCGCCACCAATTGGAATTGGTGGCGAATAAGGTGGCTTAATACTGTCAGCTCTCGCCACAAATGCAAAATCTGGGGTCGGACCCGGCGGGTCTGACCCCTGCTCTTCCGCCGCGAGCTGCTAAAACTTACTTCAACTTCGGCGTCGATACCGACACATCGCCGCATTGCGCGCGGTGCATCAGGGCGTGGTCGATCAGCACCAGCGCCAGCATGGCTTCGGCGATCGGCGTGGCGCGGATGCCCACGCAGGGGTCGTGGCGGCCGAACGTTTCCACCATCACGGGATTGCCCTCCTTGTCGATCGAGCGGCGCGGCGTGCGGATCGACGAGGTCGGCTTGATGGCGATCGAGACTTTGACATCCTGCCCCGTCGAGATGCCGCCCAGGACGCCGCCGGCGTTATTGCCGATAAAACCTTCCGGCGTCAGTTCGTCGCCGTGCTCGGAACCCTTTTGCGCCACCGAATCGAAACCGGCGCCGATTTCCACACCCTTGACGGCATTGATGCCCATCATGGCGTAGGCGATGTCGGCGTCAAGCTTGTCGTAGATGGGCTGGCCCAGTCCCACCGGCACGTTTTGCGCAATCACGTCGATGCGCGCGCCGATGGAATCGCCGTCGCGGCGCAACTGGTCCATGGCCTCTTCCATGCGCGCGATCAGATCCGCGTCGCCGCTGGCGGCAAAGAACGGGTTCGCATGCACGTGCTCCCACGACTGGAACGGCACGGGAATGTCGCCCAGCTGGCTCATGCAACCCTTGAACGTGGTGCCGTACTGCTGCAGCAGCCATTTCTTGGCGATCGCCGCCGCGCCCACGACGGGCGCCGTCAGGCGCGCCGACGAGCGTCCGCCGCCGCGCGGATCGCGCACGCCATACTTGTGCCAGTAGGTGTAGTCGGCGTGGCCGGGGCGGAAACTTTCCGCGATATTGCCATAATCCTTGCTGCGCTGGTCTTCGTTGCGGATCAGCAGGGCAATCGGCGTGCCCGTCGTGACGCCCTGGTACACGCCGGAGAGGATTTCCACCGTATCCGATTCCTGGCGCTGCGTCACATGGCGCGACGTGCCAGGCTTGCGGCGGTCCAGCTCGGGCTGAATATCGGCTTCCGACAGGATCAATCCCGGAGGACAGCCATCGATCACGCAGCCGATGGCCGGGCCATGCGATTCGCCGAAAGTGGTAACAGTAAACAGCTTGCCAAAAGAATTGCCGGACATAGTAGGAAGTGTGAGGACTGGAAAACTCAATTCTACCAGCCTGCGGGGCATGCCATGCCGCTAATGCCGCAGCAAGGCCGATATTGCCCCGCCAAAATCGCCATTTTCAAATACCGTGTTTTTTTTTCATATAAAAAACACCAAATATGAGTTGCAATCATGCAATTCAAGAAATATTGCCCCACAGAATAGACTTAAAAAAACATTTTGCTTATTAAATAGCTATATACTTGGATCAAAGCGCGCTACACAATACTGGTAGCCAAACCGGATTTGGGCTGCGCCGAGAGCACGTCACAAAATGCCCAGGGCTAGGCGTCGTTGCCGAAGACAGTACGCAAGTACGGCGAGGCAACGCAACAACGCCATGGGCTTTTTGTGACGCGCTCGTAAAAATATCGAGTCATCCTGGAGAAGCTATACATGCCCGCACCGATCATCCCCCTTGACGCCAACAAGGACGATCACGACGACCTGGTATTCCTCGATGAGCAACCAGCGGCGCCGCTGGCCGTCGCACCGCGCAGCGTCTGGCGGGTGATGATCATCGATGACGATGAAGACGTCCACTCCACCACCACTTTCGCCCTGGGCAACCTGGAAATGCAGCACCGCCCGCTGGAATTCGTGCATGCGTATTCGGCCGGCCAGGCGCGCGAACTGCTCAAGCATGAAGACGACATCGCCGTCATCCTGCTCGACGTGGTGATGGAACAGGATGACGCGGGCCTGCACCTGGTGCGCTATATCCGCGAAACCCTCAAGATGACGGATGTGCGCATCATCCTGCGCACGGGCCAGCCCGGCTATGCGCCGGAAATCGACGCCATCCGCGATTTCGACATCAACGACTACAAGACCAAGTCCGAATTGACGCGCATCAAGCTGTTTACCACGGTGACGGCAGCCATCCGCTCGTACGAGCAGATCCGTTCGATCAGCAGCAGCCGGCGCGGCCTGGACCGCATCGTCCACGCCAGCACGCAGCTGATGGCGCTGCACGGCGTGCAAAACTTCTCGGCCGGCGTGCTGGCGCAGATCGCCGACCTGCTGGGCATCCGCGCCGACGGCGTGCTGTGCGTGCAAGACTTGCAGGACAATGGTTCGCGGGAGCTGCTCGTCTCGGCCTGCACGGGCAGCTTTTCCAGCTTGCCGCACAGCGCCCTGTGCGGCCTGCAAAACCCCCGCGTGATGGCCGCCGTCGAGCACACGCTGGCGCAGCGGCGCAATGTGTATGCGCACGACTACGCCACCCTGTACTTCGCGGGCAAGGCCAGCCGCGACGCGGCCGCCTACCTGGTGCTGCCGCGCCCCCTTTCGGCCATCGATGAAAGCCTGCTGGAAGTATTCTGCAGCAACGTCGCCGTGGGTCTCGACAACGTCGAACTGGTGTCGCACCTGCACAATGCCGCCTTCTACGACCAATTGTCGAAGCTGCCCAACCGCACGCGCCTGGTGGAAATCCTCGACGCCACCCTGGCCGGTCCCGCGCGCGACGACGCCACCCTGTCGCTGGTGGACCTCGACCATTTTGCCGAGACCAACGACGCGCTGGGCCACCAGTTCGGCGACATGCTGCTCGTGGCCGTGGCGGGACGCCTGCAAACCCAGCTGGGCCCGCAGCTGACCGTGGCGCGCCTGGGCGGCGACATCTTTTGCGTGCTGGGCGACTCGTCGCAAGTCAATCCGACCAAGATCCTGGCCCTGTTCCAGGCGCCGTTCAGCATCGATGGCCAGGACGTGCAATTGTCCGCCACCCTGGGCCTGGTGCGGCTGGGCGAACATGCGGGCACGGGCGCCGATGCGCTGAAAGATGCCGATATCGCCCTGAAACGGGCGAAAAGCCAGCAGCGCGCCGGGCATTTCTATTTCTCGCGCAGCATGGGCATCGAAATCCGCGAACGGGTGCGCATGATGCATGCGCTGCGCACGGCTTTCAGCCAGGGCCAGCTGTTTGTCGTCTACCAGCCGCAGATCGACCTGACCACGCGCCGCCCCGTGGGCGCCGAAGCGCTGCTGCGCTGGCAGACGCCGGACGGCAAGTTCATCTCGCCCGACCGATTTATTCCCATTGCCGAGTATTCCGGCATCATCATCGACCTGGGCGAATGGGTGCTGCGCACGGCATGCCGCGAACTGGTGCTGCTGCGCGAGCAGGGCCACCGCAACTTCGTCATGTCCGTCAACGTGTCGCAAGTGCAATTCCGCCACCCCCTGTTTTTGGAAATGCTGCGCGCCGCGCTGGAAGAGACGCAGGCGCCGCCTGAGTTCATCGAACTGGAAATCACGGAATCGATGGCAATGGAAGAGCCTGATTTATTGATCAAGATGTTGTGGCAGATCAAGCAAACGGGCGTGAGCATCGCCATCGACGACTTCGGCACGGGTTTTTCCTCCCTATCCTATTTGCAGCGCCTGCAAGTGGATCGCCTGAAGATCGACCGCGCCTTCGTGACGGAAATCACGGGTTCCGCGCGCGGCAGCAGCATCGCCGAAATGGTCATCCAGCTGGGCCGCAACCTGGGCCTGGCCGTGATCGCGGAAGGCGTGGAAGACGAGCGCCAGGCGCAGATCCTGCAGGCGCTGGGCTGCCCCATGGCGCAAGGTTTCCTGTTCGCCCGCCCCATGACGGCCACGGCGCTGGGCAGCTGGCTCAACAATGAAGCGCTGCAGGGCGCCGCATAGGCGCCACCCTGGATAGACAATGCAAAACGCCGGCAGTTGCCGGCGTTGTTTTTACTGCATGAGTGAAGCTTAGTCGGTGGTTTCGGCCGGCCAGTCGCGGATGTAGGCCTTGAGCATCTGGTTTTCAAAGCTTTGCGCTTCGAGCACGGCGCGCGCCACGTCGTAGAAGGAAATGACGCCCAGCAAGGTCTTGGCATTCATGACGGGCAGGTAGCGCGCATGCTTTTCCAGCATGATGCGGCGCACTTCATTGACTTCCGTGTCAGGCGTGACGGTGATCGGGTGGTCGTCCATGTGCTTGCGCACGGTGCCGCCGCCGATCTGGCCCGCGTTTTCATGCAGCGCGTTCAACACTTCGCGGAAGGTCAGCATGCCGACCAGGTCGCCAAATTCCATGACCACCAGCGAACCGATGTCCTTTTCAGCCATGGTATTGGCCGCGTCAAGCAGGGGCTGGTCAGGCGTGACCGTGTAGAGGATATTGCCCTTGACTTGGAGAATTTCAGATACTTTCATATTGGCCGTCCTGTCCGCGTGATTGGTATTTTAGTTATTCTAGCCCTTACTGCGACTGTAGCCTATGCCTGCGGAAAAATCCAGCCTTGCGCGCAATCAAATCGAGGGGGATTGCCGGGCAAGAAAAACGTAGCGAGCGGATGCGCGGCGCGGCCGAGAAGCGCAGCGGTACGCGAGTACCGTGAGCATCGCCGGCCGTGCCACGCGACGCGCAGTAGTTTTTCTCACGCCCTGCGGCGGAACCAGCCGGCGATCGACAGGCGCTCCCGCGCCGTCGGCAACACTTCGTGCAGCATCTCGCCCGACATGAACATGGCCATGCGGCCCGCCTGCGGCGCGATATCGATGTGCTCGCCGCCCTGCGGGTGCAGGCGCAGCGCGCCGCCGTGCTCCGGCAGCCAGTCATCGTTGAGGTACAGCACGACGGACACCGTGCGCTTGTCGTCGTCGCGGAAACGGTCCAGATGGGCCCGGTAAAAGGCGCCCGGCGCGTACAGGGCGAAGTGGCTTTCGTACTCGTCCAGTCCCAGGAAGAGCTCGCGGTTGAGCATGCAGCGCAGCGCTTCCATGTGTTCCAGGTAGCGGTCGCAAGCGCTTGACCTGCCCGTTTCCAGCCATTCGATATGGTCGCCGCGGATGTCCGGCTGCAACAGCGGCGCATGGCCGCTGCCCACGCCGGCGCCCTTCATCTTGCCGCTGAGCATGGATTGCACGCATTCGGCGGCCAGCTGGCGGCTCAGTTCAGGGGAGATAAAATGCTCTTGCATGAGCCAGCCTGCGTGGCACAGGCCGTCGACGATAGAAGGTCCGGGTACGGCAAGGGCGCCGTCGAACGATATTGCGGGCATAAAATCTTTCCTGGTGGACATGCGATGAGAGTTCGCCTGAAGCCCAGGATTTCGCTGGCACGTAGCAGCCTTCCCTGCGGCGCGGCGCACGCGCACAAGTCAAACAGCCCGAATATCGCTGATCCGGTATCCTACCACCGCCGCACCGCAGCGGTCACTTTTTTTACACTGCAGGTTACACACAACACCCGCCAGCACGGCGCCATGCGCCCTGCACAGGAGCCCTTTTGCTCAGATGCAAATCAGGTTACGATCTTGCCACTATAAAACTTGGCGGAGACACCATGAGCGGCCCGAAATACCCCGGTTTCGACACTTTATCCCTGCATGCGGGCGCAGCGCCCGACCCGGCCACGGGCGCGCGCGCCACGCCCATCCATTTCACGTCCTCGTTTGCCTTCAAGAGTTCGGAACATGCGGCTTCGCTGTTCAATATGGAGCGGGCCGGCCACGTGTACTCGCGCATCTCGAATCCCACCAACGCCGTGCTGGAAGAGCGCATCGCCGCCCTTGAAGGGGGCGTGGCCGGCATCGCCACGGCCAGCGGCCAGGCCGCCATGCACCTGGGTTTATGCACCATCGCGGGCGCCGGCTCGCACATCGTCGCGTCGCGCGCCCTGTACGGCGGCTCGCAGAACCTGCTGGCCTACACATTGAAACGCTTCGGCATAGCCACGACGTTCGTCGACCCGCGCGACGTGGACGCCTGGCGCGCCGCCATCCGCCCGAATACCAAGGTGCTGTTCGCCGAAACCCTGGGCAATCCCGGCCTCGACGTGCTCGACATCCCCCGGATTGCCGCCCTGGCGCACGAGCACCACCTGCCGCTGATGCTCGATTCGACCTTCACCACGCCGTATCTGCTGCGGCCCTTCGAGCATGGCGCCGACCTGGTGTTCCACTCGGCCACCAAGTTCCTGTGCGGCCATGGCACGGCCATCGGCGGCTTGCTCGTCGATGGCGGCACCTTCGACTGGCAGGCGGCGTACGACAAGACGGGGCGTTTCGCCGAACTGTGCGAACCGTATGACGGTTTCCACGGCATGGTCTTCGCCGAGGAATCGACGGTGGCGCCGTTCGCCCTGCGCGCGCGGCGCGAAGGCTTGCGCGATTTCGGCGCCGTCATGAGCCCGCACAATGCCTTCGCCATCCTGCAAGGCGTCGAAACCCTGGGTTTACGCATGGACCGCCACGTGGCCAATACGCGCAAGATCATCGACTTCCTGCTGGCCAATCCGGCCGTGGAATCCGTGTCCTACCCCGAACTGCCGTCGCATCCCGATTACGCACTGGCGAAAACCCTGCTGCCGAAAGGCGCGGGCGGCGTGTTCACCTTCCGTCTGCGCGGCGACCGCGCGGCCGGCCAGCGCTTTGTCGACAGCCTGAAGATCTTTTCGCACCTGGCCAACGTGGGCGACGCCAAGTCGCTCGTCATCCACCCCGCTTCCACCACGCATTTCCGCGTGCCCGACGATCAGCTGGCGCAGGCGGGCATCACGCAAGGCACCATGCGTTTATCGGTGGGCCTGGAAGACGCGGACGATTTGATCGAAGACCTGGCCCGTGGCCTGAAACTGTCGCAGAAAGGCGCCTGAGATGCTGTTCACCATCGACAATACCACCGCCTACTGCTACACGGGTGGCAAAGCTTTTGACCCGAATCAACCCACGGCCGTCTTCATCCACGGCGCGCAGAACGACCATTCCGTGTGGGCCCTGCAAACGCGCTACTTTGCCCACCACGGCTGGAACGTGCTGGCCGTCGACTTGCCGGGACACGGCCGCAGCGGGGGCAAGGCCAGGGACAATGTGGCCGACCTGGCCCGCTGGATCCTGGCCGTACTGGACGCGGCCGGCGCGCCCAGGGCCATGCTGGTCGGCCACAGCATGGGTTCATTGATCGCGCTGGAAGCGGCATTCCTGGCGCCCGGGCGGATCAGCCACCTGGCCATGCTGGGGTCCACCTACCCGATGAAGGTTTCGCCCGCGCTGCTGGAAACGTCGCTGAGCGATGAACAGGCGGCCATCGACATGGTCAATATCTGGTCGCACTCGTCGATCGCGCAAAAGCCGTCGTTTCCCGGCCCGGGCTTTTACGCCATGGGCGGCGCACGGCGCCTGAAGCAGCGCATCGCCGCCCTCAACCCCGATCACGTGTTTCACACGGATTTTTTCGCCTGCAATGCCTACGCGAACGGCGAAATCGCCGCCGCTTCGGTACACTGCCCCACTTTATTCATTTTCGGCGCGCGCGACATGATGACGCCGCCCAAATCGACCCGCTTGCTGACTTCAAGCATCGCGCATGGCACCGTGGTGCAGGTCGACAGCGGGCACGAATTGATGGCCGAACAACCGGACGCCGTGCTTGACGCGCTGTTTGCGTTTGCGCAAAGCACGCCGGCATGACGCCACGCCACGCACGTGTTTTTTTAGGATAGATGCACCATGTTGTTGAATACCCTGTTTGACGAATTGACAGGCCGCGGCAGCGGCACGGAAGCGGCGCGGCGCGAACGCTATGAATGGCTGGAACAGCTGCGCTGCACCAACCCGCAAGCGGCCGGAGGCGGCCCCATGGCCGGCATCCCGGGCCACCACTGGTACCGGCTGCCGCAGGCGCTCGGCGTGGCCGGACAAGAATCCGACCTGCTGGTCGGCACCCTGAACGCCCAGTATCTGGTGTTCGCGGGCCGCCACGCGGCGGCTTTCGCGGCCGAACTGGGCCTGCAATACGACGCCAACAACCGCATCGACCGCCCCGGCGGCATCGACGAACTGCTCGACGCCTATGAAGAACAGGCCGACGGCAGCTGGAGCACCGTGGCGGCGGGCCAGCCGGCGCCGCCGCTGGCCGGCTGGGACGACGTGTACTTCCGCGTGCGCGACCTGAGCGACGGCAAGGCCATCCAGAGCGTGACCACCATCGCCTACGAGAGCAGCCGCTTTCCCGGCTACACCCTGCTGGGCACGACCCTGGTGGGCGCGGGCGCCATCGCGCACGACGACGAGACGGCGGAATATCTGCAGCAAGTCTTCGCCGACTGGGCCATCCAGCGCGATTGCGCCGATGCCTGTCCGCCGGCATCCGCACCCTGGCACCATGCACCGCGCCAGGCGCCGCCCGAGACGTACGACACTGCGTTCGATTTCGCCCGCAACCTCGCCTACCTCGACGCCCTGCTGGCTGCCTATGTCCGCGCGCAGGCACAGGCACAAAACGATGGCGGCGACGACGCCTACTGGGCTTGCGCGGCCGCCAGCACGGCTTACCAGGTCTTCTCGCTGCGCTACACGGCAGGCTTGCCCTTGCCTGACGTGGAAACGGCGCTGGAAGCGGCCATCGCCGCCTGCGAAACGGCGCGCGCGGCCCTGGCCGCCGCCTACGCTGACGATGGCTTGCCCGCCTTTGATTTCGAACAATTGACGGATTACGCGCGCACCTTGCAGCTGCTGGGCGCAAGCCTGCTGTTCGGCCGCCACGACCTGGCCAGGCGCCTCGCCGCCCTGCAGACGGCTTTCGATGGCGAAGATGGCGTGTACGAGGCGCTGCTGTCCGCCATCGATCCGCAGCGTCCCGCCGTCGACGAATGGTATTTCGCCGAACCCTATACGGCCCTGTACGACTGCCTCGACGCGGACGACCGCGCGCAGCAGCTCGAGCACCTGCAACACTACCTGGCCGGCTGGCACGGCGCGCTGGTGCGCGAAGACTGGTTCAACGGCCATTTGCGCGCGCAGGGACTGGGCGGCTACTACGGCCTGTGGGCCTTCGAAGCGGCCGCCGTGGCGCAACGCCTGGGGCTGGAGCGCGGCGCCCTGGCGCACTGGGTCATGCCGCCAGCGCCCTGAATACCCCGTACACTTTTAGATAAATATCAATGATCAATACCGCAGCCCTGTTCAGCACCGCCTTCCTGCCCGGCCAGGCCGGCTTCGACACCGATACGATCACGGGCCTGGCCGAATGGCGGCTCGCTACCCCCATGCTGTTCAAGCTGCTCATCGGCGCCGGCACGCAAGCCGTCGCCTGGCCCATCTACGGCGATGGCGAGGACTGCCCCTGCGTGCTGGCCGCGCCGATGGCGCAGGCGCAGGCCAGCTGGCAAGCCTTGTCCGCCCTGATGGACAGGCCGCGCGACGCGGCCGCCATCGTCGCGCGCGCCGGCATCAGCGCCCTGCTGGCGGGGGGCCAGGCGTGGCTGGTGTTTGACTGCGTGCAGCTGATCCCGCACGATATCGACACGCCGCAATACGCGGCCGGGCTCGAAGCCCTGCGCGCCGAGGCGCAAGCCCTGCACTCTGCCCTGCAGCGCGGCGACAAGGAAGCGCTGACGCCCCTGCTGGACGCCGGCGCCGCATCGCCCGCCATTGGCTACTGGTCGGCCACGGCCGACGCGCAGCTGGCCGATGTCGAGGAACTGGATGCGAATGCGCTGCCGTTCCTGCAAGGCCTGGAAGTGCGGGAATGGGTGGAAGACGCGCTGTGCTACGCGGTGGCAGCGGCGGGGCAGCCGGACATTCGGGGCCTCGTCACGCCGTACGGCCGCTGGATCGCGCCGCTGTCGCGGGGCCTCGTTCACCTGGACGCCAGCGACGCGGACGATGGCTGGATCACCTTTGCCAGGGCGGACAAGCCCGACGCGCACGGCGTCATGGACCTGAATGGCACGGTGGTGCTGGCGCCCGCGCCCGGCGACCTGTACGTAATCAGTCCCCACCTGCTCCACCAAGTCGCGCCGGACGGCGCCACCTGCCTCCGCCGCTTGCCGGACGGCGCACGGCTCCTCGAAGGCGTGGACAGCCTGTGCCAGCGCGACGATGGGTATATCGACTTCATGCGCCTGACGGGCGAACAGGACGAGCGCAATGTCCACGGCGTGCTGGACGCCACGGGCGCGATGGTGGTGCCGCCCGCCTACAGCTCCGTGCAGGATTTCGGCACCAAGAAAAAGATCGCCATCGTCAGCCAGCGCATAGCCGGCCGCTTCCTGTTTGGCATGATTAATAGCCAGGGCGAGCTGCTGGCGCCCTGCCGGTACGAAGCCATCGATTGCGCCACGACGTCGTCGCCGCCCAGGCTGCGCAAGAACCTGATCTTCGCCATCGATGCGCAAGGGCTGGCCTGCATGCTGACCCTGGACGGCAAGCAGGCGTTTGTGCCTTTATATCCGCCCGCCCACCATCTGCGCGGCGTGGCCGTGCAAAGCGACTTTTTATATGTCGTCAAGGATGGCATGGCCTGGAGCATGGATTTCACGGGCCAGCTGCTGGAACAGTTCGACACCGTGGAAAACTTCAAGGCGGCCATCACGGCCCAGTTGAGCGAGGCCATGGGCCTGAGCAAGAAAAAGCCCGTCCGGCGCCGCAGCTTTATGCCCGCGCAAATCCTGGCAAAGGCCGACCGCGCGCAGTTGCGCACCATGGCCGCCCTGTTCTTGCAGGGCGATGCGGACCTGGCCGCGCGCTGCGTGGACATCACGCTCGACGAGCTGGCGGAGGACGACCCGGAAGAAGAATATGAAGGCGACACGCCCGCAGCGGCCTGTTTCTTCCTGCTGTGGTCCACGGCCGCCCACACGCTGGGCTACGGCACCACCCTGGACTGGAAAGCCGTCGATGAAGTACCGCGCCTGATCCAGCATATCGGCCTGCCCGCGCTGCGCGATTTTTCGTGGTCAGAGCGCGAGGATGGCGACGCGATGGCCGAGGGCCTGGCCGCCATCGCCGCCCACCTGGCGCCGCATCAGCTCCGCCTGATCAACATGCACGGCGGCGAAGACACGTATTATCTGGGGGTGGTGCGGGCGCAGGATGCGGCCGCGTTCAAGGCAGCGGCGCTGCTGGCGGCCTTGCGGCCCGTGGTGTACTAAGACCGCTCAGTTAAGACCGCTCAGTTGCATTTGACGGTGCCGAAATGCTGCGCCAAAGTCAGGCCCAGTCCCTGCTCCACGGCGTTTTCCACCTGCGCCGCCAGGGCTGCCGCTTCTTCGGCCGCCTGGATATCGCGTTCATTGGTGGAGCCGGCCGGATAGCCGGAGTTCACGCGCATGCCGCCGAAGACGAACAAGCGGTAGACGTCGGCCAGGCTGATGCGGTTGACATTGCCCAGCAAGACCCAGTGGTCGGAACTGTCGGCCACGCGCTTGCCCCACTGCACCCGCACGGCGCCCTCCACGTTGACTCTTCCCACCCAGCCCTGCTGCACCATCTTGTCGAGCAGGGTTTCCATCTCTTCGAAGCCCAGGCGCGTGCTGCGGCGGATCTCGGCGGCGCCCACCAGGGCCGAATCGCCGCAGTGGCAAGCCTGGTGCAGCACTTTCAAGATGGCGACGGCGTCAACGAATTCGCTGCCCGGCGCCGCCTCGTACCACCAGCGTTCGTATTTCACGACGGGCAAGGCGGCCACCAGCAAGGCGCCCACGAGGGTGATCATCCAGCTCAGGTAAATCCACACGAGGAACAGCGGCAAGGCGGCCAGTGCGCCGTAGATGCGCGAATAGGTGGGAAATTCCTGGATGAATTCACCGAAGCCCCGCTTGGCCACTTCGAACGCCAGCGCCGCCAGCAAGCCGCCCCAGGCCGCGTCGCGCCAATCCACGTCGCGGTTCGGCACGGCAATGTACAGCAATGTAAACGCCAGCATGGTCAGGCCGATCGACACCAGCGTATAAAACACGGCGCCCAGGAAAGGCACGGCGCCCACCACCCCGCTGGTGGCCATGAAGAGGCGCGACGTCACCGTCAGCGACACGCCCACCAGCAGCGGCCCCAGGGTGACGATGGCCCAGTAGACAAGCAAGCGTTTGGTCCAGCGGCGTTCCTGGCGCACGCGCCAGATGCGGTTGAAGACGCGCTCGATCAAACCCATCATGCCCACCGACGTGACGATCAGGGCGCCCGCGCCGATGGCCGACAATCGCGTGGCCTTCGAGGCGAACGTGGTCAGATAATCGAGGATGGTGTTCGATATGCCCTTGGGCATCACGCTTTGCACGAAATAATCTTCCAGCGCATGGCGGAAGGTATTGAATAGCGGGAAAGTGGTGAAGATCGCCAGGGCCAGGGTCAGCAGCGGCACCAGCGCAAACACGGTGGCGAACGTCAGGCTGCCGGCCACCTGCGGCAGGCTTTCCTCGCGCACGCGGCGGCGCGCGAATTGCAGCAAGTCGCGCGTTTCGGACCAGGTCAGGCCGCGCACGACGGCCAGCCCGATGCTCAGGGCGCGCCACAGGTATTGAAAGAACGGGAATATATATTTTGAAAACATGTGCAAAATCAGAACGGCGCCATGACAGCAGTCGTATCAGGCTGTAAAGCGCCCTATAATACCAATGATGAAGCCAACCAATCTGATTATTCTCGTATTGTTTTATTCACGCCATGGCGCCACGCGCCAGTTGGCCGAGTTGATAGCCCAGGGAGTGGAAAGCGTGCCCGGTTGCGACGCCCGCCTGCGCACCGTGCCCGCCGTCTCGACGGTGACGGAAGCGACGGCGCCCGAAGTGCCCCTTGACGGCGCGCCCTACGTGGAACTGGACGACCTGCAGGAGTGCGCGGGCCTGGCCCTGGGTTCGCCCACGCGCTTCGGCAACATGGCCGCCGCCATGAAGTACTTCTGGGACGGCACGGCCAGCGACTGGCTGGCCGGCAGCCTGTCCGGCAAGCCCGCCTGCGTGTTCACGTCCACGGGCAGCCTGCACGGCGGCCAGGAATCGACCCTGCTGTCGATGATGATCCCCCTCTTCCACCACGGCATGCTGGTCATGGGCTTGCCCTACACGCATCCGGAACTGATGACGACGTCCACGGGCGGCTCGCCGTATGGCGCCACGCACTGGTCGGGCATAGACGGCGACAAGGCCCTGAGCGACGATGAAAAGCGCCTGGCCATCGCCCTGGGCCGGCGCCTGGCGGAAAACGCCGCGAAACTGGCGGGCGCGTGATGCACGGCGCACTGCACAAGTATTTTCACTGGGGCGCCATCGCCAGCCTCGTCACCCTGATCGTCTGGTGCGTGCTGTGGGAAACCGTCGTCGCGCCGCTGCAGCCGGGTGGCTCCTGGGTCGTCCTGAAGGCGGCGCCCCTGCTCATTCCCCTGTATGGCGTCATCAAGCGCGACGTGTACACCCTGCAATGGTCGTCGATGGTGATCCTGCTGTACTTCACGGAAGGCGTGGTGCGCGGCTACAGCGACACGAACCCCGTCTCGGCCCGGATGGCCTGGGGCGAGGCGGCCATCGTCTGCATCTATTTTGCCTGCGCCGTGCTGTATCTGCGCCCATATAAAAAGGCGGCCAAGCGCATGGCCAGGGAATTGCTGGAAAAAGTGACTAAAGTGAGCATCAAGAAATGAACGACAAGCCCATGACTGACCAAGCCGACTTCCTCGCCGCCTGTCGCGACCTGCTGGGCGACGCCTACGTCCTCACCCTGGACGCCGACACGGCGCCCTTCCTCACCGACTGGCGCGACCGTTTCACGGGCAAGGCCCTGGCCGTGCTGCGCCCCGCCACCGTGGAGCAAGTCGCCGGCGTGCTGCGCGCCTGCGCGCAATGGCACGTCCCCGTCGTGCCGCAAGGCGGCAACACGGGCCTGGTCCTGGGCAGCATCCCGGACGCCGCCGGCACGGCCATCGTGCTGTCGCTGGCACGCCTGAACGGCATCCGCGCGCTCGATCCCGTCAACCGCACCATCACGGTGGACGCGGGCTGCATCCTGCAAACCATCCAGGAAGCGGCCAGCGCCGCCGGTTGCCTGTTCCCCCTGTCGCTGGCGGCCGAAGGCAGTTGCACCATCGGCGGCAACCTGGCGACCAACGCGGGCGGCACGGCCGTGCTGCGCTACGGCAACACGCGCGAGCTGTGCCTGGGCCTGGAAGTGGTCACGCCGCAGGGCGAGATCTGGAGCGGCTTGCGCGGCTTGCGCAAGGACAACACGGGCTACGATTTGCGCGACCTGTACATCGGCGCCGAAGGCACCCTGGGTGTGATCACGGGCGCCGTGATGAAGCTGTACCCGCAGCCGAAAGCCTGCATCACGGCGCTGGCCGCCATGCCCTCGCCCGCCCACGCGCTGCGTTTGCTGTCGCTGATGCAGGACCATTGCGGCGCCAGCCTGACGGGTTTTGAACTGATGTCGCAGTACTGTTTGCAACTGGTGGCGGAGCAGTTCCCGCAGCTGCCGCGCCCATTCGCCGACGCGCACGGCCAATATGTGCTGCTCGAATTATCCAGCAGCCAGTCCGAGGCGCACGCCGTGGAATTGCTGGAAGCGAGCATCGGTGCGGCGCTGGAAGACGAATTGATCGAAGACGCCGTCGTCGCCAGTTCCGTGGCGCAGTCCGAGGGACTGTGGCAGCTGCGCGAGCACATCCCGCTGGCGCAGGCGCAGGCGGGCAAGAACATCAAGCACGACATCTCGCTGCCGATTTCCCGCATCGCCGATTTCATCGCCATCACGGATGCGGCCCTCGAGTCAGCCTTCCCCGGCTGCCAGCTCGTGTGCTTTGGCCACCTGGGCGACGGCAACCTGCATTACAACGTGGCGCCGCCAGCCGGCATGACGGACCGGGATTTCCTCGCCAACCAGGATGCGATCAACCGCATCGTGCACGACCAGGTCCTCGCTTTTGGGGGTTCGATTTCGGCCGAACACGGCATCGGCGCGCTGAAAAAGGCCGATCTCGCCCGCTACAAGTCGCCGCTGGAATTGCAGCTGATGCGCGCCGTGAAGCAGGCGCTGGACCCGCAGAACATCATGAATCCGGGGAAAATCCTGTGAAAACGCCGTCCCTCCTGCTCTGCGCCATGGCCTTGCTGGCCGGTTCCGCCAGTGCGCAGGACGTCTACAAATGCGTGAAGGATGGCCAGAGCAGCTATAGCGCCACGCCATGCACGGCCGGCCAATTGCAAATCCTGGAAATCCCCGCGCCGCCGCCCGCCGTCGACAAGGGCGCGGCCACGCGCCAGGAACGGGTGGCCAGCCAGATGGAAGCGGCGCGCAAGAAGCAGGAGCAACTGGAAGACCAGGCGCGTGAACGGGGCGCCAGGCAGCAGGAAGTCCACGAGAAGCACTGCGCGCAGCTGCGCCTGGAGCAGAAATGGGCGGCGCAGGACGCCGTCGGCGCGGGCGACAAGAACCGCGATGCGGCGCAATTGAAAGCACGGCGCGCCGGCGAACGCCTGGCCGTCGAATGCCTGCATTGAGTGCGCCGGCAGCCGATCCTGCGGGCACGCGCCTGCTGTCGCGCTGGCTGCTGCTGGGCGAATGGCGCGCGCATCCCGTGCGCGCCCTCGTCGCCATCCTGGCCATCGCCATCGGCGTATCGCTGGGCTTTGCCATCCACCTGATCAACGCGGCCGCCTTCAATGAATTTTCCACGGCCGTCAAAAGCCTGTCCGGCCAGGCCGACGTGCAGGTGGCCGGGCGCGAAGCGCTGTTCGACGAAGCCATCTACCCATGGCTGGCGCAGCACGACGGCGTGGCTGTCGCTTCGCCCGTGCTGGAACTGCAGGCCACGGTGGCGGGCAAGAAGGACGGCGGCCCGCTGCACATCCTGGCGCTCGACGTCTTCCGCGCCGGCTTCATCTCGCCCGACCTGATCGGCGCACCGGCCGAAGGCCAGCCTTTCGACACCCTGGCCGACGACGCCGTCTTTTTATCGCCGGCCGCCTTGCGATGGCTCAATGTAGCCCAAGGCGGCCAGGTCGCCCTGCAATCGGGCACGGGCACGGTGCCGCTGCGCGTGGCCGGTTCGCTGCAGCGCGCGCGCGCCGGCCAGCGCATCGCCGTAATGGATATCGGCGCGGCGCAATGGCGCTTCAACAAGCTGGGCAAGCTGTCGCGCATCGACTTGAAACTGCGCCAGGGCGTCAACCGCGACGCCTTCCAGGCCGAGTTGGCGCGGGCGCTGGAAGCGCAGTACCCGGGGCGTTTCCAGGTGGGCCAGCCGAATGACGAGAACCAGAATAGCCGCAACAATAACCTCAGCCGCGCCTACCGGGTCAACCTGACGGTGCTGGCCCTCGTCGCCCTGTTCACGGGGGCCTTCCTCGTGTTTTCCACGCAGGCGCTGTCCGTCATCCGCCGCCGCGGCCAGTTCGCGCTGCTGCGCGTGCTGGGCATGGAACGGGGCCGGTTGCTGCGCCAGGTGCTGCTGGAAGGCGCCAGCCTCGGCATCGTCGGCGCCGGCCTGGGCATCGCGGGCGGCTACGCCATGGCGGCCGTGGCCCTGCGCTTCTTCGGCGGCGACCTGGGCGCCGGCTATTTCGCGGGCGTGCAGCCGCAGGTGCAGTTCACACCCGTCGCCGCCTTCGTCTACTTTATCCTCGGCCTCGGCGTCGCCTTGCTGGGCTGCGCCGCGCCCGCGCTGGAAGCGGCGCGCGCGGCACCCGCCATCGCCCTGAAATCGGGCAGCGAGGAAGTCGTGACGACGCGCCTGGCGAAAACCTGGCCCGCGCTGGTCTGCCTGCTGCTGGCCGGCGCCCTGACCTTCCTGCCGCCCGTGTTCGAGCTGCCCCTGTTCGGCTATCTGTCCATCGCGCTGCTGCTGATCGGCGCCATCGCCCTGATGCCGCAGCTGGCCGCCGTCGTCTTCCGCTTCCTGCAGCGCGCCTGGCTGCGCACGGACACCAGCCAGCATGCGCCCGTGCGCAGCCTGACCCTGGCCCGCCTGGCGAACGCCTCGGGCCAGGCCGGCATCGCCCTCGGCGGCGTGCTGTCGAGTTTCAGCCTGATGGTGGCGATGGCCATCATGGTGTCGAGTTTCCGCGTTTCCGTCGACGACTGGCTGCTGCAGATCTTGCCGGCCGACGTGTACGCGCGCACGGCCGCCAGCGGCGGCACGGCAGGCTTGAATCCACGCGAACAGGCCAGCATCACCGCCCTGCCCGAGGTGGCCAGGGTGGATTTCCAGCGCCTGCGCTCGCTGTCACTGGCGCCCGACCGTCCGAATGTGGTGCTGCTGGCGCGCCCGATCCTGCTGTCCGATCCGGGCAAGAGCATGGTGCTGGTGGGTGACACCCTGCCCGTGCCGGCAGGGGAGAAACCCGTCTGGCTGTCGGAGGCGGCGGCCGACCTGTACAACGTCAAACCGGGCCAGCAGATAGCCCTGCCGCTGGCAGGCGGCTTGCACAAGTTCTTCATCGCCGGCATCTGGCGCGACTATGCGCGCTCTTCCGGCGCCATCCAGATGCCGCTGGACGACTACCGCGCGCTGACGGGCGACCTCGATGTCAGCGACGCCGCCCTGTGGCTGGCCAAGGACGCCACGGGCGACGCGCTGCAACAGCGCCTGAAAGCGCTGCCGTTCGGCGCCAGCCTGGAAGTGTCGAATCCGTCGGCCATCCGCGCCCTGAGCCTGCAGATTTTCGACCGCAGCTTCGCCGTCACCTATCTGCTGGAAGCCATCGCCATCGTCATCGGCCTGTTCGGCGTGGCCGCCACGTTTTCCGCGCAAACGCTGGCGCGCGCCCGCGAATTCGGCATGCTGCGCCACGTGGGCGTGACGCGCGGGCAGATTTTGTCCATCCTGGCGCTCGAAGGAGGCGCGCTGACGGCGCTGGGCATCGCCACCGGTTTCATCCTGGGCCTGCTGATCAGCTTTGTGCTGGTCTTCATCGTCAATCCGCAATCGTTCCACTGGACCATGCAACTGCACCTGCCGTGGCCCTTGATCGCCACCGTGGCCGGCGCCCTGCTGACGGCGGCCGCCGCCACGGCGCTGATCGCGGGCAGACAAGCCTTGTCCGCTGGCCCCATCCGCGCCGTCAGGGAGGACTGGTAATGCGCCGTGTTTTCATCTTGTCATTGGCGCTGGCGCTACCTGCGCTGGCCGCGCCGCCCGCCTTTGCCCCCGTCACGCCGCTGCCGGCCGGCCAGACCCTGCGCCTGCCGCACGACTTCGGCGCCCATCCCGCGTATAAAACGGAATGGTGGTACGCCACGGGCTGGGTCAAAACGGCCGGCGGCGAGCAGCTGGGCTACCAGGTGACCTTCTTTCGCAGCGCCACGGCCACCGATACGGACAATCCCAGCGCGTTTGCGCCGAAACAGCTGATCATCGGCCATGCGGCCCTGTCCGATCCCAAGGTCGGCAAGCTGCTGCACGACGAGAAAAGCGCGCGCGAGGGTTTCGGCCTGGCCTACGCCAAGGTGGGCGACACGGACGTCAAACTCGACGACTGGCGCATGCAGCGGCAGGCGGATGGCAGCTACCGGGTCAGCCTGGCCGCGCGCGAATTCAACCTGCAGCTGACCCTCGCGCCCACCCAGCCCGTGCTGCTGCAAGGCGTTGGCGGCTACTCGCGCAAGGGCGCCCGGCCCGCGCAATCGAGTTACTACTACAGCAAGCCGCAGCTGCGCACGACGGGCACCATCGCGCGCGCGGGCGGCAAGCCGGAAGCCGTGACGGGCGCCACCTGGCTCGATCACGAGTGGTCCAGCCAGGTGCTCGATGCGGACGCCAGCGGCTGGAACTGGATAGGCGCCAACCTCGACGACGGCGGCGCCCTGATGGCCTTCCAGATCCGCAGCAAGACAGGTGCTAAACTATGGGCGCACGCGACATGGCGCGACGCGTCCGGTAAGATGACGCAGTTCGCGCCCGGCGACGTCGATTTCACACCCACGCAGCTGTGGCGTTCGCCCCGCACGCAGGCCGAATACCCGGTCGCCACCGAGATCCGCACGGGCGCGACGCGCTGGCAGATCAAGCCGCTGCAAGCGGACCAGGAACTCGATTCGCGCCGCTCGACGGGCGCCGTGTACTGGGAAGGCGCCGTGACGGTGGAGCGCGACGGCCAGCCGGTGGGCCGCGCCTACCTGGAAATGACGGGCTATGTCCAGCCGATGAAGTTGTAAGCACTACCGAATATGTAAATCAAAGCGAAAAACAATGACAACCAGCACAGAAACAGGCAGTACCAGTACAGCAAGCACCGCATCGACTCCCGACACCGGCACCAGCCGCGAACTGAAAAAAGGCAGCCTGGCCGCCTTCAAGGGCTTGATGCCCTTTTTGACGCCGTACCGCAAGCAGTTCTTCCTGGCCGGTATCGCGCTGGTGGTGGCCGCCGCCTCCACCCTGGCCATTCCCGCCGCGTTCAAGCAGATGATCGACCTCGGCTTCGGCGGCGCGGCCGGCTCGAAGAGCATCCAGCACGTCGACCTGGTCTTCCTCGCCCTGTTCGGCGTGGCGTCCATCCTGGCGCTGGCCACGGCCGCGCGGTTTTACACGGTGTCGTGGCTGGGCGAGCGCGTCACGGCCGATATCCGCAGCGCCGTGTACCGCCACGTCGTCACGCAAAGCCCCGAATTCTTTGAAACCACGCAGACGGGCGAAGTCCTGTCGCGCATCACCACCGACACGACCCTGATCCAGGCCGTCGTCGGCACCAGCATCTCCATGGCGCTGCGCAATGTGCTACTGTTCCTGGGCGGCCTGGTGATGCTGTTCGTCACCAGCGCCAAGCTGGCGGGCATCATCATCGGCCTCCTGATACTCGTCGTCGTGCCCATCATCGTGTTTGGCCGCAAGGTGCGCAAGCTGTCGCGCGACTCGCAGGACCGCATCGCCGACGCATCGGCCATGGCCGGCGAAATCCTCAACGCCATGCCTACCGTGCAAGCGTTCACGCACGAGAAAATCGAATCGAAACGCTTTGGCGACTCCGTCGAAGGCGCCTTCATGACGGCCATGCGCCGCATCCGCGCCCGCGCCCTCTTGACCATGATCGCCATCCTGCTGGTGTTCGGCACCATCGTCTTCGTGCTGTGGCTGGGCGCGCGCGCCGTGCTGGAAGGCTCGATGACGGGCGGCGACCTGGGCCAGTTCATCCTGTACGCCTCCATCGTGGCCGGCGCCATCGGCGCCCTGTCCGAAGTCATGGGCGAAGCGCAGCGCGCCGCCGGCGCCACCGAACGCCTGCTGGAATTGATGGCCGTCAAATCGGAAATCGCCTCGCCGGCCACGCCGCTGCCGCTGCCCGCGCGCGCCGCGACCGGCGCCGCCTTGACATTGGACAATGTCATGTTCTCCTACCCGTCGCGCCCGGACACCCATGCGCTGGACCACGTCAGCCTCGACATCCGCGCCGGCGAAACGGTGGCCGTCGTCGGCCCTTCCGGCGCCGGCAAGACCACCCTGTTCCAGCTGTTCCTGCGCTTCTATGACCCGCAAAGCGGCAGCATCCGCCTCGATGGCGTCGATATCAAGCAGCTGGACTTGCACACCCTGCGCGACGCCATCGGCATCGTGCCGCAGGATACCGTGATTTTCTCGGCCGACGCCATGGAAAACATCCGCTACGGCCGCGCCGGCGCCAGCGACGAGGAAGTGATCGCCGCCGCGAAAATGGCGGCCGCCCACGAATTCATCGAGCGCCTGCCGAACGGCTACAAATCCTTCCTCGGCGAACGGGGCGTGCGCCTGTCCGGCGGCCAGCGCCAGCGCATCGCCATCGCCCGCGCCCTGCTGAAAAACCCGCCGCTGCTGCTGCTCGATGAAGCCACCAGCGCGCTGGACGCGGAATCGGAACGCCTGGTGCAAAAGGCGCTGGAAGCGGCCATGGTAGGCCGCACCACGGTCATCATCGCCCACCGCCTGGCCACCGTGCAGCGCGCCGACCGCATCATCGTCATGGAAGACGGCAAGATCGTCGAGACGGGCACGCATGCGTCGCTGGTCGCAATGAAAGGCATCTATGCGAACCTTGCCGCACTGCAATTTCACAACGTACAGATCAACTAAGCAAAAACAGCCATGAACGCACTTTTCCACGCCAACCTGGGCATCACCGATTTCTGGACCTTTTTATTGGGGACCATCTTCATCGTCATCCTGCCCGGTCCCAATTCCATGTATGTGCTGTCGGTGGCCGCCCAGCGCGGCGTGCGACCCGCCTACCAGGGCGCCTTCGGCATCTTTGCGGGCGACCTGATACTGATGGTGCTGTCGGCCTGCGGCGTGGCCTCCCTGCTGAAAGCCAGCCCGGCCCTGTTCTACGTGGTGAAATACATCGGCGCGGCCTACCTGGGCTGGATCGGCCTGCAGATGCTGATCGGCTGCTGGCGCAAGCTGCGCGCGCCAGGCGCTGCCGAAGGCGAAGCGGCGGCCGTCCCTGCCCCCGTCAAGGAAAGCGACCCATTCCGCAAGGCCCTGATCATCAGCCTGATGAACCCGAAGGCCATTTTGTTCTTCATTTCCTTCTTCATCCAGTTCGTCGACCCGGCCTTCCCGAATCCCGTACTGTCCTTCATCGGCCTGGGCCTGATCTGCCAGGTGATCAGCTTTACCTACCTGACGGCCATCATTTTTGTCGGCGCGCGCCTGGCCGAGACCTTCCGCCGCCGTCGCCGCCTGTCGGCCGGCATGGGCGGCGGCGTGGGCGCCATGTTCATCGGCTTCGGCGCGAAACTGGCCACGGCCACCCTGTAAGGAAACCACCGTGACCGAACTCGAACTGCGCCAGCGCTGCCACACCGTCCTGCCGGGCCACCGCCAGCCCGCCCCAAGCGCCACCTTCGCCGCCATGGCCGCCTGGTGCGACGCCAACGATGTGGCGCACGATACCTATGGCGAAGGCGCGCTGATCGAACAGTTCGAGAACAAGGTCGCCGGCCTGCTCGGTTTCGAAGCCGCCGTGTTCTGCATCACGGGCACCATGACGCAGGTCACGGCCCTGCGCCTGGCGTGCCAGGACCGGGGCTCGCGCCTGGTGGCGCTGCATCCCACCTCGCACATCCTGCGCCACGAGCGGGGCAACCATGAATTGCTCGATCACTTCAAGGGTTTGATGATCGGCGACCCGCACCGCCCGTGGACGGTGGACGAGTTGCGCGCCGTGCCCGATCATCTGGGCGCCGCGCAGCTGGAACTGCCGATGCGAGAGATCGGCGGCCAGTGCCCTTCCTGGGAAGACTTGAGCCAGATCAAGCAGCACTGCCGCGAGCACAATATTCACCTGCACATGGATGGCGCGCGCCTGTGGGAGGCGCAAGCGGGTTTCGGCCAGTCCCTGCCCGCCATCTGCGACGGATTCGATTCCGTGTATGTGTCGCTGTACAAAGGCATCGGCGGCCTCGGCGGCGCCATGCTGGCCGGCAGCCGGCCGTTCGTCGAACGGGCGCGCGAATGGTTCCGCCGCCAGGGCGGCAATATCGTGCACCGCACGCCCTACGTGGTGGCCGCCGCCATGCAGTTCGACGCGCGCCTCGCCGCCATGCCGCGGTATTTTGCGCGCACGCAGTGGCTGTACGCGCTGCTGCGCGACTTCCCGGCCATTGCCGTCAATCCTGCCAGTCCGCAAGCGAACATGCTGCACCTGCACTTGCCCGTAAGTCGCGAACGGGCCATCGCCATCCGCAACCAGGTGGCCGCCGACCACGGCATCTGGCTGTTCAGCCGCGCCAGCCACGCAGCCCTCCCCGGGCACAGCGTGGTGGAATGGTATGTGGGAGACCAGTTGCTGGAACTGCCCGACGACAGCGTGCGGCAGGCATTGACCCTGCTGGATCAGGCGATGCGCGGCACGGCATGATCGGCGCAAGCCGGCAGCGCCACCGTCGCGACACCAAAAAAAAGCGCCCGGAGGCGCTTTTTTCATTTCATGGCGGCCGGGTTGGCCGCCACTACCTGCTTAGAACTTGTAGTTATAAGCGAGACCGATCAACTGCATGCGGGTCTTGAACAGGCCCTTGGTGGTTTCACCGTTGCCGGTGCAGCCAGTTTTGACAGGCGAGCAGTCATTCGTGTAGTTGACACTGGCGTCCTTGAAGTCGATATAGCTGTACGCCAGGTCGATCGAGGAATTGGCGTTCAGCTTCCAGTTCGCGCCGATCGAGTACTGCATGCGGTCGCTGTCCGGCAAGGCCGGGTGGCGCAGTTCGGCACTGCGCACTGGCGCCTGGTCGTGCGCGATACCGGCGCGCAACATCAGGCTTTCGCTATATTTATAGTTGGTGCCCAGCGAGACGCGATAGGTATCTTTCCAGTTCTGGCGGATGCGCTCGGCGCCTTCGGCCGTCGGCGGGAACTGGATGTCCAGGTTCTGCAGGCGCGAAGTGCGGGTCCAGGTGACGTCGCCCATCAAAGCCCAACGATCATCCATCTGGTGGAAGGCATTGATCGACAGGGTTTCCGGCGTGCGCAGTTCCACCAGCGCCTCGGAATTGACCTTGTTCGAGGCCTTGGCGATGAAGCCGTTCACGGCAGGATTGCTCGTCACTTGCGAGAAGTCCCAGATGGTGCTGCCTTTGAGCTTGTGCGAAATCGACGAGCGGTAGGCGATACCGAAGCGCGTGCCTTCGTTCAGCTGGTACAGATAGCCGAGATTGAAGCCAAAGCCCCAGTCATGACCATCCATCGACGCATGGCCATCCTTGATCTGGCCCTGCAACGCCGCGCCCGCAGCTTGCGCGGCGGCCAGGCCCTGGGTCTTGGCGATATTGGCCAGGAATGCCTGCGATGCGCTAGGCGCGAACTTGCCCAGGAAGGCAACCGAACCCGGCACGTCCACGCCCTGGCCCAGTTCCGCCTTCATGTATTCAGCCGTGATGCCGAAACCGAACGAGTGGTGCTGGTCCAGCTTGAACGACACGGAAGGATTCAGGGCGATGGCTTCGAGCTTGATATTGGTGATCGCGTAGCGGCCATACCAGTCATTGCCGTAGTCGAGCTTGGCGCCATACGGCACGAACAGGCCGGCACCGACGGTCCACTGGTCATTGATTTTCTTGCTGGCGTACAGCGCAGGCGCGAATACGGCGTCCGGCGCATAGTCCTTGGTGGCCGCGTACGGCGTGCGATTACCAGGGAAGAAAGGCTTCGAACCCGCATCCGTGTAGGTCGAATGCGGTACCACCAAGGTACCGCCGCCAACGAACTGCGTGCCTTCCAGGCGCGACAGGCCGGCCGGGTTGTAGAAAATGGTCGATGCGTCGGCCGCTTCGGCGCCGCTGGCATCGGCCGTGCCCTGGGCGGAAACGCTTTGCGAGCCGAAACGGTAGCCCGATGCTTGTGCGGTGGAGGAAATGCCGGCGAATGCGGCAACGATCAGGAGGGGCAGATATTTATGTTTCAAGTTGGTCTCTCTTTATTATATGAAATTGTCTTCGGCACACTATCGCGGGCATATCCAGCTGCCCCGTCTTGCACTTTTCTTGCCGCCGTGAACTCCAATTCACTGACGGCATGAGCGAAGCATATAATATTTTTTAGAAAAAAGCGAACGTTCGCTCTTTTTATGAAACGGCGTTGTTTTTCCTGCGCATACGACCTTCTACAGTACCAATGCAGGGGCTGGAAGCGGTATCAGAAAGCGCTGATGCATCAGCGACAGCATCTGTTCCGCCGGCACGGGGCGCGAGATGAAATAGCCCTGCACCTCATTGCATTGCAGGGTGCGCAGGATGTCGAGCTGCTCGCGCGTCTCCACCCCTTCGGCCACCACGCTCATGCCCAGCGCATGCGCCATCGACAGGATGGCGCGCACGAACACTTCACCCTGCTCCGAGCGGCCCAGCTCCATGGTGAAGGCGCGGTCGATCTTCAAGCCATCCATGGCGAACTTCTGCAGCTGCGACAGCGAGGAATAGCCGGTGCCGAAATCGTCGACCAGCAGGCGCACGCCCAGCGCGCGGATGGCGGACAGCTGCTCCACGGCGCGGTTCTGTTCATCCATCATGGCCGATTCCGTGATTTCCACCTCGATCAGGCGCGCATCGATGCGGTGGCGCGTCAGCGCGGACGCCAGCACCTGGTGCACGTCGCCGCGGCCGAACTGGCGCGCCGAGACGTTGATGGACACGGGCACCAGTTCCAGTCCGCTGGCTTGCCAGCGCGCCATCTGCAGGCACACCTTTTCGATGACGACTTCGCCCAGCTGGGAAATCAGGCCGCTGCTCTCGGCCACGGGGATAAATTCCAGCGGCGGCACCATGCCGTGCTGCGGATGGTGCCAGCGCACCAGCGCCTCCATGCTGCACAGCTGCCCGCTCATGGCGTCGACCCTCGGCTGGTAGACGACGAGGAACTGATCCTGCTCCAGCGCCGCCACCAGGCTTTGCTCCAGTTCGCGGCGGTTGCGGATGGTTTCGAACAATTCCGGCTGGAAGAAACGGTGATGGCCCTTGCCTGCCACTTTCACGGCATACATGGCGATGTCGGCGTTCTTCAGCAGCACTTCCGTCTCGGCCCCATCGCGCGGATACAGGCTGATGCCGATCGAGGCGCCCATCTTGTGGCGTTCGCTGCCCAGGTAAAACGGTTCGTCGAAGGCGATGGCGATGCGCTGCGCCACCTGCTCGGCGCGGCTGTCGTCCTCCACCGGGTCGAGCACGACGACGAATTCGTCGCCGCCCAGGCGCACCACGTGGTCGCCCGGCCGCAGCACGGCCTTCAGGCGCAAGGAGGCGGCGCGCAGCACCTTGTCGCCCTCCGCGTGGCCCTGCGTGTCGTTGATATCCTTGAAGCCGTCCAGGTCGATGAACAGCAGCGCCAGCATGTGCCGCGCGATGGCGGCGCGGCCCAGGGCGCCGGGCAGGAATTGCTGCAGCCAGTAGCGGTTGGGCAAGCCCGTCAAACCGTCTTCATTGGCCAGGCGGCGCAAGTCGCGCTCGTGCTCCTTGGCCGTGCTGATGTCTTGCAGGGTGACGGCCAGGCGGTCGCCGCTGCGCACCAGGCGCCGGCGTATCCAGCGCAGCTTGAAGGGGTTGCCTTCCGGCAACTCGATCTCTTCCTCGGAAAAGCCGGAGACCATGGCGGCCCGGTAATTATGGATCAAGTCGCGGAAATACGGCTCGTGGGCGCGCGACTGCAGGCGCATGCCCAGCAACTGTTCGCGGCGCACGCCGAAATAGCCGGCGCCCGGCTCGTTGCAGTCGACGATCTCGAAGTCGAGGATGCTGCCATCCGCGCCGCGCAGGGCGGCGATGATATAAAAGCCGTCGCTCGTGCCCTCGGTGGCCATGCGGTAGGCGTTGCGCACGCCTTCGGACTGGTGGTGGCGCCACGCCAGGCGCAGCGACAGCACTGTGGCGACGGCGGCAAAGGCCAGCAGCAGCACGGTGACGGCCAGGGCGATGCCGATATAAATGGTGCGCGTTTCCTCGTAGGGGTGCAGCATTTCGCCGTCCGACAGTCCGACCACGGCCGTAAACGGATAGGCTTTCAGCGCCTGCCAGCCCACATAGCGATTTTGCTTGTCGGAAAAAGCTATCCTGCCGCCCGAATGCAGGGCGCCGCTTTCCGTTTCCAGGAAGCTGGTGTCGAGAAACGGCGTGCCCTGGCCGCTCTGCGTCGGCAGCACGCGCGAACCGAGGCGCGTGCTGAACAGCTCGCCCTCTTCGCCCACCATGGCCGACATGCCGAACTTGCCAAAATTGACACTGTTATAGAATTCGGAAAAATAGCTGGAATGGATGGAAATGAGCAGCACGCCGTCGAAGTTGCCATCCTCGTCTTCCAGCCGGCGCGTGAAATGCACGAGGCTTTCGCCGGCGCCCGGCGCTGACGGGGCCGCCTCGCTGGCCCTCCCCAGCGCGATGCGCAGCGCGCTGGAATTGCTGCGCCAGTGGCGCAACAGGAAATCGCTGCGCTCGTTGACGCGCAGGCGCTGCAGCGGCGCCGTGGCCGTCACGGGATGGCCCTTGCGGTCGAGGATGGCGACGATGGCAAATTGCGGCAAGGCATACATGCCCTGCGTCTTCAATTGATCGAGACGCAGCTGGCCGCGCGAGTTTTCCCATTCATACTTGAGCTGCAAGGTCAGCTGGTCCATCTGCTCCAGCGTGCGCAGCAGATACTGGCCATATGCTTTCGACAAGGAAGACACGCTGTCGAGCGCCTGCTGCTGCGCCACCTTCTTTTCCGCTTCCAACTGCAGCAAGGTGGCCGTCCACAGCACGGCGCACAGGATCAGGCCCAGCAAGGGCCAGGCGAGGATCAGGCGCAGGTTAGCCTTGAGAAAATCGGCCCTGCTCATCTCCACCACGGCGGCGTTATTATTATTTACAAATTGTCGCAAGAACATGGTGCAGCATCTGCCGTTTCTATGTATTTCTTCAAGGACACACAAATTACCACAGAGTCATGTTTGCAGGTAAGACGGCAGCGTAATTATGTGCGTGGGCCGCGGCCCGCCTGTCGCGCCTGCGTTACAATCACCATCCTTACCGTTGGAGAAATACATGCAGCAATATCAAGATTTGATCAAGACCGTGCTCGAAACGGGCAGCTGGCAAGACAACCGCACGGGCATCCGCACCCTGAGCGTGCCGGGCGCCATGATGCGTTTCGACTTGGCCAACGGCAACTTCCCTGCCGTGACAACCAAGAAACTGGCTTTCAAATCCGTGATCGGCGAATTGTGCGCCTTCCTGCGCGCCTCGCGCAACGCGGCCGAGTTCCGCGCCCTGGGCTGCAAGGTCTGGGACCAGAACGCCAATGAAAACGCGCAATGGCTGGCCAACCCCTACCGCGAAGGCGAGGATGACCTGGGCCCCGTGTACGGCGTGCAATGGCGCCAATGGCCCGCATATAAGCTGCTCGACGCCGACCAGCCCGCACAGATCGCCGATGCGCAAGCGAACGGCTTTACCTTGGTCGCCCCCATCGTCGAGGGCGGCGTGCAAAAAGTGCTGCTGTACAAGGCCGTCGACCAGTTGCGCGAATGCCTGGACACCATCATGAGCAACCCGGGCAGCCGGCGTATCCTGTTCCACGGCTGGAACCCGGCCGTGCTGGACGCCGTTGCCCTGCCCGCCTGCCATTTGCTGTACCAGTTCATCCCGAACGCCAGCACGCGCGAAATCTCGCTGTGTTTATATGTACGCAGCAACGATATCGGCCTGGGCACGCCGTTCAACATCGCCGAAGGCGCCGCCCTGCTGCACCTGGTGGCGCGCCTGACGGGCTACACGCCGCGCTGGTTCACCTACTTCATCGGCGACGCGCACATCTATGAAAACCACCTCGACATGGTGGAAGAACAATTGAAGCGCACGCCGTTCCCGGCGCCCCGTTTCGTCATTTCCGAGCGCGTGCCCGACTACGCGAAGACGGGCAAGTACGAGCCGGAATGGCTGGAAAAGATCGAGCCGTCGGATTTCTCGCTGGAAGGCTATGAACACCACGCGCCCATCAAGGCGGCGATGGCCGTCTGATGGCGGTCACAGCACTCGCCGCCCTGCACCGCAAGCTGTTTGACGAAACGGATGGCAGCAAGTTCGCCAGGCTGAAAGAGCGGCTGCTGAAAAAGCATGCCGCGGACGACAGGCTGGCCGTGCTCGACATCCTGACGGCGTATGCGCGCGATGGGCAACTGCTGCACTGGCGCACCTTTTTGATGACGGATATCGTACATCTGGTGGAAGGCAGTCAACATGCGGCCTTTTTCGCCTGGGCACTGGAGCAGCCCGCACTGGCGTACTGGGGCGTCGATGGCCTGCTGAAAAGTATAGGCGTGGACGCGTATGCGCCCCTGGTGGCGCTGGCAGCGTCCGGCGCCACCAGACTGGAAGTGCGCGCCAAGGCGATCAAGAGCCTGGCCGTGTTCAGCCGCCAGCCGTTTGACCAGGACTTGCCGTCCGATCCCGGCCACTGGAAGGCAGAGCAGCTGCGACTAAACGCCGTGCTGGACTGGCAAGCGGACGGCTACCCTGACGGTGCAGGCTACAAGGCGCCCGCCAAGCATGAGACGCTGGCCAAGCCGCGGTCGCGCCTGCAAGTAGCAGCCGCCTTCCTGGAGCGGAAACTGGCGCTGCGGCGCCAGCGCGAGCAAGACCTGGCGCAACCGTCGAACTGGCTGACCATGGCCAGCGCCAAGGACATGGCCGAGATCGACGCGCAATGGGTCTTGCCGGAAATCTACCGCCATTTCCTGCAATTCTATTCGCCGCTGCGCGTGCATGTCGACGGCAAGCGCTTCCCGCAGGGCCTGCATCTGTACGGCGCGGCGGAGCTGGTGAAGGCCCAGCACGGCTACGCCGTCCATGCCGTGCAAAATCACAACATCGCGAGCTGGCAGTCGAAGCTCGTGGTGATCGCCGATGCGGGCGGCGACCCGTACTGCGTACACCTGGAAGAAAGAAGCATCGACGGCGACTTGCCCGTGTACCGCGCCAGACATGGCGCAGGCGAATGGCGCTTCGAGCTCCATATGGACGATTTCATCGACTTCCTGCACGAAATCGCGGGGGCGGCCTAGCCTGCTTCGCCGCCCGGTCCGCCGGGACCGGGACCGGGTCCGGGTCCGCCTGGCCCCCGTCCGCCCGGCGGACCGAAGCGCGGCTCCCGTTCGCCCTCCTTGGCCGCCGACGTGGCGCCGCCCAGGCGGTACGACAAGCCCACATAAATCATGCGGCCGTCAAAACGGCGCGTGCTCGTTTCGCGCAGCGAGGCGCTGTTGATGACGGTTTCCATCTTGTTGCTGCTGAACACATCGGTCACATTCATGACCAAGCTCAATTGCGGTGTCACCGTGTGGCGTAAACTGAGGTTCAGCGTGTTGTTCGGCGAGCGGTAGCCCTGTCCCGACAGCATCTTGCCCTGCATTTGCAGGGCAAGTTGCAGCTGGTTATCCGCATTGATCTGGTAATTGAGGCGCGCGCGGCCGCTCAGTGCGTTGGCCGTGCGCGTGCTGCGGTTGCCCAGGTCGTCGGAACTCGTCTGCTGGCTGCGCGCCAGATTGCCGCTCGTGTTCAGGGTCAGGGACGGCGTCAGCTTGCCGCTGACGCTGAATTCCAGGCCGCTCGAATGGCTGCCTTCGCCGTTTTCCCGCGTGGTCAGCAGCACATTGTCGCTAATAAAATAGCGGTAATCGACGATGGCGTCCGTGTCGCGCCGGTGGTAGGCGCGCAAGCTGCTTTCCAGGCCCGCGATCTTCGTTTCATAGCCGATTTCGAACGAGTCCGTCTGCGTCGGTTTCAGCTTGGGGTTGCCGGCCGACACATTGAACTCGTCGCGGTAGACCACGTAGGGGTTCAAATCGCCCGCATTCGGGCGGCGGATGCGGTGCGCGTAGCTGAAGCGCAAATTGCTCTCGTCGCTGACTTTATAGGTGGCGAACAGGCTGGGAATATAGTTGACGTAATTGTTGCCAGCCTCAACGCCACTGGTGATCTGGCGCACGTTCAAGTCCGTGTATTCGGCGCGCAAGCCGGCCAGCGCGCCCCAGCGTTCGCTCAGGCGCATCTGGTAAGAGCCGTACAGCGCGATGGTGCGCTCGTCGAGCTCGAAACGGTTGCTGCGCATGGGATTGACGGTCTCGGCCAGGCTGGCCGGATTGATGTCCGTATATAAAGTGTCGAAACTGCTCTTGTTGTCGGCCACCTTGTAGCCCAGCTTGGCCGTGCCGCCCGCCAGCGGACGCTCGTAGTCGCCGCTGAAGTCGACGATGCGGTTGCCCGTCTCGCTGTGCTGGCGTGCGCGGCTGTCAAATGCGTTGACGGGCGCGATCGCATAGGCATTCGCGTAATCGCTGTCGCTCTCGTTGGTCGACGACGACACGCGCAAGTCGATTTTCAGGGTTTCCCCAGGCAACTCGCCCTTGTGGTCGTAGCGCCCGCCCCAGCTGTAGTTGCGGCTGTCGCCGTTGCGCACGGTGCTGCGCACATAGTCGCCGATGGTGTTGCCCGTGCTGTCGCCGTTGATGTACCGGTCCAGCGAGCGCTGGTCGTTGCTGCGCCCGTTGTACGACACGCTGGCGGCCAGGGTATCGTTCGCGTTCAGGTTGTAATTGACGGTGCCGTGCAAGCCCAGCGAATCGTTCAAGCCATTGTTCGTGGAGCTCTGGCTGCTGGGGGCGAAGGCGCCCGTGCCGCGGTCCAGGCGCTCGCGGCTGACTTCGCCCACGGAATTGCGGCCGTCATGGCGCACATTGATGCCGCCCTGGTAGCCCCACGGACCTTCATTGTAGGTGCCGGAGACGGAGCTGTTGTAGCGCCCGGCGATGCCCGCATTCGCGTTGACGGTGGCAAAGCCGCCCGGCTTGCGGTTGCGCCGCATCACCAGGTTCAAAATCGGGCCGCCACCGGCTTCGTTGCCGAACTGGGCGCCGGGATTGTTGATCACTTCCACGGATTCGATATCGTCGGCCGCCATGGCGTTCAACGTGGCGCCGCGCGAGTCGCCCTGCAGCATGGCCGACGGTTTGCCATCGATCAATATCTGCACATTGCTGCTGCCGCGCAAGGATACGGAACCGTCGGGGTCGACGGCCACCGAAGGCACATTGTTCAAGGCATCGGCCGCCGTGCCGTTGGTGCTGCCCACGTCGGACTTGACGTCGTAGACTTGCCGGTCGATGCGGCCCGTGGGGCGTTCGGCCGTCACGCTGACGGTAGCGGGAGCATCGGCGGCGGGCGCCTTGGCCGGTGCGGGCTTGACGACGGTATCGCCGGTGACGGTTTGCGCCTGGACAGCGGCGCCGGACACGAGCAGACTGCCGCCCGCCAGACAGTGAAAGAGGATTTTATGCATTTGCTTAAAAAATAATCGAGACGCTACGGATGAGGCACTACGCCGCAGCGTGAGAGCACATTCTCAAAGCATGCCACGATTGCAAGGAGCAAAGCAAATGCGAACCATTGTTATTTACTTCAATTTACAAATCTCTCGCACTTGTGGTCGCATAGCCTCATCCGATGACCTTTGCGCTACCTTTGCGCTACCTCAGCAAGCCCTTGCCGCGCGCCAGTTTCAGCCAGCCCGGATATTCCGTCATCAATAAGTCATACAGTTCCGCATCGCTGTGCTCGTCGGGCGAGCTGACGGAAAAGTAATTGGCATTGTCGACCAGGCGACCCTGCAATTCGTCGAGCTTTTCCAGGAAGGGGAAGTCGGAATCGGCAAAGGCGGCGAGGAACTTGCTTTTCGATTTGCGCCCCTTGCCGATGCCCATGAATTGCCAAAAGATCGGCTCATGGCTAGCCCAGCGCAATTGTTTCTCCGTCGTCGCCTGGTCGCTCGTGCCGCCATCGGTGACGAACATCACGTACACGGGCAATTCCGCGGCGACGGGCCGCGTGCGCTCGCCGCCGGCGCCATCGGGGAAATAAAATGCGCGTATCGCCTGCATGGCGGCGCCATAGCGCGTGTCGCCTTCCAGCGGATGGCGCTGTATGGCCTGGCCCACGTAGGTATTGCAATTGCTCAAGGCCATGGGCGCCGGATGGTGGACATTCTTGCCGAACAGGAAAACATCGATCTCGCCATCGTCGTCGAACTTGCAGCCCAGGGCCAGGATGCGTTCGGCAAAGCGCTGCACCAGCCCTTCTTTATATAGTCGGCCCATGGAGCCGGAAATATCCAGGCACAAACACACCTTGGCGCGGTGGTCAAGCAAACCCACTTTCTGCAGCGACACGCCCGCCTGCTTGACGAGGCTGACCAGTTGCGGCGCTTCCCGTTCGACCCGTTTTTCCAGGTTGATCTTTGCCTGCATGACGGCCGAAACCGCCGCAGGGGCAGCAGAGGCGGCCTGGTCGACTTCGCCGCCGAAGTGGCGCACCAGCGCGTCCAGTCCGCCATTGAAGCCCTGTCCCACGGCCATGCAGCGCCAGCCGCCATCCTTGCGGTAGATTTCTGCCAGCATGACGGCTTTTTCTTGTGCGAAATCACTACCCGCGAAGGCGAAGCGGGCCAGCTCGCGTCCGCCCGCCTGCAGGCGCACGTGGCCGGCTTGCAACTGCGACATCACGCCCCCGCCATCGATGGACGCCGTCACGACGAGGCGGTCTATGCCGGCCGGCAAGCGCGCCAGTTGCAAGGCAAACTCGGCCATGTCGCCGCCGCTGCCGGCCCGCGCTTCCACGCCGCCGCACGGCGTGCGCGGCTGGTTGAAAAAGGTCATGTAGCGCTCGTCGGCCAGTTTGCCGCTGGCGTCGAGGCCGAAACAGGCCACGTCGAGCGCCAGCCCCTGCGCGGCGACGCCCACCTGCAGCACGCCGTCGGGAACGAGATTGGCCAGCGGCAAGCGCTGTCCCTTGGACAAGGTTTCCATCAGTGCCTCCTAGGCGATATAGCGGCGCGGATTGTCCGCGTTGAAATCATCTTCGTCTTCCTTGTCCTCGCCCTTGAAGACGACGGGACCGTTGAAGGCCAGTTGCAGATTCTCGCCCTGCCAGCTCAGCCACGGCGTCGCTTCGCTGCCCGGTTCCGACGTCTTGCCGGACGGTTCGAGGATGATGCTGTCGGGCGTGATGCGCGCCATGCCGATCACATAGGTGTAGACGGAATCGTCCTCGGCCGCCTTGGACAGGCGGAAGTCGAACGCGCACTCGACGATCTGCTCGCCATATTGCATGACCATCTTCGGCCGCATGGAAGCGACCGACACGGCGCCATTGGCCAGCGCCGAATACACGCTGAAGACGAGGCCCACCGTGCCGCCGTACTGTTGCGCCAGCGCGGGATTGACTTCCACCGTTTCCGTGGCCGGTTCCTTGCCCGATGCGCCCGCCACGTCGCCCAGGTGGCGCACATACGGCATGACGTCGAAGCTGCCCGGCGTATCGGGCGCCTGGATGAAGCGCATCTGGCCGTTCGGCAAGAGGATGCCGACTCTTAAATCGAGGTCGTCGTTATCGTCGTCGCCATCGCCGTTGTCGACCCAGGTGGCCTTGACGGTGAGCTTGCCCGGCGCGCCCGCGCCCTTTTGCAGCGACACCTTGTGCGTCTGGCCCGCCTTGGTCAGCGAGATTTTCGACAGGGAAATTTTGGGCGGCGGCGCCGGCTCCGCTGCCGCCTGCGCCACTTCGCCGCCGAAATGGGCGACCAGAGAGTCCAGGCCGCCATTGAAACCCTGGCCCACGGCCATGAAGCGCCAGCCGCCGTCCTTGCGGTAGAACTCGCCCAGCATGACGGCTTTTTCTTGCGCAAAATCAGATCCCGCATACGTGTAGCGGGCCAGCTCGCGCCCGCCGTCCTGCAAGCGCAGGTAGCCGCTGCCCAGCTGCGCCATGGTAGCTGCGCCATCGATGGCGGCCGTGACGACCAGGCGCTCGATGGTGGCAGGCAAGCGGTCCAGCTGGTAGCTGAAACCGGCCGCATCGCCGGACGGCGCCGCCGCTTCCACGCCGCCGCACGGCGTGCGCGGCTGGTTAAAGAAAGTCATGTAGCGGTCGTCGGACAGCTTGCCGTTGGCATCGAGGCCGAAACAGGCAAAGTCCAGCGACACGCCAGCGCTGGCGAGTCCCAGTTGCACGACGTTGCCCGTGACGAGGCCGGACAGCGCCAGGCGCTGCCCCTTGATCAGGTTTTCCATGGAGTCGGGGAGAAAGAAGAGAGAGACAGAACCGGGCAGCGGTGCCACCCGGTACAGTTACGCAAACAATTGCTTTTTACGCATTAATGCCGAACGAGCGTGCCAGTGGTCCCAGGCCGCCTTTGAAACCTTGGCCGATGGCCTTGAATTTCCATTCGCTGCCGGCACGGTAGATTTCGCCGAAGATCATGGCCGCTTCCGTCGAGCCGTCTTCCGACAGGTCGTAGCGGGCGATTTCCGCGCCGTTGTCGCCGTTCAGGCAGCGGATGTAGGCCTTGCCCACCATGCCGAAGTTCTGCTTGCGGTTTTCCGCGTCGTGGATCGTGACGGCAATGGCGATCTTGTCGATGTCGGCGGGCACGCTGGCCAGGTCGACGGCCACTTTCTCGTCGTCGCCGTCGCCGCCGCCCGTGGTGTTGTCGCCCGCGTGGACGATGGAGCCGTCAGCCGACTTCAGGTTGTTATAAAAAATGAAATCGGCATCGGAACGGGCCTTGCCATCCGTTTTCAGCAGGAAGGCGCTGCCGTCCAGGTCAAAAGCGGCGCCATCGGTGGCGCGCGGGTCCCAGCCCAAGCCAATCACGATTTTCTTCAAGCCGGGAGCTTCCTTGCTCAGGTTGACATTGCCGCCTTTTTGCAAACTGATCGCCATGGTAATTCCTCTTTAATGTGGGGGTTGCATTCGGTGTTTCAGGTCACGTCGCCGGCACACCGGCTTGATGAGCCATGAGCCTACCATAAAGTTCCGGCTTGCCAGCCGCGCACTATTGAAAATAATGCCATACGGAAAAATCGTGCCGCTGTCCCGATGCGCAAAATGACGGATAATGCCGCTCGACAAAAATTTTTCACACTAGGTTTGTCCTTGATCAATATACGACTCGACTGCATTCCTGGCACCCTGTGCGACGCACGCCTGTGGTCGCGCCTGGCGCCTGCCCTGGGCGACGCCTTTGAGCTGCAGCACATCCCCCTGCACCAGGCGCGCACGCGCCCGCAGATGCAGCAGATGATCGCCAGCCACAGCGCTCCGCAAGCCCATCTGGTGGGCTTTTCGCTGGGCGCCTACTTGGCGCTCGAACACGCGCTGGCGCACCCGCAGCGTGTGAAATCCCTCACTTTGATCGCCAATTCGGCCAAAGGTTTGCTGCCGGCGGAAATCGAAGCGCGCCAGCGCATCGTCGCCATGCTCGAGCGCAATGCCTATACGGGCATCACGCGTCAGCGCCTGCGCGAATTGCTGCACCCGTCGCACTTGCAGGACGACGGCATCACGGGCCTGATCCAGCAGATGGGGCTGGACCTGGGCAAGGAGGTGCTGCTGGCGCAATTTCTCACCACGATAGACCGCCCCGACCTGATGGCGCGCTTGCCGGAGCTCGATTTCCCCGTGCTGATCGTGGGTGCCGAAGACGACAAGCTCGTCGATCCCGACGACCTGCGCGCCATGGCCGCCCGCTTGCCGCAAGCCACCTTGCACATACTCAAAGACGACACCGGCCACATGATTCCGCTGGAAGCGCCAGGCGCGCTGGCGCAAGCCATGCGTGCGCATCTGGAGGCTGCCGGCAATTTCAACGATAATGACGGGCATCGGGCCTCGCCCCCACCTTTTTCACAGAACCAATGAGCTTACTGACCATCATCGTTGCCACCGACCAGCAAGGCGGCATCGGCATCGACAACACCCTGCCGTGGAAATTGCCGGAAGACCTGGCGCATTTCAAGCGCTTGACGACGGGCCACCCCATCCTCATGGGCCGCAAGACCTTCGATTCCATCGGCCGCCCGCTGCCGAACCGCCGCAACATCGTCATCACGCGCAATCCGGACTGGCGCCACGAAGGCGTGGAAACGGCGCCGTCGCTGGAAGCGGCCATCGCCCTGCTGGACGGCGCCGAAGGCTATATCATCGGCGGCGCCGACATCTATAGACAGTCGCTGGCCCTGGCGCAGCGCCTGATCGTCACGGAAATCGGCCAGACGTTCGATTGCGACGCGTTTTTCCCCGCCGTGGATCATGCCGTGTGGCAAGAAACCGCGCGCGAAGCGCATGTTTCGGAGAAATCCGGCCTGCCTTACGCCTTTGTCACGCTGCAACGCAAAGCCTGATAAGGTTGATGTTGATTAACAGAATGTTGCTGTAATACCCCTGTCACACCGTTGCGTCACGCTAGCGCAAGCTTGTGGCGCTTTGGGGCGATATTTTTTTCCCGCAGAGGCCGCATTTCTGCGAGAATCCCGTTCTTATTTTTTTTATGCGGCTGCCGGGTTGCACTACCGCCTGACCGTCGCGCCCTAGTCCGCCCCTTCACATCTGTCAGGGGCGGCTTGCTTTTTTGGAGACATGCATGAAATTTCGTTTCCCCATCGTCATCATTGACGAGGATTTCCGTTCTGAAAATACGTCCGGCCTGGGCATTCGCGCCCTTGCCGCCGCAATGGAAAAAGAAGGCATGGAAGTGCTGGGCGTGACCAGCTACGGCGATTTGTCGCAATTTGCCCAGCAGCAATCGCGCGCGTCAGCCTTCGTGCTGTCGATCGACGATGAAGAATTCGGCGCCGGTTCCATCGAGGAAACCGATCACGCCTTGAAGTCGCTGCGCGCCTTCGTCGAGGAAATCCGCTACAAGAACGCCGACATCCCTATTTACCTGTACGGCGAAACGCGCACTTCGCGCCATATTCCCAACGATATCCTGCGCGAACTGCATGGTTTCATCCACATGTTCGAAGATACGCCGGAATTCGTCGCGCGCCACATCATCCGCGAAGCGAAATCCTACCTGGACGGCCTGTCGCCGCCGTTCTTCCGCGCGCTGGTGCACTACGCCAACGACGGTTCCTACTCGTGGCACTGCCCTGGCCACTCGGGCGGCGTGGCCTTCCTGAAGTCGCCGATCGGCCAGATGTTCCACCAGTTCTTCGGTGAAAACATGCTGCGCGCCGACGTCTGCAACGCCGTCGAGGAACTGGGCCAGCTGCTCGACCATACGGGCCCCGTCGCCGCGTCCGAACGCAATGCGGCGCGCATCTTCAATGCCGACCATTGCTATTTCGTCACGAACGGCACCTCGACCTCGAACAAGATGGTGTGGCATTCGACCGTGGCGCCAGGCGACATCGTCGTCGTCGACCGCAATTGCCACAAGTCAATCTTGCATTCGATCATCATGTGCGGCGCCATTCCCGTGTTCCTGATGCCAACGCGCAATCACCTGGGCATCATCGGCCCTATCCCGCTGCATGAATTCACGCCGGAAAGCATTGCCCGCAAGATCGAGGCGAATCCGTTCGCGCGCGAAGCGAAAAACAAGAAGCCGCGCATCCTGACCATCACGCAATCGACCTACGATGGCGTGATCTACAACGTGGAAACCCTGCGCGAAATGCTGGACGGCAAGATCGACACCCTGCACTTCGATGAAGCGTGGCTGCCGCACGCCACCTTCCACGATTTCTACAAGAATATGCACGCCATCGGCAAGGACCGTCCGCGCGCCAAGGAATCGATGATCTTCTCGACCCAGTCCACGCACAAATTGCTGGCCGGCCTGTCGCAGGCCTCGCAAATCCTCGTGCGCGAATCGGACACGGTCAAGCTGGACCAGGACGCCTTCAACGAGGCTTACCTGATGCACACCTCGACCTCGCCGCAGTATTCCATCATCGCCTCGTGCGACGTGGCCGCGGCCATGATGGAAGCGCCGGGCGGCACGGCCCTGGTGGAAGAATCGATCATGGAAGCGCTCGATTTCCGCCGCGCCATGAAAAAGATCGACCAGGAATGGGGCCAGGACTGGTGGTTCCAGGTGTGGGGTCCGGCCAGCTTCAACGACGAAGGCATGGGCCAGCAGGAAGACTGGATGATACGCGCCGAAGATGACTGGCACGGTTTCGGCGACCTCGCTCCCGGCTTCAACATGCTCGACCCGATCAAGGCAACCATCGTCAACCCGGGCCTGTCGCTGGATGGCCAGTTCGGCGACACGGGCATCCCCGCGTCCATCGTCACCAAATACCTGGCCGAGCACGGCGTCATCATTGAAAAATGCGGCCTGTACTCGTTCTTCATCATGTTTACCATCGGCATCACCAAGGGCCGCTGGAATACCCTGTTGACGGCCTTGCAACAATTCAAGGACGACTACGACAAGAACCAGCCGATGTGGCGCATCCTGCCGGAATTTGCGGCGGCCAACCCACGCTACGAAAAAATGGGCTTGCGCGACCTGTGCCAGCAAATCCACGATTTCTACAAGGCTTACGACGTGGCCCGTCTGACGACGGAAATGTATCTGTCGGACATGATCCCGGCCATGAAGCCGTCGGACGCGTTCGCCAAGATGGCGCACCGCGAAATCGAACGCGTGGCCATCGACGAACTGGAAGGCCGCATCACGTCCATCCTGCTGACGCCGTACCCACCAGGCATCCCGCTCTTGATCCCGGGCGAGCGCTTCAACAAGACCATCGTCGACTACCTGCGCTTCGCACGCGACTTCAACGAGCGCTTCCCCGGCTTCGAGACGGATGTGCATGGCCTCGTGAAACGCGAAGTCGATGGCAAGCGCGGCTACTTCGTCGACTGCGTCAAACTGGACGATTAGTGACGGCTCATCCAATCTACTGCGCGGCGCGCTTTGCGGCCGGCGATGCTCACCGTACTTGAGTACGGTTGCGCTTCTCGGCCACAAATCACTGCCGCTCGCTACGATTGGATGAACCGTCGTGACGTTCGTTAAAGAGCGCTGCTGCTTACATGGCGCCGCCTGATGCAAATCAGGCGGCGTTTTTCATTGTGGGCCAGCGCGCACGCTTGCGCCAGATCAAACGGCTGGGGTATCGGGCTTCTAAGATGGGCGACTCGTGCCCTCGTGACGGCAGGCCTATGACGCTCAAGGTGTGGCTGGAAATCATGCAGCAGGCGGCGGCTGGCAGTGGCGCCTTGCTGGCGGCGGCCTTGAAGCAGGCTCAGGTAACTATAGCCCGGCGGCACGATGGCGAAGCAGATGGAACGGGCATCGTGCTGTTCGCCGAAGCCAATACGGCGCTGCTGCAAGCGCTGCCGGCGCTGTGCAGCCATGCCCGCGTGCTGGCCATCGCCGCCTGCGGCCAGGCCCTCAGCTGCGCGCAACAGCGGGCCCTGCTGGCGGCCGGCGCGC
Organism: Janthinobacterium sp. P210005; assembly: GCF_036231865.1. NCBI lineage: Bacteria > Pseudomonadati > Pseudomonadota > Betaproteobacteria > Burkholderiales > Oxalobacteraceae > Janthinobacterium > Janthinobacterium sp. P210005. The sequence continues at coordinate 1,118,324 of NZ_JAZARC010000001.1, forward strand.
TCGATGTGCTGCTGTGGCCTGGCGGCGCCGTCGATGCGGGCCAGGTGCTGGCGCGCCTGCAGCGCTGGCAAGCCGTGGCGCAGCTGCTGGCGTCCAGCGCCGTGCGCCAGCAACTGGTGGGCGGCAGCGCTGCCTGGACCGCCTTGCTGCACCAGGTGGTGGAAATGGCCGCCTTCAGCCAGGCCCCGATGCTGATCACGGGCGAGACGGGCACGGGCAAGGATTTACTGGCGCAACTGGTCCACCGCCTCGGCAACTGCCGTGGCGACTTCACCATCCTCGACTGCACCACCCTGTCGCCGGAACTGGCTGGCAGCGAACTGTTCGGCCATGAACGGGGCGCGTTTACGGGGGCGGCGGCGCCGCGCGACGGCGCTTTCGCCCTGGCAGACGGCGGCGTGCTCTTCCTCGACGAAGTGGGCGAACTGCAACTGCCCCTGCAGGCGCAGCTGCTGCGCGCCATCCAGGAACGCAAATACAAGCGCGTGGGCGGCAATACCTGGCAACCGACGCAATTTCGCCTCGTCTGCGCCACCAACCGTGCACTGGAAGACGAGGTGGCGCGCGGCGCCTTCCGCGCCGACCTGTATTACCGCATCGCCGGCTGGCGTTGCCAGACGCCGCCGTTGCGCGAACGCCAGGACGACATCTTGCCGCTGGCCCGGCATTTCCTCGCCGAACTGGCCCAGCAGCAGCCGCCCCCGCTGGACGCCGCCGTGCGCGAATACCTGCTGCTGCGCGACTATCCTGGCAATGTGCGCGAGCTGCGCCAGACCGTCACGCGCATCTGGCACCGCCATTGCGGCCCCGGTCCCATCACCATCGGCGCCCTGCCCCCCGAAGAACGGCTGCTGGCGCCGCCCTGGCCCGACCAGCACTTCGAAGCGGCCGTGCGGCGGGCCCTGGCTCAGGGCTGCAAGCTGTCGCACATCGCGCGCTGCGCCACCGACATGGCCATCCGCCTCGTGCTGGCCGAGGAACACGGCAACAACCAGCGCGCCGCCGCCCGCCTGGGCGTGACGGACCGCGCCCTGCAGATACGCCGCAAGGCGGCCGCGCCTTGATCTGCCTCAAGCCAGCCGCGCCAGCCGCAAGAAATTGCCACCCGTAATCAAAGCCGCATCGGCCGGCGGCAAGCCCAGCAGCTGAATCTTGTGCAATTCCAGCCCCGGATGCAGCCAGGGGCCATCCGAGCCGAACAGAATCTTGTGCGGCCCCGCGCGCTGCACCGCCTGTTGCAACAGGTCAAAGCGGCGCACTCCCGAGCTGTCCGCATGGATGTTGCGGTGGCGCGCCAGATGGTCGACCAGTGCCAGCTGCACCGCCCAGTCGTCGCCGAAGCTGCCCAGATGGGGCAGGATGAAATCGACGTCCGGATACTGCTGCGCCAGCAGCTCGGCCACGGCCACCTCGCCGGCCGGGTCGTACAGCACGGGCAAGCCGAAGAAGCGGGCCGCGTCGCACACTTCGCCGCTGATGCGCGCATCCAGGCGGTGCGCCTTGATGCCGACAAAGCCATAGCGCTCGACGGCCGTGCGCACCAGATCCTGGATGCGGCCCCGGTCGCGCCGCGCATGCACGAAGGCAAAGCCGTAGAAACGCTGCGGATCGGAGGCGACCAGGCGCGCCACGCCATGGTTGGCGATGGCGTAATCGGAGTGGAAGGTGGCGAACAGCACGCTGCGGGCGATGCCGGCCGCCTGCGCGCGGCGCAGATAGGCTTGCAGCGGCGCATCGCTGTCCCACGGCCCGCTCAAGCCGTCGCCCGGTCCCGCATGGCAATGGCAGTCGATGATCATCTTGCCGCGCTATTGCCAGTCGCCCATGACGACGATGCGGTTGCCGCGCCGGCGCCAGCGCCCGCTCTCCTCCTCGCCCTGCGGCGCGGCCGAACGGAAGTGCGGCAGTTGCTGGTGCAGGGCCCGCGTCAGCGCGCTTTCCACGGCGCGCGCGCTGCCGTCGCCGTCGGCCGCCAGGCGCGCCGCCTGCCCGGCGATGCGCACGAAGCGGCGCGCCAGCTCCAGTTCGCGGTCGGCCGGCGCCTCGCCCTCCGCTTCGCCCTCCAGCTCCAGTTCCAGCGCATTGCTGGCGGCGCGCCCCAGGGCCGAACCGAGCGCCGTGCCCACGCCCGGTATCGGGATCATCGAACCGAGGGCGCCGCCGACAAAGGGCAAGGCCGTCTTGGCCACGGCCTTCAAGGCGCCGCCCAGGGGCTTGGCCACCTTGGCGATGGTAGCACCCGCCTTCTTGACGCCCTTCCACACGCTCTTGAACACGTTGCCGAGAAACTGTTCCAGTTCCTCCTCGCTGGACACTTCCAGCAATTCCATGGCCAGCTGCAACTCTTCCTCTTCGCTGAACAGGGCCGGGGCGCTCCCCTTGCCGGACCAGGTTTCGCCAAACTCCAGCACTTCAAACGCGGCGCCAGCCCGCTGGCGGCATTGCGCGCATTCACATTCGAATTGATGCATGATGTACTCCTTCGCAGTCGTCAAAGCGCTGTCGTCAATTCCACATTTCGCCCAGCACGGCCAGTTCCAGTTCGCGCCGCTGGTTGGTCAGCACGCCGCGCTGGTTGGCGAACATATCGTCGTGGATGCGCTGCTCGATGCGGCGCCGCTGCGCCGCCGAGGACAGGGCCGCCACGTACACCTGGTGACCGCTCAAGTCGACGCCCATCATCTGGCCGCACAGCCGGTGCTGCAGCAAACGGCGGTGCAGATCGTCCGTCTGGCCGCTGTAGGCGCGGCGCCGTCCGCCCGCATCGAATTCGACCACATACAGGCCCGGGCCGCGGCCATTCGGGTCGCGCAAGGCATTGGCCAGCGGCCCCAGCGCCTGGTAGGTCAAGGCGGCCGCTTCCGGCACCCGGCCCATGGTGCCGGCCAGGGTGGGCGGGATTTCACCTTGTTGCCCGTCATCGTCCTGGCCCTGCCCTTGATCCTGTCCCTGGCCCGCATCCATGGCCGGCTCCAGCTGGTCGCCAAACGCCGGTTCCGCCACGGGATAGGCCTGCGGATAGAGGGTCGGGTAGATGGGCACGTAGCCGCCCCAGCCCCGGTAGCGCGGCGGCAGATAGGGCAAAGGCGGCGATGCGGGACGCGGCGGCCTGCGCGCCGGATTCGCCTGGTAGCGCGGCGGCACGGGACGGCGCTGTCCGCGCAGGGGCGGCCGCGCGCGCAGCCCGCCGCCGCGCATGCCCCCGCGCGCGCCACCGGGGGGCCAGCGCTCGCCCTCCCATTCGGCCTCGCCCTCTTCCTCCCCCTGCCACTCCTGCGACCACTCTGGCGACCACTCCCCCTGCCATTCCTGCTCGCCGGCCGCTCCCGGCTGCCCCGCAAAGGGCAGCATTTCAAACGCTTCGTTCATATCGCCTCCTGATGTGATGTTCTAGCAAGCCCATCGCCTGCTCCAGTTGCCGTGGCGTCTGGTCGGCCCGCAGCAGAAAAGTCAGCGCGCCGGGACCGTCCCCCGCTTGCGCCAGCGACAGCACGCCCGCTGCGCGCAAGACCTGTTGCAAATGGGCGCGGCCGGGCAGGCGCTGCACGGGAAAGCTGCCACCCTGGCAGGCGATGCCGGCCGCCGCCATCCCCGCCCTCCATTGCGCCACCCGCTCCGCCAGCCTGGCGCGCAGGGCGTCGCCATGGCGCGCATTGAGCGCCAGCGCGCGCCGCGCCGCCGCCAGCACGGCTGCCGAAGGCGGACTGGCATGCACGCGCGTCTGGCTGCGCGCCGCGAAGCGCCGCAGCAAGTTGCCGCTGCCGGCCAGCACGGCCAGCGGCACGCCAAAGCCCTTGGCCAGCGAGGCGCCGACGATCAGGTGGCCGCCCCCCTTGTCGTAGCCGCCCGGCAAGCCATGCAGCCGCGCCGAGCCGCCACCAGCCGTGCCCGCCACGCCCAGCACCTGCGTGTCGTCCAGCAGCAGATAGCCGCCCCCCTGGCGCGCCAGGGCCGCGTAGCTGGCCAGAGGCAAGACCTGTTCGCTGCCCGGCACATAGCCATCGGCCAGGATCAGCGGGCGCCGCCCCTGCCGGCCCCAGTCCGCCGCCAGGCGCCGCAGCACCGCCATCTCGCCGCTGGGAAACATGCGCAGGGGCAAGCCCAGCGCCTGGGCCCGCTCGGCGCCCCAGCGCGCGATGGCGTAGCTGCCGCCATCAACGAGGATCACCAGCCGCTCGGCAGCGAGCATGCCGAACAGGTCCCAGAACAGGTGCAGGGTCGACGGCAGCACGCAAGCGGCCTCGCAACCTTGCAGCGCAGCCAGGCTTGCTGCCAGGGTTTGCGCGCCGGGCGGCTCCTGCAGCGCGGCCGGCTGGCCCAGGGTCAGGCTGCTCCATGGCGCCAGCGAAGCCGCGGGATGGCGCATGCCCAGGTACAGCGCACTGGTAAAGTCGAGCATGCACGCGCCCCGCTCCCGTCCTAGACGCTGCGCAGCTGCTGGCTCAGGCGCTGGCGCAGCAATACCGAGGGCATCGTCGCTTCGATCGCCGGGTCGCTGCTGTCGACGGACAGGTCGACCCCGGTGGCGGCGCGGTAGCCGTGGATATAGCCCTGCACTTGCGGACGCCAGAAGCGCGCCCAGTTGAACGCCTGCGTGGGTTCGTAGATGTCGCTCCAGTTGCCATAGCGCACGGAAAGCAGCAATTGCTCGCCAAAGATGGCCAGGTTACGGAAATGCATCACGCTCGTATCCGTCCAACCCTGCAGTTTCTTCATGGCATCGACCCGGTCCATCCACGGCTCCGGATACGCCACCATCACGCGCGTCGGCAAGAATTCGCGGAATTCGGGCCGCGCCAGCATCCATTGCTGCATCAGCATCTCGATGCGCGCCGTCGACGGCAAGTCGCCGAACTGGTTGTGCGCGCCCTGCGACAGGATCAAATGGATTTCCTTCAAGGCATTCAGCACGGGGAAGGCGTCCGCCTTCACGGTAGTGTCGTCATCCTGCTTGTAGAAGGAAGTGAGCAGGCGCAGCAGGTGGTGGAATGCTTCCAGGAATTTGGAGCGGCTGTCGGCTGGCCGGAAGTGCTGCACTGCCTTGCCGTCCAGGCGCACGCCGTAGTGATGGTCATACTCATAGTTGCGGCGCACCACGGTGAGCCGGTGCTGCTCATCCTGGGTGTAGCCCCAGAGCAAGTTATTCAGGGGACGCAGCATGTCGATTTCCGTGTTCGACAAGGGGTCGAGGCCGCCGCCGGGGGCGCGCAGGTTCTGGAAGCGTTGCGCGATGGCGTTCATGGTCTGCACCAGCATACCCTCTTCGTGCCAGTACGACCAGATCAGTTCCAGCAGGCAGGGATTGGCCAGCTTTTCCTGGATGATGCCAAAGCACAGGTCCACTTCCCCCTCCTGGCCGCGCGGGATGCTGATGGGGATGTCGGGCAATTTGCGCCGGATCACGGCCAGGTAGGGCAAGGTCTGGAAGCCGTCGATGTTTTCCAGGTAATCGTTGCGCAGCACGGTTTCCAGGTCGCGCCCCTGGGGGATGTCGCGCCGGTCCAGATAGGCGTTGTCTTCGGCCGGATTGAAGGCCAGCGGCTGGTTCAGCACGCCGCAATTGACCATCACGAACGCTTCCGTCGCCACTTTCAGCACGCGGTAGGAGTCCGAATCGGAGAACGGCAGCGCGCGGCGCTGCTTGAGCTGCTGGAACATGTCGGCCTTCTTGACGAAGCGCTCCTGCTCGAAGCCGCGCACGGCGGCCAGGTCGCCGCAAAACAGGCTGTCCATGAAATGCAGGTAATTTGTAAACGACATCGCCTCGGTGCTGTTGCGTATCAAGGTCCACAGGGGCAAGTCTTCCGTCGGCTCCGTTTCCGTGCGCGTCAGCGACACGCCCACATTGCCCGAGATGGGCTGCGGCTGGCGCTCTTCCGTCTCGTATTCCGCATCCACGGCCAGCATGGCGTTCGGACTCAGTCCTTCCGGCACGGGCAAGGCGCTGCGCAGGTCGGGCCGCTGCGACAGCATCATCTGCGCCATGAAACGGTGCATGCCGGCGCGCCGCACGGGCGTGGAAAAGGCGTTCGGCGTGCCGCGCAGGGGCACCCATGGCGCGGCGGCCAGCACCTGCACCTGGTCGCGCCCGTCGGCGCTTTGATCGCCGTCAAACGACACGGTGGCCACGGCGCGGTCGCCCACCCTGCCAAAATTGCAGTCGCTGGGATGGCAGTCCGGCGTTTCGAAGGCCAGCCCCACCTGCGGGTTGAGCTGCGGCTTGAAGCACAGCACGGCACTGCAGCCGGCCTGCACCGTCACGCACTGGGGCGCCGTGGCGGGGAAATTGCCATACACGCCCACGTAGCTGCCCGTCGCCAGGTCGGCAAACACGGTGCCGCCACGGCCATCCGTCCAGCGCACGCCGACCAGCATGGCGGGGTCGGCTTGCCAGGCGGCGGCATTGAAATCATGGCAGTCGGCGTCGGCGCCCCGGTACAGGCTGATCGCGGCATTGACGACCATGGCCCCGCTGTCCTGCTCGTGCACGGTGACGACGATGCTGCCGCCCTGCTGTTTCGGGCCCGCCTGGCCCGCCGCCCCGCTCCTGCTGCCCATCTTGCCACCCATATTGCTGCTCATCTTGCTGCTCATGTCATTCTCCTCAATGGATAATCAAACGGCTTGCCGGACCGGCGGCCATGCCGCACGACATCCGCGCACAGCTCCGACGTGTCCAGGGTGCTGCGCAGGGCCCAGTGGGTCAGCAAACGCCCCAGCAGCTCGCTTTCGTCTTCCGGGCTCAAGGTGCCGCTGGCGCGCGCCTGGCCCAGCACGGCGAACACCAGGGTCGGCGTCGCCTGGTACATCTGCGCCGGCGCCAGGGTCCAGCTGCGAAACAGCTGCGCCAGCATGGCCGGCTGGCGCGTGTGCACGGCCATGGCTTCGACCAGCGAGCCGCCGCGCAAGGCCGGCGGCCGGTGCTGCACCAGCAAGCCCACCAGGGCGTCCATGCTGGCCTGCAACTGTTCCAGCAGCCGCTGCCGGACGGGCGGCAGGCCGGCCAGCGGGTAGTACGACAGCCACAGCTGCTCCAGGCGGTCCCACTGCGGATGCGGATACAAGGCCCGTCCCATGGCACAGCTCAGGCGCACCCGCAGCCATGGCACCGGGTGGGGATCGTCGATATTGAGGCGGAAGACAAACACGCGCGGCAGGCTCACCACGCCGATCAGGCCCAGGGTGGCGGCCACGCCGACCCGCGCCAGCGACCAGAAGTCGGCCACGATCTCGGAAATCCACCGCTCCCACAACTGCCACACGTGCACCAGGCCGCTGCCGCCGTGCTGCATGGCTTGCAGCACGGGCCGCAAGGACGCCACCAGGTCCAGCAGCGCCGCGCCCTGGTGGCCGATTTCGTGCACCAGCGACGAGGCGATGCCGCTGCCGATCATGCGCTCGCGCGGCAGGCGGATGATGGCGACGGGATTGTCGCCGCCGCCAGGCAGGCGCGTGCGCGCGCGGCGGATGGCCGCGCCCGGCCCCCGGTCCAGGTAGCAGATCACGGGCGGCGCCTGGTAGACATCGCCGGGCAGCGCCAGCGCATCGGCGGCAACGATGTCGAGGCCGGCCAGCCACACGCCCGTCTTGTGCTCGCTGCGCTGGGTGATGACTTCGTTGAACAGGTCGAACTGGGTCAGCGCGGCATTGAACTTCAGGCGCAGGAAAGTGAAGCGGCGCTGGGCCTCGGCGGCCGTGGCCATGCTGGCGCCGTCGGCGTGCTCGCGCCGCAGCCACCACTGGAACTGGGCCACCATGCGCCGCAAGGCGCGCCGGCCCTGCACCAGCTGGCTTTCGATGGCCGACTGGGCGCTGGGCATCAGGGACGCCGCCAGCACCGTCGGCTCGATCAGCGCAAACGGTTCCAGCCGCGCCAGCCGCGTCAGCAGCGAGCGCGCCTCCTGCTCCAGCATCCAGGCTGCATAAGCGCCGATGGCCATGATGTCAGACGCCGTACAGGACGATCTTGTGGCCCTGGCGCGCCCAGCGGCCGCTGGATGGGCGCATGCCGGCGCCGCTGCGCACCCCGGCTGGCGCCACGCTCCCCGCACCCGCGCCGCCGTTCTGCGTGGCGATCTGGCCGCCCGGGCGGCCCAGCAGGCCTGGCGCGAACTGGCGCGCCGCCGCGCTGGCCGCCGCCTGGGCGATGGCGCGCGGGTCGCCATTGCCGCGCGCTTGCGCGGCGCGGTTGACGGTATCGGCCGCCAGGCGCACGAACTGCTTGGCGCCCTCGAATTCGCGGTCCTCGTTCGACGACGCTTCCGCTTCCAGCCCCAGGGCGCTGCCGGCGGCCGAGGCCAGGCCGCTGCCGATCTTGGCGCCCAGCGGGCCGCCGAAATAGCCGCCGATGGCGCCGCCCGCCAGGGGAATGGCCTTCTTCGCCACGCCCTTGAGCACGCCGCCGATCGCTTGTCCCACGGGCGACTTGATGATGCCGCCCGCCACGGAGGCGGCCTTGCGCAGGAAATTGCCGAGAAACTGTTCCAGTTCGGCTTCATTGCTGACCGACAACAATTCATTCGCCAGTTCCATCTCCTCGGCCTCGGAAAACATGGCGCTCGCGCCGCCCTCGCCGCTCCACTCGCCCTGGCCAAACTCGAACTGTTCCGCTTCAAAGCCGGACATTTCCTGTCCGTATTCCAGGGTCGTACGATCCAAGTCATGCATGATGAACTCCTCAAAGTTAGCACCTCGGTTGACATAACAGTGCCGGACGCAGCAGCCGTCCGGCTAACAATCGAGCACGACGATGTGCCCGCCCTCGCGGCGCCAATGGCCACCGTCCCGTCCCGGCGCTTGCGCCGCCTGCCTGAGCAAGCCTGGCGCCACGCGGCGTGCCACTTGCAGCAGGGCAGTGTCCACCCGCGTCCTGGGGTCGCGTGCGCCCAGGACGCCGTCCTGCACCAGCGCCGTGTTGACGGCATCGATCAGCTGCACGACCTGGCGCGCCAGTTCGAATTCCTTGTCTTCCGGGCTCAATCCTTCCAGTTCCATGCCGAAGATGGCCGCAGCGCGCCGCTTGAGCGCCTGCGGCGAGCCACCATGCAGGGGCAGCAAGGGCGCCACCACCTTGCCCAGCAACTGGCGCAGCGGCCCTTCCAGCGGCGTGCCGCGCACTTGCTGGCCCGCCGCAGTGGCACCCAGCTGGCGCGCCAGGAAAGCATCGAATTGGGCCGGCCCCTGCAATTCCAGCAACTGCGCCGCCAGCGCCAGCGCATCTTCCTGCTGCAGCGGCAGCATGCCCGACGCGTCAGGCAATTCCATTTCGGGACGATAGGCGAGCAGGCGGCTGGTCATGACAGGCTCCGGTGGAAGGCGGGCGGGTGGCCCATGCCTCACTGACGCAAGGGGCATGCCAGTCCGGCGCAGGGGAAGAATGGGACAGGATGGCGAACGGCGTTTCGCCGATAGCGTAAAAACCATGGTTTCCGGCGAAGCGGGTTTCGTTGTCAAGATGAGCTTTCAAACAAGCTTAATTGACAGGAATGATTACGTCGCCTATCCGCCACAGTGCTCGCTATCGGCAAAAAATATTTTTCATTTTTAAAAAGCAAACTTCGCGCTACACCGCCAAAAAGACCATCAACACCACATCAACGGACGATAAAAGTAAACGTGGCCAACACGTAAATAGTTAATTGGAAACAGGATTTTGGTAGGCAAGCCCTACAATTAATGGGCCAGAATTTGATTGCCTGAAAGAAACTAAATGATAGACCCTACCTTGCGCCGTTTATTGGCCATCACATTACTCAGCCTGCTTGCCGCCTGCGGCGGTGGCGGCGACAGCAAGACCGGCGCCACCCAGAACCCGGACATATCGGTCGTGCCGCCCGCGACCACCGCCCCCGGCGATCCGGCCACCCCCGGTACCAAGCCGGGCGACACGATCCCGCCGCCGCCCCTGACCACGCCGCCGGCCAACCAGACAGCCACCTTCACGCGCGCGGAAGCGTCGCGCTTCCTGGGCCGCGCCACGTTCGGGCCGGACATGGCGGCCATCGACGCCCTCGCCGCCAGCGACAGCGACGCCTGGTTCCGCGCGCAGTTTTCCAAGCCGCAAACCTTGCACCGCAAATATATCGACGCCAAGTATCCCGTTGCGGGCGCAGCGGCCACCAAGGCCGTGCCGAACGACTTTTACGAGTCGTTCTGGCAGCAAGCCGTGCGCGGCGACGACCAGTTGCGCCAGCGCGTGGCCTTTGCCCTGTCGGAAATCTTCGTCGTGTCCACGCAAAACGAGAGCGTATGGACGCAAACGCGGGGCGTCGCCAGCTATTACGACATGCTGGGGCAACATGCGTTCGGCAACTTCCGCACCCTGCTGCAGGGCGTGGCCACCCATCCGATGATGGGGCTGTACCTGTCGCACCTGCGCAACCAGAAGGAATCGGCCACGCGTACGCCCGATGAGAATTTCGCGCGCGAAGTGATGCAGCTGTTTACCATCGGCCTGTACCAGCTGAATGCGGATGGTTCATTGAAAATGTCCGGCGGCAAGCCCATCGACACCTACACGCGCGACGATGTGGGCGGCCTGGCGAAAGTGTTTACGGGCTGGAGCTGGGCCGGCCCGGACCAGGGTGCGAACCGTTTCTTTGGCAGCGTGGCCGATCCGGATCGCGACTGGAAACCGATGCAGAACTATGCGGCGTACCACTCCACCAGCGAAAAGCGCTTTCTGGGCGTGAGCGCGGCGGGCGCCGCCGGCGGCGAAGCGGACATGGCGCTGGCCCTCGACACCCTGTTCAACCATCCGAATGCCGGGCCCTTCTTCGGCCGCCAGCTGATCCAGCGCCTGGTGACCAGCAACCCCAGCCCGGCCTATGTGGGCAGGGTTGCGGCCGCCTTCGCCAACAATGGTTCGGGCGTGCGCGGCGACATGCAGGCCGTGATCCGCGCCGTGCTGCTCGACCCCGACGCGCTGGCGCCAGCCGGCAGCAGCCTGCGCACGGGCAAATTGCGCGAACCGCTTGTGCGCCTGGGCAACTGGATGCGCGCCTTTCACGCCAAAGATGCGGCCTTGCAGTACCGCATCTATTACCTGAGCGATCCACTGTCGGGACTGGGGCAGAATCCCATGAACGCGCCATCCGTCTTCAACTACTTCCGTCCCTCGTACGTGCCGCCCAATTCGGCGCTGGCGACGGCGGGCCTGGTGGCGCCGGAAATGCAGATCACATCGGAGCCATCCGTCACCGGTTACCTGAACTTCATGCAGGACGCCATCCGCGGCGGCGTGGCGGAAAACAGCGCCGTGCAAGCCGACTACTCGGCCGAAGTGGCCCTGGCCGACCAGCCCGCCGCCTTGCTGGACCGGGTCAACTTGCTGTTAATGTCCGGCAATATGTCGTCCCGGCTGCGCGGCAAGATCCTGGCGGCTGTCACGAGCATCGCGATTCCCCCTGCCAGCGGCAGCAATGCCGCGCAAGTGACGACGGCAAAAACCTACCGCGTGCACCTGGCCATTTTCCTGGCCATGGCCTCGCCTGAATACCTGGTTCAAAAATAAGGAAGCAGCATGACCATCACCTCTCATTTCTCGCGTCGCCGCTTCCTCGGCTCCATGCTGGGCCTGGCCGGCAGCGCGGCCACGCCATTCGCCCTCAACCTGGCCGCCATGGGCCAGGCCGCAGCCCAGTCCGCCGACGACTACAAGGCCCTCGTCTGCCTGTTCATGACCGGCGGCAACGATTCCTTCAACACGGTGCTGGCCACGGACACGCCATCGTGGAGCGAATACCTGCGCCTGCGCAACACGGGCAGCAACGATTCGATCCACCTGCCCGGCGTCGGCGAAACGGGCGGCGTGCTGCCGATCACGCCCGCCACGGCGCAAACGGGCCGCAGCTTTGCCCTGCACCCCGCCCTCGCTCCCGTGAAAGACCTGTTCGACGGCGGCCGCGCCGCCATCGTTGCCAACGTGGGCACCCTGATCCAACCCCTGACCCTGGCGCAATACAAAGCGGGCAATGTGGCGCTGCCGCCGAAACTGTTTTCGCATAACGACCAGCAATCGACCTGGCAATCGGGCTTGCCGGAAGGCGCCAGCATCGGCTGGGGCGGACGCCTGGGCGACCTGCTCGGCACGGGCAACGCGAATGCGACGTTTACGGCCATCTCGGCCGCATCAAACGCGCTGTTCCTCAGCGGGCGCCAGGTGCGCCAGTTCCAGGTGGGCCAGGCGGGCGCCGTGCCGATCCGCAATATCGGCGGCGGCTACCTGTTCGGCACCACCGAGGGCGAGACGGCCTTGCGCGACATCATCAGCACGGCGGGCGACGACATGATGGAGCAGGAACACGTGGCGACGGTGCAGCGCGCCATTTCCAGCCAGAGCGTGCTGAGCGGCGCCATGCTGGCGGCCGGCTCGGGCGGCGTGCCCAATCCGCCGCCCTACATCAACCCGAACACGGGCGCGTCCAGCGTCAACCAGCTGGCCGTGCAATTGCAGACGGTGGCGCGCATCATCGGCGGGCGCGGTCCCCTGGGGGCGAAACGGCAAGTGTTCTATGTGACACTGGGCAGTTTCGACACGCATGACCGCCAAAAGGAATTGCACGGCGACCTGATGGCGCGCCTGGCGCACGCGCTCGCGTATTTCGACGCGACCCTGACCACCCTGCAGGGCGCCGACGTGCGGCGCCAGGTGACGACGTTTACGGCGTCGGACTTCGGCCGCACCTTCAGCAGCAACGGCGACGGCACGGATCACGGCTGGGGCGCGCACCACTTTGTCGTGGGCGGCGCCGTGAAGGGCCGCGACATCTACGGCGCCTTCCCCGCCACGGGCCTGGGCCATGAGCTGGACGTGGGTTCCGGCTCCCTGCTGCCGACCACCTCCGTCGACCAGTATGGCGCCACCCTGGCCAAGTGGTTCGGCGTGGCAGACGGCCAGCTGGCCGACGTGTTCCCGAACATCGGCAACTTCAGCCGGCGCGACCTCGGTTTCATGACGGCAACTTAACCGTTCACGGCCACCGTCAGGGTGACGACATAACCATCGGTGGCATTGCCCGTCACCGTCGCCATCTGCAAGCTGGTGCCGTCGGCAAAGACATTGTCGGTGGCATAGCTGATCTGCGCCAGGTTGCGCACGCTGGCCGTGTAGCCGCTGGCCGTGTAAGCCTCGTTCAGCGTTGCCATCGGGAACGTGAACTGCGACGTCTTGATGCGGTTCACGGCGCTGGCCGCCTTGGCCAGGCTGGGATACACCTCGAAATGCACGTGCGGCATGCGTCCCGCGTAGCAGCCGGGAAAGATGGTCGTGAACGCCAGCTTGCCCGCGCTGTCCGTTTCCTGCACACCGCGCAAATAATTTTGCGCCGTGACGCCACTCGAATACAGCGAATACAGGCCGTCGCGGTCGCAATGCCATAAATACACGGCGTAGCCGGCCAGGCTGGCGCAGCCGCCGCTGGCGTTGAGCAACTGCAAATTGATGGTCAGGGGCACGCCTGCCGCCACGCCCGTGGCGCCGTTGAAACTGGCGCGGATATCGCTGCGCACGACGCCCGACTGGTTCAGCACGTTGATGATGCTGCCGCCATTCGTGTTCGTGCCATCGGCCGGATACGGCCCGCCCGTTTCCTCGGGAATCACCGTGCAGGCGCCCGCGGTCGGTATCGTGACGCTGCCGGCGCCGCCGGACGTGCCTGTGACGCCGCCGCTCGCGGCCGTGCCGCTGGCGTCCGACCCGCCGCCGCAGCTCATCAACGGCAAGGTGGCGGCGCCCGCCAGCAGCCAGCGCAGGACTTGGCGCCGTTCGGCCGCCTGTTGCCGCATCATTTCGAGGTCGGATGCCAGACCGTGATCATGTAAGTCCATATGTATTCCATCAAATAGGGCAAGCTCGCCAGGGCAGGACTCAGGCTGGCGCACAGGAACAGCGCCTGCGTGGCCCGTTGCGCGAGCGCCTTCCTGGCGGCAATGGCGAGCTTGCGTTCCATGGCTCAAGCCGTTGTATCGACCAGGTTGCCGCTGGCGGACAGGCTGCCGCCCGCACTCGCCGCGCCCAGGCTGCCCGACAGTGCCTGCAGGAAACTGCTCAGTTTGCTGCTGCTCGCGCCGCCCTCATCGCCGCCCAGCGCGCTGAGCAGGCTGGCAAAGCTGGACTGCAAGTCCGTCACGCTGCTGTCCGCGCTCTGCGCGCTGTCGCTGCCATCGCTGCCGGACGACGAGAGTTTTTGCAGCAGGCTTTGCAAATCCGACTCGATATTGCCGGGACCGCCGCGCGCGCCACCGCCGGGTGGCGGCCCCGAAGGCGGCTCGCCCCCCTCTTCTTGCCCGCCGGCACCGCCACCGCTCTGCGCATGCAGGCTGCCCATCAGCTGGTGCAGGAAGGCGCCCAGCGCCTGGCCCGCGTCGCCGCTGCCGGCGGCGCTGGCGCCGTCCGTCGCGCTATCGCCATCGCTGGCATCGACCGTCACGCCGATCGATGACAAGGCGCTGGAAATAGCGTCGAGAAATGCGCCATCGTCGGGTTTTGACGGCCGCGTGCCGCCCGCGCCGCTGGTACTGCCGGTATTGCTGCCGCCGCCCAGGCGGCTGAACGCGCTCAGCTGGCTGGCGGCGCTGGTCGAACTCAAGGCACTGATGCTCATCTCACTCTCCTGTGCTTATTGGGGACGGCGCGGGCCGGGGCGGCTGTCGCCCCGCTGCTGCGCCTGCTTGCGCTGTTCCGGCGTCAGCACGGCCAGCAATTGCTGTTCCAGCCGCGCCTGCTGCAAGCTGATCTGCGCCATGGCTTGCGCCGCCGTGCTGGCCAGCGCACTGGCCTTCGCCTCGTCGTAGGCGCTGGAGGCGGCCAGCGCGCGCAGTTGCGCATGGGCCTTGAAGGCGATCTTTTCCTGTTCCCGCAGCAAGGGCGCCTGGGCATAGGTGGCGGCGAAAATCTTGTCCTGCTGCGCTTCGCTCAAGTCGATGCCGCGCAGGAATGGCGGCAAGCCTGGCGCACCGGGTCCGCCGGGTCCGTGAAGCAGGCCGGGCGGCGGCCCTTCCATGGGTGCAGCTTCTTGCTGGGCCAGCGCCAGCAGCGGCATGCTGCAGGCGGACAGCAGCAACAGGGATATGGCAATACTCAGGTATTTCATCGGGCTTTCCTTTCGTGGCGATCAGCCCTGATTGTGGGCGTCTGGCATGTAAAGCAACGTTAGGGCGGCGTAAAAGCGTGTAAAGGAAGGTGCGCAAATGTAAGCGGACGTATGTAAAAGCGGGTAAAACCGCCCTGAACGGCCCCCTTTGACTGCTATCATCGGGCGATATTCACCCGAAAAAAGCACAGGCATGAGCAAGGTTTTGTTAATCGATGACGACGTGGAACTGGTCGGCATGTTCCAGGAATACCTGACGCAGGAAGGTTTTGACGCGCGCGCCGTGCATGACGGCGAAAGCGGCGCGGCCGAGGCGCTGACGGGCCTGTACGCCATCGCCATCCTCGACGTCATGATGCCGCGCATGAATGGACTGGAAACCCTGCGCCGCATCCGCGCCGGCAGCAACCTGCCCATCCTGATGCTGACGGCGCGCGGCGACGATACGGACCGCATCGTGGGACTGGAGCTGGGCGCCGACGATTACGTGACAAAACCGTGCACGCCGCGCGAGTTGACGGCGCGCATCCGCGCCATCCTGCGCCGTGCGCAAGCGGCGCCGCAGGACACGTCGGGCCTGGCGCCGCTGACCGTGGGCCAGTTGACGATGTGGCCGGAACAGCGCCGCGTTGCCTGGGCCGGCGCGCACCTGGAGCTGACGAGCACGGAATTCAACCTGCTGGAAGTGCTGGTGCGCCATGCGGGCAAGCCCGTGAGCAAGAATCAGCTGTCCGAACTGGGCCTGGGCCGGCCCATGGCCCGCTTCGACCGCAATATCGACGTACACTTGAGCAGTCTGCGCCGCAAGCTGGGCAGCCTGGCCGATGGCCGTTCCTGTTTGCAAACCGTGTACCGTCTCGGCTACCAGCTGATCAAGGAGTAAGCGTGGGCCGTCTGTTCTGGAAGTTTTTTCTGTGCATCATGCTGGCGCAAGTGACGGCCACCATCGGCATCGGCGGCACCTTCTGGCTGAAAAACCGGGCCGCGCAGCAGGAACGGGCCCTCGACATCGACACCAGTCCGCCCGCGCAAATGATCATCGAGGCCGCCAGCGCCACCGTGGAAGCGGGCGGCAGCCAGGCCTTGCGGCAATTCCTGGGCAAGCTCGAACGCATGCGCGTGTTTGCTGTCGATGCCAAAGGGCAAGAATTGATGGGCCGCATGGTGCATCCCGCCATGCTGGCCAAGGCACGCGCCATGCTGCAACAAAGCCAGGCCCATCCCGTCGTGCGCGACGTGGCCGGCAGCGACGGCAAGCGCTACCTGCTGTTCCTGCCCTCGTCCGAACGCTTCCGCAATGCCGAGGCGGGCGCCGCGCGCGACACGCTCAACGCCGTCACCCTGAGCGGCCCGCGCGCCATGGGACCCGGTCCACGCCCCAGCGACGCGGGCGCCCCGCCGCCACGCGGCGAATTCGGCCGCGGCATGCCGCCCGGCCCGCGCATGGACAGTCCCTATCGCACCTTCATTCCCCTGGCCGCCGCCATCGCCGCCAGCCTGCTGTTCGCCTTTTTGCTGGCCTGGTATTTTGCGCGCCCCATCCGCGACCTGCGGCAGGCGTTCGAGGCCGCCTCGCACGGCAACCTGGCGCCGCGCTTCCACGCCAGCGGCAAGCGCGGCGATGAATTGACGGACCTGGGACGCGATTTCGACCGCATGACGGGCCGTTTGCGCAGCCTCATGGACAGCCAGAGGCGCTTGCTGCATGATGTCTCGCATGAGCTGCGCTCGCCGCTGGCGCGCTTGCAGGCCGCCATCGGCCTGGCGCACCAGCAGCCGGAAAAGATGGCCGCCTCGATGCAGCGCATCGAACGCGAAAGCGAGCGCATGGATAAGCTGATCGGTGAACTGCTGACCCTGTCGCGGCTGGAAGCGGGCGCCGTGCAAGCGGGCGCGGGGCACGCGCACAGCGAAGACGTCGGCATCGCCGACCTTGTGCACGACATCGTGGACGACGCCCGCTATGAAGCCAGGGCGCGCCTGATGGGCATCGACCTGGCGGTCGACGCGGCCATGGCCGACGCCAGCGTCACGGGCCAGCCCGAACTGCTGGCGCGCGCCGTGGAAAACGTGGTGCGCAATGCTATCAAGCACAGCCCCGACGGCGGCACGGTGGATGTCGAACTGTCGCGCCAGCATGATTGCTTGCGCATCGCCGTGCTGGACCGGGGACCCGGCGTGGCCAGCGCCGACCTGGCCCGCATTTTTGAACCTTTCTTCCGCGCCAGCAATACCCAGCACAGCACGGACGGCCATGGCCTGGGCCTGGCCATCGCCCAGCACGTCATCAACGCCCATGGCGGCCGCATCGGGGCCAGCTTGCGCAGCGGTGGCGGACTGTGCGTGGAAATGTTGTTGCCCGTCAAAACGCCAGGCTGACCTGTCGGCGAGCCTGGCGTCTTTTATGCGCGGAGTTGCTGTTACGCTTGCGTATCGATGATGCTGCCCAGGGTGGACGAAGTCGATTTGGCCGGGCTCGTCGCCGTATCGGCGCTGCTGGCCGGCTGAGCATCTTGCTGCGCCGCCTTCTGCGCGGCGGCAGCTTGCAACTGGGCAATTTGCGCCTGCAAGGCCTGGATTTGCTGCGCCAGCTGCTGCTGCAGCTTTTGCGACGCCTCCGTCTGCTCGCCCTTCTGCGACTCCGTCAACTGCTTTTGCGCCGCCGTGATCTGCTTTTGCAGCGCCGCGATCTGCGAACTGCTGCCCGAACTGGCGCTACTGGCCGCGCTGACCGCGCCGCCTGAACCGATTGCCGCTACCATGATGCCTCCTCAGTGTTTCGATACCAAGGTTAACGGCAAGCATGGGCGCGGATGTAGTGCCGCAGGTGTAAAGGCAGGTAAAGACAGAGAAAGACGGCTGGCGCCCCTCCCTTCACCGCGATCAGGTCTTGGGTAACGTTACGCCGACCTGGCCCTGGTATTTGCCGCCGCGGTCCTTGTACGACGTTTCGCACACTTCATCGGACTCGAAGAACAGCACTTGCGCCACGCCTTCGTTGGCGTAGATTTTCGCCGGCAGCGGTGTCGTGTTGGAAAACTCCAGGGTCACATAGCCTTCCCATTCCGGTTCGAACGGGGTGACGTTGACGATGATGCCGCAGCGCGCATACGTGCTCTTGCCCAGGCAAATCGTCAGCACGTTGCGGGGAATGCGGAAATACTCGACGGTACGGGCCAGCGCGAACGAATTTGGCGGGATGATGCAATAACCCTTGCCCGACACGTCGACGAAGTTGTTCGCGTCGAAATCCTTCGGGTCGACGATGGTGGTGTTGATGTTGGTGAACAACTTGAACTCGTCGGCGCAACGGATGTCATAGCCATAGCTGGAGGTGCCGTAGGAAACGATGCGGTTGCCGTCGCGTTCCTTGACCTGGCCCGGTTCGAACGGCTCGATCATGCCCGTTGTTTCCGCCATGCGGCGTATCCATTTATCGCTTTTAATCGTCATCGCAGGGGTATCTTTCTAGAATATCGGAATGGCTGGGGCCGCACGCCTGCTGCAGGCGTGGCCCGGATGGCAGGATTTTACGCGAAAAACCGCCACTTTTGGCCCTTGCCCGCTGAAAATCCTTGCCAGTCGGCTAGTGTTTAGCCAACAACGAGGTGATCATCTCGCGCACCACTTGCGCCGTCAGTTCCGGGTTTTCCATGGGAAACAGATGCCCGCCCGGCACCTGGCGGAAAAATTTGCCGACCAGCTTGCGCGTGGCCGTCAAGCCCGCCTGGCGGCATTCCACCGACTCCGTGCCGCCGATAAAACCGATGGGCACTGGAAAACCATCCTTGACGAGGCCGCCGATGTGGTGCGGCAAGCTGCGGTAGACCTGCGTTTCCACTTCGCGCGTAAAGCGCAACTGCACCCCGTCCGGATGTGGCGCCAGGCCGCTGTCGATGTAATCGCGCAAGACTTGCGGCGCCCAGATGGCGAACATGTCCTTGGCGGCAAAATGCGCATACGCAGCTTGCGCATCGGGCCACAGCTTGCGCCGCCGGGCGGAAAAACGGGCGGGAGAGTAACGCTCGCCCAGTGCCGTGTTGCGCGCCAGCCGCACCAGCAAGGCGCGCCAGCCCGCCACCACGGGCGAATCGAGCAAGACCACGCAACGCACCAGGTCGGGCCGCTGCTTGGCCACCATAACGCTGAGCATGCCGCCCAGCGAATGGCCGACGAGGATCACGGGCGCGCTGTAGCGGCGCTCCAGGTCGTCGATATACTCGCGCACCAGCTCGGGCCAGCCCGTGCTGACGGGGTATTCGGGATCGTGCGCATGCATGTCGAGCGCCTGCACGGTGTAATGCTGTCCCAGCAAGCCGAACAGCTTGCGGTAAGTGCCGGCTGGATAACTGTTGGCATGGGCAAAGTGCAGTTGCGGGAGGGTCATCGTGGGTCGGTGCCGGTGAATGCGATAAACAATTGTAATGGCATGCAGGTAAGACGTATCAGAGGAAGGACTCTAATTGCCGGGGCGCATGGGCCATGCCGGGCACGAACGCCGCCAGCACTTCGCCCAGCTCGGCGTTGGAATCCACGACGCAAAAAGCGTCGTCGAACGCGTGATGACGGTTCATGGGATTGCGCACGATAATGCATTCCAGCCCGGCCGCATTGGCGGCGCGCAAGCCGCGCGGCGAGTCTTCCACGGCCACGCAGTCGGCGGCGGCCAGGCCCAGGCGCTGCAAGCCCAGCTGGTAGCCGTCGGGCGCCGGCTTGCTTTCCCCATACATTTCACGCGTCAGCACGAAATCGAAGTGGCACAACAAGCCCGTGGCCGCATGGCTGATCCGGAAATGCTGTTCGTAGGCACTGGTAACCACGCCCATGGCCACGTGCGGGCGCAGCGCCGCCAGCACTTGCCCGATGCCGGGCATGGCCAGCTGGCGCGCCTGGCGCAAGCGTTGCGCGAACAGCGCGGTGCGCTCGGCCCGCAAGCGCTCGACCAGTTCGATCTCATGGCCCTGCCCCAGCAGCACATGCCAGGCGCCGTAGTTATTGTCCAGGAACCAGTCAAAGAATTGCTTCGGCGTCAGGTCTATGCCGTAGGGCAAGAGCAAGTCGCGGTTGCTTTCATAAAACAGCTGCTCGGTGTTGACCAGCACGCCATCGTTGTCCCACAGCACGCCCTGGATGGTTTTCATGGCTTGTTGTCGTTCGGAAACTTACTTGAAGAAAATGTCGTAGGACAACTTGACGATCAGCAACACCAGCAGCACGAGGAACAGAATGCGCACGAAGGCGGCGCCGCGGCGCACGGCGATCCAGGTGCCCGTCAGGGCGCCCAGGATATTGCACACAGCCATCGGTGCAGCCACGGCATACACCACGTGACCGGCGGGAATGAAAAAGGCCAGCGCAGCCACGTTGGTGGCGATATTCACCAGTTTCGAGCAGGCCGAAGCGAGGATGAAATCGAAGCCGAAAACGCGGATGAACAGGAAAATCAGGAAACTGCCCGTGCCCGGCCCGAACAGGCCGTCATAAAAGCCGATAGCGCCGCCGATGACGATGGCGAGGATGCGTTCGCGCGGACCGATGGGGCGCGCCTCGCGCGTCGTGCCGAAATCCTTCTTGATGAAGGTGTAGATGGCCATGATGATGATCAACACGAGCACCATGGGGCGCACCACCTGCTGCGGCACATACGACACGGCGGCCGCGCCGATGAAGGACATGACAAAGGCGCTGGCCACGGCCGGCAGCACCAGCAGCCACGGAATATGTACCTTGCCGACAAACGAGCGGGCGGCAAACGTGGTACCGCAGGCGGACGCCAGCTTGTTCGTGCCCAGCAAGGAGGTCGAGGCCATGTTCGGCATCAGGTTGAACAGGGCCGGCAGCTGTATCAGCCCGCCCCCGCCCACGGCGGCATCGATCAGGCCGGCAAAGAAGGCAAATAAACACAGCAGCGAGATGGTCAGCATGATAGGCAGTAAGGAATGGGCGACAGCGGCAGTATAGGCGCCGTGGATTTTTCCGGATGCAACTTCATATTGCGGAAAACGCAATCAGGCGTAACGCTTGACGGAATGCGCCCCGTACGGTCTACTGGCCTCTTTTGCCGGGAGTCACGCGATGTCGATGAAACTGATGTGGGAGATCCGCGCCTTTTGCACCGTGGTGGAAAAGCGCAGCTTCATCCACGCGGCGCGCATGCTGGGGCGCTCGCCGTCGGCCGTCACGCGCGCCATCCAGTTCCTCGAAGACGCCATCGGCGCCGAGCTGATCCTACGCACGCAAAAGCAGTTCACCCTGACGACGGCTGGCGAAACGTATTACGCGTCGGCCAAGCACTTGCTGGAAACGCAGGCCGAGGCGGAAGACCAATTGGCGGAATTGAGCAATTCGCCGCAAGGCTGGGTACGACTGTCGGCGCCGGAAATCCTCTCGCTGGGCTTTCTGCCGAAAGTGGTGGCGCAATTCTCGCGCGACTACCCGAACGTCTCGGTGGACATCCATTTCTCCGATAAATCCATCGACCCCATCCAGGAAAAGCTGGATTTCGCCATCCGTGGCGCCTTTCCCCAGTCCAGCGAGCTGATCGGCTATCCCCTGTGGAATTACCGGCGCTACATGTACGCCTCGCCCGACTATATAGAACGCATGGGCGCGCCCGGGGAACCGGAAGAGCTGGCCGGCCACGACATCATCATGCACTCGGCCCCCCGTATCCTGCGCGACTGGCATTTCGTTTCCGGCGAACGCAACGTGCGCTACCAGGTGCAGCCCCGCTTCCGCTTCACTTCCGGCATCGCCACCTTCCAGGCGGCCCTGGAAGGCGCCGGCATCGTGCGCCTGGCCAGCTGGCTGGCGGAACCGGCCGTGGCCAACGGCACCCTGCGCAGGGTCTGCCCGGCGTACCGGCTGACGTCATCGAAGGAGCTGGACCCCAGCATTCATGCCGTGTACGGCACGTCGAGGATGGCCAAGGGGGCAAGGCTGTTTCTGGAGTATGTGCGCAAAAGGGGGATGGAGATACCGGATGAAAGAGAAAGTTAGGGTCTATTGCGCCACGATGGCATCGCCATACACGGCGAACTGCGCGCCGTCGAAGGCAAAGACGGCCACCTCGCGCATGGCAGCGTGCAGCAGCGCCAGCAATGCCTGCACCACGGACGCCTGCGCGGTCACGGTCGCCGCGCTGAACGTCAATGCACAACTGCACAACTCGCCATCTTATTGGCCCTGGCAGCATCCGCCACCTGTAAGGCACTCCGCCTGACATCTCCCCACAAATACAATATTAGAAAAATGCCCACCAGCGGAAAAATAAAGTGCAGGACCTCATACTTTTTTTGCAAAACAGGACAGTCTTCGCCAGCGCAACGCTTATTTCGCCATAGCCCCGCCACGCCGTAGCGACACAAATAAATAACTGCGTTCATCGTCACTGCGAGTAGCCACACTATCAAAATAACAAGGAGGCTGCCCAACCATTGCCTAACATTCGATAGAAGACTCTTGGTCAGCACTTCCGAAAAGACGAGCGACAATAACATCCCGGTGGTCATTGACACTGTATGCGAGATGCCATGTATGACAGGCACTAGTACTTTCTGCCTTAAAAAATGCCCCCACTCTGCAGCCAACAACATGGTGCATGACACCAGGAATAGGACAAGACTGGACAGCGGCGAGGGAATGGCCATGTAATGCGCAATAAATTCCCCTTGTAACGATTTGGCCATGTCACTGACAAGCTGATCGCTCGTGAATTGCAATCCAAATAAGACCAAACCAGTAAACAAGCCACTCGCAATACCAATACCCGTATGCTGTATCGCCTGCGCCAACGCTGGTGAAATCATCTCCACTTGACATAACCATTGATTCGACTGAATCGAACGCAAGCGCCGGTAAAGGTCGTCGACTTTCGTCAGCAAACGCTCGAAACGATTGCATTCATCGCACATGATCGGCCTCCTGTCCCGTATCCGATGAGGTGTATTACTTTATCGGCCATGCCAGTAGCGCGGCCGGCTGGCCCGATACCGCGTCACCTCGATATTGCCCCCAAACGCCAGCACCACCGCCCCCTCCACATCCGTGCGCAAGCGGGTAATGCCCATGTCGCCATAGCGCGCATACACCTGCGCCTTCGGATGTTTATAGCGGTTGCGGTGCCCCACCTGGAAAATGGCCAGGGTCGGATGCACGGCGCTCAAAAACGCCGGCGTGGAAGACGTGCCGCTGCCGTGGTGCGGCGCCAGCAGCACGTCGGCCGCCAAGTCGCCCTCCATCGAGCGCGCCAGCAATTGCGCTTCCTGCGCCGCTTCGATGTCGCCGGCCAGCAAGATCGAGTGCTTGCCTGCCGTGATTTTCACGGTGCAGCTGCGGGCGTTCGGCGTCAGGCTGATGTCCGTATGGCTGGCGGGCAAGGGGTGCAGCATGGCGAAATGCACGCCTTCCCAGGTCCAGCTTTGGCCCGCCACGCAATGCAGATATGGAAGCCGGGCTTGGCGCCGGGCCTCGACGGCCGGGTGGCCGTCGAACAGGGACGAGGCCAGCCATCCCACTTGCACGTTTTCCAGCAAGGATACGGCGCCGCCCGCGTGATCGAGGTCGCTGTGGGAAATGATCACGCCGTCCAGCCTGGCGATGCCGCGCGCGCGCAGGTAAGGCACGATGACCCGGCTGGCGCCATCGGAATCGAGACTGTAGGCGGGCCCCGTGTCATACAGCAGGCGGTGGCCGTGCGTTTCCACCAGCACGGCCATGCCTTGTCCCACGTCAAAGGCAGTCACCCATAGCTGGCCCGGCGGCGGGCTGGACGGCAAAGCTGTCAGCAGCGGCAGCCAGCTCAGCATGCCTGCCCAGCGATGGGGCCATCCCCGTGGCGCCAGCAGCCATGCCGTGCCGAACAATGCCCAGCAAAAACTCCACCACGGCGGTGCGGGCGCCGTCCACACGGCAAAGCGGCGCGCACCCAGCCAGTCCAGCACCTGTGCCAGCATCTGCACGATGGCGTGCGCCAGCAGCAACAGTCCATCGGACAGGGGCGCCGGCAGCAGGCTGCCAAGCAGAGACAGGGGCGTGACGACCAGGCTGATGACGGGAATGGCCAGCGCATTGGCGACGGGAGACACCAGCGACACCTGCGAGAACAGCAGCATCGTCAACGGTACCAGCCCCACCGTCACCACATACTGCGTGTGGGCGCCCAGCGCCACGGCCGCGCGCAGGCGGCGCCAGCGTCCCGCCTGCAAGGGCACCGTGGTGCGGCCTGCCGTCGCGTACAACATGGTGGCGACGGCGCCGAACGACAGCCAGAAACCAGGCCACAGCACGGCCCACGGGTCGAGCAGCACGACGACGCCCAGCGCCAGGCACAGCACATGGCCTATGCTGGTGATGCGCCCCAGCCACAAGGCCAGCGCCACCACCAGCAACATATACAAGGTGCGCTGCGCAGGCACGCCGAAGCCAGCGAGCAGCACATACAGGAACGCTGCCAGCGCGCCGGCCAGCGCCGCCACCTTTTGCGCCGGCAGCCGCAAGGGCAGTTGCCAGTCGGTAAAAAACGAGCGCCGCCACAGCGTGCCCGCGCCCAGGGCGAACAGTCCCGCGATCATCGTGATGTGTAAACCCGAGATGGAGATCAAGTGGCTCACACCCGTGCGGTTGAATACTTGCCAGTCCGACTGGGGGATGGCGCGCTGGTCGCCCACCACCAGCGCCACGATCACGCCCGCATACTGCCTATCTTCCAGGCTGCGCAGTATGCGTGCGCGCAAGGCCGCGCGGCTCGCTTCCACCACGTTGCCAAAGCCGGGCACGAAGGCAGCCAGGCGGACGTTCGGCGTATCGGCGCGCGGCTGCGGACGCACATAGCCCGTGGCGCGCACGCCCTGCTCCAGCAGCCACGCCTCATAGTCGAAGCCCATGGGGTTCGCATTGCCGTGCGGACGCTGCAGCCGCATGGTGAGGCGCCAGCGTTCGCCCGGCTGCACGTCGCCCACCTCGTTCGTCACTTCATCGCGAAAACCCGCGTACCAGGACAAGGCGATCAAGGGAGGAACCTTCGCGCCAACCACCTTTTCCACGGCAAAATTGAAACGTACGCCCTGCTCGAAGCGGTACGGCAAGCTGGCGACGGTGCCCGTGACAACAATATCCTGCCCTTCATCGGCCAGCGCCAGTTGCGGCGCCATGGCGGCCTGGGCCAGCCAGGCCGCCCAATAAAAGCCCAGTCCTACGCCAGCGGCGAGCGCAACAGCAGAACGCCAACGCACGTGACGGCGCAGCGTCACACTCGCCGCCCACCCTGCGCCCGCGATCCCCCACAGCAGCACGCCCGCATGCGGCGGCAAGCTTGCCTGCGTCTGCAACCAGGCGGCGCCAGCGGCAAAGCCGAGTATCAGGGTGCGCATGGGAACTCGACGCGAAAGGGATTCAGCTACTGTGCCCCTTTCCCACTATTTCCCCTCTGATCTGGCGCAATGGTGGCGCGGATAAACGCGGCCCTGCACGCCATCCGCCGCCACCGCTGGCGACACTTTCCGCATGCTAAGATGACCATCCGGCGTTCAGGCGCCATGACTTGCGAACCTTGCATGACACCACTGACTGCGGCCGAAACCTATTTGCAGGACTTTCATCAAAGGCAAGTGGGCGTCACCAGCGCCGCGTTTGCCCATCTGCCGGCCAGTTCCCGCACCGGCGGCTGGGCCTCGTCCTACGACGTGCTGACCAGCCTGATACCAACCGCGGACATGCCATTGAGCGTGCTCGACCTGGCCTGCGGCGATGGCCATCTGCTGGGTTTGCTGGCAGCCAGGCGGCAGCCCCGGCTACAATTGCTCGGCGCCGACATGAGCGAAACGGAACTGGCTGCCGCGCGCGCAGCCCTGCCCGCTTCCGTGCGGCTGCTGCTGGGACGCGCCCAGGCGCTGGACCTGCCATCGGCCAGCGTCGATTATCTCGTCTCGCACATGGCGCTGATGCTGATGGACGACATAGAACAAGTCGTGCGCGAAATGCGCCGCGTGCTGCGTCCCGCTGGCCAGTTTGCGGCCATCGTCGGCCGGACATTCTTGCTGGGCGAAGTCAACGACGTTTTCATGCGCGTGTTCAAGCCGATCGCCAGTGACGCGCTGCCAAGCATGCGCTTCGGCGACCGGCGCGCTGGATCGGAAGCGGGCTGGCGCGAACTGCTCGATGCCGGTTTCGCAGACGTCGCGTTTGACGATATCGACGTGCCATGGACGCCCACGCCGGGCGAATTGTGGACCGCCCTGCTGGACACCTACGATATCGACCGCCTGGACGACGGCGCCAGGCGGCGCCTGCGCAGCGCGCTCATGGAGGCCATGGCGCCGCTGCAAGACGGCGATGGCAAGATCTCCACCGGCTGGGGCCTGCGCCTGGTATGCGCGCGTGCCGCCTGAACTGGCATCGGCGCCATGGCTTGCTGGCGTCGATGGCAACAGGCTACGCTAGCGGGCTGCGCTCTCCTGTCAATTGCAGCCTTGCTGGCAGGCGGACCGCTCGGCGCCGCACTCGGCTTGAGACGTACCGCTGGCAATGCAAGCCCGCCATTCGGCGGCGCAGGCGCTATAGCAGCTGGCAAAGGCTGGCGTCGCAGTCACGGCTAAACCGAGACCGGTCGCAAAAAGAAACGCAGCGAGCTTTTTATTCATGGTGTTTTCCTCAAGTCGGATGGCTGATGAATCCCTGCGCGCGCCATCCTCCGGCGCAGGGCCACATACACAGGTATGTCCTGGTTCATCGCTAGCTGGCTGTGCGTCAGCGCGAAGTGGAAATCCTGGAGATAGGCGCGCCCTTTCGCGCAGTAAGGACAGGTCTGCGTGCCATACACAACAACCTTGGTGGCGGTGCCGGCAAAATACGCGCTGCGATTCCTTTCGCCATACGCACGCTGCAGCCGTTCACATAAATTCGGCACGCCCCAGCCGATAGCAAGACCGCCAGCGAAAATAATGCCGCATATCGCCGTCGATTTCAGATGTTTTTGAAAACATGCCAAAACTTCCTCGAAAAATCTGAGGCCATGATCAGCTCACCATTATTAATTGTCAAGATAATTCAATTCATTCCACCCCGCTGCACAATTGCTCATGCAATCACCATTGCAGGCGCGATTCGCTCACTGTGCGCCAGGTTGAATTTCAAATCTGCAGTCTCGGTGGCCGCCATCGGCGCGCCGGCTGCCGCTGGCGCCATTGGAACAACGCGGCATTTATTTATTACCGATGCACGCAAGCGAATATGTGCAAGCCTGCCCCGCAAAAAACAATCTGCACACCATGTAAATATCGTCGCCATGCGCTGATAGAAACAGACTCTCTGTCACCATCAATGTTAAGATAATTTAGATTCCACAATTAAATTAAACATTATTAATAAAAATATATTTGATAATTTTTCAGCCAGATATAAGCGCAACAGGCAAAAACCGGCAAGCGCAAACCGTCAGATATCGCCTGCCCATTTCGCATCCAGGCAACCTGATTCGCGATACCGTGGAAGCGCTGTTTTCCACGCTTGCCGGAAGCTTATCCAGCCCAGGTATCACCGCTTTCAAGATCAGCGCTGCTGCAGCGGCCGCACCGCGCGCCGGACAAAATCTTTACCCTGCGCACGGTATAATCGGCCTCGCTTACTTCAACACCCAGGCACGACATGACTTCCTCCGCACTTCCTCCCGACACTTCCACCGACATTTCCGACAGCACTGAAGACAATAACGACGCCACCCTGGTCGCGGAACTAGGGGAACTGGCCGAGCATATCCGCCTCGTCAAGATGGAAGGCCGCGTCTTCGTGCGCTTTTCCGGCGTCGTCAAGGCGGGTCACCTGGTGGTGCCGTATGCGCTGGTACCAAGCCAGGGCGTGCTGGCGCGGCCGGCCAAGTGGCGCAAGATGGACCGCGAGACCAAGCTGGCCCTGGTGCGCGAACGGGCCAGCGCGGCCGTCTTCGAGGAGCTGCGCCAGCACGTGATCGATTTCGTCGCCGATATCGCGGGCTTGAGCGAGGACGTGGACACGGACCCGATGGTCTTCCTGCACACGCTGGCCGACATGCAGACGTCGGAGCCGGCCGGCATGGTGTTCGACCGCATCCGCCAGCGTTTCAATCACGCCATCGAGCGCCAGCAGGAAGAACAGCACGCGGCGCGCACGCGCCAGAGCATCAACCTGGCCGAGTATCCCGCTTCGTTCGAGATGGCGCGCCGCCTGCCGCGCCGCTTCGTCGCCCTGCTCGGGCCCACGAATTCCGGCAAGACGCACCGCGCCATGGAAGCGCTGGTCAAGGCCAAGAGCGGCATCTACCTGGCGCCCTTGCGCCTGCTGGCCCTGGAAAACTACGAACGCCTGCAGGAAGCCGCGCCGCATGGCAAGCCGCTGGCCGTGAGCCTGATCACTGGCGAGGAGCGCCGGGTCGTCGACGGCGCCACGCACGTGGCCAGCACGGTGGAAATGCTGGACACGAAAACCGTCGTCGAAGTGGCCGTCATCGATGAAATCCAGATGCTGGCCGACCCGGACCGGGGCGCCGCATGGACGGCGGCCGTCTGCGGCGCGCCCGCCCACACCGTCTACCTGGTAGGGGCGCCGGAAGCGCGGCACGCCATCGAAGCGCTGGCCGAGCGCCTGGACTGCCCGCTGGAAGTACATGTTTTGAAACGCATGGCGCCCCTGTCGATGGAGCCGACGGCCGTGCGCAAGGTGCGCAACCTGCGCCGCGGCGACGCCGTCATCGCCTTTTCGCGCCGCGAAGTGCTGATGTGGCGCGACATGATCACGGAAACGGGGTTGTCGGTGGCGACTGTGTACGGCAACCTGTCGCCGGAAGTGCGGCGCGCGCAGGCGCAGCGCTTCCGCGACGGCACGGCCGATATCGTCGTCGGCACGGACGCGCTGGCGATGGGCCTGAACATGCCGATCGCGCGCATCGTCATGACCACCTGCGTCAAATACAATGGCCGCGAGGAGGAAGAGATTTCGGCCGCGCTGGCGCGCCAGATCGCCGGACGCGCAGGCCGCTACGGCGTGCATGAAGAGGGACTGGTGGCCGGCTACGACAACGAGACGCATGAAGTGATGCGCGCCCTGCTGAAGGAAAAACTGCATCCGCTGAACACGAGCGGCTTTGCCGTGGCGCCGTCGCTGGAACACCTGCACCGCATTTCGTCGGTGACGGGCGAGCTGTCGCTGTCGAAACTGCTGCGCCGCTTCATCCACAATATCGACGTGCCGGATGGCTTTTTCTTCCCCCGCATCACGGAAGACCAGAAAGAGCGCGCCATCTGGCTCGACACCCTGCCCCTGTCCGTGGCCGACAAGTTCACCCTGTCGCTGGTGCCGATATCGAGCAAGGTGCCATCCCTGCAAACGGCGTGGGAACACTGGGCGAAGAATCTGTCGCAGGGCAAGACGTCTACCTTGCGCCAGCACGCCTACGGCGGCGGCACGCAGAATCTGCAGCAGGTGGAAGACACGTGCCGCTACTATTCCGCGTATGCGTGGCTCAGCTACCGCCTGCCCGAATTCTTCCCCGATATCGCCGTGGCGCAAAACCTGTCGCGCGATGCGTCCGAGCGGGTCGATTCCATCCTGCGCGCGCACAATGCGGCTTCGCGCGGACGCTCGAAGAAGTTCAAACAAGCGTAAAAAGCGTCAATGGAGTGGCCAGAACCAGACCTCGCCACACTCCCAGTAGCATTCGGTGCCGCACTCCTTGACGCCGATGGATGGCAGCAGGATATCGATATGCCCGCCCGCGCCGCCCAGGTAGCCGGGGATGCGGAAGAAGGCGACGAGGCCCTGGCGCTGGCCGATGCCGGCGATGGCGGCATTCCTGGCGAATTTTTCGGGCGCGCCGAACATCGACGGGCTGGCCAGCATGTGCGCCAGCTTGGCCTGTCCCGGTTCGATCAGCGCGCCCTTGAACGGCCCCTTGCGGATGGCCATGCGGCCCCTGACCTGGACGCCGGCCTTGATCAGGGCCAGGCTGACGCGGATGGCGCAGGTATTGGCAAAGCTGTCCTTGCCGATCAAGTCTTCCCAGCCGATTTCGCCGAACAAGGCCGCCTGGTCGACGGCCGCCACGCTCGAGTAATTTTCACGCAGATTGATGAATGCGGGTTTCACGCCGGCCTCCCGTTGTCCCTGGACGATAGGGAACCTCAGGCCGATTGTAGGAGGATGCGGCAGCCCCCGCACTGAGCGAGGTCAAGCGATATGCATTACGGTTTGCCCGCCTCGTAATGCAGTTTCAACACCAGCCCATTATGGTCATCGGCCATATAGATATCGCCATCCTGCCCCTGCTTCACGTCGACGGGTGCGCCCCTGCCCTGCTTGCCCTTGCGCTCCCAGTTGCCGATCAACTCGACGGACTTGCCCAGCGGCGCGCCGGCCTTGTCGGGCAGCAGGGCCACCAGGCGGTGGCCATTGCTGCGGTAGCCGTGGTAGCCGATGATCAGGCTATTCTTGTACAGTGCCGGGTAGCGGCTGGCCGTGTAAAAGGTCATGCCCAGCGGCGCGGCGTGGCCGGGCAGCAGGCGCTGCGGCGCCGCATACTGGGCGTCGCAAGCCGTCTTCGGATACTCGGGACTGGCCACATTGTCGTCGTAGCAGTACGGCCAGCCATAGTGCCGGTCGGCCTTGATCAAGTTGAGTTCTTCATGCGGCAGGTTTTCGTCGCTTTTCAGCTGCGGCATGGCGGCCTGGATGGCATCGCGCGAGTTTTCCGCCTGCCACAGCTCGCCCGTGGCCGGATGGAAGGCCAGCGCCATCGAATTGCGCAAGCCGCGCGCATGCGTGCGCCAGCTCGTCACCGTGCCGGCCGGCCAGGCCATCGTGTATTCGCGGATGGCGCCCAGCGCGTCAAGGCCTTCCGCCGAGGGGCAAGCCTTGGCCGGATCTGGCGCCTTGCCGTCGTTCTCGCAATGGTCGGTGCTCGACCCCACGTTCACATACAGGTCGCCCTTGGGGCTGAAACGCATGTTCGTCAGCAGGTGCAAACCGAGGCCCGGCAGGCGCGGCGTCTTGGCCGTGCCGCCGATCACGTCGGTGATGGCGCGGGCCGGATCGCGCAAGTCGAAGCGGAAGATGCGCCCCACCTCGCCCACGTAGACCATGCCGTCCGGCCCCTGCACGATGCCGTTCGGGCGATCGAGCTTGTCGAGCAGCAGCTTGCGCTCGTAGCCGCCACCGGCCGCCTTGGGCTGCAACAGCCACAATTTACCCTGCTTCGGCGCCCATCCCGCCATGTCCGTGACGACGATGTCGCCATTCGTCAGCGGCAGCACGCCGCGCGGGAATTTCAGGCCGTCGGCCAGCACGGCCACGCAAAAGCCGGCCGGCGTGGTGACGTCGAGGCGCGGCATGCCGTCGCACTGGGCGCCGGTCGCCGCCTGGACGGGCGCCAACACGGTGGACATACAGGCTGCCAGAGCGCCCGCAAGCATTTTCTTGTTCATGGTCTCACTCCATCAGGGGTAATCGGGGCATCACGGCGCGCGCGTTGGCGCTGGTGGCAAGCGCCACTTGCGCGATATTAAGGCCGCGCAGCTCGGCCAGCACGGCGCCGATGCGCGGCAATTCTTCGGGGCTGTTGCGGCCAGGGTGGATCCAGCTGGGGGAAATGTCGGGCGCGTCCGTCTCCAGCACGATGGCTTCCAAAGGCAGGTCGGCGGCCATGCGGCGTATCTGCAGCGCGCGCGTAAACGTCATGGCGCCGCCAAACCCCAACTTGAAACCCAGGTCGATATAGCCCTGCGCCTGCTGGAAGCTGCCGTTGAAGGCATGCGCGATGCCGCCGTTCGGGCGGATCTGGCGCGCGTGCTTGAGGACGATATCCTGCGAGCGGCGCACGTGGGTCAGCACGGGCAGGTCGAAGTCGCGGGCAATCTTCAGCTGCTCGCACAGGAAATGCTCCTGTTTGACTCTCATGGCCGGTTCGCACAGCATGGGAATGAAGAAATCGAGGCCGATTTCGCCGATGGCGACGAAATTCGGGTCGGCCATGGCGGCTTGCACGGCTTCGCGCAGGGCGATCAAATCGTCGTCCGTGGCGTGCGGCACGTAGATCGGGTGTATACCAAGGGCATAGCAGGCGTTGGGCGCCGTTGCCGCCAGATCGCGCACGATGCTGAAATTGGCCCGTTCGACGGCGGGAATGACGATCATGCCCACGCCCTGCTGCTGCGCGCGCGCCGCCACCTGCAGCGATTCGCTGCCGAATTCATGCGCGTCGAGGTGGCAGTGCGTGTCGATCCACATGGCGAATTCCTAGTATTGGTACGGCTGCAGCCCTTCGTCCGTCAGGCGCAGCACGCGGTCGCAGCGCTTGGCCAGCTCGATATCGTGCGTGACGATGACGAAGGCCGTGCCCAGGGTGCGCGACAATTCCAGCATCAGGTCGAAAATCTGTTCGGCCGTGGCGTGATCGAGGTTGCCCGTCGGTTCATCTGCCAGCACGCAGGCCGGCTGCGTGACGAGGGCGCGGGCCAGGGCCACGCGCTGGCGCTCGCCGCCCGACAACTCGCCCGGCGTGTGCGTGACGCGCTTGGCCAGGTTCACGCGCGTGAGGATCTGCTGCGCCAGCTCGGTGGCCGGCGCGCGCTTCATGCGCCGTATCATCAAAGGCATGGCGACGTTGTCCAGCGCGGAAAACTCGGGCAGCAGGTGGTGGAACTGGTAGACGAAACCCAGCGAGGCGTTGCGCAAGTCGCCGCGTGCCTTTTCGCTGAGGTTAGCGAAGTCCTTGCCCAGCAGGGTCACCTTGCCGCTGGTGGGCGTATCGAGGCCGCCCAGCAGGTGCAGCAGGGTCGATTTGCCGGAACCCGAGGCGCCGACGATGGCGACCCGCTCGCCGCGATGGACGTCGATGTCGATGCCGGCCAGCACCTGCACCTTGTAGCTGCCCTGCGTAAAAGTCTTGCCCAGGCCGCGGCAGCTGAGGACGGCGGAATCGGCGGAAGCGCCGTTGGAGGCAGGTTTGTTCAGATCGGTCATGGTCATAGTCAGTGGTTTATTCATAGCGCAGGGCTTCCGCAGGTTTCACGCGGGCGGCCCACCAGCTTGGGTACAGGGTCGCCAGGAAGGCGAGGATCACGGCCAGCACGCCGATCTTGGTGACGTCGGGCCAGCGCAGGTCGGACGGCACGGTGCTGATGAAGTAAATGTCCTTGGAGAGGAACTGCACGCCCAGCAGGTGCTCGATGAAGGGCACGATGACGTCGATGTTCATGGCGACCAGCACGCCGCCGCCCACGCCCAGGATGGTGCCCAGGATGCCCACCAGCGCGCCCTGAATCATGAAAATCTTCATGATGGAACGGGGGGACGCGCCCAGGGTGCGCAAAATCGCGATATCGGCCTGCTTGTCCGTCACCGTCATCACCAGGGTCGAGACGAGGTTGAAGGCGGCCACCGCGATGATCAGGGTCAGGATGATGAACATCATGCGCTTTTCCGTCTGCACGGCGGCGAACCAGTTGGCGTTCAGCTTGGACCAGTCGCGCAGCCACAGGTCGCCCGGCATGGATTTTTTCAGCTCCGCCGCCAC
Source organism: Janthinobacterium sp. P210005 (assembly GCF_036231865.1). Taxonomy (NCBI): domain Bacteria; kingdom Pseudomonadati; phylum Pseudomonadota; class Betaproteobacteria; order Burkholderiales; family Oxalobacteraceae; genus Janthinobacterium; species Janthinobacterium sp. P210005. The sequence continues at coordinate 1,151,954 of NZ_JAZARC010000001.1, forward strand.
TTGCGGCGCCTGGTTCATGTCGGCCAGGCGCAAACGCAGGCCAGATGGGCCGTCCAGGCGCAGCAAACGCTGGCCGTCTTCGATATTGATGAAGGCCAAACCCGCGTCGAATTCATTGTGGCCCGCCTGGAAGATGCCGCTGACGGTAAAGCTGCGCATGCGCGGCAGCACGCCGGCCGGCGTGACCTGGCCCTGCGCCAGCATCAGCGTGACTTTTTCGCCCAGGTTGACGCGCAAGGCGCGCGCCAGCTCGATGCCCAGCACGATATTGAAGGTGCCCGGCTGCAGGGCCTTGAAGCTGCCCATGCGCGTCTGGCCGGCCACGTCGGAGACGTTCGGCTCTTCCTCGGGCAGCACGCCGCGCACGATGGCCGGGCGCAGCGCATCGTCGCGCAGCAGCATGCCTTGCGTTTCCACAAACGGCGCGGCGCCTTTCACGGCGGGATTCTTGAACGCCTGCGCCGCTTCGGCGCGCCAGTCGGGCATGCTGCCGCTGTTGTCGAACACTTCCACGTGGGCCAGCACGGACAGCATGCGGTCCGTCACTTCCTTCTGGAAGCCGTTCATCACGGACAGCACGACGATCAGCGCCGCCACGCCCAGGCCGATGCCGGCCATGGAAATGAGCGAGATGAAGGAGATAAAACTGTTACGGCCACTGCGCTTGCCGGCCCGCGTGTAGCGCAGGCCAACCAGCCATTCGAAGGGAATATTTTTTAACATGCTCATTAATTCATTAATTCTCTGGGGTCAGACCCGATGGGTCTGACCCCAGCAGTTTGTTGATCAGCCAATGACTCATACCGCAGCAAAAGGCTGGGGTCAGACCCGACGGGTCCGACCCCGGTACACAAGCCAATTATTCGTAGCGCAGCGCCTCGGCCGGCTTGACGCGCGCGGCGCGCCAGCTCGGGTAGATGGTCGCCACCAGCGCCAGGCCGAAGGCGATCAGGCCGATCTGCGCCACGTCCAGCCAGTGCACGTCCGACGGCACGGCGCTGATCTGGTAGATTTCCTTCGAGATGAAGTGCAGGCCGAAGATGCCTTCGATGAAGGGCACGATGACGCCCACGTTCAGCGCCAGCACGACGCCGCCGATCACGCCCAAAGCACTCCCCAGCAAGCCGACCAGCGCGCCCTGGATCATGAAGATCTTCATGATCGAGAACGGCGAGGCGCCCAGGGTGCGCAAAATGGCGATGTCGGCCTGCTTGTCGGTGACCGACATGACCAGGGTCGAGACGAGGTTGAACGCGGCCACGGCGATGATCATGCTGAGGATGATGAACATCATGTTCTTCTGGCTTTGCACCAGCGCATACCAGCTGGCACTGGCGCGCGACCAGTCGCGCATCCACAGCTGGCCCGGCATCGACGCTTTCAATTCGCGCGCCACCTGCGGCGCCTGGTTCATGTCGTGCAGGCGCAAACGCAGGCCGGACGGGCCGTCGAGCTGCAGCAACTGCTCCGCATCCTGCATGTTCACAAACGCCAGGCTGCCATCGAGTTCATTGTGGCCGGCCTCGAAGATGCCGGCGACTTTCAGCGCGCGCATGCGCGGCATGACGATGCCTGTGGCCGGGTCGCCCGCCTTCGGCTCGCGTTCCAGCATCAGGGTGACGTTCTGCCCCACCTGCACGCCCAGCGCCTTGGCCAGGTCGATGCCCAGCACGATGTTGTACGAACCTGGCGTGAGATCCTTGAAACTGCCCTGCTTCATCTGGGAAGCCACGCTGGAGACGGTGGCTTCCTGCTGCGGCAGCACGCCGCGCACGACGGACGGGCGCATGGTTTCGTCATTGAGCAGCATGCCCTGGGTTTCCACGAACGGCGACACGGCTTTCACTTGCGGGTTGGCGTAGGCGGCGCGCTCCTGCGCCTGCCAATTCGGCATCGAGCCGCTGGTATCGAACACCTCGACATGGGCCAGCACCGACATCAGCCGGTCGGTGACTTCCTTCTGGAAGCCGTTCATGACGGAGAGGACGACGATCAGGGCGGCCACGCCCAGGCCGATGCCGGCCACGGAAATGAGGGAGATGAAGGAAATGAAGCTGTTGCGACCGCTGCGCTTCCCGGCACGCGTATAGCGCACGCCAACCTGCCACTCAAAAGGAAATTGTTTGATGATGCTCATGCGCTCCCGCGACAACGTAATATGCGAGCGCGCAGTGTGCCACACAAATGACACTCATGCGTGAAACACATCACCGTGGCGCGACTTTTCCCGCGCCCGCCGTCAAGGGAAAAAGCGCGGGAACTACTCCCCCACCGCCACAATCGCCTACAATCTCGGGATGAATCAACTTACCCTCGTCCTGCCCTTCGCCTTGCCCAATGCCGAACTGGCTGCCGACCTGCTCAAGGTCTTGCAGGCACCCGCCCTGGCGGCCCTGCTGTCGCGCACCTCCGATTGCAATTTGGAAACTTTTGACAACGCCAACCGCCTGCTGCCGCACGAAGCGTGGCTGGCGCATGCCTTGACCCTGTCGCCCGCGCCCAACGGCGAGGCGGCGCAGGCGGCCTTTGCGGCCCAGGCCATGCGCGGCTACGGCCTGGCGCCGGAAGCGGGCGCGCGCTACTTCCTGCTGCATCCGGCCCACCTGGCCATCGCCCGCAGCCATATCAGCCTGGAAGACTTGCGCCAGCTCAAGCTGAGCGAGGCCGATGGCCGCACGCTGTTCGAGACGGCGCGTCCGTATTTCGACGAGATCGGCCAGCCCCTGGCGTATGGCGACGCGGGCACCTGGTTCATGCGCGCCGATGGCTGGAGCGACTTGCAGTGCGCCACGCCGGACGCCGCCACCACGCAAGACCTGTCCGTGTGGATGCCGGAAGGCGAGCATGCGCGCGCCGCGCGCCGCCTGCAGAATGAAGTGCAGATGCTGTGGCATGAACATCCCGTCAACGCGGCACGCGAAGAGCGGGGCTTGAAAGCCATCAATTCCTTCTGGATCTGGGGCGGCAGCCTGGCTGCATCTGCGCGCTGCGCGGCCAGCCTGCATACGAAGGACGCGCCCGGCTGGCTGGCCGCGCTGGCGGAACCGGCGCGGCGCGATGCCAGTCCAAGCAGTGTGCTGGCGGACCAGAGCGACGCCATCGTCGTGCTGGGCGGATTGACCGAAGCGGCGCAGGCGCAGGAATGGGGCATGTGGCTGCAACAGTTGCAAGCGCTGGAGGCGGACTGGTTCGCGCCCCTGCTGGCGGCCGTCAAGGATGGCCGCCTGGGCCAGTTGCGCCTGGTGCTGAGCCACCGCGACGCCTGGCTGGACTGCACCACCAGCAAGCATGCGCAGCGCAAATTCTGGCGCGCGATTACCCTGAACAAGTTGAAAGCATCATGACCCGTACCCGCATCGCCACCCGTCCCTGCCCTTACCGCGAATCCGAATTGCTGCGCCAGGGCGGCATCCACCCCGTGCTGGCCCGCTTGTACGCGTCGCGCGGCCTATCCGACGCGAAAGAGCTCTCGATCGAGCCGAAGGACTTGATACCGCCGTCCGGCTTGCTGCACATCGGCGCGGCCGGCGTCTTCCTGGCCGACGCAATTGCCGCCAAGAAACGCATGGTCATCGTGGCCGACTACGACTGCGACGGCGCCACCGCCTGCGCCGTCGCCATCCGCGGCTTGCGCGCCATGGGCGCCGACGTCGACTTCATCGTGCCCAACCGTTTTGAATACGGCTACGGCCTGACGCCGGAAATCGTCGAACTGACCGCGCGCGAAAAGTCGCCCGACATCATCATCACCGTCGACAACGGCATCGCCAGCATCGACGGCGTGGCCGAGGCGAACCGGCGCGGCATCCAGGTGGTTGTCACCGATCACCATTTGCCTGCCGACACCCTGCCCGACGCAGCCGTCATCGTCAACCCGAACCAGCCCGCCTGCGGTTTCCCTAGTAAACACCTGGCGGGCGTGGGCGTCGTGTTCTACGTCTTGCTGGCCCTGCGCGCCGAAATGCGCCGGCGCGGCATCTTCGATGCGCAAACGCAGCCCAAGCTCGACAACCTGCTCGACCTGGTGGCCCTGGGCACGGTGGCCGACGTGGTGCGCCTCGATACGAACAACCGCATCCTCGTCGCGCAAGGCCTCAAGCGCATGCGCAAGGGCAATATGCACGCGGGCGTGGCGGCGCTCTTTCGCGTGGCCGGCCGCGAAGCGCGCAGCGCCACGCCGTTCGACCTCGGTTTTGCCCTGGGACCGCGCCTGAATGCGGCCGGCCGCCTGCAGGACATGTCCCTGGGCATCGAATGCCTGGTCACGGACGACGAAGGCCGCGCCTGGGCGCTGGCCCAGCAACTCAACGACATCAACCTGAAGCGCCGCGAAATCGAAGCGGAAATGCAGGATACGGCCTTGCTGCACCTCGATGCTTTCGAGCCGGCCAACAGCAGCACCATCAGTGTCTTCGATGAATCCTGGCACCAGGGCGTGATCGGCATCGTGGCCTCGCGCCTGAAGGAAAAGTTTTATCGTCCGACCATCACGTTCGCACCGGGCGCCGACGGCTGGATCAAAGGTTCCGGCCGCTCGATCCCCGGTTTTCACTTGCGCGACGCGCTCGACCTCGTGTCGAAACGGGCGCCCAGCCTGATCGACAAGTTCGGCGGCCACGCCATGGCGGCCGGCTTGACCATCCGCGCCGACGCCTTCGACGCCTTTTCCCAGGCCTTCGAAGCCGTGGGCCAGGCCTGGCTCAGCCAGCAACAGCTGGAACGGGTGGTGGAAACGGACGGCCCGCTGGAAGACGCGTATTACACGACGGCCTTCATCGAGCTGATGGATGAGCAGGTGTGGGGCCAGGGCTTCGCCCCGCCCGTCTTTTGCGACGAATTCCGCGTCGTCAGCCAGCGCATATTAAAAGAGCGCCATTTGAAACTGTTGCTGGAAAAGAACGGCGTGCGCTTCGACGCCATCTGGTTCGGCCACACGGACGCCCTGGGCGAACGCACGCGGGTCGCCTTCCGGCTCGATGCGAATGAATACAATGGCACGACGAAAGTGCAGTTGATGGTGGAGCATGCTGAACCTGCCTGAGCACGCGGCATGCAGCTGTTGCCCTGCCTCAAACATGCGCCAGATAGTCAACATTCCCCCTAAGTAATAGCGTATCTAGTCATACAGGCAGCCGCCGGTTGCCATGACTGGGAGGAAATCGCATGGAATACGGGGGATTCTGGCGCCGCGTGGGCGCGTTTTTTATCGATACGGCCATCATGCTACCGCTGGTCCTGCCGATCATTTATCTGGGGCTGCCCTGGAGCCAGTCATTCCTGCTGTACTGGTTTTTGCCCGGTCTGGCGCTCAACCTTGCCTACAATGTTTACCTCGTCAGCCGTTTTGGCGGTACACCCGGACAGTTGCTGTGCAAATTGCGGGTGCGCATGCTCGACGGTGCGCCAGTGACGCGTCAGGCGGCGCTGCTGCGCTATTCCGTAATGCTCACGCTGACAACACTGGCTGCCATCGCTGGCATTATTATTACCTTGCGCATCGATGAAGGCGCCTACGCTGCCATGACCTTCACGCAAATATCCGCCCACATAGCCCGTCTTAAACCCGGCTGGTCTGTGACGCTCGATACGCTGACGCAACTATGGATCTACAGCGAATTCGTGGTGCTATTATTTAACAAGAAACGCCGCGCCCTGCAGGATTTCATGGCCGGCACGGTCGTCGTCAAGCTGCCTGCCCGCGCCGCGCAGCCGCTGCCCTCCCCCTCCACCTGAAAGAAAGCCAAACCGTCGTGTTGACCGGCCTGAACCACCTCACCCTGTCCGTGCGCGACTTGGCGCGCAGCGTGGCCTTTTACCGCGACACCTTGGGTCTGCGCCTGCATGCGCGCTGGGACAGGGGCGCGTATCTGTCGGCCGGGGATTTGTGGCTGTGCCTGTCGCTGGATGGACAGGGCACGGCCGCGCTGGCCAGCCCCGCCTATACGCACTATGCGTTTTCCATTGCCCCGGAAGACTTCGCCGCCTTTGCCGCCCGCCTGCGCGCCGCCGGCGTGCCCGAATGGCAGCAAAACCGCAGCGCCGGCGATTCCCTGTATTTTCTCGACCCGGACGGCCACCGGTTGGAAGCCCATGCTGGCAGCTTGGCGCAGCGGCTGGCGGCCTGCCGCGCAGCGCCGTATCCGGGCATGGTGTTCGAGGATTGAGTCCGGCAAGATCGCATATTCAGTAAATTCGTTAAATTCATTAGAAAACAAAAAGTGCAAGCGCCGTTGCCGGGAAAAAACACTGTCACGCCTCGGTATACCCTTGATAACCTTGCTTTTAAGACTTAATCAGGCTGACAAGATTCCATCCATCAATAGGCAAATTTGCCACATTTTATTGCATAAATAAAAATATTGATTGAAAATAGTTAACACTTATTTGGCAAATTCACTAAAATCGATGACGCATCAGGAAATTCCCAATGATGCATGATCAGTTTTGAGGGCAAACCCGTCGAAAGGCGGGGACGCAAAGCCACCGGCCTACCGCGCGCAAGCGCCACGGCAGCGGGGCTGCCAATGCAGGGCCGGGACCGCCAGCGCGCGGCGCCAGCCTGGAAGCATTGTCGAGATGTGGCCCTCGCCCAACTCGGAGGTTTTCGCCATGAAAAAAATCATTCCCCCGCATCACCGTCACGGGCGCCTGCTGCTGGGCGCCACAACCGTCCTCCTGCTGGCCGCTTGCGGCCCCGGCCAGGAGACATCGACGCCGCCCGCCGCCATCGCCACGGCCGCGACACAGTTCGCCGTCGAGGTGCCCGTCGTCCCCGCCGCCGTCGGCGCGCTGGTGGTGCAACCGATGTTCCATGCAGCCCCGGCCCTGCTCGATGCGCCCGACGGGCGCGACAGCACCAACAGCAGCGGCTCGGCCCACTGGCGGCCGCATTTGCAAAACGTGCCCGGCGCCATGCGGGAAATGACCACGCGCCGCCTGACGGCACAAAAAATCGCCGCCTCGGAACAGGCGGCACAGGATATCGCCCCCTTGCTGGACGGCGGCGCGGGCGACATCGCCGCACCCATGGCCGGCAGCAGCGTGGTGGCGACCTATTCTCCCGCGCAAATCCGCGCCGCCTACGACTTGCCCGCCCTGCCGGCGGCCGGCACGGCGCTGACGCCAGCCCAGGCGGCCCAGCTGGGCGCGGGACAGACGATCTACATCGTCGACGCCATGCACAACCCGAACGCGGCGGCCGAACTGGCCATCTTCAACCAGAAATTCGGCTTGCCCGGCTGCACCACCAAGGCTATCGCCACGAATGCCACCCTGCCCCTGCCGCCCGCCCCGGCCAGCGGCTGTGAATTTTCTGTTGTCTACAACACGCCATCGAGCACCATGACGGCCACGGCGCCCGCCTATAACTCGGGCTGGGCCATGGAAATCGCGCTCGACGTGCAGTGGGCGCATGCCACGGCGCCGCTGGCGCGCATCGTGCTGATCGAGGCGCCCGACGCTTCCATCAACAGCCTGCTGGGCGCCGTGCGCCTGGCCAACCAGATGGGGCCTGGCGTCGTGTCGATGAGCTTTGGCGCCGCCGAAGGCAACTGGACAGCATCCGTCGACAGCGCCTTCACGGGCAAGAACATGAGCTACCTGGCCGCCACGGGCGATTCGGGCAGCGGCGTGTCCTGGCCGTCCGTGTCGTCCAACGTGCTGGCCGTGGGCGGCACCACGCTCAGCTACAGCGGCAGCGGCGTGCGCAGCGAAACGGCCTGGTCCGGCACGGGCGGCGGCATCAGCGCCTATACGGCACTGCCCGCCTACCAGACGGCCAGCGTGCCCGGCCTGACCAACTTGCTGCGCCGCAACGTGGCCGACGTGGCCTTCAATGCCGACCCCGCCACGGGCCAGTACACGGCAGTGATGACGCCAGGCAGCAGCACCGCCAGCTGGCTCAGCATCGGCGGCACCAGCCTGTCCACGCCGCAATGGGCCGGCCTGGTCGCCATCGCCAACGCCAGCCGCGCGCTGCAAGCGAAGGCGGCGCTCGGCCTGCCGCACAACATCTTGTACGGCCAGATCGCCAGCGTGCCCGGCACCTTTGCCAGCAGCTTTGCCGACATCACGCGCGGCAGCAACGGCACGTGCGGCGTGTGCACGGCCAGGGTCGGCTATGACCCGCTGGGCGGCCTGGGCACGCCGAACGTGAAAAGCCTGCTGGCCGGCCTGTCGGGCACGCAGATCGCCCCCGCCGCGCCCGTGGTGGCGCCGGCCAGCATCAGCGGCGCGGCCGGCAAGCCGCTGTCGTTCACCGTCTCGGCCACCGCTGCCAATCCCCTCAGCTACAGCATGCTGGGCGCGCCGGCCGGCATGAGCATCGCCGCCACGGGCGTGGTCAGCTGGGCAGCCCCCGTCGCGGGCACGTATGCCGTGACCATGGTGGCCAAGGATACCGTCAGCGGCCTCAGTGGCCAGGGCGTGTACGCCATCGTCATTACCCCCGTCGCGCCACCCGTCGTCGGCGCCGGCGCCATCACGGGCAAGGTTGGCACGGCCCTGGCGTTCAATGTCAGCGTCTCCGCCCCCAATCCCGTCAGCTACACGCTCGCCGGCGCACCGGCCGGCATGACCATCAGCAGCGCCGGACTGGTGAGCTGGGCCGCGCCCGTGGCCGGCACCTACGCCGTCACCGTGACGGCCACGGACAGCAAGACTGGCCTGAGCGGCAAAGGTATCTATACGGTGGCCATCGCCGCCCCGCTGCCCCCCGTCGTCACGGTGGCCAGCGTGAGCGGCAAGCCGGGCGTGGCCCTGTCGTTCGCCGCCACGACGGTGGCGCCCAACCCCGTCACCTACAGCCTGTCGGGCGCGCCGTCCGGCATGGCCGTCAGCGCCGCCGGCGTCGTCAGCTGGGCCAACCCCGTGCTGGGCAGCTACAGCGTGACCGTCATCGCCAGGGACAGCAAGACGGGCTTGACGGGCCAGGCCGTGGCCACGGTGAAAATCGCCGCCGCCGGTCCCACAATCAGCGCCGCCGCCATGACGGGCGTGGCCGGCAAGGCCATGAGCGGCAGCATCGTGCTGACGGCGCCCGGCGCGAACGCCCTGTGGATCTCCATCCTCGGCGCGCCGCTGGGCATGCAGTTTTCCATGAGCGGCATGACCATCACGGCCAGCTGGCCGCAACCGGTGGCCGGCAGCTATGCGCTGAAGATCGTGGCGCTGGACAGTAACGGCTTGACGGCGCAGCTCACCGTGCCCGTCACCGTCACGGCAAGATAAACGAACGGGGCCCGCCAACGGGGCGCTCCGGGACTCCCGTCCTGGCGCGCCCCGTTTTGCATGCGCGCGGCCATTGCAACGAATCCAGAAAAGGAGTATAAATAGTCCATATACAGAGTTTTAACGAAGGACATGCCATGAACCTCGCCTACGCCTACCCCAAGAGCCGCTTCGAGCCGGCCGTGCTCGTCGACCTGAATGCCAAAGCCGAGCGCGAGCGATTGTCGCAAGCGGCCTTGAAAGGGTTTTTCAAGCTGGCCGCCGCCTGGAAGCTGCGCGACGACGATGCGCGCGAATTGCTGGGCGGCCTGTCCAGCAGCGCCTGGTACGAGTGGAAGAAGCACCCGGACCGCGTGCTGGAGGTGGACCGCATCACGCGTATTTCCTATTTGCTGGGCATCTACAAGGCCTTGCACATCCTGTATGGCGACAAATTGGCCGACGAATGGGTGAGTTTGCCCAACAAGAATCCCATCTTCGGCGGCCGCACGCCCCTGTCGCAGATGCTGGCCGGCGGCTTGCTGGCCATGCAGACGGTGCGCAAGCTGCTCGACGCGCGCCGCGGAGGGCTGTGATCGTGCCTGCCGCCCCGAATGAGCACCTGCCGCCGCTGGCCGCCTTGCGCCAGATCGACACTTGCCGCCTGATTCCCTCGCGCTTCGCCGACATGGAAGACTCCGTGCTGGCGCCCCTGGCCGAGAACGACGATCACCTGCGCGAGCTGTTCGAGCTCGATAACGCGACCAACGCGCGCCTGGTGGCCGAGTACGGCGGCGCGCCAGGAATTGGCGTGGACGAGCTGGTTTTTGGCGTGCCGCACTTTCGCATCATCAACGCCGCCTACACGTATGCCCGCCCGGAAGGGGCGCGTTTCAACGATGGCGAACGGGGTGCCTGGTATTGCGCCTTCGACATGCAAACGGCGCTGGCCGAGATCATTTTCCACAAGACCGTGGAATACCAGGAAATCGACTATTTCGACGACAGCGTCAACTACCAGTCGCTGCTGGCCGATTTTTCCGCCAGTTTCCACGACTTGCGCGGCCAGCAGCGCTACCAGGCTTGCCTGGACCCGGCCAGCTACATCGCCTCGCAAGACCTGGCCGCCATCCTGCTCGAAGCGGGGTCCATGGGCGTCATCTTCCCCAGCGTGCGTCACGCCAGCGGCACCAACCTGGCCTGCTTCCGTCCTGCCCTGGTGGGCAATGTTCGCAAAGGCGCCGCCTATCGGTTAACATGGCGGGGTACGCCGACGCCGCAGGTGGAAGCCTTGCCAGGCAAATAAACCGCGCGCACCGGCACCCGACTCACCGCAACCTGATATTTCGCATGCAAACCAATCCTGAAAAAGACACCGAACTGCGCCTCAAAGTGAACAGCGAAACGGCCCGCCTGGCCTGGAGCGAGCTGGAAAAGCACTTCGCCCAAGGCAACGTCGTCTGGGTCGCCAATGAACTGGACCTGGTCGAAGTGGCCGTGCGCATCTCGCACGACGACAAGGCCACCATCACGCAATGGATGGTCGATGGCAAGGTCGCCAAGGTGTCGGACCAGCAGGCGCTGGACTGGCAGGCGGCCGACGCCGCGCTGTGGGCCGTCGTCGTCAGCCCGTTCATTCTGGTGCAGCAGGAAAAGCCCACCAAACACTGATGCCTACAGGCTGCGCTCGAGCATCAGGCGCAGCGCAACGCTGCCATCGAGGGTCGTCACGCTTTCGCTGCGGCCTGCATCATCGACCCAGGATTGCCCCTGCACCTGCTGCTGGTGCAGCAGGTTGGCGGCCGACAGGCGCACGCGCGTTTTCGCGTCCGGCTGCCACAACGCATACGCGTCGAGGGTGCGCCGCACGCCCGCATGGCTGCCGGCGTGCGCATCGAGCCGCGCCAGGCCGCCCGTCTGCACGTTCAGATTGCCGCCCATGCTCATCCCCGGCGAGCGCCGGTAATCGAGTCCCAGGTTGAGCGTGGCCGGCACCTGGCTGGCCAGGCGGTTGCCGGGACCCGGCACGGCGGCGACCTTGGACCAGTTGCGCCCCGCATTGGCGCGCACGTCGACGTCGGGCGCCTGCGCCCACCAGGTCCGCACGGGAAATTTCACATCCAGCTCGATGCCGCGCACCGTGGCCGCGCCATTGTTGAACGGGCTGGCCGTCCAGACGCCGTCGTACAGGATCAGGCGCTGCACGGTGACGTCGCTGATGCGCCGCGTGAATGCCGACAGGCTGGCCACGCCGCTCTTGCCAAAATAGCTTTCATACGCCGCGTCCAGCCCCCACGCCAGTTCCGGGCGCAGGTCGGGATTGCCCTGGAAATCGGGATTGTTGGCGCTGTTGCCATTGTTGACGGTATAGCGGCGCGGCACCAGGTTGCGCGCGGTGGGCGCCTTGTAGGTGCGCGCCAGCGCCAGCCGCAGCTGGTCACGCTCCTGCTGCGGCAGCTTCCACAGCAGCTGCGCCACGGGGCTCCAGACGCTGGCCCGCGTGCGCACTTCGCTCAAGGTACGGCCCTCGGTCGCCGTCTGCAAGCCTTCCCAGCGCACGCCCGCATACATTTGCAGGCGCGGCGTCACCTCCCATTCATCCTGCGCATACAGGGCCAGGCGCCGCACGTCGGCCGTGTAGTCTTCATCGAGCGCATACGGCGCGCCGCCGGCAAGGTACGTGTCGCGCTGGCGGCGCGACTCGCTGCGGCGTATCAGGCTGCCATCCCAGCCCAGGCTCAGGGCGTGGCCGCCACCGAGCCGGCCCAGGTACTTGCCGCTGCTGTTGACGCTGTCGTCGATGGCGTCGGAAACCACGCCGCGCAGCAGCAGGGGCGCGCCAGCGGCCGCCTCGCCATGGAAAACATAATCCGTGTCGCGCCGGTTGTGGTTGACGCCCAGCCTGGCCGTCAGCTTGCCCACCGCCCCCAGCGCATGCGCCCAGCTCACATCGCTGCGCGCTGAAAACACGCTGGCTTGCGAGGTGGCGCCATTGCGCGGATAACTGGAGGCCGCCCCCAGCAAGGTCGTTTCGCGCGCCACGCCGTCAAACCCCGTGCGGTACCAGTCCAGCAGGCTTTGCCAGGTGATGGTGTCGCCCTTGTCCAGGGTCCAGTGCAGGCGCGGCGTCAGGCTGGCCTTGTTGACGGACGAAGCATTGCGCGTGCGCGTTGTACGCTGCGCCAGCAGCGTGCCGGTGGCATCTGCGCTTGTTTCAGTCATCCTTCCCGCCACATCGTCGGCCGTGCGCTCCAGAGCGCCCGTCAGCGCATAGGCGAAACCGGACAGCTTGTCCGCCACGCGCAGCGACGCGGCAGGCTGCCAGCGGCCATCCTGCCGGCCCGTGCCCAACTTCCCTTCGCGCTCGGCGCCGCTGGCGCCCTTGCGCAAGACCACGTTGATGCTGCCGGCGACGGCTTGCATGCTGTATTCGGCCGTCGCGCTGCGCAAAATCTCGATGCGCTCGATCATCTCGGGTGCGATCGATTCGATGGAAAAACCCGGTGGCGCGGGGTCGCCGTTGATCAGCATCTGCGTGTAGCCGGCCCCCAGGCCCCGCATGCGCACCTCGCCGCCGACGATGGAGACGCCGGGCTGGCGTTTCAACGTCGCGGCCAGGCTGCTGTCGCCATATTGGGCCAGGTCGTCGCGGCTGACGATGATCTTCGCAGCCGTGTCGTCGCGCCGCTGCTGCACGCCGCTGGCGGCGGTAATTTCAACCTTTTGCAGCGGCGCATCGTCGGCGCAGGCCGCGGCGGGCAAGAGCAGGCAAAAAAGCGGGGATAAAAGTGGAGGGAAAAGCGGGGGAAACGGGCTGGCGCTGCGCATGATGCCTTTTTCTACACTGCGGATTGGGAAGCGCAGTGTAGAGGATTTGACAATGCGCAACAAGCGCATTGTCCAGCCATGTTCAATGCCCGCCGCCCAGGTAGGCCGCGATCACCTTCGGATCATTTTTCAGGCTTTCCGCCGGCCCGTGCACGGAAATGCTGCCGTTTTCCAGCACGTAGCCGTAATCGGCCACGTTCAGGGCGGCGGCGGCGAATTGCTCGACCAGCAGCATGGTCACGCCTTCCGCCTTCAAGCGCGTGATGATGCGGAAGACTTCTTCCACCAAAATCGGCGCCAGGCCCATCGACGGCTCGTCCAGCAGGATCACTTCCGGGTTCAGCATCACGGCGCGGGCCATGGCCAGCATTTGCTGCTCGCCGCCCGACAAGGTGCCGGCCAGCTGGTCGCGCCGCTCCTTCAGGCGGGGGAACAGTTCCAACGCCTTGTCCAGGTCGCCCTTGATGTCGCCTTTCGGGCGCGCCCGCGTAAAACGGGGGAAGGCGCCCAGCAGCAGGTTGTCCGTCACCGACATCGAGGCGAACACCCTCCTGCCTTCCGGCGAATGGGCCAGTCCCGCGCGGGCGATACGGTGCGAATCGAGCCCCGTGACATCCTTGCCGCCCAGGGTGACAGTGCCGGATTTCGGTTTCAGCATGCCGGAAATGGCGCGCATGGTGGTGGTCTTGCCGGCCCCGTTCGAGCCGATCAGAGTCACCAGTTTGCCCTTCGGGACGTCGAGCGAAATGCCGTGCAAGACTTCGACTTTGCCGTAGGCGGCGTGCAGATTGTTAATGGTCAGCATGGTCTTCCTCTCAATGCGCCGCTGGCGCCAGGGTTTCGGCGCTGCCGCCCAGGTAGGCCTCGATCACTTTCGGGTCGCTCTGGACAAGCGCGGGCACGCCTTCGGCGATCTTCTGGCCGAAGTCCAGCACCGTCACCACGTCCGACAGGGCCATCACCACGTCCATGTGGTGCTCGATCAGGATGATGGTGATGCCGTGCTCGCGGATCTTGCGGATGATGGCCATCAATTCCTTGATGTCGGGCGCCGTCAGGCCCGCCGCCGGCTCGTCGAGCAGCAGCAGGCGCGGGTTCAGGCCCAGCGCGCGGCCGATTTCCAGCAGCCGCTGCTTGCCGTACGGCAAATTGCGCGCCTCTTCGTTGGCCAGGTCGGCCAGGCCGACGAATTCGAGGATGCTGGCGGCCCGCTCGCGCGCCGCCTTCTCTTCGCGCTTGTAGCGGGGCGTATGCAGCATCACGTCCAGCACGTTCGATTTGAACGTGTTGTGCAAGCCCACCAGCACGTTTTCCGTCGCCGTCATCTCGCCGAACAGTTGCACGTTCTGGAAGGTGCGCGCCACGCCGCCCAGGGCGATTTCGGACGGCGTGCGGCCGGAGATCACCACGCCGGCAAATTCCACCTTGCCCGCTGTCGGCTTGTAGATCCCAGTCAGCACGTTCATCATCGTGCTCTTGCCCGAGCCGTTCGGCCCGATCAAGCCGTGCACGGAACCTTGCGTGACGTTCAAGTCCACCTGGTTCAGCGCTTTCAGGCCGCCGAACTGCATCAGGGCCTGCTCCACGCGTAGCAAGGTCGCGCCCTGCTGCCCGCCTTGGGCGTGGTCAAACGGCGCCACGCCGTGCGAAGCGACGGCTTCCACATGGCGCCGGCCCTTGCCGATAAAGCTCATCAGGAAGCCGACGATGCCGTCCTGCAGGTAGTACACGACAAATAAGGTCATCAGGCCGAAGATGGTCAGGCGCCAGTCGACCATGTTTTCCAGCTTGTACGAATACGCGGCCAGGCCGATGGTGGCCACCAGGGGCACGAGCACGCCGCGCACGGTGGAGCGCTTCTTCGCCAGCATGATGATGGAACCGATCACGCCCAGCACGGCGGCGCCGACGGCGATCTTGCGGAACAATTCGATGTCCGACAGCAGGCTGGGTAGCATGACGACGATCAGGGCGCCGATCAGGGCGCCGGAACGCGTCTTGCGTCCGCCCATGATGACGGCCAGCAGGAACAATATCGTCAGTTCGAAGTTGTAGGTATTGGGCGAGATGTATTCTTCCGAATACGCATACAGGCTGCCGGCCAGTCCCGCGAAGCCGGCGCTGATGACGAAGGCGTAGACCTTGTAGCGGTACACGGACACGCCCATGCAATCCGAGGCGATGGGGCTGTCGCGCAAGGCTTCGAACGCCCGGCCCAGGTTCGATTTCAGAATGCGGTGCACCACCACCAGCGAGATCACCAGCAGCGCGGCGACCATGTAGTAGTACTCGACCTCGGAAAGCTTGTGGCCGAACAGGACGGGCTTGTGGATCTTGATGCCCATCGGCCCTTCCGTCAGGAAGCTCATTTCATTGATCAGGATTTGCACGATGGTGCCGAAGGCCAGGGTCACCATCGCCAGGTAGGGTCCCGTCACGCGCAGGGCCGGCAAGGCCAGGATGGCACCGAAGACGGCCGCGCCCAGGATGCTGGCGGGGATGGCCAGCCAGAACGGCGCGCCCAGCTTGAACACCAGCACGCCCGTGGCGTACGAGCCGATGCCGAACAGGCCCGCGTGGCCCAGCGACACCTGCCCCGTGTAGCCGACGACGATATCCAGACCGAACAGCAGGATGGCATAGATCAATATGGTCTCGGCCAGGTGGATGTAATATGGGTTCGGGATGACGATGGGGAACAGCGCGAGCACGGCCAGTCCCGCCGCGCTCAACGCCAGCATGGTGATTTTCTTGTTCATGTCGTCCTCAGACTTTCTTGATCGCGGCTTTGCCGAACAGGCCGGACGGCTTGATGGCCAGCACCAGCAGCAGGAGCAGCAGGCCAGGCACTTCCTTGTAGCCGGTGGAGATGTAGTAGCCGGTGGTCGTCTCGGCGATGCCCAGGATCAGCCCGCCGACGATGGCGCCCACGCCCGAGGTCAGGCCGCCGATGATGGCCACGGCAAACGCCTTCAAGCCCAGCGAAGCACCCATGGTCGCTCCCGTCAGGGTCAGCGGCGCCACCAGCACGCCCGCAAAGGCGGCCGTGGCCGATGACAGCGCGTAGGAAAAGGTGATGACCATACCCGTATTGATACCCATCAAACCGGCCGCGTCGCGGTCGTTGGCCGTCGCCACGACGGCCTTGCCATAGATCGATTTGCGGTTGAATACTTCCACGGCCAGCATGATGGCCAGTGCGCCGACGATGACGGCCACCTGCATCTGCTGCACGTTGGCGCCGAATACCTGGAACGGCGCGGCCGACAGCGGCGACGGGAACATCAGGTCATCCTTGCCCCAGATATTTTCCGCCACATTCTTGAAGATGATGGCCAGCGCGATGGTCGACATGATCCAGCCGAATTCGGACTTGATCTTGATGGCGGGCCGCACGCCTATCCATTCGACGAACACGCCCTGCAAGGCGCCGAAGACGATGACGATGGGGATCATCAGCAGATAGCTCATGTACGGCCCGCCATGGATGGTGCCCACCAGGGAGAGGCCCACGAGCGCGCCCAGCATCAGGGATTCGCCCTGGCCGAAATTGAGGGTGCCGGAAGTGGCAAAGGTCAGCTGGTAGCCGAAAGCGATGACGGCATAGATCATGCCCAGCGCGATGCCGCTGAAGACGAGCTGCAGGAAGATTTCCATGGTATTCCCCGGAAGACGAAAGATGAAAAAATGGCCAGTCCTGATTCCTCAAGGCTGGCCACTGCGCGGCGACTGTCCGCCAGGCTTATTTCGCGAGGACGACCTTGCCGTCCTTGACTTCGCCAAACACGGTCAGGTCGGCCGTGATCGCTTCATGGTTGGTCTTGCTGAACGGTTTGTTGTAGGTGGTGACGGCGCCTTCCACCTTCTCGTTCAGGTTTTCCAGCGCGGCGCGCACTTTCGGGCCGTCCGTGCCGCCCGCCTGCGTGATGGCCGCGGCCAGCAGGTAGATGGAATCGTAGCCTTGCGCGGCCGAGACGGCCGACGGCATGCGTCCGCCCGATGGCTTGTAGGCGGCCACGTAGGCGTCGATGAAGGCCTTGCGCTTCGGCGTGCTGGCGTCCTGGATGAAGGTTTGCGGCATGCGCGTGCCGTTGCCGTTCTTGCCCGCGTTGTCGATGAAGTTACCCATGGCCAGGGTCCAGCTGCCGATCAGCGGCACTTTCCAGCCCAGTTTTTCCATGCCGTTGGCGATCTGCGCCAGTTCCGGGCCGATGCCGTAGGTCAGCACGACTTCCGCCCCCGCCTGCTTGGCTTTCAGCAGCTGGGCCGTCATGTCGACGTCCTTGATGTTGTATTTTTCCACGACAACGGGCTTGATGCCCTTCTTGTCGAGCGCCTTTTCCAGGTCTTCACGGCCCAGCTGGCCATAGTTGGTGGAGTCGGCCAGGATCGCCACTTTCTTGAACTTGCGGTTTTCGATCGCCTCATGCACGATCATGCCGGACTGGATGGTGTCATTGGCAGCATTGCGGAAGATGTAGTTTTCCGGCTGGTCGGCGAATTGCTTGGTGACGATGGAACCCGTCGCCACATTGTTCATGACGGGAATCTTCGCTTCCTGGTAGAAGCGCTGCGAAGCGAGGGCCACGCCCGTGTTGATGTAGCCGACGGTGGCGGCGACCTTTTCCTTGTTGATCAGCTCCTGGGCGATCTGCACGCCGCGTTCGTTCTTCGCTTCGTCATCGCGCTCGATGAGCAGCAGGGAACGGCCCAGTACGCCGCCTTTGGCATTGATTTCAGCGACGGCCAGCTTGACGCCGTCGCGCATCGACACGCCCATCGGCGCGGAACCGCCCGTAAACGGTCCGGACACGCCAATCTTGATGGGGTCGGCTGCGACTGCCGCCTGCGAGAAACCCAAAACCAAACTTGCCACGAGCAATTTCTGTTTCAAATTCATTGTCATCTCCTCTGATACAACGTTTTTAATGCCACTTATTTTTATAGTCGTACGCTGGATAACCGCCCCATCGATAAATCATTGTAGGTGAGTAAACATGCACCAGCAACAACTACATATGACGCGTCGCAACATGCGGAAAAGCCGCAATTGCAGCCCTGTTGTCAGTCTTTTGTAAGGAAAATATGGCGCAAATTGACACAGGTGCTACACCATGACACACGATGCATATGTCTGATCTGCGTCAAAAGTATGGCGATGCAATGGTGATATGGTCATTGAACCAGGGTCAACCGGCCATGGCGGCAATCCCTTCCCTACCATGGAGACCCTATGCGCCAGCCCATGACAAGCATCTGCGCCTGCCTGCTGATCGCCGGCATGAGTAGCGCCTGCAAGAACTTCACGCCGGTCGACAAGTTCGCGGGACAGACGGTGGCGATAACGGAAGTATTCAAACCCATGCTGACCCACTCCATGAGCAGTTGCACCAATAATGTACGGCGCAACAGCATCATCACCGACCGCCCCTACGTTGCGCAGGAAACGGAACAGGACCTGCTCCGGCGCTGCAAGGACTATGCGGCGCAATTGGCGGGCACAGCCGAACTGAACGATGTATTGAAACGCTACGCGGAAGTACTTGCCGCGCTGGCCAACGACAAGCTGGCGAACTACAAGGAGGAGATCGGCGCCCTTGGCGGTTCGCTGGGCGCCTTGCAGCAGTCCGGCGGCATGGCGCCGGTGCTCGACGCCGACCAGCTGGACAAAGT
This sequence comes from Janthinobacterium sp. P210005, assembly GCF_036231865.1. NCBI lineage: Bacteria > Pseudomonadati > Pseudomonadota > Betaproteobacteria > Burkholderiales > Oxalobacteraceae > Janthinobacterium > Janthinobacterium sp. P210005. The sequence goes on from NZ_JAZARC010000001.1 coordinate 1,170,662, forward strand.
CACGCGCCTGAGCGCGCTGATCAGCCAGATTGTCACGCAGCAAAGACAGCAGTCGGGAATCAACGAATTGCTGGCGCGCGAAGACGATATTTATATCATCAGCAATGCACTGAAAAAATATGCGCAGCAAAACTACCAGGCCAATCTGCACGACGAGAGCCTGACGCTGGCATCCCTGAATCGCTCGCTCGACAACGCTGCCGCCAGGGAACCCGTGACCAGCAACTATCTGAAGGCCAAGCTCTACCTTGACGGGCGGCAACTGCAGGAGCGTGGCAAGGTCATCGACGCCTATCTTGCCGCCATGACGGAATTGCAAAACAGTCTCAGCACCTTGCGCGCCAAGTCCATGCAAGACCCGGCATTAGAGCGTCAACTGGACACTTTTGCCAAGCAAGTCGATACCCTGCAAAAACAGGCCGCCAATTATTCACCATCCCCCTGGTAGGAGTCGGACATGGGCAACGTTATCGCACTCGATGAAAAACAAACCACGGAAATCGCCGACAAGCTGGCACAGGCCTCGAACCAGGTACTGGAGCTGCGCATCGCGCTGACCGACCGCACGCCGCCGACGCCGTCAGCCGTGCTGCATGATCTCAAGCAATATGAAAGCCACCTGGATCAGATGGTGTCCTTTTTCCGCGCCCACGGCATCTACCTGATCAACCAGAGTGCGCAGCAGGCATTGGCCAATGTGAACACGGCCATCGACCAAGGCAGGAAAACCGTGGCCGACATCGGGCACACGCACGCGGCCATCAAGGCAGCGGCCGGCCTGCTGGACCTGGCCGCCGCCCTGCTGTCGCGCAACCCGCTGGCCATTGCCGAGGCTGCAAATAGCCTGCGAACCTGACCTGGCGGACAATCACGGCTCTTCGGCCCTGTGCCCCATCGCATGCGTGGCCATTTTCAGGTACAGGTTTGCCTGTTCCTCGCTGTGCGCATAGCCCATGCGCCCTTCGGCCAGGGCGACGGATTTCTGCTGCAGCGCTTCCGGGTAATCCAGGTCGCAGGCGGCATCCAGCCAGTGACGTGCCTGTTCCTGATCAGTCTCCTGCAGCATGTTTGCCACGATGAACATGGCTGGCGCCACGCCGCGTTGCGCGGCCAGTTCCAGCCAGCGCAACGCGGCGGCGCTGTCCTGCGGCCCACCCATGCCGTTCTTGTGCATCAAGCCCAGGTAGTACGCGGCAGGACCGCCGCCCTGCCCCGCCGCGTGCTCGAACAGAGCGCGCGCCTGCGGCTGGCTCGCCTCGCCCGCGCGCATCAAGACCTTGGCCTGGGCCGTGAGGTCCGACCCTGCCGATGCCAGCGGCGATACGGCCAGGGCGACGACAAACACCCATGCCTTCATTTCGACAGGTCGAGCTGATACAGCGCAAAGCCCTTGCCGGCACCGTCATCAAGCTTCAACTGCGTGACGTTATCGATGCCGGCCGCTTTCGCCAGCTCGATCACGTTCGGCGCGGAATGGAAGACCACGGGGCCTTTGGTGGCAACCCTGGCGAAGCGCCAGCTGCGCGCCGAGCCGTTTTTCGCGCGCGTCAGGTTTTTCTCTTGCGTGACGTAGGCGATCAGCAGTTCGCGGTTGTTGTCGGGCGAGGCCACCACCGTCTTGCTGCCGTCCAGGCCAGGGAAATTGCCGCCGCCGCTGGCGCGGTAGTTATTTGTCGCGATGAGAAATTCCTGGCCCGCGTCCACCGGCTTGCCCTTGAACGTCAGGCCCTGGATGCGGCGGCCCGGCGGCTGCGTGACGTCGATCTGGTAGCGCACGTCGGCGCTGGTGAGCGTATCGAAGTTGTAGCTCGGATGGGCCGTGTTGACCAGTTCCTGCGGCTCCGCCTTGTGCGGATCGATGGTATTGAAGCGCCGCGCCGACTGTTCCAGCCACGCCTTCAATTCGACGCCGTTCATCTTCACGCCGTACAGCGCGTTCGGATACAGATACAAATCGGCCGCGTTGTTCAGCGCCACATTGCCCGCCTTGACGTCCGTGTAGTCGGACACGCCCGCCGAGCCGCTCTTGAACGGCGACGACATCGACAGTACGGGCAGACTGGCATATTGCGGCAGGTTCGCCTTCACGTAGGCGGCCAGGTAGCCCGCTTGCGCCTGGTTCACCACTTCGATGGCGCTGACGTCGCCCACGTCGGCAAAATACGTCGACATGCGGAAATCCGTGGCGCCGACCGGCGTCTGCACGTAGGCGATCGTCGCCGCGTGCTCCTCGGCCACCAGTGCGGCGATGGCTGCGTCGGGCTGGACGTAACTCTTGTCCGCATTCTGGATGCCGCGCGCTTCCACCGTCGTGGCGCTCTTGTCGACCACCCACTGCTTGCCGTCGTGGCGCAGGCGCAAACCGATCACGCCCAGGTGCTTGCCCCACAAATTGGCCATCACCGTGGGCACGCCATTGACCAGCCCTTTGACCTTGTCGACGCCGGGCAAATTAAACTGCGGCACCGTGCTGGCCGCGTTCGGGAACAGCTGGTGCGAATGGCCGATCAGCATGGCGTCCACGCCCGGCACTTGCGACAGGTAGTAATTACCGTTTTCCATGGTCGGCGAGTACGGGCTGTCATCGAGGCCGCCATGCGAAATGGCCACCACCAGCTCGGCGCCCCTGGCGCGCATCTCGGGGATGAATTTTTCCGCCGTCTCGCGCACGCCCTGCGTGTAGACGCGGCCTTCCAGCCAGCGCTTGTCCCAGGCCATGATGGTGGGCGGCGCAAAGCTGATGATGCCCACCTTCACGGTGGCGGTAATGGCCTTGCCATCGGGGCCGGTGGCCGTGATCTGCTTGTCGATGATGTGATATGGCGCAAACAGGGGCTGGCCCGTCTTGACGCTGTAGACATTGGCCAGCACTTGCGGGAATGCGGGACCGGCGCAGCGCGGTTTGCTGGCGTTGACGCTGTCGACGTCGAAGCGGTTGCCCGTCACCTGGCTCAAAAACGCCAGGCCGTAGTTGAATTCGTGGTTGCCGATGCCGCCGCCATCGACCTTCAGCAGATTCATGGCCTTGTAGATGGCCAGGGTCTGGTCGCAAGCCAGCGGTTTGACCAATGCCTGGTAGTCGGCCAGGGCCGTGCCCTGGATGGTGTCGCCGTTGTCGAGCAAGAGATTGTTCGGGAACTGCGCGCGCGCCTGGGCGATCAAGGCCGCCGTGCGTTCCAGGCCGATCGACGGTTCCGCCTGCAGCTTGTAGTAATCATAACTAAGCACATTCGCGTGCAAGTCCGTCGTCTCCAGCAGGGCCAGGGTGGCGCTGCTGCCGGCCGGCGCGGCCGATGGCGACCGGGCGGGTCCCGTGGCGGCGGGCGGCAAGGCGCCGCAGCCGGCCAGCAGCAGCGGTAACAGGGCGAGACGGGGAAGTTGAAGCATGATGTATTCCTGTGGAAAGACAATATCGCCAGCATCATACGCAGCACGGCAGCCCCTATCAAGGCAAAAATATTGTCGTAAATACAGCAAAATCGTCATTTTATTGCCCCGTGCGGCAGCAATTGCGCCGCGGCGGCAGCGGAAACGCGCCGCGCTCGCGTATAATTCAGGGTTTGATTTCACCATAGAAGACCAGAACATTATGGAAGCCGAACGCATCAATATCATCTCCGCCCTGCTCAACGACCTGACGGTCCGCGAAGCCGAACTTCGGAGGTATCTTTGACTTCACTGTCAAGTCGGAGAAACTAGAGCAAGTCAACGAAGAGCTGGAAGATCCGACCGTCTGGAACGATCCCAAGCGCGCCCAGGACCTCGGTAAAGAGAAGAAGGCGCTGGAAGCCATCGTCTTCACGCTCGCCAAGGCCGATGCCGACCTGCGCGACACCCGCGACCTGTTCGACATGGCCCGCGAAGAAGGCGACGACGAGACGCTCGAAGCGATCGAGCAGGACGTGCAGGAAATCCGCAAGGTCATCGAAAGCATGGAATTCCGCCGGATGTTCAACAATCCGATGGACCCGAACAACTGCTTCATCGACATCCAGGCCGGCGCCGGCGGTACGGAAGCCCAGGACTGGGCCTCGATGCTGCTGCGCCAGTACCTGCGCTATTGCGAACGCAAGGGCTTCAAGGTCGAAATCCTGGAGCAGTCGGACGGCGAGGTCGCCGGCATCAAGACGGCCACTCTGAAGGTCGAGGGCGATCACGCCTACGGCTTCCTGCGCACGGAAACGGGCGTGCACCGCCTGGTGCGCAAGTCGCCATTCGACTCGGCCAACGGCCGCCACACCTCGTTTACGTCGCTGTTCGTGTATCCGGAAGTCGACGATTCGATCGAGATCGACGTCAACCCGGCCGATATCCGCGTCGATACCTACCGCGCGTCGGGCGCCGGCGGTCAGCACATCAACAAGACCGACTCCGCCGTCCGCATGACCCACGCGCCGACCGGCATCGTGGTGCAGTGCCAGAACGACCGTTCGCAGCACCGCAACCGCGCCGAAGCGATGGAAATGCTGAAAGCGAAGCTGTACGAGCATGAACTGCGCAAGCGCATGAGCGAGCAGCAGAAGCTGGAAGACTCGAAGACGGACGTGGGCTGGGGTCACCAGATCCGCTCCTACGTGCTGGACCAGTCCCGCATCAAGGACTTGCGCACCGGTTTCGAGACGGGCAATACCAAGGGCGTGCTCGATGGCGACATCGACGACTTCATCTCCGCCTCGCTCAAGCAAGGCGTATAAGGATGAACGCATCCGCTCCGGCGCAGCGCGCCTTCCTGTTCGACATGGATGGCACGATCGTCGATAACATGGCCTTCCACACGACGTCGTGGCTGGCGTTCTTTGAACGCCACGGCCATGCGCTGGACGCGGATGCCTTCTTCCGCGACACGGCGGGACGGCAGGGACACGAAATCATTGCCAAGTACCTGGGCGCGGATGCCGACCATGTCACCCTGCTGGCGGAAAAGGAAGTCGTCTACCGCGAACTGTATGGCCCGCACCTGGCCACGGTGCCTGGCTTCGACCGGCTGATCGCCAGCGCGCGCCAGGCTGGCGTCGGGCTGGTGGTGGGCACGGCCGCGCCGGACGAGAACATCGCGTTCACGCTCGATGGCCTGGACCTGCGCCACCGCTTCGACGCCATCGTCGGCGCTGCCGACGTGGAACGGGGCAAGCCGCACCCGGACGTTTTCCTGAAAGGCGCGCTGCTGGCCGACGCGCTGCCGCAAGACTGCATCGTCTTCGAAGACGCGCCCCTGGGCGTGGAAGCGGCGCGCCGCGCCGGCATGCGCGTCGTGGTGCTCACCACCACCCTGCCGGCCGAGGCGTTTGCCGCCTTCGACAACGTCATTGCCATCGTACCGGATTTCTCCGCACTCGACGTCGACGCACTGTTTGCCAGCGTGGCGCCAGCGCTGGCGCCACATCATCAATAATCACCAACGAAGAACACCATGACTACGGATATCCAAGAACAAGCCGCCGCCCCCGATGAAAACAAGATCATCGCCGAGCGCCGCGTCAAGCTGGCAGCACTGCGCGAACAAGGCGTCGCCTTCCCGAACGATTTCCGCCCCGAGCACAAGGCGGCCGACCTGCACGCGCAATACGGCGGCAAGACGCGCGAAGAGCTGGAAGCCGAACCTGTCACCGTGGTGCTGGCCGGCCGCATGATGCTCAAGCGCGAAGCCGGCAAGAAAGCCGCTTTCGCCACCCTGCAAGACGCCTCCGGCCCGAAGGCCGACGGCCGCATCCAGATCTACGCCACCCTGGACCTGACCGGCGAAGCGGCCATGGCCGCCCTGCACCACTATGACCTGGGCGATATCCTGGGCGTGACGGGCACCCTGTTCAAGACCAAGACGGACGAACTGACCATCAAGGTCACGGAACTGCGCCTGATCACCAAGTCGCTGCGCCCGCTGCCGGACAAATTCCACGGCCTGGCCGACCAGGAAACGAAGTACCGCCAGCGCTACGTCGACCTGATCATGAACGAAGAGACGCGCCGCACCTTCAAGGCGCGTACCGCCGCCATCTCGTCGATCCGCCGCTTCATGGAAAAGAACGAGTTCATGGAAGTGGAAACGCCGATGCTGCACACGATCCCGGGCGGCGCCGCGGCAAAACCGTTCATCACGCACCACAATGCGCTGGACATGCAGATGTTCCTGCGCATCGCGCCCGAGTTGTACCTGAAACGCCTGGTCGTGGGCGGCTTCGACCGCGTGTTCGAGATCAACCGCAACTTCCGCAACGAAGGCGTGTCGATCCGTCACAACCCTGAATTCACGATGATGGAATTCTACGCGGCCTACACCGACTACAAATGGCTGATGGACTTCACGGAAGCCGTCATCCGCCAGGCCGCCATCGACGCGCACGGTACCGCCACCCTGACCTACGGCGGCCGCGAACTGGATCTGGCAAAACCGTTCCACCGCCTGACCATCGTCGAAGCGATCAACAAATATGCTCCAGGCTACACCGCCGAGCAGTTGAACGATGCCGAATTCATCAAGGAAGAGCTGAAAAAATTCGGCGTCAAGCCGTTCGCCACGGCCGGCCTGGGCGCGCTGCAACTGGCGCTGTTCGAAGAAACGGCTGAAGCGCAACTGTGGGAACCGACCTATATCATCGACTACCCGGTCGAAGTGTCGCCACTGGCGCGCGCTTCCGACACGGTGGCTGGCATCACGGAACGCTTCGAGCTGTTCATGGTGGGCCGCGAAATCGCCAACGGCTTCTCCGAGTTGAACGATGCGGAAGACCAGTCGGCCCGCTTCCTGGCGCAAGTGGCCGCCAAGGACGCCGGCGATGAAGAGGCGATGTTCTACGACGCCGACTACATCCGCGCGCTGGAATACGGCATGCCGCCAGCCGGCGGCTGCGGCATCGGCATCGACCGCCTGATGATGATCATCACGGATTCGCCGAACATCCGCGACGTGCTGCTGTTCCCTCACCTGCGCCGCGAAGAGTGATGAACACCTGAAAAATCTACTGCGCGTCGCGATTTGCGGCCTGCGATGCTCACTGTGCTATAGCACAGTTGCGCTTCTTAGCCGCAACTCCCATCCGCTCGCTACGATTTTTCAGGCGTTCGATGCTTCAAGGCAAAAAAAGCCGCCTGGTCTTGCGATCAGGCGGCTTTTTTACTTCTACGGCCAGCCGTCAGGCGTCCAGGGTCACGCGCTGGTGGCTGCGGCTGGCCTGCTGCGCCGCCAATGCGGTGGCCAGCGCGCGCATGCCGTCGTCGCCGGTGGCGGCAGGCTGCCCTTCGCCGCGCATGGCGTGCTGGAAGGCGCGCACCGAGCGCACGTACAGGTTTTCATGCCCGACGGGGATGTCGATGCTGCCGCCGTCGCGCGTCAGGGTAATGCTGCCGACGGGGCGCTGCGTCATCACGCCGGTGGCGAAGATGGTGCCCTTGGTGCCGATGATTTCCACGCCGGACAGCGAATGCGGCGCATTGAACGCATCGTGCACCTGCACCAGGGTGCCGTTGTCGAACTCGATGACGGCCATCAGGCCCTCTTCCAGCCCGGCCACCGTCATGCCGCCGCTGGTGGCGCAGGCAGTGACGTGGCGCGGCTCCGCATCCAGCAGGAAGCGCAGGGTGTCGACGTCGTGCACGAACATGTCGAGCGTGACGCCGCCCGATTCCGGCGCGTCCAGGCGCCAGCCGCGCAGGTGCTGCGGCAGGTTATTCGCGTGCAGCACACGGCAATACAGGGGCTGGCCGATCTCGCCGGCGCGTATCAGCTCGCGCACCTTGCCGTGGCTGGCGGCATTGCGCAGGTGGTGGTTAATTCCCAGCACCACGCCCGCTTCGGCGCAACCGTCGACCATGCGGCGGGCGTCGTCCAGGTTCAGCGCCAGCGGTTTTTCGCACAGCACGTGCTTGCCGGCGCGCGCCGCCTGCAAGGTCTGCGCCATGTGCCATTCGTTGGTGGTGCTGATGTACACGGCGTCCGCGCCCGGATGCGCCAGCGCCGCTTCAAGGTCCGTATAGCTGGCGGCGATGCCGAACTGCGCGGCAAAAGCGGCGCCGCGCGCGGCGTCCTTGCTGACCACGGCCAGCACTTCCGCGTCGCCCTGCTGGCGGATCGCGTCGACCATCCATTCGCGCGCCACGGTGCTGGCGCCGACCAGTATCCATCCGATTTTCTTCATTCGATTCTCCCGTTAAAAAGTGTGGCGCAGGCCGAGGTTCCAGGCCTGGTTGCCGGTGCCGTTGTCGGTGGCGTTGCCCACCACGTAGGCGGCGCCGTTGCGGTTGTCGATATGCGCGTAAGCCGCGTACAAGGTGCTGCGCTTCGACAGCGCGTAGGTGTAGCCGATGCCGACCTGGGAAGCGTCGCCGTTGGCGGCGCGCCGGTCGTCGCGCCGCACGTACGAGAACAGGACGCGGTGCGGGCCAAAAGGCACGGTGGCGCCCAGCATCAGGTCCGCGCTGTCGACCGTGGTGGCCGCACCCGCCGTGCTCTTGCTGACGGCGACGGCGCCATGCGCCTTGACCACGCCGAAGTCCCAGGTGGCGCCCAGCACCGTGTTGCGCGCCCTGCCCGCCACCAGCGCGCTTGACAGGGTGTTGGCGTCCTGGTGCGCCAGGCGCACATACAGCGGCCCGCTGGCATAAGTGGCCGCCGCGCCCGTGTAGCGCCTGGCCGAAGCATCACCGGGCACTTCGCCGAAACCGTACGCCAGTTCGCCGGAAAGGCCGCCGCGCACGGGCGAGCTGTAGGTGATGCTGTTGTCGACGCGGCTGATGTAGCCGGCCGTGAAGACGTTGCTCATCCTGCCCGCAAAACCCAGGTAGAACGGGTCCAGCGCCCCCAGGCTGCTGTCGATGAACGTGTACTGGCGGCCCAGGCGCAGCGTGCCCGCCGCGCCGCCCAGGCCGACGAAGGCCTGCCGCCCGAACAGCAGGCCGCCCTGGGCCGAAGCGCCCGTGTCGGCCAGGATGCCCGCATCCATCGTAAACAGCGCCGTCATGCCGCCGCCCAGGTCTTCGCTGCCCTTGAAACCGAGCCGCGAGCCGTTGGCGATGCCGCTCGTCACCTTGAGCACCCTGCCGCCGGCGCCGCCGCTCTCGGACACCACGCCCATGTCCATGATGCCGTACACGGCCACGTTCGACTGCGCGCAGCACAAGCCGCTGCCGGCGCCGATGATCATTGCCCCTACTACCTTCTTCTTCATGTCTTGCCCTGTCTATCTTCTTGTGAAAACTGTCCCTGGCTCACCAGGTGGCGCGGACGCTCGCCGCGCAGGCCTGCCAGCAGGTTGTCCACGGCCTGCTGCGCCATGGCGTAGCGCGTTTCGTGCGTGGCCGAACCGATGTGCGGCAGCGCCACCACGTTCGCCATGCGCGGCAGCGGATTGTCCGGCGCCAGCGGTTCGCGCTCGAACACGTCGAGACCGGCGCCGTGGATGGTGCCCTGCTGCAGCGCCTCGATCAGCGCCGCCTCGTCGACGATGCGCCCGCGCGAACCATTGATGAAGATGGCGCCGGGGCGCATCAGCGCGAACTCGCGCCGGCCCATCATGCGTTCCGTCTGCGCCGTCAGCGGCAGCACCACGCAGACGAAATCGGACCCTGCCAGCAAGTCGTCGAGCGCCACCTGGCGCGCGCCCAGCGCCGCCTCCACCTCGGGCACGGCTTCGCCGTTCACGTACAGCACCTGCATGCCGAAGCCCAGCGCGGCGCGGCGGGCGACGGCGCGGCCGATGCGGCCCATGCCCAGCATGCCGATGGTCTTGCCGTGCACGTTGATGCCGTACTGGCTTTCGCCCACGCTACGCGTCCAGCGTCCCGCCTTGACGAATTCGGCCAGTTCGACGACGCGCCGCGCGCTGGCGAGGATCAGCGCGAAGATCGTGTCGGCCGTCGTTTCCGTCAGCACGTCCGGCGTATTGGCCAGCAGGATGCCCCGTTCCCGCAAATAATCGACGTCGAACTGGTCGACACCCACCGAAATGGTGGAAATGATGCGCAGTCCGGCGGCCGGGTCCAGCAATTCGCGATCCAGGCGCACGCTGGCGCCCAGCAAGCCGTGCGCGCCGCGGATGGCGGCGGCGAAGGCGGCGCGGTTGCCCGCATCGATCGCTTCGAAATACGTCACCTCGCATTCGGCGCGCAGGCGCGCCAGCAGCGGTTCGGCCAGCTTTTTATACACAACCACATGTTTTTTCACGATTATTTCCCCTGTTCGGTTCAAGATGGGACCGGCGCGTCGAGCTGGGCGCGGGTCGGCAAGCCTTCCATGTCGCCGGCCACCTGGATGGCGAAGGCGCCGACCCGGTTGCCGCGCCCCACCGCCTGCGCCAGCGGCAAGCCTTCCAGCAAGGCGCTGACCAGGCCGGCCGCGAAGCCGTCGCCGGCGCCCACCGTGTCGACCACGTTGGCCACGCGCTCGCCCGGCACCATGCCGCTGTCGCCCTCGGCCGTGCGGTAATAGGCGCCGTCGGCGCCCAGCTTGACGACCACCAGCCGCGCGCCGCGCCGCAGGTAAAAGCCGGCGACGTCGTGCGGCAGGTCGTGGCCGGTGAGGATTTTTCCCTCCCCCAGGCCCGGCAGCACCCAGTCAGCCTTGGCGGCGAGGCGGTTGATCTGTTCGACCATGACGGCTTGCGACGGCCACAGCGAGGGCCGCAGGTTCGGGTCGAACGACACGCTCCGGCCGTTGGCGCGCATGAAGTCGAGCGCCTGGCCGGCGAACGCCAGGCTGGTCTCGGACAGCGCCGCGGCCACGCCCGTGGCGTGCAGGTGGCGCGCGGACAGGAAATAGGCGGGATCGAAGTGCTCGGGCGCCAGCCGGCTGGCGGCGGACCCCTTGCGGAAGTATTCGACCAGCGGATCGGCGCCATTCTCGGCCTTTTCCTTGAGCAGGAAGGCGCTGGACTGGCCGGCGACGGTGACGACCCGGCTGCAATCGACGCCCTCGGCCTGCACGCTGGCGCGGATGAAGCGGCCGAAGGAATCGTCACCCACCCGGCTCAGCCAGCCGACCTTCAAGCCCAGGCGCGCCAGGCCGATGGCGACATTCGTCTCGGCGCCGGCCAGGCGGCGCGTGAAGTGCGCCACGGCCGCCAGGTCGCCCGTTTGCTCGGCAACGAACATCGCCATCGCCTCGCCATACGTGACGACATCGAGCGCACGCGCCCCTCGATTCGCTTCCTGCACCATCATGCGGCCTCCAGCATCTGAATGTAGCGGCCCGTTTCGGCCACCAGGTCGGCGCCCTCGAGCGGGAATTCGATGGCCCGCTGCACGCCCGGCGCGAAATGCGCGAAGACGGCGCGCCAGGCCGGATCGGCGTCGGAAACGGCGCAGGCGGACAGCCTTCCGCCGTCGTCAAGGACAGCCTTGCAATGCACATAGCGCACGTACGGCGCCAGCAGGCGCGCCGCCTGCTGCGCATCCTCGCCCACCCAGCGCCAGTTGCCGATGTCGAAGGTCAGCCCCACCGGCAGCCCCGCTTCGTCCGCCGCCGCCAGGAAGCGCGCCATCGGCGCCAGCTTGCCGCCATGGGCCGTCTGGTCGTTTTCCACCAGCAGCGCCACGGGCGCCGCCGCCAGTTGGGCGTGCAAGGCCGCCAGCTCCGGCGCGGCCGGGTAATGGCCGAGCGACACCTTCAGGTAGCGCGCGCCCAGCCGCGCCGCCTCGTCCAGCATCTGCTGCAGCAGCGCGTGCTGCGGCAAGCCGTCCGCACCCCACAATTCGATGGGCGTGGAATACACGCAGTACAGGCCGCGCGCGGCCACCGCCGCGCCCATGCGCGCCAGGTCCGGCAAGTCGGAAGTAAACAATTCGCGGCGGATCTCGATGCCGGCGCCGCCCGCATCGGCCACCACGTCGATGAACTGGCTTTGCCCCAGCTGCCTTACCCTGCTTGCGCCGTAGGCCGACGCGGCCACCAGGACGGGGCTCACTTGATCGCTCCCGCGCCGACGAACTGGCGCGCTTCGGGCGTTTGCGGGTTGCTGAAAAAGGCTTCCGACGGCCCGCTCTCCCACACCAATCCCTGGTGCATGAAGACGGTCACGTCGGCCATGCGCCGCGCGAACTCCATCTCGTGCGTCACCAGCAGCATCGTCATGCCCGCCTGCGCCAGCTCTTCCATCACCTTCAGCACTTCCTGTGTCAGTTCCGGATCGAGCGCCGACGTCACTTCGTCGAACAGCATCACCTGCGGCTCCATCGCCAGCGAACGGGCGATCGCCACGCGCTGCTGCTGGCCGCCCGACAGCTGCTCGGGATAGGCTTCGCGCTTGTGGTCCAGGCCCACCTGCTTGAGCACGCGCAGCGCCGTGGCGCGGCCCTGGGCGTCGGACACCTTCTTGACGATGCGCGGCGCCAGCATGACGTTTTCTTCCACGGTCAGGTGGGGGAACAGGTTGTAGCTCTGGAAGACCATGCCGACATCCTTGCGCAAGTCGAGCAGATGTTCCTGGCGCGCCGTCAGCGTGTGGCCGGCCACGACGATGCTGCCGCTGTCGATGGTTTCCAGGCCATTGATACAGCGCAACATGGTGCTCTTGCCGGAGCCGCTGCGGCCGATCACGGCGATCACCTGGCCCCGCTCGACGGCGAACGACACGCCCTTGAGCACGTGGTTGGCGCCGAAGCTCTTGCTGATATGGTCGATTTCAACGATGGGCATGGAATTTCCTTTCCAGTGAATGGCTGTAGCGCGACAGCGGATAGCACAGCGCGAAGTAGATCAGGGCGACGATGGGGAAGACGATGAAAGGCAGGAAGGTCGCATTGCTGACCAGTTGCCCTGCCCGCGTCAGTTCCACCACGCCGATGATCGAGGTGATCGAGGTGTTCTTGATGATCTGCACCATGAAGCCCACCGTGGGCGGCAGCGAATGGCGCAGCGCCTGCGGCAGGATGACGTAGCGCAGCTGCTGGTAGCGGTTCAGCGCCAGCGCGGCGGACGCTTCCCACTGCTGCCGCTGCACGCCTTCGATGCAGCCGCGCCAGATCTCGCCCAGGTAGGCGCTGGCAAAGATCGTCATCGCCGCGCCCGCCGCGATGACCGGCGACAGCTTGTAGCCGAACAGGGCCAGCCCGTAATAGGTCAAAAACAGCACGATCAGCACGGGCGTGCCCTGGACCAGCTGGATATACAGGGCGCTGATGCAGCGCAGGAATCGGCTGCGCGCCGTGCGCAGCAGCGCCACCGCGAAGCCGGCGATGCCGCCCGTGATGAAGACGATCAGCGACAGGCCGATGGTCCAGCGCGTGGCCTCGAGCAGGAATTGCAGGTTATCCCAGGAAAAGTCACTGATCATGTCATGCTCCCATGCGCACCGCGCCCAGACGGCGGCGGCGTTTGAAGACGATCTGGCCCAGCACCCAGAAGCCGAAGCGGAACAGCAGGGCCAGCAGGATGTACAGCACCATCACGACGATGTAGATCTCGAAGCTGCGGAAGGTTTCCGCGTCGAGCAGGTGGGCGGCGGCGGTCAGCTCTTCGGCGGAAATGGCCGACACGACGCTCGAGGCGAGCATCATCAGCGTGAACTGGCTGGCCAGCGCCGGATACACCTTTTCCAACGCCGGCAGCAGTACCACGTGGCGCATCACCTGCCAGCGCGTCATGCCCAGCGCCTGGGCCGCTTCCAGCTGCGACGGATGCACGGCGCCGATGCCGGCGCGCACGATTTCCGCCGCGTAGGCGCCCAGGTTGACCGTCATGGCGACCAGGGCGGCGCCGTTCGCGTCGAGCTGCAGGCCCAGCGACGGCAAGCCGAAGTAGATGATGAACAGCTGCACCAGGAACGGCGTGCTGCGGATCACCTCGACATACGCGCGCACGGCCGCGCGGGCATAGGCGGGACCGTTCTTCAGGATGACGGCGGCGCACACGCCCACCGCCAGCCCCAGCACCATGGACAGAGCGCTCAGGCGTATCGTCAGCGCCGCGCCCCACAGCAGGCGGTCCAGCGATTGCATGACGAGTTCGAAATGAAATTCATACGGCATACTCAACTCCTTGTCTACGTGCACATCCCCGGCCGCGCCACCATGGCGGCGCGCCGTGCGGACGAACACTCTCCCTGTGCGGGTCGCGGTATCAGAAGGTCGGCAGCGCCGGCAGCGGCGCGCCGCTCCACTTGCGCGCGATGGCATCGAGTTCGCCATTCAGCTTGACGTAGTAGATGAAGTTGTTGAGCCACTGGTGCAGCTCGAAGTCGCCGCGGCGCACGGCCATCGAGTTGGGCTGCAGCGAGTAGGCGAAGCGGACCTCGATCTTGCCCGCGCCGCGCGTCTTGATGATGTCGAGCGCCATCGTGCTGGGGATCGAAACGGCGTCGACCTGCTTGCTGAGCAAGGCCTGGGTGACGGTGGCGTCATCTTCGAAACGCACGATGCTGGTGCCGGCCGGAGCCATGCGGCTCAGCGCCGTGTCATTCGTGGTGCCGCGCGTCACGCCCACCTTCTTGCCCTTCAAGTCGGCCAGGGCCTTGAGCTTGCCGCCGACCGGCGCGACGATGGCCAGTTCGAACGCGCTGTAGGGCATGGTGAACATCAGGGTCTTGGCCCGTTCCGGCGTGGGTGCCAAAGTTGCCACGAGGAAGTCGACCTTGCCCGATTCCAGCGACGGCACGCGCGACGGCGCCGTCAAGGGCACCACTTCCACGGGCAGGTTCAGGTATTTGCCGATCAGGTTGGCGACGTCGACGTCATAGCCGACGGGCGCGCCCTTGGCGTCGATGCTGCCAAACGGCGGCGTGCCGCTGACCACGCCGATGGTCAGCTTGCCTTTCTTGATCAAGTCGCCAAGCGTCTGGGCGCCGGCGTCGGCCGCCGCGCCCAGGGCGCACGTGGCTGCCAGTGCGCAAGCCAGTATTTTCGAATAGAACAGTGTGGTCATCTTCATGTTTCCGTCTCCTGTGATCCCGGTACCGGCCTCGTCGAGGCGCTTCCGGGAATATTGTCAAATGGACGATTCAGATCGTCTCTTGCCGTGTCGTACCAACCTCCTGCCATTGCCCTGCCTGACTATCCACGCCCCTTTCCAGTGTGAATACAATTCATGAAACCGGTTCCATTACCTTCCCAAAAAAAAGGGCGTACGCCCTCTTTCCGTCAATCGCCGTCCTTGCGCACCTCCCCGCTCCGGGTGGAATTGCGCACAATCAACTTGCCTGGCAACAGCACCTCGCGCGGCGGGCACTGATCGCCCTGCAGGCGCGACAGCATGCACGTCATCGCCGAAAAGCCGATCTCGTACGTCTGCTGCTCGATCGTGCTCAGGCCCGCCAGCGGCGACCACGGCAATTCGTCAAAGCCCAGCAAGCCCACGTCCTGCGGCATGCGCAAGGCCAGGCGCTGCAGCATCAGCGCCAGTTCCAGCGCCACCATGCCGTTCGACGCCAGCAGCGCCACGCGGCGGCCGCGCCACTGCGCCAGGCATAGACGCACCTGCGCGTCGATGGAGGGCCGGTCGTCCAGGTCCACCGCCAGCACTTCGCCCACGCATTCCGGATGCTCGGCCATCACGGCCTGGAAACCCTCGGCGCGCATCAGGCGCGAACTGACGCCCGTCAAGGGCGGCGCGACGAAGGCGATGGCGTCGAAACCCTGTTCGATCAGATGCGCGGTGGCCAGCCGGCCCGCCTGCACATTGTCCAGGCCCACCAGGTCGAAATCGACGCCCTCGATGCGGCGGTCGACCAGCACGATGGGCATGCCCGCCTGCTGCAAGTCGGACGACTCGATGTTGCGCCCCTGCGTGTTGACGATCAGCCCTTCCACGCTGTACGAGCGCAGCGCGGCAAGCGACTGGCGTTCCCGCTGTTCGTCATTGCCGGTATTACACAAGATCAAGGTATAGCCATGTTGCTGGCAAGCCGCTTCCACGCCTTGCAGCACAGCCACCGTGTAGGGGTTCAGCATGTCCGCCACGACCATGCCGATCAGGCGCGTGCGGCCGCGCTTGAGGCCGCGCGCCATCTGGTTCGGCTGGTAGCCGAGGCGCGCGATGGTGCTGGTGATCTGCTGGCGGATGTTTTCGGACAGGGCGTCCAGTTCGCCGCCGAGAAAGCGCGACACGCTCGTCTTCGACACGCCCGCCTCGCGCGCCACCTGGGCGATGGTCACCGGTCGTGCCGGCTCGCCGGAGACTGTCTTTTTATTGCCGCGTACTGAATCCAAGGTTGCTCTCCACTACCTGTTGATATGCATATTTTTATTTTGGAACCGGTTCCAAAGATAGCACCCACGAATCGATGACGCAAGCGATTTGATTGCCTGTGGCGGCGAAGGAACACGATGGGGGCATGGCTGGGAACGCGGATGAAAAGGCGCCGCCCTCCCCCGGCAAACGCAGGGGCGGGCGGCGCTGCTCGAAAAACGACTTACTGGACCACGGTATAGCAAGGCACGTACGCCGTGCCCGCCAATTTCATGCGGTGCTGCGCCACGAAGGAAGCGAGCAGCGCATCCATCGGGCCGGCGATGGATTTGTCGCCGTGGATCTCGAAATTGCCGTGCTTTTCGATCGAGCGGATGCCGTCATCCTTGACGTTGCCCGCCACCACGCCCGAGAACGCGCGGCGCAGCTGGGCCGCCAGCAAGTGCGTGGGCTGGTTCTTGTGCAGGCTCAGGTTGCGCATGTTTTCATGCGTGGGCTGGAACGGCTTCTGGAACTCGTGATCGATCTTCAGCAGCCAATTGAAGTAATACGCGTCGCTGTGCGCCTTGCGGAATTCGCGCACCTGGCGTATGCCTTCGAGCATTTCGCGCGCCACCAGTTCCGGGTCGTCGATGATGATTTTATAGCGCTGCTGCGCTTCCGGGCCCAGGGTATCGCTGATGAACTGGTTGATCTGCACGAAGTACTCGCGCGACGTTTCCGGACCCGTGAAGATCAGCGGGAATGGAATCTCGGCATTGTCCGGGTGCAACAAAATACCGAGGATGTACAGGATTTCCTCGGCCGTGCCGGCGCCGCCGGGGAAGACGACGATGCCGTGGCCCGCGCGCACGAACGCTTCCAGGCGCTTTTCGATGTCCGGCATGATGACGAGGTCGTTGACGATGGGGTTCGGCGACTCGGCCGCGATGATGCCCGGCTCGGTGATGCCGAGATACCGTCCATTGTGCAGGCGCTGCTTGGCGTGGCCGATGGTGGCGCCCTTCATGGGGCCCTTCATGGCGCCAGGGCCGCAACCGGTGCAGATGTCGAGGCCACGCAAGCCCAGCTGGTAGCCCACTTCCTTCGAATAATTGTATTCGGCGCGGTTGATCGAGTGGCCGCCCCAGCACACGACCAGGTTCGGGTTGAGCTGGGTTTGCAGCACGTTGGCGTTGCGCAGGATGTGGAAGACGGCGTCCGTCACGCCTTCCGTGCTCTGCAAGTCGAATTTCGGGTTGCCCGTGACTTCGTCGCTGACGAAGATGATGTCGCGCAGCACGGCAAACAGGTGCTCGTGGATGCCCTTGATCATCTTGCCGTCGACAAAGGCGATGGCCGGCGCGCCCTTGATGTCGAGCTTGATGCCGCGCTCGCGCTGGATGATGGAGATTTCAAACGACTGGTAGCGCTCCAGCAGGGCGCGGCCATCGTCGATGGTGCTGCCGCAATTCAGGACCGCCAGCGCGCAGCGGCGGAAAGTGTTGTACAGGCCGCCCTGGCTGGTGTCGAGCAGTTTGTTGACTTCAGTCTTGGAGAGCACGTCCAGGCGGCCTTCCGGTGAAACCAGAGTATCGATAACGTCGTGTTCCATAATGCGAAAAATCCCTTTAAAAATCGATGCTCGAAGGTCTTGCAGCCTCAATATACGACAAGTCAGGCAAGTTGTGCTGTGCCGCCGCAAAATCGCCGGGGCCGCCCTTGCCTGCAAACCGGTTTGACCAATATGAAACAGTCATTCTTGCTAATGCGAATCGAAATCTTCGCTCAGCGCAATTTGTAGATTAGAATGCCAGCCTATTGGAATTCCCGTGCGTGAGGTTCTTCATGAGAGTCCCCGCCGCCCGCAGGCTTCCATAAGTTCGTTGTATCGATTGACTATAATAATTTTTCAGGAGGAACCGCATGAGCGGTGCGACTACGCCCAACAAGGAAGCCGTTATTCCCGAGTTCAAGCAGATTATGGGCCATCCAAGCCCATTGTGGATGTTGTTCATGACTGAATTCTGGGAACGCTTCGCGTTCTACGGAGTTCGCTGGGCGCTGGTACTGTACATCGTGGCCCAGTTCCACGGCGGCGACGGTTCGGGACAGGCAGCGGCCAACCTTACCTACGGTTCCTTCCTCGCGCTGGTGTACGCCGGCGCCCTGTTCGGCGGTTACATCGCCGACCGGGTCATCGGTTACCAGCGCTCCATCCTGCTGGGCGCCGTCTTCATGGCTGCCGGCCTGTTCTGCATCTCGGTACCGAACCAGGACATCTTCAACCTGGGCCTGGCCACCATGATCGTCGGTAACGGCATGTTCAAGCCGAACATCTCGACCATGGTCGGCAAGCTGTACACGACGGCCGATCCGCGCCGCGACAGCGGTTTCACGATCTTCTACATGGGTATCAACATGGGCGCCATGGTCGCCCCTGTCTTTACGCAATGGCTGGCCGGGTCGATCTTCGGCACCAGCGACATGCCTGCGTACAAGATGGTCTTCATGGCGTCCGGTTTCGGCATGCTGATCAGCCTGGTATGGTTCGCCATCGGCCGCCGCGCCCTGAAGGGCATCGGCGCACCGGAAGCCGGTGCCGGCAGCCCGATGCGCGTCGTCTGGGTGGCCGTCGGCTCCCTGTGCGTGATCCCGCTGATGTACTTCCTGCTGACCGTCGGCGCTGAAAAGCTGCAAATCGTCCTGACCGTGCTGTTCGTCGGCCTGGCCGTGATGCTGATGATCGAAGGCATACGCAACGGTAAAGTGGCGCGCGACCGCGTCATCGCCATGCTGCTGATCTTCGTCTTCAACATCCTGTTCTGGATGTTCTTCGAACAGGCAGGCAGCTCGTTTACCTTCCTGGCCGACAAGATCGTCAACCGCGACCTGGGCTTCGCCATCTTCCCGACCGCCTACTTCCAGACCGTCAATTCGGTCGCCATCATCGTCTTCGCGCCGATCATCGCCGCCGTCTGGGTCTTCCTGGCGCGCCACAACGTCAATCCATCGATCCCGCGCAAATTCGGCCTGGGCTTGCTGGGCAATGCGCTGGCCTTCGGCCTGCTGATCTTCGCACTGTCGAGCCTGGTTGGCGCCGACAACAAGATCCCGTTCTGGACCCTGGCGACCGTGTACATGCTGCAATCGATCGGCGAGCTGTGCCTGTCGCCTATCGGCCTGTCGATGGTCACCAAGCTGGCGCCAGTACGCCTGGTCGGCCTGGGCATGGGCGGCTGGTTCCTGTCGACCGGTATCGGCAACAACCTGTCCGGCATCTTCGCCAGCCACGTCAGCGGCGAAAGCGGCATGTCGGTACAGTCGGCCCTGTCCGGCTACACCTTCGGCTTCTGGTCCCTGCTGGGCGCCGGCGTGATCCTGTTCCTGATCGCACCGCTGATCAACAAACTGATGCACGGCGTGAAGTAAGCGTCTTGTTGTAGATCAAAACGGCGGCCTGCGGGCCGCCGTTTTTCATTCCAGCAGCCGTTTTCCCCGTGCCGGACGGTACAATACCGCCAGGGCCAGCGGCCATCCACCCACATTACTGAAAAATCCCATGTCCAGCATCTCCACCACCACGCCCCTCTCCGACGACGAATACGCCGAACTCGACACCCTGCTGGCCGCGCCCGTCCTGGCCAGCCGTGCCATGGACGTGTCGATGCTGGAAGGTTTTCTCACGGCCGTCGCCCTGAGTCCGAAACAGATCGCGCCGGAACAATGGCTGCCCTGGGTCTGGGACAAGGCGGCCGGCAGCGCCTCGCCAGCACAGGACGAGGCCAGCGAACGGGCGGCCAGCCTGGCGCAGCGCCACCACGCCTACATGGTCGAATGGCTGGCGAAGGACCCGGACAGCTTCGAGCCCATCTACGTCTGCGGCCCCGAATGGAGCGTGCCCGCCTGGTGCGCCGGTTTTGTCCTTGGCACGAGCCTGGACAAGCCCCAGTGGGCGGCCCTGGCCGTCAGCCACCCGGAGTACCTGGCGCCGTTCCAGTACCTGGCCACGGCCAGCGAACTCGACGACGATGCGGCCGAAACGGCCATGGATGGCGTGATTCCGTCCGTGATCGCCATCAACGCGGCCTGGGCGCGCCAGCGCCACCTGAAAAGCCAGGCCCAAAGCCAGCCCGGCGCCACCGTCCTGCGCGAAGTGCCGAAGACGGGCCGCAACGACCCGTGCCACTGCGGCAGCGGCAAGAAATACAAAAAATGCTGCGCCGACGCCGATAGCGCGGCCACCTAAGGCGACTCCTCCTTGCGCCAGCTGCTGACGGCCATCCTGCGCTTCCTGCTGCGCCACGCGCTGCAGTTCGCGCTGTTCATCGCCATCCTGCTGGCCGGACGCCTGCTGCTGGCCGAATGGCGCGCCTACAGCGCCGGCAGCGAAGCCGTGGCCGCGCTCAAGCTGGCCGCCGACGGCGCCGACAGCCATGGCGCCGGCCTGGCCGCTGCCGCCACGGCGCGGGTCAACGCCCTGCAAACGGCCTCGCACACGGCCATCGCCGCGCGCCTGGCGCAAGTGCAGGCGCAATTGGCGGCCTTGCGTGCGCGGCAGCAAGCGTCGCTGTTCACCCTTCCCCTGCCCGACGCGAACACCCTGGCCCGGCATGCGCAGGAGGAAGCGGCGCGCCGCGTGGAGATCGAAGTGCTGGCGCAGGAAGCCCGCTATCTGACGGCCCTGCAAGCGGCGGTCAGCGGCGAAGATGCGCGGCATACGCTGGCGCGCCTGCACGCGGAACATGTGGGCGCGTATGCTGCGCTGCAAAATAATCTGCGCCAGCGCCGGCAACTGGAAGCACAGCACCCGCTGGCGGCGCGCCTGCCCGGCAGCGACGCCTACGCGCAGCTGTCGCAGCTGGAAGCGCAAGGCCAGCGTTTGCGCGAGATCAACCTGCAAGCGTACCAGGCCTGGGCGGCGCAGCGCGCCCGCACCGGCAACGCCGCCCGCCCCGCCCCATTTGCCATCGACGAGCAAGCCTTGAGCGCCGCCCTGGCGCCCGTGCAAAAGGCCATCGCGGCGGGCGAAGGACAACTGGCGCGCAACTGGATCGGGCGCTGGCGCGCGCCCGTCATGGACGTGGCGCCCACGGCCGCCCTGCTGGTGCTGTCGGCCATCCTGCTGCCCGCCGCCATCAAGGCCTTCTTTTACTTCGTGCTGGCGCCCGTCGCTTCCCGTTTGCCGCCGCTGTCGATCGCGCGCGAACTGCAGGTCGCGGGCAGCTCCCTGCCACCGCCGCCACAGGGCGAATCGCGCATTTCCGCCGTCTCGCAAGGTTTGCTGCTGCAGCCCGGCCAGCAGATGCTGATCCATCCCGAATACCTGCAATCGTCGCCCGTCAGCAGCACCAAGCGCACGCAATGGCTGCTGGACTGGCGCTTCCCGTTCACCAGCCTGGCCGCCGGCATGGTGGCGCTGACCCGCTTGCACAGCGACGAGGAAGCGTGCGTGACGATATCCGCCAGCGACGACCCGCTGCTGGAAGTGGCCGTCGTCCACCTGCCGGCCGGCAGCGCATTGGTCTTCCAGCCGCGGGGACTCGTGGGCCTGGTCTGCGACTCGAATCAGCCGCTGGCGATATCGAGCCACTGGCGCCTGGGCAGCCTGCATGCCTGGCTCACCCTGCAGCTGCGCTTCATCGTCCTTCGCGGCCCCGTCACCCTGCTCGTGCGCGGCTGCCGCGGCGTGCGCCTGGAGCGGGCCGGCCAGGGGCGCTCCATCAGCCAGTCCGCCACCCTGGGTTTCACCACCGACGTGCTGTACTCGACCCTGCGCAGCGAAACCTTCGTCCCGTATCTGCGCGGCCAGCAAGCCTTGCTCAACGACCGCTTCGACGGCGAGCACGGCGTCTACCTGTACGAAGAAACTCCGCGCCACGGCAAGCAGCCGGGCAAGGTGGGCAGCTGGTTCGAGGGTTTCACCGATGCCATATTGAAAGTGTTCGGCATCTAGCCGCGAAAATACGATGGACGATTTCCTGTTTGCCGATTTCCTCGAGGACCATGCAGCGTATGCGGCGGCAGAGGCCTGGTGGCAGGCGCGCCTGGCCTTCCTCGACGGCCAATGCACGCCGTATCTGCGCACCGCGTTCGCCAATGGCCAGCCGTTTTATGACGGCAATCCCATCGTCAACATGGCGGACCGGCACGCCGGCAAGGCGGCACGCATCGTGCAGCAATGCCCGCATGAATGCGGCCACGGCTACACAAGCTTCGAACAGGCCATCAAGCTGGCCGGCGACGACGGGCACCGCCCGGCACGGGAAAAAATCATCGTGCTGACCCTGACGCAGGCAACGGCGCAGAGGGCCGAAGCGGAATTGCGCGCCTGGTTCGCGCCTGCGTAAGGCTGCGCGCTACCAGAGGTAGGCCACGCGCACGCCGACATTGCGCTGTTCGCCGTAATTGCAGGCCCGCGCCGAGAAACACGAGGCGACATGGTATTTGTCGAACAGGTTCTTGACCGTCATGCTCACGCTCAGGCCGCGCCAGTCGCTGCGCGCCTGCCCCAGGTCATAGCGCAGCGACAGGTCGGCCAGGGTGAACGCCGGCACCTGGAAGGTGTTTTCCGCGTCGCCCCAACTGGCGCCCACGTGGCGCACGCCGGCGCCGGCCGACAGGCCGCGCAAGCCGCCAACGAAGGCGTAATCGGCCCACGCGGAAGCCATCTGCCGGGGCACTTCATACGGCGACTTGCCTTGCACGTTCGTGCCCCACATGTCCGGATTCGCCCTCGTCACCTTCAGGGGGTTGTAAGTGAGGGACGCCAGCAGTTTCAGCTGGCTGCCCGGCTGCGCCGCCACTTCCAGTTCGATGCCGCGCGAGCGCACCTCCCCCTGCTGGATGGAGAAATTCGGGTCGTCCGGGTCCGTCGTCAGCACGTTCTGGCGGCGCAGTTCGAATGCGGCGGCCGTCACGGACAGGTGCGCGCCGGGCGCGTACTTCACGCCGACCTCCACTTGCCGCGCCGTTTCCGGCTCGAACGGCCGCTCAAGGCGGTCGGCGCCGGAAACGGGCGAAAACGATTCGCTGTAGCTGGCGTAAGGCGCCAGGCCGTTCGCCGCCAGGTAGGTGATGCCGGCGCGGCCCGTGAATGCCGTGCGTTTGCGCACCGTCGTGGTCGACGGCGATACCAGCAGATTGCGCTGTTCCTGGCGCGTCCAGTCCTGGCGCCCGCCCACGGTGAAGACCCATTGACGGTACTGCATGCGGTCTTGCAGGTAGGCGCCCAGCTGCCGGTTGTGCTCGCGGCGCAGGGCATCGGGCGCCAGCGCCGCCAGGTCCAGCGCGCCGCCGTAGACGGGGCGGTAGATATCGATCTGCGGACCGTCGGCGATATACGAGCTGAACGAAGTACTGCTGCGGCTGTAATCGATGCCGGCAACCACCTCATGGCGCAGCGCGCCCGTCGCCACCTGACCCGTCACGCTGGTATCGAGCGAGTACACGCTGCCCTTGCCGTCGCGCGTATCGATCTCGCGGTTGGTGACTGCATGGTCGATTAAGTTGCCGTAACGAAACATGTACTGTTCATGGTTATTCGCGTGCAGGAAGCGGAAGTTCTGCCGGAGCGTCCACCCGCTGTCGAACGTGTGGCGCGCCGCGTAGCCCGCCGACGCGACGCGCGTTTCCTCGTGGTCGAAGCCGGGCTCGCCCAGGAATCGCGTCAGCGGCAGGCGGCCGTTGGGATTGCTGCCGTTCAAGGCTTCCCACTGCACGTTCGACGATTGCATGGCGCGATTCTGCTGGAAAAAGCCCAATAAGGTGATGCTGGTGCGGGCGCTCGGCGCCCACGTCAGGCTGGGCGCCAGATAGTAGCGGTCGTCCTGCATGTAGTCGATCTGCTGGTCCGCCTGGCGCGCCAGCCCCACCAGCCGGTACTGCAGGCTGCCGTCGTCGGCCAGCTTGCCGCCCACGTCGAGGGCCAGCTGCTTGCGCGCATAGCTGCCGAGCGACAGTTCGACCTGGTTTACCTGGTCCGCCGCGGGGCGCTTGGCGACGAAATTGACGATGCCGCCCGGCGCATTCTGGCCGTACAACACGGACGAAGGCCCCTTCAGCACTTCCACGCGCTCGGCGCCGTACGGCTCCACGCCGAAAAAGCCCAGCGTCCCCATCGGCATCAGGCGCATGCCGTCCAGGTAGAACGCGCCCGAAAACTGGCTGAAGCCCCGTACCGACAGGCTATCGTCGGCAGGATTGGCGCCTGCCGTGTTGCTGCGCAAGCCGGCCGTGTACTGGATGGCGTCGTTCAGGGTGCGCACGCCCTGGTCATCCATGCGGTCGCGCGTGATGACGGAGACCGATTGCGGCACTTCCAGCAGGGAAGCGTCGGTCTTGGTGGCCGTGCTGGCCCGCCGCGCCACATAGCCGCTGGCCTTGCCCCACGGGTTTTCTCCTTCCGCCTGCGCGCTGATGGTCACGGGCGCCATCATCTGCACGCCATCCGCCGCCGCGCCGGCAGCGGATGCGGCGGCGGCACGCAGCGCATAGCCGCCGCCTGCCGTGCGCATGGCAGCGAGCCCGGTGCCGGCCAGCGCCCGCGCCAGCGCGTCGTCCACCGTGTAGCTGCCAGTGACGCCGCCGCTGCGCAGCCCTTCCGTCGCGGCCGAGCCAAAGGCGATCAGCAAGCCCGCTTCACGTCCCAGGCGGTTCAATGTCGCTTCCAGCGGCCCGGCCGGGATGGCGTAATGGCGCAAGGACGCGGGCTGTCCGGCCGTTTGCGCCTGCGCCGGCGCGCCGGCCAGGCCGGCCAGTGCGCCCAGGCACAGGGCGTGCACCAGGCGGGCCAGCGGTGTCATGGCCAGCAAGCGCGTGGATGGGGGGAATGTACTGCGGTTGTTCATGGCATGCCTTCGTATCATGGGATGGGTGGAACGGGCCAATACCTGCGCCCTCACTTCCCTTGACAAGGCAGCGTGCAAAAACAGTCCATGTATTTTCAGTTTATTTTTTCGCCGCGCGCGGCCGCAAGGTGACCCAGTAGCGCGTCAGGTAATGCAGCTCGACGGGCAAGGCTTCCACCAGCGCCAATAGCACCCTGTCGGTATCGGCCAGCGGATAGGCGCCCGACACCAGCAGGTGCGCGAGCGCCGGATCGCATCCCAGGTGGCCGCGCCGGTGGCGCGACAACTCCAGCAGGAAATCGTCCAGGCGCATGTGCGCGGCGACCAGCATGCCGTCGGCCCAGGCACCGGCGCCGGCATCGAGCGCATGCGCCGCGCCCACGCCGTCGCGCGTAAAACTGCCCTCCTCGCCCGCCCGCAGCACGCATGGCTGGCCGTCGGCCGCCGCAGGCCGCAACTCGACGGCCCCCTCCAGCACGCCCACCTGCACGAAGCCCGCGTGCTGGCGCACGATGAATCGCGTGCCCAGCGCGCGCGCCGTGCCGTCGGCCGTGTGCACGCGGAAGGGCCGCTGCTGCGCATCGGGCGCCGTCTGCAGCAGCACCTCGCCGCGCAGCAGCTGCACCGCGCGCTCGCTGGCGTCATAGCGCAGCTGGATGGCGCTGTCGGTATTGAGCACCAGCGTGCCGCCGTCCGGCAGGCGCACCGTGCGCCGCTCGCCCGTGGCCGTGCTGGCATCGGCGTTCCACGACTGCCACGCCGGTGTCTGGCGCAGCATGGCGGCGCTGCCGCCCGCCACCACCAGCGCCGTGAGCAGGCGCACCGCGCGGCGCCGCTGCGCGCCTGCGGGCGCGGCCAGGGCGGCGCTGGCCAGCGGCGGCGGAATGCCGGCCAGCTGGCCGCTGACCGCTTCGATGCGCTGCCAGGCCCGCTCATGTTCGGCTTCCTCGGCGCGCCAGCGCTGCCACGCCTGCAGCTGTGCGGCAGTGGCGTCACCGCCCTGCAGCGCCAGCCACCACTGCACGGCCCGCCGCGCCACGGCGGGCGCCACGCTTGCGGCGACACCCGTTCCGTCCAGGGCGAGGCTTGCCTCTTCATCCATCATGCTGCTCCGGGAAAAAGCAGCGCAGGGCCGCCCTGGCCAGATGGCGCTTGACGGTGGACAGGGAAATGCCCAATTCGGCGGCGACCTCCTGCTGCCCCATGCCGTCGAGCTGCACCAGCAAAAAGGCTTGCCGCGCCTGCGCCGGCAGCCCGGCCAGGCGCCGGTCCAGCTCCACCAGCCGTTCGAGGAACATCAGGCGCACTTCGGGCGACGGCGCCACCGGCTCCGGCATCAGGGCAAGGGCGTCGAGGTAGGCTTGCTCGATGGCGCGCCGGCGCACATGGTTGATCAGCAGGTTGCGGGCGATCGTCGTCAGGTAGGCGCGCGGCTCCTGCACGCCCTGCATGCCCTGCGGCGCGAGCACGCGCAGGAAGGTGGCCTGCGCCAGGTCGGCCGCGTCGAAGGCGTTGCCCACCTTGCGCTGCAGCCAGCCGCGCAGCCAGCCATGGTGCTGGCGATACAGAATGGCGATGTCATCGAAATCATGCAGGGAGACGTGGTCGGCGGACATGGAGCGGCGGGTCTGGCGGGCAGCGCAAACTTAATGAGAATTATTCTCAATTATAGGCAGAAGTGGGCATCTCGACAAGATCCGTGCCGACGATACCCGGCCCTGGCACTGGCTTCCGACGTAACAGCCGGTTCCGGTCTTGCGGTCCGCAGCGCCGATATCTCTCGCTTGCCGGGCCGCCAAAGTACGACGGGAGGAAGCCCGCAACCTGCGCGCTACGCCGCAATCGAATGCGACACGCTCAGCCACTCGCCCGGCTGCAAATTCGCCGCCGCCTCGCGCGTGGCCAGCACGCTGTCCGGGTCCAGGTCGGAGCGTTTCAGCTTGTAGGAATAGGCGAAATCATCGGCATCGAATGCCTGCCCCGCCTTCACGTAATACTTGAAGCCGACGAACGCGTCGGGATTGGTGACGACTGTGTATTCAAGCGTGACGCTGTTCATGGCGGGCCTCGTCGACAACGGTGAAGTGTCCATTATGCGTCAATTCCGGCGGCAGCGATGCGACGGCCAATCCTTGCGGCAAGTCAATAACCCTGCCGCCTGCCGGCGCTACAGTAGCCTGTGCCAACCAGCACGCCATCGCTGCCATTACGACCATTACTGCCATTACTGCCATGCGCACCTTGCTCAGGAAGATCAGGAACACGCTGTCGCCGCAGGCGAGCCTGCCGGCGGCGGCGCGCATGGAGCGGCTGTCGGACCGCCGCGGCCTGCCCGCCTTCGACCCCGGCCCGCAAGCCGTCGTCAAGGCCTGCACGGCCTGGCTATGCGCGGCGCAGGACCATTCCAGCTCAAACGACGGCGGCGTCGCGCGCGACTACAGCCTGGTCACAGGGTGGTCGAGCTCCTACCCGGAGACCACCGGCTACATCATCCCCACCCTCATCGCCCTGGCGCAGCGCACGGGCGATGAGGGTGGGGATGAGGCGCTGCACGGACGCGCGCGGCGCATGCTCGACTGGTGCCTGGCCATCCAGTTCGCGCAAGGCGGATTCCAGGGCGGGAAGATCGATTCGACGCCGCGCGTGCCCGTCACCTTCAATACGGGCCAGATCCTGCTCGGCCTGGCCGCCGGCGTAGCGGCGTACGGCGCAGCCTACGCAGACGCCATGCATCGCGCGGCAAGCTGGCTGCGCGACAGCCAGGATGCGGACGGCTGCTGGCGCCGCCATCCGACGCCGTTCGCCAGCGCCGGCGACAAGGCTTACGAAACGCATGTCGCGTGGGGCCTGTTCGAAGCGGACCGCGTCGCACCGGGCCACGGCTATGGCGCGGCCGGCTTGCGCCAGGTCGACTGGGCGCTGACCAAACAGCGCTCCAATGGCTGGTTCGCGTCGAACTGCCTGGACAACCCGCTCCTGCCCCTGACCCATACCATCGGCTACGCCTTGCGCGGCCTGCTCGAAGCGCACCGCTTTTCGGCCCGCGCCGACCTGCTCGACGCCGCCGCGCGCACGGGAACGAGCGTCGCCAGGGCCGTGGCGGCCGACGGCTACCTGGCCGGCCGCCTCGGTCCGGACTTCCAGCCGGGAGCGAACTACGCCTGCCTCACGGGTTCCGCGCAAAACGCGCATTGTCTGTTCCTGCTGTATCGGCTCACGGGTGAGCGGCCCTACCTCGACGCGGGGCGCCGCCTGAACCGCTACGTGCGGCGCGCGGTCAGCATCGACGGTCCCGCGCACGCGCGCGGCGGCGTCAAGGGCTCGTTTCCCGTCGATGGCGACTACGGTACCTGGGCTTACCTGAACTGGGCCGCCAAGTTCTGCATCGATGCCAATCTGCTGGAATTGGAGTTAGGTCATGCTTGACGGGGCCAGACGCGCCGCCAGGGCCGCGCTGGAAGCGTGGCGCCGCGCCGCCGGCGCGCGTCACGTGCGTCACAACGCGCCCCACGTGACGCGCGCCGGATTGGCCGCCGATCTTGCGCGGCTGGGCATCGCGCCGGGAGATACGCTATTCGTGCATTCTTCACTGAAAAGCCTGGGCTACGTGGAAGGCGGCGCGCTGGCCGTGGTCCATGCCCTGCAGGATGCCGTCGGCCCGCAAGGCACCCTGCTGCTGCCCGCCTACTACCTGCCCGGCGGCACCGTGCGCGCCGCCTGCGCCATGCCGGACTATGTGTTCGACCCGCGCCGCCACGGCACGCACATGGGCCGCCTGCCGGAAGCGCTCCTCGCCAGCGCCGATGTCCGGCGCAGCCTCCATCCCACCCATTCCGTTTCCGCGTGGGGCCGCCATGCCGCCGACCTCACCGAAGCGCATCACCGCGCGCCCTCGATCTTCGGCATGGGCTCGCCCTGGCAGCGCTTCATCGGTTGCGAGCAGGCGAAGGTGCTGGGTCTGGGTATTTCCATGGGGCCGGTGACGTTCTATCACGCGCTGGAAGACGCCATGGGCGAGACCTTTCCCGTACCCGTGTGGGAGGAAGAGACAAGGCTGCTCGCTTGCCTGGACCACGCCGGCCGGCGCTGGGACGTGCCCGTGCGCCCTTTCGATCCGGCCATCGCACGGCGCCGCATCGACCATCCCGGCCGGGAGGATCTGCGCGCGTACTTTCACCGGGAATTCGATGCCGCCGGCCTGCGCGTCAACGGGCAAGTGGGCGATGCGGCGTCGTGGTGCATACCCGCGCAGGCCTTTTATGACCACCTGCGCCAACTGGCGTCCGAGCACGTAACGATCTACGCGAGCGCGGCGCAACTGGCGGCGCGGCCCGTATCGCAGCCATCGCCTCATGCGCGCGCATAAAAAAACCGCCCGGATCGTTACGACACCGGGCGGTTTTCATGGGGTTGGCTATGACATCAAACCTGCGAACTGCCCGCTTTCTTCTCGCGCGCCACGATATACAGCAGCACGATGATGAGCGCATACGGCAGCAGCGACAACGCATCCGAGTGCAGGCCCGCGTAGAACGGGTTGCCATGCTCAGCCCAGTCGGCCATCATCTGGTCGAAGTGCGTCAGCACGCCGGCCGTGATCGCGATGATGATGCCGGCCAGCGCACCGCCGGCGATGTAGCCGGACGCCAGCAGTACGCCCGAGCTGCGGTCGCCCGCCAGTTGGCGCTCTTCTTCATTGAGCTTGGCGTTGTGTTCCAGCTTGTTGTTGCGGCGGTCCGCCAGCCAGCGCACCAGGCCGCCGACGAAGATCGGCAAGGTGGACGACAGGGGCAAATACACGCCCACGGAGAACGCCAGCGATGGAATGCCGGCCATTTCCAGCACCACGGCGATCATCACGCCGAACAGCACCAGGGTCCACGGCAGCTGCTGGTCGAGGATGCCCTTGATGATGTAGGACATCAGCACGGCCTTCGGCGCATCGTATTTTTTGACTTCCGAACCGTCGGGACGCTTGCTGTAATGGCCATTGATGCCCGGATCGACCAGGTAAGCCAGCTGGCCATCGTCCTTCACAAAATACTTGCCGGCCGGGCCGCCCACGGTATCCGTCTTTTGCCAGACTTTATACGTATTGTGGTCCGTCTCGGCTTGCGGGCCATGCAGCTCGCCCGTCACCGTCAGCTTCGACGCATCGACCGTCAGGCCAGGCGCCACTTGCGCGGCCGGCACATAGACGGTGCTCGCCTCGTTCAGTTTCAGCAGAATCGGACCGAGGATCAGGGCGGACGACAAGGCGCCCGCCAGGATCGCATACTGCTGCAGGCGCGGCGTGGCGCCCACCAGGTAGCCGGTTTTCAAGTCTTGCGACGTGGTGCCCGCATTGCTGGCGGCGATGCAGACGATGGCGCCCACCGACAGGGCCGTCACATAGTAACGTCCACCCGTCCAGCCCATGATGAGGAAGATCAGGCAAGTGAACAGCAAGGTGGCCACGGCCATGCCGGAGATCGGGTTCGACGACGAGCCGATTTCGCCCGTCAGGCGCGACGACACGGTGGCGAACAGGAAGCCGAAGACGAGGATCAGCAGCGCGCCGAGGAAATTCATGTGCAGCGGCGTGGCAAAGGTGATCACGGCGATGATGGACAGGCAGCCGATGACGACCCATTTCAGGGGGATGTCTTGGTCCGTGCGCAGGGTGGAGTCGCTCTTGACGCCCTTGCCGATGCCTTTCAGGCCGGCCGACAGGCTGCGCCAGATCATGGGCATGGCGCGCACCAGGGAAATCAGGCCGCCGGCGGCCACGGCGCCCGCGCCGATGTACAGCACGTAGGCGCTGCGCACGTCGTCGGCGCCCATTTCGCTGATCAACTTGGTGCCAGGCGAAAGCACGGTGGTCAGGCTGTCGCCGAAGAACTTGATCATCGGGATCAGGAGCAGGTACGACAGCACGCCGCCGGCCGCCATGGTGGCGGCGATGCGCGGGCCGATGATGTAGCCCACGCCCAGCAATTCAGGCGAAATCTCGGCGCCGATGGAGCCGCCCTTGAGCGGCGCGGCAAATTCCACGCCCGGCGTATCCTTCCAGCCCTTGAACGAGATATTGAACACTTTATACAGCAAGCCGACGGCGAAACCGCCGAAGATGATCTTCGCGCGGCGCTTGGCGTCCAGCGCGGCAGCCGAATCCTTCTCGATGCTTTCGCCCGCAGCGATGCGCGATTCTTCCGTGGCGGCCGCCTTGAGCACTTCGGCGCACGCCGTGCCTTCGGGGAATTTGAGTTCCTTGTGCTGGTCGACGATCATGGTGCGGCGCATGGGGATCATCATCAGTATGCCCAGCAGGCCGCCGAGGACGCCGACCAGCATGACTCTAGAGATTTCCAGGTCGAAGCCGAGAATCAGGATGGCGGGCATGGTGACGCCCAGGCCGAAGGCCAGCGATTCGCCGGCCGAACCGGCCGTTTGCGTGATGCTGTTTTCCAGGATCGACGAATCCTTGCCGCCCACCTTCTTGGCCAGGCCGAACAGGGTGATGGCGATCACGGCGACGGGAATCGAGGCGCTGACGGTCAGGCCCACTTTCAGCACCAGGTAGAGCGAGGAAGCGCCGAAGACCATCCCCAGGATGACGCCCATGAACAGGGCGCGGAAGGTCATCTCGGGCAGCTTCGCATCGGCCGGGATGTAGGGCCTCACGACGCTCGGTGTTGCATCTTTTGCCATGGATATTTCCTTAATTTTTAAAAATAAACAGCCCGGATTGACGCCCGGGCTATTTTCTTGAAGCCGAGACTATCGCACAGCCGCGTTTCGATGAAAAGGTTTTTTGCTCCCGGTCCCCGAGGCCCGCCCGCCGCCCTGCCCGCGCGGGAAGCGCCGGCGCATTGGTCTATAATCGCTGCCACCGTGCCTTGCACGCTCACGTGAGACTGCCTTGACTGCCAAACGAACCGGATTCCCCTGGCCTTCCCGCCGCGCCACCGTGCGCGGCTTCATCATCGCCGGCTGCGCCGCGCTGACCGCCGCCCTGCTGCTGGCCGCCTACCTGTTCCTGTATGTGCGCCCGCGCCTGCCCGAGCTGGACGTCATTACGGACTACCAGCCGAAGATCCCGCTGCGCGTGTACACGGCCGACAATGTGCTGATCGGCGAATTCGGCGAAGAACACCGCGACTTCGTACCGATTGCGCAAGTGCCGGAAAT
This sequence comes from Janthinobacterium sp. P210005, assembly GCF_036231865.1. Lineage (NCBI taxonomy): Bacteria > Pseudomonadati > Pseudomonadota > Betaproteobacteria > Burkholderiales > Oxalobacteraceae > Janthinobacterium > Janthinobacterium sp. P210005. The sequence continues at coordinate 1,202,771 of NZ_JAZARC010000001.1, forward strand.
GATGAAAAAGGCCCTGCTGGCCATCGAGGATGGCCGCTTCTACGAACACCACGGCATCGACTTCGTGCGCGCCGGCGGCGCCGTGCTGTCGAATCTGCGCCACGGCTTCGGCCACGGCGGCGGCTCCACCATCACCATGCAGGTGGCGCGCAATTTCTTCCTGACGCGCGAAAAAGTCGCTTCGCGCAAGCTCAATGAGATCATGCTGGCCCTGAAAATCGAGTCGGCCCTGTCGAAAGACCAGATTCTCGAGCTGTACATGAACCAGATGTACCTGGGCCAGCGCTCGTTCGGCTTCGGCAGCGCGGCGCAGACGTATTTCGGCAAGCCCTTGTCCGAACTGTCGATCGCGGAAATGGCCATGCTGGCGGGCCTGCCGCAAAACCCCTCGCGCCACAACCCGATCAGCAATCCGAAAAAGGCGCACGCGCGCCAGCAACTGGTGTTGAAGCGCATGCGCGACCTCGATTACATCAGCGAAGGCCAGTACCAGCAGGCGCTGACGCAGCCGCTGCATATCAACAGCCGCGGCAAGCAGGGTTTCGACACGCACGCCGAATACGTGGCCGAACTGGCGCGCCAGGCCGTGTATGCGCAGTACAAGGAAGACAGCTATACCAGGGGCATCAGCGTCTACACGACGATCTTGAAGGCGGACCAGGATGCGGCCTACGCCTCGACGCGCCGCAACGTCATCGCCTACGACCAGCGCCACGGCTACCGCGGCCCGGAAACCTTCATCGACATGCCGGTCGACCCCGAGCAGCGCGACGACGCCATCGATGCTGCACTGCAAAAACGCCCGGACAGCGACGGCCTGATCGCCGCCGTCGTCACGGAGGTCTCTAGCGGCAAGGTGGTGGCCGACATCGGCGACGGCGACGCCAAGGCCATCACGGGCGAAGGCTTGCGCTTTGCCGCCCCCGCCTTGTCCGCCAAGGCAGGCGCCGGCATCAAGCTGCGCCCGGGCGCCGTGATCCGCATCACCCAGGACGCCAAGGGCAACTGGGCCATCACGCAAGTGCCGCTGGTGGCCGCCGCCTTCGTCTCGCTGGACGCGGAAACGGGCGCCTACCACGCCATGGTGGGCGGCTTCGACTACAACCTGCAAAAGTTCAACCACGTGACGCAAGCCTGGCGCCAGCCCGGTTCGGCCATGAAGCCCTTCGTGTATTCGGCGGCGCTGGAAAAAGGCTTTTCGCCGGCCACCCTGATCAACGACGTGCCCCTGGAAATGCAGGCGGGCGGCAAGGTATGGGCGCCGCAGAATGACGACTTCAAGTTCGACGGCCCGATCACCATGCGCTACGCGCTGGCGCAATCGAAGAACGTGGCCTCGGTGCGCATCCTGCGCGCGCTGGGCGTGTCGTACACGCACGACTTCATGGAAAAATTCGGCTTCGACCCGGCCCGCCAGCCCAGCAACCTGACGATGGCGCTGGGCACGGGTTCCGTCACGCCCGTGCAGATGGCGGGCGCCTACGCCCTGTTCGCCAATGGCGGCCACCAGGTGGCACCGTATTTGATCGACCGCATCGTCGACGCCAAGGGCGCGGTGCTGATGCAGACCAAGCCGCCCGCGCCGAACGACGAGAAGACCCTGGCGCTGGACCCGCGCAACGCCTTCGTGATGGACAGCATGCTGCGCGAAGTCACGCGCACCGGCACGGGCGCGGCGGCGACGAAAAAACTGGGCCGCAGCGACATCGCCGGCAAGACGGGCACTACCAGCGACGCCGTCGACGGCTGGTTCGCCGGTTATGGCGGCGGCATCGTGGCGGTGGCGTGGATGGGCTATGACGAACCCAAGTCCCTGGGCGGACGCGAATTCGGTTCCTCGCTGGCCATGCCGATCTGGATCGACTACATGCGCACGGCCCTGTCGACGCGCCCGCAAGTCACGCGCGCCGTGCCGGCGGGCCTGAGCCAGGTCGACGGCGAGTGGCTGTACGACGAATTCATCGACATGAACGGGATCAAGACGCTGGATATGGAGGCGGAGACGCCGACGGATCCGGCGGCAGTGCCGGAGACGGTGCCGGTGGAAACGAACTAGTGAAAAAGCCAGGAGCGATCCTGGCTTTTTTTTCGGCGGCCTTCTTACGGCGCCTTGACCATGCTCAGGTAGCCGCGCACCGTACTGACGACGCTATCGGCGAAATCGTCGACGTTGACCTTCGCTGCGCGGTACTTCCAGCGTTTCACGTACCAGTCCTGAAACAGGGCCAGGCAGTGCGCGGCCAGCAAGGTGGGATCGCCCTGCGGCTTCGGTTCGATTTCCCCGATGGTGGCGGCGATCAGGGTCTGCACGTACAGTTCCGAATTCTTCGCCATGCTGCGCTGCTCCACCTGCAGCACGCGCGAATCCATGAAGACAAAATAAAACCACGGCTGCAGCACTTCGGACAGGTAGATCGACGAACGTATCATCGCTTCCAGGCGGTCCAGCGGCGACTTCACGTCGGCAAACAGCAAGGGCAAGGCTTGCGTGGCGTGGCGCACCACGTCCTCGATCATTTCGGCCAGTTGATCCTTGCTGGTGATGTAGCCATACAGGCCGCCCATCGACAAGCCGGTCTCGCGGCATAAATCGCGCAAGCTCATGGCGCGGAAACCCACGTCATTGGCCAGGCGGAAGGTGGCGACGAAGATGCGTTCAAGATTTTCCAGCGCCGGCTTGCGGCGCTTGACGCCGATGCGCTCCGCGTGGCGGTCAAGAATATATTCCCAGATGTTTTCGCCATTTAAAGGCGTCATCTGCTGAAACTGTTCAAAATTAAAATGGGTCGACAAGTGCATTCCCAAGTAACGGTGTAGGAGCGATATCCATGCCATGCCGGTACGCGGCATTGCAAGATGGCGGGACGGCTGATGCCGGGCCGATTATAGCTCAGGAAAACAACTATTTGACTTTTCAACTATGCAATGGGCACATAAGCAACGCCAAATTCCCACAGTTATTGCGCTGCATCATGCAATTCAAATGCAATTTAAATCCAGCGGTGCTACATTCAAAAAACCGAGCGCTCGCTATTTTTAATGCATCGAAAATGTACAGGAGTGCACGGTTCATCGCTACAGCATCGACATTTCCACTCATTTCCACTATTAATAATACATAACGGAGACAAAATGAAGACTCGCTTCTGGCAACTGCTTTCCACCCTGCTGTTTTCCCTCGCCATCCTGCCCGGCAGCGCCAGCGCCGCCGGCTACACGCAAACCAAGTACCCGATCGTGCTCGTGCACGGCCTGTTCGGCTTCGACAAGCTCGGTCCCGTCGAATATTTTTATGGCGTCCCCGCCGCCCTGCGCAGCGGCGGCGCGCAAGTGTATGTGACCACCGTGTCGGCCGCCAACAGCACGGAAGTGCGCGGCGAGCAGCTGCTGTCGCAGGTGCGGCAAATCCTCGCCGCCACGGGGGCCGCCAAGGTCAATTTGATCGGCCATAGCCATGGCGGCCCCACGGCCCGCTATGTCGCTTCCGTGCGGCCCGACCTGGTGGCATCCGTCACCAGCGTGGCCGGCGTCAACAAGGGCTCAAAAGTGGCCGATATCCTCAGCGGCGCCATTCCCAACACCAGCGGCGCGCTGGGCAACGCGCTCGCCTCCCTGATCGGCATTTTGTCGGGCAACAAGGGCTTGCCGCAAAACGCGGGTGCGTCGCTCACCTCTCTGTCCACGGCCGGGTCGCTGGCCTTCAACAGCCGCCACCCACAGGGCGTGCCCACCTCCGCCTGCGGCGAAGGCGCCTACCAGGTGCAAGGCGTGTACTACTTTTCGTGGAGCGGCGCGCAACCGTACACGAACGTGCTCGACGTGGGCGACCCTGCCCTGGCGGCCATCAGCCTGGCCTTCGGCGGCGTCAAGAACGATGGACTGGTGAGCAGCTGCTCCAGCCACCTGGGCAAGGTGATCCGCGACGATTACGCCATGAACCACCTCGATGAAGTCAACCAGTTCGTCGGCATCGTCAACCTGTTCGAGACGAACCCCGTCACCGTCTTCCGCCAGCAAGCCAACCGCCTGCAAGGCCTGGGACTGTAAGGAGAAGCGCATGCACGCGAAATGGATCATCGGCGGCAGCCTGGCAGCCCTGGCCCTGTACCTGGTGCTGCGCCCAGGCGAGCCGCCCGCCCCGCCGCAGGAAAAGGCGGAACCGGACCTGTTCGCGTTCGTGCGCTCAATGCAAGGCACGCGGCCCGACGGCGACGTGACGGTGGCCGCCGGCGACAAGCTGGTGGTCGACGCGGAACTGGGCCACCTGTTCGACTACTACCTGGCGGGCCTCGGCGAAAAGCCGCTGGCCGCCATCCGCAGCCAGATCGAGGCGGAGCTGGACAAGCGCCTGGCGCCCGTGCCCGCCCGCGAAGCGAAGCGCCTGCTGGGCGCGTATCTGGCCTACAAGCAGGCGCTGGCCGGCGCGGAACAGGCCTTGCCGGCGCAAGCCGATCCCGCCGTGGCGGCGCGCGCGCGCCTGCAAGCCATGCGTGCCCTGCGCGGCAATTATTTTACGCCGGAGGAAAGCGCGGGCCTGTTCGGCGCCAGCGACGCGTATGACGACGACGCCGTGGCGCGCATGGAGATCCTCGGCAACACGACGCTCGATGAAGCCCAGCGCCAGGCGCAGCTGACGGCGCTGGACCAGAAGATGTCACCGGCCCAGCGCGCCGCACGCGATGCGCCGCTGCAGGTGGCCAGGCTGGATGAATCGGTCAAGGCCCTGCGGGCACAGGGCGGCGGCGAGAATGAAGTCTACCGCCTGCGCGCCAGCACCTTCACGCCGGCGGCGGCGGCCCGCCTGGCGGAACTGGACCGCGAGGAATCGCAATGGCAGCAACGCATCATCGCCTACCAGGCGCAAAAAAACAGTCTGCCCGGCGGCGCGCAGGATGCGGCGGCCCTGCAGCAGCTGCGCGACGCCAGTTTCACGCCGGAGGAACAGCGCCGGCTGGGCGCCTACGAATAGCGCTCAAGCCAGCTGCGCCAGCAACGCTGCCGCCGCCATCACGTCCGTCGTGTCGCGCCCCTGGCTATAGAGCGCATGCACAGGGGCCAGCACGGCGTGCGCGGCGGCGCCGCGGCCTTGCACCAGCAGCACGGCCGCCAGGCTGGTGGCGCAGCGCAGTTCCCAGCCCGGCGCCTGCTGGCCCCTGGCCAGCTGCAGCGCTTCTTCCAGCTGCGCCCGCACCGCGTCCAGGCCGGCCGCATCGTCTTGCGCCAGCGCCCGCCAGCGGTGGTGCGCGTCGCGGCGCAGCACTTCCGGCGCGCTCCACGGCGCCAGGCCCGTGCGCGCGCGCCGCAGCGCCTGGCTATCGGCGGCCGCGTCGTGCAGGGTGGCCATCAAATCGACCTGTATCGGCCAGCTGCGCACCGAAGGCCAGGGGAATGGCGTCATCGCTTCGCCCCCGTCGAGCAGGCGCTGGTAGGCGGCGCCCCAGGCGCTCCAGTACAGCAAGCCATAGCGGGCCGCGTGCTCGCACAGCAGGCAAGTCCACGCCTGCGCCAGTTCCCGCCGCCCGCACCACAGGGCGACGGGAATGGCATGGATGGCCAGCGCCACGCACAGCGTGACGCCATTGTGCTCGAAGCCCACCGTCACCGCCTCGCGCGCCAGCGCCAGGGCGTCGTCGGGGCGGCCCTGCATCCACAGGCAGCGCGCCAGCGTGCCGCGCAGGCACACCTGGTGATCGGCCAGCAAGGCATTGTTGAAGCCCAGCTGCGCCGCGCCCCCGGGGTGCGCGAGCACCATGCGCGCCAGCGCCGCCGACTGCGCGTAGCGTCCCTGCACATACTCGCCCACGGAACGCATGCGCGCCAGCACCAGGTGCATCGCCGTGTCGTCGCGCGTTGCGCACAGGACGGCAAGCTCTATGACGTAACTGTCGGCGCGCTGGAAATCGGCCAGCTTCAGGCAGCAGATCCACATGCCGCAAATCGCCTCGGCCCGGCGGCTGCCATCGTCCGTGCGCATGGCCAGCGCATAGCCGCGCTGGAAGGAACGCAGCATGGTGCCGGTGATGCCCTGCGTATGCAGCAGCAGGTGCGCCTGCGAAGCATGCAGCTGCATTTCGCTGTCGGGGTCGTCCACCGCATGCGTAGCCATGCGCTCGAGCGCCCGCTCGACGCGCACGCGGTATTCATCCATCAGCGACAGCTGATAGAACAGGGTTTGCGCGGCCAGGGTCAGCGCCACGCCCAGCGCCACGTCGCCCTCCTCGCCGAAAGCCCAGTCGATGGCGGCCCGCAAGTCGTCGACATGGCGGCCGTAGCGCGCGCTCCAGTGGGCCGGCGGCATGCTGCCCCAGTCGGCGGCGATGCGTGCGGCCAGTCCCAGGCAATGGCGCGCATGGCGCAGCAGCACGGCGCCCGCGCCACCGCCCGCCGACAGCTGCGCGCCAGCATAGGCGCGCGTGGTGTCGAGCAGCCGGTAATACACGTGCTGGCGGCAAAACTCGATGCTGACGAGGGACTTGGCCGCCAGGTCGGCCAGCGTGTCGAACACGTCGCATCCCGCCACGGCGCTGGCCGACTCCAGGCGGAAGCGGCTCCTGAACACGCTCAGCGCCTGCAGCGCCTGGCGCTCGCGCGCGTCGAGCAAGCCGTAGCTCCAGTCCAGCGTGGCGCGCAGGGTCTGGTGGCGCAAGGGCATGTTGCGCGCGCCGCGCGTGAGCAGGCGAAAGCGGTCGTCGAGCTGGCGGCGCAATTCGTGCAGACCGAAATGGCCGATGCGTCCGGCCGCCAGCTCCAGCGCCAGCGGGATGCCGTCGAGGCGCCGGCAGATGTCCACCACCACGGGCACGTCGGCGTCGGCCAGCACGAAGGCATCGTCGACGGCCGCGCAGCGTTCGCAAAACAGCTGCACCGCGGAGAAATGCCGGGCCGCCGCCGCATCGGGCACGGCATCGGCAGGCGGCAATTCCAGCGCGGGCAGGCGCTGCAGCTGTTCGCTGGTGAGGCGCAGCGGCTCGCGGCTGGTGGCCAGCACGTGCAGCAGTGGCGCGCCCTTGAGCAAGGCGTCGGCCAGCGTGGCGGCCGCGCCGATCACGTGCTCGCAGTTATCGAGCACGAGCAGCATGTGGCGCGGGCGCAGGTAGGCCAGCAGGACCGGCATGGCGTCGCCGGCCGGCACCGCCACCCCCAGCGCCGTGGCCAGCGCCAGCGGCACTAGGCGGCCCTCGTCCAGCGGCGACAGGTCGACGAAACACACGCCGTCGGCATAGCGGCGCAGCACGCGCGTGGCCAGGCCGACGGCCAGGGTGGTCTTGCCGATGCCGCCCGGGCCGGCAATGCACAGCAGGCGCAATTGCAGCAGCTGGTTGGCCATCGTTTGCAGCACCTCGGCGCGGCCCAGCATGCGCGTCAGCATGACGGGCAGGTTATGCCGCGGCTCGGCGCCCGCCGCACCGGACGCCGGCCGGCCCGTGTGCGCCAGCGGCGCCAGGAAGCCGTAGCCGCGCCCGGGAATGGTGGTGATGTAGCGCTGGCCATCGCGGCCGTCGCCGAGCGCCTTGCGCAACGCCGCCAGGTGGACGCGCAAGGTCGCGTCGTCGACCACCGCATTGGGCCAGACGATGGCCACCAGTTCATGCTTGTCGACGATGTCGCCGGCGCGCTCCAGCAGTGCCAGCAGCAAGTCCATGGCCCTGCTGCCCAGGCGCAGCGCGCGGTCGCCCTCGAACAGCAGGCGTTCTAGCGGCAAAAGGCGAAACGGGCCGAAGACATAGGCCGGGACGGGACTGTTTATCATTCTTGCGTGGGGGTGTAGGTGTTAAAGCACGCGGCTTGCAGTGGCCATATTCTACTGAGCATCCGCGCCATGCCGCATGGTGCCATGTTGCGGCACCGTTACAAGGCCGGCGGACAGCAGCGCGGCCACCTCGGCCGCGGGCGCCGGGCGGTGCAGATAGAAGCCCTGTACCTGCGGGCAGCCCAGCCGCCGCAACTGCGCCAGCTGTGCACCGTTTTCCACGCCCTCGGCCAGCGCCTGCAAGCCCAGGCCGCGCGCCAGCGCAAGGGTCGAGGCGACGATGACGGCGTCGCTACCGCAGCTATCCACGTCGCGGATGAAGGAACGGTCGATCTTGATGGTGTGAATCGGCAGCATCCGGACATGGCTCAAGCCTGAATAACCGGTGCCGTAATCGTCGAGCGAAAGGGCCAGCCCCAGCGCGCGCAGGCGGCGCAAGCCCTGCGCCGCCTGCGCCATGTCGTCGATGCGGCAGCTTTCCGTCACTTCCAGCTCCAGCAGGCGGGCAGGAATGGCGTGGCGCCGCAGGCAGTCCAGCACGAAGTCGGGCAACTGCGGCTGGCACAGCTGGCGCGCCGAGACATTCACCGCGACCGGCACCAGAGGCAGGCCCGCCGCGCGCCACTGCGCCAGCTGGCGGCAAGCCGCATCGATGCCCCAGTTGCCCAGCGCGGCGATGGCCTGCGTCTGCTCGGCCAGGCCGATGAATTCGTTCGGGTAGACCAGTCCGTGGCGCGGATGGTCCCAGCGCAGCAACGCTTCCAGGCCGACCAGGCGCAGCTGCGCCGTGTCGAACTTGCCCTGGTAGTGAAAGCGGAATTCGCCGTCGACGATGGCGCCGTCCAGGCGCGCCTGCAACTCCCGGCTGCGCGCCGACGCCGTCGGCCTGCCGCCCTGCCCCTCCCGCGCCTGGCGCCGCGCCCGCCACAGCACGACGCAGCCGCGCCAGAACCTTGCCAGGCGCGCCACTAGGCCAGCAGGCGCGGCACGGCCGGCGCGCTGCGGCGCGGCAAGGTGTGCGCCGGCCCCTGCTGCAGGCGGAACACGCTGACCACCTGCAGCAGCTTCGCCGCCTCGCCTTCCAGCGATTGCGAGGCGGCCGCCGCCTCTTCCACCAGGGCGGCGTTCTGCTGCGTCACTTCATCCATCTGCACGACGGCCTGGCTGACCTGGCCGATGCCCGTGCTTTGCTCGGCGCTGGCGGCCGTGATGTCGGCCACCATCTGGCTCACGCGTCCCACGGCCGCCACCACGTCCCGCATCGTGGCGCCGGCCTGCGCGACGAGGGCCGCGCCCGCGTCCACCTGCTGCGTGGAATTGGCGATCAGGGCGCGGATATCGCGCGCCGCCGCCGCGCTGCGCTGCGCCAGATTGCGCACTTCCGTCGCCACGACGGCAAAGCCGCGCCCCTGCTCGCCCGCGCGCGCCGCTTCCACGGCCGCGTTCAGGGCCAGGATATTCGTCTGGAATGCCAGCATGTCGATCACGCCGATGATGTCGGCGATCTGCGCCGACGACGCGCTGATGGCATCCATCGTATGGATCACCTGTCCCACGGCTTGCCCGCCGGCGCCGGCGATGTTCGCCGCCTCGACGGCCAGCACGCTGGCATGGCGGGCATTGTCCGCGTTCTGCTGCACCGTCGAACTGAGTTCCTCCATGGCCGATGCAGTCTGTTCGAGCGAGCTGGCCTGCTCCTCGGTGCGCGACGACAGGTCGATATTGCCGGCCGCGATCTGCGACGACGCCGTGGCGATGGTGTCGGTGCCGCTGCGCACCCGCTGCACGATGTCGAGCAGGTTGCCGTTCATGATGCACAGCGCATCGAGCAGCTTGCCCGTTTCATCGCCCGCATGGCGGCCGAAGGTCGACGTCAGGTCGCCGGCGGCCACGGTCTGCGCCACCGTCAAGGCATGGCGCAGCGGGTTGACGATGCTGCGCGTGACCAGCCAGGCGGTGACGAGCGAAAACAGCACGGCCAGCGCGCTCAGCGCCAGCATCATGTTGCGCGCCGTCGCGTATTCGTGGCTGACCTGGGCGCCCGCCTCCTCCATCAGGTCATGCTGGAGCGCGATCAGGCTTTCCAGCGCCGCCATGTAGCGCAGCTGGTCGCCGCGCACCGTGCCGAGCAGCAAACTCGTCGCTTCCTCGCGCGCCCCCTGTTCCAGCAGGGCCAGCACCTTGTCGCGCCCGCCGTTGAAGGTGGCGCGCGCCTGCGTCACGGCCGCCATCTGCTGGCGCCCCTGCGGCGACAGCACCACCTTGTCCAGCTGCGCCAGGCCCTTTTCCGTTTCGCCGCCCGCCCTGGCGATGGTGGCCCGTTCCTGCGCCAGCTGCTGCGGCTCCGTCATCAGCAGCAGGTTGCGCGAGGAGCGCGCGATGATGTTGACATTCTTGATGATGTCGTTGGCCAGCACGGTTTTCGGATATTTGTCGTCGATCACGTCGCGCATGCGCAGTTCCAGGCTGGACAGGCGCAGCATGCCCAGCATGGCGGTCGCCAGCAGCAGCAAGGTCAACAACGCAAAGGAGCAGCGCAGGCGCGTGCCGATTTTCATATTTGCCATCTTCATTCGCATCCTTCAGTGTGGTGCATCGGTCATTGCGCCGGGCTCGCATGCAAGGCTGACGGCAATGGCTGCCGCCTGCCACGAATGGCTGGACGCAGCAGGCGGAGGGGTCAGCCGGGATGTGGCCGAGGCGGGAACAAGGGTGGTACGGCAGGCAGTGTGAGTTATCTCACAAGCAATGTCGCGTTAAGTTTTGAAAAGATTTGCTTAGATGGCAAAACAGCTATTTTTATAACGCTGTTTTTTTAGTAAGTAGTAACCGCAGTTCGAATTGCAGCGTGCGCCGGTGCGCGCCTGTAAAAACGGCCGCACAAGGCGGCCGTCCGTTAGCGCATGCTGGCGCCGTCAAGCCGTCAGAACACTTCCCACTCGTCGTCGCGCGGCGCGCTCTGGCGCTGGGATGGCACGGCGTGCAAGGCCGGGCGGCCTGCGGCGGGACGGGAAGCCGGACGCGATGCGGGACGCTTCAGCGCCGCGCTGGCCACCGCGGCGCGCGGCGCGGCTGGCTTTGCGTTCGCGTTTGCGCGCGCGGCAGGCGCCTGGACGCCATCGAGCTTGAAGACGCTGACCACCTCGGCCAGCTGGCCCGATTGCTCCTGCAGCGATTCGGCCGCGGCGGCCGCCTCTTCCACCAGGGCCGCGTTTTGCTGCGTCACCTGGTCCATCTGGCCGATGGCCTGGTTGATCTGGTCGATGCCCGAGCTTTGCTCCTGCGTGGCCAGGCTGATTTCCGCCATGATGTCCGTCACGCGCTGCACGCTGGAGACGATTTCGGCCATCGTGCTGCCCGCCTCGGCCACCAGCTTGCTGCCCGCGTCGACGGCCACCACGGAGTCGCCGATCAGGGTCTTGATTTCTTTCGCCGCGCCAGCCGATCGTTGGGCCAGATTACGCACTTCCGTCGCCACCACGGCGAAACCGCGTCCCTGCTCGCCCGCGCGCGCCGCCTCCACGGCCGCGTTCAGCGCCAGGATATTCGTCTGGAAGGCGATGCCGTCGATGACGGAAATGATGTCGACGATCTTGCGCGACGAATCGTTGATGGCGTCCATGGTCTCGACCACCTTGCCCACCACGGCGCCGCCCTTCACGGCCACGCCCGAGGCGCTCAGCGCCAGCTGGTTGGCTTGCTGGGCATTGTCGGCGTTCTGCCGCACGGTCGACGTCAGCTCTTCCATCGACGACGCCGTCTCTTCCAGCGAACTGGCTTGCTCTTCCGTGCGCGAGGACAGGTCCAGGTTGCCGCTGGCAATCTGCGACGACGCCGTGGCGATGGTCTCCGTGCCGCTGCGCACCTGGCCGACGATGCTGACCAGGCTGGAATTCATGTCCTTCAGCGCCTGCAGCAGCTGGCCCGTTTCTTCCGTCGTGTGCACTTCGATCTGACTCGTCAGGTCGCCCGAGGCCACCGTCTGCGCCACTTTCACGGCCGAATTGATCGGCTGCGTGATGGCGCGCGTGATGTAGGCGGCGCAGCCGATGCCCAGTGCGGAGGCCAGCAAGCCGAGGATGACCATCAGGCTTTCCGAGCGGATCACGGCCGCGCTGCCGTCCTTGACGCTGGCATCGGCCACGCCGTTATTGAGCTTGATGATGTCGTTGAGCGTGCCTTCGGCCTTGCCGAACAGCGCGCGCGAATCCTGGTACTGCTTGTAAAAGCCCACGAACAGCTCTTTCTGGCGCGCTTCGTCGCGGTTGTCGGCCAGCTGGCGCAGGATGGCGCGCACCTTGTCGTCGTCCGCCTTCCAGGCCGTCCACTCGCCCTGGAAGCGCTGCCACAGCACGGCTTCCTCGGGCGTTTGCGGCAGCGGTTCGTACAGCTTGCGGCCCGCCTCGATATTGTTCCAGGCGCGCGTGCGCAGCTGCAGCGCTTCCGCGAACTTGTCCTGTGCCTGATAATTGTTTTCATAGATGGCGGCCGTCAGGGTGGCGGCGGCGACGGCCGTCTGGCCTTCGCTGATCATCATCAAACCCTGGATCGACGGCAGGCGCACGACGCCGATTTCATTGACGGCGCGGCCGACGGTGGCGATGCCCGTGTAACCGCTGATGCCCACCACCAGCAAGGCCGCCATCATCACGGCGACGAGCGTCGCCAACTTCCATTTGATCAGTAAATTCTTAAACATGGCTAGGCCCTTTATATAATCACGATTTTTGCTGGCGAGGTTGAGGCTGGCATGTTCGAGTAAAACAGCTGACACTTGTATAAAGGTGGCGGGGATGGGGCGTACGCTTCGTTACAATTGGCGAGATTTGATAATAGGAGCATAGTGGAAAACGGGGACGCTGACTGCTACATACTTAATACAAATCAATATTTATTTCCTGACTGTGGCGCGCCTTGCACAGTGGCATCGAAAAGCCATCCGATGCCCTGCTTTGGTGCAAAAAATCCCCACGCGCCGCTATTGGCTACGCAGTTAATAGTCGTATAAGATGGTCAACACGCACACCACAGGCACAGCATGGCTTATCCTATCGAACACAAACTGGTGATCGGGGTCGCTTCCAGCGCCCTGTTCGACCTGGCCGAATCGCACCAGATCTACCTCGACAACGGCCCCGAGGAATACCGCAAGTACCAGGAGACGCACATCGACACGGTTCTGCCGCGCGGCGTGGCCTTCCCCTTCATCCGCCGCTTCCTGAACATCAACAAGCATTACCCGCGCCAGTCGCCCGTGGAAGTGGTGCTGTTTTCGCGCAATTCGCCGGAAACAGGCTTGCGCGTGATGCATTCGATCGCCCACTACGGCCTGGACATCTCGCGCGCCGCCTTCATGACGGGCAAGTCGCCGTATCCCTACCTGCCCGCCTTCAATGCCTCGCTGTTCCTCAGCGCGAACGAAGGCGACGTGCGCAGCGCCCTGGCCTGCGACTATCCGGCCGGCCTGGTGCTGCCGTCGCGCAAGGAAGACGACGAAAACGACGAAGAATTGCGCGTGGCCTTCGATTTCGACGGCGTGATCGCCGACGACGAGGCGGAAACCGTCTTCAAGCGCAACAATGACGTCGATGAATTCCACGCCCATGAAACCCTGAACGTGGGCACGCCGCACCGTCCCGGCCCGCTGGCCGGCCTGTTCCAGAAGCTGGCCACCATGCAGCGCCTGGAAGAAAGGGCCCAGCGGCGCGACCCCGGCTATAAAAAGATCCTGCGCATCGCCATCATCACGGCGCGCAACGCGCCCTCGCACGAGCGCGTCGTGACGACCCTGAAAAGCTGGGGTGTGGCAGCCGACGAGACATTTTTCCTCGGCGGCATGGACAAATCGCGCGTGCTGGCCGTGTTCAAGCCGCATATCTTCTTCGACGATCAATTGAGCCACCTCAAATCGGCGGGCGGCACCATCCCGATGGTGCATGTCCCGTTCGGCATCGCGAATGTCCGCGCAGGATAAAACCTGCTGCGCGTCGTGCTTTGCGGCCTGCGATGCTCACCGTACTAAAGTACGGTTGCGCTTCTTAGCCACAAATCACTGCCGCTCGCGACGGTTTTCTCAAGCGCGGAGATATAAGTGATGGTCTATAATCTCGCCTGTCAGCGCCGTCACTGGCGGCGCTGCGCGCACCACAGCTGTCCCACTCAACTGCCTCTGCCACTAGTGTCATCGCCTGCATGTCCTTAGACTTAACAAAAGCCCTCCCCAAGCCCGGCAACCGCTACGCGCTGCCCGCCCTGTATGGTTCATCCGACGCCTATGCCCTGGCGCTGGCCGCGCTGGAATTAAAAGCGCGGGGCCAGATGCTGGCCGTGGTGGTGGCGCAGGCCAGCGACGGCCAGCGCCTGCTCGATGAAATCCCGTGGTTTGGCGGCAAGGAACTGCGCTGCCACCTGCTGCCGGACTGGGAAACCCTGCCCTACGACGCCTTTTCGCCGCACCAGGACCTGGTCTCCGAGCGCCTGGCCACCCTGCACGAAATCCAGACGCGCCAGTGCGACGTGCTGATCGTGCCTGCCACCACGGCGCTGGTGCGCCTGGCGCCGCCGTCCTTCCTGGCCGCCTACACCTTCTTCTTCAAGAAGGGCGAAAAGCTCGACGAAGCGCGATTGAAGTCGCAGCTGACCCTGGCCGGCTACAGCCATGTGTCGCAAGTGATGTCGCCCGGCGAATACTCGGTGCGCGGCGGCCTGCTCGACCTGTTCCCCATGGGTTCCGCCCTGCCCTACCGACTGGACCTGTTCGGCGACACCATCGAAACCATCCGCACGTTTGACGCCGACACCCAGCGCTCGCTGTACCCCGTGCACGAAGTGCGGCTGCTGCCGGGGCGCGAATTTCCCATGGATGAAGCGGCGCGCACCACCTTCCGCAACCGCTGGCGCGAACAGTTCGAGGGCGACCCATCGCGCTCGGTCGTCTACAAGGACATCAGCAGCGGCATCGCCTCGGCCGGTATCGAATACTACCTGCCCCTGTTCTTCGAACAGACGGCCACCCTGTTCGATTACCTGCCGCCCGACGCCTCGCTGGCCCTGGTGGGCGAAATCGACTCTGCCATCGGCCGCTTCTGGACCGATACGCAGTCGCGCTACCGCTTCTTAAAAGCCGACCGCGAACGGCCGATTTTGCCGCCCGAATCGCTGTTCCTGTCGGACGAACAGTTCTTCGGCCTGGCCAAGCCGTATCCGCGCCTGGCGATCGCCAAATCGAACGATGCGCTGGCGTCCGAACTGTCGGCCCCCGTGCCGAACATCGCCGTCAACCGCCGCGCCGACGACCCGCTGGCGAACCTGCGCAGCTATCTGCTGCAAGCGGGCCGCCGCGTGATGATCTGCGCCGAATCGAACGGCCGCCGCGAAACCCTGCAGCAGTACTTCACCGAATACGACCTGCACCTGACGCCCGTGGAAGGCAGCGACGGCTTCCTGCAGTCCGACGCCAAGCTGATGCTGGGCGTGGCGCCGCTGCACGCGGGCTTCGAACTGTTTACGCCGGAAGGTCATTTATCCTTCATCACGGAGACGGAACTGTATGCCGGTTCCGGCCGCCGCGTCGGCACCAAGAAGCAGGAAGGCGTGACGCAGGTCGAATCGATGGTGCGCGACCTGTCGGAGCTGAAGATCGGCGACCCCGTCGTGCACATCAACCACGGCATCGGGCGCTACATGGGCCTGACCAGCATGGACCTGGGCGAAGGCGAGACGGAATTCCTGCACCTCGAATACGCGAAGGACACCAAGCTGTACGTGCCCGTATCGCAGCTGCACGTCATTTCCCGCTATTCGGGCGCCTCGCCGGAAGACGCGCCCTTGCACTCGCTCGGTTCGGGCCAGTGGGAAAAAGCGAAAAAACGCGCGGCCGAACAGGTGCGCGACACGGCCGCCGAGCTGCTCAACCTGTACGCCCGGCGCGCGCTGCGCCAGGGCCACTCGTTCGAATTCTCGTCGCACGACTACCAGCGCTTCGCCGACAGCTTCGGCTTCGACGAAACGCCGGACCAGGCCGAAGCCATCCACAACGTCATCAAGGACATGACTTCCGGCAAACCGATGGACCGCCTCGTGTGCGGCGACGTCGGCTTCGGCAAGACGGAAGTGGCGCTGCGCGCCGCCTTCATCGCCGTCATGGGCGGCAAGCAGGTGGCCATCCTGGCGCCCACCACCCTGCTGGCCGAGCAGCATGCGCAAACCTTCGCCGACCGCTTCGCCGACTGGCCCGTGCGCATCGCGGAATTGTCGCGCTTCCGCAGCGGCAAGGAGATCACGCAAGCGTTCAAGGGCATGGCCGACGGCACCATCGACATCGTCATCGGCACGCACAAGCTGTTGTCCGACGACGTGAAGTTTACCCGTTTGGGCCTGGTCATCATTGACGAAGAACACAGGTTCGGCGTGCGCCAGAAGGAAGCCTTGAAAGCCCTGCGCGCGGAAGTGGACGTGCTGACCCTGACGGCCACGCCGATCCCGCGCACCTTGGGCATGGCGCTGGAAGGCTTGCGCGACTTTTCCATCATCGCCACGGCGCCGCAAAAGCGCCTGGCCATCAAGACGTTCGTGCGCAGCGAAGGCGAAGCCATCATCCGCGAAGCGTGTTTGCGCGAACTCAAACGGGGCGGCCAGATCTACTTCCTGCACAACGAGGTGGAAACCATCCAGAACCGCCTGGCCATGCTGACGGAATTGCTGCCCGAGGCGCGCATCGCCGTGGCGCATGGCCAGATGCACGAGCGCGACCTGGAAAAGGTCATGCGCGACTTCGTCGCCCAACGTTTCAACATCCTGCTGTGCACGACGATCATCGAAACGGGCATCGACGTGCCGACGGCGAACACCATCATCATGCACCGCGCCGACAAGTTCGGCCTGGCGCAGCTGCACCAGCTGCGCGGCCGGGTCGGACGCTCGCACCACCAGGCCTACGCCTACCTGCTGGTGCACGACGTGCAGGGTCTCACCAAGCTGGCGCAGCGCCGCCTGGACGCCATCCAGCAGATGGAAGAACTGGGCAGCGGCTTTTACCTGGCCATGCACGACCTGGAAATCCGCGGCGCCGGCGAGGTGCTGGGCGAGAGCCAGTCCGGCGAGATGACGGAAATCGGCTTCCAGCTGTATTCGGACATGCTCAACGAAGCCGTGCGCTCGCTGAAAGCGGGCAAGGAGCCGGACCTGGCCGCGCCGCTGGCGTCGACGACGGAGATCAACCTGCACGTGCCGGCCCTGCTGCCGGCCGATTTCTGCGGCGACGTGCACGAGCGCCTGTCGATTTATAAACGCCTGGCCAACTGCGCCACGCAGGACAAGATCGACGATATCCAGGAAGAGCTGATCGACCGCTTCGGCAAGCTGCCCGACGCCGTCAAGGCCCTGGTCGAGACGCACCGCCTGCGCATCGCCGCGAAAACCGTGGGCATCGTCAAGATCGACGTGCATGGCGAGGCGGCCACCCTGCAATTCATGGCCAAGCCGCCCATCGACCCGATGCGCATCATCGACTTGATCCAGAAGAACCGCCATATCAAGCTGCATGGCCAGGACAAGCTGAAAATCACGGCCGCCATGCCGGACCTGGCCGCGCGCGTGACGCAGATCAAGACCACCATCAAGCAATTGACGGTTTAGACTATTCCTATCATTTATGCAGGGCTGACCCATGACCAATACCAAGACCATCACCATGAATCTGATCCTGCAGGGCCTGGACGGCGATAGCGCCCGCCTCGAGCGCATTGCCGCGCTGGCCGCACCGACCTCCATCACGCGCCTGGGCCCGAACGCCGTGCGCTGCGAACAGATCGCCTATTCGCCCGCGCTGCGTCCCACCATCGAAGTGGCGGCCCAGGCGGCGCAGCTGGACGCCACCTACATGATGGGCCAGCGCGAGCTCGGCGAATTCAAGCTGGTGGCGATGGACATGGATTCGACCCTGATCACCATCGAGTGCATCGATGAAATCGCCGACATGCAGGGCTTGAAACCGCAGGTGGCGGCCATCACGGAAGCGGCCATGCGGGGCGAACTCGATTTTGGCTCCAGCCTGAAACAGCGGGTGGCCCTGCTGGAAGGTCTCGATGCGTCGGCCCTGCAGCGCGTCTACGATGAACGCTTAAAACTGTCGCCGGGCGCGGAAGCCATGCTGGCGGCCGTGCAGAAGGCGGGCCTGAAAACCCTGCTGGTGTCGGGCGGCTTCACCTTCTTCACGGAACGCCTGAAGGAGCGCCTGGGCCTCGATTACACGCATGCGAACGAACTGGAAATCGTCGACGGCAAGCTGACGGGCAAGGTGTTAGGCGGCATCGTCGACGCCGAGGAAAAACAGCGCACGGTGGAAAGAGTCTGCGCGGAGCTGGGCATTTCCCCGTCCGAAGCCATCGTCATGGGCGACGGCGCCAACGACTTGAAAATGATGGGCATCGCCGGCCTGTCCGTGGCCTTCCGCGCCAAGCCCGTGGTGCGCTCGCAGGCCGACGTGGCGCTGAACTTCGTGGGACTCGATGGCTTGCTCAACGTATTGACCTGAGTCGGCGCCATCTGGCGGACGGTGCGCGCACGATGGCATAAGTTTGCTATATTGCAAACTTATGCGCATCCTGCCAACCCATCGTGAAAGAACACCGCATGCCGCCACCGTTGCCAGAAGAGATACAACGCCACCTGGACGTGTTTGTCGCCGCCGCGCAAAACACCTTTGGTGACGACCTTGCCGCCGCCGTGCTGTTTGGCTCGGCCGCCGATGGCCAGGTGCGCGCCACCTCCGACGTCAACCTGCTGTTGCTGCTCAAGCGCTTTGCGCCGCAGGCGGCCGATGCGCTGCGCGGGCCCTTGCGCCTGGCGCACGCCGCCATCGATTTGCAGGTGATGTTCCTGCTCGAGGGCGAATTGACGCAGGCCGCCGACGCCTTCGCCGTCAAGTTCGCCGACATCATCGCGCGCCACCAGGTGCTGCATGGCGCCGACCCTTTCGCCAGCCTGCGCACGAACCGCGACGCCGTGCTGCGGCGCTTGCGGCAAGTGCTGCTGAACCAGCAGGTGCGCATGCGCGAACGGTATCTGCTATTGAGCCTGAATGAAGAACAGCTGGCCGGCGCCATCGCCGACGCAGCCGGCCCCCTGCGCTCGTCCGCGGCGTCGCTGGCGCAGCTGGAGGGCAAGTCCGGGCTGTCCGGCAAGCAGGCGCTCGAAGCGTTTGTCGACCAGCTGGGCGAGCCTGCCCTGCACGCGGCCCTGCAAGCCATGTCGGCGGCGCGCGAAACGGCGCGCCTGGCGCCGGGGCAGGCCTTGCCCGCCTTTGCGGGCTTGATGACGATTACCGGACACTTGCGCGAACACGCGGAGCAGATGCGGTGAACGGCGCCAATCCGTTCGACTGGAGCGGGCCCTGGTTCCTGCTCGCCTACCTGGTCTTTGGCATGCTCGTGTACTACCTGGCGCGCGAGCTGCTGATACGCATGGAATTGCGCAATCCGCATGCCCAGCTGTCGCTGGCCGATGACCCCTACCGCATCGCCTTCCTGCGCGGCGGCGCCCTCGAAGCCGTGAAAGTCGCCGCCATCGTGCTGGTCGACCGCGGCTTGCTGCGCGCCGACGGCCCGCTGCTGGAAACGGCCAGCGCCGACAGCCTGCGTTTCGCCAGCCATGATATCGAACGCGACGTGCTGCGACTGTACCTGGGCCGCCAGGGCCACAGCAAGGAACTGGCCGTGCAAGCCGAGATGCTGCCGTCGTGCCGCGCCTACCTGGAAACCTTGACGCAGCAGCAATTGCTGGTCGGCCCGCCGCTGCTGCGCCGGCGCGAGCGCATCACCTGGACGGCGCACTGGCTGCTGCTGACGGTGGCCGCCGTCAAGGCCGTCATCGCCATCAGCCGCCAGCACTACAACCTGCTGTTCCTGGCACTGCTGCTGGCGATATTCCTGCTCATGCTGCGCGGCTTGCGCACCCAGGCGACCAGCTGGAGCGCGCAGCGGCTGCTGACCGACCTGCGCATGCTGTTTGGCCGGCTGAACATGCGTTCATCGCGCCTGCAGGCGGGCAGCAGCAGCGCCGACATGGCCCTGCTGGCGGCCATCTTCGGCCTCGGCGCCCTGCCGCCGTCGGTGTACGCGTATGTCACCCAGCTGTACCCGGTGCCGCGGCAAAACGGCGGCGGCGATTCCTCGTCCGGCAGCTCGGGCGACTCCGGCGGCGGCTCGTCGGGCGGCGGCGACGGTTCTTCCTGCGGCAGCGGCTGTGGCGGTTGCGGCGGTGGCGGCGGCTGTGGCAGCTAGCCAGGGGACCGCGCGCGACCGCGTCGGCCTGGGCTGGCGCGGCGAACTGGCAGCCGGCATCCTGTCCAACCTGGCGCACATCGACGTGCTGGAAGTAATCGCCGACGACTATTACCACGCCGCGCGCGCCGGCATCGCCGCCTTGCGCAGCCTGGCGCGCCAAGTGCCCGTCAGCCTGCACGGTGTGGGCATGGGCTTGGCGTCGACGATTCCCGCCGACCCGCGCCGCCTGCATGCGATGGCGCGCCTGATGAAGGAAGTGCAAGCGGAATCGTGGTCCGAGCACCTGAGTTTCGTGCGCGCCGGCGGCGTGGAAATCGGCCACCTGGCGGCGCCGCCGCGCACGCCGCACAGCGCCGCCGGCGCCATCGCCAATATCGCGCTGGCCACGCGCATCGTCGGCAGCGCGCCGCTGATGGAAAACATCGCCACCCTGGTCCAGCCGCCCGCCAGCACGCTGGACGAAGCCGGGTGGCTGACGCACATCCTTGACGGCGCGCAAGTGCCGCTGCTGCTGGACCTGCATAATCTGTATGCGAACGCCGTCAATTTCGGGCATGACCCGGAGCAACTGCTGCTGCGCCTGCCCCTGAACAGGGTCGGCGCCGTGCACCTGAGCGGCGGCCACTGGATCGACGCGCCTGGCGGCGGCCAGCGCCTGCTGGACGACCATCTGCACGACGTGCCTCCCGCCGTCTTCGCCCTGTTGACCGTGCTGGCGCGCCAGGCGCCGCAGCCCTTGACGGTGATCGTCGAACGCGACGGCAATTACCCGTCGTTCGAGCATGTGCTGGACCAGCTGGAGCTGGCGCGCGCGGCCTTGCGCGCGGGGCGAAACGCATGAGTTCCCCCGCACTGGAAACCTATCTGGCGAGGCTGTACACGGACGACGCACTGCGTGCCGCCTTCCTGCTGGAACCCCGTGCACACGCGTTGCGGCATGGCTTGTCGCCGCAGGAGGCGGACGCGATGGCGGCGATGGACCGCATCGGCCTGCACATGGCGGCGGCCAGCTATCGCGCCAAGCGGGCCGGGCGCGCCGGCCATGGCAGCCAGCCCAGGCCAGCGCAACGCTGGTGGCGCCGGCTGCTGCACGCCTGGCGCTGAGCGCCGGCTACAGGTGCCACAGGCGCAGCGGCAGCAATCCCCACCAGGCCAGCACTAGCAGCAGTTGCAAGGCCGCCAGCAAGGCCACCCAATCCCATTTTGCCCACGAACCCGCCTCGGCCGCCGTGCCGCGGCTGCGCCAGCAGCGCGCCAGGCCGAACGCCGTCGCCAGCGGCAGCGCGCCCGTCGTCAGCGCCAGCAGCACGCTGGCGATGGTGACGTCGCCCAGGCGCAGGTAGGACTGGAAATAGAAAAACGGCAGCGGCAGGAGCAGCGCCAGCAGCGACAGCAAGGGCGCGAACAGGTGGTCGCCCCGCCCCAGGCTGCGCAGCGCGGCGCGCCAGACGCCCACCACCAGCACGTACAGCATGCCCGCCGCGCCTAGGGCCAGGCTGCCCCACAGCACCAGCATGCGCAGCATCGACGCGCGCTCATAGCTGCGCAAGCCGTCGCTGAGCACATGCTTGCCATCCTCCTGCATCAGCACGTGCGACGGCGTGCTGCGGTCGCTCGCGCGGAACAGCAAGCCGCCCACCGGTTCCAGCTCCTTCGGCTCGCCCTGGAACGGGATCAGGAACAGCGATTCGCCATCCCATTTCACACGCGTAAAGCCGAAGACGGCGTCGACCCAGGCCATGCTGGCCATGGGGCTGGGCGACGGCAAATAGACGCCCTGCCAGTTTTCCACCGTGGGCGCGGGCGTGCCGCGCGGTGCCGGGGCGCGCAACGGCAGTTCCAGGTCGCGCAGCAGCAGGCGGTTGAAGCGTTCATAGTCGGCCTGCTCCGCATCCGTATTGAAGGCAACAAAAAAGGCGCTGTCCTGCTCCGGATACAGGCACAGCATGGCGCGGAAACCCACGGCCGTGCCAGGGTGGCAAGCGCCCACCACGTTGTGGCGGTCGCGCACGGCCAGCGCCAGGCCGTGGCCCGTCGCCAGGCCCGCCTGCGCCGCATCCGTGCCGGCCGGCTCGGACAAGGCGCCCATCAGCGCCAGGTCGATGAAGCGCTTGCCCTGCAGCTTGCCGTCGCCCATCAGGAATTGCGCCAGCTTGCCCATGTCGGCCGCCGTGGTGGTAAATTGCGCGGCCGGACGCAAATACTGGGGCACGGCCGGCTGCGCCACGCCATGCTCGAAGTAGCCCATGGCCAGGCGCGGATCAGCCTGCGCACCCGCCTGCGTACTCATTTGCGTACTCATTTGCGTACTCATTTGCGTGCTCACTTGCGTAACAAAGGCGAACGTGCTGTCCGCCATGCCCAGCGGCTGCAGCAGCTGCGCGTCGAGATAGCGCTCATACGGCTGGCCCGTGATTTTCTCGATCACCATGCCCAGCAAGCCATAGCCCATGTTCGAATATGCATAGCGGCTGCCGGGCCGGGCGCGCACGCGCAGCAGGTTGCGGTCGCCGTCAAAAGCGTCGGCCAGCGGCGTCGGCGCCGCCGGGTTCAGGCTGAACGCCTGCCAGAAGCGCACATTGTCGAGGCCGGACGTATGCGCCAGCAAGTGGCGGATGCGCACGGGGTCGCTTGCTTGCCAAGGGTTTTTCAGCGCCAGTTCCGGCAGCACCTGCTGCAGGGGCGTGTCGAGCGTGAGCCGGTCTTCGCTGACCAGGCGCAAGACGCCCAGCGCCAGCGCCACCTTGCCCACGGAACCCACCTGCATGCGCGTGTCCGCCTGCATGGGCAGGCGCCTGGCGGTATCGCGCAGGCCGGACGCGCCGACTTTGACTGTTCCGTCAGGCAAGACTGCGCTCCAGACGGCGCCCGCCAGGCCCTCGTCCTTCAAGCCGGCGGCAAACTCCGCCTCCAGCGGGGCGCCGGCGGCATGGGCCGCCGAGGCGTACAGCAGCAAGGCCGGCAAAGCCTGGCGCAGCCATGACCTGGCGCGCGCGGCCAGGGTGGGATAGCGATTTCGTTTCAACAATGTATTCTGCCTTTTTCCATGGACTGCGCTCCTGCGCCGCTTTGCTTGTTACAATTAAAAATTGAGCAACGACGGGAGCCTTCATGTCACAAGATATTATTTTGGATACCCAACTCCAGCAGACCAAGAACCTGGCCTGGTGGTTGTACCTGATACATGGCGCCAGCTTCGTGTTTTCGCTGGGCGCGTTTTCCTTCATTCCGCTCATCATCAATTATGTGAAGCGGGACGAGGCGGCCGGGACCTTCGTGTACAGCCATCACAGCTGGATGATCCGTTCCTTCTGGTGGTACGTGGCCTGGATCGTCGTCGGCGCCATCCTGTGGATCACGCTGATCGGCATCCCGCTGGCCTTCCTCGTGTGGGGCGTGGCCTGGCTGTGGAAAGCCTACCGCTTGCTGCGCGGCTTCCTCGACTTGAACAACAACAAGCCCGTGCCCCTGTAAATTACTTCTGGGCAAGCCATCGTGCTTGCCCGCTTGCAGCTACATCGCCGCGAACGCCCGTTCGATATCGGCGATCAGATCCTGCGGATCTTCCAGTCCCACGTTCAGACGCACCAGCTGGCCCGGCAATTGCCAGCCCTTGCGCATGGCGGCGATGCGGTACGGCATCACCAGGCTGTTCGCGCCACCCCAGCTGTAGCCAATCTTGAACAACTGCAAGGCATCGACGAAGCGGTCCGTCTGCGCCTCCGTGTAGCGGGCATCGAACAGCACGGAAAACAGGCCGCCCGCACCTATGAAATCGCGCTGCCAGATGGCGTGGCCCGGACAATCTTCAAAGGCCGGATGCAGCACAGTGGAGATCTCGCTGCGCCCCTTGAGCCAGGCGGCCACCGTGCGCGCGCCCTGGTCGTGGGCGTCGAAGCGCAATTTCATCGTGGGCAAGCCGCGCAGCACCAGGTAGGCGTCGTCCGCCCCCACGCCCATGCCCAGACGCATGTGCGCCTGCGCCAGGCGGTCGTGCAGGGCCCGCTCGCGCGTGATCAGGGCGCCCATCAGCACGTCCGAGCCGCCCGACTGGTATTTCGTCAGCGCCTGCATGATGATGTCCACGCCCAGGTCAAAGCCGCGCAAGGCCAGGCCCGCCGACCAGGTGTTGTCCAGGGCGACGAGCACGCCGCGCGCATGGGCGGCCGCGCAAATGGCAGGCAAGTCCGGCACTTCCATCGTCACGGAGCCTGGCGCTTCCGTCCAGATCAGCTTGGTATTGTGCTGGATCAAGCCCGCGATGCCGGCGCCGATGAGCGGATCGTAATAGCGGG
Organism: Janthinobacterium sp. P210005; assembly: GCF_036231865.1. Taxonomy (NCBI): domain Bacteria; kingdom Pseudomonadati; phylum Pseudomonadota; class Betaproteobacteria; order Burkholderiales; family Oxalobacteraceae; genus Janthinobacterium; species Janthinobacterium sp. P210005. The sequence goes on from NZ_JAZARC010000001.1 coordinate 1,227,100, forward strand.
CCGTGATGCCGAAATCCTGCGCCAGCCAGCGTCCCAGTTCGCGGTTCGGGTTGTAGATGTTTTCCGGCAATAAAACGTCATCGCCCGTTTTCAGCAGGGCAAAGTCCGCCATGGCGATGGCCGCCAGGCCCGACGGCGCCAGCAGGCAGTATTTGCCCCCTTCGATCTCGGCCAGGCGCGCTTCCAGGGTGAAGGTGGTGGGCGTGCCGTGCAAGCCGTAAGTGTAGGCGTTCTTTTCTTTCCAGTCGCCCGAGCGCATGGCCGCCACGTCCTTGAACAGCACGGTCGAAGCATGATGGATGGCGTTGGGAAACGCGGCAAAGCCTTGCGGCGCCTGGTAATCGCTGTGGATCAGCGCCGTCTGGGGGGATTTGGGTGTGGTCATGGCGTCGTCGGCAAATAAAAAGGCGGGCCAGCAATTACTGGTCCGCCTTGATTGTAAGGGCTTTACGCCCTGTACGCCGTACGTATGACAGAGTGTTACACCTTGTCAAATATCATCTTCACCGCGTAAAAACGTTCAGGCCAAGGCGCGCTGCCGCAGGCAATACCTTGCTGTACGGCAAGGCAGCGCAACGCCGGCATGGACGTTTTTTACTCGGCGGCGCCCCACAGGTCGTGCGCGTCGGCCGAGGTGATGGTCACATCGACGAATTGGCCGACGGCCAGCTTGCGGTGCGGTTCGAATGGCGGCTTCACATACACGACGCCGTCGATTTCCGGCGCGTCGGCGGACGAGCGGCCCACGCCGCCGGAGCGGGTGACTTCATCGATCAGCACGCGCACGGTCTTGCCGACCTTGGCTTGCAGGCGTTTCTTGGAAATTTCTTCCTGCAGCAGCATGACGCGGCCGCGGCGCTCTTCGCGCAGCTCTTCCGGCACGGGATTGGCGATTTCGTTGGCGGTCGCGCCTTCGACAGGCGAATACGCGAAGCAACCGAGGCGGTCGATCTGTGCTTCCTTGAGGAAGTCCAGCAAGTACTCGAATTCCGCTTCCGTTTCGCCAGGGAAACCGGCGATGAAGGTCGAGCGGATGGTCAGGTCCGGGTTGATGGCGCGCCAGGCCTGGATGCGGTCCAGGTTTTTCTCGCCGCTGGCCGGACGCTTCATGCGTTTGAGCACGTCAGGGTGCGCATGCTGCATCGGAATGTCGAGATACGGCAGGATGTGGCCGCCGCTCATCATCGGGATGATCTGGTCCACGTGCGGGTATGGATACACGTAGTGCAAGCGCACCCAGGCGCCGTAGGACTTGGCCAGTTCGCCCAGCGCTTCCGTCAGCTGCGTCATGTGGGTCTTCACGGGACGGCCATTCCAGAAGCCGGAGCGGAATTTCACGTCCACGCCATACGCCGAGGTGTCTTGCGAAATGACCAGCAATTCCTTGACGCCGGCCTTGAACAGGTTTTCCGCCTCGATCATCAATTCGCCGATCGGGCGCGAGACGAGGTCGCCGCGCATGGACGGGATGATGCAGAAGCTGCAGCGGTGGTTGCAGCCTTCGGAAATTTTCAGGTAGGCGTAATGCTTCGGCGTCAGCTTGACGCCTTGCGGCGGCACCAGGTCGAGGAAAGGCGCATGCGGTTTCGGCAGGTGGAAGTGGACGGAATCCATCACTTCGGCCAGCGCGTGCGGGCCCGTGACGGACAGCACTTTCGGGTGCACCTTCATGATGATGTCGTCGCCGGCAGCATCTTTCTTGGCGCCCAGGCAGCCGGTCACGATGACTTTACCGTTTTCAGCCAGCGCTTCGCCGATGGCGTCGAGCGACTCTTGCACGGCAGCATCGATAAAACCGCAGGTATTGACGATCACCAGATCGGCGCCAGCGTAGGATTTCGCCGTTTCGTAGCCTTCGGCGCGCAGTTGGGTCAGGATTTGTTCGGAGTCGACCAGCGCTTTCGGGCAGCCGAGCGAGACAAAGCCCACTTTCGGCGCCGCACCTGGCATGGCCAGCATGGCCTCGGGCTGGGCGGAAGGAACGGGAATACGGTGAATTTCAGACATAGTTGGCAGCTAGTAAAATGGTGAGGCGAATCGGCTATTGTACCCCGAGCCGCCCCTTGCTGTCAGCGCTGAGTCCTTTTGCCGCCGTATCTGCAACGCTTCAATCGCAACTTTGTTCCGGCCACTGCCATCGGGTCAGTGCTTGAAGCAGGTTCCGCCACGCATCACCGGTATCAAGAAATTAAAAAATAATGCCACAAAGAAACTAATGACTGACATATAATTGTTTTTTAAAAAACTAAATGAGTCCCATGTCTTTTTCCATTTCCAATCTGAAAGCGCGGCGCCTGGCTGTCGCGGCTTGCGGTTTGAGCGCATTGCTGCTGAGCGGCTGCGCCGTCAACACCTCGGTGGTTGATCCACTGAAAATGCATGCACAATCGGGAGAAACCCCGGTGGCGGTCAGCATCACATCGAATACCAAAGATATTTACGGTTTCAATATGATCAAGTTACGCCGTGTCGTGTCGGGGGAGCAGCGCAGTGATTTCAAGCTGGTCTCCGAAAACCTGGTGATGAAAAAGGTCGAGAGCGCGATGGCAGGCGATACGTCCCTGTTCATTGGCGCCCTGCCGCCTGGAGAGTATGAGTTTGTCGAATTGATCGATACCCGTGCCAACAAGCTATTGCATGTGTACTCGACCATCGTGGGAAGCGTCAAGATCGAAGCGGGTAAATCGACGGATCTGGGCCGGCTGATTGTGACACGCGGCAATTTCGGCGTGCAATACGGCCGTAGCGCCCAGGTGACATCGAATGCGGAATTGATCCAGCGCTTTGCCCCTGACTACAACGCCATGTTCGGCGCTGCTGCCGCTCCTGGCTGGAGCACGCCACGCCACGCCCAGGACGATGTCGAGCAATTTGCCCGCGCCCACCCGGCTGGGGCCGAGTGCACCACCGAAATGCCCGATGGCCGGGTGGCTGCCGCCAGCCGCATGGGTGCCGTCCTGATGCGCTCGACGCAAGGGCTATGGAGCATCCTCAATGCGCCATCGGTGGAGTCGCTGTCCTGCGTGTTTCCTGTCGACCTGCCCAATGCCGAGTTGATTGCGGTAGGCGAATCCGGTTCTCTGCTCCGCAAGGCGCGTGACAGTGAGCAGCTGTCGCCTGTCGATACAGGCAACCTGCCGCCCGGCAATCTGCTGCGCATCGGGGGCAACCCCACGGTTGGCTGGTACCTGATGCATCGCAAGGGTGACGAGTTGAACATTTTCCATGCGCACCAGCTGGACGCTGGTGACTGGCGATCCGTGTACCACGCCACCTTGCCCGGATCCTGGCTACATGGCCCGGGCTTACTCTGGACGTGGCAAGACGCGGGCCGCATCGGCTATGCGCTGGAAAGCGGCTTGATCGGCGAACTCGATTACAGCACGGGCAAGTTGACCGAACGCTTTAGTCCGCACAAGAAAAACCTGACGCAATTTACCCATCAACCCGATGGGACGGAAAGCGTCCTGGTAGCGGCTGGCTTGGCAGGAAGATTTCCCGACGCCTATATTTCACGGGATCGCGGCCAGAACTGGAAAACGATCGTTTCGCCGTTCAAAGTCCTGATGTCGCCCGTGGCGCCGCTCAATGACGGCAGATTGCTGATGGAAGCGGGCATGTATAACGAGGGCGCACTGCTGGTCAGCAGCGACGATGGTCAAACCTGGGGGCCGTATGCACCATATACATTGCGTCAGACGCCAATGATTTTCCCTTCCGGCCTTGCGCTCAATATCCAGGAAGACTTCAAGGGTCGCGTCAGCATTTACAGTTCCATGGACAATGCCAAAACATGGAAGCTCGAGCATTCAAACCAGGACCTGCTCTCCACGCTGCAACAACTGAAGCAATAGCATTCAGCATCGGCAGCCGCCGGCATGACATCCGCAAAGCACAACGGCACAGGAGTTCCTGTGCCGTTGTGTGGCGCGCATCGGATGCGGCTTACTTTTTGTCCGTCGGCGGCACCGGCGGCACGAACGGGAACGTGCCGAACAGATTCTTGCTCTGGCTCTGCATCTGTTCCTGCATCTGCACGAACAGGCTCTTGCTCTGGTCGATGTAGTTGTTCATCATGCCTTGCATCATCGGGCCCTGGACGTTCATGAACTGGGTCCACATTTCTGGGCTGAAGGGCTTGCCTTCGAAACTGCCGGCCGACGTGCCCGTGAATTTGTGCTGGATATCGGTGAACGCTTGCACGTTCTTTTCCAGGTAGGATCCCATCATGCCCTGCATGGCGTGGCCATAGTAGCGGATGATCTGCGACAACACGCTGCTCGAGAACATGGGCGCGCCATTCGCTTCCTCTTCCAAAATGATTTGCAGCAAGATGCTGCGCGTCAAATCTTCATTGGATTTGGCATCGACGACGGTAAACACCTCATTGTCCAACACCAGCTGCTTGACGTCCGTCAAGGTGATGTAGGAACTGGTTTGCGTGTCATACAGACGGCGGTTGGGATATTTTTTAATCAGGCGGTCTATACTTTTTTTTGCACTACTCATCACAAGTTCCACTTATTGCGCCGCAGCGCATACTGAGTTAATCCGAAAAAAAAGCGAACGTGGGTCCGCTTTCGCACCTGCCTACGTTTTCCATTATAGAGTGGAAAACGGCTCCATTGCACATCAGGGTAGTAGATTCCCGCATTTATTGCAACGCAACTAAAAGTAGATTCCTGACAAGACCGGAGATTACGCCGGTCTTGCCGGGCCAGAAGCTTTTGTAAACTAGTCCGCCCTGACTTTAACATACCGCCCCGGCGCCGGCTCGATTGCCGCGTGGCGTTTGTTGCCCGGCTTGCCCGGCGCCTTCACCTGCGCGCCGCCGTGTTCGGCCAGGAAAGCCGCCCATTCGGGCCACCAGCTGCCCACGTGCTCGGTCGCGCCCTCCATCCACTGTTCGGCCGTCAAGGGCTTGGCTTTCGCCGTGCGTGCGCCTTTGCCCGCGTCATTGCTCCAGTAGCTGCGCTTTTTCTTCGAGGCAGGATTGATCACGCCGGCGATATGGCCCGAGGCGCCGAGGATGAAGCGGTTGGCTTTCGGCTTTTTCGGATTCAGCACGGCCGTGCTGGCGTACGCCGCGCCCCAGGGCACGATATGGTCTTCGCGCGAACCGTAGATGAAGGCGGGCGCGTCGATGCTGCTCAAGTCGACCTTTTCACCGGCCACCGTCAGCTTGCCCGGCACTTTCAGGCTGTTTTCCAGGTAGGTGTTGCGCAGATACCAGCAGAACATGGGGCCCGGCAAGCCCGTGCCGTCGCCATTCCAGTACAGCAAGTCGAACGCGGGCGGTTCCTTGCCCTTCAGGTAATTCGACTGCACGTAGTTCCACACGAGGTCGTTCGGTCGCAGGCTCGAAAAAGTGCTGCCCAGGTCGCGGCCCGACATCAGACCGCCCTTGGCCAGCGTCTGCTCGCGCAGCGCCACTTGCGGCTCGTCGATAAAGACGTCGAGCGCGCCCGTGTCGCAGAAATCGAGGAAGGTGGTCAGCAAGGTCAGGCTGGCGGCCGGATTCTCGCCCCGCGCCTTGAGCACGGCCAGCGCCGTCGAGACGATGGTGCCGCCCACGCAAAAGCCGAACATATTGAGCTTGTCCTGGCCGGAAATATCCTGCGTGACCCGAATGGCTTCGATCACGCCTTGCTCCACGTAATCATCCCACGTCAGGTGCTGCATGCTCAGGTCCGGATTGCGCCAGGACATCAGGAACACGGTATTGCCCTGCTCCACCGCATAGCGCACGAGCGAGTTTTCTGGCTGCAAGTCAAGGATATAGAATTTATTGATGCACGGCGGCACCATCAGCAGCGGCCGCTGGTGTACCGTGGCCGTCGTCGGCGTGTACTGGATCAGCTGGAACAGCGCGTTCTCGAACACCACCGTGCCCGGCGTGGTGGCCACGTTGCGCCCCACTTCGAAGGCCGATTCGTCGGACTGCGAAATGCGCCCCTTGCCCATGTCGGCCAGCATGTTGCTCAAGCCCTTGGCCAGGCTTTCACCCTTGGTCTCGATCAGGGTTTGCTGCGCGTCGGGATTGGTGGCAAGAAAATTGGCGGGCGACATGGCGTCGACGATTTGCTGCACGGCAAACGCAATCTTTTGCTTCTGGTGCGGCGTCGCTTCCACGGCGTCGGCCATGGCGCTGAGAAACTCGGCGTTCAGCAGGTAGGCCGCCGCATTGAAGGCCGACAGGGGGCTGGCGTGCCAGGCGGGCGCGGAGAAACGGCGGTCTTTCAATTCCGGCGCCTTGCCGGCCATAAAGTCTGCCCACAAGCCCGTCAGCTTGGCCACGTAGGCATTTTTCAGTTGCTCGATCGCTTCCGGCTTGATGCTGGCGCCCGCGTCCTGCAAAATGCCGGCAATCGGATTGCCGGCGGGCTGCGGTACCATGTTGAACCACGTCTTCCACTGTTCAGGATTGCTGATCTGCGCCATCCATTCCTTGGTCATCATTTGAGGATCGGGCATGTTCATAGCTATATAAATCCATTCAAGAATTGATAAATAATTACTTCCGGGCCACCTGCATGCAAACTCTTACTGACTGCCAATACCAATGATGCTCATGACCGCTGTTGCCTGGATCTATGTCGTCGGCCTCATGGCGCTGACGGAACCGTCCATCGTCGCCGGGGTGATGACCTTCGTGCTGTACTGCGTCATCCCGCTGTCCATCCTATTCTATCTGACGGGCTCAAGGAGACGCAAACGCAAGGCGGCGCGCATCGCGGAACTGCAGGCCCGCGCGCTTGCCTCAGCAGACGATAAAACAAAAACGGCAGACACATAAGTGTCTGCCGTGCAGATTATTTGCGCCAGATCAAGCTGGCCTGTCTTCCCGTGACGCCATCGCGCCGGTACGAGTAAAACTGCGCCGCATCGCTGACGGTGCAATACTCCCCGCCCGCCACTTGCGCCACGCCATCGCGCAGCAGCATGGTGCGCGCCAGCGCATAGATGTCCGCCAGGTACTTGCCCGGCTTGCCAGCGATGGCGACGAAGGAAGCGCTCAATACTTGCCGTTCAGCATCATCGCGCGCGCCGTCGCGGAACGCTTGCAATACATCGTGTCCCACTTCGAATTGCTGTGGACCGATGGCCGGCCCCAGCCAGGCGAGGATATCCGTCGCGCCCTGCGCGCGCATGCTGTCCACCGTGCGCTGCAAGACGCCGTTGGCCAGGCCGCGCCAGCCCGCGTGGGCCGCGCCGACGACGAGGCCATCCGTCGAACAAAACAATACCGGCAGGCAATCGGCCGTCATCACCACGCACACGGCGCCCGCCTGCGTGGCGATGCTGGCGTCGGCATCGGGCACGCAACCGTCCAGGCTGGCAGCATCGGCGACGGCCACGCCGTGCACCTGCGACAGCCAGGCCGGCTCGGATGGCAAGGCGCCAGCCAGCCGCGCGCGGTTGGCCGCCACGTGCGCGGCCTCGTCGCCCACGTGCGTGCCCAGGTTCAAGCCACCGCCGCCCTGCCCGTCACCATACGGGCCCTGGCTGACGCCGCCCGCGCGCACGGTCGCCAGCGCGCCCACGTTCGCGGGCAGGCCGGGCCAATGGGGAGTGATATAAGGCAAGGCAGCCGTCATCAGACCTGTTCCGGCTCGGGAATGCCGGCCGTGGCGATCAGTTGGGCGAAATCGTCGGCCAGCGGCACGATCCACTCGCACGCTTCCAGGGTGCCCGGATGCACGAGGCCCAGGCGGCGCGCCTGCAGTGCCTGGCGCGAGAAGACGGACACCAGGTGCTGCTTGCCGTACACATAATCACCGACCAGCGCAAAGCCCAGATGCTGCATGTGCACGCGGATCTGGTGCGTGCGGCCTGTTTCCAGGCGGCATTGCATCAGGCTCACGGGACGGCGGTCGAGTTCGCCGCTGCCGATCAATTCATAGTGCGTGATGGCGGGCTTGGCCGTAAAGTTTTCCGAGACGGCCATCTTGACGCGGTCGCGCGGGTGGCGCGCGATGGACGCATCGATGGTGCCCGCCGCCTTCGGCGTGCCCCACACGAGTGCGAAGTATTCGCGCTTGACGGTGCGCGCCTGCAATTGGCGCACCAGGTCCGTTTGCGAAGCGAGGGTCTTGCCGACCACCATCAAACCGCTCGTATCCTTGTCCAGGCGGTGCACGATGCCGGCGCGCGGCACGCCCGCCAGTTGCGGGCAGTGGTGCAGCAGGCCGTTGAGCAGGGTACCCGACCAGTTGCCGGGGCCCGGATGCACGACCAGTCCGGCCGGTTTGTTGATGACGATGATATGCTCATCTTCGTGCACGATGTTCAATTCCATCGCTTCCGGCTTAAAAGCCTCGTCTTCCGGCGCGCTTTGCGGCAGAATGACGATCTTCTCGTCGCCATAGGCGGTCATGTTGCGTTTGGCAACTTTTCCATCGACGGTCACGAAACCGGCTTCCAGCCACAATTGCAAGCGGCTGCGCGAGTATTGCGGCACCAGCTGGGCGATGACTTTATCGAGGCGGTGGCCGCAGGCGTCCGGCGTCAGTTCCAATGTAATCGGGGCCATTTCCTCGAAGACGTCGTCGGCGGCAAAATCGCCGTCAAACGCCTCTTCGGCAACATGGTCAGAAAGGGAGTCAAACGCGGGGTCAGCCAAATTAGGCTTCGGAGTTAATATCACAGCATTCCCATCGGCTATAATCAGCCTATTGTAAAATCTTGGTTAAAACCTTCTTGCAAAACGTCATGCAAAAAAAATTATCGTTGGTAGTCGCTTCAGTCGTTCTGCTCGGCATGTCCGCTTGCAGCTTGTTGCCTGAAAAAGTGGATGAGACCAAAAACTGGTCCGTTACGAAATTATACTCGGAGGCGCGTGAAGAAATGGCCGGGCAGCACTATGAAGCTGCAATCGGCCTGTTCCAGAAGCTGGAGGCTAACTATCCTTTCGGCAACTATGCTCTGCAAGCGCAGATGGAGATCGCTTACGCGTATTATAAGTCGGGAGACCAGGCTCAGGCACTGGCTGCCGTCGAACGCTTCATCAAGTTGCATCCGAACCACGCCAATGTGGACTATATGTACTACTTGCGGGGCCTGATCAGCTTTAACGACCAGATCAGCTTCCTGAACTTCCTGTACGAGCAAGATCCGACCGAGCGCGATCCGAAAGCCACGCGCGAAGCGTTTGCCGCCTTCAAGCAACTGGTCGACAAGTTTCCAAATAGCAAATACGCGCCCGATTCGCTGGCCCGCATGAACTATTTGGTCGATGCCATGGCGAAATACGAAGTGCACGTGGCGCGCTATTACTACCGCCGCGGCGCCTACCTGGCCGCCGCCAACCGCGCGCAAACGACGGTCAGCGACTTTGCCGCTTCGCCGGCCATCGAAGAAGCGCTGTTCATCATGTACCGCTCGTATGACAAGCTGGGCTTGACCGACTTGCGCGACGACGCCTTGCGCGTGCTGACCAAGAACTACCCGAACACGGCATTCCTCAGCCCGGAAGGGGTGAACAAGGAACGCAAGTGGTGGAAATTCTGGCAGTAAGATAAGAAAAAACCGGGCTAGCCCGGTTTTTTTACTTATACACCCACTTTGCGACGAAACACCCAGCTGGTATCGTTCGAGGCTTCCGGCACGAAACCGTAGCCGTCGACGTCGAACTCTTTCAGCTGCTGCGGGTCGCGGATGGCATTGACAGCCGCATAGCGGGCCAGCATGCCGCGCGCGCGCTTGGCGTAGAACGAGATGATTTTATATTTGCCGTTCTTCCAGTCCTCGAACACGGGCGCGATGACGGGCACGTCCAGCTGGCGCGGCTTGACGGATTTAAAATATTCCTCGGAAGCAAGATTGACCAGCACCTTGGCGCCCTGCTCTTTTGCCGTGCGGTTCAAGCCGTTGGTGATGGTGTCGCCCCAGAATGCGTACAAATCCTTGCCGCGCGTGGTCGACAGCCGCGTGCCCATTTCTAGGCGGTGCGGGTGGATCAGGTCCAGCGGGCGCAGCAAGCCGTACAGGCCCGACAGGATGCGCACGCGCGACTGGGCATAGTCGAGTTGGGCCGGCTGCAGGCTGCGCGCCTCGAAACCGGCATACACGTCGCCATTGAAGGCCATGATGGCCTGGCGCGCTTCCGCCAGCTTGGGCGTCCAGGAAGCGTAGCGGGCCACGTTGAGGGCCGACAAGGCATCGGAAATGCCCATCAGGCTGCCCACTTCGGCGGGCGAAAACTGGCGCATGCGGTCGATCAGCTGGGCGGAATGGTCGAGAAAATCGGGGGTGCTGTGCAACGAGGTTGTTGGCGGCGTCTCCAGGTCGAGACTCTTGGCGGGCGAAAGCACGATCAACATAAATTATCACTACAGAATAGAATTGCCGACATGATACCTGCTCCACAAAAACTCGTCCTCGACACCAACGTTTGCCTCGACCTGTTCGTCTTCAACGACCCGCGCTGGGCGCCCCTGCTGGCGGCCATGGAAAGCGGCGCCGTGCACGCCATCACGCGCGAAGATTGCCGTGCGGAATATCTGGTCGTGTTGCATTACAAACATTTGCCGCTCGACGAAGCCAGCCGCGCCGTCGCCGCCGTCCGCTTCGACGCGCATATCAGCGTGGTGGCGCCGCCCGTCTCCGGCGTGCGCCTGCCCGTCTGCACGGACAAGGATGACCAGAAATTCCTCGAACTGGCGCGCGACGCCAACGCCGACATCCTCATCACCAAGGACAAGGCCCTGCTGAAACTGGCCCGCAAGACGGCCAAGGCCGGCATGTTCAAGATCATGGTGCCGGAAGGCTGGGCCTTGCCAGGCTGAGCCATCGAGGGCTGCACGGAACGCCACGCGCTGCGCTAGAATGGGAAACGATTCCACTTTCCGCACCGCGCCCCTACCGCTCATGAACAGCCCGTCCCTGCCCTGCACGACTCCCACCCTGACCACCCGCTTGCCTCTCGTGGGCACCACCGTGTTTACCCGCATGTCCAGCCTGGCGGCCCAGCATGGCGCCGTCAACCTGGGACAGGGCTTTCCCGACTTCGATTGCGACCCGGCCCTGGTCGACCTGGTCAGCGATGCCATGCGCGCCGGCCACAACCAGTATCCGATGATGACGGGCGCCGCGCCCCTGCGCGAGGCCATCGCCGCGAAAATCGCCAGCTTGTACGGCCACGGCTATGATGCCGGCACGGAAATCACCGTCACGGCCGGCGCCACGCAGGCGCTCACCACGGCCATCCTGTGCTGCGTGCACCCGGGCGACGAAGTCATCGTCATCGAACCGGCCTACGACAGTTATTTACCCGCCATCGCGCTGGCCGGCGGCGTGCCCGTGCTGGTGTCCATGCAAGTAGGTGAACAAGGCTACAGCGTGCCGTGGGACCAGCTGGCCGCCGCCGTCAGCAGCAAGACGCGTTTGATCATCATCAACACGCCGCACAACCCGACGGGCACGATCTTGCGCCCGGCCGATATCGCCGCGCTGGCCGACATCGTGCGCGGCACGCAAATATTGATCCTGTCCGACGAAGTGTACGAGCACATGGTGTACGACGGCGTGCCGCACGCGTCGCTTTCGCGCAACCCGGAACTGGCGGCGCGCAGCTTCATCGTCTCCAGCTTCGGCAAGACGTATCACGTGACGGGCTGGAAAGTCGGCTACGTGGCGGCGCCAGCAGCCCTGACGGCGGAATTTCGCAAGGTGCACCAGTACAACGTGTTTACCGTCAACACGCCGATGCAGCACGGCATCGCCGGCTACATGGCAGACCCGCAGCCCTACCTGGACTTGCCCGCGTTTTACCAGCGCAAGCGCGACCTGTTCCGCGACGGCCTGGCGGGCAGCCGCTTTACCCTGCTGCCGGCCGACGGCACGTATTTCCAGTGCGTGCGCTACGATGCCATTTCGCAAGAGACCGAAGCGCAGTTCGCCGAATGGCTGACGACGGAAATCAAGGTGGCGGCCATTCCCGTCTCCGCGTTTTACGTGCAGGGCAAGGAGTCGGGCATCGTGCGCTTCTGCTTTGCCAAGAAAGACGAGACCTTGCGCCTGGCGCTGGAGCGCCTGCGCAGCATATAACCGAGCACTGAACATGGCTTCGCTGCGGCGGGGCAAAGGATGACAGATGGTACAGCGTCGCATCGGCCCGGCCGACCTGGTTCCCGGCGAACCCCTGCCCTGGGATCTGTTTTTGGCTGACCATAGTGCCGGCCCGCAACTGCGCAAGGGGCAAATCATCACGGATGGCACGCAGCTGGGCCGTTTGCTGCAGCTGGGCCTGTACGTGGGCGCGCCGGACCAGCCATCCGTCTTGCGCTTGCTCAATGAGGCGGCGCAGCGCCTGGAACGGCTGCTGCTGGACTTGCGCAGCGAAAGCAATGCCGAGCGCGACGTGCGCGACATCGCCCGCGAATTGCTGCGCGCGCTCGAACACGATGCCGATATCGCCCTGGCCAGCATCCTGCTCAACCAGATCGCCGGCAGCTACGCCGTGCGCCACTGCATCGAAACAGCCTTGCTGGCCATGCTGGTGGGCCGCGGCATGCACAAGTCGCACGATGAACTGCTGCTGATCGGCGCGGCCGCGCTGACGATGAACGTGGGCATGCTGCGCCACCACGACAGCTTCCAGGACCGGCGCGGCCCCCTGAACGACGATGAAATGCGCATCGTGCGCCAGCATCCGCAGGAAAGCACGGAATTGCTGCGCTGCGCCGGCGTCGATGACGAGGAATGGCTGAGCTGCGTGCTGCTGCACCATGAAAACGACGACGGCAGCGGCTACCCGCAGGGGCGCACGGCCGATGAAATCCTGCAAAATGCCAAGCTGATCGGCCTGGCCGACCGCTATTGCGCCCGCGTCTCGGCGCGCAACTACCGCCGCTCCATCGTCCCCGACCAGGCGCTGCAGCACATCTTCCTCGACCAGGGCGTGCCCATCGACCCGCTGCTGGGCGAGCAGTTCGTCAATCTGCTGGGCAAGTATCCGCCCGGCACCCTGGTACGCCTGCGCAGCGGCGAACTGGGAGTGGTGACGCAACGGGGCGCCGGCCACGTGCATCCGCTCAGCGACCCGTTGGGCGCGCCGCTGGCCGCCGCCGAGCTATCGCAGATGACGCCGCGCGACACGGGCGACAGCCAGTTCGCCATCGTCTCGTCGCTGCACGAAGACGATGCCGGCATGCATTTCAGCATGCGGCACGTGTGGGGCGACGAGGCGCGGCTGTAGGCTGGCCGGGCACCAGGCACGGCTCACTTCACGGTTTCGGCGGGCGGATGCCCGTGTACTGTGCGCTGACCAGCAGCCATTGCTTGTCGACAAGCCGAGCGACATAGCCGGCGCGCAGGGCGAAATTGCGGGCGACCCCATCCTGGTTGAGACGGTAGGACAGCCGCGCCGAGATGAGCGCCGTATCGCCAAACAGGCGCACCACCGGTTCATCGACCTGCAGCTGGGGACTCGGCCGCTTCTGCTCCGGCGCATAGAAGGCGAGCATTTTTGCACGCCCGTCCACCTCGCCGACCGGCGATATTTCCACATAATTCTCCGCCGTGATGGCGTTCAAGGCCACTTGATCAAAGTTGCTCTGCGCCTGCGCATGGCGCTGCACCAAGGCGACCAGTTCGACATCGGCGGGAGCCGCGTGCGCGCTGCCGATAACGCCCAAGGCGCCCAGCAGACAAGTGGCAAGGACATGTGGAAGGGTCAATTTCATGCGTATTCATCCTGATCGAGGTCATTGAGAAGCGTCCGATGCCTGCCGCGGCAGTATCGGACACTCGCTGGCGGGCGGCGCATCGCGAGAAAGCCCATCGTATGCTATCCCCTCCCCCTTTTCTCGCGCCTGCCATTGCGACAAAGCGCTTGAATCGGGGGTTGAAATGACATTTCGCCGGCCCGGGATGCGCAGGGCGATGCCGTCAAAGACGCCCGCAAGCCATGCCTCAGTTCGCGCCCGCAGGAGCATCGAGCAACTTTTGTTGCAGATCAAGGTTGAGCGCCCACTGCTCTTCCACGGGAATGGCGCGCCGCGAACTGGTCTTGAGGGAACCTTCTTGCGTCCACAGGAATGGATAAAAATTCAGGCAGAGGTCGCCGGACAAGGGCAATTCGGGCAATTCGTCAAACTCCTGCGCATCGCCGGGCTGCCGGCCATAAAACTGCCGCAACTGGCGAGTAAAAGCCCACTCGACGAACGCCGTGTAGCCGATCTCCAGCGCTTCCCATGCCAGCGTCTCGGGCGCCAGGTAATACATCTTGCCCTGGTCGGCCCCGAGTGCGCCGCCGTTGATGGCAAAAAAGCCGCCGAGCACGTCGTCGGCCACCAACAGAAAGCCCTCGGCCTTTCCTTCGTTCCACGTAGCAATGTTCCGCTCCAGTTTGCCATGTCCCGAGCCCAATATCCGCAGCCAGCCGTCATCCACCAGGATGCCGCCCGTTTCATAGGCGATCGCGCCAAGGGGAGAGCGCGTGGTGACCTGCAAGCTCAGCAGCACATCTTCCCTGCCGGCCGAGGGCGGCAGCAATTCCACCGGGATGTCAGCCTCGCTGGCCCATTGCCGGATCAGCGGAAACGCCGGGTCTTCACTATCCAGTAATTCATTCAATGTACGCATTGCACCTGACCTTATCGATGACCGCTTCCGGCGGCCGGAGAGTTCATGACGACGCTGGCACTGCCAGGCGGGCGGCGCCCGGCATTCCAGCGGCTCGCCCCTGGCGCGATCCAGTATCGATGGCGACATCTGGACGCTGCGCAAATTTTACACATACCCGCCCCGGCACCCCTGCACGCCTGCCAGCGGCCACGCAAAACCGGCCGGAGCCGCCGTCCCACATCCCGTGCATTCCCCCGAATCGACCGTTCATCCTGCGCCTGGCGCCATTCGTCGTCCCGCGCTCGCCCGTCAGGGCGGCCGCACATACCATGTCGATATGACCACTCCACTCCAGTTCAAGTCCGGACAATTCTATGGCGACGTGCATCACGGCGCGCGCGGCAGCATTTTCGACATCCGCCGCCTGAAGGCCACGCGTGGCGAAGATGAAGTCGAAACGCACCGGCATGACGATGCCCACTTCGTCTTCGTTCTGTCCGGCACGTATATTTCCAGCGCCCTGCACGCCCCGCCGCGCGCGCCTTCGCCCACCCTCGTTTTCAATCCTGCCGGCACGACGCACCGCGACCGCTTCGTCGATGGCAAGGGCAGTTTCATGACGGTATCGCTCGACCCTGCCCTGCTGTCGGACGCCGAGGAATTGCATGCGGCCCAGGAGTGCGCCACCGTGTTGCGCGATACGGCCAGCGCGGCGGCCGCGTTCCGGCTCGCGCGCGAAGTGGGCCGCGGCGGCGACGGCGCCTTGCTCGAAGCGGGCGCGTGGGAAATGCTGGCCAGCCTGCACAAGGCGCCCCGGCAGGCGCGCCCCGCCCTGCCCGGCTGGGCCCACCAGGCGTATGAAGCCGTGATGGACCTGGCCAATGACACGCATCTGCGCATCGCCGACGTGGCCGCCGCCCTGGATGTGCATCCCGTGCACCTGGCCCGCGTGTTCCGCCAGGCCTGGGGCTGCTCGCCGGGCGACCTGCTGCGCTGGCGCCGCGTCGACCAGGCCAGCGGCTTGCTGCGCCGCCCGGAACTGAGCATGGCCGACGTGGCGCTGAGCGTGGGCTTTGCCGACCAGAGCCACATGACGCGCGCCTTCCAGGCCCGCTACGGCATGACGCCCAGCAACTATCGCCGCCAAATGTTTCAAACGTCCAAGACAATGCCCAATTTACAAGACTAGACTGCAATTTTCCAACTCAGGAGTACACCATGTTGCGATACCTACCCCTTCTTCTCGCCTTCGGCAGCAGCGTCCACGCAGGCGAACTGGACGGCGTCACCACCGCCATCGAAGCGGGCGACTTCAAGCAGATCACCAGCGTCGTGGTGGCGCAGCATGGCAAGCTGCTTTACGAACACTACTTCGACAAGGATGGCGCCGAAAGCCTGCGCAACACGCGCTCGGTGGGCAAGACGGTGGCCGGCATGCTGGTCGGCCTGGCCATCGAGCGCAAGCTCTTGCGCACCGACACCCCCGTCCTGCCCTACTTTCCGGAACTGCGCCCGCTGGCCCATGCCGACCCGCGCAAGGACAAGATCACGGTCGAGGATTTCCTGACCATGAGCTCACTGCTCGAGTGCGACGACGACAACCAGCATTCGCGCGGCAATGAAGAACGCATGTATCTGGTGGAAGACTGGAGCCGCTTCGTGGCGGACCTGCCGATCCGCGGCTTTCCCGAATGGCAGCCCCGCCCCGAGCAATCGCCGTATGGCCGCGCCTGGAGCTATTGCACGGCCGGCGTAACCCTGCTGGGACCGCTGCTTGAAAAGGTGAGTGGCCAGGGCGTGCCGGACTTCGCCGCTGCCAATCTGTTCAAGCCGCTTGGCATCGACAAGGTGAAATGGCAATTCCAGCCCAAGGGCAGCGCCATGACGGGCGGCGGCTTGCAGCTGCGCAGCGTGGATCTGATGAAGCTTGGCCAGCTCTACCTCGACGGCGGGCGCTGGCATGGCAAGCAGGTGATGCCGGCCGAATGGGTCAAGCGCTCGATCGCGCCCCACGCCAACGCGCGCGAAGGCATGGACTACGGTTATCTGTGGTGGCTGCAACCGTTCACGGCCAATGGCCGTACGGTGCAAAGCTATGGCATGGCGGGTTCCGGCGGCAATAAAGTGCTCGTCCTGCCGGAACTCGATGCCGTGGTCGTCATCACCACGACCAACTTCCAGGTGCGCGACGCCCATGGCATCAGCGAAAAATTGCTGACCAAGCTGATCCTGCCGACATTGATGCGCCCGTAAGCGCCCTTCATTTTGCGGACGTCAAGTACGCCCGCAAGCCATGCGTGAGCACAAAAGGAAACACGCTCGCGTGATCTTCATCCGCGAAGACGCGCAAGCGCGTCTTCAGGCCGGGGAACTTGCGCGATGTCAACTTCCCATCGAATTCGCGCAAGTCGGCCACCATGTCGGCGTCCTCTTCCGAACGCGAACGCTTCTTGCCCGCTGCCAACTTTTCCAGGCCGCCGATGCCGAAGAACACGGACGCCGGCAAATCCTTGTGGCTGGCGGCATACGCCTGTTCGCGGTCGAACATGACGCCGGCGTCGTACCACAGCGACGGGCTGCCGAGGATGTAGTGCTCGAAGGTGCGCGGTTCCGTCAGCAGGAATTGCAGGCCCAGCAAGCTGCCGTAGGAATGGCCGATAAACACCTTGCGCTGCATGTTCGCGCGATAGTGCTGCGCAATAAAGGGAAACACCTCGCCCGAGATGAACTGGCCATACGCCTTCGCTTCGCCGAACGCGGGTTGCCGTCCCGGCATGTCCGAGCGGTAATCGTGCTTGCGCGGCGTGGTGGGCGTGTAGTCGCGGCGCCGGCTGTACACCCCGCCATCGCCGTTGGCGTACGACAAGCCGACCACGATGACTTCTTCCATCCCCGCATGCTTGTTCAGGCGCTGCGCGATATTGCGCACGACGGGAAACGCATAATTGGCGTCGACGACGAACAGCACCGGATAGCGCTTATTGCCCTGCCGATAGGAATCGGGCAAGGCGACATACAGCTGGTAATCGCGCTTCAGAGCTTGCGCACGGATATCGCGCACTTCCGTATTCTCAAGAACGTAGCTGGCGGGCGCGCTGGCGGGGGCGGCTTGGGCGCTGCCGGCCAGGCAGCAAAGAACGATGAGCAGATGCAGAGGCTTCAAGCTGTTTCTTTCATTGAGGTAATAGTTACTTCGCCGCAGCCGCCGTCAGCTGCACCAGCTTGCGCTCGACAAACGCCTGCAGCTGGGGCGACAGGGTTTGCAAGCCCTTGGCGCGCTCGAACGCCTGGCGCGCCTGGGCCGGGTGGTTGTCGGCTTGCAAGGCGATGCCGAGGCCCATCCACCAGACGCTGTTGTCGGGCGCCGCCTGCAGGGCCAGCTGATAGTGTTCGGCCGCTTCGCGGTAGCGCTGCTCGCGCTGCAGCACGCCGGCCAGGAAGGCGTGGTATTCGCCGTTGTCGGCGGCGTACGGCAAGCTGCGCATGAGGGTATCGAGGGCCGCCGCGCCGCCATTGGCCTTGTCCAGCTGCAAACGGGCCAGCATCATCGCCTGCGCCGGCTGTTTCGGGTCCAGCGCCAAACTCAGCTGTAACTGGCGCGCCGCCTCGTCGGGACGCTGCGCTTCCAGCAGCAGCCGCACCAGCGTTTCGCGCGCGCCCTGGTGGCGCGGATCCAGCTGCAGGGTCTGCTGCAAGGCCAGCATGGCGTCGGAGACGCGGCCATCCTGCAACTGGGCCAGCGCGCGCCGGTATTCATTCTCCACGCGCTGCTGCGGCGTGACTTGTTTTCCGTCAATGATACGTTCACTCACAGCGGACGCAGCCGTCTTCACCACGGGCGCAGCGGCAGGCTTGGCGGCTTGTTGCGTGATGCGGCGCATGTCGGCGGCACGCAGCTTGGCCGGCGCGGGTGTGGCTTCCTCGGCCTGAAATACGGGTTCGGGTTCCGCCGCCACAGCAGGTACGGGCGCGGGTGCGGGTGCGGATACAACGACGGCAGGCGCCGGTGCCGATACTGGAACCGGCGTACCGGCCACGCTGACCAGCACGGGCGGCACGGCCGGGCGCTTCAGGTAGACCCAGCCCAGGGCGATGGCGGCGGCCGTCAAGCCCGCGGCGCCGCCGAAGACCAGCGCGCGCGAGACGCCCCGCTCGCGTTCGGGCACGGAGCGGATACCGGCCGCGTCGCCGCGTCCATCGGGGGTGCCGCGGGCATCGAGGTCTTGCAACATCTTGTTAATCAGGCTCATCTACAGGCTCATCTTCGTCATCGGTTCAATAAAGTCCAGCTCGCGCCGCAGGCGGCGGCCAGCACGCCGGCGCCTGCCAGCCATGGCCACGGCCTGCGCCAAAAGCGGTGCGGCTTGCTGGCCAGGGTGTCGCTGGCGGCCAGCGCCACGTGGCGCCCGCTCACCTGCTGCCGCCCTTCGCCATACGCCACCATCAGCGCCTTGTGCGCCATGATATTGATCAGGCGCGGGATGCCGCCGGACGCCTGGTACAGCTTGGCCACGCCGCCACGGCTGAACAGACGCGCGCCATCGAAACCGGCCACGCGCAGGCGGTGCGCCACGTAAAAATCCACGTCGTCGCGCGACAAGGGCCCCAGGTGATAGTGAAAGGTGATGCGCTGCGCCAGCTGGCGGATTTCCGGCAAGGCCAGCTTGACGTCCAGTTCCGGCTGGCCGAACAGCACGATCTGCAGCAGCTTGCGCTTTTCCGTTTCCAGATTCGTCAGCAGGCGCAGCGCTTCCAGGCTGTCGACGGGAATCGCCTGCGCTTCGTCCAGGCACAGCAGCACGCGCTTGCCTTGCGCCGCCAGGTTGAGCAGGCGCAAGTTGAGTACGCGCAGCAACTGATGCTGCTCAATATCCTTTTCCAGCAAGACATCGAGGTCTTCGGCCAGCGCCAGGATCAGCGAACGGGGCGACAAGTTCGGATTCGGGATGTAGGCCGTGACGAAGTCCGGCCCCAAGGACTGCATGAACTTGCGGCAAAGAAAAGTCTTGCCGGTGCCCACTTCGCCAGTGATCTTGATGAAGCCCTCGCCATTGCGCGCCGCCACCAGCAAGGTGTTGAGCGCCTTTTGCGACTGCGGGCCGTTGAAGAAGAAACTGGTATCGGGCGTGAGGCCGAACGGCGCCTCGCGCAAGCCGAAATGGGCCTGGTACATTTAGCGCCGCTCCGACGGACGGCGCGGGTCGAGCGCCTCGATGCGCTTGCCCGAATCGAGCAAGTCCTCGTTCCAGCTATTGGCGCCGTCGACGATGGTCGGCTTGATCAGCACCACCAGTTCGCGCTTCTGGATCACCTGCCCCGTGTTACGGAACAGCGCGCCCAGCACGGGGATATCGCCCGCGCCCGGCACCTGCGAGCGGTCCGACGTCGTGGCCTGGCGCATCAGGCCGCCGATGGCGACGATACGGCCATCCTGGCTGCGCACCATGCTGTCCATCTCCGACGTGCTGGAGGCGGCCAGCGGCAGTTTCAGGGACCCGGCGCTGCCCAGGTCGATTTCCTTGCTGATGGTCGACACCTGGCTGACGGACGGGTGCACGTGCAGGATGATGTTGCCATCCGCATCGATCTGCGGCGTCACGTCCAGCACCACGCCGGAAAAGAACGGCTGCAAGGTCACGTTGGGGCTGGTCGTCGCGCCGCTGGCCGTCGTATTCGTCGTGGTCGACACGCCCGTCACGTAAAACTCGTCCGTGCCGATCTTCAGCACGGCCTTCTGGTTGTTCATGGTGGCGATGCGCGGGCTCGACAGCACGTGCACGGAGCCTTGCGATTCCAGGAAGGAAATCATGGCCGCGAAATTGGCCGTCTGGAAGGCCAGGCCGAACATGGAACCGGCCGAGTTCGCCGCCGAGCTGAGGCCGAAGCCGCTGCTGGCCGTCAAGCCGCTGCCATTCGTCATGTTGGGCGGCTGGCCGCCATTGAAGGGCAGCGGCGCCAGGGTGCCGCCCGGCTGGATGAAGCCCGTCGAGATGCGGTTCGTGTGGCCGCTCTTGATCGAGGCGAACGAGGCCCAGTTGATGCCCGTCTGCGTGTTGTCGTTGAGTTCGACTTCGAGGATTTTCGCTTCCAGGATCACCTGGCGGTCGACGGACAATTGCGTGGCCTTCAAATACATGTCGACATTGCGCAACTCTTCCGGCATGGCGCGGATGACGATCACGCCCGATTGCGGGCTCAGCACCACTTGCCGGCCGCCGTCGCTGCTGCCGACGATGGCTTCCAGCGCCGCCTTCAGTTCCGGCCAGAAATCGGCCGTCGACGAGGTGGTCAGGTTGCTGCTGTCCAGGGTACGGCCGCCCTGGCCGCCATTCGTTTGCTGGCTCTGCTCGTTGTTGTTGCCCTGATTGTTATTGCCGCCATTCCCGCTGTTGCCCGAGCCGCCGGAATTGGTCGAACCGACCGACCCCACCGACGTCGACGACACGCGCAGGTTGGAACTGCCGCGGCGCGCGCCCGTCAGGTAATTGACATGGAACAAACGCGTCTGCATGGTCAGGGGTTTGATGTAGATCTGCGTGCCCTCGACCTTGTAATCGTAGCCATACAGTTCGCGCACGGCGTCGAGCGCCTGGAACAGGGTCACGTCCTTCAAATTGGCGGAAATCGTGCCGCCGATGTCGGGATGGACCAGCATGTTGTAGCGCGTGCCGGCCACGATGGAAGTGAAGAACTGGCGTGCCGGCACATTGTTGAACGCCACGTTGAAGCGCTCGTCGAGCGCGGCGCGGGCCTTCGGCAATTGCTGGGCCAGGGCCGCCACGGGCGGCAGCAGCGCCGCTTCCACGGCGTCCGGCTGGGCCGCTGGCGCCGTGGTGGCTGCCGCACCCTTGACGGCATCGGTGATCGCATTATAGGTGTCGCGCTTGACGGGCGCGACGTTGCAGCCGCCCAGGCCCAGGCTGACGCTGATGACAGCCGCCATCGTACTGATCTTGAACATGCTCGCCTTGTGTTGATTGAGTTGCTTGGCCACTTCTTCTACTCCTGCTTGCGGTCGGTCTTGCTATCGGTCTTACGATCGGCCTTGTTATTGGTCTTGCTGCTGGGATACAGCTTGAAGGTTTCCAGTGATTTGCCACGCCGCAACAATACGGCCGTGTCGCGGATTTCCACCACCACGGCGTCGCCCACCTTGCCGCCCACCTTGACCGTCTGGCCATCGATGACGGCCAGGCGGCGTCCGCCCGGCTGGGTGGAAACGAGCACCGATTGCAGCTGCGGCCGGGCCGCGACGACGGGCGCGGCGTCGGCGGGCGCCCACAGGGCCGCGGGCGGGCGCGTCGGATCGTCGAGCGCCTGTGCCTGCGCGCCCGGCGATGCCAGGCTCAGGATCAGGAAGGGCGCCAGCAGCGCGGAACCCAGGGTCAGAGTGCGATCCATGTATCGTCCATGCTGAGGGTATGTAAGGTCAGGGTCAGGGTGGCGCCCGGGTAACTGGCGGCGTCGAGGTGGGCGGCGCCCCAGAAGACGCGCGTCGGCATCGCTTGCAGCGCCTGCATGTATTGCACCATGTCGGCATAACTGCCTTGCAGCACCACTTCCACGCCATGCTGGTGCAGCAGGGGAGCCGGCGCCCTGGCCGCCGCATCGCCGTTCGCGCTGTCGGCCTGGCGCGCGCCCACGGCGCTGGCCGGCAAGGTTTTCAGCGACACCACGCGCAGTCCCGCGTGCCGGCGCAGCAAGTGTTCGAGCAAGGTGACCATGCGCTCCGGCGCCACCAGGCCATGCTGCTTCTCGCGCAGCGCCTGCGCCAGGGACGCCGTTTCCGCCTGCAAGGCCGCCAGGCGCGTGCGCGCTTCCTGGTCGGGATCGGTGGCATGGGCCAGCATGGTCAGCTCGACTTCCTTGTCGGTGGCGCTCAGGAGGCTTTGTTTTTGCGCAATGCTCGCCTCCAGCGCCGCGCGTTTCGCCAGCAGGGGATTGAAGCTCATGAAATAGAACACGAACAGGACGGCGGCCGCACCGGCGCCGAACACCATCAGCCGCTCGCGCAGGCTGAGGGCGTCGAAGGCGGCGGCCCATTTCTTCAGCAAGGGCAGCATCAGCGTGTTCCTTCCGTAACAGGTTTCGGCGGCGTGGCAGGCCCGGCCGGGCCGGCGGCGCGGTCGGCCGACTGCAGGCTGAACGCGACATACGGCAGGCCAGGCGCCTTGCCCTCGGCCACGGCCGGCTGCCCGGACTGGTTAATGTCGAGGCTGGCGAAGGTCTTGCCTCGCAGTACCTCCTGCTGGCCCAGGCGCGTGATGTACGCGGGCAACAGCGACGCGTGCAAGGCGCGGCCCTGCAAACCGAAGTCATTGCCGGCGCCAGCGATATCCACGCCCGTCAGCCATACACCCTCGACCCTGGCCTGCGCCAGCGCGCGGAAATAGCCGGCATAGCCGAGGGTATTGCCCAGCTTGCCGCTGTCCAGCACGTTCGACGCATCCTGCAGCAACTGGCGCTGCGCCTCGACGGCCGCCAGTTCCTGCGCCAGGGCCGGATCTTTCTTGCGTGGAGGAAAATCGCGCAAAGCCTGGTCGCGCTTCGCCTCGCCTTGCGCCAGCGCCGCCTTGACGCCCGCTTCGCGCCGTTCTAGGCCGGTCAAGGCTTGCTGGGCCAACACGCCCACGGCCAGCAGGGCCAGCGCCAGGCCGCCCAAGGCCAGGCCGGCCGTGCGCGCCGACATATGGTGTTTTTGCAGTTCAAACTGGGGATTGAACAGATTGATCTGCTGGCTCATGCGCCCTTCCCTTCATGCTTGCCCGGATGCAAGCCAACCTCGCGCAAGCCGGCGCCGATGGCCAGGAAGTAGCGCGCCTGCATGGCGGGGTCGCGCAATTCGGCGGCCTGCGACAAGTCCAGCACCGTGGCCAGGTCCAGCTGCTCGACCGGCATGTAGAGATTGTCGGCCAGATAGGCGTGCAAGCCGTCGGCCGCGCCCGTCATCAGCATCAAGCGGGCCAGCGAAATGAAATGAAACTGGCGGTCGAAGTGGTCGAACGAGCGCTGCAGTTCCAGCGTGACGCGGTCGTAATACTGGCTGGCGTCGGGCGACTGCAATTGCGTCAGGGTCACGTCGATGCGGCGCGCCTGGTACAGCTCGCCACTGAAACTCATGGTCAGCAAGCCGCCGTCGCCATCGAAATACAGCACGGCGATGCCGCGTCCCGGCGTTTCCAGCAAGGTAGCGATATTGCGCTGCGCCATCTCGGGGATATCGATCACGGACAGGCCGATCTTGCATTCGGCGTACAGCGCCTGGCGCCGCGATACGGCGCTGTTGCGCGCGGCGACGGCAAACACGCTGCTGCCGCGCTGGGTGCCGTTCGGGTCGCCGGGGATGTCGAACACGTCGATGGTGGCTTCGGCCAAGGGAAAGTCCAGCATGTCCTTCAGGCGCCAGCCCACGGCCGTCTTCAGTTCCTCGCGCGGCACGGACGGCGCTTCCAGCGACAGCAACTGGTACTCGCCGCCGGCCAGCACGGTGGTGCAGTGGCGCGCTGCCGCCTGCACGTCCTTGCCCAGTTTTTCCAGCACCTCGGCCGGCGCCGGCCGCGCGGCCGCCTGGTAACTGGCGCCCAGCACGCGCGGCATGCCGTCGGCGGGACGTTCGACAACGACAGCGCTGACGCCTTCCCGGCCAAACGCCGTGGCCAGCCAACCCTCATACTTCCTTGCTCTTGCGAATAAACCCATGCGACCTATCCAGTGTAAGTGCCTGCCCGATCTTGTCGCGCAGTTAATGCATCCAGCCAATTTTAATTCATGAAGCCAACTTTATTGTGTAAAAACAATAAATTAGCGATCTTTTTTGCACGCAGTTGATCTTACTGCGACAGCACGGCTTGCAGGCGGCGCTGAACATAGTCCGCGTTGTTGCCCGCGTTCGGACAGAACGGCTCGACAGTGCCCGGCTGGTTGCACGCCGTGGCCGTGATGGTCCAGCTGGTCAAGGTGCCGGGCCCCGTGGCCGTGCTGCATTGCACGCTGACGCTGAACGACGACAGCGTCGTGCCCGCTGGCAAGCTGAAACTGGCCGGACCGATGCACGCCGCACCAGCGGTCAGGCCGGCGCTGATCTGCCGCTGCAGCCCCCATTCGAGACCGGCGCGCGCGGCCTGTTCGGCGCGCACGCCCTGCACGTCCATGGCCGACTCCGTCTGCTGGAAAGTGGAGATATTCACCATCACGGCCGCCAGCGCGGCCAGCACCACCAGCAGGAAAATGGCCGTGACAAGGCTGAAACCGCGCATGCGGCCGGCGCGATGGCGCAGCAAGCGCCTCATGGCGTATTCCTCGCCTGTACCTGTTGCACCAGACGCAGCACGCCCGTATTGCTGTTCGCTGCCCCCAGACTCAGGTCGATATTCACCAGACCACGCTGCACGTTGGCCAAAATGCCATAGCTGAAACGGCAAGCCGCCACCTGGCGCGCCAGCAGTGCTCCCTTCTTCGCCTCCAGCGGGACCGTGTTTTCCACAACCGGCTGGGTAGCCTGGATGACATAGCCCGCGTAACGGGTCAAGGTGCCGCTCTTCAGATCGCACGCATAGGTGACGGGCGTCGATACCACCTGGAAACGGTTCGACGGCGACGGCAGCGGCGCGGGCGCCGTCGTGAAAGGATAGCTGCCCAAGGTGACGACAGTGCCGGCTACGCCCGTGACTGGCGCGCGATTGCAGCCGGTGGCAGCGCTGCAGGCATACGCATTGTTCGGCGCGCCCGCCCCGCCCAGGTTGTAGACGACGATCTGGTCGCCCACGCTGATCGCCTGGCGCGCGCCCAGCGCATCTGCGGGCATGGCGCCGACGACGCTAAAAGCTGGTGAGGCGGGGGTGGTCTCAAAGCTCAGCACACTGCCCGGTCCCGACGGATCGCTGTCGCTCAGGTAGCGTCCGCCCGTCTTGGTCAGCAGCAATTCCAGGAACAGGCCGTCGTTCGACACGCGCACGCTGTTGGGCAGGGCCAGGCGCACGTCGCGCGTCAGGCGGCGCGCTGCCGTGTCGGCCGTGTCGGCCAGCGCGGCGCGCGCGGTGGTGTCGATATAGCCTTGCACGGGCACGCGGATGAAGACGGCGACCATGGCGCCGATGATGCCCGTGATGACGATCACGATGACCATCTCGACGAGGGTAAAGCCGCGCGGGCGGCGCCTGGCGTTATAGAAATTTCTCATGGGATACTCATGGGATACTATTCGGCGCATAGCGCACGCGATAGCCGTCGAGCACGATCTGCTGGTCGGCATACGGCACGACCACCTGGATATGCAGGCTTTCCGTCGCAGGCAAGCCGTTCAGGGCTTGCTCGGTGATCGTCACCAAGGCAGTGTAATTCTGGGTGGGGCTGGCAGCCCAGGCATTACCCTGGGCATCCGTCTTGTACTCCGTGGCTGTGCCATACGCACTCACGTAATCGTTGACGTTGTCGAACGGCCTCCCCGCGCCGTTCGCCTCTTCCCCCGGCCCTTCCGGGATGGCGCAGCCGGCCGGGCTGGTCGCCGTTTCCGCGGCCGGGTCTTGCGGATCGCAATAGGTAAACCGCGCCAGCTGGATTTCTTCCAGCATGCTTTCGGCAATCGCCAGCGCCTGCTTGCGCAGCTGCGGATCGGCGCTGCGCTTTGTCGTCAGGCTCATCACGCCCAGGATGGCGGCCGAGGCCAGGCCGACGATGACGATGAACAGCACCAGTTCGATCAGGGTCACGCCGCGTTCACGCCGGCGCCGCTGGCTAATGGACATAACCCGTCTCCCCCTCGACCGTGACGACGCGCTCCGTGCCGTCACCCAGGATGCTGATGTTCAGCCGCGCAGGGAAACCCGATAGCGCCGGGAACACATCGTTCTGCGCATACGGCTGGCCCAGCGCGTCGAAATAAAAGCTGGGCTCGCCTTTCACATCGGTGGACAGGGTAACGCCGGACGGCCGGCCTTCGCACAGCCAATTGCTTCCCAGGCAATACTGCAGCGTCTCCTTGCTGCCGCTGTTCTTGCCCGCGGGCGGCACCACTTTCTGGTCAGCGCTGCAAACGGCATCGAAGCACAGGGCCACCCTGTCGGCATCGATGCGTACAAACACGGCACGGTTTTGCGCCACCGCAAGTTTTTGCCCGTAGCGCACGATATTCGTCACCTGGTCGGCAAAACCGCGCGCGTCAAAAGTGTCGCGCTGGAAAAACCGGTTGACGGCAAAGGTCGCCAGCAAACCCGCCAGCACCAGCACGGCCACCAGCTCGATCAAGGTGAAGCCGCGTGCAGCCGTACGCCGCAGGCGGCCTGGCGGCCCTGCTTGGCGATGCGAAAAGACTGTCGGTGACTGCTGCAATGGATGGCCCGTAAAAAAGCCCAACGGGCTGGCGCCTGAGGTTGGGCTGGTGGTGCGCAAGGAAGGCCGGATGTTGCCTGACTTTCCTTGCAGTGTGCTCAAAGATTACTTACACGAAGTCGGGTCTGCCAGATCCTTGATGCCTGGGCCGGCGGTAGCGGTGGCAGCGGTATACGTCACCGAGCAGCCCGAGCGCGATGCATCAGGGGACACGGAGAAACCGGTAGCGGAGATCACATAGTCAGGTGTGGCGATGCCTGCGGCAAGTCCAATCCCGGCGGCATCGGCCGTAGGGTAACCATTGGCCCCCGTAATCGGCTGGCCTTCCATTGTTACGGTCTTGGTCGCGTCAGCATTGACCAGCCACTGCGCATGGTACAGGGCAGCGCCCGCCTTGACGGCGCCAGCGGCCGCGTGCATCTTGGCCACGCGCGCATCGGTCGACATGTCGATGAATTTAGGAATCGCCGTGGCGGCCAGGATGCCGAGGATCACGATGACGACGATCAATTCGATCAGGGTAAAACCTGCCTGGGCGCCGCTTTTCATACTACGTAAAGACTTGTTCATTCTTGCTTTCTCCAAAATCAAATAAAAAAACTTCAAAACCAACGCCATGAAACTGTCGCTGCACCGGACCAGGAAGCGCGTCAGTTTGCCGCCGGGTCCGGCGATTTCCACACCACGATATCGGGTTCCTGGGCGAGCTTGTCAAGATCGGCATCCGCACGTGGCAAGGTTACCTTAAATTTCACTAAATCAACCCTTTTACTGGGAAAAATATTGCCATTACTAAACAAATAGATGATTTTTTGTTCTTTTTTATCGTACAGCCAATTCCCCGCTGGCAATTTTTCAAGCTCCGGCTGCGCGAACTCGCCCAGATAGTTGGCCGGCTTATCCATCAGCCAGTCGAACGGGTTTTGCCGCGCCAGCGCCGGCAACCGGTCGCGCCGGTCCGCCAGATATAAATGCAGCACCTGCACCCGCAAGCTGGTGCGCAGCACGCCCAGCATCTGCGCCACGGCCGCCTGCTGCGCCTGTCGCTGGTAATAGCCGACGCGGTTCAGGAACACGGCCGTCAGGATGGCGAACACGCCCGCCACCACCGCCAGCTCGAACAGGGTGAAACCGCGCTGGCGGAACGGTTTTGCCATCAGTGCAGGGCCGCCCGGCCCAGGTCCCAGATCGGCAGGAAGATGCCCAGCGCCAGCACCAACACCATGGCGCCGAGGAAGACGATCAAAATCGGCTCGATCTGCGCCGACAGGGTTTTCAGCTCGTAATCGACTTCGCGCTCGTACATGTCCGCGATCTCGTCCATCAGGTCGTCGAGCGAACCGGATTCCTCGCCCACGGCGATCATCTGCAGCACCACAGGCGTAAACACGTTGGCCGCGACCGAAGTGCGCAAGATGCTCTCGCCCCGCTCGACGCCGTCGCGCATCTGCTCCACGCGCGCGCTCAGATACGTGTTGTCGACCGTTTGCGACACCACCGTCAGGGCCTGCACGATGGGCACGCCGCTCGTGCTGGACAGGGCGAAGCTGCGCGCGAAGCGGGCCATCGTGCCCTTCAGGATGATCTTGCCGGCGATCGGCAGGCGCAGCTTGGCGCGGTCCCACTTATACAAGCCCTCTTTCGTGCGCAGCCAGGCGCGCCAGCCGAAAAAGCCGCCCACGCCCAGCATCAGCAGGATGGGCCAGTACGCCACCGTAAAGCGCGAGGTGCCGATCAGGATGCGCGTCATCAAGGGCAGTTCCGCATGGAAACTGGCAAACACCTTCTCGAACTGGGGAATGACGAAGATATTGACCACGATCATGGCGGCCAGCATGGCGAAGACGACGAAGGTCGGGTAGCGCGTCGCCGTTTTCACGCGCGCGCGCATGTCGCGGTCGAATTCCAGGTGGTTGAACAGGCGCAAAAACACTTCATCGAGGCGCCCCGTCATTTCGCCCACGCGCACCATCGACAGGTAGAACGGCGTGAAGATGGCGGGATGGCGCGCCATGGCGGCCGACAGTTCGCGGCCCGCGTCGAGCGATTCGCGCACATCCTTGATGATGCGCCCGAATGCGGGGCTGATGGCCGACTCCTGCAAGCCGGCCAGGCCGCGCATGATGGGCACGCCCGCCTTGAGCAGCGTGTACAGCTGGCGGCTGAACAGTTGCACGTCCATGGGCGTGACCTTTTTCTCGGTCAGCTTGTCCCACCAGCCCAGTTGGTTGGCGCCCGCCTTCGTCACCGTCTGTTTCGTGGCGCTGATATCGACGGGCGTGCTGCCGCCCGCCATCAATTGGTCGGCCACGGCGCCGCTATCGGCGCCTTCCATGACGCCGGTCAACAGTTCGCCGCTGGCGCTGCGCGCCTTGTAGGAGAAAAACGGCACCTCAATCCTCGCTCTGGTTGCTGATGCGCATCGCTTCCATCACCGTCGTGCGGCCCTGGACCACCAGCTGCACGGCGTGGCGGCGCAGCGTTTCGCCCGCCATCTGCGCCGTCGCCACCTTCATGAAGTGGGAAGGATCGGCATGGTTGGCGGCATCGGCCACGGCGCGCGTGATTTCCAGCAATTCGTACACGCCCGTGCGGCCCCGGTAACCCATGCCGTTGCAATGCGAACAGCCCTTGCCGTGGAAATACTGGTTGCGCTCGACCAGTTCGCCCAGTTCCAGGCGCAGCCATTCGTATTCGTTCGGCGTGGGCGCATACGGCGTGCTGCAGCTTTCGCAGATCACGCGCACCAGGCGCTGCGCCAACACGGCTTGCAGCGAGCTGCCCACCATGTAGCGGGGCACGCCCATGTCCATCAGGCGCAGCGGCGTGCTGATGGCGTCGTTCGTATGCAGGGTCGACAGCACCAAGTGCCCCGTCATGGCGGCGCGCAAGCCGATTTGCGCCGTTTCCTGGTCGCGCATCTCGCCCACCAGCACGATGTCGGGATCTTGCCGCAGGGCCGAGCGCAGCACCCTGGCGAAATTCAACTCGATCTTGTCGTTGACTTGCACCTGGTTAATGCCCGGCAAGCGGTACTCGACGGGGTCTTCCACCGTGATGAGCTTTTTTTCCACGGAATTGAGTTCGGACAAGGCGCAGTACAAGGTCGTCGTCTTGCCGCTGCCGGTCGGCCCCGTCACCAGCACGAGGCCGTTCGGGCGGCTGACGATGGCGCGGAATTGCGCCACCAGCGCAGGCGGCATGCCGATGGCGTCCAGGCGCAAGGTCGTGCCGCCCTGGTTCAGGAGCCGCATCACCACCGATTCGCCGTATTGCGTCGGCATGGTGGAAATACGCACGTCGATGCGCTGGTTTTTCACGCGGATGGCGAAGCGGCCATCCTGCGGCAGGCGTTTCTCGGAAATATCGAGGTCCGACATCAGTTTCAGGCGCAGCGCCAGCGAACTGGCGATCTTGCTGTCCGCTTCCGTCTGCAGGTGCAGCACGCCGTCGATGCGGAAGCGGATCTGCAGCCGGCCTTCCTGCGGCTCGATGTGGATGTCCGAGGCGCGCACCTGCGTGGCATCCTCGAACACGGATTGCAGCAGCTTGACGATGGGCGCCTCTTCCAGGCCAGGATTGGCGGCCAGCGCGCCGAAGTCGACGGAAACGTCGCCCAGGTCTTGCTCCAGCTCGCGCGTCAGGGTGGAAATGTCTTCCGTGCGGCGGTAGATGCGGTCGATGGCGGCCAGCACTTCCGTCTCATTGACGACGGCCAGCTCGATATGGCGCTTGACCAGGCGCGAGATTTCATCGTACGCGAACAGGTCCGTGGGATCGGACATGCCGACCAGCAAACCCTCGCGGCGGTCTTCCAGCACCAGCGCGCGGAAGCGCCGCGCCTGGGTTTCCGGCAGCAGCCGCACCAGTTCGGGGTTGATGTTGAAAAACTTCAGGTTGATGTAGGGAATGTCGAGCTGGCGCGCCAGGGCGCCCGAAATCTGCTCTTCCGTGACGAAGCCGTGCTCGACAAAAACGCGGCCCAGCTTGCGTCCCGAACGTTTCTGTTCCGTCAAGGCCTGGCCCAACTGTTCTTCCGTCAGCAATTTCTGCTGCACCAAAATTTCACCGAGCCGGACTTTCTCTGGCCTTGCCATGCTTGCTCCTCGACAGATTCATCAGACGATGCACGCCAGCGGCGCGCGGGGGTATTTTATTCCAGAACCTGTTGTTTCTTAAAGAAAATACATTCCATCATTTGATTTTTGCGCATTTCAACACTCGGCAAGGAAACACTTGCCGCCCGCCGGCACCCATGACAATAATGGCGCTCGTCCCCCGTCTTGCCTGCCGACCATTGCCACTATGAACGCCTGCGCCATCGAGTTCCACAACGTGCATCTGCAGCTGGCGGGCAGCGCCGTGCTGCGCGGCGTCGACCTGCAGGTGCGCGCGGGAGAACTGTTCGGCCTGGTTGGCGTGAATGGCGCAGGCAAGACTTCCCTGCTGAAATGCCTGCTGGACTTCTGTACGCCCGAACGGGGCGAGATCGCCATCTTCGGCCAGCCGCACCGGCATGGCGCGGCGCGCCAGCCCCTGTCGTTTCTGCCGGAACGCTTCCAGGCGCCGTATTACCTGACGGGCGGCGACTTCCTGCGCTACCTGGCGCGCCTGCACAAGGTGCGCCCCGATGCGCAAGCGCTGCAGCAAACCCTGGACGCGCTGGACCTGGCGCCGGACGCCCTGCTGCGCCCCGCGCGCGAGTATTCGAAAGGCATGATGCAAAAACTGGGGCTGGCCGCATGCTTGCTATCGGGCAAGCCGCACCTGGTGCTCGATGAACCGATGAGCGGACTCGACCCGAAGGCGCGCGCGCAATTCAAGCAAGTCTTGCGGCAAGCGCGCACGCAAGGCCGCGGCGCCCTGCTCACTTCGCATGCGCTGGCCGACGTGGAAGAATTGTGCGACCGCATGGCCATCCTGCATGGGGGCCGCATCGTGTTTACGGGCACGCCCGGCGAATGCCGCGCGCGTCACGGCGGCGCGCAAGACGCCAGCCTGGAGCAGGCTTTCCTCAATTGCATCGCAGCATGAACGCCGACACGCACGCCCCGCCCTCCACGCCGCCCGGACGGCCGTATGCGCCCTCGCCGCACGGCATGTATCTGCGCCATTTCGGCTTGCGCACGGCGCCGTTCGGCATCACGCCGGACCCGGCCTTCTTTTATACGGGCAATACGCGGGGCGAGCTGCTCGCTGCGCTGCTGTATGCCGTCACGCAAGGCGAAGGCATCATCAAGCTGACGGGCGAAGTGGGCAGCGGCAAGACCATGCTGTGCCGCATGCTGGCCGACCGCCTGCCGCCCCAAGTCGACGTGCTGTACCTGCTCAATCCCCGCCTGGAACCGGACGACGTCCTGCACGCCATCGCCGCCGAACTGGGTCTGGAACTGGACGGCTGCCGCGCCGACGCCGTCCTGCGCGCCCTGCACGGCGAGCTGATCGCCAGGCATGCGGCGGGACGCCAGGTGGTGTTGCTGGCCGAAGAAGCGCAAGCCATGCCGGGCGCCACCCTGGAAGCGCTGCGCCTGCTGACGAACCTGGAGACGGCCAGCCACAAGCTGCTGCAGATCGTCCTGTTTGGCCAGCCGGAATTGCAGAACACCCTGGACTTGCCCCAGTTCCGCCAGTTGAAGGAACGCATCACCCACAGTTTCAGCGTGCCGCGCCTGCCGCCAGCCTTGCTGGACGACTATCTGGCATGCCGCCTGGCCGCCGCCGGCCGCACGGCCCCGCTCGTTTTCACGCCGGCCGCACAGCGCCGGCTGGCGCGCGCGGCGCAGGGTATCGTGCGCAGGATCAATATCCTGGCCGACAAAGCCTTGCTGGCCGCGTTTGCGGACGATGCGCAGGAAATTAGCGCGCGCCACGTGCGCCTGGCCATCGCCGACAGCCCCTTTTACCGCCCGCCCTGGCATGCGGGCAAGCTGCTGGCAGGCGCCTTGAGCGCGCTGATGCTGTTGCTGGCCTTTGCTCTGCTGTGGCAATGGCAGGCAGGCAGCGAGGATCGGACAGCGGCGACAGCCAGCATGGCGACGCCGGCAAGCCAGGCATCCCACGCATCCCAGGCACGCTCCGCCGCGCCCGCCGACGCGGCCCCAGGCACACTCAAGGAAGCGCTTGTGCGCGCACCGCAGCCCGCCCCGTCGACGCTGCTCGACAGCAAACTGGCCGAATCGCGCGACTGGCTGGCGCGACAAGGGCCGAAGCAACTGGTGCTGCACATCGCCAGCTTGCCCGCCACCGAGACAGTTGCGGCGGAAACTTTCCTGCGGCAGGCACAGCAAGCCACCGGCCTGCACGACCTCCACGTGTTTCGCCTGCCTGGCACCATGCCCGCAACCGCGTCCGCGCCCGCAAATACGCCGCCCGCGACCTCCACCGCGCGCCTGCTCATCGTCTATGGCAGCTTTGCCGACCAGGCCAGCGCCGAAGCCGTGTGGGCCAGGCTGGCCCCGGCGTCGCCGCAGAAAATATTGCTGAGCGACATAGACAGTATCCGCACAGAAATAAAAGCCCTGGCACCGGAAAAACCGGGGCGTGGCGCCCCCTGACTTTATTTCAGCATATTGCCTCCCAAGCCTGCACAGCCGATTGCTTTTAAGCGATCATGCTGGGTAAAATTACAAAAGCACAACACGACTTCAAGGGCGAACTTTTCATGACTCAACACCCTATTCCTGTGCTGACCTCTTGGGTCGCCCTCGCCTGCAGCACCATGCTGGCCGGCTGCGCCACGCATCAAACGCCGCTGTCGCCGGCCCACCTCAATGCCGCGCCCGTCGCCGCCGGCGTCATTCCCGAACCGGTGCAGCAAAGCAGCGCGCTAGCCGCGCCCCTGCCCGCGCCCAAGGTGGAAACCTACAGCGTCACCGTGCACAAGGTGCCCGTGCAATCGCTGCTGTTTGCGCTGGCGCGCGACGCGGGCATGAATATCGACATCCACCCGCAGATCGAAGGCAGCGTCACCCTGAATGCGCTGAACCAGACCCTGCCGCAATTGCTGGCGCGTATCGGCAAGCAAGTCGATATGCGCTACGAAATCGATGGCAAGAACCTGACGGTGCTGCCCGACGCGCCCGTCTGGCGCACTTACAAGGTCGATTACGTCAACATGGCGCGCAGCACCAACAGCAGCGTGAATATCGCCACGCAAATCTCCACGGCGGGCGGCGGGTCGAACAACGCCAGCAACCCCGTGGGCAGCACGCAAGGCAGCGGCGGCAACGGCAATAACAATTCGACCACCCTCGTCGTGAATCGTTCGGAAAATAATTTCTGGTACAGCCTGGAAAAGAATATCCGCGACCTGCTGCGCGAGACCACGCTCAACGACGTGCAGGTGGACCCGCTGGCGCAGCTGAACCAGCAATTGACGAGCATGCCCGGCCAGCAGGGACAGCAAGGCCAGCAGCAGAACCAGGCCGGCGCCTACCCTGCCGCCGGTGCGGCGGGCCAGTACGGCGCCCAGCCGCCGATGCAGTATGGCAACCCGAACGGGAGCCAGAATGCGCCGGGACAGCAGGCGCCCGGCCAGAACGCGGCTCCCGGCCAGCCGCTGGACGCGAACGGCATGCCGCTGCTCAAACTGGCCAACAAGGGCAGCCCCTCGTCCGTCGTCGTCAACGTCGAGGGCGGCCTGATCGCCGTGCGCGCCACAGGGCGCCAGCATGAAAAGATCGCCGAATTCCTCGACGCGGTATTGCACAGCGCCAAGCGGCAAGTGCTGATCGAGGCGACCATCATCGAAGTGCGCCTGAGCAATGAATACCAGCAAGGCATCAACTGGTCGCGCCTGACGGGCAGCCTGCAATTGCGCCAGGGACAAGTGGGCACGGCGGGCCTGTCCAGCGGCGTCACGCCGAACGCCACGCCCGGCATCTTCCTGCTCAATTATCTGAAAGACAGCTTTTCCACCACCATCCAGCTGCTCGAATCGTTCGGCAAGGTGAAAGTGCTGTCCAGTCCGAAGATCAGCGTGCTGAACAACCAGACGGCCATGCTGAAGGTGGTCGACAACAATGTCTTCTTTACCATCAAGGTGACGCCCGCCGTGATCAGCTCGACGGGCACCATCACCACGCCGGCCACCTATGAATCGAAGCTGGAAACGGTGCCCGTCGGCTTCGTCATGAGCGTCACGCCGCAGATTTCCGACAGCGATGAAGTGACCCTCAACGTGCGCCCCACCATCACGCGCATCGTCGGCTACGTGCAAGACCCGAATCCGGCCCTGGCCACGGCCAACGTGCAAAGCCGCGTGCCCGTGATCCAGGCGCGCGAGCTGGAATCGATCATGAAAGTGGGCAATGGCCAGATCGCCGTGATGGGCGGCCTGATGCAAGACTCCATCGACAATGCCAAGGATGGCGTGCCGGGCCTGTCCAGCCTGCCCTTGGTGGGCAATCTGTTTACCTACCGCAATGAGGCAAGCAGCAAGACGGAGCTGGTGATCTTCATGCGCCCCGTCGTCGTCAAGGATGCCAGCGTCGAGGGCGATTACCGCGATTACCGCTACCTGCTGCCCGGCCAGGCGCCGCTCAACACCCAGCCCTACACGGATGGCCCGCCAGCGGCGCCCGTCCGGCCGCAGGCGCGCTTGCAGGGAGACTTCCCATGAGCTTGCTGATGCAGGCGCTCAAGAAAGCCGAGCGCGCCAAGCAGAACAGCCTTTCCGACGAAGAACTGGAAAAGCCGTCCGAAGCCTACGACCAGGTGCTGGAACTGGCGCCGGCCGACGCCCTGCCGCCCCGTCCCGCACCAGCGCCAGCGCCCGTGCAGTCGGCAAGCACCTTGCGCCTGGAACCGCTGGCGGACGCGCCCGCGCCGCAGCCCGCGTCCAGTGGCGCCCAGCCGGAGCCACAGCCTGGGTCGCAGCAAGGCGCGCAATCAGGCCCGCCGCCCGAGCCGCCGCGCGCCCGTCCGGAAGCGCCGCCCACCCGGCCACGCGCCAGCCGCAGCAATCCGCCGCCGAAAGGTCCTACTGGCCCCATCAGCGTCGACCCGGTCACCGTGCGCCTGGCCGTGCTGCTGGCGATCCTGCTGCTGGTGGTCGGCTCCATGGCGTACTGGTACTGGCGCGCCAGCACCAGCCCCGGTGCGGGCGCCAACCTGCCCGGCGTGCCCATGCCGCTGACGGATGCCCCGGGCACGGCCGGCGTCGCCGGCCCCGTCGTGGTGGTGCCGGCGACGGGTGCCGCGCCGCCGGACGCCATGACGCCCGCGGCGCTGCCGCCCGACAACCCGCGCGACGCGCGCCAGCCAGAGTCAGCACAGGACCAGCAGGCGATGATACAGGCGGCGGCCCAGGCCGCCGTAGCGGCGCAGCTGGCGCACATGGCGCCGGCCGCACCGCCCAGCCTGCCACCGGTGGCCGCGCCCGACAACAGCCAGATCCAGGTGCAGCGCAGCGTGGCAGCGCCGCAAATCAACCCCGACGTGCAGCAAGCCTATCAAGCCTTCAACGGGGGCCAGTTGGGTCTTGCTCGTCAGCAATATGAAACGGTGCTGCGGCAGGATGCGACCAACCGCGACGCGCTGCTGGGCCTGGCGGCCGTGGCCCTGCGCGAAAACCAGGGCGCGCAGGCGGCGGCCCTGTACGTGCGTTTGCTGGAAATCAATCCCGACGATGGCGAGGCGCTGGCCGGCCTGATCGGGCTGCGCCAGGGCGACGTGGCGCAGAGCGAGGCAAAATTGAAAGCCATCCTGGCGCGCAACCCCGACAGTGCCCCCGTGCTGTTTGCACTGGGAAATGTGTACGCCAAGCAGCGCCGCTGGAACGAAGCGCAGCAGCAATTCTTCCGCGCCTACGGCGCCGCGCCGGGCAACCCCGACTATGCCTTCAACCTGGCCGTGGGCCTGGACCGGCTGAACCAGCCCCGGCTGGCCGCCACGTATTACCAGCGCGCCTTGACCCTGGCGCAAACGACGCCCGCCGCCTTCGACCAGGCCGTCGTGCAAACGCGCTTGCGCGAACTGGCGGCCCCTGCAGCCCCGGCCGAGCCGGCCGTCATCACACCCCGTCAGGAATAAGCATCACATGGCAGAACAGGCAAAACTTCCCCTCGGCAAGCTGCTGATCCAGAAAGGCGTGATCAGCGAAGACCAGCTGCGCATCGCCCTGATCGAACAGCGGCGCAGCAGCGAACCGCTGGGCAAGCTGCTGATCACCCTGGGTTTTGTCACGGAAGCGACCGTGCGCGAGGCGCTCAGCGAAAACCTGAAACAGGTCAGCGCGGACCTGTCCAGCCTGGTGGTCGACGCCATCGCCCTGAAACTGATCCCGAAGGACGTGGCCAAGCGCTACCGCGTCTTTCCCATCGTCTACGAGCGGCAGGCGGATAACCTGATCCTGGCCATGGCCGACACGAGCAACATCGTTGCGCTCGATCAAATCAGCGCCATGCTGGTCAAGGGCATCACGATTTCCACCGTGCTCGTCAACGAATCGGACATTTCGCGCGCCATCGACCAGTACTATGGCTTCGAGCTGTCGATCGACGGCATCCTGCACGAAATCGAAACGGGCGAAGTCAGCTATCAAAGCATGGCCTCGCCGTCGGACGAATACAGCCAGCCCATGGTGCGCCTGATCGATGCGCTGCTGGCCGACGCCGTGCAGAACGGCGCCTCGGACATCCATTTCGAGCCGGAACAGTCGTTCCTGCGCATCCGCTACCGCATCGACGGCATCCTGCGGCAAATCCGCAGCCTGCACAAATCGTACTGGCCGGCCATGGCCGTGCGCCTGAAGGTGATGTCGAACATGAATATCGCCGAGGCGCGCGCGCCGCAGGATGGGCGCATCAGCATCAAGTTTTCCGGGCGGCAAATCGACTTCCGCGCGTCGGCGCAGCCCACCACGCATGGCGAAAACGTCGTGCTGCGCGTGCTGGACCGGCAAAAGGGCATCGTGCCGCTGGACGCCCTGGGCCTGGCCGAGGCGGAATTGAACTTGTTGAAACTCATGATCGCGCGCCCCGACGGCGTGATCCTCGTGACGGGCCCGACGGGCAGCGGCAAGACCACCACCCTGTATTCGATACTCAACCATATCAATACGGAAAGCGTCAACATCATGACCCTGGAGGACCCGGTCGAGTATCCGATGAACATGATACGCCAGACCTCCGTCAACGAATCCGTCAAGCTGGGCTTTGCCGACGGCATCCGCTCGATGATGCGGCAAGACCCCGACATCATCCTCGTGGGCGAGATCCGCGACCGCGAAACGGCGGAAATGGCGTTTGCCGCCGCCATGACGGGCCACCAGGTGTATTCCACCCTGCATACGAGCTCGGCCATCGGTTCCGTGGCGCGCCTGCTCGACATCGGCATCTTGCCCGACATCATGGCCGGCAACATCATCGGCATCGTGGCGCAGCGCCTGGTGCGGCGTTTGTGTCCGCATTGCAAGGAAACCGTCATCGCCGATACCATCGAGCGCCGCCTGCTGGGCCTTGCGTCCGAGGCGCCCGCCGTCAGCATCTGCCGCGCCGCAGGCTGCGAACGCTGCGCGCACCAGGGCTACAAGGGCCGCCTGGCCATCATGGAAATCCTCAAGATGACGGCCGAACTCGATGAATTGACGGCGCGCCGCGCCAGTTTGCGCGAGCTCAAGGCCGCGGCGCGCGCGGCCGGTTTCAAGGGCATCGTCGACGACGGCATGCGCCGCGTGCTGGAAGGCGTCACCACCTTGGAAGAAGTGGGCCGCGTGGTCGACCTGACGGAAAGGCTGGCCTGATGGCGCAATATGTCTATCGCGCAATGGATGCGGCCGGCGCCCTGATTCCCGGCAGCATGGAGGCGGCCAACGTGCCGGACCTGGAAGCGCGCCTGCACCGCATGCAGCTCGACTTGATCGACTGCAAGATCACGGGCCAGTACCTGGTGCTGCTGGGCAAGCGCATCATCCACCGCCGCGACCTCATCAATTTCTGCTTCCACATGGAGCAATTGACGGGCGCGGGCGTGCCCATCCTGGAAGGCTTGAACGACTTGCGCGAAAGCACGGACCATCCGCGCCTGCGCGAAGTCGTCACGGACCTGATCGAAAGCATCGAGGGCGGCCTGCCCCTCTCGGGCGCGCTGGCCCAGCATGGCGACATCTTCGACGCCACGTTCACCAGCCTGATACTGGCGGGAGAACAGAGCGGCCGGATCGCCGACGTCTTCAAGAACCTGTCGGAAAGCCTGAAATGGCAGGATGAGCTGGCCTCGCAGACGCGCAAGATCGTCATGTACCCCGTCGTCGTCGCCATCGTCGTGGCGGCCGTGACGTTTTTCCTGATGATCTACCTGGTACCGCAGCTGACGGCGTTCATCCGCAACATGGGCGGCGAACTGCCGCTGCACACGCGCGTGCTCATTGCCGTGTCGAATGTCTTCATCGATTACTGGTATCTGCTGCTGGCCTTGCCCGTGCTGCTGTTTTTCGGCTTGCGCGCGCTCATCCGCCGCAGCGAGGCGGCCCGCTACGCCTGGGATGGCTTGAAACTGCGGCTGTGGCTGGTCGGTCCTGTGCTGCACAAGATCATCCTGGCCCGCTTCGCCACGTTTTTTGCCCTGATGTATGCCTCCGGCATCACCATCCTCGAATGCATCCGCCTGTCCGAGGGCATCGCCGGCAACCAGGTGGTGGCGGCCGGCCTGCGCCGCGCCGCCCAGCTGATCAGCGAAGGTTACGGCGTCACCGCCGCTTTCCAGCACACGGGCATCTTCCCGCCGCTGGTGATCCGCATGCTGAAAGTGGGCGAGTCCACGGGTTCGCTGGACACGGCCTTGCGCAATGTCAGTTACTTTTACAACCGCGAAGTGAAGGAATTGATTGAGAAAGTGCAAGCCATGATCGAGCCGGCCATGACGGTCATCCTGGGCCTGCTGCTGGGCTGGATCATGCTGTCGGTGCTGGGGCCGATCTACGACACCATCAGCACCATCAAAACCTGAGGCCGCCGTGTTCCGCAAACAATTACTCTACCTCACCAGCGACGCCCTGTGCGCTTACGACTGGAACCACGGCGTGCTGGGCCCCGGCCAGGCCTTCCCCGCCAGCGCGGCCGGGCTGGACGGCTTCGCCGCGTGGCTGGAAGACCCGCAGGAGCGCAGGCTCGACGTGCCCGCCTACCTGCTGACGGACTTGATCGAGGAAGATTTCCAGCATCAGCTCGTACCCCACGTGCGCGGCAAGGCGGGCCGCGCCCTGCTGGAGCGGCGCAAGCAGCAGTTACACCGCGACACGCCCTACCGGGGCAGCACCCTGCTGGGGCGCGAAAGCACGGGACGCCATGACGACCAGGTACTGTTTTTCGCCCTCACCAATCCCACCTTGCTGCAGCCGTGGACGGAGGCGCTCGAACACTTGCGCGTGCCCGTGGCTGGCATCTATTCGACCAGCCTGCTCAGTATCGCGCTGGTCAAAAAGTTGTCGATCGCGCATGAACACTTGCTGCTGGTGACGCAGCAATCAGGCGGCTTGCGGCAAAGTTACTATGAAAAGGGCCAGCTGCGCTTTTCGCGCCAGACGGCGACCATCGCGCTCGACGGCGTGGCCGTGAATATCGCGCTGGAAACGGAAAAGACACGACAATTTCTCACCAGTACGCGCATGCTGGCGCGCGGCGACGTCTTGAATACCGTCATCCTGGCGCCGGCCGTGCAGATCGCCAAGCTCGAGCTGCTGTGCGATAACGGCGTCGAAGTGGCTTACCACTTCATCGACCTGCAGCTGGCCGGCGAACGGGTGGGCTTGCGCCAGACGCCGGCGCTGGCCGACGAATTGCTGCTGACCTTGCTGGGCAAGCATCCGCCGTCCAGCCACTATCCGCCCGGCGCGCTGGCCCGCTATTACCACTTCCAGCGCGCGCGCAAGACGCTGTACGGCGCCAGCGCCCTGATCGGCGCGTCGGCCGCCCTGTGGTGCGTGATCAATTTGCTTGGCGGCATCGCCGACGGGGCCAGCACGCAGCGGCTGGCGCAGGAAACGGCGTCCTACCAGGAGCGTTACCGCAGCGTCATGTCGACCCAGCCGCCGGCGCCGGCCAAGACGCAGAACATGAAAGTGGCCGTCACCCTGGGCCAGATGATCGCCAGCCAGGCGCCGGAGCCGGGCCGCCTGCTGGGCATGCTGAGCGCCGCGCTGGACCAGGCGCCGCAGGTCGCGCTGGGCCAGCTGCACTGGCATGCGGGCCAGGCGCCCGCGCGCACGGGCGCGGGCCAGCCGCCGCAGCAGCAGACTGCGCCGCCCCACAGCGCCCTGGCCGGCATCCCTGTCGCGCCGCCGCAGGCGCTGCGCCTGGAAGCGGATGTGGCCATGCCAAATAATGACTACCGCGCCGCGCTGGCCGCCATCACGGCCTTCGCGCAAACCCTGGCGCGCCAGCCGCGCATGCAGGTGACGATCGAGGAAACGCCGCTCGACCTGCGTCCCAGCGCGGCCCTGTCCGGCAAGAGCGCCGCGCCGGCGCAGGACAGCCAGGCCCGCTTTACCCTCTTGCTGGAGTGGCAGCCATGAGCGGCCCCGTGAAGCAGCCGCCCCTGCCCGGCATGCAGCGGGCAGGCACGCCCACGCGCACCCTGCCCGCCTGGCTGGGCGAACTGCACCTGGTACGCGCCGCCCTGCTGTGCTTTGCGCTGACCTTGCTGGCCAGCCTGCTGCTGCTGAGCCTGACCGCCGCCTATCGCATGCGCGAAGCGCAACAGCTGTACCTGGCCCAGCACACGCGCGCGGCGGCGGCCACCCTGTTCAACCACGCGGAAGCGGAAAAGCAGGAAATCCGCGCCTACGAACCGCAATTTTTGGCCCTGCGCCAGCGCGGCCTGATCGGCGAGGA
This sequence comes from Janthinobacterium sp. P210005, assembly GCF_036231865.1. NCBI lineage: Bacteria > Pseudomonadati > Pseudomonadota > Betaproteobacteria > Burkholderiales > Oxalobacteraceae > Janthinobacterium > Janthinobacterium sp. P210005. The sequence continues at coordinate 1,268,826 of NZ_JAZARC010000001.1, forward strand.
AAACCGCCTGGCCTGGATCGACGCCATCCGCCGCAGCCAGGAACAGCGCAAATTGCTGCCGATCAGCTATGACATCAGCCCGCAGCAAGCGCTGCCCGTGCCGTTGCCCATGGTGATGGGGCAATATCACCTGCGCGGCAGCCGCATGCGCCTGCAGATGGATTTGCTGCACGAAATGGACTTGCTGAATCTGTTTGACGATTTGCGCCAGGCCGGCTATTTCGCCGTGCAGGATTGCACGCTCAAGCGCCATGGCGCGGCCGGCGGCGAGGCGGTGCCGACCCTGGGCGCCGAATGCGAACTGCTGTGGCTGACCGTCAACAGCGTGCCCGTGCCGGGGCGGCCATGAAGTCCGCCCGCATCCTGTGCGCGCTGCTGGCCGGCGCCGCACTCACGGCGCAGGGGCAGGCGCAGCCGCTGGGACGTTTGTTCCTGTCGCCCCAGCAGCGCGCCCAGCTCGACGCGCAGCGCTACGGGCCGCCGCCACCCGATCCCGCCCTGGCTGCCCCCACGCCACCGCCACCGCCGCCGCCCGCGCCGCCCGTGGAATTGAATGGCGTGGTGCAGCGCAGCAGCGGCCGCTCCACCGTCTGGCTGAACCAGGAAGCGCAGAACGAGCCGCACAACCGCCTTGCCCGCGACAAGCCCGGCACCCTGACCCTGCGCCTGTCGAATGGCCAGGCGGTGCTGCTGAAACCTGGCCAGCGCTACGACCCGGCCAGCGGCACGGTCACCGAAGTGCAGGAGACACCGCCATGACGCTACGGCAAGCTCGTCGCCAGCGCGGCGCGGCCCTGTTGCTGCTGGTGGCCGTGCTGAGCCTGGGCGCGGCCAGCCTGCTGATCAGCGCCTTTGGCCGCAAGACGGGCGAGGCCGAACGCCAGCAGCGCACGCTGGACACCCTGGCGCAGGCGCGCGAAGCCTTGCTGGGCTTTGCGGCGGTCAATGGCCGCCTGCCCCGTCCGGCCGCCTCCGCCCTCGACGGGCGCGAACGGGCCGCCGACTGCGCCGACGATGCCGCCTGCAGCGGCTTCCTGCCATGGGTGGCGCTGGGCGTGGCGGGCAGCGACGCCTGGGGCAAGCTGCTGCGCTACAGCGTCACGCCGGAAATGGCGCGCGCGCCCATCGTCTCGTTTTCCGCCGTCGCCAACCGGGTCGTGCTCGAGCGCGACGCGCGCGGCGATTTCGCCTTCGTCGCGGGCCAGGCACTGTGCGACGTCAGCGTCGAATGCCTGCCCGTCGTGCTGTTCTCGCAAGGCAAGAATCACTACGGCACGGCCGCCAGCGGCGTGACGCAGATCAATACGGCACGCGGCAATCTCGACGAAGCCGCCAACGACCGCGCCAGCCGCAGTTTCATCGCCCGCCCCGCCACCGACAATGCCGCGCTGCCCGGCGGCGCCTTCGACGACATGCTCACCTGGATTACCTTGCCCACCCTGTACCAACGCATGCGCGCCGCGCGCAACCTGCCATGAGCCCCCGCCCGCATCCATCTCGCCGCCAGGGCGGCTTTTCCCTGATCGAGATCGCCATCGTGCTCGTCATCGTGGGCTTGATGATAGGCGGCCTGGTCACGCCCTTGACGGTGCAGCTGGAACAGCGCAAGGTGGCCGAGACGCAACAGGCGCTGAATGAAGCGAAGGAAGCGCTGACGGGCTACGCGCTGCGCTACGGCTACCTGCCCTGTCCCGCCATCTCCGCCATGAGCGGCCTGGAAGACCGGCGCGGCACCCGCTGCACGGGCGAAAAGCGCGCCGGTTTCCTGCCGTGGGCCACCCTGGGGTTGCGTCAGGGCGACAGCTGGAACAATCTGTTCCGCTACAGCGTGACGCCGGCCTTCAGCGACAGCGGCCAGCTTTTCAGCCTGTCGACGCCGCGCGACATCAGCATCGTCACGCGCAATGGCGGCGCGCTGCTGCAGGCGACGGCCTTGAACGACATCCCCGCCATGATCATGTCGCACGGCAAGAACGGTTTCGGCGCCACGGGCGTGCAGGGCCAGCGCCAGGCTGTGCCTTTCGGCAACAATGTCGACGAGCGCAACAATGCTACGAACGCCACCACCGTCATCAGCCGCGCCGCCAGCGGCCCGCAGCAGCCCGGCGGCGAGTTCGACGATATCGTCGCCTGGCTGTCGCCGAACATCCTGTTCAACCGCATGGTGGCCGCGCAAAGGCTGCCCCGCTGATGCCCATGCTCTCGCCCGCCGCCGCCATCGCCCGCTACACCTTGCTCGAAGCGCTGCGCAGCCGCCTGCCGTGGCTGTTCCTGCTGGCCGCCTGCGGCGCCGCCGCCCTGGCCGGCTTCCTGCAGCAACTGGCGCTGACGGAAAGCGGCGCCGTGCAGGCGGCGCTACTGGCGGCCGCCTTGCGCCTGGCCGGCGTCTTCCTGCTGGCCACCTTCATCATCACCAGCATGGCGCGCGAAGCGGCCGACCGGGGCCTGGAACTGCTGCTGGCGCTGCCCATGCCGCGCGCCGCCTACCTGCTGGGAAAACTGCTGGGCTACGGGGCGCTGGCGGCCGTGCCCGCCGTGCTGTTCGGCCTGCTGATGGCCCTGTTCGCCGCGCCCGCGCAAAGCGCGCTGTGGGCGCTGTCGCTGCTGGGCGAATTGTGGATCGTCGCCGCCTTCAGCCTGCTGTGCGCGGCCAGCCTGCAGCAGGCCCTGCCGGCGCTGGCCGCGACTGGCGGTTTCTATGTGCTGGCGCGCATGCTGGGCAGCCTGCAACTGCTGGCGCACGGCCCGCAGGCGGGCGACTCGCTGGCGCAGCGGGCCACGGCCGGCGCCATCGACGTGCTGGCCCTGTTGCTGCCCCGCCTGGACGCCTTTGCGCGCACGGAATGGCTGCTGTACGCCACCGGGAACTGGCCAGCCCTGGCCAATGTGGCGGCGCAAACCGGCATCTACGTGGCCTTGCTGGCCAGCTGCGCGCTGTGCGACTTTTACCGCAGGAACATCTGATGGCCGCCGCCCAGCGCCCCTGGAGCAGCGTGCCGCGCCCCCTGTGCTGGCTGCTGGCGGCATGCCTGCTGCTGCAGCTGGGCTGGCGCCTGGCGCAGCAGCAAGCGCCGGCGCAGGCGCGGCCCCTGCCCGCCGCGCCGCCGGCGGGCGTGGCGCGCCTGGCCAGCCTGGGCGAGCCGCTGGCCATGTCGAAAGCCATGCTGCTGTACCTGCAGTCGTTCGAAGACCAGGCCGGCGTCAGCCTGCCGTGGCGCGAACTCGACTATGACCGCCTGGCCGGCTGGCTGGAAACGGCGCAAACGCTCGATCCGCGCAGCCAGTATGCGCTGGTGGCCGCCAGCGAAGTGTACGCGGGCGTGGCCGACCCGCAGCGCGTGCGGCGCATGCTGGCCTTTGTCGCCGCCAGCTTCGCGGCCGACCCGCAGCGCCGCTGGCCCGCCATGGCGCAGGCGGCGCTGGTGGCGAAGCACCAGCTGCACGACCTGCCGCTGGCCCTGTCGTATGCGCGTGAACTGCGGCGGCTGGCGACGGGGCCGCAAGTGCCATCCTGGGTGCGCGAGATGGAAGCGTTCATCCTGGAAGACATGGACCAGCTCGACAGCGCCCGCCTGGTGATCGGCGGCCTGCTCGCCAGCGGCCAGATCAGCGATCCGCACGAACTGGCCTTCCTCGCGCGCCGGCTCGACGAACTTGCCAAGAAGAAAGCAAAGGCCACGCCATGACCCTGCCATGCGCGCCCGGCATCAAATGCAGTAAACTGCCAACCCAAGCTGTCGCACTTTTTTTCCAAGGAAATCCCATGCTCCCACGCCGCCAGCACGGCTTTACGCTCGTAGAAATCGCCATCGTCCTGGTCATCATCGGCTTGCTGCTCGGTGGCGTGCTCAAGGGACAAGGCTTGATCGACAGCGCCAAGGTGAAAAACATCATCCAGCAATCGAATGCGCTGACGGCCGCCGTCAACGCCTACCAGGACAAATTCCGCGCCCTGCCCGGCGACGACCTGCAGGGCACCCTGCACGTGCCCAATTCGGCCGGCAACGGCAATGGCGACGGCCAGATCGGCGACGGCCAGCCGCGCGAATTCACCCTGGCGCCGCAGCACCTGGCCCTGGGCGGCTTCATCACCGGCTCGTTCAACGGCACCTCGCAATTCATGACCAGCGCCCAGGGCGGCGCCGTCTACCTGTACAACGACGAAGTGGGCGGCCGCGCCGGCAACGGCATCCGTTTCGACAACTTGCCCGAGAGCTACGCGGAACAGATCGACAGCAAACTCGACGATGGCGTGGCCAGCACGGGCAGCGTCCGGGCGAACATGCCCTATGGCAATGCCGGTGCTATCATCCCCCGCACCGCCGTCTTCTTCTGAGCCGTCAGTCACTATCAAAGGAATACCATGCCACTGCACCGCAAACTCATCGTCTCCCTGGCCGCCTGCGCCTTGCTGGCCGGCAGCGCGCACGCCCAATACGTGGGCCCGACGGCCGGCCCGGCCGCACCCAGCAGCGTGGCCGCCATCCTGAAAAATCCCGTCGATGACCAGGCCGTCGTGCTGCGCGGCCATTTGCTGCGCAAAGTGGGCAAGGAGAAATACACGTTCTCCGACGGCACGGCGGAAATCCGCGTGGACATCGACGACAAGGTCTTCATGAACCGCAAGATCGACGCCAAGACCCAAGTGGAAATCCGCGGCGAAGTGGAGAAGGATTTCATGGAAAGCCCGGAAATCGATGTCGACGTACTGACCGTGGTGCCGTAAACCCGCCTTGCCATCCCGCCGCCACGGCGGGATGGGCGTTCCCCCTCCTCTGTATGCCTTGCGCAACCTTTTTTCCATTCCAGAAACTAGGCTTGTCAGAAGAATCAATTTCGTCTAGCATCTTTTCATTCAAGGTCAGCCAGCGCCAGCGTGAGCCTGCCTGTCGACTCATCCATTCTGGGAGCTTTCCGGGTGCAAGATTTGCCTTCGATACGCTCAAGAATTTCATGGCTGGTGCTTGCCTGGGTCATTCCGACGGCGCTCGTGTTTCTCCTGCTCGTGGCGCAAAGTTACACGCGCGAACGCGACCATGTCGTCAGCGAAACGGCGCAGGCGGCGCGCGCGGTGGCAGCCGCCGTCGAACGCGACTTGAACGGCGCCCAGATGGCCGCGCGCATCCTGGCCGGCTCGCCCGCCCTGCAAGCGGACGACATCGGCGCCCTGCGGGCCCTGGCCGCCGGCCTGCTGCAGCCTGGCCTGGCCGTCAGCGCCTTCATCGTCTCCGACGCCAAGGGCCGCCAGCTGATCAATACGACCCTGCCCGCCAGCCAGGCGCCGCCTCCCCTGCCGCAAAAATGGGCCGCCAGCATGGAGCGCACGCGCGACTCCGGCAAGCCGCGGCTGACCAGCCTGACCAAGGCGCCCGACAGCCTGCCGCAGCTGGCCCTGAACCTGCCCTTGCCGCGCAACCAGGGTAGCGCCTACGTGCTGACGGCCCTGTACCCGCCCGACTACCTGGCCGTGCTGCTGCGCGAGCTGCACCTGCCAGCCTACCTGGGCGCGGCCATCATCAATGCCGACGGCATCAACGTGGCGCGCACGCTGGCGCCGCAGCGCTATGTGGGCCAGCGCAGCGCGGCGCCCCTGCTGGAACAGATACGCCAGGCGCGCGAAGGCGTGCTGCGCCATGCCACGCTGGAAGGCATCGACGTGTATACGGGCTTTCGCCGCGCCCCGGACGCCGCCTGGACGGTGGCCGTCACCATGCGCACCAGCACGGTGGCGCAAGCCCTGCTGCGCTCGGTAGTCACGGGTTCCCTCATCCTGGCGCTGCTGCTGGGCGCCGGCTTCGCCCTGGCCTGGCGCGTGGGCGGCCGCCTGGCCAGCACCCTGCAGGAACTGACGCAGCAGATCCATGCGCTGGCGCAAGGCAAACCCCTGCTCTCGAACCGGCATGCGGACCGCGAATCGGCCGACATGGCCAGCGCCCTGGGCGCGCTGGAACGCGACCTGCGGCGTCACCGCACGCAGCTCGAAAGCCTGGTGGCCGAGCGCACGCTGGCCCTGGGGAAATCCACGCGCCTGCTGGAAACCGTGTACGCGACGGCGCCGATCGGCATGCTGTTCGTGGACCTGGACTTGCGCATTGTCATGATCAACCACTACCTGGCCGCCATCAATGGGGCCAGCGTGGCGCAGCACCTGGGCCGTCCCGTGGGCGCCATGCTGTTCGACGACGCCGTGCGGGCGGAGGTGGAACGCTGCGTGCGCCAGGTGCTCGGGACGGGACAGCCCATCGTCGACATCGAATTGAAGGGCCATAGCGGCCAGCAGCGCGAGCAGCTGAGCCACTGGATCGTCTCGTACCACCCGATCTTCGGCCCGGAACAGCAATTGCTGGGCGTATCGGGCCTGTGGCTGGATATTAGCGAGCGCAAGCGCAGCGAAGCGGAATTTCGCCGCTCGAAACACTTGTTTGGCACCATCATCGAAAACATCCCGGCCATGGTCTTCGTCAAGCGCGCCGATAAGCTGAGCTTTGAAATGGTCAACCGCCACGCGGAACTGACCCTGGGACGCTCGCGCGAACAGTTGCTGGGCAAGACGGACCACGATTTCTTCCCGCCGCAGCAGGCGTCCGCCTTCGTCAGCGCCGACCGCAAGCTGCTGGCCACGGGGCAGATGGTGGAAATCGAACAGGAAGCGATCAATACGGCCGACGGCACCACGCGCCACTTCACCACGCGCAAGGTGGTCTTGCGCGACGATGCGGGGCGCGCCAGCCATGTGCTGGGGGTATCGATCGACATCACGGAACGCAAGCGCGCCACCGAGGTGCTGCACGCCACCACGTGGCGCCTGGAACAGAACGAACGCTTCATCCGCACCGTCACCGACAACCTGCCCGGCATGGTGTCGTACTGGGGCGCCGATTTGCGTTGCCGATTTGCAAATAAATTCTATAACGAATGGTTTGGCCGCAGCAGCGCCGAACTGGCCGGCATCCACATGAGCGAATTGCTGGGGCAGGAACTGTTCGACGTGTATGCGCCCCACGTCGAGGGCGTGCTGGCGGGCCGGCCGCAAAGCTTCGAGCGCGACCTGCTCGATCCCGGCGGCCAGGTGTGCCACACGTGGACCAATTACATCCCCGATTTCGACGACGGCGGCGGCGTGCGCGGCTTCTTCGTGCTGGCCTCGGACGTTTCCGAACTCAAGCGCACGGAATTGCGCCTGCATGAACTCAACGAGCAGATGGTGCGCGCGCGCGACAAGGCCGAGGCCGCCAGCGTCGCGAAAAGCGAATTCGTCGCCAACATGAGCCATGAAATCCGCACGCCGATGAACGCCATCATCGGCCTGGCGCGCCTGCTGGAAGAGTCGCCGCTGGAACGGCGCGAGCGCAGCTATGTCGGCAAGATCCAGATGGCGACGCAGTCGCTGCTCAATATCGTCAATGACGTGCTCGATTTTTCCAAGATCGAGGCGGGACAGATGGTGCTGGAACAGCGCCGCTTCCAGCTCGAACGCATGTTGGGCAGCGTGGGCGTGTTGCTGGCCAGCAGCGCCTGGGCGCGCGGCGTGGAACCCGTGTTCGTGCTCGCCCCCGGCGTGCCGGACGAACTGATCGGCGACGCCCTGCGCGTGGAGCAAATCCTCATCAACCTGATGGGCAACGCCGTCAAGTTCACCTCGCATGGCGAAGTGGTGTTGTCGATCGACAAGGTGGCCGAGGATGCGGACAGCGCCACCCTCGAATTTTCCGTGCGCGACACGGGCATCGGCATCGGTGCGGCCGAGCAGGAACGCATCTTCGACGCGTTTTCCCAGGGCGACAGCGGCACCAGCCGCAAATATGGGGGCACGGGACTGGGGCTGGCCATCTGCCGGCGCATGGTGGAATTGATGGGCGGCACCCTCAGCGTCAAAAGCACGCTGGGCAAGGGCTCCGACTTCCGCTTCGGCTGCCGCTTCGACAAGGTGGCGCCGCCGCCCGAGCCGCCCGGCAAGAGCGCGCCCAGGGTCCAGTCGCTGCTGATCATCGACGACAATGCCAGCGTGCGCGCCATGCTGGAAGACTGGTGCGCGGCGCAGGGCTGGCACAGCCGCAGCGCCGACAGCGGCGCGGCCGGCCTGGCCCTGCTGCGCGCCCACAGCAGCGGCGGGCCGCCGGCGGACCTGGTGCTGCTCGACGCAGCCATGCCCGGCATGGATGGCATTTCCATGCTCACCGAGGCGCGCGCCGACGAACGCCTGGTACTGCCGCCCGTGATCATGCTGGTGGCCGACCAGGATAGCGAAAACCTCGAACGCCTGGCCGACAGCCTGATGCTGGCAGGCATCGTTTCAAAGCCGGCCACCCCGGCGCGCCTGCTGGCGGCCGTGACGGCCGTGCGCGAAGGCCGCAGCACCCCTTCGGCGCTGCCCGCGTCCACGCCCTTGTCGGGTTTGCTCACCGGCATGCGCGTGCTGCTGGTGGAAGACAATGAAATCAACCAGGAAGTGGCGCAATACATCCTGCTGCACTCGGGCGCGCGCGTGACCGTGGCCGCCAACGGCCGGCTGGCCGTCGACTTGCTCACCAGCACGCCGGACGCCTGGGACGTGCTGCTGATGGATTTGCAGATGCCCGTCATGAACGGCTACGACGCCACCCTGGCCATCCGCGCCCTGGGCTTGCCGGACTTGCCCATCATCGCCATGACGGCCAATGCCATGGACGAAGACCGCCTGCGCGCCATCGCCAGCGGCATGAATGCGCATGTGGCCAAGCCCATCGACGTCGACGAGATGATACAGACGCTGACCCGGCTGGTGCCGGCGCCCTTGGGTGGCGACAGCGCCGTGCAGGCAGCCGATGCCGTCGCGCGGACGCTGGACTTGCCCGCCACGGTGCCCGGCATCGACCTGGCGGCGGCCCTGCACCGCTTCGGCGGCGACTATGGCGCCTTCCTGGCCCTGCTCAAGCGCTTTGAGAATTCGCAAGGCGACGCCGTCGAGGAAACGCGCCGCCTGCTGGCCGCCGGCCAGGCGCAGCAGGCGGCGCAGCTGCTGCACCGCGTGTGCGGCGTGGCGGCCAACCTGGGCGCCACGCACATCGCCAGCCTGGCCGCCGAGACGGAGAAAACGCTGAAAACGGGGCAATCGCACGCCACGTCCGCCATGCTGGGCCGCCTGGAACAGGCGATGGCCGAAGTCATCGAAGCGACGCGCACCCTGCCTTCGCCCCTGCGGCGCAGCCAGCCGGCGGCAGCCGCGCCCGGCAGCGGGCCCGTCGACCTGCACGCCGGCCTGGCCGAATTGCTGGTCTTGATCCGCAACAACAACCTGAAAGCGCTGGCGCAATTTCACGCGCTGCACCCCGCCCTGCAACAGTCAGACCGGGAAGCGGCGCTGGCGATGGCACATGCGATTGAAACGCTGAATTTTGCCGAGGCGGAAAAACTCGTGCTCGATCAGCTGAAACGAGAGGAAAACAAGTGAGCTGGACCAACCTTGCCATGAACGGGCGCATCCTCATCGTCGATGACGCCATGGAAAACATCCAGATCCTGCACCAGCTGCTGCGCGAAGAGCACGACGTGCTGTTCGCCCTCAGCGGTGTGAAGGCGCTGGAAATTGCGCATAATCAACTGCCGGACCTGATCCTGCTCGACGCCGTCATGCCCGGCATGGATGGCTACGCCGTGTGCAGCGCGCTGCGCGAATCGGCCCTGCTGAGCGCCATCCCCGTCATCTTCGTCACGGCCCTGAACCAGCCCGAGGACGAGACGCGGGCGCTGGAAGCGGGCGCCGTCGATTTCATCACGAAACCGTTCAACGCGGCCGTCGTGCGCGCCCGCGTGCGCAGCCAGCTGACCATCAAGCGGCAGGCCGACGCCATGCGCGAACTGTCGCTGACGGATTCGCTCACGGGCGTGGCCAACCGGCGCAGCTTCAACGACACGATGGACAGCGAATGGCGGCGCTGCGCGCGCGACGGCGTGCCGATGGCCATCATCATGGCCGATATCGACCATTTCAAGGATTACAACGATACGTATGGCCATCAGGCGGGCGACCTGTGCCTGCAGCAAGTGAGCGCCGCCCTGCGCCGCTGCGCCGTGCGCCCGCCCGACCTGCTGGCGCGCTATGGCGGCGAGGAATTCATCATCCTGCTGCCGCAGGAAACGCGCGACGGCGCCGAAGTGGTGGCCCAGCGCATCCTCGACGAAGTGCGCGCGCTGGACATTCCGCACGCCAAATCGAGCGTCGGCCCGCACGTCACCGTCAGCCTGGGCATGGCCAGCGTCATGCCCACGGAAGGCATGGACCCCAGCACCCTGATCCGCGCCGCCGACGCCCTGCTGTACCGCGCCAAGCATACGGGGCGGGACAGGTATTGCGCGTCGGAAGAGGAGTGAGCGGGCAGGCTAGCGGCTCCTTGCCGGCGCGGCATTGGAACGATTGGTCCCCGATGGCCGTCCCGTCGTGCTGGGCCAGCCGCCCGCATTGCCCGGGCCAGGACCTCTGCCCGTAGCGCCGCTGCCCCCGGCGGCCGCCTTGCCGCTGCCCGTGGCGCCCTTGCCAGCGCCGCTATTTCCACTGTTTGCCTTGTTGGACATCATCGCCTCCTTCGCCGGAAAACGCCGGCGCGCCACCAGCGTACACCTGGCGCACGCGCAGGAGCGCACGACTGCCTGCCGGCCGGCGAAGCGGGTTCAACTTGCCGCTCAGGGATAACACCGCATCAAAAACTCCGCCACGCACACGGGTTTCGTGTCGCCTTCCCGCTCCATGGTGACGGCCCAGTTGACTTGTGCTCCTTCCGGCAAGTCGTCGACGGAGACGATGTCGAGGCGCGCGCGCAGGCGGCTGTTCACGGGCACGGGTGCGGGGAAGCGCACCTTGTTCAAGCCATAGTTGATGGCCATGCGGATGCCGGCCATGTGCAAGGCCCCCTGCAGCATGGCGGGCAGCAACGATAGCGTCAAGAAGCCGTGCGCCACGGTGCAGCCATACGGCGACTCGCGCGCGCAGCGCTCCGCGTCGACGTGGATCCACTGATGGTCGTCCGTCGCGTCGGCAAAGGTATCGATGCGCTGCTGGGTGATGGTGAGCCAGTCGGAAACGGCCACGTGCTGTCCCGCCAGGGCCTGGAAACCGGCGATGCCGGCGATATCACGCATGGTGTTGCTCCGCTGGCTCCGCCGGGCGGCGGCCGAACATGCCCATGCCCTCCACCGTCGTCACCACTTCGCCATGCTGGTTGCGCACGCTCCACACGGAAATGACGATGCCGCGGTCCGGTTTCGACGTGGATGGGCGCACTTCCTTGACCTGGTAGGTCAGCTGCAAGGTGTCGCCCGCGCGCACGGGCTTGAGCCAGCGGATGCTGTCCAGGCCGGGCGAACCCATGCTGGACGAATGCTTGAGCAGGTTATCCACCACCAGGCGCATCATCATGCCGCACGTGTGCCAGCCGCTGGCGATGACGCCCTTGAAGATGGTTTTTTCGGCGGCCGCATGGTCGACGTGGAACGGCTGCGGATCGAAATCCGTGGCGAAGGCGATGATTTCCCGTTCCGTCACGTGGCGCTGGCCCAGGTCGATTTCCAGGCCTTGCGTAAAATCTTCAAAATACCAGTGCTTGGGTTTGATTCCGGTCAATGCGGTCATGCGGTCTCCGTCGGCAAAAAGCCCGGCTGGGCGATAAAGCGCTCGATATGGTGCTCCACGTCGCCCAGGGTCAGGGCGATCATGGAGAGGCGCTTGAAATGGTGGGCGGCAGGCAATTCGTCCGTCACGCCCATGCCGCCATGCAACTGCACGGCTTGCTGGCCGACAAAGGTGGCGGCCAGGCCCACCCTCGCCTTGGCGGCGGACACCGTGCGGCGCCGCTCGGCCGCGTCGGCACTATCGACCTTGGCGGCGGCCAGCATGGCCATCGAGCGCGCCTGCTCCAGGTGGATGAACATGTCGGCCATGCGGTGCTGCAAGGCCTGGAACTTGCCGATCGGCGCGCCGAACTGCTGGCGCGTTTTCAGATACTCGAGCGTGGCGGCGAAGATGGCGTCCATGGCGCCCACGGCTTCCGCGCACAGCAGGGCCACGCCGTAATCGACGGCCGCGTCCAGCACGGCCCAGCCCTGCCCCGCCTGACCGATCAGCGCGTCATGCCCCAGCACCACTTGCACGAGGGTGACGGTGGCGGCACGCTGGCCGTCGATGGTGCGGCAGTCGCGCACGGTCACGCCCGGCGCATCCACAGGCACGAGGAATAGCGAAATGCCATCCGTGCCGTCCTGGCCGCCGCCGCTGCGCGCGGAAACGATCAGGGAATCCGCCTGCGCGCCGTGGATGACGACGGTTTTTTCGCCGTCCAGCACGAAACCGTCGCCGCTGGCCGTGGCGGTGGTGGCGATGTCATGTAAATCGTGGCGCGACTGGCGTTCGCCCAGCGCGCAGGCGAGCTTCAGGCTGCCGCCGGCAACCTGCTCCAGCACGGCGTCGTGGCCGCCCGCCAGGGTCAGGAAGCGCGCCCCCAGCACGGTGGCGAAATACGGTTCGACCACGAGGCCGCGCCCCAGTTCCTGCATCACCAGCAGCATGTCCACGGCCGTGCCGTCGAAGCCGCCCGCCGCGGCCGGCAGCGGCAAGGCCGTCATGCCCAGCTCGGCCAGGGTGGCCCAGGCAGCGCTTGAGACGCCCGTGGCCGAGTGGACGATCTGCTTGCGTGTTTCAAACGAGTAATCCTTGTCGACCCAGCGCCGGAGCGCATCGGCGAATTGCTGCTGTTCCTGATTAAAATGGAAGTCCATGTCGTCTCCTTCTGGCTTACAGGCCCAGGATCATCTGCGTGATGATGTTTTTCTGGATTTCATTCGAGCCGCCATAGATCGATGTCTTGCGGTAATTAAAGTAATACGCGGCCAAGGGCGCGGCCAGGTCGTCGCCGGCGGCACTGTGCGGCGCGCCGCCATCGAGGAAAGCGGGATCGAACGGCAAGGCTTGCGGGCCGATGGCTTCCACCATCAATTCCGTCAACTGCTGCTGCAATTCCGAACCGCGCACCTTCAGCATCGACGCCTGCGGTCCCGGCCCCTTGCCTTCGTCGCTGATGACGCGCAAGACCGTCATTTCCAGCGCCATCAATTCGATTTCCAGGGTAGCGACCTTGGCCGCGAAGGCGGGATCGTGCAGCAGCGGCGCGCCGCGCTTGGTTTGCTGCATGGCAAGCTGCTTGAGGAAAGTCAATTCGCGCTTGGAGCGGCCCACGGCGGCGATGCCCGTGCGCTCGTGTCCCAGCAGATACTTGGCGTATGTCCAGCCCTTGTTTTCCTGGCCGACCAGGTTGCTGACGGGCACGCGCACGTTGTCGAAAAAGACTTCGTTCACTTCATGTTCTTCATCGAGCATGATGATGGGACGCACGGTGATGCCCGGCGTTTTCATGTCGATCAACAGGAAACTGATGCCTTCCTGCTTGCGCACCGTGCTATCCGTGCGCACCAGGCAAAAGATCATGTCCGCGTGCTGGCCCAGCGTCGTCCAGGTTTTCTGGCCGTTGACGATGTAATGGTCGCCGTCGCGCTGGGCCGTGGTTTTCAGGGAAGCGAGGTCGGAACCGGCGCCCGGCTCGGAATAACCCTGGCACCACCAGTCGTCGCAGTTGAGGATGCGCGGCAGATAATAGGCTTTCTGTTCGGCGTTGGCGAAGGCCATGATGACGGGCGCCACCATGTTGACGCCGAATGGCAGGATGGGCGGCGTGGCGGCGCGCGCGCACTCGTCTTCCCAGATGTGGCGCTGCACGGCCGTCCAGCCCGTGCCGCCATGTTCGACAGGCCAGGCCGGCGCGGCCCAGCCTTGCTTTGCAACAATCTTGTGCCAGCGCACATAATCGTCGCGGTTCAGGCGCAGATGCTGGCGCACCTTGCGCTGCAAGTCCGCCGGCAAATGGGTGTCGAGGAAGGCGCGCACCGTGTCGCGGAACGCCGTCTCCCCGGCCGTGTAATGCAGGTCCATGTCTGTGTCCTTGTTCTTATCGGTTGCCGTGATGACTGCACGCAAGGAAGCTCAGCGCACAAAAAAGCACGACCGTTCTCAAGGATTGTACAACAGATTGGGAGCGGCGCCAGGGGTTTTACAAAGGCTGGCGCGCAAGGGAAGCGGGCGGAATTGATTGCCTGCTGCCGCAGGCACTTCGCCTATATGTGCGACAGGATATTAATGAGCTTGCCGAAAGGGTCGCGCACGAAAAACCGCCTGACACCCCAAGGTTCATCGACAGGACCATATTCAATGGGAAACCCCGCCACACGCATGCGTGCCAATGCGGCATCCACGTCATCGACTTCTATGGAAAGGTCGGGCACAGCGGTGTTCGAGCCGCCTTGCGTCGCGAAGCTCACTTGCACGCTCATCTCGCTTTGCGAACCATACGTCATGATCCAGCCATGGTCCATCAACAGGCTCAAACCCAGCACGTCCTCGTAAAAAGTCCGCGCCAGGCCCGGATCCGACGCCGGGAAATTTGCAACGATACGCTTGACTTGCATATTTTTCCTCCATGTCTATATAAGTCCAACCCTGCTCAATATCGTCATCCACGTCTCCAGACGTGTCCGCTTCTGGCGAGATTGCCACTGTACACAATTACCTTTGAAGCAACATCCCCCGCAGCAGCAATTCCAAAGCCGCGATTGCTTTTATCAGGCGCGCATTGCCTTCGTCACCGTCTGCGATCCAGAACGCCGCTTCTGCCAGGCTGCCGTAGATCAACGAAGCCAATGCCTGTGGGCAAGCGTCGACCACGATGCCTTGCTGAATCAGCTGCTGGATCAGCCCTTGCATCGATTCGAGGCAATGGCGCTGCGAATCCGGTGAGGCGCCGCCTAAAACCGCCCTGGCATCGCGCAAGACGATGCGCTGAATTTCCGGCTCCAGGGCCATCTCCAGATAGGCACGGCAGCGCTGGCGAAAGCCTTCCCACGAGTCTGCGGCGCTATCGGAGATGGCTTGCAGGCGGCCATCCATTTCCGCATCGATCTGCTCCACCACGGCCAGCAGCAAGCCCTTCTTGTCGCCGAAGTGATGATACAGGGCGCCACGCGTCAGGCCTGCCTGCGCGGTCAGGTCGTCCATCGATGTGTCGGCATAGCCGCGCTCGCTGAACACTTTGCGGGCCGTGGCCAGCAACGATGCACGGGTTTCTTCCATTTCCACACGGGTGCGGCGAACCATTGCTCTCTCCTTACATACGCAGCGTATGATTATTTACATTCATTACGTATGTATATATACTATTCATACGCGCTGTATGTATTATCACTTTGATGCCCCTCCGTTGCAAGCAGGGCGCCGTATATCGCATGATCACATGAAGGATATGAACCATGAGTACGTCTCCCCACGTTGCCACAGAAACCACTGTCCGCCACCCATGGCTGGCGGTCGGCGCGGTCGGCATGGCCACCTTTTCGGTCGTGACGACGGAAATGCTCCCGGTCGGCCTGTTGACGCCGATTGCAGACACGCTGCACACCTCCACGGGAACCGCCGGCCTGATGATCTCGCTGCCAGCATTGCTGGCGGCCATGTTCGCGCCGCTGGTCGTGGTCGCATCGGGCAGCCTGGACCGGCGCAAGATTCTCTGTGGTTTGCTGACACTATTGGTGATCGCGAACATTGCCTCGGCCCTGGCGCAAAACATGGCGTGGATGCTGGCTGCCCGTGTGCTCGTCGGTTTTTGCATGGGCGGCATCTGGGCCATCGCCGGCGGCCTCGCTTCCCGCCTGGTTCCTGCCCGCTCGACCGGCCTGGCAACGTCGATCATCTTCGGTGGCGTGGCGGCAGCTTCCGTGCTGGGCGTGCCGCTAGGCGCACAAATCGGCGACGTTGCGGGATGGCGCTGGGCCTTCGGCGTCATGGCGCTGTTCAGCAGCCTGGTACTGGCGCTGCATCTGGCGGTCATTCCCGCACTGCCCGCTGCCGGTGCGGCGACCTGGCGCCAATTCGGCAAACAGCTGCGCAGCAGGCAGTTGCAGGCGGGGCTGCTTCTGACTCTGTTGCTGGTGAGTAGCCATTTCATGGCCTTTACCTTCGTGCGCCCGCTACTGCTGTCGATTTCGGGGTTTGGTGCGCAATGGCTGGGTGCGCTGCTGTTTGCCTATGGCTGCGCGGGCATCATTGGAAACTTCCTGGTGGGCGTGGTTGCCGTGCGGCGCACGGCGACTACCATCATCGCCATCTCGGGCGGACTGCTGCTCACGCCACTGCTGTTCCTGGCTATCGGCGATTCCGGCATCGGCGGCGGCATGGTATTGCTGGCCTGGGGACTGGCCTACGGCGGCGTATCGGTCGGCCTGATGACCTTGATGCTGAAGGCGGCGCCCCGGGCCGTGGAGATCGTCGCCGCGCTGTATGTGGGCGTCTTCAATATCGGCATTGCGCTCGGGGCGTGGACCGGTGGCCAGGCCGTGGACAGGCTGGGCCTCTCAGCCAACCTGTGGCTTGCCGCAGGATGCGCCGCGGCCGCCTTGCTGTTGTCTTTTGGCATCCGTTTTATTGAAGCCAACAAGCAACTTCGCCCTGCAAGCGATTGACGCTGGCCGCCATCACCCGTACAGATGCAGCAACACCTGCACGGCCACGATCTTGACGATGGTCATGCTGGGGAAAATCATGGCATAGCCCAGGTTCGGGCGGTCGGACTTGGCCAGGCGGTTGGCGAACACCAGCACGGCCGGGTTGCCCGTGGCGCCGGCCGCGATGCCCAGCAGCTCGGGAAACGGCAGGCGCAGGAAGACCTTGCCCAGGATCACGACGAGGGCCACCACCACCAGCACCGTCACGGCCCCCAGCGCCAGCATGGGCAAGCCATCGGCGCCCACCTGCTGCACGAAGGGCAAACCGGACGCCATGCCGACGGAGGCGAGGAAAATCGTCAAGCCATAGTTGCGCACCACCAGGTTGGCCGACAGCGGCAAGCGCCAGCTGATCTTGCCGACCCTGCCCAGGCGCCCCAGGATCAGCGCCATCACCAGCGGACCGCCCGCCAGGCCCAGGCTGAACGAACCTATCCACGGCAAGGGGATGGGCACCAGGCCCAGCAATACACCCAATACCATGCCCATGCCCAGCGACACATAGCTGAACTCGGCCGTGGCCGTGATGGAATTGCCGAACAGCTTGCGCACGTCGGCTGCATGTTTCGCCGGTGCAATGGCCATCACCCTGTCGCCGAATTCCAGGGTCAGGAACGGGTGCGGCAGGATCATCGCATCGCCGCGGCGTATGAAGGCGATCTGCAGGGGAAAATCTTTCCCAAGATTCAGCTCGCCCAGCGGCACGCCGACGATTTCCGCATCCGACACGAACACTTCCGTGCCATCGAACGCGCTGCGGTCCTTCATCAGGCGGCCCGGGTCCAGGTGGCCCAGCGCCGTGCGCGCCGCTTCCACGCCCGCCACCGTGCCCGACACCATCAGCGCATCGCCCACGCCGAGCACGAGGCCTGGATCGGGCAAGCGGTTCTGGTGCCCCTGGCGCACGCCGATCACCTGCACGCCCGCCAGGGGGCCATCGGCCAGTTCGGACAGGGCGGCACCCGCCAATTTCGCTTCATCGATGGTAATTTCCGACACGACGATGGGCGCCGGCGGCGGCGTCAGCACGGGTTTTAATATGCGCCCCGCCAGGTACAGGCCCAGCATGGGGCCGACGACGCCGAACGGGTACGCGACGGCATAGCCGACGGCCGCGTCGCCATTGCCGTGCGACGCTTCCAGCGCCGCCTGCAGGGCGGCCGTGCTGGTCATGGCGCCGGCAAACACGCCGCTGGCCATGCGCAGCGAGATATCGATCCACTGCCCGCCCCAGACGGACACGGCCAGGCCGCCCATGACGGCGGCAAAGGCGATCAGGTTATGTTTCTGCCCCGCACCGCGCAAGCCGGCGAAAAACTGCACGCCATACTGCACGCCTATGCCATACAGAAACAGCAGCAAGCCGATGGAGCCGACCATCGGCGGCGGCACGGCACCGGGAGCAAACGCGCCCAGCGCCAGCCCCGCGAACAGCACGCCGCCCACGCCCAGCGAAAAGCCGAACACGCTGATGCGCCCCAGCGCATAACCGGCGCCGATGACGAGAAACAGGGCGAGGATGGGCGTGGACTCCAGCGTGTGGCGAAATAATTGAAGCATCAGGCAACCTTGGTCTGGGGAAGGCCCAGTTTAGCATGCACAAAAGCAACACGATGGCGATGATGGCAAGCAAGCGTGCGCAGCTTTGTGCATGTAAAACGGGCAAAAAAAAGCCCGCTGCGGGAGCGGGCTGAATCTAATTCCTGTGAGGAAGTAGAGGAGACAGGTGCAATGATGCCGCATCGCAACATATAAATCCAATTGCATGTTGTGATGATGGAAATATGCTTCATCAATATCTGACCTGGGACGTTCCAAAAATGAGGAGTTTTCGATGCGATCGTTGTTCGCGCGTCACCAGCACGCGGGCTTGCTCCACGCTTACGCAAGTCTGCGGCGCAAACCCCGCTGGCACGGTCTGCGCATCTCGCGCGATGACTTGCGGATCATTGAGCACGTCATAGTCTGCACGCTTGAAAAACAGTTGCTCGATACCGGCGTCTCCCGCCGGCAACGGCTTGACGACGATGAGCGACCAATGGCCTTCATCCCCCAGAAATTGCTTTTGCTTCAGGAAGGCGTTGACGCGACCTGCATGGGGCGCCGATTCGCTCAGCTCGCTCTGATAAAGACCCAGCGGGCACAGCGCCGTGCCGGCCGGCCACCCCATGTCGGGCAACGCTGCGACAGAGACCGGACGCAACTGGGCCAGATGGCGGTCGAGCGGGTGCTTTTCCGCCGAGCAGGCGCCGAGCGCCATCAGCGCGAGCATGCCGGCGGCGCGTAACAGAGGCATCATCGGATGGTTTCCTTCTGGAAGGCAGGATGACGTGAAGGTATGGTAAGCGATAAGCCGATGGAAACGGGCAAAAAAAAGCCCGCTACGGAAGCGGGCTGAATCTATTTCCTTGGAGGAGATAGAGGAGACAGGTGAATGATGCCGCATCGCAGCATCATTATCCAATTGCATGTTGTGATGATAGAAATACGATCCCGCTATATCTCTACAGGCCTCCCCTGCCCCGCCATCCTCAGACCTTGTCGCCGCGCAAGGTTTTCGCCGCCGCCACCATATTGGCCAGCGCGGGAATGACTTCTTTCCAGCCGCGCGTCTTGAGGCCGCAATCGGGGTTGACCCACAGGCGGTGCGCGGGGATGCGTTCGGCCGCCTTGCGCATCAGCTTGACCATCTGTTCCTGGCTCGGAATATTGGGCGAGTGGATATCGTAGACGCCGGGGCCGATTTCGTTCGGGTAATTAAAATCATCGAAGGCGTCCAGCAATTCCATGTCGGAACGCGACGTTTCGATCGTGATGACGTCCGCATCCATGTCGGCGATCTGCGCGATGATGTCGTTGAATTCCGAATAGCACATGTGCGTGTGGATCTGCGTTTCATCGGCCACGCCATTGGCCGTGATGCGGAACGATTCGACGGCCCAGCGCAGGTACTCGGCCCATTGCGATTTGCGCAGCGGCAAGCCTTCGCGCAGCGCCGCTTCGTCGATCTGTATCACGCGGATGCCGGCCTGTTCCAGGTCCTGCACTTCGGCGCGCATGGCCAGCGCCAACTGGTGGCACGACACGGAACGGGGCTGGTCGTCGCGCACGAAGGACCAGTTCAGGATGGTGACGGGGCCCGTCAGCATGCCTTTCATCGGCTTGTCCGTCAGCGACTGGGCATAGGTGCTCCACTCCACCGTCATGGCGCGCGGGCGGCTGATGTCGCCAAACAAAATGGGCGGTTTCACGCAGCGCGAACCGTAGGATTGCACCCAGCCGAACTGGCTGAAGGTGTAGCCGTCAAGCTGTTCGCCGAAGTATTCCACCATGTCGTTGCGTTCCGCTTCACCATGCACGAAGACGTCCAGGCCCAGGCTTTCCTGTTCCTGCACGCAATGGGCGATTTCCGCCTGCATCAGCTTTTTATAGCCGGCTTCATCCAGCTGCCCGCTGCGGAACTGGCTGCGGGCCTGGCGGATTGGCGCCGTCTGCGGAAACGAGCCGATGGTCGTCGTCGGGTACAGCGGCAGTTGCAGCAGCGCGGCTTGCTTGGCGGCGCGCTCGGCATAGCCGCTGGCGCGCTGGCCCAGGCTGGCATCGATGCGGGCCACGGCCGCCTTGACTTGAGGATTATGCACGCGCGGCGACTGGCGGCGCGCTTGCACGGCGGCGAAATTCGCGTCCAGCGCCGCTTGCACGGAGGCGCGGCCCTGGTTCAGGGCGCCTGCGATGGTGTGTACTTCATCGAGCTTTTGACGGGCAAAGGCCAGCCAGGATTTGATCTCCGCATCGAGCTTTTGTTCGCTGTCCAGGTCGACGGGCACGTGCAGCAGGGAGCACGACGGCGCGATCCACAGGCGCGACTGCAGCCTGGCGTGCACGGGTTCCAGCCACGCCAGCACCTCGTTCAAATCCGTCTTCCAGATATTGCGGCCATTTACCACGCCCAGCGACAGGACGCTGGAACTTGGCAATTGCGCGATCACTTGTTCGACTTCCTCGCGGGCATTGACGGCGTCCAGGTGCAAGCCCTGCACGGGCAGCGTGCACGCCAGCGCCAGGTTGTCTTGCAGCTTGCCGAAGTACGTGGCCAGCAGCAGTTTGACATGATTGACCTTGCTCAAGGCGTCGTAGGCCGTGACGAGCGCCTGCTGCCAGGCGCCGCCCAGTTCCGTGACGAGGATCGGCTCGTCGATCTGCACCCACTCCACGCCCTGCGCGGCCAGTTCCTGCAGCAGTTGCACGTAGACGGGCAGCAAGCCTTGCAGCAGCGCCAGCTTGTCGGAATCGTCCTTGGCCTTGCCCAGCCACAAATAGGTGACGGGCCCGATCAGCACGGGCTTGGCCCTTACATTCAGCTGGCGCGCCTGCGCCAGTTGCTGCAACAGGCGGCTGCTGTCGAGCTTGAATTGTGTGCCGGCCGAAAATTCCGGCACGATGTAGTGATAATTGGTGTCGAACCATTTCGTCATTTCGCCGGCGTGGACGCAGCTGCAATCGCTGTCGCTGGCCGAGCGGCCGCGGGCCACGCGGAAATAGTTATCGAGCGCCGCGCCAGTCAGGTGGCGCACGCGCTGCGGCAGGTTGCCGAGGGTAAAGCTCAAGTCCAGCACCTGGTCGTAGAAGGAAAAGTCGCCGACAGGCGCCAGGTCCAGCGCGTCCTGGTCTTGCCAGTGGCGCTGGCGCAATTCGGCCCCCTGCCCTTCCAGCGCAGCCAAGGTGCTGCCGCCCTTCCAGTAATCTTCCAGGGCGAATTTCAGTTCGCGTTTGGCGCCGATGCGCGGGTAGCCCAGATTGTGTGTCGTGACGGTCATGGCGGTAGTGCCTCCTAGTGAAGTATGAATGCATCATAGTGGCTTTCATCCATGAAAAATAATGGTAAAACTTCATACATCCATTATTTCCACTCATGCGAATACATGCTCGAACACCGGCGGGGCAAAAAAAAGCCCGCTGCGGGAGCGGGCTGAATCTAATTCCTGTGAGGAAGTAGAGGAGACAGATGAATGATGCCGCATCGCAGCATATCAAGCCAATTGCATGTTGTGATGATGGAAATATGATTCATCAATATCTGTCGCAGCCAGGGCATCTCAGGCGCTGGCCCGCGCGATCAGCTGGTAGGCCAGCGGCGCCAGGGCTGGCGGCGCGGCGCCCTCGTCCACTTCGCCCAGGCGCTGCAGGATGGCTTGCGCGGCCAACCGGCCGATGTCATAGCGGGGCACGCGGATCGTCGTCAGCGCCGGCATGAGTTTTTCCGAGAACGGGAAGTCGCCAAAGCCCGCCACCGCGCATTGCTCGGGAATGCGGATGCCCAGGCGCGCCGCTTCATAGATGGCCCCGGCAGCCATGTTGTCGTTGGCAAAAAACAGGGCGTCGGGACGCTCGGCGCGCGCCATTTGCTCGCTGAATACTTGTCCGCCCGCATCGAGCGGCGCCGTCACCGACGCTTGCACGATTTCCGCACGCAAACCCAGCTGCTGCATGGTTTCCTCATAGCCCTGGACCCGCTTGCGCGCGCGGAAATCGCTGCCGATGCCGCTGTCGACGTAGACGATGCGCCGGTAGCCTTGCGCGTGCAAATACAAGGTCATGTCGCGCCCAGTGGCGATGTGCGAAAAACCGATTTGCGGATACGGCCGCTCGGGGCGGATATCCCACGTTTCGATGACGGGAATCTGCAAGCCCGCCAGCAAGGTTTCCGTGGCGGCACTGTGGTCGGCGCCCGTCAGCACCAGCGCGCGTGGCGACCAGCCGAGAAAGGCGCGCACCACCTTCTCTTCCGTCTCAATCGAGTAATCGTGGGTGGCCAGCAGCAACTGGTAATTGTGCTGCGACAAGGTGGTCGACAAGCCCTGGATGGTTTCCGCAAAGATGGAGTTCGACACGCTGGGCACGATGGCGCCCACGATGCGGCCCTGGGTCGACGCGAGGCCGCCGGCCGCCTCGTTGCGGATATAGCCGAGCTGGTCGATGGCGCTCTTGATGCGCTCGCGTGTTTCCTGCGACACGCGGTCCGGCTCCTTGAAATAGCGCGACACGGAAATGGCCGAGGTCTGTGCCAATTTGGCCACATCGAACACGGTGCTGCGGCCAAGGCCACGCCGCTTGCGTACTGGGTCGTTCATGGGTACTGCCTTCTCAAAAATCGGTGATCACCTTGCATCATGCCATGGCCGGCGGCACAGGGGATGCCAGCGTGGCGCCACTGCGCCGCGGCGTACCGGCCGGGCCGCAGAAATTCCACTGTGGAAATTGGTGCCATTGAAATCATGCCGATAGTGTAATGGCTGCGCGCGGCAAGATGCCAGCCGGCGCGCAATCTCCCTGCATTAAATCTGTTGACAGCCCCCTGCGATTCAAATTATATTTCGCTGTACTTGCAATGTTAGCGCTAACAAAGGCAGCAGGCAAGACCCGAGACAGCCGCACTGGAACGCCATACGCAGCGCGCCAGGCAACCAAAAAGGACACACATTGAGCTCCGCTACCTCCCGCCGCACGCTGGAATCCCTGCGCAGCCAGCGCTGGCTGGCCCCAGACGACATGCGCTCGTTCGCCCACCGCCAGCGCCTGCAGCAGATGGGCCTGCGCCGCGAGGAATTCCTCGACCGCCCCGTCATCGCCATCATCAATACCTGGAGCGACCTGTCGCCGTGCCACTCGCACCTGCGCGAACGGGCCGAAGCCGTCAAACGGGGCATCCTGCTGGCCGGCGGCTTCCCCGTCGAACTGCCGGCCCTGTCGCTGGGCGAAGTGATGGTCAAGCCCACCACCATGATCTACCGCAACTTCCTCGCCATGGAAACGGAAGAACTGCTGCGCTCGCTGCCCATCGATGGCGCCGTGCTGCTCGGCGGCTGCGACAAAACGACGCCCGGCATGCTGATGGGCGCCATCAGCATGGACATCCCCGCCATCTTCTGTCCTGCCGGCCCCATGCTCAACGACCGCTATCGTGGCCAGAGCGTGGGCGCGGGCACGCATACCAAGAAATTCTGGGACGACTACGTGGCCGGCGACATCGCCAAGCCCGAGTGGATCAAGCTGGAAGCGAAGATGACGCGCTCGCCCGGCACCTGCAACACCATGGGCACGGCGTCCACCATGACGTCCATCGTCGAAGCCATGGGCTTTACCTTGCCGGGCGCCACCAGCATTCCCGCCATGGATGCCAATCACGTGCGCATGGCTTCGCAGTGCGGCGAGCGCATCGTCGGCATGGTGTGGGAAGACTTGAAGCCGTCGCGCTTCTTCACCCGCGCCGCGCTGTCGAATGGCGTGGCGGCCTACATGGCGCTCGGCGGCTCGACCAACGCGGCCATCCACCTGGTGGCCATTGCCGGGCGCGCCGGCCTGGACCTGTCGCTCGATGAAATGGATGCGATGGCGCAAAAAGTGCCCGTCATCGCCAACCTGTTCCCATCCGGCGACAAGCTGATGGAAGATTTCTTCTATGCGGGCGGCATGCCGGCCCTGCTCAAGGAAATCATGCCGCAGCTGGACTTGACGGCCTTGACGGTGACGGGCCGTACCTTGGGCGAGAACATCGCCGACGCCGTCTGCCTCGACGACAGCGTCATCCGCAAGGTGTCGCAGCCGGTGGCCGACGGCGCGGCGCTGGCCGTGCTGCGCGGCAACCTGTGTCCCGGCGGCGCCGTCATCAAGCCGTCGGCCGCCAACCCGAAGTTCGCCAAACACCGGGGACGCGCCCTCGTGTTCGACTCGAACGCGGAAATGCTGGCGCAAATCCACGCGCCCGACCTGGATATCGATGAAAACACGGTCTTGATCCTGCGCAATGGCGGCCCCATCGGCGCGCCCGGCATGCCGGAATGGGGCAATCTGCCCGTGCCGAAAAAGCTGCTGCAGCAAGGCATACGCGACATGGTGCGCATCTCCGACGCGCGCATGAGCGGCACCCATTACGGCACCTGCGTGCTGCACGTCACACCGGAAGCGGCCGTCGGCGGCCCGCTGGCCCTCGTGCGCAACGGCGACATGATCGAACTGGACATCGCCGCGCGCAGCCTGAACATGGATGTGACGGACGAGGAACTGGCGCGCCGCCGCGCCGAGTGGCAGGCGCCGGCGCAGAAATATGCGCGCGGCTACACCAAGCTGTACATGGAGCACGTGACGCAGGCGGACCAGGGCTGCGACCTGGACTTCTTGCTGGGCAACGCCGCCACGCCGGAGCCGCCGATTTTCTGACGCCGCCGCCTTCCCTACCTATATAGAGAGCACAACTATGGATATCCTGGACAACCCTTTCCGCGCCTTGCTGGCGGACAACGCAGTACCGCTGGGCAGCTGGCTGATGGCCGGCACGCCCGTCACGGCCGAAGCCATGGGCTGCGCCGGCTTCGACTGGCTGGTGCTGGACATGGAACACGTGCCCATCGACTATCAGGACGCCTACCAGATCCTGCAGGCAGTCGGCGGCACGCCGGCCTGCCCCGTCGTGCGCCTGGCATGGAACGACCTGGTGCAGATCAAGCGCGCGCTCGACATCGGCGCGCAAACCCTGATGTTCCCGTTCGTTGAAAACGCGGCCGAAGCGCGCAGCGCCGTGGCCGCCACCCGCTATCCGCAGCCGGGCCAGGCCGTACCCGGCACGCGCGGTTTTGCCGCCATGCACCGCGCCAGCCGCTACGGCACCGTGCCCGACTACGCCACGCGCGCCAACGGCGCCGTCTTCTCGATTATCCAGCTGGAAACCCCGGCAGCGCTGGCGCAGCTGGAAGAGATCGCCGCCGTAGATGGCGTCGACGCCCTGTTCGTGGGACCGGGCGACCTGTCGGCCGCGATGGGCCATATCGGCAATATCGGCCACCCGGACGTGCAGGCGGCCATTGCCGACGCGGCCCGCCGCGCCCGCGCCATCGGCAAACCCATCGGCATTGTCGGCCCCTCGCCGGAAATGGTGCACACTTTCATCCATTACGGCTATGACTACGTGGCCATCGCCTCGGACATGGGCATGATGATGCGCCAGGCCAACGCCTTTATCACGGCCCTGAAACCGTCGCTGGCGAAAGCCCTCGACACGGGCGCCTACTAATTGTTCTGTTGCAACACACTGTTGCAACGCACGTAACGCGCTCAGACGCGTCATTCGCATCTTTTGGAGACAAGCATGTCAGGTGTAAAACTGGAAAAGGTTGTCAAGAAGTACGACAACGGCGTCGAAGTCATTCATGGCATCGACCTGGAAATCAAGCAAGGCGAATTCGTCGTCTTCGTGGGCCCTTCGGGTTGCGGAAAATCAACACTGATGCGCATGGTCGCGGGCCTGGAATCGATCACGGGCGGCACCATCTCCATCGAGGGACAGGTCGTCAACGACTTGCCGCCGCGCGAGCGCGATATCGCCATGGTGTTCCAGGACTATGCGCTGTATCCGCACAAGTCCGTGTTCGACAACCTGGGCTTTGGCTTGAAACTGCGCAAGTTCCCGAAGGCGGAAATCGAACAGCGCGTGCGCGCCGCCGCCACCATCCTGAAAATCGACCATTTACTCGACCGCAAGCCGCGCGCCCTGTCCGGCGGCCAGCGCCAGCGCGTGGCCATGGGCCGCGCCATCGTGCGCCAGGCCAAGCTGTTCCTGTTCGATGAACCGCTGTCGAACCTGGACGCCCTGCTGCGCTCGGAAATGCGCACGGAAATCAAGAAATTGCACCAGCGCATAGGCGCCACCACCATTTACGTCACGCATGACCAGGTCGAGGCGATGACCCTGGCCGAGCGCATCGTCGTGCTGTCCGGCGGCAACATCATGCAGGTCGGCACGCCGGACCAGATCTACAACGAACCCGTGTCGAAATTCGTCGCCGGTTTCACGGGCTCACCGCCGATGAACTTCCTCGGCGCCAAGGTGGCGCGCAACGGCGCCGGCCAGGCCGAGGTCGTGCTGGGCGCGGCGCGCCTGGCCCTGCCGCCGGAGCGCCAGGCCGCATGCGGCAAGCTCGACGGCCGCGCAGTGGAGTTCGGCA
This sequence comes from Janthinobacterium sp. P210005, assembly GCF_036231865.1. Lineage (NCBI taxonomy): Bacteria > Pseudomonadati > Pseudomonadota > Betaproteobacteria > Burkholderiales > Oxalobacteraceae > Janthinobacterium > Janthinobacterium sp. P210005. Next base: position 1,295,399 of record NZ_JAZARC010000001.1, read on the forward strand.
TCCGCCCGGAAGACATCACGCTGGAAGCGGCCAGTCCCGCCAGCGCCGCCCTGGCCGCGACAGTCGTGGTGGTCGAGCCGCTGGGCGCGGAAACCCTGGTCATCTTCCAGTGCGAAGGCGGCGAATTGACGGCGCGCCTGCCGCCCACCTTCGCCCTGGCGCCGGGACAGCAAGTAACGGTACAGCTGGACATGGAGAAATTCCATCTGTTCGATCCGCAAGGGGGCGCGGTACTGCCCTCCCGATAAGCCGCGAACGACCGGCATACCCATTCCAAAAAAACAGGAGACAACATCATGCGTATCAAATCCCTCGTCCTGGCGCTCGGCGCCACTTTCGTCCTTGCCACCGGCTTGGCCACCAGCGCCCACGCGCAAACGGTCAAGGTGTTCGTCGGCGGCCAGGAACGCCCCGAAGTCATGCGCGAACTGTTCGCCAAATTCATGGCAGCCAATCCCGGCGTCAAGATCGACCTGGAAACGGGCGGCGCCACGTCGGAATTGCAGCAGAAATACCTGAACACGGTGCTGTCGGCCGGCGACACCACCCTGGACGTATTCCTGATCGACATCATCCGTCCGGCCCAGTACGCGTCGGCCGGCTGGATCGAAAGCCTGGACAAATACCTGGGCGCCGACCGCGACAAGATCATGGGCCAGTACCTGCCCGCCTACAAGCAAGCGAATATGGTCGACAACAAGGTCGTGGCCCTGCCCGCCTTTGCCGACGCCATGTTCCTCTATTACCGCAAGGACTTGCTGGCCAAGTACAAGCTGGCGGCGCCGAAAACCTGGGATGAGCTGGCCACCGTGGCGCGCACCATCCAGGCCGGCGAAAAGAATCCGGAATTGCAAGGCATCAGCTTCCAGGGCAAGGCCATCGAAGGCGCCGTCTGCACCTTTTTGCTGCCGTACTGGAGCCAGGGCGGCGAACTGGTCACAAACGGCAAGCTGACCCTGGACAAGCCCAAGGCGGAAGCGGGCCTGGCCATGTGGCGCAAGCTCGTCGACCAGGGCGTGGCGAAAAAGAACATCGCCGAAGTGGCCACCGACGATACGCGCAAGGAGTTCCAGGCAGGCAATGTCTTGTTCGCCGTCAACTGGGGCTATGCCTGGAATCACTTCCAGGATGGCGCCGACAGCAGCGTGAAAGATAAAGTCGGCGTCGTCAGCCTGCCGGCCATGGCGGGCGGCAAACCTGCCTCGTGCATCGGCGGCTGGCAATGGGCCGTGTCCTCGTTCTCGAAGAACAAGGAGGCGTCCGCCAAGCTGGTGCGCTGGCTGTCGAGCCCGGAAGTGTCGAAGCAGCTGGCCCTCAAGGCGTCCAACCTGCCCGTCTACCCATCCGTCTACCAGGACAAGGAAGTGCTGGCCGCCAATGGCTGGTTCGCCGATGCCCTGCCGGTGGTGCAAAGCGCCCGCTCGCGCCCCGTCACGCCGCGCTACAGCGAAGTGTCCGAAGCCGTGCGCGTCAACACGAATGCCGTGATGGCGGGCGTGAAGACGCCGGCGGCGGCCGTGGGCGAGATCGAAAACCGCGTCAAGCGCATCCTGCGCTAAGGGGATCACGCCCGTGCCGCCACGACGGCGGCGCGGGCGGCACACGCATACGCACACCGCAACAGACGAGGAAATCATGAGGCAACGCACCCTGAAAAGCCGCATCACGGACCCCAGCGAAACAACGCTGGCCTGGGTCCTGCTGACGCCGGCGATTCTTTTTTTACTGCTGATCGTGGCCTACCCGGTCAGCAAATTGATCTACAACAGCTTTTTCGACATCCGCCTGTCCGGCGGCAGCCTGCCCAGTTTCGTGGGCCTGGACAACTACAAGATGGCGCTGGAAGACGCGCTGTTCTGGAAGTCGCTGAAAAACACCGTCATCATCACCGTCGTCACCGTGCCGGGCGCGCTGGTAGCCGGCCTGGGCCTGGCCATGCTGGCCAACATGCCGTTCAAGTACCGCTGGCCCGTGCGCCTGGCGCTGCTGCTGCCGTGGGCACTGCCGCTGGCCTTCGTCGGCCTGATCTTCGCCTGGTTCTTCCACAGCGAATACGGCCTGGTGAACGACATCATCCGCCGCATCGACCTCTTGATCCCCGGCCTGGGCTGGGAGCCGCAAATCTGGTTCAATTCGCCCGCGCTGACCATGGCCGCCATCTGCATCACGACCATCTGGAAAACCTCGTCGTTCATGGCCCTCATTTTACTCGCCGGCCTGCAAACCATCCCCGCCTCGCTGTATGAGGCGGCCGAAGTGGACGGCGCCAGCAAATGGAAGCAATTTACGGAAGTGACCCTGCCGCTGCTGGTGCCATCGATGCTGGTGGCGCTGATCTTCCGCACCCTGACGGCCATCCAGTCCTTCGATATTCCGTACAACATGCCCGGCCCTGGCGACGAAACCAAGACCCTGGCCATGTACATCCAGTCCAATACCGTCGATTACCTCGACGTGGGCTACGGCTCGACCCTGGCGGTATTCATGTTCCTGCTGTCGATGGCCACCACGTTTGTGTATCTGAAATATGTAAGAGGAGACAAAGAATGAGCGGCCTGTTTTCATCGAAGCGCCTGCGCTGGTTCGCCGCCGCGATCGTTATCCTCAACGGCGTCTTTCCCGCCTTGTGGATCCTGTTTACCTCGCTCAAGACCGAGAGCGAGCTGACGCAAAAGCCGATCACCTACTGGCCGCACGAACCGACCATCGGCAATTTCATCTCCGCCTTCCAGGACCAGCCGCTGCTGACGTTCCTGACGAATAGCCTGATCGTGGCCGGCCTGTCGACCCTGCTCAGCCTGTTCATCAGCGCGCTGGCCGCGTATGCGATCGCCCGCTTGCGCCTGCGCTTCCGCGGCCTGATCCTGACGGCCATCATCGGCGTGTCGATGTTCCCGCTGGTGACCCTGATGGTGCCGCTGTTCGAGATCATGCGCAGCCTGGGCTTGCTGAACTCCTACTGGGCGCTGGTGCTGCCGTACACGGTGCTGAACCTGCCCATCTGCACCCTGATGATGGTGAGCTTTTTCCAGGATATCCCGCGCGACATCGAAAACGCGGCCATGCTCGACGGCTGCACCCGCCTGAGCGCCCTGTGGCGCATCGTGCTGCCGCTGGCCGCGCCGGGCGTGGCGACGGCCGCCATCCTCGCGTTTGTGAATTCCTGGGACGAGTTCCTGCTGGCGCTGTCGATGAATTCGGCCGTGGCTTACCGCACCCTGCCCGTCGGCATCCAGCTGTACCAGGGCGAGTTCGCCTTCCCGTGGCCGATCATTTCGGCGGCGCTGGTGGTGGCCATCGTCCCCATCGTCGTGCTGATCGTGATCTTCCAGGAAAAGGTCGTCAGCGGCCTGACCTCGGGCGGCTTGAAGGGCTGAAAATGGACCACCAGTCTCCCTTCACCCTGGCGCACGGCGACTGCCGCGCCGACGTCCACCCGGCCACGGGTGGCGCGCTGGCGGCTTTCCGCTGGCGCGGGCGCGACATCCTGCGCGCCGCGCCAGCCGCTGCCAACGTGCGGCAGATGGCCTGCTACCCTTTGGTGCCGTATTCGAACCGTATCGGCGACGCCGTGCTGCAGGCGCAGGAGCAGACACATGCGCTGCGCGCCAACTTCCCGCCCGAGCCGCACAGCATCCACGGCTTCGGCTGGCAGCGCGCCTGGCACGTTGCGGCGCGTGCGGACGACAGCGCCGAACTGCTGCTGGTGCACGGCGGCGACGCCGACTGGCCGTTCGCCTGCGAGGCGCGGCAAACCGTGCTGCTCGACGCTGCCGGCCTGCGCCTGACCTTATCGGTGCGCAATGACGACACGCGCGCCATGCCCGCCGGCCTGGGTTTTCACCCCTACTTTCCGCTGGCGCCCGGCCTGCGCCTGCAGGCGCAATGGGATGGCGTGTGGAGCATGGGCGCCGACCACCTGCCGGCCGGCTTGGCGCCCGTGGCGCAAGCGTCGCCATTCGCCACGCCGCAGCCGGTGGCCGGCTGGCGCAGCGACCATTGCTACAGCGGCTGGACGGGCCGCGCCAGCCTCGATTACGGCGACTACAGCGTGCAGCTGTCGGCCAGCGACAATTGCCGCCACCTCGTATGCTTCGCGCCCAACGACGAACGCAGCTTTATCGCCATCGAACCCGTCACGCACGCCAATAACGCGTTTGCGCTGGCCGCGCGCGGCGCGCACGACACGGGCATGCGCCTGCTGGCGCCCGGCGAGACGCTGCACATCGCCATGCGCCTGGCCATGCAGGAAAATGCGGAGGAGGCCCATGCGTGAATGGCAAGCCGAACTGGCCCTCGACGCGCGCGCCCAGCTGGGCGAATGCCCGCTGTGGAGCGTGGCCGAACAGTGTTTGTACTGGATCGATATCGCCGGACGCCGCCTGCACCGCTACGATCCGGCGACCGGCCTCGACCGCGTCTGGTGGGTGCCGTGCGAACCGGGCTGCATTGCCCTGGCTGAAAAAGGCGGCCTGGTGGCGGCCCTGCGCGACGGTTTCTACCGTTTCTACCCGCAGGAAGGCTTGCTCGACAAGCTGGCCGATGCGCCCTACGACAGCGCCGACATGCGTTTCAACGATGGCCGCTGCGACAGCGCCGGGCGCTTCTGGGCCGGCGCCATGTATGAGCCGCGCACGGCGGAACTGGCTGCCATGTTTTGCCTGGAACGGGGCGCCACCCGCCTGGGCTGGGGGCCGCAGCAGGGCCTTGGCGTCAAAGTCAGCAACGGCCTGGCGTTCGCCGCGGATGGCCAAGCCCTGTTCCAGTCCGACACGCCGAACCACGTGATCTACCGTTACGCCTTTGACGCGGCCAGCGGCCAGGTGGGCGAACGCAAGGTGTTTGCCCGCCTGCCCGCCAAGGGAGAGGACGCCGTGTACGGCGGCCGCCCCGATGGCGCGGCGCTCGATGCGGAAGGCTGCTACTGGAGCGCGCAATACGAAGGCGGCCGGGTGCTGCGCTTTTCGCCGCAGGGCGAAATCATCGGCATCGTGCGCGTGCCCGTCACGCGCCCCACCATGATCGCCTTTGGCGACGCCGACCTGCGCACCCTGTACATCACCAGCGCGCGCGAAGGCGCCAGCGACGACGAACTGGCGCGCCAGCCGCAGGCCGGCGGCCTCTTTGCCGTGCGCCTGGACGTGGCCGGCCGCCCCGAACCCCTGTACCGGGATTGATACCCGGATCTTCACCCTGAGGACAGCATGAACGCCAACATCACTCTCTACCCCAGCCTGCAGGACCGCGTGGTCTTCGTTTCCGGCGGCGGCTCCGGCATCGGCGCCGCCCTGGTCGAGCACTTCGCCCTGCAAGGCGCGCAAGTGGCTTTTTGCGACATCGACCGCGACGCCAGCGCCGCCCTGGCCGCACGCCTGGCGCCCCTATGCCGCCATGCGCCCTGTTTCGTGTACAGCGACATCCGCGACATCGCCGCCTACCAGGCCAGCCTGGCCGACGTCGAGGCGCGCTTCGGCGCCATCCGCGTGCTGCTCAATAACGCGGGCCGCGACGACCGCCATTCGCTGGCCGAACTGACGCCCGAATACTGGGACAACTGCCTGGCACTGAACCTCAAGCACCACGTGTTCGCCATCCAGCAGGTAGCGCCCGGCATGGCGGCCGCCGGCGGCGGTTCCATCATCAACCTGGGCTCGATCTCGTGGATGCGCGGACGCCCCAACCTGGTCGGCTACACCACGTCCAAGGCGGGCATCGCGGGCCTGTCGCGCACCCTGGCGCGCGAGCTGGGCGAACAGAATATCCGCGTCAACGCCATCGCGCCGGGCGCCATCGCCACGGACCGCCAGGCCGCGCTGTGGCGCGACCCGGAAGAAGACCGCCGCTTCATCGAACTGCAATGCCTGAAATACCGGCTCGACGCGGGCCACGTGGCGCGCACGGCCCTGTTCCTGGCGGCCGATGATTCGGACGGCATCACGGGACAGAACATCATCGTCGATGCGGGACTCGCCCAAGTCTCAGTCGCTGGTTAAGAACGCGAAAAAACCTACTGCGCGTCGCGATTTGCGGCTTCCGATGCTCACTGTGCATTCGCACAGCTCCGCTTCTCGGCCACAACTCGCTGCCGCTCGCTACGGTTTTGTTATGCGTTCTAAAACATATTCATCTTCAAGGAGAACCCTCATGTTGAACCTGCAAGACGCAAGCCTGTTGAAACAACAATGCCTGATCGACGGCGCCTGGTGCGACGCCGATGACGGCGCCACCATCGCCGTCACCAACCCGGCTACCGGCGCCGTCATCGCCACCGTGCCGCGCATGGGCGCGGCCGAGACGCGGCGCGCCATCGCCGCCTCGCATGCGGCCTTCCGGCTGTGGCGCAAGCAGACCGTCAAGGCGCGCGCCACGGTGCTGCGCGCCTGGCATGCCTTGATTTTGCAGCACGCGGACGACCTGGCGCTGATACTCACCACGGAACAGGGCAAGTCGCTGGCCGAAGCCAAGGGCGAGATCGTCTCGAACGCGGCCTACCTGGAATGGTTTGCCGAGGAAGGCAAGCGCGCATATGGCGACGTGATCGCGCCGCCGTCGAACGACAAGCGCATCGTCGTCATCAAGCAGCCGATCGGCGTGTGTGCGGCCATCACGCCGTGGAATTTCCCGAACGGCATGATCACGCGCAAGGCCGGCCCGGCCCTGGCTGCCGGCTGCAGCATGGTCCTGAAACCGGCGTCGCAAACGCCGCTGTCGGCCCTGGCCCTGGGCGAACTGGCGCTGCGGGCCGGCGTGCCGCCCGGCGTCTTCAATGTGGTGACGGGCGCGGCGCAGGCCATCGGCACGGAACTGTGCCACAACGACCTGGTGCGCAAGATCACGTTTACGGGGTCGACGGAAGTGGGCGCCTGGCTGTCGCGCGAGGCGGCCGGCACGATCAAGAAGCTGTCGCTGGAACTGGGCGGCAACGCGCCCTTCATCGTCTTCGAGGATGCCGACATCGACGCGGCCGTCGAAGGCGTACTGATGTCGAAATACCGCAACAGCGGCCAGACCTGCGTCTGCGCCAACCGCATCTACGTGCAGGACAGCATCTACGACGACTTCGCCGCCCGCCTGGTGGCCAAGGTAGCCGAGCTGAAACTCGGCAATGGCCTGGACGCGGGCGTCACGCAAGGCCCGCTGATCGATGAAAACGCCGTGCGCAAGATCGAGCAGCACATCGCCGACGCGCTGGCCAAGGGCGGCAAGCTGGCCATCGGCGGCAAGCGCCACGCGCTGGGCGGCAGCTTTTTCGAGCCCAGCGTGGTACTCGAGGCAAACAGCGACATGCTGGTGGCCACCGAGGAAACCTTCGCCCCGCTGGCGCCGCTGTTCCGCTTCGGCAGCGAAGAGGAAGTCGTCGCCATGGCCAACGCCACGCAGTTCGGCCTGGCCGGCTATTTCTACAGCCGCGACCTGGGCAGAGTCTGGCGCGTGGCGGAAGAACTGGAAGTGGGCATGGTCGGCATCAACACGGGCATGATCGCCAATGAAATGGCGCCGTTCGGCGGCGTCAAGCATTCGGGCATGGGCCGCGAAGGCTCGCATTACGGCATGGACGACTTCCTCGATATCAAATACTTGTGCATGGGAGGAATTTGATTATTTCAATGTAAGCAAGGCAGGGATCAGCAACCATACTCATAAAAAACACAGGAGACAAGATCATGCAAACGACATTCCGCAAGACCACCCTGGCCGCGGCCATCACCGGCGTGCTTCTCGCGGCGCCATTTGTTAGCGCTAACGCACGCGCTGATGAACTCAGCGACATGAAGGCCATGCTGGCGCAGTTGCAGGACAGGGTGGCGCAGATGGAAGCGAAAGCGGCCCAGCCCGCACCAGCGACGATGGCGGCCGCACCGGCAACGTCGGCGGCGGCCCCCATGCAGCCCGCCACCGGCTTCAACTGGAAACTGTACGGCCGTGGCGACATCGGCTATACGGTGTCGCGCGGCAAGGATGCCAGCGGGCGCCAGCTGACCAACCACCGCCTGAACCAGGGCGAGATGGCCAGCCGCCTGGGCCTCACGGGCGCCTGGGTCTTCAGCGACGAGTACAAGGCCATCTTCGGCGTCGAGACGGGCTTGAACTTGTTCAACGGCAATGCGGGCGGCGGCACGCAAAACAACACCACCTCATCCGTGCTGTTCAACCGGGGCTCCACCGTCGGCTTTGCCTCGACCACCTGGGGCTCGATCGAAGGCGGCACCATGTACATGGCGCCGTTCTGGGTCTCGCTGGGCGCCGACCTGGCCTCGGCGCACAATTACGGCGCCAACGACTTCAGCGCCCTGTTCTCGCTCACGCGCCCCGAATCCCTGGGCCGCTACCTGAAGGACCCCGTGACAAACAACGCCAGCAAGACGACGAGTTTGGCCGGCAACAACTCGGGCACGGCCTTGTTCTACGGCAATGCGTTGCGCTACCGCAGCCCCACTTGGAACAACATTTCTGCGGAAGTGTCATATTCGGCCGGCCAGCAAGCGTCTTCCGCCACCGACCTGGAAAACGATGGCCGCAGCTGGGCCGCCAACGTGCTGTACAAGAAGGGCGACCTGTTCCTCGGCTATGCGCACATGGATTACCAGCAGAGCAACGACATCAGCACGGGGGGCACGCCGAACTTCCTCAAGCGCAACCAGGTCACGGACATCGTCGGCGCGCGCTACAAGTGGAACGATTTCACCTTGGGCGGCTCCTACACCTCCTACCGCGTGTCGAACGCGGGCGGCTATGCGGCCGATGCCTTCGGCGTCTCGGGCGCCTACGACCTCGGCAAGCACCGCATCGAGGGCAGCCTGGCGCACATCAGCTATGACGGCGCCAACGCCAAAGGCGCTTTCGGCACCAACACGGGCGATGGCGTGGGCAAACCCACGTCGACGGCCTACTCGCTGGGCTACCTGTACAACTTCCAGCCGACCCTGTCGTTCTACGCCTACGCCACGCGCATCGCCAACAACAGCCATGCCAAGCTGGGCGTATTGCAGTTCCGGGGGGACAATAACTACTTCGGCTACAGCCCCGTCGAGCTGACCGCCGGCATGTTCCTCGTCTTTTAATTCAGTGCCTATTTGTTGATGCACCGCCGGCCCGCCCCACGCCACCATGCGGGCGGCCGGTTTTCACAGGAGTTGATCGTCATGCAGTACACACTACACCAGGAAAATGACAGCGTCGCCCTGCGCTGCGCCGGCCGCTTGCTGCTGCGCCACGGCGCCGATGCGCCATGCGTGTTCGTCGGCCAGGGCCGCGAAAGCATGGAAATGTACCGCGGTAACTTTGCCATCGAAGATTACGTCGAAGAGCGCAGCGCCCTGCGCGCGCTGGCCGTCACGCAGGACGGCGACGGCGCCACCCTGAGCTTTGCGCGCCATGCGGGCGACACGCCGCAGCTGGTGCTGGCCGTGCAAGCGGCGCCGCATGGCGTGCACCTGGTGGTGCGCTACGCGGCGCCGGGCTGGAACCGGCTGTGGCTGCGCCTGCCCGCGGAGCAGGACGAGCATGTATGGGGCTGCGGCGAGCAGATGTCGTACTTCGACCTGCGCGGCCGCCACTTCCCCCTGTGGACGTCGGAGCCGGGCGTGGGCCGCGACAAGTCGACCCATTTGACGTGGCAGGCCGACGTGACGTCCAAATCGGGCGGCGACTACTATCACACGAATTATCCGCAACCGAGCTTCATCTCGTCGCAGCGCTACTGCCTGCATGCGGAGACGACGGCGTATGCGGACTTCGATTTCCGCCAGCCGGACTTCCACGAGCTGCAATTCTGGGCCATGCCCGAGCGCCTGGAATTCATGCTGGCCGACTCCTTCGTCGACCTGGTGGGCGTGGTCTCGCAACGCTTCGGCCGCCAGCCGCAGCTGCCAGCCTGGCTGCAAAATGGCGCCATGCTGGGCCTGAAAGGCGGCGAAGAGCATGCCCGCGCCATCCTCGCGCAGGCGCAGGAACACGGCTTGCCCGTCAGCGCCCTGTGGTGCGAAGACTGGGTGGGCTTGCGCCAGACGTCGTTCGGCAAGCGTTTGTTCTGGGACTGGCGCTGGCAGCCGCAGCGCTATCCCGACCTGAAAAACTGGATCGCCGACCTGGCCAGGCAGGACATCCGCTTCCTCGGCTACGTCAATCCGTATTTGTGCAACGACGGCACCCTGTACCAGGAAGCGCTGCAGCAGGGTTTCCTGGCCACGGCCATCGATGGCGGCGCCTACCTGGTGGACTTCGGCGAATTCGATTGCGGCGTCGTCGACTTCACCAACCCGGCCGCCGCGCAATGGTTCGAGGAACGCATCCTGCGCCAGGAAATGCTCGATTTCGGCCTGTCCGGCTGGATGGCCGATTTCGGCGAATACCTGCCGATCGACCTGCGCCTGCACAATGGCGTCGATGCGCGCCTGATGCACAACGCCTGGCCGACCCTGTGGGCCGAAGTCAATGCGCGCGCCATCGAAGCAGCTGGCAAGACGGGCGAGGCCACCTTCTTCATGCGCGCCGGCTACACGGGCGTGCAAACGCACTGCCCGCTGCTGTGGGCGGGCGACCAGTCGGTCGACTTCAGCCGCCACGACGGCTTGCAGACGGTGATCTGCGGCGCCCTGTCGTCCGGCCTTCTGGGCAACGCCTACCACCACAGCGACATCGGCGGCTATACGAGCCTGTTCGGCAACCTGCGCACGGCGGAACTGTTCCAGCGCTGGACGGAGATGGCCGTCTTCACGTCGATGATGCGCACGCACGAAGGCAATCGCCCGGACGAAAACTTCCAGTTTTACCAGGATGAGCAGGTGTTCCAGCACTTCGCCCGCATGACGCGGCTGCACGTGGCGCTGGCGCCCACCATCCGCGCCCTGGCCGAAGATGCCGTGGCGCGCGGCTTGCCGCTGCAGCGCCCCCTGTTCCTGCACTATGAACACGACCGCGCCACCTACGCCATCCAGGACCAGTACCTGTTCGGTCCCGACCTGCTGGTGGCGCCCGTGCATGCGGCGGGCGCTGCGCGCTGGAGCGCCTACCTGCCGCAGGGCGACGCCTGGATCCACCTGTGGAGCGGCGCCGTCTTCGAAGGCGGCCAGCGCATGGAAGTCGACGCTCCCCTGGGCCAGCCGCCCGTCTTCGTGCGGCGCGGTTGCGCACAGCAGGATTTCTTCCTGTCGCTGGCGAAATGAGCATGGCATGAGCGTGGCGTCGCACTTGCTGTTCCTGGCCTGCGTGGCGCTGGCCAGCGCCGCGCAGAACCTGACGGGCTTTGCTTTCGGCCTGATCCTGCTGGGCCTGACGGCCGTGCTGCACCTGGCCAGCCTGGGCGACGTGGCCAACGTGGTCAGCGTGCTGGTGCTGGTGAATGCCGCCATCACCTTTGGCCGCACGCGCCCGCAGCTGGCCTGGCCCGTGTTCGGCCCTTCGCTGGCCGTCAGCCTGCTCGGCGTGGGCGCGGGCGTGGCCCTGCTGGGCTGGTTCAGCGCGCAACAGGTGACCCTGCTGCGCTTCCTGCTCGGTTGCGCCATCGTCGTCTGCGCGTGCATGCTGGTGCTGCGCGCCAGCGCGCGTGCGCGGCAATCCGGCCTGCCCGCCTTCCTGTTCTTCAGCAGCGTGTCCGGCGTGATGGGCGGCCTGTTCGCCAGCGCCGGCCCGCCCATGGTGTACCACCTGTACCGCCAGCCATGGCCGGCCGACATGATCCGCCATTCGCTGATCGTGCTGTTTGCCGCGAATGCCGTGCTGCGCCTGGCCCTCGTGCTGGCGCACGGCCAGTTCAGCCTGACGGCACTGTGGCTGACCCTGGAAGCCTTGCCGCTGGTGACGGGGCTGACGTGGCTGGCGCGCCGCCACCCTTCGCGCCTGCCCATCGAACACGTGCGCCGCGCCGTCTTCGTGCTGCTGCTGATCGCCGGCCTGGCCCTGGTGCTGCCGCCCGTGCTGGCCCTGTCCGCCTGAGGCGGCGCCTTTTCACTGTTTACCCTTTTTTACGAGACGAACCTTCCATGTCCGCTTCCCGCTTTTCCTCCCTGCCCGCCGACTGCGACCTGCTGGTCGTCGGCGGCGGCATCAATGGCGCCGGCATCGCGCGCGACGCGGCCGGCCGCGGCTTGCGCGTGGTGCTGTGCGAACAGCACGACCTGGCGCAGCACACCTCGTCCACCTCCACCAAGCTGATACACGGCGGCCTGCGCTACCTCGAATACTATGAATTCAAGCTGGTGCGCAAGGCGCTGCAGGAACGCGAAGTGCTGCTGCGCGCCGCGCCCCACATCATGTGGCCGATGCGCTTCGTCATGCCGCACGACGCCGCCCAGCGCCCCGCCTGGATGATACGCGCGGGCCTGTTCCTGTACGACCACCTGGCCAAACGGGCCTTTTTACCCGCCTCGCAAGGCATCGCGCTGGACCGCCATGCGGCGGGCGCGCCGCTGAAGGCCGGCTACCGCAAGGGCTTCGTGTATTCCGACGGCTGGGTCGACGATGCGCGCCTGGTGGTGCTCAACGCGCTCGACGCGCAGGAACACGGCGCGCACATCCTCACGCGCACGGCCTGCGTCGACGCGCGCCGCGACGGCGACGCCTGGCACGCCACCCTGCAAGCCGAGAATGGCCAGCGCAAGACCTTGCGCGCGCGCGCCATCGTCAACGCGGCGGGACCGTGGACGGCGCAATTTGCCGGCGCGGCCGGCGGCGGCAAGACGCAGGGGTTGCGCCTGATCAAGGGCAGCCACATCATCGTGCCGCGCCTGTTCGAGCACCCGAACGCCTACATCTTCCAGAACCCGGACCAGCGCATCATCTTCGCCATCCCCTACCAGGATGACTTTACCCTGATCGGCACCACCGACGAGGAATACAAGGGGGACGTGAGCCAGATGAAGATCAGCCAGGCGGAGATCGATTACCTGTGCCAGGCGGCGAACCGCTATTTCAAGCGCGAAATCGGCCCCGCCGACGTCGTGTGGACGTATTCCGGCGTGCGCCCCCTGCTCGACGACAGCGCGCAAAACGCGTCGGCCGTCACGCGCGACTACCTGCTGGAAGTGGCGCGCGGCGCAGCAGCAAAGGGCGCGCCCCTGCTCAATATCTGGGGCGGCAAGATCACCACCTACCGCAAGCTGGCCGAGGAGGCGCTGGGCCTGCTGGCGCCCCTGCTGGACAATGCTTCTCCGGCCTGGACGGCCCACGCGCCCCTGCCCGGCGGCGACCTGCAGCAGGTGAATCAACTCGTGGACAGCCATGATTTCGACGCTTTCCTCGCGCGCTTCCAGCGCGATCACGCCTGGCTGCCGCCTGCGCTGGCGCACCGCTATGCGCGCGCCTATGGCAGCCGCGCCGCGCGCCTGCTGACGGGCGCCACGTCGATGGCCGACCTGGGCGCGCAACTGGCGCCCGGCCTGTACGAAGCCGAAGCGTGCTATCTGGTCGAGGTGGAATGGGCCAGGAGTTGCGACGACATCCTGTGGCGCCGCAGCAAACTGGGTTTGCGCTGCGCGCCGGCCGACGTGGCGCGCCTGCAGCAATGGCTGGCCGCCCATCTGGCGCAAGAGGTGGCGGCATGACGTATTTGCTGGCCCTCGACCAGGGCACCTCCAGCTCGCGCAGCATGGTCTTCGACGAAGCCGGCGCCATCGTCGCCATGGCGCAGCGCGAGTTTCGCCAGCTCTTCCCGCAGCCGGGCTGGATCGAGCACGACCCGATGGAAATCTGGCACAGCCAGCTGGCGACCTGCCGCGAAGTGCTGGCCAAGACGGGCTTGCAGGCCGACGCCCTCGGTGCGCTGGGCATCACCAACCAGCGCGAAACGACGGTGGTATGGGATCGCGCCACGGGCGAACCCGTCTACAACGCCATCGTCTGGCAAGACCGCCGCACGGAAGCGCTGTGCGAGGACCTGCGCGCGCGGGGCCTGGCCGGCGCCATCCATGCGAAGACGGGCCTGGTGCTCGACCCGTATTTTTCCGGCACCAAGCTGCGCTGGATACTCGACGCCGTGCCCGGCGTCCGCGCGCGGGCCATGCGCGGCGAACTGGCCTTCGGCACCATCGATACCTGGCTGGCATGGCAGATGACGGGCGGCCGGCTGCACGTGAGCGACGTCACCAACGCTTCGCGCACCATGCTGTGGAACCTGCATGAAGGCTGCTGGGATGCCCAGCTGCTCGACTGGCTGGGCATTCCCGCCAGCCTGCTGCCGACCGTCCACCCTTCGAGCCACGTGTATGGCGAAACGGATGCGGCGGTGCTGGGCAGCCCCGTCATCATCGGCGGCATCGCCGGCGACCAGCAGGCGGCGCTGTTCGGCCAGACCTGTTTCACGCCGGGCATGGCCAAGAATACCTATGGCACGGGCTGCTTCTTGCTGCTCAACACGGGCGAGCAATGTGCGCAATCGCAGCATGGCCTGATCAGCACGGCCGCCTGCCAGGTGGGCGCGCAGCCCGCGTATGCGCTCGAAGGCAGCGTCTTCATCGGCGGCGCCGTGGTGCAGTGGCTGCGCGATGGCCTGGGCGCCATCGGCCACGCGGGCGAAGCGGAAGGCCTGGCCGCCTCCGTGCCCGATTCCGGCGGCGTGGTCTTCGTGCCCTCGTTTACAGGCCTGGGCGCGCCGTACTGGGTGCCCTCGGCGAAAGGCGCCATCCTGGGCCTGAGCCGGGGCAGCACGGTGGGCCATATTGCCCGCGCCGCGCTCGAAGCGATCGCCTTCCAGAGCGCCGCCCTGCTGGGCGCCATGACGCGCGACGCGCAAGCGCCCATCACGGAGCTGCGCGTGGACGGCGGCGCCTGCGCCAACAACCTGCTGCTGCAATTCCAGGCCGACTTGCTGGGCATCCCCGTCGTGCGCCCGCAAGTGATCGAAACGACGGCCCTTGGCGCGGCCTACCTGGCGGGCCTGGCCATCGGCCAGTACCGTGGCGTGGACGAGCTGGCATCGCACTGGCGCGCCGACAGGACGTTCCTGCCCGCCATCGGCCGCGACCAGGCGGCCAGCCTGATGCAGCAGTGGGAGGTGGCGGTACGGCGGTTTACAGGTGCCGGCGACGCATAGCCGCGCGGAATGACAGGCAAAAAAAAGCCCGCTGCGGGAGCGGGCTGAATCTATTTCCTTGGAGGAGATAGAGGAGACAAATGAATGATGCCGCGTTGCAGCATATAAAACCACTTTATATTCGTGATGTCAGAAATACGCAGCAGTGATATTAGGGGCAACAGACAATTCCATACGGCAACTTTTACGTTGCCGTTTCCGTTTTTGCGTCGCCGGAACGCAACATATTCTTGATGCCGCGCAAGGCTTGCCGGACGCGCGCCTCGTTTTCGATCAGGGCGAAGCGCACGTATTCATCGCCGTATTCGCCGAAACCGATGCCGGGCGACACGCTCACCTTCGCTTTTTGCAGCAGCAGCTTGGCAAACTCCAGCGACCCCAGGTGGCGATACGCTTGCGGGATATGCGCCCAGATATACATCGAGGCCTTCGGTTTTTCCACCATCCAGCCCGCCTCATGCAAGCCTTTCACCAGCACGTCGCGGCGGCGCTGGTACTGGGCGCAGATTTCCGTGACGCAACTTTGATCGCCTTCCAGCGCGGCAATGGCCGCCACTTGCACGGGCGTAAAACTGCCGTAGTCGTGGTAGCTCTTGATGCGCGCCAAAGCGGCCACCAGTTCTGCATTGCCCACCATGAAGCCGATGCGCCAGCCCGCCATGTTGTAGCTTTTCGACATGGTGAAGAATTCGACGGCCACGTCGCGCGCGCCCGGCACCTGCATGATGGACGGCGCCTTCCAGCCATCGAAGGTGATGTCGGCATACGCCAGGTCATGCACCACCAGGATATTGTGCTGTTTCGCCAGCGCGACGACCCGTTCGAAAAATTCCAGCTCCACGCATTGCGCCGTGGGGTTGGACGGGAAGCCCAGCACCATCATCTTCGGCTTCGGGTAGCTTTCGCGGATCGCCCGTTCCAGCTCGGCAAAGAAATCCACGCCAGGCCCCATGCGCACGGAGCGGATATCGGCGCCCGCGATGACGGCGCCCCAGATGTGGATCGGGTAGCTGGGATTGGGCACCAGCACCGTGTCGCCACGGTCCAAGGTCGCCAGCATCAGGTGCGCCAGGCCCTCTTTCGAGCCGATGGTGACGATGGCTTCGCTGTCCGGGTCGATGTCGACCTCGTAGCGCTTCTTGTACCAGTGGGCAATCGCGCGGCGCAGCCGCGGAATGCCCTTGGAGGCGGAATAGCCGTGCGTGTCGGGGCGTTTCACCGTCTCGACCAGCTTGTCCACGATGTGGGCCGGCGTGGCGCCATCGGGATTGCCCATCGACATGTCGATGATATCCTCGCCACGGCGGCGCGCGGCCATCTTGAGTTCGGCGGTGATATTGAAAACGTAGGGGGGAAGGCGATTGATGCGCGAAAAGCTGCGCGGAGCTTGGCTGTCGGTCATGGTTATCTCTGTACGTAAGCGCCCGGATCCGTCCGAGCGACGTTGGCGCAGTGGCTGCGCCTGCAACGATACTAACCCGGCTTCGCAAGAACTGGCAAGGCCGATTCGGACAAGCTACAATACGCGCTGATCGAAAATGAGCGCACCGGTTGGTAACCCGGTAAGTGCCCGGCACCGTCCGGCATGCTCCCGCCCACGCGGACCCACGGCGCTGACCCTTGGCTGTTACACCAGCCGGGGAGGTGTTCTGGTTCGTGCATTTTCCCGCCGCGCCATCCCTCCCCTGCTTTGATTAGGAATAAAAACGGATGGCAACACACGACACCGCAGTAAGCAACATGACCCTGGACCGCGCCGGCATCGAGCAGCAGCTGGCCCTGCCCGTGCGCCACTTCATCGATTGTGCGTTCGACGGCGAAGACTTGTCGCGCCTCGATCTGCAGGGCTGTACCTTCGAGCGCTGCACCTTTGCCGACACCAATCTGTTCGCCAGCAAACTGGCGCGCAGCACCTGGCGCCGCTGCCGCGCGGGCAGCGCCGATTTCGAATCCGTCGACGCCGTCGACGCCAGCTTCGAAGGCTGCGACCTGAACAACACAAAATGGCGGCGCGCCAAGCTGGCCTCGGCCACCTACCGCGGCTGCAAGCTGACGGGCGCCTCGTTCGAGGAAGTGGCCCACCTGGGCCTCACCTTCGAAGACAGCCTGCTGGTGGGCGCCGACCTGCGCGGCTTCTCGTTCCGCAAGGCAATATTAAAACAGCTGGACTTTTCCGACGCCTACCTGGCCGGCTGCGACTTCCGCGACGCCGTCTTTGAGGGTGGCAGCCTGCGCAACGCCACGATCAAACTGGCGAAGTTCCAGGGCGCGGACTTGCGCGGCGCCGATATCGACGGGTTCAAATTGAGCGAAGCGTCCTTGCTGAAAGGCGCCGTCATCACGCATGCGCAGGCGGCGAACTTCATGCGCGCGCTCGATCTGGTAGTGATTTAATCTGCAAAGACAAAAAAAAGCCCGCTACGGAAGCGGGCTGAATCTATTTCCTTGGAGGAGATAGAGGAGACAAGTGCATCTTGCGGCATCGCGGCATATCACGCCACTTTATCTTCATGATGATAGAAATAGCCGCTAGTGATAACGAGCCGCCATCAGGGTTTCAAGCCGTGCGGCGCGCGGCCAGCGGCAGAAATTCTCCCAGCCATACCAGCAGGGCCAGGCCCGGAAACGCCATGCCGGTCAGCAAAGTTGCTTGCCAGCCATAGCTGGCATACACCCAGGCGCCGATGGCCGAGCCGGCCGCGCCGCCGGCGAAGAACAGGGCGAAATACAGGCCGTTCAGGCGGCCGCGCACTTCCGCGCCCAGGCTGAAGATGGCGCGCTGGCCCAGCACCAGATTCGCCGCCACGCCCATGTCGAGCACGATGGAAGCGACCACCAGCAGCCCCAGCGCCACATGTTTCGACTCGGGCGCCAGCATCGGCAAGGCAAAGGCGACGACGCCCAGCGCCAGCGCGGCGGCCGTGGCGGGCAAGGTGTGGCCCGCATCGGCCAGGCGGCCGGCGATGGGCGAAGCGACGGCGCCCGCCATGCCCACCAGGGCGAAGATGGCGATGCCCGTTTGCGACAGGCCGAACGCGGGGCTGGACAGCACCAGCGGCGTGACGGTCCAGAACAGGCTGAAGGCGCCGAACAGGCCCGCATGATAGGCGGCGCGGCGGCGCAGCACGGGCGTGCCCAGCAGCAAATGCCACAGCGAAGCCATCAAGGCCGGATAGCGCATGCTCGACACGGGCTGGCGCACGGGCAAGGCGCGGCGCAGCACCAGCGCCAGCAAGACCATCAGCACGGCGGCGCCGCCAAACACCACGTGCCAGCTCGCATGGGCCGCCACCAGCGAAGCGACGGGACGGGCCAGCATGATGCCCAGCAACAGGCCGCTGACCACCTTGCCCACCGTCTGGCCCCGCGTCGCTTCCTGCGACAGGTGGGCGGCAAACGGCACGATCACTTGCGCCGCCACGGACCCGAGGCCGATGGCCAGCGCGGCTGCCAGGAACACGATGGCGCCCGTGGAGAGGGCCGCCGCCACCAGGGCCGTGGCCGTCACCAGCAAGGCAGTGACGATCAGGCGGCGGTTTTCCAGCAAGTCGCCCAGGGGCACGACAAACAGCAGGCCCAGGGTATAGCCGACTTGCGTCAGGGTAACGATCAGCCCGGCCGCCTTGGCCGACAGGCCCGTGGAGGCGCTGATGGGCCCGACCAGGGTTTGCGCGTAGTACAGGTTAGCGACGATCAGGCCGGAAGCGATGGCCAGCAGCAGCACCATGGCGGGCGCAATGTCGTGGGGAGCAGAAGGTGAGGCCTTGTTCATGTTGTTTCCTCGGTTCGATAGGGATGTCGCCATTCTAGGCAAAACCGGGGCAAAGATAATTAGGGCATAATCGCCCTACACTTTTCACATAAGATGAACAATACAAGGACAGGCTATCCCATGGACAAGATCAAGGCCATGCAGACCTTCGTGCGCATCGTCGAGGCCAACAGTTTTTCCAAGGCGGCCGAAACCTTGAATTTGCCGCGCGCCGCGCTGACGGCCACCCTGCAAAAGCTGGAAGCCTACCTGGGCACGCAACTGCTGCAGCGCACTACGCGCCGTTTGTCCCTGACGCCGGAAGGGGCCGAGTACTTCCGCCATTGCCTCGATATTTTAAAAGCCGTCGACACGGCGGAACTGGCGTTCCGCGGTCCGGACGCGAAAAAACCCCGTGGCTTGCTGCGCATCAACCTGCCCAACACGGTGGGCCGGCGCCTCGTCATGCCCCATATCGCGCAATTCCACGCCGCCTGGCCGGACGTGCAACTGCAGCTGAGCCTGACTGACCGCCTGGTCGACCTGACGCAGGAAGGCATCGATTGCGCCTTGCGCGTGGGCACCTTGCAGGATTCCGCCTTCATCGGCAAACAGGTCGGCCTGATGCGCTTCGTCACGTGCGCCTCACCCGCCTACCTGGCGCGGCACGGCACGCCGCACACCCTGACCGACCTGGCCGCGCACCGGGGCATCATGCATTACTCGGGCCGCACGGGACGCGCCTTCGACTGGGATTTCCTGCAAGGCAAGGAGGTGGTGCGCGTGCCGATGGCCGGCCCCATCGCCGTCAACGACGCCGACGCCAGCGTCGCTTGCGCGCTGCAAGGACTGGGACTGGCGCAGGCGGCCGTGTACCAGGTGCGCGCGCACCTCGACAGCGGCGCCCTGGTGGCCGTGCTGGCGGCTCACCCGCCGACGCCGATGCCCATGTCCCTGCTGACGCCGCAAGGCCGGCTGGCCACGCCCAAGCTGCAGGCGTTTGCGGGCTGGATCACGGCCCTGTTCGAAGCCAATACGGATCTGCAGCCTCCTGGCAGGGCGGCTGCCGCACGGGCCGGCTAGCCGGGACAAGCACGGCCCTGGCTGTTACGGCATGGCCGGGCCGCTGGTCATGCCGGCCGGCAACAGGATACCGCCGTCGAGCACGCTCAATTGCAAGCCCGGCAGCACCTGGCGGGATGCCTGGCCGGCCACGCTGGCCACGACAGGCGCGGCAGGGCCAGCCGCCGCTTTGCCGCCATGGGCATGCTCCGCGACCACCATATTGCCCGCCAACGGCACGGCGGCGACGGAAGCGGCCGCTGCCGTCAGCGCATTGCGCAAGGCTTCCGCCGGCTTCACCTTCAAGCTGCCGGCGACATAGCCGATCGCATAGTTGTTCGACGTCTGCCCTGCGGCGGCAACCTTATAGTTGCCGGCCGGCGAACCCGCGCCAGCCTCCGTACTGAACAGCAGTTCGCCGCGCAGTTCCGATGCCACGCTGTCGCCTGCCAGCAAGCCCGCATAGCCGACGTCAAAGACAGGATTAGGGCGCCCCTGGTCTTTCTCGGCATTGTTCACCGTCACGGTCAATTTCGCCTGCGTAATATCGGCCCGCGCCGCCGCCGCCGTGTTGACCACATAATTGCCGGCGTCCAGGCCACTCAGGCGTATGCCATCCACGCGTACCGTCTTGCCCTGTCCCGCATTCTTGTCGGCAAACTGGGCAGCATTGCTGCTGATGCTCAGCTGGTCGCCGGCAAGACGGTCGTCGCGCCAGTTCACGCTGGCAGCGACGCTCGCATCGTAAACCTTGTTGATACCCGTGATACCCACCGTCAGCGCCGCCGGCGTGATGCTGGCCGTCAAGCCGCCCGGGTTCGCCACCGTGTAGTTGCTGGCTGAACCGCTGGCCGTGTCGGCCAGGGTCGTGCCCGTCACCGTCACCGCCTTGGCCTTGCCCGCGTTCTTGTCACCGAAGCTGGCCGTCATCCCGGTCACGCCCAGGCGTTCGCCTTCGACCAGGCCGGACAGCACACCGCCGCTGACGCTGGCCTGGCGCGTGCCGTCGTAGACCTTGTCGAGCGCCGCCGCCCCCGTCACCGTCAAGGCTTTGGGCGTGATGCTGGCCGTCAAGCCGTTCGGATCGGTCACCGTGTAATTGCCGGCCAAGCCGCTGGCCGTGTCGACCAGGGCCGTGCCCGTCACCGTCACCGCCTTGGCCTTGCCCGCGTTCTTGTCGCCGAAGCTGGCCGTCATCCCGGCGATGTCCAGGTGCTCGCCTTCAACCAGGCCGGACAGTACGCCGCCGCTGATGCTGGCCTGGCGCGTGCCATCGTAGACCTTGTCGAGCGCCACCGCGCCCGTCACCGTCAGGGCCTTGGGCGTGATGCTGGCCGTCAAGCCGTCCGGGTTGGCCACCGTGTAGTTGCTGGCCAAACCGCTGGCCGTATCGGCCAGGGTCGTGCCCGTCACCGTCACCGCCTTGGCCTTGCCCGCGTTCTGGTCGCCGAAGCTGGCCGCCATCCCGGCGATGTCCAGGCGTTCGCCTTCGACCAGGCCGGACAGAACCCCGCCGCTGACGCTGGCCAGGCGCGTGCCGTCATAGACCTTGTCGCCCGCCACCGCGCCCGTCACCGTCAGGGCCTTGGGCGTGATGCTGGCCGTCAAGCCGTCCGGGTTGGCCACCGTGTAGTTGCTGGCCAGCCCCGTATCGCTGGCCAGCACGGCGCCCACCGTCACGGCCTTGCCGTTGCCGGCGTTCTTGTCCGAAAAATAGCCGCTCAGGCCAGACAAGATCACGTTTTCCGAGCCGACGAAACCGCTCAATGTGCCGCCCGTCACGCGCGCGTCGGCATTGCCATCGTAGACTTTATCTTGCGCGGCGACGCCGCCGAGCGTCAGCGCCTTGGGCCGGATGGTGCCCGTGATGACGGCGTCCGTGGCGGCCAGGATATAGTTGCCGCTGTCGGCGCCAGCCAGCACGATATCGCTGACATACACCGTTTTACCGCTGCCCGCATTCTTGTCCGCGAAATTGCCTCTGGCAGTGACCACGGCAAGACTGTCGCCGCTCACCATGCCGTGCAAGACCGCCGAAGCGACGCTCAGACTGGCCCCCAGGCCGCCGTCATACACCTTGTCATCGGCCTTGATGCCCGTCACGCTGCTGATGGTGGCTTTGGTGATCGCGCCGCTGAAGTCGCCGATTGGCGCCAGCGTGTAGTTGCCGGCCGCACTGCCGCCCAACGTGACGCTGGCCGTAATGGCGAGATTGTTGCCGACATTCTTGCTGGCATACGAGCCGGACAGCAAAAAGCTCAGCTTGGCCACGTCATCGCCCAGCACGCCACTGAGGCTGCCGCCAGCCAGCACGGCAGAGGTGTTGCCGTCATACACCTTGTTGCCCGCCGAAACGCCATTCAGGCTGATCTGGCGTGGCGTAATGGTCACGCCGCCATCGACATAGCTAATCAGGTAGCCATTCTGGGCCGTGGAATACACGCCGCTGGCCCGCACCACATAATTGCCGGCATTGACCGGGCTACCGGACGCATTGTCATATGTCAACGAGCCTTGCAGCAGGGAAGGATCGACCACCCTGGAATAGCTTACGGTGACGGGATCGCTGGCGAGGCCATCATAGACCTTGCTGCTATGCGACACCGTCACCACCAGGGGCGTCAGGAAGGAACGCAGCAATGGCGTGCTCTGTCCTTCGTAAATCACCCAGGTATTGTTCAAGTCCCACGCCGGGCTACCCGCGCCGTTGCTGCCGTTGTAGTTGGCCAGTTTTCTCAAATCGGCCGAACTCAAGCCCGTGCCGCCCTGGCTGCCGGCCTGCCCGCTGATCTGCGTATCCCAGTAACTGCCCGTGGCATCGGCGGCGGAGGCGCCGCCTGCCAGCCCGCCAACCCCCGCTGCGCCGCTGACGGCAACGGCCGCATAGCTGTTACGGATGCTGCCGCCGCGGCTGTCGCCAGCCAGGCCGCCCACATTCACGCCGCCCGTCGCGCTGCCCAGCGCGTAACTGTCGACAATTTCGCCCGTATTGCTGCCCACGAGGGCGCCGACCTGCGCATCGCCCGTGACATTGCCGGTAACGAAACTGCCGCTGATTTTGCCCGCGTTCGCGCCGGCGAGCGCGCCCACATCGCTGCCGCCGGTGATCCGGGCGTCGCTCAAGCCCAGATCCGAGATACTGCCATTTTTGCCGAGAATGCCGATCAGGCCGATTGCAGCGCTCCCCTGCCGGAAGATACGCAAGTCGGAAATGATGTGGCCGGCGCCATTGAGGCTGCCCGTGAACGGCGACGCGGCGTCACCGACAGGCACGAAGCCTTTGCCGAGCCAGATATCGCCGCCGGCCGTCGCCCCCGCGCTGAAGCTGCTGCCCAGGGTATAGGCTGCCGTCTTGTCCATCGCCATCAGTTGCAGCTGGTGCGCGGAATTGATGGTGGTCGAGTACTCGCCGCTGAACATCGGCAACGTGCCGCCCTTGCCGTTCATGCCGCCGTTCGATCCCACCGTCACCCAATTGTTGCCCGTGGCGCCAGCCGTCGTCGTGAAATTGAATGTTGGATAACTTGCAGGATCACCCATTGCAAGGTCCGTCAAGCCGACGATATTGCTCGTTCTGCCATTGCCTTGGCCCAGGCCCGTCAGGCCGTGGTTGGCGCTGCTGTTGTAATAGGCATTGCTCACGTTGCCACCGAAATCATTGTAGCCAACGATGCCGCCCCGGTTATCGTGCTGCGCATTGACCGCGCCGAAGGAATAGACATTGTCCACACTCCCCCGGTTCCGGCCGACGATGCCGCCCGCATAGTTGCCCGCATTGACGCTGCCAGTGGCATAGCTGTTGCTGATCCTGCCCGCATAAACATCACCGACGAGGCCGCCAAAACCCTGCTCGGACTGCACATCGCCGGAAGAGTAGACATTGCCGGTCGCATAGCTGTTGCTGATCATCCCGCCCAGCCGGCCAGCCAATCCGCCGGCGATGGAACTGCCCGTCACGCTGCCCGTCGCATGGCTGTCGCTGATATTGCCTGAGGTGAATGCCGCCAGGCCGCCCGTAAAGACATCGCCCGCGACGTCGCCCGTGGCAAAGCTCTTCGCGATGGTGCCAGCGTTTTCAAGCACCAGCCCGCCGGCCGTGCCCTTGACTACGGTCACCTTCATGCTGCTGCTACTGTTGCTGACGCTGCCGCCACGTTCATTTTCAGCAACCAGCCCGGCAGCTCCGCCACCGTAATTGGGAGTGTGTTCGATACTGCCGCTGCTGCGGCTGTTGTTGATCACGCCGCCATTCACGCCCACCAGGCCGCCCGCGTAAATATACCCCGTCAGCTTCAGTTCGCCGTACGCACTGACGTTATCGATCAAGCCCGCGTTTCTTGCCGCCAGCATGCCCATCCGGATCTGCCCGTACTTGCCTTCCGGCGCCTGTATCCGAGTGTTGACGAGATTGAGGTTGCGCACCACGCCCGACGCGCCGATGGCGCCAAACATGCCGACATCGGCATAGTCCGTCAGCCGGGTGAGGGACAATCCCGTGACGTCATGGCCCAGGCCGTCAACCCTGCCCAGGAATGGCGTCCCTGTGTTGCCGATGGGCACGAAGCCCTTGCCGCCGTCCCAGTCGAGCGTGGCACTGGCGTCGATATGGCGGCCCAGCGCATAGTTGCCTCCCAGGTTGGCATTCATGCCCTGCAAATCGGCTGCGCTCAGGCTGCCAGCCGCACCTGTGCTGTTGATCACCGTATAGCTGATCACTGCGCCATCCGTGCCCTGCCTGGTGCTGAAGCTATTACCCGATGGCAAGTCCACTTCCGCCTTCACGTTGTAGGTGGACAGGTTGCCGGCGGCGACGCCGCGCTGGCCATACTCGAGCGCCAGGCTGGCCGTACCGGCACCGCGCAGCGGCGCATTGATATTGATATTATTGTGCGCCGTCAAAGTCAGCTTGTTGGCCGACCAGCTGATCGTGTCGTTGACATGGATATCGCCTGCCGCGCCGCCGCTGGCGACCGTTGCGATGGTGACATTGCTGGACTTGAGCGCATTGCTGTAAAACGCGCCGGTCTGGTTGCCGCCCGATGCCGCGATCGTGAAATCGGTCGGATCGATCAGCCACATGCCCGTCGTGCCCTTCATCGCGGCCGTGCTCACCTTCAGCGCGTCGTCGATCTTCACGTGCGCGGCCGAGGTGTCGATGAAGCCGCCATTGCCGCCCGCAGGCGCGCTGGCGTCCAGGGTGCCGGCCGCGTTCACCGTGCCGCTTTGCATGTCGCCCAGCAACTTGATCGTGCCGCCGCGCGTGTCGATGCTGTGCGCCTCGATCACGCCCGTGTTGTTGACGACGGTTTTCAGCAAGTCGCCCGCCGCCTGCGCCGTCAGGACGACGCTGCCGCCATCGGCCTGGATCAAGCCGCCGTTATTCACGAGAGCGCCCACGGCGCCCCGGTCCACCGCCACGTTCAGCAAGCCATCACCCGCCACGTCCAGCGTGATGGCCCTGCCCGCCGCCAGGGCCACCGAGCCCAGGCGCGCCTGGATCGTGCCTTCGTTCGATACGTTTGCGCCCAGCAAGGCCACATAGCCGCCCGGCGCGCTGATGTTACCCTGGTTCAAGACTTTACCGCTGCCATTGCCGGAAAACTGGTACTTGCCCGCCATGAAGTCGGCATTGCTGATATCCAGTGTGGAAGCCACCAGGCCGGCCGTGTTCACGGACGCGCTGTGGCCGAACAGCACGCCGTTCGGATTGACGATAAACACCTTGCCGTTGGCCGACAGCTTGCCCAGGATGGTCGTGCCGTCGCTGCCCAGCACGCGGTTCAGGGCCACCGCATTGCTGTTGGGCTGCTGGAACTGCACCGATTCGCCCTTGCCGATATTGAAACTGGCCCAGTTGATGACGGCATGCTGGCTGCCCTGCTGGATCACGGTATTGCCCGGCGCGCCGTTGATCGTCGCCTGGCCCGCCACCACCGTGCCGCCCGCCGGCCCCGCCAGGGCCAGGGAGCCATAGCCGAGCATCAGCGCCGCCGCCATGCCGGTCAGGGCGAAATGCGCGCCGCCCCCGCTGCTGCCCGGCATCGAGCGCTTGCCGGCGGATTTGACGTTTTCGGAAACGGCGGCGTACGCGCCGATGGCCTGGTTCCAGATGGAGCGGTAGATGCGGTTCATGGCAGTGTCCTGATGTTTTAGCTTGTATTAATATTTAAAAGTACTTGACGGCTTGCAACCAGAAGCGGCCTGCCGCATCCGGTGCCGAGGTCGCCTTGGCATTGCCCAGCTTGTGCGCGTAATACGCCTTCAGCACGAGCGCGTTGGCGCCCGTCCACGTCACGCCCACGCCCGCGCCGCTCAGGGTGCGGCGGTTGTCGCCGGCGCTCCAGGCATCGCGGTTCAGCTTGACGGTGCCCGTGTCGGCAAAGGCCAGCACTTGCAGCTGGCCGGGAAAGGCCGTGAACGCCGTCACGTTCTGGCGCAGCTCCACATTCAGCACATAGCCCTGGTCGCCATACGCTTCGCCGCCCGGATAGGCGCGCACGCCGCCCACGCCGCCCACGCCCATCTTTTCCGACACATCGAGGTTTTTCGACGCCGCCTGGCCGCTGACGGTGCCGAACAAGCTCGTCTCGCCGCCCAGGCTTTGCACACGCGCCGCGTTGAAGGCCAGCTTGTTGAAGTGGCCGTTGCTGTTCACCGTCGCGCGGTCGAGCGCCAAGGTTGCCGGCGTCTCGATATCGATCTTGCCCGTGGTAAAGGTCAGCGAATACGTGCTGGCGCCGCCACCGCCCCAGCCATCCTTGCTGTCGCCATTCAGATTCAGCATCCACACCTTGGCCTTCTTGTCGTTGACGCTGCCCGTCGACTCCGTGCGGTCCTGGAAAGTCTTGTCGTCATAGCTGACCTGTGCATACAGGTTGTTGCTGCGCGAGCGGATCAGCGGATAACTGCCATAGGCGCTGGCGATCTTCGCCGTGCCCTTGGCGTCGAGCACGGCAAATTCCTTGCCCAGCTTGTAGTCCATATAGGTGTAGGCGCCGCCCAGGCGCAGCAAGCCCGCCTGCCCCTGGTAGGCCAGGCGGCCATAGTTCAGGCCGTCGGCCGAGGTGAACGCGCGCACGGTGGCCACGTCGCCGATGCCGGCCAGTTCATTGATATTCAGGGTGGCGCCGATGCGGTTGCGGCCCGTGTAGCGGTTGCCCTGGTTATCCAGGTCGATGCTGCCGTTGAAGCGCGAGCCCGGCTGCACGTCGACGATCAGGTCGGACGCCCCCAGCGAGGCGCCCGGCGCCAGCGTCGAGCTGACCTGCACGCCCGGCAAATCCGACAGCAGCAGCAAGCGGCGTTCCAGCGGCGCCGTGGCGATCACCTGCCCGTCCAGGCCCGCCAGCACGGTGCCGGCCAGGCCGTCGGACAGATTGCTCTGGTTGCGCAGTTGCACCTGGCCATACTGGCCTGGCAACACGCTGATCGTGACGACGCCATCCTTGATATCTTGCGCGGGCAGATAGGCTTGCGCGAGGAAATAGCCGCGATTCTGGTAATAGCTGGCGATGTTGGACGCCATGGCGCGCAGCTCGCCCAGGGTCAGCTCGCTGCCTGCAGTAAACCCCGAGGCGGCCACCAGTTCGCTCTCGGTGAAGACTGGCGGTGCCGTGATCTGCAGGCGCTGCACCGTGATGCGCGTGCTGTCGCCCACCGTGGCGGCGGGCACGTTGCCCTGCTGCACGCGGATGGCGGGCGGCGCTTTCGGCAGCGAGGGCGCCACGGGAATCTGCTGCAACTGGCTGCCCGCACTGGGGGGATCGACGGCCCAGGCGGTCTGTATCAGCGCCAGCAAGGGCAGCAGGGTCAGGGGAAGAAGTTTACAACGCAAGATAAGCCTCTCGGTCGCCGCTGGCGGCATGACGGAATGAATAAAGAAGGAAAAAGCATGCGGTGCCGGCATCGGGCGCTATGCATCAGGCGCAGGCAGCCATGGGACAGCGCACTGCGTGGCGGATAACGCGCTTTGCTGCCGCGCTAGACCGCGCTGCCATTACAGAAAGCCAAAGAAAATTTCTTTGTGGGAATATAACAAGAATGGAAAATGTATAACGGAGCAAATCTGAGCGATTCCCGACAATTTCAGTCGGGATTGAACGCTTGCAGCGGCATGCGGAGGGCGGACTTGAGGGAACGCGGCGGGCGCCACGCAAAAAGCAAGGCAAAAAAAAGCCCGCTGCGGGAGCGGGCTGAATCTATTTTCTTGGAGGAGAATAGAGGAGACGGGTGCATTATGCTGCGTCGCGGCATATCAATCCAATTGATTGTTGGAATGATAGAAATACGCCAGACAGATAACTGATGGCGCAAAAAAAAAGCCGGCTCCGCAAGGAACCGGCTTCTTACGCGACCACAAGCCTTATTTCGCTGCCGTCACCGGCGTCGCCTTGCCGTCCGCGCCATATGGCAAGACCTTCGACGCCATGCGGCTATCGGCCTTGATCAGCGCAACTTCGTCGGCCAGGATGCGCGCTGCTTCGTTCAACAGCACGTCCTTCGCGCTCTTCGCGGCCGTTTCAGCGTCCAGTTCGGCACTCAGCGCCCGTTCGTCGCCCTGCAAGCCGTCGTCCGTGCGCAAGGCGCCCTTCACGGCGGCGATCTGCTTGGCCGTCTTGTTGGCCGCTTTCGCGCCCTTCAGCACGTCTTTCGGATCCGGAATCACCACCAGGTCGTCGGCAGGGTTCGAAATCTGCGCGATCAGGCGTTTTTCACGGGCCTTGGCGCGCGCTTCCTGGGCATCGCGCTCCTTGCGGCGCACGGTTTCATTGAGCGAAATCTGGTTTTCCTTGCGCTGCTTGACGACGAGGGCTATGTCATCGAGCAAGTACTGGAAATCCTTGTCCTTGGCCACGCGCGCATCATGTTTCTTGTCCAGCAGCGGCACGATCTCCTTCAGGTCGCCCGTCGGTATGTAGGGCGCCGGCTTGATCGCGACCCATGGCAGGGCATTGTCATAGCTCGACTCGCCGAAGTTTTCCGCGTCCGACATGGCTGGCAGCTTGATGTCGGGCGTGACGCCGCGCAACTGCGTGGTGCCGCCATTGATGCGGAAGAACTGGGCGATGGTCATTTTCAGCTCGCCGAAACGGGCTTTCTCGCTGCCGCCGAAACGGTCAAGGTTGAACAAGGTCTGCACCGTGCCCTTGCCGAAGCTGCCTTCGCCGATGATGACGCCACGGCCATAGTCCTGCACGGCGGCGGCGAAAATCTCGGAAGCGGAAGCCGAGCCGCGGTTGATCAGCACGCCCATCGGGCCATCCCAGGCCAGGCCGGCATTCGTATCGCTTTCCACTTCGACCTTGCCTTCGGCATTGCGCTGCATCACGACAGGGCCCTTGTCGATGAACAGGCCCGTCAGTTCAACGGCTTCGTTCAGCGAACCGCCGCCGTTGTTGCGCAAGTCGATCAGGACGTTGTCGACCTTGTCTTTCTTCAACTCGGCCAGCAAGCGGCTGACGTCGCGCGTGGCGCTTTTGAAGTCCTTGTCGCCGCGGCGGCGCGCTTCGAAATCCTGGTAGAACGTCGGCAGGGAAATGACGCCGATGCGGCGCTTGACGCCGTTATCGCGCACTTCGATGATCGATTTCTTCGCCGCCTGCTCTTCCATGCTGATTTTCTTGCGCACCAGCGGCAAGACCACGTGCTTGGCGTCCGGGCCGGCGTCGGCCGGCAGGATGTCGAGGCGCACCACGGAATCCTTGGCGCCGCGGATCAGCTGCACCACGTCGTCGATGCGCATGCCCAGCACTTCGGTGATGGGGCCGCTTTCGCCCTGCCCCACGCCGACGATGCGGTCGCCCACTTTCAGCTTGCCCGACAGGCCGGCCGGGCTGCCCGGCACGACTTCGCGCACCACCGTGTATTCGTCGCGCGTCTGCAGCACGGCGCCGATGCCTTCGAGCGACAGCCGCATGGCGATGTCGAAGTTGTCCGACGCGCGCGGGCCCAGGTAATTGGTATGCGGCTCGATCGACATGGCGTACGAATTCATGAAAATCTGGAACACGTCTTCGCTGTTGAGCTTGCGCGAACGGGTCGTATAGCTTTCATAGCGCTTGTCCAGGGTCTCGCGGATGGCCTTGTCTTCCTTGCCCGCCAGTTTCAGGCGCAGCCAGTCGTTCTTGACGCGCTTGCGCCACAGGTCGCGCACTTCCTCGTCATTCTTCGGCCAGGCAGCCTTTTCGCGGTCGAGCTGGTAGCTCTCGTCGGCCGTGAAGTCGAACTTGGTTTTCAGCAATTCACGCGCATACGCCATGCGCTCGTCGAAACGCTGCTGGTACAGGTTGTAGATGGCAAACGGCGCCGTCAAGTCTTCATTGATGATGGCGTCATCGAGCTTGGTGCGCAGCGGCGCGAAACGGTCGACGTCGGCTTGCACGAAAAACAGTTTTTCCGCGTCCAGGGACTTGAAGTAGCGATCGAAGATTTTCTCCGACATGGCGTCGTCGAGCGGCATGGCCTTGTAATGGACGCGTGTCAATACGCGCGATGCCCACAAGGCGGCCTGCGTTTGCTGGGCCAGCGGCTTCATGGGTAGCGGAGGAGCGGCGCTCTTGTCCGTCTGGGCTGCGCCAGCGTGGGCTGACAGGGCAAGCACCAGGGTGACCAGCATCATTTGCTTCTTCATCGGCTTCTCCGAAAATTAGTTGAATCAATTCCAGGCGGCGCAGATAGGCATGCGCCAGCCAGCAAGACAGTAAGGGGAATACACGACTGGTCTGCATATTATTCTACAGGATACGGCCTGGCAGTCTCCCATGGAATATCAGTTTCTTCCTGGAAGCTTAAACGCGGATTAAAGGCAGCGTGTCATTCATTACAAAGTGAAACATTCGTGACAAAAATCGCATCATCCGCCAGTGACGAACAGAAACATTCATTAATGAAATCAAAAAAGTCAATAGCCAGTCTTTGCAATTCTTGACGCAGATGATGTTTTTACGCAAAAGAAATGATTCCTGCGGGAAACACTTAGTAACAAAACACAAGCAACATGCTATCATCGCGCCCTGAAATTCAGCTTGCCTGTGCGCGGCCCGACAGCCTGCGCGCCTCCGTTTCAAACGCATTCCCCACCAGATCCCCTCCCCGCGTGTCATGTCATGACCAGGAATGGCCGAGCTGATTACCCTTTGCCAGACTCACACTATGCCTACAATTTCCTTCTCCCCCCGCCACTGGAGTGTCGGCGGCAAGATCACCATTTTCACGTTTGCGCTGGTCAGCCTGATCCTCGCCAGCCTGACGGCCTTGACCAGCATCCGCACCTCCAATGCCCTGGAACAGCGCGCCGAAGCGGCCGTCACCAGCGAACTCAATAGCGTCATGACGACCACGGAAGTATTTCATACCGCCATGGTCAACGAGGCGGCCAGCTTCGCGCGTCTGTTCGCTGCCGAATTTCCCGGCCCGTTCACGGTCGACGCGGGTGCGATGGTGGCCGTGGCCGGCAAGGCCACGCCCGCCCTGGCCAACGGCGGCAAGGTGCTCAACCTCGACACGGTCGTGGTCGACCGCTACACGGCGCAAACGGGCGTGATCGCCACCATCTTCGCCGCCAATGGCGATGAATTCGTGCGCATCAGCACCTCGCTGAAAAAGCAGGATGGCGAACGGGCCGTCGGCACGCAGCTCGACCACAACCATCCCAGCTATGCGCCGCTGCGCGCCGGCCAGCGCTTCGTTGGCATGGCAACACTGTTTGGCAAGCAATACATCACGCAATATGACCCCGTGCGCGATGCGGGCGGCAAGGTGGTGGGCGTGCTGTTCATCGGCCTCGATATCAGCAAGAATCTGGCCATGCTGAAAGAGAAGATTCGCCAGGTCAAGATCGGCCAGACGGGCTACATCTATATCGTCGACACGGCGCCCGGCGCCAATTACGGCCACCTGGTGCTGCACCCGAACAGCGAAGGCAAGAGCGCGCTCGAGTTCAAGGCCAGCGACGGCCGATTGTTCATCCAGGACATGCTGGCGCAAAAGGATGGCGCCATGCGCTACACGTGGACGGCGCCGGGCGAAACGAGTGCCAGCGCGCGCGAAAAGCAGCTGTTTTACCGTCAATTCAAGGATTGGCAATGGATCATCGCGGGCGGCACGTTCACGGATGAGATCACCCTGGAAGCGCGCCAGATGCGCAACCAGCTGGCCATTTCCGGCTTCATCGCCCTGCTTGTCTTCGCCCTGCTGCTGTACTGGCTGGTGCGCACCCTCGTGTCGCGCCCGCTGGCCGCCGCCGAAACGGCCGCCGCGCAAATCGCCGCCGGCGACCTGACGGTGCACCTCGATACCAGCAGCCTGGACGAAATCGGCCGCCTGCTGCTCGCCATGAACCGCATCAGCGACAACCTGTCGCAAGTGGTCAGCAATGTACGCGGCAGCGCCGGGCAGATCGCCACGGCGTCCGGTGAAATCGCCAGCGGCAACCTGGATTTGTCGAGCCGCACGGAGCAGCAAGCCAGCTCGCTGGAAGAAACGGCCGCCTCGATGGAAGAACTGAGCTCCACCGTGCGCCAGAACGTTGATCACGCGCAACAGGCAAGCCGGCTGGCGCATGACTCGTCCAGCCTGGCAGCGGCAGGCGGCGCGGCCGTGGCGCAAGTGGCCAGCACCATGGATGCCATCCGCAGCTCGTCGGGCAAGATCGCCGACATCATCGGCGTCATCGACGGCATCGCCTTCCAGACGAATATCCTGGCCTTGAACGCGGCTGTGGAAGCGGCGCGCGCCGGTGAACAGGGACGCGGCTTTGCCGTCGTCGCCACGGAAGTGCGCACCCTGGCGCAGCGCTCGACGGCAGCGGCGAAAGACATCAAGGATTTGATCCAGGCGTCCGCCAGCACGGTGGACCTGGGCCATGCGCAAGTGAGCCAGGCCAGCGCCACCATGGACACGGTGGTGGCCAGCGTGCAGCAAGTGAGCACCATCATGGCCGAAATCGCCCAGGCGAGCGAAGAGCAGCGCAGCGGCATCGAGCAAGTCAACCAGGCCATCGCCCAGATGGACCAGGTGACCCAGCAGAACGCGGCCCTGGTGGAAGAAGCGGCCGCGGCGGCCGACGCCTTGCAGGAGCAGGCGCAGGAACTGAACCAGGTGGTAGGCGTGTTCAAGCTGTAAGGACTGGCCCGGTGCTAAGATGGGGATGAATCTACCTTGCCAGGAGGCACCATGCACGACGACTACGTTTTAATTGCCCGGCTGATGATCCCCACGGATGCGCACGTCATCCGCGGCTGCCTGGCCGCCGCCGGCATCGACGTGCTGCTGACGGATGACCAGCACATGCAGGCCGACATGCTGCTGGCGGCCGCCATCGGCGGCGCCCGCGTGATGGTGCGCGAACACGACGTGGCGCGCGCGAATGACATCCTCGCCGCCTTCGAGCGGGGCGACCTGGCGCTGGCGGATGATGCCGATGTAGGCGCGCCCGTCGCCGAATAAGAACACCTGTCAAAACCTACTGCGCGTCGTAATTTGCGGTCTGCGATGCTCACTGTACCTTCGTACAGTTGCGCTTCTCAACCACAACTTCCTTCCGCTCGCTACGGTTTTGCTAGGCGTTGTAAATCAGGCATAGAAACAGCGTCCGCACGCCTGGCGGTAACTTTCGTTGCCGCCAATACTGATCTGCTCGCCTTCCTTGATGCGGCGGCCCTGCTCATCCACGCGGATGTTCATCGTGGCTTTCTTGCCGCAAGTGCAGATATTCTTCAATTCCTCGATATCGTCGGCCAGCGCCAGCAGATAGGCCGAGCCGGGGAACGGTTCGCCCTTGAAATCCGTGCGCAAGCCGTAGCAGATGACGGGCACGCCCTTCACTTGCGCCAGTTGGTGCAATTGTTGCACTTGTGCCGTGCTGAGAAATTGCGCTTCGTCAACCAGCAGGCAAGCGACCTGGGGAATTGCATCGAGGAAATTCGTATCGGCATGGAAGATGTCGACCTGGCGCTGCGGGCCCAGGCGCGAAGTGACCCTTCCCACGCCGTAGCGGCTGTCGATGGCGGCCGTGTACAGGCGCACCTGCTGGCCCTGCTCTTCATAGTTGTGCGCGACCTGCAACAAGGCCGTCGACTTGCCCGCGTTCATCGCGGAATACCGGAAATAAAGTTTTGCCACTGCCGCCTGCCCTGTTCGTCTGGTTTTCAGGATACTGTTTAGTTCCTTTTCGAGGCGTGATTATAAATCGCAATGGCGGGCTTGCGGCAGCTTAATAGTCGTGCCGTTGGCGCGGCATGCGGGCTGAAAACGGCGCATACTCGAAGCGCGCACGCTGTAGCCGCGCTGCAGCTGATATGCGAAAGCCGCATATGCAAGCATGCAAACATTCGTTCGCCGCACCCGTGCACCCGCCTACACTGCGCGGCACGGAAGGCGGCTCGGGACACAATCCGGAGCGGCTGTTTCTCTGACAGGAGCCACCATGAATGATCGAATGCCATCCCCATCCCGGCCGCCAGCGCTATACAAGCTGATCGGCAACACCCCACTGGTCGAAGTGACCAGGCTCGACACGGGCCTGTGCCAGCTGTTCCTGAAACTGGAATCGCAAAATCCCGGCGGTTCCATCAAGGACCGCATCGGCCTGTCCATCATCGAAGCGGCCGAAGCCGACGGCCGTTTGCAGCCGGGCGGCACCATCGTCGAGGCGACAGCTGGCAACACCGGCATCGGCCTGGCGCTGGTGGGCCGCATCAAGGGCTACCGCGTGATCCTTGTCGTCCCCGACAAGATGTCGACGGAAAAAGTGCTGCACCTGAAAGCCCTGGGCGCCGAAGTGCACACCACGCGCTCGGACGTGGGCAAGGGCCATCCCGAGTACTACCAGGATTACGCGGCGCGCCTGGCGCGCGAACTGCCAGGCGCCTTCTTTGCCGACCAGTTCAACAATCCCGCCAATCCGCTGGCCCACGAAACGACGACGGCGCCCGAAATCTGGGAGCAAAGCGGCCATGACGTGGACGCCATCGTCGTCGGCGTCGGCTCCTCCGGCACCCTGACGGGCCTGACGCGCTACTTCCGCAAGGCGCAGCCGAAGCTGGAATTCGTGCTGGCCGACCCGCAAGGCTCCATCCTCACCGAATACATCGACACGGGCAAGGTGTCGGACACGAGCGGCTCGTGGGCCGTCGAAGGCATCGGCGAAGACTTCATTCCCTCGATTGCCGACATGGCCAGCGTCACCAAGGCCTACACCATCAGCGACCAGGAAAGTTTTGATTCCGCGCGCGCCCTGCTGCTCGCCGAAGGCATTTTAGGGGGCTCGTCAACGGGCACCCTGCTGGCCGCCGCGCTCAAGTACTGCCGCGAACAGACCACGCCCAAACGCGTCGTCACCTTCGTGTGCGACACGGGGACGCGCTATCTGTCGAAGGTCTACAACGACGGCTGGATGCGCGACCAGGGCCTGTTGCAGCGCGCCTTGTCCGGCGACTTGCGCGACCTGATCGGACGCCGCTACGACGAGGGCGACGTGGTCAGCGTGGCGCCGGGCGACACCCTGCTCACGGCTTTCAACCGCATGCGCGCCAGCGACCTGGCGCAGCTGCCCGTCATCGACGGCGGCCAATTGGTCGGCATCCTCGACGAATCGGACTTGCTGCTGCACGTCTCCGGCGACGCCGCGCATTTCGCGGGTCTGGTGGGCGCCACCATGACGACGCAGATCGAAACCCTGGCGCCGTCCAGCGGCTTGCCCGCCCTGCGCGCCACCCTGGACCGGGGCTTGACGGCCGTCGTCGCCGACGACAGCGCCTTCTATGGCCTGATCACCCGCTTCGACCTTCTCAACCACTTACGCAGGACACTATCTTGAGCCAACAAACGCCCCGCAAGAGCCGCCTCGCCACCCGCGTCATCCACGCCGGCCAGTCGCCCGACCCGTCGACGGGCGCCATCATGCCGCCCATTTACGCCACCTCCACCTTCGTGCAGGACAGCCCCGGCGTACATAAAGGCCTGGACTACGGCCGCTCGCACAACCCCACGCGCTGGGCGCTGGAGCGCTGCGTGGCCGACCTGGAAGGCGGCAGTGCGGCCTTCGCCTTCGCCTCGGGCCTGGCCGCCATCTCGTCCGTGCTGGAATTGCTGGACGCGGGCAGCCACATCGTCGCCGGCGACGACATGTACGGCGGCACCTACCGTTTATTCGAGCGCGTGCGCCGCCGCTCGGCCGGTCATGAATTCACGTATGTCGACCTGACGAATCCGGAAAACCTGCTGGCCGCGCTGCGCCCGGAAACGAAGATGGTATGGGTGGAAACGCCCACCAACCCCATGCTGAAACTGGCGGATTTGCGGGCCATTGCCGACATCTGCCGCGAACGGGGCATCCTCGCCGTGGCGGACAACACGTTTGCCAGCCCGCTGGTGCAGCGCCCCCTGGAGCACGGCTTCGATATCGTCGTGCATTCGACCACCAAGTATTTGAACGGCCACTCGGACATCATCGGCGGCATCGCCATCGTCGGCGCGGAAGAACGTCAGGCGGAATGGCGCGAGCAGCTGGGCTTTTTGCAAAACTCCGTGGGCGCGATTGCCGGGCCGTTCGACAGCTTTTTGGCCCTGCGCGGGGTGAAAACCCTGGCCATCCGCATGCAGCGCCATTGCGAAAGCGCCCTGGCCCTGGCGCAGTGGCTGGAACAGCAAAAGGAAGTGCGCAAGGTGTTTTATCCGGGACTGGCCTCGCACCCGCAGCACGCGCTGGCGCGGCGCCAGATGGATGGCTTCGGCGGCATCATCTCGATCGACCTCGATACGGATCTGGCGGGCGCGCGGCGCTTCCTCGAACGCTGCGAGGTGTTCGCCCTGGCCGAAAGCCTGGGCGGCGTGGAAAGCCTGATCGAGCACCCTGCCCTGATGACGCATGCCAGCATCCCGGCCGGGCAGCGGGCCAGGCTGGGCATCGGCGATGGCTTGATCCGCCTGTCGGTGGGGATCGAGGATATCGAGGATTTGCGCCATGACCTGCGCACGGCGCTCGACGCGATTTGATACGCCCGGCAGCTATTTTCCGGGGTGGTACCTGCGCTCCAGGTGCTTCGCCACGTCCTCGGGATAAAACAGCACATCCTTGAATTCGCCGCGCGCATACATGGCCGCCTGGTCCCGGAAGTGGGGCGACTTCGGGTCGCCGCTCTGGCCGCCGGCGAGGATGCTTTTCGCCTTGATGCGGGGGCCGAATTCCACGGCCGCCACAAAGCTGTTGCCCCGCTCGCCGTAAATCCTGCGCGTGGTGCTCTTGCTGCTCTGTCCATACGCGGCCAGCGCCCCCCAGTTGCCCGACGCATAAGGCACGGGCAGGCTGGCTTGCGCATCGTCAAACGGCTGCACGATGTCGCCCGTCAGGCGCTGGAAGCGGTTGATCTCCCCCCACGGCGTTTGCCAGTTGCCGAAATCGCGCTGCAGTTTATCGGCGGCGCTGGCCAATGCCGCCAGCCGCTGCGTCGCCGTGACCTTGTCCGTCGCCAGAAAATCGACGACGGGCACGCCCTGCTCGCGCGCCTGTTTTCCTGCCAGCTCGGCCAGCTCCTGGCCCCAGAACACGGCCAGCGAGGTGGCGGTGGAGTCCAGCGCATAGCGCCAGTCCCAGGCCCGCAGCAAGGCCACCTTGTCGGCCAGCGCCAGCTTGTGCGCGGCGCTCGCCGGCAGCGCATCGTATGCCGCGAACAGGGGCGGCAACAGCGCTTCGAAGGCCGTCAGTTCGCTGTCGTACGAGGCGGCGATCAGCTTGTCGAGCGTGAAATCCTTCTGGTTCTGGAAAACCTTGACGGCATGCAGGCCGCGCGCGTTTTCGCCATACACGGACATGTAGGCGGGATAGTCGCTCTGGCGCGGGCTGTGGGCGCCGGCCGCCGAATACGGCCAGTTGTTCGTATTCTGGATCCAGCCATTCTTCGGATTGAACAGGGTGATGGTTTGCGCCACCGTGTGCAGCCCTTGCCATTCCGTGGCCGGGTCGCTGCCGTCGACGGGCCGCTTCCAGTTGAAGCGCGGGTCGCGCACGGGGATGAAATTGCCGTGAAAGTAAGCGATATTGCCATCCGCATCCGCATACACCGTGTTGTTCGACGAATTCGTGCGCAATTCCATCGTTTGATAAAACGCAGCATAATCGCGCGCCTTGGCGCGCGCGTACGACTGCATCAAAGCCTTCAACGGTTCCTGCATCAGGCGCACGGCCACCCATTTACCATCCTGCGCGCGCACGATGGGGCCGTGGTGGCTGTAGTGGACGGTGATGGTCTTCGATGCCATGCCGCCATCGGCCAGTTTGTAGGGCAAGGTGATGGGCACGGTTTTCAAGGGCCGCAAGCCGCCGTCATAGCGGTAGAACCAGGCGCCGTCCTTGTCGACGATGCTTTCCAGGTATTCGTCGATGACGTCGCCGCCGCCCGAGGTATGCATCCAGCCCAGGCGGTCGTTAAAACCCTGGTAGACGAAGAACTGGCCCCAGGTGACGGCGCCATACGCGTTCAAGCCTTCGTCGCTGGTGACCTGCACTTCGGGACGGAAGTAGAACGAGGTGTGCGGGTTGATCATCAAGAGCGCATGGCCATTTTTGGTGATGGCGGGCGCGATGGCGAAGCCGTTCGAGCCGCTAGGCTCGGAATCCAACCCGGTCTCGATGCTGGCCAGCGCCACGGCGGCAGGACTGGCCTGCTGGCCGTAAAACGCTTCGAGCTGCGCCAGGTTGATCGATTCGATATCGCCGCCGATGCTGCCCTCGCTGAAACTCAAGGCCATCCACGGCTCGAAATGCGCAATCAGCCGCGGTTTGACCTGCGGATGCGTGGCCAGGTAAAAATTCAGGCCATCGGCAAAGGCGTCCATCAACTTGCGCAGCCACGCCGGGCTGGCGCGGTACTGCGCCTGCAGCTCAAGCGGGTCGATGAAGAGCTTCATGCGCAGGTCGCGGTACAGCTCCCGCTCGCCCTCCACTTCCGCCAGGCGCCCCATGGCGTTGATGTAATTGAGTTCCACGCGGGGGAAATCGTCTTCGGCCTGCGCATACATCAGGCCAAACACGGCATCCGCATCCGTCTTTCCCGTCACGTGGGGAATGCCCCACGTATCGCGCGCGATGCTGACATTGGCCGCCTGCGCCTGCCAGCGGGCCATGTCCTTGACAGAAACAGCGGGTGCGGCCAGCACGGGAATACTGGCGACAGCAACTGAGGCAAACAGGGCACTGCTATGTAACATGCCAAAACTCCAGATCAGGATGCGTCAATCAGGGCCGCGATGCGCTGGTTCAACTCCACATTTTCCGCCTGCAGCTGCGCCACCTTCTGTTTCAGGCTGGCGATCTCGCCGCGCAGGCGTTCCGCTTCGGACGGCGCCTGCGAGGCGTTCTCGGCCCACGGCTCGTTGCCCGTTTCCGGCGTATCCTGCGACACGTGGGGCGCCTTCGGCTCGCGCGGCGTGCGCGTGGCGGCGCGCTGTTCGCGGATTTCCTTGGCCGCCTGGCGCAGCAGTTTTTTGCCGCCGGCGACAGCCGCCACCTGTTCTTCCGGCGGCAGGGATGCCACGGTGGCCGCCGCATTGATCGAGATCGTGCCCGAGCGGACGGCTTCCACCAGTTCCGGCGACGCCGCCTTCTGGATCTTCTCGATCTGGCTGATCTGGTTGCTGCTCAATCTCGCCGCCTTGGCCACCTCTTCGCGCGTGCTCATGGGTGCCTTCGGCGCGTTTTCGCCGTCCGGCGCATCCTGGGCGCTGACGGGCGCCGGGCTGCGCGCGGCGACAATTTCCTTCTTGCGCAGGGCCAGCACGCCGCGCTGGAAGTCCGACACGCTGCGGCGCGCCAGGTGATTGTCGATCATCCACAGCATGACGTCGTCGAGCGAGGTAAAGCTGGTGTTCTGGATGGTCTTGAATTCGATGCCGTGCTGGCGGCAGATGGCGTAGCGGTTATGCCCGTCGATCAGCACGTCGTTCCACAGCACCAGCGCATCGCGGCAGCCTTCGGCCAGCAGGCTGCGCTCGAGCGCCGCGTACTCGCTGGCGGTGAGCGGGTCGATATACGACTGCAGCACCTGATTGATAGTGATATTCATGGTTGTCCTCAATATTGCGGCGCGATGGTCCGCGCCGGCACGAATGCTACACCATCCGCCGCCCATGCAGCTGATCGAGGTCCGCCATCGTCCGTCACAATGGAAAAAAGCGCATTTTCCCTTTCTTTCATAGGCAACTGAACTTATCATTTGGCAATATTTAGCTACCCTTCCCCTTAATCGCGCCGGCTTGTGCATGAGCGCGCCCAAGACAAACAAGGAAATCAATGAAAAAGTTATACCGCGTCGCCATCGCTGCGCTGCTACTCAGCGGATGTGCCACCATGGAAGTCCGCGAGACGACCCGCACGATGGAGCGCATCGGCCATGATCCGCAACTGAACATCGTTTCAAAGGTCACTGCTGGTGAAGCACTATTGTCCACCTTCCAGTACACAAGCAAAACGGGGTATCAGATCTACGATGGACGCGCCGTGTCCATCGGCGGAGGACGTGTTGCCGTCATCGAGGGCGACTTCCTGTACCGCGCCGATATTGAAGGCAAGCCCGCTTACTGCACCGAACGCCAGGTCTTCAACATGCTGCTGCCCGGGATGACCAGGAATGCCTGTTTTGCCGACCGCAACAATGATGGCCTGCTGGACCAGGTGATGGTCGCCAGCGATCTGATGTGGTGGCACGAAGATGTCAACCCCGGCATCAAATTCGGCCCGGGAGTGGAAACCGCGCCTATCGACAGGTCCATCAATTCGCAGTTGCTATACCAGGGCTACAGCAATCACACCTTGCGCATTGCCTACAGAGAATATGCAGGCGACCTGGCACGGCCGTCGTTTTCGCAAGACTTGTCGTTTGAGATCACCAGTTTTCCCGCGGAAGTCACCTTCCGGAAAATCCGGATCCAGATACGCAGCGCAGGAAATCAAGGTTTGGAATACCAGATCCTTGGCGGCTATTGACCCCCGCGTGCAAGCTGCGACCCAACGAGCCATAGCATGAAAAGAAAGTACGCCACCGCACTCATTTTTACCGTCGCCGCCATCGGCTTCACCTGGGTCAGCCCCTATATCGCCATGTACCGCATCAGTATCGCGGCGAAATCCGTGCGCCTGGAAAACCTGGCGCAGCAGGCCGACCTGCCCGCCGTGCGCGCCAGCGTGGCGCGCCAGCTGCGGGCGGCCGGCGAAACGACCAATGAGGACGATTTCAAGGAAATGCTCGACACCATCGTCTCGCCGCCCGGCATCACGGTATTGATCCTGCATGGCAAGCACGGGGCGGACGGCAAGCGCCACGACTTCGGCATGGCGTACCGCTCGTGGAACGAAGTGGTGCTGCGGCGCAGCGGCGCCGGACCCGCCGCCAGCCAGTTTTTGCTGCGCCGCCATGGCATCTGGGACTGGAAACTGACGGACATCACCTTGCCGCCGGAATTACTTTAAAGAAACTTGATCTAAAACAACACTTACTTAAACCTCTATATTGATTTTGGGAAATATTATGTAGAATGCCAACACTTCAGGCGCACCGGGTCGCCAGGCATCCGAGAGATCGCACGATGAAAAGAATGATGCTTCTCGCTGTAGTGGCACTGGTCGCGCTGGCCGGCGTCTTCTATGGCAGCCCGTATTTCACCATGAACAAGATTCGCACGGCAACGATGGACGAGGATACCCAGGCCCTCGCTGCGCATATCGACCTGCCCCAGTTGCGCGGCAGCCTCGGGCAACAACTGCACACCCTGTTTTCGGCGCCCGAAGTGGCCGACGACATCAGTCCCGACGTCATCGACCCCTTGCTCGATACCATGCTGATGCCTGAGGGCATCGTCGCCTTGATGAAGCTCAATGACCGCTACGAAAAACCGCTCGCCAAGGTCAGCGACATCAGCGGCCGCAAGCGCAATACCAAGCCCGACTACAAACTGCGCTACACCTCCTGGGACAGCGTCGTGGTGCAGCGCGCCCACAGCAAAAGCCATATCGGCGAACTGACCCTGGCGCGCGACGGCCTGTGGCACTGGAAGCTGGTGTCGGTGGCCCTGCCGAAGAACTTGCTGGCCGACGCCTGAGGCGCCGGCGCAGCCCTGCTCCCGGGGCGATCAGCGCCGGTCCGTCACCCTGCCCGTCGTATCGGCAAACCAGCGGCTATGCGACACCACCTGCAGCGCGCCGGCAGCCACTTGCCCCGCCAGCCATGCCAGCAATTCATCGATGACCGCATACGAAGTCTGGTAGTCGGACGTTGGCGTCCTGACGATATCGTGGCCGTTGACAAACACAAAGCTGTCGTCGCCCACCGCCGTCTGGATCGCCGCCTGGACTTGCGCAAAGCTGGCGTCGTTTGTCAGGTTGACCGTGGAGGTGTTGAGGATGTAGGCATCCTTGTCGTTGCCAGTGAAAAACATCTGGTCAAAGCCGCGCTCGGCCGTATAGCCGGCGCCGCGCGCCGACAGGAAACCGGCGGCGCGCATGGCGTTGATGGCCGTATTCGTCCACAGCGATTCGACCCACGCATGGTGCGATGGCCCGTCGCCGCCGATACCGGCAGCGCGCATCTTGTCCCGCCCCACCTGCAGCGCAGTGACGTACTGGGCCGAACCCTGGACCGCCACATTGTCGTGCACGCTCTGGTGCAGGGTAAAGTCGAACAGGCGCGACGGATCGTCGAAGCGCACCTTCATGCGCTCGGCCGACATGTAATCGGGCTGCCCCAGCAGGGACGTGACGATGGCAAACGAGGCCGGCAAATCATAATATTTCAGCCGCTCCATCAAATACGTATCCCAGGACGCATAACCATCGTCAAAGGACAAGATGACGGTGGGCAATTTACGCTTCGGCAACGCCGCAACCATGCCCAGCCAGATGGTTTCCGGCTGCGTCGTGGCGGCGGTCAGCTGCACGGTAAATTTCCCGCGCGACAGGTTTTGTGCCGTGGGCGTGCCCTCGCTATCGAGCGGCGTGGCCAGCTTGGGCACCCACCACTCATTGTTGACGAACATCAAGGTGTCGGCGGCGGCGGAACCGCCGTAATGCAAGGCATTCAGGAAGCCGGACCAGAAACTGCTGTAATCGCTGTTGCCCAGGTAAATCATGCCCCCCGTCTGCATGATGGCGGCATTCGTCGAGCGCAGCGCGAAGGAAAAGCGTTGCAAATCCCAGTTGAACGGAATGCGCGGCTGGCCCTTGCCAGCAGCGCCTGTCGTGCCCACTTTCACGACGGTACCGGCAGGCAAGCCGGCTGGCAGGTCGATGCGCAAGGAAGGGTAGCCATCCTTGAACGACACGGCGGCATCGAGCGACACCATGCAGCCCGATGTCACATCGCTGTCCCAAAAGGATAGATCGTGCGTGGGCATGAATTCCAGCGGCGTATTGGTGACCGGCGGCGGGGGCATGGAAAAGCGGGGCGGGGCGTCAGGGTACTGGCTGGACATGGTGCGGCTTTCAAAAGTAGTGCGCGCGGCGCCGGCGGAACAAACGCTGCACGGCAGAAAAGGATCAATCAACATTGCCTTGCCAAGCTTTTTCGCCAGGGGTGCTTGTCAACTATATCACTTAATTGCCATTATGCAAATAAATAATAACGCCCGGTCATGCCTGCCGCGGCGGCCATGGCGCAGCCCATGCGCCAGGCCGGCACGGCATCGCCCAAGCCCGCGCGGCACTGCTATCATCGAGCTTTGATTTCCATCGGAGGCTCCATGTCAGACCTGGTACAACACGCACTGGCCCACGCGGGCAAACCGGCCACCACGCCCTGGGTGGTTACCCTGATCAGCGGTGAAAAACTCACAGGCCCCATTTCCCCGCTCAGCGACGGCTGCTACGCCATCGGCCTGGGGCAAATCAAGTATTTTTCCAGCGATAAGGTCGCCTGCCTGAATGTGTCGGGCGCGGGCGCGTTTCCCATCTGAAGACCTTGGCAATGGACCACACGCAGGAGCAGACGCAGGACGGCACACGCCTGGCGGCGCAGCTGCAGGCGCTGGAAGCGGCGCTGCAAAGCCGGGCCGTGCGCGCCGACAACGCCAGGCTGGCAGCGCTGCTAGCAGACGAGTTCGTCGAATTCGGCAGCTCGGGCAAGCTCTGGACACGCGCCGCGACCTTGGCGGACTTGCCGGCAGAAGATTTTTGTCCGCGCA
Source organism: Janthinobacterium sp. P210005 (assembly GCF_036231865.1). NCBI lineage: Bacteria > Pseudomonadati > Pseudomonadota > Betaproteobacteria > Burkholderiales > Oxalobacteraceae > Janthinobacterium > Janthinobacterium sp. P210005. Next base: position 1,339,408 of record NZ_JAZARC010000001.1, read on the forward strand.
GCATCAGCGATTTTCAAGCCCGCCTGCTGGCTGACGATGTGGCCTTGGTTAGCTACCGCTCGCAGCGCCACGCCAGCGGCGCCCTGCCCGCCAGCGCCAGCTTGCGCAGTTCGCTATGGAAGTGGCGCGATGGCCGCTGGCAAATGATTTTTCACCAGGGCACGCCCATTCCCGGCTGATCCGCACACGGGGATAGCCGCCACCGGTACTATCCCCTGTCGCGCAGCAACAACACGCCCCTGCCGAAAAAAATCCGCGGCAGCTGTTGTATTTCCAGTGACTGGGCGCTGGCCGCACGGCAACAACCCTCCCTCTGTTTGCGTTTCCGCAGGAAACCTCCATCGCCACGCCAGGCCACTTTGCGCTCGCGCAAGCCTGCCGGCACTCCACTATGCACCCGCCCAATATTGACGACAAATACGATTTTATTCGCGTATTCAGTCGAAAAACATCTGAATGAGCAGGCCTGAAAAATGGCATGAATACCAAAACTTTCCGTGCTAGCATGATTTTTCGTCCAGCTGGCCAGCGCCAGCTTGCAGCGCCCCAACAACCTTCACCGACAGGAGCCGTTTCATGATGACACCGCATGCCAGCACACGCGCCAGCACAATACGCCACACCCTGATTGCCCTGGCAATCACTGCCGCCTTCCCCCTGCAGGCGATGGCGCAGGACAGCGTCCCGCCGCCAGCCACCGACGCGCCGGCCGCTCCGGTGGCGCAAGCCGGTCCTGGCCAGCTGGAAACGGTGATCGTGACGGCGCAGCGGCGCGCGGAAAACATCAAGGACGTGCCCATGTCCATCGCCACCCTGAAGGGCGACAAGCTCGACACCCTGACGGCCGGCGGCGCCGACATCCGCTTCCTCAACAGCCGTTCGCCCAGCGTCTCCGTCGAATCGGATTACGGCCGCACCTTTCCCCGTTTCTACATTCGCGGCCTGGGCAATACCGACTTTGACCTGAACGCCTCGCAACCGGTGGGCCTGGTGATGGACGACGTGGTGCAGGAAAACGCCATGCTGAAGGGTTTTCCCGTGTTTGACGTGGATCAGGTCGAGGTGCTGCGCGGCCCGCAAGGCACCTTGTTCGGCCGCAACTCGCCAGCCGGCGTGATCAAGTTCGACTCCGCCAAACCCGTCTTCAAGACGGAAGGCTACCTGAGCGGCGGTTTCGGCAAGGATGGCATGAAAAACCTGGAAGGCGCGTTCAACGTGCCCGTCAGCGACACGGTGGCCCTGCGCTTTTCCGGCCAGACGCAGCGCCGCGACGACCGCGTGCACAACCCGCGCCCCACCGGCACGCGCGACTTCGAAGGCTATGAAGACAGCGCCGCCCGCCTGCAGGTACTGGTCAAGCCCACGCGCGATTTCACCGCCCTGTTCAACGTGCACGCGCGTAACCTCGACGGCACGGCCACTTTGTTCCGCGCCAACATCCTGAAACAGGGCACGAATGACCTGGTCGACAATTTCGATTACAACTCCTACCCGACCGACGGCATCAACCGCCAGCACCTGAAAACCAAGGGCGGCAGCATGCGCCTGAAATGGGACTTGCCCGGCGTCACCCTGCATTCGATCACCGGTTACGAAAAACTCGATTTCTTCAGCCGCGCCGACGTCGACGGCGGCTATGGCGCCGTGTACGCCCCGCCCATGGGTCCCGGCTTCATCCCCTTCGTCGTGGAAACGGCCGACGTGATTCCCAACCACAAGCAGATTTCGCAGGAATTCCGCGCCGAATCGTCTGCCCGCGGCCCGCTGCAATGGATAGGCGGCTTGTTCTACTTCAAGGAAGATATCCAGATCGACAGCATCAGCTTTGACAGCCTGGCGCCCGGCAATCCGCAAAACAGCGCCTACGCCACGCAAAACCAGAGTTCGAAGTCGTATGCGGCCTTCGGCTCGCTCAACTACACGGTCTCGGACGCCCTGAAACTGCGCGCCGGCCTGCGCTACACGAGCGACAAGAAGGATTTCTCGGCCAAGCGCGTGGAAGCGACCACGGCCGGCCCCTTCAACTTGCACGACACCTCGCACAACGTCAGCTGGGACTTGAGCGGCACCTATGTGCTCACGCCGGAAACCAATGCCTACGCGCGCATCGCCACCGGCTACCGCGCGCCGTCGATGCAGGGCCGCCTGAACGGCCTGGCCGACCGCCCTTCGTTTGCCGGCGCCGAGAAAGCGCTGTCCGTCGAGGCGGGCATCAAGCAAGACCTGTTCGACAAGCGCGCGCGCCTGAGCGTGGCCGTGTTCCAGTACCGCGTGAAGGACAAGCAGCTGACGGCCGGCAGCGGCGCCGTCAACATGAACCAGCTGATCAACGCCGACAAGGCCACGGGCCGCGGCGTGGAACTCGATTTCCAGGCGAATCTCAGCGATTCGCTCAGCATGACCCTGGGCGGCAGCTACAACCACACGGAAATCCAGGACAAGAAACTGTTCGTCCTCAGTTGCGGCAATGCGCAAAACAACCCGGCCAGCGGCTGTACCGTCACCGACCCCGTCGGTCCGTTCAAGGGCACGGCCTACATCGACGGCAACCCGCTGCCCCGCGCGCCGGAGTGGCAGACCAACTTCACCCTGAAATACAGCATCCCTGTCGCCAATGGCGAGTTCTACGCCTACACGGACTGGGCCTATCGCACCAGCTACAACTTCTTCCTGTATGAAGCGAAGGAATACAAAGCCAAGGAATTGCTGGAAGGCGGCTTGCGTGTCGGCTACAAATGGGACAAATACGAAATCTCCGCATACGGCCGCAACATCACCAACCAGATCCAGTCGCTGGGCGCCATCGATTTTGACAACCTGACGGGCATCATCAACGAACCGCGCACGTACGGGGTGCAGTTCAAGGCGACGTTCTGACGGCAGGCAGATAAAACCAGGCTGTCCGGCGCAAACCGGACAGCCTGGCTCAGGCACAAGATGGCATTATGGGCATCACCTGTGCTAGAATCTCGCCGCGCTGCCCGGATGGTGAAACTGGTAGACACTGGAGACTTAAAATCTCCCGCCTGTAAGGGCGTGCCGGTTCGATTCCGGCTCCGGGCACCAGCGCACAGAATTCAGAAACATCAAAAAAGCCATTAAACCCAATACAATCAACGGGTTAGTGGCTTTTTTTACGTCCCGACATTTCCCTTAACACAGATTAAACCCGACAAAAACCAGTAGCGATTACGCCAAATTTACGCCGTGATTACGCGAGCGACGCCGACGCCATCATTGACCTAATGGCCAACGAGGAAACGCGCAAGCATGACATGGCCTTCGAGGTGGACTTTAACAACCATGAAACGGTCGATATTTCCATCAAGCTGGACCTGACCGAGCGCGTGACCGTCAAGACCCGCGAAGCGGGCCGCCTGGACATCAAGCACCTGGCCGAGATACAGCACATGCCGGCTTATGCGGACGAGTTCTGGAAGCTGTATGACGGCGACACCCTGCTGGCAGAATGGCGCACGCCCGAGGCGACGCCATGAGCGACGACCTGAACGCGCTGGAGGCCTGGGCCGGCGCCCTGCTGGCCAAGCTGCAGCCGGCCAAGCGCCGCGCCCTCAATCACAAGGTGGCCATCGACCTGCGCCGCAGCCAGGCGCAGCGCATCAAGGCACAGCAGGGGCCGGATAGCGCGGCGTATCCGGCGCGCAAGCGGCGCAAGGAATTCAAGGAAAAGAATGGGCGCATCAAGCGGCAAAAGGCGACGATGTTCGCCAAGATGCGCACCGCCAAACACCTGAAGGTAAAGGCGACCGGCGACCAGATCGAGGTCGGGTTCTTTGGCTGGGTGGCACGCGTGGCGCATGTGCATCAGTTTGGGCTGCAGGAGCGAGTGGGCAAAAAGGGGCCAATCCATAAATTCCTAGTGCGGCAACTGCTTGGTTTAAGTGAATCGGATCGCACATTCATCCGCCAGTCCTTGCTACATCACATAGAAAAAAATTAAGATGTACCGAAGCAAAAGCTAATTATAAAAAATCACTTAGTTGACAATATTTTTATCTTGGAAATTATAACTAGTGAAGTATTTGACAATTCGATACAAAAATATCATTAGATTTTTCGACGAACCGTAGCTGGCAGATATATGTTGTGTTGTTGCCGTCATAAAGATTGAAAAACAACAAAACCAATAAAATCGGCTCTTTTATAAAAAATAAAAATCAGCTAAATTTATCCAAATGTCTAAAAAACTCCCACATATGATATCCATCACACAACTTGTGACAATTGGATAGAATTTCAGTCATTACAAATTGTATAATTTTATCAATAATAGTTGAACTGGATCATGACTGGTCTGAAACCTTCCCCTCCAACTTTAAAATAACGAATTAAAAATATGCCATCATTGCAACGCTTTAAAATTAATGGATTATACGGTGAGCGGGACATAAATATTCCATTTTTTGACAACATTAAAATTCTTGTTGCCGAAAATGGTTATGGCAAAACCACTGTACTTAATACTCTCTATGCACTCGCCTCTGGAAATATTTCCAGACTTCGGAAGCTATCTTTCGAAAGTATTGAAGTTTTTTTCGATGATAAAACTAAATATATCGTCGAAAAAAAAATGCTAGTAGTCTCCAGTAAACTTATGGAAAAAAACCCATTTTACGATCATTTAAAAAGGGTACTAGGCGTTGAAGATTCACTCACTCTGGTTGAGAGTTTCCTCACCTCTGGCGTTACTGAATTCCGACGGTCAAATTTATTCCTTTTCGCTAGAAAAAAATCAGAGATACCTGCGTCTACATTTCTTGAATATCTTTCAGAAATAAGAAACTCTATTCATAATGGCCAAGATTTTGCAAAGGCAAGAGCCATACTAAAACAAATTCAAGATAAACTTGGATTTAATGTCCTTTATTTACCTACATATCGTCGAGTAGAACAAGATTTCCGTGAGATAAGAGGGGGAATGGAGGAAAATGACGGTCGTGCGGATAATATATATGATGACTTTATAAATTTTGGAATGATTGATGTGGACAGGCGCATCCAAGAGTTAACTAGTGAAATACTATCCTCATCTGTTGAATGGTTCTCCAAAGTTAATGGTGAAATGCTTGGGCAGCTAGTTGAAGGTTTCCAAGTTGATGACAGTTTAAAGCGTAGCATACAAGATCCTGAAGCAATTAAAATTGTCTTAGATCGCATCGGGGTTAACATCAGCTCACAACAAAAAAAGCAAATTTTACGCCTAATAGAAACCAAAGAAATATTTAAGGACCACGATCCATTAATATATTTCCTTTCGAATCTTGTAAAGGTATATGAGCAACAAAAAGACAACGATAAAGCCATCCAAGCTTTTGTAGAGGTCTGCAATAGATACTTAGGCGATAAGAAACTTGTATACAATGAAAGTTTGGTATCAGTAAAAATTGTTCGCAGAAAAAATAATCGCGATGTGGACATTGAAAATCTCTCATCTGGAGAGAAGCAGATTATTTCACTATTTTGCAGTTTATATTTAAAGAAAGAAGAAAATTTTGCGATATTTTTTGACGAACCAGAATTGTCGCTTTCCATGGAATGGCAAAAAACCTTATTGCCCGATGTCGTAAACTCTGGCCGCTGCGCCTTTCTCTTTGCCACCACACATTCACCTTTTATTTTTGAGAATCAATTATCACGATATACAGTAGATCTCTCGCATTACATTCGGGAGCGCTAATGGATAGGATTGAAAAAATGAAGGCTTCGGTCCAGTCGTACTCTGTGAAATTTATGGAGGTAACCCGCATTTTCTCAAAAATGCCAGATGCATATGTTTGCATATTTGAAGGGGAAGATAGTAAATATTATTCCCCACGTTTGAATTGCATTTTAGATCAAGAATCTTGGCGTGGCGTAAATGCAGGAGGAAAATCTAAAGTTCTAGAAATTCATAACTGCATATCCGAACACCCAATATACTCCGGCTTCCGATACGCCTGCTTCATAGATTCTGATTACGATCACTGGACTGATTACTCTGGCAAAGGAAAATTATATAAAACTGCGGGGTATTCGATAGAAAATTATTACACAACAGATTATGCCGTTAGAAACATAATAGCCAGTGAATTTAACATATCTGAGTTTGGTGAAGAATCAGGGGACTTTAACAAAGTTATCGCCATGTATTTAGATTTACTTGATATATTTTGTTACGCAGTAAGTGAATTTAATTATTACGCAAAAGCCCATCGAATAATGGAACGAAATGGCGCAGCGAAAATTAAATTAAATTTATCAAATGTAAAAATATCCGATTTAGTAAAGATAGATTTAGACTCTGTTGTCGTGGCATATGACACAGAAAATCCTGCGACTATTTTTAAAGACGCTCAAGGAATTCACTTTGATAAGGAAGCACTTTTAGAAGCTGAGGTAACACTGCCAAAGGAAAAGTGGCAAACGCAATTTCGGGGAAAACAACAAATGGAATTTCTTCGCCATTGGCTTTCACTCTTGAAATCAGATAGATGTTCAAAAAATCCAAAAATATTTTCCAAATCTGGCAATGTAAAAATTTCACTCTCTAAAGAAAATTGCATTTCTGAACTATCACAATATGCCAGCACACCCGGTTGCCTGAAAAGTTTCCTGGATAATTTTGCTGCCTTTCCTCCACCTACAGTTCTAATGTGATAAAAATTTCATCTTTCAAAGTAATACACAAAGAAAATTGTAGAAGTGTTTTGGCATTTAAAAGTAGGCAAGGACGCACAAGATTTTTAAATTTGAATCCGTCTTCTTCTTGCCAGAAACTCAATGGCCATCGTAACTTCTACTTGGAAAATAAGTTTATGGATCAATATCTTCCTTAGTCGCTAACGGCCTTATCAACCCGCCCCCGCGTGCATCCGCACGCGGACTTCGGCAACATGCACTGCATGAACGCCGACCTGTCCGACCTCCTCCGCTTGCTGCAAAACCTGATCCGCCTGGGCACCATTGCCGAGGTCAAAGGAGCCAAGGCGCGTGTGCGGCTCGGGCCAACACTCACCACTGAATGACTGAAATGGGCTACACGGCGCGCCGGCAGCACGCGTACCTGGTCGGCGCCGACTGCCGGCGAACAAGTCATCGTCTTTTCCCCTGGCGGCGACCTGACGCGCGGCATCATCGTGCCCGCCCTGTACTCGCAGGAATTTGACGCACCCGAATCCAGCCCCACCATCCACTCCACCCATTACCCGGACGGCGCCGTGGTGCAGCACGACCACGCGACCCACACCCTGACGGCCACGCTGCCCGGCGGCACCGCCACAATCACCGCCGACAAGGTGACGTCGAACGCGCCCAGCACCATCTGCACGAGCGACCTGACCGTCATGAAAAACCTGATCGTCATGCAGTCCACCACCGTGGAAGGCGCCACCACTTTGAACGGCGGCGTGAACGCCAAGGCCGGCGCCGCTGGCGGCGTGGCCATGGCCATACAAGGGACAGTCAAAGCCAGCGAGGACGTGATGGCCGGCGCCATCAGCCTGGCCAAGCACCCACACGGCGGCGTCAGGGCCGGCAGCGACCAGTCGGGCAGGCCGCAACCATGTCCAGGCTGCGCTGGTGCCGCATCCCCTCATCGCTCCCCCTCAGTGCCTGCCCCCGCTGACGTTTTTACAACAGCCCCCATCACCCCGCGCCCTCCCCCGCAACTCCCTACTGATATAATACTAGCAATCAACTAGTACTCCGAGATGTGCGCCTCAAGGCTCCCGCAACCGTCTGTGTACCGCTAAGCCCTGCCCATGCGCCCCCTTTTCGACCACGAGATCATCAAACAGCTGCACAGCGGTACGCGCTCGCGGGTTTACCGCGCCCGGGCCGCCGATGGCACTGCGCTGATCGTCAAGATGCCGAATCAGCCGTTCCCCTCCTTTCAGCAACTGGCACAATTCAAGCGCGAATATGCGATCGCGCGCCGCTGCCGCCATCCTGGCGTGGCGCATCCGCTGGCGCTGCAGTTGCACGGCGGGCACTGGACGATGATCCAGGAAGATACCGGCGGCCTGGCGCTCGACCAGGTGTTGCGCGCGCAGGTGGCGGCGCGCAGGACGCCGTCGCAGCCCGCATTGGCGCTGGACGATTTTTTCGACATCGCGCTGCAACTGTGCGCGGCGCTGGACGAGGTCCATCGTCAGGGCGTGATCCACAAGGACATCAATCCTTCCAATCTGGTGTGGAATGCCGAACGGCGCCTGCTGCAGCTGATCGATTTCGGCATCGCCTGTGAACTGCCCTGCGAAAGCCATGGCATCGTCAACCTCCAGACCCTGGAAGGCACGCTGCGCTACATGGCGCCGGAGCAGACGGGGCGCATGAACCGGCGGGTCGATTGGCGCGCCGATTTCTATGCGCTCGGCGCCACCTTGTACGAAATACTGACCGGCCAGGCGCCGTTCGAGACGGGCGACGAGATGGAACTCGTGCATTGCCACATTGCGCGCAGTCCGGACTGGTCGCACCCGGCGCTGGCAAGCCTGCCTGGCCAGCTGCTGCCGATCATCCAGCGGCTGCTGGAAAAAAATGCCGATCAGCGCTACCAAAGCCTGCAAGGCTTGCGCAGCGACCTCGAAGCCTGCCGCGCGAACAAGCCGGCGCAGGCGCTCAAGCTGTCCGACCACGACGGCCGCTTCCTCGTGCCGCAAACGCTGCACGGGCGCGAGGATGCCATCGCCACGCTGCTGGCGGCGTTTGAGCGCAGTGCCGCCGGCACGTGCGAGATGCTGCTGGTGGCCGGCCATTCGGGTATCGGCAAGTCGGCGGTCGTCAACGAAGTGCAAAAGCCCATCATCGCCCGGCGCGGCCGCTTCCTGTCCGGCAAATTTGACCAGCTCCAGCGCGACGTGCCGTATGCCTCGCTGATCCAGGCCTTCCAGGGGCTGGTGCGCCAGTTGCTGGACCAGCCGGAAGAAACGCTGCGGCAATGGTCCGCAAAACTGCACGAAGCCCTGGGCAGCGGCGTGGGCGTGATCGTCGAGCTGATTCCCCAGCTGGCCTTGATCGTCGGCCCCACCGACCCGCTGCCCGCTTCGGCGCCGGCACAGGCCCAGCTGCGCCTGGACCGCCTCTTCCCCCGCTTCGTCGAAGTCTTCGCCTGCGCCGGGCATCCGCTGGTGCTGTTCCTCGACGACCTACAATGGGCCGATGCGGCCACGCTGCGGATGATCGAGCTGCTGATGGTCTCCTGCGACAAGAGCTGCATGCTGTTCATCGGCGCGTACCGCGACAATGAAGTGGGCCCCGCGCATCCGCTCAGCGCGCTGCGCGACAAGCTGCTCGCCCGTGACGTGCGCCTGTCGACGCTGTTACTGAGCGCACTGACCGAGCCGCAGGTGGCGCAAATGGTGTCGGCCACCGTGCGCGTGACGGCGCCTTACTGCGCGCCACTGACCAGCATTTGCTACCGCAAGACGGCCGGCAATCCCTTCTTCCTCAACCAGTTCCTCGCCGCGCTCAACGAGGCGGGCCACCTGCGCTACCGGCCCGCCGACGATTGCTGGGACTGGGACCTGCCCGCGATAGAACAGGCCGGATACGCCGACAACGTGGTCGAGGTGCTGCTGGAGAAAATCCGCCGCCTGCCCGGCGTGACGCAGCACCTGCTGCAACTGGCCGCCTCCAGCGGCAACCGCTTCACGCTCGACATGCTCACCCTGGCAGTGGACCGCGCTCCCCGGCAAACGCAGCAAGACCTGTGGCCGGCGCTCAGGGCAGGCTTGATCCAGCCGCTCGACGAACGCTATAAATACGTCAATGGCGACACCGCCGCGGGCAACAGCGGCGTCAGTTACCGCTTCCTGCACGACCGGGTGCAGCAGGCAGCCTACCTGGTCGCCGATGCCGGCGCGCGCGCGGCCAACCATCTTCTCATCGGCCGCCTGCTCCTGCGGCATACGCCGCCGGAGCGCCAGGACGAGACACTGTTCGACATCGTCGAGCAGCTCAACGCCGGCCGCGCGCTGATCGACGAGGCGGGCGAGCGCGTGCATCTGGCGACGCTCAATCTCCAGGCCGGCGTCAAGGCGCGGCGCTCCGCCGCGTTCCAGTCCACCCTGGAGCACATGCGCATCGGTCTCGACCTGCTGCCGGCGGACGCATGGAACACCCACGCCGGCCTCTGGCTCGAGCTGCAGCTGGGCGCCGCCGAAGCGGCCTACCTGTGTGGCCAGTTCGATGCCGCCGAGGCGATCTATCCACTGGTGCGCACCCGTATCTTGAGCCCCTTGCAGCAGGTACGCTGCATTGCCATCCAGGCGCACCAGTATCAGTTGCAGGGCCGCCTGCTCGACGCCATCGCCGTGCAGCGCGACGGCCTGGCACAGCTGGACATCGACATTCCGCACGATGTGGCGCACATGAAGGCGCGCTTCGCCGACATTCTCGCCGACATCGGGCGGCAGCCTGGCGCGCATGCGCCCGAGACCTTGCTGGCGGCCGCCGACATGTGCGAGCCGGACGCGGTGGCCGCGATGCAGATGATGCAGGGCCTGTGGATGGCCAGCTACTACGCCGGCCAGCAGGATCTCAGCGCGCTGATGGTGGTGTCGATGACGCGCCTGTCCATGCAGCGGGGGAGCAGCGATTTCAGCGCTGTCGCGTATGTCGGCTACGCGATGATGCTGGCGCTGTACAGCGGCGACATCGCGCGCGGCTACCACTTCGGCGCGATGGCGATGGCGCTGGCCAGGCGCCGCGCCAATCTGCAGACGCGCACGCTCACGGGCCTGATGTTCGGCGCGCTCAGCAACCACTGGACTCAGCCGCTGCGCAGCTCCGACGCCCTGTACGAGGAAGCGTTTGGCTGGGCGCTGGAAATCGCCGATTTCGTGCAGGTCGGCGTGGTGGCCGCCGTGCGCGCCACCGACCGGATCATCCTCGGCGACTACCTGCCGCACCTGATGCACGACATTGAGCACGACCTGGCGCTGATGCGCGCCAACGGCCAGCAGGCGATGGCCGATTGCTGCGTCGCCGCCGCGGTCCAGCCGATCAAGTGCCTGACGGGCCTCCTGCCGCGCCATGACAGCTACGACGATGCGGCGTTCAGCGAGGCAGGCTTCCTCGCACGGTATGGCGACTCGCACCTGTACCGCGCCTACTTCCTGCAAGGGAAGATACGCAACGCCTACCTGTTCGACAACGCCGATGCCGAACAGCTGGCCGGCCAGCTCGGCATCGTCACGCAGATCATGCGCGGCCAGGCCAAGGTGGTCGAGTGCAGTTTCTATGCCGCGCTGATCCTGATCCGCGCCTTGCGGCGCGCTCCCGCGCGCACCGATGCGGGCGATCTGCGGGCCGTGATCGGCACGCTGCAAGCGAGTCTCGCCGAGTGGGCCAGGCAAGGCTCGGACAACAGCGCGGCCAAGCACCTGCTGGTGATGGCCGAGATGGCACGCTACCGGGACGATCTGCAGCTGGCCACGCGCCTTTACCAGCAGGCGATCGACGCGGCTGGCCTGGCAGGCTACGTCAACATGCAAGCGCTGGGCAATGAACTGTGCGGCGAATGCTGGTGCGACCAGGGGCAGCCGCGCGTGGCAGCCGTCTTCATCGGGGACGCCATCGCGCATTACGGCCAGTGGGGCGCGGAGGGCAAGGTGGCGCAGCTGCGGGAGCGCCATGCCGCGCTGCTGTCAAGGATGGATGGCCGCGGCACGCAGCGGCATTCCGTCTCCCACACGCACGGTAGTTCCGCGCTCGACCTGGTGTCGCTGCTGAAGGCGGCACAAATCCTGTCGAACGAAGTCGGCCTGCGCAACGTGCTGACACGCCTCATTGCCATCGTGTGCGAAAACGCCGGCGGGCAGGTAGCGCGCCTGCTGCTGCTGTCGGAAGGCAGCTACCAACTGGAGGCCAATATAGACGGCGATGGCGTCACCGTCCTGCAAGCGCGCCCGCTGGACCTGAACGCCGCCAGCGACCCGCAATTCCCGCTGTCGCTGCTGCGCTACGTCATCCGCACTGGCGCGGAGGTGATCGAAGACTGCATCACGGGCGGTTCTCGCTTTGCCGCCGACCCGTACGTGCAGCTGCACCTGCCGCGCGCCGTCATGTGCCTGCCGATCCGGCACGGCGGCCGGATCGACGGCATCCTGTACTTCGAGAACCGGCTGGCCGACGCCTCGTTTACGGAGGAACGCGTCGCATTCCTGCGCATGCTCGGCGCGCAGGCGATGATCTCGATCTCCAGCGCCAGGCTGCATGACAGCCTGGAACGGCGCGTTGCCGAGCGCACCGGGCAACTGGAAGAGGCCAACCGCAAGCTGGCGACCCTGTCCATCACCGACGGCCTGACGGGCCTGTCGAACCGGCGCCATTTCGACGACGTGCTGCGCACCGAATGCGCGCGTGCCACGCGCGTCGGCCAGCCGCTTGCCGTCGTCATGCTCGATGTCGACTACTTCAAGCTCTTTAACGACCGCCACGGCCACCAGGCCGGTGACGCATGCCTGATCCGGGTCGCGCAGGCGCTGGCGGCCGGCATGCGGCGCGCAGGCGACCTGACGGCGCGTTACGGCGGCGAAGAGTTTTCGATCGTGTTGCCGAACACGGGCGCGGACGAAGCGCGCCAGATCGGCGAAGCGCTGCGGCGCGCCATCGAAGACCTGGACATCGTCCACGCGAGTACGGAAGCGCAGCAGGTGACGATCAGCGTCGGCATCGCGGTCCAGTCAGCGCCGGGCGCCGCCGATCCTGACGCCCTGTTGCGGCTGGCCGATGCCGCGCTGTACCAGGCCAAGGATGCGGGGCGCAATTGCGTGGTGCTGAGGATTCTGCCGCCTGGCTGACGCATGCGCCCCGCGCCCTTTTTCACGGCGCTGGCGGCGCCTTACTCGCTGCCATGGGTGTGCTCGCGCGCCTGCTCCCGCGCTTTTTCCTGCGATGCCAAGCCGTTGAAGAACAGATTGAGCAGCACGGCGACGATGGCGGCCAGCAATATGCCGCTGTGCAGCAGCGGTGACAGGGCCTTCGGCATGTGCTGCGCGTACTGTTCCGCCACCAGCGGCAGCATGCCGAAGCCGATAGACAGGGCCACGATGAACAGGTTGTTGCGGTTGCTCTTGTAATCAACGCCGGCCAGGATGCGGATGCCGGTGGCGGCGACCATGCCGAACATCACCAGCCCTGCCCCGCCCAGCACGAACGCCGGCACGGCTTCGGCCGTCTGCGCGATCTTCGGAATCACCCCCATGACGAGCAGGATAAGGCCGGCCGCTACGCAGACCCAGCGGCTGCGCACGCCCGTCACCCCCACCAGGCCCACGTTTTGCGAAAACGAGGTGTAGGGAAAGGTATTGAAGATGCCGCCGATCAGGGTGCCCAGGCCATCGACGCGCAAGCCGCGGCTGATGTCGTCCTGCGTGATGCGCTTGTCCGTCATCTCTCCCAGCGCCAGAAACATGCCCAAGGACTCAATCATGACGACGATCATCACCAGGCTCATGGTGACGATGGCGACCACGTCGAAGGTCGGCATGCCGAACTGGAACGGCGTAACGATGGCAAAAGTCTTGGCACCGGCCACCTTGGCGAAATCGGCCTTGCCCAGCGCAAACGACAGGGCCGTGCCGGCGATGATGCCGATCAATACCGCGATATTCGACAGGAAACCGCGGCCATACTTGGCCACCAGCAAGATGACGGCCAGCACGAAGAAGGCGATGCCCATGTTATCCAGCGCCCCGTAGCCGGGATTGGCGATCAAGGGCACGGGACCGGCTGGCGCGGGCAAGCCGGCCGCCGTGGCGGCAGCGGCCATCTTGAGGAAGGCGGGATCGGCGATTTGCGCCATGGCGGGCGGCCCGCCCATGGTCCAGTTGACGCCCACGCGCATCAGCGACACGCCGATCACGGCGATGATGCTGCCGGTAACCACGGGTGGAAACAGGGCCAGCAGGCGGCTGATGAAGGGAGCGATCAGCATGGAAACGACGCCGGCGCCGATCACGGCGCCAAAGATGCCCGTGATGCCCAGGGCGGGATTGTTCGCCATGGCCAGCATGGGACTGACGGCGGCAAAGGTCACGCCCATCATGACGGGCAGGCGGATGCCGAAGTACTTGCCTATTCCCAGGGACTGGATCAGGGTGACGAGGCCGCAGCAGAACAGGTCGGCACTGATCAATGCCGCCACCTGCTCGGGCGGCAGCTTGAGGGCGCGGCCGACGATCAGCGGGACGGCGATGGCGCCCGCATACATGACGAGCACGTGCTGCAAGCCCAGCGTAAACAGTTTGCCGGTCGGCAGGATTTCATCGACGGGCGATGGCGCGGCAGGCACGGTGCCGGGCACGCTGCGGTGGATGGATTTCAGACGGGGAGTGGCCATTTACGCTCCATTTCCTGGGTTACCGCGGCCCGGATGGGCGCAGGTGAAAGGGAAAAGCAAGAGAGAAACGGGACGACAGGAACACACTGACGGCGGATGAGGCATGCGAAGCTCCTTGGATGGGACGACCAAGGTATGCCATGCACGCATCGTGCCAGCACCGATTGTATACAGGAATCGTGCCGAAAATCGCCAGAGATCAGGCAATTTAACGATGGATGCACCGTTTTCTCGCATGCCGCCCCGCACCTGCACCAGAAGGCGGCACAAGGTGGCGGGGCTGGCAGGTCGCGGATAGCGGATGGCGGATGGCGGATGGCTGGAGTTGGAGTTGGAGTTGGAGTTGGAGTTGGAGTTGGGAACTGGAGTCTGATGCTGGAACCTGGCGACTGGTGCTGAGAGCCTATCCCAGTAGATGCATACATCCCCTGCTGGCGCCTCTCGGAAGCGGGGACTGCGTTGATCGTCGTGGCGTGGCTCGCCACGCGCCCCCCCTCACGCCATGTCCACGCTCCTGATGCGCTGCCAGCAGAAGACGCGTCCTACCGGGATAGGCGCTTAGCCACCAGAGCAGGCATCAAGCAGCGTTTCCAGCTGGCGCACATGGGCGGCACGCAATTGCTCGCGCGCCAGCAAGGCTTGCACTTGCTCGAAGATGCCGTGGGATGGCACCGCCGGCAAGGCAGGAGCGGCAGGGCGCGTGGCAATGCATGGCACGCTCACCGGCCAAGTCTCCACCTTTGATGCCGGCGCCCATGCCGCACAGCCGGTCAATAAACTCACCAGCAACAGCGCGGCGGCGCACTCGGCACTCCGCCCCCCTGCCTTCCTCCCGGCCCGCCACCCCGCACTCCACCCCGCACTCGCAGGCGACGGCCTCATGGCATTTCGCTGGCGATCAGCGCCTCGGCGGCACGGCAGGCGTCACCTTCGGGCTGCAGCGCCAGAATGCGCGCCGCTGCCGCTTGCGCATCTGCCTGCCCGGCCTGCGCCGTGGCCAGCGCCTGCCGCACCCGCGCCGACCGGCGTGCGCCCTCTTCCCGCATCGCATTCAGCGCCTGGGTCTGGCGCCGCAACAGGCCCTGCACCTCCTGCACTTGCGCCGTGCACGCGGCGCGACTGGCTTCGCGGCCCCAGCGCTGGGCGCAAAACACGGCTGCCCCCAGCAACAGCAGCATGGCCATAATGCTCAACGACGGCTTCATGCCAGCACCTTGCGCGCTGCTGCATACAAGGCCAGACGTTCGGCCAGGCCGTTCACGCCGCCGTTGATGCGGCGCGTCACCCTTTCCTGGTCGCCCGCGTCGGCCAGGCGGTTCAAGCCGCGCGATTGCCAGAACCAGCCCGCCGAGCGACACGCGAACATCGTTTCCTCCAGCAACTGCGGCGCCGCAAGCAAGTCCAGGCCCAGCGACACGCCGCACGCCGCATAATTGGCGCGCCCCGTCACCTGCAGCAAGCCGCGCCCCTTGAAGCGCACGCCATCGCCGACAATCACATTGCCCAGATCCGCCCTCCCCTCATAAGCCGCGCCGCTGGCCAGCTCGCGCACATAGCGCAGCTGTCCCGATTCGTGGCCCACCTGTGCCAGGAACGCTGCCTGGCGCAGCGGCGTATCAATACCGAATTCGGCCATCGCCGCATTCAAGGGCGCCAGGAACAGCATAGCGCGGCGGCCGGCCAACGGCATGATCTGCATCAATTGCGCGCCTGTCACAGCATGCCCCGCACATCCTTGACGGTGGCGGCCGCATCGGCCGCCAGTTCGCCGATATCCTTGCCGCGCCGCTTGTCGAACCAGCGCACGCAGGCACCCAGCACCCACCAGGCGGGCAAGCCGGCCGCCACCATCAGCGGCGCGGCGATGAACAAAAACCCCGTGGCCGGATCGCCGCCATACAGCCCCGCCACGGTCTTCGCGCTGTCGAACAGGCTGGGCCACCACGACAGCACGGCGGCCACGAGCACGGGACCGAGAAAGGTGGAAATGATGATGCTGGAACAAAAACGAATGAATGCCTCCTTGGTGGACTGGGGCCACATGAACATGAAGCCCAGCGACGTGGCGGCGGCGCCGGCCAGCACGGGCACGCCAAACAGTTTGATCAATGCGCCGCCGGCGGCGGTGGTTTCGAGGGCCATGATTGCCTTTCAGGTGGTGGAAATGAAAAAACCCGCCGAAGCGGGTTGGGATGTTGCAAGCGCAGTCTTTATGCCACTTTCACGATGACACGGGCGCGTCCATCATCTTCGATGGCGATGACCTTGCCGATGGCACGCATGTATTGCTGGAGCGTCATATCTTCCTCATTGATGGCAATGCCCGCAATGCCCTCGCCTTGCTGTACCGGCAAGATGAACTGTCCGGAAGTGGCTCCCAGGACGTTGCATGGCACCTGACCGGCGAAAGCGATGCGGTCGACCGTCTGGCGCAGCGCTTCGAGTGCTGCATCGAAGGCAAGCCCGGGAGCCTGCCGAACAGCCCACTCTTCATCCGTATCGCCTGCCAGCGGCACCTCGCGGTATACGGCAGCCTTGGCGGGAATCGCTGGCGTGAGCAGGGTCAGGCCATCGTAGACGGCTTCGACAGCAGGTTGCGCCTCGCTGACCAGCTGCGATTCGACGCTATCGGGTACACGCGTCACGGATGGCGGACGGGGACCGAGCCGCTGCGACCATTTGTCGCCACCCACCATGCAGGGATCGGTGGATTTCACGGCAAACGAGATGGCATCAGCCCAGCGATCGGTAAGCTTGCCATCTGCGCCGATGCCGATCACCTGTCCTGCGACGACGATGGCGCATGCAGGAGACTTCAACATGTATTCGGCATAGTCGGCGCCACTGGCATTGATCGTGCCGGCGGCATTGATGCTGCGGCCGGTGGTCTGGAGGCCCACATACAGCACGGCGGTGCTCCCTGCCCATGATGCGGTACCGGCGCCAGCCAGCACCGCCAGGGTGGCCGTCGCCGGTTCGCCAGTGCGGCCCACGTACAGTATCTCCCCCGCCGGCATCGTATCCTTGTAAATCGTATGGAGATCACGCGCCGCCGCGCCCGTGGAAGCGGGGCCGCACCGCATATTGCCCGGCCACGCCACCTGGCCCGTGCCGGTAACGCCCAGCAAGGGTGCGGAGAGATTCCCGCTGCTTTCGTCATAGGCCCGCAGATTCATCTTGTAGCCTTGATAGTAAAGACTACCGGTTCCTGCGGAAGTTGACCAAAGGAAGCGACCGGGAAACGCAGCGCCGGCTATGCCGCCGACACCCAACGCGCCCACTTCGTAATATGTGTTGGGCAACAATGGATTGCCGCCGTTTGGCACCAGCAGGCTACTTTGCTGTCCGCCGCGTAGACCTACATGAATGGTTTTAGGGCCATTCAACGTCGAATTAGTCTGTAATTCGACGGCTCCCGGCCTTACTGTCATGGCTGGTGCGCCGCCAACGCTCAGCGCATATACTGCGATGGCATCCCACGAATCCTTGGGCAGCTCGGTACCAAGGAATTCCAGTTTTTGCTGAAACCACATATTTGAATCGATATAGCAGGACAGCGTGGAAAACTGCACCGCGCCCACATAAATGACGCCATCGCTGCCTATCTTTACTCCCTGGATATCGGCATGCTTGCCATCGCCGGTGCTATACCAGGAGCCGCGAATCTTACCGTCATTATCACAGCGCAACAAAATCACCGTTTCGATGCCATTGGAAGAACCTTCGTAGGATGAATACGAGGTCGCGCCGGAAATCCGGATAGTGGCTTCGCCGCTCAAGGCGGCCACATTGAATTTGGCAATACGCCACCAGCCATTGCTTAGACCAACATTCTGTTGCTGACCAGGACCACGCACCGCCATGGTCATGAAGCTCGGCGTCGTGATCGGTCCCGACATGGTGCCGCCAGTTAAAGGCAGTGCGTTGTACGGCCCCGCCGCAAACGCCCGATCCATTTCATTCAATTTCTCGTTGACGTTGGGCATGCCGTCATAAAATTTGTCAGCCATTTAAATTCCTTCAATTTGTAGTGGTGCAGAATAAGTGTCAAAGTACGGCGTAGTTACCGCATCGCTATTGCTGGCTTTGCCATACAGCATGTAGTCCTGCTCCAGCAGCGGATCCGGGTTTTCCGGAAACAAACTGAACAGCATCGCCTTGCCCTTGCCGTTCTCGCGCAGGATGCGCATGAAGCGCGCGCGGTCCATCGGTGTCAGGTGCATCAGATTGATGCTCAGCTTGTCGCTGCTCGTGCCCAGCGCAGTTTTCAGGTTGCCTGCACCCGTGCGGTAATTTTCACTGCTATCCTGCGTCTGCAACTGGACGCCATACTCGGCGTTGTATTGCGGTGACCAGTAGTTGCCCACCACCAGCCGCGAGATTTCCAGGTAGCCTTCCGGGCTTTGTCGCGCAGACACGTCGATCACTATCTGGCGCACGCGCACAGGAGCGAACCATGTCACGCCGTCGGAGCCGCCGCCGCAGGGCCAAGTGTTTACACCACCCCACTGATAGGCGTTCCAGCCGAGCGGCAGAACGCCCCAGGGATAGGAGCCATGCACGGCAGCCGGGCACGGGAAGATGCTGCCTGTATCGAATACCGGCACGGCGTCGCCCGGCTGGGCATAGCCGCGCACGCGCATGCGCGCGCTGCTGGTCATGTTGGTGGAGATCAGCGCCACGCAGGCGATGGACTCCTGCGTCGGCCAGGTGGCGGTGATAGTCTGTGCAGTGCCGCTGGCGCGCAGCACGGCATTCTTGCTGTCGCGCTGCAGGTTGGCCGGACCCAGTTCGCCGGTTTGGCTCGATGCAGTCAGCACCGCGCGGTCAGCGGCGTTGTCGTAGATGATGCGAAGATTGCTCATGGCAGCAATGCCCCTTCCAGAATGAGGTAAGTGATTGGTGAAATAAACCCAGTGGCAACGCCGATAGGCTCGGTGGCGGCAAATTCCCAGCACCGCTTCGACAGCATCGTCTCGACTATCCCGGTACTGGTGAAGGAAATAAAAAAACCCGCCGAAGCGGGTTTGAGAGGGATTACTGCCTGGTCACACGGCCTTGACCATCACATAAGCCCGGCCGTCCGGCTCGATCGAGATCACGCGGCCGACTGCATGCAGGTACTGCTTCATGCTGAGATCGTCCTCGTGCACGGCGATGCCCTTGATGCCGGCGCCGTCCTGCACCGGCACGATGTAGTCGCCCGGCAGCGTGCCCAACACGTTCACCGGCACGCGGCCGGCGATGGCGATGCGGTCGACCTTCTGGCGCTCGGTTTCCAGGGCTGCGTCGAAGGCGGCCATGGCTGTGGCGTCCTGCTGCAAGGCGGTGTTGTGAGCCGCCAGTGCAGTTGCGAAGGCAGTCAGCTTTTCGGCCCACTCGTCATCGGTGTCGCCTGGTTCGGTTACCACGTCCTCATATTCCGGTGGGTTGGTGCCGGGCACGGGCTGCTGCGTGATCACGTCTTCGCGGCGCAGCGGTTGGCTTGGTGCTGGCCCTGCCTGGGGCGATGGGCGCGACCCTACGTCGTTGGCCCAGGAATCACCACCGACGAACGAGGGCGCTGTCGATTTGATCGAGAACATGACGGCATCGGACCATTGGTCGGTGACTTTATTGTCGGCGGTGATGCCGACTATTTGACCAGGGGCGATGATGCCACAAATTGAGCTTTTGAAAATGTATTCGGCATAGTCATTGCCCATTGTATTGACAGTGCCCTTGTTATTACTACTACGCCCAGTAATAGTATTAGCCATTACGATCATCGCCGCACCAGATGTATTGCCCCAATCACCGGAACACTTTCTAAACCCAACCGAAGTATTGATAGTAAAAATATCAGAATTTTGAACACCACCAAGATCAATGACATGTGTACCGCCAGTATCAGCCGATCCTGCCTTAAGTAATGGAATGTATACTGCACCTGTCCCAAGTACCGATATTAGATCATTACTCCAGTAATTTGACTCCGTGTCATATGCCTTTAGAGCCATCCTGTAACTGGTTTTGTACAGGTTGTTTGGTGTTCCATTGTTATTACCAGCGGATGTAAACCAGCTGAAACAGCCAGGGTAAGTAGTTCCTGCTACTCCACCAACTCCAATTCGTAAGCTATCGCGAGCCTGTGCGGCCGCCATACCAACGCCACCCGGAGATAAGAACGATGTAGTAATCGACCCGTCACCTACCGCAATCTGCTCACTAACCTGCAGCCCCTTGCCGTTAGTTGCGCCCTTCCACCGTGGTGCAATGTAAACCGGGTTTCCTGGCTGTGTTGCTGAATCGAATACTATTGTTCCAATTGGCGTCGAGTTAGTCTCAACAGGTACTGCATACGTTGTTGTATTTATCCCAGTCAAATCGAATGAAATAGTTGAAAATACACCACCATCAAAAAAGGCATAAACATCATGTTTTCCATCGGCGCGTCGCACAACCATAATCCGAGATTGCCAAATTACCGGACCTTCAATATGCCAGTCCACGTAAAAACCGCCTCGCACGCCCATAAATATGGTAAATGGGGTTGAGGTAGACGCCGCCCAGAGATTATTGAATACGCCGCGAATAAGAAGATTCGCATATGCCCCTTCACCTTCTTCGTTAATTGTGGCGATAAGGAGCCAGCGAGTGGTCGCAGTTCCTTGCGATAAAAAGTTAAAGCCATACTTGGCAGTCGTTCCAGCACCGATAGGTGCGCCTGATCTGATAGGAATCGCAGGATCAAGCCATGCCGGATTCATATAGCCATTCGGCCCAGCGAGAGGCGACATGCCCACCTTTGGCGCATACGACGCCACCACGGCGCCCCGTCCAGCCAGTTCATTCAAGCGCTGGATCGTGTCTTTCTGGCCATAGTAAAAAAAATCGCTCATTACAACTCCTCAATTTCAATGTTGGTGGTATATGCCTGGAAAGATGGCGCGGTGATGGCGGCCAGGTTGGCCAGTCGCCCATACACCTGGTGCGCCTGCTCCAGCTCGACATCGTCGCTATCCGGATACAGGCTGACAAAAAGCGGGCGCGACAGGCCGTTGCCGCGCACGATGCGCCACAACTCGGCCCGGTCCAGCGGCGTCATGTGATCAAGCGCCAGCGACAGCTTGCGGTACATCACGCCCCGCTCCACCTTCTGTTCGCCTGCGCCGTTGCGGTACTGGCTGCTGGTATCGACCGGCGTGATACCGGCGCCATACGACGCGTTCTGCTCGGGGCTCCAGTAAGGGCCAGCTACCAGGCGCGCGGCCTCGATGTAGCCAGCAGGATTGTCGGGGTCGGCCAGGTCGATTACCAGCTTCCTGATGCTGCGCATCTGGAACCAGCAGCGGGCGTACGTACCGCCGCCGTAACTGTAGGCATTCAAGCCCAGCGGCAATGCGCCCCAGTCCCACATGCCCAGCCGCGCATACTCGCACGCTGGCATGAGGCCCGTATCGAATGCAGGCGCAGTGTGGCCAGGCTCGATGTAGCCGCGTGCGCGGATGGTCGCCCCTGGAGTCAGGTTGCAAAACGGCAGGGCCACGCCGCCGACAATTTCCGGTGACGGCCACGTTGCCGTGATGGTCAGCGCAGCGCCGGTTGAGCGCACTACCAGAGACTTTCCCTCGCGCTGCAAATTGGCCGGCCCCAAGGTGCCGGCCTGGCTCGATGCCGTCAACACTGCACGGTCGGCGGCGTTGTCATAGATAATGCGCAAGTTGCTCATGCATCCCCCTGCGCTGGCCAAACGATGGCATCAAGCGCGTCAAACGAGGTGGCGGCGGCGATCTGCCCCCGCAAGTAAAGGGCGATAGCGAACGCCTCGGCAACGTGTGCCCCCAGCGCGGCGCCGACGCCGATCATGCCGGCAGCATCGAGCGTCAAATGGGTGTTATCCGACAAGGTCCAGTCGATGCTGTATGGCTGGCCGGCAGCCTGCGCCATCAAAGCCAGTTGCGTGGCCCCCACGATACGGTCCTTGTCCGCTTGGTACAAGACGCCATCGCACATGAAATCTGCGGTTTCAGCCAAGCTGCGTGCCGCCTTGATGCGCTCCCAAGTGCGCACTTTGACGCCATCGAGCGTTCTTGCATCTATCCACATGTCTGCCACCGCATCGTATTCGTGATGCTCGCTGGGTTGGGGCGGTATCGTGTTTCCTGTGCGCTCGTTTGTGTGAGTGCCGTCACTGTTAACGATGATGGTTTCCATTAAAAGTTCCTTGCGATCACAGTCGCCTGACATTGTTTAAGATAAAGCTTCCTCATGTCCGCAGCTCTGAGCGATGCATTGGTAGCGGAAACGCCGAACTGGACCGTGCCACCGACTCCAATATTCAACGTAAGCCCGTAGCCAGTCGCAGCAGGAGCATCGCCTCCCTGCCGTTCCTCAACACCACTCATCCACATCCACTCCCCGTCATTGACGCGGTACCAGATGCTCAGCTGATCGTCGACCACCGCTGTACAAATGATCGAGAAAAACACCGGACCGGAGCGAATACGGCGCGCGGCAGGCCACCCTGGCGCGTTGTGCTTGAACAGTACTTCCGGCGTGCTAAATACAGCCGCGGAATTGAGCGACGAAGCCTCGATGTATACCCCGGATGCGGACGACTGTAGCGAAACAGATGGAAACTCCGGCTCGAAAAACGCAGTTGCTTTGTCTGTTGTGCCGACTGATACGCGCGCCGACGAGAGGTCGCCGGAAAAGGTTCCCTTCACCGACTTAAGTTCGCCTGAAAACTCGGCTTTTCCTTCATTGACGACCAGACCAGGCATTTCCACATACCCACTACTGGCGATCTGGACATAGCGACCGGTATGCAGGTTTCCAATCAAAAGCCCCTGCTCGCTTAGGTGAAAACCCATACCTCCATTGCTGGGCCAGGCGTAAGAATTGGTCGGATAGCCGGGCCCGCCGTGCAGCGTCGTGCCGTACAAATCGCCAGCAACCACACTCCCCAGGTTCGCCCTGATGGCGCCAAGCGTGTCGCCCACAATCGCCTTCGCCGCCACAGTCCCATCGACCAGCAAGCTGCCGTTCAACACCGTGCCCAACACCATCCAGGCGCCATCAACGTAGAACTTCGTCACCGCATGCGTCGCGTCATACAAGGTCACCACGTCGCGATTCATAGGTGCGCCATAGCCTGCACGCCCCAGTTCATACACGGCCGACGCATCCGACCAGATGGAATAGCCAGGTGCCGTCACCGTCACCGTGCCGCGCTGGCCGGGGGCGCCATCGGCGGCCAGGCGCGCAGCAGCGGCCCATTCGCCTGGGGCGATGTCATCGGTCGCCGCGCTTGAAACGGCCGTGGCGCCGGACATGAACAGATAGGCGCCGCCCGCCGACGGCACCTGGGTCGACCAGCCATTGTTCAGTCCCGCCAATTTGCCCGTGGCAAACGTAAACGTGCAGACGGCCGTGGGCAGCGGCGGCGCAATATTGGTCGCGCCACGCTGATAGATGGGCACGGAAATCACGTTCAAACCGTCGACGCCATCCTTGGCCAGTTGCACCGCCGCCGCCCACTCATTGGCGGCGATCTTGTCCGTCGTATTGCGCGAACTGGCGGCTGCCACGCGCACGTACAGCGGCGCCGTGCCGGCCGGGATATTCTTCGACCAGCCATTGGCCAGGTCGTTGCCGGCCGGCGTCGTGATGGCCGCCGTGGCAAAGGTAAAGATCACGTCGCCCGGCGTATCGGCTGGCGCAGCGGCAGCACGCTTGTAAGCGAAGGCCTGGCCCGTGTTCAATCCCGCCAGGCCCGTCTCGCCGGCGGCGCCGTCGAAGACCTTGCTGACCATGTAATTGGCGAGGTAATCGACGCCGAATTCACGGATACGTGCCTGCACCAGCGCCGTATCGGTAGTCATGTTGGCAAAATCGACCGTGGCCACGTTGCCGTTCACCTGCAAGGCTGTGCCGGCGGATACGGAAAACACGATATCGCCCACCACATTGACCGGCTTGGCGGTAATGGCGATCGAGCCGGGTGCTCCCTCGCCGGCGCTATTGACGCGAAAGACGGGCGTGCTGGCGGACATCAGGATCGCCTTGCCATCGGCAACGGTACTGAAACGCTCTGCCGTTGCCTGCAGCAGCCTGTCGCGCTCCCCCACTATGGCGCTCATACGAGCACCCCCACCGTCACTCTGCCCGTCAGCCAGAAGCGCGACAGCATCACCACCACGCCCGGTACGCCACCCTGCAAGCCAAAGCGTTCAGCGCGCAGTTGTACGGGCTGTCCCAGTTCCAGCATCATCATCTCGGGTTCTCCATCGAATTCATAAATGGTGCGCGGCACCTTGTTCAAGGCCAAGCGCCGCTGCGCTTCCGCGCGGGCGTCGGCCCGAGTCTTGAGGCACGTATCGATCTGCACCGGGTCGTCGCTCAGGCGATAGCGTGCGCGCACCGCCTCGTCAACCACCGTCTCCGTCAGCCATTCCGTGGCGTACAAATCCGCATGCGCGGGCGGAATGCTGGTCGTCAGGGCTGCCTGCAGCGTGTAGTTGCGGTCGAAGCCGATCTTCACGGCCGCCGTCACGGGCACACGCTGCGCGGGACGCAGTGAGCGCTCGCGCATCTGTTCCGGACCGATTTCCATCGGCACGCCGGCAGCCGGCAGCGCGATCTGCACCAGGCGCAGCTGCCCGGTGCGCGACATGATCGCCTGGGCGCCCACGCTGGCCGCCAGTTGCTGGATGGCCTGCGCCTGGTTCGTGCGGTCCGCAACATACAGTCCCACCGGTTGCGGGTGGGCCGCGTCGAAGGCGGCCAGGTTGTCCAGGTCCAGGTCGGCCAGGGTAAAACGGTCGGCCGCCTTGCCATAGGCGGTGGCGATGCGCTGCACCAGCGGGGCGATGCGCGGCGCGTAGCCGCCACCCTTGTCACCCTGCACGCTGGCCGTGATCGTCGTGGAAAACGGATCGGTGGTCAGGTTGAAGCGGCCCGCCTGGTCATTCAAGGCCACGGCGATCGGCTTGCCGTTGGTGCGCACCTCGAACGTCGATTCGACCGCGCCGAGAAAACCGTACTCCAGGGTGGCCGGATTGGTCAGCAAGGGCGCCACGTTGTGGCACTCGCCAAACGGTATCGGCAGGATGCTGTCCTTGTTCGACGTCGCCCCCCCCAGCTTGGCTTCGGAGATCGGCGTATTCAGGCGCTGCAGCTTATCGCGCAGTACCAGGTTGATCGACTCGCGCCCCGCACTGGCCACGTCGGCGATGATGCCGTCGAAGACCAGCTGGAAATCGGCGCGCGGCCACGATGCATCGCCGGCCCAGGCCTTGATCGGCCGGTTCATCCAGACGTCATCCAGCCAGCCATCGAGAGTCCCGTCGGCGTTATCGAGTTCGATGTCGCCGCCCGACAGCCCCGCCTCGCCGGACAGGCTGACCTGTTCCGTGAAGGCCAGGCCGCCCTTGGCCAGCGGCTGGTACGCAGTATTCGCCGGCACCTCAACCGGCCCGGTGACGTAGGGCCGGGAGGAGATATACCGCGTCACCTCGCTGCCGTCCACATTCACCTGCGCCTCGATCAGCACCATGCGGATGGCCGACGAGCTTTGCAGCCATTCCTGAAATTGCGCATCGGTCATGCGTATTCTCCTTTCACTGCATTGGCCCAGGCGGATGCCCTGGACGATTTATCCACGCCATCGACCACCATCCTGGCGGCGTTGGCGTTCGATTCAAAGGTAGCCTGGATGGTGGCGCCCGTCTGCGCCCGCTGGTCGGCGCGCAAGCCTTCCAATTCGGCTCGCATGGCCTGGTTGTCTTCGCGCAGGCCGCGGATTTCGGCGACCAAGACGTCGGAACCGACGTTCGCGGCCGACGAGTAGCGCACGGGGTCGAAGACGGCCGGCGCTTCCACCGCGGCTTCTCCGAAAGAGGCGGCGACAGACATGCCGGCAGCAGGCGCAAACCGCATGCCGCCCGTGATATCGGTCTGCCCGCCTGCCCGCAACGCCGCACCCAGCGCAGCGACCGCTTGCTCGATACCGACCGCCGTCTTGTTCAGGTTAATCAACTGCCCCACCTGCGTATCGAGTGCCGTCAGCTGCTTTTGCGCGTCATTCAACTGCGTGCCCGTGATCGCCGCCAGCGCAGCCAGTTCGGCCTGGACCCTGGCCGCATCGGCCGCATAGCTCGCGCTTGCAGCGTTCACGACCTGGCTCGCCGTCAAATACGCAGTGGCCGTACCTGTCAGCGCCGACTGTGCCGCAGCATCGCCCGTCTTCGCCTTCGCCAGCGTCTCTTCATACTGACGCTGCGCCTCGGCCATCTTCTGCATCGGCGTCAAGGTCGACAGGCTGCCCAACAACAGAGAATCCTTGAACGAGCGGATGCCGTCGCCAAACGATTTCAGGCGATCGATGGTGGACTTGAGGGCCGAAGACTCCGTTTCATAGGCACTGGCAATGTCCTGCCGCGCCTGCAACTGGTCATACAAGGCCAGGTTGGTGGCATCGACGGCAGTACGCTCCTTGGCACGCAATTGCGCCGAAGTCATCGTCATCTGGTCGAGCTTTTCCTGGATGCCCTTACGCTCGTCGGCAATGCCCTGCTCCGATTTGGTCAAGTCTTCCGTCGCCGCATGCGTCTTCGCAAACGCATCGGCCAATGCCATCAGGCCCGCATACTGGTCGGCCCCCGTCTTGGTGGCCAATGCGCCGGAATTGACCAGTTGCAATACCGTATCCTTGAACTGCGCGCGCGTGGTCACGCTCGCATAGCCAAGGGCCGCCATCTGTTCCGTCACGTGTTTTTGCACGGGCGCCAGGCGCTCGGCTTCGGTCAGGTAGTTTTCGGCAAAGAATGCAGACCGATTGCCCAGTGCTTCAACGCCACCGGCAGCCTTGACCAACTGTTCACGTGCCGCCAGGGAGGCCACGCCAACGGCGCCGAATGCCTGCTGCGAGGTGCTGCCCAGGGTAGCCAGCACGCCATCAACGACAGCGTAGTGGCCTGCCAGGCGCTGCAGCGCAGCGCTCGCCGACTCGCCCTTCATGCTCAGTTGCGACAGCGATGGCACCAGTTCCTTTGCCATGGTATCACCGACGCCCGTAAAGAAATCGGCAATCGCTTTCTGGTTCGCCGCGTCGTCCTTGGTCATGACGATATTGAGCGACTGCGTGCGCGTGGCCAGGCTATCCGTGTTGACGCCCAAGGTGCTGGCGAAAGCGCCCGTCACCGCCTTCATCTGCGCATACGTATCGCCTAGCGATGCCGCCAGCTCGGCATCGACTTCAGAGCGGTCCGTACCTTTCTTATTCTTGCGGAAAAGACCGCCTTTCTGGGTCCAGTTCGAATAGCTCTCGCCCGTAAAGCCATCGGCACCGAGGTTGCCCGAAATACCGGCACTGCTGACCTTTTTCTCGCCCATGCCGAACAGGCGGTTCGCTGCTCCGCCCAGCAAGCCGCCCACCAGCGCGCCCATCGCCGTACCCACCAAGGGAAAGACGACGGTTCCCAGTGCTGCGCCAACGGCCGTACCGGCATTGACCACACCATTGCGGCCATATTCGCCCGAAATCATCTTGCCGCCATATACTCCGCCCATGACGCCGGCGGCGACGCTTGCCGCCGCGCCCACACCGGTGGCGAGAGACCCATTGGCACTGACAAACGGAGAATAAGAATTACCTTGCAGCATGTTGATACCGCGCTGCACGCCATCGGCCACCGAGTTCCCAATACCGGAAAGTCCGCTGGACAGCGAATCGTAGATGCCCTTCGCCGAACTCAGGAGCGACTGGATACCGCCACCGTTGGCCAAACTGCCCTGCGCCTGCGCCGCGCCCGGATTCAGGAACGAGGCAAAGCCGGCTGCGATCGGCGACATGATCGGTTGCAGCACGAGGTTGTTGAACATGCTCTTCAACTTGTCCCTGAACATGGTCGCCAGGTTCTTGCCGCCTTCGAAGCCGTTCATGAAGGCGTCAGTCAGCGACTTTTCGATGTCCTTGGCGCTGGCGGCCCAGTCATCGGAAGCCTTCTTGGCCGCCGCGGCAGACGCCTCCTTGGCGGCCAATTCTTCCGTCGCCGTCATGCTGCGCTGCTTGGCATCGATCAAGGCATTCAAATACTCGATCTGCGCCGCATTTTCCTTGCCCACCACCAGCGCGGCGCGCTGTTCCTTCAGCAGCGCCATTTCGTTTTGCGCGATGGCGATCTTGCTCATGCCATACACCACCACCAGCTTTTCGCCAGCCTCGGCTTCCTTGACGGCATCGGCGACGGCCTGCGTCCGTGTATCGGACAGCGCTTTCGCGTCTGCCAGCGCCTGCTCAGTCACAGCCTTGGCTTGCTTGCCCACCTCGATCTCATCAACGCGGGCCTGAAGCACCTTACGCGCAACCTCGAATCCCGCCTGCTCCGACGCAGTCAGTTTTTTCGTCTGACTCTCGCGGAGTTCCTTCAACTGAAAATCGAACTTTTGCGCCTCGTTCATCTCGGCATAACCGGCAGCTTCGCGCTTCAGGTCGCGGGCCTTGCCGTGCATCTCTTTCATCATGGATTCGAAAGGCGTGGGCGGAGCGGGAAGCGCCGGCATGCCTGTAGCGGGCCCGTTCTTCGGTTTGCCGGGCGCTTCTTGCTGCTCAAGCTGCTTGAGCTTGCCGTGCACCATATCCAGTTCGCCCTGCAGCCTTGCCAGGTTGCTGTCCACCCCGGCCTTGTCCAGGGACTGGTATTTTCCCGTGCGATTGCGCACGGCATCCATTTCCGTCGAAATCTCCAGCATGCGTTCGCCAGCCGGGGTATTCAGTCCTTTCTCCGAAACGCCCAGCTTTGCCAGCTCATTGCGCTTTGCAAGCTGGACCATCTGCTTGTCGAGTTCAGCAACGATTTCCTTGGTGCTCTTGCGCATGGGTTCTACGGCTTTCTCCGCGTTGTCCTTCGACGAACTCCCCCACATATTCCAGGCAGTAACACCTAACCCTACGACAGTCACCAGCAAACCGATATAACCGCCCATGAATGCCAAGGCGCCCTTCAGCACTCCTGCAGCCACCGATGCGGCGCGCGTTGCGGTCGTTTGCGCCACCAATGCAGCGGCATGGGCTTCGGCGGCAACTGTGGCACGGGCCTGGGCTGGGATCAGACCATTGGTGGTCAGCGCCAGCGCCACGTCGGCCTGACTGGCGCGTATCGTCGCTTGTAATTCAGCAACACGTGCGGTCGCCAGTGCGGAGGTGGCGGCGGTCGCCGTCACGTCGGCATTCGCCGCCGCCAGGGTGGATGCCAGCAAGGCCCGGTTGGCCGTGACCTTGCTATACGTAGCCACGACGACGCCGGCAGCCCAGGAACCAAATTTCGCGGTGGTCAGCGTTTCGAGCACGCCAACGACCAGGGTCAGGTTATTCGACAGAAATTCGAGGCCGCTCGTCATCAGGCGCACGGCGCCGGTCGACTCCGCCTGTCTCGCCGTGAACTCCATCACGTTATTGCTCAGGACTGTAAAGCTGCCACCGATGGTTTCGAACTGTACAGCTTCCTTGCGCAACTCTCCCAGCGCGTTCGGCAGTGCGACGGCCATCACGTCGGCGGTGATCAATCCTGCGCCGGCAAGCCCGGCGAGCGCTTCTTTCGACACGCCCAGGCCGGCGGCCATGGCCGCCATGACTTCGGGGGCAGCCTGGCTGATATCGTTAAATTGCTGGCTGCTCAGGGCGCCATCGGCGAAGGCGCTGGACAGCCCCTTGAAGGCGGTGGCGGAATCGGCCGCCGAGGCGCCGCTGATCTTGACGCCAAGATTGAGCGCCTCGGTGATGCCGGCCACTTCGGCCTGGCTGATACCCAGTTTCTTGGTCGCATCGTTCATTTGGGCATACAACCCTGCCGTGGCGGCAAGGTCCGTCTGCCCCGAGGCGGCAATGCGCTTGACATTGTCGTACGCCTCGCCATATTCCTGTGTGGTACTGGTCGACATGCGCAGTTGCGCTGTCAGTTTCGTATATTCATCAGACAGTTTGACGATCTGGCCGATATTGTTGGAAATACCCAGGTTGGAGAGTATCTCCGTGTATTTTTTCGTGACATCTTCGAGTTTGAAAGTCGACTTGGCAGCCCGCTCGCTGGCCTCGCGCATGCGTTCCAGGTCATCTGCCGCGATACGCACATTGAGCGTATCGATGCGTATCTGTAATGTTTCAATTTCAACGGTCATAATTTACCCATAAAAAAAGCCACCGCAAAGGTGACCATGCAATCGAGGCCACCTTCGCGACGGCTGTTGTGTTTTCCGTGTCACCTCTGCTGTAAAAATCAGGGCAAAACCAGGGCTAAAGCGAACTGTTTTGATGGGAGATATAGGCAGCGTCGAGCTGATCGACCAGCTCCTCTTCCCATGCCGTCAGACGGACACGATGCCGCAGTTGCCATGCCAGGATATCCAGGCTGCTCAAGGGGTTGGCCGCCATGCCGTTTTGCCGCTTGCGGCTCATCTGCACGAAAAACTGCCACACATGCGCCAGTTCAAACGGCAGTTGCGCGCGAACGGGAGCCTGCGGCTCCCGGTAGAGTGGATGGCGCTTCGCGGCATCCAGGTGCTCGCCTTTCGCATTGCCATCGGCCGCCATTGCCGAACGCTCGAACTGTTCGTCGGCAAAGAGCAGCAAGGCGGCGGCTAGACCGTCAAAAAATTGCCGTCCGCCTCGAGTGCAGCCAGCACTTTTTCCTGCCAGGACGGCATTTTTTCAAAAATCGCCTTCAGCAAAGCCGGGGAAGGCTGTACCGGGACGCCTTTGTCGACGAAACCCGGCATGCCCACCACCACCGCGATGGCGATCTTCATGTTGCGGTTTTCCGCCAGGTCATACAATTCCGCCGCGCCTTCATCGGTCTTCGCATCGATCTGCTTGCTTTTTTGCACCGAGCGCTTGATCGCCACCACCGACGTTTCGCGAATCACGGCACGATACTGGTCAGAATTTTTGCTGACGATGTCAAAGCCCGCCTTGTGCGCGCCGTCTTCGTCAAACAACACCGACACCAGGTGAACCTGGTCCACAGCCTTGTTGCCATCATTCAACAGGGAGATATCAAAACCAGCCGAGGCGATCATTTGTGCGTTGTTCATATGTATTTTTCTTTCTTGATTGGGGTAAAAGTAAAAGGGCCGCCATCACGGCGGCCCCGGTGCAGGCGTCAGCCGCTTACAGTGCGCTGTCCTGGATGCTCAAGGTGGTCGCTTCGTGCTGCGCGTCGGCGCCCTTGTAGCGCAGAACGTCGAAGGCGCAGGTGACGATCTTGTTCTTCTCGCCGTCGTCGATCTTGGCCGAGGTGATCTTGATGCGGCCCATGGCCAGCGCCAGCACGTCGGCGGTGGGCGCCGTGCCCGACGCCATGGCGTAGGCCAGCGGGATTTCCGTCTCGGACTTGAAGTAGTCGAGGTAGGTGGCGTCCTGCAGCAGCACCGTGAACTGGCCCGAACCCATCACCTTGCCGCGCGAGGCGGCCGTGGCGTACTTTGAGCCGATCACCGGGTCGACCTTGACCTGGCCGTCCAGCGAGACGGACATGCCGGTGCAGATCTGCGACGGGATGCCATTCACGGACAGCATCGCCGTGGCGCCCGAGAATTTACCGGTGCCCGGCGCGGCCAGCGGCGTGGGGAAGTACGGCACGGCCGTGGTCGGGCCTTCCGCCTTGCCCATCAGGGTGAAGTCCAGGCTGGTGATGCCGTTCGGCTGCACGGCGATGTCCATCTTGCTCACCAGCTGGTCGACGAAGCTGCGGTGCACGCCGATCTTCGGATCCTGCACTTCGGCCGTGAACCAGTCGGTGGTGTGGCCCGTCAACGGGGTGAAACTGCGCTTGCCGACTGCCGCCACGCCGACCGAGTCGCCGGCCGCCTTGACGATCATCGCCGAGCCGTCCATGAACTGGCCATTCAGGTTGGTGGCCGTCACCGACGTGACGAAGAAATTCTTCGCGTTGTTGGCAGCGGCCGGCGCCGTCATGCCGGTGATGCGCACCACGCTGCCGGCACGGAAACCTTCCGCCAGCCAGGAGCCGGCGCTGCGCGTCAGGCCGGTGGCGACGGCGGCGATGGTCGTTTGCGCGGCAGCCACACCGCCTGCCGTGAAGTCGCGGCGCAGCAGCGCAGCCATCAGCGGCGCATACGTGCCGCACGCCGCTTCGGCCTTGATGGCGCCCGTGGTGCGGAAGTTGCCCAGGCGGGTATCGCCCTGCTGCTGGCTGGCGTCGATTTCGGCGCTTGCGTATTTGTCCGCTTCCGTGTCGAAAGTGGCCGTGACGCGGGGATAAATCTGGCCGCCGCCGGCGGCAGCCTTGCTGCCTTCGGCGCTTTGTTTGCTGATAACGATCAAGCTGTCGATGCCGTTTGCTGTCGATGCCATAAGTAATACCTTTCGTGGGATGAAAAAAAAGACCGCATCTGCGGTCTTGAGGGGGGAACTGCCGATAACCAGGAAAATAAAAAGCCCGCACGCGGTGAGGCGGCGGGCTGGCGTCCGGATGGCGCGGGGCCATACCGGACGGAAGGTGGGCGAAGGGGCCATGAAGGCCGTTCGCTGCGCTGATTTCCCCTATCGGTGTCGCGCCGAAAGCGCGTCTATTACGAGTGGAGAAGCATGTGGTGTACTGCGGGTGTTAACTGTGTTGCCGTTGCTGCGTGATCGAGACTCTATTGTAGGGGCATTTTTTTCAGCGCCAGGCATATTGCAAAAACTTTTTAGTGACCGAGGCGGCGCATGGCGCGGGCGCCGTGCGACTGGAAAATGGCTTCCAGTTCGCTGACCATATCCTTGATGCGTTCGAGCTCGAAGCCGCCGGAGCAGCTGATGGCCGCTTCGCCGGCGCCGCGGCACGCCTGGCAGACGAGCGGCGCGCCAGCCTGCATGGCAGCGACGACGCCAGTGCCGTGGCAGACCTTGCATTTGCTGTCGAGCCAATGCGCGAGCGACGCTTCGGCCACGCGGCGATACAAGGTGTTGGCCGCCTGCGCATCCCAGGCCGTCTGCGCCTTGACCCAGCGCCGCGCGCGGCCCTTCTGCGTCACGGCCGCCGTCCAGGCGCGCAACAATTGGGCCAGGTTGCCCGCATTGCCCTCGAACAGACGGCTGACGGTGCCGTCCGCGTATTTGACGCGGCACAGCAAGGCGCCCATGTCGCCGGCCAGCGCGGCGGCCGCGATCACGTCCAGGTCGTGGTGGACGGCATCGTCGCGCAGGTTCTGCGACGACAGCGATGCGATGAATTTTTCTGCAAACCCCATGATTTCTCCTCGTTGATTCTTGTTTCAGTTACCCGCCGGGCCAAACAGGGCCGCCACCAGCGGATCGCGGCGCGCCGCGCCACGCGCCCAGCTGGCCGTGCGGCGCACTTGCGGCGGCAATTCGGCCCAGCCATCGACGTCGTCGTCCTGCTCCCCCAGCGCGTACAGGGCAGGCCGCTGGCGCCCCGGTTCCGTGCAATGGCGCTGCGCCAAGTGGATCTGTCCCAGGCCGCACATGTGGCGCAGATAGCGGCTCATGGTGCCCGCATCGAGTCCCAGCAAGGCGGACAACTGCGCCGCGCTGGCCTGGCCCTGCTCGCGGATGTACTGCGCGATGCGGGCGATATGCAGCTGCGACTTCTTGCTGCGCCCCTGTAACTGGCGCCCCTGCCGTGGCGCCGTCCTGCTTTCAACCAACTGACTGCTGTTCAACATCTGCCTGACCTCCCGTGGTGCTGCCCGCCGGCAAACGCTGTAGTGCGTTTGCGACAGGCAACGAGTGGACTTTATCAATCGCTAATGTTAAAGTCAAGCATTTGGTAATTTATCAAACGGTAAATTTCAGGTTTAATGTGGAGATGAATATGTATCAATACAGACGCGACCGCCTGCTGGCCCTGATCCGCGAGCACTACGACAACACGCGCAAGAAAATTTCCGACGTCAGCGGCTGGAGCGAGGCGCGCATCTCGCAAATCCTCTCGCCCACCTACCGCGAGGGGCGCGCCTTCAGCGAAAAGATCGCGCGCAAGCTGGAAGCGGACCTGCAACTGGACGGCATGTATTTCGACCAGGGCGCGGCGCCCGACCAGGCGGCGCTGACGGCACGCGCGCTGGCCGGCGTGCAGCCGGTGGTCGTGGAAGATGGCGAAGATGAACGCTTTTACCCGATCCGCAAGGTGAAACTACGCCTGTCGGCCGGCATCACGGGCTTTGCCATCGAACCGGAAACGCACGACGGCAGCACCATCAGCGTGCCGCGCAGCTGGGTCGAGCGCAATGGCTACCACCCGGACAAACTGGTGGCAATCAAGGTCAAGGGCGAGAGCATGGAGCCGGCCCTGTACGAGGACGATGTGGTGATCATCAATACGGCCGACAACCGGCCTGCCGATGGCATCGTGTTTGCCATCAATTACGAAGGCGAACCGGTGGTCAAGCGCATGGCGCGCGATATCGGCGAATGGTGGCTGACGTCGGACAACCCGGACCAGCGCAAATACCACCGCAAGCTGTGCCGCGGCAATGAATGCCTGATCGTGGGCAGGGTCGTGCGCAAGGAAAGCGACCGGATTTGAAAGCGAAGTTTATCGATTGATAAACTTCGCTCGCGGCAGGGCGCTTACGCCAGCGCCGCCTGGATCTGCTGCAGCGCTGCCGGATCGTCCATCGACGTCAGGTCGCCCGGGCTGCGGCCTTCGCAGATGGCCTGGATCGAGCGGCGCAGCAGCTTGCCCGAGCGCGTCTTCGGCAGTTGCGGCACGAACAGCACGCGGGCCGGTCGCGCCACGGCGCCCAGCTGGCGGTCGACGACGGCCATCACTTCGCGCTCCAGCACCGCTTTCGCCTCGACGCTGTCGAAGCCCCGCGGGTCCTTCAGGATCACGAAAGCCATCGCCACCTGGCCTTTGAGCTTGTCTTCCACGCCCACCACCGCCACTTCCGACACGTTCGGGTGACTGGTGATGCTTTCCTCGATTTCGCGCGTGCCGAGGCGGTGGCCGGCCACGTTGATCACGTCGTCGGTGCGGCCCAGGATAAAGTAATAGCCATCCGCGTCGCGCACGCCCCAGTCGAAGGTGGAATACACTTGCCGTTCGCTGAAGGTGGACCAGTAGGTGTCGACGAAGCGCGCATCGTCGCCGTAGACCGTCTGCATGCAGCCGGGCGGCAGCGGGCCTTCCAGTACCAGCACGCCCTTCTCGTTGGCGCCGCACTCCTCGCCCGTCGCCTCGTTGAGCAGCTTGACCTGGTAACCGTACATGGCCAGGCCGGGGCTGCCCAGGCGCGTCGGCGTGTCGGCCACGCCCTTGGCCACCGAGAGGATAGGCCAGCCCGTCTCCGTCTGCCAGTAATTGTCGATGATGTCGACCTTCAGTTCATCGGCGATCCATTGCGAGGTGGTTTCATCGAGCGGCTCGCCCGCCAGGTACAGCGCCTTCAGTGACGACAGGTCGTATTTGCGCATCAGTTCCACCGGGTGCTTGCGCAGCACGCGGATGGCCGTCGGCGCCGAGAACATGCGCGTGACCTTGTATTTTTCAACGATGCTCCACCAGATGCCCGCATCGGGACAGATGGGCAAGCCCTCGTACAGGATGGTGGCCATGCCGGCGATCAGCGGGCCATACACGATGTAGGAATGGCCCACCACCCAGCCGATATCCGAGGTGGCAAAGAAGGTTTCGCCGGGCTTGCCGCAAAATGTGTACTGCATCGACGACGCCAGCGCCACCGCATAGCCGCCCACGTCGCGCTGCACGCCCTTCGGCTTGCCCGTCGTGCCCGAGGTGTACAGTACATACGACGGTTCGTTCGATTCGAGCCAGGTGACGGGCACCTGCGCATCCAGGTGCTGCTCGCGCAGGGCAGCGTAATCAACGTCCCGGCCCGGCGTCAGTTCCATCGGCACCAGCTGGCGGTCGACCAGCAATACCCGCTGCGGCTTGTGTGCAGCGATGCGGATGGCTTCGTCGAGCAGCGGCTTGTAGGCAATCGCCTTGCCGTTGCGCGAACCGGCATCGGCGGAAAACACCAGTTTTGGCTGCGCATCGTCGATGCGGCTGGCCAGGCTGTTGGCCGCAAAGCCGCCGAACACCACGGAATGCACGGCGCCGATGCGCGCGCACGCGAGCATGGCGAACGCCGCCTCGGCGATCATCGGCATGTAGATCAGGACGCGGTCGCCCTTGACCACGCCCAGCGACAGCAGGATGGCGGCGCAGCGTTCCACTTCGCGCTGCAGTTCGCGAAAGCTGTAACTGCGCTCCGTATTCGTTTCAGTGGAAATGGCGATCAGGGCGGGTGCATCGCCCTGGCTTTCCACCCAGCGGTCGACGGCGTTGTGGCACAAATTGGTGGTACCGCCAACGAACCATTTGGCGAACGGCGGCCGCGAATAATCGAGCACTTGCGAAAACGGGGCATGCCAGTCGATCTTGTCCGCTTCCTCGCGCCAGAAAGCGTCAGGCGTGTCGATCGAGCGTTGATAAAATGCTGCGAAATTCATGTCTCCTCCGGTGTGCGTGCAATCTGTCTCCGGCTTGGGCGAACTGGCCCGGCCTTGATATGTGGACTATCTGCTTGCGTACTGCTGACTATTAGTTATCTGTTGGTGCATCCTCCAAAGGTCTTGCGAACAGTTTTTGGGAGAAAAGGAACATCTCCGGCTGCGCTGCCACGCAGGCGCTGCGCTCGGCTGCGATCCTGTCGCGATTCGCCGCCAGCATGGCACCGGTCAGGAGCATGCCGAACTGGCCGTCCACCGGCGCCCCATCCTTTTGCGTCATCACACGCTGCATGACGATGTCGCCCAGTGCCTTCTTGAAGTGTCCTGCTTCCCAGTACCAGCGCGTACTGGCATGGCGTTGTTGTTGGGTAGGAATCGGCTCGCAGTTGTAAAGGCCAAAGCCGCTGAAATCGGTCACGCTGATGCGGGCCGATGGATATTGTTTCTTGACGGAGGCCACTTCCAGCACAACCTGCTGTTTCCACTCCTCGAACAGGGGCCACAGGCCAGCCCCTTCGAACAGGGTAAGCATCTGTGCGTGATACGGATAGATCACCAGCTTGATATCGGCTTGCGTGGCCGACATCGCCACCAAAAAATCATGCATCGCCTGAAAATCGCCGTCAGCAAAATCGGCCTTCGACATTTTCACAAATCTGGCGGCACTTTTCTGCGCCCGATGCTTGAATACCTTGTAATACCCATCGCGGACCGCATGGGCGCCATAGTCGAGCGCGGGATTGAGGCCGCTCGGCGCGATAGTGAATGCCGCCCTGTCATGTTGGATGAACGGAGTCTTCACGGCGTCTTTCACCGAGGCCAGAGAAAACAAGGCATCGAAACGCCAGAATCCCGGAACATGGCCTGATGACGCCTCTGTGCGCACCGGAGGTGCGACAGCCGGCTTCAGGAAATCAATGAACTCAATTCCCACGATCACCGTCCCCGGCTTGATACCGGCCTGGGTCAGTTGGGCGAACTGGCTGATGGCCGTGGCCATCGCAGTGCCTGGTATCCCCATGTTATAGCCATCACCCTGCATTGCGCCAAATGCGGCGGCACGCGGATCGAAACCCATCTCGGCGCGCGAGTTACCCAGGATGATGAAGCTTGGCTGCAGACGCAGCGCGTGTGCGTGCTTGATCTGGCTCTGGTAGCGGCTCAGGCCAGGCTTGACGGCGTTAAAGTTTTCGCGCCTGACCGCGCCATACAGATTATAGGGGTCGACAATGTACACGAAGGCGCAGACCAGGCATGCGCAGGAAAGCAGCACCAGCACCAGGGTGGACAGATAGCGCCTATAGGACGGTCTTGTCATTTTCCTTCTCCACTAGAACTGAAAATACAAGAATTCGGCGGGCCGGTTCAGGGCCAGGATGCTCGCCAGTGCCAGTAGCGCGATGGCGGCAGCCCACGCCGGTGAAGCGCGCCAGGTCAGCAGCCTCGTCATGCCAGGGCCTGTTATTCCTGCAGGGTGGGCACGCTGGAAGTCCAGCGCAGGCCCACAGCGGCGCATGATCTGCTGCGTATTCGGGAAAGCAAAGGCCAGCAGCGCCGCGATGGCGATCCACGTCCAGGTTTCGACGAACAAGCGTCCACCGCCCAGATAAAACGTCATCCCCATCGCCTCCAGCAGGTGCTGCAGCGGCGGCACACGGCTGGCCAGCACGTCGGGTGCCGCGACGCCATGGGCGCCCGCCATGCCCTGCAGTATTTGCCACGACGTTGCCATGTCCGGCGCGCGGAAAAAGACCCAGGCAATGCAGACGGAGGCAAAAGTGACGAGGGTGGCCACGACTTTCCAGACGCGGCTATCGAGCGGCAGGCGCAAGCGCTGCGCCACCGCGCTCCAGGCCTTGTGGATGGCCAGGTAGGCGCCGTGCAAAAAGCCCCAGACGATGAAATTCCAGCCAGCGCCATGCCACAAGCCGCCCAGCACCATCGTGATCATCAGGTTCAGGTAGCGCCGCGCGGGCCCGCAGCGGTTGCCGCCCAGCGGGATATACAGGTAATCGCGCAGGAAGCGCGATAGCGTCATGTGCCAGCGGCGCCAGAATTGCGCGATATTGCGCGATTTATAGGGCGAGTCGAAATTCAGGGGAAGGCGCACGCCGAACAGGCGCGACAAGCCAATGGCCATGTCGGAATAGCCGGAAAAATCGAAGTACAGTTGGAAGGCATACGCCAATACCCCGCCCCAGGCGACCAGCAGCGAGGGCGCGGCCGGGTTGTCGAACAACGGCGCCGCATACGGGGCGATGCTGTCGGCGATCAGTACTTTCTTGGCCAGGCCGATGAAGAAAATCGTCGAGCCGATAGCGACGTTCCTGGCCGAGAGACGGAAAATGCGCTTGTCCGCAAACTGCGGCATCATCTCCTTGTGGTGCAATACGGGGCCGGCGATCAGATGGGGGAAATACGTGACAAACAGCAGATAGTGGACAAAGCGGTTTTCCTGCGCCTTGCCCTGATAGGTGTCGACCAGAAAAGCGATCTGGGTAAACGTGAAAAACGATATCCCGATCGGCAGCACCACATGCAGGGCGGGCATCGGTTGCGCCGTCAATTCCGCCAGGCTGGCGACAAAGAATCCCGCGTACTTGTAATAGGCGAGCAAGCCCAGGTTGGCGCCGATGGCGGCGGTGACGAGCCATTTTCGGCCCGATGGCGGACTGGCGCCGAGCAAGGCCGCACAACCGTAGTTGAAGAGGATGGAGCCCAGCAGCAGCGGCAGGTAGCGGTAATCCCAATAGCCGTAGAAGAACAACGATGCTCCCGCCAGCCACGCGGCGGCCCCCAGTTGGCTGCGTCTGCCCAGGATGAAGAATCCCGCCACCGTGATGGGTAGAAAAGCAAAAAGGAAGACGTAGGAGTTAAATAACATCTGTTCACCGGTCAGGAAGCATGGGAGGCCGCCAACATCCGCGACACGCTAACGCGCATCGCGGCTGGCGCCCTGCCATTTTCCTTGCCGCTCAGTTTTTTTACCAGCAAAAGTATCTATCTATCGGCAGGTGCACGGTCAGGCCGAGTCCAGGTGCGTGCTGCGCGGACTAGAATGCGTCGCCGGGAACGCGCACGGCCCCTTCCATCAGCACGCGCGCGCTGCGGCTCATGATGGCCTTGGTGACGCTCCACACGCCATCGACGAGCGCCGCTTCCGCCCCCACCATCAGGGTGCCGGACGGGTGGCCGAAGCGCACCGAGTTGCGGGGACCGCCGCCCGCCGCCAGGTTGACCAGGGTGCCGGGAATGGCTGCCGCCGTGCCGATGGCGACAGCGGCCGTGCCCATCATGGCATGATGTAATTTACCCATCGACATGGCGCGCACCAGCAAGTCGATCTCGCCCGCTGCCACCTG
Organism: Janthinobacterium sp. P210005; assembly: GCF_036231865.1. Taxonomy (NCBI): domain Bacteria; kingdom Pseudomonadati; phylum Pseudomonadota; class Betaproteobacteria; order Burkholderiales; family Oxalobacteraceae; genus Janthinobacterium; species Janthinobacterium sp. P210005. The sequence continues at coordinate 1,379,576 of NZ_JAZARC010000001.1, forward strand.
CTTGCCGCTGGACGAGACATAGCCGGCAGGCCTGGCGACAAATGCCACTTTCGGCGTGTGCTGGCGTTTCGCCGCTTCATCGAGATGCGCGATGAGTCCCATGCGCAAGGCGCCATACGCGCGGATGATTTCGAAGCGGGCCAGCGCCACCGGATCGCCATTGATGGCGTCCTGCAGTTCCGTGCCCGTGTAGCCGATGGCGTCCGCATCGACAAAAATCGTCGGGATGCCGGCGTTGATCATCGTGACCTTTAAAACACCGATGCCGGGTACGTCCAGGTCATCGACAAGGTTGCCGGTAGGAAACATAGCCGAGCTGGCCCCATCGCCGCCCTCCTCGTCTGCCGCCGGATCGAGAAATTCCAGTTTCACTTCGGCGGCCGGGAAAGTCACGCCATCGAGTTCGAAGTCGCCCGTTTCCTGCACTTCGCCATGCGTCATGGGCACGTGGGCGATGATGGTCTTGCCGATATTGGCTTGCCAGATGCGCACCATGGCGATGCCGTTTTGCGGCACGCGGGCGGCATCCACCAGGCCGCTGGCGATGGCGAACGAGCCGACGGCGGCCGACAGGTTGCCGCAATTGCCGCTCCAGTCGACGAATGGCTTGTCGATGGAGACCTGGCCGAACAGGTAGTCGACGTCGTGGTCAAGCTTGGCGCTTTTTGCCAGGATCACCGTCTTGCTGGTACTCGAAGTGGCGCCGCCCATGCCGTCAATCTGCTTGCCGTAGGGGTCGGGGCTGCCGATCACGCGCAGCAGCAGCGCATCGCGCGCGGCGCCCGGCACTTGCGCGCTGGCCGGCAAATCCTGCAGGCGGAAGAACACGCCCTTGCTGGTGCCGCCGCGCATGTAGGTGGCGGGGATTTTGATTTGGGGTACGTGGGTCATAGGATTTCCTGAAAAGCCGGGCAGCGCGCGCCTGCGCTCCACCCGGTGAATGACGAACTGCTTACGCTGCCTTGGACGACTCGAGGAAATCCTGCGCGAATCGCTGAAGAACGCCGCCCGCCTCGTAGATCGACACCTCTTCCGCCGTATCGAGACGGCAGGTGACGGGCACTTCGACCGTTTCGCCGTTCTTGCGGTGGATCAGCAAGGTCAAGGTGGAGCGCGGCGTGCGCTCGCCGACGACGTCATAGGTTTCGCTGCCGTCCAGGCCCAGGGTCTTGCGGTTCACGCCAGCCAAAAATTCCAGCGGCAAGACGCCCATGCCCACCAGATTGGTGCGGTGGATGCGTTCGAAACCTTCGGCCACGATGGCTTCCACGCCGGCCAGACGCACGCCCTTGGCGGCCCAGTCGCGCGAGGAGCCCTGGCCATAGTCGGCACCGGCGATGATGATCAATGGCTGCTTGCGCTCCATATACACCTCGATGGCTTCCCACATGCGCGAGATTTTTCCTTCCGGCTCGATGCGCGTGAGCGAACCCGCTTTCACTTTGCCATCCTCGATGACCATCTCGTTCTTCAGGGTCGGGTTGGCAAACGTGGCGCGCTGCGCCGTCAGATGGTCGCCCCGGTGCGTGGCGTAGGAATTGAAGTCTTCCTCGGGCAAGCCCATTTTCGCCAGGTATTCGCCGGCCGCGCTATCGAGCATGATGGCGTTCGACGGCGACAGGTGGTCGGTGGTGATGTTGTCGCCCAGGACGGCCAGCGGACGCATGCCTTTCAAGGGACGCGCGCCAGCCAGCGCGCCTTCCCAGTACGGCGGACGGCGGATGTATGTCGTCTGCGGACGCCAGTCGTACAGAGGGCTGACCTTGATGCCGTCGTCCGCCTGCGCGGCGAACATCGGAATGTACACCTTGCGGAACTGCTCCGGCTTGACGCTGGAAGCGACGATGGCGTCGATTTCCTCGTCCGACGGCCAGATATCCTTGAGCAGAATCGGCTTGCCATCCGCATCATGGCCCAGCACATCCTTCTCGATATCGAAGCGGATGGTGCCGGCGATCGCGTAAGCCACCACCAGCGGCGGCGAGGCGAGGAACGCCTGTTTCGCGTACGGGTGGATGCGGCCGTCGAAGTTGCGGTTGCCCGACAAGACGGCCGTGGCGTACAGGTCGCGCGACACCACTTCATCCTGGATCACGGGGTCGAGCGCGCCCGACATGCCATTGCACGAGGTGCAGGCAAACGCCACCACGCCGAAGCCCAATGTTTCAAGCTCCGGCATCAGGCCCGCTTCCTGCAGGTACAGTTCCACGGTTTTCGAGCCGGGCGCCAGCGACGATTTCACCCATGGCTTGCGGGTCAAACCGAGGCGGTTCGCATTGCGCGCGATCAAACCGGCGGCGATCATGTTGCGCGGGTTGTTCGTGTTGGTGCAACTGGTGATGGCCGCGATGATGACGGCACCGTCCGGCATCTTGCCCGGTTCGTTTTCCACCACGCCGGAAATCCCCCGCGCGGCCAGCTCCGACGTCGGCACGCGGTTGTGCGGATTCGACGGACCGGCAATATTGCGCACGACGGACGACAGGTCGAAGCTCAAGACGCGCTCGTACTGCGCGTCCACCAGGCTGTCGGCCCACAGGCCCGTCTCTTTGGCGTACAGCTCCACCAGTTTCACCAGTTCGTCGTCGCGGCCCGTCAGTTTCAAATACTTGATGGTTTGCGCGTCGATGTAGAACATGGCGGCCGTGGCACCGAACTCCGGCGCCATGTTGGAAATCGTGGCGCGGTCGCCCAGGGTCAGGTGCGCAGCGCCTTCGCCAAAGAATTCCAGGTAGGACGAGACGACCTTCTGCTTGCGCAGGAACTCCGTCAACGCCAGCACCGTGTCGGTGGCCGTGATGCCCGGCTGCGGTTTACCCGTCAGCTTGACGCCGATGATGTCCGGCAGGCGCATCCACGAGGCGCGGCCCAGCATCACGCTTTCCGCTTCCAGGCCGCCCACGCCGATGGCGATCACGCCCAGCGCGTCGACCATCGGCGTGTGCGAATCCGTGCCCACCAGCGTATCGGGATAGGCTACACCATTTTGTACCTGGATCACGGGCGACATGCGCTCAAGATTGATCTGGTGCAAGATGCCGTTGCCTGGCGGAATCACGTCGACGTTCTTGAAGGCCTTCTTGGTCCAGTCGATGAAGTCGAAACGGTCTTCGTTACGGCGGTCTTCAATGGCGCGGTTCTTAGCGAAGGCGTCGGGGTCGAAACCGCCGCATTCGACGGCCAGCGAGTGATCGACCACCAGCTGCGTCGGCACGACGGGGTTGACGAGGGCCGGGTCGCCGCCCTGGGCCGCGATGGCGTCGCGCAAGCCGGCCAGGTCGACCAGGGCCGTCTGGCCCAGGATGTCATGGCAGACGACGCGCGCGGGGAACCATGGGAAGTCCAGGTCGCGGCGGCGTTCGATGAATTGGCTCAGCGAAGCGTTCAGGGTCGCCGGGTCGCAGCGGCGCACCAGGTTTTCCGCCAGCACGCGCGAGGTGTAGGGCAAGGTGGCGTAGGCGCCTGGCTGGATCGCATCGACGGCGGCACGCGTGTCGAAGTAGTCTAGCTGGGTGCCCGGCAAGGATTTGCGGTGCAAGGTGTTCATGTTGGTGCTCATTATTTACGGTCCTTGATCGGGACGAATTCCAAGTCTTCCGGACCCACGTAGTTGGCGCTCGGGCGGATGATCTTGTTGTCGATGCGCTGCTCGATGATGTGGGCAGCCCAGCCCGAGGTACGCGAGATGACGAACAGCGGCGTAAACATCGCCGTCGGCACGCCCATCATGTGGTACGACACGGCCGAGAACCAGTCCAGATTCGGGAACATGTTCTTGATTTCCCACATGACCGTTTCCAGGCGCTCGGCGATGTCGAACATTTTCGTGGAACCGGCTTCCTGCGACAGCGAGCGGGCCACTTCCTTGATGACTTTATTGCGCGGGTCCGAAATCGTGTAGACGGGGTGGCCGAAGCCGATCACCACTTCCTTGTTGGCCACGCGCTCGCGGATGTCCGCTTCCGCTTCATCGGCGTTGTCGTAGCGTTTCTGGATATCCAGCGCCACTTCGTTCGCGCCGCCGTGTTTCGGGCCCCGCAGCGCGCCGATGGCGCCCGTGATGGCCGAGTGGATGTCCGAGCCCGTGCCGGCGATGACCCGGCTGGTGAAGGTCGAGGCGTTGAATTCGTGTTCCGCGTACAGGATCAGCGACGTGTGCATGGCTTTTTCCCACGACGCCGACGGTTTTTCGCCGTGCAGCAGGTGCAGGAAGTGGCCGCCGATCGAGTCGTCGTCCGTTTCCACTTCGATGCGCTTGCCGTTGTGGCTGTAGTGGTACCAGTACAGCAGCATGGAGCCGAACGACGCCATCAGGCGGTCGGCGATGTCGCGCGCGCCCGGCGCGTTATGGTCGTCCTTCTCCGGCAGGGTGCAGCCCAGCACGGACACGCCCGTGCGCATCACGTCCATCGGGTGGGCGGCGGCCGGCAGCGCTTCCAGCGCCAGTTTCACTGCCGACGGCAAGCCGCGCAGGGATTTCAACTTGGCCTTGTAGCCTTTCAGTTCAGCGGCTGTCGGCAGCTTGCCGTGCACCAGCAGGTAGGCGATTTCCTCGAACTCGCAGCTGTCGGCCACGTCCAGGATGTCATAGCCGCGGTAATGCAAATCGTTGCCGGTCTTGCCGACCGAGCACAGCGCCGTATTGCCGGCGGTGACGCCGGACAGGGCGACGGATTTTTTAGGCTTGAAAGTGGCGGCTTGCGGTGCGTTCATTGATTTCTCCAAAAATTGACTAGTCTCGGTTGCATCACTGCGGGGCCGGCATGCGGCCCCTGCTTCTTTACTTTTCTTTACTTATTTCTTTTGCGCGGCGAACAGCGCATCGAGCTTTTGCTCGAAATCGTGATAATTGATCGATTCATACAGCTCCATGCGCGTCTGCATGGTGTCGACGACGTTCTTTTGCGTGCCGTCGCGGCGCAGCGCCTGGTAGACGTTTTCCGCCGCCTTGTTCATGGCGCGGAAGGCCGACAGCGGATACAGGGCCAGGCCCACGTGGGCGCTGCGCAGTTCGTCCAGGGTGAACAGCGGCGTGGCACCGAATTCCGTGATATTGGCCAAAATCGGTACGTTGACGGCCTTGGCGAACGTGGCGTACATGTCCAGGTCCGTGATGGCTTCCGGGAAGATCATGTCGGCGCCCGCTTCGACGCAGGCGACGGCGCGTTCCAGCGCCGCTTCCAGGCCATCGACGGCCAGCGCATCGGTGCGCGCCATGATGACGAAGTTCGGGTCCGTGCGCGCATCGACAGCCGCCTTGATGCGGTCGACCATTTCTTCCTTGCTCACGATTTCCTTGCCCGGACGGTGGCCGCAGCGCTTGGCACCCACCTGGTCTTCGATGTGCAGGCCGGCCGCGCCGAACTTGATCATCGATTTCACCGTGCGCGCCACGTTGAAGGCGGAAGAACCGAAGCCCGTGTCGGCGTCGACCAGCAGCGGCAGGTCGCACACGTCGGTGATGCGGCGGATGTCGGTCAGCACGTCGTCCAGGCTGGAAATACCCAGGTCGGGCAAGCCCAGCGAGCCGGCCGCGACGCCGCCGCCGGACAGGTAGATGGCTTTATAGCCGGCGCGCTTGGCCAGCAAGGCGTGGTTGGCGTTGATGGCGCCGACGACTTGCAACGGGGATTCTTCCTGGACGGCCTTGCGGAATGCGGCACCTGCGGAGTATTGAGTCATGTGTTCACCTTATGGGTTTCGGATGGTCCCGAATGTTTCACGGAGTGGCTATGAACATCAGTATTGCAAATGCCGTGCCAGGCCGACGCGGCCTGGCGAAAAACACGTGACGGCAGAGTGAAAACAGGCGACAAGGGGCCAGCCAGCGCTGCTCCGGGACTGTCACGCCAGGGAACAACGATGTCACGTTTGTCCTGTGCGATGTTTCATTATCACTTCATAATTTCATTTTGAAACATAGCATTGAAACATGCAACACCGCTGACTGAAAAGATGGGGGCAGGCACAGGCGCCGCCGGTCGCGCGCAAAAAAAACAGCCGGCGGATGCCGGCTGCGGGAACACTGAAAGAGTAAAGAACTAGGCCAGCCGCACCAGCGGGTTGGCGATGATGTTGTCGATCTGGCGCACGGCTTCTTCGCAGGCGGCGGCAATGGCGCCCTCCTCGTCGTCGCGCACGAATTGCATGGTCGAGCCTTCGAATACTTCCAGGCCTTCGGCCGTGGCGCGCTCGATGTCGCAACTGGCCGACCATTTGCCGTCGGTGGTGGGCACGGCCAAGGGAACGATTTCCCAGCCTTTATAGTGAATTTTAGAACTGCTATCCATGGGTGCCTCCTTCGTGACTGACTCAATAGTGGAAATCGTAGCATGAAGCGCGGCTGGCAGCGACGTGTTTCACGCGCCAGCCGTAGTCAGGCTCACTTTCGGGCTAAACGATTTACGCTGGCTCAAGGGCGCAGCAGATTATCGACTTCCGTTCTGGCCACTTGCAGGCCCGCCGTGCAAGCCGTTTCGGGGGCCGCGTAGCCGCCCAGGGTGCGGCTGCGCGTGATCGCCTGCGCTTCCGGCTCGCCTTCGCGCTGCAGGCGGTAGGTAAAATCCCATAAATCGTCGTTATCCTTTTGCGGGGTCACGGAAATCGTAAAACCGCGGTACTGTTCGCTGCGTGCAGTGATATCGTTCATGAATTCCTCCTTGGAAGAATGAGGTTACCATGCTGCAAGCGCCGGGGTGCGCACGGCTGTGACGGCCGCATGCCTGCCCCCTTATCTGTTTTTCGCATGTTAAATGTGAATTTGCAGCATTTTTTTAGCGAACTCTGGCGATATAATGCCATTCCCTGTCCGCCCCTTGCCGCCGTGATGACTCCACAAATCCAAGCTTTCTTCGATCCCGCCACCGCCACCGTCACCTATATCGTGTATGAGGCCGATGGGCGGGACTGCGCCATCATCGATTCCGTGCTCGACTACGATCCCAAGGCGGGCCGCACATCCACCGCCTCGGCCGACAAGGTGATCGCCTTCGTGCGCGAACACGGCTTGCAGTGCCGCTGGCTGCTGGAAACCCATGCGCATGCGGATCACCTGTCCGCCGCGCCCTACCTGCAGCAGCAGCTGGGCGGCGACGTGGCCATCGGCGCCGCCATCCAGACGGTGCAGCAGGCCTTCGCCGCCGTCTACCACCAGGGTGCGGCCAAGGCCGACGGCTCGCAGTTCGACCAGCTGTTCGCGCCCGACCAGGTATTCCATATCGGCGCATTGGAAGTGCGCGCGCTGCATGTGCCCGGCCACACGCCGGCCGACCTGGCGTACCAGATCGGCGACGCCGTGTTTGTCGGCGACACCCTGTTCATGCCGGACGTGGGCTCGGCCCGCTGCGACTTCCCCGGCGGCTCCGCTGCGCTGCTGTATCGCTCCGCGCAGCGCCTGCTGTCGCTGCCGCCGCAGACCCGGCTGTTCATGTGCCACGACTACCCGCCCAACGGCCGCGAGGCGCGCTGGGAAGTGACGGTGGCCGAACAGCGCGCCGGCAACATTCACTTGCGCGACGGCATCACGGAAGAACAATTCGTGGCCATGCGCACCAGCCGCGACGCCACCCTGGACATGCCGACATTGATCCTGCCCGCCATCCAGGTCAACATCAACGCGGGCAAGCTGCCCGAGCCGGAAGACAACGGCGTGCGCTACCTCAAAATACCGCTGAACGCGATCTGATTCCCCCGGCATTCCCCGCCCGCCGCGCTTCCTTTCTTGACACCACGCAAATCCCACCTCAGGCAATCCGCATACAGTGCAGATTGCCTGAGTTCGCTTGGGCGTCGCTTTTCATCTTTAACGTTGACGGAGCGCCCGCATGTCGCCCGACCCTACGCTAGCTGGCAATTGCATCCTGCTCGCCGAAGCCGAAGGCACGACCTTGTTCAGCCATGCGCTGCTCCAGGCAGTCACGCGCCTGCCCCGTCCCGGCATCGTCATCTTCGTGCATGGCGTCAATTCCGACGGCGAATGGTATGAGCAGGCCGAACAAGGGCTGTGCGCCGGCCTGAATGCGCGCCTGAAACGCCGCGACGAGGATCTGGCGATCCCGGGCCCGGCGGCCGGACAGATGCAGGCCGCCACCTACGCACGCGAATTGACGGATGACGGCTTCCTCAATCCCAAGCGCAACGCCACTACCTTCCGGCATCCACCAACTTTGCGCTGAGGACTGACGGTGCATAAATTCATTGCCACGCCGCGCCAGCGACTGACCTGGGCCATCGCCACGTTTCTCTGCGTCATTTTCCTAGCACTTGGTTTCACCTGGCCGGGCTATGCCGGTCACCAGCATGTCCATTCTCCTGGAGACTTCATGAAACAGTTCCTCGCGCTGCCCATGCTGGCCGCCAACTCCATGTTTGCGCTATTGACAGCCTGCGCCGTGAAGCCGGCGCAGAAAGAAGACGGTCTCCCAACAACCACTGTCCAAGCTCCCTTCCGGGCACAGGTCGTGGGCCTGCAGTGGCTCAACCCTCTGCAACGACGCGACTATCCCACCGAGTGGCAACTGCTCTGGACGCTTGGCCTGGCCAAACCCAACAAGAATGACGATATGGTCAGGACGGATCCCAGGGGTTTCAGTACCTTGCAGGCAGTCGCCCCCATTGCCCACGATATCAATGGAAGGGAAACGTTCAAGGGCTATCACCATAAATATCTACTCGAACTGATGACCAATTTCCACGATATTTATTATTCCAGTCCCACCTACTTCTACCACGTCTACCCCAAGGATAAAAAACAGAACTGGCGCGAATTGGCAGGCATCCGCGTGGAATATGCCCTGCCTGACGGAAAATTCGATCCGGCAGAAGTACACCAATTCACGCAACAAACCATCACCGACACCTTCAGCATCGGCAACACCCACTTCCCGACCCTCTGGACCCGCGCCACCCCACCCGACGTGCGCATCACCCTGGGCGGCAACAACGCGGGTTTTACCTCCCTGCAAGCCGCGCTGGCCTACCTGGAAACGCATCCGAAGGAAACCGTGTGGGTGATGAACTGGGATGCGCCGAGCCGGCCGAAGACCATGCAGATCAATGAAAACCTGGTGCTGCTGGTGCTGGCCGGCCCCGATTGCAAGACGGAGCGCGCGGCGCTGGCGTGGATAGCTTATCCGGCCACGCGCAAGGTGGCCGATTTTGAAGCGGGCAAGGACAAGCCGCCGCGCGCCGTGCAGGCGTGGCAGGCGGTATTTGCCGAGGCGGCGCGCCATGGCGGCAAGACGGAAGAAGACATCGGCTACGTCATCCACGACGCCAGCCAGAACCTGCCCTCGTCATCCGACCGCCTGGGCCAGCTGGCGCAAGCGCTGACCCTGGAAGTACCGGGGTTCGACTTCCTGCCGCAGACCTTCAATACGCCGGCCCTGCTGGGCGAAATGGGCGCAGGCACGGTGCTGACCAATGTCGCCCTGGGTATCGCCCATGCGAACCACGTCGGCAAGCCCGTGCTGGTGGCGGGCACCAGCGATCCTGACGGCGTCACGGGCGTGCTGGTCTTGCCGCCCGCCACGGTACGGCCCATCGCCCACGACAAACCGTGGTTCCGCGCGCGCGGCGAAAACAATGCGTATTTGCCGTGGTGGGGCATCCGGCATGACACGGCGGACAATTTGCAGGGTTACTCGAAATAAAGTCCAAGTACTGGCCGCCGGCGCGCAGCGAGCTTCCAGGCGGCCCGGTCGCGCCGCACATATGGCGTCAAACGCAACAACACAATGCAAATGATGCGCCTTCCGCCATGCCAGATCCCTCGATACCATGTAATGACCCCATTCGAGGATCAGCCACGCCATGCATGCACCGTCAAAACCCGCTCCACCCAACCAGCAGGCGTCCCAGGCCGGCAGCGCCACGATGCCCGTGCGCGGCGCGCTTGCCAGCCTGTCCCTGGCGATGCTGCTGCCCGCGCTGGGCACCAGCATCGCCAACGTCGGCCTGCCCGACATGGCCAGGGCCCTGCAGGCACCGTTCCAGGATGTGCAATGGATCGTGCTCGCCTATCTGCTGGCCATCACCGCCCTGATCGTCAGCGTGGGCCGCTTCGGCGACATGGTCGGCCGGCGCCGCCTGCTGCTGGCCGGCATCGCGCTGTTTGCCCTAGCTTCCATCCTGTGCGCGCTGGCGCCCACCTTGTGGCTGCTGGTTGCCGCGCGCGCCCTGCAAGGCCTGGGCGCGTCCGTCATGATGGCGCTGACCATGGCCATGGTCGGCAGCACCCTCCCCAAGGCCAGGACGGGCAGCGCCATGGGCCTGCTCGGCACCATGTCCGCCGTCGGCACCATGCTGGGCCCCGCGCTGGGCGGCCTGCTGATCGCGCGCTTCGGCTGGCAAGCCATTTTCCTCATCAACGTGCCGCTGGCCGGCCTGGCGCTGCTGCTGGCCTGGCGCTGCCTGCCGGCGGACCAGCGCGACGCGCATGCCAAACGGCCCGTGTTCGACCACCGCGGCACCGTGCTGCTGGCGCTGACCCTGGCCGCCTATGCGCTGGCCATGACCCTGGGCCGCGGCCAGTTCGGCGTACGCAACGCGGCGCTGCTGCTGGCCGCCTGCGTCGGCGCCATCCTGTTCGTCCGGGTCGAGCTGAAGGCGCCGGCGCCGCTGATACGCCTGGCCATGCTGCGCGCGCCCGCGCTCGGCGCCGGCCTGGCGACCAGCATGCTGGTGGCGACGGTGATGATGTCCACCCTGGTGGTCGGCCCCTTCTACCTGGCGCGCGGCCTGGGTTTGGGCACGGCCGTTACCGGCATGGTGCTGGCGGCGGGGCCGCTGGTGGCGGCGTTCTGCGGCGTGCCGTCCGGCTGGCTGGTGGACCGCTACGGCGCGCAGCGCATGGGCGGCGCGGGCCTGTGCGGCGCGGCCGGCGCCTGCCTGGCGCTGGCCCTGTTACCCGCCAGCCTGGGCATTCCCGGCTACGTCGCGCCCATCATGCTGCTCACGGCCAGCTATGCGCTGTTCCAGGCAGCCAACAATACGGCCGTCATGGGCAATATCGTTGCCGATCAGCGCGGCGTCATTTCCGGCATGCTCAATCTGTCGCGTAATCTGGGACTCGTCACGGGCGCCTCCGTGATGGGCGCCGTCTTCGCTGCCGGCGCCGGCGATATCGCCAGCGCCCGGCCAGCCGCCATGATCGGCGGCATGCACGCCACCTTTGGCGTGGCCAGCGCGCTGATACTCGCCGCGCTGGTCATTTTCGTGCTTGGCCGCACCCTGAGCAAAACTGGAGACCCCGCATGATACGCACCCGTGCAATCCCATCCCTGCCTGTCCCTCTGTTGCTGCTGGCCCTGGCCTGCGGCGCCACCCTGTCCGGTTGCTACTGGCCCTGAGCTGGCGCGCCGGCGGCGTCAGCCGGCGTTGATCCGGGCCGCGCAAGCGTCGACCACGCAGCCGCGCAGCCAGCGGTGGGCAGGGTCGGCATCCATGCGCGGATGCCACATCAGCGACACGGTCAGGTCGGGCATGCGCAGCGGCAGCGCAAAACTGAACATGCCGGCGCGCAGATTGCCCGTATGCCGTTCCGGCACGGTGGCGATCAGGTCGGAGCCGGCGGCCAGCGCCAGCGCCGCCGTGAAGCCGCCGACGATGCTGGCGATCGTGCGCTGCAATCCCAGCGCGGCCAGCGCGTCGTCCATCGGCCCCGTCTCCTGGTCGCGCCGCGCCACCAGCACGTGCCGGCCGGCCGCATAGCGCTCGGCGCTGATGTCGCCCTGCGCCAGCGGATGGCCGCTGCGCACCACGCCCACGAAACGGTCGCCGAACAGCCTGCGCGTGCGCACTTCCGGGCTGGTGAGGCTGCCGATCACGCCCGTTTCCAGGTCGATGCTGCCCTCGCGCAGCTGCACGCTTTCGCGGTCGAGCTTTTGCACGAAACGCAGACGCACGCCTGGCGCTTGCGCGCCGATATGCGCGAGCAGCGCCGGGCCGAAATTTTCCACGAAACCGTCGCTCGAACGCAGCGTAAACGTTTGCGCCAGCTGGCGCGGATCCAGCTGCTGCGCCGGCCCCAGCACGGCCAGCACTTCGCCCAGCAGGGGAGCCACTCTTGCGCGCAACTCCAGCGCGCGCGGCGTGGGCACCAGTTCACGGCCGGCGCGCACCAGCAGCGGATCGCCCGTCGTCTCGCGCAGGCGCGCCAGGGCGCGGCTCATGGCCGATGGACTCAAACGCAAGCGCCGCGCCGCGCGCGTGACGCTGCCTTCGGCCAGCAGGACATCGAGGGTGATCAACAGATTCAGATCGGGTAGCGACATGGTGTTTACCTTGGCATGCATTGCTGGCACCAAGTTGCTGGCGCCAGCACTGGCGCTTACTCGCCCTGCTCCGGCGCGCGACCGATCTCGCCGTCGATATTGGCCAGGAACCAGGCCAGCGCCGACATCAGCGCCACGTTGCGCTTCAGGTTTTCCGGGTCGACCTTGTCCAGCGTGTCGGCCGCTGTGTGGTGGTAGTGGAAGTAACTGTGGCTGTCCACCAGCGGCTCGAAACTCGGTACGCCGCCCGTTTCCAGGCGGTGCAAGTCGCCCGTGCCCAGCGCGTCGCGGCGCGTGAAGGCGTGCGCGCCCATCGGCAGCAGGGCCGCGCGCAGGGGCGCGAACAGTTTTTCCGACTTCGGCCCCACGCTGGCGAGGATGCCGAACGGACGGCCGGCGCCGCTATCCATCTCGATGGCCGCGTACTGCTTGCCCAGCGCCTGTTTGTGGGCCTCGAAATAGGCCTGGCCGCCGCGCCCGCCGTTTTCCTCGTTCATCCAGGCGATCACGCGGATGGTGCGACGCGGACGGTAGTCGAGCTTTTTCAGGGTTTCCACCACGCCCATGGCTGCCACGACGCCGGCGCCGTCGTCGTGCGCGCCCGTCGCCAGGTCCCAGGAATCGAGGTGACCCGAGACCACCACCACTTCGTCGGCCTTGTCCGTGCCCGGCCAGTCGGCGATGACGTTGTAGCTGTCCGCTTCCGGCAGGTTTTGCGGCGTCAGGGTCAGGTGCATTTTCAGGGGGCCGCGCGCGGCCAGGCGCCCCATCAGCAAGGCGTCTTCCACGGTGACGGCGGCAGCGGGAATGCGTTTATTCTCGTCCAGGCCCGTGGCGCCCGCGTGCGGGATGCGGAAATCGGCGCCGCCCACCGAGCGCACCAGCGCAGCCGCTGCGCCCAGGTCGGCCGCCGCCTTCGGCCCGAGGAATCGCGCGCGCGAACCCTGGCCATAGGTGACGCCGGCCAGACCGCGCTCGGCCATCTCCTGGTCGAACGGCGTGTCGATCAGCACGATGGCGCCCTTCACTTCCGACGCGCGCGCCTTGAGTTCATCCAGGCTCCTCACGATGATCACGGGCGCCGTCAGGCCGGCGGCCGGCGTGGCGCCGGAGCCGCCCAGGGCGGTGAGCACCACGCGCTGCGACACGCCCTGAGGACGGCCCGCGTAATCGACGATTTCCGCCGTTTCCACGCCGCGCACCCAGTGCGGCACTTTCACCGGCTGCAAGGTGACGGTGGCGCCCAGCCGGCGCATGGTGTCGGCCACCTGCTGCACGGCGGCGCCCGCGCCGGCGGACCCGGACAGGCGCGGGCCGATCAGATCCGTCATGTCGGCCAGGCGGGCGTACGCCCAGTCGCTTTGCAGCGCGGTGTCGCGCACCTGCGCCAGCGCTTGCGGCGCATTGCCTGGCGCGGCGGCAAAGGCGCCGGCGCTGACGATGCAGCCAAGGGCGAGGGATACGGCGGAACGGCGCAGTGGCGCGCCAGTCAGGATGCTATGCATGTGTTCAAATCCAGTCAACGAGGTCGGAGCGGGTACGCCGTGGCCATGGGCAAGGCGCGACTTTTTCTACGATAGCGTATTTATTCTGTCATTGCAGCAACTTTTACGGGATCGATTGCCTCGCCCCCCAGAGTCGATTACCATCAGAATCGTGATCGCTACCGGAAACCGCCATGCTCAAGGGAACACTCTGTACCGTCCGGCATTTGCAGGCCGCCGACCTGAATACCTATATTTCCCTCGTCAACGACCTGCCCTCGCGCGGCGAGTTTTTCTCGATGCAATTCAAGTCGCCCGAAGCCATGCGGCGCGACTTCCTGCAATCGGGCTTCGTGACCGAGGACAGCGAATTGTTCCTCATCGAAGATCACACCCAGCACATCATCGGCACGATCACGCACTTCAAGAGCCGCACGCCAACCTCGCGCGAGATCGGCTACCGCCTGTTCGACCGGCAGCGGGATGGACGCGGCTACATCAGCGAAGCGACGCGCCTGCTGGTCGACTACCTGTTCAACGCCTATCCGTATCACCGGCTGGAGCTGCTGATGGACCCGCTGAACATCGGTTCCGAGCGCATCGCGCAAAAGAACGGCTTTACCCAGGAAGGCTTGCTGCGCCAGGCCTTCTTTATCAATGGCGTGATGCGCGATGTCAAAATGTACAGCCTGCTGCGTCCGGAATGGCAGGCGCGCCTGCGCTGACTTGTTACGGCCGGGGCAGGATTGTAATAAGTTGTATTAGACATGGAACACGGTTGCGACAGCAGATATAGTCCAGTCCATGCAGATCATTGTGATCTCGCCGGAATGGAAGGAAATGCCATGTTGAACAAGAAACTCCTGGGTGCGGTAATGGTAGCGGCAGTGGCTGTGTCTTCGGCCGCAGTCGCCGGTGACCGCGACTTCAATACCGTTGCAGGCGCCGTTGTCGGAGCGGCCATTGGCAACAGCACCGGCGGCCGCAATGGCGCGATCGTCGGTGGCGTGCTGGGCGCGGCCGTCGGCAACAGCATCAGCACGAATGACCGTTATTACGACCGTGGCGGCTATCGCGGCGGCTACCGCGAAACCTATTATGCGCCGGCGCCGCAGCCCGTGTACTACGCCCCTGCCCCGCAGCCCGTGTATTACGCACCGCCACCGCGCTACTACGGCCCGCCGGCTGTCGTCTACGTGCAACCGGGCCGCGGCTACTACCGCGACCATGGCCGCCGCGACTACTATGACCGCGGAGACTACCATGACCATGGCCGTGGCTGGGGCCATCGCCGTTAAGCAGCGCCATGTACTTGCTCCATGAAAAACCTGCGCCAGCCTGCTGCCGCAGGTTTTTTTGCGTGAAAGGCAAGGTATCGCCCCTGCACAATATCGGCTAAGCTGTGTCCTATGATCAACATTGCTGGCCGCCTGGACCGCACCAACCGATGCATTTAATCAAAGACGAGCTCGACTTCGGCCCCTGGCTCGACGCCGCAGCCGGCACCAGCGTGGGCGCAGGCCCCCTGCCGCGCCGCGAAAACCAGGACAATTTCCTGCTGATCGATGCCGGCGGCCACGCCGTCTGCCTGTCGCGGCAGGCGCCGTTCCACTGCCAGGTGCCGGGCTGGCCGCGCGGCCACGTGCGCGCAGCCGTGCTCGACGGCATGGGCGGCCACGGCCACGGGCGCGAAGCGGCGGAAGCGGCCGTGCAAGGCTTGCTGGCCATGCCCGCCTGTCTTGACACGGCCAGCCTGGCGGCCAGGCTCGACGCGCTGCACACGCGGCTGCAGGACAGTTTCGCCGAGGCCGCGCCAGCCCAGGCGCGGCCGCCCGGCACCACCCTGACCCTGCTGGAAGTGCCGCCCGGCGAAGCGCCGCTGCTGTATCACGTGGGCGATTCGCGCCTGTACGAAATTGCCGACGGGACAGCCAGCATCCTCACCGTTGACCACGTGCCAGCCACCGTGTACGCCATGCGCGGCGCGCTCGACGAGGCGCGCTGGCGGGCCGCCGTGCACGGCGAACACCACCCGCAAATCTCGCAGGCATTCATTTTAGGCAACGCCATCGGCGACAGCTTGCAGCTCGACAAGCCTTTGCGCGGCCTCGATGCGGCCATCTTGCCGCCCTTCCTCGCTCACCTGGGCGACCGCCGCGTGCTGCGCGTGCGCCCCGGCGCCCACTATCTGCTGGCCAGCGACGGTTTCTGGGCCTGCGAGGATCCGCTGGCTCTTACGGCCCGCTGGCCCGCCTTGTGCGCCGGCAAGACTGCGGCACAGGCCGTCAGCGCCCTGTTCGACGACTTTCTCTCGCATCCACCCAAAGGCTTGCATAGCGACAACATTACCGTGCTGGCGCTGCGCTTCGATGCGGAATTCACCGCCCCAGCCGGCTAGCGGCCAGGTAGCCAGCCGTCGCCGACACGGACGACAGCACAGCGCCCCAGGCCATGTCGATCGCCGTCAAGGCCAGCGGCCAGTCGCGCAAGGTCGCATAGTTGCTCAAATCATAGGTACCATAGGCCAGCAGGCCCAGCAGCGCGCCCAGCACTGCCGCCGTGCGCCCGCGGCGCGCGCGCAAGCCCGGCAAAATGGCGAAAACCAGCAATCCCGCCACGTACAGCAGATAAAACAGCGTCGCCGGCGCCCAGCGGGGAGACTCCGCCAGCAGCGGCCCCAGCGCCGCGGCGTACACCGGTTTCATCAGGACCGCCAGCCACAGGGCATCGATGGCCAGGAATACGCACAAGGTGGCGCCATAGGCTATGGCAAGCTGGAGCGGGCGTTGGGCAGGCATGGTCGTCTTTCGAAGTCGGGCGGCATCGGGGGAACGGCTGTGCCAGCATAATACAAAACGCCTTCCAGCTCTTGCCGCAGGCATCACCATGCGCGACCGGCGTCCACACGCATGGCTGGAAAACCTGTTTCATACAATATCAAAATAACATATCCAGAAAGATATAAAATGTGTTTCTGGGCAATAGTTTCCATGACATGTATTGCAAGGTGTGACCAGGGACATGAATTTGGACAAAAAGAGCGCATTCCGCTGCCGTGAAAGTTGCCAAGCAAGCGCAAAAGCGCGTAAGCTCTCATGTATAACAGAGGGCAAAATGTCCCCGCTCGATTCGAGTCAGAATGTCATGAAAAAATGCAGCAACCCGGAGCACCCGCACTGTACGTTCTGGGTCTTGCCTGGGGAAACAGTCTGCGCGGGCAACCACCCGCAAGCGACGACCGCCCCCAGCAGCTACGACCTGTTGACCGCACTGCGCAGCGCCCGTTCCGAGCCATCGGCGACGGCGCTTCCGCACGCCCCTGCTGCTGACGCTGTTACCGCACCGCTGACGGGCGCAGTCGCGCCAGCGCTGCCCACCCGCATTCCTGCGACTCTGCCGGCCTCCACGCCAGCAGCCTCGCCTGCTGCCACCGCTGCCGCCCACCCCGCCTACCAGCCTGTGCAAGCCCACCTGCACATCAGCGGCTTCGATCCACGCGCGGCAGGCGGACGGCAAACCCTGAAGATGGAATTGCGCGGCATGAGCGCCGCCTGCGCGCCGCAGCTGACCTTGCGTCTGCGCTCGGACCTGATCCCCCGCGGCCAGGTGCAGCATGATTTCGTGCGCGCCACGCGCGGCGACTGGCGTCCCGTGTTTGTCGAGTTTTCCTCACGCAACAAGGAACACGGGCAATACCAGATCGAAGTCGAAGTGCACAGCCACGTCGATGGCGCCGTGGCGCAGAAATGGGTGTGCACCTTTGTCATCCTCGTGCCGCGCCGCGACGCCACCCTGACGGAAATCCACCAGATCTTCCTCAGCACCCACAAGAATGTGCGCGTGATGGCCGACGACGCCTCGATCGCCCGCGTCACGGGCGGCGACGGCTGCAACCTCGACGTGACGGCGCGCAATGCCGGCATCGCCCACGTGGATCTGTCTGCACCGCAGGGCAAAATCGACATGGGTTTTACCACCATCGCCTGGGACGAGGAATTGATCGAAGTCGATCTGCCCGCCGCCAGCCACTGCCATCCGCACCCGAGCCAGGCCGCCTGTCTCGTCAATGCGGCGCCGGAAGCGGGCGAGCAGCGCCAGATCCGCCTGTTCGCGCTGGAAGAATGCATGCTGGGGCGTTTTGAGCTGGTGGACCCGGAAGCCGATGTGCTGCTCAGCCATTTCAGCCCCGACGGCCAGGACAACAATGGCTTGACGCGCCGCCTGTCGGGCCGCCACGCCATCATCCGGCGCGGCCAGCAAGGCTTTGAAATCGAGGACGTGTCGCGCTACGGCGTGCTGCTCGATGGCGTGTGGCCCGGCAAGCACAAGCCCGTCGCCCTGCGCCTGGGCATGCGCATCGAATTGTCTGCCAGCATCAAGGGCATCGTCGTGCTCAGCGTCACGGCACTGCTCGCGCACGGCGTGATCCTGCACCGCATCGACCACGGCGCCCGTGCCGAGTGTTTTTACCTGCTGCTGCCGGAAGCCCAGCCTGCGCCGGCCAGCCACCTTGCCACGCCGCAAGCCAGCTGCCTACCCGTGCTATTCCACCGCAACGGCGGTTTCTGGCACCTGGACACGGCCAGCGGCAAGGAAACCGCGCTGGCGCCCGCCACCGCGCTCGACAAGCTCAGCGGCTTCGCGCGGCACAACCGCTTCGCCAGCGAACCGTATCCGGAATGCTGGATCATCCGCACCGAAGGTGCTGCCCTGTGCGATAGCACCATGCAAACTGCCTGATACAACGCCTCCCGCCACCTGACCGCTAGCGTCTGAAAAATGGTCAGAGCAAGGCGCGCTGCCGAAGACAGTACGAATGTACGGCAAGGCAGTGCAACGCAGCTATGGCCTTTTTTCGGACGCTAGCGTGGCACCAGCACGAGAAAAATCATCGACAGGCCGAGTATGAACACCGCTTCCAGCGTGAACACGATGGCGGGAATCTGTAATTCGCGTGGGATTTTCATGGCGAAACCTCTTAAAAACGCAGCACTGCTTTCAGCATAGTGCGCCCGGCGCCGATTACATTATCAGCCTCACAACACACTTGACCGGCCGGCATGAGTTGCCGGGTTCGCTGGCGAGGCTATTCGGATACACAATTTAACAATTCAATCGCCGATATTCTGCAAATAGCACCCCTCCCCGCCCTTTGATACTGTATATTCATCCAGTTAATATTTCCCTGCACTTCACACAGCGCCCGCACGGCGTTTTACATTTCCTATGGCTTCCAACAAAGCGCATCACGCGACCGGTTGGGCTGCCGGCGTGATCGCCGCGGCCCTGGTCGCGCACGCTGGCGCCGGCGGCCCCTATCAAGTGCTGAGCATGCTCGCCTTTGTCATGGGCGCGCTGGGCGGCACGGCGCCGGACTGGCTGGAAGTGGCCTGGTGGGCGCGCACGCACCGGCTATGGATCACGCACCGCACGTGGACGCACTGGGGCCTGGCCTGGATCGCCCTGCTCGTCTATACCTGGATGCAATTGCCGCACCACCTGTGGGCGCCGCCCCTGTTCGGCTTTGCGGCCGGCGGCATCATGCATTTGCTGGCCGACTGGCCCAATCCGCTGGGCGTGCCGTGGATCTTCCGACGCCACTCGCTGCGCTGGTGGAAAAGCGGCCGCCACGACATCATCGTCATCATCGCCGCCTGGCTGGCCGCCACCGTCGTGGCCGACCACGTGTTTTTTGACGGCATCCACCTGCGCCGCACCGTGCTGGCGCTGGACGGCTTGCTGCACTGGTCCGCCACCGCGCTGCAGCAAGCCTGGGCGGATCTGCAACAGTGGCAGGAGCGCTGGCGCCTGGGAGCCCACGCCAATTGACGCCGGCGGCGTGGCAATGTGATAATGAGTATCATTCTCAAACAGCCCAGCCAGCCGGCACCCCGCGTTCCGTCAGCCCAGCCCTTCCCTTGTCTGGAGAACGCAGTGAGCACCGTCAGTCCCGTCCATGCCAATCACCTGAGCACCCTGTACAGCGAGCACCACGGCTGGCTGTATGGCTGGCTGCGCGGCAAGCTGGGCAACCGCGCCGAAGCGGCCGACCTGGCGCAGGACACCTTTTTGCGCCTGCTGGGCAAGCGCGAGGCGGCACCGCTGCGCGAGCCGCGCGGCTACCTGGCGACGATCGCGCGCGGCTTGCTGATCGACCGCTACCGCCGCCAGGCGCTGGAGCAGGCCTACCTGGAAGCGCTGGCGCAGCAAGCCGAGCCAGCATCGATGTGCGCCGAAACGCACGCCATCATCATCGAAACCCTGCTCGCCGTCGACCGCCTGCTCGACGGCCTGGGAGCACGCACGCGGACCATCTTCCTGCTGGCGCAAATCGAAGAACTCAGCTACGTGGACATCAGCCGGCGCCTCGGCATCTCGCTGCCAACCGTGAAGAAGCACCTGGTGCGCGCCTACACGGAATGCCTGATGCTGGCGGCCGCCTGATGTTCGGCCCCGCGATCTCGCCTTCCGCCCCCATCGCCCGCAAGGTGCTGGCCGCCGCCGCCCACTGGCATGTGGAGCTCCAGTGCGGCAGCGCCGACCCGGCCGCCCTGCAGGCATGGCGCGACGCCAGCGCCGAACATGAACGGGCCTGGGACCTGCTGCTGCGCATGGACGGCCAGCTGGGCGCGATACCTGCAGCGCTGGCGATGCCGGCGCTGCAGGCGGCGCAGCAGCGCCGGCGCTCGGCCGCCAAGATACTCGCCCTGCTGGTGGCGGCCGGCGGCGGCATCACGCTGGGCCAGGCGGGCTGGCAATCCGGCCCATGGCAAGCCCTGACGGCGTCCCTGCGCACGGCGCCGGGCCAGCGCCGCCACGTCACGCTGGCCGATGGCGGGCGCCTGGAGATGAATACTGCCAGCGCCCTGGATGTCGCTTACAGCGCCACGCACCGCCGCATCCGCCTGCACCGTGGCGAAATCATGATCACGACGGCGCCCGATCCGCGCCCCTTCCTCGTCGATACGCCGCACGGCGTGATCCGCGCGCTGGGTACGCGCTTCGGCATACGCTGCGACGACGATGACAGCACCGTCAGCGTCTTCGAACACGCCGTGGAAGTGCGCTGTGCGGCGCGTCCGGAGGCCGTGCACCGCCTGGAAACGGGGCAGCAGCTGCGCTTCGGCGCCACCGGCGCGGATGAGGTATTGAGCACGCCCGCGCACCAGGACAGCTGGCTGCGCGGCATGCTGGTGGCCGCCGACTGGCCCCTGCAACAGCTGGTGGCGGAGCTGGCGCGCTACCGGCGCGGGCGTCTCGCCTGCGACGCCGCCGTGGCGCGGCGCCCCGTCACGGGCACCTACCGCCTCGACGATATCGACGCCGTGCTGGAAAGCCTGTGCGCCTCGCACGGGCTGCAAGTGACGTACTTCACGCGCTACTGGGCCACGGTATCGGTCCGGCCGGCATAAATATTTTCAGTTTTTTTGCGTTTGGGGTTGGTGTTTCGATGCGCTGCTTCGGCTTGACAAGTAAGAAGCCGATTCATTGACCATTTTCTTATCCCTCTGAGCAGAAAGACCGAGCATGCAGCTGACCACCCCCGTCCTCCATCCCGCCGCGCGCGCCATCCGCCTGGCCGTCCTCGCCATGGCTTGCGCCGCCCCCGCCGCCTTCATCGCCGCGCCCGCCCTGGCGCAAGGCCAGGCCGCCGCCACGGCGCCGCAAGCCTACGCCGTGCCAGCCGGCCCGCTGGCCACTGCCCTGAACGACTTCGCCGTCGCCGCAGGCGTCAGCCTGTCGACGGATCCCGCGCAGACGCGGGGCCTGCGCTCGCCCGGCGTGCGCGGCAGCTTCAACGTCACGCAGGGGTTCGCCCAGGTGCTGGTCGGCAGCGGCATGGAAGCCGTGCAGCTGCCGAACGGCGCCTATGTGCTGCGCCAGGCGGCCGTGCCTTCCGCCGCGGCGAGCGGCGCGGAAAAGACCATGGCGCCCGTGACGGTCAGCGCCAGCATGGAGCGCGACCCCGTCAGTGAACACAGCAACTCGTATGCGGCGCGCGCCGTCACCGTCGGCAAGGGCGTGCAAACCCTGCGCGAGATTCCGCAATCGGTCAGCGTCGTCACACGGCAAAAGATGGACGACCAGAACCTCAACACCATTGACGCCGTGCTGGCCAATACCACCGGCATCACCATGTACGACAGCCCCATGGGCGGGCGCTATGTGTATTCGCGCGGTTTCATGGTGGAGACGTACCAGTTCGACGGCGTCAACCGCGCCATGTTTTACCCGCAGGCGAACAGCTTTACCAGCAATACGGCCATGCTGGACCGGGTGGAAATCGTGCGCGGCGCCACGGGACTGCTGCAGGGCACGGGTTCGCCGGGAGCCGCCATCAACATGGTGCGCAAGCGCCCGCTGGCGGAAAAGCAGGTGCAGCTGGCGCTCAGCGCGGGACGCTGGAATGACGTGCGCGGCGAAGTCGATGTCACCGGTCCCTTGAACGAGTCGGGCAGCATCCGCGGCCGTGCCGTGGCCGCGCATGACCAGCGCGATTATTTTTATGACGTGGCCGACAGCCGCACGGACGTGTTGTACGGCGTACTGGAATTCGACCTGGCGCCGGGCAGCAAGCTGACGACGGGCGCCAGCTACGAAAAACTGAAGTCGACGCCGTTTTTCTCCGGCATGCCCCGCTACCTCGATGGCAGCGACCCGAAGCTGCCCCGCTCGACCTTCCTGGGCGCGGACTGGAACCGCTGGGACAGCCGCCAGACGGCCGCCTTCGCCGAATTCGAACACCGCTTCGATGCCGACTGGTCGCTCAAGGCCAGCGCCAACTACACGCGCGAACAGCATGACGTGAAATACATGTTCAACCTGGGCGCGCTCCATCCCGCCACCCTGGCCGGCATGATGATGTATACCGGCGTGTTCGACTACGGCACCACCAACAAGGGCATCGACCTGTCGCTCGATGGCAAATTCAACGCCTTCGGCCGCCGCCACGGCTTCAGCGCCGGCATCAGCACGAACCGGCTGGAAAGCGACAGCGATTACAGCCTGGCCATGATGAAGCTGCCCAATAGCGCGCTGCAACCCAATCACGGCGTGGCGGAACCGAGCGATGCCTGGATACGCAAGGAAAAGTATGGCGGCGCCCACAGCCTGACGAGCATGACGCAGACGGGCGCGTATGGCGTGGCCCGCTTCAGCGTCAGCGACCCGCTCACCGTGGTGGCGGGCGGGCGCGTGTCGAACTACAAATCGAGCAGCGTGTACCGCGACACGGGCGAGGTGTATATCGACCCCTATCGCGAAAACGGCGTCGTCACGCCGTATGGCGGCGTCATTTACGCGTTCGACAAGCGCTGGTCAGGCTATGCCAGCATCTCCGACATCTTCCAGCCGCAAAACCAGCGCACGGCCGACGGTGCCCTGCTCGACCCGCTGAAAGGCCGCAACCTGGAAGTGGGCGTGAAAGGTGAACTGTTCGACGGCAAGGTCAATACCTCTCTGGCGCTGTTCCGCATCGAGCAGCGCAACCGCGCGGAACTCGACCTGGTGAATACCTGCTCGTCCGGCACGGAGTGCTATTTCTCGGCGGGCAAGGTGCGCAGCGAAGGCGTCGATGCGGAAATCAGCGGCGAGGTGGCGCCAGGCTGGCAACTGTTCGCCGGCTATACCCTGAACAACTTCAAGTACCTGGAGCAGACGTCGAATGCGGGCGTGATGTTCGCCAGCACCTACTCGCCGCGCCACATGCTGCGCGCGTGGAGCGACTACCGCCTGCCCGGCGCCTTGCAGAAGTGGAGCGTGGGCGGCGGCGTGAACTTCCAGACGGAGAGTTCGCGCACCACGCGCGACGTGAAGGTGGCGCAAGGCGCGTACGCCTTGTGGAGCGCGCGCGCCGCCTACCAGATCGACCGCAACTGGACGGCGTCGCTGTCCGTGACGAACTTGCTCGACAAACGCTACTACCAGACGGTGAGCGCACCTGCGTGGGGCAATTTCTACGGCGAGCCGCGCAAGGCGCAACTGACCTTGCGCGCGCGTTTCTAAAGGGGACTCAGGTCGCCGGGCGCAATGGCGCCTTCGGCAACGGGATGAATTCCGTTTCGCCCGGCACCTGTCCCATGCGCTGGGCGCTCCAGTCGTCGGCCGCCTGCGACAGGCGCTCCTTGCTCGACGAGACGAAATTCCAGAACAGGAAGCGGTGGCCGTCCAGCGGCTCGCCGCCGATGACGACGAACTGCACCGGGCCGCTGCCCGCCGTCACCACCGGTACGGCGCCCGCTCGCACGGCTCCCGCTTCCAGCAAGGCCATGGTGTGCGGCGCCAGCGCCACGCCATCGACCAGCACTTCCCCGCTGATCGGGTAAATCGCCGCTTCCGCCGGCAAGCCATCCAGCCGCAGCTCCTTGCCTGCCTCCAGCGCCACGTCCAGGTACAGCGTCTGCATGTAGGTGCGCACGGGCGAGGTCCGGCCAAACGCCGTGCCGATCAAGACCTTCACCACGGCGCCATCGAGCGGCACGACGGGAATGTCGGCCTGCGGCGTATGCGTGAAACTCGGTTCGTCTTCCTCGTGCGCCTTCGGCAGCGCGGCCCACAGCTGCAAGCCGTGCGTGCGGTGCGGCTGGCCCGCCAGGTCGTGCGGCGTGCGTTCCGAATGCACGATGCCGCGCCCGGCCGTCATCCAGTTGATGGCGCCCGGTTCGATGCGCTGGTACGAACCGATGCTGTCGCGGTGGTCGATCGCGCCCTCGAACAGGTAGGTGACGGTGGCCAGGCCGATGTGCGGATGGGGGCGCACGTCGTGGTTGGCGTCGGGCGCCACGTCGATGGGGCCGAAATGGTCAAAGAAAATGAAGGGGCCGACGGCCTGTTTTGCCGCGGCAGGCAGCAGGCGCCGCACGACAAAGCCGCCGCCCAGGTCTTTTTCGTGGCTTTTCAGGATGGCCGCGCTCATGCCAGCACCGTCGTCACTTCGGTGGTCACCGCCGTCATCAATTTATGCAGCGGGCATTTGCCGGCCGCGGCCAGCAATTCCTCGCGCTGCGCATCCGTCAGCTCGCCCGTCAGGTGCAGGGTGGCGGCCAGGCGGTACACGCCCTTGCGCTCTTCGCTGGCATCGCGCTCCGTGCTCACTTCCACGTGTTCCAGCGGGATGCCCTTGTGTTTGGCGTACCAGACGACGGTGAGCGCCTTGCAGGCCGACAGGGCCGCGTCGTACAGGTCGTGCGGCGACGGGCCGGCATCGCCGCCCCCTTCCGCCACCGAAGCGTCGGCGGAAATGATGTGGTCGCGCACGTGCACGATGTGGCGCATGGGTTGCGACTGGTCGCGGATGGCTTTGATGGTCATGGCGTTCCTTGGTGCGTTTGGAAAGCCACAATTTACACCGTTTGCCCGCTTTGCGCAGCCTGCTCCCCTGCTACCTGGTCATTTGATACGGAACAGGGCGTCGACCGTCTGCGCCATTTTGAGGCTGGTGATCATCAGCATGTCGTCGGGATTTTGCCGCTGGCGGCTGTTCGCGCGGTTGTAGCGGTCGGACGGCACCAGGCCCACGGCATTGCCCAGGTTTTTCAGCTGGTCCGACGAAATGCCGGCCACGGCGCCCGCGCGCTTGCCGAAGCCGCGCGCCATGGCATCGGCCTTGCGCTGCGCATCCTTGACGGCTTCGCCCATCAGTTCCTCTTCCAGGCGGATGCGCTGCGTGGCGCCGAAGGTGACGGCAAACGCATCGAGGTTGGGCATGGCCAGCAGCGGACGCATGACGGCAGGCCATTTCGACACTCCGGCACGGTTAAGGCGCATGAAGTATCCGCCAAGATGACTGATTTGACAACGCGCTAATCGAGCGTGCGCGCCACCCGGAAGCCCACGATGTCGTTCGACAGCACGGTGGAAAAGCCGTTGCGCAGGGCCGAACGCAGATAGCGCGGGTGGTACAGCCAGGAGCCGCCGCGCAGGATGCGCCGGCTGCTGTCGCTGCCCTCTTCCCACGCGCTGCCGTTGACGGGCGCGCCCTCGTAATTGTCGTGCACCACGTCCTGCACCCATTCCCACACATTGCCGTGCATGTCGAACAGGCCCCAGGAATTCGGCGCGAAGGTACCCAGGGGCGTCGTGCCGCCCCGGTACACGCCGCGCGGGCCGCCGTTGTACACGTACAAGCCGTCGTAATTGGCTTGCTCGGTGCTGATGGTGTCGCCCACGTTGAAGGCCGTGCGCGTGCCGGCGCGACACGCGTATTCCCATTCCGCCTCGCTGGGCAGGCGGTACTGCCGGCCCGTGCGCTCGCACAGCCACGCCAGGTAAAGCTGCGCGTCATTCCAGCTCACGCCGACCACCGGGTGCTGGTCGTTCTGCACGAAGCCGGGATTATCCCAGTCCGTTTCCGACCCGCCCGCCCATCCCGTCGCCTTGACGAAGGCACGCCATTCGCCCACGCTGACGGGGTGCCGGGCCAGCGCGAACGGACGCTCGATGCCGACCCAGTGCTGCGGCGTTTCGCGGTCCAGCCATGACTGCTGCGAACCGGCCTGGATGGCCGCCTTGTGCTCCGTCTCGTGCGCGCCCATCTGGAAGCGGCCGCTGGGAATGAGCACCAGTTCCGGCCCCTGTCCCGAGCCATCGAGCCAATCATCGCGCAAGATGCCTTCGGCATTGGCCACCGGTTCCGCGTGTTCCGGCTCCGGTTCCGGCGCTGGCGCGGATGCCGGCGCAGGGACAGCTGCGGTCGCGGCGCGGCTGGCCTCTTCGCGGCGCGCGCGTTCCTGCTCGGCCCGATACGCCGCCTCCGCCTTGGCGACGATGGCCTTGCGCTGCAATTCCTGGTGTTCCTGCAAGGCCGTGGCGGCATCGGCTTCGCGGCGCGCGCGCAGCTGGCCGCGCAGCGCTTCCTTGCGCAGCTTGCGCGCCTCTTCCGCTTCGAAATGGCGCTGCGCCTCCTGCTCGCGGCGCAGTTTATCCTGCCGCTGCTTTTCCAGCGCGGCCGCCTGGATTTCCGCCTTGCGGCGCTGGTCCAGCTCTTCCTGGCGCGCACGCGCCTCCTTGAGCGCCGCCTCGCGGGCCTGTTCCGCCGCCAGCGCCGCCTTCTGCTGTTGCTCTGCCAGACGCGCCTGCTGCTGGCGCGCCTGTTCCGCCAGTTCTTCGGGCGACGGCCCGGCGGCCCGCTCCAGCCCTTCGAGCAAGGCTTGCACGGATAGCGGCCGCAATTCCGCCGTCAGCGAAAAACCGTTCTGCAGCACTTGCCACTGTTGCGCGTTGAGCGCCTGCGGCGCAGACGGCAGGTGGCTGGCGCTGCGCGTGTCGTCGAACGGCATGCGCCCTTCCAGCATCTGATAGATCATCACGGCCACGGCATACACGTCCAGGCGCGGGCTGGGCTGGCGCTGGTTGGCGCCGGCCTCGGGCGCCCGGTAGCCGTGCGTGCCCGCATTCGGCATCTCCAGCGCCAGGCTGCTGTCCGCATTGCGCACGCGCGACGCGATACCGTAGTCGAGCAATTTGACATCGCCCTTCGCCGTCAGGAAGACATTGCCCGGCTTGATATCGCGGTGCACCAGCTTGTGCTTCTCCCACGCATACGCCAGGGCTTCGGCCACCGGGTGCAGCAGCTGCTGCACGGCGGCCAACGGCAGCGCGCCCTGGCGGCCCAGATAGTGTTCGAGGTCTTCGCCATCGAGGCATTCCATGATGATGAAATAGCTGGCCGTGGCCGGGTCCTGCGCCCACTCGTAGACGCGCACGATGTTTTCATGCGCGAGTTTTCTCGCCTGGGTCGCTTCCTCGATCAGCAGTTTCGCGTGCGTGGCGCTTTGCGTCAGCTGCGGCGGCAAGATCTTCAGCGCCACCATTTCGCTGCTGCCCAGCTCCGCGTGCGTAGCCAGGTCGGTGGCTTGCCACACCTGCCCCATGCCGCCCGTGCCGATCAGCCGTTCGAGCCGGTAGCGGCGGTTTTGCGGGCCGATTTCCTGGCCCGTCATGAAGCCCAGCTCAGTGCCCTGCCGCACGGGCAGCGGCGCGGCCACGGGTGCGGCGCCGGGCGGCGCGTACTCGGCGTCGAGGATGGCG
The DNA here is from genome assembly GCF_036231865.1 of Janthinobacterium sp. P210005. Lineage (NCBI taxonomy): Bacteria > Pseudomonadati > Pseudomonadota > Betaproteobacteria > Burkholderiales > Oxalobacteraceae > Janthinobacterium > Janthinobacterium sp. P210005. The sequence continues at coordinate 1,407,360 of NZ_JAZARC010000001.1, forward strand.
TTCTTGCGGCGTTCAAATTCCTGCTCGCTGAGCAGCCCGTCGTCGTGGAGGGCGCGCAGTTCCCGCAGTTTGTCTCGTGCTTTTTGCATCATCTGGGGTAAAACGCTTCCATCAAGGCTGCAAGGCGACGCCGCAGGCGGCGCAGAATTTATCTTCCGGATGGCCCGCGCGCTGCGCATGGCCGTTCTTGCAGCGCAGCGGCGCGCCGGCAGCAGACGCCGCGCCTGGCTGCAGCGCCTGCGCCACGGCCACGCCCAGCTGCGCCTGCGCCGACAGGCCATGCGCGTGCGCCGCGTTCTGCAGGTTAATCAAGTCCAGCTGCTGGCGCCGTTCGCGTTCCGCCTGGCCTTCCAGGTAGCTGCGCTCCTGCGCCGCGCTGTCCTGCGCCATGCGCAGTGCCTCGGCGGGAGAAACGCTGTTCTCGGCCGCCGCCAGCGCCGCCAGCGCGTGGATCTGCTCGGCGCTCATGCCCGCCTGCAGCTGCACTTTCAGCACCTGCGCCAGCGCGGCCGCGTTCTGCCCGGCGGCCATGGCCACCTTGCCCGTGTCGCTCAGGGAGCCTATTTTTTCGATGCGGTCGATGTCGATGCGCGCCAGTTCGGCCGCATGCGCCTGCTGCGCCAGCAGGGCTTCGTACTCGCCCTTCCAGCGCGCGTAATCGCTTTCGCGCTGCTGCGCCATGGCCAGCAAGTCGCGCTGCCATTGCGCTTCCTGTTCCAGCTGGCGCAGTTGCTGGCGCTGTTCCTCGATGGCCAGCGCATCGAGCTGGGCCAGCTGCGCTTGCTGCTGCAGCTGGCGCGCGTGCACGCCGTCGGCCTCGATGGTGCGCAGCAGCTTTTCCTGCTGCGCGATGGCGTCTTCGCGCGCGCCGCCGCGCCGCAACGCCGCCACTTTTTCCGCGATTTCCGCCGCCTGCACCTGGGCCGCTTCATCCTTGTGCGCCTCGGCGCGCAACAATTCGCGCTGGCGCGCCAGCTGCATCTGCTCTTCCCACTCCTGCACCCGCTCCGCCTCGCGCTTGCGCGCCGCATTCGCCAGCATCAGGCCCTGCCAGGCGGCCTGGTGCTGCTCCGCCTCCAGCTGCGCCTCGCGCTGGGCCGCATCCGCTTCCGCCTGGCGCAGACGCGCCAGCTGGGTGCGGCGGCCCGTCTCGTCGTCGATCAGCAGCGCGCTTTCCACCTGCTGCGCAATCGACTGCAAGTGCACCTGATGCGTAAAGCGCTGCTGCGCCAGCTGGATCTGTTCGCGTCCGTGCAGCTGCGACAATTCCAGCTCGCTGCGCATCTTGATGGCGGCCAGCGCCCGCACGTGTTCCCAGTTGGCCGTTTCGTCGGCGCGCTGCGCGCCCTTCTGCGCCAGTTCCTGTTCCAGCTCGCCCAGCGCCAGCGCGGCGCCATGGTCGAGCGCCTGGCGCCGCGATTTCGCTTCCAGGATGCGGCCATACAGGTCGATCTGGCGCCCGCGCAGCGCTTGCAGGCGCTCCGCTTCCTGGTGGTTCAGCTCCGCCTTTTCCACCGTCGCATCCTGCGTCAGTTCGGCGCGGCGGTGCGCATGGCGCGCCGCCAGCTCCTCGCGACGGATGCGCTGCCACTCTTCCTCGTCATACAGCTGGTCGAGCTGCTTCATGCGTTCCAGGCTGTGCTGCTCGAGTTCCTGCGCCGGCAAGCCGCCCAGCCACAGGGTGCCGATGCTGGCGCCAGCGTTGCCTTCGCGCTTGTCGTGGCGCAGCGCCAGGGTTTCCACGCGCGTCACGGCCAGGCCGCTGGGCGCCAGGCGCTGCGTCAGGGCCGATTGCAGGCGCTCGTTCAGTTCCGGGCGCAGGTCGGCATTCGCATCCATCTCGCCCAGCGCGCGGCTGCCGATGAATTCCAGCGCGATCTGGCGCACGGATGGCAGCAGCAAGGCGTGCAGGTGGGCGCGCGTGACGGCGCCCGGCGCGCGCATGAACTGGCGCGCGAACGCGTCGGGCTGGCCCAGGGCGATATCCACGCGCAGAGACGCGGCGACATTCAGCAACTCCGTGCTGGCCAGGCCGGGCAAGTCGAATTCCAGGCTGACGGCGTCGGCGCGCGCGATCAGCACTTCGGCCGGACGCGCCGGCAGCAGCGCGGGCAGGCGCGCGAAGAAGGCGGCGCTGTCGTAGTCGCCGGCAGGTATCAAGGTGAAAGCGTCCGATTGCACGATCCAGGCGCGCGACTCGGCCGGTACCTGCAGGCGGCGCGCCGCGCTGCCGAACAGCGAGGACAGTTCGCGCACGCCGAAGAACAGGGCAAGTTGCCCATCAGCAAGATGCCATTGATTGGCATGCAGCACCGCGTCGCTGTCGGGTGCCCCCAGCGACAAGCCGCATTGCGCGCAATAGCCGGCGGCAGCGCCGTTCTTGTGCTCGCAGCGCGGGCAGCGGGCGCCGCCAAAACCAAACAATTGGAACATGTATGACTCCTGATGATATTTTTATCCACGCGACGGGGCCGCCATGCCGATTCTAGCAGGACAGCTGGCCCTGCACTTGCCGCGCGCGGCAGTGTGCAGCGTCAAATAATGCCACGCGGCAATTACATTCATATGCCCGGATACAGGGCAATTTAGGCCTCAATTCAAGCGGTCGGCTTGCCAGCCCCGTGCGCAGGCATTTCAGCGCCTTTTTTTTGCAGGCCATCCCGCCAAAACCACGGCTGGTCGCATCCGCATGGCGCAGCGGCCCGCGCCTGGCTACAGTGCATGCATACCCACCCGCCACCCGAAAGGAAACATCATGAAAGCCTTGAAAAACATGGAAGCCATCTTCACCGTCGCCGTCGCCATCGCCTGCGGTGCCAGCTATGCCAGCTTCATGCAGCCATCGGCCGCCAAGGCTGCCGACGTGGCGCAAGCGGGCGCCATCCCCGTCGTCGTGGTCAGCGCCAAGCGCATGACGGAACAGGAAAAGAAAATCTCGCTGATCGAGGAACGGCAAGCCTTGCTGGGCAACGCCAGCGCCAGCACCCTGTGAGCCGCCGATGCTGACACCACGCCGCCTGGCGCACTGCGGACAGTCGCCGCGCCAGGCCGCCATAGGCATCTGATTTGTATCCGCCACGGATACACGGACACACAGCATTGTGTCAATTGTAATAAGTTGAATCAAAGGCGAAAAATCGCCGGCAAGCGCCTATAGTCCATTTCACGCAATCACCGAAATGGAGCAACCCATGAAACCCATCACACTCTACGCAGCAGCCATGCTTGCCATCAGCGCCGCGGCCTTCCTGCCCGCGCAGGCCATGGCCCAGAATCAGCTCGGCGTCAGCATTGTCGTCGGCAACGCCCCGCCTCCGCCACGGTTTGAAAGCGTGCCAGCGCCACGCGCCGGCTATGTCTGGGCGCCCGGCTACTGGAACTGGGATGGCCAGCGCCACGTCTGGAACAATGGCGAATGGCTGCGCGAACGGGGCGGCAATCAGTACCGCCGCGCCGCCTGGATACAGGAAAACAACCGCTGGCGCCTGGACCGTGGCGGCTGGGTCGCCGCGCAAGTGCAGCCCGTGCGCTACGACGAGATCCGCATCGCCCCGCCGCCGCCGCGCCGCGAAGCCATCCCGCGCGCCCGCCACGGCTACATCTGGGCGCCCGGCCACTGGGAATGGCGCAGCCAGCGCTACGCCTGGACGCCAGGCGTGTGGATCGCCGAACGCCCCGGCTATGCGTATGCGCCGCCCGCCTGGAACCAGCGCGACGGCCGCTGGCAGATGGAGCAAGGCCGCTGGTCGCCACGGGGCCCGAACGGCGACCGCGACCGCGACGGCATACCCAACCGCTATGACCGCGACAATGGCAACCGCCACGACCGCGACCATGACGGCGTGCCGAACCGCGACGACCGGCGTCCGGACAACCCGAACCGCAGCTAATACTCGGCTGTAGTCAGCACCAAGTAGCACCAAGGCCACCCCTCGCGGTGGCCTTGTCATTTTCCCGACACATCCGTGTATTAAAATCGCGCGACGATCAATCACACTGCGCGAGAAAGATTCACGATGGCGATGGAAACTGCCGGTTTTACCTACGGCTCGGACACCTCGGGCCTGGTCTGGGGCTTCCTGTTTGGCCGCGAGGCGCAGCCGCTGGCGCTCGACTCGACGGCCGCGCTGGCCTGGCTGGCCGATGGCACGGCGCGCCCGGCGCAGGAATTCGTCTGGCTGCATTTCAACCTGTCGCATGCGGCCAGCGAAAAATGGCTGATGACGCACACGCAGCTGGCCGACGAATTCTATGAAACCCTGCACCAGGGCTCACGCTCGACGCGCATCGAACAGGCGGAAAACACCCTGATCGCCGTGGTCAACGATGTGGTGCACAATTTTTCGTTCGAGGCGTCCGACATTTCCACCATGTGGGCCAGCGTGGCGCAAAACCTCGTCATCACGGCGCGCCGCGCGCCGCTGCAGTCGATCGAACGCCTGCGCCAGGCCGTCATCAAGAACCACGAGCCGATCCGCTCGTCGGTGGAGCTGCTGATCCACCTGTTGCGCGACCAGGCGGACGTGCTGGTCAACATCGTGCGCGACGCCGTGGCGCGGGTCGACGATATCGAAGATCACTTGCTGGCCGGGCGCCTGGTGCCGAAACGCGAAGACTTGGGCGCCATGCGGCGCGTGCTGGTGCGGCTGCAGCGCCTGCTGGCGCCGGAACCGGCCGCCCTGTTCCGCCTGCTGCAACGCCCGCCCGCCTGGGTGTCGGAGCTGGACAGCCTGGAATTGCGCCAGTCGACGGAGGAATTTTCGGTGGTCCTCAGCGATATGTCGTCGCTACAAGAACGCATCAAGCTGCTGCAGGAAGAGATCGCCGCCAGCGTCAACGAGGAAAACAGCCGCAGCCTGTTCGTGCTGACCATCGTCACCGTGCTGGCCTTGCCGATCAATATCATCGCCGGCATGCTGGGCATGAATGTGGGGGGAATTCCGCTGGCCCAGCATCCGCAGGGCTTCTGGATCATCGTCGCCATCATCGTCACGTTCACGGTGGTGGCGGGATGGCTGGTGGTGCGCGTGCAGAGGAACAGCTAGCTCCGCTCCCGGCACGGCCTGGCAAGCGAACGGCGGGCGCCGTCCGCCATTACTGCTGGCTACGCTTAACGGTGGTATTCGCCAGCCCGTTCAGGCTGGTAAACGATTTCCTCGATCTTGACCTTCACCACGCCGCCCGGCATGGGCCAGGCGATGCTGTCGCCCACCGACAGGCCCAGCAGTGCGCTGCCGACGGGCGCCAGCACGGAAATGCGGTCGGCCTGGCCTTCCACATCCTTCGGATACACGAGCGTCAGGCAGAATTCCTCCTTGTTTTCCACCGTGAAGCGCACGGTGGAATTCATGGTCACGACGGTCGGGGGAATCTCTTGCGGCTCGAGCACCTCGGCGCGGCCCAGTTCGTCGAGCAAGGCAGCCTTGTCCGGTGACAGATTATTACCCAAGGCATACAACAACGCTTCCAGTCGTTCCAGGTCTTGTGACGACAAAATAATTTTTGGTTTTTTTTCCAAGATATCCTCACTATTGATCATTAGGGCGACGTCCGGGTTTGCTGGCGGCAGCTTGCCTGGCCGCGGCAGACAAAACAAACAGCATCAGGACGTCCATCATCTGCGGATTATGGACGAACTCGCGGAGCAAGGCCATAGCGTTCTCGCATTCTTCATTAAAATTTATTAAAATCAATGACTTGCAATGACCCATGCAGGCAAAAAGTTAATCCGCGCCGCGATGCCGGGGCCATTGAAGTTATTCTTGATGGCATTTTGTTTATTGTCAGCATGTTTTTAAAGGAAAAAAACAGCCGGCAAAAAAAGGATTAAAATTCAGCTTGGATTATTATTAGAAAGACACGCCCCACCTTTTCCGCCTGACTTGTCACCTAAGTAAGTCGTGGGAAATTATTGTGAAGTTATGACGAACAGAACCGGATGCGCTGCAAGGCGCCCGTTGCGACGCAGTGCAGGCACTGCCAGCAGCGGGTAACGCCGCAGAGCGCCGGTTATGGAAGTCAGAAATCACAATAATTTATTACGACCTACTTAGCCTGCTGCCACCGGCCTGTGGCATGCAGACAAAATTGCCGCGCGCCCTGTACTTTCACGCTGCAAAATGACAATATGTCGGCCTTAACAACACGTCGAGAGTTCCGGCTCACTTCGGTTTTCATCAGACTGGAACGTAAAGTATGGCAGGGCGAGGCGGGATCACACGGGGCGGCGGCAAGCGGGGCCGGCAGGAGAAAGCGTCATGATGGCGCCATTGATGCTGCCGTCGGCGCAATTGCGCGGCGACCGCATAGCCAGGCTGAACTTGCTGGCCGCGGCGGCCATGCTGGCCATGGCCAGCCTGCTGTTGATCCTCTTCCAGTTGTTTTCCCTCCAGGCATCCTTCCAGCGCACGCTGCGCATCCAGGCCGACATGCTGGCGCCTGCCGCCACGCAGGCCATGCGCCAGGACAATCGTCTTGCAGCGCAACAACTCCTCGCTTCCCTCGCCGCCGCCCCGCATATCCGGCAAGCACTGCTCTACAGCCCCTATGGCACGCCGTTTGCCCGCTACGCGCGCAGCGGCAGCGATACCGCGCCCACGGCGCCGCGCAGCGGCCTGCAGATCGATTACCTGGACTGCAGCGCTGCCATTGTGACGGCCTTGCCCGGCGGAGGCGCGCTGTACCTGCGCGCCAGCCTGGCGCCGCTGTACGCCAGCCTGGCGCAATTTGCCGCCTTCACCCTGCTGGTCTGCCTGTGCGCGTTCGGCCTGACCTTCCTGATGGTGCGCCGCACGCGCACCGCCGCCCTGCATGCGGAACGCCATTTGCACTACCTGGCCCACGTCGACCCCGTCACGCAGCTGCCGAACCGCCATGAATTCAACGATGCGCTGGCCTATGCGCTGGCGCGCGCCGACCGCCAGGACAGCAGCGTAGGCCTGCTGCTGCTGGACCTGGACAACTTCAAGATCGTCAACGATACGCTGGGCCACCACTGCGGCGACCAGCTGCTCAAGCTCGTGTCCGAGCGCCTGGTGGCCATCCTGCGCGGCACCGACATCATCTGCCGCATCGGCGGCGACGAATTCGTCGTCATCGTGGAACCGGCCGACGACGCCTCGGAGATGGCCAGCGTGGCGCGCAAGATCCTCGCCGTGCTGGCCGCGCCGTTCGCCCTCGAAGGCCACCAGTTGTACGTCAGCGCCAGCATCGGCGTGAGCCTGTATCCGTTCGACGCGCAGGACGTGGCCACCCTGACGCGCAATGCCGATACGGCCATGTACCACGCCAAGCACCAGGGCAAGAACCGCTACGCCGTGTTCAAGGCCGAAATGGAGTTGCGCGCGCAGCGCCGCCTGCGCATGGAAGCGAACCTGCGCCGCGCCCTGCAGAACGAGGAACTGTATTTGCACTACCAGCCGCAGATCGACTTGCGCAGCGGGCGCATCGTCGGCGTGGAAGCGCTGATACGCTGGCATTGCCGCGACATGGGCCAGCTGAGCCCCGCCGAATTCATCCCCGTGGCAGAGGAAAGCGGCATCATCGTCGACCTGGGACGCTGGGTGCTGCAAAGCGCCTGCCGCCAGGCAGCTGCCTGGTGCAAGGCGGGCTTGCTCGATTCGCTCGAACACGTGGCCGTCAACCTGTCGGCCTGCCAGGCGCGCGATCCGGGCCTGATGGACGATATCCGCGCCATCCTGGACGAAACGCAGCTGCCGCATGGCTTGCTGGAGCTGGAAATCACGGAAGGCGTCCTGATGGACAATGTCCACGCCAACGTCGAATTGATGCGGCGCCTGCAGGAAACGGGCATCCACCTGTCGATCGACGATTTCGGCACCGGCTATTCCTCGATGTCGTACTTGAAACGCCTGCCCATCGACCAGCTGAAGATCGACCGCAGCTTCGTGCACGACCTGCCCGGCGAGGGCGAAGCCATCGTCACGGCCATCATCGCGATGGCGCACAGCCTGCACCTGAAAGTGGTGGCCGAAGGGGTGGAAACGCTGCAGCAGGTGGAGTTCTTGCGCAAAGCGGGCTGCGACAACGTGCAGGGCTTTTTCTTTGCCCGCCCGATGACGGCGGCGCAATTGACGGCATTGCTGCTGGAACGGCGCGACTGGAGTACGCGCACGATCCTGCCGGCGTAAAAAAAGGGCAGAACCACTGGTTCTGCCCCTCGTCGCTACCTCAGAGTCATCAGGCCAGCTTGGCCGAATGCTCGCGCGTGGCGTGGAATGTCAGCTTCGGCCAGCGCTCTTCCGTCAGGCGCAGGTTCACGCCGGATGTCGCCAGGTAGGCCATGTTGCCGGCCGCATCGTAGGCCACGTTGTGGCCCAGCGCATTTTCGAAATCCTGCAGGATACGCTTGTCGTCGCAGCTGACCCAGCGGGCGCTGCTGATGCTGGTGCCTTCAAACACGGCGTCCACGCCATACTCGTTGAGCAAACGGCTGGCCACCACTTCGAACTGCAGCACGCCGACGGCGCCCAGTACCAGTTCGCCGCCCTGCACCGGCTTGAAGACCTGCACCGCGCCCTCTTCGCCCAGCTGCTGCAAGCCCTTGTGCAACTGCTTGATTTTCAAGGGATTACGGATGCGCACCGAGCGGAAGAAGTCCGGCGCGAAGTACGGGATGCCCGTAAAGGTCAGCATCTCGCCTTCGGAAAAGCTGTCGCCGATCTGCATGTTGCCGTGGTTCGGCAAGCCGATGATGTCGCCCGCGTACGCCTCTTCCACCTGTTCGCGCGAGGAAGCCATGAAGGTCACCACGTTCGACACCTTGATCTCGCGCCCCAGGCGCAAGTGCTTGACCTTCATGCCGCGCTCGAAACGTCCCGAGCACACGCGCAGGAAGGCGATGCGGTCGCGGTGGGCCGGGTCCATATTGGCCTGGATCTTGAAGACGAAACCGGTAAATGGCTGCTCGGACGGCGCCACCGAACGCACGGTCGCGTCGCGCTCGCGCGGCGCCGGCGCCCAGTCGACCAGCGCGGACAGGATCTCGCGCACGCCGAAGTTGTTGATGGCCGAACCGAAGAACACGGGCGTCTGCACGCCGGAGAGGAATTCTTCCAGGTTGAACGGGTTCGACGCGCCGTGCACCAGTTCCACTTCCATGCGCAATTGATCCATCTCAAGCGGGAACATCTCCTGCAGGCGCGGGTTGTCGATGCCCTTGATGATTTCGAAGGCGCCGTCGGCCTTCTCTTCACCTGCCTTGAACAGCATGATCTCGTCGTTCAGCAGGTGGTACACGCCGCGGAAGTTCTTGCCCATGCCGATAGGCCAGGTGACGGGCGCGCACTGGATCTTCAGCACCGATTCCAGCTCGTCGAGCAGATCGAGCGGATCGCGCGTCTCGCGGTCCATCTTGTTCATGAAGGTGACGATCGGCGTATTGCGCATGCGGCACACGGCCAGCAGCTTGATCGTCTGCGCTTCCACGCCCTTGGCCGCATCGATCACCATCAGCGCCGAGTCGACCGCCGTCAGCACGCGGTAGGTATCTTCCGAGAAGTCCTGGTGGCCCGGGGTGTCGAGCAGGTTGACGACGTGGTCGCGGAATTCGAACTGCATCACCGAGGAAGCGACGGAAATGCCGCGCTGCTTCTCGATCTCCATCCAGTCCGACGTCGCGTGGCGGCCCGATTTACGGGCCTTGACGGTACCGGCCATCTGGATCGCGCCCGAGAACAGCAGCAGTTTTTCCGTCAGGGTGGTTTTACCCGCATCCGGGTGGGAAATGATGCCGAAGGTACGGCGGCGCTGCACTTCGCGCGCGATCACGGCCGGCGCCTTGCTGCTTACTGGCGCTGCGGCGTTGTCCGCGCTGTCGCTGGAATCGGGGGTGTTGATGTCGTTCTCGTTGGCCATATTGGTGACCATAATATGGCCCTCGCAAAAAACCCTCGATTTTACAGAAGGATCGGCCTTCCGTGTGAACTGCTTCACTCTGGCGAACGGCAAAACTGACCGCATCGCGGCGCACTTCATCAAGGGGTCACAATCCGCAGGCAACATTGCACTGCAGAAATGTTGTCACCCTACCCTGGAAACCCGATGAAAATGCTCCTCACCCCCGCCATCCGCCTCATGCAGCGCTTGCGCCTGCTGCCCAAATTCATGCTTGTCTGCCTGGTCTTCCTGCTGCCGCTGGCGCTGGCGACCACCCTGCTGATCTCGGAACTGGGCAAGTCGCTGGCCCAGGCGCAGGATGCGCAGCGGGGCGTGGCCTATGTGCGCCAGTTGCAGGAAGGCACGCGGCTGCTGCAACAGCGGCGCGGCCTCGAGCACTTGCGCCTGAGCGGCAAGGCGGGCATGGACAACACGGCCCTGAACGCGCGCATCACGGCCGCGCTGGCCGCCCTGGCGCGCTTGCCGGCGGGCGCCGGCCTGCCCCAGGCGGCCGAGCTGACGAAACAGTGGCAAGCCCTGCTGGGCCGCCAGGCGGGCCTCGCGGCGCGCGACAGCTACGCGGCGCACACGGCGCTGCTGCGCCAGGCGGCCAAGCTGGGCCAGCTGGTGGCCGACCGCTCGCACCTGAGCCTGGACCCGGACGCGGGCGCCAACCACCTGAGCGCCGCCTTCACCGCCACCCTGCCCGACCTGGCCGAGAGCCTGTCCGACATCGGCGGGCGCGGCGCCGCCTACATCGACACGGGCCTGTTCGAGGCGAATGAAGATCAACTCGTCAACGCCAACGCCCTGATCGCGCGCCACGAACTGGAACGCCTGCCCGCCCGCTTCGACGAAATCATCGCGGCCAAACCGGAATTGCGCGCCAGCCTGCAGTCGGCCCTGAAAGCCGTGCCGGCGGCACTGACCTTCCTCGAACGCACGAAGAATGAAGTGACGAATTCCTACGACCAGACGTCGGGCGCGCAATTCCACGCGGCCGGCATGCAAGCCATCGACGCCCTGCACGCGCTGTCCGGCGCCTCCGCCACTGCGCTGGACGGCTTGCTGGCGCAGCGCATCGCCCGCGACGAGGCGCGCCGCGCCCTGATCCTGGCGGCCATGCTGCTGGTGCTGCTGGCCGCCGCCTACCTGTGCGCGGGCTTTTACGCCGCGTTCGCGCGCGACGTGCAGCAATTGCGCGTGGCCGTGGGCGCGGCGGCGGCAGGCGACCTGTCGCAGCGCATCACCTCGCAGGCGCACGACGAAATCGGCGACCTGGTGCGCGACTTCGGCGCCATGACGCATGGCCTGGCCACCCTGGTGCAGGAAATCCGCGGCGGCGCGGCCGTCATCGCCGCGGCCGGCGCCGATATCGCCCAGGGCAACGCCGCCCTGTCCGGCCACACGGCCACGCAAGCGGACGCGCTGGGCGCCACCGTGGACTCGATGCGCGAGCTGACGGCCACCGTGAGCCGCAACGAAGCCCACGTAGGACAGGGACGCACCCTGGTGGCGTCGGCCGCCGAAGTGGCCCAGCGCGGCGGCGAGACCGTCAGCGCCGTGGTCGAGACCATGGCCTCGATCAAGGCCAGCTCGCACAAGATCGTCGACATCATCGGCGTGATCAACGGCATCGCCTTCCAGACGAATATCCTCGCCCTGAACGCGGCCGTGGAAGCGGCGCGCGCGGGCGAACAGGGGCGCGGCTTTGCCGTCGTCGCGTCCGAAGTGCGCAGCCTGGCGCAGCGCTCCAGCGAAGCGGCGCAGCAAATCAAACGCCTGATCGGCGACTCCGTGGCCACCGTGGACGCGGGCGGCGACCTGGTCAACGCGGCCGGCAGCACCATGCGGCAAGTCGTCGACGCGGTGCAGCAAGTGTCCGTCGTCATCGGGCGCATCAGCAGCGCCGGCGCCGAGCAGAATGGCGAAATCGCCCGCATCAACGGCGCGCTGGCGCAAATCGACGACATGACGCGCCAGAATGCGAGCCTGGTCGACGAGGCGCGCGCCGGTTCGCAGCGCCTGCACCAGGAAGGCGAAGCGCTGACGCAGGCCGTCAGCCGCTTCCGCCTGGGGGAGCACGAGGCGCCAAACGTGCGCCAGACACCCGCCGCAACCGTGCGCGACGGCTTGCCCAGCGTGCGTCCGGCCGGCCTGTGGAGCGCCAACAAGCCGCGCGTCATATCACAAAATCGCGCGGAACGGCGCAAGGCTAGCTAGTCAAAAGTGTGCACGTAGGACAAGGACTACAATTTCGCCTCAAAAGAGACTACAAAGTGGCGACTGCTAATCTTATGTTCGCCACTTACATAAGCTTTTAAAGTAGCTACATCGCGATCTGTACCGCGCGGTCGAAAAAAACGCTGTTCCCAGATGGATGCAGCAACTTTTTTGACCAGCAACGCGGCAGTCGCACTCCGATGTAAAAAGCCTGTGAGGAATACTATGAGCCATACTCAACTTATCGCCCCGGTCCAGAAGAACCAGTTGCTGCCGCGCGCCATGCCGGCGGCCGGTCGGGAAATCAAGCTTGCGTCGCGGGTTAGCCTCAGCAGTGCCCAACAAAATGAATTGCTGGCCGCCCTGCCGCGCGCCGCGCTCGAATCGCTGTTCGAAGACCTGGAACTGGTGGAACTGCCTTTCGGCAAGGAATTGTATGCCTACGGCAACAACCTGGAATACAGCTACTTCCCCACCACCGCCATCATTTCCTTGCTGTATGTCATGGAAGACGGCGCCACGACGGAAATCGCCGTGGTCGGCCATGAAGGCGTGGCCGGTGCCTCGCTGCTGGCAGGCGAACGCGCCATGTGCACGGCTGTCGTGCAAAGCGCCGGCTACGGCTACCGCCTGAAGACGCAAAGCTTGCGCGACGCCTTCAACCAGGGCGGCGCCCTGCCCCAGTTGCTGATGCGCTACACCAACGCCCTGTTTGCGCAAATGGCGCAGAACGCCGTCGGCGGCCGTCACAGCTCGATCGAGCAAAAGCTGTGCCGCTGGCTGCTGGACCGCCTGGACCGTTCGCCATCGAACGAATTGAAAGTGACGCAAGAGTTGATCTCGATCATGCTGGGCGTGCGCCGCGAAAGCATCACGGCCGCCGCCGGCAAGCTGCAGGAAGAAGGCTTGATCCATTATCGCCGCGGCAATATCACAGTGCTGGACCGCGCCGGCCTGGAATGCTATGCGGGCGAGTGCTACAAGGTGGCCAAGACGGAATACGACCGCTTGCTGCGCGACGTATCACGCTGCTGATCCGCTGCTGATCAGGCAAGACAGATAAAAAAATGGCCGGGCTGCATGCCCGGCCATTTTTTTGCCGCAACCTCAGCTGCAACCTCAATTACGCTTCGGCATCCGCATCGATGTCTTCCGGCTCCGGCGTCAGCGGCAGGGGAATCACGGCTTCCACGCACGTGCCCTTGCCTTCCGGCCCCTGGCGCACGGTGAGTGTGCCGCCCAGCAACAAGGCCCGCTCGCGCATGCCCAGCAAGCCGTGCGACATGGGTTTTTGCAGCGCATCTTCCGTGATGCCGATGCCGTCGTCGATCACGCGCAGCACCAGGCCGTGTTCATTGCGCTTCAAGGTCACGCTGACCATGCCGGCGCGCGCATATTTCAGGATATTGGTCAGCGATTCCTGCACGATACGGAACAGGGCAATCGTCAGGGTGGCTTCGCGGTTGTCGATATTGATGGCCACATCCGTTTCGCAGCGCACGGAACTCATGCGCGCAAAATCCTCGCAATAGCTTTCGATGGCGGCGCACAGGCCCAGGTTGTCCAGCAGGCTAGGGCGCAAGTCTTCGACGATGCGGCGCTTCAGTTCCACCGTTTCCAGCAAGGTGGCCTTGGCGCGGCGCAATTGCGCGGCCAGTTCCGGCTGCGTGTGCGCCAGTTGCTGCGTGACGGCGCCCAGGTCCATGCTGATCGACGTCAGGTTGGCGCCCAGTTCATCGTGCAATTCGCGCGCCAGGCGCGCCTTTTCCACTTCATTGACGCTGATCAAATGACGCGACAGCACGGATAACTGCTCCGTACGCTTGCTGACCGTCGATTCCAGGGTGTCGTTGGCATTTTGCAGCGCATACTCGACGGCCGCACGATTCTGGAAACTGCGCCGCACCAGCTGGTAAAACATGATCAGCACGAGGATGGCCAGGGCATTGATGCCGATGCCGAGCAGCACGGCTTTCTGGTACTCATGGTAAAAGGCGGCGCTGCCGGACGACAGCGCTTCATTCTGCTCGCGCGTCATGATCACCACTTGCAGGCGGATCTCGTCCATGGTGGCGCGGTCATCGGTCACGCGGGAAATGTTGACGATCTCGGCCAGCCCGCCCTGCTTGTAGACATCGATCGACTGTTGCAACATCGACATCTTTCGACGGATCAAGCTTTTCAGCTGGCCCAGGTTTTTCAGCTGGGTAGGACTACCCGCGAGCAAGGTTTGCAGCTCGTTGAATTCGTTTTCGATTTCCGTGGTCGCCGTCTTCGACGGCCCCAGATAGGTTTCGGAGCCGGAAATGAAATAGCCGCGCAAGCTGCTTTCCGCATCGAGCACGAGCACGTTCAAATACTGCAGGCGATCCGCCACGCGGGCGCTCTGGCTGAGCAAGGCGTTCGTGCCCTTCAGCGATTGCAGATTATGATAGAGACTGAAACCATTGAGTACAAGCAGCAAGGCGCAAGTCACGCACAGGATCGTCTTGTAGAGGGGCAGGCGGTGATTCGGGGCCGGTTCAGCGGTGAAATACATCCTGATGTGCATCCTTAGCAAGGTTCGGCGCGGGAAAGAGCGCCGGCGCCGGCCAATTATAGTCCTCGCCACAAACTGCTGCACTGCACAAGTCGTGCCGGCTGGCTGGCTGAGCGATCATGTTTCCATGATCGCACCGCAGCGCTAGTCAAGCAAATTGTTTTTCATTGCGTAATAGGTCAAGTCGCTGTTGGATTGCAAGCCCATTTTTTCCATGATGCGCGTACGGTAAGTACTCACCGTCTTGATGCTCAGCGACAAGGCGACACCGATATCGGACACGGTGGCGCCGCGCGCCAGGCGCAGGAAGACCTGGAATTCGCGGTCCGACAATTCCGTGTGCAGCGCGGCATTCGTGTCGCGGTCGAACGACTGCGCCAGCAATTCACCGACGGTGGAACTGACATAGCGGCGCCCCTGGAACACGGTGCGCACGGCCGTCATCAGCTCGTCGGCTTCGCATTCCTTGTTCAGATAGCCATTCGCACCCATCTTGAACAGGTTCAACGCGTATTGCTGCGCGGGATAGCCGCTGAGTATCAGCACGGGCAATTCCGGCTGGCCCTGGCGGATCGTGCGCAGGGTATCGATGCCGCTCTGATCGGGCATGGCTATATCGAGCAGCAATACATCGCAAATTTCGCGGCGGGCGATATCGAGCGCTTCGCGCCCCGTACCGGCTTCCGCCACCACACTGAAATCGCTCGACGACGAAAAAATCTGTTTGAATCCAGCTCGTACTATTTGGTGATCATCACAAATGGCAACGCGTATCATTGTTTCCCCTTAAATTTTCCTGGCCTGGGAAAGACTACCGGAACCTGAACGCTGCTCCGGCTTAGCGTCACTAACAAAAACGCAACATTAACATTATATTCAAAATATGGCGCGCAGTACGGTAGCGTCAGCGCCAAGGCCGAGCGCCCATGCAGTATAGTCAACTTAGTCAACTGCTACCGGACAACCCCACCTATATTGGTACAAATCTTATTTTAGCAAGTTTAAAATCGCAATTAATTCATTGCGTATCCACACGCGGTCCAGCGGCGCTTCCTGCGGCGCGACGGGCATGGCCGGCAGCACAGGCAGCTCGTCGGCGATGGCATGCGATGCGCCACGACTGTCGAGCTTGTTGCGGGCACCGCTGATGGTAAAGCCTTGCTCGTACAGCAATTCGCGGATGCGGCGTATCAACAGCACCTCATGGTGCTGATAATAACGGCGGTTACCACGTCGTTTGACCGGCTTGAGCTGGGAAAACTCCTGCTCCCAGTAGCGCAATACATGCGGTTTGACGCCGCACAACTCGCTCACCTCGCCGATCGTGAAATAGCGTTTCGCCGGAATGGGCGGCAAGGCGATCAACTCGGTTTTACTGATGCGCTCGTTCATCGCCACTCACTCAGGCAGCACGTGCCAGCGGACTGGTCTCTTCGACCATGCTTTTCAGCTTCTGGCTCGCATGGAAGGTCACGACGCGGCGCGCCGTGATGGGGATCTCTTCGCCCGTCTTCGGGTTGCGGCCCGGCCGCTGCGGCTTGTCGCGCAACTGGAAATTGCCGAAACCGGACAGCTTGACGGCCTCGCCCCGTTCGAGCGCATTGCGGATCTCGTCGAAAAAGGTCTCGACCATATCCTTCGCTTCGCGCTTGTTCAGGCCCACCTGCTCGAACAACAGTTCGGCCAGTTCCGCCTTGGTCAAGGTGGGTAAATCTTTTTCCGCTTCCTGGCGCACTTTGGCAACCAGCATGGCCCGATGCAGATCTGCGGCCAGTGCGGACTGCAGTACGGCGGAATCAACGTCGCTGTTATTAATTTTCCTGCCCTGCCTTTTCTGTGCGCCCGAGCTCGCCACATGGCAAGCTCGTCTACGGTTGACGACGGAAAGGCCGTCACGCAAGGCGACGGCCAGTCCGGTAATTACGAACGCAGTTTCGCGTCGTGGCCCTGCTTGGCCGCATCGACCAGGACAGCCATCAGGCCATCGACGACATCGTCTTGCAGGGTGTTTTGAGTATCTTGCAAGCTAATCCGGAAAGCAAGGCTTTTTTCATCCGCTTCCAGCCCTTTTCCACGATATTCATCAAATAAAACAATGGCTTGCACGATACGCGCTGCCGGGCTCGACTTGGCGGCGGCGTGGAAGCTGTCGAGCAGATCCTGCACGGCCACCGATTGCTTGACGACCACGGCCAGGTCGCGGCTGGCGCCAGGGAATTTCGAGATTTCCTGGTACACGGGCACGATGCGTTGCGTCAGGGCAGCGGCGTCGACTTCGAACAGCACAGGCGCCAGCGGCAAGTCATACTTTTGCATCCAGCGCGGGTGCAGTTCGCCGATGAAACCGATGACCTTGCCATCGAGCTCCACGTTGGCCGAACGGCCCGGATGCAGGGCCGGATGTTCCGCCTTGCTGAAACGCAAGACCAGCGGCGCGAACAGCGCTTCCAGGTCCGCCTTCACGTCGAAGAAGTCGACCGTGCGGGCAGCCTGGCCCCACTGCTCGTCGGCCACCGCGCCGTAAGCCATGGCCGCCACGCGCTTCGGCTGGGCGTAACCGGCCACCGACAGGGGACCGTTTTCCACGCTGTCGTCGCGCTGGTAGATGGCGCCCACTTCGAAGATGCGCACGCGGTTCGTCTTGCGGTTCAGGTTATAACGCACATTGGCGATCAGGCTGCCAATCAGCGAGGAGCGCATCACGCTCATCTGGCTGGCGATCGGGTTCTGCAATTTGATCGGATTCGTGTTGCCCGAGAAATCGCGCTCCCATGCCGTATCGACAAAGCTCATGTTAACCACTTCCTGGAAGCCCAGGTCGGCCAGCTCATGACGTACCGCAAACAAGGAGCGGGTATTTTCTGGTGCAATCTGCATCACGTTCGCTGCCACGGGCGGCAAGGTCGGGATGTTTTCAAAGCCGTACACGCGCGCCACTTCCTCGATCAAGTCTTCCTCGATCTCGATGTCGAAACGGTAGCTGGGCGAGGTCACGGAAAACACGCCGTCCGCCAGGGTGAATGGCAGGGCCAGGCGCGTGAAGATATCGGCGATCAGCTCATCGTTGAGCGGCACGCCGATGACTTTTTGCGCGCGCGCCGTGCGCATCGACACAGGCTGGCGTTGCGGCAAGTTCACCACGTGGTCGTCGACGGGGCCGACGGTCGTGGCCGGCGTGCCGCAGATTTCCACGATCAGGGCCGTGATGCGCTCGATGTGCTCGACGGTGGTGGCGAAATCGACGCCGCGCTCGAAGCGGTGCGCCGCATCGGTGGAGAAATTCAGGCGGCGCGCGCGGCCTTGAATGGCGTTCGGCCACCAGAAGGCCGCTTCCAGGTAAATGCTGTCCGTATCGTCCGATACGGAGCTGGCGTCGCCGCCCATGATGCCGGCCAGCGATTCGATTTCCTGCTCATCGGCAATGACGCCGAGCCACTCGTCGACGGCGATGGTGTTGCCGTTCAACAGCTTGACGGATTCGCCCGCCTTGCCCCAACGTACGTCGAGGCTGCCGTGGATCTTTGCCAGGTCGAACACGTGGCTGGGACGGCCCAGTTCCAGCATGACATAGTTGGAAATGTCGACCAGGGCCGACAGCGGACGCTGGCCGCTGCGCTCGAGGCGCTGCTTCATCCAGTCCGGCGTGGCGGCACGGGCGTTCAAGCCGCGGATGACGCGGCCCGTGAAACGGCCGCACAGATCCGGCGCGCTGACTTTCACTGGCAACACTTCATCGCTGGTGACAGGCACGGTGCGGAACTGCGGCGCATTCAGGGGCACGCCCGTCAAGGCCGACACTTCGCGCGCCACGCCCAGCACGGACAGGCAGTCCGCCTTGTTCGGCGTCAACTTGATGGTGAATTTCAAGTCGTTGAGCGCAAAGTAATCGCGGAAATTCTGGCCGATCGGCGCGTCGTCCGGCAATTCCAGCAAGCCGGCGTTTTCTTCCGACAATTTCAATTCGCGCGCGGAGCACAGCATGCCTTGCGACTCGACGCCGCGCAGCTGGCCCACCTTGATTTCAAACGGCTTGCCATCGGCGCCAGGCGGCAGCACGGCGCCGGCCATGGCGCACACGACTTTCAAGCCAGGGCGCACGTTCGGCGCGCCGCAAACGATGTTGAGCATGGTGCCAGTGCCGACGTCGACCTGGCACACATTCAGGCGGTCCGCGTTCGGATGTTTTTCCATCTCCAGGACCAGGCCCACCACCACGTTCGAGAACGGGGGCGCGACAGGATCGACGTCCTCGACTTCGAGACCTGACATGGTCAGCAGATGGGCCAGTTCGTCCGAAGTCATCTTCGGATCGACCATGGTACGGAGCCAGTTTTCGGAAAATTGCATAATCAAGCCTTCAAAGGGTCAAAGCTCACAGCGCGAGCGCACAGGCGCTCAAGCGCCATGAATCAAACGGAACAATGCTTAGTTGAACTGCTTCAGGAAACGCAAATCGCCCTCATAGAACAGGCGCAGGTCGTTGATGCCGTAGCGCAACATCGTCAAGCGTTCCAGGCCGGAGCCGAAAGCAAAACCGATGAATTTCTCGGGATCGAGGCCGAAGTTCTTCACCACGGTCGGATGCACCTGGCCGGCGCCCGACACTTCCAGCCAGCGGCCTTTCAGCGGGCCCGAACCGAAGGCGATGTCGATCTCGGCCGACGGTTCCGTAAACGGGAAGTACGACGGGCGGAAGCGCACTTGCAAGTCGTCCGTCTCGAAGAATGCCTTGACGAAGTTCAGGTACACGCCCTTCAGGTCGGCAAAGCTGATGTCTTCGGCGATCCACAGGCCTTCGACCTGGTGGAACATCGGCGAATGGGTGGCGTCGCTGTCGACGCGGTAGGTGCGGCCCGGCGCGATGACCTTGATCGGCGGCGTGTGCGTGCGCGCATAGCGCACCTGCATCGGGCTCGTGTGCGTGCGCAGCAGCAAGGGCTTGCCATCGGTATCGTTGCCGTCGATGTAGAAAGTGTCTTGCATGGAACGGGCTGGATGGTTTTCCGGGCTGTTGAGCGCCGTGAAGTTGGTCCAGTCATTTTCGATTTCGGGGCCGTCGGCCACGTCGAAACCGATGGAGCGGAAGATTTCCTCGACACGCTCCCACGTGCGCATCACGGGATGGATGCCGCCGGGCATGCGGCCACGGCCTGGCAGGGTCACGTCGATCGCTTCGGCGTTCAGACGGCCTTGCATCTGGGCATCGGCCAGTGCATCACGGCGCGCCGTCAGCGCGCCCTCGATCTGCACTTTGACGGCGTTGATCAGGGCGCCCTGCGCCTTGCGCGCATCCGGGTCCAGCTTGCCCAGCCCCTTCATCATTTCGGTAATCTGGCCAGTCTTGCCCAGGTAGCGGGCTTTGGCGTTTTCAAGTGCGGCAGCGTCTGCGGCGGCGATAAAGTCAGCCTGGGCCGAGACGACGAGTTCTTCTAGGGAGTTCATGCGGCATTTCCTGTTTTGGACATCAATTCTGGACTCAGTTATCTAAAATCCAACAATCAAAAACGGAAACGGGGCATAAGGTGTTAAAACCCCTGCCCCGCTCTTTATGACGTCACCCTACGGATGACGTTGTGCAATGACCGATGCTTACGCAGCGATTTTTGCTTTAACTGCGTTGACAATCGCAGCGAATGCTGGCTTGTCCATCACAGCCATATCGGCCAGGACTTTACGGTCCAGTTCGATATTTGCTTTTTTCAAGCCGTTCATGAATACGCTGTACGTTACGCCATGCTCACGGGAAGCGGCGTTGATACGGGCGATCCACAGGCGGCGGAAAACGCGCTTCTTGTTGCGGCGATCGCGGTAAGCGTATTGGCCAGCGCGCATAACTGCTTGCTTGGCAACACGGTATACACGGCTGCGGCGACCACGGTAGCCTTTAGCTTGAACAAGAATCTTCTTATGACGGGCACGAGCTGTAACCCCACGTTTTACTCTAGGCATAGTAACTCCTTAAATTGAGTGTGAGATTAAGCAGTCGGCATCATGCGCATGACGGATGTGACATCCGATGCGTTGATGTTACGGGTACCGCGCAACTGACGTTTGTTTTTGGTGGTTTTCTTGGTCAGGATGTGGCGTTTGAACGCGTGACCCGACTTGACTGTTCCACCTGGACGCACGCGAAAACGTTTTTTCGCGGAGCTTTTGGTCTTCATTTTAGGCATAGCAATCTGTCCTCTTACGGACAGCTCCATTTATAACAGGATTGCAGGTGGCAACACGACGCTGCGCTTAGATGCCTGCTTTCACATGTTGTGCAGCGGATGCGAGTCCACTACAGTTCACGCGGCCCGGACATTGCTGACCGGGCCGCGCAAATTCTGCCTGGGGTTTGACACCGCGCCAATGCCGGCGCGAGCAGTTTCCACCCACAGTAAAACGCTATTGTATCTTACTTCTTCTTCTTAGGCGAAAGAACCATGATCATTTGGCGGCCTTCCATCTTCGGGAACTGCTCGACCTGGCCGTACGGCTCCAGATCGGCTTTCAGACGTTCCAGCATGCGGAAGCCAATATCCTGATGCGCCATCTCACGACCGCGGAAACGCAAGGTGATCTTGGTTTTATCGCCATCTTCGAGGAACTTGATGAGATTACGCAACTTGATATTGTAGTCACCATCATCAGTCCCCGGACGGAATTTGACTTCCTTCACGAGGATGATCTTTTGCTTCAATTTGGCTTCGTGAGCTTTCTTTTGCTCCGAATACTTAAATTTGCCGTAGTCCATCAAACGGCACACCGGTGGCTGCGCGGTAGGCGCAATTTCCACCAGGTCGACGTTTGCCTCTTCCGCCAGGCG
The DNA here is from genome assembly GCF_036231865.1 of Janthinobacterium sp. P210005. Taxonomy (NCBI): domain Bacteria; kingdom Pseudomonadati; phylum Pseudomonadota; class Betaproteobacteria; order Burkholderiales; family Oxalobacteraceae; genus Janthinobacterium; species Janthinobacterium sp. P210005. Next base: position 1,428,830 of record NZ_JAZARC010000001.1, read on the forward strand.
GAAGGCTTCAGCCAAACTTACGATACCGAGTGGCTCGTTATCGACCCCGCTTAAACGCATTTCAGGGGCAGTGATTTCGCCATTGATGCGATGTGACTTGTCAGTAGCTATTGTAATTTCCTTTAAAAATCTTGTAAGACGGTCGTGCAGCGAGTTTCCTCGTCAGGCCTTGGTGTCGACTTCATGTTTGAGTCGCTCAATCAGGGCATCGACGGACATGACGCCCAGATCGACATTGCCCCGCGCCCGCACGGCCACTGTATTCGCATCCCGCTCTTTGTCGCCAATTACTAAGATGTAAGGCAATTTTTGTACGGAATGTTCACGTATTTTATAGGTAATCTTCTCGTTACGCAAATCAGCCTGTACGCGCAGCCCCGCTTTGCGCAGTTTTGTTGTAACTTCCTGTACATAATCGGCTTGAGCGTCGGAAATATTCAACACCGACACTTGCACCGGCGACAACCACAGCGGCATGGCGCCCGCGTAGTGTTCGACCAGGATGCCGATGAAACGTTCCAGCGAACCGACGATCGCACGGTGCAGCATGATCGGCACCTGGCGCGTGTTGTCCACGGCCACATATTCGGCGCCCAGGCGACCCGGCATCGACGGGTCGATCTGCACGGTACCCACTTGCCATGCGCGGCCCAGGCTGTCTTTCAGGTGGTATTCGATCTTCGGACCATAGAATGCACCCTCGCCTGGCAATTCCGTCCACTCCACGCCGCAGGCGCGCAGGGCCGAACGCAGGGATTCCTCGGCGAAATCCCACGACTCTTCCGTGCCGATGCGGTTATCCGGGCGCAAGGCCAGTTTCACGTCGATATTCGTAAAGCCGAAAGCCGTGTAGACATCCATCGCCTGCTGGTGGAACGCCGTCACTTCGCCGGCGATCTGCTCTTCCAGGCAGAAGATGTGGCCATCGTCCTGCGTAAAGCCGCGCACGCGCATCATGCCATGCAAGGCGCCCGACGGTTCGTTGCGGTGGCATTGGCCGAATTCGCCGTAGCGCAATGGCAAGTCGCGGTAGCTGCGCATGCCATTGTTGAAAATCTGGATATGGCCAGGGCAATTCATCGGTTTCAGCGCATAGGCGCGGTTTTCCGATTCCGTGATAAACATGTTTTCACGGTAATTATCCCAGTGGCCGGTTTTTTCCCACAGGCCACGGTCGAGAATTTGCGGCGCCTTGACTTCCTGGTAGCCATTGACCTGGTACACATTGCGCATGTATTGCTCGACTTGCTGCCAGATCGACCAGCCTTTCGGGTGCCAGAAGATCAGGCCCGGCGCCTCTTCCTGGAAATGGAAGAAATCGAGCTGCTTGCCCAACTTGCGGTGGTCGCGCTTTTCCGCCTCTTCCAGGTTATGCAGATACAGTTCCTGGTCTTCCTTCTTGGCCCAGGCCGTGCCGTAGATACGCTGCAGCATCTCGTTTTTCGAGTCGCCGCGCCAGTAGGCGCCGGCCAGCTTCATCAGCTTGAAGACTTTCAGCTTGCCCGTCGATGGCACGTGAGGGCCGCGGCACAAGTCCGTGAACTTGCCTTCGGAATACAGCGACACTTCCTGGTCGGCCGGGATCGAACCAATCAATTCAGCCTTGTAGGCTTCGCCGATGCCCTTGAAGTACTCGATGGCTTCGTCGCGCGCGACAACCTTGCGCGTGACTTGCTCATCCCTCTTGGCCAGTTCCGCCATTTTCTTTTCGATCGCGACCAGATCTTCCGGCGTGAACGGGCGCTTGTAGGCGAAGTCATAGTAAAAACCGTTGTCGATCACGGGACCGATGGTCACTTGCGCTTCCGGGAACAATTCCTTGACGGCATACGCCAGCAAGTGGGCCGTCGAGTGGCGGATCACTTCCAGGCCATCGGCGTCCTTGTCCGTCACGATCGCCAGCTCCGCGTCTTGCTCGATCAGATAGGACGTATCGACCAGCTTGCCATCGACCTTGCCGGCCAGGGCAGCCTTGGCCAGGCCGGTACCAATATTGGCCGCAACCTGGGCCACGGTGACCGGGCCGTCAAATTGACGGGCGGAACCATCGGGAAGTCGGATTGTAAGCATATTGATCTCCATATCGGCGCTGGCGCCAGGTAAAACTGCAATGTGATGGGCAAATAACTGAAAGGAAAACGCAGACGCAAAAAAACGCGGACTAGCCGCGTTTTTCACTTTCTTAAGACAAAGGAAACCCGTTCGACTAGCGTCACTCCCAAAGCTTGGTAGTAGTTCGCGGTGTCATAACCGGTTTTACCTTTCTCTCTAACTGCATTCTGGTGGGCGGTGAGGAATTCGAATCCCCGACCCCTTGGATGTCGACCAAGTATTCTAACCAGCTGAACTAACCGCCCGTAAAACTTTTGTTGATCATTGTATTTCAAATGACCGCTTGCGGCTTGCGCCAGCTTAAAACTCTTAAAAACTGCTTACTGCTAAATTCTGGTGGGCGGTGAGGAATTCGAATCCCCGACCCCTTGGATGTCGACCAAGTATTCTAACCAGCTGAACTAACCGCCCCGAAGACCAGCATTATAGAGAGGCTTTCCCAGAATGACAAGGGCTCTTTTACAGGAAACTTTAATCATTTCTCGGGGCGTCAGCCCCCTTTATATAGAGAGGGCCCGGCACACGCGGAATGCCGCTAGAATCGCGACATGAACTCCACCCTATTCGCCTGGCTGAAAACCCTGAGCCGCATCTGCGGTTTTGAAACGGCCGACTCTTTCCCGCCCGGCCACCCATATGCACGCACGCGCTGGGAAGCTGCGTATTTCGATATCGCCTCCGACGTGAAACCCGACGAGATGGAACGGCGCCTCTGCGCAGCCATTGCCAACACGCCGAGCGTCTTCGCCTACATCACCAATCCCACGCCGCGCATGCAGCGCGCGCTGCTGAACGTGATCCACGACCGGCTGCGGCGCCAGCCCGGCGCGGGCGCCACGGACCTGGTCTTGTTATTGATCAATGCCTACGCCAGCGAGCACATCATGGAAGCCGTGCCCGGCCTGCGCGCCCTGATCTTCAACACGGCACATGAAGAGACGAATCTGCGCGTGCATGCTATCCTGGAATTACTGGTGGGCACGCCGCGGGGACTCGATGTGATCGACATGTAATCGTCACGCATGATTCGCGGGAACATAGCGCGCCCGCAAGCGCATGAACGGCGTTTCCACCAATCTATATAAGAGCCAGCCCGTGACGATGCTGACAGCGATACTGGCAAGTATCGCCGGCGCACCGTCCGGCCCGTGGCCAACGTCTTGCAACAAGGGCCGCAGCAGGATACACAGCTGCTTGTGCAGCAGGTAAATCGCATACGACCACAGGGCCAGGCTGGCCGCGCCCGGCACGCGCAGTTGATATAAAACACTGGCAGGACTCAGCGCGGCGATCAGCAATAAGGTAAAACTGGCGGCCAGGGCCGGATAACCGAACACCGTCACCCAATAACCATAGTGATCGGCGAGAAACACGTAAAACATCAGCGCCGTGCCAAAGATTCCCGCCAGCAAGGTGCGATTGCCATAGGATGTCAGGCGCAGCCAGGCGCCAGGGTGGTAGTTTTTCAGCAGCGCCAGCGCCACGCCCGCCACCAGCTCGTCGAAACGGCACCACGACGCGTAATAAATGTATTTGTAATAGCCGAGGCCGCCTCGCGGCACGTGCACATATTCATCCCACAGATACGCACGCAGCAGCATGCCGACGATAAAGCTGGCGGCCACGGCCACCCACGCCCACAGCAGGGACTTGCGGCAAGCCGCGATCGCCAGCGCCACGGCCGGCAGCAGCACGTAGAACTGCTCTTCCACGCACAAGGACCACGCATGGGAAAACGCCGTGCCCGGCGTCAGATTGATGTTTTGCGTAAACGTCAGGAATTTCCACAAGGGAAGTAGCGCGCTATCGCCGCGAAACGCGGGCCACAGATAATACAGGGCCAGCACGGCATAGAAACTGGGCAAGGTGCGCAGGAAACGGCGCGCATAGAAGCGCGGCAAGGAAAAGCCGTGCTCGCTGCGCAAGGCCACAAAGATCTGGTTGCCGATCAGGTAGCCGCTGAGGGCAAAGAACAGGTCCACGCCCGTCCAGCCGATTTCTCCCCAGAAACCAAACGCCCCGCCCTCGCTGACGAACAACAAATAATGGTTCATGAAGACCAGCACGATGGCCAGCGCGCGCAAGGTGTCGAGGCCGTACAGGCGGGAAGGATGGGACGTACTGGTCATGGAATCAGCAAGGGAAAACAACATTGGCGCCGATCATGCCATGCCGGGGTGGGCGATGGGTACATTCCTGGCGACATTTTTACGGGTACCTGCCGCGAATCCCGCTAAAATATGCCGACCCCGCTTTCCCTTCCCTGATACCAATAGGATATGTCCAGCATGAGCAGCGCACTCCACTTCAAGTCCATCAACTACACGGGCCAGGGCAGCGGCCCGCGCCTGATCGTCACCGGCGCCGTGCACGGCAATGAAACCTGCGGCACCAAGGGCATCCACCGCGTGATGGCTGAACTCGACAGCGGCGCCCTGTCCATCGTGGCCGGCAGCGTCACCTTCGTGCCCATCACCAACCCGCTCGCTTACGCCAAGGGCGTGCGCAGCGGCGACCGCAACCTGAACCGCAACCTGTTCCCGAACGACAATCCGCAAGATTTCGAAGACCGCATCGCCAATTGGCTGTGCCCGCTGCTGGGCCAGCATGACATGCTGCTCGACTTGCACTCGTTCAATGCCGACAGCCAACCCTTCGTCATGATGGGACCGCACAACAACGACGGCCCGCTGCAACCTTTCAAACATGAAGAAAAGGAACGCGCGCTGGCGCGCCGCCTGGGCGTGCGCCGCTTCGTCGACGGCTGGCTGCATGCGTATGGCCAGGGAGTGCAGCGCCGCCTGGGCAATAGCGACCAGGTGGGCCTGGTCTTGCGCTACGGCGTGGGCACGACGGAATACATGCGCTCAACGGGCGGTTACGCCCTCACCCTGGAATGCGGCCAGCACGCGGACCCGGCCGCACCGGACGTCGCTTACCGCGCCATCATGAACACCTTGGCTTTCCTCGGTTTCATTGACGTGCCGCAACCGGAAGCCATCGCCGACGCCGACATGGAAGCGCTGAACATGGTCGTCGTGCACGACAAACTGCATGCAAGCGACCGCTTCATCAAGACCTGGTCCAGCTTTGACAAGGTCAAACAGGGCGAGCAGATCGGCGTGCGCGCAGACGGCACGCCCGTGACGGCCGAATTCGACGCCTATATCCTGTTCCCGGACGTCAATGCGGCAGCCAATGCCGAGTGGTATTACCTGGCGCGGGTGGCCAGCAGCTTTTGATTAGAGCCTATTCCAGTAGGGAGCGTCATCTGCTGGCCGTTCATCAGGAGCGCGGACAAGGCGTGAGGAGGACGCGTGGCGAGCCACGCGACGACGATCAACGCAGTCCCCGCTTCTGAGGGGCGCCGGCAGGGGATGTATTCATCTACTGGGATAGGCTCTTAGTGGCCGACGGACTTTGAAAACAAGTTAATGACGAGCACGCCGGCAATGATCAGCCCCAGGCCGATCAGGGCCGGCGTGTCCAGGCTTTGCTTGAACCAGAACCAGCCGACGGCGGAAATGAGCACGATGCCCACGCCCGACCAGATCGCATACACGATGCCGGTGGGAATGACCTTCAAGGTCAGGGACAGGCACCAGAAGGCGATGCTGTAGCCAAGCACGGTGATGACGCTGGGCCACAAGCGGCTGAAGCCCTCGGACGCCTTCAAGGCGCTGGTGGCGATCACTTCGGCGATGATGGCGATGGCAAGGTAGAAATACGTCATGGCGAGGCTCATGCTGGCATCCTTTATTGAGGGCTGAGCAATTTCAAGCCCAGGATGCCCGACACGATCAGGGCGATGCAGGCGATACGCGCGGCGCTGGCCGGCTCGCCCAGCACCATGATGCCGAAGATGGCCGTGCCGACGGTGCCGATGCCCGTCCAGATGGCGTACGCCGTGCCCAGCGGCAAGGTACGCAAGGCCAGGCCCAGCATCACCACGCTGCCCAGCATGGAAATAGCCGTCAGCACGGATGGCACGAGGCGGGTAAAGCCGGCACTGTATTTGAGGCCGATGGCCCAGCCGATTTCCAGCAAACCAGCCAATACCAAAATAATCCACGCCATCGTACTCTCCTGAGGCGGCAGGGTCGTCCCCGCCATGCAGCCCCGTCATCGAGCGGGGTCGTCCCCACAGGAGCAAAAGGAAAAGTATACCATTGGGTGAAAAGGCTTGCCGCAAGCACATTTTTCTAGTGTGGCCGCTCCAATCGAAAGTTGCCAAAAAACATGCTGATGGCCGCATAATTGCCGCATCCATTCACTCTCGGGAACAATGATGCTACTTCTGGCCCAGATTCTTACCGCCCTCATCCTGCTGCTGCACGTGTATATCGTGCTGCTGGAAACCGTGCTGTTCAATGCGCGCGGACGCAAGGTGTTTGGCCTGTCGAAGGAAAAAGCGGAGATCGTGCGTCCCGCCATGTCGAACCAGGGTTGCTACAACGGTTTTCTCGTCGCGGCGCTGGCGCTGGGCTTTTTTCACCCGGACGCGGCTATCGCCCATGCGTTTACCGTGTTCGGCCTGGCGTGCATCGCCGTGGCCGGCGCATGGGGCGCGGCCACCGTCATGACGCGCATCCTCTACCTGCAGACGGTGCCTGCCGTCATCGCCTTGCTGCTGTTCCACTTCGCCTGATCCCCGCCGGGGCGGCCAGCCGGCCGCCCTACCCCACTCCGTGCCGCCGGCGCATACCCCAAATGGGTGATGTTTCCAAAAAACATGCCCGATACAATTCCTTGTAGCAAAGATACCACCAGACACATGGTGGCAAGTCACCGTCCACAGGGAAAATCATGCAAGCACATCCAACCACCTTTGCCGTCACTTTGCTCGGCTGCCTCATGCTGTCCGCCTGCGGTGGCGGCGGCAGCGCCGACAGTGGCTCGGGCGGCGGTTCCACCAGCGCCAGCGGCGGCACCTCGTCCACCTGCCAGTACAACAATCTGATCAGCGATACGGAACGCAAGCAAGCCAGCGCCTGCGGCATCCAGGTATCGGGCAACTACGCCCAGGCCGATTCCGGCTATGACAGCGTGATCGCCGCCTGCAAGCAGGGCGAAAAGGCCAAGGCGGATACCTACTACAGCGGCACGTACCAGAAAATGGTCGACTACGCGCGCTCCGTGAGCAAGGAACTCGGCTGCGGGCAAAACAACGGCGCCACCTTGCCCAACAACACCGTGGCCAGCAACTACAATTTCTGTGTCAAAAGCACCACCGTCAATGGTAAGCTCAGCTATGAAGGCGCTTGCTACGGCCCCGTCAAATCCGGCGAAGGGGGCTGCGGCAGCGGTTACAACTATGTGAGCCAGTACGCCAGCCTCAGCACGTGCACCTCCGGCGGCAAAAGCTGGCTGGAATCGCGCTAGGGAAGCCGGGCGGCCGCTGCCAAGGCCGCCCGCTCCATGCCTTGTCCACCGCTTGCCGCCATGAGGATCGCCAATGACGCCATCGCTCGCCGTCGCCAGCCAGGCACTGATTACCCTGATCTATGAAGCGGCCACACAACATATCCAATGGCAAGATTTCCTTGCCGCCTTTGCACGCCAGCTGAAATCGCACGCGGGTTTGATCTGGGCCAATGATTTCAACAACCGCTCGGTCGACGTCCAGCTGCCCGGCAGCGGCCTGTCCGCCACCTATGGCTTCGAAACGGATGCCATGACCAGCTTTGCCAGCTATTACGGCGCGCGCAATGTCTGGCTGGAAGACGCCACCCTGCACCACGAAGGCGCCGTCGTCACCGGCTCCATGCTGTTTCCCGACCATTGCCTGAAGAAAACAGAATACTGGACGGACTGGCTGCGCCCGCAAGACATCTTTTATACGGCGGCGGCCATCGTCGAATTGCGCGCCGAGCGCTCCACCAACGTCACCGTGGTGCGCCGCGAACGGGCGGGCGCCTACGAGGCGGGCGAGCTGGCGCTGATCCGCAGCCTGATGCCGCATTTGCAGACGGCCTTTGTCCTGCAGCGCAAGCTGCGCCGGCTGGAAGTGCTGTCCCGGAGTTCCACCCAGGTGCTGGAATTGCTGCCGTTTGGCGTGCTGCTGCTCGACGCCACGTCGCAATTGCTGTACGCCAACGAGCGGGCGCTGGCCATGACGGCTGCGACGCGGCTGCTGCAGTTGCGCGAAGGCGCGCCCCTGTATTGCCCGCGCGAAGCGGACAACGGCGCGCTGCGGCGCATGCTGCACGAGGCGGCGCAAACGGGCACGACGGCGGCAGGCGGTCCCGGCGGCGTGCTCAACCTGAGCGGCTTGACGGGAGAGCAGCTGCGCCTGCGCGTCACGCCCCTGCCCTCCTGGCACAGTCCTTTCGGCTCGGCCAGCGCCATCGCCGTCTTTCTCAGCGATAGCAGCGACCTGATCACCTCCCTGGCCGCCACCCTGCGCAATTTCTATGGCATGACGGTGGCCGAGGCGCGCCTGACGGAAGCGCTCGTCAACGGCTATTCCCTGCAGGAATACGCCGAGCGCCAGCGCATTTCCATCCACACGGCGCGCACGCAGATCAAGAGCGCCACCGCCAAGGCCGGCGCCCAGCGCCAGGTGGACCTGGTGCGCATCGTGTTGACGGGCCCGGCCGTGCTGCAGCGCAATCCCCTTCCCGCCTGAATCCGTTCAAAAACGCGCGCCGCCAGCACGCTTTTCATTTATATCGTAAGATAGATATATCGTAAAACAACGATATTAGAATTGAACAACTACGATATATACATCGCTGAAAAGCGAATTGTATGTTCAGGAGAAACAATATGGATATCGACGCCATCCACAAGGCGCTGGCCAATCCAGTGCGCCGGCAGATTTTGCAATGGCTCAAGGAGCCGGAACAGTATTTCCAGGAGCAGGACCACCCGCTGCACCTGGGCGTGTGCGCCGGCCTGATCGACCGCCGCCTGAACCTGTCGCAATCGACGGTCTCGGCGCACCTGGCCAGCTTGCAAAAGGCGGGTCTGATTTCCGCAACCAAGGTGGGCCAATGGAGTTTCTTCAGCCGCAACGAAGCCACCATCCAGGCCTTTCTCGATCACATGCAGCAAGGTTTGTAAGCACAGCTTTCATCTCGATCACTCCGTCTCAACGCCGCTCGACCGGCCCCAACAAGGAAATGATAATCATGGCAACTTTATTCGACCCCATCACCATTGGCAGTCTGCAACTGAAAAACCGCATCATCATGGCGCCGCTGACGCGTTCGCGCGCCGGCAATCCGGGCCGCGTGCCCAACGCCCTGATGGCCGAGTACTACACGCAGCGCGCCTCGGCAGGCATGATCATCTCGGAAGCGACGGCCGTCACGCCGCAGGGCGTGGGCTACGCCGACACGCCGGGCATCTGGTCCGAGGAACAGGTGGAAGGCTGGAAACACATCACCCGGGCCGTGCATGACGCGGGCGGCCTGATCGTGCTGCAGCTGTGGCATGTGGGCCGCATTTCCGCCCCCGTCTTCCTCGATGGCGACTTGCCCGTGGCGCCCAGCGCCGTCAAGCCGGCCGGCCACGTCAGCCTGGTGCGTCCGAAACAGGAATTCGTCACGCCGCGCGCACTCGATACGGAAGAAATTCCCGGCATCGTGGCAGCCTACCGCCTGGGCGCCGAAAATGCGAAAAAAGCGGGTTTCGATGGCGTGGAAATCCATGGCGCCAATGGTTATTTGCTCGACCAGTTCCTGCAAGACAGCACCAACTTGCGCACCGACAACTACGGCGGTTCGATTGAAAACCGCGCCCGTTTGATGCTGGAAGTGACGGACGCGTGCATCGAAGTCTGGGGCGCCGACAAGGTGGGCATGCACCTGGCGCCGCGCCGCGATGCGCACGACATGGGCGACTCGGACCCGCGCGCCACCTTCGGCTACGTGGCACGCGAGCTGGGCAAGCGCGGCATCGCTTTCATCTGCGCCCGCGAAGCGCTGGGCGAAGACCGCCTGGGTCCGTACCTGAAGCAGGAGTTCGGCGGCGTGTACATCGCCAACGAAAAAATGGACAAGGCGGCGGCCGAAGCCCTGCTGGCCAAGGGCGAAGCCGATGCCGTCGCCTTTGGCCTGTGGTTCATCGCCAACCCCGACCTGCCCACCCGCCTGCACAGCGACGCGCCCTTGAATCCGCTGAACCCGGACACCCTGTACGCGCCGGACGCTGCCGGCTACACGGACTACCCGGCGCTGGCGGCACAAGCCTGAACGGCACCCTGAAAGCCCCCTGAGCGGCACTGCGCCGCCCATTTCCCCTGGCGGCGGACGCGACGATACCAACGCACTGACTGCGTGACGATCGCCGCGTCCGCCGCTTTTTTATTGACGCCGCCGCGCCGTTCCCTCACCTTCAGCGCCATCGGCGCCGTGCCGGCCGGGCCGGACGGCGCGCCTGCACGCTGCTGAAGACGCGGCGTATCACCTCGACCGGTACCGCGTGCTCGCGCAAATACGCTGTCGCCACCGTCCGCCCCAGTGCGTGGTGAAAAGCAACGCCCCGCTCGACGAGCTCGGCCATCACCTTGTCCGTTCGCACATTCTCCCCATTCACCTCGTCGATGCTGTTTTTCATGCCATGGCTCCCTGTCGGGTGGATCAACACTGCATGAAGTTTTGACCACATTGTGCGCATTTAGTGCCCGACACGGAGGTCAAGCATCGTTAAAATAGCAGCAGCAACGGCCCCGACACCGCATGAATAGCGGCCTCGGCTGCTTGTCGCCATCGCCAGCCCCGTATAGAATGCCTGCGCAGAATTTTGCTTCAAGGAAAATGGCCACCAGCGCCATCCCATTAAGAACAGTGTCACTGAAGGGTATCAATGGACGATTTATTTGTACAAGCGGGCGACTTGCCGACCTGGCACCAGCGTTGCGCGCTGCGCGTACTGCACCTGTTTGGCTGGCGCATGCGCTTCCGTCCCCTGCCAGGGCCGCGCGGCATCGCCGTCGTCTACCCGCACACGTCCAACTGGGATTTCATGGTGGGCCTGTTTGGCAAATGGGCGCTGTCCTTGCCTTTCCGCTGGCTGGCCAAGGATTCCCTGTTCCGCGGCCCCATGGGCAAGGTGCTGCGCTACCTGGGCGGCGAACCCGTCGACCGCAGCACCACCAGCGGCACCATCGGACGCCAGGCCGAACGCATGCTGGCCGCCGACTGGTACTGGCTGGCCATCACGCCGGAAGCGACGCGCAGCTACCGTCCGAACTGGAAAAGCGGCTTTTATCACCTGGCCGTGGCGGCCAAGGTACCCTTGCTGCTGGTGTACATCGACTACCCGAACAAGGTGCTGGGCGTCGTCGACCATTTATATTTGACGGGCGACAAGGATGCCGACATGGCCGCCATTGCCGCCGTGTATGCGGGCCACCAGGGCTTGCACCCGGAAAAGGCGGCGCCCATCGTGCTGTCGGAGCGCCGTCCCGGTTCTTAATTCAGTCCCATCAACACCACGCCGGCGGCCGTCAAGGCCACGCCGGCCACGCGCAGCATGCGCTCGGCCAATACCTGGCCGAGGAAACGTCCCGTACCCAGCAAGACAGCCGAGGCCAGCATGAAGCCGCACGCGGCCGAGGCGGCCGGCAATTCCTGGCCATGCGCATTGCCATGCGCCAAGGCAAACACGCCCACCAGGCCCATGCCGAGCCAGTTCGGCAAGGCCAGCGCCAGCGCGATGGCCAGCCCCACCAGCGCCACCGTGGCGGCGATGCCCGTTTCCAGCCCCGGTACCGTCAATCCCACCATGCCGGCCAGCGCGCCCAGCAGCATCATGCCGAGAAAAGTGGCGGGCTGGGCCAGGCCGCCGCGCTGCTGGCCGCCCCAGATACCCACGCCCAGCATGGCCAGCAAATGGTCGATGCCCGTGAACGGATGGGCGAAACCGGCCAGGAAGCCGGCGTTCTCGCCATGACCGGGATGGGCCATGGCGGGCAAGGCCAGCAGGCACAGCGCCGCCACGGCGGCCGTTTTCTTCATCAATCTTGCGCTCATTGCAGCTCCTTGCCTGGTTGATCGAGCAAACCTTGCTCGCGGATAAAATCGATAACGACCTGCACGCCGTCGCCGCTGCGCAGGTTGGTGAACACGAAGGGACGTTCGCCGCGCATGCGCTTGGCGTCCTGCGCCATGATGTCCAGGTTGGCGCCCACGTAGGGCGCCAGATCCGTCTTGTTGATGATCAACAAATCGGAACGCGTGATGCCGGGCCCGCCCTTGCGCGGGATCTTTTCGCCGCCAGCCACGTCGATCACGTAAATCGTCAAATCCGACAATTCCGGGCTGAAGGTGGCGGCCAGGTTATCGCCGCCCGATTCGACCAGGATCAAGTCGAGATTCGGAAAGTCTGCTTGCATGCGCGCGATGGCTTCCAGGTTGATCGACGCATCTTCGCGGATGGCCGTGTGCGGGCAGCCGCCCGTTTCCACACCCATCAGGCGCTCGGCCGGCAAGGCATCGGCGCGCAGCAGGATTTCCATGTCTTCCTTGGTATAGATGTCGTTCGTGATGACAGCCATGTCGTAGCGTTCGCGCATGCCCTTGCACAGCATTTCGCACAGGGCCGTCTTGCCCGAGCCGACGGGGCCGCCGATGCCGACGCGCAGAGGGTTTGAGGTAATCGATGTCATGTTGTAGTCTCTCGTGATAGTGTTCAGGAGCGGTACAGCCGGCTGTACTGCACTTCGTGCCGCATCGACAGCAGCGACAGGCCGGGCGTCCAGTTGCCCATCTCGTCGTCTTGCAAGGTTTGCGCCGTCAGGGCCGCCGCTTCCAAGTCCGGCCGCAGCGACAGCAGCAATCGCTGGCCCGCCACCTGCCCCAGCGGCACGGATTTCACGCAGACAAGCACCTGGTTTTCCGCCCACGCGAACAGCATGGCCAGCAGCGCCTCTTTGCGCGGAATGGCCAGCGCCGCCACGGCGCACGCATACGCGGTGGGCAAGGCCACCTCCGGCTGGCCCTGCAGCATGTCGATCAGCACGCCGTCGGCCACGCCCAGCTCGGCCAGCAATTTGGTCAGCGAATATCCCATCTGGATGGTTTCGGCGCGAAATTCCGCCGTGTCGCGCGAAGCGATGAAACGCTCGCTCCAGCGCTGCACGGCGTGCAGATCCTGCGCTTCGAAGGCTTGCATCAAGCGCCAGCACAGGGGGGCCTCCCAGCGCGCCACCACCTGCGCCAGATGCCGGGCGATCCATTCGCGCGCCGTGGCCGCATCCGTCACCAGGCCGGATTCGAACGCCGCTTCCAGCCCCTGCGAATAGCTGTAGGCGCCGATCGGCAAGGCCGGGCTGGCGAACTGCAGCAGATGCAGCAGGGCCGACGCCTGCATCATGCGGCGCCTGGCGCGCCCGGCGTATCACCGGGGCGGTGGATCTTTTGCCGCAGCGGCACGGGCGCCAGCAAGTGCTGGCCGTGGCCGTCGTGGTGGCCATGGCCGCCACCATACGCGCCCGCCTCCGGCTCGAACGGCGCGCTTTCTTCCGTCACCGTCGCTTGCAAGCCTTCCAGCATCTCCTTGAGCACCACGTCCTTGCGGATGCGCAAAAAGCCGTCGCCCACCTGCGCCTGCGTGTGGCGGTTCCCCAGGTGGAAGGCGCAGCGCAGCAGGGTGTGCGCGTCCGCGCACTGCACCAGATAGGTCGGTTCGCGCGCGGCGACGATCTGCACCACCGTTCCTTCCGGCCCCGTCATGCGTTCGCCGTCGCGCAGCACCGTGCCGCGCACGGTGAACACGGCGACGTCCTCGCCATTCGACAGCACGGCGCGCAGCCGGCATTTTTCACGCTGGTCGTAGGGCAGCACCAGTTGGGCGACGGCGGCGCGATGGTCGTCAGCCGTCAGTTTGGTATGCAAAGTGAGCATGCTTGTCTCCCGCCTAAAATAGAAAATAGCGCTGCGCCATCGGCAGCACGGATGCCGCCTCGCACACGAGCAGCTGGCCATCGGCGCGCACGGCGTAGGTTTCCGGGTCCACTTCCATGTGCGGCGTGGCGCTGTTGTGGATCATGTCGTGCTTGCGCAAGCCGCGCATGTTTTTCACGGCGATGACGGATTTATTCAGTTTCAGCTGATGGCCGATATCGAGGTCGTAGGCCGCCTGCGAGACAAACGTAAACGACTTTTTCAGGCCGCCGCCGAAGGCGCCGAACATCATGCGGTAGTGCACGGGCTGCGGCGTGGGAATCGAGGCGTTCGGGTCGCCCATCTGCGCGGCCGCGATCATGCCGCCTTTTAAGATCATCGACGGTTTGACGCCGAAGAAGGCCGGCTTCCACAGCACGATGTCGGCGATCTTGCCCTCCTCGAGCGAGCCCACCACGTGCGAAATGCCATGCGTGATAGCCGGGTTGATCGTGTACTTGGCGATATAGCGCTTGGCGCGGAAGTTGTCGCTGCGCGCCGTGTCGGGTGCCAGCGCGCCCCGCTGCACCTTCATCTTGTGCGCCGTCTGCCAGGTGCGCATGATCACTTCGCCGACACGTCCCATGGCTTGCGAGTCGGACGACATCATGGAAATGGCGCCGATATCGTGCAGGATGTCTTCGGCGGCGATGGTTTCGCGGCGGATGCGCGACTCGGCGAACGCCACGTCTTCCGCGATGGCCGGGTCCAGGTGGTGACACACCATCAGCATGTCCAGGTGCTCGTCGAGCGTGTTGACGGTGAACGGGCGCGTGGGGTTGGTCGACGAGGGCAGCACGTTGGCTTGCCCGACGGCGGCGATGATGTCGGGCGCATGGCCGCCGCCCGCCCCTTCCGTGTGAAACGTGTGGATGGTGCGGTCCTTGAAGGCGGCCAAGGTGTGTTCCAGGAAGCCGCCCTCGTTGAGGGTATCGCTGTGCAGCGCCACCTGGATATCCATGCGGTCGGCCACCGACAGGCAATTGTCGATGGCGGCCGGCGTGCTGCCCCAGTCTTCGTGCAGTTTCAGGCCGATGGCGCCCGCGCGCACCTGCTCTTCCAGGGGCAGCGGCAAGCTGACGTTCCCTTTTCCCATGAAGCCCAGGTTCATCGGGAAGGCGTCGGCGGCCGCCAGCATGGCGTGCAGATGCCACGGCCCCGGCGTGCAGGTGGTGGCGGCCGTGCCCACGGCCGGCCCCGTGCCGCCGCCCAGCATGGTGGTCACGCCGCTCATCAGGGCTTCCTCGATCTGCTGCGGGCAGATGAAGTGGATGTGCGTGTCGACGCCGCCGGCCGTGACGATCATGCCTTCGCCGGCGATGATTTCCGTCGCGCCGCCGATGGGGAGCGTGACGCCCGGCTGGATGTCCGGATTGCCCGCCTTGCCGATGCCGAAAATCAGGCCGTTTTTCAGGCCGATATCGGCTTTCACGATGCCCCAGTGGTCGAGGATGACGGCATTCGTGATGACGGTATCCATCACCTCGGCCGCGCAGCGCTGCGACTGGCCCATGCCGTCGCGGATCACCTTGCCGCCGCCGAATTTCACTTCTTCGCCGTAGATCGCGTAGTCATGCTCGATCTCGATGAACAGTTCCGTGTCGGCCAGGCGGATGCGGTCGCCCTTGGTGGGGCCGAACATTTCGGCGTACGCGCTGCGGGGAATGCTGGCCATCTCAATCCTTTCCCGGTGGAGTGTCTTGCAGTTCACCCATCACTGCCCCATTGAAGCCGTAGACCTTGCGCTCGCCCGCCAGCGCCACCAGTTCCACCGTGCGCTGCTGGCCCGGTTCGAAGCGCACGGCCGTGCCAGCCGTGATATTGAGGCGCATGCCGTAGGCGCGCCAGCGCTCGAAAGCCAGCGCCGGGTTGACTTCGAAAAAGTGGAAATGCGAGCCCACCTGGATCGGCCGGTCGCCCCGGTTGGCCACCACCACGGTAGCCGTGGCGCGGCCCGCATTGAGGCTGATTTCGCCTTCTTCCAATTTGTATTCGCCTGGGGTCATGAGGGGCTCCTTCAAAGATCGCGTTATGCTTGCCGGCCGGTCGCCGGCGCAAAAACAGCCACGGCGCGGGTGGCGCCCTGGCCGCTCGAAAAACTACGGTATCGGGTGGTGCACGGTCACCAGCTTGCTGCCATCGGGGAAAGTCGCTTCCACCTGGATATCGGGGATCATCTCGGCGATGCCGTCCATGACGTCGGCGCGCGACAGAATTTTTGTGCCGTCCGACATCAGCTGCGCCACCGACTTGCCATCACGCGCGCCTTCCATGATGGCGGCGCTGATCAGGGCCACCGCTTCCGGATAATTGAGCTTCAAGCCGCGCGCCAGGCGCCGTTCGGCCAGCAGCGCAGCCGTAAAAATGAGCAGCTTGTCTTTTTCGCGGGGAGTCAGGTCCATGGTTTTCCTTGCGCTTCTTTCCTGATTAAGTATTCCAGATGCGGGGCACGACGGCGTCGCGTCCCAGCATGGCGGGACGCAGCAGCTGCCAGGCGGCCAGCATGATGCGGCGCGCCGCCTCGCTGTCGCCGCACAGCAGGCGCACCACCACCAGCGCTTTCATGTGTGTGGCGCCAAACGCGGCGCCGGCCGGCACGGCGATCTCGCGCACGGCCGCCAGCACGGCGGGAGCAACGGGCATGCCGACGGCGATCAGGGTGGCGCACACCGTGTGGCCCCCCAGTCCCAGCGGGCTGGCCATCAGGGCGCCGCCGGCGGCCAGCACGCCCTGCTCCCACCACAGCAGCTTGCCGCCGCGGCGGATCTGCACCTGCTGGCTGATGCTGCCCGTGTTGAATATTTCGCCCGAGGCGCCGCGGCCCAGGCAGACGATGTCGCAGCCGATATAGCCGGCGTCCGGCGCCAGTTCCACCTCGTGGCGCAGGCGCACGCAAGCCTGGTCGAAGAAAATGCTTTCCTGCGGCAGCCACTCGATGGCGGCGCCGCTGCCGGCGCGCAGCACAAGGTGCTGGCCCGAGACATGGCCGTTCGCGCGGTACCACTTGGCGGCGCCGGGGGACGTGAGCAAGGCGTGCGCGCCCTCGCCCACCGTGGCGTCGACGGCCAGCTGGTCGCCGCCCACCACGCCGCCGGGCGGATGGATGATGATGGCGTGGCAGACGGCATCGCCTTCCGGATACAGGGGCTTTTGCACGCGCAGGGGGCCGCTGTGCGTGCGCTCGACGAGACGGCTGACGCCATCGTGCAGCGCAAAGCCCAGGCGCAAATGCGCCTGCCAGGCGCTGTGCGCGCTGGCGGCAGTAGGCGTTGCGAAATGTGGGCTGTCTGGCATGCACTGCAATCGTGTAAATAACGATCTACAAAGCAGGATGCATGCCAGCGCCAGAGGGAAGAAACGTGAGAATCATGCACCGCATTGCGGCGCCCGCACCATATCAGTGCGATTACAGTGCAGGCGCGGCGCGGGGTGTGCTTATGCCGACACGGCTGCCGGCGCCACCGTCAGCACACGCCGTTCGCGCAGCAGCGCCGTGAAGGCTTCCGCGGCCAGGGGGCGGCTGAAATAATAGCCCTGCATTTCGTCGCAGCCGTGTTCCGTCAAAAAATCCACCTGCTCGCGCGTTTCCACGCCTTCGGCGATGACGCGCATGTCCAGGTTATGCGCCAGCGAAATGACGGAACGGGCGATGGCCGCATCGCTGCTGCTGGTGGTGACGTCGTCGACGAACGATTTGTCGATCTTCAGCACGTCGATGGGGAAGCGTTTCAGGTAGCCGAGGCTGGAATAGCCGGTGCCGAAGTCGTCAAGCGAAATGCCCACGCCGATATCCTTCAGGCGCGTGAGGGCCGCCACCGCCTTGTCTGGGTCGCCCATCACCGTGCTTTCCGTGATTTCGATGCCCAGGCAGGCAGGCGCGATGGCGTATTTACGCAAGGCCGCCTCGACGAACGGCACCGTGCGGTCTTGCGCGAACTGCTTGCCGGACAGGTTGACGGCCACCTTGATGCTGCCCAGGCCCGCGTCGTGCCAGGCGCGGATTTGCGCGCAGACGCTTTCGAGCACCCATTCGCCGATGGCCGTGATCGAGCCATATTCCTCGGCCAGCGCGATGAACAGGCCGGGCGGCACCTTGCCCAGCACCGGGTTATCCCAGCGCAGCAAGGCTTCCGCGCCCAGCAAGGCGCCCGTGCGCAAGCACATCTGCGGCTGGTAGTGCACTTCGAATTCATCGCGGCCGATGGCACCGCGCAGCTGCTGCTGCATCGCCAGGCGGGCGCGGATGTCGCTGCCCATGCGCTCCGTGAAGAAGGCGTAATGGTCGCGCCCCATTTCCTTGGCGCGCACGAGGGCCGTGTCGGCGTGGCGCAGCACGTCGTCGAGGCTGTCGCCGTCGGCCGGGCACATGGCGATGCCGATGCTGGTCGTCAGCGCCAGGCGCTCGCCATCGACGCTGAGTTCCTCGCGCAAGCCGGCCAGGATGGTTTGCGCCAGCGCAAGCGTGCGCCCCAGCAGGGCATCGTCCTGCAGCAGGATCTGGAATTCGTCGCCGCCCTGGCGCACCACCGTGTCGCCTTCGCGCACGCAACCGGACAGGAAACGCGCCACCACTTGCAGCGCCTTGTCGCCCACGGCCTGGCCGTGCGAATCGTTGATGTTCTTGAAGCGGTCCAGGTCCAGGCACATCAGCACCACCTGCTGGCCTTCGCGCAGGGCGTTCGCGCGCGCCTGTTCGAAGCGCTCGCGCAGCAGCACGCGGTTCGGCAAGCCCGTCAACGCGTCGTGGTAGGAGAGGAAATCGATCAGATGCTGCTCGGCCTTGCGCTCGCTGATGTCGAGGAAGACGCCGATGTAGTTGACGACGGCGCCGTCGGGCCCGTGCACGGTGGAGACGCTGAGCAGGCAGGGATAGGTGTCGCCGCTCCTGCGCCGCGTCTGCACCTCGCCCGACCAGCAGCCGCTGCTGCGCAAGCCCTGGCGCAGGGCCAGCAGCACGGCCTCGCCCGTGTATTCGGCGTGCAGGCGCAAAATGTCCGTGCCCACCACTTCCTGCGCCGCGTAGCCGGTGATGCGCGTAAAGGCGGGATTGGCCGTGACGATGACGCCGGCCGGATCGGTGATCAGGATGGCGTCCTGCGTCGCTTCGAAGACCTGGCCCGACAGGCGCAGCAATTCTTCATTGGCGCGGCGGATCTGCACTTCGCGCGCCAGCGTACTGGCCACCTGCTCCAGTTCGGCCGTGCGTTCGGCCACGCGCCGTTCCAGGTTGGCGCGCTCCTGCGCCAGCTGCAGCTGCGCCCGCGCCAGGCGCACGTGGGCGTCCGTGCGGGCCAGGATTTCCTCGGCCTGGAAGGGTTTGGCGATGAAATCGACGGCACCCAGCGCGAAGCCGCGCACCTTGTCGTCCGTGTCGTACTGGGCCGACAGGAAGATCACCGGCACCTGGCGCAGGGACGGTATCTCCTTCAGGCGGCGGCACACTTCAAAGCCGTCGAGGCCGGGCATGCGCACGTCGAGCAGGATCAGCTCGGGCGGGCGCGCCTGGGCCGTCCACAGGGCCAGTTCGCCATTCGGCGCCTGGCGCACCGCATAGCCGGCGCCGCCCAGCAAATCGCTCAACAGCTTCAGCGAAGCCGGCGTATCTTCAACGATCAGTACTTCGCCCTTCGAATTCACTTCCGAAAAATCGCGGTGCATGTAGCAGTTCTCTCAGCTTTGGATGAGGCGCGGCGGTCCGTTGCCGCGCTGGACAAGACATTTCTTTGCGATGAACTACGTACTATCATCATAATCTTTATTGCAATTTAGCACCATCCATCGGCGGCACTTAGTCCGTCTTTTCAGCGAATCCGATGTTGTCAGCCCACACTTTTCAAGCGTGCGCCAGCGCGCCCTCATTCTCCAGCAAGTCGCACAGCTGACGGTATTGATGCTGGTCAAGCATCGCCTGCAGCGGCGCCAGCACGGGCGCGGCCGCCGGCGGCAAGGCGCCCAGCAGCAGTGCCACCCTGGCCAGGTTCAATTCGCGCAGCGCCACCAGCAAGGAGGCGCGCTCTTCCCCTGCCAGCAGCAGCAAGTCTTGCGCCCGCAATGCCGGCGGCGCCTCGGGCGCCGGCACTGCGGGCAGCGGCACGGGCGCCGCCACGGGCGCCTCGGCCGCCTGCGCGGGTATGCTGAAACGGAAGGTGGCACCCTGCCCCGGCATGGATTCCACCGTCAGTTCGCCTTTCATCAATTGCACGAATTCGCGCGAGATGGCCAGGCCCAGGCCCGTGCCATCCTTCGGTCCCGCGCTGTCGGCCTGCACGAAAGGCTCGAAGATGCGCTGCTGGTCTTCCGGGGCGATGCCGATGCCCGTGTCGCTGACGGCGAACGACAGGCGCCACGTGGCGTCATCGCGCCGCTCGCCGCGCACGCGCAAGGCGACCTCGCCGCCGCCGGCAAACTTGACGGCGTTCGACATCAGGTTCAGCAGCACCTGGCGCAGACGCGTCGCGTCGAGCAGCACGGCCGCCGGCACGTCGGCGCAATCGAGGCGCAAGGCCAGCCCCTGCTGCTCGGCGCGCATGCCCAGCATGTCCATCACTTCCTGCAGCAGGGGCGCCAGCGCCACCACGGCCGTCTGCGCGTGCAGGCGCCCCGCCTCGCCCTTCGACAGTTCGAGGATTTCATTGATCAACGTCAATAAATGATTGCCGGAGCGGTGGATGATGGCCAGGTTGCGCTTTTCATCGTCCTGCATGTTCGGCGAGGCGGCCATCAGGCGCGAAAAGCCGATCACGGAATTCAAGGGCGTGCGCAGTTCGTGGCTCATGTTCGCCAGGAAGGTGCTCTTGGCGCGGTTCGCCGCCTGCGCCTGGCTGACGGCCACCGACAGGGCGCTCGTGCGCTCGGCCACCAGTTCTTCCAGGTGATGGCGGTGGCGCAGCAGTTCCAGTTCGGCCTCGCGGTGCGCCGTGATGTCGTAGTTCGAGCCCACCAGGCGCATGGGCCGCCCCTGCCCGTCGCGGAAGATCACGGCATCGGCCTTGATGTAGCGGATGGCGCCATCGGGCCACAGGATGCGGTACTCGTGCGTGAAGGCCTGGCCGGCGCCCAGCGCGGCGCGCAGGGCCTCCTTGGCGGCCGGCACATCGTCCGGCATCAGCGCCGCGCGCCAGATCGCCGCCGGCGCCATCGCGCTGTTCGCATCGGCCTTGAACTGCGCATACATCTGCTCGTCCCACTGCAAGGCATCGTTGATGACGCTCCAGTCCCAGATGCCGATGCTGGCCGCGCCGGTGGCCATCTGCACGCGCTCCTCGCTGCGCTGCAAGGCGCGGTAGCGGCTGTCGAGCAGCGCCACCATGTCGCGGATGGAACGGTACAACGTGCGCAGCTCGCCCAGGAACCACGCTTTCGGCGGCGTGCCGGCCGCTTCGCTCTGCCCTGCCTGGACGCCGGCCGCATACTGGCCGATCGCCTTCAAGGGCTTGAGCATCAGACACCACATGAGCAGCCAGATGCTGGCCACCAGGATCACGTCGAGCGCCACGATCATGGCACCGATGCCCAGCGCGCGTTGCCGCAGCTGCGCGTGCAACAGGGCCGGCGTCGCATACACGGCCACGTTGCCGATGACTTGCCCGCCCATCGTCACGGGGCGCCGCTGCACCAGCCAGCCGGGTTCCGCGGACAGCGAGGAAAAACTGCCGATGGCGCCGGTCGCGGTGCGGCGCAGCACCAGCGCTTCCTTGCCGATGCCCGGCGTCAGGGAGCTGGCCACCAGGTCGCGCTTGCCCAGCGTGCTGCGCATGATGGCCTGCATCTGCTTTTCATCGAGATTCCACAAGGGCAGTTCGATGGCCACGGCCAGCTGGTCCGCGCTCAGGGCCAGGCTGCGGTGCAGCTGCTGCCAGCGCTGCTCGCGTTCGGACTGGTAAAACAGCACGGCAAACACCAGCAGCAGCGCGGTGACGACAAAGGTCAGCGCCACGCTGACGGCCAGCACGATGGAGACGCCGCCCAGGCGCGCGCCCTTGGATGCGTGAACCGTCATGCGTCTTCGCCCTGCGGTTCGCTGGCCAGCTGCGCCAGCAAGGCGCACAGCGGCTGGTACTGATGCTGTTCCAGCATGGCGGCGATGTGCGCAGCCAGCTGCGGCAGGCTGGTCGCCACGCCGGCCAGCACGATGGCGCTGCGCCGCAAATCGAGGGCCCGCACGGATTCGAGCAGCGCCTGCCGTTCGGCCGCGCCCAGCTGGCCCAGCGCCTGCTGCAGGTCGAAGGCGGCCGCCGGCACGCGCGGCGGCGCGGCGGCGGTGCGCTGGAAGCGCACGCCCAGTTGCTGCTCCAGCATGGCGAACAGGTGTTCCTGTTCGATCGGCTTGCGCAGGAAGCCGTCGGCGCCGGCGGCCAGCGCCTCCTGCTTTTCTTCCTCGAAGGCGGAGGCGGTCATGATCACCAGGCGCGGCTGCACCAGCGCCGGCTGCGCGCGCAGCCAGCGCGTCAGCGCCAGGCCGTCCATGTCCGGCATGCGCCAGTCGCTGAGCACCATGTCGTAGCGCTGCGCCGCCAGCATGGCTTGCGCCTGCACGCCGCCGGCCGCCTCCTGCAGCTGGAAGCCCAGCGGCGCCAGCAAGCCGGCCAGCAGCTTGCGGCAGTTGTCGTCATCGTCGACCAGCAGCACCGTGCGCCCGCGCTGGCCCGCCGGCAGGCGCGCCACGCGGCCCGGCGCCAGCGGTGCGGCGGCAGGGCACTGCACGCAGGGCGCGCGCAAGTCGAAGTGGAACACGGAGCCGGCCCCCAAGGTCGACTCGACGCGCAGCTCGCCGCCCATCAGGCGCACGAATTCGCGCGAAATGGTCAGCCCCAGTCCCGTGCCGGCCTGCGCCACGGCGCTGTCGGCCTGCACGAACGGTTCGAAGATGCGTTCCAGGTCCTCTTGCGCGATGCCGCTGCCCGTATCGCGCACGGCAAACGCCAGCGCCACTTGCCCATCCTTGTCTGCCTGGCAGGCCAGCGACAGGGTCACGCTGCCCTGCTCGATGAACTTGAGCGCATTCGACAGCAAATTGAGCAGCACCTGGCGCAGCTTGGCGCCGTCGAGGCGCACCAGCGGCGGCACGCCGGAACGCTCCAGCCGCAGCGCGATGCCCTGGTCGCCGGAGCGCATGCGCACCATCTCGAGCACCTCGTCGAGCAAGCCGTTCAAGTCCACGGGCCCCGCTTGCAGCTGCATGCGGCCCGCCTCGATTTTCGACAATTCCAGGATATCGTTGATCAAGGTCAACAAATGATGGCCGGCGCGGTTGATGATGGCCAGGTTATGCTTTTCTTCCTCGAACATGCTGCTCGAATCGGCCATCATCTGCGAAAAGCCGATCACGGAATTCAAGGGCGTGCGCAATTCGTGGCTCATGTTGGCCAGGAAGACGCTTTTCGCGCGGTTCGCCGATTCGGCCTCGGTGACGGCCACCGACAGGGCCGCCGTGCGCTGCTGCACCAGCTCTTCCAGGTGGTCGCGGTAGCCGAGCAATTCCTGCTCGCCGTGCTTGCGCTCGGAAATGTCGACGATACCGCTGCGCACCAGGCGCCGCCCTTCCATCGGCAAGCGCACCAGCCGCACTTCGCAGGGAAAGATGCTGCCGTCGGCGCGCCGCACATTGCGCTCGACCAGGATGGGTTCGCCCAGCATGGCGCGGCGCAGATGCTCTTCCATCATGAGTCCCAGCGGCAGGCCATCGGGCTGCTCGCCCGTGTACAGGTCGAACGGCCCGCGCGCCAGCAGCGCTTCGCGCGGCATCCCCAGCATGCGCTGCGCGCTGCTGTTGGCGTCGATGAAGCGGTCCAGGTCCAGGTCATATACGACGATGGCTTCGGGTGCATGCTCGACGAGGATGCGGAAGCGCTGCTCGCTTTCGCGCGCATCGCTCTCGGCGCGGCGCAGGCGGCGGCGCTGCAGCAGCAAGGCGCTCAGCATGCACGCCATGGCGAGAAATACGGCGCCGGCCGACAGCACGGCGACGCGGTGCTCGTGCCACAGTTGCGGCGGACGGTTGAAGAACAGGGTGTGTGGCGGCAGCCGGCTGATATCCGCATCCCAGCGCTGCAGCTGTTCCCAGTCATACATGGGCACCGGGTGCGCCGGCGGCAGCAGGGCGCCCGGCGCGGCAGGCGCCTTGCCGGCCAACACGGCCAGCGACATCTGCGCCACCTGCTGCGCGGCCCGCTCGATGTGCAGGATGGAGCCGCCCAGGATGCCCTTGCCGACCGTCGCGTTATACATGCCAAAGGCGGGCACATTGGCCAGCCGCGCCAGCTGGGCGGCAAACTGCACCGGCGTGGCGATGTTGCCGTCCACGTCGCGGTTGACATTGCCCGCCACCAACAGCGTATCGGCGGGCAAGCGCGCCACGGCCGCGCGCATCTGTTCCAGGGTCAGGTCATCGAGGTAGCGCATGGTCACCTTGCCCTGCCACGCCTGCGCCGCCTGCTGCATGTTGCGCTTCAGGGCCTGGTCGGCCTCGCTGGCGCCGACGGCCATGACGATGGTCTTGGTGTCGGGAAACAGCGCCATGGCTTGCGCCAGGGTGCCGGGAAAATCGACATTCGCCTTTTGCTGCCAGATGGAAGACGGGCTACCGACCGGCAAGGCCTTGCCCGAGGTATTGATCGCCAGCACGGGCACGCCGCGCGCCAGCGGCGCCAGGTCCGACAGCAACAAATCGAGCGCCGGCTGCTGCATGGCGATGATCAGGTCGGCCTTGCGGCCCATCATCTTGGTGTATCTTAAAAGCAACAAATCGCGCATCTCATTGCGCAGCGCCGGGTCGCCCTGGGTATTCAGGTTCAGGTGCTCGACCATGATGTCTTCGCTGGCCAGGCCCGCGGCGGCCATGGCGGCCACATAGGTGCGCGTGTACGATTCCACACCGGCGCGGCCGTAATCGTAAGCGTTGAGAAACAGCACGCGCTGCCCCTGGTGCGGCGCCGCCGAGGCCGGCGTCGCGGCCGGCACGGCGGCAGGGGCCGCGGCAACACAGAATACCAGCAGCAATGCGCAGCCACAGCGGCGCACCGCTGCCCTGCCCAGCCCGCCGCCAGGCACCTCACGCATCCTTCGCCATGCCCATGCTCACCCCCGCCTGTCACCATGTTTCAACTATGCGCTGACTGCTCAGCCACCGACACTTACAAAAACATGATAACGTCAACTGCAGGGGCAAGTCTATTCCTTAGGGCAATCTTTTGGTGGTTGCCATGTCTTTCTATATGACCCAGGCGCCGCCGCTCATCTGCTGGCTGAGCGCAGCATGAACTCTTGCTGGCTTGCTGCCAGCCATTGCGCTAGCATGGCCTTTTGCCCGGAAAGCGTCCATGACCATCACCCTGCGTCCCACCCTTGATTCCGATATCGATGCCCTGTGGGCCCTGCGCACGGTGGCCGTGCGCGTCAGTTGCGCCACGCATTATGCGCCGGAGCAAATTACTGCGTGGACGGCTACGCCTGTGCCGCCGGCGTATGCCGCCATGCTGGCCGCGGGTGGCGGCGTCGTGGCGATGCAGGGAGAAGCCATTGCCGGCTACGCTATGCTCGATGCGGACAAACAGGAAGTGGAGGCCGTGTTCGTCGATCCGGCGCGTGCGGGATTCGGCATCGGCAAGCGGCTGCTGGCGGCGCTGGAGCAGCTGGCGCGCGGACACGGCATTGCGCGTCTGCACCTGTCCGCATCGCTCAATGCCGTGCCGTTTTACCGGGCCGCAGGGTTTATTTCCTTGCGAGAGGAAGCGTATGCGCACCCCAGCGGCATCAGCCTGGCCAGCGTGGCGATGGAAAAGGCGTTGGCGGCCGCCTGAGCCTTCAGTCCTGGCCAGCTTCGGACTCGGCCAGGCACTGCTGCAGTTTCGCGATCAGGGCGCGCACCTCGTCGCCGCCCAGGTCCAGCGGGTCGCCTTGCGCGCCGACGGCGATCAGGCAGATGGCCGAGCCGTCATACCAGGCGTCCAGGCGTTCCTCATTCATATTGCTCTGATTCATGTTGCACATCCCTCAGCAAATCGGCAGGCGCCGCGATGCTGGCGCTGCCTTGCGGCACGGGAAACACGAAAGCCAGCTGCTTATTGTTCGCCATGCCGGGCAGCCATTTAGCCAGAAAATCATCGAGCCCGATGGCGCGCGGCTGGAAATGTTCCCAGTCACCGCTGGCGCACGCTTGCGCGAATGCCGCTTCCGGCCAGAACGGTATCGCCACCTTGCCGTCAAGCTGCGCCGTGGCCCAGCCGTCATGGTGCAAGCCCCACACTTCTTGCGTATCGGCTACCTTGCGCACAAAGTAGGCATGGCGCTCGGCGGACGGCAGCCCCGCCACCTGCTTGAACTTGTCAGGATGCATGCTCGTCCCCTGCCTCGTCCCATACCCGCAACTGCGGCGTGCACCAGCCCATCACCATGTCGAGGGCGTCCAGTATCACGTCTTCCAGCGGCCCTTCCTGCGCGCCGTCCTCCATAGACGGGCGCAATTCCTGCAGCAAGCCGGCCACTTGCGCCGCCGTCACGCCGCTTGCCTTGTAGCGCAACAGGATGGCGCGCAGCGTCAATAACTCTGCCCTGGCTTCGAGCGCGGCCAGCAAGTCGCTGTCGATGTCGGCGATGATGGTTTGCGGCATGTCAATCGGCCTCCCATTCGATGGCGGCCGGCCGCGCCCCGCCTGTCCTGAAAAACGCAGCGAAGGCGTGCTGGCATTCTTCCACCTCCACGCACCACGCTTCCGGATACTCGTCCACCTGGCCATTGGCCAGCAGGTAGCTGCAGGCGCCGTCCGCCTCTTCGTCGCCCAGCGAGTGAAAACTCAGGTCGTCCTGTCCCGACAGATACATCAGCCAGGCATTGCCGCCATTGCGCAGCATGCACAGTGCCGGGCCCTGTTCCGCATCCGTGGCCAGGGTCAGCCACAGTTCGCACTGAGCCAGCACGCGCGCCTCCTGCAGCGCCTGTTCCAGCGCAGCGATGGTGTCAACGGCGCGCGGTTCGCCATGCAGATTCAATTCCATCGTCATGCCGGTTCTCCACTCTTTTTCCCGCTCAAATCGTTTGTCGCCAGGGCCGTGCTCAGGTAGAGCTTGCCGCTCAGGTCTTTCAATAAGCTGCTCTGGCGCAAACGGTCCATCACGGGTCCCTTCACTTCGGCCAGGTTCAGGCTGATGCCGCGCTTGGCCAGCGCGCTATTGAGTTCGATCAAGCCCAGCAAGGCCGTGCTGTCGATCTGGTTGACGGCTGACAACACCAGCACCAGGTGGCGCGCCGTCGGGTGGCCGCGCAATTCGTCTTCCACCCTCTCCGTCACGGCCTCGACATTGCCGAAGAACAAGCCCGCATCTATGCGCAACAGCAAGACGTCCGGCAAGGTTTGCGCTTCATAGCGCTCCACGTTGCGGAAGTGCTCACTGTTCGGGATACGCCCCAGCACGGCGATGTGCGGGCGGCTGGCGCGCCAGATCAGGGTGCCCATCGACAACAGCACGCCGATCACCACGCCTGCTTCCACGCCCAGCACCAGCACGCCGGCCGTCGTCGCCAGCAAGGCCAGCGCATCGCTGCGGTCGTAGCGCCACGACAGTTTCAAGGTGTCCCAGTCCAGCAGGCTGGACACGGCAAAGATGATGGTGGCCGCCAGCACGGGCAGCGGCAGCAGGGCCAGCCAGCCCGTGGGCGCCACCAGCGCCAGCGCCAGCAAGCCGGCCGTGATGATGCTGGCCAGCGGCGTGTTGGCGCCCGCCTGGAAATTGACGGCCGAGCGCGAAATCGACCCCGTGACGGGAAAGCCGCCCGACAGCGCGCTGGCCACGTTGGCCGCGCCCAAGCCCAGCAGTTCACGGTTGGTATGCAGTTTTTCGCCCCGTTTTTGCGCCAGGGTCTGGGCAGCGGACATGCTCATCAGGAAAATGATGAAGGCGATCAAGAGCGCCGGCGACAGCAAAGTGCGCCAATGGGCGCCGGAGGTGGCCAGGTTCAGGCCCGGCAAGCCGCTGGGCACGTGGCCCGTCGTCTGCACGCCCATCGCTTCCAGGCCGCCATAGGCGACGAGCGCGATGCCGGCCAGCACCAGCGCCATCGGCGCCAGACGCGCGCCCACGTCGGCCGCCACCGGGTTCAGACCGCAGCGCCGCAGCAGGCGCGACGCGTACCGCTTGGCCAGCCACAGGAACAGCAGGCCGGACAATCCAAGTACCAGGCTGGGCGCGTGCCAGTGGGGAAGCGTCGCCCCCAGCAAGGGCGTGATCTGGCCCCAGATGATCAATATCGCGGCGCCATTGCTGAAACCGCTGATCACGGGGCGCGACAGGAAACTGGCCATGAAGCCCAGGCGCAGCACGCCGCACAGCAGCAGGACGAGGCCGCTGATGAAGGCCAGTTGGGCGGCCAGGACGATATACAGGGAGGAACCGGGGTCGGCCAGCGGCGCCAGGGCGGCGGCCGTCATCAGGGAAACGATGGCCATGGGGCCCACCGATTGCGTCATGCTGCTGCCGAACAGGGCGTACAGCACGGGCGGCAGGATGCTGGCGTAGATGCCCACCACGGGCGGCAAGCCGGCCACCAGCGCGTAAGCCATGCCTTGCGGCACCATCATCATGGCGACCACGATACCGGCGGTGATGTCTCCGGCCAACAGAGGACGCCGGTATTGCCTGAGCCAGAGCAGCATGAATGATCCCGAAATCTGAAAACCGAAGCCTATCATGCGACGAGGCCGGCTGACAGGGGGCACGGGATCAGTCTTGCAGCAATTGTGCCTTCACGGCGTCGAGGATTTCCGCCGACAGGGACGCGTCATCGACGGAACGGGCCAGCACCATGGCGCCCACCATGGCCGCAAACGTGGCGATGGCCTGCTGGCGCCGCCGCTCCTGCGTGCAATCCGGCGCGCCGTCGGGCAGCAAGCCCTGCAGCAAGGCGAACTGCTGCTGCGTGGCCTGGGTAAACGCGGGACGCGCGCCGGGCGACATGCGCGCCACGTCGACGCCCATGGCCGCCGCCGGGCAGCCGCCGCCGGGCTGGTCGCGGTGTTTCGGGGTGAGGTAGTTGTCGATAATCGCCGGCAGCGCCCGCTGCGGGTCGCTGGCGACCTTCGCCCGCCAACCTTCCAGCGACTTATTCAAGGCATGCTGGCACGCCTCGATCATCAAGTCTTCCTTGGACGCGAAATGGCCATAGAAGCCGCCATGCGTGAGGCCCGCATTCTTCATCAGGTCGGCCACGCCGATGCCGTCATAGCCCTTTTCGCGGAACAATCTTGCCGCCACCTCCACGATGCGCTCGCGATTCAGCGCCGCCTGCTCCCTGCTCACTTTCATGCTGCCCTCCCACATTTATGTCAACCATCATATAACTTTGCGCCCGTTTGCGCCACTCTGTTAGCAAGCGCACCGTGCGATGCGGGTGCCGCGCCGATACTGGATAGTCGTTTCCAGGGAGGCCAGCATGAACGAGAACAAGGACCAGTCCGCCGGCAATTTGCAGCGCAGCATCCAGCAGGAACAGGACGGCCGCGATGCCGCCAAGGCAGACAAACGGGACAGCAAGCCGCCCGTGCAGACGGGCAGCCGCAGCCAGCCGGCGCCTCCCCTGCCCGCCCAGCACCTGGACAAGCCCGGCAGCGAGGCGCAGATGCAGCTGCAACCGCGTTTCCTGGCGCCCGACTACTGCGGCAGCGGCAAGCTGGCCGGCATGGTGGCCATCGTCACGGGCGGCGATTCGGGCATCGGCCGCGCCGTGGCCGTGCTGTACGCGCGCGAAGGGGCCGATGTCGCCATCATTTACCTGAACGAGCACGCGGACGCCCACGAAACCAAGCGCTACGTGGAAGCGGAAGGCCAGAGCTGCCTGTTGATTGCCGGCGACGTGCGCGACCAGGGCTTTTGCCAGCAAGCCGTCAGCCAGGTATTGGACAAGTTCAGCCATATCGACGTGCTGGTCAACAACGCCGCCTTCCAGGAACACGCCGAATCGCTGCTGGAGCTGAGCGAGGAACGCTTCGACGTCACCATGAAAACCAATGTCTACGGCTACTTTCACATGGCCAAGGCCGTGCTGCCCCACTTGCAGCGCGGTGCGTCCATCATCAACACGGGCTCCGTGACGGGCTTGCGCGGCTCGAAGCACTTGCTCGACTATTCCACCACCAAGGGCGCCATCCATGCATTTACCATGGCGCTGGCCGGCAACTTGCTGGACAAGGGCATCCGCGTCAACGCCATCGCGCCCGGCCCCGTGTGGACGCCCCTCAACCCGGCCGACAAGTCGCCCGAGGACATCCGGCAATTCGGCGCGGACACGGACATGCGCCGCCCGGCCCAGCCCGAGGAACTGTCGCCCGCCTACGTCTTCCTGGCCTCGCCCGCCTGTTCCAGCTACA
Source organism: Janthinobacterium sp. P210005 (assembly GCF_036231865.1). Classification (NCBI taxonomy): domain Bacteria; kingdom Pseudomonadati; phylum Pseudomonadota; class Betaproteobacteria; order Burkholderiales; family Oxalobacteraceae; genus Janthinobacterium; species Janthinobacterium sp. P210005. The sequence continues at coordinate 1,459,191 of NZ_JAZARC010000001.1, forward strand.
TCAGCGGCATCGTCCTGCCCGTCACCGGCAGCGCAGGGGATTGAGCGATGGCGCGCGGGAACTTGCGCAAGACGGCCTGAACCCTGCACCGGCTGCGGGCGCATCGCCAGGAAGATAAATGCATTGACTTTGAGCAGGCTTCTCGCTACGTTATGCACACAGCCTGCCACCCGGCAAGCCCTGTCATGCGTACGGAAAAATGGATGCAGAGTTAGATCAGCTTATCCTCAGCGGCGCCCCTGGCGGCGTTGTCATCACGAGCGAAGACCATGTCGTCGTGCGCTGGACGGCCGGGGCGCAGCGCATTTTCGGCTATGCCAGCGACGAAACGCTGGGCCGCACGCTGTGGGAACTGATCTCGCTGCCGGGACAGGCCGAGGCAGGCCCGCTGATCGCCGAACAGCTGGCCCTGCACGGCAGCTACGACCGCGAATCGCTGAGGCGGCGCAAGGATGGCGAGCTCATCTACGTCGACGTGGCTTGCCAGGCCGCACAAGCCGCGCCGGACGGCCCCCGCTACCTGATTTCCACCATGAAGGACACGACCTTGCTGAAGGCGGCGCGCGACGCCCAGTTCGTCGACGTGCGCTACCGCGTGCTGTTCGAATCGACGCCGGACAGCGTCATCATGGTCAATGCGACGGGCGCCATCGTGCTGGCCAACCAGCAGGCGCAGCACCTGTTCGGCTATGAAGAAGGCGAATTGAGCGGCAGGCAAATCGATAGTCTGCTGCCGCAGCGCCTGCGCCATGCCCACGTGGGGCACCGCGCGCGCTATTTCGACCAGCCGCGCACGCGCACCATGGGCGCCGACCTGGAATTGCTGGGCTTGCGCAAGGACAACGTCGAATTCCCCGTGGAAATCAGCCTGTCGCCCATCCAGACGGAAATCGGCACCTTCGTCATCAGCGCCATCCGCGATGTCAGCGACCGCCGCCGGGCCGAGCAGAAGTTCCGCGGCTTGCTCGAATCGGCGCCGGACGCCATCGTCATCGTCAACGGCGATGGCGAGATCGTGCTCGTCAACTCGCAAACGGAACGCCTGTTCGGCTACTCGCGCGCGGAGTTGCTCGGGCGCAATGTGGAAGTGCTGATCCCGTCCCGCTACGCGACCGACCATCCGCGCCACCGCCAGGCCTTTTCCACGGCGCCGCGCGCCCGCTCCATGGGCGCGGGCCTGGAACTGTACGGCTTGCGCCGCGACGGCACCGAGTTTCCCGTCGAAATCAGCCTGTCGCCGCTGGAAACGGAGGAAGGCATGCTGGTCTCGTCGGCCATCCGCGACATCACGGAACGCAAGCGCATCGAGCGCACGCTGAACGAACAGAAAATCGAGCTGGAACGGGCCAGCCAGGCAAAGGACCGCTTTCTCACCAGCATGTCGCACGAATTGCGCACGCCGCTGAACGCCATCCTCGGCTTCGCCCAGCTGCTGGCCAATGAAGCCCTGCCCGCGACCGCGCTGCAAAAGCGCACCTTCGTGCAAAACATCGTCACCTCGGGCCGCCACCTGCTCACCCTGATCAATGAAATCCTCGACCTGGCGAAGATCGAATCAGGCAGTCTGAGCCTGTCGATGGAAGCGGTGACGCTGCCCGCGCTGATCGAGGAAGTGCGCGTGATGGTGGAAGAACAGGCGCAGCAGCGCCAGATTCACCTGGTGTTTCCAGCCTGCGAGGCGCTGACGCTCAGGGCCGACCATACGCGCCTCAAGCAAGTGCTGCTGAACCTGCTGTCAAACGCCATCAAGTACAACCGGCCGGCCGGCAAGGTGGAGCTGGAAGTCTCGCAGCCCGAGGAGCAGCGCGTGCGCATCGCCATCCGCGACACGGGCAAGGGACTGGACGATGCGCAGATGGCCGAGCTGTTCCAGCCGTTTAACCGCCTGGGACAGGAGGCGGGCAGCGAGGAAGGCACGGGCATCGGCCTGGTCGTCACCAAGCGCCTGGTCGAGCTGATGGGCGGCAACATGGGCGTGCACAGTTGCCTCGGCGTGGGCAGCGTGTTCTGGATCGAACTCGATACGATGGCTGCGCCGCCCGCCGGGCAGGCGGAAACGGAATGCCCGCCCGTAGCCGCCGGCGATGCCGTCGACGCCGGGGACGATGCCGGCGGCCAGGCGCTGCTGCTGTACGTGGAAGACAATCCGGCCAGCCTGCGCCTGGTGGAAGACATCGTCAGCTTCCTGCCCCACCTGCGCTTGATCTCGGCCACCGACGCCCGCCAGGGCATCGCGCTGGCGCTGGAACGCCGCCCCGACGTGATCTTGATGGATATCAACCTGCCCGGCATGAATGGCAACCAGGCGCAGCGCATCCTGCGCAACGATACGCGCACGGCGCACATCCCCGTCATCGCCTTGACGGCCAATGCCATGAAGGGCGATATCCGGCATGGCCTGGCCGCGGGCTTTTTCCGCTACCTGACCAAGCCCGTCGAAATCACCCTGCTCAACGCGGCCATCGAGGAAGCGCTGCAGCTGGCGCGCGCCGTCCTGCCGTTCAGGCAAGAGGACTGAAGGCCAGCTTTTTCATCGCCGCATCGAGTCCCTTCGCGCTGCGCGCATAGCCATTCCACGGCGCGTTGCCCACGTCGAGGCGGCTGTGGACATTGCCCACGCTCCATTGGTCGCCCGCCTTCAGCTGGTCGAGCTCCTCCCAGGCCAGCGGCACGGAAATGCCCAGCCCGGAACGCGTGCGGGCCGACCAGGCGCACACGGTGGTGGCACCCCGGCCATTGCGCAAATAATCGATGAAAATCTTGCCGACCCGGTTGGCGGGACCGCTCTTGACGACAAAACGCGTCGGGATGTGCTGCGCCATGTGCGCCACGATGGCTTGCGAAAACGCCTTCACCGTCTCCCATTCGTGTTGCGGGCGGATCGGCACGACCACGTGCAAGCCCTTGCCGCCGCTGGTTTTCAGGAACGCGGGCAAGCCCAGCTGCGTCAAAAAGGCACGCAGCAGCACGGCCGCTTCCCGGATGGCGGGCCAGGCCACGCCCTTGCCCGGGTCCAGGTCGAACACCAGGCGGTTCGGCGTGTCGTAGGCGCTGGCCAGCGCATTTTGCGTGTGAAACTCCACCACATTCCACTGCGCCGCCGCCAGCAAGCCTTGCAGGCTGGCCACGGCCAGCATGGGCGGGTGTCCGGGGTCCAGCCTGGCATCGAGCTGCTTGACGCCTGGCATGGCCGACGACTCCGCATGTTTCTGGAAAAACAGCTCGCCGCCCACGCCCGCCGGCGCGCGCACGAGCGACACGGGCCGGCCGCGCAGGTGCACGAGCATCAGCTTGCCCACCAGCGCGTAATAGCGCACCAGGTCGATCTTCCTGGCGCCGCTGTCCCTGTCGATCACCCGGTCCGCATGGCTGACCCTGAAACTGGCCGGCAAGGCGCCGTCCGGCGTGGATGTGTTCTGCATCGTCTTCTCCCTGTCGATCGGGCCGCCGCCGGTGACGAATTCCTGGCGCAGCCCGCATTTGAGCTTGACACCGTCCCCGGAACGGCGCGTGGCCTTGAGTCTAGGCCGCCGCGGCACCTGGCGCGGTACGCCAGCTAACAGAGCGCCTGCCCCGGCAAATGTAAGTGTTTGTAATTAGATCAAATCGTTGTCAACGCGATTGCCATACGGCGCGTTTTTGGCTCAGTGACAGGGGAAATGCATCTCCTGAACTACAACCCCACTTCTCGAGGAACTGCACCATGAAAAAAGTAATCGCTACTCTGATCGCCGGCTTGTTCGCTACCGCAGCCTTTGCTCAAACGCCAGCCGTGCCTGCCAAGGCCGAAGCCAAGCACACCAAGGAAGTGGCAAAAGCGGAAGCCAAGGAAACCAAAGCCGTAGTCAAAGCCGATGCGAAAGAAGCAGTCGTCGCCGCCGATGCCAAGGCCGATGTCGCCAGCGCCAAGGCCGACGCAGCCGCCACCAAGGCAAAAGCCCATCACAAAGCGAAAAAAGCCAAAGCCAAGGCTGACGAAGCCAAGACTGAAGCAACCGCAGCAGCAGCCAAGTAATCCCCTCCGCGCATTTTCAGCGCCACACAAAAAGACAGCTTCGGCTGTCTTTTTGCATTTTCATGCCGCCTTCTTCAATGAACGTCGCTTAAATCACCTGATTGTAAGAAAGTGTAAACAAGGTCAACCATAACCTTTCGGGGCGCGTTTTCTGCTCAGTGACACGGGAATCATCCCGGCACCGACAGACATACCAGACAAACCACCACAGAGGACTGCACCATGAAAAAAGCAATTGTTACCCTGATCGCCGGCCTGTTCGCTACCGCAGCCTTTGCCCAAACCCCTGCCGCCCCGGCAGCGTCGGCCCCCGCCAAAGTGGAAGCGGCGCACACCAAGGCTGTCGTCAAAGCCGACGCCAAGGAAGCGCAAGCCGTCGTGAAAGCGGACGCAAAAGAAGCGAAAGCCGTCGTTGCCGCGAAAACGGAAGTGGCCAGCGCAAAAACGGAAGCAACTGCCACCAAGGCCAAGGCGCACCACAAAGCCAAGAAAACCAGGGCCAAGGCCGACGCAAAACTGGCTTCGGCCACCGCCGCAGCGCCAGCATCTGTACCAGCGCCAGCAGCCGCCAAATAATCATCGACACACCATCACTTACCACTTGCCAGGAAAATAAAATGAAAAAAGTTATCGCTACCCTCATCGCCGGCCTGTTCGCTACCGCAGCCTTCGCCCAAACCCCTGCCGCCCCGGCAGCGTCGGTTCCCGCCAAGGCGGAAGCAGCCCACACGAAAGCCGTCGCCAAGGCAGAGGCCAAGGAAACCAAGGCTGTCGTGAAAGCCGACGCCAAGGAAGCGGTCGTCGCAGCCGATGCGAAAGCCGATGTCGCCAGCGCCAAGGCCGACGCCAAAGCCACCAAGGCCAAGGCCCATCACAAGGCCGGCAAAGCCAAAGTAAAAGCGGATGCGGCAAAAGCGGACGCCGCAGTTGCTGCCACACCGGCAAAGTAAGCCAGATGTAGCCACGGGAGCGCATCCGCCGGGTCTGCGCTTGCGTGGCCACTTCCAGTACCAGGGACAGCTTCGGCTGTCCCTTTTGCATGGTGCTCGTCCGGCGCGCCTTCACGCAAACTTCATCGAACAGGCCAGCTTGCGCGCGACAAAACGGCGCAATTGGGCGACACTGGCAATCCGACCATCGCCACGAAAGCTGTCCATGCGCCGCCTGCCGTTTTCACTATTGAGTGCCCTCCTCCTGTCATGCCCTGTCCTGGCGCAGGACAGCGCCCCCGCCACCCTCGATCAAGTCCTGCAAACCCAGGACCGCGACAGCCATGGCGACTTGCGCGCCGTCGTCGTGCTGCGCGACGGGGCCATCGTCGCCGAGCGCTATTACAACGGCGAGACGGCCGACACCCTGCACGACATCCGCTCGGCCGGCAAGAGCATCACCGCGCTGCTGGTGGGTGCGGCCGTGGCGCGCGGCCAGCTGGCGACAACAAAAACGGTGGGCGGCTACTGGCCCGAAGTCGCTGCCAGCCCGGCGGGCAAGGTCGTCCTCGACGACTTGCTGACCATGCGTTCGGGCCTGGCCGCCTTCGATGAAGACGAACACTCGCCCGGCAATGAAGACAAGCTCGATGAAGCGCCCGACCCCGCCGCCTTCGTGCGCGGCGTGCCGGCCGCAACAAAGCCGGGCAGCATCTACCGCTACAACTCGCTGAGTTCGTACATTGCCGGGCGCGTGGTGGAAAACGCCAGCGGCGCCGACCTGGAAAACTACGCCGCCAAGGCGCTGTTCGCGCCGCTGGGCATCACGCGCTGGAGCTGGGGCCGCGACGTGGCACGCCACCCGAAAGGCCAGGGCAACCTGTCGCTGCGCGCACGCGACACGGCAAAAATCGGCCAGATGGTGCTGGACGACGGCGTATTTGACGGCAAGAGAGTGATCGACGCCGCCTGGCTCAAGGCAGCGCTGGCGCCGCGCGTGGCCATCGGCGCCGTCGACCGCTATGCCGACAGCTACGGCTATTTCTGGTACGCGAAGACGCAGGACGTGGCCGGGAAAAAGATCGCCGTGCATTTCGCCTCGGGCAATGGCGGCAACAAGATCTACGTGATACCGGCGCGCCGCATGGTGGTGAGCATCGCATCGAGCGCGTACGGCAAGGGCTACGGGCAGCGCCGTTCGGAAGACATCCTGAAAGCCATTTTGGCCGCGGATGCCACGCAGATGTAAGCGATTGTAATGAGCGTCAACGCAAGCGTCCGGGGGCGCGTTTTATGCTCAGTGACACGGGAATCATCCCGGCACCAACAGACATACCAGACAAACCACCACTGAGGACTGCACCATGAAAAAAGTAATTGCTACCCTGATCGCCGGCCTGTTCGCAACCGCTGCCTTTGCTCAAACGCCAGCAGCTCCCGCAGCCTCGGTTCCCGCCAAAGTGGAAGCAGCCCACACCAAGGCCGTCGTCAAGGCTGACGCCAAGGAAGCGCAAACCGTCGTGAAAGCGGACGCCAAGGAAGCGAAAGCTGTCGTCGCCGCGAAAACGGAAGTCGCCAGCGCAAAAACGGAAGCTGCCACCACCAAGGCCAAGGCGCATCACACTGCGAAAAAAACCAAGGCCAAGGCAGATGCCAAACTGGCGTCGGCCACCGCTGAAGCAGCGCCTGCAGCAAGCAAGTAATCCAGTCCATCAGCACCCGATTTTTATTCGCACCATTACCTTATAGGATTTCATCATGAAAAAAGTTATCGCCACCCTGATCGCCAGCCTGTTCGCCACCGCCGCTTTCGCCCAGACGCCAGCCGCACCTGCAGCACCGGCCGCTCCAGCAGCTTCTGCCGCCGCCGTCGCACCGGCAGCCAAGGCTGAAGCACCAGCCGCCGTCAAACCGGCCGCGCACAAGAAAGCCAAGCATCACAAGGCGAAGAAGGCAGCACCGGCAACGCCAGCAGCTCCGGCCGCAGCGGCAGCTTCCGCACCAGCAGCAGCGCCAGCCAAGTAATCGGCGCCATGCAGGCAAAAAAGACAGGGTTTTCCCTGTCTTTTTTTTCGTCCGTTTATTTTGGCATCAAGACCGTGTCAATGACATTGATCACGCCATTCGATTGATACACATCATAGGTGCTGATGTTGGCGCTATTGCCGCCCTCGTCCATCACGACGATGTTGTGCATGCCGTTCATGGCGAACATCAGCTTGCCCCCGCTGGCCGTGGGCAGGGTCGCCTTACCATCATGCATCTTGATCTCCTTCGCCAGCGCCTTGAAGTCGTATTTTCCCGGTACCACGTGGTAGGTGAGGATTTTCGTCAGGGTCGCCTTGTTTTCCGGTTTCACCAGGGTGTCGACGGTGCCTGCCGGCAGCTTGCCAAAGGCCGCATTCGTCGGCGCGAACACGGTGAACGGGCCCTTGCCTTTCAAGGTATCGACCAGGCCGGCCGCCTTGACGGCAGCCACCAGGGTCGTGTGGTCGGCCGAATTGACGGCGTTGTCGACGATGTCCTTGCTCGGGTACATGCTCTGGCCACCCACCATGGTCGTCATGTCGGCGGCAAACGGGGCGCTGGCGGCCAGCAGGGAAGTAAAGGCGGTGACAAACAGTGCTGCGGGAATAAAGGTGCGCATGATGGTATCTCCTGGATGACTGCATTTGCGTGATTGCAGGAGTACTTACGCGGCCTTGCCGCAAACGGATTCAACTCGCTGAAAACAAAAAAACGGCGCCGTGCAAGCGCACGACGCCGTTTTGACGATGTTTTCCTTGCCGCGGGCCGGGCATGCCAACCCGCGGTGCCGGAAATCAGTTAGCCGCCACCTGCGGCTCAGCATCTCCCCAGCCGCCGCCCAGGGCGCGGATCAGCGCCACCGTGGTGACGGCGCGGTTGCCGCGCAATTGCACGGCGTTGCGCTCGATGGCCGCCAGGTTGCGCTGCGCGTCCAGCAGATCGAGGTAGCTGGAACGGCCCGCGTCATACAGCTTTTGCGCCAGGTCGGCCGAGCGGCGCGCCGAGACGACGGCTTCGTCGATCTGCTGCGTCTGGCCCGACAGGATGCGCAGGCCGGCCAGGTTGTCTTCCACCTCGGCGAACGCCACCAGCACGCTCTGGCGATACGTCGCCACCGACTCTTCCAGCTGCGCTTCGCTGCGGCTCACGGCAGCTTTATTGCGTCCGCCATCGATGATGGGCATCGACATCAGGGCGCCCAGCAGCCAGGAACGGCTGCTCCACTTGAAGATGTCCGAGAACGTATCGGACGCGCCGCCACCGGAAGCGTTCAAGGTCAACGCGGGGAACATGGCCGATTTCGCCACGCCGATGCGCGCATTCGACGCTTCCATGGTGCGCTGCGCCGACGCGATGTCGGGACGGCGCTCCAGCAGGGACGACGGCATGCCGGCCGGGATCACGGGCAGGAAGCCGCTGTCCTGCAGCGGGTTGACGGTCGCCGTGAAGCTGGCGGCCGGTTTACCCAGCAGGACGGCCAGCGCATGTTCGCTGGTCGCGCGCTGGCGCTGCAGGCCGATGGCTTCGGCGCGCGTGGTCGACAGCTCCGTGCGGGCACGGGACAAGTCGAATTCGCCGATGTCGCCCAGGTCATAGCGGCGCTGGTTCACATGCACGCTTTCCTCGCGCAGGCTCACCGTCTGGGCCAGGGTCGCCAGTTCCGCATCCGTGGCGCGCAACTGGAAGTAGGTTTGCGCCACATCCGCCTGCAAGGACAGCAGCACCGAGCGGTAAGTCGCTTCCACGGCCAGCGCATCGCTGCGCGAGGCGCTGACATTCGATGCCACCCGACCGAACAGGTCGACTTCGTAGCTGGCCGTCAGATTCGCCTGGTAGACATTCGTGGCGGCCACCGGCGCGCCGTTCGGCAAGCCGAGCGACACGGCGGAGGCGCGGTTGCGCTGGCCGCCCACGTTCACGCCCACTTGCGGGATGCGGTCCGCTTCGGCGATGCCGGCAATCGCCCTCGCCTGATTGACGCGGGCGGCGGCGACGGCCAGGTTGGCGTTGGCCTGCGTGGCTTCGTTGATCAGGCTTGTGAGGGCCGGATCATTGAAGGCCAGCCACCACTCGCCGCGCGCCTGGCGCTCGGCCGGCACGCCCTGCTTCCAGCGCGTGCCGTCGGCCGCCGTCTGCACGGCGGGCAAGGCTTGCGCTTCCTTGAACGCCGTCGGCGTCTCGATCTGCGGCTGCTTGAACTCCGGCGCCGCGCAGGCCGCCAGCAGCACGGCTGCGGCCATGGCGGTCAGCACAGGCTTGACGCGCCAGATGATTTCCTTGGTTTTCAATATATATCTCCTTCCAGGTTCAATGCTGGCGCGGCGGCAGGCTTGGCGGCAGCATCGGCTGGTTTTTTCTCAAAACGCTGCGCCAGGGTGCGCAGCAGTACGTAGAACACGGGCGTCAGGAACAGGCCGAAGAAGGTCACGCCCAGCATGCCGGCGAAGACCGCCACACCCATCGCATGGCGCATTTCCGAACCGGCGCCGTGCGAGAACACGAGGGGCACCACGCCCATGATGAAGGCGATCGACGTCATCAGGATCGGACGCAGACGCAGGCGGCACGCTTCCAGCGCCGCTTGCACGACGGTGCGGCCATGCTCTTCCAGTTCGCGGGCAAATTCCACGATCAGAATCGCATTCTTCGACGCCAGCCCCACCAGCACGAACAGCGCGATCTGGGTAAACACGTTGTTGTCGCCACCGGTCAATTTGACGCCCAGTAAGGCGCACAGGATGGACATCGGCACGATCAAAATCACGGCCAGCGGCAGGGTCCAGCTTTCATACTGGGCGGCCAGCACGAGGAACACCAGCAGCACGCACAGAGGGAAGACATAGATCATCGTATTGCCGGACAAGATGTCCTGGTAGGTCAGCTCCGTCCACTCATACGAAATCCCCTGCGGCAGCACTTCCTTGGCGATGCGTTCCAGCGCGGCTTGCGCCTGGCCGCTCGACACGCCAGGCGCGGCGCCGCCGTTGAAATCGGCTGCAGCATACGCGTTGTAGCGCTGTACGCGGTCCGGACCATAGCTATCCTTGACGCGCATCAACGACGACAGCGGGATCATTTCGCCTTTGTCATTGCGTACCTTCAGCTGCGCGATATCCTGGGCATGTGAACGGAACGCCGCATCGGCTTGCACGCGCACTTGGTAGGTGCGGCCAAACTGGTTGAAGTCGTTCACGTACAGCGAACCGAGGTTGATCTGCAAGGTCTGGTAAATCGTTTGCAGCTGCACGCCCATCTGCTTGGCTTTCACGCGGTCGACGTCGGCGAACAGCTGCGGCACGTTGATCTGGTAGCCCGAGAACACGCCCGCCAGTTCCGGCGTCTGGTACGCTTTCGCGGCCAGCGACTGGGTGGCGTTGTACAGTGCGTCGTAACCGAGGTTGCCGCGGTCTTCGATCATCATCTTGAAGCCGCCGATGGTGCCGAGGCCGTTGACGGGCGGTGGCGGGAAGACCATGATGAAGGCGTCCTGGATACCGCCCAGGCGCTTGTTGATCTCGGCCGCGATGGCGCCGCCCGACAATTCCTTGCTGCTGCGTTCGTCGAACGGTTTCAGGGTGGCGAACACGATACCGGCGTTCGGCGCATTGGTGAAGTCGTTGATCGACAGGCCGGGGAAGGCGATGGTCGATTCGACGCCAGGCACCGACTTGATGACGTCGGACATGCGGCGCACGACATCTTCCGTGCGGTCCAGCGAAGCGGCGTCAGGCAATTGCGCAAAGCCCACCAGGTATTGCTTGTCCTGCGCCGGCACGAAGCCGGCCGGCACGGACTTGAAGGTGAAGATGGCGGCAACGACCAGCAGCGCATACACGCCCAGCGAAGCGCTCTTGCGGCCCAACACGCCTTTCACGCCCGCTTCATAGCGGTGCGAAGCGCGGCCGAAGAAGCGGTTGAACCAGGCGAAGAAACGGCCGAAGACCATGTCCATGCCGCGCGTCAGCGCGTCTTTCGGCGCATCGTGCGGTTTCAGCAGCGCGGCCGACAGGGCTGGCGCCAGGGTCAGCGAGCTGAAAGCGGAAATCACGGTCGAAATGGCGATCGTCAGCGCGAACTGGCGATAGAACTCGCCGGACAAGCCTGGCACGAAGGCGATCGGCACGAACACGGCGCACAGCACCAGGGCGATGGCGACGATAGGACCGCTCACCTCTTTCATGGCCTGGATGGTGGCGTCGCGCGGCGACAAGCCTTCCTCGATGTTGCGCTCGACGTTTTCCACCACCACGATGGCGTCATCGACGACGATACCGATGGCCAGCACGAGGCCGAACAGCGACAGGGTGTTGATCGAGAAGCCAAAGCCCAGCATCACGGCAAAGGTACCGACAATCGACACGGGAACGGCCAGCAGCGGAATGATCGAGGCGCGCCAGGTTTGCAGGAAGATGATCACCACCAGCACCACCAGGGCAATCGCCTCAAGTAAGGTATGGATCACGGCTTCGATGGACGAGCGCACGAACTGCGTGGGGTCGTACTCGATGCGGTATTCCACGCCTTGCGGGAAGTCTTTCTTCAGTTCGTCCATCTTGGCGCGCACGTCGGACGACAATTGCAGCGCGTTGGCATTCGGCGCTTCGAAAATACCCATGCCGACGGCCGGATTATTGTTCAGCAGCGAGCGCAGCGAGTAGCTGTTGGCGCCCATTTCCACGCGCGCCACGTCTTTCAGGTGCGTGACGGCGCCGTCGGCATTCGTGCGCACGATGATGGCGCCGAATTCCTCGGGCGTCTGCAGACGGCCCTGGGTATTGACGGTCAGCTGGAAGTCCGAGTTTTTCGCCGGCGAAGCGCCGATGACACCTGCAGCCACCTGCACGTTCTGCTCGCGGATGGCGTCGACGACATCGTTCGCCGTCATGCCGCGCGCCGCTACCTTTTGCGGGTCGAGCCAGATGCGCATGGCATAGTCGCCGGCGCCGAAGATCTGGATGTCGCCCATGCCGGGCAAGCGTGCCAATTGATCCTTGACGTTCAGCACCGCGTAGTTACGCAGATACATGTCGTCATAGCGCTTGTTCGGCGAGACCAGATGCACCACCATGGTCAGGTTGGGCGACGATTTGACGGTCGTCACGCCGATCTGGCGCACTTCCTCGGGCAGGCGCGGCAAGGCGCGCTGCACGCGGTTCTGCACCTGCGTCTCGGCCTGCTCGACGTTGGTGCCGATCTTGAAGGTCACGGTCAGCATCATCGCGCCATCGGACGTGTTTTGCGAGGACATGTAGAGCATGTTCTCGACGCCGTTGATCTGCTCTTCGAGCGGCGCGGCCACGGTTTCGGCGATCACTTTCGGGTTGGCGCCAGGGTATTGCGCGCGCACCACCACGGATGGCGGCACGACGTCGGGATATTCGGAGATGGGCAGGCCGAAAATCGACAGCAGCCCGGCCACGAATATGACAATCGACAGCACCGCCGCGAAAATCGGCTTGTCGATGAAAAAGCGGGAAAAATTCATGTTTATTCCTTGGAAGTCGATGCTGCTTTCGCGGCGATCTTGGCGTCTTTTACTTCAGGTTTTGCGGGAGCGACAGGCGCGGTCGGGTCGAAATCCATGGCCACCATCTGCGGCGTCACCGGTGCGCCGGGACGCACGCGCTGCAAGCCGTTGACGACGATCTTTTCGCCCGCCTTCAAGCCTTCGCGCACCACGCGCAAGCCGTCCGAATTCGGGCCCAGCTTGACGGCGCGGTATTCGGCCTTGTTGTCGGCGCCCACCACGTACACATATTTGCGGCTTTGATCCGTGCCGACGGCGCGGTCGCTGATCAACAGCGCCGTGCTTTGCGCCTGCGGGCCGTTGCCGCCGTCGAGCTGGATGCGCGCGAACAGGCCCGGCACCAGCTGGCGCTCGGCGTTGGCGAAGGTGGCGCGCATGCGCACGCTGCCCGTGGCCGGATCGAGCTGGTTGTCGACGAATTCCAGCTTGCCTTCATGCGGGAAGCCCGTTTCGTTGGCCAGGCCCACCTTGACGGTGACTGGCGTGCCCTTTTGCGCCGTGCCGGCCACGCGCAGATACGTATCTTCATCGCCGTCGAAGCTGGCGTAGATGCGGTCCGTCGACACCACGGAGGTGAGGATGGCGGAAGCGTCGATCAGGTTGCCGACGGTGATTTCCGCCTTGCTGACGCGGCCGCTGATCGGCGCCTGCACCTGCGTGTACGACAGGTTCAGCTTGGCAGCTTCATACGCGGCTTGTGCCGAGCGGGCATTTGCGTCCAGCTCTTTCAAGCCCGATGCCTTTTCATCGAATTCGCGCTGGGCGATGGCTTTTTCAGCCAGCAGCTTTTCAGCGCGCGACAGTTCCAGCTTGGCCAGTTCCGCCTTGGCGCGGGCCGAGGCAGCCGTGCCTTCGGCGCGCGACACTTCGGCCTGGAATGGGCGCGGGTCGATGACGAACAGCACATCGCCTTTTTTGACTTCGCTGCCCGGCTTGAAGTTGACGGCCGTGATGAAGCCGCCGACTCTCGAGCGGATTTCCACGCGCTCGATCGCTTCCAGGCGGCCCGAGAATTCCTGCGTTTCCGTGATCTGTTTTTCCACCACGGCGGCGGCCGAGATGGGCGGGCCGCCGGCCGCTGGCGCGTCGGGCACCTTGCTATTGGCCGAATCGCAGCCGGCCAGGCTCACGGCCACCAGTCCTGCCAGCGCAAGCGAGGCAGCCAGGGGCTTCAGCAGAGTGGAAAATTGTTGAACGTTTTTCATTTTATTTCCCTGTTTTATGAAAATTTCTAATGGTATGGGCGGCAGGAAGCAACCCAGCTTAAAAAGTGAATGGTGGTGCCATGGCGCCCGACGGCGCTCGATCAAAGGTAAACAGGCCGCCAGCTGCTTAAAAGCGGACGGGGACGACGAAGCTGGCTGTGCGAACGCACAACTCAGGCAGGAAGGGAACTACACTGCGTAGTGTAGCAACCAAAACTCAAAAAGTAAACTGATTAGTGTAAGTTTTTTTGCGGTGCCGCGGATGGCGGCGTCATGACTCGGGCTCCTGCCCCAGTCCGGCGACGAAACTGCTAATTTCGCTCAATACCTGCACCTTGCACGCGCACTCATTGCGGGCGGTGGCGTCTTGCAGCGGCGCGGCGGCCATGCGCCGCACGGTCGTCTTGATGCCGCAGGCGATCAATTTGCTGCCGTATTGTTCAGCCTCGTCGCGCAATGGGTCGTCTTCGCTGGACAATATCAAGGCTGGCGGCAGGTTCTTCAGGCGGCTCGACTGCAATGGCGACGCGTACGGGTGGGTACGGTCAGCGGCATTCGGCAGGTAGCCGCGGTAGGCGGCGGCGCACTGGTCCGCCACTTCGGCCAGGTCGGGACAGGTCGGCAAGGAGCGCATCGAGCAGGTCGACAGACCGGGATCGAGCATGGGCATGATCAGCACCTGGCCCGCGAGGGGCGGTCCGCCCCGGTCGCGCGACATCATGGCGCATACGGCGGCCAGGTTGGCGCCCGCTTCGATGCCCGACACCACCATCTGCCTGCCCGTCCAGCCCAGCTTGGACTTGTTCTTTTTTGCCCACAGCAGCACGGCATGCGCGTCTTCCACGGCGGCGGGGAAAGGCCGCACCTTGGCCAAGGTGTAGTTCGCGGCCAGCACCACGTGGTCGGGGTTGCTCAGCACGAGGCAGCGCAGGAAGTCGTCCGCATCGTCCAGGTCGCCGTCGACAAAGCCGCCGCCATGGAAGAAAACCATCAGGTTCGGCTGCTTGGCGCCCGGCACGCCGGCCGTGTATACGCGCGCGCCCAGCGCATCCTGCGCGCCCTGCACCTGGATGTCGCGTATCTTCAGCGCCTGGCCAGGCGCCAGTTCGACCGCGGTGTCGGCAAAGCTCATTGCGCCACCACCGGCTGCACCGCAGCATCGAGCACCGTGTCGTTCAGGCACAACAGGGCGACGCCGCCCACTTCATGGGTCAGGGCGCTATAACCGCTGGCTTCGCTTTGCGCCGCCATCGAGTATGCATCCGTCGATACCATCGCGGCCAAAGCGAGCGAGCTCATAGCGAGAGCGAGCACTGCAAAGATTCCATTCCGATGACCCATGATTTTTCTCCTGTGAACTTCCTGCGGCAATCACATTTATGCTGCAGTACAACAACTATAGACTTGATCTACAATCTGATAAAGAGTGCAATGACGAATTGATTGTTCAGGATTATGAATAATCAAGCATAAAGTGATAAGGAATCAAGTGAACAAGCTGCAAGCCATGGAAGTTTTCATCCAAGTCGTCGATGCGGGCGGCTTTACGCGCGCGGCGGAAAACATGCAGCTGCCGAAAGCCACCGTCTCGACCCTGATCCAGTCGCTGGAAGCGAGCCTATCGGTTAAGTTGCTCAACCGCACTACGCGCCACGTCAGCATCACGTCCGATGGCGCCGCGTATTACGAACGCTGCGTGCGCATCCTGTCGGACGTGCGCGAGGCGGAGGAATCGCTGTCGCGCACGCGTTTGAGCCCCAGCGGGCGGCTGCGCGTGGATGCGCCCACGGCCCTGGCCAGCGAACTGATCATCCCCGCCCTGCCCGACTTCTTTGCCCGCTACCCGGACATCTCGCTGGAACTGGGCTGCAGCGACCGCCCCGTCGACCTGATCGAGGAAGGCGTCGATTGCGCCGTGCGCGGCGGCGAATTGGGCGACCTGAACCTGATCGCGCGCCGGGTCGGCGTGCTGCACTTCATGACGTGCGCCTCGCCCGGCTACCTGGCGCAGCACGGCACGCCGCTGCATCCGGACGACCTGGCGCAGCACCGGGGCGTGAATTTTTTCTCCGCCAAGACCGGTAAAACCTTCGACTGGGATTTCACGCGCGCCGGCGACCGCATCCAGATCGCCATGCCCAGCCATATCGCCCTGAACGACTCGAATGCCTACACGGCCGCCGGCCTGGCGGGCCTGGGCATCGTGCAAATGACGCATTTCATGCTTGCGCCCCTGATAGAACAAGGCAAAATGGTGGAATTGCTCAGCGAATGGGAATCCGACCCGCTGCCCATCCACGTGATCTATCCGCCCAACCGCCATCTGTCCGCCAAGGTGCGCGTGTTTGTCGAATGGGTCGCCGACATGTTTACCAACCACCCGGCCACGCAGCTCAAGGGCAAGAGCAGCCTTCCCAGCGCGCGCGCCACCCCGACCGAGGCCCAGCCATGACCGCAGCAAGCACATCGCCGCACCCGCACCGCATCGTCTTTCTCGACCGCGACAGCCTGATCGCCACCGTGCGCCCGCCCGCCTTCGCCCACAGCTGGCAAGAACATGCGCACACCAGGGGCAGCGAACAGACGGTGGCTCGCCTGCAAGGCGCCACCATCGCCATCACGAACAAGGTGCCGCTGCGCGCGGCCGAGCTGGCGCAATTGCCGGACCTGCAAATGATCGCCGTGGCCGCCACGGGCACGGATATCCTCGACCTGGCCGCCTGCCGCGAACGGGGCATCGTCGTGGCGAATATCCGCGACTATGCGCGCGCCACCGTGCCCGAACACACCCTGGCCTTGATGCTGGCCCTGCGCCGCCAGCTCATCGCTTACCGCGCGGACGTGGAAGCGGGCCTGTGGCAGGCGTCCGACCGCTTCTGCCTGTTCGGCCACCCGATCCGCGACCTGGCCGGCAGCCGCCTGGGTTTGCTCGGCTACGGCGCGCTGGGCAAGTCCGTGGCCCAGCTGGGCCGCGCCTTCGGCATGCAGGTGATCGTGCACAACCGTTCGCCCATCAATGAAGATGGCGTGAAGGAAGTGGGCTTCGACGAATTGCTGGCCAGTTCCGACGTGCTGAGCCTGCACCTGCCGCTGACGGACAAGACGCGCAACATCATCGGAGCAAAGGAACTGGCGCGCATGCAGCCCACGTCGCTGCTGATCAACACGGCGCGGGGCGGCCTCGTCGATGAAGCTGCGCTGGCGGAGGCATTGACGAACGGCGTGATCGCCGGCGCCGGTTTCGACGTGTTATCGAAGGAGCCGCCCCCGCCCGACAACCCGCTGCTCAATTTGCGCCTGCCCAACTTCATCCTCACCCCGCACACGGCCTGGGCAAGCGGCGAAGCCATGCAGAAGCTGGCCGACATTTTGATCGGCAACGTGGAAGCGTTCGAACGGGGTGCGCCCACGAACGTGGTGGCATGAGTCTGATAACCGAGCTGGATGAACTGCTGTGCAGCGACGACGATGAATACGACCGCCTCGATCTGTTTCTCGAGGCGGACGAGCTGATCGGGCAACTGCAGTCCGCCGACGTGCCTGCGCTGCTGGCCCTGTGGCAGGCGCGCAGCCCGTGCTGGCAGCAACGTTTCACGCAAGCAAGCAGCAACATCGACGGCGCCGTCCTGCGCGCCCTGCTGGCAGGTTTGCTGCAGATCAAGGAGGCTACCCACGGCGTGCTTGAATTGATGTCGCGCCTGCCGCCCGTCGCCGACAACTCTGCCCTCAGCGACGCCCTGCTCGACTACGCCGAGCAAGCCTGGCATGCGGACCCGGCGCGGCAGCGGCAAATCCAGATCAGTTGCTGGAGCTGCGGGCTGTCGGGCCGGCTGTTGAAGCGGCTGGGACTGGCGTCGTGGAAAGACGCGGGCTTGTAGGAACTACGTCGCTGCAGGCCGCTCAAAGCTGAAACCCGGCGCATACGCGTGATAACCGTCGAAATCGCCCTTGCCGATGGCCGCGCCGGCGCTGCGCGCAATCGCATACGCCATGCTGAAGTGAAAGTAGAAATTCGGCAGTATGTACAGCTGCAAGAATTCATCGGCCGGCAGCGCGATGTCGGCGAAGCCGGCGCGGTCGCGGCAGATGCGGTCTGGCGGCCCGTCGAAGCGCTCCACGGGAATGTCCTTGAGGTAGCGCATGGTGTGTGCGATCTGTTCCTGCAGGCTGGCGGCGGCGCTGAAATCGGCTACCTCCAGCCCCGCCAGCGGGCAGCAGCCGCGCAGGGAAAAGCTCACGGCCGCGCGCACTTGCTGGGCGAATGGCAGCATGTCGGGGTGCAGGCGCGCCGCCAGCATGTGCGGCGCGGTGCCGGTCTTGTCGAGCATGGCGGAAAGCTGCGCCAGGGAACGGCAAAAGATGGCGGCCGGGTGGATGGGCGTCACGCCTGTCATGCCGAGCCTCCTGCCGCCGCATCGTGCGCCACGGCCTGCTTCAGCACGCGGATCAGGCGGCGTTCATGGCGGCCCACGGCGGCCCAGTCCCACGCATCGGTCTGGCCAAAGTCCGGGTAAAGGGGCTGCCATTTTTCCGCGCGCTTTTGCGAATTGGCGCTCACATGCGACGCCAGTCCCTTGCCGCTGGACAGGCGCAGGTAGACGCGGATGACGCCCCAGCCTTCGCACACGTAACGGTAGGTGAGGCCGCCGCACTTGGCCGGGTCGAGGGCGATACGGCGCGGGGCAAAGTGTCCGGCCATGTCCGGGTAATGCACGGCAAGGAACACCTCGCCGGCCCCTTCAGCCTCCAGCCTGGCCGCATACGCGCACAGCTCGGCAGGCGAGCGGAAATACAGCGTTTCCCTTTCCATCTGCGAATACGCCTGCGCCACGGCCGCGCCGGGCTTGGCAAAGATTGCCGCGGCCATGGCCGCGATGCCTGCTGTTGATAATGCCACTGTGCCTGCCTTTCCCGTTGCCTGATGGTTACGCCATGCGCCGCCATCCTAGCATGGCGTCAACGGCGATGGCGGCTGAAAAACTCCCACATGACCTCATTCGCATCGATGGCGCGCGTGGTCTTGCCTATGGGCAGGCCGACGTTGAAGGCGTCGGCGCCCGGCCACGTGTGGCCGCCCTCCTTGACGGTGAGCAAGGCCACGCTGGCGCCCGCGGCGTCCTGCTCCAGCCAGCTCACTTGCGTGGCGTCGCCAGCGGGGCCAGGAAGCAGGCGCGGCTGCGGCCTGGCGCCTTCGATGCCGTTGTGCTGGCGCCAGTAATCGAACGTATCTTCCGCCGACAGATAGCTGGCGGCCTTGCCCTCGAACAGCACGACCTTGTCGGCCGTGCCCTGTATCAGCAGCATGCCGACCTTGTCTGCAGTCTTGTGATGCTGCCGTACCGGTTCCGGCATGGGCGCCCCCACCGAGGCGACGGCGGCGAACTGTTGCGGCAGCTCGGCCGCCAGGCGCAGGGCAAAGAAACCGCCGCGCGACAGGCCCGTGGCATACACGCGCTGCTCATCGATGCGGTAATCCTGTTTGAGTTTGCTCAACATCGCTTGCGTAAAGCCGACGTCGTCCGTGCCCGCCAGGTAATCCATGCCGAAGCCCACGTTCCAATCCTGCTTGATACCTTGCGGATACACAACGATGAACTGGTGCCGCTCGGCCGTCTTGTTCATCTGCGTGTACAGCATTTGTTCCGCCATGCTCATGCCGCCGCCATGGAAATTGAAGACGACGGGAAAGGTCTTTTGAGGCTGGCTTTGATACGCAGCCGGCGTGTAGACGATGTAGCGGCGTTTTTCATCCTTGAGCTGCAGCGATTGCACCTGGGCCAGCACGGGCATGGACAGGCAGGACAGGATGAACAGGCTGATGGCGATTTTCATGGGCTTCCCTTCAAGTAAAAGAGCAGCCAGCATAAGCAGGGGCAGGTGAAATCGCGGTGAAATCCGCCGACTTTATCGCGCCCGGACCGGATGGATGGCGACACGGAACTGCGTCGCGCCCGGATGGAAAACAATGTCCCAGTGCATGGCTTTTGCCAGGCGCAGCAGCAGGTTCTGGCCGTGCGCGAAACCGTGGATGCGTGGCGCTTGTCCCGGCTGCACGGTATTCTGGATGCTCAGGCAACCTTGTGCAAACGCAATACCGATGCGGCTATCGGGGCCGCCATGGAACAACGCATTCGCCAGGCAATTATTCAGGAGCAACATGACCAGTTGCGGATTGCCGACCACCTCCAGCCGCTCGGGCAAGTCCAGGGCCAGCAGGCTGGCATCCCAAGGGTGTTCGTCGAGCAGGCGCAGCAGGCATTGCTCGATGCAGCCGCGCAATTCGACCACGTCGCCCGGCAATTGCTCGGCCCTCGCCAGCGCGAACAGCACGTCGATGGTGGCGCGCATCTCGTCCGTGGATTGCCGCAGCTGCACCTGCTCCTGCCTGCCCAGCGGCTGCGCATAGTCCAGCGCCAGGGTGTTGTGCATGAGGGTCAGCGGCGTGCGCAATTCATGGCTGACGTCGCGGGCGAAAGCCTGTTCGCGCCGCAACACCGCCTGCAATTCGGCAAAGGTGGTTTCCAGCCGGCGCGCCAGGAAACCGATCTCATCGGGGCGGTCGCGTTCGCTGAAATGGACGGCGCCGCCGGGCGCCAGCCGGCGCGCTTCCTGGGCCAATCTCTGCAAGGGCAGCACGAGGCGCCGCGCCAGCCAGTACGCCAGCAGCAGGGCCAGCCCGATCAGCGCCAGCGCCACGCCAGCCACGACACCGCCCACTTCCTGCGCCAGGCGCGAGACCACCAGCACGGGCGCCACGTCGGCCAGCAGGTATGCGCGCTGCGGCTGGCAAGCGGCAAGGACATCGAGCGCCAGCACGTGATAATGCTGGCCCGTCGTCGTAAACACTTCCCCGCGCGGGGCGGACGGCGGCACGTGCGCACGCACCGCTTGAGGCAAGTCAAGGTAACTGCCATAAACCGTGATGAGGTCGCTGCCAGAAGGCGTAAGCTTGCCGTGCTGCTGCCAGCGCATGCTGACGGCCGCCGCTTCGCGCTCGAGCAGGCGCTGCACCAGCATGTCTTCCGTCACGTAGGCAATCACCAGCGCCAGGCCCGTGTAGCATAGGCACAGCAGGACGGTGAAGCCGGCCAGGGCGGCGAACAGGCGCTGCCGGATCGACTGGCTCATGGCGATGCCGCCGCGTCGAAGGCCAGGCGGTAGCCCAGCTGCGGTATGGTCACCAGCATACCTGCCGCGCCAGCCCCGCCAAGCAACTCCAGCTGCTTGCGCAGTGCATAGATGTGCGATTTGAGCGCATCGCTATCGGGCGGCTGGCTGCCCCACAGCTGCTGCAGCAAGGCCGAGCGCGAGACGGCGTGCGGGTATTCGCGGCTCAGCAGCAGCAATATCTTGAAACCCGTCTGCGTCAATGGCAGCGGTGCGTCGCCATACAGGGCGCGCCCTGCGCGCGTCTGCAAGGTGAACGGTCCCACGCGCATTTCCTGGTGCACGTGCAACTGCTGCCGGCGCGCCAGCGCTTCGCAGCGCAAGGCCACTTCGCGCAAGTCGAACGGCTTGGTCAGGTAATCGTCGGCGCCGTCGCGAAAGCCGCGTGCCTTGTCTTCATACGCGTCGCGCGCCGTCAGCATCAAAATCGGCACATTGCTGGGCGCGGCCGCCTTGATGGCGCGGCACACTTGCAAACCATCCATGTCGGGCAGGTTCAGGTCCAGCAGCACCACGTCATAGCTGTTGCGCGTGGCCAATTGCACGGCCAGCGCACCCGTGCCCGCATGGTCCGTCTGCCAGCGCAAGCCGTCGAGGAAATCGAGCACCTGGCGCGCGATGGCCAGGTGGTCTTCCACCAGCAGGATACTCAGGGGAAGTTTATTCATCGCACGCCGGCAATGCGCGCATACAGCCAGAAATTGCCGGATCTTCCGCGAATTTGCCGGTAGCAGCGCAGATAGCCTTCCCGCTCGAAAGCGCAGCGTTCGAGCACACGCATCGACCGTTCATTGCTTTCCAGCACGGTTGCCTGGATGCGCCGGAAGCCGAGGCGCTGGAAACCCCAATCCACGACAGCGTTCACGACGGACGTGGCCACGCCCTGCCCCCACACGGCAGGAGCAAGATCGTAGGCGATTTCAGCCGTGCCGTGCTGCGGGGAAATGGCATTGAAGCCGACCGTGCCCACCAGCCGGCCCCCGTCGCGCAGCACCACGGCCAGCCGTATGGACGACGATGGCTGGGCCGATGCATAGTCATCGAAATTGGCCTGCAGATCGTCGGCGCACTGCAAGTTCCAGCTCGTGTGCTCCACGACGGCAGGGTCGGCCAGGTAGGCATACCAGGCGGACGCGTCGCTGTATTCCAGCGGGCGCAAGGTCACCAGCGGGTGGCCTGAAGCGGGTAAATCGACAGCGATCATCGCCTGGCATCCTCCTCAGCTGCGGCCTGGCGATCGCTGGAACGCATCGCTAACCTGTCCGCTCACGCGGCGCCCTTGCGCCGCGCTTCCCATTCGCGGCGCAGCAAGCCATACAGCGCCGAGTCGCTGACCTGGCCTCCGACGATCCAGCGTTCGGGCAGAAAACCTTCCTTGTTGAAACCCTGGCGTTCCAGGGCGCTGGCCGAACCGGCGTTGTGCGGGTCGATATCGGCTTCCAGGCGGTTCAGGTCGCGCTCGATGAAGGCGAATTCCAGCAGCGCCGACAGCGCTTCGTGCATATAACCCTTGCCCCAGTACGGGCGGCCCAGCGCGTAGCCGATCTCGGCGCGGCGGTTCTGGCGGTGCTCGGAAAACAGGCTGCAGCTGCCCAGGTATTCGCCCGTCGCCTTCAGCTCGACGGCGAAACGGAAGAATTCCTCTTTCTCGAAAGCGGCGATGTCCTCGGCAATCTGGCGCGTGGCGCGGCCCGTGTCTTCCCAGGGCGGTTCGCTGAAATAGCGCATCACTTCGGGGTCGGAATGCATGGCGAACTGCGCCGCCTCATCCGATGGCTGCGGCTTGCGCAGGATCAATCGTTCAGTGGTGATGGTCTTGCTGTAGGTCATGGCTCTCCAGTCTGGCGGCAAACGGACGAATGCTTATTATTCCATGCAACTATAACGATGTGGCAATTTTGTACGCCTGCTTTTAATGTAGTATGGCAATATTTCCACCATATCATTGATGCAACTTCATGATTCGCCCATGTACGCAGTAGCCGACGCGGCCAACACCGAAGCCAACCATGCCCTTCCCTAGAATCGCCCTCACCATGCCGGTCTCCCTCATCGCACTGGCCATCTGGCTGGGCTTGAGCCTGGGCGGCCGCTGGCTGGAAGCGGCCGGCTACGCCTTGCCGGGCGCCGCCGTCACCGGCCGCATCGGCCTGTCGTGGGCGCTGGCCGCCCTGTTCGCGCTGGCGCTGCTGCTGGCCTCAAGCCGGCGCCGCGCGGCGGGCCTGTGCGCGCCGCAGCCATGGAAAACGCTGTGGCTCGTCTCGCCGCCCCTGCTGTATGCGCTGCTGATGCTGTTGCTGGCCTGGGCCGGCGGCTGGCCGCAGCCGCGCGTGCTGCTGGTCGTCGCTTGCAATGCGGCCCTGGTGGCCGTCTCGGAAGAGCTGATGTTCCGCGCCATATTGCTGCAAGGCATGCTGGAGCGCTACGCCGTCTGGCCCGCCGTCCTGATGTCCTCGGCCCTGTTCGGCCTGGCCCATACGGCCAACGGCCTGGCCACGGGCGACGTCAGCGGCGCCCTGTGGCAAGCCGTGGCCGCCACCCTGCAAGGCGTCGGCTACGCGGCCATCCGCCTGCGCACCCGCTCCATCTGGCCCATGGTGCTCGTGCATGGCTTGTGGGACTACGCGCTAGTGACGGCCACCTTGCCCAACCCGGCCGAAGACGGCGCGTCTATCCTGCCGTATATCGCCCTGCTGGCCGTGCTGCCCCTGTGCCTGTACGGCGTCTACCTGCTGCGCCCCAGCCAGCGCGCCGCCTTGTCGCAAGCGCCACTATAATATTGCGACACAATTTTCCATCCATTTGCCGAGGAAGCTGCATGGCGTTTTTTTCACGTGATTACGAAGTATTCCTGCTGCTGGCCGCGCCCGCTGCGGCGCCGCTGTGGGATGCGGCGCAATGGATGCCGTTCGCCGCCAGCCTCGATGGACTCATGACGCAAGCGCGGACGAGAGGCCAGGCCGGCGTGCGCAGCCATCAATACAATCCCAAGGGCAAGCCGATTTCCTTTGGCCGCCTGGGCTGGGACGACAAATCGCACGCGAAGTGGACGCATACGCCGGAAACACGCGACGCCCGCTTCATGAGCCTGGAAGCGTGGGCGCCCACCTGGACCATTTGTGAAAAGGACGACCAGGCGCCCGATGTGTTCCTCGCCCTGGCCAATGAATCGCTGCTGGGACTGGCAGGCAAGCCCTTGCAATTTGGCCTGCGCCTGGTGTGCGCCATCGCCACGGACATGGGTCCGGAAGCGGCCGCCGCCTTGCGGCACGCCTTGACGCAGCTGGCGGCGCAGCAAGACGCCGCCGTCTTTGCCCACACGCAACGCCAGTGGGGTAGCGCCTCGCCCTACGGCGGTTTCACGGGCGCCATCCAGGATATGCTGATCGGCGGCCTGTTCCAGCACGACGACCCGCATGCGCAGCCGCTCGATGCGGCCACGTTCCGCGAGCCGTGGACACGCCTGGGCAATTGACAGCGCCCGCCATTCCATGGCATCGTTCAGTCATGCAATCGCCATTCCCGCCCCTGCCGTCGATTATTGCCGCCATTCCAACGATGGTGGCTTAGCAGCAGTGTGATTGCCAAAGCCGCCCGGGAGGCGGCTTTGATTTGCAACAATAGATCAAGACGTCTCGCAGGCATTATTTCTTTCTAGCGAGCGACCATGTCCCCTACCTCCAGCACCACCGCCTCCCCCACCCTGCACCTCGTGTGCGGCAAGATTGCCTCGGGCAAATCCACCCTGACCGCCCGCCTTGCGCAGGCGCCGCACACCGTGCGCATCAGCGAAGACAGCTTGCTGGCGCAGCTGTATCCGTGCCAGATCGCCAGCCTGGCCGACTACGCGGCTTGCGCGGCGCGGCTGCGCGCAGCCATCGCCCCTTTGGCCCTGCAGATGCTGCAGGCGGGCGTGTCCGTCGTCCTCGATTTTCCCGCGAATACGCCGGCCAGCCGCGCCTGGATGCGCGACCTGTTCCAGCAGGCGGGCACGCCGCACGTGCTGCATTACCTCGACGTGACGGATGAGGAATGCAAGGCGCGCTTGCGCCAGCGCAATGCCAGCGGGCTGCACCCGTTTTCCACCAGCGACGCGCAATTTGATGACATCACGCGCCACTTCGTGCCGCCCCAGGCATCGGAAGGTTTTGAAATCGTGCGGATTGCCGCTTAAAACGTCCCCGGCAGCAGGATCTTTTTATCCACCTGCTGCAGGTCGCGCAAGCCGCAAAAGGCCATCGTCAAGTCCAGTTCGTTGCGGATGATGTCCAGGCATTTGGTGACGCCCGGCCCGCCCATGGCGCCCAGGCCGTACAGGAACG
The DNA here is from genome assembly GCF_036231865.1 of Janthinobacterium sp. P210005. Lineage (NCBI taxonomy): Bacteria > Pseudomonadati > Pseudomonadota > Betaproteobacteria > Burkholderiales > Oxalobacteraceae > Janthinobacterium > Janthinobacterium sp. P210005. Next base: position 1,484,384 of record NZ_JAZARC010000001.1, read on the forward strand.
GGCGGCCGATGTAGACGCCTTTCGCGCCCAGGGCCACGGCCTTGATCACGTCCTGGCCCGAGCGGATGCCGCCATCCATGTGCACTTCGATCTGGCTGCCGACGGCGTCGACGATGGCCGGCAAGGCTTCGATCGACGATTGCGCGCCATCGAGCTGGCGCCCGCCGTGGTTCGAGACGATCAGCGCGTCGGCGCCGCTTTCCACTGCCAGGCGCGCGTCTTCCGGGTCCATGATGCCCTTGATGATCAGTTTTCCGCCCCAGCGCTGCTTGATCCATTCCACGTCCGCCCACGACAGGCTCAGGTCGAACTGCTGCTGCGTCCAGGCCGACAGGGACGACATGTCCGACACGGACGTGGCGTGGCCGACGATGTTGCCGAAGCCGCGCCGTTTCGTGCCCAGCATGCCCGCCACCCAGCGCGGCTTGGTGGCCATGTTGAGAATGTTGGGGATGGTCAGTTTCGGCGGCGCCGACAGGCCGTTGCGCAAGTCCTTGTGGCGCTGGCCCAGCACCTGCAAGTCCAGCGTCAATACCAGCGCGCCGCACTTGGCGGCCTTGGCGCGGTCGATCAGGCGGTTGATGAATTCGCGGTCCTTCATCACGTACAGCTGGAACCAGAACGGTTTTGTCGTGTTCGCCGCCACGTCCTCGATCGAGCAAATGCTCATGGTCGACAGGGTGAACGGCACGCCGAATTGCTCGGCCGCCTGGGCCGCGAGAATTTCGCCATCCGCATGCTGCATGCCCGTCAAGCCCGTGGGCGACAGGGCTACCGGCATCGACACGTGCTGGCCCACCATGGTCGAGGCCAGGCTGCGGTTTTCCAGGTTGACGGCCACGCGCTGGCGGAACTTGATCTTGGCGAAGTCGCTGTTGTTGGCGCGGTACGTCGATTCCGTCCAGGAACCGGAATCGGCGTAGTCGTAAAACATGCGCGGCACCCGTTTCTGGGCCAGCACGCGCAAGTCTTCGATGCAGGTGATGATACTCATGCGTTTCCTCGGTCGATGGCAAGTCAAGCCATGATCGTGCATTTGCCGGCAATTGTCTATCCGGCAGGCAATGCCATCGGACGTGGCGCCACGCTTACCAGCCGCGCGCGCCGAGGATCTTCTCGCCCAGCGCAGTCAGCTGCGCCTGCGGATAGCGCAGCTGTTCCTTTTCCTCGGGATCGCCAGGGAATGCATAGCCTTGCGGCGCGCTGCGCTCGCGCCAGCTTTGCACGCGCCAGTCGCGCAGGGCTTGATTGTCTTCCTGGGCTGGCGTGAAGGAAATGTATTGCGCCAGGCGCACCTGGTCCGTCGATGTGTTCGGGCGGATGCCGTGCGCCAGCAGGCTGTTAAAGATCAACAACTCCCCTTTCTTCATGGCGATGAATTCCATCGGATACGGCACCGTCGCCAGATCCGGCTGCCACGGGTTGCGGTCTTGCGGCACGGTCTTGCGCCACGCCAGCAAGTTGTTGAACAATTCCGGATAGCATTGAAAGCCGCCGCTGTCGGGCGAAGTGTCGGACAGGGCCAGCACGCCCTGCACGTTGACGGGCAGCGGGTCGAGCGTGGTGTCGGCATCCCAGTGGATGAAGCCGCCGAACTTGCGCTTGCCATTGTTCGGCGTGTTCAGGTTGGCGCGGTCGATGGTCACCCACAGGTCCTGACGGTCCCAGATGTCGACAAAGGCGTCGTACACGCGCTGGGTCTGGCGGTTATCCCACAGGGTCTGGTTGTGATAGGCCTCGACCATGCCGGAACCGTTGAGCTCTTTCATCGCGTGGTCGCGCAACTGGTCCCGGTTCCAGGTGGCGGGGTCGTGCTGGTCGAGTCCCTGGAATTCCCACAGGAAATCGGTCGTGCGGCGCACCTGTTCCGGCGTCACGGCATCCTTGACGATGACGTAACCGTAGGTTTGCCAGTGCAGGAAATCGCTGTCGGACAGCACGCGCAGGGGCAGCTGTTTTTGTATGTCGCGCAACTGGGTTTGTTCCGTGTAAGCCACGGATGGATTGCCGGGACGGTCTTCGCCGTATTGATATCGGTTTTGCATCGCTGTCTCCTGTGTTGGTGTGGACAGATTGTGCTCCGGCAGTGCCGCGTAAAATGCGTGCGCAGCAACCAAAACTGATACTATCCTGACCATCAGCCTCTTTAAAACGTCACAATGACGCCTTTATTTGAACAAGTCACGATTCCGACGGGCCACTCCTGGGGCTTGCTGTGGCGCGAACTCGATGCGATTCCCTTCCTCTGGCATTACCACCCGCAATTCGAGCTGACCCTGACGGTCAATGCGCGGGGGCAACGCTATATCGGCGACCACCTGGGCGATTTCGAACCGGGCGACCTGGTGCTGCTGGGGCCGAATTTGCCGCACACCTGGTCGGCCAGCGAGCGCATCGACGGCACGCAGCCGATGCTGGCCGTCGTCGTGTGGTTTTCGCTGGAATGGGTGGAACAGCTGGCGGCCTGTTTTCCGGAGTTGCATGGCGTGCGGCAACTGGCGCGCCGCGCCGGCCCTGCCCTGCATTTTTCGCCGGCAACGAGCGCGCGCAGCGCAGAGAAACTGCTGCAATTGAATGCGCTGCCCGTGCCGCAGCGCCTGCCGCTGTTGCTTGACGTGCTGCTGGACCTGGCTGGCGATGGCGGTGCGCAGCCGCTGGCTTCGGAGGCGCTGGCGCCGGTGCATGCCGATGCGCAGCAAAAGCGCATGGCAATCGTGTTTGACTTCATGCACGCGCATTTCCGGGAAGAGATTGCACTGGAAACGCTGGCGCAGCGGGCGGCCCTGTCGCTGGGCGCCTTCCACCGCTGTTTCAAGCGCCACGCGCATTGCACGCCCGGCGAGTACCTGGCGCGGCTGCGCATCGGCCGCGCCTGCCAACAGCTGATCGAAAGCAATCTGGCCATCGCCGTCATCGCGCAAGAGGCGGGTTACCGCAACCTCGCGCATTTCAACCGCCAGTTCCGCGCCGCCAGGCAGGTGACGCCGCGCGCGTTTCGCCAGCAATACCGGCGCGGCGCCACAGGCGCAGCGTAAATCCATTCGGAAACGAAAAAGGGGATCAGATTTTACAATCTGACCCCCAATATTCTGGTGCGGCTGGCAGGAATTGAACCCACGACCCCTTGGTTCGTAGCCAAGTACTCTATCCAGCTGAGCTACAGCCGCCTAAGACAAGATTATAGCAGGGCTTTGCAGAATGGCAAAGCCGTGGCGGCGATATTTCACAATTGGCGGCCACTCCTGTCTTGCGGCGGCACACGCACGCCGCACTCTTGCTCATTTCATCACATTTCTTTCCAGACTGCGGCGCGAAACCGACAGCTTTGTTACTTGTTGCTCATTATTAATACATCCAAGAAAAATAAATTGCAATTCATGGAAAACTTTGAGAATGTTTACTAGCAGTAATTTTAATAAAAATACTAAGGGGATACCATGAAGAAGAACTTGCACAAATTATTGCCTCTGGCTGCCGCCTGCGCGGCCGCCCTCATGCTGGCCGCGTGCGGCGGCGGCAGCAGCAGCAGCCCCGCCGACCCGGTCGCCCCCGTTGCGCCTATCCCTCCCGTCGTGCCCGTTGTACCGCCGCCAGCCACGACGCTCAGCGGCACCGCCGCCGTCGGCGCGCCCGTCGCGGGCAGCGTGATTGCCATCGATAGCAAGGGCAAAGTATCCGTGGCGGTCAGTACCGGCGCCGGCGGGGCATACACGCTCGACGTGGGCGGCATGACGGCGCCCTTTCTCCTCAGCATCACCGGCACGGCCGGCGGCAAGCAAGTGACCATGAATTCCATCGCCACGGCAGCGGGACAAACCGTCAATATCACGCCGCTGACCGACCTGATCGTTTCCACGGCGTCGGGTCAGCCCGGCGGCGCCACCCTGGCAAGCATCTGCGCGCCCGTTGCCAATGCCGTCCCGGCCGCCTGCACCGCGGCGCTGGCCAGTGCCGCGACCCAGCAACGGCTCGATGCGGCCATCGCCGCAGTCGTCGCCATGATCAAACCGATTAACGCCAGCAACACCAATCCGCTGACGGGCGCCTTTGTTGCCAACGGTACGGGGATGGATGCCGTGCTGGACCAGATCCTCGTCGCGCCCGCGGAAGCGCAAGGCGCCATGGCGACGGTCACCCTGATTGCCACCAACAGCACGCTGGGCAGCGTGACCTTGCCTGCCGCCGCTGGCGGCGCCGCCACCATCCCCGCAGCGACGACGCCATCGGATGCCGACTTGCTCAAGGCGAACGCCGCGGCCAGCGTCTTGCCGGAAATCCGCGCCTGCATGGCCTCGCTCAGCGCCCTGTATCCGAAGACGGGCTTTGTCGCGCCGTCGACGGCGGCCGTGTCGCCGTTCATCGACAGTTCCTTCAATATGGGGACGGGCGTGGGCCAGGCGGAAATCGTGTCGGCCCTGACCAGCACCGACCAGGCCGCTCATGCCGGGCTGACCATCGAAGCGCTGGGCTTGGCCAGCGTCAACATGCAACCGCTAAGCACGGATGAAATCGCCACGCTGACGTCCTCGAGCAGCACCTCGACATCGCGCGTCGCCGACTTCATCAACAATCGCTTGGGCGCCGGGGCGACAGCCATCGGCTTCACCGCAGGCAAGCCGAGCAGCGCATGGGTACAGTTGCGCATAGGAACAGATGCGGGCATGCTCAACTGGAAGCTGGTCAAGACGAGCGATACCAGCGCCTGTGCCGGCGGCTGGAAGCTGGCCGGCAGCGGCCACCTGGACATGCACATGAATGCGCGCATCCAGCGCAGCCTCGACGGTGCGGGCGCGGCCACCTTTGCGCGCGAATGGGCCGCGCACGTCGAGCTCGACACCGTGCTGCAGGACAATCCGGCCATCAACAAGATCGACGTGCGGGGACCGGGCCTGACGACATTCGGCGACTTCCAGACACCGGGCACGGCCGGCAGCAAATTGCAGCTGATCCTGCCAGCCACGGGCTACACCCACATGCGGATTGCCGACAGCAATGGCGCTGCCAGCGCTTTCTACAATAACGCGGAAGCGATCCAGAGCTGCCAGGACCTGGCCAGCTTGCCCGCCGGCACGCCGGGCCTGGGCGCCGGCACGGCCTGCATCGACGAGACGAAAGTGGCGCCGGGCAAAGTATATGTCTGGACCCTGAAGACAGCGAACGGCCCCGTCAGCGCCTTCCCGTTCCAGATCAATGCCGTGCCCCTGTCGAAAGCGTTTGCCCGGGCAAACCAGGCCAGCCTGTTCGCCACGATCACCAGCATCACGCCGGCGAAACTGTCGTCCATCCCGGCCGCCACCCTGCTCGATGGCGCGGTGACCTTCAATTACACGCAGTCCGCCACCTACGGATCGAAAATGGACAATTGCGGCCTGTACCTGTTCAATGGCGCCACGCCCGTGCTGAACGCGGAACAAAATGCTGTTGGGCAAGAAACCGCATGCACCTTCACGACCTCGGGATTGAATAGCCTGGCGTCGAATGTGGCGGACCCGGCGCAATCGGGCGGTTCGCTGTTCAAGTTCACCGGCCCCGTGACGAATGGCGGGCTGTGGGTGACCACCATCGTCCTGGGCAACCAGGCGTCCTCGGGCCAGCCGTATCCGAATTGATGGGATATTGGCGCAACTGCGGCAGGCCGCGCCGTCGGCGGCCCGCTGCAGTTGCGCCGGACGAAAAAAAACCCGGAAAGCGAACTTTCCGGGTTTTTTCACTACTGCAAATACTGGTGCGGCTGGCAGGAATTGAACCCACGACCCCTTGGTTCGTAGCCAAGTACTCTATCCAGCTGAGCTACAGCCGCAAAACTTCTACAACATTCCACGAACGACATGGAGGTGAAACTTGTTACAACAAAACCAGGCAAAGTCTGATTTTCAGTATTCTGGTGCGGCTGGCAGGAATTGAACCCACGACCCCTTGGTTCGTAGCCAAGTACTCTATCCAGCTGAGCTACAGCCGCAAAACTTCTACAACATTCCACGAACGACATGGAGGTGAAACTTGTTACAACAAAACCAGGCAAAGTCTGATTTTCAGTATTCTGGTGCGGCTGGCAGGAATTGAACCCACGACCCCTTGGTTCGTAGCCAAGTACTCTATCCAGCTGAGCTACAGCCGCGCAGGCAAACATTATAGCGTATTCATTTCGCTTTGAAAAGTTCGATTTTTCAATCGCTTAGCTGATTTTGCAGAATACCGCCCCGCATGATCGACTACCTTTTCACTGCTAAAAAGCTGACGCCTTTTTATCGATGGACACTTCTGCTTTCACAGGAGCTTCCAGCGAATCGAGAAGTTGCTGTCTCGAAAGAAGCGGGATTATAGGGACTGCTTTCCAGCCTGTCCAGTGCTATCTGCAGGCAACGCGCAAGCGTGCGGTGGCGCTGCGCCGCTTGGGGCTACAATACCAGCCAGACAGGGGCGCTTGTGCCTCCCCTCATTCATGGCGCGGGCATTGACCATCATGACCCATTTAACTGAGCTTAGCGGCGGCGGCCCGGCGGGGCAAGAGCCCGTGCGGCAGACTCACTGTTGCAGGATTTCCGATGGCCAAGCCTGACCGCACGCAAGATCTGCTGCCCCCATCAGCGCCGCTGAGCCTCTCCGGCGAGCGCCTGGCAAACTTAATGGAAAGCATCACCGATGGCTTTTGCCTGCTCGACCGCGACTGGACCATCCGCTATATCAACACGCGCGGCGCCGACATGCTCGCACCGCAGCGTCCGCCCGGCGCCAGCCTGGCGGGCAGCAGCCTGTGGCAAGCCTGCCCCGCCCTGCAGGGGACGGAACTGGAAGTGCAATACCGGCGCGCCATGGCGCAGCAGCACAGCAGCAGCTTCGAACTGCTGTACCGGCCGCTGGGGCGCTGGCTGGAAGTGCGCATCTTCCCTTCCAGCGATGGCTTGACCACGTACATCCAGGACATCAGCCAGCGCAAGGCGGCCGAGGAAAGCTTGCGCCACAGCGAGGCAGACTTGCGCGCGCTGGCCAATTCCATCCCGCAACTGGCCTGGATCGCCAGCTTCGACGGCACCATTGCCTGGTACAACCAGCGCTGGCACGACTACACGGGCACCAGCGCCGAACAGATGGCGGGCGACGGCTGGAGCATCGCCTATCACGCGCAGCATTTGCCACCCATGCTGCACGCGTGGAAGGCCGCCTTGCGCGACGGCACGCCCTTCGAAATGGAATTTCCCATCCGCGGCGCCGACGGCCAGTACCGCTGGTTCCTGACGCGCGCCAATCCCGTGCGCGACCGGGGCGGCCAGCTGCTGCGCTGGTTTGGCACGAGCACCGACGTCGACCAGGTCAAGCGCGCGCAGGAAGCCTTGCGCGATGAAACGCGCGTGCTCGAATTGCTCAACAATACAGGGGCGGCCCTGGCCGGCACCCTCGACTTGCCCGCCCTGCTGCAGGAAACCGTCGATGCAGCCACGCGCATCAGCGGCGCGCGCTTCGGCGCCTTCTATTATGACGATGCGGGCGAGATTCCCGACAGCGCCGCGCCCCTGCCCTCGGCGCGCGCCGTCAACGGCATCAGCCTGCGCCAGGCCGATGCCATCGCCACCGAACTGCGCCAGGGGCCGGCCATGCGCCAGAACGACTTGCTGGCCGCGCCCGATGCCAGCGCCGATGGCGCGCCGCCGCTGCGCAGCTGCCTGAGCCTGCCCGTCAGCTCGCGCTCGGGCCTGTTGCTGGGGCGCTTGCTGCTCGGTCATCCGCAGGCGGGCATGTTCAGCGCGCGCAGCGAACGCATCGTCTCGGCCATCGCGGCCCAGGCCGCCGTCGCGCTCGACAATACGCGCCTGTACGCGGCCGCCACGCGGGCCGCCGAAGAGCGCAAGGTACTGCTCGACAGCGAACGCGAGGCGCGCGCCGAAGCCGAGCGCACCAACCAGCTGAAAGACGATTTTCTCGCCACCCTGTCGCATGAGCTGCGCACGCCCCTGTCGGCCATCCTCGGCTGGGCCCAGGTGCTGCGGCGCGGCACGCGCGACCAGGCCGACCTGCACCGCGGCCTGCAAAGCATCGAACGCAATGCGCGCGCGCAGGCGCAGCTGATCGAGGACTTGCTCGACATGAGCCGCATCACTTCCGACAAAGTATTGCTCGACCTGCAAACCCTGGCGCCCGCCAGCATCATCGCCTCGGCCATCGAAACCCTGCGCCCGGCGGCCGACGCCAAGCACATCGCCATCCACTGCAACATCGCCAGCGATGCGGGCACCATCACGGGCGACCCCAGCCGTATCCAGCAAGTGATCTGGAACCTGCTGTCGAATGCCCTGAAGTTCACGCCGCAAGGGGGGCGGGTCGATATCGGCGTGCGCCGCGAGGCGTCGCGCCTGTCCATCACGGTGGCCGACAACGGCGTCGGCATCAAGAAGGATTTCCTGCCGCACGTGTTCGACCGCTTCCGCCAGGCCGATGCCTCCACCACGCGCCGGCACGGCGGCCTGGGGCTGGGACTGGCGATCGTCAAGCACCTGGTGGAGCAGCATGGCGGCACGGTCACCGTCAGCAGCGCCGGCGACATGCAGGGCGCCAGCTTTACCGTGCGCCTGCCGCTGGGCACGCCGGCCGCCGCGCGCCAGGCGGGCAGCGCCCCGCCCTCCAGCCATGACTTGCGCGGCGTCAAGGTGCTGCTGGTCGATGACGACGCCGATGCGCGCGAACTGACGGAACGCATCTTACGCGACAACAATGCCGAAGTGCACGGCGCCGGCGGCGTGGCGCAAGCGCTGCAACTGCTGGAGCAGGTGCGCCCGGATGTGCTGGTCAGCGACATCGGCATGCCCTACGCCGACGGTTTCGACTTGCTGGCGCAAGTGCGCGCGCACGCCGCCCCGGAGTTGGCCCGGCTACCCGCGCTGGCGCTGACGGCGTTTGCGCAGCCGCAAGATCGCCAGCGGGCGCTCGACAGCGGCTTCCAGGCCTGGATCTCGAAGCCGCTCGACCCGGCCGGACTGGTGGCGGCCGTGGCGCAGCTGGCCGCTGCGCGCCCTGGACGGGAGCGCAAAACACCATCTTAAAAAGATGATGCAAAGAAATAAATAGTGCAGTACAAAATGACTATTTTCATGGGTTAGCCTTCCTACTTTCAGACGCGGCACTGTCCTACAAGCAACTAAGCTGAAGTTTGCTACACTGAAATGCAGAAGCACACCTGCACGGCAGGCTGGAAGCGGCGACCTTGGCCGGGGAGAACGGCAGAAGCGAGTTCATGCGCAGTTGTGCGCCCTATCTTGTTGCAAGGCGCTACTATCTTTTCCACCGCCGTCAGCCCATCATCTGCGGTAGAAGCCAGCGTTGCATAGACCGTATAACCGAGACCTTACATGCCCAGCCAAGATGAGATTTTGAAAGCCAAAATTTTGGTCGTCGACGATTCACCCGACAATGTCGACCTGATGCTGGAAATCCTGCGCGATGCCGGCTATACCAACGTCACGGCCACCATGCGTCCGGCACAGGTTTGCCCCCTGCACCAGGAGCATTGCTACGACCTGATCTTGCTCGACCTGCAAATGCCGGAACTCAATGGTTTCCAGGTCATGAAAGGCTTGAAAGAAATCGAACATGGCGGCTACCTGCCCGTGCTGGCCCTCACGGCGCAACCGAGTTTCAAGATCGCCGCCCTGGAAGCGGGCGCGCGCGACTTCATCAGCAAGCCCTTCGACCTGATGGAAGTGCACAAGCGCATCCACAACATGCTGGAAGTGCGCCTGCTGTACAAGGAACTGGCGCAATACAGCAAGCAGCAGCAGGAACTGGCGCTGCACGATCCGCTGACGGGCTTGCCGAACCGGCGCCTGCTGGAAGACCGCATCGAGCATACGCTGCAGCAATCGGCCCGCAACCGCGGCAAGTCGGCCATCCTGTACCTGGACCTGGACGGTTTCAAGGCCATCAACGACAGTTACGGCCACGGCTATGGCGACGAGATCCTGAAAATGGTGGCGGCCCGCCTGGTGGGCGCGTCGCGCAAGGAAGACACGGTGGCGCGCATCGGCGGCGATGAATTCGTCATCGTGCTGGGCAACCTGGCCGGCAAGGGCGACGCGCGCGAACCGGCCGCCAAGCTGATCGAAGTCATTTCCGAGCCGTATTTCATCAACGACCTGACCCTGCGCCTGTCGACCAGCATCGGCATCGCCATCTACCCGGACGACGCCAGCACCGTCGAATCCCTGCTCGGCGCGGCGGACACGGCCCTGTATGAAGCCAAGCGCGCCGGCAAGAACCGCTTTTGCTGCACGCCGCACGAGGTGATCGCGGCGCAGGTCAACATGCAGAAAAGCAGCATTCCATCGATCGCCTGACCGTGACGCCGTGCGGCGCGTAAAAAAAACCGGCAAGCCTTGCGGCCAGCCGGTTTTTTCATGTCCTGCAGGCTTTATTTCTTGCCAGCCGTCACTTCATGCTGGCCCGCATGCTGGTGGTCCGTTTGCGCATTGACGGTGTCGGGCGACACTTCGATGCGCGTGATGCCCGCATCGACGGAGATCGGGTCGCTGGCGGGGAAGGTCATTTCCACGGCGTCGTCGAGCAATTCTTCCTTGGCCCGCTCTTCGCCGCTCATGCCCTCTTCATCGGCCAGGATGGCCAGCGCGCTGGCCCATTTGACGAAGTTGAGGTTGGACAATTCGCGCACGGTGGTTACGCCAAACGCCTGCTGCAAGGCCTTGGCGTCTTTTGCGCTGACGCCGCGCAGGGCGCTAATGGGCGCATTGACGATGTCGCGGAAGCTTTTGTCGAGGTATTCCTTGTCGACGATGGTATCGATATTCATGGCATGTCCTTTCGTTTCGGTAAGCGGGCCAGTGCTGCGCCCCGCGCCGCACTGGCGCCAGGCCGCATGGGGTAATGACAGCCCCACTATGGCAGCGTGCCGCGCCCCGGTATGTGCGCAGCCGTACGTAACGACGGGAACGATGCCCGCTGGCGCAAACGATAATATTGTCTATCACATAAAAATGATGGAAGGAGATTAAAATTGCCGAAAAGACAGAAATTTTTCATCCATGCGCCCCGCGATGAAATCCTCATGTATGATCCACAACTTGAATTTGGTCCTCACCTTTCACCATTCACGGGGCGCTATGTCCGCACAAACAGATCCGAACAAGGAAGCGGCCCAGGCCGATGCGGAGCGCGCCGCCGACCTCAGCGAATTGCTCGGCCATGTCAACACCAGCTGGGACAATGAACGGCGCGCCCTGTCGCGCCAGTTGCACGACAGCCTCGGTTCCTCGCTGACGGCGCTCACCATGCACCTGTCGCTGCTGACGCAAAAGATGCCGCAGGAAGCCGCCTTGCTCGACCGCGCGGCGACGATGAAGCAATTGCTGCTGAATGTGATCGAGACCAACCGCCAGATGCAGATGAAGCTGTGGAACGACAAGCTCGAGTTTCTCGGCGTAAATGTCGCGCTCGGCGAGCTGGCCGCGCAATTTGCCGAACAGCACAAGATCACCGTGCGCTGCAGCCTGCCCGAAGATGAATTGATTTGCCCGCGCAACGTGGGCGTGGCCCTGCTGCGCACCCTGGAAGAAGCGCTCGGCAACATCGCCGCGCACGCCCACGCCACGCAGGTGGACATCATCATCGACGACAATGACGAGGCGCTGATGATGACGGTCAAGGATAACGGCAGCGGCTTGCCGGCCAACGAGCCCGTCGAAATGAGCAAGCACGGCCTGCGCTCCGTGCGCGAGCGCGTGCATTACCTGGGCGGCACCCTGAGCCTGACGGCCAATCCGCAAGGCGGCACGGCCCTGACCGTCGTCTTGCCGCGCATTACGCCAAAAGAATAATTTCCCGCAGCGGGCGCCCTGCCCGCCTCAACGGGGCAGCGGCATGCCCTCTTCCGGCAGCAGCAGTTGCGCCCCCAGCACATCGCGGCGCGCGCCATGCCCGGCCAGGCTGGTGCGATCGCCTTCCAGCACCTGCAAGAAATGTCCAACACGCAACACATCCGTCAATTGCGCCGCCAGGGCGGCATCGGCCGGAGAACCCGCCTGCCGCCATCCCAGCACCAGCAGGGTTTGCCAAATGTCAGGCAATGCCGTGCGCCAGCCGGCCGAGGCGAGAAAGTCGCCGGCCGGCTGCTCCAGCGCTGCACTGGCCCGCACCAGCAAGTCCTCGCGCGCCAGCTCGCCGGGCCAGCCGTCAAGCTCGGCACGCCACAGGGGGAACGTGGCCAGCGGCGCCGGCAACGCGTCCAGGCTGCTGATGAAGCGGGACTTGCCATAGCCATCCGTGCGGAAACGCACGACCTGCCGCAGGCTTTCCCCAGCTTCCCCCCTGGCCCTGCAGGCCAGCAGCAGCTGGTAAAAATCGAGCTGCTCCGGGTCCAGGCCCAGGCTTTTCAGGCTGATGTAGCGGTCGTCGAACTGGCCCGGCCTTACGGCGCCGTGCGGCTGCGTGGAAGTATCGTGCATGATTGTCCTTGGCGTAGTGGTGGTGACGGTCGGCATCTTTCCCGAGTATAAAGTGTTTGCCGTGTGCAGCCCAGCATCGGCTACACTGGGCAGGCGCGCCGCCGGCGCGCCGCCGGCGTGCCCCAGCAACCGCTAACATCGCAACGACAGGAGATGGCATGCAACGACTCGCAACGACCTTGCTGGCAGCGCTGCTGGCCATGGGCGCCGCCCAGGCCGCCGACAACACCGTGCCGCCGCCGGAAACCGTGGACAAGCTGGCCTGGCTGGCCGGCTGCTGGAATGTCGACGGCGCCGAACCCGGTTCCGGCGAACAATGGAGCACGGCCGCCGGCGGCACCATCCTCGGCACCAGCCGCACCGTCAAGGGCGGCAAGACGACGGCCTTTGAATTCGTGCAGATCCGCCTCACGGAACCGGGCCAGCTGGCCTACATCGTGCAGCCGTCGGGACAGCCGCCCGTGATCTTCAACCTGCTGCGTCAGGACAAGCCGAATGAATTCATCTTCGCCAACCTGGATAACGATTTTCCGAGCCGCATCATCTACCGCCGCGACAGCGAGCGCATCTTGCATGCCAGCATCGTCGGCACCTTGAAGGGCAAATTCACCACCATCGACTTTCCCATGACGCGGGGCCGCTGCGAAGCGGCGCCTGTCGCGCGCGGCAAATAAAAAAGGGGCCGCAAGGCCCCTTGTTTGATCCGGCGCAAACCGTTTACTACAGCGCGATCAGTGCAGCTTGACCTGCGGCGTGCTGCGCTTGATCAGGAAGCGGCCCATGGCCATGACGGCCGTGCGCACGCTGCCCAGCACGGCATTGTGGTGCATCAGGTGCAGGCTCACATACATCATGCGCGCAACAAAGCCTTCGACGAACCAGCTCAGGCCCTTCAGAGAACCCATCAGCGTACCCACCGAGGTGGTGCGGCCGAAGGACACGAGCGAACCGTAGTCTAGGTACTCATACGGCTTGGTTTGCGGCGGCTTGCCCTTCGCTTGCAGCAGGAACGTTTTCAGCAGGTAATCGGCTTGCTGGTGGGCAGCCTGGGCGCGCGGCGGCACCAGCTTGCCATCGGGCCCCATGCAGGCGGCGCAGTCGCCCAGCGCAAAGATATTCGCATGGCCCTGCACGTTGAGCATGCCCGTCACTTCCAGCTGGCCGGCGCGGTTGGTCGGCAAGCCCAGGGTGGACAGGAATTCCGGCGCGCGGATGCCGGCGGCCCACACGCAGATGTCGGCCGCATAGCTGGTGCCGCTGGCCACCGTCACCTTGTCGGCTTCGATGGTGGTGACGCGCGTATCGGTCACCACGGTGATGCCGTGCTGGTGCAGCAATTTCGAAGCGGCGATGGAAACGCGCTCGGGCAGCGGCGCCAGGATGCGCGGCGCCCCTTCGAGCAGGGTGATGCGCACATCCTTGATGGCGTTGAGATTCTGGAAACCATACGCGGCATACACGCCGCTCGCTTCGCGCAATTCGGCCGCCAGTTCCACGCCCGTGGCGCCGCCGCCGATGATGACGATGTCGACGCCGGGATGGCCCGCGTCGCCCTGGCGCTGTTCGGCCATGGCCAGCAGTTTCAGCAGGGTCAGACGGAAACGTTCGGCGTCTTCCGTGGCATTCAGGGAAATCGTGTTTTCCTGGGCGCCGGGCACGCCGAAGTAATTCGAGGTGCTGCCCACGGCCAGCACCAGCTGGTCGTAGCTGACAGTGCGCTGCGGCAAGAGCTGCTCATCCTTGTCCGTGGCGATGGCGCCCACGGTAAGGCTGTTCGACGCGGCGTCGAGTGCGATCAGGGGGCCATAGACATAGGTAAAACCATTGTCATGCGCCAACATCTGATACGACAGGCCCTCTTGATGAATGTCCAGGGTGCCGGCCGCCACTTCATGCAGCGACGGTTTCCAGATATGGTACAGGCGGCTGTCGACCAGGGTGACCTGGCCGGCGCCGAGCTTGCGGCTGAGTTTGCAGGCCAGCTCCAGGCCGCCTGCACCTCCCCCTACGATAACGATTTTACTATGCAAAGATCCTCCTACTTGTTAATCCCTGTGCCCGTTGCCATTGCCATTGCCATTGCCGTTGCCATTGCCGTGACCGTTGCCATGGCCCTTGCCTGGCTTGTCATCATGCTTGTCGCGCTTGCCTTCATGTTTATCGCGCTTGTCATCATGCTTGTCGTAATGGCCACGATCACGGTCATGGTCCCGGTAGTCGGGACGGCCATGGTCGCCATGCTGCTGGCGGTAACGGGGCACATATTGGTTGTTATACCAACTATCTTGGACGAAATATACCTCTTGGTTACAGGCATTATACTTGCGGCAGTGCTTGGACCAGTGTTTCGCATGGCCGGGCGGCACGCGCAAATAGATGGGGGGCGCCGAATAGTATTGCGGGCGCTGCACGATGACGGGCTGGGCATAGATCAATTGCGGCGCGGGATAGTCGCCTATGTCGATGCGTCCGTAAAAGCCCGGCTGGCCGACGGTGACGGAGACGCCCACCTGGGCGACGGCAGCGGTAGCGGCCGACAGCAAGACGGCGGCAAGAATCAGGGTTTTCATGGGGACACTCCTTTTATCAGTTATGCCGCAATTGTAGACCTTGTGCAACCAACTGTTTGTTCGCAAGGACACATAAGGATTGCCGTGGCAATCTCACCACAGCTTGCCTAAAGGCACGACCACGCCGCTGAACAGCGACCAGTCCGGCGACGCCGCCGTCAAGCCGCGCGCCATGCCGATGTCGATGGCCAGCCGCGGCGTGGGACTGTAGGTGGCGGCCAGCAAGAGCTGCGCCGTGGCCGGCGCGCCGCGCAAGCGCGTGCCCGACACTTCCGCCGTGGCGCCCCAGCGCTCGCTGACGGGCGTGGAAAAGGAGGTCGCCCAGCCCGTTTGCACCCTGCCGGTATGCGGGTTGGATGCCCCCAGGCGCGTGGCGTTAAGGTTGGCATCCATGTGCACGGCGCCCAGGTCGCGGCTGAAAATGCCGTTCAGCGACACGTCGCTCTTGCCGCTGCCGATGCTGTCCTTGGCCGTGGGCAACTTCCAGCCCAGTTCCAGGCCCAGCGCCGTGGCGCTGTCGAACAAAAAGGCGCGCTTGAGCACGACCGTCGTGTCGCCCACGCCCGTTTCGCGGCGCCCCGTGTCGTCGCGCGCGCGCACGAAGCCCTCGCCTTCGAGCAATACGCCCCATTCCGGGCTGAACGCCAGTTTGAACGTGTACGGCAGGCTGGCGCGGCGCGTGTCGTCCGTTTTCGACAGCAGGCCGCCCGCCTCGAATTCCAGCTGGCCCGGCACGGGCAGCTGGGCGGGGCTGGCCACGGAAGGCCGGTACGGCAGCACGGGATCGCCCTCCTGCGCCTGCGCCAACGGCGGCAGGGAGAGCAATAACACGGAGAAACACAACAGCGGCAGGGAAGAAGACGGCATGGAAAACCCGGAAGTGGCAAACGCGCAATAACGACAGCCTACCACTGCCGCGCCGATTGCGCCCGGACCCGTCCCATTTCAGGCCAGGCGCCGCACGCCTTGCCTGGCGGCCGGCACCGGCCGGCGCAGCGGCGTGACATTGCTGGACGCCGGCACGGCCATCTGTTGCGCCTGTGCATGCAGGCGGAACACGCCCACCAGTTCCGTCAGGGTTTGCGCCTGGTCCTGCAGCGATTCGGCGGCGGCCGCCGCCTCTTCCACCAGGGCCGCGTTTTGCTGCGTCACCTGATCCATCTGCAGCACGGCCTGGTTGACTTGCTCGATGCCGGCGCTTTGCTCGGCGCTGGCGGCCGTGATTTCCTGCATGATGTCGGCCACCTGGCGCACGCTGGTGACCACTTCATCCATCGTCTTGCCCGCGTCATGCACGAGTCTGGAGCCGATTTCCACCTGCTCGACGGAGTCGCCGATCAGAATCTTGATTTCCTTGGCGGCACTGGCCGAGCGTTGCGCCAGGTTGCGCACTTCGGACGCGACGACGGCAAATCCCCGCCCCTCCTCGCCCGCCCTGGCCGCTTCCACGGCCGCGTTCAAGGCCAGGATGTTCGTCTGGAAGGCGATGCTGTCGATGACGCTGATGATGTCGACGATCTTGCGCGACGACGCATTGATCGATTCCATCGTCTGCACCACCTGCCCCACCACGGCGCCGCCCTTGCCCGCCACGTCGGACGCGGCGCCGGCCAGCGCATTGGCCTGGCGCGCATTGTCCGCATTCTGCCGCACGGCCGACGTCAGCTCTTCCATCGACGACGCCGTTTCTTCCAGCGAACTGGCCTGCTCTTCCGTGCGGGACGACAAGTCGAGGTTACCCTGGGCAATTTCGCCCGAGGCCGTGTTGATGGTGTCCGTGCCCGAACGCACCTGGCTGACGATGCCCACCAGCTTGTCGCGCATGGTTTTCATGGCAAACAGCAGGCTGGCGCTGTCGTGGTTGGCCGTGCGGATATCGACGGTGAGGTCGCCCTCGGCGATGGCGCCGGCGATCTTGACGGCATACGCCGGTTCGCCACCGAGCTGGCGCGTCAGTCCGCGCGTGATCAGCGCCCCCAGCGCCAGACCCGCCGCCACGCTGCCCAGCACCAGCGCGATCATGAAGCTGCGGCTGGCCTGATACACGCCGGACGCCTGCTCGGAAGCAGCCTTGGCGCGCTCTTCCTTCTGCTGCGACAGCTTGTCCAGCACGCCGTCGAGTTCATCGGCATGCTGGCGCGTCTTGTTGAGTAGTTCAGTCAGTTGCGCGCTGCGCTGGGCCAGCGGTTCGGCTGCCGCCAGGGTCAGCGCCTGCTGCATGGTGGCGATATATTCCGCTTCGACGGCGGCGAAGCGGGCAAACAGTTCCTTGGCGGCCGGCGTGACGAACAGCGGTTCCGCCTTGGCCAAATAGCTTTTATTCAAGTCGAGGAATTTGGCGATATCGGCCTGGCGCGTGGCGCGCTCCTCGGCGGTCGTGGCCAGCAAGAAATTGCTGCGCGCGCGGCCCACCTTGATCAAGGCGATGTTGGCTTCCTTGATGTACGACAAGCCCAACAGTTCATGGTTGTACATCTGCCCCGCCATGGTATCGATCTTGCCCATGTTGAAGATGCCGATGCCGGCCACGATGGCCCCCATCAGCGCGACGCAAAAGAATGCCGCCAGCAAGCGCGTTCCCACCTTCATCCGGTTCAACATGATTTCTCCCATAGACTGGCCGATACTCGATGCAACTGGAGCGTACTGGCTTGAATATAAAGAAAAAACACGGAAAAAAATGCTCGGATTGTCACCAAACAACAATTCCTTGATTTATAGCAACATGCAAAACGGCTTGCCATGCTAGGCAAGCCGTTCGCTGTCATCTCGGAAATGCCGACAATTAATGTCCGCTATGGCTGGCCGGCTTGCGCACCGTCATCTCGACGCTGCCCTTGGCCGGCAGCTTGCCCGTGC
This sequence comes from Janthinobacterium sp. P210005, assembly GCF_036231865.1. Taxonomy (NCBI): domain Bacteria; kingdom Pseudomonadati; phylum Pseudomonadota; class Betaproteobacteria; order Burkholderiales; family Oxalobacteraceae; genus Janthinobacterium; species Janthinobacterium sp. P210005. Next base: position 1,502,259 of record NZ_JAZARC010000001.1, read on the forward strand.
CTTGGCCGCGCACGGGTTCCGGCAAGGCGCCCGTCCATTCATAGGCCACGCTGCCGGCCGGGTGCTTGTACCAGCCCGGATCGCGGTAGTCGCCGGTTTTTTGATCCTTGCGCACTTTCACCGTGGTAAACATGCCGCCCATGCCGATGGCGCCGAAGGGGCCGTCGCCCGCCATCATCGGCAAGGTATTGTCGGGAATCGGCATCTGCATCTCGCCCATGTCGGCCATGCCCCGCTCGCCCATCACCATGTAGCCGGGCACCAATTGATTGATCTTCGCGGCCACGCCCTGGTGGTCGACGCCGATCATGGTGGGCACGTCGTGCCCCATGGCATTCATCGTGTGGTGCGACTTGTGGCAGTGGAAAGCCCAGTCGCCGAGGTCCGTGGCAGTAAACTCGACGGCGCGCATCTGGCCCACGGCCACGTCCGTCGTCACTTCGGGCCAGCGCGATTCGGGGCGCGTCCAGCCGCCATCCGTGCCCGTCACCTCGAATTCATGGCCATGCATGTGGATCGGGTGGTTCGTCATGGTCAGATTGCCCACGCGCACGCGCACCTTGTCGCCCTGGCGCACGACCATCGGGTCGATGCCGGGGAAGACGCGGCTATTGAACGTGAACAGATTGAAATCCGTCATGGTCATGATCTTCGGCGTGTAGCTGCCGGGGTCGATGTCGTAATTGCTCAGCAAGAAGACGAAATCGCGGTCCACCTTCATGAAATTCGGGTCTTTCGGGTGCGTCACCCAGAAACCCATCATGCCCATGGCCATCTGCGTCATTTCATCCGCGTGCGGGTGGTACATGAAGGTGCCGGGCCGCTTCGCGACGAATTCATAGACGAAGGTCTTGCCGGGAGGAATGCCCGGCTGGGTCAGGCCCGTGACACCGTCCATGCCGTTGGGCAAGCGCTGGCCATGCCAGTGCACGCTCGTGTGTTCCGGCAACTTGTTGGTGACGAAAATGCGCACGCGGTCGCCCTCCACCACTTCGATGGTGGGACCGGGCGACTGGCCGTTGTAGCCCCACAGATTGGCCATCATGCCGGGCGCCAGTTCGCGCACGACGGGTTCGGCCACGAGGTGGAATTCCTTGACGTTGTTATTCATGCGCCAAGGCAAGGACCAGCCATTCAGGGTGACGACGGGGTTGTACGGCCGTCCGTTCGGCGGCGGTGGCGGCGCCTTCGTCTCCGCGCCGGCCATGCTGACGGCTTCCGGCAGCGATGCCGCGCCCACGCGGCTCACCGCTGCCGCACTCAGGGCGACCGCGCCCGCATTCATGAAAAAGTTTCTACGTGTAATCATCATTATTCCTTGTTGGCAGGGCCGCTGCCATTGATGGCGCCTTGCAGTTCAGTTTGCGCAATCCAGAAATCGCGCTGGGTGTCGATGGCGCCGTTGACGCTGGCAACTTGCTCGCGCGCATCGGCCAGCAGTTCGAAGACGCTGGCCAGCATGCCGTTGTAGCGCAGCAATACTTCATGCGAAATCGTCTTGCGCAGCGGCACGACTTCATCGCGGTAGTGGCGCGCCAGGTCGTAGGCCGTGCGGTAGCTGGAATACGCCTCGCGCACTTCCGAGCGGGCCTTGACAGCCGTGCCCGCCGTGCGCTGCAGCGACTGCTCATACAAGGCTTGCGCCTTCGCATTGCGCGCCGAGCCCCAGTCGAACAGGGGCAGTTCCAGCGACACTTCGTAGCCGTTTTCACGGGGCGCCTCGCTCGTGCTCTTGTTGGTATAGCCCACGTCGAGCACGTTGATGAAACCCGTCACCTTGGACAGGCCCAGCGCGCTGGCCGTCGCATGCGCGTCGAGTTTACTCATCTGCACGTCGAGGCGCTGCTCCATGGCTTGCGCCTCGATATTGCCCGCCTCGGCTGGCTTGGCCGGCAAATCGGGCAAGCGCGACGGCAAGGTGAACGTCGTCTGCTTGCCCCACAGGCCCAGCAAGCGCGTCAGATGCTCGCGCGTGGCCGTGGCCTGGTGGCGCGCGCGGGCCAGGTCGCCGACGGCGTCCGCGTAAAACACTTGCTGGCGCGCCTGGTCGAGGCGGCTCCAGTTGCCCGCCTGCTGCAAGCGCGTGGCCAGTTCGGCGCCCGCCTCGGCCGACAGCAGCGCCCGCTGCATGAACTGTTCCGTCTGCACGGCAGCCACGGCGTTGAAGTAGGCGCGGCGCGTATCCGACGCCAGTTGCACGGCGCTGCCGGCCGCTTGCAGCTTGGCTTGCTCGAAACGGCCCCGTTCGATGTTCACGCGCATCGGCATGGTCAGCAAGCCGGCCAGGTCGAAGCTGACGCCGCGGTCGATTTCATTGCCGTGACTGCCATGCGAACGGCCGAACGACAGGCCGGGATTGCGCAAGCGCCCCGTCTGCACCAGGTCCGCCTCGGACGCGCCCAGTTCGGCCAGCGCCACTTTCATGCCGTGGTTGTTCATCAAGGCGATGCGCACGGCGCCGTCCGCGTCCAGGGGCTGGGCCAGCAAGGCCGCCAGTTTTTCCTCGCCGCCCTTGTCGGCCAGCGCCTCGGGCGCACCCGTGCGGGCGTCGGCCAGCGCGGACACGGCCTGCATGCCGCCATCGGCGCTGAAGCTGGCGCAGCCGCTGAGCAGCAGGACGGCCGCCAGCGCCAGCGGCGTGAGGCAAGTTGATTTGGTGAAACGTGGCATGTCAGTGTCCTTCGTGCTGATGTTGCGGGGCCGGCTGGGCATCGGGCCTGGGGCTGGGCTTATCCATCGGCATCGTGTGGCCCTTCATGGCATGGCCTTCCATCTTGTGGCCGCCCATCTTCATCATGCCCATGTGGCCGCCAGCCTTGCCGACCTTGTCGTTGACGGCGCGCCAGGCCTGGTCGGGCGTGGCGTCATCCTCGGCGGCGGGACGGTAGCCGGCGAAGGCGGAGCGGTAAGTGGTGGCCGGCACGGAGGCTTGCGCCTCTTGCGGGGCGGGCTGGGACTGCGCTGCGGCGGCCAGCGGCAGCACAGCCAGCGCAAAGCTGAACAGGTATTTCATGGTATTCCTTGAAGAGCAGGGTATGGCGCGGCGGGCGCGCGACTGGAACGCTGGCGCGGCCGGAGCACGGTGCACGATACAAGCTGCAGGGACGTGCGACGGCGGCACCGCCAGGTTCAACGGGCGGTCAGGCGGAGCGCGTGCTTCTCGGAGGACGTTCGGGACCGGACGGGATATGCCCGGCGAACAGGGAATCGGGCGCCAGCGCCGGGGGCGACGCGCGCAGGGTCAAGGCATGCAGGGGCGGCATGCCGGGCGGCGCCGCGGCGCCCACGGTGCAAGCGCCATGGTTGCTGCAATCGTGGCCATGGTGCATGGCGCCGCCATCGTCCATGGCCATTTTCATCGGCTGGTCCGCCATCCGCATGTCGGCCATGTCGGCCATACTGTGGCACTGGGGCGTAGACATTGCCTCGACGGCGACCGTGACCACCGCCGCCAGCTCGTCCACGCAGCAGCTGCGCATGGCCGACGCAAAGCCCTGCATGGGCAGCGTGACGGCCAGCAGCCAGAGCAGCGAGTGGGCGAGAAAGCGGGAAAAGGCACGGTTCATGACACCACTATAAACCTTCCCACATGAGGAAGGTCAAGTCCCTATTCACGCTCGCCGGCCATGCGTCAGCCAGATCACGTACACGCCGTAGTAGCCCTGCCCTTCGAAGATGACCTGGCCATCGGCAAACGACACGGTCTGCACTTGATTCACGGTGAAGTACGCGCGGCCGTCCGCCGCCTCGACATCGCCCCAGTAGCGTGCGTGCAGGGGCCGGTAGCCGCTGGCGCGCCCGATCGCGTCCATCACATCGCCGATCATGAAGTCGAGCAGCATCCCGGCCAGCAGCGGCCGGTGGCCCGCCAGCATGGCCGTGATGTCGGGATAGCCGGCATGCATCAGCTCGGGCAAGTCGCTTTCCTCGTACTGCAAATCGTCTTCGCGGCAAGTCTGGAGAAAACTGTTGAACGGCTCGTCGAGCAAGCCCGCCAGCGCCGTTTCCGGCACGCTCAGGCGGAACGGATGCAGCGGCAGCGCGCTGTGCTGGCCGTAATTGAGTCCGCGGCAGCCGAGGAAGGCCAGCGGATGGCGCCGGCCGCCGACCTCGCAGCGGATGCCGGATGCTTGCCCGTCCGCCATCAGCTGCCCATCCCCGCTGCCCGCATCAACAGGCGCATCGCCCAGGCCGCCAAGCCCAGGGTCGCCACGCTGGCCAGCCAGAGGCCGGCCATCCAGGCCAGTCGTTTCCACCATGTCTGTTGTCCTTGTCCTTGCATCAGTGATACCCATCTTCCGGCAGGACTTTGCCACGAAACACATAATATGACCACACCGTATACATCAGGATCACGGGAATGATGAACAGTGCGCCCACCAGCGTAAAGCCCTGGCTTTGCGGCGGCGACGACGCTTCCCAGATCGAGACCGATGGCGGGATGATGTGCGGCCACACGCTGATGCCCAGGCCCGTATAGCCGAGAAAGACGAGCGCCAGCGTGCACAGGAACGGCGCCGCCTGCCGCCCCTGCCGCAGGGAGCGCAGCAGCAGCCAGCCCGCGCCCAGCACCAGCAGCGGCACAGGCAAAAACCAGAACAATTGCGGCAGCGCAAACCAGCGCGCGGCGATGGCCGGGTCGACCAGCGGCGTCCAGACGCTGATGACGGCGATCACGCCCAGCAGCAGCCACACGAGCACGCGCGTCAGACGCACGGCGCGCGCCTGCAGGCCGCCCTGCGTCTTCATGATCAGCCAGGTGCTGCCCAGCAAGGCATACGCCGCCACCAGCCCGGCGCCCGTGAACAGGGAAAACGGCGTGAGCCAGTCCAGCGCGCCGCCCGCATAGCTGCGGTTGACCACCGGCATGCCCTGGATGTAGGCGCCCAGGGTCACGCCCTGGAAGAAGGCGGCCGCCACCGAGCCGGCGATGAAGGCCTTGTCCCACACGTGGCGCTCGTGCTCGCGCGCCTTGAAGCGGAATTCGAAGGCCACGCCGCGGAAGATCAGGCCCATCAGCATGAAGCTGAGCGGCAGATAGCAGGCGCTGAGCACGACGGAATACGCGAGCGGAAAGGCCGCCAGCATGCCGGCGCCGCCCAGCACCAGCCAGGTTTCATTGCCATCCCAGACGGGCGCCACCGTATTCATCATCACGTCGCGCTCGCTCTTGTCCTGGAAAAACGGATACAGGATGCCGATGCCCAGGTCGAAGCCATCCATCACCACGTACATCATGATGCTGAACAGGATAATAATGGCCCACAGTAGCGGCAGATCAATGCCCATGCGAATGTCCTCCTTGCGCTTGCTCTTCCAGATGCGCGGCCGACATCGGCCGTGCAGGCGTGCGTTCCTGGCCGGGGCCGCCATGCTCGACGCTCTCCCCCTCGTGCGGCTGCGGCCCCACCCGGATCAGGCGCAGCAGGTAGCCGATGCCCGTGCCGAACACGGCAAAATAGATGACGATGAACAACAGCAAGGTGATGCCCAGCTGCGTGGCGCCGTGGGCCGAGACGGCATCCTCCGTGCGCAGCAAGCCGTACACGGTCCACGGCTGGCGGCCGATTTCCGTCGTGTACCAGCCGGCCAGCATGGCCACCAGTCCGCTCGGTCCCATCCACAGGGCGCAGCGCAGGAACAGGCGCGAGCGCCACAAGGTATTGCGCCAGCGCAACCATGCGCTCCAGATGCCCAGCGCGATCATCAGCATGCCCAGCCCCGCCATCAGGCGGAACGACCAGAATACGACGGCGGAAGGGGGCCGGTCACGCGGCGCAAATTCCTTCAGGGCGGGAATCGTGCCATTCCAGTCGTGCGCGAGGATCAGGCCGCCCAAGCGGGGAATTTCCACCTTGTACAGGGTTTCTTCGCGCGCCATGTCGGGCCAGCCGAACAGGATCAGCGGCGTGCCTTCGTTGCCCGTGTTTTCCCAGTGGCCTTCCATGGCGGCCAGCTTGGCCGGCTGGTGCTCGAGGGTATTCAAGCCGTGCAAGTCGCCGATGACGGCCTGGATGGGCGCGACGACCAGCAGCATGGACAAGCCCATGGTCATCATCTTGCGGATGGCCGCATTGTCGTTGCCTCGCAGCAAATGCCAGGCGGCCGACGCCACCACCAGCAAGGCCGTGGCGAGGAAGGCGGCCACGCTCATGTGCAGCAGCCGGTACGGGAACGAGGGATTGAAGATGACAGCCAGCCAGTCCACGGGCACGACGCGCCCGTCGATGATTTCATGGCCCTGCGGCGTCTGCATCCAGCTGTTCGAGGCGATGATCCACGTGGCCGAAATCAGGGTGCCCAGCGCCACCATGGCCGTGGCGAACATGTGCAGGCCGGGCCCCACGCGGTGCCAGCCGAACAGCATCACGCCGAGGAAGCCCGCTTCCAGGAAGAAGGCCGTCAGCACTTCATAGGCCAGCAGCGGCCCCGTGATGCTGCCCGCGTAATCGGAAAAGAAACTCCAGTTGGTGCCGAACTGGTAAGCCATGACGAGGCCGGAAACGACGCCCATGCCGAAATTGACGGCGAAGATCTTCGACCAGAAATGGTACAGGTCGCGGTACACGCCGTCCTGCGTGCGCAGCCACGCCGCTTCCAGCACCGTCAGGTAACTGGCCAGGCCGATCGTGATTGCAGGAAAAATGATGTGGAACGAGATGGTGAAGCCGAACTGGACGCGCGCCAGTTCCAGTGCCGTAAGCCCTAACATGTGTTGCCTTCCCGACGTGTGACGTCTGTTTTACCCAGGCCTCCACTCTAGGCTTTCCGGGTAAAACATAACAGACTCAGAAACGGGAGAAAACATAGGATCAGTTTGACGTTTGCCGAATGACAAGGTCAAGCCGGTCCAACGGAAAACCGCGTCAGGCGGGCTCCGTGATGCCCACGCAATTGCGGCCGTTTTCCTTGGCCACGTACAGGGCCGCATCGGCGGCGCGCAGCACGGCGTCCGTGCTGCCCGCTTCCTGTTCCGACGACACGACGCCCAGCGATATCGTGACCAGGCCCGCGCCGGGAATCACGGCGGCGGCCACCTTGGCGCGCAAGCGCTCGGCCACCTGCATGGCCACGTCGAGGTCGGCATCGGGCAGCAGCATGATGAATTCATCGCCGCCATTGCGGCACAGCACGTCGGCATCGCGCGAACAGGCGCGCATCAGCTGCGCCAGGCGCAGGATGACTTCGTCGCCCACGGCATGGCCCCAGCGGTCGTTGACTTGCTTGAAATGGTCGATGTCGATGGCGATGACGGAAAACGGCCGCGCCTGCGCCTGCCACGCTTCCAGCGCCGCCGCCATGCCGCGCCGGTTCGACAGGCCCGTCAGCGGGTCCGTCTGCACGTCGGTCTTCAACTTGCCGATCTTGTTCTGCAACAATGCCAAGCCTTTCAGCAGGGCTTTCTTGATTTGCGCCGCCTCCACATACCACGAGCGGATGGCGGCGATGTGCTCGGCCGTTCCGGGCGCATCCATGCGCCGCGCGCCTTCGGCCAGCTGCACCAGGGGGCGCGAAATCAGGCTGGCCAGCCACCAGATGAATGGCAGGCTCAGCAAGGCGATCGGCAGGGAATGCCATACCGTGTTGGCCATCAGCTGGTTCAGCGGGGCCAGGGTCATGGCCGTCGGGCGCTGCGCCACGATGCCCCAGCCCGTCGACGGCATGATGGCGTAGCCGGCCAGCATATCCACGCCCAGGCTGTTGTTCATGCGCCGGTTGCCGCCGCCCTGCTGGGCGATGATGGCGTCGATGACGTCATTGCTGCCGGCCACGTCGCCCAGGCGGTCGGGGTCCGGGTGGTACAGCAGGCGCCGGTTCTGGTCGACCACGTACAGGTAGGAGCCGTCGCGGTAGTAATGCTGGCCCAGCATGGTGTACAGGATGTTTTTCTGTTTCAGGTAAATGCTGCCGCCCACGTAGCCCAGGTAGCGGCCATCCTTGCCCAGGATGGGATGCGAAATGAACACGACCAGGTTGCCGGCCGACGACACATACGGCTGCGTCACCAGCGGGCGCCGCTCGCGCAGGGCCTGGATGGCGCCGACAGAATCGAGCGTGCGGTTTTTCAGGGCCAGGGTTTCCGGCGACACGCCCAGCACCTTGCCCTGGGCATCGACGATGAGCACGGAATTGAAACTGTTCGTTTGCAGGCGCAGGCGTTGCGCCTCGTCCGTCAGCCATTGCTCGTCGCCCATGCGCGAAGGCAGGCCGCCCGCGCTGTAGGCCAGTTGCTGGCGCGCCGATTGCAGGAAGTCCTCGGCCGTGCTGGCCAGCTTGCTCGCATACGCGTGGTTCGCTTCCAGGGTGGTATCGATCAGCAGCTGGCGCTGCACGCTGTAGCTGGCGTAGAAGGTATTGGCCAGGGACACCAGGGCGCTGGTAAAGGCCACGAGCACGATCAAGCGGCGCAAATTCATGCGCAGAACAGGTTTGGTCCACATGGGGTCGACAAGAAGAAGTATTGCGCTAAAGAAAGGGCGCATTATACCGAGACACCCGTGCCAATATTGAAATCTTGGCATCAATGGTCAAAGAATGTGTACAAGCGGCAACGCCGAGCGTTGCCGCCTTGACATGCATCAAGCGTGGATGGCGTGTTTGCGGACCCAGTCTACGTAGCGCTGCATCCAGCCCTGGAAGAAACCGAGGCTGGCCGGGCCGATGCCGCCATGCTCGTCGAACAGGCCTTCCTTGGCCTGGATAAACATTTCTGGCTGCCCCAGCAGCGGCACGTCCAGGTAGGCGAGCACATTGCGCAAATGCTGCTGCGCCAGGGCCGTGCCCGTGGCGCCGACGGAAACGCCGAGCACGGCGCCCGGCTTGCCGCCCCACACGCTCTGGCCGTACGGGCGCGAGCCCTGGTCGAGGGCGTTTTTCAGCACGCCGGGAATCGAGCGGTTGTATTCGGGGGTGAGAAACAGCAAGGCTTGCGATGCGGAAATTTCCGATTTCAGGCGCAGCACTTGCTCGGACTGCGCGCCATCGTCATCCTGGTCGTACAGCGGCAAGTCGCCGATTTCGATGTGCTTGAAGGAAAACTCGGGCGGCGCCAGCTTGATGATGGCGTCGGCCAGCTTGCGGTTGAAGGAATCCTTGCGCAGGCTGCCGACGATGATAGCAACGTTATATTGACTCATATATATCCCCGATGATGGTGAAAAAATAGCCCTGGAGTGAACTTCACTGCAGGACTATCTTGCCACACAATCATGGGGTTTGCGCTGCTTAGCGTGCGCCGCCAGCCAAGCCCTGGTACTCGCGGTAATAGCGCCCGCCCAGGTTGGTCAGCACCTCGTAGCCGATGGTATTGGCCATGGCCGCCACGGCGTCGACCGGGTGTTCGGCGCAGATCAGGTCGACCAGGCTGCCCGGCGCGACGCGGTCGCCGGCGATGGCGCTCACGTCGAGGGTGATGGAATCCATCGAGATGGCGCCGATCTGCGGCACCTTCACGCCGTCGACGATGGCCAGGCCCTGGTTGCTCATGCTGCGCAGCCAGCCATCGGCGTAGCCGACGGACACCGTCGCCACCTGGCGCGGCTCGCTGGCCGTGTAGCGGCGGCTGTAGCCCACGTGGTCGCCGGCGGCAATCGTGCGCGTCTGCAAGACCTTGCCTTGCAGGCGCACGACCGAGCGCAGGGGGTTCGGTTCGCCGCCCTGCGGTCCGATGCCGTACAGGGCCGCGCCCGGGCGCACCAGGTCGAAGTGATAATCGGGCGACAAAAAGATGCCCGATGAATTGGCCAGGCTGGCGCGGTACTGCGGCAAACGGGCGCGGATGGCGATGAAACGGGCCAGCTGCTCGCCATTCATGGGGTTGCTCCGCTCGTCGGCGCAGGCCAGGTGGCTCATCAGGTAACGCACCTTGATGCCGTCAAGAAAGTGCGGGTCCAGCAGCCAGGCGTCGATTTCCTGCGGCGACAAGCCCATGCGCGACATGCCCGTATCCACCTGCACGATGGCGTCCAGGGTGCTGCCCAGCGCTTTTGCATGCGCGCGCCAGCCCGCCACCTGCGGCTCGCTGTTGAGCACGGGCGTCAAGCCATGGGCCGTGAATTCGCCTTCCGTGCCGACGGGCGGGCCGTGCAGCACGAAGATGGACGCGTCCGGCGCCACGTGCGGGCGCAGGCTAATGCCCTCTTCCAGGTGGGCCACGAAAAAGTGGCGGCAGCCTTCTTCATACAGGGCCGCGCCCACTTGCGCGGCGCCCAGGCCATACGCGTCGGATTTGACGACGGCCGAACAGGCGGCCGGGTGAGCCTTGTCGCGCAGCAAGCGGTAGTTGGCGCGCACGGCATCGAGGTCCACCGTCAGGATGGCGCCGCTACGTTCCTTGGGAGGCATGCTGGCCCCCATCTCAGGCCACCGCGTGTTGCAGTTTGCCATTGCCCTGCGCGCCGCTGTAGCGGCTGACGGACAGGTCGTCGGCCAGGATGGCCGGCTTTTTCGACGACATCAGGTCGGCCAGCAATTGCGCGGAACCGCAGGACATGGTCCAGCCCAGGGTGCCGTGGCCCGTGTTCAGGAACAGATTGCGCAGTGGCGTGCGGCCGACGATCGGCGTGCCGTCCGGCGTCATTGGGCGCAAGCCCGTCCAGAAGGTAGCCTCGGCCGTGTTGCCGCCGCCGGGGAAAAGGTCGTTGACGACCATTTCCAGCGTTTCGCGGCGGCGCGGGTTCAGGTTCAGGTTGTAGCCGGCGATTTCCGCCATGCCGCCCACGCGGATGCGGTCGTCGAAACGCGTGACGGCGATCTTGTAGGTTTCATCGAGAATGGTCGACACGGGCGCCTTGGCCACGTTGACGATAGGCACGGTGATCGAATAGCCCTTCAATGGATACACGGGAATGTCCAGCAGCGGCTTCATGAAGCCCGTCGAGTAGGAACCCAGGGCAACCACGTAGGAATCGGCTTTGACGATTTCCGCGCCACATTGCACGCCAGCAATTTCGTCGCCCTGGGTCAGCAAGGCATCGATGGACACGCCATAACGGAACTTCACGCCCAGCGCCTCGGCCATCTCGGACAGGCGCGTGGTAAACAGCTGGCAATCGCCCGTTTCATCGTTGGGCAGGCGCAAGCCGCCGAACAGTTTATCCTTGACCGCTTCCAGGGCCGGCTCGGCGCGCGACAGTTCGTTGCGCTGCAGCACTTCATACGGCACGCCCGCGTCTTTCAATACTTCGATATCCTTGGCGGCGTCGTTGTATTGTTTTTCGGTGCGGAACAATTGCATCGTGCCTTGCTGGCGGCCTTCATACGTGATGCCGGCCTCGGCGCGCAGCACCTTGAAGCAGTCGCGGCTGTATTCAGCCAGGCGCACCATGCGTTCCTTGTTCACGGCATACGCTTCCGGTGTGCAATTACGCAACATCTGCCACATCCATTTCAGCTGGGCGGCGCTGCCGTCGAGCGAGATGGCCAGGGGCGCGTGGCGCTGCATCATCCACTTCACGGCCTTCAGGGGAATGCCGGGCGCAGCCCATGGCGAAGCGTAGCCGGGCGAGATTTGCCCCGCATTCGCGAAGCTGGTTTCCAGTGCCGGGCCCGGCTGGCGGTCGATGACGGTCACCTCATGTCCTGCCTTGGCCAGATAGTAAGCACTGGTGACGCCGATGACGCCGCTACCCAGAATCACAATACGCATAGTTTCCTCATTATATTTTTTTAGGCTGACGCCAGATTAACCGCTATCATATTGGGAAAGAGCCAGTATTTGTTCACGTATAAATCGAGATATTCAGCAATAAATCATGAGAATCCTTAAAGAATCGGCACGTGGCCTCGACAAGCTGGATCGCCACATCCTGCGCATCCTGCAACAGGATGGCCGCATCTCGATGAAAGACCTGGGCGAACAGGTGGGATTGTCCATCACGCCCTGCATCGAGCGGGTCAAGCGCATGGAGCGCGACGGCGTCATCACGGGCTACCACGCCAAGGTGAACCCGGCCGCGCTGGGCGCCAAGCTGCTCGTCTTTGTAGAGATTACGCTGAATCAAAAATCCGCGTCCGCCTTCGAGCAATTCCGCCGCGAAGTGCTGCAGATTCCCGAAGTGCAGGAATGCCACCTGGTGTCGGGCGACTTCGATTACCTGATCAAGGCGCGCATCCATGAAATGGCCGAGTACCGCAAGTTGCTGGGCGACATGCTGCTGCAGTTGCCGGGCGCCGCGCAATCGAAGAGCTATGTGGTGATGGAAGAAATCAAGGAAACCCTGGCGCTGTCGACCGACGTGCTGCAAAATCGCTGAAGGTACCGCCTGCCGGTACCGACAGCATCAAATTTTGCACCTTTGTATAATCTTGTAGCACATTCGCGGCGACACAAGCACACTCCCTCCTGACATCACGCCCGTCCCCTCTGAGATTGGAAGCAGTGATGCACACTGGGAGTCCATATGAACACATTGATAAAACTGGCAGCTTCCTGCCTCGCGGGCCTGGCCGTGGCCATGTGCACCGCCAGTGAATACAAGGTCAACCGCGCGCCGGACAATGGCGCCATCTATCAAAACATCAAGGTCGGCAAGACCACCCGCCTCGACCTCGACGCGGCCCTGGGCAACGCCACCGTCGTCAGCTTCGATCCCGGCTATGAAGTCTGGGTCTACAAGAACCAGCTGAAGACGCCCAGCGTGACGCGGCTGATCCCCCTGCTGGGCGAAAAAGGCACGCGCGAAGTGGCCGTCATGTTCGACCAAGCCGGCATCGTGAAGAAATTCCGCATCCACGAGCCACGCAGGTAGGCGCAGGCCGCGCACGTGTGCGACAGCGTAAGGCAGCCGCCAGCCAGATGGCTATACTGGCTGCTGGCTCCCGCCGCCCACCGCCCACCTACCCTGCAAGGAGTTTCCATGCGCCTGCCCCTGATCGCTCCGAAAGACCTGACACAAGAACAACAGCCGCTGTACGACGATATGCGCAAAGGCATCACCAGCAATTTCAACGATTTCATCGCCGTGCGCGAAGATGGTGCCCTGATGGGGCCGTGGAATCCGTGGCTGCACGAACCGGCCATCGGCAAGGCGATCTGGAACCTGACCCTGGCCATGACGGCCAACGCCACGCTACCCGACAAGGTGCGCCAGATTGCCATCCTGGTGGTCGGCGCGCGCTACAACGCCGCCTATGAAATCTACGCCCACATCGCCGTCGCGGAGCGCGAAGGCATGCCTGCCGAGCGCCTCGCCACGCTGGTAGCGGACGTCAAGCCGCTCGACCTGGACAAGCAGGAAAGCGTGGCCTACGACCTGGCCTACGCGCTCAGCCGTGGCGGCACGCTGCCGGAGCCGCTGTACCGCCTGGCGCTGGCTACCTTCGGCCAGCATGGCATCAACGAGCTGATCTACCTCGTGGGCCTGTACGCACTGGTATCGACCACCTTGAACGGCTTCAACGTGCCGGTGCCGGAACGCGACTGAAGGGCCTGGCCCGCGCCGCGCCTTATGCCGCCCGGGCCGTCGCCGCGCTGGCCGCCCGCTGCGGCCGGTGCGCCACCGCGCAAGCCAGCACACCCGCCAGCAGCAGCGCCGTCGCCGCAGATTCCGCCGCGGTGGGCCAGCGCCGCTCCCACGCATAGCCGTACAACAGGGCAAACAGGAATTCAAAGACGATCATCTGCCCCATCAAGGTCAGCGGCAGCACGCGGCTGGCGTAATTCCACAAGCCGTTGCCGACGACTGAACACAGCAGCGCCACACCCGTGACGAGGCCGGCGAACTGCAGCCATGCCGTGCCGCCATGCGCGGCCGGTGCCGCAAGCGCGACGGGAATCGCCAGCAGCAATGCGGCGGCGCCCGTCACCACGCCCGTCAACAGATTCCACTCCTGCGCCGACACCGCGCGCAAGCGCCCCAGCCAGCGGCTGTTGCCGACGGCATACACCGTCCACGACAGCAGCGCCGCCAGCGCGCACAACAGTCCCAGCAGCGATGCATGGCCGGGATGCGCGAGCGACTGCCAGCTGATGCACAACAAGCCGGCACCGCTGAGCAGCAACGAAGGGAGCAGCTTGCGCAGCGGCACGGCATCGTGGTCGCGGCTGCCAACCACGGTGACGACCAGCGGCAGCAGGCCGATCACCATCGACGTCATGGCCACCCCGCCCATCTGCACGGCGCTGGCCAGCAGCACGTAATAGATGATGTTGCCGGTCAGGCTGAGCCAGATCAAGCCCCGCCATTCGCGCCAGCCCAGGCTGCGCAGCAGGCGCCGCCACGACGGCGCGACCAGAACGGCCGCGATCAGGCCGTAGGCCAGGTAGCGACCCACCGACAATTCCAGCGGCTGGAACGCGGGCAGCAGCGCCGGCGCCAGGAACACCAGGCCCCACAGCGCGCCCGCAGCGATACCGGCCAGCATGCCCAGGCGTGTCTTATTCTTTTGCAACATATTCAATCTCCCGAAAAGGAGATTGTGGCCGCTGCGGCGCGCCCGTTCTTGGCGCCATCTACTGCGTTTTTGACCGGTTCTCGCGACGTTGGCGCCGGTAAGCGGCTGGCGTGGCGTCGATGCTGTCGCGCATGGCCCGCGTCAGCGCGCTCTGCTCGGAAAATCCGGCCGCCAGCGCGATCTCGGCAATGCTGGCGTCGCTGGCGGTGAGCAAGTCGCAGGCCCGCCCTATCCGCTGCTGCTGTAGCCAGGCATGCGGACTGGTATCCATTTCTTCGCGGAACAGTGCATGCAGGCGGCTGACGCTGAGGTTGGCAAAGCGCGCCATCGATGCCGTCGACCAGGGCAAGCCAGGCTCGGCCTGCACGCGCGCCAGCAGCGCGGCCAGCCGCGAGCGGACCTGCGGCGCGGTCTGCAGCAAGGTGTCCAGCAGCAGCGGTGTCCAGCCCTGGATGACGGCCGGCGTCAGCGCCTGCTGCCCCGCCATGATGCCCAGGTATTCGATCAGCTTGCGGGCACCCGGCCCCAGCGCCGCATACGGCCGCTCCAGCAGGCGGCCCCAGCTGCCCTGCTCCACGGCCGCCGCATCCACGTCGAGAATGATCGAGTGGTTGGCCACCCGGCTATGCTGCGCGTGCCAGGTCTTGGCCGGGATCACCACTCCCTGCTGCGCATCCACCTTGCCCTGCTTGCCGTCGATATCCAGCAGCAACTGGCCGTGCAGGGGCAGCACCAGCTGCACGAAGTCATGCCGGTTCGGCGCGCCGATTTCCGCGTAGCTACGAAAGCTGAGGTCGATGGCAGGATGGGGGGTGCTGGACATGGGGGCCGGCCTGGGCGAAGAAGCAATTATTTTATCAGCATGGCGATTATCAGCACGGCAATGCTCCAGGCCTGGCGTGCCGCCACACGCTCCGACGGTGCGCGCCAGTAGCGCCCGCTTGCTCTACACTGACGTTTTTTCCTCTGCCACTTCCATGCTACTACCTGCACAACTCGCCCACATCTCGGCGGAACAAGACTGGCAACACACGACAGCGTACCCACCGCTCGGCTTCACCCCGTTTTCCGAAGGCGCGCTGGGCAATGGCGACACGTTCGGCCTGTACTGGCCCATCGGCCGCGAAGCGTCCGAACCCATCGTCGTCGAAACGTGGCATGACGAATGGCGCTTGCAGCCGAATTTTTCCAGCCTGGCCGCTTTCCTGCGCGCCCACGCGGCAGCCAGCGATGCTGAAGACGAAGTAGGCTACGTGGCGCTGCCCACCTTGGACGACGACCCCGCTTCGCCGCGCGCCGCCTTCCTGGCGGCCAAGGAGCATATCGCCCAGCGCAACCCGGACGCGGCCATCGCTCTGCTGGAAGCGGCGCTGGCCCTCCTGCCCGAATACACGGATGCGCTGGCGCTGCTGCACGGCCAGTATCTGCGCGCGGGAAGAATCGATGAGGCCGTCAAGGTGGCGATCCAGGCCATCATTTCGCCACCGTCCTTTGGCGGCCCGCCACTGAAAGCCTTGCAATGGCTGCGCACGCAGCCGGTGCCGCAGAATGAACGAGACCCCATCTGGCGCGCCTGCGGGCAGCTGTCGTTCAACTTTGGCGGCAGCAAGGACAATGCCGATTATCCCGTGCTGCTGGCCGCCATCGATACCTACCTGGCGCAGGGCAAGCATGTTTGCGCCGCGACCCTGATGCAAACCTATGCCGAACTGATGAGCGCGGAAACCGTCTCCTTCCAGGAACGCCATGCCTTCGAGCCGGCCGCCTTCATCGCGCGGCAAATCGCCGTCAGCGCACTGCTGCCCCAAGGCAGCCGGGACCCGGCGCTGCTCTGGTCAAGCGAGCTGGCCTAGCTGCTGGCGGAACAGCTTGCGGTACGCCGAGGGCGACGTCTGCAGGTTCGCGCGAAAATGCTGGCGCAGGGACAGGGCCGTGCCGAAGCCGGCCTCCTGCGCCACGACGTCGATTGAGGCCCCGCTCTTTTCCAGCAAGCCTTGCGCATGCGCAAGACGCTGGTTCAGCAGCCACTGCTTGAACGACGTGCCCGTCGCCTGGCGGAAATGGCGCGTAAAGTTGCGCCGGCTCATGGCGGCCCGTTCGGCCAGCGCATCGATGCTGTGGGGTATGCCCAGATTGGCCGTCACGCAAGCCAGCACCTCGGCGAAGCGCCCTTCGCTGCCGGACACGGGCAGCGGGCGCTCGATGAATTGCGCCTGCCCGCCCTGGCGGTGCGGCGCCACCAGCAGCCGGCGCGCCACGCGGTTGACCACCTCGGCGCCCGCCAGCTGGCGCAGCAGATACAGGCAGCAATCGAGGCCGGCCGCCACGCCGGCCGACGTCAGCACGCCGCCATCGTCCACGTACAGCACTTCCCGATCCACCCTGACCCTGGGATAGCGGGCCGCCAGCCGCTCCGCCATGCCCCAGTGCGTGGCGGCGCTCTTGCCATCCAACAAGCCCGCCTGCGCCAGGGGAAACGCGCCCAGGCACAGCCCCACCATGCGCGCGCCGCGCCGGCTGGCCGCCTGCAACGCCGCGACCAGGGGTGGCGGCGCATCGCGGCAATCGTCGTGCCAGGCCGGCATGATGACGATATCGGCCCCATCCAGCCCTTCCAGGCCGAACTCGGGCGTGATGCCGAAGCCGGCCGCCGTGCGCAAGGGCACGGGATCGGCGGCGCACACGCGCACGTGGAAAGGCGGCAGGTCGGCCTCGTCCGTCTGGGCGCCAAACACGAGGCAAGGCACGGACAGGTGAAAAGGCGTCATGCCGTCGAAGGCAATCACGGCAATGGTCAGGGGAGTGGAAGAGAGAATAGGCATGGCCCGATTTTATCGCAGATAGGCCTTCAGGCCACTTTTTGTTTGCAAGGTCCGGCCTGAGAATGGCGGTATCGAGGAAGTCCTTCCTCTTTCAACTATGCCAGGAGAACCCATGACCACCACCCCGCGCCGCGCCCTGCTCGTCATCGACGTGCAAAATGAATACTTTACGGGCGACATGCCCATCGAATATCCGTCCGTCGATATTTCCCTGCCCAACATCGTCATGGCCATGGCTGCCGCCCGCGCCGCCGGCGTGCCCGTGATCGTCGTCCAGCACGATGCGCCGGAAGCCTCCCCCATCTTTGCCAAGGGCAGCGACGGCTGGCAGCTGCATCCGCAAGTGGCCGCCTTTGCCGCCGACCACCGCATCAACAAGGTCATGGGCAGCGCCTTCGCGGGCACGGGCTTGCAAGCCTGGCTGGCCAGCCACGGCATCGACACCCTGACGGTGGTCGGCTACATGACGCACAATTGCGACGCCGCCACGATCTTCCACGCCGCGCACGACGGCTTGCAAGTCGAGTTCCTGCAGGACGCCACGGGCACCCTGCCCTACGCCAACGCGGGCGGCACGGCCAGCGCCGAGGAAATCCACCGCGTCTTCAGCGCCGTGTTCCACTCGAATTTCGCCGCCGTCGTCAGCACGCAGGAATGGCTCGCTGCCGTGCGCGAAGGCAAGCCGCTGGAAAAGGACAATATTTATCTGTCGAACCAGCGCGCGCGCAAGGCGCAGGCGAACTGACGCTGGCGGGAATGGACGGGTATCATGCGTCCATTCCTTACTTGATGATGCTCTATGCGAAAAATAACTGTGCTTGGTTCAAGCGCTGTTGGCGTGTTCCTGCTGGCCACCGCCGCCCTGCTGCTGGCCGGACTCAACGACAAGCTGGCGCCCGCCGACGTGATCGTCGTGCCCGGCAATACGATCCTGCCCGACGGCACACCCAGCCCCCGCCTGCAGGCCAGGCTCGACGTGGCGCTCCAGCAATTCCAGGCACACCGGGCGCCGCGCATCCTCGTCAGCGGGGCCACGGGCAAGGAAGGTTTTGACGAGGCCGCATCGATGGCCCGCTACCTGCAGTCGCGCGGCGTGCCGTCCAGCGCCATCCTTGAGGATAATCAAGGCTGGACCACGGAGGCCACGGCCCGCAACACAGCAATCCTGATGCGCGAGCACGGCTGGCGCACGGCCATGGTCGCCACACAATATTTCCACGTGCCCCGCTTCCGCCTGGCTTTGGAGCGCAGCGGCATCGCCGTCAGCGGCCAGGTGCATGCGCCCTATTTCGAGCTGCGCGACCTGTATTCCGTGCCGCGCGAAACGGT
Organism: Janthinobacterium sp. P210005; assembly: GCF_036231865.1. Lineage (NCBI taxonomy): Bacteria > Pseudomonadati > Pseudomonadota > Betaproteobacteria > Burkholderiales > Oxalobacteraceae > Janthinobacterium > Janthinobacterium sp. P210005. The sequence continues at coordinate 1,520,804 of NZ_JAZARC010000001.1, forward strand.
GGGCTATGCCGTGTATTTCGCGCGGCCATAAATAAGCACTACCGCATTCTTGAGATGGAGTCCTGCCTGCCCCCAGGCGCCTTTGGTGGCCGGCATGGCCAACCAGGGCGTTCATCCCCCCTGCACCAGAGTAAGTACTGCGCAAGGACAGGCCGGCCTCCATTTCATGCCTGCAGCTCGCCCAATTCGCCTGCATAGCGGGAGCAGAACTTCCTTGTCGACACATTGACCTGAGAAAAGGCCCGGGCGGCACCGACATCGAGAATGGCGTCGCTGTATCGGTATCCTTTTTCCCCAGGTTTGTTCTGGAAGAAACGGCCATATGGATCAATCATTAAGTAGGATTCGGTCATGTCGGCGTTATCCTCCACTCGGACGCCATGGTCGAGGTTGGCATGGCGCCGGACGAAGGTGTCAAACTGCGCGTCAGACAAGGACAGGTCATCCGTAATTTTGGGCAGCATGCGAAGGATTTTCCATTTCTCCGGCGCCAAACGGCCAATCAACTTGCTCATGTCCTCCTGCCAGTTCAATGCGTTGACGACAGTATTGATCTTTAGCCGAAGCCGTGGATTGATCTGCCTGCCCAAAGCAATCATGTCAACCAACTCAGGCATCGACAGCGTGCGCAACTGGCGATCAACTCGTCCGATGCCCAGATTGGTCTTCTCTTCCGATGAGTCCAGGCTCAGCCCCAATATGGCGAGATGGGGGGCCAGCGCTTGCATCAAGGCAGGCGTCAGACGACTGCCATTACTGATAACGGAGGTCTCAAGACCCAATCGCCGGGCATGCAGGATGACGTCCAGCGCTTTTTCCGCATACAGCAGAGGTTCCCCGCCAGCCAGATTCAATCGCAGCGATGCCCAGCGCATGCCCGGCCACAGCGGATTGTTCGAATTGCCAGGTTTAAAGAAACGTCCGACCTCCTCGACCAATGCCTTGACAGCACTACTGTCGTGTATCAATTCCTGCGTCGAACCGCCATCCTCCCACTTTGCATAGCAATAGCGGCAGCCATAATTACACACTTCGGTAACATGCCAATTGACGACGAGTTCGCGTACACACATGCTGGGGGGAAGACTCACGGCACACTCCGGTTGTTTGATAGGCCCTCACTTTGCCCAAGAAGTTACTAAAAATCCATGAAAAAGCCCATCCCCTCCCCTCTGGATTTGACATTTATCGCAAATATCCATGCGGGGATGGGGGGGGGGGGGACGAGAAGTTTCCGTGACACTGGCACGAACGCTGTGTGACCATTGTTGCAATCAAACCAATGAAAGCTGAAAAACAATGGCAACCATTCCTACCTTCGAAGCGCTGTTACTTGAAATTCATCAAAGTCTTGATTTAGTTCCCTATTCAAGCAAGGTCAAGGACAAATTCGCCAATCTCGGCATGCGTAACAAAAACCATCAGGAGATGGCGGCTGACGTTTGCGGCGCCATCTTTAATAGCCTGGGTATGGATGCGGCAGCATGCCGCGATGCGGTCCGGGGAATGAGCGAATGGGAGGGATACCACAAGGCTGTTGAACTCAACACATGGACCTCGAATGCAGACCAGCGTCAGGTCGTATGGCATCTTCTCGGATACTGCTATGTTCCAAACCTGGCCCGCAGAATCGCGTTCTGGAATCTCGACGGCGCGTTCGACAAGGGAATGCCAGGCGGAGCATTCTGGTTCTTGCCTCACGTGAATGTCACCACGGGAACAATGGAACTGCCTGTGCCACACGTTGTCGACTGGCTCATCGATCTGCTGGACAGTTCCATCGGCAAAGCAGGCGTCGGGGCAGGATCGCCTAGTGCCGGCAATACCGACAAGGACTCTATCGTCAGGAACTTGTACAACTGGAAAAATGCATCCCTCCCTCGCGTCAATTCGATTAATGATTACTTCTCGGACGGCGCCAAACTGGTGTTTGAAGGCGTATTTGAACTTGCAGAAGACCTTGCTGAGCAAGTGAAATTTGACGCTGCTCTCGCCTTCGTTCAATCCAGGGATTTATCTGCAGACGACCTGCGCGATCAGATTCCGATGACGCAGCCCGGACGGCTTGAAGCTGTCATGGATAAATCCGCCACCGATGACGAAAAGCAGATTTTCGTACAGGCACTGTTGACACGCTATGCAAGACCAAGCATGGCCATGATACGGCAACGATTACGTGTCGCCCGCATGGTGCAGGATGGATACATCAGATTACTGAAGTTCCTCTGTCCGGGGGTACAGGCAACTTGTACAGACCCGTCTCAAAACAAGCTGCTGCAGTTGACGGGCATCTTCGGCACCATCTACAACCTGACCATTGATGCCTGGAAAAATTCCGACACGCGTGAGGAGGAAGACATCCTGTTCGAGTCACGACTGGCGCCCTGGGATAAGGCGGATATCTTTCTCTCAATCTTGCCTTCCATTAAAAATGAATCCCATCTCCCCGTGGCCGAACTGCTGACGCGCCGGTTCGCGAAACTCGCTGAAGGCGATGCTCTGCAAGACCTCGTAGCGCTCGATATGCACACTGCCACACCCCTTATAGCAAGCAAATGCCGGCGAATAAAGGAAGAATATGAAGAGAACATCCGATTACAGCGCTTGCTGGAACGAGTTCGTACCGCCTCTCCGTGGCGGACGCTCCTGGGTGAAGCTAGCTATGCCGTCGTCAGCCACGTTGCGCAATCGACTTCTTTGCCCGTGAAAACCAGATTGCTGGCGATTCAACGGTTGCGGGAATTGGCTGCAACGCCTGCCGAAATAGTTGGCGCCAGCGTCATGGAACTGGGCGAGCTTTTGAATTGCCGCCATACAAGCAAGTCAAACGACATGCAGCAAAGGGTGGAAGCACTACTTGCTGGAGCAGAAGCCAGCGCTGGTTATGCGACATGGAAGGCGCCCTTGCTGCAATACCGCGCCAAACACTTGTTGGCGCAAAATGCGTTCGACGACGCGGCAAAGCTGATGCGGGCGGCTCTCGACGCTTGCAACGACGGAAATTTTGGCACTCTGCGCGGTGAAGTCGCCAGGGATGCGTTTGCCATCGAGGTTGCCAATCTGGGTTTAATTCCTGGCAACCACGAAAAATACCATCGCAATATGCTTGCCTATGGCATGTTTCAGAATCAGGTGACATCACTGGAAGACACCGCCATATGCGTTTCCGACTACTTCTGGGACAAACTCTACCAACCCTACTCCGGAACGGAAAGAGTGCAGCCATTATCAAAAAATCAATCGCAGGCATTCATCCAAGAGGCTCTTCCTATCATCATCGAAGGCCGCTGGGATGCCCTGAAGGTCTGGATGAAACACCATGCAAAAACCTTCAGGCAAGGCACTATTCGTGAGGTGCGGAGTAACTCCGTGCTCATGGCATGGCTGAAGCTACAGGGTGATCTTGCAAAACAGCTGCCCATACTGCGTGCCGCAGCCTCGTCCGATCTACTAGGGGAAATAAGCAAGGTCGAAAAGCTCGTGGCCCATTGGCGCCACGCCATTCATCTGCTGGCTGAAGCCTGGCCCAAACAGGTCAACATTGCAGACTTCAAAGGACAAACGCCCTTGATGATGGTGGCCGACGCAAGCGATGAACAACTGATGCTGGCGTTCCTGACTGCCGGCGCCGATGTGAATGCCCAGGATTATCTGGGGCGCACCGCCTTGCATGCCGCGGTTACTGCGCGGTCAAAAAACTGTGTTTCCACGCTGTTGACACATCAGGCGGACACATCCAAGGGAACTTACGATGAGGCGAACACCGCGTTCCATACGGCCGTGCGTATGGGCTACGCCGACATCGTAGCCCTTGTGATGGAACATCACGCACACTTGGCAGCAATGGAAAACTCTTTTCATCAAACACCGTTGGAACTGGCAAAGAAAATTCTGATTGATCTGCCTGGTTTCCGGAATGTGATGGCAACACAATATCGACGCAGCATTGGATCAAAACAGGAGTTCGCTCAGATTATTGCCATGCTGACGGACGCTGCACGCGATGAACAGCTCGGCGAAAGGGAAAATTCCCGTTAATCACTCGCTCCAGTCGCGCGACCGTTCGACGGCGCGCTGCCATTTATGCAAGCGCGTCAGGCGCTCGTCGGCCGCCATGGCCGGTTCGAAGCGACGCCCCACCTGCCACTGGGCGGCGATTTCTTCCTGCGAGTCCCAGAAACCCACGGCCAGGCCCGCCAGGTAGGCGGCGCCCAGGGCCGTCGTTTCCGTCACCACGGGACGCACCACGGGCACATTCAAGATGTCGGCCTGGAACTGCATCAGCATGTCGTTGCGGGCCGCGCCGCCGTCGACGCGCAGCTCGGATAGCGCGATGCCCGCGTCGTCCTGCATCGCGGACAGCACATCCACGTTCTGGTACGCCACGCCTTCGAGCGCCGCGCGCGCGATGTGCGCCTTGCCCGTGCCGCGCGTGATGCCGATCAGGGTGCCGCGCGCATACGGGTCCCAGTACGGCGCGCCCAGGCCCGCGAACGCGGGCACGAAGACGAGGCCGCCCGAATCGGGCACGCTGGTGGCCAAGGCTTCCACTTCGGACGAGTCGCGGATGATGCCGATGCCGTCGCGCATCCATTGCACGGCCGCGCCCGCGATAAAGGCGCTGCCTTCGAGCAAATAATCGGTCTGGTCGCTGCCCGCGCCCAGGCTCCAGCCCACCGTCGTCAACAACCGGTTTTTCGAAGGCAAGGGGCGCTTGCCCACGTTCATCAGCATGAAGCAACCCGTGCCGTAGGTATTCTTTGCCATGCCCGGCTTCAGGCATGCCTGGCCGAACGTGGCCGCCTGCTGGTCGCCAGCGATGCCGGCAATCGGCACGGACACGCCCAGCAAGCTGGCATGCGTGTGCGCCGCCACGCCGCTCGATGGCACGACGTCGGGCAGCAGGGAGGCGGGAATGTCGAGCAGCGCCAGCAAGTCCGTATCCCACTGCAAGGTATGGATATTGAACAGCATGGTGCGCGCCGCGTTGCTCGTGTCCGTCAAGTGGGCGCCGCTCATCTTGTAGATCAGCCAGCTGTCGACGGTGCCGAAGGCCAGCTCTCCCCGTTCCGCGCGCGCGCGGGCGCCGGGAACGTTGTCGAGCAGCCATTTCAACTTGGTGGCGGAAAAATACGCGTCCAGCACGAGTCCCGTCTTGCGCTGGATCACGTCTGCCTGGCCCAGCTCGACCAGTTGCTCGCAGTAAGCGGCGTTTCTGCGGTCTTGCCAGACGATGGCGTTGGCGACGGGCGCGCCCGTGGCGCGGTCCCACAGCACCGTCGTTTCGCGCTGGTTGGTCACGCCAATGGCGGCCACGTCGGATGCGGCCACGCCGCTGTCGCGCAACACTTGCTGCAGCACGCCCTCTTGCGAAGCCCAGATGTCGTTCGCGTCATGCTCGACCCAGCCCGGCTGGGGAAAAATCTGGCGAAACTCGCGCTGCGCGCTGGCGTGCGGCCGGCCCGCATGGTCGAACAGGATGGCGCGCGAACTGGTGGTGCCCTGATCTAAAGCAAGTATGTATTTGGTCATTGTCTGGTGGTGCGAAAATCGGGTAAAAACAGGCACGGAGCCGATTCGCTCCGTGCCCTCGGGACAGCCCCGGCAGAAGCTTACACGACTACCTTACCTTGCCTTCTTTCCAAGCCTGCAATAATTTATCGTAGGCAATCGTTTCACCCTTCGGCTTTTCATTCGCCAGCTTTTTCCATGGGGCATGCTGGTCCGACAGATACTGATTCGGATCAACCTTCGGATTGAGCTTGGGTGCGCACGCCTTCATGCCGGCCCGCTGCAATCGCGCCATGACCTGGTCCATTTCCTCGGCCAGGTTATCCATGGCGGCTTGCGGCGTTTTTTCCGCCGTAATCGCCGTGGCCACGTTCTTCCACCACAACTGCGCCAGCTTCGGATAGTCGGGCACGTTGTTGCCGGTCGGCGTCCACGCCACGCGGGCGGGACTGCGGTAGAACTCGATCAGGCCGCCGTATTCGTTCGCGTGTTTCGTAAAATAATCGTGGCGGATGTCGGAATCGCGAATAAACGTCAGGCCGACGATGGATTTCTTCAGCGACACGGTTTTCGAGGTGACGAATTGCGCGTACAGCCAGGCGGCCGCCTTGCGGTCGTCCGGCGTGGACTTGAACAGGAACCAGGAACCGACGTCCTGGTAGCCGTTCTGCATGCCCTCTTTCCAGTACGGGCCGTGCGGCGACGGCGCCATGCGCCATTTCGGCGTGCCGTCCTTGTTCACCACTGGCAAGCCCGGTTTCGTCATGCCGGCCGTAAACGCCGTGTACCAGAAGATTTGCTGGGCGATTTCACCCTGCGCCGGCACGGGGCCCGATTCCGAGAAATTCATGCCGTTCGCCTGCGGCGGCGCGTATTTCTTCATCCAGTCGATGTATTTCGTCAGCGCAAAGACGGCGGCCGGCGAATTGGTGGCGCCGCCGCGCGACATCGAAGCGCCCACGGGCGTGCACTTGTCGGCCGCCACCTTGATGCCCCACTCGTCGACCGGCATGCCGTTCGGAATGCCCTTGTCGGCCGCGCCAGCCATCGACAGCCACGCATCCGTGAAGCGCCAGCCCAGCGAAGGATCTTTCTTGCCGTAATCCATGTGGCCATAGACTTTTTTGCCGTCCAGCTCCTTCACGTCATTCGTGAAGAAATCGGCGATGTCTTCGTACGCGGACCAGTTTTGCGGCACGCCCAGCTCGTAGCCGTACTTGGCCTTGAACTTGGCTTGCAAATCCTTGCGCGCGAACCAGTCGGCGCGGAACCAGTACAGGTTGGCAAATTGCTGGTCGGGCAATTGATACACCTTGCCGTCGGGCGCCGTCGTAAAGCTGATGCCGATGAAATCTTTCAAGTCCAGGCCGGGATTCGTGAATTCCTTGCCCTTGGCGGCCATGTAGTCGGACAAGGGTTCCACGGCGCCATAGCGGTAGTGGGTGCCGATCAGGTCGGAATCGGAAATCCAGCCGTCATAGATGCTCTTGCCGGACTGCATGGACGTTTGCAGCTTTTCCACCACGTCGCCTTCCTGGATGATGTCGTGGCGCACCTTGATGCCCGTGATTTCCTCGAAGGCCTTGGCCAGGGTCTTCGATTCGTAGACGTGGGTGTCGATGGTTTCCGAGACCACGGAAATTTCCTTGATGCCCTTGGCCTTCAGCTTGGCCGCCGCATCGATGAACCATTTCATTTCAGCAAGCTGTTGCTGCTTGCTCAGGCTGGATGGCTGGAATTCCTTGTCGATCCAGGTTTGCGCCTGCTTGGCGTCCGCCAGGGCCGCATTCGACACGAGCATGGCCGCAGCCGCGAAGACCGTGAACTTCAATTTCATCGTGAATCTCCTTTTTAGTTGTCATCCGGCCTGCGGTGGCGGGCCGGTATTCTCATCTACGACTTATCCCCAACGCATTACCACCAACAACACTACAAAACTGATGCCAGCCCCGATGGCTTGCTGCATTTCCGTGAACCCCGCCCACGCCAGATTGACATACGCAGCCGTCAACAGCCCGATGAACAAACGGTCGCCGCGCGTCGTCGGCATCGGCAGGAAACCTTTTCGTTCGATGCTGGGCGAACGGATTTGCCACACCGTCATGCCGGCCAGCATCAAGCCGATGCAAATGAAGAAGATGGCCACTTCCGGCGTCCAGGCCATCCAGCCGAACAGGCTGGCTGTGCTATCGGTATTTTCCATGTCACACCCTCCCCATCGCGAAACCCTTGGCTATGTAATGCCGCACGAACCAGATCACCAGCGCGCCGGGCACGATGGTCAGCACGCCCGCCGCCGCCAGCACGCCCCAGTCCATGCCGGCCGCCGACACGGTGCGCGTCATGGTGGCGGCGATCGGCTTGGCATTGACGGAGGTCAAGGTGCGCGCCAATAACAGTTCCACCCAGCTGAACATGAAACAGAAGAACGCCGTCACGCCCACGCCAGACTTGATCATCGGCAAGAAGATGCGGATGAAGAAGCGGGGAAAGCTGTAGCCGTCGATATACGCCGTCTCGTCGATTTCCTTCGGCACGCCGGACATGAAGCCTTCCAGTATCCACACGGCCAGCGGCACGTTGAAGACCATGTGCGCCAGCGCCACGGCCAGATGCGTATCCATCAGGCCCACCGTCGAATACAGCTGGAAGAACGGCACGAGGAAGACGGCGGGCGGCGTCATGCGGTTGGTCAAGAGCCAGAAGAACAAATGCTTGTCGCCCACAAAGTTGTAACGCGAGAAAGCATACGCTGCCGGCAAGGCCACCGTGACGGACATGACCATGTTCAAGGCCACGTAAATCATGGAATTGATGTAGCCGCTGTACCAGGAACGGTCCGTAAAAATCGTGTGGTAGTTGGCGAACGTCAATTGCTGGGGCCACAGGCTCAGCACGCCGACGATTTCCTCGTTGGTCTTGAGCGACATATTGAGCATCCAGTAGATGGGCAGCAGGGAGCCCAGCAGGAAGACGATCAGGATGGCGCTGCTCATTTTCTTGTGCATCATTTCTGGTCTCCCGTGCCAACGCGCTGCATCCACGTGTACAGCACAAAGCAGAACAGCAGGATGATCAGGAAGTAAATCAATGAAAACGCGGACGCCGGCCCCAGGTCGAACTGGCCCACGGCCTTTTGCGTCAGGTACTGCGACAAAAAGGTGGTCGCATTGCCGGGACCGCCGCCCGTCAGCACGAACGGTTCCGTGTAGATCATGAAACTGTCCATGAAGCGCAGCAAGACGGCGATCATCAGCACATTGCGCAGTTTCGGCAGCTGGATGTAGCGGAACACGGCCAGGCGCGAAGCGCCGTCGATGCGGGCCGCCTGGTAATACGCGTCGGGAATGGCGCGCAAGCCCGCATAGCACAGCAGCACGACCAGCGGCGTCCAGTGCCAGATATCCATCACCATCACCGTCAGCCACGCGTCGAGCGAATTGCCGTTGTAATTGTAGTCAAAGCCCAGCTGGTTCAGGCTGTAGCCCATCAGGCCGATGTCGCCGCGGCCGAAGATTTGCCAGATGGTGCCCACCACGTTCCAGGGAATCAGCAAGGGCAGCGCGATCAGCACCAGCGCCAGCGACGCCTTCCAGCCATCGGCCGGCATGCACAGGGCAATCAAGATGCCCAGCGGAATCTGGATCGCCAGCACGGAGCCGGAAAACAGCAGCTGGCGCAGCAAGGCGCTGTGCAAGTCGCCGTCCAACATGACCATGCGGAACCACTCCGTGCCCACGAAGACCTTTTGCGTGGGGCTCAGAATATCCTGCACGGAATAGTTCACCACCGTCATCAGCGGCAGGATGGCGGAAAAGGCCACGCACAGCAGCACGGGCAAGATCAAAAGCCAGGCGCGGCGGTTGTTATCGGTTTTACCGTTATGTATCATCAGGCCACCCGCTTATCGTTGACATAGAACAAGGTACGTTGCGGTGGGAAGCGCAGCCGCACGGCATCACCCGCTGCTGCATCGATGGCGCGCAGCTTGGCCGCCACCGTCGCGCCGCCCAGCTGGAATTCCGCCAGGTAATGCGTACCCATGTTGCGCACGGCCGTGACAGTGGCGTCCAGGCAATGGTCGCCCCCCTCTTCTCCCGGATACGCCTTGACGCACTCGACGAATTCCGGCCGCACGCCCACCGTGATTTTCCCTTGCGCACCCAACAGCGCCGCGCGCGCGGCAGCGGACACGGCCAGCGCCTGCCCCGCCACGCGCACGCCGCCATCGTCCAAGGTGCAATCGAGCAAATTCATGCCCGGATTACCGATGAAATAGCCGACAAACGTGTGTTCCGGTTCCTCGAACAGCGCTTGCGCGCTGCCCGTCTGCACCACTTCGCCCTGCGTCATGACGACCACCTGGTCGGCAAAGGTCAAGGCTTCCACCTGGTCGTGCGTGACGTAGATCAAGGATAACTTCAGTTCGTGGTGGATTTCCTTGAGTTTCCGGCGCAGCAGCCATTTCAGGTGCGGATCGATCACCGTCAGCGGTTCGTCGAACAGCACGGCCGCCACGTCCGGGCGCACGAGACCCCGGCCCAGCGAAATCTTTTGCTTGGCGTCCACGGACAAGCCGCTGGCGCGCAATTTCAAGTCGCCCGTCAATTCCAGCATCTGCGCCACCTGCTGCACGCGCTTCTTGACTTCCGTCTCTTTCCAGCCGCGATTGCGCAACGGAAACGCCAAATTGTCGTGCACGGTCATGGTGTCGTAGATGACGGGAAACTGGAACACTTGCGCGATGTTGCGTGCTTCCGTGGGCAGCTGCGTCACATCCTTGCCGTCGAACAGCACCTTGCCATGCGACGGTTTCACGAGGCCGGAGATGATATTGAGCAAGGTCGTCTTACCGCAGCCGGACGGCCCCAGCAAGGCATACGCGCCGCCGTCATGCCATTCCATGCTCATGGGCCGCAGCGCATAGTCGCTTGGCGCCGTCGGGTTCGGTTTGTAGGCGTGCGCCAGGTCGACCAGTTCGATGCGCGCCATGTCAAGCTCCTCCTTGTTCTGGAGCAAACAGCAGCCCGCCGTCTTGCGCGAAGATCAGCAAGGCGTGCGGCTGGCAATACACGGTGCAGGCGCTGCCGATCTCCAGGTTGTGCACGCCGCCCAGCTGCGCCACCAGGGCCAGCTCGCCGCGGCGCGCATGCACATAGGTTTCCGAGCCGCTGATTTCCGCCAGGTCCACCTGCGCCGCGATGGGCACGTCGCCATCGGACTGGGGCGACAGATGCAGGCTGTGCGCGCGCACGCCGAGGATCACCTCCGTGCTGTCGCCCAGGCGGGCGCGCTGCGCGCCGCTCAGGTGGATCGACAGGCCGTCGGCCGCCTGCGCCACGCCGTGCGCATCCACGCGCGCGGGGATCAGGTTGATGGGCGGATCGCTGAAGGTGCGCGCCACGTCGATGGAATTGGGGGCGTTGAACACGTCCAGGGTCGGTCCCTGCTGCAGCAGGCGGCCCTCGTGCAGCACGGCCACGTGGCCGCCCAGCTGCAGCGCTTCCAGCGGTTCCGTGGTGGCGTACACGACCGTCGTGCTGCCGCCGGAAAACAGTTCCGTCAATTCGCGGCGCAATTCCTCGCGCAATTTATAGTCGAGGTTGACCAATGGTTCGTCGAGCAGCAGCAGCGACGCATCCTTGATCAGCGCGCGCCCCAGCGCCGTGCGCTGCTGCTGGCCGCCGGACAATTCTCCGGGCGTGCGCTGCAGATACGGCGTGATGTGCAGGCGCTCGGCCAGCGCCAGCACTTTCGTGCGGATCTGTTCCTCGGGTTCCTTGCGCAAGCGCAAAGGCGAAGCGATATTGTCGTAGACGGTGAAGGCCGGATAGTTGATGAATTGCTGATACACCATGGCCAGGTTGCGTTTGCTGACGGGCACGCCCGTCACGTCGACGCCATCGGCCGTCACCGTGCCCCCGCTGGGCTTGTCCAGGCCCGCCATCACGCGCATCAGGGTCGTCTTGCCGGCACGCGTGGTGCCCAGCAAGACGTTGATGGCACCCGGCACGAGGGCCAGCGACATCGGATATAAAAAGTCGTCAGCCCCCTGCTTCCTGCTGATCTTGTCCAGTACCAGTTGCACGCGCTTCTCCTCCAGTGATGGTTTCTTGTTCTTCGCCGCACCCTCTGCGGGGCGCGGTCGCCAACGTGTGCTGCTTACGGCAAAGGGTGCTGCTTATGACAAAGGATGCTGCAACAGCCAGGCGTCGAGCGTGTCCGCTGTATCGCGCGGCAGGTGCAGGCCCAGCTTGGAGCGCCGCCACAGGATGTCGGCCGCGCTGACGGCCCATTCATGGCGCCGCACATAATCGACTTCCGCCGCGTACAGGCCGGCGGCGATTTCCTCGCCCATGGCCGCCACGTCCCTGCGCCCGGCGAGCAGCACGTGGATGCGCGTGCCGTAGGCGCGTGCATAGCGCGCCACCAGCGCCGCCGGCAGCCAAGCGTACTCGCGCTGCAAGCCTTGCACGAACTGGCCGAACTCGCGCACGGACCGGTTCTGCGGCGTGCTGCCGAACACGTCGCCGCCGGGCAGGCAGGCGCTGGCTGTCCAGGCCGGCAACGTATTGCCCAGCAAGGGCGCCAGCATGTCCATGGCTTCCTCGGCCAGCTTGCGGAAGGTGGTGATCTTGCCGCCGAAAACGCTGAGCAGCGGCGCACCTTCCTGGTCCAGCTCGAAGCGGTAATCGCGCGTGACAGCCTTGGCGTCGGCCGCCGCGTCTTCCACCAGCGGGCGCACGCCCGCATACGTCCAGACCACGTCGGCCGGCGAGATTGGCTTGCTGAAATAGTAACTGGAAAGCTCGCACAAGTAACGAATTTCCTCGTCATCGATTTCCACCTTGCCCGTGTCGCCGTGGTAGTCGAGGTCGGTAGTGCCGATCAGGGTGAAATCGTGCTCATACGGAATGGCAAACACGATGCGCCCGTCCGGATGCTGGAAGATGTAAGCATGATCATGCTCGAACAGGCGCTTGACGACGATATGGCTACCCTTGATCAGGCGCAAATGCCGGCCCTGTCCACCGGGCGCGGCCTGTTGCAGGAACTCGGCCGTCCACGGCCCGGCCGCGTTGACGATGCTGCGCGCGCGTACCGTGCTCTGCCGCCCGCTGGCGTGCTGCAAGGTGGCCAGCCAGGCAGCGTCCCCGCCCGCACCGTCGCGTGACAGGGCCATGCAGCGCGTCTGCGTCAACACCTGCGCGCCCTTGTCCGCCGCGTCGATGGCGTTCAGGACCACCAGGCGCGCATCGTCGACCCAGCCGTCGGAATACACAAAGCCCCGCTTGAACTCGGGTTTTAACGGTGTGCCGGTCGCGTGGCGGGTCAGGTCGATGCCGCTGGAGGCCGGCAGGATTTCCCGCTTCGCCAGCATGTCGTAAAGGAACAGGCCGGCGCGTATCAGCCAGGCCGGGCGCTGGCCCTTGGCGTGCGGCATGACGAAGCGCAGCGGCCACATGATGTGCGGCGCCGAGCGCAGCAGCACTTCGCGCTCGATCAGCGCCTTGCGCACGAGGCCGAATTCATAGTATTCGAGGTAGCGCAGGCCGCCGTGTATCAGTTTGGTGGACGCGGACGAGGTGTGCGCGGCCAGGTCGTCCTTTTCGCACAGCAGCACCGACAAGCCCCGTCCGGCCGCGTCGCGCGCGATGCCGGCGCCATTGATGCCGCCGCCCACCACCAGCACGTCGTATGCCATCGCTGTCTCCACACCTTGCTGTGCTGCGGCCATCGGGACTCCGTGTCTGTCGGGGAAAGGGCGGCGAGGAAAGACTAGGCATCGCCGGCGACTGTCGTTAAGATCACCATCTAGTAATACGCATGCAATATGAATAAGATACGCCAGAATGCGAACTCATAGCAACATATTTTCATCACTATTTGTTCGTTTCTGTTCGTTTTTGATTTTTAAAGAGACAAGCCCATGATTTTGAATCCCCGCCAGCGCCGCCTGCTCGAAGTGGTGCGCCAGAAGGTCACCATGTCCGTCGAAGAGCTGGCCCAGCAATTGGGCGTGACGCCGCAAACCGTGCGCCGCGACGTCAAGCAGATGGAAGAAGCGCGCCTGCTGGCCCGCTACCACGGCGGGGTCGGCTTGCCCTCGTCCGTGGAAAACATCGATTACAGCCAGCGGCAAGTGTTCAACAGCGAGGCCAAGCGGCGCATCGCCGCCGCCGTCGCCGCGCAAGTGCCGCACGGCTGCTCACTCCTGATCAATATCGGCACGACGACCGAGGAAGTGGCGCGCGCGCTGGGGCGGCACACGGGCTTGCACGTGGTGACGAACAACCTGAACGTGGCCGCCATCCTGGCCGACAACGCCGCCTGCGAAGTCATCGTGGCCGGCGGCGTGGTGCGCGGGCGCGACCGCGGCATCGTGGGCGAAGCCACCATCGACTTCATCCGCCAGTTCAAGGTCGACATCGGCATCATCGGCATTTCCAGCATCGACGAGGATGGCAGCCTGCGCGACTTCGACGCGCGCGAAGTGAAGGTGGCGCAAGCCATCATCGAGCAGTCGCGCGAAGTGTGGCTGGTGGCCGACCAGCACAAATTCGGCCGCAAGGCGCTGGTGCGGCTGGCCGACCTGGCGCAAGTCGATATCCTGTTTACGGATGCGCCGCCGCCGCCCCGCTTTGCCGAAGTACTGCGCGAAGCGGGCGTGAAGGTGGTGCTGGCCTGAGCGGGCCGCATTTCTGCATCAAAACCTCGCACTGTCGCGTGGGCAATACGTCGTATGTGGGCAAGCACACGGAATGATATGAAATATTTATCAATTCGGCAAAAATCCTGTTACCATTGATGCAACATGAGTTATTTTTTTAATCTTCCTCTCTGGCAATACGATTATTCGCTTGATATTGTTTTTTATCTATCCAGAGCAAGAAAAAAGGAAAAACTCTTTGCCGGTAAGTGATTTCCTGTGAAAACAGTGTTAGAAATACCTCAAGCACGATGATTGTTCCCAAACAAACCACTCGACAGCAAGCGTGAAGGCCTTAACCATGCCGGCAACGCCGCCCAGTGAAGGAAAAGAAATGAGCCATAATTTTGAAACGGCCGCCATGCCGCAAGCCGCCCACCCGAACAGCGTCCCCGTCAGCGAGCTGGAAGCCCATCTCGGTTACTGGCTGCGTTTCGTCTCCAACCACGTTTCCCACAGCTTCCAGAAAAAAGCCGAGGCCAATGGCGTGACGGTCTCCGAATGGGTGGTGCTGCGCGAAATGTTCCGCCTGGGCTGCACCTCGCCCACGGTGCTGGCGCAAGTGTCCGGCATGAGCAAGGGCGCCGTATCGAAACTGATCGACCGCCTGGAAAGCAAGGGCATGGTCAGCAAGTCGATCCTGCTGGCCGACCGCCGCCAGCATTCGATCGAACTGACCACGGAAGGCGAGGCGCTGGTGCCCGTGCTGGCCGGGATGGCCGACCAGAACGACGAGGAATTCTTCGGCAAGCTGCCGCGCCAGCTGCGCGACGACCTGCTCGAAGCGATGAAGGAAGTGGCGCGCACGCACCAGCTCAAGAACGCCCCGCTGAACTAGCAGCAGTCATGTATCAGCAAGGGTGACGCGGTGGCGCGGGCGCTTCGGCTATGATGCTGGCCTGACCGTTTACCAGGAACCCGCATGGCCCTGCACATCGAAACTCCCTTGCTCAACTCGCGCGCCCTGAGCCTG
Source organism: Janthinobacterium sp. P210005 (assembly GCF_036231865.1). NCBI lineage: Bacteria > Pseudomonadati > Pseudomonadota > Betaproteobacteria > Burkholderiales > Oxalobacteraceae > Janthinobacterium > Janthinobacterium sp. P210005. Next base: position 1,535,998 of record NZ_JAZARC010000001.1, read on the forward strand.
CACAGCGAACGCGCCATCTGGCTCAAGCTCGAAGCCTTGCAGCCGCCCGGCTCCTTCAAGATCCGCGGCATCGGCCTGGCCTGCGAAGAATACGCGCGGCGCGGCGCCAGCCGTTTCATCTCCTCTTCCGGCGGCAATGCCGGCATCGCCGTCGCCTATGCGGGACGCCAGTTGGGCATCCCCGTCATCGTCGTCGTGCCGGAAACGACCAGCGAACGGGCCAAGGCCCTGATCGCGCAGGAAGGCGCCGAAGTCATCGTGCACGGCGCCGCGTGGCAGGAAGCGAACGCGCTGGCGCAGTCGATGCTCACGCCGCAAGACGCCTTTTTGCATCCGTTCGACGACCCGCTGCTGTGGCAGGGTCACGCGGGCATGATCGATGAAGTGGCGCGCGCGGGCCTGAAGCCGGACGCCGTGGTGCTGTCGGTGGGCGGCGGCGGCTTGCTGGCCGGCGTGGCCGAAGGCTTGCAGCGCAATGGCTGGGATGACGTGGCCCTGGTGGCCGTGGAAACGCAAGGCGCCGCCTCGCTGGCGGCGGCCGTGGCCGCGCGCGAACACGTGGCCCTGCCGGCCGTGAGCAGCATCGCCACGTCGCTGGCCGCGCGCCAGGTCTGCGCACAGGCGTTTGCCATCAGCCAGACGCGCCTGCTGCACAGCGTGGTGGTGTCGGACCGGGACGCCGTCGACGCCTGCCAGCGCTTCATCACCGACCAGCGCCTGGTGGTGGAGCCGGCCTGCGGCGCGGCACTGGCGGCCGTCTACGGCAAGGCGCCGGAACTGGCGCCCTACCGCAAGGTGCTCGTCATCGTGTGCGGCGGCGTGACGGCCACCACGCAGCAGCTCGACCACTGGACTGCCACCCTGTAAGTAAAACCTACGGCGCCGCCTCGAGCAGCGCCACGCCATCGCGGCCCTGCCCCTTGGCGGCATACAGGGCCTGGTCGGCCAGGTCCAGCAACTGCGCCGGCGTCAGCGCGCCTTCGCGGAAGATGGCGATGCCGATGCTGGTCGTCACCGGCAGGGGGCCGCTGGCCAGCGCGAAGGGCTGGCGGATGGCGTCGAGGATCTTGGCGCCGACCTGGCGCACTTCGGCCGCGCCGTTCACGCCGTCGAGTATGATCACGAATTCATCGCCGGCCAGGCGCGCCACCAGATCGCTGGCGCGCACGCTGCGCACCAGGCGCGCGGCGAATTCCTTCAGCACCTCGTCACCCGCCTTGTGTCCCAGGCTGTCGTTGATGGCCTTGAAACGGTCGATATCGAGATAGGCCAGCGCCATCGGCGCGCGCGCGGCCCGCGTGCGCTGCATGCTTTGCGCCAGCTGTTCGTCGAAGCGGCGCCGGTTGGCGATGCCCGTCAGGGTATCGGTGGCGGCGGCAGACTGCAGCGCCGTGTGCACCGCCTTGGTCTTGGTGATTTCGTGGATCAGGCCATACACGCCTTCCACCGCGCCGCTCTCGCCCACGTCCGGCACGTAACTGGTCTGGAAGGCGCGCGGGCCGGCCTCCCCTTCGCCGCCGATGGTAAATTCATACTCGACCTCCTCGCCCGCGAAAGCGCGCCGCAGGTAGGCTTCGCGCAATTGATACGCCTCTTCGCCGAGCACGTCGCGGATCGACTGCATCAGGCTTTCCCGCTGCGACCTGCCGAACCATTTTTCAAACGTGGCGTTGATGAACTGGTAGCGGTGCTCGCGGTCGATATACACGATCACCACGGGCACATGGTCCGTCAGCAGTTTCAGGCGCCGCTCGCTGCCGCGCGTCTGCGCCTCGGCGATTTCGCGCTCGGCCACCAGCGAGTAAAAGTCGCGGCTCAAGTCGCCGATCTCGTCGCGCCGCTCGATTTGCAGCACATCGATGCCCAGGCGATGACGGCGGATCTCATGCACCTGGTGGCGCAAGCGCGCCAAAGGCTGCAACAGGCGCAGCACCACGCGCCAGCCGGCCAGGCCCGCCAGCGCTGCCAGCAGCACGGCGGCCAGCAGGATCTTGCTGCGGATGGCGTGCAGCGGCGCGAACGCGTCGCTCATGGGATAGACGGAAGCCAGTATCCAGTCCGTCGAGGCGATGCGGTGGTAGGCAAACAGGGCATCGACGCCTTGCGAGGTGGTGCCCGTCAGCCAGCCCTCGAAACCCTGCATGGCGCGCCGCGTCGGTATGCTGATGGGGCCATGCGCTTCGATATGCTGCATGATGCGCGACTTGTCGGGATGCTCGACGATCACGCCTGCGCTGGTCATGATGTACAGGTAGCCGCCCTGACCCGGCTTGAGCGCGCCCAGGCGCCCCAGGAAATCGGGCTGGCGCAGGTTCACGCTGGCCGCCAGCACATAGCGCACGCCGCCCTGCGCGTCGAACACGGGCTGGGTCACCACGACGATGGGCATGCCGGAAATGCTGCCGTTGAGCGGCGCGGAAATCACCGAGCGCCGCGTCGCCAGCGTCTGTTCGAAGTAAGGACGGCCCTTGACGTTCAGCCCCGCCTGCGGCTTGAAGGGACTCACGCTGGCCAGGACAACGCCGTCGATGCCGACCACGCCGGCCGAATAGAACTCCTTGCCCAGCACCGTTTGCGCGGCCAGGAAGCGCTGCAGGCTGGCGCCGTCGTGCGCGCCGCCGGCCGCCAGGCTGTCCGCCATCGCGCGCAGCACATTGCGCTTCGCGTCGAGTTCTTCATCGATGAAGACGGCGGCGCTGGACAGCGATACGTACTGCTGGCGCCCCGTCACGTCGCGCATGCCGCGCTCGGCCACGGCCAGGGTGGCCAGCGCCAGCGAGGCGACCGCGCCCAGCACGAGCAGGAAGACGACCACGCTCATGCGCGCCTTCAGGCTGGCGGGCAAGTGCCGGCGCAGCCATTTGCGCCAGGTCGTCACGGCCGCTGCTGCAAATGCCGGCACAGACGCTCGACCGACTCTTCCAGCGCCAGGGCGCCCGTGTCCAGGGTCAGCGCGGCCGCCAGCGGCGCTTCGTAGGGAGCGGACACGCCCGTGAATTCGGCGATCTGCCCCGCGCGCGCCTTCGCGTACAGGCCCTTGACGTCGCGCGCCTCGCACACGGCCAGCGGGGTGCTGACGTGGACTTCGATGAAATGCGCCGTGCCGATGATGGCGGCGGCCATGGCCCGGTCGGCGCGGCTGGGGGAAATGAAGGCGGCGATGACGGTCAAGCCCGCGCCGTTCATCAGGCGCGCCACTTCGGCCACGCGGCGGATGTTTTCATGCCGGTCTTCGGGCGTAAAACCCAGGTCGCGGTTCAAGCCATGGCGCAGCTGGTCGCCGTCGAGCAAGGCCACGGCGCGGCCCTGCGCCTTCAGCGCCTGCGCCAGCGACAGGGCGATACTGGTCTTGCCGGCGCCGCTCAAGCCCGTCAGCCAGACCGTCGGGTGTTGTACTGCTGTCATCACACTGCCTCTCTGTTATAGAGCTGGCAATATAACAAAGCCGTGCCGGAAAGGACAGATTTTCAGGCCGCGCTGCGCGCCTCAAGCAGCAACTGTCGTATCTCCGGTACGCAGGAGCCGCAATTGCCGCCCGCCTTGACGCAGGCCGTCACCTGCGCCGTCGTCGTCAGCTTCTGTTCCACGATGGCCGCGCATATGGTGTTGCGCCCCACGCCAAAGCACGAACACACGGTGGGGCCGGCGTCCATGCCCTTGCCGATGGGCTGGCCCAGCAGCACGCCGGCGCGGTCGGCCGCATCGAGCTGCGCGTGCGCAAACAGGCCAGCCAGCCAGCTGCGCGACGGCAGGTCGGGCCGCGGCGAGACATACACGCATTGCGCGATGCGCCCCTCGTCCAGGTGCACGGCGCGGTACACGCCCGCGCTGGCATCCGCATAATCGAGCCAGTCGGCATTCTCGTCCGTCACGCCCAGCAGCGCGCGCGCCCAGGCGCCCAGGTCCTCGATGCGCTGGCGCCCGGCCAGTTCGTAGCGCAGGAATTGCTCGCCCTGGATGCGCGTCCAGTGCGCCACGCCGTCCAGGTTCAAGGGCGTGCGGCTCAGGACAAACGCATGCCAGTGCACGCGGAATTGCTCGATGCGCACGGGCGTGTGCTTGAATTCCGGCTCGCCCGAGACGGGGTCGACGACCGGGTTGACGACGGCGCCCACGCGCGCGTCGGACGCATTCGCGTCGCTCCAGTGGATGGGCACGAAGACCTGGCCGCGCGCGATGCCGCCGCCATGCACGACACGCGCCACCATCGCGCCCCAGGCGCTGGAAATGCGCGCCAGCTCGCCTTCGCGCACGCTGTACAGCAGCGCATCCTGCGGGTGGAGGTCGATGAAGGCTTCGGCGACGTGGCCCGACAGCTTGGCCGCCTTGCCCGTGCGCGTCATCGTATGCCACTGGTCGCGCACCCGGCCCGTATTCAGGATCAGCGGATAATCTTCGTCGGGCATGTTGCGCGGCGCGCGCGGCGCCGTGGGCACGAAACGCGCGCGCCCGTCCCCATGCGCGAAGCGGCCGTCGCCGAACAGGCGCGCCTGGCCCTGCGGCCACTGCTGCGGCGCCAGCGCGTCGTATTGCGCGGCGCTCAGCGCCGCCAGGTGCGACAGATTGAACAGGCGCGCCAATTCCCCCTCGTTGCGGAAGGCGGACAGGCGCGCGTGTTCGTCGAAAATGGCCTGCGGCGACGCGAAATCGAAGCCGGCATAACCCATGCGCCGCGCCACGTCGCACAGCACGTCCCAGTCGGCGCGCGCTTCGCCGGGCGCCGGCAGAAACGCCCGCTGGCGCGAGATGCGGCGCTCGGAATTGGTCACCGTGCCATCCTTTTCGCCCCAGCCCAGGGCTGGCAGCAGCACGTCGGCATGGACATTCGTATCCGAGCCTGCGCTGATGTCCGACACCACCACCAGTTCGCACTTGGCCAGCGCGCGGCGCACCTGGTCCGCGTCCGGCATGCTGACCAGCGGATTGGTGGCGATGATCCACACGGCCTTGACCTTCCCGGATTCAATCGCGTGGAACAGTTCCACGGCCTTCAGGCCAGGCTTGTCGGCCATGCGCGGCGAGTCCCAGAAGGTTTGTACGGCCTCGCGGTGCAGCGGCTTGTCCAGCTCCAGGTGCGCCGCCAGCATGTTGGCCAGGCCGCCCACTTCGCGCCCGCCCATGGCGTTCGGCTGGCCCGTGAGGGAAAACGGCCCCATGCCGGGCTGGCCGATGCGTCCCGTCGCCAGATGGCAGTTGATGATGCTGTTGACCTTGTCCGTGCCGCTCGATGACTGGTTCACGCCCTGGGAAAACGCGGTGACGACCTTGCGCGTGGCGGCAAACGCCTGGTAAAACGCCAGCAAGGCGTGCGGGTCGACCTTGCAGATGGCCGCCACCTGCAAGGGGTCGCCGCAATCCACGTGGGCGGCCGCCAGCGCGTCGTCGAGGCCCGCACTGTGCTGCGTGACGAAAGCGTCGTCGATCGCGCCTTCCCGCGCCAGATAGCACAGCAAGCCGTTGAACAGCCACACGTCGGTGCCCGGTTTCACGGGCAGGTGCAAGTCGGCCAGCTCGCAGGTGGCCGTGCGGCGCGGGTCGATCACCACCAGTTTCATGTGCGGCCGGGTTTCGCGGATGCGGGCGATGCGCTGGAACAGGATCGGGTGGCACCAGGCCGTGTTAGAGCCCACCAGCACCACCATGTCGGCCAGTTCCAGGTCGTCATAGCAGCCCGGCACGATATCCTCGCCGAACGCGCGCTTGTGGCCCGCCACGGCCGACGACATACACAGGCGCGAATTGGTGTCGATATTCGCGCTGCCCACATAGCCCTTCATGAATTTGTTGGCCACATAATAATCTTCCGTCAGCAGCTGGCCCGAGACATACAGGGCCACGGCGTCGGGGCCGTGCTCGGCGATGATGGCGCGCAAGCCGCCGGCCACCTGGTCCAGCGCGGCGTCCCAGGAAGCGCGCCGCAGCACGCCGTCGACGCGCACCTGCGGCTGCAGCAAACGGTTCTCCAGGTCCAGGGTGTCGCCCAGCGCCGAGCCTTTCACGCACAGGCGGCCCAGGTTGGCCGGGTGGGCCGTGTCGCCGGCGATGCGGATGGCGCCGTCGGGCAGGCGTGTCGCTTCCACGCCGCAGCCGACGCCGCAGTACGGGCAAGTGGTTTTCACGGGCGTGCAGCTAGTCATGAAAGTATCCTGTTGGTCGCTGTCAGGCGGCCTGGGCGCACAGCGCCTGGCCAAACAATAAATGGGCGCGCAGCTTGCTGATATCGCGGCGCTGCTGGATCAGGTCGAAATACCAGGGACCGTCCTGCACGTCGCCATACAGCACGGCGCCGGCCAGGCGGCTGCCCTGCACCACCAGGCGCTTGTAGACGCCGCGGCGCGGATCGCGCAGCACCAGGTCTTCGCTGCCTTCGCCGCCGATGATGTCGCCGGCTGAATACAGGTCGATGCCCGTCACCTTCAACTTGGTGGCGCTGGCTTGCTGCACGTAGCGGCGGTGGCCCGCGCCGGCCAGGTGCGCGCCGCACACGCGCGCCTGCTCCCAGATGGGCGCCACCAGGCCGAAGGTGGCGCGCCGGTGCTGCACGCATTCGCCCACGGCGTACACGCGCGGGTCATAGCTTTGCAGGCAGTCGTCGACGACGATGGCCCGTTCGCAGTGCAGGCCGGCCGCTTGCGCCAGCGCGATGTTAGGGCGCACGCCGGCCGTCATCACCACCAGGTCGGCGGGAATGCTGCTGCCGTCCGCAAACTGCACGCCTTCCACGCGGGTGCTGCCCAGAATGGAAGACGTTTGCGCCTGCATCAGGAAACGCAGGCCGCGCGCTTCCAGCGCCGTTTTCAGCAGCATCGAGGCGGGTGCGTCCAGCTGCTGGTTCATCAACGCGCCGCTCATGTGCACCACCGTGACGTCCATGCCCTGGCGCTGCAAGCCGTTGGCCGCTTCCAGCCCCAGCAAGCCGCCGCCGATGACCACCGCGTGGCGGTGCGTGCGCGCCGCCTGCAGCATGGTGTCGACGTCGCTGATATCGCGAAAACCGATCACGCCGGGCAGCTGGTGGCCCGGCACGGGCACGATGAAGGGCGTCGATCCCGTGGCCAGCAGCAGGCGGTCATAGGCAACCGTGATGCCGGACAGCGACTGCACCGTGCGCGCCTTGCGGTCGATGCGCATGACGGGGTCGCCCGCGTGCAGGGTGATGCCGTTGTGCGCATACCAGTCGCGCGTATGCAGCATGATGTCGTCCACCGTTTTTTCGCCGGCCAGCACGGGAGACAGCAGGATGCGGTTGTAATTGCCGTGCGGTTCGGCGCCGAACACGGTGATGTCGTACAGGTCCGGCGCGAGTTTCAAGAGTTCCTCGACCGTGCGCATGCCGGCCATGCCGTTGCCGACGACGACCAGCGAGGGACGCGCAGTGGCCCTGACTGGCGGATTCACAGGGCCACCCACACCATGTCCGCAAACACGCGCGCCGGCCAGGCGGCGACCGAGTGTTCCGGCGCTTCGATGCACTCGCCGCTGGCCAGGTCGAAATGCTGCTTGTAGATGGGCGAGGCGACGACGACGCGCTCGCCGATACTGCCCACGAGGCCCCGCGACAGCACGGAAGCGCCCGCGTTCGGGTCGATATTGTCGATGGCGTACACGCGCGGCGCGGCGTCGCCGACGCGGAACACGGCCACGTGGCGCCCATTGAGCAAGGCGCACACGCCCGTGTCGGGCACGATGTCGGTCAAGGGGCAGATGGCCACCCAGTTGTCGGCGGTAGCGCCGGAAAGTTCATTCATCGCATTCATGGCTCAAGCCTCCACGGCAAGGATGGGGATCACGGTGCCGCGGCGTTCGTCAAGCGTGGCGGGCCGGATCTGGCCCCGCTCTTCGACGAACACCACGTTTTCATCGTTCTTTTCGCTGTTGACGAAATGGCGGAAGCGCTGGCGCACGGCGGGGTCCGTGACGGCCGCTTTCCATTCGCACGCATAGGTGTCGACCACGTGCTGCATGTCCGCCTCCAGTTCGTGGGCGATGCCCAGGCGGTCGGCCACGACGACGGACTTCAGGTAATCGAGGCCCCCTTCCAGGTTGTCGCGCCACACGCTGGTGCGCTGCAGGCGGTCGGCCGTGCGCACGTAAAACATCAGGAAGCGGTCGACGTAGCGCACCAGGGTGGCTTCATCGAGATCGGACGCCAGCAGTTCCGCATGGCGCGGTTTCATGCCGCCATTGCCGCACACGTACAGATTCCAGCCCTTTTCCGTGGCGATCAGGCCGATATCCTTGCCTTGCGCCTCGGCGCATTCGCGCGTGCAGCCGGAAACGCCGAACTTGATCTTGTGCGGCGTGCGCAAGCCCTTGTAGCGGTTTTCCAGCTGAATCGCAAAGCCCACGCTGTCGGCCACGCCGTAGCGGCACCAGGTGGAGCCGACGCACGATTTGACCGTGCGCAAGGATTTGCCGTAGGCGTGACCCGACTCGAAGCCGGCCGCGATCAGCTCTTCCCAGATGGCAGGCAACTGGTCGACGCGCGCGCCGAACAGGTCGACCCGCTGGCCGCCCGTGATTTTCGTGTAGAGACCGTATTTTTTCGCCACCATGCCCACGGCGATCAAGCCGTCGGCCGTCACTTCGCCGCCCGGCATGCGCGGTACGACGGAATACGTGCCATCCTTCTGGATATTGCCAAGGAAATAATCGTTACTGTCCTGCAAGCTGGCGTGCACAGGAGAGAGCACGAAATCGTTCCAGCAAGAGGCGAGGATATTCGCCGCCACGGGCTTGCACACGTCGCACCCCAAACCCTGGCCATGCGCGCCCAGGAGCGCACCGAAGCTGCGGATCTTGCCCACGCGCACCAGGTGGTGCAATTCCTGGCGCGAGTACGCAAAGTGTTCGCACACGTGGTTGTCGACTGCCAGGCCCTGCTTCTGCATTTCCGCCTTCATGATCTGCGTCACGAGCGGCACGCAGCCGCCGCAAGCCGTCCCCGCTTTCGTGCAGCTTTTCAAGGCGCCGATGGTGGTGGCGCCCCTGGCGACGGCCGCGCACAGCGCGCCCTTCGACACGTCGTTGCACGAACAGATTTGCGCCGATTCGGGCAAGGCATCCACGCCCAGGCCGACCTTTTGCTGGCCATCCGCCTGCGGCAGGATCAGGAATTCGGGCGATGCCGGCAGCTCTATCTTGTTGAGCATCATCTGCAGCAAGGTGCCGTATTCGCTGGCGTCGCCCACCATCACGCCGCCCAGCAGGTACTTGCCGCAATCGGAAACGACGATCTTCTTGTAGATCTGCTTGCGCTCGTCCATGAACTGGTAGGAGCGGCTGCCCGGCGCATTGCCGTGCGGGTCGCCCAGGCTGGCCACGTCCACGCCCATCAATTTGAGCTTGGTGCTCATGTCGGCGCCCTTGAACGACGCTTCGCCCGCTTCTCCTTCCTCCTCCTGCAGCACATGGCGCGCCGCGATGCGCGCCATTTCATAGCCGGGCGCCACCAGGCCGAAGACCAGGCCGCCCCACAGCGCGCATTCGCCGATCGCGTAGATGTCCGGGTCGGAGGTGACGCAGCTGTCGTCGATGGCGATGCCGCCCCGTGGCCCCACCTCCAGGCCGCAGGCGCGCGCCAGCTCGTCGCGGGGGCGGATGCCGGCCGAGAAGACGATCATGTCCGCTTCCAGGTGGCTGCCGTCGGCAAACTGCATGCGGTGCGTGGCCGCTTCGCCGTCAAGGATGGCCAGGGTATTCTTTTGCGTGTGCACGGTCACACCCAGTTCCTCGATCTTGCGGCGCAGGACGCGCGCGCCGCCCTCGTCCACCTGCACGGCCATCAGGCGCGGCGCGAATTCCACCACGTGGGTGTCCAGCTTCAGATCGCGCAGGGCTTTCGCGCATTCGAGGCCCAACAGCCCGCCGCCGATCACCACGCCCGTGCGGGACTTGGCGCCCCAGGCCAGCATGGCTTCCAGGTCTTCGATGGTGCGGTAGACGAAGCAGCCATCGCGCTCCTTGCCCGGCAGCGGCGGCACGAACGGCGTCGAGCCGGTGGCAAACACGAGTTTGTCGTAGATCAAGACTTCGCCCGTGCTGGCCGTGACAGTTTTCGCGGCGCGGTCGATGGACACGGCCCGCGCATTGAGCTTCAGGACGACGTTGCCCTTGTCGAAGAAGCCGGGCGCCACCAAGGAGAGGTCGTCGGCCGATTTGCCGCTGAAAAATTCAGACAGGTGCACCCTGTCGTAGGCGGGGCGCGGCTCTTCGCACAGCACGGTGACGTGCAGGTGCGGCGCGTTTTCCAGGGCCAGGCGTTCGAGGAATTTATGCCCGACCATGCCATGGCCAAGGACGACGATGTTCAAGGGGTGGTTCATTGCTGTCTCCTCAGGCCGCGGCCATGTTCGGTTCGGCCGCTTCGCGGGTAAAGCGCACGGCGATGGCGCACAGGGCCGAGATCACCACCAGCGCGCTGAGGATGATCAAGGTCTGGCGGATATCGCCCGTGCCCTTCATCAGGAAACCGGCCGCCACGGCGCCCACGTTGCCGCCCGCGCCGATGATGCCGGCCACGCCGCCCAGCGCGCGGCTGTCGATAAAGGGCACCAGCGCATAGGTCGCGCCGCACGCCATGTGGGTGAACAGGCCGAAGACCAGCATGGCGATGACGGCATACGTGACGCTGTCGACCTTGGCAAACCACAGCAGGCCCACGCCTTCGCCTATCATCAGCATGAACAGCAGGGTCACGCGGCTGTTCAAATTGCCGCGCAGGGCCAATTTATCCGACATCCAGCCCCCCAAAGCCCGGGCAAACAGGGCCAGCAAGCCGAAGCTGCCGGCGGCCAGTCCCGCCGATTTCAAGGACAGGCCGAAATGGTCGACGTAGTACACGGCGGCGATATTGTGGATGAAGATTTCGATGCCGAAGCAGGCGCCGTAGGTGACGAACAGCAGCCACACGCGATAATTGCTGCTGGCGGCCTTGAAGCTGTCCCAGCCACCTTTCTTTCCACCCTCGATAGCCGCGCCGGCGGCGCGCAAGTCCGCGTAATTGCCTTCCGGGCAATCCTGCGTATAGCGCCAGTAGAGGGCAGCCATCACCAGCATCAGCACGCCCGGCACCAGCAGCGCGATGCGCCAGCCCATCGATTCGGACACGCCCAGCATCAGCACAGCGCCCAGCAGCAAGGGCATCAATGCCTGCGCCGCGCCGCCGCCCGCATTGCCCCAGCCGGCGGCGGCCGCATTCGCCGTGCCCACCACGCGGGGCGCAAACATCACGGAGGTGTGATATTGCGTAATGACAAAGCTGGCGCCGACGGCGCCGATGCCCAGGCGGAAGAACAGGAAGCTTTCATAGCTTTGCGACGCGGCCACGCCCAGCACGGGTATGGCGCCCAGCAGCAGCAAGCCCGTGTAGGTCTTGCGCGGGCCGTAGCGGTCGCACAAGGGCCCCACGATCAGGCGCACGAGGATGGTGATGGCGACGGCCGCGATATTGATATTTGCCACTTGCGCCAAGGAAAGGCCGAACTCGCCCTTGATGACAGGCATCAGGGGTGCGCAGGCGAACCAGGCGAAGAAACACACGAAAAATGCCATCCACGTCAGGTGGAATGCGCGCATGGGCGGCGTGGCGAGGGAGAAGAGCGCGATGCGCGTTGCTTTTTGGCTGGCCATGATGGTTCCCGAAGTATCCCGTTGATAAAACAAAACGGCGCCCGCCCCCGCCGATCAAAAAAATCAGCCTGGGCGGACGCCGTTGTCCATGTGGTCCGTCGTTGGACCGTTGTGCGTTTATTCAGGGGATCGCCGTTGATCCGTATCTCTTGTGTAGCAAGCGCCGTGCCAGCTTTTGCAGGGGTACGCGGCACCATTTGCACTGGCTTTGCGCCAGATCATGGCCAATCACGGTGCAAGCACGCCACTTGCTGGTGCATGCGGGAACCGGCACGTGGCAACTCTTGTCTAACTTACCATCTGAAGCAGTTGCGGGAGGCCACGATGTTCAAGACACTGCGCCGCTGGCGGCCGCCCTGGCCGCCCTGGCTCGCTTGCATGTGCGCCGGCGTGTTGCTCATAACGTGGAGCAACAGTGCCGCCGCGCAAGAGCCGAAGGAACACAGCGAACTCGACGCCACTGTCGTCGCACCCTTCCGCGCCGCGCTCGGTGCACGGACAACGCAGGCGCGCACCTTTCTGGTCCGCCTCGCCTATCCCGACGCGGGGCGCGCGCATGCGGTGCGCTGGACCTTGACACTGTCCGGCCCGGGGCCGCAAGGCGCCGTGCTGCGGCACTGGTCGGGCACGGAACAGGTGGGGGCCGGCGTCCAGAGCGTCGCCTTGCCCTGGGATGGCCGCGCCGACGCCGATGCGCGCGCACGGCGCGTGCCGGTCCCGGACGGTTTATATGAACTGCGCCTGCTGGCCGTGGCCGATGCCGGCACGCCGCAGGAAGCGCAGGTGGAACAGCAATGGCACATCCAGGTGCAGCGGGGGGGCGGCGCGCCGCCCAGGGTGCCCGCCTTCCAGGCGGGCTTGCAGCAACTGCCCAGCCTGGATGGCCAGCTTGCGTACCGCATCGTCTACGCCAACCTGCACAGCCAGACGCGCCACAGCGACGGCGGCGCGGCGCTCGATGCCTGTCATGGCGCGCAGGAACCGCAAACGGCGCCCTTCGGTCCCATCGATGCCTACAAGTATGCGCAGCAACATGGACTCGACGCCTTGCTGACATCCGAGCACAACCATATGTATGACGGTTCCGATGGCACCAACGCCGCTGCCATCCCGGCCGAAGCGACAGCCCTGTACCAGACGGGGCTGGCCGAAGCGGCCGCGTATACCGCCGCCCATCCCGGCTTCCTGGCCCTGTATGGCATGGAATGGGGCGTCATCAACAAGGGTGGCCACCTGAACATCTTCAATAGCGACCAGTTGCTGGGCTGGGAAAGGAATGCCCTGGGCGAGCTGCTGGCCGACGTGGAAACGCCGAAAAGCGATTACGCTGGCCTGTACGCGCTGATGCGCGAACGGGGCTGGATCGGGCAATTCAACCACCCCGCCTATGCGGACCAGTTTCTCGTCGATGGCCAGCCGCTGGGCTACACGCCGGATGGCGACGCGGCCATGGTGTTGTGCGAAGTCATGAACACGTCCGCTTTTTCCACCAACGACGAGGAAACGGAAACGCGGCGCAGCAATTACGAGGCGGCCTGCAACCGAGCCCTGGCGGCCGGCTACCACGTGGCCTTCAGCAGCAATCAGGACAACCACTGCGCCAACTGGGGCGCGGCTTACGGCAACCGCACGGCCGTACTGGTGGCCAGCCCGGCCGCCGGCACGCCCGTGTCACGCGACGGCTTCCTCGAAGCGCTGCGCGCGCGCCGCGTGTTTGCCACCATGGACAAGCACGCGCAACTGCTGTTCACGGCCAACGGCAAGCTGATGGGCGAGCGCTTCGACAACCACGGTCCCTTGCACCTGGCCATCAGCTTCAGCAACAGCGCGGGGCGGCAAGCGGCCGTCGTCGCCATCTTCCACGGCGTGCCGGGAAGCAATGGCTCCGTCACACAGGTATCGGAGCAGGCCGAACTCACCCTCACGCCCGCGCCCGGCCCCCATTTCTATTATGCGCGGCTGACGCAGGACGACGGCAATATCGTCTGGTCGGCGCCCGTGTGGGTCAATCAGTTGCCGTGACGGTGACAGCGGGGGCGGCATGCCGGGCCATCAGTTCGGCGACCCAATCGATGAAGACGCGCAGTTTCTTGCTGACATGGCGGTTCGGCGGATAGGCGAGATGGAGCGGCATGGCGTCGACCGTCCATGCGGGGAACAGCGGCAGCAGCTCGCCCCTGGCCACGTGCGGCTGCGCCATATAATCGGGCAGCCACAGCACGCCCAGCCCCGCCACCCCGGCCGCCAGGTAGGCGTTGCCATCGTCGATCGACAGCACGTACTGGCCATGGATCTTCACGCTCTTGCCCTCGCGATGCATCACGTACGGAAAGCCGTTGCCGCTGCGTCCCCAGCGAAAGCGCACGATGCGGTGCGCGCTGTCCTGCAATTCAAGCGGATGCAAGGGCGTGCCCACCCGTTGCAGGTAGGCAGGCGCCGCATACACGCCCAGCGGCAAGTCGGCCAGCTTGCGCGCCATCAGCGACTGGTCGGTGATGTCACCGCCACGTATCACGCAATCGACATTGTCGCCGATCACGTCGACCATGCGGTCGCTGGCGCCCATGTCGAGCACAATATCGGGATACCGCGCATGAAACCCGGGCAGCGCCGGCACCAGCAGCAAAGCGGCGAGCGGACTGGGCACGTCCACGCGCAACTGGCCACGCGGCAAGGCAGCGGCATGCGGCAAGCTCGTTTCGATTTCTTCCAGGGTGTCGAGCACCTGCACGATGCGCTCGTAGTAGACGGCGCCATCGGCCGTCACATTGACCTTGCGCGTGGTGCGGTTCAGCAACTTCAGGCGCAGCCGCGCCTCGAGCTGCTGCACCAGCTGCGTCACCGTGGTGCGGCTCATATGCAAGGTCGCGGCCGCCCGCGTAAAACTGCCCGTCTCGACCACCCGCACGAATGCCCGCATCGTATCCAACTTGTCCATCCACACCTCCGCCACCCGATTGTTTGGATTATACAAACAGTGCAGGCGATTCTGGCCGCTTTATCAGCAGGCTGGCAGCAGATAAAGTGTTCTCCAGGCAGCAACTTCGCTGCATCGACAAAGGAAAGCTGATGAAACGCGACGTCGTATTCCCTCCGGGCCGCCAAGCCCTGTATGAGCAGAACCGCTATTCGCCCGCCGTGCGCGCCAACGGCCTGCTGTTCGTGTCGGGACAGGTCGGCAGCCGCGAAGACGGTTCGCCCGAACCCGGGCTCGAAGCCCAGGTCCGGCGCGCCTTCGACAACCTGAATGCCATCTTGCAAGCGGCCGGCTGCTCGTTCGACGACGTGCAGGACGTGACCATCTTTATCGTCGACCCGCAGGCCAACTTCCAGCGCATCTGGGATATCGTGCAAGCCGGTTACTGGGGCGAAGCCCCCCACCCCACCGTCACGGCCGTTGGCGTGACGTGGCTGTATGGTTTCCAGTTCGAGATCAAGGTGGTGGCCAGGCTGCCTGGCCAGCACACTGCCCCCGGAAGCGGGCAGGAAAAATAGCGGCAGGTTTTCCCCTCGCACGATTGCCCGCCGCAAGGTGCGCTAGCGCTGATCTATGGCAACATGGCAGCACCGTTTGGACAGCATGTTGACAGCAAGGCGGCGCAACCGACGAACGCCAGGAAACGGAATGAAGCCAAAAGCGCTGATCATCGCCAATATTGAAGCGTTCTTGCTGGAACCGCTGACCGCAGCGGGCTTCAAGTTCTCGCCAGGCCAGCTGACCTTCAAGCGCGCGCGGAACGAATTCATCCAGACCATCCATTTCCAGGCCAACCGCCATAATGAAGAGCATGTCTGCGTGGCATTCTGGAGCCACTATCAGGTTTCATCCAGATCCTACACCTCATGGCACAAGGCGCGTTACGGTCATGAACCTGCCAATCCCATCGTTGGCGCCGTGGCTGACTGGAATATGCCGAACTGGCAATGCGCGAGCGTGGACGGCGAAGCGCATCACCAGCTCGTCGATCCGGCCCAGAGTGCGACAGTCATGCACTGCCTGCGGCATAATCTGCACACATTGGCCCTGCCCTGGCTTGAGCGCCTGTCCAATTGGGAAAATGCCGCCCTGAGCCTGGTCGAAGCGCAAGACGCGCATGCCAGGGCCTGCGATTTTTTTCTGATGGCGGGCCAGCAGGAAAAAGCCCTGTGGGCACTGAACGAGGGCCTTGCCTATTGGAAGAAAAATCCCGGCGCCTCTTTTCCCGAAGAAAAAGAAGCAATCGCTTTACGGATGGAGAAATACTTCAATGCCTAAACCCGCTACGCCATGACCGAGATTACTTGTCCCTACGACGGTGACTGCGGGCGCCGCTTCGACAGCAGCGCCATGGATGCCCCGGATGCTGCGTTCTTAAACACGGCCATCGGCAAGAAAATGACGTTCATGTTCCTGCACTGCCCCGCATGTGCAAGGATGTTCCAGTTCAATCCGGTCGCCTGGATAGCCCAGGCTTGCGAGACGGCTGCGCCCAAGGCCGCCAAAGTAGCAAAGAAAAACGGCAAGCAGCTGGAAAAATTGCTGGCCAGGGAACAAGTAATCGTGCCCCAGGCCTATCTCGCGCATCTCCGCAGCGCAACGTCACTACCCGGCGTGGCGATTTTCAAGGACGAAGAGCCCTTCACCTTGTACAGCCTGGACGCGCTGTGCCAGGACGTCGATGTGGATGGAACCAGCTACCTGGCAGTCAGGCAACTGGCCGGCTTTGCGCAGGCCCTGGCGCAAGCGGCGGGAACGGGGTCGAAGCAGGCAGCACCGTTCAGCCTTGCCGAGCTGGCGGCGTGCCTGGCCATCGGCGAGGAAAACACGCGCATCCTGTTCATCGACAGCCGCGACAACGATGCACTGTGGATTTATCACTGCGACGGCGGCGATGTCGAACCGACGCAGCTCACCTTGACCTCGCTGATCGGGCCTGGCGTATGCTGAAAGGTGCGACACGCCGCAGATTCTGCGGCCGGCTTCCATTCCAGCAAACAATATTAGAAAAGCATGCTATTTTTTAAGTAGTCGCCCATAGACACTGGTTCCTCACAGCAATCCATGGCACCATGGCTGCGCCGTTTTGCCTGCAACGCGGCTTCCATCGGACCAACCAGGAACCCTACATGTCGTCATATCGCATTCTCGCCAGCAGCATGCTGCTCGGCCTGGCCGCAGCGGGCATCGCCCATGCACAAGCCCCCGCGCCCGCCGCCGCCAACACCGATCCCCACCTGTGGCTGGAAGACGTCCTCGGCGACAAGCCGCTGGCCTGGGTCAAGCAGCACAATGCCGTCACCACCAAGGAACTGGAAGCCCAGCCCGGCTTTTCGGCCCTGCAGGCGCGCCTGAAAACCATCCTCAATTCCAAGGAACGCATTCCCTATGTCAGCAAGGAAGGCGAGTATTACTACAACTTCTGGCGCGACGCCCAGCACGTGCGCGGCATCTGGCGCCGCACTACGCTGGCGCAGTACCAGCAGGCCGAACCCGCATGGGAAACCGTGATCGACCTCGACCAGCTGGCCGCCGGCGAGAGCGAAAACTGGGTCTGGGGCGGCGCTTCCTGCCTGTATCCGAAGGGCGAACGCTGCCTCATTTCCCTGTCGCGCGGCGGCGGCGACGCCAAGGTGGTGCGCGAATACGACGTGGCCAAGCGCGCCTTCGTCGACGGCGGCTTCACCCTGCCCGAAGCGAAGGGCAGCGCCAGCTGGATCGACCAGGACACCCTGTTCGTCTCCACGGATTTCGGCCCCGGCTCGATGACCAGCTCCGGCTACCCGCGCATCATCAAGCAGTGGCAGCGCGGCACGCCGCTGGCGCAGGCGCAAACGCTGTACGAAGCCAAAGCCGACGACCTGAGCGCGGGCGCCTACAAGGATTTCACGCCCGGCCACGAACACCAGTTCATCGAGCGGCAGATCGATTTCTACAGCGGCGAAATGTTCCTGCGCGACGGCGCCGAGCTGAAGAAAGTGCCGAAACCGGACGACGCGACGGCCTTCACCGTGCGCGACCAGCTGGTCATCACCCTGCGCTCGGACTGGAAAGTCAACGGCAAGACCTATGCGCAAGGCTCATTGCTGGCGACCGACTTCAAATCCTTCATGCAGGGCAAGCAGGTGCTGGAAGTGCTGTACGCGCCCACGGCCACGTCGTCGCTGGACAATGTCACGGCGACGAAATCGGCCATCCTCGTCACCACCCTGGACAAGGTCAAGAACCGCCTGACGGAACTGCGCCACGTGAACAGCAAGTGGCAGCGCCGCGCCGTCGATGCGCCAAAGCTGGGCACCCTGGCCGTCAGCGCGCTCGATCCCGTCGACTCGGACCAGTACTTCCTGACGGTGACCGACTTCCTCAACCCGACCACGCTGTACCTGGCCACGGCGCAAAGCGACAAGCGGACAAAGATCAAGTCGCTGCCTGCCTACTACGACGCGGCGCCGTACAAGGTGGAGCAGTTCGAATCGACGTCGAAGGATGGCACGAAGGTGCCGTATTTCGCCATCATGGGCAAGAAGACGAAGTTCGACGGCAGCAACCCCACCGTGCTGTATGGCTACGGCGGCTTCGAAGTGTCGCTGAAACCAAGCTACAGCGGCACCACGGGCGTCGCGTGGCTGGAAAAAGGCGGCGTGTACGTGCTGGCGAATATCCGCGGCGGCGGCGAATTCGGCCCCCGCTGGCACCAGGCGGCGCTGAAGGAAAACCGCCAGCGCGCGTATGACGATTTCATCTCGGTGGCGCAGGATTTGATCCAGCGCAAGGTCACCAGTCCGCGCCACCTGGGCATCATGGGCGGCAGCAATGGCGGCCTGCTGACGGGCGCCGTGCTGGTGCAGCGTCCCGACCTGTTCAACGCCGTCGTCAGCCAGGTGCCGCTGCTCGACATGCGCCGCTATAACAAGATGCTGGCGGGCGCCTCGTGGATGGGAGAGTACGGCGACCCGGACGTGCCGGAACAATGGGCGTACATCAGCAAGTACTCGCCGTACCAGAACGTCTTCAAGGACAAGAAATATCCGCGCGTGCTGTTTACTACCTCGACGCGCGACGACCGGGTCCATCCCGGCCATGCGCGCAAGATGGTGGCGAAGATGGAAGAGCAAGGCCACGACGTGCTGTACTGGGAAAACACGGAAGGCGGCCATGCGGGCGCCGCCAATAACGACCAGCAGGCGCTGATGTGGGCGCTGACCTACACCTTCCTGCTGGAGCAGCTGAAGTAAGGAAGTCGATAAACCCGGCCTGACGGCCCCCGCAAGACAAAACGCCTGCACCGGATTCCGGCGCAGGCGTTTTTTTCATGGGCCTACTTCGCCTGCGCGCTGGGGCGCTCGGCGATGCGGTCGCGGTAAGCCTGCAGGTGCTGCAAGCCTTCCGCGCCGGGGCGGTACTTCATCAGGCCGCGCGCAAACTCCAGCGCGCAGAAGGCCGTGATGTCGGCAATGGTGAAGCGCTCGCCGGCGATGTACGGCTGCTGCGCCAGCACCTGGTCCAGCCACTGCGCCGTCTCGCGCAGCTTGCCCGCCTGCGCCGTGGCGAAATCGGGAAACTGCGGGTTTTCCAGCGCCACCAGGGCCGGATGGCCGTGGCGCACCCAGTTGGCGGCGGCGCTGAACAAATGCAGTTCCACGCGGCGGTCGGCCATTTCGATGAACGCGCGCTCTTCGAAACCTTCGCCCATCAGGTTCGGCTGCGGCTGCAAGCCTTCCAGGTAAGTGCAGATGGCGCGCGTCTCGGTCAGCACGCGCCCGTCCGCCAATTCCAGCACGGGCACGCGGCCCAGCGGGTTTTTCGCCAGGAAGGCGGGATCGCGGTGCTGGCCCGCCATCAGGTCGAGCGCCACTTCCTCGATGCCGGTGATGCCTTTTTCGGCGATGAACATGGTGACGCGGCGTGGATTCGGCGTGCGGGGGCTGATATACAGTTTCATGTGCAAGTCTCGTCTCGTTAGGGTGGTTGACAATCAGGTGCGGCACCGGCCTGTGGCAAGGCGGTCAGGCGCCCATCATACCAGCGCACCGCCATGGTGCGGCGCCCCTGGCGCGTTGACTTTGCCCCCGTTTCCACTTAGATTGCTGTACGGGAACGCTGGCTTCCAGTTCCAGCGATGTCCCCCAACCGCCATCAACGCTCGCAGCCTACCCGGCCGGCCGGCGTTTTACCCATGAACGAAGGGCATACCATGCATCGCACACCGACTCCGCGTTTCCGCCGCAGCCAACTGGCCGCCGCCGTCCTGGCCCTGGCCGCCGTCACGGCCTTTAGCGCTGGCCACGCCGCACCCGCCGCCAAATACGCCTCGGCCAGCCACTCCCCTGGCACCACCACGCAGCTGCCGCGCGGCGTCACGCCCTTGCACTACATCCTGTCGATCACGCCGGACGCCGCCGCCTCCACCTTCAAGGGCGCAGCCGCCATCAAGGTGGCCGTCGACACGCCGACGGCCAGCATCACTTTCAATGCCCTGAACCTGGCGTTTTCCGTCGCCGCCATCGAAGGCGCGGGCGGCAGCAAGCAGGTGACGCGCAAGATCGACATCGACGCGGACAAGCAGACGGCCACCGTGCATTTCGCCGAGCCGCTGACCAAGGGCGAGTACCTGTTGCGCATCGACTACACCGGCAAGATCGGCACGCAGGCCACGGGACTGTTCTCGCTCGACTACGACACGCCGCAAGGACGCCAGCGCGCGCTGTACACGCAGTTCGAAAATTCGGATGCGCGCAGCATGCTGCCGTCGTGGGATGAACCGGACTACAAGGCCACCTTCGCACTGGACGTGGTCGTCCCGAGCAGCCAGATGGCCGTCGGCAACATGCCGATCGCCAGCAGCGAAGAGCTGGGCAATGGCATGAAGCACGTATATTTCGCCACCACGCCGCGCATGTCGACGTATTTGCTGTTCTTCGGCCTGGGCGACTTCGAGCGGGCGACAAAGATGGCCGACGGCACGGAACTGGGCGTCATCACGAAGAAGGGCGCGCTGGCGCAAAGCCGCTTCGCGCTCGACGAGTCGGCCGCCCTGCTGCGCGAATACAACGATTATTTCGGCGTGCGCTACCCGCTGCCCAAGCTCGACAACATCGCCGCGCCGGGCCGCAGCCAGTTCTTCGGCGCCATGGAAAACTGGGGCGCCGTGTTCACCTTCGAATACGGCTTGCTGCTCGACCCGGCCATCTCGACCCAGTCGGACAAGGAAAACATCTACACCACCTTGTCGCATGAAATGGCGCACCAGTGGTTCGGCGACCTGGTCACCATGCGCTGGTGGGACGACCTGTGGCTCAACGAAGGCTTTGCCTCGTGGATGGAAAGCCGCACCACGGAGCGTTTGCACCCGGAATGGAACACGACCCTGTCCAAGGTGGGCGGGCGCGAATCGGCCATGAGCCAGGATGCGCTGCGCACCACGCATCCGGTGGTGCAGCGCATCGCCACCGTGGAACAGGCCAGCCAGGCCTTCGACGGCATCACCTATCAAAAGGGCAAGGCCGTGATCAGCATGCTCGAAGCGTACGTGGGCGCCGACACGTGGCGCACGGCCGTGCGCAGCTACATGCGCAAGCATGCGTATGGCAATACGGTATCCGACGACCTGTGGCGCGAAGTCGACGCGGCCGCGGGCAAACCTGTCAGCGCCATCGCCCATGATTTCACCCTGCAGCCGGGCGTGCCCATGATCACCGTGGGCGACGCCGTGTGCAGGAAGGGCAATACGCGCGTGACCCTGACGCAGACGGAATTTTCCAAGGACCAGCCGGACAAGAAAACGCTGTCGTGGAAAGTGCCCGTCATCGCGTCGACGGTCGGCAACGGCAAGCTGGCCCGCGTGCTGGTCAAGAATGGCAAGGCCACCCTGAACGTGCCCGGTTGCGGCGCCCTGCTGGTGAACGCGGGCCAGAGCGGCTACTACCGCACCCTGTATGCGCCGGCCGGCACGCACGCGCTGGCAGGCAGCTTCGCGCGCCTGGCGCCGATCGACCAGCTGGGCTTGCTGGCGGACAGCCAGTCGCTGGGCATGGCGGGCTTGCAAGACCCGGCCGCTTTCCTGGAACTGGTGAAGGCCACGCCCCTGTCGGCCGACCCGCAAGTGCTGGGCCGCGTGGCCGGCGCGCTGAACGGCCTGTATGAACAGTATGCGGGCGACACAGCGCGCCAGCAGGCTTTCGCCCGCTTTGCCATGGCGCGCCTGGCGCCGATGATGGAGCAGACGGGCTGGGAAGCGCGCGCGGGCGAAGCATCGAGCGTGGCGACCCTGCGCGGCCGCCTGATTGCCATCCTCGGCGACATGGGCGAGCCCGGCGTGATCGCGGAAGCGCGCCGCCGCTACGCGGCCAGCGAACAGGATCCGTCCGCCATGCCCGCGCCGCTGCGCCGCACCATCCTGGGCGTCGTGGCCCAGCATGCGGACGCCGCCACCTGGGAGCAGCTGCACGCCAGGGCGCAGCAGGAAAAGACGCCGCTGGTCAAGAACCAGCTGTACGACTTGCTGGCCTCGACCGACGACGCGGCCCTGGCGCAGCGCGCGCTGGCGCTGGCGCTGACGGATGAACCTGGCGTGACCAACAGCCCGGCCATGATTTCGCGCGTGTCGCGCAGGCATCCGGAACTGGCGTTCGACTTCGCGCTGGCGCACCTGGAGCAAGTCAATGCGCGCATCGACGCCAGTTCGCGCAGCCGCTACTTCCCCCGCCTGGCCGCCGGCTCGGCGCAGCCGGAAATGATCGCCAAGCTGGAAGCGTATGCGCAGGCCAACCTGCCGGCCAGCGCGCGCGGCGACGCCGACAGTTCCGTGGCCGGCATCAAGTACCGCATCAAGGTGCGCACCGAGCGCCTGCCGGCCGTCGATGCATGGCTGGCCAAGCAAACGGGTTAAGCGCCCGCGCCCGGTGCCGCAGTATGGCGGCGCCGGGCATTTTCCGGCCCTGCACGAAAATCCGGGCAAAAAAAACCGGCTTCGCAAGTCGCGGCAGCCGGTTGAAACGCTGTTTCAGAGCGCAGGGATAAAACGGAAAACACATGAAAAAGTGGAAATCGTGCCGGTCATTGAGGTGTCCGGCAACCTTGCGCCCGGGGTTTCCGTGCGCCATGTATCCACTATGCCAGCCCTTCACTTAGTCAGGCTTAGGACTTCATTAAAGTCCCTTCATTTTCCCGCTTTCCCCCTGCATGCCTTGCCATCGCAGCAATTTCACGCTGCGCCGGCCTGTCTGGTGCCGATGGTTGAGCTCACCGGCTAAGCTGTTGAGTCATGCCTGCATCCTATCGCTCCCGGAACGTAGTGATTTGCGCACCGCATGCTGTGTGCCAACAAAAGCATCATAACAGCGGCATATGACGGGCTTATGACGTAGCGCTAAGGTGCGCCGCCCTCCTTTGCGGAACTCTTGATACCCGTCAACTCGATCTCCACGCGGCGGTTCGGCTGCAGACAGGCGATCAGGGCCGCGCCCGGCGCCACCTTCTCGCAAGCCGCAACGGGTTCCGCCTTGCCCTTGCCATACGCGCTGATGACATTGGCGATGCCCTGTTCACGCAGCAACTGTTTCACCGTCAAGGCGCGCCGCTCGGACAAGGCCTGGTTATAGCTGTCCGAACCCAGGCGATCCGTGTGCCCCGTCACGGACAGCGTATCGATCTGCACATAGCCCTGCTTCAGGCGCGCCGCCAGGTCGCGGATTTTCTCGATGCCCTGCGGCAGCACGTCGGCCGCGCCCGCCTTGTCGAAGCGGAACAGGGCGTCCATGTCCAGGGTGATGCGTTCATGCTCGATGCGCGGCGGCAAGATGTCCGGCGGCGTTACCCGCTTCGGCTGCTCGGCAGGACAGGATGCCGCGGCGGACTGGGCGGCCGCCTGCGCATCCTCGGCCAGTTGCACGTACGGGTTCGCGTGGCGCCAGCCCTGCTGCTTGTATTCATTGCCCGCATGCGCCAGTTCCACTTCGCCGCACGCCACCTTTTGCGCCGCGCAGGCGAAGCCGGGCGAGGCGCGCAACTTGCCGAAGCTGGCCCACAGGTCGTCGCGCAAGCGCGTGGCGTCGTTCACCAGCGGCGTCGCATCGCCGGGATTGGGCGTGCTGCCGTCTTCCAGCGCGGCAACAATCTTCGCCGATTCCTGCAGCGCCTGCAGGGGAAAGGCCGAGCGGTCGTTGCGCGTGTATTCGTGGAACGAGACGTCCAGCCAGCATTGCGCCTTGGACAGGTAATAGTCGCCCACGCGCACGCCGCCGTCGTTGAGCTTCTTGATGCGCTCCTGCAGCAGCCGGTACGCCTGCTGGTCGGCAGAAACGGCCTGGTCGCTGATGCGCAGCTGGGGCATGGCCAGCGGCGCCGCCGGCAGGGTCGGCGTAGCCGCCTGGGCCAGGCCCATGGCCAGCAGGCCGGCCAGCGGCAGCAGTTTCATCGTCGTGGTCATCATCGGTGTCATCGTCGGTATCAGTGAGGGAGTCATGGTAGCTTTCATGGCCGGGCCAGGGTACGGTTGATGGTGGCGTCTTTGCCTTTGAACAAGTTTTCATCGAATTTGAAGCGCAGGCGCAAATAGGGGCCGCGGGCCGTATAGTCGGCGCCCGTCAGGTCGCGGTCGGAAAAGCCCGACCAGTTGTGGCCGGCCGACAGCCACAGGTTTTGCGCCAGCAGATAGCCCACTTCGACGCCGTTGGCCCACTGGCGGCTGCCCCCTTGCGGGCTGCCCATCACGGCCGCCAGCACGCCGATGTCCCAGTGCTTGCTGATGTCGTACACGGTGCGCCCGGAAAACAGCCACGCCGTGTATTTCTCTTGCCCGGCGGGCAGGTTCCTGTCGTTATTGTGCTTGGCGGCAACCCTGCCCGTGAACCACCAGGGACGGCTGGGGTGGTAATCGAGGTGCGTGGAAACAATATGCGCGCGGTAATTATCGCCATCGATCTGCGACTGGTCGCGCACCGTCTTGTACTCATAGCGGGCCAGGCCGTTGAAACGGTTGTCGTCGACGGGACGCCACGCAAAGCCCAGTTGCGCCCGGTCCTGCAGCACGTTGCCCACGGGCGCGCCGCTGGCGTCGTCGTTGTTGCGCGTGTATAGCAGGTAGTTGCGTGCAAGCAAAGTCCAGTCGCGGCTCAGCTTGCGCGCCCAGGCGATGGTATTGAGCCATTGATCCTGGCGCTGGTTGCCCGGCGCGATGTCGCTGTCGAACAGGCGCCGGTACTCGAGCTTGACGGAGCCCCGCCACAGGGGATTGACGGCATAGTCGAAGCCTGCCGCCACGGCCACGGCTTGCTGTTGCTGGCCGTTCATGACTTTCAGGTATTCCACATTCGTGTTCGCCGCCAGCCCTTCGCCCAGGTTCCACGTGTTGCGCAAGCCGGACGCCAGCTGCAAGTCGCGCTGGTTGCTGAGGCTGTAATCCATGGCGTCGCGCATGCGGTACTCGCCGAACACGGTGCCGCCCGGCATGTAGCCCGTATCCGCGCCGGCGACAAAGCTGGTGCTGCGGTCGGCCGGATTGAGCGAATACGCGGACGCCAGCCCCGTCTGGTTTTCATAGCGCGCATACAGCCGGCTGCGTTCGGCCAGCTGGTATTGCGCGCCCAGGCCGTAGCGGTGCTGGTCCGCGTCGGCGATGCTTTTTTCCACGTCGCCATTCAGGGTCCAGCGGTCCGTGGCCTTGTATTGCGCGCCCAGGCGCACGGTGGTGGCGTCCAGCGGCACCGTCGCGCCCGCGCCCACGCCGGGGTTGATCGGCGCAAACGTGGTGATGCTGCCGCCCGTGACGGGGTCGATGGCCGTGTTCGCCGTGCCGTTGCCGAAGAAGCCGCCCGTGGGATTCAAGCCCGTGCCCAGCGGCGACGTGTTCGGCGCGATGCCGGCCGTCGACGGCATGCCGCCGCTCTCCTTCATGTGCTGCACGGACACGTCGAGCAGCCAGCGCTCGCTGGCATTCCACGCCACGCCCAGGCGCTGCGCATCGCGGCGCGCGTCCGTGCTGCGCTCGTCGCTGCGGATGGCCTCGCCATACACGGTGACGGCGGGACTGAGCTTGTAGCCCGCTTTCAGCCCCGCCTCGCCCCGCCCGCCCGTGATGCCGGCCGCCGTGTTATTGAAATCCTGGTCGGAACGGCTCCAGAAGGCTTTCGCTTCCAGCTTCTCATCCTTGTGCTGCAACTCGACCCGCGCCGCATTGCCGCTGACTTCATCGCGCAACTCGCCCGCCTGGCCCGACGGCGTCGTGTAGATGCTGCCGCCCGCGCTGTAGCTGGTGGACGTGGTGCGCGCCACCTCGACCACCAGCAGGCTGTGCTCGCCGAGGCGCACACCCGCGTTGACACTATGCAATTTGTACGGCGACAAGGGATTCCTGTCTTCCACCGCCGAGCCGCCGAGCGAGACCATCTTGCCCAGCTGCACTTGTCCATCCACGCCTACGGTCCAGAATTTCTCGCCGCCTTGATCCACCTCATAACTGATGCGTATCGATTGCGGATCGCCATTCGGTGTCAGCGCGGGGATCGCCTGCTTGAACAGGATGCGCCCGCTGAACGGCTCGAAGCTGTAATCCTCGAAGCGGCGCAGCTGCGTCGCCTGCACGATATTGCCGTTCTGATTCTTGTCGCGCACGACGATCTCGATCTTTTCCGAGTTTTCGATGGCGTTGTTGTTGCGCACGGCAAACGGCCCCGATGTGCCGTTCGCCCGGTATTCCTCGACCACCTGCTTCAGGCTATCGTTGATGGCGAAGGCATTGGCGACGATGCCATCCTGTTCATAATGGCCGCGCCCGCCCGTGGCCGTGCGGTTGTACTGGCCCAGTTTTCTCTGCTGCAAGTTCGCCACGGTGCCGCCGCCCGTCATCTGGCTGAAGCCGTCTCCCGTGGCAAAGTCGCCGTACAGCACATAGCTTTTTTGCCGGTCGATGCGCACATATAAACGGTCGCTGGAGCGGGCGTCGAAGTTGCGCACGGAACTGTCACCGTACACGGGATAGAACTCTTCCGGATTGACATCGCGCAAGAGGCGCGCGCGCGTATCCTTGTCCGAATCGTAGGCGGCCGTCAGCAAGGCATCGCCACGGATGGTTCCCTTCAAAAACATCGCCGCGCGGCCCGCCACGTTGGCCTTGCCATTATTAAAAGCGCGGCTCCAGCGCTGGATGTCGCGCTCGAAACCGTCGTTGAAGCGCGACGGCGCAATGTCGCTGCTCGACAGGCTGCGCTTGCTGATGATGCCGTCGATCAAGCCCACGGCCAGCATGTCGCGCAATTCCGGCAAGAAACTGATCGTGCCCTGCGCCGCCACGGCACCGGCCGACACGCGCAGCAACACGTCCTGCGGTGTGGCCGGAGCCAGCAGGCTGAACGTCGCCACGCCGTTTTCCACCGCCAGCTGCGTGCCGGGCGTGACCTTGTCGGCGTCGCGCCGCTCCGGGCCCAGTTCATCGGTGCGGGCGCCGGGCAGCAGGATGCGCCCGCCGCTGGCTTCGATGGTCAGCAAGGCCTTGCCCGCCAGGGGCTGGCCCTGCTCGTCAAACAGGCTCACCGTCACCTTGACGGGACTCTGGCCATCGGCCGGCACGCCGTTCCCGTCCGTCTCGACGGCGATGCGCGCCACGCCCCGGTTGATGGCGTAATCGGTGGCGCCCACCTTGCCGGCAAGGAAGGATGGCGCCGCCACGGCGGAGCTTGCCGCATGGTCCGGCAAGGGCAATTGCGCCAGGCTGGCCGCCGGCAAGGCCAGCAGGGCCAGCGCGGCCGCCATGCGCCGGGGCGCGGGGAGAGTTCTCTTCATGGCTTGTTTCTCTTTAGCAGCATTGGCAAGCGGCAAGTAAGGTGGAAGAGGCTTATTGCGCATGGCTGCCTCCTGCATCTGGCGCGGTGGCGGGTACGCGCGGTGCAACGACAGGCTGGTTGGCGCTGTCCGTTGCCTGGGCCGGCGCGGCGGCCGGCTGGCTGCTGAAACTCAAGCCCCCTCCCTTGCCGCCCTCCCTTTCCACGCTGCGCACCTCGCCCTGCGCCCGGCGCGCCTTGACTTGCTCGAGCACGGGATTCGAGCACGAACCCTCGATGAAGTCGGCGCGCAGCAGCTCGCCGTTCTTGGTATCGAGGAACAGGCTGTGCGGATCGCCCAGGTTGCGGTTCGACGCTTCCATCATGCGGCTGGCGCGCGGCAAGGTCGAACCGTCGACCTTGATGACATGGCTGTTCGGCGTGATGCCGCAATAGCTGTACTTGCCTTCCACGTCCGTGGTGAAGTTCGTGCCATCCTCCATGTACAGCCGCACGCCCGGGATGCCCAGTTCCTCGCCGTCCTGCACGTGGTTGTTGTTGCAGTCCACAAACACCTTGCCGGCGATGCAGGCATCCGTCGTGAACACGCCGCCCGTCACCTTCACTTTCGCGCGCGCCTCGTTCGAGGGCGGGCCGTTGGTGGTCGTTGCCTGGGCCCGGTTGATGCCGTCGCCCTGCAGCGAACCGACGCCCACGCGCAGGCGGTAGCGGAAGCTGGCGCTGGCGTTCGGCGCCAGCGACTCCAGCTTGAAGCTCAGCTGGGGACCGGGCTTGCCGGAAGGATCGGGCTGCAGCACATTGTTGCGCGTGGTGGTGCCGTCGATGTAGCGGAAGCCGGCCGGCAGTTTATCGAGCACGCTGACGCCGAACGCCGTCGCCAGGCCCGTGTTCTTCACCTCGATCGTGTATTGCAGGCTGTCGCCGATCTCGGCCTGGGTCTTGTTGACGCTCTTGCTGATCAACAACATCGGCTTGTCCTTCGTGTTGAACACGACGGGCGTAAAGCTGGGCGGCGTGGCGCCTGGCGTGGCCGGCAGCAGCAAGGTGTCGGCCGAGCTGGCCAGGGCCAGCACGCTGGCCGGCGCCACCGGCGTGCTGATCCCGCCCGCGCCGCTGTAGCTGTGGCCGATGTTGCGCCCGCTCCCATCCGTGCCCAGCATGGTGCTCGCATATACCTGGTTCAATTGCGGCACGGTGGGAATCGCCGCCACGCTGCCGAAGTCGACCAGTACCGTGAAGACGATGTTGCAGCTTTCCTGCGGCTGCAAGTCGCCCTGGCCGCTCAGCAAGCCAAACACGGTGATGCCGTTGAAGTCGGCATTCGCCGCGCAAGCCGTGGCGCCGGCGGGCCGCGCCGTGACGGCCAGGCTGCCCGGCTTGAAAGTGACGTTCGTGGCCGTGGGGAAGACGGCCTTCAGGTTTTCCGCCACCTGCACCATGGTCGAGGTCGGATAACCGGCAGGATAGCGGTTGGCCGCCTGCACCGTGTAGCTGATCTCGAACTTGCTGGCGTCCACCTGCTGCTGCGCCGACACAGCCTTGATGACATCGACCACTTGCCGCAGCAACACCACGGGCGTGGGCGTGTCTTCGCCCGTGAAGGCGACGCCGCCCACGGTATCCGAGGCATTGCCGTTGCGGTTAGGATCGACCTTGTCCGCCAGCGCGGCCACCTCCGCCGCCGTGGCCACGGCGCCCGCATGGCTGCCGCCATTGTTGGACGCATCGAACACGAGGCTGCCCACGGGCGGCGTATACGTGGGGTTGGCGGCGATCACGCCTGCCGCCGGGGCGGGCGGCACGCTGATGGCGCCGCCCCCGTTGGCGACATTGCCGCCCAGCGCGCTGGCAAACACGCTATTGTTGTACTGCGGCAAGGTCGCATCCTGCACCGTGATTTCCACGGTGAAAGTAATGACGCTCAACTCGCCCTCACCCAAGGCCGCATCACCATTGAGCAAACGCAAGTCGCTGCCGCCGCAACCGCCCGTAAAGCCCGGATTGACGGCCAGCTGCCGGCTGCCGCCAATGGCGGGCGCGGCAGGCGGCGCGACGATGCGGCACGCGACCGGTTCAGGGAAGGCGGCGCGCAGGCTGTCGAGCGCCTGTACATTTTGCGCCGCGCCCTTGCCCACGTTGCGGACCACCACCGTGTACGGCACGTTGAAGACCTTGGCCGACAGCTGGGTCACCTTGCCCACGCCCAGCGCCGCGCCGATGGCGGGATTCGCCACTTCCGTGACAGCCGTGCAATCGGATGCCTGCGCGCAACGCGGCAAGTCGGGACCGGTGGGCACGATGGTATTGCTCAGGGTGCCGCTGGCCGCCACTTTCGCGCTCACCGTGACGGCGGCCACGGCATTCGGCGCCAGGCCGGCCGGCACCGTGCAGACGAGTTTATTCGCCGCCAGCGGCGCGCACGTGGTCGGTGCGGCGGGCGTGACGACGATCTCGGCCAGGCTGGCAGCCAGGTCGTCCGTCAAGATGATGGCCGCCGTGGTGGCGCCGCTGCCGCTGTTGGTGGCCGTGATGGTCCAGCTGATGGTGTCGCCGATGCTGGCATTGGCCTTGTCCGCCACTTTTTTCACCATCACGCTGGGGCTGGTGACGTTGGTAGTCGTCTGGCAATCGGCCGGAGACAAGCACAGCGGCGCATCGGGCCCGGACGGCACGACGCGGTTGAGCGCCGCGCCCGCCTGGGTGACGGTCGCCGACACTTCCACGCTGGCTTCGCCGCCATTGCCGATCAGGCCGGCAGGCACGCTGCACGTGAGCACATTGCCGGCCACGGGCGCGCAAGTGGCGCGCACGGGCGTGAGCACCACATTCGCCAGGCCGGCCGGCAAGGTGTCGACCAGGGTCATGACGGCGCGCGTGGGGCCGGTGCCCGTGTTGCTGGCCGTGATGGTCCACACGACGGTATCGCCCACATTGGCGCTGGCGCGGTTGACGCTTTTCCGCACCGCTACCTTGGGTCCCGTCAGCACGACGCTCGATTCGCAGCTGTTCGCCTGCGCGCAAGCCGGGTTGTCGGGTCCGCTCGGCATGACGCGGTTCGACAGCACGCCTTCCAGCGTGCCCGTGGCCGTCACGCGCACGCTGCGCGTGCCATTGCCGATAGCTAATTGACCAGCAGCAATGCTGCAGCTTTGCACGCTGTTCGCCACCCAGTTCGCCAGCGGCGGACACGTCACGCCCGCATCGGCGTTGACCGCCAGCACCGTCAGGTTCGGCGGCAGGATGTCCGCCAGGGTCACCACGCCCAGGTTGGCCACGCCGCCGCTGTTGATGGCGGTAATGGTCCAGATGATGCTGTCGCCCACGTTGGCATTGCCGACGTTGGCCGTCTTGCTGACGCGAATCACGGGACCAGGCATGGTCACCGTGGCCGTGTTCGGCAAGTCGTACTGCACTTCCGTCGAACTGGTGGCGATGATGCTGACGATGGTCGAGACATTGCTGGCCGGCTGGATATACGACAGGCCAAAGCTGTGCACTTCGTTGGCCGCCAGGCTGGCGGGCAAGCCCGTCACCGTCAGCATGCCGCTGACGGCGTCATAGCTGCCGGCCGCGCCGCTCAGGGTCACGCCCATCAGGCCTTGCGCCAGTTTCAGGCTGTACGTCACGTTCTCGGCCATGCCGGGACCCACATTGCTGTAGCTGACGATGCCGTTGATCTGGTCGCCGGCGCTGGTGGTGCCGGGGAAACCGTTCAGGGTGGTGGTCACGTCGACCAGCAGCTTGATGGCCGTGGTGGTGGTGGTGCAGTCCGCCGCCTGCGCGCAGACAGGATTGTCCGGGCCGCCAGGCAACACCGTGTTCTGCAGCACGCCGGCCGCGCTGGCCGTGGCGCGCAGCACCACTTGCGCCTGTCCGCCCGGCGCCAGGCCGGCCGTCACGCTGCACGTGACGATATTGCCCGCCACGGGCGCGCAGGTGGCCAGTTGCGTGGACAGCACTTGCACGCCGCTGACGCCCGCTGGCAGGTTGTCGGTCAGCACGATGGCGGACTTGGTCGCGCCCGTGCCGCCATTGCTGGCGGTAATGGTCCAGGTCAGCAAGTCGCCCACGCTGACATTGCCCTTGTCGACGCTCTTGCGCACCGTCACTTGCGGCGCGACGAGGGTCGTCGTGGCCTGGCAGGCGCTGGCCGTATCGCAGGCGGGATTGTCGCCGCCGTTGGGCACGACGCGGTTCGACAGGCTGCCGCCCGCAGTGCCGCGGCCCGTGATGACGACCTTGCGGCTGCCATTGCCGGCGGCCAATTGACCTGCCGCAATCGTGCATGACTGCACGCTGCCTGCCGTCCAGCTGGCGGCCGGCGGACAGCTCACGCCCCCATCGGGCGTCACGCCGAGCACGACGATATTGGCGGGCAGCACGTCGGCGATGACGACGGCGTTTTGATTCGGCAAGTTGCCCGTGTTCGTGGCCGTGATGCTCCAGGTCAGGATATCACCGACGGCCGCGTTCACCTTGTCGACCGTCTTGCTGGCGCGAATCACGGGACCTGGCAAGTTCGTCGTCGCCGTATTCGGCAAGTCGTTGACGATTTCCGTGGAACTGGTTCCCACGACGCTGGTGATGCGCGAGCTGTTGCTGGCTGGCTGGGTGTAGAACAGATTGAAGCTGGCGCTCTGCCCCGCGATCAGGGTGGCCGGCAAGCCGCTCAGCACGTACAAGCCCGTGCCGCTGTTGTAGACGCCGCTGATGCCGGGCGCGCCGCTGACGGGACTGACGGAGACGCCGCCCAGGCCCGCTTCCAGTTGCAGGCTGTAAGTCACCGTTTCCGCCACGCCCGGCCCCACGTTGGCAAACGTCACCACGCCGCGGATGGCGTCGCCCGCATTGCTGCTGGCGGGAAAACCGTTCAGGGTGGTGGTCACGTCGACCAGCAGTTTCGACACCACCGTGGTGGTCTGGCAATCGCCGGGCACGGCACAGACGGGATTGTCCGGCCCGCCCGGCAGCAGCGCATTGACGAGGCTGCCCGACAGGGTCGCCGTGGCGCTCAGCTTGACGGTGGCGGCGCTGCCGGCGGCCAGGCCGGCCGGCACGCTGCAGTTGACGACATTGCCCGCCGGCGCGGCGCAGGTGACGGGCGCCACCGGCGTCGCCAGCACGTTCGCCAAGCCAGCAGGCAGGGTATCGGCCAGGGTGGCGATGGCCGTGCTCGGTCCCGTGCCGGTATTGCGCAAGGTCAAGGTCCACGTCAGGGTATCGCCCACGTTGGCCGCCGTCTTGTCGACCGTCTTGCTGGCGTGCAGCAGCGGCGAACTGACGGTGCTGGTGGTGCTGCAATCGCCCGCCTGCAGGCAGACGGGATTGTCCGTGCCGCTGGCGCTGACGCCATTCACCAGGCTGCCGGCGGCGGCGGCACGCGCCGTCACTTGCAGCGTGGCATTGGCGCCGGCGGCCAGGCCGGCCGGCACGCTGCACGTGAGCCCATTGCCGGCCAGCGGCGCGCAGGTGACGGGCGCGGCGGGCGTGACGACGATATTCGCCAGGCCGGCCGGCAAGGTGTCGGTGAGGGTGACGACGGCCGTGCTGGCCCCCGTGCCGCTATTGGCCAGCGTGACCGTCCACGTCAGGCTGTCGCCGATATTCAGGGCCAGCTTGTCGACGCTCTTGCTCAGCGCCAGGCTGGGGCTGGTGATGGTGGTCTGCGTCTGGCAGCTGTTGGCCTGGAAGCAGGCTGGATTGTCCGGACCGCTCGGCATGACCTGGTTGGCCAGGTTGCCGCCCGCGCTGGCCTTGCCGGTCAGCACGATCTGGCGCTGGCCGTTGCCGGCCGCCAGCTGGCCGATGGCCACGCTGCAGCTCTGGCTGCTGTTGGCTACCCAGCTGGCCAGCGGCGGACAGGTGACGCCGCTGTCGGGCGCCACATTCGTCACGACGATATTGGCTGGCAGCAAGTCCGTCAGGATCACGGCGCCCTGGTTGGCGAGGCTGCCCGTGTTGCTGGCCGTAATCGTCCAGATAATTTCCTCGCCGACATTCGCCACGGCCTTGTTGGCCGTCTTGCTGACGCGAATGATGGAACCGGGCATGGTGACGGTGGCCACGTTGGGCTGGTCGTTCGGCACTTCCACCGATGTCGTGGCGATGCGGCTGACCACGGTCGACAGGTTGCTGGCAGGCTGGATGTAGCTGAGCTGGAAGCTGAAGCCCTGCCCCGCCGCCAGGGTGGCGGGCACGCCGCTGAAGGTCACCAGGCCGGAGCCGCCGTTGTAGCTGCCCGTCACGCCGCCGAGGTTGACGCCGGCCAGGCCGGGCGCCAGTTGCAGGCTGTACGTCACGCCTTCGGCCGGGCCGGGGCCGATATTGCTGAAATTGACGGTGCCGGCGATCATGTCGCCCGCATGCGTGCTGCCGGGAAAGCCGTTCAGGGTGGTGGTCACGTCGACCAGCAGTTTCACGGCCGTGCTGGTGGTGCTGCAATCGCCGGGCTGCGGGCAGACGGGATTGTCAGGGCCGCTCGGCACGACCGTATTGACATAGGCGCCGGCCGCATTGGCCACGCCCTTGACGACGATATTGAGCGTGGCGCCCGCCGCCATGCCGGCGGGAATGGAACACACGAGCTGGTTGCCGTTCGGCACCGCGCACGTGGCGGGCGACGCGGGCAACACTTGCCACAGGGTCAGGTTGGCCGGCAAGGTGTCGGTCAGGGTGACGATGCCCATGGTCGCGCCCGTGCCCGTATTGGCCACGGCTATCGTCCACGTCAGCGCCTCGCCCACGTTGATATTGCTCTTGTCGACGGTTTTACGCACAGCCACTTGCGGGCTGAGGATGGTGGTCGTCGTCTGGCACGAAGCGGCCTGGGCGCAGGCGGGATTGTCTGGCCCGCTCGGCAGCACTTTATTGCCCAGGCTGCCTCCGGCCGTGCCCCTGGCCGTGATGGTGATGCTGCGGCTGCCATTCACGGCGGCCAGCTGGCCTGGCGCGACGGTACACGCTTGCGCGCTGTTGGCCAGCCAGCTGGCCAGCGGCGGACAGCTGACGCCCGCGCCCGGCGTGACGGACAGCACCGCCACGTTGGCGGGCAGGATATCGGTCAGGGTCAGCACGCCCAGGTTGGCCAGGCTGCCCGTGTTCGTGGCCGTGATGGTCCAGGTGATCGTCTCGCCCACGTTGGCCGTCGTCTTGTCGGCCAGTTTCGTCACGCGGATGATGGGGCCGGGCACGGTTGCCGTGGCCGTGTTCGGCAAGTGGTTCGCCACTTCCACCGAGGTGGTGGCGATGCTCGACGTCACCATCGACAGGTTGTCGGCCGGCTGCGTGTAGCTGACGTTGAAACTGGTGCTCTGGCCATTCGCCAGGCCCACGGGCAAGCCGCTGAGGGTGACGACGCCCGTGGCGGGATTGTAGCTGCCCACGGCGCCCGTCAGGGTGACATTGCTCAAGCCGGGCGTCAGTTGCAGGGTGTACGTGACGCCTTCGGCCGGGCCCGGTCCCACGTTGGCGTAGGTGACGGTGCCGGAAATCATGTCGCCCGCCAGGGTATTCGGCGGGAAATTGTTCAAGGTGGTGGTGACGTCGACCAGCAGCTTGACCACCGTGGTGGTGGTGCCGCAATCGCCGGGCAGCACGCAGGCGGGAGTGTCGGGACCCGATGGCAGCACGCTGTTGACGGCGGCACCAGCCACGGTGACCGTGGCGCTGACGACGATTTTCGCCGAGGCGCCGGGGGCCAGGCCGGCCGGCACGCTGCATGCGAGGTTCTGGCCCGCCACGGGCGCGCAGGTAGCGGGCGCCTGCGGGCTGACGACGACGTTCGCCAGGCCGGCCGGCAAGGTGTCGGCCAAGGCGACGGCGCCCGTGCTGGCGCCCGTGCCGCTGTTGCTCACCGTCAAGGTCCACGTGAGCGTGTCGCCCACGTTGACGCTGGCCTTGTCGACGGTTTTCTTCACGGCCACGTTCGGCCTGGTGACGGTGGTGGTGGTCTGGCAATCGCCCGGCGTGGCGCAGGCAGGATTGTCGACGCCGCCCGGCACGAGGCTGTTGGCCACCGTGCCGGCCGCATTCGCCACGGCCTTGATGGTCACCGTTGCCTGCATGCCGCTGCCCAGGCCTGGCGGCACCGTGCACGTCAGCGTGGTGCCGACGGGCACGCCGCAACTGGCGGGCGCCACGGGCAGTATCTGCAGCGCGCCCACGTTGGCGGGCAAGGTGTCGGTCAAGGTGATCGGGCCATTCGTGGGGCCGCTGCCGCTGTTGATGGCTTTCAGGGTCCACGTGATGGTGTCGCCAAGGTTGACGGTGGTCCTGTCGACGCCTTTCGTCACGGCCACGCTGGGGCTGGTCACCGTGCTGGTGGTGGCGCAGGCGGCAGGCGTGGCGCAGGCCGGGTTGTCGGCGCCGGACGGCACGACGCTGTTGGCATACGTTCCCGCCGCTGCAGGCTGGGCCGTGACGGTGAAACCGGCCACGCCGCCATTCGCGGCCAGGCCGGCCGGCACCGTGCACGTGAGGGTATTGCCCACCGGCGCGGCGCAGGTGGCGCTGCCGACCAGCGCCACGTTCATGCCCGTCAGGTTGGCCGGCAAGGTGTCGGTCAGGGTGATGGGCGCGGTGCTCGCGCCATCGCCGCTATTGGTCGCCGTGACGCTCCAGGTCAGGGTGGCGCCGATATTGATGCTGGCGTGGTCGACGGTTTTCGTCACCGCCACTTTGGGGCTGGTGATCGCAGTGACCGTACTGCAATTTTCCGCCGTGGCGCAGGATGGATTATCGGGGCCGGCCGGCATGATGCGGTTGGCCAGGCTGCCGCCCGCC
Source organism: Janthinobacterium sp. P210005 (assembly GCF_036231865.1). NCBI lineage: Bacteria > Pseudomonadati > Pseudomonadota > Betaproteobacteria > Burkholderiales > Oxalobacteraceae > Janthinobacterium > Janthinobacterium sp. P210005. The sequence continues at coordinate 1,572,163 of NZ_JAZARC010000001.1, forward strand.
GTCGCATGCGCCGTGATGGTGACGCTGCGGCTGCCGTTCAGGGCCGCCAGCTGGCCGGCGGCGATGGTGCACGTCTGGGTGCTCGACGCCACCCAGGCCGCCAGCGGAGGACACGTCACGCCGGGACCGGGAATCACGCTGGTGACGACCAGGTTGGGCGGCAGCAGATCGGCCAGGCTCACGATGCCCTGGTTGGCGATATTGCCCGTATTGCTGGCCGTGATCGTCCACGTGATGTTTTCGCCCACGTTGGCCGTCAGCTTGTCGGCCACCTTGGTGACGCGCACGTTCGGCCCCGGCACCATCACGGTGGCCGTATTCGGCAAATCGTTGGCCACTTCGACCGAAGAGGTGCCGATCACGCTGGTGACAAACGAGGTGTTCGTGGGCGGCTGCGTATAGCTGAGATTGAAGGTGACGCCCTGCCCGGCCGCCAGGTTCGGCGGCAGGCCCGACAGGACGATGAAACCCGTGCCCGCGTTGTACACCCCCGTCACGCCGCCGACGGACACGCCCGTCAAGCCAGGCGGCAATTGCAGCGTGTATGTGACGTTTTCCGCCGCGCCCGGTCCCATGTTGCGGTAGGTAACCGTGCCGCTGATGGCATCGCCCGCATTCGTCGAGCCGGGAAAGCCGTTCAGGGTGGTGGTGACGTCCACCAGCGCCTTGCTGACCACGGTGGTGGTCTGGCAGGCACCGGCCGTGGCGCAGCTGGCGCCATTGCCGCCGGAAGGCGCCACGCTGTTGACGAAACTGCCGGCTGCCGTCGGCACGCCAGTGAGGCTGACCACGGCGCTGGCGCCCGGCGCCAGGCCGGCCGGCACGGTGCAGCTGAGCGTATTGCCGGCCAGCGGCGCGCAGGTGGCGGGCGCCGTGGGCGTGACGACGATGCCGGCCAGGTTGGCCGGCAAGGTATCGGTCAGGGTCAGGATGGCCGTGGTGGCGCCCGTGCCGGTATTGTTCGCCGTCAAGGTCCACTGCACCGTGTCGCCGATGAAGGCGCTGGTCTTGTCGACGCTTTTTTGCACGCGCACGAGCGGGCTGACGATGCCCAGGGTGTCGCTGTCGACGTTGTTCGCGGGAATCGGGTCCAGCGTGCTTGCGCCGGCCGTGGTGGTGATCGTCAGGCTGCCGCTGGCGGGCAGGTTGAAGGTGGAACTGCAATTGATGCGCGAGCCGGGAATGAAGGGCGACACGGGTGCGCTGCAGCTGGCCGTGGCGCCGGCGGGCAAGCCGCTCATCACACAGGTGGGCGCGGCCGCGCTGTCGGGGCCGTTGTTCGTGCACACGCCCGTCACCGTCACGGGCGAACCGGCATTGTAGGGACCGGCCGGCACCGTCGTGACGGCTTGCATGTCCGCCTGCAGGCGGCGGTTGCTGATGGTACACGTGACGGGCGCCTCGGGCATGGTGAAGTTGCCCGCGTTGGCCGCGCCGCTGGAAATGACGGCCGCCGTATCCGTGCGTGCGCAGCTGTAGCTGCTCTGGTACTGGGCCAGCACGGTGGCCGTGCCCGCGGTTTCCGCAAACGTGACGAGGTTGCCCACGCGCACCACGGCGCTGGCCGTGGCGCCGTTGCCGCCCTGCACGCCGGCCGTGCCGTTGGCATTCATGATGAACAGGCCGCTGTCGCCGACCGGCGCCAGCACCTTGAGCACCGTCAAGGTATTCGTCCTGACCGTGGCCGTGGTGCTGCTGCTGTTGTTGCTCAGATCGCTATCCGTTTCGTTGGGCGAAACGGTCACATTGGCCGTATTCACGATGCTGGCGGCGTCGCCCGGCGTGGCCGTGATCGTCACCGTCAGGTAGGAACCCGCGGTAGGGTCGCTGACGGCGCCATTCACAGGCAGGTTGCCCATGGTAATGCTCACGTTGTTGCTGCCCGCACCCGAGGTTTTCGTGCCGCAGGAAGCGCTGCCGCTGGCGGCGCAGGTCCAGCTGACATTGCTCAGGCTAGCCGGCAGCACGTCGCTGAAGGTGGCGCCCGTGCTGAGGGCCGGGCCGCGGTTCCACACCTTCATGGTGTAGCTCAGGGGCTTGCCGACGGAAAACTGCGCCGGTCCCACCTTGCTGACGGCCAGATCCGTCTTGCTATTGGTGCAGTCGGCATAGGAACTGGCCAGGCCGGGATCGCGCAATTGCGCAGCGGGAATAATTTCCGTCACATTGTCAGGACGCGTCCAGCGCATGTGCAAATAATTGATGCCGCCCACGTTATTCCACAGGACGCGGGCCAGATAACAGCCGCCGGGCGTGGCGCTATTGAAATTGCCGGCCAAATTCTGGAAATCCGTTTCATTATTCGAATATTCGGCCACGCTGCCCACGGCCACGTTGTACACGGTATTGCGGTAATTGGTCGAATATTGGGTCGAGAAATCCACCTTCACGTCGTCATCGTGCGCGACGCTGAATTTGTAATTGCCCGCCTGGGGAAATACCACCAGCGTGTACATCACGCGGCCCATGATCCAGGCCCGGCAGGCGGCCGACGTTTGCTGCGTATCGAAGTTACATAGCTGCCCGGGATTGGCGGTCGTGCCATTGGCCCAGTCCAGCTGCGCCGACGTCCCCGTGCGCGCCGCGTTGGCGGCGGGATTGGCGGCCAGCGCCGCCAGACTGGCGAGCCGGCCCGTGCTGCCCGCGTTGAAGCCGTTGTTGTAATTGGGCGCGGGCGGATTGGCCGGCACCCGCTCGATGCCGCGGTAATCCTCCCATAACACCTGTGCGGCGGCGGGCGCGGCGGCGCCCAGCAGCAGGGAAGCGAGCGCCAGCGGCGCAACATGACACTTGGAAAAATGAGGCAGGCGGGCGCGGCCGACAAGCGCGGCCAGCATCCCCATATAGCGCGCGGCGGACGAAAAAGCTGCGTGGCGGCCGGAACGGCCTGCCGTTTCCTGGTGTGTTTTGATCATGTTGTTCGCTAAGAAATGTACCGCTGCAAGATGCAGACAAATATAAAAATGACATTTATTTGTCATGATTATATGAACAAGTAACACTTCAAGCGTACGACAACAGTGGTTTTTTTGTTTCCAACAATGAAATTAAATTATCTCGTTGATATTTCACAACACATTCATCGAATTCATCGTGTAGACACGCCGACATTCTATTTTTACCGCATACTGATTAGCTCGACATTATATTTAAATTATCATTTACATAATCATGCGAAACTATCAAACGCGTAGTTTGTTTTTCAAAAGAAACTATTAATGCTAATTAACAGCATTAATTCGAATATGCCTTTTCCCGGCATGCGCGGCAATTCCGCCATTCGATTTTGCACTGCCGCACATTCATTTTCTGGCGCCTGCTGTTAATACCAATTCCATTGCATTTACGTCCATTTCCCTGCAAGAGCTGGCATGCGACTGAAGGAATTGGTCTTGCAAAACGGGGGCGCATGCGTCGCGGCTATCGCACCGGTGCCCGGATCGCTTACTATCGCCCCATCGCGCCCTGCGCCACCGCCATCCCTTTGCCAGGAGTCCTCATTGATGCCCCACGCCTATCGCCGCCTGCTGCTGGCCTGCGCCTGCGCCTTGCTTGCGGCCTGCAGCCCGTTCACCCCGCCGCCCGCCGCCTCGCTCCCGGCCGCGCCGGCAGCGGTGCCGGCCATGCAGGCGCCGCCCTGGCAACAGCCGGGCGTGCGCATCCTGCACATCGCCCCGCAGGAATCCCTGCTGACCATCACCGTGCGCCGCGGCGGCGCGCTGGCGCGGCTCGGGCATGACCACGTGGTGGCCAGCCGCAGCCTGCAGGGCGTGGTGGCGCCCGCGCCGGGACGCGCGCACTTCCGCTTCCGGCTCGACGAGATGAGTGTGGATGAAGCCGGCCTGCGCCAGGCGGCCGGCTTGACGACGACGCCGTCGGCCGACGCCATCGCCGGCACGCGCCACAACATGCTGGTGCGCGTGCTCGAGGCGGAACGCTATCCGTGGGTGAACATCGAGGCGCGCCGCACGGACGACAAGGAAGTGCTCGAGGCGGACATCACCCTGCATGGCGTGACGCGCACGCTGCAACTGCCGGTGCGGATTGAGGAAACGGCCGATGGCCGCCAGCTGCAGGCCAGCGGCAGCCTGCTCTTGAAACAGAGCGACTTCGGCATCGTGCCCTTCGCCGTCCTGGGCGGCGCCATGGCCGTGCAGGATCAGATGGAACTGGCGTTTCGCATTACCGCCAGGCAAGAACTCAGCGCGCCAGGATCAGGCGCAAGCCCAGGCCGATGAAGATGGTGCCGGCCACGCGGTCGAGCCACAGGCCGGCGCGCGGGCGGCGGTTCAGCCAGTGTCCCACGGCGCCGGAAAAATAGCCGAGCAGGCCGAACAGCACACAAGCCTGTGCCGTGAAGACGAGGCCCAGCTGCGCCGTCTGCCAGCTGGCATTGCCCTGGCCCGCGACGATGAACTGCGGCAGGAACGACAGGAAAAACAGCACGACTTTCGGATTGATACTGTTGGCAAACAAGCCCTTGCCGAACCGGCGCAGCAGCGATTCGTCCGGCAAGGCCGCCGCGCCATCGACCTTGGCGCCGCCGCGGCTGCGCAAGGCGCCGATGCCCAGCCACACCAGGTAGAGCCCGCCGGCCACTTTCAGCGCGGTAAAGGCCGTGGGCGAGGCGGCCAGCAGGGCCGACACGCCGATGGTCGCCAGCACGGTGTGCGTGAGGCAGCCAAGGGCGCAGCCCAGGCCGAACGCCATGCCCTGGCGGCGCCCGCGCGACATGCCCACGCCCAGCACCATCAGGTTGTCGGGGCCGGGACTGGCGGTAATGAGAACGGCGGCGGCCAGGAAGGCCAGGAACTGGTCGGGACTGAGCATGAATATCTCGCGGGCAAAGGCGCCATGATACCGGAGCGGGCGTCATGCCGGCAGGACATGAAATTGCCCGTATGCCAGCAAGAGTCGATTAAAATGGGCACTCCACAGCAAACGGCGTTGCCGCCGCTTCCCGCGCGACCATCACCAAACCCATCGATGCCAGCCCACCCGCCCCTTTCCCGCCACCGCGCTTCCAGCTCCCGCGTCTGCGCCTGGCTATGCGGCTGGCCGCTCCTGGTCGGCCTGCTGATCGGCCTGCTGGGCCTGGCGGGTGGGGCGCAGGCGGCGCCCTTACCCTTGAGCAAGCAAGGCATCCAGCACCTGGGCAACGGTGGGCAACTGTTTCTCGCCGGAAATGACGCCGCGCCCGCCGATGCGGCCGCCCTGCCCGCCTGGCTGGCGCAACTGCGCCCGGCCAGCCAGGTCGACCTGTTCGGCGGCGCCTACTGGCTGCACGCGCAAGTGCGCAACGACAGCGGCGAAACGGCCTGGGTCATCGACCCGAACGACACCCTGATCGACCTGGTCGACGTGTACGTGTATGGCCCCGGACTGCAGGCGGCGCCGCAGACCTTGCTGACGGGCTACCAGCGTCCGCACGAGTATTTGTTGCACTACGGCAGGAACGTGCAACTGGCGCCCGGCGCCACGTATGACATCCTGATCCGCTTTTCCAGCCCCTATTACGCGCGCGCGCCGCTGTTCGGCGTGCAGACGCAGCAGGATTACCGCAAGCTGGTGGGCAAGGAAAACTTCCTGATGGTGGCGTCGATCGGCGCCCTGCTGGCGCTGGGCCTGTTCAATTTCTTCATCTTTTCCATCACCCTGGAAAAAGCCTCGGCCTATTACGCGCTGTACGTGCTGACCTATGGCCTGGCCTGGGCCATGACCTTCCACGTCTTTGCCGACCTGTTCGACTGGCGCATGCTGCAGCTGCATTACGTGCCGTTTTTCCTGTTGCCCGTCTTCAGCACCCTGTTCTACACGCATTTCCTGCGCCTGCGCGACTACTCGCCCCTGCTGCACCGCATCAGCAAGGTCAACCTGGTGCTGCCCCTGCTGCTGCTGCCCAGCTGCTTCTTCGCCCTGTCGTATGCGCACACGCTGGCCACCATCGTCATCAGCATCTGGATGCTGCTGGCGCTCGTCTGCGGCATCGTCGTCTGGTGCCGCGGCTACCAGCCGGCGCGCTTCTTCGTGCTGGCCTTCGTCGCCCTGATGCTGCCCGGCTTCCTGATCCTGCCGGCCAACCTGGGCCTGATGCCGGCCATGGTGGCCAACGCCCAGCTGGTGACCCTGCTCGGCGGCACGCTCGACGGCTTGCTGCTGGCCTTTGCCCTGGCCGACCAGATCCGCCTGCTGCGCAACAACCTGGAACAGCGCGTGCAGGAGCGCACCCTGGCGCTCACCCTCAGCAACGACGCCCTGCTGAAGGCCAAGGAACACGCGGAAGTGGTCAGCCGCCACCGCATCGATTTTCTGTCCGCCATGAGCCACGACATCCGCACGCCGCTGGCCGGCGTGATCGGCATGCTGAAATTCGCCCTGCGCGACCAGTCCGTCAAAGGCCGCACGCAGGAATACCTGCGCATCGGCTTGCACAATGGCGTGTCGCTGTTGACCATTCTCAATGACATCCTCGATTTCTCGAAGATCGACGCCGGCAAGCTGACCCTGGAAACCGTGGACTTCGACTTGCTGGCGCTGATCGGCGACGCGGCCGGCATCGTGCAGGGCCAGGCCGACGCCAAGAGCCTGCTGCTGCGCCGCGAACTGGCGCTGGACTTGCCGCGCTATGTGCGCGCCGACCCCACGCGCCTGCGGCAAATCCTCATCAACCTGCTGGGCAATGCGCTGAAATTCACGGCGAATGGCGAAGTGCTGCTGGAAGTGCGGCGCGCCCGCACGCCGCCGCGCCGCGACGGCCGCAGCGAGATCGAATTCATCATCAGCGACACGGGCCCCGGCATCGACGCGGACACCTTGCCGCGCCTGTTCCAGAAATTCGAGCAAGCCGACCACTCCACCACGCGGCGCTACGGCGGCACGGGCCTGGGCCTGGCCATCTGCAAGGAGCTGGTCGAACTGATGAACGGCACGATCGGCGTGGAAAGCCGCATCGGCATCGGCTCGCGCTTCCATTTCACCTTGCCGCTGACGCCAGGCAGCGCGCCGGCGGCCGACGCGCGCCGGCCGGCACGCCACGCGCGCCACGCCTGCCGCCTGCGCATCCTGTGCGCGGAAGACGTGCGCACCAACCAGATCATCATCGGCACCCTGCTCGAAAGCATGGGGCATGAGGTCACCATCGTGGAAAACGGCGAGCAGGCGCTGCGTGCGCTGGGTGCGGGCGCCTACGATTGCGTGCTGATGGATGGCCGCATGCCGCTGATGGATGGCGAACAGGCCGCGCGCCTGATCCGCGACGGCGGCAACGCCGAATTCCCCATTCCCGACGCGCAGATCCCCATCCTCGCACTGACGGCCAACGCCAGCGAACATGACCGGCAACGCTATCTGGCCGCCGGCATGGACGACTTCCTCAGCAAGCCCGTCGACGAAGCGCTGCTGTTCGAGAAAATCGACGCCCTCATCGACCTGCTGCTGGCGCGCGGCCACGCGCTGCCGCCTGCCGCGCCCATCGGGGACGACAGCCTGGCGCGCCAGTTCGGCCTGGACGAGGCCAACACGGCGCAGGCGGAGACGCCGGCCGACCCCATGACGGCGCCCGTGCACATTTTGCCGCTGGCCGGCCTGTCGCCGCAGCATTTGCAGCGCATCGCGCAAGCGTTCCTGACGGAAGCGCCGCGGCGCCTGGACCTGGCTTGCCACGCCGTGCGCGATGGCAATGCCAGCGCGGCGGCGGCCGCCTTCCACGCCCTGAAGGGCAGCGCCGGCTACCTGAGCCGCCCCACCCTGCACGGCCTGTGCCACCAGATGGAAACCCTGGCCTCGAACGGCCAGCTCGATAACGTGGAACAGTTCCTGCCGCAGCTGCAGGAGGCGCTGAGCGTGGCGCGGCGCGACCTGGAAACTCAGCCCGCCGGCTGAGCCATCCAGCCATGCGCTTGCAGCCACGCCAGCAACAGCTGCGGCCAGGCGGCCGGCTCGCTGCCCGGCTTGCCCAGGCCCCAGCCATGGCCGCCGCGCTGAAACCAATGCAGCTCGACGGGTACGCCCGCGCGGCGCAGGGCGGCCGCCATCAGCCGGCTGTTCTCGGGCGGCGCAATCGGGTCATCGAGCGCCTGCGCAATGAACATGGGCGGCGTGCGCGCATCGACGTGCAATTCCACCGACAGCGCGTCGCGCGCCGCCTGCGCGGGGTGACGTCCCAGCAACTGCTTTTTCGCATGCGTCGTGTCGAATGGCGCCTGCATGGTCAGCACGGGATACAGCAGCACGGCAAAGTCGGGGCGCGCGGAGACGGTATCGACCGCATCGACGGGCGCGTAGCGGGCCGCGTCGGGCTGGACGGCCGTCATGCCGGCCAGGTGGGCGCCGGCGGAAAATCCCAGCATGCCGATGCGTGCCGGGTCGATGCCCCATTCGGCCGCGCGCGCACGGATCACCCGCATGGCGCGCTGGCCATCCTGGAACGGCGCGCTGACGCCGCCACCCTCCTGCGGCAGGCGGTACACGAGTTCAAACGCCGTGACGCCCTGCGCCTGCAGCCAGCGGGCGGTGGGGCCGCTCTCCTTGCCCGCCTCGATATGCGCATAGCCGCCGCCGCTGACTAGGAGCATGGCGATGCCGTTCGGCTGCGCCGGGCGGTGGGCGATCAGATACGGTTGTTCGACCTGCGTGATGGAACCCTTGGCGCTGTCGCGCTGCGGCCCAGGCGCCGCGCCACCGGGCGGCGCGCCGGGCCACAGCATGATCGCGCCGGGCGGCGCTGCGACCGCGTGCAGGTTGATACAGATCAGAAACAACAGCATCAGGCGTTGCATGATTCGCTCGCGCAGGGAACAATGAAACGCCATCATAGCGAAATCACTAAAAATCCGTCTCGCCCTGGATCACGGCCGGATAGCCCGTCATGGCGCGCGACGTCTGCATGCCCGCCATCACGGCCGCCTCCACGCAGCCCGCGTTGATGCCCGTCTTGATCCAGTCGCCCGTGAGGAACAGGTTACTGAACCCCGACTGGTCGGTGGCCAGCCGGTACTGCGTGCTGTTCACCACCGACATCACATAGCGCTCGGACGGGTCGACATTGGAGCGCCAGTACTGGCTGTCGAAACGGGCCGCGCCCGTGGCCGCCTTCGCGTCGACCAGCCATTGCCACGGGAACGCGCCCGGCCCGCCCGCTTCGGGCCACAGCGCACCGATCTCGCGTTCCAGCTGGTGCAGCGCGCCCTGCTTCGCCCTGGCCGCACAGCGGGCCGGGAAATCCGTGTCGGTGACGGGCGGATAGCTGTCGACGGGGAAGGCGCTGCAAAAGTACGAGACGTTTTTCGGTGCCAGTCCCGCCGGCCAATCCTCGTGCGCCAACAATTGATCCATCGGCGCCCACGTGTCGTACGGCTCCGTGAAGGCCGACAGCACGGGCTGCTGGCCCTTCGGTTGCGTGGTCCAGCCCATCTGGCGCAAATCCTTGTTGAGCCACACCTGGTAGGCTTGCGTGGCCACGGTTTGCACCTTGTCGGCCGCCAGTTGCAGGGCTGGGCTTTGCGCCAGCAGTTGCGGACACAAGGCGGGCAGCGAGCCGATGGAAATGCCGAACACCACCTTGTCGAAATCGACGCCCTTCTTCAATACCGTGGCGGGCAGCGCGCGGCCGAACGCTTGCTGGTACTGCTGCGGCCAGTCGCTCCAGTACGATTCCAGGTTCACCTCTTTCTCCTGCAGCAGCGCCGCCTGCGCCGGTTCGATCTGCGCATAATCAGGCGCGCTGGGCCAGCACGCCAGGCCTTTCACGTCGACCAGCGGCGCATAGCCGGCGGCGGGGTCCTTCAATTGCACCTGTTCGGTGATGCGGATGCTGTCGATGTCGCCCGCGCCCGGCACCAATTCTTCCACGCGCTGGAAGAACTTGAATTCCACGCCCCTTTTTTTCAACACTTGGTACAGCGGCGTGAAGATCGTGTCGCCCATGCCGGCCTGCATCTTGAACATGATGCCGCCCTTGTAGGCCAGGCCGATGCGCGCCATCGCCCGCAACAGCGTCCCCGCCTCGATGTTCGGTTTCGCAAAATCGCCGCCCTCGTAGGCGAACACCAGGTCATAGAAGCCGCGCACGGGCGCCGAGTTGACGCTGAACTGCTCGTCGCCGCCATGCTTGCGCAGCCAGTCGCGGAAATCGATATCGTTGATGACGTCGAAGCCGTTCTTGAACACGCCATCCTGGAACATGCCCTTCATGACCGTGATGCCCAGGTCCAGGCAAATGAACAGGCGGCGCAATTCGTCGTCGCCATCGATCAGGGCGCGGTAGCGCAGGCGCAGCCAGGCGCGGATGCCGTTCAGGGTGCTGGCCAGCAGCTGATGGCGGGCCTGGTCGTGGCGCGTGGAGTCCGGTGCCAGGTCGGCCACCAGCGCCACCAGCGCGCCCACGGACAGGCCCACGTCCAGTCCCAGCTCGTCGGCCTGCCCCACCACTTCATCGGCCAGGCGGCGCAGCCAGCCCGGCCACACGCCCTCGCCTTGCGATGTGCTGGCGCGCACGATGCGCGCATCGGCGTCCGCCACCTGCCGGATCTGGCGTATCCATTGCTCGATCCAGCCCACCATGGCGACGGCCATCTGCCACAGCGTGATGTCTTCGCCGCCCTCGCCCGGCTCGCCCGGCAAGGTGGGAAAGACGATGGACCAGTTGCGCCACTTGCCCTTGACGTCTTCCGACAGGGCCACGTAATCGTGCTGCTTGAAAGCGTCGCGCCAGGTGGCCAGCGGCGCGCCGGGCGGACGGTCCAGGCTTGCATACGCTTCCTTGATCATCTTGAAAGCGTTCGCGTAAAAGCCGAACCAGATGTGCAGGCCGTGCTCCTCGATGCGCTGGCCCGCTTGCGCATTGCGTCCGCTGGCGCCCTTGCCGCCCAGGCGCCAGCCCAGCTGGTACACGGTGATGGCATGCCGGTTTTGCCAGCCAGGCTGGTTCGTCAGATAGTACGCGGTGGTCATGGCCGCCACGCCGCCGCCGAGGATGGCGATCTTTTCCGGCGCGATGCGGGAATTGTCGACCAGTTCCTCGCCCGGCATGGCCGTGAAGTCGAAATTCACCTGGAACGGCAAGATCGCCGCCTGCGGTCCCAGTTTCAGGCCCAGGGTCTGATCCAGCGGGAAGCTGTCGAAGGCGTGCAGCGTGCATTCGTATTCGTAGCCAAGCAGGCGCGCGCTGTGCAGGCGGTTGATCTCGGCCGGCGCAGCCACCAGGGCCTGGTACACGGCTTTCACGCCCGCGCTGTCGGGGAATTGCTTGAGGAAAATCTGGTCGATGCGCGGATTGCGCAGCAGCGACAAAGCATCGGCCCAGCCGGCCTGATCCATGTCAAAGAAATCGGGGATGGACAGGAAAATCTGGAACGCCTGCTCGATGAGTTCCAGGAAACTATTGATGGGTTTGTGCTGCCCCGTCTGCACGGTGGCGTTGACTTCCAGCAAAGGGTGCAGGGCCAGTTTTGTTTCCGGCGAAAAATGCTGGAAACCCTTGGCGGCCACGGAGCAGCGCAGCGGCTCGCTGCCGGCGGCGGGGATCTCGTAGTCGCACAGGTATTTCGGATAGCCGAACAGTTCGCGCCCGTTGATCAAGGCCATGGCGTCATCGACGAAGATATGGCACGGATACCAGTAGATATGCGCGAGCTTGCCGGCGGCATCCATCTGGCCGACCATGATCCAGGTGACGATATCGACTTCCGTGATCCAGCCCTTGGCCTGGTCGACGGGATTGGCGGAATCCGCATGGTTGACGCGCGTAAACGTCAGCATCACATACGGCGACAGGGCTTTCAGTGTCATCTTGCTGCCCGCCACCTGGTTCAGGGTGGTATTCACGGTCGCCTGCAGCTTCGCCAGGTCGCCCCGGACGAAATAGCCGTACATTTCCGACTGTTTCAATTGCAGCGGCGAGTGCATCATCACCGAACCGCCCTGATAGATATACGAAGGTCTTGCCGTAGGTATCGCCGTCATTGCCCTGCCCCCAATTTAAATTTCAGACAAACAAGATTTCCACAGTGTATTTGAGAAATATCAATGAATGATATGAAATAAATTAAAGGATTTGCCAAGATGCATAGGCTCGGCCGGAAGGGCGAAGGACGGGCGGAAGGCAAGCGGCGGCCATCGGGTGTAGGATGGTTCATCCGTGCAAAGCAGGCGAACTGATCCAGAAATGATTACTACCGACTACGTATCCACTTATTCAGGCAACCGTTTTTATCCCTTGCGCCCGCATATCGACAAGGTCGCCATCGAAGACATCGCCCACGGCCTCGCTTACCAGTGCCGCTTCAATGGACAGACGCAAGTGTTTTACTCGGTTGCCCAGCACAGCCTGATCGTCGCCGAACTGGTGCCGCCCCCCTTGCGCCTGGCCGCCCTGCTGCACGACGCGGCCGAAGCCTACCTGGGCGACATGGTGAAGCCCTTGAAAGTGCTGTTGCCGGAGTTTGCCGTGCTGGAAGACAAGGTCAGCGCCATCATCGCCGCCACGTATGGCCTGGACTTTTCCGATTACGCCCCCATCAAGCGGGCCGACCTGATCGCGCTGGCCACGGAAAAGCGCGACCTGATGCCGCACTCGGCCGAGCGCTGGGCTTACCTTGACGGCATCGCCCCCTTGCCCGGTATAATCGAGGCCATGGGTCCGGCCGAAGCCAAGCAGCGCTTCCTGCAGGCGTTTACCCAGTTGGGCGGCCTCGGGCTCGCCGCATGAATGCTTGCACCCAGCCGCACGAACGGGCGCTAAGCCCCGGTTTTTGCACGGCTTTTTTAGATATCCACAGCAACTGTGGATAAAGTTGTTGATAAGCCCCTCTTGACAAGCCGCAACACCAGTATTGATGCGGGTTTCAACAATTTGCTGATTTCACAGGCAATTTTTTACTCCAATGAAATCAATGACTTGCAATCAGGAGTTTGCGCTAGAACAAACTTTCTCTGTCAGCATGAAAATATATTTTGCGGTGCATTGGCAATCCCCGGTCCAGGCCGTCTTGCTTGAACAGCATTGTTTTGACAAACCCCGCAGACTGGCATAGTGTGGAGTAGCGACGACGATCAACGGTGGATAAACGCATGAATATGGATAGCGATAATTCCGCCAAGGGGGCGGACGAACCCGACTGGCTGGTCGACGAACCGCTGGAACGGGCGGAAGCGGCGGCGGAACCCGCCAACGCGGCGCCTTGGCGCGTGCTGATCGTCGATGACGATGTCGACGTGCATGTGGTGACCAAGTTCGCCCTCAGCCAGGCCAGCTTCCAGGGCCGCCGGCTGAGCTTTTTGCACGCGTATTCGGGCGCCGAGGCGCTGGCCTTGCTGCGCGGCACACAAGATATCGCCGTGGTGCTGCTCGATGTCATCATGGAAACCCAGGATGCCGGCCTGCAAGTGGCGCGCCAGGTGCGCGAAGACTTGCACAACAGCGCCGTGCGCATCATCCTGCGCACGGGCCAGCCCGGCCAGGCGCTGGAACACCGCATCATCATCGACTACGACATCAACGATTTCTGGTGCAAGACCGACCTCACCACGCGCAAGTTGTTTACCACCGTGATCGCCTCGCTGCGCACCTACGCCACCTTGCGCGAAGCGCAGCAACAGGTCGCCGAACTGGCCGCCGCCCTGGCCCAGTGCGGCGACACGCCAGCGGCGCCGGCCGGCGGCACGCCCTGACCCTGCGCCGCTACTTTCAGTCATAAAAACAAGAGCACTGGATAGGCATACAGGCTTGCGGCATGCCCCATTCCGACCCATCTTGCCCGCCGATTGCATGGGCTGAGCGGCGTCAATTTCCTAAGTGGCGGATTGTTAAGCGCTTTTTCAGATATCCACACGGACTGTGGATATCTTTGTGGATAAGCGCCTATTGACAGCCCTCAAAGCCACAGCCCGTGCGGCTTTCAATAAACTGCTCAATCAAACAGCAAAAATAAAACTCATTAAAATCAAGCACTTAGAAACTCACACATAATCACAAGAAAATTATTTCGCCAATTTCGTTAACTCATCATTTGTGCATAACTGAGCCGTAATGATCAATCCGACAACAGCGGATCGCGGCCGCCGGCAACACAGTTGCCGTGCGGATACTCAATGCACGGTCTGCCGGCGCTGCTCCGGGTGCAGCAGCACGCGCTCGATCAGTTCCGGGGCGACATTGTATGACTTCAGGTATTCCAGCGCGCACAAGGTACTGAAGGCCGCCTGCACGGCGATGCCCAGATTGACGATATCGCACATCTTCTGGTCGACCCGGGCATGCGGCACCACGGTTTTGACGGGCATATGCAGCGTTTCTGTGGATTGAGGCATGATGGACAACTCCTGCGAAGGGGACGGAGGGGGGAGACGGCGTAGCGGTGCGAACCGCGACAGCGCGGACAGGGACAGCGATCATGGTGCCGATAAAAGTATTGCCGATAAACTCTCGATGTCAATGGCAGGGAAACATGAGCCACGGTTTTTTTCTTCCAGGCACAACCGCAGCCGAAAGCGATGGACAAGCGCGCGCGGCCACGGCGATAATCAGCCATGCCTGCCCCTGCCACCACCCAGCCCGACCTCCCCCGCCCCCAGCCCGCCTCGCTTGCCGACCTGTTCTTCTCATTCACCTGGCTGGCCCTGCAAGGCTTCGGCGGCGTGCTGGCCGTGATCCAGCGCGAGATGGTCGAGCGCAAGCGCTGGCTGACGCAGGAGGAATTCCTGGAAGACTGGGCCGTGGCGCAAATCATGCCGGGGCCAAATGTCGTCAACCTGTCCCTGATGGTGGGCGGACGCTATTTCGGCTTGAAAGGCGCGCTGACGGCGCTGGCCGGCATGCTGACCGTGCCCCTCGTCATCGTGCTCGTGCTGGGCGTGCTGTACACGCGCTTCGGCGACAATCCGCAGATGGCAGGCGCCCTGCGCGGCATGGCGGCCGTCTCGGCCGGCATGATCGCCGCCACGGGCGTGAAACTGGCGACCGCGCTGGTCAGGCATCCGCTGCCCCTGTGGCTGACCTTGCCCATCACCGTGCTGGGCGTGCTGATGGTGGCGATCTTCCGCTGGCCCCTGCTGTACATCCTGCTGGGCCTGGGCAGCATCGGCTGCCTGCTCACGTATCGAAAGCTGTCCGCATGACGCCGCCCCTGCAACTGGTATTGAGCGCGGGCGACTGGCTGAACCTGTTCGGCCATTACCTGATGCTGTCGCTGATGTCGATCGGCGGCGCCATTTCCACCACGTCCGAAATGCGCCGTTTCCTCGTCGAGCAGCATGGCTGGCTGACGCAGGCGCAATTCAACGAGTCGATCGCCATCGCCCAGGCCGCACCCGGCCCGAACGTGCTGTTC
Organism: Janthinobacterium sp. P210005; assembly: GCF_036231865.1. Classification (NCBI taxonomy): domain Bacteria; kingdom Pseudomonadati; phylum Pseudomonadota; class Betaproteobacteria; order Burkholderiales; family Oxalobacteraceae; genus Janthinobacterium; species Janthinobacterium sp. P210005. The sequence continues at coordinate 1,587,489 of NZ_JAZARC010000001.1, forward strand.
GTCGCCCTGATGGGCTGGAACGTGGGCATGAACGCGGGCAGCTACACGGCCGCCTGGCTTGGCGTGTTCATCACGATGGTGGGCATCATGCTGCCCAGCACCACCCTCACCTACGTGGCAGCCCAGTGGGGCTACCGCAACCGCGACCTGCGCCCCGTGCGCGCCTTCAAGCAAGGCATGGCGCCCATCGTCGTCGCCCTCTTGATTTCCACGGGCATGATCTTGGGCGGCGCCAACCACCAATGGCGCACCGACTGGCCCCTGTGGACCCTGTCCATCGTGGCTGGCCTCATCATCTGGCGCACGAATATCCATTTATTGTGGCTGCTGGCAGCCGGCGCCGTGCTGGGCTGGTTCCAGCTCATCTGACCTCACACGGCCAGGTGCCGCTTCACCTCCTCGCCATCCATCTGTTCTGCCAGTCCGCTGGCCACGACACTGCCGCGCGACAGCACGATGAAGTCGTCGGCCAGTTCTCGGGCGAAATCAAAATACTGTTCGCACAGCACGATGGCCATGTCGCCGCGCTGTTTCAGCAAGGAAATGACCCTGCCGATATCCTTGATGACGGACGGCTGGATGCCCTCCGTAGGCTCGTCGAAGATGATCAGCTGCGGCTCGGCCAGCAGGGCGCGGGCGATGGCCAGTTGCTGCTGTTGCCCGCCAGACAAATCTCCGCCGCGCCGCTGCAGCATCTCTTTCAATACCGGAAACAGTTCATATACGTGGGGATCGATGCGCGCAGCTTGCCTGCCCCGCTTCACCGCCATGCCCATCAGCAAGTTTTCCTCGACCGTCAGGCGCGCAAAGATGTCGCGCCCCTGCGGCACGTAAGCGATGCCCAGCTTGGCCCGCGCATGGGGCGCCAGCCTCGTGATATCGCGCCCGTGAAACAGCACCTTGCCCTGCGCCACGGGCAGCACGCCCATCAGGCATTTCAGCAAGGTCGTCTTGCCCACGCCATTCCTGCCCAGCAAGGCCAGGCACTCGCCCTTACGCGCCGACAGGTTGATGCCGCGCAAGGTGTGCGAGGAACCGTAGTATTGATTTAACTGTTGCACTTCCAGCATAGTCTGCGATCTCCCCTATTACCTTCCCAGATAGACTTCGATGACCCGCTCGTCGGCTTGCACCTCGTCCATGCGGCCCTGCGCCAGCACGGAACCCTCGTGCAGCACGGTGACGATGCCTTGCCGGGCGATTTCCGTCACAAAGCCCATGTCGTGCTCGACCACCATGATCGAATGTTTGCCCCGTAATTCATTGAGCAATTCCGCCGTGCGCGCCGTTTCCGCATCCGACATGCCGGCCACCGGTTCATCCAATAAAATCAGCTGCGGCTCCTGCATCAGCAGCATGCCGATTTCCAGCCACTGCTTTTGCCCATGCGACAGCAAACCGGCCGGCCGCGCTTCGTGGCCGTTGAGGCGGATCAAGCGCAATACCGCTTCGATCTTGCCGGCCTGCTCCGACGTGAGGCGCGCAAACAGGGTGGGCGCCACGCGCTTGTCCATCTTCATCGCCAGTTCCAGGTTGTCGAACACCGTGTGCTGCTCGAACACGGTGGGACGCTGGAACTTGCGGCCGATGCCCGCGTGGGCGATCTGCGCTTCCGTCATCGTCGCCAGATTCATCGTTTGTCCGAACCAGGCCGTGCCGGACGTGGGCCGCGTCTTGCCCGTGATCACGTCCATCATCGTCGTCTTGCCCGCGCCGTTAGGCCCGATGATGCAGCGCAATTCGCCCACGGAAATATCGAGACTGAGCTTGTTGATGGCCTTGAAACCGTCGAAGGACACGCTGATATCTTCCAGATACAAAATGGCGCCATGCGTCGTGTCGACGCCCTCGCCCTTCACGCGCGCATACGTGGGGCCCGCTTCAGCGCTGGCCATGCCGGGCAGCATGCGGATGCTCATGCGGCCTCCTCTGCCACGACGGCGGCTTTTTTACGTTTGAGCTTGCTCAACACGCCCAGCATGCCTTGCTGCATGAACAGGGTGACGACGATGAACAGCAAGCCCAGCGCAAACAGCCACAGTTCCGGCATGGCGGCCGTGAACCAGCTTTTCAAGCCGTTGACGGTGAAGGCGCCCAGAATCGGGCCGAGCAAGGTGCCGCGCCCGCCGACGGCCACCCACACGACCATCTCGATGGAGTTGGCCGGCGACATCTCGGACGGGTTGATGATGCCCACTTGCGGCGCGTACAGGGCGCCGGCGATGCCGCACAGCACGGCCGACAAGGTCCACACGAACAGCTTGAACCACAGCGGGTTGTAGCCGAGAAACATCAAGCGCGCCTCGCTGTCGCGCACGCCCTGCAGCACCCGTCCCAGCTTCGAGCGGACGATGGCGCGCGCGCCCACCAGGGCCGCCAGCAGGAAGGCCAGGGTCAGCAGGAACAGCACGGCCCGCGTGGCGGGTGCCGTGATGCTGTGGCCCAAGATCGTCTTGAAGTCCGTGAAACCGTTGTTGCCGCCAAAGCCGGTGTCATTGCGGAAGAACAAGAGCATGAAGGCATACGTCATCGCTTGCGTGATGATGGAAAAATACACGCCCTTGATGCGCGAGCGAAACGCGAAGTAACCGAACACAAAGGCCAGTACGCCCGGCACCAGCACGACGAGGGCCATGCAATACCAGAAATGTTCCGTGAAGGCCCAGTACCAGGGGTAGGTTTTCCAGTCGAGAAAGACCATGAAGTCGGGCAAGCTGCTGTGGTACTGGCCCTGGTCGCCGATGGCGCGCATCAGATACATGCCGTGCGCATACGCGCCCAGGGCAAAGAATACGCCGTGGCCCAGGGACAATATGCCCGTGTAGCCCCAGACGAGGTCCAGCGCCAGCGCGGCCAGCGCGTAGCACATGAACTTGCCCACCAGCGCCACCGTATAGGCGGACACGTGCAGCGCATGCCCTTCGGTAAACGCCAGGTTAAAAATCGGCAACAACGCGGCCAGTAATGTACAGGCGGCAATCGCCAGCCACACGGGCCGCGTGAACAAGCCAGGCTTGATTTGATGGGAGGTAATCATTCGACGCTGCGTCCCTTCATGGCAAACAGGCCCTGCGGCCGGCGCTGGATGAAAATGATGATGAATATCAAAATGGCGATCTTCGCCAGCACGGCGCCCGCCACCGGTTCGAGGAATTTGTTGACTTCGCCCAGGCCCAGCGCGGCGATCACGGTGCCGGCCAGCTGACCCACGCCGCCGAGCACCACCACCATGAAGGAATCGACGATGTAGCTTTGGCCCAGGTCCGGCCCCACATTGCCCAGCTGCGACAGGGCCACGCCCCCGAGCCCGGCGATGCCGGAGCCGAGGCCAAAGGTCAGCATGTCGACCTTGCCCGTGGCCACGCCCACGCAATCGGCCATGCGCCGGTTTTGCGTGACGGCCCGCACGAACAGTCCCAGCCGCGTCTTGTTCAAGATCAACCACACGGCCACCACGACAACGATGGCAAAAACGATGATGGCCAGGCGGTTGTACGGCAGCACGAGGCCGCCCAGCACGGTGACGCCGCCCGACATCCAGGCGGGATTGGCCACTTCCACGTTTTGCGCGCCAAAGATCGTGCGCACCGCCTGCATGAGGATCAGGCTGATGCCCCAGGTGGCCAGCAAGGTTTCCAGCGGCCGGCCATACAGCCAGCGGATCACCGTGCGTTCCAGCACTACGCCCACCAGGCCGGAGACGAAAAAAGCGGCAGGCAAGGCGGTCAGCAAATACCAGTCCTGCACGCCGGGCAGGAAGTTGCGGAAAAACAGCTGGCACAGATACGTCGTGTAAGCGCCTATCATCAGCAGTTCGCCATGCGCCATGTTGATGATGCCCATCAAGCCGAACGTGATGGCCAGGCCCAGGGCCGCCAGCAGCAGCACGCTGCCCAGCGAAATGCCGTAAAACACATTGCCGGCGAACTCCATGCGCGCCACTCGTCCCTTGATCTGGCGCATGGTCTCGATGGCGGCCAGTTGCACGGCCTCGTCCGGCTCGCCGACCTTGCCATCTGGCCCTTTATCCAGCATGGCTTGCAGCACGGGCAGCAGGCGCGCATCGCTGCTGCCGGCCAGCGCCTGCACGGCGGCCTTACGCGTGGCGACGTCGGGCGCATGCAGGTTGGCGCTGGCGATCAGCACCTGCAATATCTGTGTAATTTCAGCATCGTTTTCCTGCGCCAGCGCCGCGCGGATCAAGGGAAGCTGCGCGGGATCAATCGCCTTTTGCAACGCTTGCGCGGCCGCCAGCCGTTCGGCCCGTTCCGGCGCCAGCAGTTTCAGCCCCGACAAGGCGCCTGCCACGGCCGAGCGCAAGCGGTTGTTGACCATCACGCCATCGATGCCGTCGGGCAGCGGCACGTTCTTGCCGAGTGCCGGGTCAAGCGCCTGCTCGCCGTCGACGATGTACACCTTGCCGTCGGGCGTGGCGTACAACGCGTCGTCCTGCAAGGCTTGCAGCACACGGGCGGCCTCGGGCGTGGCAAGGGCGGCGATCTGCGCGACGGCGACGACCCTGGCGTCGGGATCATCGCCGGCCAGCGGCTTGAGCAAGTCGGGAGGGATGGCGGCCTGCGCAGACAACGGCAACAGGCAAACTAATAGCAAAATACGACGTAGCAGACGCATGCGGAAAGACCTCTCATCGTTACTTCAGCCCAAGCGAAAATCTGGGGTCAGACGGGGACGCCAAGTTCCATCGGGGGAATTCGTCCCAATGGGACAAATTCCGATCGCGAAGCGACTGACCCCGGCCTTTCTGCCGCCAGCTCATAACTTCTGCTTGCCCTCATTGCCCTTGATAAACGGGCTCCACGGCTGGGCGCGTATCGGCTCCTTGGTTTTCCACACGACATTGAATTGCCCATCAGCCTTGATTTCGCCGATCATCACGGGCTTGTGCAAGTGGTGATTCGTGGCATCCATGGTCAGGGTAAAGCCCGATGGCGCCTTGACGCTCTGGCCGGCCATGGCGGCGATCACCTTGTCCGTCTCCGTCGATTTCGCCTTTTCCACGGCTTGCGCCCACATGTGGATGCCGACATAGGTCGCTTCCATCGGGTCGTTCGTCACGACCGACCCCGCGTTCGGCAGTTTTTGCGCCACCGCATACGCTTTCCACTGCTTGATGAAGGCCGTGTTGACGGGATTCTTGACGGATTCGAAATAATTCCATGCCGCCAGGTGACCGAGCAGCGGCTTGGTATCGATGCCGCGCAACTCTTCCTCGCCCACGGAAAACGCGACGACGGGCACGTCCGTGGCTTTCAAGCCCGCATTGCCCAGTTCCTTGTAGAACGGCACGTTGGAATCGCCATTGATGGTGGAAATAACGGCCGTCTTGCCACCCGTGGAAAACTTCTTGATGTTGGCGACGATGGTTTGATAGTCGGCGTGGCCGAATGGCGTGTAGACCTCGCTGATGTCGCCATCCTTGACGCCTTTGCTTTTCAGAAAGGCGCGCAGGATCTTGTTGGTGGTGCGCGGATACACGTAATCCGTGCCCAGCAGCACGAAGCGCTTGGCGCCGCCGCCATCCTTGCTCATCAGGTATTCCACGGCGGGAATCGCCTGCTGGTTCGGCGCGGCGCCCGTATAGAACACATTCTTTTCCAGCTCCTCGCCCTCGTATTGCACCGGGTAAAACAGCAGGCTGTTGAGTTCCTTGAACACGGGCAACACCGACTTGCGCGACACGGACGTCCAGCAGCCGAACACGACAGCCACCTTATCCTGCGCCACCAGCTGGCGCGCTTTTTCCGCGAACAAGGGCCAGTTCGATGCGGGATCGACGACGACGGCTTCCAGCTTCTTGCCCAGCACGCCGCCCTTGGCATTGATCTCGGCAATCGTCATCAGCGCCACATCCTTGAGCGACGTTTCGGAAATGGCCATGGTGCCCGACAGGGAGTGCAAAATGCCCACCTTGATCGTATCGGCGGCCAAGGCTGCCTGCATATAAGTGGAGGTGGCCAGGGCCAGTGCGCCGGCGGCGGCCGCTTTCAGGATGATGCGTCGTGACATGGGGACTCCTGTGATGGGTTCGTGGGGGGTCGAGCTGGGCCTGCGATGTTGTTAAAGCAGAATGCATGCCAGTGCCAGCAGGTGTCCGCCATGGTGCACGGGGCCAGCGCCGCACGAAAAAAAACCTGGCTGCACAAGGACTGTGCAGCCAGGTTTCAAATTGCCGTAAAACGGTGCGTAACCCGCATCAATTCTTGCGTGGCACGCCTTTCAAACGGCGCCAGCCCTTGCGGCCCAGCGGGAACAGCAGCACGAAAGCGATCAGCCACGGCAGGATGTAGGCCATGGCCGTGATGGCGTTGGCCACGCCTTCCGACAGGTTTTCCGTGAAATTGCCCAGCGCGCGCTTGACGGGGCGCCAGAACGATTGCTTGCCTTCGGCGCTGATGGCCACGTTCAACAAGTCCGTATCGATGCGCTGCATCAACAGCGCGTTGGCGGCCGTCGCCTGCTCCAGCTCCACTTGCACGGTGGCCAGCTCCTTGGTCACCTTGATGAGGGCATCGACGTTGGTGCCCGAGCGCTTTTCCAGGTCTTGCAGCTGCGCCTGGTATTGCTTGAGCATTTCCAGGCGTTTCTTGCTGTCGAGCACCGGACGGCCCAGGTCTTCCACCTTGGTGCCCTGGCTGGTGACGTCGCCTTCGGCCGCGACCAGCGCGACCAGCTTCTTGATGCCGGCCGGCTTGGCGCGCATGCTGATGCGCGCATGCACGTAGCGGCCGCTGTCGACGCTGGAATCGAGCAGCAGGCAGCCGTTTTCCGTATCGGCCTTGCAGGCAGCGACCACTTTTTCATACAGGGGACGCACTTGCGCCTCGTGCGTATCGACGCTGACATTATGTTCATAGGCAAGAAACTCGCTGCCCTTTTCCTTGCCATCGAGACGCGCGGCGCTCGATTGCCCGCCGCTCTCGCCCTTGCTGCCGCAACCGGCCAGCAGCATCAGGCCAATCAGACCCATATGGATTTTTTTCATGGTTTCTTTCTATGAATTACTTGTTCAACGGAAGCATCTCGACATCGGGCAGATGCGCCGCCACTTCCTGCACCGTCGCATGGCCCGTCAGGGAGGCGATCACCTGCGGCAACGGCGCCGGCCAGATTTCCGGCAAATCGCGTTCCTCGGGCGCCAGCACGGGAAAGGCCAGCTGTTCCCGTGGCGGCACAAACGCCGCGTCGACGCCGGGCTTGTTGCCGCGCGCATCGATGCGGTACCAGCCAAATTCCTGCAGATACACGGCATTCAAGCCATGCAGGCAGAACGGCGGCCCCACCTCGCCCACGGCCAGGCGCTGGTAGCACAGGCCGGCAGGAATGCCGTTGGCGCGCAGCAGCGCGGCCAGCAGATGGCTCTTCGCATAACAATAGCCCGTGCCATGCTGCAAGACGTCGGACGCGCGGCAGGTGACGGGATTGCGCTGGTAATCCCAGCTGTGGGCGACCTCGTCGCGCACGAAGGCAAAGCAGCGGGCCGCGATCGCGGCGTCGCCCACCGCGCCCACCGCCAGCGCGGCCGCCCTGGCGCGCACGGCTGGATGGTCGCTGTCGATGTAAGTGCTGCTGGCTAAATACAGGGAAAAGTCGCTAGACATGGCATCGAGGTCATGCAAAAAGATAATGCGCGATTCTAGTCGAAGCGGCACGAAATCGAACGTTTCCTTGCGCAAGAACAAAGGAAATCCACGCTTCGGCCTGCCTGCCAGGGGGGCGGCGACTTTGGCGGCGGCCCGGTAGCTGGTATCATGCGGGCAAACGCAGCCGGCCCTGTTGGCCCCGCACATGGCACTACCTTGCGAAGCGGCCCCCGCCGCCGACGCCTCCCTACAGATCAGAGAAACGAGTTCCCTATGAGCACTTCATCGTCCCACCCATCGTTCTGGCGCCGAGTCCCGCTGGCTTTCGGCGCCTTCTTCAGCACCCTGTCGGACGCCGCCTATGCGGCCCGCGTGGAAAAGCTTTCCTTGCCCGAAGCCGCCCCGGTGGCGCCAGTGGCCCCGGCTCCGGCGCCCGCCCCCGTGCCGACGCCGGCCGCCGCGCCCGTCATTTTGAAGGAAGCGACGCCCGATGCGGCCCTGCAATTGCTGGCCCTGCTGCAACGCGAAGCGCGATTGATCGACTTTACCCAGGAAAACCTGGGCAGCCATGCCGATGCCGACATCGGCGCGGCCGCCCGCGTCGTACATGAAGGCTGCGCCAAGGTCATGCGCGAGTATTTCACCATCGAGGCCGTGCGCCAGGAAGCCGAAGGCAGCCGCATCGTGCTGCAGGAAGGTTTTGATTCCGCGCAAGTGCGCCTGACGGGCAACGTGGTCGGTTCCGCGCCATTCACGGGCACCCTCAGCCACCGCGGCTGGCGCGCGTCCAGCGTGCGCCTGCCGAAACTGAGCGAGCAGCACGACGCCGCCATCCTGGCGCCAGCCGAGGTGGAACTGTGAACGACACGATCAACCCTACCCCGCGCTACGCCATCGGCATCGACCTGGGCACCACCCACAGCGCCCTGTCGTATGTGAACCTGGTCGAGAGCGACGGCGAAAAGTCCAGCCACGGCGTGCTGAAAGTGCCGCAGCTGTCGGCGCCGGGCACCGTCGAAGAATTGTCGCTGCTGCCGTCGTTCGTCTACCTGCCGCACGCCGATGAAGTGGCGGCGGGCGACCTGGCCCTGCCCTGGGTCACCGAGGAAGCGCAAGTGCCGTTCGTCGTCGGTGAAATGGCCCGCAGCCGCGGCGCCACCACGCCGATCCGCCTCGTCTCCAGCGCGAAAAGCTGGCTGTGCCACCCGGGCGTGGACCGCCGCGCGGCCATCCTGCCGAACGATGCGCCGGCGGAAGTCGCGCGCATTTCGCCCATCACGGCCGCCACGCGCTACCTGACGCATTTGCGCCAGGCGTGGGACAACGCCCACCCGCAAGCACCGTTCGCCGAGCAGGAAATCACCGTCACGATACCCGCCTCGTTCGACCCGGCCGCGCGCGAGCTGACGATGGAAGCGGCGCAGGCGGCCGGCTACGCCTCGCTGACCCTGCTGGAAGAGCCGCAGGCGGCCTTGTACAGCTGGATCCAGACCAGCGAAGGGCGCTGGCGCAAGGAAGTCAAGCCGGGCGACATCATCCTGGTCGTCGACGTGGGCGGCGGCACCAGCGACTTTTCGCTGATCGCCGTGCTGGAACGCGACGGCGTGCTGGAACCGCACCGCGTGGCCGTCGGCGAACACATCCTGCTGGGCGGCGACAATATGGACCTGGCGCTGGCCCACCTGGTGGCCCGCAAGCTGGCCGCCAACGGCACCCAGCTGGACGCCTGGCAGATGCGCGCGCTGACCTATGGCTGCCGCAGCGCCAAGGAAAGCCTGCTGGCCGACAGCGGCCTGGAAACGGCGCCCATCGTCGTGCCGAGCCGCGGCTCGAAACTGATCGGCGGCTCCATCCGTACGGAACTGACGCGCGCGGAAGTGTCCACCTTCATCCTCGACGGCTTCTTCCCGCAAGTGGAAGCGTCGAGCCGTCCTGCCGTGCGCACGCGCGCCGGCCTGACGCAACTGGGCTTGCCGTATGCGCAGGACGCGGCCATCACGCGCCACCTGGCCGCGTTCCTGGGCCGGCAAGTGGCAGCCACCAGCGAACTGGAAGGCTTTGCGGGCCGCCAGTCGGCCGACGCCAGCTTCCTGCACCCGACGGCCGTGCTGTTCAACGGCGGCGTCTTCAAGTCCGACCTGCTGGTGCAGCGCATCATGGCCACCGTCAACGACTGGCTGTACATGGAAGGCGCGGAACCGGCGCGCATGCTGGCCGGGGCCGACCTGGACCTGGCCGTGGCACGCGGCGCCGCCTACTACAGCTACGTGCGGCGCGGCCATGGTGTGCGCATCCGCGGCGGCACGGCCAGTTCCTTCTATGTCGCCATCGAATCGGCCATGCCCGCCATCCCCGGCATGGAACCGCCGATCCAAGCCCTGTGCGTGGCGCCGTTCGGCATGGAAGAAGGCAGCGAACTGGAATTGCCGGGCCAGCAATTCGGCCTGGTGGTGGGCGAACCCGTGCACTTCCGCTTCTTTGCCTCGTCCACGCGCCGCAACGACCAGATCGGCGACTTGCTCGATTTCTGGGGTCCCGACGAATTGCAGGAACTGAGCGAAATCCAGGCCACCCTGTCCGCCGAAGGCCGGTCGGCCGGCGACGTGGTGCAGGTCAAGCTGCACGCGCGCGTGACGGAAGCGGGCACCCTGGAGCTGCTGGCCGTTTCCCCTGACGGCGCCGAGCGCTGGAAAGTGGAATTCGACGTGCGCGGCACGCCGCAGCAATAGGCATGCGCAGCGCTGTGGGCAAGCCGGCCTTCCTGGTCGGCATCGACCTGGGCACCACCAACACGGTGGTCGCGTATGCGGCGGCTGGCGATGCGCCGGCAGGAATAAACCTGTTCGCCATTGAGCAGCTGGTCGCTCCCGGCGAAGTGGGCGCACGCCCCCTGCTGCCATCCTTGCGCTACCATCCTGCCTCCGGCGAACTGGCGGCGGGCGACTTGCAGCTGCCCTGGCCGCAGCAGGACGTGGCTGGCGTGGACCAAAGCGTACTGGGCGCCCTGGCGCGCCAGCTGGGCGCCCAGGTGCCGGGCCGGTTAGTGGCCAGCGCGAAGAGCTGGCTGTCGCACGCGAACGTAGACCGCCAGGCGCCCATCCTGCCCTGGGGCGCGGACGCCGATGTCGCGAAAGTGTCGCCCGTGGCGGCCAGCGCCAGCTACCTGGCCTACGTGCGCGCCGCGTGGAACCACCGCTTTCCCGACGCTCCTTTGGCGCAGCAGGAACTGGTGCTGACCATCCCCGCCTCGTTCGACGAGGGTGCGCGCGCACTCACCCTGGAAGCGGCCCGCATGGCGGGCTTGCCCGCGCTGCGGCTGGTGGAAGAACCGCAGGCGGCCTTCTACAATTTCCTGCAGCGCCAGCGCGCCACCCTGCGCGCAGACCTGGCCGACACGCGCCGCATTTTAGTCTGCGACGTGGGCGGCGGCACCACCGATTTCAGCCTGATCGACGTGGCCTTCGATGACGACGGCGAACCGCAGCTCACGCGCAGCAGCGTGGGCAACCATTTGATACTCGGCGGCGACAATATGGACCTGGCGCTGGCCCGCCTGGTGGAAACGCGCCTGGCCGCCGGCCAGGAAGGCGGCATGAAGCTGTCCGCCGCGCGCCTGTCGCAGCTGATGGAACGCTGCCGCGCCGCCAAGGAGCTGCTGCTGTCCGCCGACGCGCCGGAGAAAACCACCGTCACCCTGCTGGGCGCCGGTTCGCGCCTGATCGGCGGCAGCCGTTCCGTCGACGTCACGCGCGAGGAAGTGGCGGCCATGGTGGTCGACGGCTTCTTCCCGAAGGGGGAACTGGGCGACACGGCGAAAAAAGGCCGCGCCGGCATCGTCGAATTCGGCCTGCCGTATGCGCAGGACGCGGCCATCACGCGTCACCTGGCCAGTTTTCTGCAGCAGCATACCGGCGCACTGCCCGATACCCTGCTGCTGAATGGCGGCGTGTTCCGCGCCGACGCATTGGCGCGCCGCCTGGCCGACACCCTGGCGCACTGGCGCGGACAGCCGCTGACCATCCTGCACAACGACAATCCCGATGTGGCCGTGGCCCGTGGCGCCGTCGCCTACGCGCTGGCCCGGCGCGGCCAGGCGCCGCGCATCGGCGGCGGTTCGCCGCGCAGCTATTTCCTCGTGCTGGGCGAGGCGGGCAAGGACCACCGCGCCGTCTGCATCCTGCCCCGTGGCAGCGCCAGCGGCGAGGAAATCCGCCTGACGGAGCGCCTGTTCGCCTTGCGCCTGGGCCGGCCCGTGCGCTTCCACCTGGCCACGTCCCTCTTTGAGGCGGGCACGCCGCCGCAGCTGGGCGAGATCGTCGACCTGGACGCGGGCGAGTATTTGCGCCTGCCGCCGCTGGCCAGCGTGTTGCACGCCAAAGACGGCGGTAACGACAAACGCGACATCACCGTGCAACTGGCCACCGTGATGACGGAAGTGGGTACGCTGGAAGTGCATTGCGTGGCCGCAGCCGATGCCAGTGCGCGCTGGCTGCTGGAATTCCAGCTGCGCGCTGGCAAGGAAGAGCAAGGCGGTGGCGAGGCTCAAGCCGTGTCGCCGCGCATGAAGGAAGCCATCGAGAAGATCGAACGCATTTTCGGCGGCAAGGCGCAAAAAGTCGACGTCAAGGAAGTGCGCCAGCTGCGCCAGCACCTGGAACGGGGGCTGGGCGGACGCGAAAGCTGGGATACGCCGCTGCTGCGCCAGCTGTTCGACGCCCTCCTGCTGCGCGCCCGCGGCCGGCGCCGCTCCGCCGAGCATGAGCGGGTCTGGCTGAATCTGGCCGGCTACTGCCTGCGTCCCGGCTACGGCGATGCGCTGGACCCGTGGCGCATCGAGCAGCTGTGGGCGATGTTCGACACGGGCGTGCAGCACCACAAGGATAGCCAGGTATGCGCCGAATGGTGGACCCTGTGGCGCCGGGTGGCCGGCGGCTTGAACACGGAGCAGCAATTGCGCCTGCTCGACGACTTCGCCTTCAACCTGCAAGCCGATGCGGCCCAGCGCGGCAGCCGCCCCGTCACCCTCGTGAACGGCAGCGACGACGACATGCTGCGCCTGGGCGCCTCGCTGGAGCGCATCCCTGGCGCCTACAAGGCGGAAGTGGGCGCCTGGCTGCTGAAACGCCTGGAGAAAGCCGGCAAGAAGGGGGAAGCGGCGGACACGAACACCCTGTGGGCGCTGGCCAGGGTCGGCGCGCGCCAGCCCTTCCACGGCAGCGCGCACGAAGTGGTCGACAGCGCCACCGTGGCCGACTGGTTGCAGGTGCTGCTGGCGCTGGACTGGAAAAAAATCGAGCCGGCCGCCTTCGCCGCCACCCACCTGGCGCGCATGACAGGAGACCGCTCGCGCGACATCGCCGACGAACTGCGCGCCACCATCCTCGCCCGCCTGAAAGCCGTGGGCGCCCCGCCCCTGTGGCAAGCGATGGTCAGCGAAGTGACGCAGCTGGACGAAGCGAATACCAAGCGCATGCTGGGCGAGGCGCTGCCGCCGGGGTTGAAGCTGATCAATTAATCACTCGCTACACCAGCGCCACCACCAGCAACACCACCGCCAGCGGCGCCTGCACCAGCACGATGCCGGGATGCGTGCGGCGCAGCTGGGCCCACACGGACAGACCCGGCACTTCCTCGTGCGGGTGGTGGGCTTCGTCGCGCAGCGACATCGCATGCAGGAACATGCCGGCGATCAGGGGGCCGGGATTGACCCACCAGCCCTGCTCCAGCAAGCCGCGCGATAAATAGATGGCCAGCGCGCCGATGGCAAACGGCGAAGCCCACACCAGCGCCAGCATCAGGCGGATGCCATAGAATTCCGCCAGGGTGCCCATGCGGTGCAGGCGGCTGAAATCGTGGTCTTCCATGCGCTTGTCGATGGCCAGTTCGGCGCGGCCGTACAGGGTCCACAGGCCGCCGAACAGGCAGCCCAGCAGCACGCCGATGACGATATCGGCTACGAACACCGCATATTTATTGACGTCGGCCGTGCCGATGCCCAGCGACGTGTGGGCGGCCGCATGCAGGTGCAGGCCGGCCTGCTCGCCTTCGGCCGTCGTATAGCGGTCGCGCACATCATACGTGCTGCCGATATACACGACATTCTTGCGCAACGCCCCGGCATCCACGCCGGCCTGGCCTTCGATCAGCTTGACGCGCGTGCGCGTGGGGTTCAGGAATTGGGGTGCCACGGCGGCCGGGTGAAACGGCGCGGTGACGGCGTTCTGTTCGGCCGCCGCCTCGGCGTCACCGCGGATGACGGGTTCGAACGCCCAGCGCGCCAATTCCTTTTCGCTGCCCGTGCGCCGCGCCAGCTGGCACACGCGGCCCGCCAGCGCCAGCCCTTGCTTTTGCTCGGACAGGACGGCCGGCATGGGTTGCTTCTGCTCCTGTTCATCGGCGCCATGCGCCAGCTCGAAGGCCACGGCCGCCAGCACGGGGCTTTTCAGCTCGATGCGCGTGACGGCGCCCATGCGTTCGCGGATCCGCGGGCTGGCAAAGTGGATGCCGGCCGCGCAGCGCGCGCGTATCCAGGGCAGGTTCGCATTCTCGTCCGATTGCTCGGGCAGGATCAGCACCAGTTGCCGGCCATCGGCGGCCAGCCGGTCGAGCAGGCGGTCCAGCGGCCGCTCGCCCGCCTTGTGCTGTTCGTACACGGCCGGCGCCAGGTCCAGGTCGATGGCCAGCACCTGGCTGCCGCGCGCAGCGGCGCTGGCGATCAATTGCTCCAGGCGCGTGCGTTCCAGCGGTTCGCGCTCGTCGAAGACCTGTTCGAACGCGGGCTGGTCGATTTCGATGATGCCGGGCCGGTAGGCGGCGCCCGGGTCCTTGCCCCGGTCCAGCAACTGCTCCTGCGCCGCGCTGGCGCGCAGCATGGCCGCATCGAGCCATTCGAGCACGTGAAAACCTTCCAGCGCCAGCATCAGCGAGGCGATCAGGCTGGCGCCGATCACGTGGTGCAGCAGGTGCGTGCCCGTCAGCTTGAAGGCCGAACCCAGCTGGGTAACCGGCCACAGCAGGCGCCGCCAGAGCGGCAGGTGCGGTTGATCCGGCTGGCTGGTTTCCACGGTGCCTGCTCCTTGCGCGCAACGAATAAATTATCACTCAAGCAACAAGTAGTGACGAAAGGACAGTATATTGCAGTTGTGCCCGTTTCGCCGCACGGCTGGCAAGGGTCAGCCTGGCACCCTACTTCGGCCTGGCCAGCAGCAGCTTGCCCAGCGCTTCGAAGGCTGGCGTGGTGGTCGGGTCATTGGCCGCATTGGCTGCCGTCGGCGTCGAGGCGAAGCGCACGATCACCATTTCCGCCTTCGGGTCGACGTAGATGCGCTGGCCATACACGCCGCGCGCCATGTAGGCGCCATGGTCGTTATGCGTGACCCACCACATGTCGCGGTAGCTCCAGCCCTTGAGCAAATCGTAGCCGCCCTTGGCGAACAGCTGCTTGTCGCCGCCGCGGCGGATATCCGCGACAGCCGCGCGGGGGATGATTTGCTGGCCGTTGTAGCGGCCATCGTTGCGCAGCATTTCGCCGAAGCGGGCCAGGTCGCGCAAGCCCGCGCTCAAGCCGCCGCCGGCAAACGGCGTGCCCGTCGAATCGACGCTCATGTAGGCATCCTGTTCAGCGCCCAGCTTTTGCCAGATATGTTCGGACAGGTACGCGTTGACGTTCTGCCCCGTGACGCGGGCGATGATCCAGCCCAGCACGTCGGAGTTCACCGTGCGGTAGCCGAACGCCTCGCCATGCCGGCCCTCGTGCCGCACCGTTTGCAAATACTCGAAATAGCTGCGCGGCCCCGTGTAATCCTTCGACTTGGGCAGCGGATTACCGGCCGCCGCGTGCTGCCACACTTCCGCTGTCGGGTCGGCGTAATCTTCGCTGAATTTCAGGCCCGTGGTCATGTCGAGCACCTGGCGCACGGTGGCGTCGCCAAATGCGGACTTGGCCAGTTCCGGCACATACTCGGCCACTTTCTTGTGCGGGTCGAGCTTGCCTTCGGCCACCAGGGCCGCGCCGATGGTGCCCATCACGGACTTCGTCACGGACATGGCGCCATGCTGGCCGCTGTCCTTCAGCACGCCGAAATAGCGCTCATACACGATGCGGCCCCGGTGCAGCACGACGATGCCGTCCGTGTAGTTGGCGCCCAGCGACTGCTCCCAGGTCATCGTTTCCGTCGCGCCCAGGGGCGTGAAGCGCAGGCTGTCGATATCCTTGCGCAGCGCGCGCGGCAAGGGCACGGGCGCTTTCAGGCCGCGCGCCACTTCCACCGTCGGCATCAGCTGGCGGAAATGCGACACGCTCCAGCGCAGCTGCGGGAAGGTGAAATAGCTGCCATCGTCGAAGCGGATGATTTTATCGGCCGGCGGCGGCGCGCCCACCATCCATTGCAAGGTGGCCGGGTCGCTGGCGGCGGCCGACAGCGGCGCCGTCGCTTCTGCCGCATGGGCGCCGGCGGCCAGCGCCAGGCAGGCTGCGGCCAGGGCCAGGCGTTTCATGCTGGGGAAATTGTTCATGTGATGCTCTCCTTGATAGACAGAATGCTTAATAGACCCAGACGACGTTCGCCAGCCAGCCCGTCCACGTCCTGGCCTGGCCATTCACCAGCTGGTTGACGCCCGACTGCGCGAACGAGGCGCTGAAACCCAGGGTCAGATAGGTATTCGGGTTCACCACGCGCACATACTTGACGAAGACATCGTTCGCCAGCATCGGACGCAGCACGCCGGCGATCACCACGGGCGCGTCGCCCGGCACGTCGAGGCGCGTGGCCTGGCCGAACTGCAGCGGGCTGCCCATCTGGTTGGCCCGTACCTGGGCCAGGTAGGCGGTCACGGTATCTTTCGGCGTCGGGTGCAGCTCGATGGTAGCCTGCAGCGCATTCACGTTGGCATTGACGAAGACCCAGGTTGCCTTGCTGCCAGAAGCCCAGGCGCCCGGCGTGCCTTCGAAAAACAGCGGGTCGAAGCGCTCGTTGCGCGCCGTGCGCGGATCGTCGCCTGAAAAACTCTGGTAGCCAAGCGTGAACTTCGGCGTCCAGGCCACGTCGGGCAGAGAAAAGCCCCCTTCCGTGCGCCAGCCCCAGGCCCGCATCGGCTCGCGCGTATTCCATTCGCGCGAGGCGTCGACGCCGAACCAGCCTTTCGGCAGCACGGTGGGCAATACGGGAACGCGCGCGTAGCCATACACGAACTGCAAGTCCTTGCGGCCTTCGGGCACGGCCAGCGGCGCGCCGATGCCGCCTGGCGCCGCCTGCGGATACGCGGCATGCGAACGGGGCACCTTGCCATATGCAATGCCGGCCTTGCGGTCGTTCGCGGGCGCGTAGCTGAAATCAACGCCGACGACGCGCGTGCCCGAATCGTTGTCGGGGTTTTCATTCGGGTCGAGATAAAACGCCTGGGCGCTGAACGCATCCCGGCTTATTTTCGCCACCACGGAATTCTGGAAGGCCTTGCGCGGCCCCAGTTTCAGCGCGCCCCGGTCAAAGCCGTTCGAGCCGCCATTGGCGATCAGCATGCCGGTGCCCAGCGTGAAATTTTGCGCGCCGGCCGACAGGTCGAGCATGGCGCGCGTGCCGCCAAGCGGCATGCGGATGCCGGCGACGAATTCCTCGATCGAAATGCGGCCCGTATCGCCGGCGCCGAATGGATCATGGCGCGCCGTGCCCGAGCCGACGGCGGACACGCGCGCATACAGCTGCTTGCCGTCGCCCAGATTGCGCTTGAAGCCAAGGGCCGGCTTGACATAGAACTCGTACCAATAGGGGTTGAATTCGAAGCCGGGATTACGCGCGGGCGTATTCGACAGCTTCCAGAACAAGTTGTTTTCGCCGGCCACCTGCACGCCCGCTTCCACGGAGCGCGTCATTTGCCAGCTGGCGACTATGGCCGGTTCGACGGCGGCGCGCCGGGCCACTTCCTTTTCCAGGCTGCTCTGGCCATCGGGATCGAGCTGGCCGGCGGCGCCGCAGGAGGCGCTCGCTCCCAGCAAGGCCAGCATCATCGTTCTGCGTGCCAGGAACATCGTTTGCATTGCCATAGATATCCCTTGCGCCGGCTGACTGTCAATTTGAGCGAATGTTATCAGAGATGCTCTTTTTTATTGTTGTAAAGCATCCTATTGTGCGGCGCGGCTGTGGTGAGACGAACGTCTCACGGCAGTCCCATGCTGCAATGCGGCATGCATGTGCCGGCGCTTCGTGCTAAAAACGGGCATACCATAAAAAATACCGAGACACCGGAGAGCGCCATGCCCTACGTCCGCCAGACCAGCCATATCGACCGCGTGCGCGACCTGATCGCCGGCCGCATCGTCAATCCAGGGGCCGATACGGCCAGGCTGGCGTCGTCGTACCGGCGCTCGCTGGACGACTACCGGCTCGACCCCGCCTCCACCACGGGGCCGCGCATCCTGACGGGCGCCGAGCTGCGCGCCATCCAGCAATCCGAAGAAAATTTTCTGCGCTCCACGGGCCAGTGCCTGCCGCGCCTGCACGCCATGGTGCGCGAAGCGGGCTACTGCGTCATCCTCGCCAATGCGCGCGGCGTGACGATCGACTACGTGGTCGACACGGACCAGCGCAAGGATTTCAAGAAGGCGGGCCTGTATCCCGGTTCGTGCTGGTCGGAAGAGGAGGAAGGCACGTGCGGCATCGCCTCCGTGCTGCTCGACCAGGAAGCCATCACGGTGCACAAGACCGACCATTTCCGCGCCGCGTTCACGGGCCTGACCTGCAGCGCCGCACCGATCTTTTCGCCGCACGGCGACTTGATCGGCGTACTTGATGCCTCCGCGCTGACTTCCCCCGATGCGCGCGACAGCCAGCGCCTGGTCAGGCAACTGGTGCGGCAAGGCGCGACCCTGATCGAGGACGGCTTTTTCCTGAAGTCCTACGGCCATTGCTGCATCCTGCTGGCGCACCGCAACCGCCACTTCGTGGAAGTGCAGCCGGAGATGCTGCTCGCCATCGACGAGCATGGCGACATCGTCGCCGCCAACCGCTGCGCGCGCGACGTCATCGGGGGCCTGGACACGCTGCCGCGTCCCGTCGGCGACGTGCTGGAAGTGCGCGCCGAGCGGCTGTTCGATGCGCGCGCGGGACACAATCTGCTGTCCTTGCGCCTGGCCGGAGGCAGCACCTGGCTGCATGCCCGCGTACGCGCACCGCTGCGCCAGGCCGGCGTGCGCGCCACGCGCGAGGCGCCTGTCGCGCCGGACGCACTGGCATACACTGCGCCGGAACAGGCCGAACGCACGCGCATCGTCCACGCCATGAACGCCGCCAAATGGCGCCCGCTGCAAGCGGCGGCCATGCTGGGCATCTCGCGCGCCACCCTGTACCGGCGCCTCAAGCAGTTGCACATCGTGCCGCCGCACCGCCAGTAGCCGTCCGAAAAGCTGAGATTTCCGTCTCAACTTCAGCCATGCTGCGCTGCGCAATGCGGCGCCGGAACGCCAGTGTTACAACATCGTCAGCGGCAACACAGCCGCATCCCATCATAAAGTCAGCAGACTTGGAGGAGACACGATGCAAACCGATAGCAACCCGCACGACCTGGCCGTGGCCGGCATCCTGGAGCAGCTCGAAGGCGCGCTGCGCGCCAGCGACAGCACGGGCGCCGCGCAATTGTTCGAACAGGACGGCTACTGGCGCGACCTGGTGCTGTTTACCTGGAATTTGAAAACCCTGGAAGGCCGCGAGCAGATCGCCGCCATGCTGGCCGTCCAGCTGGGCGCCGTGCAGCCGCTCTCCATCCGCATCGCCGACGGCGAACATGCCAGCGAGGCCGGCGGCGTGCTGCAAAGCTGGATCACGGTGGAAACGAAGGCGGCGCGCGGCGTGGGTTTCATCCGCATCCGCGACGGCAAGATCTGGACCCTGCTCACCACCATGAGCGAATTGAAGGGTTTTGAGGAAGCCAAGGGCGGCCGGCGGCCCATGGGCGCGGAACACGGCGCGCGCGCCAACCGCAGCAGCTGGCTGGAGCACCGCGAGCAGGAAGCAAAGGAACTGGGCTACGCGCGCCAGCCCTATTGCGTCATCATCGGCGGCGGCCAGGGCGGCATCGCGCTGGGCGCGCGCCTGCGGCAATTGAACGTCCCCACCATCATCATCGAGAAAAATGCGCGCCCCGGCGACAGCTGGCGCAAGCGCTACAAGTCCTTGTGCCTGCACGACCCCGTCTGGTACGACCACATGCCGTATATTCCCTTCCCCGACAACTGGCCCGTCTTCACGCCCAAGGACAAGGTCGGCGACTGGCTGGAAATGTACACCAAGGTGATGGAGCTGAACTACTGGGGTTCGACTTCCTGCGAATCGGCCAGCTTCGACGAAGCGTCCGGCGAGTGGACGGTGCAAGTGCTGCGCGACGGCCAGCCCGTCACCCTGAAACCGAAGCAGCTGGTGCTGGCCACGGGCATGTCGGGCAAGGCGAACATGCCGAAGTTCAAGGGCATGGACGTGTTCCAGGGCGAGCAACAGCACTCGTCGCAGCATCCGGGGCCGGACGCGTATGTCGGCAAGAAGGTGGTCGTCATCGGCGCGAACAATTCCGCGCACGATATCTGCGCCGCCCTGTGGGAAGCGGGCGTGGACGTGACCATGGTGCAGCGCTCGTCCACGCACATCGTCAAGTCCGATTCGCTGATGGACCTGGCGCTGGGCGACCTGTATTCGGAACGGGCGCTGGCGGCCGGCATGACGACGGCGAAGGCCGACCTGACGTTCGCCTCGATCCCGTACAAGCTGCTGGCCGACTTCCAGAAGCCCGTCTTCAAGGCCATCCGCGAGCGCGATGCGGACTTTTATGCGCGCCTGGAAGAACGGGGCTTCATGCTCGATTTCGGCGATGACGATTCCGGCCTGTTCATGAAATACCTGCGCCGCGGCTCCGGCTACTACATCGACGTGGGCGCCTCGGAGCTGATCGCCGAGGGCAAGATCAAGCTGAAAAGCGGCGTCGGCGTGCAGGAACTGAAAAGCCATTCCATCGTGCTGTCGGACGGCACGGAACTGCCGGCCGACCTGGTGGTGTACGCCACCGGCTACGGCTCCATGAATGGCTGGGCGGCCGACCTGATTTCGCCGGAAGTAGCGAACAAGGTGGGCAAGGTGTGGGGACTGGGCTCCGCCACGACGAAGGATCCCGGTCCGTGGGAAGGCGAGCAGCGCAATATGTGGAAGCCCACGCAGCAGCAAGCCTTGTGGTTCCACGGCGGTAACCTGCACCAGTCGCGCCACTATTCCCAGTACCTGTCGCTGCAGCTGAAGGCGCGCATGGAAGGCTTGACCACCCCCGTGTATGGGCAGCAGGAGGTACATCACCTGGCGTGATGGCAGGGGCAAGCAGATAAAAAAATGGCGGCGGACCGAAGTCCGCCGCCATTTTGCATTATGCAGCCAACAATTACTGCTTGATGGCTTCGATGGCAAACGTCAGCGTGACGTCATCGCTGACGGCTGGCGCATATTTGCCGGCGTTGAATTCCGAGCGCTTGATCTTGGCCGTGGCGTTGGCGCCGCAAGCGTCTTTTTTCAGCATCGGGTGCGGTGCGCAGGTGAACGAGGTGACGGTCAGGGTGACTGGCTTGGTCACGCCTTTCAGGGTCAGGTTGCCGTCGACGGAAGCGAGCTTGTCGCCGTCAAAATTGAACTTGGTCGATTTGTAGGTGGCGACCGGGAACTTGGCCGTGTCGAGGAAATCTTCGCCCTGGATGTGCGAGTTGAACAGGGTCGAACCCGTGTCGACGGATTTGGTGTCGATCAGCACTTCGACGGCGCCCGTCTTGGCGGCGCGGTCCAGGGTGACCTTGCCGGTGGTGTTATTGAAACGGCTTTGCTGCGTCGAGAAGCCCATGTGGGTGTACTCGAAGCGGGGGAAAGTGTGGCTGCCATCGATGACATAGACTTCAGGAGCGGCAACGGCGGACAGCGAGAAGCCGGCGGCGGCGATAAAAGCGAGCAGTTTTTTCATTGTTGGTTCCTAACAGAAAGTGGAGGATGTCAAAACCGCAATTAGCTGCAGGCGACTGGCGCATGCGGCTGATTGTCTGGCTTCAGTTGCAACAGATTATGCATGGCATGAAGATCGATGTAAAACGGAAAATATACCTAGTTAGCATCGATAAAATCGATAATACATGGCGATATTCTCTGTGACAGCGCCTTCTGCTGCCGATTATTGTCTGCATTGCCAAAAATATCCAGCGTTATCCGGCACCTCAGATTACATCATAAATGAGAATGATTCTTGTTATTATTTGATGGGCTTGCTATCATGGCGCGCTTTGATCACGGGGACATGCGCGGTGCTTGAACGCTATTACCAGGAATTGCTGCGCCTGATTTCGCGCTCCACGGGATGCCGCGACAAGGCGCAGGACGTGGTGCAGGAAGCCTACGCCCGCCTCCTGGCGCGCCAGCCGCAAGGCGGCGCCCGCGCCCTGCATGGCGATGCGCCGCCCGACAGCGGCCAGCGCGCCCTGCTGTACGTCACGGCGAAAAACATCGCCATCGACGAACAGCGTTTGCGCCAGAGGCGGCCCCATGACGCGCTCGACGAGCCGCACATGCAGCTGCGCGCGCCGCGCGCCGATGAACCCGAGCAACGGCTGCACGACCGGCAAACCATGGAACGCCTGCTGCTCATCATCGACGCCTTGCCGCCACGCTGTCGCCAGGCTTTCGCGCTGTACAAGTTCGACGGCCTGAGCCAGATCGAGATCGCCGCGCAGATGGGTATCTCCGTCAACATGGTGGAAAAACACATCATCAACGGCATGCTCGCCTGTAAAAAAGGCTTGCCCGAGCGGGATACGCTATGAAACAGCACATGACATCACAAGACACGACGGCCGACGACATCGACTTCCTGGCGGCGCAATGGCTGCTGCGCCGCGACGCCGGCCTGGCCGCGCACGACCTGGCGGCATTGCAGCAATGGCTGGAAGCGGACCCGCGCCACCAGCAGGCCTGGCAGGCGCTGGCCCGCACCGATGCGCTGCTGGCCAGCCTGCCGGCGCAGCGCGTGGCGGCCTTCAGCCAGCCCGTCGCGGCGGCGGGCGCGCCGTCATCGCTGCTGCGGCGGCTGCGCCAGGCGGCCTCTTTCCCGCCGCGCGGCGCGCTGGCCGGCGGCTGCCTGCTGCTGTGCGGCCTGCTGGCCTGGCCGCTGGCCGGCCATCTGCAGCGCCCCGGCTTCCAGCACGATTACAGCACGGCGCGCGGCCAGTTCGCCACGCAAGTCCTGCCCGACGGCAGCCGCATCGAACTCGATAGCGGCAGCGCCGTCGACGTGGCCCTGTACCGCGACCGGCGCAGCGTGCGCCTGCTGCGCGGCCAGGCCATGTTCCATGTGCAGGCCGACCCTGCGCGTCCGTTCCAGGTCATCGCGGGAGCGGCCACGGCGACGGTACTGGGCACGCATTTTTCAGTGCGCCACGTGGGCGCCACGACACAGGTGAGCGTGGCGCAAGGCACGGTGCGGGTGGAGAGCGAAGCCGGCGCGCATGCCGAAGTGCTGCGGGCGGGCGACACGGTCACCGTCACGCCGCAGGGCGTGCAAGCGCTGGCCAGGGTCAGCGCGCAAGCGGTGGGCAACTGGCGTGCCGGGCGCCTCGATTTCGAGGACGCCACCCTGGCCGAGGCGCTGGCCGAATTCGAGCGCTATGGCGATTCAGGCCTCGTGCTTGACGACCCGGCCCTGGCCGGCCTGCGCCTGAACGGCAGCTTCGACGCGAAGCTGCCGGCGCAGTTTGCCGCCGCCCTGCCCCTGGCCTTGCCCGTGCGCCTGCTGCGCCAGGACGGCAAGCTGCACATTCTCGCCCGCTGATGTAGTCCACATGCAGCGAAATAAAATGCATCCGCACGTCAGGGTAAATGAGACTCATTCGTTTTAACTATGAAGGATCACCACATCACCATAGGAAAAACATGCATATGACTCCATCGCGCCATCCCTTGCACGCCCGCCTGTCTCCCCTCTTCCTGGCCATCGGCCTGGCCTTCGCCACGCCCGCCGTGCATGCCGCCGCCGCGCCGGTGGCGCAGGTCGAATGGCACATCCCCGCGCAGCCCTTGAACCGCGCGCTGAACGAACTGGCGCGCCAGGCCGGCATGGTGCTGCTGGCCGACGCGCGCCTGACGCAGGGACGGCAAAGCGCGCCGCTGCAAGGCCGCCATTCGCTGCCCGAGGCGCTGCGCCAGCTGCTGGCCGGCAGCGGCCTGCAGGCGCAGCTGCAAGGCGGCACGACCATCATCATCAGCGCGCCCGCCCCCGTCGCCGCAGGCGCCGTGCAGATCGGCACCCTGCGCGTGAATGGCCAGGGCGGCAGCGGCACGTTCGAGACGGACGACACGGACCCGGCCGACCTGCCCTACGTCACGTCCGCCTCGTCCGCCTACATCGGGCGCGAACAGATCGAACGCTTCCGCGGCACCTCGCCGGCCGACATCTTCAAGGGCGTAGCCGGCGTGCAGGTGGGAGACAGCCGCAACAGCGGCGCCGTCGACGTCAACGTGCGCGGCATGCAGGGCCAGGGCCGCGTGCCCGTGCTGATCGACGGCAGCCTGCAATCGTCCACCGTCTACCGCGGTTACGCGGGTATCGCCGACCGCAGCTACATCGACCCTGACCTGATCAGCGCCATCCGCATCGACAAGGGGCCGAACCTGTCGGCGCAAGGCGCGGGCGCCATCGGCGGCATGGTCAGCATGCAGACTTTGCGCCCCGAAGACATCCTGCGACCGGGCCAGCGCACGGGCGTGCGCCTGCGCGGCGGCATCCAGGACAACAGCGTCTCGGCGCCAGACGATTTCGGCAGCGCGCCGCGCACGCACCGCAACAAGCTGGGCAACCCGCGCAGCGGCTTTGGCAGCATCGCCGTGGCCACGCGCCAGGACGACTACGACCTGGTGGCCGCCATCAGCCAGCGCAGCATCGGCAATTATTTTTCCGGCACGCGCGGTTTCGAACGCTATCAGCTGCCCAATGCATGGGGTGGCGACGATGGCGTGACGCAGTTCTTCAAGAAAGGCGACGAAGTGCTGAACACGGCCAACCGCACCACCTCGGCCCTGCTGAAGGCCAACCTGCGCCTGCCGCACGAACAGAAGCTGGAGCTGGGCTACCGCTATTTCGACAGCAGCTATGGCGAAATCATGCCCTCGCAAATCTACCGCAACAGCACCGGCAGCATCCCGCAATGGGACCCCAGCCAGGTGCGCACGAACGCGCTGACGGCGCGCTACGAATGGAAGCCGGAAGGCCAGAACCTGATCGACCTGAAGGCCAACCTGTGGCTGACGGACATGCAGAGCAAGTCGCGCAATGGCGATATCTTCAGCAATCCGCTGGAAGGCAAGACCAATCCGGGCGACCACGAATGCAAGGAATGCGTGGAAGTGCTGTACCTGGCAAAGAACCAGGCGCGCCGCGTCGGCGCGGACCTGACGAATACCTCGCGCTTCGCCACCGGCATAGGCACGCTCAAGCTCGATTACGGCCTGTCCTTGCAAAATGAAGATATCGGCCCGGCCGACAGCGTGCGCATCCTCGATGATGACTTGAACGCCAATCACACCCTGCGCAACGGCAAACGCCACGAGCAAAGCGCCTTCGCCTCGCTGCAGTGGCAGGCGCGCGACTGGCTGAGTGTCGAGGCGGGCGGACGCTTCCAGCGCTTCGATACGCGCGACCGCAACCGCCGCGCCGAGCAGCAATACCATCCGCAAGGCTGGCAATGGGTCACCATGTGGGACAAGGACGGCGATCAGATCGGCGCAGCGAAGTGGTACCAGGATGCGCAGGGCCGGTTCACGCCCGCCACCAATCCCGCGCTGGTGGGCGGCATGGTGGAAAACTACGGCACCGCGCCGGTGCCGCTGGACGTCTCGCAGGTGGACCAGTGGAGCGGCAATGGCTATGTCTACCGCGACGCCATCCCCGGCCTGTTCAAGTACAGCACGCCGATCCGCCGCAAGGACCACGGTTTTGCGCCCACGTTTGCGCTGACGGCGCGCCTGTCCGACAGCGTCAGCCTGTTCCTGCGCGATGCGCGCGGCTTGCGCATGCCCAGCCTGTACGAATCGACGATGGGCTTCTCGGCCACGTATTCGTCGCCCTTGAACGCCGAACGCAGCCACAACCGCGAAGTGGGCGTGAGCGTGGTCAAGGATGGCGTGTGGAGCGCCGCCGACAAGCTGCGCCTGCGCGTGGCCTACTTCGACAACGTCACCCACGGCTACATCACGCGCCGTCCGATTCCCGACTTGCCGGCCTACGCACAGAATTTCTCGATGGCGAACACGGACAAATACAGCGTCTCGGGGATCGAACTGCAGTCGTCATATGACCGGGGTAGCGTGTTTGCCGATTTTTCCGGCACCTGGAACCGCAAGACCCTGATCTGCGACGCGGCCACCGCAGCGTATTTGCGCCAGGCCAGCAAGTGGCAATCGGATATCTGGAACACGCCAGACTGCTCGCCCATCGGTTTTTCCAGCTCGTATGTCAGCAACCATATCCAGCCCAAGCTGAGCGCCAACCTGACCCTGGGCACGCGCTGGCTGCAGGAAAAACTCACCGTGGGTACGCGCCTGACCCATGTCGGCCATCCGCTCGCGCGCCAGGACGACAAGGCCGTGTGGCAGTCGTGGACAGGCACCTCGCCGCAAGTGCTGACGCAGGCCTACACCCTGGCTGACCTGTTTGCCAGCTACAAGATCACGCCCAACGCCACCCTGGACGTGGCGGTGGACAACCTGACGGACCGCTACTACCTCGATCCGCTGACCCTGAGCCTGATGCCGGGACCGGGCCGCACGGCACGCGTCACGCTTGGCCTTCGTTTCTGATTTGATTCATCCTTATAATAGAGAGCAGATATTCCATGCATGCAGCAAGCGACACCAGCAGCACCTTGAACGCCGTTCCGATTAACGCGGCCCCTAGCCGCAGCCAGCGCCTGAAAGCCGACACCATGGCCACCCACGACTTGCTGGACCAGCGCATCATGGCCAGCGCGCCGTTTTCCAGCCGCGACAATTACGCGCGCTTCCTGCAGGCGCAGTACGCATTCCTGCGCGATGTCGACGCGCTGTACGACAACGCGCAGCTGGCCGCCCTGCTGCCGGACCTGGAACAGCGCCGCCGCTACGCCAGCATCGCGGCCGACCTGCGCGACCTGGGCACCGTCCTGCCGGCCGATGCGGCCACGCCGCCGTTCGACGCGCAACTGGACCTGGCCACGGCGCTGGGCTGGCTGTACGTGAGCGAAGGCTCGAAGCTGGGCGCGGCCATCCTGTATAAGCTGGCCGGCAAGATCGGCCTGGACGAGCATCACGGCGCGCGCCACCTGGCCGGCCATCCGGACGGACGCGCGCGCCACTGGCGCGATTTTACGTCCGTGCTCGATACGGCCGTCCTTGACGCCGCCGGTGAAGCGCGCGTGATCGACGGCGCGCGCGCCGCCTTCCTGCGCATGCATGGCCACGTGGAGGCTTGCGCCTGATGGAAGAGCCAGTAATCCAGGCCGGCGCGGAAGCGCATACGGCACGGCTGCGCCGCTGGGCCTGGACGGCCGCCGGCATGCTGATGGTGGCGCTGGGCGTGATCGGCGCCCTGCTGCCCGTCATGCCGACGACGATCTTCCTGATCCTGGCGCTGGCCTGCTTCAGCCGCGCCTCGCCACGCCTGGAACACTGGCTGCTGCACCACCCGCGCTTCGGCGCGCCGCTGCGCCAGTGGCGCGAACACCGCGCCGTGTCGCGGCGCGGCAAGGTCCTCGCTTGCCTGGGCATGGCCATCGGCTTTGTCGCCATGTGCCTCGGCCATCCGCCCTGGTGGGTCATCATCCTCGTGGCAACGATGGAAATCGCCGTCATCATCTATCTGCTGCGCCGCCCGGAAGGGCCGGCGCCGGAAAAGACGCCGCCGGCGGACTGGCACAAGCCGCTGACCATCGCCACGGTCTTCGCCATGCACGGCGCCCTGCTGGGATGGGCCGTGTACCACCGCGCGCCGGCAGCGCCCGTGCTGGCCATCGCGCCCGACTCCGCGCAGCCGGCCATGCTGCTGTTCCTGCCGGCCGCCGCCCCGCCCCGCCCTCTGGAGCAGAATCTTGCTGAACAGGCCAGCGCCGCGGCCGCGCCGTCGCGCGCCCTTGCAAAAAAAGCAGCGCCAGCCCTGCCGCAATTCGTGCCGCCGCAGCCGGATGCCGCGCCCATGCCGCCTCAAGCCGAGGCCGTCGCAGCCGTCGCCGAGGTGCGCCCTGCCCCCGTCACGCCGGCACCGGTGGCCACGGCATCCGTCGCGGCGGCGCCTCCCTCGCCCGCCCTGCCGCCCGCGCCACAGGAGCTGCGCAGCGGCGTATCGAGCTGGGAAGGCAAGGTTTTGGCGCGCATGGAGCGCTTCCGCCGCTATCCGACGGCGTCGCGCGCGAAGCAGGAACAGGGCGTGGTGTACCTGCGCTGCCGCATCGACCGCGACGGGCAGGTGCTGGCGGCCGCCATTGAGCGCAGTTCCGGTTCCGCAGCGCTGGATCAGGCCGCGCTCGACACTTTGCAACGGGCGGCGCCACTGCCGCGCATTCCCAAGGAACGGCCGGAGCAGCTGGAATTATCGATTCCCGTCGAATTTTCCATCGGCTGATCGCGTAAAAACCGCTTTTACTCTCGCCAAACACCCATATAGACATTATTTGCATATTCAAAGCAAGATTCTGTCGTAGGAGTAATAACACGATCGGAGGTATACTACGCAACCGACGTAACAGGCTGGGCGATTTGGCCCCTGCAAGCGCGCCTGTCACGGTCCAATAAAAAAGGAAACACTGCATGACCACACCACACCGTACGCCGGTGATTCGCATCGATGGCGCAAACAAGACCTTCGCGCTGCCCAAGGGCGAACAATTCCACGCGGTCAAATCGGTCACGCTGGAAGTCTATCCCGGTGATATTTTCGGCCTGATCGGCAAGAGCGGCGCCGGCAAATCGACCTTGCTGCGCCTGATTAACCTGCTCGAGCGTCCCGACAGCGGCAGCATCACGGTCGCCGGGCGCGAATTGACCAGCTTGAGCAAGGGCGAACTGCGCGACGCGCGCCAGAATATCGGCATGATTTTCCAGCAATTCAACCTGCTGCAAAACGCCAGCGTGTTCGACAACGTCGCCTTCCCCCTGAAAATCCATGGCACCACCAAGGGCGAGCACATCGCCGCCCGCGTCGAGGAATGCCTGGCGCTGGTGGGCCTGTCCGACAAGCTGCACAGCTATCCGGCGCAATTGTCGGGCGGGCAGAAACAGCGCGTGGCGATTGCCCGCGCCCTGGCCAGCCACCCCGACGTGCTGCTGTGCGACGAACCGACGTCCGCGCTGGACGCGGAAACGACGCGCGCCCTGCTCGATACCTTGCGCGACATCAATGCGCGCCTGGGCGTGACCATCGTCATCGTCAGCCATGAGCTGTCGGTGCTGGGCGCCATCTGCAACCGGGTCGCCGTCGTGGAAAGCGGCGCCATCGCCGAACAATTCGACCTGAGCGACACGGCCACCCCGCGCAAGACGGCGCTGGGACGCGAGCTGGCTTACTACGGCACCGAGGCGTTTGAAGCCACCGCATGGAAGGATGCAACACATGTTTGAAGAATCGATCAATAACGTCATCAACCTGCTGCCGGAAATCTGGGTGGCGCTGGGCCAGACCATGACCATGCTGGGTATCGGCCTGACGGCCGCCATCCTGATCGGCGGCCCGCTGGGCATCTTGCTGTTCCTCGTCTCGGAAGGCCAGTCGCTGGAAAACCGTCCGCTGTCGACGATCCTCGGCTGGCTGGTCAATACCGTGCGCAGCTTCCCCTTCATCATCCTGCTGGTGGCCCTGACGCCGTTTACGCGCATCATCGCGGGCACTTCGATCGGCCCGCTGGCGGCCAGCGTGCCGCTGTCGTTCGCCGCCATTCCCTACCTGGCGCGCCTGGTGGAACAGAACCTGCGCGAAGTGCCGCGCGGCGTGATCGAAGCGGCGCACGCCATGGGCGCGTCGGAAATGCAGATCATCTTCCGCGTGCTGCTGGTGGAAGCGCGTTCCGGCCTGGTGCTGGCCCTGACCGTGCTGTCGATCAGCTTCCTGTCGTATTCGGCAGTGGCCGGCGTGGTGGGCGGCGGCGGTATCGGCGACCTGGCCATCCGCTACGGCTACTACCGCTTCGAGACGGACATCATGGTCGCCACCGTGGCCATCCTGATCGTGCTGGTGCAAACCATCCAGTTCGCCGGCACGCGCATCGCCAAGCGCCTCGACAAACGTTAATTCATACTCAGTATTTCAGTACAAGGAAAAGCATGAACCACATTCGCCGCAACCTGCTCCTGGCCGCTGCCAGCCTGGCCTTCGCCACCGCCGCCCACGCCAAGGACCCGAAAGAACTCGTCATCGGCACCAGCTCCGGCCCGTATTCGGACCAGCTGAAGCTGGGCATCAAGCCTATCCTGGAAAAACAGGGCTACAAGGTCAAGATCGTGGAATTCAACGACTACGTGCAGCCGAACTACGCACTGGCCGAAGGCTCGCTGGACGCCAACGTGTTCCAGCACATCGTCTACCTGACCAAGTTCGCCACCGATAACAAGCTGCCACTGAGCTCATTGATCACCGTGCCGACCATGCCGATCGGCCTGTACGGCGGCAAGCAGAAAACGCTGGCGGAAGTCAAGAACGGCGCCACCATCACCATGCCGAACGACCCGACCAACCAGGCGCGCGCGCTGGTGATGCTGGCCAAGATGGGCTGGATCAAGCTGAAACCGAACGTCGACCCGCTGCGCGCATCCGAGCGCGACGTGCTGGAAAACCCGAAGAAGCTGAAACTGGTGCCGCTGGAAGCGGCGCAGCTGCCACGTTCGCTGGCCGACGCCGACTACGCTTTCGTCAACGGCAACTTCGCCCTGGCCGCCGGCATGAAGCTGACGTCGGCCCTGAGCGTGGAAAAGATTTCGGACAGCTACATCAACCTGGTAGCCATCCGCACGGCCGACAAGGCCAAGCCATGGGTCAAGGACCTGGAAGCGGCCTACCGCTCGCGCGCCTTCCTCGACGCGACGAACAAGTATTTGGCCGGCTACGAAAAGACGGATTACCAGCTGGCGCTGGAAAAGACGCTGAAAAAATAAGGCGAAAGCAAGGCGCTGCACACAAAAAGACGGCCAGGTTCACACCTGGCCGTCTTTTTTTTCTGCGCGCCACCCGGGCGCCATCACTGCTTAGAAGCGGTAACCGACGCCTACGCCGATCAGGATAGGATCGATCTTGACTTCGCTGACCTTGCCACCAGCAGCGGTCAGTACGTCGCTGCGGATCTGCACTTTCTTGATGTCGAAGTTCAAGGACCAGTTCTTGTCCAGTTTGTAGTCGACACCGGCTTGCAGCGCGAAGCCCCAGCTGTCGTGTTCCAGGCGCAGGCCGGGCAGTTTGACACCCGAGATATTCGTGTAGTTCACGCCGGCACCCACGTAAGGGCTGAACTGTTTTTCAGGCATGAAGTGGTATTGCAGCGACAGGGTCGGCGGCAGGTGCTTGAAGGTGCCGACTTGGCCGCCATCGAGCTTGACGTCATGCTTTTGCGGGTAGGTCAGGATCAGCTCGGCAGCGATATTCGGGGTGAAGAAGTACGAAATATCGATTTCAGGAATCGTCTTGCTGCTGACCGTCAAGCGGTCCGATGCACCGAGGCCACCAACAGGAGTCGATTTATCGGCCGGATCGATATGCACGGCGCGCGCACGGACCAGCCATGGGCTTTCCTGTGCCATGGCGTTGCCGGCGAATGCGCCGATGGCGGCCAGGACGATTGCTGCTGCAGTTGCGGACGTTTTCATTATGTTTTCCTCTGTCGTTAAGTAACGCTGCGAAGTCTAAGAGTGCAGTGCAACAAAAACTTTGATCCACATCAAATAGTGCTAGATGGCATCACCAGAGGGATTTTTTCCTTTGCCCAAGTCAAAAATTGCCGCATTGCAGCGCATCAATGCACGTCGGCAAACAGGCTGGCGACCCAGTCGGCAAACACGCGCACGCGCGGCGACAATTGCCGATGGTGGGGATACAGCACGGACACGGGCAGCGGGTCGGGCCGCCAGTCCCGCAGCACTTCCACCAGTTCGCCGGCCGCCAGCGCCCGCTCCAGGTGATAACGGGGCGCCTGGATCAAGCCCATGCCCGCGCGGCAGCAGGCGTGATACGCGTCGGCATTGTTGACGGACACGGTGCCCGGCAAGGCCACACTGCGGCGTTGGCCTTCCACCTTGAAATCGAAGGGCCAGACCTTGCCCGTCTGGGCGGAAAAGAAATTGACGGCGCGGTGGCCATCCAGCTGCGCCAGATGCTCCGGCGTGCCGTGCGCGGCCAGGTAGGCGGGGCTGGCGCACGTCACCTGTTCCAGCAGCGCCACGCGGCGCGCCACCATCGACGAGTCGCCCAGTTCGCCCACGCGCAGCACGCAATCGACGCCTTCGCGCACCAGGTCGACGAGGCGGTCGCCCATGCCGATTTCCAGTTCGATCAGCGGATAGCGGGCGCAGAAGCGGTCCAGCACGGGCATGACGAAGTGCATGGCCAGGGTCGCGTGCAAGTCGATGCGCAGCTTGCCGGCCGGCTGCTGCGCCGCCGAACTGAACACGGCTTCCGTTTCTTCCAGGTCCGCCAGCAGGCGCACGCAGCGCTGGTAATACGCGTCGCCATCGGGCGTAGGCGTCACTTGCCGCGTGGTCCGCTGCAGCAGGCGCACGCGCAGCCGCGCTTCCAGTTGCTTGATCGCATGCGTGACGGTGGCCTTCGGATAGCCGAGGTCATGCGCCGCCTGTGTAAAACTGCGCAGTTCGACGATGCGCGTAAAGATGCGCATCGCATCAAATCGGTCCATGCCCCCTCCATTGTTATTTCCTGCTGCACAGTATAGCGATTCGACCGCCACTTTTCAGCAGCAACCAATACTACCGGCATCAGTTGCCCGCCACGCAAGCACCACTTGCGCCGATGTCACTGGATTGCCGCCCGCCCCCGCGGCATACTATTTACAGTACACACATGAGAATGGTAATGATTATCATTTGCGATATAATGCAATACCTCGCTCGGGCGACTACAAAAAGGAATGGGAGACATGGATATATTGAGGGAACTGCGTGAATCGGGCTTGAAAGTGACCATCCCCCGCTTGCGGATTCTGCAGCTGTTTCAAGAAGGCACGATCAAGCACCTGAGTGCGGACGATGTCTACAAACTCTTGCTGGCTGAAAAGATCGACGTGGGCCTGGCCACCATCTACCGCGTGCTGATGCAGTTTGCCGAAGCGGGCATCCTGTTTCGCCGGCATTTCGAATCGGGCCACGCCGTCTTCGAACTGAACGAAGGGCAGCACCACGACCACCTGGTCTGCACGGGTTGCGGCAAGGTCGATGAATTCGTCGACGAAGGCATCGAACTGCGCCAGAACGAGATCGCCGCCGAGCGGGGCTTCGTGCTGCACGAGCACGCGCTGTCGCTGTACGGCACTTGCGCCGAGTGCACGGCGAAGAAAGTGCCGCCGCGCCGGGCCTGAGGATGCCTGGGCCGTTTGGGCGCCGCTGCCATACGGTAAGATTCGCTCAAGCTTGAGAAAGGATCACCCATGTACATCGGAGAAATCGCCCGCCTGGCGGGCACCTCGCCCAAGGCCTTGCGCCACTATGAAGCGCTGGGCTTGCTGGGCGACGTGCGCCGCGCCGGCGCCTACCGCGTCTACACGCAGCAAGACCTGGCGCAAGTCAAACTCATACGCCAGGCGCAGGCGCTGGGCTTCCGCCTGGCCGAATTGCTGCCCATCCTGGCCGGCGACGATACGGACTGGGCCGCCCTGTCGCAGCACATCGCCGCCAAGCGCACGCAGATACAGCAGGATATCGCCCGCCTGCGCCAGCTCGACGCCCAACTGGCCGACATCGACACGGAAATCCACGACTGCCTGGCGCACCAATACCTTCAAGCGGCCGCTTGACTCTGCCCCCAGGGGCAGGCTTTAGCATGCAAGCTCTTCTTTAACGGACAGCCTGCACCATGACCAAGACGACACCCAAGCGCATTTTGATACTCCTCGGCCACCCGTCGGGCGACAGCTTTTGCGCCGCCCTGGCCGAGGCCTATGCCGCCACGGCCCGCAGCGCGGGACACACCGTGCGCGAGCTGCGCCTGGGCCAGCTGGACTTCGATCCCATCCTGCACGAAGGCTACCGCCAGGTGCAGCCGCTGGAAGCGGACCTGCTGGCCGCGCAGGAAGCCATCAGGTGGGCCGAACACCTGGTGTTCGCCTACCCGATCTGGTGGGGCGGCGCGCCAGCCCTGCTGAAAGGCTTCGTCGACCGCGTCTTCCTGCCCGGCTACGCTTTCAAGTACCGCCCCGGCAAGGCCTTCCCGGCGCAACTGCTGAAGGGCCGCACGGCGCAGCTGCTGGTGACGATGGATACGCCGCCCTGGTATTTCCGCTGGGTCTACCGCATGCCCGGCATCCACCAGTTGCGCAAGACGACGCTGGAATTTTGCGGCATCAAACCCGTCAGGGTGGCCAGCTTCGGCCCCCTCCTCGACTCCACCGAGCCGCAGCGCGCGCGCTGGCTGGCGCAGGCACAGGCGCTGGCCCGGCGCCTGTAAGTTGCTTGCCATGCAGCCATCTTGCATACGGTTTTGACAAGCTGGTAATCAAGCCGTCATATTCCAAGGCTACCATGATGATATTGCCTGTTTGTCAGTCGCCTTGCCGTCGCGACAACAAGGGTCCGATCGTCATGTAAAGGTAGCCGCTGTGGAGTTCAACGCTTCTCGATTGCATCTTCCCCGTTATCGCACGTCCGTGGCGTTTGATCTGTGCATTCCCACGGAATCCGTGCAGGCCGACGCCAGCAATTTCGCCGTGCTGGAATTGTTCACGGAACGGCGCGACATGATGAGCCTGCCCGTCACGGAGCAGCAGAAGCCCATCGGTTTGATCAGCCGCAACATCTTCATGTCGCAGATGTCCAAGCCCTTTTATCACGAGGTGTACGGCAAGAAAAGCTGCATCGCCTTCATGGACAAGGAGCCGCTGATCGTCGATGGGGCCATGAGCATCGAAGACCTCACCTTCCGCGCCGTGGAAGCGGGCGAGAAGGCGCTGGCCGACGGCTTCATCATCACCGAGGATGGCGCGCTGGCCGGCGTAGGCTTCGGCTTGCAGCTGATGAACGTGGTCGCCACCATGCAGGCGGAAAAAAACCGGCAGATCATGCACAGCATCGATTACGCCAGCGTGATCCAGCGCGCGCTGCTGCGCACCTCCGATGCGGAATTGCGCGCCACCCTGCCCGACGCGCACCTGGAATGGCAGCCGCGCGACGTGGTCGGCGGCGATTTTTACTTTTTCGAGCGCCACGCGGGCGGCTGGTTTGCCGCCATCGCCGACTGCACGGGGCACGGCGTGCCGGGCGCCTTCATGACCCTGATCGCCTCGTCGGCCCTGAGCCAGGCCTTGCGCGAGCTGGGGCCGCACGATCCGGCCGCCCTGATCGGCGCCGTCAGCCGCGCCATCAAGACCCTGCTGGGCCAGGACGGCGCCAGCAGCGGCGAAGCCACGGGCCACGCCGGCTCGAACGACGGCATGGATTGCGCCTTCCTGTGCTACGACACGGCCGGCGCCAGCTTGCGTTTCGCGGGGGCGAAACTGGCGCTGCACGTGGTCGCGCCGGGCGAAGAGGCCGTGCGCGCCATCGATGGCGCGCGCATGGGCGTGGGCTATGTCGACACGCCGGCCGGCTACTGCTGGCACAACGAAACGCTGGACGTTCCCGCCGGCAGCCTGCTGTTCCTCACCACCGACGGCCTGCTCGACCAGATCGGCGGCGCGCGCGACATCGCCTACGGCAAGCGGCGCATGCGCGAACAGCTGCTGGCGCAGCGCGACGCGCCCGCCGGCGACGTGGCGGCGGCGTTGCTGCAGGACAGCACGGCATGGCAAGGCAAGCAGCCGCGCCGCGACGACCTGACCTTTTTCTGTTTTCGCCTGTAGTCGGGCGCCATCGAGCCACCTTATCAACAAGAAACCGGGTCACCGGCTAGCCAGGAGCACGGACGTGCTGTACGAAGAATTCAACGAGTTTTGGGATGTGGCGCGCAAGCGCAACATCATCTTTTTTTACGTGGGCTATTTCTCGCAGCACGTGGTCAGCGCCATTTCCGAAACCATCAAGGCGCGCCTGGACACGGCCGGCGCGGCCGGGCCCACGCGGCGGCGCATCTTTTCCTCGTTCATCGAGATGTCGCAAAACATCATGCACTATTCCGCCGACAGCCTGACGCCCGATGCGCAGCTGGACCAGCAGATGCGGCGCGGCTCCTTCTGCATCGGCACGCGCGGCGACAGCTTTTTCCTCCTGTGCGCCAACCCCGTCTCGACGGACAACGTGGCGCAGATCCGCGCCCGGCTGGAGCCGCTGCACACCATGACGATGGAAGAAATCCGCCTGGCCTACAAGAAGGCCCTGCGCGAGGAAGCGCCGGCCGACAGCAAGGGCGCGGGCCTGGGTTTTCTGACCATGGCGCGCGACGCCAGCGAGCCGCTGGAATTCGAATTCGTCCAGGATCCCCAGGAGCCGGGCCACACCATCTTCTGCATCAAAGCCATCATTTGAAAGAGCCGACTCAGGAAAGCATATGCAATTACCGTCACCACTGTTCATCGCCGCGACCCCGAGTTCGCCCGAAATCGACTTCCGTTTCGAGCAGCACACCCTGTCGATCAAGGGCGAGTCGTATCCGGAAAACGCAGCCGCCTTCTATGGCCCGCTGATCGCCGCCGTGCGCGCCTACCTGGAAGGCTGCCGCGAAAGCGCCATCACCGTCAACGTCTCGCTGGCCTATTTCAACAGCTCCAGCACGAAGATGCTGTTTACCCTGTTCGACACCCTGAACCAGGCGGCCGTCGATGGCAACCAGGTGCGCCTGAACTGGTATCACGACGAGGACGACGACACCATCCTGGAATTCGGCCAGGAGCTGCAGCAGGACTTCATGGCGCTGGACTTCCACGACCATCCCGTGCAGGGCAGCTAGGGCATGCGCGCCGCCATCTCCGAATCCGACCTGGAGCCCGACCTGTTCACCGTGGAAGCGGCGGCGCTGGCTGCCGCGCGCCGCATGCACGCCGATACTCACGCCAGCGGCGAGGCGCAGCGGCGCGTGCTCGGTGAGCTGATCAATCACTACGAACGACTGATGCGCGAGACGCGGCGCCTGATCGGCCGCAGCGACCGCGCCGAGCGCGACATGCATTTGCTGAACCGCCAATTGCAAACCCTGGCCGGCCAGCTCGAATACCGCGCCACGCACGACCCGCTGACGGGCGCCCTGAACCGCGGCGCCGTGATCGACCACGCCTCGCGCTGCCTGGCGCAGGGCGACATGGCGCTGATCGTGCTCGACATCGACTTGTTCAAGCAGGTCAACGACGATTTCGGCCACCCGGCCGGCGACGGCGTGATCCAGGCCGTGGTGGACTGCCTGAAGGCACTGCTGGGACAGGAAACGGCCATCGGCCGGGTCGGCGGCGAAGAGTTTTCCGTGGTCTGGCCCACTTCCTCGCGAGACGACGCGGCGCAAGTGGCGCAGCGCATTTGCGAGAGCGTCGGCCGCCAGCGCCATGCGGCGCCCATCACGCGCGCCATCACCGTCAGCGTGGGCCTGAGCTGGAACCGCGCCGGCACGGCCTTCGAAACGGCCTACAGCCACGCGGACCAGGCCCTGTACCAGGCCAAGCGCGAGGGGCGCAACTGCGTGCGCCAGTGGCTGGAAAGCTGAAGCGGGCCTTAGCGGATATGTTCGCGCGCCATGCTGCCGTCGCGGCGCATGGCCGCCGCCGCCCGCTGCATGGCCAAGGCCTGCGCCTCGGGCAACTGCCTGTTGCAGGCGAGGTAAGTCTGCACGCGGTTGAAGGTCAGCAGCGGCACCACCTTGCCCTCCCACTCCTTGCCGGCAAACGGCTTGCTGCCCACCGCCATGCCGACGGCCCACAGGTCGATGCGTCCGAGCAGCAGCTTTTGCGGATTGAGCCACTCCTGCGTCACGGGCGCCACGTTCAGGCCGCGCTGGCGCAGGAAATCGTCGCGCGCGTCGCCCAGCACCGTGCCGATCACCAGGCCGCGCGCATCATCGAGCGTGCGCAGCGCCAAATGCCGTTCGGCCAGGCCGTAGAGTATCCATTCCGCTTCGTTCAGGGGCCCGATCCAGCGAAATTGCGCTTCGCGCTCCTGCGTGCGGCTGGTGGAAAAGATGCAGGTGTCGGCTTCGCGCAGCGCCTGCGCATACGCGCGCTTCCACGGCAGCAGTTCGATGCTGTAGGAAAGACCGGCGCGCGCCATGATGTCGCGCACCTTGAGCGTTTCACGTCCGACGACGACATTGCCTTCCATCATGCTCGACGGCGGCAAATGCTCGCCGACGATGCGCACGTCCGCCGCCGCGGCCAGCGCCGGCATCAGCAGCGCCACTGCCAGCAGCCACGCCATGCTTGCTTGTTTCATGCTTGCTTTCATCTGCCACAGGGGATACAAGCCGATGTTACCATCGGCTCACCCTGGCATCGTTGCATATTATCAATAACACCACTTATTTACCGCAACGTGACAACAGGCCAACGCCGGGACGATCACCGTGCAGGGGGAAGGAAGAATAACTGGCGGAAAACAGTAGGAGTCGAACCTACGGGAGAACGTCTGACGCCCTCCACCGGGTTTGAAGCCCGGCCACATCACCGGATGAGTGTGCTTTCCGCGGTGCCTGAGCTAGTACTTAGCTGTTGGGCAAGGCCACGGTGTAGGACCACAGCGCTTGCGGGCGCAATAGATGCCCATTGCCAACACGGCGAGTATAACCGACGCGGTCAAAGAATTCCAAGACCTGGATCGCCCGCTTGCGGCCCAGGCCGCTGGCGTCGCGGAACGTGGCCGCGCCCACGGCGCCATTGCCGGCTGGCAAGCCTGCATCCTCTTCCGCCTTGTGCGCCAGTTGCCGCACCAGTTGCGCCAGCTCGGCCAGCGCCGCCTGATGATAAAACAGGTCGTGCACGACCTGGCTGATCTGCCCTGCCTTGGCCAGTTTGCGCAACAGCCGGCGCGTTTCATCCTCGGCGAGGCCGAAGCCGCGCGCCAGGTCGCGCGTCCACGGCGGATCGGCACGCCCCTGCTCCAGGGCGGCCAGCAAGGGTTCGGCCATCGCCTGCTCCTGCGGCGTCAGTTCCACGCTGTGCGTCGGCAAGTGCAGGCTGGCGCCGCGCGCCAGGATCTCGCCGCGCGCCAGCAAGCCTTCGACCAGGTGGCTCCACAAGGCGTCTTCCATCTCGGCGTCGACGATGCGTTTCAGGCGCCACAGTTCCGGTCCCGCCTCGTCGGGTGCGCGCGCATGGAAGACGTCCAGGGCTGCCAGCACGCGCGCTTCCAGCGCCAGCAACGCCGCCGGCGCCAGCAGCAGGGCGTCGCCGGCGCGCAGGGCGATGCGCCGCGTGTCGGGCGGCAGCGCGAGGGCGCCCGCCGGCAGCAGGGACAGGCGCACCAGCAGCGATACGCGCAGCCCCAGCGGGCTTTGCGCCAGCAGGGCCGCATAGTCGCCGTGCGCGACGAACGCGGCCAGCGCATCGAGCCACGCCAGCCGGGCCGGGCTGCGCCGCTTGCGCGCGGGGCCGAACGGATCGAGCACCATGCCGCCGCCCACCGTCTGCGTCGCTTGCGCATTGCGCACGACGAAGCGGTCGCCCGGCACGCCGTGCATGGGCGCATCGAACACCAGTTGTACTCTGCCCGTCTGCCCCGGCGACAGGGTCTCGCCATCGAGCATGACGGCGCGCGCCAGCTGATGCGCGGCGCCCAGGTGCACGTGCAGCGGCGACCAGGCTTTCAGTTGCGCGCCCGCGTCGGGCAGCAGGGTCAGTTCCACGTCGAGGCGTTCGGAACACTGCGCCAGCTCGGGCGCGACGATCCAGTTGCCCCGCTCGATGCGCTCGCGGTCGATGCCGGCCAGGTTCAGCGCCAGGCGCTGGCCCGCCATGCCCGTCTCGGCGGCGCGGTTCTGCGCATGGATGCTGCGCACCCGCGCTGGCGCGCCGCCGGGCGCCAGCTGCAGCATGTCGCCCACGCGCGCGCATCCCGCCAGCGCCGTGCCGGTGACGATGGTGCCCTGCCCCGACAAGGTGAACACGCGGTCCACGCCGAGGCGGAACAAGCGCCGCTCGTCGCGTTGCGGCAAGCTGCGCGCCACCTGCGCCAGGTGCGCCAGCAGGGCGGCCACGCCGGCATCGCCGTCGCGATTGGCGGCGGTGGGGAAAATCGGGCTGCCCGCCAGCGGCGTGCCGGCCAGCAGCGCCTCGATGTCCGCTTCCACCTGCGCCACGCGGGCGCTGTCGGCGCGGTCGACCTTCGTCAGCGCCACGGCGCCGCGCGTCACGCCCAGCAGCTGCAAGATGGCCAGGTGCTCGTGCGTCTGCGGCATGACGCCATCGTCGGCGGCCACCACGAGCAGGGCGAAATCGATGCCCGTCACGCCGGAAGCCATGGTGCGGATAAATTTTTCGTGGCCCGGCACGTCGATCACGCCCAGCACCGTGCCATCGGCCAGCGGCAGATAGGCGTAGCCGAGTTCAATCGAGATGCCGCGCGCCTGCTCTTCCTTCAGGCGGTCCGTGTGCACGCCCGTCAGCGCGCGCGTGAGCGTCGTCTTGCCATGGTCGATATGGCCCGCGGTGCCGACGATCATGCGGACAACTCGGCGAGCTGCGCGACGAAGGCCGTCTCGTGCGCCGCTTCCAGGCAGCGCAAATCGAGCCACAGGGTGTCTTGCCCGATGCGCCCGATCACGGGGCACGGCAAGCCGCGCAACCGCTGCTCCAGCGCGCCCAGGGGATTGCTCAGGCGCGAGCCTGGCGCGCTGCGGATGGCCAGGCCAAAGCTGGGCAGCTGGTCGACGGGCAAGGCGCCGCTGCCGATCTGGCTGGTCATTGCTTCGGCCGTGACTGCGTACGCGGCGCCCAGCGCCCCTTGCAGCAGCGGCAGCAGGATCTCCGCCTGCGCGCGCATGGCGGCGGCGGGACGCGTCAGCAAGCGCAAGGTGGTCAACCGTTCGGCCAGCAAGTCCGGCGCGCGGTACAGCCGCAGCACGGGCTCCAGGGCGGCCAGGGTCAGCTTGCCCACGCGCAGCGCGCGTTTCAGGGGGTTGCGCTTGATCTTCGCGATCAGGTCGGCGCGTCCGACGATGACGCCGCATTGCGGCCCGCCCAGCAGTTTGTCGCCGCTGAAGGTCACCAGGTCGGCGCCCGCCTCGATGGTTTCGCGCACCGTCGTTTCATGCGGCAGACCGTATTGCGCCAGGTCAACCAGGGTGCCGCTGCCCAGGTCCACGGCCGTCGGCACGCCGTGTTGTGCCGCCAGCGGCACCAGTTCGTCGAGCTCCACGCTTTTCGTGAAGCCGGTAATGGCGTAATTGCTGCAATGGACCTTCATCAAGAGGGCCGTATCTGCATTCACGCCGTTCGCGTAATCGGCCAGGTGGGTGCGGTTAGTGCTGCCCACTTCGCGCAGCACGGCGCCCGCGCGCGTCATCACGTCGGGGATGCGGAAGGCGCCGCCGATTTCCACCAGCTCCCCACGCGACACCACCACCTCCTTGCCCTGCGCCAGGGTGTTCAACATCAGCAGCACGGCGGCCGCATTGTTGTTGACGATGGTGGCCGCTTCGGCGCCCGTCAATTCGCGCAGCAATTCCTCGACCAGGTCGTCGCGGTCGCCCCGCTTGCCCGTCTCCAGGTCGAATTCCAGGTTCATCGGCCACTGCAGCGCTTCCACCACGGCTTGCACGGCGGCGTCGGGCAGCAGCGCGCGGCCCAGGTTCGTGTGCAGCACGGTGCCCGTCAGGTTGAAGACGGCGCGCAGCTGCGAGCGCGATTGCGCCTGCAGCCGTTCGGTCATCTGCGCGGCGATGGCGGCGATCGATGCGCCCTCTTCGCAGACTGCACCGGCCAGCATGGCCGTGCGCAGTTCGGCCAGCACGGCGCGCGCGCAGGCCAGGGTTTGCGCGCGACCGTAATGCGCAATCAGGGCCAGGCAAGCCGCGTCGCCCAGGATACGGTCTACCGATGGCAGGCGCACGGTTTGCCCCGTCGTCATGCTGGCTGGCCCTCGCTGCTGTCGCCCTTCCCCAGCCACAGCAGCGGATTGCCGCTGGCGCGCTGGTAGCCCGCTTCGCCCACCAGCAGGTCGAGCATCAGGCTGGCCAGGTCGTCGGCCAGGGGCTCGACGTTGTAATCGTGTTCCTGGTTGAAGACCTTGCGGTAGGTATGGCAATCGTCGCAGGTTTCCGCGCGCGCCACCTTCTTCGGATCATTCGCCTTGTTCGGCAATTTGTCGTCCTTTGCCGTCACGGGGTCGAACGGCGCCGCGTCAGCCGCGTCCAGGCCCTGGTAAGCGATCTTGCCATTCTGTTCGCAGGTCGAACACTTCACGCGCACCATATGCCATTCGCTTTCGCAAATGCCGCAGTGCAGATAGCGGTAGCCCTGCGACCCGCCGCCGATGCGGATCACGCTGGCGACGGGGTGCGAGCCGCAGACAGGGCACAGAGTGCCCGTTTCCAGGTCCGGCACGCGTGCAGCGCGCAATTCGCTGGCCGACACCGACCACAAGATTTGCAGGGCGGCCGCGACGAACGGCGCATGCATGGGGTTCAGGTTATCGCCATTTTCATCGAGTACGGCGTCGGCGCAGGCGTCCAGCGCTGGCGCATCGAGCGCGCGCAGCTGGGCCAGCACCTGCGTCAGGCCGCCGGACAGGGCCGGCTGGCTTGCCGCCGTGGCGGCCAGTTCATCGAGCAGGCTGGCGAATATGTCGCGCCAGACGGGCGGGCGGGCGCCGTTGACGGGCAGCACCGGCATGCGGTGCTGCATCGCGCGGCGCAGCGCGTCCGGGTCGGCGGCAGGCACGGCGCCGGGCGCCAGTTTTCCCACCACGGCGGCTTGCGCGTCGGCCAGCGCGGCCATCAGCACCAGGTAACCCTGCATGCCCGCGTCGACGGGGATGCCCTTGATGTTTCCCTGCGCCAATTCGCGCAGGCGCAAGGCGCGCGCCTTGAACAGGCTGTCAGGCTGCGGCAGCAGCAGGCGCGGAATCGCGTTGTGGTCCAGGCCTTCGATTTCGCCTGGCTGAAGAATGCGTTGTACCAATGGAGTTCCCATCAAAAAAGGGGATGTAAAAGTATTTTAATCGATACAGTCATCGCAAGCCGCAAAGGAAAACAGGGGTCAGACCCGGCGGGTCTGACCCCTGCTCTTGCACTTGGGCTGATTAAGCAAAAAACGGTCAGTCTTTGCCGTTGCGCATCACCGCCTCGAACCACTTCGGGTGGTGCTTGCGCGCCCAGCCGTAGGTGACGGTGCCGCGCACCATGGCGCCGATCGAACCCTTGACCCACAGGGCCGCATAGATGTGCACGATGATGGCGCAGATGATGCCGAACGCGCACACGGCGTGCAGCAAGGCGGCCGCGCGGATGACGGGAATCGGGAAGTAGAACGCGAAATACGCGCGCCAGATCACGATACCCGACAGCAACAATCCCGCCATGCAGGCCAGCAGCACAAAGAACAGGATCTTCTGGCCGGCATTGTATTTGCCGATCTTCGGAAGCTTTTCTTCGCGGTTGTTGAGCACGTCGTCCATCTGTTTCAGCCACTGCTTGTCGCCGTCCTCGAACTTGTTGTGGTGCCAGAAGCGCACCACCAGGATCGCGAACGAGACGAACATCACCAGGCCGGCAAACGGATGCAGGATGCGCGTCCATTGCCCGCCGCCGAACAGGTTGGCCAGCCACGCCATCGAGGGATGGAACATGGCCAGGCCGGACAGGGCCAGCATGACGAAGGTGATGGCGGTCACCCAGTGATTCGTGCGCTCGTTCGGGTCGTAGCGCTGGATCAGCGGGTTGCCATCCTTGTCACGCAGCTTGCCATCATGCAGATCACTGTGGCTCATGGTCTTCCTCCCGGATGCGTTTGGCCTCTTCCAGCGCCTCGTGCTCTTCGTCCTTGCTCACTTCGTTCGGACCGACACGCGTGTAATGGAAGAAGCCTGCCAGCGCCGTGGCGGCCATGCCGGCCACCGCGAGCGGCTTGGACCAGCCCTTCCAGAAGCCCACCATCGGGCTGATGCGCGGGCGTTCCGGCAAGTTCGAATACAGCTT
Source organism: Janthinobacterium sp. P210005 (assembly GCF_036231865.1). Taxonomy (NCBI): domain Bacteria; kingdom Pseudomonadati; phylum Pseudomonadota; class Betaproteobacteria; order Burkholderiales; family Oxalobacteraceae; genus Janthinobacterium; species Janthinobacterium sp. P210005. The sequence continues at coordinate 1,631,369 of NZ_JAZARC010000001.1, forward strand.
CGGCTTGTCTGCATGGTGCAGCACGTACATCACGTGCGTGCCGCCCACGCCCAGCGGGTCGTACAGGCCCGCATTCTCGAAACCGCGCGACTTCAGGTCGACGATGCGCTCTTCCGCGTGCACCTTCATGTCTTCCTTGGTGCCGAAGACGATGGCGCCCGTCGGGCACGTTTTCACGCAAGCCGGTTCCTGGCCCACGGCGACGCGGTCCGAGCAGAGCGTGCACTTGTAGGCGCGGTCGTCCTTTTTCGAAATGCGGGGCACGTCGAAAGGACAGCCGGCCACGCAATAGCCGCAGCCGATGCAGTTTTCCTGATGGAAATCCACGATGCCGTTCGTGTATTGCACGATGGCGCCCGGCGCCGGACAGGCTTTCAGGCAGCCCGGGTCCTCGCAGTGCATGCAGCCATCCTTGCGGATCAGCCACTCGAGGTTGCCGTCGTTGTTTTCGTGTTCGGCAAAACGCATCACCGTCCACGATTGCGGCGTCAAGTCCGTCGGATTGTCATAGGTGCCATGGTTTTCGCCGACTTCGTCACGCAAGTCGTTCCATTCCATGCACGCCGTCTGGCAAGCCTTGCAGCCGATGCATTTCGACACATCGATCAGCTTGGCCACGGTGCCCGTCACCGGGCTGCGCGCTTGCGGCGGCGTTACCGTGGTAGCCGACAGGCGCCGGATATCTAAGGATTGCAGTGCCATTATTGAGCTCCCATCATGCTTTTTCCACCTTCACGAGGAAGGACTTGAATTCCGGCGTTTGCGAATTCGCATCCCCCACGCCCGGCGTCAGGGTATTGATCAGATACCCCGGCTTGGCCACGCCCGTAAAGCCCCAGTGCAGCGGCAGGCCCACGGTATGCACCGGCTTGCCCTCGATCATCAAAGCCTTGATGCGCTTGGTGACGACGGCCTTGGCGATGATGTGACCCCGCTTGGAACTGACGCGCACTTCCCCACCGGCAACGACGCCGATGCTCTTGGCCAGTTCTTCGCCGATTTCGACGAATTGCTGCGGCTGGATGATGGCATTCAGGCGCGCATGCTTGGTCCAGTAATGGAAATGCTCGGTCAGACGGTAGCTGGTGGCCACATGCGGGTATTCCTCATGCGTGCCGAACATTTTCCGGTCATCGGCGAACACGCGCGCGGCCGGATTGCTGGTCGCCTGCGGGTTTTTCGGATGCATGGGGTTGTAGCCCAGCGGATTTTCGAACGGCTCGTAATGCTCGGGGAACGGCCCTTCGGCCATGGCGCCGCGCGCAAAGAAGCGTGCCACGCCCTCGCCCAGCATGATGAACGGACCCATGCCGTTTTCCGGCGGTTCGTCGACCTTGAAGTCGGGAATATCGGCCCCGCTCCAGTTCGTGCCATTCCACTCGATCAACTTGCGCGTCGGGTCGAAAGCCTTGCCCTTCAAGTCGCACGAAGCGCGGTTGTACAGCACGCGGCGGTTCGCCGGCCACGCCCAGGCCCAGCCCAGAGTCTGGCCGATGCCGGTCGGGTCGCTATTGTCGCGCCGTCCCATCTGGTTACCCGCCTGCGTCCAGCTGCCGGCGAAGATCCAGCAACCGCTGGTGGTCGTGCCATCGTCGCGCAATTGCGCAAACGAGGCCAGCTGCTCGCCCTTTTTCACCAGCAGCTTGGTCGGATCTTTCGGATCGTACAAGTCGGCCAGCGCCTTGCCGTTGAATTCGCGGGCGATTTCTTCCGGCTGCGGGTTATGCGGCTGCGCATAATTCCACGTCAGGTTGACGATAGGATCGGGGAACTTGCCGCCCTCTTTCTTGTACATGTTGCGCATGCGCAAGAACAGGCCCGACATGATCTCCAGGTCGCTGCGCGCCTGGCCCGGCGGTTCGGCCGCCTGCCAGTGCCACTGCAGCACGCGCGAGGAGCTCACCAGCGAACCGCGCTCTTCGGCGAAGCAGCTGGTCGGCAAGCGGAACACTTCCGTCATGATCTTGGTGGGATCGACTTCGTGGTATTGGCCGTGCGCCTTCCAGAATTCGCCCGTTTCCACGGCCAGCGGATCCATGATGACGAGGAACTTCAGCTTCGACAGCGCTTCCGTGACCTTCTGCTTGTTCGGCGCGGACGCCAGCACATTGAAGCCCTGGCAGATATAGCCCGTCATCTTGCCTTGGTGCATGTTCTCGATGGCTTGCATCAAGTCATACGGCTTGTCGAGTTTCGGCAGGTAGTCGAAGGCGTAGTTATTTTCCGCCGTGGCAAAGTCGCCCCACCACGTCTTCATGAAGCTGACGTGGAATTTGCGGTAATTGCTCCAGTAGCTGAGCTGGTTAGGCCGCAGCGGCTTGGTGGCGCGCGCGGCGATATAGCCGTCGAAATCCTGCTCGGACTCGTTCGGCAAGGTCATGTAGCCTGGCAACAGGTTCGACATCAGGCCCAGATCGGTCAGACCCTGGATGTTCGAGTGGCCGCGCAAGGCGTTCATGCCGCCGCCCGCGATACCCATATTACCCAGCAGCAACTGCACCATGGCGCCCGTGCGGATGGTTTGCGCGCCCGTCGAGTGGTGCGTCCAGCCCAGCGCGTACAGGATGGTGCCGGCGCGTCCCGGCACGGCGGTCGAAGCCAGGGCTTCCGCCACCTTGTGGAACTTGTCGGCCGACACGCCGCACGTACGCTCGACCATCTCGGTCGTGTAGCGCGCGTAGTGCTTCTTCATCATCTGGTAGACGCAGCGCGGGTGTTCCAGGGTCGGGTCGACCTTGGCATAGCCATCTTCGCCGATCTCGTAATCCCAGGTGGCCTTGTTGGTGTACTTGCCTTTTTCTTTGTCGAAACCCGAGAACAGGCCGTCCTCGAACGCATAGTCTTCGCGCACGATGAAGGGCATGTCCGTGTAGTTGCGCACGTACTCATGCTGGATCTTGTCGTTCGTCAGCAGATAATTGATGATCGCGCCGAGGAAGACGATGTCCGTGCCGGTACGCGTGGCGCAGTAGTAATCTGCCACGGATGCGGTACGGGTAAAGCGCGGATCGACAACGATCAGCTTGGCCTTGTTATGCGCCTTCGCTTCCGTTACCCATTTGAATCCGCAAGGGTGTGCTTCTGCTGCATTGCCGCCCATGACCAGGATCACATCGGCATTCTTGATATCGACCCAATGATTCGTCATCGCGCCACGGCCAAACGTCGGGGCAAGACCTGCCACCGTCGGTCCGTGTCATACACGCGCCTGATTATCAAAGGTCAGCATCCCCATGCTGCGCACTGTCTTGTGGGTCAGATACCCGACCTCGTTGCTGCCGGCGGACGCGGCAAGCATGCCGGTGGAGAGCCAGCGGTTGACGGTCTTGCCGTCGGCATTCTTTTCGATCAGGTTGGCGTCGCGGTCATCCTTCATCAGGCGCGCGATCTTGTCGAGCGCCACATCCCAGGAGATCGGTTGCCATTCCGTGCCGCCCGGTGCGCGGTACTCGGGCACTTTCAGGCGGTTCGGGCTGTGGATGAAGTCGACCAGGCTGGCGCCTTTCGGGCACAAGGTGCCGCGGTTCACCGGGTGATCGGCATCGCCTTCCACGTGGATGATGCTGGAGACGGCGTTTTTCGCGCCGTCGCCCAGTCCATACAGCAGGACGCCACATCCTACCGAACAGTAGGGACAGGTATTGCGTGTCTCGGTGGTGCGAGACAGCTTGTATTGCCGCACTTCCGCCATCGCCTGGCCCGGTGCGAAACCGAGCAGGGCGAGGCTGGAACCAGCAATGGTCGCGCCAGTTACCCGAAGGAACTGGCGCCTGGACATCTGAACCATATTCAGGCCTCTATGATGTGAGTAAATAAAAAGTCATACGGCGTCGTGGTAGTGTCATATCACCAAGATATAAGCACCATGCCTGTGTCGTATGACAGTATTTTACCCCTCAAACTCCGACAAGGCTTAGTCCGCTGGAAAAAATTGCCTTTAGTCAATATTAATTTGACGATACCGAACGTTCCCTCTAAACAATGCCAGCCTGCCCGGCACGCTTGCACATCGCTACCCACCCACGAAAAAAAACCCGCTCGCGAGCGGGTTTTTGGGGATGCGGCCGAACTGCCAGGCCAAATTACAGGCTGTAGCGCAAGGTCAGCGCCACATTGCGCGGCGCGCCCGGCAAGCTCAAGTTCGGGCTGGAACCGTGGCCCGACACGATGTAGCGCGTGTCGCCGATATTGTTGACGTTCAGCTGCACTTCATAGCGGCCCGTGCGGTATGCGGCCATGGCGTCGGCCGTCACATAGCCTGGCAAGACCACCGTGTTGCCCGGATTGGCGAAACGGCTGCCGACGGCGTTCGCGCCGCCGCCCACCGTGAAGCCGTGGCCCAGGTCTTTCGTCAGCCACAGGTTGGCCGTATTGCGCGATGTCAAGGTGGCGCGCTTGCCCTTGACCGGCACTTCTCTGGCGACGGTGCCGCCCGGCACATTGACGCTCTTGTCCTTGGCGATGGAATCGGTGATGGTGGCGTCCAGGTAAGCGTAGCCGGCCATCATTTTCCAGCCATCGTGCAAGTCCGCGTTGAAGGTCAGTTCCAGGCCATCCGTACGCTGCGTGCCGACGGGCACGATGCGGTTCGTGATCGGGTCGCTGGTCTTGATATTGTCGCGCTCCAGGCGGAACAGCGACACGGTGGCGTTGGCGCGGCCGCCCCACAGGTCATACTTAGCGCCCACTTCCGTGTTGCGCGTGGTTTCCGGCGCCAGGTCGGCATTGTTGGCGGCCAGGGCGAAGTTCTCGCCACTCGGCTGGAACGAACGGCTCCACGAGGCGTAGTACGATTGCGTCGCGCCCGGTTGCCAGACGAGGCCGGCGCGGGGGCTGTAGGCCGAATCCGTGCGCGACAGATCCGCCGTCGTCACGCCAAGCGCATTGGCCAGGCGCGACTGCTGCTTGTAGCGGTCGTAGCGCAAGCCGGCCAGCGCCTTCCACTCGTCGCTGAAGCTGATGGCGTCCTGCACGTAAGCGGCGGCCGTGTCGTAGGTACCGAAGGTATCACTGCGCGCGCCCAGCTTGCTGCGATCGACGACGGGCAGAACAGGATTGAAGATCGACACGGGCTTCGCAGGTGTCGTTACAGCGATGGCGGCCCAACTGTTGGCATCCTTGTTTTGCTTGCCGAATTCGGCGCCGTACAGCACTTCGTGGCGCATGGTGCCCGTGACCAGCTTTTGCGTCAGTTCCGTCTGGTTGAACCAGCCGCTCTCGTCGCGGTTGAGCTTGGCGTGGCCCAGGCTCATCGTGCCCTTGACTTCGTTGACGTTGCCGGAAATATTCGTGTTGTTGCGGTCCAGGTGATAGTCGTAGTAGCGGAAGGCATTGCGCAGCGACAAGCTATCGCTGAATTTGTGCGTCAGTGTCGCGGCCGTGGACACCACGCGCGACTGGCTGAAGTCGGCATCGCGGGCGTTGGCGGCGCCGTAATACGTGCCCGCATCGACGGCCACGGGACGGCCTTGGTAGGACGGGATGCCGAAGTCCGTCAGGCGGCGGTCTTCCAGGTAATCGCCCTGCAGCAGCAATTTGGTGGCGCTGGAGAGGCGGATGGCCACCGACGGCGCCAGCGCCGTGCGGTTGATGAATTGCTGGTCGCGGTAGCTGTCCGACAATTCGCGCGCGCCCGTGACACGCCAGTCCACCGTCTCGCCGACACGGCCCACGTCGACTTCGCCGCGGCGCCCTGCTGTGTTCGTCAAGCTCAGGGCCACATCCGCGATGTCCACGCCCGGCTTCTTCGTGATGCGGTTCACCAGGCCGCCCGAGGAACCGCGGCCGTACAGCACGGCGGCCGGTCCCTTGATCACTTCCAGGCGCTCCACGTTCGACAGGTCGCGGAAATACAGCGCGTCATCGCGGAAGCCGTCGACGAACTGGTCGCCGATGGCCGTGAAGCCGCGGATGAACACCTGGTCGCGCTGGCCGTCGCCCGTGGACAAGCCCACGCCGGGGATGTTCTTCATGATGTCCTGGATCGACATGGCGTTCTGGTCGCGGATGACGGCGGCCGGCACCACGTTGATCGTTTGCGGCACGTCGCGCAAGGCCATTTCCGTCTTGGTGCCGCTGGCGGAGGTGGCGGCCACGTAGCCATCCTTGTCCTTCGACGCCGTCACGGTGACGGCGGGCAAGCTTTCCTGTGCCCAGGCCGCCAGTGGGGTGGCGCCCAAGGTCAAGGCGCCCAGTACGGCGATGGTGATCGGTTTACATCCTGGCTTGCGCTGTTGCTGCATACAATTCCCTGGTCGAAGTTTTAATACGAATGATTATCATTAGTATTTTATCAGCCAGCGATGGGAAAAGTAAGGATGAATGTAAGTGATAGTACTTATTAACTAGGTACTTGACGTAAAAAAGCAACAGGAAATCAATATCAAAAAATAATTAAAATTGCCGCCAGAAACTATTTCCCTGCGTCAATGCTATACTTGCGGCTTGCTGGGCAGCGGTCAGCCTGACCGATATGCCCCTTGCTTTACCTCCATCGCCACGCTCAGCGTGGCGCGCCGCACAGCCATCACGCGGCACCCGAAGACCCCGATCCCCTGCGCCTTGCGGCGCCTGTCCGCCCCTGCTGGCGGCGGCGATCATGACTATTAAACTGTTAGGAATTACATGAAAAACCTGAACATCGGCAGCCGCCTTGGCGTCGGCTTTGCTGTCGTATTGCTGTTGCTTACCGCCTTGACCATCACCGCCCTCGTGCGCATGCAAACGGCCAGCGACCTGACTTACCGCCTCATCAATACCAGCATCAAGAACCAGCGCATGGTGGCCGAATGGTCGAAGATCATTGAACTGAACAGCGTGCGCGGCGTCGCCTCGTTCGAGATCACCGATCCGGTCGTGCGCGCCAAGATCGAGGAAGACTTGAAGGTCGATGCGGAGCGTTCCAGCAAGCTGCAGGACGACATCATCGCGTCCTTGCTCAACCCGGCCGTGATCGAGCAGTTCAAGGTGGTGCGCAAGGTGCGCACCGACTACGTGACGACGCGCGCACGCGCCTTCAAGATGAAGGCCGACGGCGACGTGGCGGGCGCCAAGATCGTGTTCGACAAGGAAGTCGCACCCATCACCGTGGCTTACCTGGCCGAAGTGAAGCGCTTTGCCGGCATGCAGATCAAGGCGGCCGACGGCGTCGGCGCCAGCATCATCGAAGCTTACAGCGGCACCCGCATCTTCCTGATCACCATGGGCGTGCTGGCCGTGCTGATGGGCATCGGCTTTGCCTGGTGGATCACGCGTTCGATCACCGGCCCCATCCGCGCCGCCGTGAAAGTGGCGGAAACCGTGGCAGCGGGCGACTTGAGCAGCGTCATCACGGCGCAGGGCCGCGATGAAACGGGCCAGTTGATGCATGCCCTGAAAACCATGAACGATAGCCTCGTCGGCATCGTCGGCCAGGTGCGCAGCGGCACCGACACCATCGCCACGGCCTCCGCGGAAATCGCCGCCGGCAACCAGGACCTGTCGTCGCGCACGGAACAGCAAGCCAGTTCGCTGGAAGAAACGGCCTCGTCGATGGAAGAACTGACCTCGACCGTCAAGCAAAACGCGGACAACGCGCGCCAGGCGAATAAACTGGCTGGCGACGCGGCCGGCATCGCCAGCCGCGGCGGCGCCGTGGTGGCCGAAGTGGTCGCTACCATGAGCGAGATCAATACCTCGTCGAAGAAAATCGTCGATATTATCTCGGTCATCGATGGCATCGCCTTCCAGACCAACATCCTGGCCTTGAACGCGGCCGTGGAAGCGGCGCGCGCCGGCGAACAGGGTCGCGGCTTTGCCGTGGTTGCCACGGAAGTGCGCAACCTGGCGCAGCGCTCGGCAGCGGCGGCAAAAGAAATCAAGGGCTTGATCGACGACTCCGTGCAAAAAGTCGACGTGGGCACGGACCTGGTCGACAAGGCCGGCAAGACGATGGAAGAAATCGTGCAAAGCATCGGCTTCGTCACGTCCATCATGAGCGAGATCAGCAACGCCAGCGAAGAACAGAGCGCGGGCATCGAGCAAGTCAACCAGGCCATTTCCGAAATGGACCAGGTAACGCAGCAGAATGCAGCCCTGGTGGAAGAAGCCTCGGCGGCGGCCGAAGCGATGCAGGAACAGGCGAGCGAACTGGCGCAGGTGGTCAGCGTCTTCCGCCTGGACGCCAATGCAGCCGCGACCGACCGTTTCAGCACCAAGGCGGCGCAACGCAGCGCGCCGGCAGCGCCAGCAGCCGCACCGGCTCGCAAGGCTACGGCCCCCGCCCTGCGCCTGCCCGCGACGCGCGCCAGCAGCAAGGCAACAAGCCCGGCCGAAGGCGAGTGGGAAGAGTTTTAAATCCGCTTCTGCAAGCCGTGCGGCATCACGCCGCGCGGGCTTGCGCTTGGGTGATCAGTGCCGCCAGCTCGCGCGGCGCGGATTGCCCCAGAAATTCAAGCGCCAGCGCTTCCGGATCAATGGCGGCGTCCACGGGCATGCCATGCTCGAAGCCGCCCACCATGATGCGGCAGAAATACGGCGACTCCGCCCGCGTTTCCACATACCAGCAACCCGCATGGCCTTGCACGAAATACTCGCCGATAAAGTAGCCGAGCATGGTTTTTACCCACTGCCAGCTCTCGTCGCGAATGACGATGGTGCGCATGGCCGCATTGATGTACGGCAGGTATTCGGCCGCGTTCGTCAACACTTCGTGCGCCGGCTGGATGCCCAGGCGCTCGACGAAATTCACCAGCGAAGCGCCCAGCGCATCATAGTAGGCATCAAAAGCCGTTTGGCTTTGTTGCAATAATTGTTCTTGTTCGTTCGACAGCATTCACACTCCACAGACATTCAGCAATCCAATATTTTACGCCACGCCCACATCCACCCCGGCCCGCTGCAGCAAGGCCTCGTTGCGGGCGGACAGATGCGTCACCTGCAGATGCTTGCCTGCCCTGTCATAGCGCTCATACAGCGATTCGATGGCGGCGATGGCCGAGTGGTCGGCCATGTGCAGGTGCCGGCAGTCGAGGATGACGCGGGCCGGGTCCGACGCTGCCTGGAACAGTTCCTGGAAATGCGTGGTGGAAGCAAAAAACAGGGTGCCATGCGGCAAGTAGACGCGCATGCCTTGCGTGCTGTCATCGATGTCGGCACGCATGTCGCGCGCATGTTGCCAGGCAAAATTCAAGGCGGCGATGACGATTCCGCACAGCACGGCCATCGCCAGGTCCGTGAATACCGTGATCACCGTCACGGCGACGATCACCAGCGCATCCTGCAACGGCACCTTGCCCAGCACGCGCAAGGAACCCCAGGCAAACGTCTGCTGCGCCACGACGAACATCACGCCCACGAGGGCCGCCAGCGGGATGCGCTCGATCAGCGGCGACAGGAACAGGATGAACAGCAAGATCATCACGCCGGCCGTCACGCCCGACAGGCGCGAGCGGCCGCCGGAACTCAGGTTGATCATCGTCTGCCCGATCATGGCGCAGCCGCCCATGCCGCCAAACAGGCCCGAGACGACGTTCGACGCGCCGAGGGCGATGCATTCGCGGTTCGGCTGCCCTCGCGTTTCTGTTATCTCATCCGTGAGATTAAAAGTGAGCAAGGTTTCCAGCAAGCCCACCATGGCCATCAGCGCCGCATACGGGAAAATGATGTGCATGGTAGCCATATCCAGCGGCACGGCAGGCCAATGCAGGGCCGGCAAGCCGCCGGCGATATGCGCGAGGTCGCCCAAGGTGCGCGTAGGCAAGCTCAAAACATGGCTGAGCACGCCCACGCCCAGGATGGCCACCAGCGCCGGCGGCACGGCTTTTGTCAGGCGCGGCAGCACGTAGACGATGGCCATGGTGAGCAGCACCAGGCCACCCATCACGAGCAAGGGCGTGCCTTGCAGCCAGGCTTCGCCCTGCGGCGTGGCCTGGCGGAAGTGTTCCAGTTGGGACATGGCGATGACGATGGCCAGGCCATTCACAAAACCCAGCATCACGGGATGGGGCACCATGCGAATCAGCTTGCCCAGACGCAAGATGCCAAATAACGCCATCAAGATACCGCCGAGCACCACGGTAGCCAGCAGGTATTGCACGCCGTGTTGCGCCACCAGCGCCACGATGACGACGGCCATGGAGCCGGCGGCGCCCGAAATCATGCCGGGACGTCCGCCAAAGATGGCCGTCATGGCACAGATGATGAAGGCGCCATACAGGCCCATCAGGGGATTGAGCTGCGCCACCAGGGCAAAGGCGATGCATTCTGGCACCAGGGCAAATGACGTGGTCAAGCCCGCCAAAACGTTTTTTTGCAGGTTCGAGTACCACTCATCCCGAAAAGTTGTGTTGATCATTGATGCGTATCCAAAGTCGGAACAGGAAAATGCCGGCCGGATGGAGAATAATCAGGCGCAGCCATGCCAGCGGGCGCCACAGAAACGCGGCGCTGAGGTCGAACGGAACAGGAAAGTCGTCAGTGACTACATCGGTATGGCGGAAAGGGGGAAGAATCATCAAGGCGCCAGGCGGCGCGGCTGAGCTTGCCGGCATTATACAAGATGCGCCATCGGCAAAAGTCTGGCCAAAGCGCAGACAAAAAAATAGCCCACTCGAAAGTGGGCTATTTTTTTTCATCTGGAGGCGAGGACGGGAATCGAACCCGTCTAAACGGCTTTGCAGGCCGCTGCATAACCTCTTTGCTACCTCGCCAGAGGAACTGCTTGGATGCGCCTTGCGGCCCACCTTGAAAACTGGAGCGGGAGAAGAGTCTCGAACTCTCGACCTCAACCTTGGCAAGGTTGCGCTCTACCAACTGAGCTACTCCCGCATTGGAGCTTGGTTACCACTTAATCACGCCACGTACCGCGACGGATAAAAAAAGGAAGCCAGCTTAGCTTCCCTTTAGAATTCTGGAGCGGGAGAAGAGTCTCGAACTCTCGACCTCAACCTTGGCAAGGTTGCGCTCTACCAACTGAGCTACTCCCGCATTGGAGCTTCTATTTTCTGCTACTGCCATTCTTGCTGTACTGCTTCAGCTTTCGCTGGAGCGGGAGAAGAGTCTCGAACTCTCGACCTCAACCTTGGCAAGGTTGCGCTCTACCAACTGAGCTACTCCCGCATACGAACCGCTATTTTACTGCCTTTTGCTACCGTTTACCAGTGCTGCTTTACTGCTGATCCAGTATTCACTGGAGCGGGAGAAGAGTCTCGAACTCTCGACCTCAACCTTGGCAAGGTTGCGCTCTACCAACTGAGCTACTCCCGCAGTGGACAACATTGTATCAGAAGCTCTACTACATCGCCAGTACTACTTTTTACTGCATTCGCTGTTTTTACCTATGACACGATCCAGAAAACTGGAGCGGGAGAAGAGTCTCGAACTCTCGACCTCAACCTTGGCAAGGTTGCGCTCTACCAACTGAGCTACTCCCGCGTCATCAACAACAGGCCAGCATTATAGAGGGATTACAGGGGCTGTCAACGGGCAATATCTGGTCTTTTGCAAAATATTCCGCATAAAGCAGCCGCCTGCCTGTTCTTAGTGCAAATTTCCCGCTTTTTCTTTAATCAGCGGCCACGCCAGACGCAAGTAATAGAACATCGACCACACCGTCAGCACGCAGGCGATCCACAGCAGCTTCTCGCCCCACACATGGGTATCGATCGCGCCGAAGATCACTTCGTGGTACAGCAGCAAGGGAATGGCCGTCATTTGCGCGGCCGTCTTGATCTTGCCGATCGAGCTGACGGCTACCGACTTCGAGGCGCCGATCTGCGCCATCCATTCGCGCAGCGCGGAAATCGTGATTTCGCGGCCGATGATGATGAAGGCCAGCACGGCATTGACACGGTCCAGCTGCACCAGCACCAGCAAGGCACCCGCCACCATCAGCTTGTCGGCGACCGGGTCGAGGAAGGCGCCGAAGGCCGACGTCTGGTTCCAGCGTCGCGCGAGGAAGCCGTCGAACCAGTCGGTGACGGCGGCAACAATGAAGACCAGGGTGGCAACCAGGTTCTGGTCGCCATGCAGCAGCATCGACGGCGGCAAGTAAAACACGCCGACGACGAGCGGTATCAGGGCCACGCGCAGCCAGGTCAAAAGGATGGGAATATTAAAAGGCATAAGAGAGCAATCGGCCGACGGGTAAATTGAACATGAGGAAAGCGTGAAGAAAGCGCCACTAGTCTACATGGCCACAGGGTATTAGCCTAGTCCGGTTGCCGCGGCACCGGACCAGGCGGCTCTATCATCAGTGCAGCTGCTTGTAGATTTCTTCTGCCAGTTGCGTGGAAATCCCCTCCACCGACATCAGGTCTTCGACGCTGGCGTCGACCACGCCGCGCAAGCCGCCAAAGCGCGACAGCAGCTTCTGGCGGCGCTTGGCGCCGATGCCTTCGATCTCTTCCAGGCGCGAGGTCTGGCGCGTCTTGGCCCGCTTGGCGCGCATGCCCGTGATGGCGAAGCGGTGCGCCTCGTCGCGGATTTGCGCGATCAACATCAGGGCCGCCGATTCCTTGCCCAGTTCCTGGGCCGCGCGGCCATCGACGAACAGCAGGGTTTCCAGGCCCACCTTGCGCCCTTCCCCCTTGGCCACGCCGACAATCAAGCTGATATCGAGTCCCAGCTCGGCGAACACCTGGCGCGCCATTTCGATCTGCCCCTTGCCGCCGTCGATCAAGACCACGTCGGGCATCACGCCATCGCCATTCGCCACTTTTTCATAGCGGCGCATCAGGACCTGGCGCATGGCCGCGTAATCGTCGCCGGGGGTGATGTCGTTGATGTTGTAGCGCCGGTATTCGCCGTTCTGCATGGCGTGGTGGTGGAATACGACGCACGACGCCTGCGTCGCCTCGCCCTGCGTGTGGCTGATGTCGAAACACTCCACGCGCAGGCTGTCGAGGTCTTCCGTTTCCAGGCGCAGCGCCTCGGCCAGCGCGCGCGTGCGCGATTGCTGCGAGCCCTGCTCCGACAACAATCGCGCCAGCGAAATCTCGGCGCCCTTTTGCGCCATCTCAAGCCATTGGCGGCGCTGCCCCTGCGGCTGGAAGATCAGGTTGATGCGGTGGCCGCACTGCTCCATCAGCGCCACCATCAGGGCTGGCTGGTCGAATTCGATATTCAGGATCAGGGTGCCGGGAATGAATTTTTCCGTGTAGTGCTGCGCCAGGAAGGCGGCCAGCACTTCCACCTCGATCGGCTCCTCGGCAATGGCAGCCGCATCGCTGAGCTGGCTGGGGAAGTAGGCGCGGTCGCCCAGGTGGCGCCCGCCGCGCACCATGGCCAGGTTGACGCAGGCGCGCCCGCCCTGCACCAGCACGGCGAGGATGTCGACATCGGCGTCGCCCGTCGTTTCCATGCTTTGCTGGTGCAGTACGCGCGACAGCGAGGCGATCTGGTTGCGCACCACCACGGCTTGCTCGAACTTCAGCTCGGCGGCAAAGGCGTGCATCTTCTTTTCCAGGTCGGCCATCACCTCGCTCTGGCGTCCGCGCAGGAAGCGCGCCGCATTTTCCACGTCGTTCTTATAGTCTTCCTTGCTGATCAGGTCCACGCACGGCGCGCTGCAGCGGCCGATCTGGTGCAGCAGGCAGGGCCGCGTGCGGTTGGCGTACACGCTGTCCTCGCAGGTGCGGATGAGAAAAACCTTTTGCAGGATCTGCATCGATTCCTTGACGGCCCAGGAACTGGGAAACGGCCCGAAATACTGGTTTTTCTTGTCCACCGCGCCCCGGTAATACACCATGCGCGGCGCATCGCCATTGGTGATTTTCAGGTACGGATACGACTTGTCGTCGCGGAACAGGATGTTGTAGCGCGGTTGCAGCGCCTTGATCAGGTTATTTTCCAGGATCAAGGCTTCCGCTTCGCTGTGCGTGACGGTCGTTTCCAGGCGCGCGATGCGCTCGACCATCATGGCGATGCGGGGACTGGCCAGGTTCTTCTGGAAATAGCTGGAGACGCGCTTTTTCAGGTCGCGCGCCTTGCCGACGTACAGCACCTTGTCGGCGGCGTCGAAATAGCGGTACACGCCGGGTAAGTTCGGCAGCTTGGCGACGGTGGCCAGCACCTGCGCGCGCGGGTCGGGCGGTGTTTCCGCCAAGGAAGATTCTGGGCTTGCTTCGGTCATTGCTGGCTCATTGCGCACTTATAGTTACACTGCTTGCTCCACGATCACGAACGCGACCGCATATTCTTCTTCATCGCTGATGGTCACTTGCGCGCTCAGGCGGTGCTGCACCATGAACTCGGCCAGCACGCCGCTGCAGACGATCATCGGCTTGCCGCTGGGATGGTTCAGCATCTGCGCGGCGGGCCAGGTCATCGGCATGCGCAAGCCCAGGCCGATGGCCTTGGAAAACGCCTCCTTGGCCGCGAAGCGCGTGGCGAGGAAACGCACGCCGCGCACGGCATTCTTGGCGCTGCGGGCACGGAACTTTTCCAGCTCCTGCGGCCCCAGTATCTTTTTCGCGAAACGCTCGCCGTGGCGCGCCAGGGCCGCCTCGATGCGGGGAATCTTGCAGATATCGGTACCGATGCCGTAAATCATGCTGAGCTCCCTTTTCAGGCCCTGTGGCCCAGGCGCGTGGCCACCATGATAGCCTTCATTTCACGCACGGCATTTTCCCAGCCGACAAACACGGCGTGCGCGACGATGGCGTGGCCAATGTTCAGTTCGGCAATATCGGGAATGGCGGCAATCGCCTGCACATTGGTGTAATGCAAGCCGTGGCCCGCATTGACCTTCAAGCCGCGCCCCACGCCGAACAACACGCCCGCCTTGATGCGTTCCAGCTCGGCCAGCTGCTCGGCGCCTTGCGTATCGGCATAGCGGCCCGTGTGCAGCTCGATCACGGGCGCACCCAGCTCGGCGGCGGCGGCGATCTGTTGCTCATCTGCATCAATGAACAGGCTCACGCGGATGCCCTCGCCTTGCAGCTGCTGCACGGCCGCCTGCACTTCCTTGAAGTAGCGCACCACGTCCAGGCCCCCTTCGGTCGTCACTTCCGTGCGCTTTTCCGGCACCAGGCACACGTCCGCCGGCTTGATGCGGCAGGCGAAGTCGATCATTTCTTGCGTGACGGCCGCTTCCAGGTTCATGCGCGTGAGCAATTGCGGGGCGATGGCGATCACGTCCGCATCCTTGATGTGGCGGCGGTCTTCGCGCAGATGCAGGGTGATGGCGTCGGCGCCCGCCTGCTCGGCCAGCAGGGCCGCGCGGATCGGGTCAGGATAGGCGGTGCCGCGCGCATTGCGCAAGGTGGCCACGTGGTCGATATTGACGCCCAGGTCGATGACGGGGCCGGAAGGCTGCAAAAAGCTCATAGTGATGGTATCCGTAAAGTGCTGTCGTGCTGCAAACCGCAGCTACAGCTGCATTAAATCGATCAGTATCTGGCGCGTATTCAAGGTGGCGCCGCCCAGTTGATGGGCCAGCAAAAAGCGCATCAGCAGCTTGCTTTGCGCCTGCGTGGCCACGTCAAGATAATCTTCGCGCTCCATGTCGAGCAGGGTCTTGCCCGTGATCCTGGGCCAGGCATCGCTGGCGCGCGCCGGGCGCGGCCCCCGTTCCGGGTCGACCACATAGACCTGCCCCGCCTCGACGGCCTGGCGCGTGCCCGTGCAGCGCGTCAGGTCGGCCGCCACGCCCGTTTCCTTGAGCAGGGCGCGCTCGAACTTGCGCAGCACGATGGGCGGCGGCTCATTGTGCGCCAGTTGATTCAAGGTGGCAACGTAGTGGTCGAACAGGACGGGATGCGGATCGTCGCGCGCGAGCAATTTGACCAGCAATTCGTTCAAATAGAAGCCGCACAGCAAGGCGGTCTTTTCCAGCGGCAACATACCGCCCACCCATTCGGCGCCCGTCAAGATGCGCAGCTCGGACTTGCCCGTCCAGCCCGCCTGTAGGGGCTGGAAGGTTTGCAGCACGCCGCGCAACTGCGAATGGGGCCGCTTGGCGCCCTTGGCGACGAGCGCGATGCGGCCGTATTCGCGCGTAAACACGTCGACGATGAGGCTGGTTTCTTTATGCGGATAGCTGTGCAGCACGAAGGCTGGCTGGCCCGTGATGCGTCCGTCGCGCGCGGGCGGACGGCTGCGCCGCGGCGCGGCAGGAGTGACAGGAGCTGCGGCCGGTGGCGCGATGGCCGCCGGCGCGGGGACAGGTGCGGATGCAGCAGATGAAGCTGGCGCAAGATCGTGCAGCGCTGGCGTGGTGGTGCTCATGCGTGTGGCGTCGCCCCCGGGTTGCGGATTACTCGTAGCCGTAGGCGCGCAAGCCCGCCTCGTTGTCGGCCCAGCCCGATTTGACCTTGACCCAGATTTCCAGGTACACGGGGCCGCCGAACAGCTTTTCCATGTCCAGGCGGGCCTGGGTGGAGACTTCCTTCAGGCGGGCGCCCTTGTTGCCGATAATCATGGACTTGTGCGTATCGCGCTCGACCAGGATGGCGGCAAACACGCGGCGCAGATCGCCTTCCTGCTCGAATTTCTCGATCAGCACGGTGCTCGTGTACGGCAGTTCGTCGCCGACGAAGCGGAAGAGTTTTTCGCGCACGATTTCCGAGGCGAGGAATTTCTCGCTGCGGTCCGTGATGTCGTCCGGTCCAAAGATCGGCTGGTTTTCCGGCAGGAAACGCTTGATCTCGTCCTGCAAGCCTTCGAGCTGGAAGTGCAGCTTGGCGGACACAGGCACGATGGCGGCGAAGTCGCGCATGGCGGCGATCTTTTGCGCGAACGGCAGCAGCACGGCCTTGTCCTTCACGCGGTCCGATTTATTGATGACGAGGATGCACGGCACTTCCTTCGGCAGCAGGTCCATCACTTGCTGGTCGGCCGGGCCGAAGGTGCCTGCCTCGATCACGTACAAAATCACGTCCGAGGAAATCAGGGTGTTGGTGACGGTCTTGTTGAGCGTCTTGTTCAGCGCGTTCGAGTGGCGCGTCTGGAAACCCGGCGTGTCGACGTAGATGAATTGCGCATCCGGCACCGTCTGGATGCCCGTGATGCGGTGGCGCGTCGTTTGCGCCTTGCGCGAAGTGATGCTGACCTTCGCGCCGATCAGCACGTTCATCAGGGTCGATTTGCCCACGTTCGGGCGGCCCACGATGGCGATATAGCCACAGCGGAAGTTGTCGGGCATTTTGGTGGCTGTCATGCTAGTGTCGATTCTGTTTAGTGTGAGCGGCGATCGCCGGGGCAGCAGGGGCTGCCGCGTCGTCGCTCTGGATGGTGGCAATGCCGGCCAGCTTGAGCTGGGCGGCGCGCGGTTTCGGCTTGCGGCTGGCGGCTGGCGACTTCAACAGCGCCTGCTCGGCCACGTCGAGCGCCAGTTTGGCGGCGGCTTGCTCACCGGCGCGGCGGCTTCCGCCACGGCCGTAGACCTGGATGTTCAATTTCGGCACCAGGCATTCGATCTCGAATTCCTGGCTGTGGGCGGCGCCGTGGGTAGCCACCACGTTGTATTGTGGCAGCGAAATTTTCTTGCTTTGCAAAAACTCCTGCAGCAGGGTCTTGGCATCCTTGCCCAGGGTTTGCGGATCGACCGAGTCGAGGATGGGGATGTAGAACGCGCGGATCACCGTGCTGGCGGCGTCGAAGCCCGTGTCGAGGAAAATCGCGCCCAGCAAGGCTTCCAGGGTATCGGCGAGGATGGACGGACGGCGGAAACCGCCCGATTTCAGCTCGCCTTCGCCCAGGCGCAGGAATTGCGACAGTTCCAGCTTTTGCGCGATTTCATACAGCGACTGCTGCTTCACCAGATTCGCGCGCAGGCGCGACAGGTCGCCCTCGTCGATGGACTTGAAGCGCTCGTACAGGATGGAAGCGACCACGCAGTTGAGGATGGAGTCGCCGAGGAATTCCAGCCGCTCGTTATGCAAACTGCTGTGGCTACGATGCGTCAAGGCTTGCTGCAACAGGCCAGCATCCTGGAACGTATAGCCTAAACGGGTTTGCAATAACTGAAGATTCATTGTTGTTTCTGTGTCATCTGAGTAATTCGGCTGGCCGCCGCGCGGGGAATCGGCGCGGCAGCCATAGGGACGGCTTAGTGTATGCCGCCCACGCGTTTCGGATTGCTGAAGTTCATCCACACCAGGAAAGCCTTGCCGACGATGTTCTCGTTCGGCACGAAGCCCCAGTAGCGGCTGTCCGCGCTATTGTCGCGGTTATCGCCCATCATGAAGTAGTTGCCTGCTGGTACCACACAAGTGAAACCGTCTTCGTTGTAGTCGCACGACTCCTTGTGCGGGAAATCCTTGACTTCGCGCAAGTTCAACGTAGGAGCAGGCTCGTCGTTGAGGATGCGGTGGCTCACGCCCGTCAGGTTTTCTTCCAGCTGCTTGTGGTAAACCGTGCTTTCATCGTCCAGGTAGTCGTCCAGCGGCGTGTATTGCACTTCCTTGCCGTTGACCGTCAAGCGCTTGTTTTCATAGGTGATTTTATCACCGGGCACACCGATCACGCGCTTGATATAGTCTTGTGACATATCTTTCGGGTACTTGAACACCATGACGTCGCCGCGCTGCGGATCGTTGACTTCAATGATGCGCTTGTTGACGATCGGCAAACGAATGCCATAAGTAAACTTGTTGACCAGGATCAAATCGCCTACCAGCAAGGTCGGCACCATCGAGCTCGACGGGATCTTGAATGGCTCGTACAGGAACGAGCGCAGGCAGAACACGAGGGCGATGACGGGGAAGAAGCTGCCCGAATATTCGACCCAGGTCGGCTGGCGCAACAGGGCCGCCTCGATGGTGGCGCGGCTGCCGCCCGCATCGGACTTGATGCCCTCGGCGGCCAGCTTGGACTGGCGCGCATCGAACTCGGCCAGGGCAAGGTCGGCCGCCTTGCGGCGCTGCTTGGACAGATAAAACACATCCAGGCACCAGACCAGGCCCGTCAACACCATCAGCACGAACAGGATTAAAGCGAAATTTCCTAAAATCACTTGCAGGTTCATGTATTAACCATCCACTTGTAAAATTGCCAGGAATGCTTCTTGCGGGATCTCCACGGAACCCACTTGCTTCATGCGTTTCTTACCCGCTTTTTGTTTTTCCAGCAATTTTTTCTTGCGGCTGATGTCGCCGCCATAGCACTTGGCCAACACGTTCTTGCGCAAGGCTTTCACGTTCTCGCGCGAAATGATGTTCGCGCCGATGGTCGCCTGGATCGCCACGTCGAACATCTGGCGCGGAATCAGTTCACGCATCTTGGCGGCCACCTGGCGGCCACGGTACTGGCTGTTCGAGCGGTGGACGATGATGGCCAGCGCATCGACTTTTTCGCTGTTGATCAGCATGTCGACCTTGACCACGTCGGCCGCGCGATATTCCTTGAACTCGTAATCCATCGAGGCATAGCCGCGCGATGTCGATTTCAGGCGGTCGAAGAAGTCCAGCACGATCTCGGCCATCGGCATTTCATACACGAGCTTGACCTGGCGGCCGTGGTAG
This sequence comes from Janthinobacterium sp. P210005, assembly GCF_036231865.1. Lineage (NCBI taxonomy): Bacteria > Pseudomonadati > Pseudomonadota > Betaproteobacteria > Burkholderiales > Oxalobacteraceae > Janthinobacterium > Janthinobacterium sp. P210005. The sequence goes on from NZ_JAZARC010000001.1 coordinate 1,650,811, forward strand.
CTCATGTCCATCTGGATGCCGCGCTTGCCGATACACAGGGTGATCACGGAACCCACGTATTCCTGCGGCATGTACAGATTGACCGTGACGATAGGCTCGCGCACTTCCTCGATGCGCGACGGATCGGGCATCTTCGATGGATTGTCGACGTTGATCATGGTGCCGTCGCGCTGGATCACTTCGTACACCACGGTAGGTGCCGTGGTGATCAGGTCCATGTCGAATTCGCGTTCGAGGCGTTCCTGCACGATTTCCATGTGCAGCAAGCCCAGGAAGCCGCAACGGAAGCCGAAGCCCAGCGCCTGCGACACTTCCGGCTCGTACATCAGGGCCGCGTCGTTCAGTTTCAGTTTTTCCAGCGAGTCGCGCAGCGCGTCGTACTGGTTCGCCTCCACGGGGAACAGGCCGGCGAACACTTGCGGCTGCACTTCCTTGAAGCCGGGCAATGGCGCGGCGGCAGGACGGTTGGCCAGGGTGACGGTATCGCCCACTTTCGCCGCTTTCAATTCCTTGATGCCGGCGATGATGAAGCCCACCTGGCCTGCCGACAGTTGCGGCAAGGATTGCGAACGGGGCGAAAACACGCCGATGTCTTCCACCAGCTGCACCGAATCGGTGGCCATCAGGCGGATCTTGTCTTTTGGTTTCAGGGTGCCGTTGATGACGCGCACCAGCATGACCACGCCCACATAGGCGTCATACCAGGAGTCGACGATCAGCGCCTGCAGCGGCGCATCGGGGTCGCCCTTCGGCGGCGGCACCTTGACGATCAGCTGCTCGAGCACGTCCAGCACGCCGAAGCCCGTCTTGGCCGAGCAATGCACGGCGTCGCCCGCGTCGATGCCGATCACGTCTTCGATCTCGGCAATGGCGCTCGGAGGATCCGCGTTCGGCAAGTCGATCTTGTTCAGCACGGGCACCACTTCCACGCCCAGGTCCAGCGCCGTGTAGCAGTTGGCCACGGTTTGCGCTTCCACGCCTTGCGATGCGTCAACGACCAGCAGCGCGCCTTCGCACGCCGAAAGCGAGCGCGACACTTCATAGCTGAAGTCGACGTGGCCTGGCGTATCGATCAGGTTCAGGTTGTAGATCTGGCCATCGCGCGCCTTGTAGTGCAGGGCCGCCGTTTGCGCCTTGATGGTAATGCCGCGCTCGCGCTCCAGATCCATCGAATCGAGCACCTGCGCCTCCATCTCGCGGTCGGACAAGCCGCCGCACAATTGAATGATGCGGTCAGCCAGGGTCGATTTACCGTGGTCAATATGGGCGATGATGGAGAAATTGCGTATGTTGTTCATTAACTAATATAAGTGCGAAGTTGACGACACTGCTTTAACAGGAATCAGGGGAATCATGTCCGGGCCAAACAGGGCCAGAACCAGGCGCCCCACTCATGATGAAAAAAGCGCTCCGAGCAGGACATCTGCATGCCCAGGCGAGCGCTTTTGAAGCGACAGAAGCTGCTGCCTCGGACAGTAGCTTTTTCGACCTCCCCATTTTACCGGATTTCAGAGTAGAAAGCCCGTCTTATGAGGCCGGCACCGGGCCAAGCCGACATTTTCGGCTGTTTTCAGCACCATAATGGTGCAATGCAGTGTCAATATTGCCATTTAAGCTACGCCAGGCAGCGCCGTACCGCTGCTTCATCGAGGAAATAATGGCATAGCTCGGGCTGCGCCAGGTCACCGAACAGCACCGGCACCAGCTCGTCGAAACGGGCCAGCAGCGAGGCGTCGGGCGACGCATCGATATCGATCACGTCCACGGTAAACGGCTTTCCGGGCGCTTGCAGCAGAAGCAAGGCGTCGAGCATGTCCTGGCATAAATGGCAATAACTGCGGGAATAGAGGGTGAAGTGCATGAAAAAAAGGGAAAGGCATCCCGGCCGGGGCCGGGATGCGGATGGAATCAGAAACTTACCTGGCAGACGGACGCAGCGAAACGAATTGCGCCACGTCGCCACGGCGCACCAGCACGGCCGACGACTTTTTCGGATCGAGCTTGGCGACCAGGGCATTGAACTGCTTGGCATCTTTCACGGCAACGTTGTTCAATTGCAAGATCACGTCGCCAGGCTGCAAGCCGGCCAGGGCCGCCACGCCGTCGGCATCGTCGACCAGCACGCCCGCCTCGATCTTCAACTCCTGCTTCTTCGCGGCCGGCACGTCGCTGACTTTCAATCCCAGCGCATTGACGGCTTGCGCTTCCGGCTCCTTGGCCCCCTTCTTCGCCGTTTTCTCGCTTTCCAGCTCGACGACGGTGACGGGAATGTCCTGCTGCGCGCCCTTGCGCCAGACGGTGACCGTGGATTTGCCGTTGACGGCGGCGCCGCCTACCAGGCGCGGCAGGTCGGAGGAACGCTCGATCTGCGCGCCGTTGAATTTCAGGATGATGTCGCCCGGCTTGATGCCCGCCTTGTCGGCCGGCCCGCCCGGCTCCACCATCGATACTTGCGCACCCTTGGCGTTCGGCAAGCCCAGCGATTCCGCCACGTCCTTGCTCACTTCGCCGATCTGCACGCCGATGCGTCCGCGCACGACTTTCCCCGTCTTTTTCAGCTGCTCGCCCACGCGCATGGCTTCATCGATGGGCACGGCAAACGAAATGCCATTGTAGGCGCCGGACAAGGTGGCGATCTGCGAATTGATGCCGATCACCTCGCCGCGCATATTGATCAGCGGACCACCGGAGTTGCCGGGGTTGACGGCCACGTCGCTCTGGATCAGGGGCAGGTAATCGCCCGTATCGCGTGACTTGGCGGAAATAATGCCGGCCGTCACGGTATTTTCCAGGTTGAATGGCGAGCCGATGGCGATCACCCACTCGCCCACGCGGATCTTGTTCGAGTCGCCGATGGTCAGGCGCGGCAAGTTGGCGCCCTCGATTTTCAGCAGGGCCACGTCGGTGCGCGCGTCGGCACCGATCACCTTGGCCTTGAATTCGCGCTTGTCCGTCAGGGTCACATACACTTCGTCGGCGCCGTCGACCACGTGGGCGTTGCTCAGCACGTAGCCATCGGCCGAAATGATGAAGCCGGAACCGACGCCGCGCTGCACTTCCTGCTCCTGCGGCACGGCGCGGCGGCCGCCACGGGGCGCCTGCTGGCGCGGCGCGGGCATGGCGCCACCAAAGAAGCGGCGCAGGAATTCCTGCATTTCCTGCTCGTCCTGACCGCCCACGCCAGCCCCGGCGCCGCCCATTTTCAGGCGTTCGGTGGTACGAATATTCACCACGGCCGGGCCGACGGCGTCGACCAGGTCCGAGAAATCAGGCAGTTTCACGGCCGGCACGGCGGCCTGCGCCTGTGGCGCCAGGCCCAGCATGGTGGGAGCAAGGAAGACGCCAGCCGTACCGAACAATAAGGCGGAAAGCGTCTTCACTGAAAACGACTTGCTGGCGGCACACATGTTTTTTTTCATGGAAAGGATCTTTTCGAGTATATAAACGGTTCAAAACGCGGATCAGGCGATTGCCTGCGCGCATGATTGGCCGTCATGACGGAAATCCAGGGGCAAACCCACCTGACAGCGCGCATGGCAAACAATGCAACAATATATCGCAAAAGCAAGATATTGCCTGCGCACAGTGTCAATCGTACGGAAGGCCAGTGTCAAGGGGGCGACGGGAAGGTTAAGCCAGGCATAAGATGGACGAGGCGCCCGCTAGCGCTGCGCCAGCGGCCCGGCCTCCAGCGGTTCGGCCACGCCAGGCGGCACGATGCCGGCGGCCAGCGGCGGCAGCGGTTCCGCATGGGCAGCGGACTCTTCGGGTGCCGGCTCCGCGGCCAGGCGGCTGGCCAGGCGCGCATCGAACTGGGCGCTCAGCGCACGGCCGTACTGCTCCGAGCGCAGCACCTCACCGATATGGCGATAGGCATCCCAGGCTTGCCGTCCCGATGGCGTATCGAGGGCGGCAAACGCCAGTTCGAGTTCGCTCGCCGCCAGCTCGCCATCGGCCAGCGCGGAAATAGTCTCGTGCAATCGTGTATGCGTATCCATGATGGGTCCTGCCATTTCAAGAGGATCGGTGCGGAAACCGGGCGCAGCCATGCCAACCTCATACTCTCCAGATTACCAGCGCTTGTCAATCGGCATGTCCAACAACGGCTTCAATTTCTCCGCAATCACTTCGCGCGCGCGAAAAATCCGGCTGCGCACGGTACCGATGGGGCACGCCATGATCTCCGATATCTCTTCATAGCTCAGGCCCTCGATCTCGCGCAGCACGATGGCCGTGCGCAATTCGATGGGCAGCACATCCATGGCCGCATTGACGGTGGCGGCAATCTGCTTGCTGGCCAGCACCGATTCGGGCGTATTGTTGTCGCGCAATTTATTGCCGTCATCGAAAGACTCCGCCTGCTCGGCGTCGGCGTCGCTGGATGTAGCGGCGCGCCGCCCCTGCGTGACGAGATAATTCTTGGCCGTATTGATGCCGATGCGATACAACCAGGTATAAAAGGCGGCCTCGCCGCGAAAATGGCGCAGCGCCCGGTATGCCTTGATAAAGGTTTCCTGCACCACATCTTCAGCCTCCGCCGGGTCATGCACGAGGCGCGACACCAGGCGCATCAAGCGGCGCTGATATTTCGATACCAGCACATCGAATGCCCGTTTGTCGCCAGCCTGCACCCGCTCGACCAGCAACTGATCATACTCGCGCTCTGTCCTCACGCCCGATGTCCCTGTAGTCATGCAGCGTGGGCGCCTGTATGGATATAGAGTTGGCCCGCTGCAAGAAGTTCAGTGTTCGTCCCACTTTTATTCTTCCCTGTTCCGCGCCGCGATCGCCCGGCAAGCCACGGCCAGCGGGCGGAAGGCGGTGCAACTGCCGCCGCGCTGCACCAGCACCGCCGTGCGCCGTCCGGCGGCATCCGCCAGGCACAGCACCAGCAGCGACGGCCACAGGGTCGAGCCCGGCAACAGGCGCAGCCCCGGCGCCGCCACAGGCCCCGGCCCGGCCGGCTGCGCCAGCCCGGCGGCACCGGCATCCGGCGCCGCGCCATGCTCCAGATATACCGCCAGCCGCAACTGCCCGACCGGCGAAATATCAAGCGCCTGCGGCTTTCTGCGCCGGCGCAGCAAAGCCAGCAAAAACACGCCGCCAGCCGCACTCAGCAAGGCACCGCTCCAGCCCAGCGCATAGCCGCCCACCAGCTGGCCGGACGCGGGCAGACTACGCCAGAGACCGCTCAAGGGCCAGGCGGCCAGCAAGGCGCACAGTCCCAGCACCGCTTGCAACAGGCGCAAACAGACAGGCGTGCGAATGACAGCCGCTACCGCGATCGACATAGTTCATGGGAGAAAAAAGGCGCGCCGGCACCATGCCGGGCAAATTCAGCCGCCAACGAACGTTGGCGGCGAATCAGCGCTCACTACGATTTGACCGTAGCGAGCGCTTGAAAGTTCCTGCTTATTTCGCTTTACCGAAAATCAGCGTGCCATTCGTGCCGCCGAAGCCGAACGAATTTTTCACTGCATAATCGATCTTCATATCACGCGCCGTGTTGGCACAGAAATCGAGATCGCACGCCGGATCCTGGTTGAAGATGTTGATGGTCGGAGGCGACACCTGATGGTGCAATGCCAGGACCGTAAACACCGCTTCCAGACCGCCCGCGCCGCCCAGCAAATGGCCCGTCATCGACTTGGTCGAGTTGACGACCAGTTTCTTGGCGTGATCACCGAAGGTGCGCTTGATGCCCATCACTTCCGCCACGTCGCCTTGCGGGGTCGACGTGCCGTGCGCGTTCAGGTACTGAATCTGATCCGCGTTCAAGCCTGCGTTGTCGAGGGCCGCGATCACCGATTTGCTGCCGCCGCTACCATCTTCCAGCGGCGAGGTCATGTGATAAGCATCTGCGCTCATCCCGAAACCATGCACTTCGGCATAGATCTTGGCACCGCGGGCCACCGCGTGCTCGTACTCTTCCAGCACCATGACGCCAGCGCCCTCGCCCAGCACGAAGCCGTCGCGGTCGGCATCCCACGGACGCGATGCCGTTGCCGGATCGTCGTTGCGGGTCGACAAGGCACGTGCCGAAGCGAAACCGCCCAGGCCCAGCGGCGACACGGTCGATTCGGCACCGCCGGCGATCATGACGTCGGCATCGCCGTACTCGATCATGCGCGCTGCGGCACCGATGCTGTGCAAACCGGTGGTGCACGCTGTAACGATCGCCAGGTTCGGGCCCTTCAGACCATATTTGATCGAAAGGTTGCCAGAGATCATGTTAATGATCGAGGCAGGCACGAAAAATGGCGAGATACGGCGCGGACCGCGCTTTTCGTACTCGGACTTGGTTTCCTCGATCAGCGGCAAGCCGCCGATACCGGAACCGATGATCACGCCGATACGCTCGGCGTTTTCTTCGGTCACTTCCAGGCCGGAGTCCTGCATCGCCTGGATGCCTGCAGCCATGCCGTAATGGATAAAGGTATCCATATGGCGGGCTTCCTTACCGGAGATGTACTCTTCGATATTGAAACCTTTGACTTCACCGGCAAAATGCGTGGTGAATGGCTGTGCATCAAACTTGGTAATCGTGGCAATGCCGGATTTACCTTCAATGATTGCGCCCCACGCCTCGGCAATAGTATTGCCGACTGGTGAAACGCAACCCAGGCCGGTGACAACAACACGACGGTTTTTAGAACGGCTCAAGCGATTCTCCTGAAGTCGGTCAGACAGGCTTAGGCCTTGACGTGTGCGGTGGCGTAGTCGATCGCCTGTTGCACGGTGGTGATTTTTTCAGCTTGTTCGTCAGGGATTTCCATTTCGAATTCGTCTTCCAGGGCCATCACCAGTTCCACGGTGTCCAGGGAATCGGCGCCCAGGTCGTCGACGAAGGAGGATTCGATTTTGATGTCTGCTTCTGCAACGCCCAGTTGCTCAGCGACGATTTTCTTAACGCGTTGTTCGATATCCGACATGTTATGGCTCCAAAGTGTGTGTTACGGAAAGTGCGCGCATTTTATCAGGTTTGCGCGTCCGAATACTAATTTCGGTGTCTGCTGCTAATTCAACCGAAGCTGCTGCTAAAAGATGCGATTATAGACAAAAACGACCGTTGAATCATGCCACAAACGCCCGCCCTGCCTACCTTTCACATCAATTCATGTACATTCCGCCGTTCACGTGCAGGGTCGTGCCCGTGATATACGCCGCTTGCGGCGAGGCCAAAAAGGCCACGGCCGCTGCCACGTCTTCCGGTTTGCCCAGGCGGGACAGGGGAATTTGCGTCAACAGGGCCGCATGCTGCTCTTCGCTCAGAGCCTTGGTCATGTCGGTATCGATGAAGCCCGGCGCGATGCAGTTCACGGTAATGTTGCGGCTGCCGATTTCGCGCGCCAGGGCGCGGCTCATGCCTTCCACGCCGGCCTTGGCCGCCGCGTAATTCATTTGCCCCGGATTACCCGACGAAGCCACGACCGACGTGATGTTGATGATACGCCCAGTTTTGGCTTTCATCATGCCACGCAGCACGGCGCGCGACAGGCGGCCCACGGCCGACAGGTTCGTCGAGATGACGCTGTCCCACTCTTCATCCTTCATGCGCATGGCCAGCTGGTCTTGCGTGATGCCCGCGTTGTTGACGAGGATCGACAGGCTGCCGTAGGTTTTCTGCACTTCATCGACGACGGCCGCGCAGCGCGCCGCATCGGTCACGTTCAGGACCAGGCCCTTGCCCGCCACGCCTTCGGCGGCCAGGTAATCGGTGATCGCTTGCGCGCCGCTTTCCGAGGTGGCGGTGCCGACCACGGTGGCGCCCTGCTTGCCCAGTTCGGTGGCGATGGCGCGGCCGATGCCGCGCGAGGCGCCCGTGACCAGCACGACTTGATTTGCTAAATTCATGAGTATCCTTAAGAGCAACCGCGGCAGGCAGGCTGCCGCGATCTGATGTTTATTTGAGCTGCGTCAAAATGCGTTCCAGCGAAGCCTGGTCGACGATGGCGTCGCCCACCAGCACCGGGTCGATGCGCTTGGCCAGGCCCATCAGGACCTTGCCCGGACCGCATTCGATCACTTGCGTGATGCCATCCGCGGCAACCTTTTGCATGGTTTCCACCCAGCGCACGGGGCTGGCCGCCTGGCGCACCAGCGCATCCTTGATGCCGGCCACGTCGTTGACGATGGCCACGTCGACGTTGTTGATCAGGGCGATCTGCGGCGCGGCGAACGTCAGGCCGGCCATGTATTCGCGCAAACGGTCCGACGCGGGCTTCAGCAGCGACGAATGGAATGGCGCGGAGACGGGCAGTTTCATGGCGCGCTTGGCGCCCTTGGCCTTGGCCAGTTCGCATGCGCGCTCGACCGCAGCCGTGTGGCCGGCGATGACGACTTGCGCTGGCGCATTGAAATTGACAGGCTCGACCACCAGGGCCGGGTTTTCCGCCGCCGCTTCCGCACAGGCGGCGCGCACGTCGTCATCCGACAGGCCCAGCACGACAGCCATCGTGCCCTGCCCGACGGGCACGGCTTCCTGCATGGCTTGCGCGCGGAAACGCACGAGCGGCACGGCATCCTTGAAGGAAATGACGCCGGCGGCGACCAGCGCCGAGTATTCACCGAGACTGTGACCGGCCACGACCGTCGGCACGGGGCCGCCGGCCGCCAGCCAGGCGCGGTAGAAGGCCACGGCCGCCGTCAGCATCACTGGTTGCGTGTTGGTGGTGAGATCCAGTTCTTCCTTCGGACCTTCGGCGATCAGCTTGCCCAGGTCGAATTGCAGGGCGTCCGACGCTTCGGCGACGGTCTGCGCAACCACGGGGTTGCCGGCGAAACCGTCGAGCATCGCAATCGCTTGCGAGCCTTGGCCTGGGAAAACAAATGCAAATTGTGTCATGTCGACTCCGTTTTTTTAATAATGTTGCGGGATTACATGCGCGCCAGCACGGCGCCCCAGGTAAATCCGCCGCCCACGCCTTCCATCATGACGTTGTCGCCCTTTTTGACGCGGCCGTCGCGCACGGCGATGTCGAGGGCCAGCGGAATCGAGGCGGCCGAGGTGTTGCCATGCTGATCGACGGTGACGACCATCTTGTCCAGCGGCAAGCCGAGTTTCTTGGCCGTGCTGTTCATGATGCGGATGTTTGCCTGGTGCGGGATCAGCCAGTCGATCTGGTCCGAGGTCATGTTGGCATGTTCCAGGGCTTCGTGCGCGACTTTTTCCAGTACGGACACGGCCAGCTTGAACACGGCCGGGCCATCCATGTAGAGGAAGGCGCTGCCATCGAGCGCGCCGCCAGCCAGGCTGCCCGGCACGCTGAGGATGTTCGAGTGGCGGCCGTCCGCGTGCAGCTTGGTGGCCAGGATGCCCGGCTCTTTCGATGCCGTCATGACGATGGCGCCGGCGCCGTCGCCGAACAGCACGCAAGTGCCGCGGTCGTCGAAATTGAGGATGCGCGAAAACACTTCGGCGCCGATCACCAGCACGTTCTTGTGCATGCCCGACTGGATGAAGCTGTCGGCCGTGGCCACCGCATACACGAAACCGCTGCAGACGGCTTGCACGTCGACGGCGGCGCAGTTATTCGTGATGCCCAGCTTGTTTTGCACGATGCAGGCGGTGCTGGGGAAGCTGCCGAAGAAATCGGGGGTCGAGCTGGCGACGATGATCAGGTCCAGGTCATTGCCGTTCAGGCCAGCCATTTCCAGGGCCTTTTTGGCCGCTTCCACGCCCAGGTCCGAGGAGTTTTGCGACGGCGCCGCGTAATGGCGCGCCGAAATGCCGCTGCGCGACACGATCCATTCATCCGACGTCTCGATGCCCTTGGCGGCGAGCTGTTCGGTCAAATCCTGGTTGGTGACGCGCTTCTCCGGCAAGTAGCTGCCGGTACCGATAATTTTGCTGTAAGTTTTGCTAAAAACAGTCATGCAAATACCCGTCCACTAAATGGTAGAGCTTGTTGATGTAGGTTCGTCCGGTACTGGCGTGCGCGGCATCAGCTCGGCGATCAGGCTGGCCAGGTGCGCTTGCACGTCATTTTTTGCCGCATCAAAGGCGCGGCGCAAGGCCCATTCGAAGGAATAGGCATCGGCGCTGCCATGGCTCTTGAAGACGAGACCACGCAAGCCCAGCAGGCTGGCGCCGTTGTAACGCGATGGATTCAAGCGGTTGCCGATGGCTTTCAGGGCCCCGCGGGCGATCAGCGCGCCCAGCATGGTAATCGGATTGCGCTTGAATTCGGAAGTGAGCACGTCTTTCATGAAGCGCGCCAGGCCCTCGATGGCTTTCAGGGTGACATTGCCGACAAAACCGTCGCAGACGACGATATCGGTCGTGCCCTTGAAGATATCGTTGCCTTCCACGTTGCCGTAGAAGTTCAGCGCGCCACGCTCGTGGTCGGCCTGCAGCAGCTTCGAGGTGAGTTTCACCACTTCATTGCCCTTGATATCTTCCGTGCCCACGTTCAGCAAGCCGATCGTGGGGCGTGCGATGCCTTCCATGGCGGACACGAGCACGGAACCCATGATGGCGAACTGGTGCAAGTGATGCGGTTCGCAATCGACGTTGGCGCCCAGGTCCAGCATGTAGGTGGGGCCGTTCTTTTGATTCGGCAAGATGCTGCAGATGGCCGGGCGGTCGACGCCGGACATGGTTTTCAATACATAGCGCGACACGGCCATCAGGGCTGCCGTATTACCGGCGGAAACGGAGGCTTGCGCCACGCCGTTCTTGACCTGTTCGATGGCCACGCGCATGGAGGAATCCTTCTTGCGGCGCAGGGCCACTTCCAGGGGATCGTCCATGGTAACTTGTTCGGAGGCATGCAATACCGACAGGCGCGGATGCGTGTCGGCTTTATGTTTTTTCAGTTCGGCACGGATCACGTCTTCCAATCCAACAAGGATCAGTTCGGCTTCAGGCTCATGTTTTACGAAGGAAATTGCTGCGGGGATAGTGACTGAGGGACCGTGATCTCCGCCCATGCAGTCGATAGAAATTTTGATTGTCATTTGTGTTGATTCAATACCGCTGCGGGCGTGCGGCAAGATGTGAATCGGACTGGAGCATATGCAGGGCGCAGCATGTCATGCACCGCCTGAGCAAGCTTGATTCAAAATGACGGGTGCGCAAGATGAATTGCAGCCGATAAAAAAGAAGAAGCGGCGCCACGCCGAATAACCACGCAACACCGCTTTCATCTTACCCAACAAAAACGTCGATTACTCGTCGTTTTTGGTCTTCAACACTTTACGGCCACGATAGAAGCCGTTAGGGCTGATATGGTGACGCATGTGTGTTTCGCCGGTAACTGGCTCGACGCTCAATTGCGGCGCGACCAGGAAGTCGTGCGAACGGTGCATGCCGCGCTTGGAAGGGGTTTTCTTGTTCTGTTGAACTGCCATGATGACTCCTAATACATAAGTTCTAAAATTTTAGCACAATCGATTAGCAAATACATGCGAATCGAGTATCCCAGCGGCAAAGACTACCCGAAAATAGCCCGGACCGACATCGTTTATTACAATTACATTTCACTACACTTGCCATACTCGATTACTACACGCGTTTGACACGTTCTCTAAGCGGACCCTCTCAAACCTACTGCGCGTCCCACTATCGCCTTGGCGGCGCTCAGTACTTCCGTACGCTTGCGCTACTCAAGACGATATTGGGCCGCTCGCTACGGTTTTTGAGGCCCCCTACAAACTACCACTACTACTTATTCTCTTAACTTATTCTGGCTTCAAGTCCTTCAGTGCCGCGAACGGCGACTTCTTTTCAGTCTTGAGAGCATCGAGCTGCGCCGTATCGGGGCAGACGTCGTGTTTGGGTACCTGCGGCAGGGCCAGCAAGGCTTCATCTTCGATCAGGGCCGCGGCATCCATGCTGCGGCTGCCGACGATCACGTCGATCGTTTCATCGTTGATGATTTCTTCGATCTCGTCCGCGTGCTCGTCATCCTTGCCCAGCATCAGAACAGTCGAAGAATCTATCGCGTAAGCATACGGAGTCAGGCAGCGCTGGCAAACCAGCTGAACGGTGCCGTTGACCGACAAGGTCAGTTGCGGGTAGCCCAGCTTGCTGGTGCCGCCGACGATCTTCCAGGCGATTTCGCCGGAATTATCTGCACAATCCTTGGTCAACCGGGTCATTTCAGCGACAGGAGTTACACCCTCGCGGCTCCCGCTGATACGACAAAAATCAAAGGCGTCGATCACAAAAGCATTCATTGGTAGAAAATTTCCCCGGAAAACCTGCGATAATAACAGGGTTTTTAGCACGGAGTCAAAGGCTAAGCATCTATTTTGACGCAATCATTGCCATAAACATGACAACTTCATTAACACCGTCATGCCGCATAGAGCCTCAGTCAGGGGCTCTGCGCCCTGGAATTTGCGTGAAATTCCACTGACATCGACCAGCGCGGCCATGCCGGCCGCCATCCACTACCGAATGATACCAACTTCCGCCCCATTGCGCTTGATTCTTGCATCGAGTTCGACCTACCGCAAGGAATTGCTGGAACGCCTGCGCCTGCCTTTCGAAGTCGCCGTGCCCGATCTCGACGAAAGCCCCCTGCCAGGCGAAAGCCCCAGCGCCACAGCCCTGCGCCTGGCCCAGGCCAAGGCACAGGCCGTGCTCGACCGCCATCCTGGCAGCCTCGTCATCGGCTCCGACCAGGTCGCCACCCTGGATGGCGCGCAGATCGGCAAGCCCGGCAACCATGCGAATGCCCTGCTGCAACTGCAAACCATGCGCGGACGCCAGACCGTGTTCCACACGGCACTATGCCTGCTGGACGGGCGTCAGGCGGTGCCTGTGGCGCAGGTGGAAGATGTCCAGACCCTCGTCACCGTGCGCGACTTGCCCGATGCCGAGCTGGACGCCTACCTGCGCATCGAGCAGCCCTATGATTGCGCTGGCAGCGCCAAGAACGAGGGCCTGGGCATCGCCCTGCTCGAACGCATCGCCACCACCGACCCGACCGCCCTCACCGGCTTGCCGCTGATCGCCCTCACCGGCATGCTGCGCAAGGCGGGCGTGGCGTTTTTTACCCTTTAATTTACCGACAATAAGAATATGACCGGCACCCTGTACCTGATTCCCAACCACCTCGGCCTGTCCGACAGCCCGGCCGACCCGCTGGCCCACATCATTCCGGAGCAAGTACGGCACATCACGTCCCAGCTCGATTATTTCGTTGCGGAAAATGCCAAGACGGCGCGCGCCTTCCTGAAATTGATCGGCAACCAGCATCCGCTGGCCAAGCCGCTGCAGGAAATCACGATTTCCGAACTCAACGTGAATACCCCGGCGCAAGCGCTGGCCGGCTTGCTGGCACCCCTGCTGGCGGGGCGCGACGCGGGCCTCGTGTCGGAAGCGGGCGTGCCCGCCGTGGCCGACCCCGGCGCCGACCTGGTGCGTCTGGCGCATCAGCACGGCATTAAAGTGCGCCCGCTGGTGGGTCCGTCGTCGATCCTGCTGGCCGTGATGGCCAGCGGCTTGAACGGCCAGAGCTTCGCCTTCAACGGCTACCTGCCCACGGATGCGGCCCTGCGCGCCAAGCGCCTGAAAGAACTGGAAGGGCGTTCGCGCAATGAAAAGCAGACCCAGCTGTTCATCGAAACACCGTACCGCAACGCCGCCATGCTCGACGCCCTCGTGGCGCAATGCGCGCCATCGACCCTGATCTGCGTCGCCACCGACCTGAGCCTGGACACGGAAAGCGTGCAAACGTGGAATGGCGGACAGTGGAAGAAACAATTGGCTGCAGGCAAGGCGCCGGACTTCCACAAGAAACCGACAGTTTTCTTGCTGCTGGGACAGTAAACGACAAACGCCACGGACATATTATCCGTGGCGTTTTTTTATTACAGCACTACCAAGACAAGTATGATTACACTCTTCTGGTGCCCGTATTCTTCTGTCCACCTTTACCTGTTTCCAGCACGAACTTGGCGCCATCATCGCGACCCAGCACCTTGACCAGGTACGGCATGACTTCGCGCAACATCGGCTCCAGCGTGTACGGCGGATTCAGGATGAACATGCCGCTGCTGTGCAAGCCAAAGCCGTCCGGCGACGGGGTATTCACCGTCAGGGTCACGTGCAGCCAGTCCGAGCTGGGCAATTGCTTGAGCTTGTCGGCGAACTGGCGCGATTCCATGCGCTGCAGCACCGGGTACCAGACGGCATACATGCCCGACGGGAAGCGCACGAGGGCGTCGGCCAGGGTGTCCTTGACCTTGCGGTAATCCATCTTGTCTTCATACGGCGGGTCGATCAGCACCAGCGCGCGGCGCGATGGCGGCGGCAGCAGGGCTTTCAGGCTCTGGAAGCCATCCGCCTTGGTGATGATGACGCGCTTGCCGCGCACGGTCGGACGCTCGCCCTGGGCCAGCGCATGCGCCTCGACCTTGCGGAAGTTGTCGGCCAGAATCTTGGCATCGGCGGGATGCAACTCGAACAGGCGCAGACGGTCTTGCTCGCGGCTGACCTTGTCGGCGCAGTACGGCGAACCCGGGTAGTAGCGCATCTTGCCGCTCGGATTCATTTCCTTGATCAGCTTCATGTACTCGGCCAGCGAGGCCGGCAAGTCCGTGCGGTCCCACAGGGGCGCGATGCCCGTTTCGTACTCGGCATTTTTCGACGCATAGCCGCCGTCGAGCGCATACACGCCCGCGCCGGAATGGGTATCGATATAACTATAGGCGGTATCTTTTTGATTCAGATATTGCAACAACTGAATCTGCACATAATGTTTCAACACATCGGCGTGATTACCCGCGTGAAAGGCGTGGCGGTAACTCAACATAAGCTGGCTAATTCCATAATAAAAATAAATAAAGGCGGGAGCGCTGACACCGGGCAGGGCATGAAAACAGACTGGAGGGGTCAGGCTGCGGGGCCAGGAAACAGCATGGACCAGCGTAATCAGCGCGCAATTACCAGCATTATCCACCAGAAAGGTGCGTTGCATCAAAAAACACGGATAAACAAGCTCATGCATTCCCGCGACTGGCGTCGCCGGGCGCGGTAGAATACGCGCATCGGGCGCCCGGCGCCCATCGCCCTACTGAATAGATACGACCATGCACAGCCTGACCCTCACGACCGATAACCGCGCCGACGTCGCGGCAGCCCTGGCCGGCCCGCGCTGGACGGTGGCCTGCCTGTGCGCGCTGTGGTGCGGCACCTGCGGCAGCTACCGCGCCACGTTCGAGGAACTGGCCGCGCGCCACCCGGACACCGTCTTCGTCTGGGTCGATATCGAAGACCAGGCCGACGTGGTGGGCGACCTCGACATCGACAACTTCCCCACCCTGCTGATCCAGCACGACGACAACGTGGCCTTCTTCGGCACCGTGCTGCCCGACGGCGGCCTGGCGCACCGCATGGTGCAGGCGCAGCAGGCGCTCGGCGCCGAGGAACTGGCGCGGCTGTCGACCAGCACGCAGGAACGCCGCGACTGGCAGCGCGACTGCAACTTGCGCCACATGCTGGCCGCGACACTCGATCAGTAAGATCAGCCCAGGCGCAGCGGCAGGCTGCGCAGCCGTTTCCCCGTCAAGCTGAACACGGCATTGGCCACGGCCGGCGCGATCGGCGGCGTGCCCGGCTCGCCCACGCCTTCGGGGTGTTCCGCGCTGGCGATGATGATGGTTTCCACCTCGGGCGTTTGCCCCATGCGCAGCACGGGATAGTCGTGGAAGTTGCTTTGCTCGACTTTGCCTTCCTGGAACGTGATTTCGCCGCCCAGCGCCGCCGACAAGCCGAACAGCACGGCCGACTCCATCTGCTGGGCGATGATGTTCGGATTGACGGCGATGCCGCAATCGATGGCGCACACCACGCGCTGCACGCGGATCTCGCCATTTTCCACGGACACCTGCGCCACTTGCGCGACGATGCTGCCGAACGACTGGTGCAAGGCCACGCCATGCGCATGGCCGGGCGGAGGACTGCCCGCCCTGGCAACGGCCGCATCAAGCACGGCCAGGTGGCGCGGATGCTTCACCAGCATGGCGCGGCGGAAGGCGACGCCGTCCTGCCCCGCCGCATGCGCCAGTTCGTCGATAAAGCTTTCCTTGAAGAATGCATTGTGCGAGTGCCCCACGGAGCGCCAATAGCCTACCGGCACGGCACTGTCGGCGATCACGTGGGCGATGCGCTGGTTGGCGATTTCATACGGCATGTCGAATTCGCCCTCGGCCGTCGTCTTGTCCGGCCCCGCACCGGGCAAGCCGAAATTGCGCTGCAAGAACTGATGCGTGATGGAAGCGCTGACGGATTTGTTGTCCCAGGAAGCGATGCGGCCGTGTTCGTCGAGGCGGGCCGCGAAGCGGGCCAGCGCGGCGGGACGGTACATATCGTGCCTGGTGTCCTGTTCGCGCGTCCACACCAGTTGCACGGGCGCGCCGCCGCATTGCAGCGCGATGGCGACGGCCTGGGCCACCATATCCACTTCCAGGCGGCGGCCGAAACCGCCGCCGAGCAGCAGCACGTCGATCGTCACATCCTTCGCATCGACGCCGGCCACTTTCGCCGCCACGTCGACGGCGATGCCGGGCGCCTGCGTCGACACCCACAGCATCACCTTGCCATCCTTGACTTGCGCGGTGCAATTGACGGGCTCCATGGCGGCATGCGCGAGGAACGGCGCGCGGTACTCGGCCTTGACGCTGCGCAAACCCTGCACGGCCTTGCTTTCCACCTCGCCGCTGGCGTGGTAGGCATGGCCCGCCTCGCTGTCGAGCAGGCGGGCAAACTCCGCATACACGCCGGCGCTGGACAAGTTCGCCTGCGGACCGGCCTTCCACTGCGTGGGCAAGGCGGCGGCCGCCTGTTTCGCGCGCCACCAGGTGTCGGCCACCACGGCGGCGCACGAGGTGACCGACGTGCCGCGCTGGGGCAGGTGCGGCGTCAGGTCCAGCACCTTTTTCACGCCCGGCATGGCGAGTATGGGCGCCGCGTCGAACGCGGCCAGGGTGTCGCCCAGGCGCGGCGGCAGATGCAGGGCCGCATACAGCATGCCGGGCGGACGCGCATCGATGCCGAAACGCGCGCTGCCATTGACTTTCGACGGCGTGTCGCGGCGCGGCGCCGGCTGGCCGATCAGCTTGAAATCCTTGGGGGATTTGAGCACGGGCGTGCCCGGGGCTATGCCGGCGGCGCGCTGCGCCAGGCTGGCGTAACTGGCGCGCCGCCCGTCCGGGTGGAGCACTGCGCCATCTTCCGTGCGGCATTGCCCGGGCGGCACTTGCCACAGCACGGCGGCGGCGCCTACCAGCATGGCGCGTGCCGACGCACCCGCTTCGCGCATGGGGCCCCAGCCATCCTTCACGCTCGACGAGCCGCCCGTGACGACCACGCCCAGTTCGCGCGCCGCCTTGGCCACCGTCCACTGCGCCAACGCCTTCAGGCGGCCCTGGTCGTCCGGGTGGAATGGCAGGCTATCCTTGAGCATGGCGACATTACCGAAGATTTTATCCATGGGCGCCTGGATCAGCTTGACGCTGCTCAAAGGCACGTCGAGTTCCTCGGCCACCAGCATCGGCAAGGCCGTGTGCACGCCCTGCCCCATCTCGCTGCGCGGCATGGCCAGGGTCACCGTGCCGTCCGTGCCTATGGCCAGCCAGCCGTTCAGGGCCACGGCGCCATCCTGCAGCGGCAGCGGCGCGCTGCCATGCAGGCGCTGGCGCGGCGGCAACACGCCCCAGCCCAGCACCAGGGCGCCCACGCCGGCCACGCCGAGACCCAGGCCGCCGAGCAGGAAACGGCGGCGCGACGTGTTTTTTTCTCCGGCCATGGGATACCCTTTAATTGGTTAGTGGTTGATCCAGCGGATCGGTCCAGCGCTCCAGCATATCCTGTGCCAGCACCGGACGGCTATAAAAATAACCTTGCGCCAGCTTGCAGCCATGGCGCAGCAGGAAGGCGGCCTGCTCTTCCGTCTCCACGCCTTCGGCAATCACGGACAATTGCATGCTCTTGCCCAGCTGGATGATGGCGATCGCGATCGCCTCGTCGTTGACGTCCGTCGAGATATCCTTGATGAAGGAGCGGTCGATCTTCAGCGTCTGCACGGGCAACTGCTTCAGATACGCGAGCGAGGAATAGCCGGTGCCGAAATCGTCGATGGCCAGGCCCACGCCGATGGCGTGCAAATCGTTGATGAAGCCCAGCGCGTCGCCCGTGTTCATGATCACCGATTCCGTCACTTCCAGCTGCAGGCGCTGCGGCTCCAGGCCCGTTTCCGTCAGGATGTCGGCCACCATGCCGGCGATGCTGCCCCGCTCGAACTGTTTTACGGACAGATTCACGGCCATCTTCGGCACGTGCAAGCCCTGCGCCTGCCAGCGCATCATCTGGCGGCACGCCTCGTCGAGCACCCATTTGCCCAGCTGGTTGATGAAGCCGCTATCCTCGGCCAGCGGAATGAAGCGGGCCGGCGGCACCAGGCCCAGTTCCGGATGGTTCCAGCGCACCAGCGCCTCGACGCCGACCAGGCGGCCCGTGTCGATTTCCACCTGCGGCTGGTAATTCAGGAACATCTCGTTTTTCTCGATCGAGCGGCGCAAAAAGGTTTCCAGGCGCAGGCGCTCGACGCCTTCGCCCGTCATCGACGGCGCATAGAAGCGGTAGCCGTTGCGCCCGCGCGCCTTGGCCTGGTACATGGCCACGTCGGCATTGCGGATCAACATATTCAAGTCCAGCGCATCGTCCGGATACAGGCTGATGCCCACGCTGCAGGTGACGAACAGTTCATGGTCGGCCACCGTGAAGGGCTGGTCGAACATGGTCATCAGCTTTTCCGCCACCTGCGTCGCACCGTACTCGCCGTCGACGCGTTCGAGCAGGACGATGAATTCATCGCCGCCCAGGCGCGCCAGGGTGTCGCCTTCGCGCAAGCGGGCCGCCAGCTGGCCGGCCACCTTTTGCAGCAATTCGTCGCCCACATGGTGGCCCAGGGTGTCATTGACGTTCTTGAAGCGGTCCAGGTCGATGAACAGCACGGCCAGCTGCTCCTGGTCGCGCGCGGCGCGCAGCAAAGCGTGCTGCAGGCGGTCGTGGAACAGCAGGCGGTTCGGCAGCGCCGTCAGCGGGTCGTGGTGGGCCATGTGGTCGAGCTTTTCCTGCGACTCCTTGATCAGGGTGATGTCGCTGAACACGCCCACGTAATGCGTGGTGGTGGCGTGCGTGTCGCGCACGGCGCTGATGGTCAGCCACTCCAGGTACAGTTCGCCGTTCTTGCGCTGGTGCCAGATTTCGCCGCGCCAGAAACCGCTGGCCTTCAATTCGTCCCACATGGCCTGGTAAAACGCCGCGTCGTGGCGCGCCGAGCGTGTCAGCGACGAGTGCTGGCCCACCGCCTCGGCCTCGGCATAGCCGGTGATCTGCGTGAAGGCGGGATTGACGGTGACGATGATGCCGCTGGCATCGACCACCATCACGCCGTCGGCAATATGTTCGAGCACGGTGGCCGACAGGCGCAGCTTTTCCTCGGCTTCCTTGCGTGCCGTGATGTCGGCATACACCCAGATGCTGCCTTCATTGGGGCGCAGCGGATCGAGCGCGCAGCCGCTGACCAGCGCCCAGAACAGGCTGCCGTCGCGCCGCTTGTACTGGCGCTCCTCGCTGAAATCGCCGCCCTGGGCCAGCGCCGGATACTGGCGCTCGCCCGCATCCTCGAAGTCATACGCGCTCGCAAACACGATGGACGTCGAACGGCCCGTCATCTCGGCATGGTCGTAGCCGAACAGCTCTTCGCAGCGGCGATTGACGGAAATGATGCGGCGGTGGCGCACGAACATCACGCCGAACATCACGTTGTCGAGAATCGCGCTCTGCTCCGTCAGCAGCGCTTCGATGCGCATCTCGTGGTGCTTGCGCTGGCTGATGTCGGCAATGATGCCGTCGACCCAGATGACGCCCTGCTCGCCCGCCTGCGGCTGGCCATTCTCGGCCACCCAGCGTTCGATGCCGAAAGCGTCGATGATGCGGTATTCCAGCGCATACGGCCGTACCTCGGCCACCGCCTGGCGCACGGCGCGGCGGTGCTCGCGGCGGTCTTCCGGGCAGATCAGGTCGGCCCAGGCATGCGTGGTGCCGCGCATGAACTGGCGCGCCGAATAGCCGGAAATTTCCTCGATGGCGTCGCTGACGAAATCGATGGGGCCGTCGGGCCGGTAGCGGAAGACGGCGCCCGGCACCTGCGTGACGATGCTGCGGAAGCGCTCTTCGCGCTGGCCCACGTCCTCGAACAGCTGGCCGATGGCCGCGCGCATTTGCTCGAGCTGGGCCGTCAGGCGCCCCAGTTCGTCATTGCTGTGCGAAGCCAGGGGCGTGTCGAAATCGCCGTGCGACAGGCGGTCGGAAAAGCGCGTCAGGCGGCGCAGGGGTTTCAACAGGCGGCGGTTCAGGAACAGCACGATCAGCGCCATCGACACGGCCAGCTGTGCGCCCAGCACGAAAATATAGGAGATCTGCTTTTCGCGCAGCTCCTGCTGGCTGCGCGCATCGTCCATTTCGACGACGACGTGGCCGATGCGTTCGCCGCGCACGAGGATGTCGCGCTCGGCGCGGTACAGATTGCCCACGGGCCGTTGCGGCGCCCGCAGGCGGATGAATTCCGTGTCGCCCTGCCCCAGCACCTTCACCAGCAGCACGGAGCGGTCGCGCATCACCGACTCGACCAGCGAGTGGGCCGATTCCGCATTCATGTTCCACAGCGACTCCTGCATGCCCAGCGCCAGGATGTCGGCATTGCGCTGCAAGGCCTCGTTCAGGCTGGTGCGCGCCGACTGGCGCTCATGCACGCCGACCAGCACATAGCTGCCGAAGATGGCGGGAACGACCAGTCCGCCAAAGACCACCAGCAGCAAGGCGCCATAGATCGATGAGCCATACAGCACGCGCAGGCTGGCGCGCAGGCGCTGAGAAGGTGAATTAAACATGCGGCGACAGGGCAACAGGGATCAGGCGGGCGATCATTGACTTTACAGGGGAATCGGGTGGCGAGGCGGGACGAATCTTTATCAGGAGCAATTATGCATGCAAAAAGCGGGAAAAGTCACCAACAAACACGCGCCGGCGGCTACCTGATGTCATATAAACAGGGTTGAAAAACCACACGCATGCCGGCGCGCCAGGCCGGCGCCAGCAGAAAAGCGCGCAGCTTGCTATCATCGCGCCACTTTACCTAGAGGAACCATCATGACCTTCTCCATCTACTCCGCTTCGATCCCCGTCTTCAAACAGATCCTGGGCAGCCTGGCCGCCATCCTGGACAAGGCGGAAACGCACGCGCAAGACAAGAAAATCGACCCGAACGCCCTGCTGCAATTCCGCTTGTTCCCGGACATGCTGCCGTTCGTGCGCCAGATCCAGATCGCCACCGACTTCGCCAAGGGCTGCGGCGCGCGCCTGGCCGGCGTGGCCGTGCCGCCGTATGAAGATAGCGAACAGAGCTTTGCAGAGCTGAAGGCGCGCATCGTGAAAACCATCGCCTTCCTGGAAAGCCTGCCGCAAGCGGACATCGACGGCAGCGAAACGCGCGCCATCACCACCGGCAGCGGCGAAAAGACCAAGCACTTCACGGGCCAGACCTATCTGTTCCACTACGCGCTGCCGCACTTCTTCTTCCACGCGACGACGGCGTACGACATCCTGCGCCATAACGGTATCGAAGTGGGCAAGAAGGATTTTATTGGTAGTTATTAATCGTTAGCGCTGAAAATATGGGGTCAGACCCGTCGGGTCTGACCCCAGCATTTGCCGTTGGGTTCGGCAACACAAACACGTCAAGTATTCCGGCGCGGATACCCTTGCGCCAGGATGCGCACCCACACCACTTCCTTCTCTTCATCCGTCATCGACACCCAGTGGGCCACTTCCACCACGCTGCGGCCGCAGCCGCGGCAGATTTCATCGAAGGTTGTTGAGCACACGGCCACGCAGGGCGTATCGGGACGCGGCGGCAATTCCTTGTCAGCCATCAGGATACCTTCGGCAAGCCGAGCTTTTCCCAGCCTTCAGTGCCCAGCGCTTCCAGTGTGGCAATATTCTTGTCGAAAATTTCCGATGCTTCCGGGAATGCCTCGACGGCGCGCTCGATGCTGTCTTCGCGCAGCAAATGCAGGGTCGGGTACGGCGAACGGTTGGTGTAGTTGCTGATGTCGTCCTCGAACGTCTCGGCAAACTGGTAGTCAGGGTGGAAACTGGCCACTTGCAGTTCGCCCGCCAGGTGCATGTCTTCGACGGCCGCGTCGGCCACATCGAGGAACTCGTTGTAGTCGAGGAAATCGTTCAGGGTATATGGATGGATCAGCAAGGTCGTGTCGATCTGCTCGGGGTCCGTGTCGGCCAGGATTTGCAGCTCGTCCATCAGCAGCGCCAGCAAATCTTCCGGGTTGCTCGATTCGCACACCACGTAGCGGATCTGCTTCTTGACGTGCACGGCCTTGGCGAACGGGCACAGGTTCAGGCCGATCACGGCCTTTTCCAGCCAGGCAACGGTATTGGCGATGATGACGGCGTTGTCGTCGTCGTGGCGCGTCGGGGTGTTCATATGCTTGACTCTCTATCAATATGGCGGCCGGCAGCCGAATAGCCGGCCAAAGCCAAATTGTACGCACTTTTGCGCAGCCTCATGCCCGGCGCTGTCCAGGCTTGCGCCAGCCTCTTCGCCATGTATGCTATAACAGCGGCCGAATCACGCATTGGGCAAATTAAATTTGCAATAATGATAGCATTTGCGAATGGAAACTCAGCCGTATCCCACTTATTGCCGCTTATTTCCTGTCATCATGCTGACATAATTCTTGACTCCTGCATGTGGATATACGTACACTCGCTGCTTGATCATGGGTCTGTCCGATGTTTCTCCGACGACAACAATGGAACACTATGCACGAAAACTCCTTTAAATCTACCGTCCTGGCGGCGTTGGCATTGGCGCTTGCGCCCGCCCTCAGCCAGGCGTACGAAGCCGGTGTTGAGAGCGATAACGCGCCAGTCGCCGCCGCCGCACCTGCCCTGATCCCGATGACCGCCCAGGTCACGGCGAAACTCCCCACCCTCGACAACCGCCTGCAAAAGACCGACCGCCTGCTGAAAAACCTCAGCGACAATTCCGATCCGCTGCGCGAAGCCGACGTCTGGGGCCGCATCCGCAGCGGCTATGCGATTCCCGACATCAATAACCAGCTGGTGGCCAATCACGTCAACTGGTACGCCACCCGCCCCGACTACATCGCCCGCACGACGGCGCGCGCCTCGCGCTACATCTTCCACGTGGTGCAGGAACTGGAAAAGCGCGGCATGCCGACGGAACTGGCCTTGCTGCCGTTCATCGAGTCCGCCTTCAATCCGCAAGCGTTCTCCAGCGCCAATGCGGCCGGCATGTGGCAATTCGTGCCCGCCACGGGACGCGATTTCAACCTCAAGCAAAACATGTTCAAGGACGAGCGCCGCGGCGTGCTGGCCTCGACCGATGCGGCCCTGACGTACCTGCAGCGCCTGTATGACATGTTTGGCGACTGGCAACTGGCCCTGGCCGCCTACAACTGGGGCGAAGGCTCGGTACAGCGCGCCATCAAGAAAAACCAGGCGCTGGGCAAGCCAACCGACTTCGAAAGCCTGGCCGACCTGATGCCGGCCGAAACGCGCAACTACGTGCCCAAGCTGCAAGCGGTGAAAAACATCATCGCCAATCCGGCCCAGTTCGGCCTGACCCTGCCCGTGGTCGACAACCAGCCCTACTTCACGGCCATCGACAAGACCAGCGACATCGACATCACCGTCGCCGCCCAGCTGGCCGAACTGTCGATGGATGAATTCAAGGCCTTGAATCCGCAATTTAACCGCCCCGTCATCATCGGCGGCGAAAAGACCAAGATTCTGTTGCCACAGGAAAACGCCGCCAAGTTCACCACCAATCTGGCGCAATGGGGCCACGCCTTGTCGAGCTGGACGACGCACAAGATCACCAATGCGCGCGAACGCATCGAAACCCTGGCGTCGAAATTCGGCACCACGGCCGACGTGCTGCGCCAGGCCAACAATATTCCGCAGCGCACCAGCCTGCGCGCCGGCTCCACCATCCTCGTGCCGAAAACCTCGGCCACGATGAACAAGGACATCACCCAGGAAATCGCCGACAGCGCCACCATGCTGCTGGAAGCGGACCGTCCGGAACGGGCCGCCAAGGCACTGCGCCGCGCCGCCAAGGGAGGCAAGGTGCAAGCCGCGCCAATTTCCCTGGTGAAACCACGCATCCAGCGCGGCGGCGGCAACAGTCGCGCCAAGGCCCGTCACTGATTGCCTGAGCTGTATTGACCTACCTCACCGGCCGCCACAGCTTTGCTGTCGCGGCCGGTTGCACATCCGCCTTACCCGCCCACCTACCCAGACAGGAGTCGTCATGGCTTTCTTGCAAGGCAAAAAAATCCTCATCACGGGCTTGCTGTCGAACCGCTCCATCGCCTATGGCATCGCCAAGGCTTGCCACCGCGAAGGCGCCACCCTCGCCTTCACCTATGTGGGCGAACGCTTCAAGGAGCGCATCACGGAATTTGCGGCGGAATTCGGCAGCGAACTGGTCTTCGACTGCGACGTGTCCAGCGATGAACAGATCAGCGCCGTCTTCAGCGACCTGGCGCAGCACTGGGAACACCTCGATGGCCTCGTGCACGCCATCGGTTTCGCGCCGCGCGAAGCGATCGCCGGCGACTTCCTCGACGGCCTGTCGCGCGACAGTTTCCGCATCGCGCACGACATTTCCGCCTACAGCTTTCCCGCCATGGCCAAGGCCGCCCTGCCCCTGCTGCATCCGGGCGCTTCGGTGCTGACCCTGACCTACCTGGGCGCCGTGCGCGCCGTGCCCTACTACAACACCATGGGCCTGGCCAAGGCGTCGCTGGAAGCGTCCGTGCGCTACCTGGCCGAATCGCTGGGCCCGCGCGGTATCCGCGCCAACGGCATCTCGGCCGGCCCCATCAAGACCCTGGCCGCGTCCGGCATCAAGGATTTCAGCAAGCTGCTGGGCTTTGTGGCCGAACACGCCCCGCTGCGACGCAACGTCACCATCGAGGAAGTCGGCAACACGGCCGCCTTCCTGCTGTCCGACTTGGCGTCGGGCATCACGGGTGAAATTACCTACGTCGATGGCGGCTTTTCGCAAGTGATGGCCGTCAATCCCGAAGTAGAGTAAATGGCACCTGGTCGACGTGGCGCAAGCGGCCCGGCAAATCAACCTGGCCAGGGAAACGCGACAGGCGCCGCCGCTGCCCGCCGGCCTCATGGCCATGCTCCATTAAACGGAAGAAAACTACGTATTCTTACTGATTTCACATAGGAAACATGAGCAAAACGTGGTAGGACTGTCGTTTCTTCCCATTTAGGCCGTGCAAAACGGCAGCAAATACGGTATAGTGTCGTTGTGCGCTGCAATATGTTTCCTTGAAGCGATGGCAACACCGCAGTTACATGCACTACAAACTTAGCAGCTTCGCAAGCCTTAGCGCATCCACAGGATGCCGCTTAATAAAGCCCTCCCGCCTTGTGTGTCGCACCTGACACCGTCCCGGCGCAAAGCTTTTGTGCCGAAATTTCTTTCTAGTTGAGTCATTTCGTTTTGGTTGGCGTTGCTATTTTGCGTTCTGCTTTTTGCAAGAACGCTGATTTTCACGAAAGAAAAAGAATGACATTTGAATCCTTAGGCCTGCATCCGTCCATCCTCGCCGCTCTGACCGAATCGGGCTACACCGCGCCAACCGCGGTACAGTCGCAAGCGATTCCAGCCGCGATCGAAGGCCGTGACCTGCTGGTCTCGTCGCAGACCGGTTCGGGCAAGACCGCAGCATTCATGCTGCCGTCGCTGCACAAACTGGCCAGCGCCGAACAAAGCGCCGCCGGCAAGACGCCAAACCAGGAAATGCAAGCATCGCGCGCCCGCGGCGAGCGTCCACGCTTCAAGGCTGCCCAGCCAAAAATGCTGGTGCTGACGCCGACGCGCGAACTGGCCCTGCAAGTGACCACCAACACCGACAAGTACAGCACCGGCATCCGCCGCATCAAGGCTGTGTCGATCCTGGGCGGCATGCCTTACCCTAAACAGATGCAATTGCTGGCCAAGAATCCTGAGATTCTGGTCGCGACCCCAGGCCGTTTGATCGACCACATGGACTCGGGCAAGATCGACTTCTCGCAACTGGAAATCCTGGTGCTGGACGAAGCCGACCGCATGCTGGACATGGGTTTCATCGACGACATCGAAAAGATCGTCGAAGCGACGCCGGAAGGCCGTCAAACCATGCTGTTCTCGGCAACGCTGGATGGCGTGGTCGGCAACATGGCCCGCCGCATCACGAAAAACCCGCTGGTCATCCAAGTGGCAAGCTCGAGCAACAAGCATGAAAACATCACGCAGCGCGTCCACTTCGTCGACGACCTGTCGCACAAGAATCGCCTGCTGGACCACCTGCTGCGCGACGAAACCTTGGATCAGGCTGTTGTGTTCACCGCCACCAAGCGTGACGCCGACACCATCGCCGACCGTCTGAACATCGCCGGTTTCTCGGCTGCCGCCTTGCACGGCGACATGCATCAGGGCGCGCGTAACCGCACCCTGGACGGCATGCGCCGCGGCCAGGTCAAAGTGCTGGTTGCCACCGACGTTGCCGCCCGCGGTATCGACGTGCCAACGATCACCCACGTGTTCAACTACGATCTGCCGAAGTTCCCGGAAGACTACGTCCACCGCATCGGCCGTACCGGCCGCGCTGGCCGCAATGGCCTGGCCATCTCGCTGGTGAACCACGCTGAAGGCATGAACGTCAAGCGCATCGAACGCTTCACCAAGCAATTGATCCCGGTCAATGTCATCGAAGGTTTCGAGCCAAAGAAAACGGCATCGGCACCACGTTCGAGCGCCCGTCCAGGCGGCTGGAAACCAGGCGACAACCGTGGCGGCGCGAAGCCAGGCCAACGCACGTTCAGCAAGCCGGGCGCACCGCGTAAAGACGGCGCACCTAGCACTGGCGGCGGCTACAAGGGTTCGAACCCGCGCAGCACCGACGGCGCACGCCGCAGCTACGGCGACCGTTAATCACGGTTTGCCATTGCCTCTAGGCATGCAATGAAAAACGGCCACCAGATCGCTCTGGTGGCCGTTTTTTTATGTCCGCAACGACTTATTTCTTCGACACTTTCTGGCGCGACAGCTTGCGCAGCTTGGCCTGCTCGAAGCGCACCTGCTGTTCCGGCGTCTCCAGCGCCAGCGGCGGCACGGCCACGGGCTTGCGGTTCGCATCCACGGCCACCATCGTGAAATAGCAGCTGTTGGCGTGGCGCACCAGGCGCTGCTGGATGTTTTCCGTCACCACGCGGATACCCACTTCCATCGACGTCGTGCCCGTGTAATTGATCGACGCGAGGAACGTCACCAGCTCGCCCACGTGGATAGGCTGCAGGAACATCACCTGGTCCACCGACAGGGTGACCACGTAGCTGCCCGAATAGCGGCTGGCGCAGGCATAGGCAACGCTGTCGAGGTACTTCAGGATGGTGCCGCCGTGCACGTTACCGGAAAAGTTGGCCATATCGGGCGTCATCAAGACCGTCATCGTCAGTTCGTGGGCCGACCAGTTCATCGCGCTGTCCAAAGTGTTCTCCAAAGGGGGAAATTAAAAGTGAGGGAAGATGTGAAAACCGGCCCCAGGGGCCGGTAGCGGGACTTACAGGCCCAGGGTATCGATGTCGGCCAGCGAGTCGCGGCCCTTGTCGGAAATGTCGTGGCCCTCGCCTTCGGCGCGCGCCACGATGTGGGCTTTCTTGCCCAGGAAATAAGCCACGTCCGAGTCCAGCTTGGTCAGCGGATCGGTGGCGACGGCGCGCAGCCCCATGATGCAGCGGCGCAGGAACAGCAGTTGTTGTGCTTTCTCGGTGATGGACAAACGGCCATCGCGTGCATAGCTGAGCAGCTTCAGGCCGGACAGGCGCTTGGCATTGCGGGCAACGCAAGCGCTGGGGCGCTCGGTCTTGATGCCGCGTGCAACTTGCTCCAGCGCGTCATATTCATCGGTCGTTAATTTCTCGTTCTTCATTACTTTTCCATAAAAGGCCAGGTGTTCGGCCCCCATGGTACGCGCCCCGCTGCGCATCGGCAACAGGCAACGTGAATCTACCGCCGCCCGCCAGGCGGCCAGGCGGCGGAAACACGAGCGTGACGACCGTTATTTGTAGCTGCGCAGCAGCAGCCAGGCCAGGCCGCAACCCGCCACGGCGCCCGCCAGGGCCAGCGCCACGAGGTTTTTGCTGGTGATCACAGGGCGCCGGCCCAGGTAAATTTTGTTATGCAAGGAATTGCCCACGATGGTCTCCTGTACAAGAATTTTTATGATGTCTCATTATAAGAACAGAATCGTGACGGCCGCATGACACTCGACAGTTAGAGCTTGATTTGTATCCACTCGGCAACATTTATTGGCGTTTTTGTTGTTTAAATGGCGTGGCGCTGGCGGCCACCGCGCAGTCCATTTCCGATCGGAAATAAACGCGGCGCGCATCTCCCCGTCACCGCCATGCCGGCGGCGCACCGCGCCCCGTCACTGCATTTTCACGGGCGGTGGCGGCGGCGTCGGCTCCTCGACGGGCACGGGCTCGATGTGGGGCGGCGTTTCCGGCGGCGGCGTGACGGGATCGCCTTCCGGCGGTGGCGGCATATCGGGTTCGGGCGTGCTGTGCGCACGCAACAGGGCAGGACGGAATTGGGTTTGCATGTGACCTCCTTTGCCCCACTCTAGCCGATGCGGCCAAATCCTGGCGCCCGCCAGTGGCAAGCCGCTGCGGGAACTAAACGGCGCGGCGCCACTCCAACCTGGCAGGTCTCTCACCTGCGAGTACAAGCGATCCCCATGGCGCGCAAGACAATCCTCTTTATGGCCGAGGCAGTGACCCTGGCCCACGTCGGCCGCCCCCTGAGCCTGGCCCAGGGACTCGACGAGGACAAATATGAGGTGCATTTTGCCTGCGCCGATGGCTATGACTTTTGCTTCAAGCAGGCGCCCTTTCGCCGCTGGCGCATCGACAGTATTTCATCGCTGCAATTCCTACAGGCCTTGGCGCACGGCAAGCCCGTCTACACGGAAAGCACCCTGCACGCATATGTGGAAGACGACTTGCGCCTGCTCAATACCGTCCAGCCCGATCTCGTGATCGGCGACTTCCGCCTGTCGCTGTCCGTCAGCGCGCGCCTGCAGCGCATTCCCTACCTCACCGTCAGCAATGCCTACTGGAGTCCGTACGTGCGCCAGCACTACACGGTGCCCAGCCTGCCCCTGACCAGCCTGCTGCCCATCTGGCTGGCAGCCCCCCTGTTCCGCCTGATCCGCCCGCTGGCCTTCGCCTCGCATGCCGTGCCGCTGAACCGCGTGCGCCGCCGCCATGGCCTGCCCTCGCTGGGCAGCGACCTGCGGCGCATCTATACGGATGCGGACCGCACCGTGTACGCGGATATTCCGCAACTGTTCCCGCCGCACGCCATGCCGTCCACGCACGACTACCTGGGCCCCATCATCTGGGCGCCGCCGCTCGACTTGCCGGACTGGTGGCAGCGCCCGGAACTGAGCAGTGGAAGGCCCATCATCTACGTCACCCTGGGCAGTTCCGGCCAGGGGCAATTGCTGCCGCGCGTGCTGCACGCGCTGGCGCCCCTGCCCGTCACCGTATTGGCGGCCACGGCCGGCACCGGCCGCGTCGATGCCGTGCCGCCGAATGCCCACGTCGCGCCCTTCTTGCCGGGCGACGCGGCGGCCCGGCGCGCCAGCCTGGTGATCTGCAACGGCGGCAGCCCCACCAGCCAGCAGGCGCTGACGGCCGGCGTGCCCGTCATCGGCATCGCCGGCAACCTCGACCAATTCCTCAACATGCACGGCATCGCGGGGACCGGCGCCGGCCTGCTGCTGCGCGCCGACCGCTTCCATGAAACCGCCCTGCGCCATGCCGCCACGCGCATGCTCGACGATGGCCGGGCCAGGCTGGCGGCGCGTCAGCTGGCCACGGCCATGCGCAACTATGTGCCAGGGCAACGCTTGCTGCCCCATCTGCACGCCCTGCTGGGGCTTTCGCCGCAAGGCGGCCAGCCTTGACGGGCTGGCGTCGGCTTTTCTTACAGAGAGTCCGGCAACACCTGCACCACGTCAACAAAAGCACGCCAAGTCCTTGATTTCAAAAGAACCTCATGCGTTGGCATGGAAGTCGCTTAAGTCTGGCTATGAGCACCTGCAGACAGGACTCAGGCAACACTTCCAGACTCACTCAACCACGAGGTGAATACAATGAAACTCTCGAAACTGAAACTGCTTCCGGCCGCGGCCGCACTGGCCATGTTGTGCGCCGCCGGTAGCGCACAGGCGGGCGCCTATGGCTACGCCTACAACAACATCTTCGGCTTGCAGATCGTCGCCGCCACGGGCTCGATCACCGCCCTGAACAGCACCACGATCTCGCGCGCCACGGCCACCCTGAATGGCGTCAGCGTCATCAATGGCGGCCCCGGCCTGCTCGACTCGCCCCGCGCCGCCATCGGCGCCGTGACCAAAGGGGAAAACAATTTCACGCAACAGGGCGCCTCGGGCAACTACTCGCGCGGCGATGCGCAGATCGTCAGCACGCAGTTTCCCTCGTTCCCGCCCGGCTCCACCTCCACGCAGGCGGTAAACGTGGCCGAGGCCCACCTGGCCGGCCCAGCCGGCACGGCCGATGCGTCCGGCCGCAACGGCTCGACCACGGGCTTTTCCGTCAACTTCGTCGTCGGTTCGCCCACGGCAACGCTGAGCTTTGACTTCTTCTCCTCGCCATTCATGCAAGTCTTCCTGCAAAGCACAGTGGGGCAACTGTCCACCGCGACGGCCAACCTGGTGATGACCATCACCATCACCAACTCGACCGGTGCGACCGTCTTCAACTGGACACCCGATGGCGTCGTCGGCTCCGGCATCTTCGGTGGCACGGAAAACGCCGATGCAGCCAACCTGAACACCGGCCTGGCGACCAACTTCCTGACGCGCGGCAACCTGTTTACGTATAACCCCACCGGTTGCGGTACGCCTGGCGGCACCGGCGTGGGCACGACTTGCGGCGGCAACTTCAACGCCGTCAGCAATGCCCTCGCGGCCGGCAACTACACCTTGACCTTGAATGCGGTGGAGAGCGTGGACCTGG
The DNA here is from genome assembly GCF_036231865.1 of Janthinobacterium sp. P210005. NCBI lineage: Bacteria > Pseudomonadati > Pseudomonadota > Betaproteobacteria > Burkholderiales > Oxalobacteraceae > Janthinobacterium > Janthinobacterium sp. P210005. Next base: position 1,681,985 of record NZ_JAZARC010000001.1, read on the forward strand.
TCAAACAGGCGCCGGAACCGGGCACCCTGGCGCTGCTGGGCCTGGGCCTGGCCGGCCTGGGCTATGCCAGCCGCCGCAAAGTCAGCGCCTGAACCAGGCAACAGGGGGATGCACAGGCGAGGGAGTTTCCTCGCCTTTTTCATGTGGCAAGCCTGTCGGTTTTCCTTACAACCCGGCCGACCAGGAGATGAGGATTTTCATGACTACATTTTCTTGTACCCGATTGCCCATGCTCATGCTGAGCTTGCTATTGCTGGCCAGCAGCGGCACTGCCGGCGCCGCCGCCTACGGCTATTCGTACACCAGCGTCTTTGGTCTGGTCATCAGCAATCCCTCCGGCTCCGTCACCCTGCTCAGCAACATCGACCTGTCGCGCACGACCGCCACGCTCAATGGCAGCAGCGTCATCAATGGCGGCAGCAACGAGATCGACGCGCCGCAGGCGAAACGCGGCGCCGTCAGCAAGGGAGAGAACGACTTTACCCCGCAAGGCATGGGCAATGCTTCGTATGCGCGCGGCGAAGCGCAAATCGTCGCCTCGCAAATCCCCCCCTTCCCACCGGGCTCGACCAGCACGCATACCGTGAACGCGGCAGAAACCTTCCTGACGGGCGGCGGCAGCGCGGACGCCTCGGGGCGCAACGGTTCCAGCACCGCGATGACCGTCAATTTCGTCGTCGGCCAACCGGGCGCGACCCTGGCCTTCGACTTCCAGGCCCTGCCCTTCATGCAGCTGTACCTGGACGCGCTGGCCGGCACAGGTTCGGCGGCCACGACGAATATGGCGATGACGTTCAGCATCATCGATGAACATGGCCAGATCGTCTTCAGCTGGGCACCCGACGGCAAGCTCGGCTCCGGCATCCTGGGCGGCACCGAACTGGCCGATGCGGCCAGCCTCAACACGGGCTACGCGCAAACGCCGCTCACCAGCGGCAGCGTGTTCACCTACGATCCCAGCGGCTGCGGCGCCCCCACGGGCACGGGCGTCGGCACGGCGTGCGGCGGGCAGTATGGCGCCGTCACGGACAGGCTGGCGGCCGGCAGCTACACGCTGGTGTTGAATATGCTGAACAGTTCCGAACTGGCCTATGTGCCAGGCGTCACGCCCATGGCGCTGCCGGGCACCTTGCCGTTGCTGGCGGCCGGCTTGCTGGCGCTGGCCGTCCTGGCGCCCCGGCGGCGGCGCTGACGGGGCGCCAGGCGAGCCTCACCGCCCCGCCGTTGGCGCCACCAGCAAGTCTTGCAGCGGACGGCGCAGCGAGCGCGCACTGGCCGCCGGGCCGGCGCCTATGCGCCCGAGAAACACGGCCCGATCCAACGCGGCCGGCCCCAGCACGGCCTGGCAGCGCACGGCCAGCTCCTGCGCCAGCTCCTGCAGGCCATCGGTGCGCGAAAAGGCGCGCCGTTCGCGCACATAGCGGGCAAAGATCAGCGGCGTCAGTTCCGGCTGCAATTGCAGGCCCAGTTGCGTGGCCGTCAGCCAGAAGCGTTGCATGGCGCGCCCGGCCGCCACGTAATCGTCGATGTGGCGCGGCGACGCCTCGGCCAGCAGCGCGAAATGGGCGGCGCAATACAGGCCCGGCAGCAAGTCCATCTGCAGGCGCGGCGCGACGGTGCCCGCCAGCCAGGTATTGAAAAAATCCACGCGGCGCCAGCTGTGCATGACCCAGCGCATCAGGCGCGCCGTCATCGCGTCGACGCCCAGCGCCTGCTCCGGGATGCGGTCGGTGCTGTAGCGCGCGCCCCACTCGATCACGTCGCGGTGCACCTTGTGCGCTTCGGGCATGGTCAGGCGCAGCTTCGCATTGTCGAACATCAGCCGCGCGCAAGCGAGGCGCGCGCGCCTGCCTTCGAACCACTGCACGCCGTAGCCGGACGGCAAGCTGGCCGCCAGCGCCGCCTTTTCGCTGGCGCGCAAGCTGCGCGTGCTGAGCCGGCGCCGCTGCACGCTGCGCTGCGGCAAGAAGGCCGCCAGCGGATCGGGCGGCATGCCGGGGCTGTCGACCAGGCGCACATCGAAGGTAGGCAGGGTGTCGGGCATGGACAGGCGCCGGCGCGCCTCCATGCGCAAGCCATGGCTGCTGGCCGCCAGTGCCATGCTTTCGAGCAAGGCGCCCAGCGACAGCTGGCTGGGATGGCCGTCGAGGTCGTACACGCAATGGCTGCGCGTATCGAAACCGTGCACGACGACATGGCGCGGCGCCACGACTTCAAAGCGCCACGGCTGCGTGTTGTCGCCGCTGGGCGCCCAGCGCGCCTGCTCGAGGATGTTTTCCAGCACGGGATCGATTTGCAGTGCTTGCGCCATTTATGCCCCCTGCGCGGCGCGGCGCCGCTGGATGATGGCCATCGTCAGGCGCTGCAACGGATGACGGTGGCCGCCGGGACGCCAGGTATGCACGAGCTTGTTGCGGTAGGCGTCGAAATGCATGCCGTGCGGCGCCGCCATCACCTTGCCCCGCTTTAACAGGATCTTCAAGGCTTCCGTGGCGGCCGCGCCCGCGCACAGCTGGCAGCCCATGATGGTCGACGGCCCGCGCCGCTCCTTCAGGTTGATGGCCGACGGGTCGACCAGGTAGGGAGCATGCAAGCCGGCCGGCGCCAGCCCGACGAGAAAGCGCAGGGCTTTTTCTTCCTCGGGCAAGTCGCCCCAGCCAAAATATTCTTCGAACGTCATGCCGCCCGGCAGGAAGCTGAGCACGGCCGTGCCCATGCCCAGCGGCGCGGCCGTGATGGCGGGGATGCCCAGGCGGGCGCAAGTGGCGAAGGTGGCCTGGCGCGCGGGAAAGGCGAAGAAATCCAGGCCGTCCACATACAGGTCGACACCGGCGAAGAACTCGGCCAGGTTGCTGTCGTGTATGCCGTCTGGGAATTGTTTAATATCAAGTTCGGGATTGATATCGCGCGCCATCTGCGCCAAGACCGCCACCTTGGGCTGGCCCAGGGTGGACACCATGGCGCCCGCCTGGCGGTTGAAATTGGCGATATCGAAGGTGTCGAAATCGGCGATGTGAAAGGCGCCGATGCCCAGCCGCGCCAGGGTCAGCAAGTGCACGCCGCCCACGCCGCCCATGCCGGCGATGGCCACGCGCTTGCCGCGCAAGCTGTCCTGCTCCGCTTGCGTGACCCAGCCCAGGTTGCGGGCGAACGCCGCGTGATACGAAAAACCGTCTGTCATGCTCACCTCTTCTGTGCATCCCTTGCGGACGAAGAAAGTTGGACAGGTGAGCCGGGGTTAAGTTCCCCAATGACAGAAAAAAGCGCTTAGCGCGTCAGGCGCCGCGCCGCAGGCACGCTGCGCTGTAGTGCTGCCGCCGCCGGCGCCGCTGCGCCCACCTTGAACACGCTGACGATCTGCGCCAGCCCCGCCGCCTGCTCGTTCATCGCCTGCGCCGCCGCCGACGCCTGCTCGACGAGGGCCGAGTTTTGCTGCGTCATGTTGTCCATCTCGACGATGGCCTGGTTGATCTGTTCGATGCCGGCGCTTTGCTCCGCGCTGGCCGAGGAAATCTCGGCCACGATATCGGTCACATGCTGCACGCTGGAAACAACTTTTTCCATCGTCTCGCCCGCCAGCGCCACCAGTTTTTCACCGGCGCCCACTTGCTCGGCGGAACTGTCGATCAGCTGCTTGATTTCCTTGGCGGCCGCGGCCGAGCGCTGCGCCAGGTTGCGTACCTCGCTGGCGACGACGGCGAAGCCACGGCCCTGCTCGCCCGCGCGCGCCGCTTCCACGGCCGCATTCAGGGCCAGGATATTCGTCTGGAAGGCGATGCCGTCGATGACGGCGATGATGTCGCCGATCTTCTTCGACGAGGCATTGATGGCGCCCATGGTGTCGACCACCTGGCTCACCACGCCGCCCGCCTGGCTCGCCACTTGCGAGGCAGAAATGGCCAGCTGGTTGGCCTGGCGCGCATTGTCCGCATTCTGGCGCACGGTCGAGGTCATTTCTTCCATGGTCGACGCCGTTTCTTCCAGCGAGCCCGCCTGCTGCTCCGTGCGCGCCGACAGGTCGTGGTTGCCGGAAGCGATCTCGCCCGACGCCGTGGAAATGGATTCCGCGTCGTTGCGCACCTGGCTCACCAGGTGCGCCAGGTTATCGCGCATGGCCTTGATCGCCATCAACAGACTGGATGTATCGCCGGGACGCGTATCGATCTGCGTCGTCAGGTCGCCTTGGGCGATTTGCGCCACGATGGCCGCTGCATAATCGGGTTCGCCACCGAGCTGGCCCAGGATGCGGCGCAGCATCAGGGCCGCCAGGGCGCCCACCACCAGCATCAGCGCGCCGCCGATGGCCAGCAGCACGCCCGCCTGGGCCCAGAACTTGTGGTTGATGTCATCGATATACGTGCCCGTGCCGATCAGCCAATCCCATGGCGCAAATTTCACCACGGCATACATTTTTGCCACCGGGTCCTTCACGCCGGGACGCGTGCCATCCGCCTGCACCAGGCCGATGCGGCTGGTGGCGAGGGCCACGCGGTAGCGGTCGCCCGACTGCTTCATGTTCTTTTGCGGCGTGCCGATGCGCGCAGGATTGGGGTGGACGTACAGCAAGTCCGTGCTGAAATCGCGCACGAAATAATACATCTCGTCCTTGACGAAGCTGCCGATGGCCAGCTTGGCCTGCTGCTGGGCCTGCTCACGCGTGAGTTTGCCCGACTGTTCCAGCGCATACGCTTTTTCCACCGAGGCATTGGCCAATTCCACCAGCACCGTCAATTGCTCGACCCTTTCCGCCATCATGGTCTGGCGCAGCGAATACAGGGAGAAGGAAGCGATGAGGACGATGCCCAGCAAGGTACTGAAACACAGGAGGAGAATGCGCGAACGGAGAGTCATGGGAGCCTGGGTAAAGAATAAAATGTGGAATTATAAACAATTTCCATGTGGAAATCTTTTCAGAAAAGCAAAGCGGGCGGCGCTACCAGGCTGATGCCCGGCAGGCACCGCCCGCATATGTCTTGCTGAAGTCTGACTGACAGGTCAGGCCAAGGCTTCCTTGGCCGCCTCTTCCGGCGTCAAGCCGTCGTAGAACTGGTCGGTGAACCACTCGACCTGCTCTTCGATATGGTCTTGCGCCTGCGCCACGGTGGCGCCGCCGGCCACGAGGAAGCCTTCGACCTCGATACACCAGTTGATCAATTCCAGGGTTTCCGGATCGAGTTCTTCTTTCTTAGCCATCGTACAGTCCTTGCTTGTTAAATTGCGATCACATCCATCAGCGGCAGTTTAACAGCTTCGCCACCTTGCCGCTCCCGCAGTTCAACAATGAAGCTTACTTGGCTGCAACGTTCTTGCGTTCCGGATACAGGACTACCTGTACATAATTGTGCATGTCCAGGTAGCGCTGCGCCGCCAGTTTGACGGCTTGCGGCGTGAGGGCACGCACGCGCTGCTCGTAGCGCAGCAGGTACGTGGGATCGCGGCCCTGCGTTACCGAACCCATCAATTGGTTCATCCAGTAATTATTTTCCCGCAAGGATTTCTGCTGGCGCGTGATCCAGTTCAGCTTGACCTTTTCCAGGTCCGCCGCGGATGGCCCGTCCGTCTTCATCTTGTTGATTTCGGCAAACGCGGCGGCGATCACCTTGTCCACGTTTTCCGGTCCCGTCGGCAAGTTCAGGGCCACGGAATAATGGCCATACGGATGCTGGCCCATGGACGTCTCGAAGCCGCCGCCATAGATCATGCTCATCTTTTCGCGCAGCACTTCGATGACTTTCAGGTTCAGCACCTCGCCCAGCGCCTGCAGGGTCAGCTTTTGCTCGTCCGAATACGCCACGTCGCCATTGAAGGTGATGGAAATCGTGCTCTTCGGCTCGCTGCCCATGTAGATATCCTTCTTGACCACGCCCGTCACCGGGCGCATGCCCACGTCGCGGTAGGCGTGCGGCACCTCGGCCACGGGCAAGGTGCCCAGGTAGCTGGCGATCAGCGGCTTGATCTTGTCGAGCTCGAAGCTGCCCGCGAAGATGAAGGTCATGTCGCGCGCGCTGGAAAAGCGCTGGCGGAAGATGTCCAGCGAGCGGTCCAGCCCCACCTTGTCGAAATCGGCCACGCGCGGCACGCCATCGACGCGCGGGTTGTCGCCAAACATGGCGTGCTGGATGGCGTCGTAAAACACGGCTTCCGGCTGCGCCATGCTGTTTTTCGCCAGGTCCTGCTGCTTGCCGATGAAGGATTGGTACAGGCCAGCATCCTTGCGCACGTCGTGGAAATACAAATACACCAGTTGCAGCATGGCTTCCACGTCGGCGCTGCTGGCCGAGCCGCCAAAGCCTTCGCTCAGCTCGCCCAGCGAAGCGCCCACGTTGACCGTCTTGCCGGCCAGCACTTTTTGCAAGTCCAGCGGCGCCAGGTCTTTCAAGCCCATGCTGCCGACCACGGCGCTGGCGTAGCGGGCGTTGTAGATGTCGGCGTCGCCGAACAGCGACTGGCCGCCGAAGCGGGTCGAGCCCATCAGCACCTGGTCATTCTTGAAGTCCGTCGGTTTGAGCAGCACGCGCACGCCATTGCCCAGGGTCAGTTCCGTCACGCCGATGGCGCTGTTCAGCTTTTCCGCGACGATGCTGCCGCCGGCCGGCGGGCCATCCATCAGCTTGCTGGCGAGCACTTTTTCCGTGCGTGGCTCGATGGTCTGCTGCTCGGCCTTCGCCACGGCGTCGAGCAATTGCTGCTGCGTCGGCACCACCGAGGCCGCATCGCCCGCTTTCGGCTCGGCGCCCATGAAGACCACCAGTTTCTTTTGCTGGTCGGGAATCACCTTGGCCACCGTCTCGTTGATTTCCTGCAAGGTCACCTGCGGCAAGAGTTCCTGCGCGTACAGCAATTCATTGGCGATGCCGGGGATGGCTTCCTGCTCCAGGAAGTTGCGCGAATACTCGGCCACGAAACCGCTCGAATCGGACTTGTCGCGTTCGCTGTACGCGCGCTCGTAATTGCGCAGCATGTTCTTGCGCGCGCGGTCCAGCTCATCCTGGCTGAAACCGAAGCGGCGCGCCCGCTCATCTTCTTGCACCAGCGCATCGACGGCCGGCTGCACGCCGCCCTTGCCCAGCAAGGCATACGCGCTGAACGATTCATAGCCGCGCACCAGCTTGCCCATGCTGCTGCCGCCCTGGATGAACGGCGGGTTCGCCTGCTGCGTCAACTCCTGCATGCGCGCGCTGAGCATTTGCCCGTACAGGTTTTCGATCATCTGGCGGCGGTAGTCGGCAATGGTGACGGGCTCCTGCGCGGCGCGGATCGGGTAGCGGATGAAGACCGCGTCGTCCGGCGCTTCCTTGTCCGTGATCACCAGCGCTTCCGTTTGCGCCCGCTGCGGCACTTCCGCATACAGGCGCGGACGCGGTTTCGCCGGGTTCTTCAGCTTGCCGAAATGCTGCTGGATCAGTTTTTCAGCCTGTTTCGGCTCCACGTCGCCGACCACCACCACGGCCATCAGGTCGGGACGGTACCAATCCTTGTAGAAACGCTTGATGGCTTCCGGCTTGAACGTTTTCAGCACGGATTCCTTGCCAATCGGCATGCGTTCCGCATAGCGCGAACCATTCAGCAGCTTCGGATACAGCACCTTGTTCATGCGGTCGCTGGCGCCCTTGCCCAGGCGCGCCTCTTCCAGCACGATGCCGCGCTCGCTGTTGATGTCGGCCGGATTGAATTTCAAGCCATGCGCCCAGTCTTCCAGCACGAGAAAACCCTTTTCCAGGTTTTCTTTCTTGTTCGTCGGAATCGGCAGCACGTACACGGTTTCATCGAAACTCGTGTAGGCGTTCAAGTCGGCGCCGAACTTCACGCCGATCGATTGCAAATAGGAAATCAGTTCATTGCGCTTGAAATGCGTGGAGCCATTGAAGGCCATGTGTTCCGTGAAGTGGGCCAGGCCTTGCTGGTCGTCATCTTCCAGGATGGAACCGGCTTTCACCACCAGGCGCAATTCCACTTTTTGCGCGGGACGGGCATTTTTCTTGATGTAATAGGTCAAGCCGTTCGGCAATTTTCCGACGGTCACTTCTGGTGCCAGCGGCAAGGGATCGCTCAAACGGATTTCTGCCTGGGCCATGCAGGCGCACGCCAGCAAGACGGCGCCCGAGATCAGGCGTAATTTACTCAGCTTCATGTATTCTCAACGGTAAGATTCAGTAGGCATACCTTACACTGAAATCCTGTTTCCGCCATTAAAAACAGCTTAGGAAAAACTGCTTTCCCCAGGCAACTTTGTCGAATGACAAACTCAACAGTGCCCTGCCATATTTTTTCAATTGTGCTAAAGTGTTGCCGCCGGTCATGTGGACCGGCACAACATACGTCTTCGGGGCGGGGTGCGATTCCCCACCGGCGGTAAGACCGGCAACGGTCAAGCCCGCGAGCGCTTTCCAGGCACCGCTTGGCGAGGTCAGCAGATCTGGTGTGACTCCAGAGCCGACGGTATAGTCCGGATGAAAGAAGATGTGCAGTAGTGTGATGTCCCATCGCCACGGCGATGCGGCCAGTTGCGTCTATTCGCTTGCCCTGCAGCGTTTTTCGCCTATGCGAGGAGCGTTTCACCATGTTAGTCAACAGCTATACCCTGCTTTCCAACGACCTGGAAGGTCGCATCCAATCCGCCCTGGCCGCCATGCGCGCCGGCATTCCCGTCATCCTGCTCGACGATTTCGACCGTGAAAACGAAGCCGATTTGATCCTGTCGGCCGAGAAATTGACGAACGAAACCATGGCCCTGCTGATCCGCGAATGCAGCGGCATCGTCTGCCTGTGCCTGCCGACGGACGTCGTCAGCGCGCTGGAATTGCCGCCCATGTCGTCCGACAACGGCAGCCGCTACGGCACGCCGTTCACGGTCTCCATCGAGGCGCGCGACGGCGTCACGACGGGCGTGTCGGCCGCCGACCGCGTGACCACCATCCGCGCCGCCATCGCGCCGAACGCCAAGCCCGCCGATCTGGTGCGTCCTGGCCACGTCTTCCCCCTGCGCGCCGCGCCCGGTGGCGTGCTCGAGCGCCGTGGCCACACGGAAGGCTCCGTCGACCTGTCGCGCATGGCGGGCCTGAACCCGGCCGCCGTGCTGTGCGAACTGATGAACCCGGACGGCACCATGATGCGCGGCGACGATATCGAGCGCTTCGCCGAACTGCACGGCATGCCGATCCTGACCATCGAAGAACTGGTGGAGTGGCGCAGCACGCGCGGGCAATAATCCGTCAGGCCAGCCTTCAGGCGGCCACGGCCTTCGGCAAATGCACGTGGCGGTAGACGAGGCCCGCCGCCAGGCCATACGCGACGGCGATCGTCGCGTAAGCCAGCGGCAGACGCAGCGACCAGTCCGGCACCATGTGCAGGATACTGCCGATCAAGGCCACGCCCACCAGCGCGCCGATTTGCCGGTTCGCATTCAAGGCCGCCGCCGCGCTGTTCGCATGCTGCTTGCCGGCCACCCGCATCACGGTGGCCGTCATGGCGGGAATGGCGATGCCGACGGCCACATTCATCACGGCCGTGCCCAGCGCCAGCAGGAAATAGGGCGTGCCGGGACGCAAGGCCATCAGCAGCAAAGCCATGCCAGCGCCTACCAGCAAGCCTAGCAGCATGGGCAAGCGCGTGCCATGACGCGCCGCAATACTTCCCGCCATAAAGTTTCCCACCGTATAGGCCGCCATCATGGGCAGCAGGCGCAAGCCCGACTGCAAGGCATCGGCGCCGCCCGACTGCTGCAGAAACAAGCTCAACAAGAACAGCTGGCCGAACACGCAGAAATTGATCAGGAAACCCACTCCATTGGCCGCGCCGAAGCTGCTGCTGTGAAACAGTGCGCGCGGCAACAGCGGGTGGCTGCCGCTGCGCTCGCGCCGCAGCAATTGCCCGGCGGACAGCACCGTCAAGGCCCCCGCCGCCAGCACGCCCGGCGACAGCCAGCCCAGCACGGGACCTTCGATCAGCACGAAACTCAGGCCCGCCAGCGCCGCCACGCCCAGCGCATGGCTGAACAGCGATAGATCGCGCGGCTGGCGCGCCGGCGCGGCCAGCAACAGCTGCGCCATGACGATGGCCAGCACACCCAGCGGCACGTTGACCCAGAACACGCTGCGCCAGCCGAACTGGTGCACGAGGATGCCGCCGATCAGGGGGCCGGACGCGCCGGCCATGCCCACCAGCGCCGACCAGGCGCCCAGCATGCGCGTGCGTTCGCGCTCGTCTTCAAAGCTGTGCGTCAGCAGGCTGAGCGAACTGGGCATGAACAGGGCCGCGCCCGCGCCCTGCAGCAGGCGCGCGGCCGTCAGGAAATGCCCATCGGGCGCGGCGCCGCACAGCACCGAACCGAGGATGAAGACGCCCAGGCCGCCCTGGTACACGGCTTTCGGCCCGTAGCGGTCGGCCAGCGCGCCGCCGGCCAGCAGCAGCGCGGCAAACGTCAAGGTGTAGCCATCGACCACCCACACCAGGCCCGTCAGCGGTATGGCCAGGTCCAGCGCGATATCGGACAGCGCCACGTTGACGGCCGTGACGTCGAGCATGGCCATGACGAAGCCGAACGCCAGGGTCAGCAGGATCAAGCCGCTGGCGCGGCGCGGTGTGGGGGCAGGCATGGTATTTCCTTGCAGGGACGGGGGGCAGTCATTATGCGAGTGTTGAAGAATGCAGTAAACAGGCATAAAATCGGCACCATGATGCAAAAATGCATCACGATAACGACAGGAAAACAAGCAATGGATTGGGCTTATGGACTGGGATAACGCGCGCATCTTTCTGGCCATCGGCCGGGCCGGCACCTTGCGCGGTGCGGCCGCCCTGCTGCGCATCGACCAGGCCACGTGCGGGCGCCGCCTGGCCGCGCTGGAAAGCTCGCTGGGCGCCACCCTGTTCCTGCGCACGCCGTCCGGCTACGTGCCCACGCCGGCCGGCGAGCTGGCCCTGAACGCGGCCGAAGCGATGGAACGGGCGGCCGACAAGCTGCAACGCGAAATGCAGGGCGTCGACAACCGCCTGTCCGGCCTGGTGCGCGTGGCCACCACCGACACCATGGCCAGCCACTTCGTCATCCGCGCCATGCAGCGGCTGCACGCGGCGCACCCGGACATCCGCATCGTGCTGCACGTGGCGCCGCAGCTGGCCAGCCTGACGCGACGCGAAGCGGACCTGGCCGTGCGCGCCGTGCGCCCCACCGACCCGGACCTGATCTCGCGCCATCTGGTCAAGCGCAGCCTGGGCCTGTACGCGTCAACAAGCTACCTGGCGCAGCGGGGCGAACCCGTGCGCGGCACGGCGCTGGCCGGACACGACATCGTCATCTACCACCATTCCGTGGCGCCCCGTCACGCGGAAAAGCTGGCCGGCGAATCCGTCGCCAACGCCCGGGTGGCAATGGAAGTGAACTCGGCGGCGATGCTGCAGGAAGCCACGCGCGCGGGCCTGGGCGTGGCCGAGCTGGCCACCCACCTGGGCGATATCGACCCGCTGCTCGTGCGCATCTGGCCCGAGCGGGCGGAAAGCTACGACGTGTGGCTCGTCATGCATGCCGACCTGAACCGCTCTGCCCGCGTGCGCGCAGCGGCCGATGCGATCATCGCCAGCGTGGCCACCGCCAGCACCGCATGACAGCCACGCACAATAGTGCCGAGAAGAAACTTTCTTTTTGATAAGTCTGATAGAATCCGCAACCCCGCCGGGCACAGCCACCGCCACGCCGCCGCGGGTTCCCTCAATCCACTGGAGAATCTTTATGCTTATCTGGCAAGGCTTCGGCATACTCGCCCCCCTGATCTGTTTCATCGTCGTAGTGGCTGCGCAAGCGCTGTTTGGCGCCACCCTGGGCGAGGAATACACGAAGAGCCACGCATGGACCCTGGTCCTGGCCTTCCTGCTGGCGGCAGCCGCCAGCTGGTATGCAGGCGTGCGTCTGAACAATGCGCCAGGACGCGAACTGATCGACCCGGCCACGCAGGAAAGAGTCATCCTGCGCAAACGCCACACCCTGTTCTGGATTCCGATGCAATACATCGCCGTACTGATGGTCGTGATGGCCGGCTTCGCCCTGTTCGGATAGCCGCGCACGCTAGCCGTGCTTGCCGGGCCGGGCTGATGTTAAGATGCCATGATGACCCTATCCGTCTCCCTCATCATCAGCCTGCGCCGTTTGCACCGGGCCACCATGGCCTGGCTGGTCAGCTGGTGGCGCATGCTGCATTTCGCCATCCTCGTGTTTTCGCTGGCCCTGTCGCCGTCGAGCTATAACCGCGACAACCGCCCCATCCTCGCGCACCGCCTCGTGACGAACACGGCGCCGAACCTCGTGTGGTTCAGCGTCGCCTGTGCGCTCGTCAGCCTGGTGCTCATCCGCATCGTCGTCGTCAGCGCGCAAAGCTACGGCCTGTCGCGCTATGCGCTGGAAATGGTGGTGCGCGTGCTGGTGCTGGAACTGATCCCGCTGACGGCCGCCCTGTTCGTCGCGCTGCGCCTGACTTTGCCCGACGGCATTGCGTTTGCGCAAATGCGCTCTTCCGGCATGCTCGATACCATGCAGCGCCAGGGGGTCGACCTGCTGCGCCGCGAATACTTTCCACGCGTCATGTCCAGCATCTTTGCCGTGTGGATGCTGGCCATCGTCAGCTGCGTCACGTCGCTGATCCTCGCCTACATCACCATCTACGGTTTTACGCCGTGGGCGCTGCAGGGTTATACGCGCGTCGTGGGACAGATCTTCAATCCCGCCGTGGCCCTGATCCTGATGCTCAAGGTCATCTTCTTCAGCTTTGCCGTGGCCCTGATCCCGCTGGCCTCGTCCTACTATCCGGACGAGCCGCACGGCCGGCGCAACCGCCTGTGGGCCGCGCATGGCCTGTCTGAAATGCTGCGCCTGTTTTCCGTCATCCTGCTGGTCGAAGTGGCTTCGCTGATGGGCAATTACTACTGATGCCCCGCCCGCCGCCGCCAGCCATCCCCGAACCACCCAAACGAGAGCCAGAAGCCATGAGCCAACCCCAAAATCCAGACCAGGTCGACGTGACGGCGCCCGCCGGTGTCGCGCAAGATGCCGTCCTGCCCGCCCCGCCGCCCGTGCGCCACGCGGAACTGAAGGCGGCCATTTTGCTCGTCTTCATGTTCGTGCTGGTGGTCGGCTCCGTCGTCTACCTGATGTATGCGCGCGGCGCCTTCGAAGCGACGCAGACGCTGGTGCTGACGGCCGACGATTCGGACGGCGTCGGCGTGGGCGCCGACCTGACCTTTTCCGGCTTTCCCATCGGCCGCGTGCAGCGCATCGAGCTGGCGCCGGACGGGCGCGCCCGCGTCATCATCGACGTGCCGCGCAAAGATGCGCACTGGCTGCGCACCAGCTCCATCTTCACCCTGGAACGGGGCATCGTGGGCGGCGCCAAGTTGCGCGCCTACAGCGGCATCCTGACGGACCCTCCCCTGCCTGACGACGCCACGCGCGACTTGCTGGTGGGCGACATGGCAGCGGAAATCCCCCGCCTGCTGGCCGCCGCCAAGGACTTGCTGAACAACCTGGGCAACCTGACGGGCAGCGATTCCGCGCTCGACGGCACCATGCGCAACGTGCAGGCCGTGACGGGCAAGCTGAGCGGTCCGGGCGGGGCCATGGGCTTGCTGACGGGCGACGACAAGCAGTCGCGCCTGCTGATCGAGCGGGCCAACGCCCTGCTGATCACGGCCGACCAGCTGGCGCGCCGCACGGATGGCCTGGTGGCCAATGCCGATACGCGCGTCTTCGGCGACAAGGGCGTGATGACGGATGCGCAGGCAACCATCGTGCAGCTGAACGCCCTGCTGGCCGACACGCGCAACAGCCTGAAAAAAGTCGACGCCGTGCTGGTCGAGGCGCAAGCCGTGGGTGCCAACGCCAAGGCGGCCACGGCCGACCTGGGTCCGCTGCGCGCGGATGTGGAAAGCAATCTGCGCAAGGTCGAGCAGCTGGTCAATGAAATCAACCGCAAATGGCCATTCAAGCGCAATCCGGAGATCAAACTGCCATGATAAATATCAATATCCTCCGGCCTGCCCTGGCCGCGCTGTTGTCCGCCGCGCTGGCCGCCTGCTCCAGCGGCCCGCCCGTGCCGGACTGGAAAATGAATGCGCAAAGTTCAGTCGAACGGTTTCAAGCGGCTTACCTGAGTGGCAACGCCCTCGTCGAACAGACGGAATTCCGGCGCGCCCGCAGCCAGGTGGCCGGCACGGGCAAGCTCGATCTGGTGGCGCGCATCGAACTGCTGCGCTGCGCCACGCGCGTGGCCAGCCTGGCCTTCGAGGACTGCGCCGGCTTTGACGCCCTGCAAGCCGACGCGACGGCCGCCGACCGCGCGTATGTGGCCTGGCTGGCCGGCAAGGCGCAAACGGCCGACGTCGCCCTGCTGCCGGAAGCGCAGCGGGCGGCCGCCGGTGCCGGCTCGGACACGGCCGCCGCCAGCGCCGTGGCCGCCATCAAGGACCCGCTGTCGCAGCTGGTGGCGGCCGGCGTGCTGCTGCGCGCCAGCCGCGCCACGCCGGAGCTGCTCGATACGGCCGTCGCCACCGCCTCGGACCAGGGCTGGCGCCGTCCGCTGCTGGCGTGGCTGGGCGTGCAGCGCCTGCGCGCCGAACAGGCGGGCGATACGCAGGCGGCGCAGCGCATCGCGCGGCGCATGGCGATCGTCGAGCAGCCGCTGGCCCCCTGAGCGCGCCGCTGGCGGCCCAGGGCAGGCAGAATCAGGCATAATCGAGCGGGGATGACATCAAGGCCGTGCAGGCAGCGAGGTGTGACGATGCAGTTCGAGGATTTCGACCTTTCCACTCCCGATACCGGCCGGCATGCCGGGTCGGCGCCTGGCGATGACGCCTCGGCCGCCACGGCCGTGCGCCTGCAATACCTGCTCGACAATACCCCCTCCATCATCTATTGCACCGTGCCCAGCGGCGACTTCAAGATGACTTTTGTCAGCAACAATGCCTTGAACGTGCTGGGCTACCAGCCCGAGGAAATGGTGGCCGACCCCAATTTCTGGTTCGACCACATCCACCCCGACGACGCCCCCGGCATCTTTTCCAGCCTGGCGCAGATCTTCGTCGAAGGCGCGCGCGCCTATGAATACCGTTTTCGCGTGCGCGACGGCAGCTATCTGTGGATGCACGACAGCCTGCGCCTCGTGCGCGACGAGCACGGCGTGCCGTTCGAGGTCATCGGCTCGCTGACGGACATCACGGAACGCAAGCGCATGGAAGCGATGCTGCAGGCGCGCGGCGAAGAGCAGCAACTACTGATCAGCAAGCTGCAGGAAGCGCACGACCAGCTGCTGCAATCGGAAAAGATGGCGTCCATCGGCCAGCTGGCGGCCGGCATCGCGCATGAAATCAATAACCCGATCGGCTTCGTCAATTCGAACATGAGTTCGCTGCAAGGCTACGTCGGCACCCTGTTCGACGTCATCGCGCAATACGAGGCGGCAATGGGCGAGCCGCTCGATGGCCCGGCCCTGGTCGCGCGCGTGGCCCAGGTGCGCGCGCAGGCTGACCTGGCCTTCCTGCAGGACGACATCGGCGACCTGGTGCGCGAATCGATGGATGGCCTCAAACGCGTGCGCGACATCGTGCAGGCGCTGAAGGATTTTTCCCACGTGGGCGAGACGGACTGGCAAGTGGCCAGCCTGCATGCGGGCCTGGACAGCACCCTGAATATCGTCGCCAACGAATTGAAATACAAGGCGCGCATCGAAAAACACTATGGCGAGCTGCCGCCGATACTGTGCCTGGCCTCGCAGCTGAACCAGGTCTTCATGAACCTGCTCGTCAACGCGGGCCAGGCCATCGGCAGCGACGGCGTGATCAGCATCCGCACCGGTCATGCGGACGACTGGGTATGGGTGGAGATCGGCGACACGGGCGCCGGCATCGCGCCCGAGCACCTGAACCGCATCTTCGAGCCATTCTTCACCACCAAGGCCGTGGGCAGCGGCACGGGCCTGGGCCTGTCGCTGTCGTACGGCATCGTCAACAAGCACGGCGGACGCATCGACGTGGCCTCGGAAGTGGGCCGCGGCACGCGCTTTACCGTGCACCTGCCGCTGCAGCCGCCGGGCGCCACGAACGCCTAGGCGTCTTTCGGCGGCGCGTACACGCGGATGCTCAGGCGCCCGCCATTCTTGCTTTCGAAGTCGAGCAGCTGGCTGATCACGCGGGCCGTCAGCACGTGTTCGGCCGCCAGCAGCATCAGGCCGTCGCGGCTGATCAGGTCGCGCGACAGCACCATGCCCGGCTCCAGCTGGCCCGACAGCACCGTCAGGTCGCGCGCCGGCGGTTCCGTCTCTTCCATGATGCCGCGGAAAGCGGCCACCACGGCCGGGTCGTAGCGCTTGCCGACGCTGTCGTAGATCAGGGTGCGGGCTTCCTCGGCGCGCAGGCTGCGCTGCACCATGGCGCCGATCTGCAAGCCGTCGTAATCGGACGCCAGCGCCAGGATGCGCGCGCCCAGCGGAATGGCCAGGCCCACCAGGCCATCGGGAAAGCCGCCGCCGTCGAAGCGCTCGAGCTGTGAGCGCAGGATCACGGAGACGGCGCGCAATTCCTCCAGCGCCATCAGCAGCTGTTCGGCGCGCAGCGGATGCTTGCGGAACGCGGCCAGTTGATCTCCCGTCCAGGCGCTGGCAGGCAATTCCAGCACGTCGTCGCTCAAGCTGAGCTTGCCGATATCCTTGAGCAGGGCCGCGATGAACACGTCGCGCGCCTCCTGCCCTTCCAGGCCCAGCGCCTGCGCCAGCTTGCGCGACAGCTCGGCCACCCGCCGCGCATGGCCGGCCAGCTTGCCGCCGCGCATCTCGATCAGGTTGGAAAACACCTTGATGGTCGTCACGAACGTGGCCTTCAGGCGCTCGTTGGCCGCCTGCACCTCGTCGTGCGACAGTTTCAGCTGCTGCGTGCGCGTGGCCACCTTCGCTTCCAGGCTGGCGTTGAGCGCCTGCAGTTCCACGTTCTGGCTGGCCGTCAACGCTTCCAAGCGCCGTTTTTCCTCTTCCAGCGCGCGCCGTTCCAGCGCGTGGCGCACCACCAGCACGATATCGTTCTCGTCCCAGGGCTTGGTCACGTAGCGGTAGATCTCGCCCTGGTTGATGGCGTCGAGGATGGACTGGATGTCGGCATAGCCGGTCAGCAGCAAGCGCATGGTGCCGGGCCAGCGCCGGCGCACCTGGGCCAGGAATTGCGCGCCATCCATGTGCGGCATGCGCATGTCGGAGATGACCAGGTCCACCGTCTCGTTATCCAGCAGGGCCAGGCCGGCCGCGCCGCTCTCGGCCGTCAGCACGCGGTAGCCGTGCGGGCGGAACAGACGGCGCAGCGACGACAGGATATTCGGTTCGTCGTCGACGCACAGGATGGTGGGCGGCGCGGTGCTGGCGCTGGTGCTGATGCTCATGCTGTCCTGTTCGGTCATGGTGTGACGGCCTGCGCCTGGCGCACGGGCAAGGTGATGCGGAAGGTGGTGCCGCGGCCGATGACGCTGCGCACGTCGATGCGGCCATGGTGTTTCTGCACCGTCGTGTAGGCCAGCGACAGGCCCAGCCCCGTGCCCTTGCCGACGGCCTTGGTGGTGAAGAAGGGGTCGAAGATGCGCGACAGGTGTTCGGGCGCGATGCCGCCGCCCGTGTCCTCGACCTCGATCCACACTTCCGCCGCGTTGTCGCTGCCCGTGCGCAGGGTGATGCGTCCGCGCGCCTCGCCCATGGCGTGGGCCCCGTTGACGACCAGGTTCATGATCACCTGGTTCAGCTCGGAAGGCTGGCATTCGATATCGGGAATGTCGGCATATTCGCGCACCACGTCGGCCTTGTACTTGACCTCGTTGTTCACGATATTGAGCGTGGTATCGATGCCCTGGCGCAAATCCGCCCAAACCCACTCCTGGTGCGCGTCCGTGCGCGAAAAATCCTTCAAGTCCTGCACGATGCGGCGCACGCGCGCAATGCCTTCCTTCGACTCGCCCATCAGCATCGGTATGTCGGTGCGCAGGAAGTCCAGGTCGATCTGTTCGCGCAGCGCCCGCAGGCGCGCCGCCACCACGGGGTCGGCGACGGCCGGCTCGGCTTCCTCATAGGCGTCGAGCATGGAAAACAGGTCGTCCAGGTAGCCTTCCAGCGTGCCGACGTTGGAAAACACATAACCGATGGGATTGTTGATCTCGTGCGCCACGCCGGCGGCCAGCTGGCCGATCGAGGCCAGCTTTTCCGACTGCAGCAGCTTTTGCTGGGCCAGCGACAGCTTGCTGTTCAATTCCGTCAGGGCCAGGTTGCGCTCGCGCAACTCCAGATCGGCGATCTGGCGCTGGCGGATATCGTCGGCCAGGCGCTCGTTCATTGCAGCCAGCTGGGCCGTGCGCTTGGCCACCAGATGTTCCAGGTTGTCGTGCGCCTTGCGCAGCGCCAGTTCCGCCAGGCGCCGCTCGCTGACGTCGCGCAGGGTTTCGATGGCGCCCACCAGGCAGCCCTGGCGGTCGCGCAGGGGCGCCGCCGTGAAATGCAGCCAATGGCCGTCGGGGCCGATATCGGCAAAGAAATCCTCGGCCTCAAAGGCGCCGGGGATCACGGAAGAGCGCTTCAGCTTGCCAAGATAGAGTTCATTTTCGCCGAATGCGATATCGTCGGCCACCAGCAAGTCGGCCAGGCAGGCGCGCGGCTGCGGATAAAACGCCTTCCAGTGGTCGCGCGTGCCGACCATCTCGGCGGCCGTGAAGCCCGTCAACTGTTCGCAGGCGCTGTTCCAGTGCGTGATCACGTGGTCCGTGTCGATGGCGAACGTGGCCACGGGATGGCCGTCGAAAAACGCCGACAGTGCGATGGAATCGGTCTTGCGGCGTTCCGGCTTGGCCGGCAGTGCCTGCCCTGCTTCTGTGTCCATGGCCTCTGTCCTGTTCATGCCAGCATGATCCGCGACATTTCATCGAAGGTGTGTTCCGTTTGCCGCAGCAGCGCCAGCCAGGCCGGCTCGTCCAGGGCGACGCTGCGCCAGCCCGTGGGCGACAGGGGCGGCACGAGCGCATCGTCGACGCCGGCCAGGTCGAGCGCCAGGGCGACGGCATTGGCCAGGTGCACGGCCAGCGGCAAGCCGCCCGCGTCCAGGCGGTCGATGGCGTGATGGTCGGCCACCGCCTGCTGTATCGCGGCGGGAAACTTCCAGTAGGCGGCCAGGGCGCTGCCCACCTGCGCGTGATCGATGCCGATGACGGCCAGTTCCGCCTCGGCCATCTGGCAATCCTGCGCCTGGCGGTGGCTGCGCACGAGCGCGTGCTCGGCCGGGAAGCGCGTCACCAGCACCAGGGTACCCAGGTCGTGCAGCAGTCCCGCCGTGAACGCCGTTTCGGGATTGACGCGCAAGTGCGGCGCCAACAGGCGCGCGGCAATGGCCGTGGCCAGCGAGTGGCGCCAGAACGCCTGGAAATCGAAGCCGCCGCTGACGGGCGCGAAGCTGCCCGTCAGGGCGCAGGCCGTGACGACGGTGCGGATGCTGTGAAAGCCCAGCACGGAAACGGCTTGCGGAATGCTGGTGACCTTCGATTGCATGCCGTAGAACGAGGAGTTGGCGATGCGCAAGGTCTTTGCGGCCAGGGCCTGGTCCAGTTCGATCTTTTGCGCCAGCACATGCACGTCCGTGTCGTCCTGGTCCATACTCGACAGCAGTTCCAGCACCACCACGGGCAGCGAAGGCAGTTCCTGTATCTGGCGGATGATGTGTTCAAAACTGAGGCGTGTCATGCCGCGCCCCCCTGCCGGTAGCGCTGCAGCAGCGTCAGCAGTTCCGCACCCGCGGAGTCGGGCGGCGTGGCGCGGAACAGCACGGCCAGCCGTTCCAGGCGGCGCGCCCGTTCCTGCTCGGCATGCGCCTGCGCGGCGGGGTCCGGCTCCTCGTCCATGACGACGTGGCAGCGCTCCACATTGCGCCTGCGCAAGGCCGTCAGGTTCGCCGCCGTCAGCGTGGCGCCCTGGGCCAGCAGCACGGCGCCGCTGGCGTCGTTCAAGGCTTGCGCCAGCACCATGCCTTCCTGCGCCTGCTCCATGGAAATCTCGCGTCCGCATGTACTCATGTACCCGCTCCATGACGACTCAGGGTGACCAGGCTGCCGCGCGAGCGCGAATGCAGGCCCATGGGATGGACGGCCACGACATACGGCTGGCCATCGATGGCGGCCAGGCGGGGCGTGGCCTGCCCGTCGAACAGCTGCGGCAGGACGATCGCCGCCTCGTTGCCCAGCAAGGCCGCGCCCCGTTCGAACAGGCTGGCGGCCGCCCCGTTGATGAAGGCGATCATGCCGTCCTCGTCGAGCCCGATCACGGGCAGCGGCAGGAATTGCAGCAATTCGCGCGCGATGCCCAGGCTGACTTCATCGCGGCTGATCTGGTGCTGCTGCTGGCACACCAGCGCCTGCATGGCGGCATTGGCCGCGGCCAGCGCCTGGTTGACGTCGCGCAACTGCGCATTCAGGCGCACATTGTCGTCGTCGATGCCCTTCAGGCGAAACGCTTCGGCGATATGCTCGCGCAGCTGATGGTCTTCCCAGGGCTTGGTAAGAAACTTGAAGATGGCGCCCTCGTTGACGGCGTCCGTGACGGCCTGCAGCTCGGTATATCCCGACAGCATGATGCGGATGGTCTGTGGACACAGCAGCTTGGCCTTGCGCAGGAAGTCGGCGCCCAGCATGCCGGGCATGCGCTGGTCCGACACGATGACGTCGACGGCATGGCTGGCCAGCACTTCCAGCCCTTCCTGGCCGCTGGCGGCCGTCAAAATATGGTAACCGTCGCGCCGCAGCAGGCGCTTCAGGGAAGCGAGGATATTCGGCTCGTCATCGACCAGCAGCAAGGTGCGCGGCGGCGCCACGGCGTCCGCCGCCACAGTCCCTGGCATACCATGCTCATCGTGCACATCCATCGGACCATCCTCTCATCGCCGCGGCGATATCGGAGCTTGCCTGGAGGGGGGATTTGCCGCGCAGGAGAGTCTTGCGCGGCAGCCAGCCTGCCTTGAAATTATACGACTAAATATTCCTCTATGGCACTTATCCGGCATTTATCCGGCACTTATCCGCGCCGTGCCGGACACGGCGTGTCGCGGTAAAACACAAAGCCGCCCAGGCCGATGGCTTGCGTGTCGGCTTTCACGGCGTACACCAGCGTGTTCCTGGCCGCCTCGACTCTCAGCAGGTTCTGGTGCAGCACCGTTTGCGCGTGCGCCAGTTCCAGCGATGGGGTCGGCGCCAGCTGCAAACGCAGTTCGGACGTGGCCCCATCATAGGCCCAGCGGCCCGGATTGAAGAAGGCGAAACCGCCGTCGAAACGCAGGCTGCCATCCTTGAACTGGGTCAGGCAAATACCGGGAAATTCGCTGGGCGGGTTGTACCAGGTGGCGGCCACGGCGGCATCGGCCGGCGTCTTGCCCGGCATCTGCATGCCGGACGTGCCGTGATTGCCGCCCATGCCGGCGCAAGCGGCCAGCGCCGCGAGGCAGGCGGCAGCGGCCGCCCGTTTGATCATGATCCTGTGCATGCACGTCCCCTTGCTTTATAGAAACACAATCTTAGTCCGGGAAACGTGGCCGTTCAAGCGGCTAGCGCACATAAGGTGGATTTAATTGCCTTCGGCCGCCTTCGCCGCCAGGGCCGCCGCTTCGCGCAATTTGTCCTTTTTGCTCTTGCGCGCACCTTTTACGCCGCCGTTGACCGTATCGGTGACGGGATTCACGGGCGTCGGCAGCTCCGTCGGCTCGAAACCGGCCACCACTTCGCGCACGATGCGCAAGTCGTTGCGGTTTTCGATCAGGCGGAAATGCGCTTCCGTATCGGCCGACACGAAACTGATGGCCGTGCCGCTTTCGCCGGCGCGGCCCGTGCGGCCGATGCGGTGCGTGTAGTCGACGGCCGAACGGGGCAAGTCATAGTTGACGACGGCCGGCAGGCCGGCGATGTCGATGCCGCGCGCGGCCACGTCGGTGGCGACCAGCACCTGCAAGCGGCACGCCTTGAAGTCGGCCAGCAGCTGGCTGCGCGTGCCCTGGCTGAATTCGCCGTGGAAGGCGCCCACGTGCAAGCCCGCGCGCTGCAGCTTGTCGGCCACGTGTTCGGCCGCGTACTTGGTGGCGACGAACACCAGCACGCGCTCCCACTGCTGCTGCAGTATCAGGTAGCGCAGCAGCTGCGTGCGGCGCGGCACGTCGACCGTGATGGCGCGCTGCACGATGTCGGGCTTGTCCTGCGGTTCGGACACCACTTCGATGCGCACGGGTTCGCTGAGCAGGCCGTCGGCCAGCGCCTGCACGTTGTCGGGGAAGGTGGCGGAGAAGAACAGGTTTTGCCGCTGCTTGGGCAGCAGCGCCAGGATGGCGTTGATCTCTTCGCTGAAACCCATGTCCAGCAAACGGTCGGCTTCATCCAGGACGAACAGCGACACGCCGCCCAATTTGACGGCATTCTGGCGCACCAGGTCCAACAGGCGGCCTGGCGTGGCGACGACGATATCGGCGCCGCCGCGCAAATCCATCATCTGCGGATTGATCGACACGCCGCCGAACAGCACGGAAATCTTCAGTTTGATCGGCAGCGGCTTGGCCAGCGCGTGCACCGTCTGCCCCACCTGCGCCGCCAGCTCGCGCGTGGGCACGAGGATCAGCGCGCGCACCTGGCGCGGGCCGGAAACGGGCGCCATCAGCGCCTGCAGCAGCGGCAGCGCATAGGCGGCCGTCTTGCCGGAACCCGTCTGGGCCGCGCCCAGCACGTCGCTGCCGCGCAGGATGGCGGGAATGGCGGCCGCCTGGATGGCCGTCGGCGCGGCATAGCCGGCCTTGTCGACGGCGCGGACCAGGGCGGGAATCAGACCCAGTGAGGAAAATGGCATAGCGGGCCTTCTTATTATTTAGTCATGAAGTGAGACCGGCCGCAATGTGCGGCCGGTCGGGATAGCGACAGTATAAAGCAATGACAGATAACGCCCAACCAAGCCTACTGCGCGTCGGCATAGGCGGCCTGCGATGCTCACTGTACTAAAGTACAGTTCCGCTTCTCGACCACCTCTTCCTTCCGCTCGCTACGGTTTGGTTGGACGTTGTGCTGCAAGTTGATTACTGCCTGGGCATTTGCAGCTTCGGGTGGCCCGTTTCATCGTAGCCCGGCATGCCGCGGCGGATCGCATGCGAAAAGTCCGCGTCGTCGTTGGCCGCCCGCGCGCGCGCCGTGACGTGGCCGCCATCGCGCAGCTGCTGGAAGGTCTGGCCGGGCACCAGGCCCTTGACGTCGAACAGGTAGCGGTCCAGGTAGCCCGAAGCCATCAGCCGGTAGTCGAGCGGCAGGCCCGGCACGATGCGGCGCACCATCTCGAAGACGATGGTGGTGCAGTTGGCCGTCAGGGTGTTGTAGAACTGCGGCTGGTTCTTCAGCGATTGCGCTTCGTCCAGGTAGGCGAGGAACAGCGAGCGCATGGCCGCCTTGGGCATCATCACGCGGTACAGATGCATGTCCTCGCCCCGCGCATTCGTGCGCACGCGCAGGATGTCGCGCTCGTCGGCGGCGATCAGGCTCATCTCGAAATGCTTGAAAAAGCCGCCGATGGCGGAAAAGCTCTCGCCCTTTTCCTTGCGGATTTCGATGGAAAACGTCAAAAAGCGCCCGTCCGCAAAGCCGAACGAAATCAGGGTATGCGCGATGTACGGCCCCGTCCAGTACGACAGCGCCGTGTCCACCGTGCGCAGCTCGTCGAGGTCGTAGCTGCGCTGTTCCCACTTGACCGTGTAGTCGTCGTCGCTGCGCCAGTCGAAATTGCGCACATTGTCCAGCGTGACGGTGCTGCCCTTGACCGTGCCCGTGACGTTGCGCGCCACGTCGTCGGCCCACACGCGCTGCTGCTTCGGCGTGATCAGGCTCCACCACAGGAGCAGCAGGAGAAAACCGGCCGCATACGGCAGCAGCACGCGCGCATCGCCGCGCGTCCACCACAGCGCGATGCTGGCCACGCCCAGCGCGCCCCACAGCAGCGCGCCGATGGCTTGCGCGGCCGTGCCGCCGGACAACTGGTACCACAGCACCAGCGCGCCCCACAGTGCGGTCAACAGGAGAATCAGGGAAACGGCCATTTTGCCGATACTGCCCAGCACGGAGCGGGCACGATGTGATAAGAAAGTCATGCCGCAATTATAGGGCCAAGCGCAGGAACAGGTACGTTCAGGCAAGTACCGCGGCAACAGGCCCCGACAGCGCAATCATTGCTTGCCTGCTAATTTATTTCATGAGAGCATATTGCCAAAATAAAATGTATAGACAAGGCGGCCTGTCATGGCGGCGCCTTGGCTTTCCCAGGAGATACCTTGCAGCCCCCTTCCCTGTACGCCCTTGCCGGCAGCCTCAATTCCCTCTTCATCGTCGTCAGCCTGTACGGCCTGTGGTCGCAGCTGCAAAAAATCTGGCAGCGCAAGCGCGATGCCGGCATCGGCGCCGGCAAGACGACCGACATCCTGTCCATCAACCAGTTCACCGTCAGCTTCCTCGCGTATTGCGCGTTCTTCGTGTACGGCTACTCGATCACGCCGTTCAACCACTACATCGTCTGGCCCCGCCTGGTCGCCTCGCTGATCGCGCTGGCCATCCTGTATGAAATCCACCGCGACCGCCGCAGCTTGACATCGCGCAATGCGCTGCTGGCCTGCGCGCTGCTGCTGGGCGCGGGCATGGCGGGGCTGGCCTTCGGCCCCACCTTCAGCGATGAAAAGCGCGTGATCTCGCAAGGCCTGCTCGTCGCCGTCACCGTGCTGCTGGCGCAGGGCTACGCGCACCAGATCCGCTTGATCTGGCGCTCGGGCAAGACGGGCGCCGTGTCCCTGAAAATGAGCCAGTTCATCCTCGCCATGGATGCCAGCACCATCTTCTTTGCCTGCGTCATGGGATTATCGACAGGCTGGCCCCTGCTGCTGCTGGCCTGCGTCAGCGCCACGACCAAGCTGATCATCATGTGGCTGTTCCGCTGGGAAAAGAGCAGCCCCGCCGCGCAGATGAAACGCCAGGCGCCGGCCTGAGCCTACAGCCCGCTCAGCGCGCGCATTTCCGCATACAGGTTCGCCTTGCCCTCGAAGCCGATGCCGACCAGGTCCGGCATGGTGATGTGGCCGTTTTCGACGCGCACGCCGTCGGGGAAGCCGCCGAATGGCTGGAATAAATCGGGATACGATTCATTGCCGCCCAGGCCCAGGCCGGCCGCGATATTCAGGGACATCTGGTGGCCGCCATGCGGGATGCAGCGGCTGCGCGACCAGCCGTGCTGCTGCAGCATGTCCAGGGTGCGCAGGTATTCCACCAGGCCGTAGCTGAGGGCGCAATCGAACTGCAGCCAGTCGCGGTCGGCGCGCATGCCGCCGTAGCGGATCAGGTTGCGCGCATCCTGCATGGAAAACAGGTTCTCGCCCGTCGCCATCGGCTTGTCGTAATAGCTGCGCAAGGTCGCCTGCAGCTCGAAATCGAGCGGATCGCCCGCCTCTTCATACCAGAACAGGTCGTACTGGCGCAGCGCCTTGGCGTAGGCGATCGACGTGTCGAGGTCGAAACGGCCGTTGGCATCCACGCACAGCTTCTGGCCATCCTGCAGCACGTCCATGATGGCGTCGATGCGGCGCAAGTCTTCGTCCAGCGAGGCGCCGCCGATCTTCTTCTTGACCACGGTGTAGCCGCGGTCGACATAGCTGCGCATCTCGTCCTGCAGGGCGGACAGGCTCTGGCCCGGGTAGTAATAGCCGCCGGCCGCATACACGAACACTTGTTTGTCCGGCACGCCCGTGCCATGGCGCTCGGCCAGCAGCTGGAACAGGGGCTTGCGCTCGATCTTCGCCACGGCATCCCAGATGGCCATGTCGATGGTGCCGATGGCTACCGAGCGCTCGCCGTGGCCGCCCGGCTTTTCATTGGTGTACATGCAATCCCATACCTTGTGCGGGTCGAGATTGGCGCCGTCATCCGTCACGAGGCTGGCGGGATCGGCGTCGAGGATGCGGGGAATGAAGCGCTCGCGCATCAGCATGCCCTGGCCGTAGCGGCCATTCGAATTGAAGCCGTAGCCGACGACGGGCTTGCCGTCGCGCATCACATCCGTGACGACGGCCACCAGGCTTAACGTCATCTTGGTGAAATCGATGTAGGCGTTGCGGATGGGGGAAGAGATGGGGATGGTCTTTTCGCGGATCTCGACGATTTTCATGCGGGTCTCCTGTGCTTGAATGGTGACGCCAGCTTAACCGCGATATACAGTCGTATAATCGATAGCAGTTTAAACCATTCTTCACTTGAAGTTAATAATGAAAAGCGACGCCACCACGGAAATGGCCTTCTTTGTGCTGCTGGCCAAGCTGGGCAGCCTGTCGGCCACGGCGCGCGAGCTGGGCATCACGCCGCCCGCCGTCAGCAAGCGCCTGCAGCTGATGGAGCAGCGCCTGGGCGTGCGTTTGCTGAACCGCAGCACGCGGCGCATCAGCCTGACGGGCGATGGCGAAAGTTATTTGCAGCAGGCGCGGCAGATCCTCGACGATATCCGCGCCATGGAAGAGTCGCTGGCCAGCGGCAGCGCCGAACCGCGCGGGCTGCTGCGCGTGAATGCCACCTTGGGTTTCGGCCGCACGGTGATCGCGCCCCTGCTGTCGCAATTCGCCCTGCGCCACCCGCAGCTGGAAGTGCAGCTGCAATTGACGGACAGCCCCATCAACCTGGTCGAGCAGGCGTACGACCTGGGCATCCGCTTCGGCGACTTGCCCGACACGCGTTTGTCGGCGCGCAAGATCATGTCGAACCGGCGCTTCCTGTGCGCCTCGCCCGCCTACCTGCAGGCGCACGGCACGCCGCGCACCCCGGACGAGCTGGCGCAGCACCGCTGCATCGTGCACCGGCAAAACGATGACGCCTACGGCATCTGGCGTTTGAGCAAAGGGCGTGCCACCCACACGGTGAAGGTGCGCGGCACGGTGGCCAGCAACGATGGCGACGTGGTGCTGGGCTGGGCCCTGGACGGGCACGGCATCCTGCTGCGCTCGGAATGGGACCTGGCCCGCTACCTCGACAGCGGCCGCCTGCGCGTGGTGCTGGACGATTACGCGCTGGCGCCGGCCGACCTGTACGCCTATTATCCGAGCCGCCACCAATTGCCCGCCAAAGTGCGCGCTTTTATCAATTTTCTCATCCAGCAGCTGCAGCCGGACGCGGCTACCGCAGGCAAATCGGGTTACACTACAATATTGCGATATGGCAATATTATGAAGGAGTAGGTTTTGCTAGTCATACTCGGATTTCTCGTCGTGCTGTTTTCCGTCTTCGGCGGCTTCGCCATGCAGGGCGGCCATTTGGCGGCCCTGTTCCAGCCGCTGGAACTGCTGATGATCGGCGGCGCGGCGCTGGGCACCTTCTTTGTCGGCAACGACGCCAAGGCCATCCGCGCCACGTTCGCGGCCATCCCCACCCTGTTCCACGGCTCGCAATACACGAAGGCCCGCTATATGGAACTGATGGGGCTGATGTATGAAATCCTCAGCAAGATCCGCAAGGAAGGCTTGATGTCGGTCGAGGACGATATCGACGACCCGTACCGCAGCCCCATCTTCGTGAAATACCCGTACACGCTCGGTGACGAGCACATCCTGGAATTCATTACCGATTATCTGCGCCTGATGGTGTCGGGCAATATGGATGCCTACCAGATCGAAAACCTGATGGATAACGAGATCGAGACGCACCATGAAGATGCGGAAATGCCGATCCAGACGATTTCGCAGCTGGCCGACGCCATGCCCGCCTTCGGCATCGTGGCCGCCGTGATGGGCGTGGTACACACGATGGCCTCCGTCGGCTTGCCGCCGGCCGAGCTGGGCGTGCTGATCGCGCAGGCGCTGGTGGGCACCTTCATCGGCATCCTGCTGGCCTACGGCTTCATCGCGCCGCTGGCCAGCTTGCTGCGCCGCAAGCACCATGAAACGGCAAAGATGTACCAGTGCGTGAAAGTGACCTTGCTGGCCAGCCTGAACGGCTATGCGCCAGCGCTGGCCGTGGAATTCGGCCGCAAGGTCATTTCCGCCACGGAACGCCCCTCGTTCAGCGAACTGGAAAACCACGTGCGCCAGGTGCGCACGAAGAACTGATACGGCCTGTTCCGCTTGCTCGGCGCGTCAAGCTTCCGGCGCCGTCCAGACCAGGTTCCACAGGTGGCCATCGATATCTTCGAAGCCCTGGTCATACATGAAGCCATGGTCTTCCGGCGGATGCGGTATGCGGCCACCGGCGGCCTTGGCCCTGGCGATCAGGCTATCCACCTCTTCCCGACTTTCGCAACTGAGGCAAATGACCACTTCATTGGCCTCCTTTGCCTTCGCCACCGGTTTGCCGATCAGGGACTGGAAGAAGGTTTCGGTCGTCAGCATGGCCTGGATGGTGTCGTCGACGATGTTCATGAAGGCCGCGTTCTCGCCGCTGAAGCGGGAATTGAAGGTAAAACCGAGGGCGGAAAAGAAGGCCCTGGATTTCTCCAGGTCCTTCACGGGCAGGTTGAGGATGATCTGTTTGTTCATGGCGCTTCCTTGTTTCCCTGGTGAAAGTGGAATGGGCAACCGGTGCGCCGTCCCGGCGACGGGTGGCGGCATACCAAATTGACACGCTGGCGAAAAAAGAACCCCTCCAGAATATCAACAAATGACAAGGAAAGGCGCAGACCATGCTCAGGACTTGCCGCCGAGGCTGGCGGCGCCGCTGGCGCGGGCCAGGCTTGAGCGTGCGCCAGCCACCGCGCGCAGGCGCTCTTCAAGGTAGGCGCTCACGCGGGGATGCTGGCTGAAGGCGACGTTGAAGCGGATGTGCTGGTCGGGCGTGTCGTTGGCCGAGAACGCGGCGCCGCGCATCAGCAGGATCTTGTTGCGGTAGGCGTCCTGCACCAGCAAGTCCACGTCCAGCCCTTCGGGCATGCTGCCCCACAGGAAAATGCCGGCGTCGCCGGGTTGCTCGAACAGCACGCCGGCCGCGCTCAATTGCCGCGTGCTGGCGTTGCGCGCCACCATGATCTTGCGTTGCAGCCGCTCCAGGTGCTTGCGCAGGTTGCCGGCCTTGAGCACTTCCAGCAAAACGTATTCGTTCAGCGCAGGCAAAGTCATGATGGCGTGGATCTTGGTGCGCATCAGCAGCTTGAGCAGGGCGGGCGCCGCAGCCAGGTAGCCCATGCGCAGGGCCGGGCTCAGCGCCTTGCACAGGCTGGAGTAGTAGATCACGCCGTCCAGCCCGGACAGCGATGCCAGCCGCGTGCTGTGGCCGGGCTGGAAATGGCCATGCACGTCGTCTTCAGCGATCAGGAAGCCATGCTGCTGCGCCATGATCAGCACCTTGTGCAGATTGGCGGCGCTGCTGCTCCACCCGGTGGGGTTGTGCAAGGCCGTCTGCACGAACAGCAGGCGCGGACGGTGCGCGCGGCAGGCAGCTTCCAGTTCGTCCAGGTCGAGGCCATCGGGGCGGCGCTTGATGGGCACCAGGCGCACGCCGTCCTGGCGCAGCCTGCCGAACATCAGGAAGTATCCGGGGTCTTCCACCAGCACCGTATCGCCGGGCTGCAAAAACGTGCGGCAGATCAAATCGATTGCATGGGTGCCGCCGAACGTGGTGAGGATGTGGCTGGCATCCGCGGCGACGCCGATGCCGCGCAACAGCAGCGCGATCTGCTCGCGCAGTTCGGCCAGCCCTTGCGGCGGACAGCGCGAGGCCATGCCGGCCGCGCTGCGCGCCAGGCCGCGCTGCACGGCGGCCGCCGGCAGCGCATCCTGCAGCCAGGTGGGCGGCAAGGCGCCGCTGCTGGCCAGCAGCACGCCCGGCCGCTGGTCGTTCACTTGCTGGCTCAGCCAGACCGGCTCCTGCTCCTGGCCAGCTTCCAGCGCCACCTCGTCGGGAATGGCGCTGCCGGCGTCAGCTGGCGTGCAGACGAAGAAGCCCGTCGTGCCGTGGGTATCGATGACGCCTGCGGCCACCAGCCTGTCGTACGCCACCACCACGGTGTTGGTGCTCACCGCGAGCTGCGTGGCGAGCTGGCGGATCGACGGCAGCCTGGTCCCGCCGGGCAGGACGCGTTGCGCGATCTGCTGGCGCAATGCGGCCTCGATCTGCTGGAACAGGGCGATGGGCGAGGAGCGGTCGATGGCGAACATGGGTGGCAGTCTAGCGCAAAAACAGCACGGCGAGGACCAGCAGGACGGCCCCCATCGCCAGATTGAAGATGCGCTGGTTGCGGGGCGCTTTCAGCACGCTGCGGATCGAGACGCCGAACAGCGCCCACATGGCGTTGCACGGCGTGCCCACCACGGTGCCGATCGCGGACACCAGCAGCGCGCTGGCGAGCATATTGCCCTGCGCAGGCATGAAGACGGACGCCATGGTGACCGCCTTGAGCCAGCTCTTGGGGTTCAGCGCCTGAAACAGCGCCGCCTGCGCAAACGACACGGCCTTCGGCGCGCTGCTTCCCGCCACCGAGGCGCCGGCCAGCTTCCAGGCCAGGAATATCAGGTACAGCGCGCCCGCGATCCGCAGCACCTGCTGCGCCATCGGGTACGCGACGAACACGCTGCCCAGCCCCACGCACATGAGCACGGTCTGCACGAAGATGCCGGCCTGGATGCCGAGGATCACCGGCAGCGCACCGCGATAGCCGAAATTGGCGCCGGTGGTGGCCAGCATGACGTTATTCGGCCCGGGCGTGGCGGACATCACAAAGCAATAGCTCATCAGGGGCAAGAGTTCGGTCATGGCAGGCAGTCGCAGCGTGGAGAAGGCCCCAGTCTAGAAGCGCGGCACGCCAGGGACAAGGCACAAGGCGACGGATACAAGCACATGCTGTATCAGTCGAACGACTGCTACAGCGGCCCCCCGCCCGGACAAGCATGCGGAAAGCTCTGCTCGCGGCCTGAAGCAAACACCGTCTGCGTCAGCCCGGGGAATCGATGCGTTTGTCCAGCGGCTTCGCGTGGAGGGCATCGGCGGCCCGATCCACGAATTGCCTCACGTCCCCCACCTCGGCAAACAAGCCGGCATAGGCCGCCCGTATCAGCACCGTGCACTGCCCGAATTTCGCCAGCTGCGACAAACCCTCATCAGTGGGCATGAATATCCGTCGCCGGGCATCATTGTCATCGTTCCGATGCTGTATCAGGCCCAGGCGGAGCAGCTTGGGTATCTTTTGCATGACCAGCTGGTGCGAATGTCCGAGTTCGCGCGCCAGGTCCGAGGCGGAGGCCGTGCCGAGCGTCGCAAGAACAGTCATCAGCGAACACGAACGAACCGGGATGACGATCCCCATCGTGTCGAAGACGGTCTGGGATTGCTCAGCGATCAGGACGCTCAGCCGTTCGACGGCGCGGCCGAGAAACACGGCGTCATCGATCGCGGCCGGGTGAGGTGTCTTCTCAGTCAAGGCGCTTGTACCTCTGGATGCCGCCGTCCTGGTTCACGCGTTCCAGCGCCGTCACTTTCCCGCGCGAAACATTCAAGCGGTATCGAAAATCCGACACGCCTTCCACCGCGAACAGGTCGGGACCGATCGGCTCCAGCGCGACCCGAAACCGGTCGCGCCAGATAATGTAGAGCGTGCCCTTGTCCAGGACGATCTGGCGGCCTTCATATTTTCCGGCGGCTTGCGTCAACAGCCCGGCATCGACATGCGGGCGCTCGATCGCTGCCGTCAAGCTGGGGAGCAGCCAGGCAAGTTCGGTTCGCCTGGCGTCATCGGTCTTCGCCAGATGTTCAAGCGCCAGCTTGTGCGCCAGAGGCAACGCGCGGATGGACGGGCTTGGAATATCGGGTTGCACGCCGGTTCCTTCGAAATCGCCATGCTCCACGGGATCCTGGATCTGGCCGATCGGCACTTGCACGAAAAAATCGTCGTTGAGCGGCTTGCGGGCCACCGGATGCGCACCGCCGGCGGTGCGCTCCCCGATCAGTGTCGCTCGCCCGAGCTTCTTCATCGCATAGGAAAACCATTCTGCGGAGGAAAACGACGTGGAGCCGGTCAGGATATAGACGGGCTTGTCCACCATGCGCTTGCCCGGCAAGCCCGGCAGCACCCATTGCCCGCGCTGGATACGCTTGCCATCCTCGTTATAGTAATAGTCGAAGAGCAGCTGGTCTTTCTCGCTGGAGAAGAAATAGCTCGCCAGAAATTGCGCCATTTCCAGATGCCCGCCATTGTTATAGCGCAAATCGATGATGAGGGCGTCCGTATTGCCGACGAAGCGCATAACGGACGCCGCCGTATCATGGGCAAGTTCCGGATCGGCAAAATAGCTGAAGCGTAGATAGCCGATATTTCCCTTCAGGCGAGCGACCTCGTCGAAACCGAAATTGGTCTCCTCCAGCCTGCTCAATTCTTCTTTTCGTATCTTGGCCTTGAGCGTCGGGTTGGCCTTTGCCTTGTATTCCGCGATCCATGCTGGGTCGGCGCCCACGAAGAAATGCAGGTCGCCGCTGACTTTGACGAGGTCGTCCGTCAGCTTGCCCGCAAACTCTGCCTGCGTCGTCGCCGAGTCATAATCGCCCTTGGTCAGATGTTCCTGAAGCACCGGCGCAATTTTTCTTGCGATGTCCGGAAACGCATAGTTTGCATTCAAGGTGCTATTGAGGGAGGCGATGATCTCGCTCTTTTCATTGCGCGAAAGGCCAGGCTCCCCGGCAAAGGCGCCCGGTGCGCACAGGATGGACAGCGCCGACAGCGCTTGAAGCAGACATAAGTGATAACGCATTCTGATGTTCCCTCCCCTCGGTGAAATCCAATCATACAATATATTGCGCAACATATTGCAGAAAAATCAAATCACCTCGATGAGGGAAGCAGACAACCTCCGCTTCCGTCCGATCTGCTCTCGCCAGAAGGAGGCTTCGGCCAGCGCTGTCAGATTCAACGCTTCAGTGGCAGCCTCCGGCCGGCCATCGTCATTCGCAGCTTCCGCCGATACGGGACCGTCGCAATGATTCAGTGCACCACGTCGCTGCCTTCAGGGCAAGCTGGCGGTTCCATCCCGCGCTGCACGCCCCGCTGCGCGCCCTCTTCCTGCCATCTACGGGGCCGGCGCCGTCTCGTCCGGGCAGCTGACCTCGTCCTCCGGCGTATACAAAGTCATCGGCACGCGCTGGCCATCCACTTCCAGCTCGCGCACCTTCGGCGGCACCAGTTGGAACTGGCCCGCTTGCAGCTTCTCGCGCAGGGGCTTGCAGCGCAGGGCATCGGTGGGGATTTGCCCGCGCGCCGTCCAGCTGCCGTCTTCTTTTTCCGCCAGCAACACCGACGAGGCGCGCGGATCATTGCTGATCAGCAACACGTCCTGCTTGCCGTCGCCATCGAAATCGAGCAGGTAGGCGTCGCACTGCGGCCCTGCCCGCTTCAGGCAGGCGGGCAGGCGCCAGGCCGGGCCCACTTGCGTCCAGTCCTGACGCAGGAAACTGTCCGGCAGCTTCGCCGTCGCCGGACGCAGGGTCAGGTTGATCGACACGTCGCTCAGCGCGCCCGTCTCGTCGAGGCGGTTCTGGCGCTTGAGCATGGCGTCGGCGCGCGCCCGCACGATGGCCGCATCCGGGCCCGTCGTGCGTTTCGTCAATTCCTGCAGGGCCGCCTGGCCATAGCGGGCGCCCTGGAAGCGCAGGTATTCGAAATCGAACTTGTCCACGCCAACCTTGCCGCTGTCCAGGCGCGCCATCTGGCTGGCCACGGAAATGCGCGCCGGGTCCGCCAGCGGCGAGAACAGGGCGAACAGCACCAGCAGGGTCACAAAGGCGGTGGCCACGTTGACGTTGGCGATCAGGTGCAGCCAGTCGCCATACTTGCTGGCCGCCCAGGCATAGCCGGCCGCGTAGCAGGTGGCGACCAGCAGGCAGGCGGCCGCGATCAGGCGGTCGGACGTCCAGCCGTGCGACATCACGCGCAAGGTCAGCGCATAGATGGCGATGCCCACCACCCACGGCAGCAACAGGCAAGCCAGGCGCGTGCCCAGGCGGATGCCGCGCGCCACGCCATGGCCCACTTCGCCGTTCTGGAAGGCGGCATTGATCAGCACCACCAGCACGCCGGCCATGCCCAGCAGCACGGACGCCGCATGGCGCGTGGCCCACAGGCGCTCGAAGCCGATGAAAGGCAAGGTCAGCAGGAAACCGGAGACGAGCACGGCGGCGATCGGCATCAGCCACGACAACAGCACCAGCAGCAAGGTGCGGATGCCGCGCACGATGGATGGGCGCACGTCCGTGATGTGGATGGCAAATGAAAACGCGAAGCAGATGACGGGGATCACGAACCAGGCCTGGCCCAGCAGCTTTTTCAGGAAACTGAGCTTAATCAGCAGGAACAGCTGCCCGCCCAGCCACAGCACCAGCCACAGGCCCAGCACGAACAGCAGGGAAAACAGCAGCTGGATACCCAGCTTCCAGGCGATTTCAAAGTAGGTCGGGTAGCGGGCGATGCGCTGGCCATCCTGGGCGCTGGCCAGCACCAGCGCGTGGGCGATATAAAACCCCACCACGCAAAAACCGAACAGCTGGGCCGAAATCACGCGCAGCGGCGCGCCCGGCTTGTAGTTGCCCCAAATCACGTGCTCAGCGCCACGCGCCACGTCATGCCAGGCCAGCACGGCCAGCACGACGGCCGCGCCGGCCATCCACAGGGCGATGCGCTTGAGGGACATGTGACCCAGGCTGGACACCAGCAGGATGGGCAACAGCAAGCTGATCAGCATCAACGGGCCCAGCAGATAGGCTTCCGTGGCGGGCCACACCTTGTCTTGCGCCGTGCTGTACAGCCAGTACAGCAGCAAGCCTTGCAGCAGGCCCGTCACCAGGCGCGTCACCGCGATGCGCGGCGCCACCACCGGATCGAGCAACGCCATGTTTTTTCCTGCGGCATCCTGCTGCATAGTCATTCCCTTAATAGTCGTTCATTGCAGTCATTGTTGCACTGCGAGCACGGCCATTATTGCATTTCGTTATCGTCATCTCAACAGCGATTCGCGCGCGCGCCCTTCCCGCCCACCCTCGCTGCGGCGCACCGGCAAGCTTTGCGCGAGACCCCAGGCCAGCTCCGGCACGAGGAACAGCCACAGCAGGGGCTGGCCCGTCATGAGCAAGGCCCACGCCATCCAGGTGGAAAACAGGTAGCGGGCCACGGCGTCGTAGCGGCCGAAGCGCGGCTGCGGATCGAGCATGCGCAGCACCGACCAGACCATCACCACGCTGCCCAGCAAGCTGCTGATGAGCAAATGCAAGGGTTCGAACACTGGCAGTGGCGCGCCGCCCAGGGCCAGGTTGATGGCGTTCAAGTGCTCGCGCAGCAGCAAAAACGTCCACGGCGTGGTAAACGGGGCAATCATGAGCACATCGTAAATGGCGCTGGCGCGCACCACGCGGCGGAAGGCGGAAACGGACAACATGGCAACTCCTGTGTATGGAAAGCATCCATTCTCAAGGCTGGAGTACACTCCATGGTCAAGCATTTTATGAAGGAATATTTCCATGCAGATCGGCGAGATGGCGCAGGCGACGGGCTTGAGCCGCGATACCCTGCGCTTCTATGAAAAGCGGGGCTTGCTGCGCGCGCGGCGCGGCGCGAATGGCTACCGCGACTACCCGCCCGAAGCGGCGGACTGGCTGCGCTACCTGCGCACGGCGCAGCAGCTGGGTTTTACGCTGGCGGAAATCGAGGCCGACATGCCGCTGCTGGCCGGCGCAGGCGATCCGGCCATGGCGGACCTGCTGCGCGCGGCGCTGGCGCGCAAGCTGGCCGACATCGATGCGCGCATCGCCGGCTTGACGCAGCTGCGCGGCGAACTGGCGCGGCGGATGGAACCGCAGGCGGCCGCCTGTCCATTGCAGGGAGATGCCGATGCAGCACCAGCTCCCTGAAAAACAAAAACCGCCTGGGCATGGCCGCAGGCGGTTTTGACGTGGCGCAAGGCTGGAATTACTTGGCGGCCTTGCGGCGGCGCAGGAAACCCATCAGGCCCAGGCCGGCCAGCAGCATGGCGTAGGTTTCCGGTTCCGGCACGGCGGCCATCACGGAAACATTGTCGATCACGGCGCCCGAGTAATTGTCGAACGGCGTACCGGCCTTGGCGGCGCTGGCAAACGACAGGGTCGCCAGGCCCGTGGAAGCGGCCGTGAAACTCAGTGTATTGCTGTACAAGGTATTCGAGGCGGCGGCCGTCGAGTAGAAATCCCCCACCACGCCACCGAAATTGACGCTCACGCCCTGGCCTGCGGGGCCGCCGGAATTGCGCGCCATGTCAAAGGTCAGGCTGTACGTCTGGCCGGCAACGACGCTGAAATTTTGCGACAGGAAACCCGGACCCGGCGTACCCAGCAAATCGACGCTGTAGCCGTTGATGGCGTTATACGCATTGCGGATCAGGTCGACGGAACTGGCGCCCACGGTCCAGCCCGTGATGGCCGACGAACCGCTGTTGACGACTTTAAAGCCGCTGTCGAAGGTATAGCCGGAAGCAACTGTTTCAAAATTGCCATTCGTGATCAGGTTGACGGGGCTGGCGCTGGCGGTGCCGGCAGCAAACAGGGCGACAACGGCTGCGATGGTGGCGATTTTCATGAGTTGATTTCCTTGCCTTATTAGCATTAAAGTTACCTTAAGTGAAATCATATCTCAGCCAGGATGAAAATCCAAGAACTTTGCAAAAATATATTTAATGTGAGCAATTTGCAACGTCTTCAGGCGCCCTCGCCCCTTCCTCCGGAGCGCGACAGCTCAATCAAGCTCTTGCCGCGCCACCAGGATGCCATCCGCATCGGCATAGATCCAGTCGCCCGGATGCACGGCCACGCCGCTGATCTGCACGCGCACGTCGCGCTGGCCGGCGCCCGTCTTGTTGCTCTTGCGCGGATGCGTGGCCAGGGCGCGCACGCCGATCTGGCAGACATTGATTTCCTCGCTGTCGCGGATGCAGCCATCGACGACGATGCCGGCCCAGCCGTTGCTTTCGGCCAACACGCCCAGCTGGCCGCCCACCAGCGCGCGGCGCAGGCTGCCGCCGCCATCGATCACCAGCACATGGCCCTGGCCCGGCGTTTCCAGGGTGCTGCGCACGAGGGCGTTGTCTTCGAACACGTGCAGGGTGGTGGCGGGGCCGCTGAAGCGCACGCGCTGGCCGAAGGCGCGGTACACGGGCGGCAGCACGGCCAGGGTGCCGTCGTCCAGCATGGCTGCATAGTCGTCGCACAGGTCGGTGGTGGCAAAGGTCATGGGGATTCCTTTCGTGGCAGATGGCAACGATTCTATGCCTTTTGCAGCGCCGCGGCACGTGTTTTGCCGCCCACGCCCACGGCCGTGGCGATCGCCAGCGCCTGGAACAGGCCGATGAAGACGAACAGCATGGCCGGATGGTCGCCATCCATCAGCGCGCCAAAGAACAAAGGACCCACGGCCAGGCCGCTGTCGAGGCCCGAATACACGACGCCGTACACG
Organism: Janthinobacterium sp. P210005; assembly: GCF_036231865.1. Classification (NCBI taxonomy): domain Bacteria; kingdom Pseudomonadati; phylum Pseudomonadota; class Betaproteobacteria; order Burkholderiales; family Oxalobacteraceae; genus Janthinobacterium; species Janthinobacterium sp. P210005. The sequence continues at coordinate 1,719,460 of NZ_JAZARC010000001.1, forward strand.
CGCCCGGTGGCATTCTTCGGCGCCGCCGCGCGTATCATCAGGTCGCGCGACGGTCCCGCCACGCCCGACATCAGGCCGATGGCGCCCATCAGCACCACCGCGCCCCAGGCCGGCACGACGGCCATGGCCAGCAGCACGGCCAGCAGCGCGGCGGCGGCAAAGGCGATCGCCACGTTGCGGTCCGGCTGCTTGCTGCGCGCGCCCACCACGCCGCCGGCCAGCATGCCCACGGCCGAGGCCAGCATATAGGCCGTGTAGGCGCTCGTGGCCAGCGCCAGGCTCATGCCGTACAGCTTGACGAGGGCCACGCTGGCAAAGCTCTGGATGCCGCCCAGGGCGATGGCGGTAATGAAGAAGAAGGCAAAGCACATCCACACTGCCGGCAGGCGCAGGAAGTCCAGCGTGCCTTCGCCGCCGGCGGCCTGGCCCGGCGCCGCCTGTTTCACGGGTTCGGGGCGGATGGCGTGGCGGTTCAGGAACAGGATCAGCAGCACGCCGAACGGCAGCACGGCCGCGCATTGCAAGGCCACCCGCCAGTCGTAGTTGGTGGCGACATACGTCATGAACAGGGGCGCCAGGGCCCAGCCGATGTTGCCGCTGATGCCATGCACGGAAAAGCCGTACGCCACGCGGGCCGCCGACACGCGCTGGTTGAGGATCGTGTAGTCGGCCGGATGGAACACGCTGTTGCCCATGCCGGCCAGCATGGCGCCCAGCATCAGCGCCGCATAGCTGTGGGCGGTGGACAGGGCCAGCGCCGACACGCCCAGCAAGAAAATGCCGGAAAACAGCACGGCACGGGCGCCGAAACGGTCGACGACGAAGCCGGCCAGCGCCTGCCCCACGCCCGAGATGATGAAGAATACCGTCATCAGCAAGCCCAGTTCCGCATACGACAGGTCGAAGGCGGGTTTCAGCCAGACGAACAGGGCCGCGAGGATCAGGTGATAAAAGTGCGACACGCCATGCGCCAGCCCCACCAGGCCGATGACGCGGGCATCGCCGCGCAAGGTGGGAAGTCCGGATGCCGAGTTAGTTGTTATCATGTCATACCCTGTCTTATACTGGTGAAGCTCAAGTGTATGCAAAATACCATCGTCTGTTTTCCGACAGAACGACATAATTTATCGAATTAAGGCCAAGCTGATGGGTGTACCTATCCTCCACCATACCCGCATGTGTCCGCCACGGGAAGCGCCCAGCGCCACCATTCCCGTGACCATGATCGCGCGCGACCTGCAACCCGATGAATTTTTATTGCCGCACAGCCACCCGTGGGGCCAGGTCACGATGGCGCTCGAAGGCGTGCTGCGCATCACCGCCAACAACAGCAGCTGGGTGTTGCCGCCCATGCGCGCCATCTGGATCGCGCCCAACGTGGAGCATGCCGTCACGATACTGGAAAAGACCCGCTTGCGCCCCCTGTGCATCCACGCCGCGCGCGCGCCCTTTGCGGGCCACGATTGCAAGGTGCTGGAAGTATCGAATTTGCTGCGCCAGCTGATCATGGCGCTGGAACAGCTGGATCCGGGGCAGGAACCGGCGCGCGAGGCGCTGCTGGCCGAACTGATCCTCGATGAATTGAAACGCTCGGCCACGCGCCCCATCCGCGTGCCCTTGCCGGGCGACAAGCGCCTGAAAAGCCTGTGCGACAGCCTGATAGAGAAACCGGGCTTGAACCAGACGCTGGAACACTGGGCGCAGCAGGTCGGCGCCTCGGAGCGTACCCTGGCGCGGCTGTTCGAACGGGAATTGGGCATGAGTTTTGGCCAGTGGCGCCAGCAAGTGCGCCTGGCGCACGCGGCGCCCCTGATCGCGCGCGGCGTGCCGCTGTCGCAAGTGGCCGAAGAACTGGGCTACGCCAGCCAGTCGGCCTTTTCCGCCATGTTCAAGAAGACTTTCGGCAGTTCGCCGTCGGCCTTCTTTGCCCAGGGCGACAGAATCTAGCCAACTGGAAAGCGCGCCGATACAGCGCTCAGGGCAAGGCGCAGCGCCGCAGGCAGTACGCTGGCACGGCAAGGCGATGCAACGCCGCCATGGGCGCTTTAGCGGTGCGCTCTCAAGCCATGAAGTCGAACAGGGAATTCTTGCCGGTATAACCAGGCAAGGCCGAGTTCGTTCCCATCTGTTCCTGCGCGGAATACGCTTTCACCAGCGCCTGCGCCTGGGCCGTCAGCGCCTTGGCCAGCACGGCTTTCTTGTTGGTGAGCGTCGTGATGTCCTTGCCGACCGTCTGCACTTCCTTGCGGATGATGCTCGTTTCGCCCGTCAGCTCGCCGATCTTGCTGGCGAACTGGTCCGCCACGCCCTTGCCGTTATTCGTGAACATCTTGCTGACGGCGTCCGGATCGGCCGCGATGGCGGCCTTGAGTTTTTTGTCGTCGAGCACCAGTTCGCCGCTCTTGCCCAGGGTCACGCCGGCGCTGCCCAGCACCGACGATGGCACGCCCGTGCTGGCCGTGCGCAGCACTTGCTCCATCTGCGAGCGCACTTGCCCCAGGGCCGTGTCGGACTTCAAGTCGCCCTGCTGCAGGCTCTGCAGCTTGCTGTTGAGTTCATTGTAGGCCGTGACGAAGCTGGCCACGTTGCTGGCGATCTGGCTGCTGTCCTTGGCGATGACGAGGTCGGTCGTGCCTTTTTTCTTCAATTCGATGGTGGCGCCCTCGACGGCCGTCGTCAGGGTATTCGTGGCGCTCTTGATTTCCTTGCCGTCGACGGTCAGCAGCGCATCCTGCGCGGCGGCCGTCTGCTGCATGCCCTTGCCCGCGCCGGGCGCATAGCTGAGCAGATTGCTGACGGCCGCGTCGCCGGACACGCTGATGCGCATGCTGCTGTCGGCGCCGCTCTTGCCGTTCAGGGCCAGCGAATAGCCATCGGGGCCCTTCACCACGCTGGCGTCGACGCCCTGCTGCTTGAGCGCGGCGGCGATGCCGTCGAGGCTATTGTTGCTGCTGTCGATGGTCACCGCAATGATCTTGCCGCTGCCGGGCGTAAATTGCTTGCCGTCGGCCGAGCCCACTTCGATCTTGACCAGCGCGGGCGCCCCCGTGCCGATGGCCGCGCTCGAGGATTTCTGCGCGCCGCTGAGCAAGGTCTGTCCCTGCGCCAGTTGCTTGACGTTCATTTCATGGCTGCCGCTGACCGCCTTGTCGGTGGTGGTGGCGCTCAGCACATCCTTGCTGCTGGACGTGGCCGACGTGGCCAGGCCGCTGCCGGCCATGTTCTTGGCCACGGTCTGGAATTTCGCCAGCGCCGATTGCAGCTGGCCGAGGCCTGAGAACTTGGCCTGGTCGCGCGCCAGGCTGGCGTTGAGCTTGACGACGCCCGTGTTTTGCGACTGCATCTGGCGCTCCACCTTCGCATACACATCGGCCGAGATATTGCCCTGCGTCGTCTGTTGCGTGTTGTTGGTGTAGGCCCTGCTGTTGATGGTCGAATTAAACATGGTAGGCGTTCCCGTCGGGTGTAAGGTCATGGCACACGGTTCAGGTCCTGACCGTGCTGCGCTGGAAACGGACGGCAGGCGCGCATGGCGCGGCAAGGTCCCTCTTCTGGTTGATAATTATGCAGTATTACCGGAATATCAAAACAGCGAACAGAACAGGTTTTTCCTGACTGCAAACCCATATGCACCATTTTAGCGCAATCACTTGCCGTTTATCTTCGGGCGTGCCTCAGCGCATGAATTTCGAAATGGCGCTGCTGACAGCCATGTCCAGTTGCTGGAAAGTGAGTCCCACCTTGAAACCTGCGCTGCTGAAAATGCAGTGCGAGACGGCCACGCGCGCCTCGATGATGTGCGCCGCGCCATCGTAAAACAATTCGAACAGCACCTTGCCCTTCTTGCCTGTCGGCACCGGTTCCGCGATGACGGCCGACATGCCGCCCGGTCCCACATCGAGGGTGCGCGCGGCCACGGGACCCGCGCCCTCCATTACCAACATTGCCTTGGCACGCAATATCTTGCGTGCGCCCTGCCTTTGCTCAACTGACACTGTATTCCGCTTCTCTATCTATGCATTGTCGATGCGGATGCGCGAGGCGCATCCATCGGACAAATATTATAGTTCTAAACGGAAATTTTGTTTGACTTGTCTCAAGCTTGGCATTTAAACCATACCAACTTTTACTCGTGGTCGCGCAGCTTGTTGAACGCTTCATCGATGCGCTCGACGCCGATGACCTTGAGGCCCTCGATGACTTGCTTCGGCAAGTTCGACTTGGGCACCACGGCCAGGGTAAAGCCCAGCTTGGCCGCTTCGCGCAAGCGCTCCTGGCCCCGTGGCGCGGGACGGATTTCGCCGGCCAGGCCCACTTCGCCAAACACCACCAGCCCTCGCGGCAGCGGCTTGTTGCGCATCGATGAGTTAATCGCCAGCAACACGGCCAGGTCGGCCGCCGGTTCCGTGATCTTCACGCCGCCGACGGCGTTGATGAACACATCCTGGTCGAAGGCGGCGATGCCCGCGTGGCGGTGCGCCACGGCCAGCAGCATGGCCAGGCGGTTCTGCTCCAGGCCGACGGACAAACGGCGCGCATTCGGCAAGTGGCTCGTATCGACCAGGGCCTGGATTTCCACCAGCAGCGGGCGCGTGCCCTCCTGCGTCACCATCACGCACGAGCCCGGCACCTGGTTGTCGTGCTGCGACAGGAACAGCGCGGACGGGTTCGACACCCCTTTCAAGCCCTTTTCCGTCATGGCGAACACGCCCAGTTCATTGACGGCGCCAAAACGGTTCTTGATGGCGCGCACGAGGCGGAAACTGGAATGGGCGTCGCCCTCGAAGTACAGCACAGTGTCGACGATGTGTTCGAGCACGCGGGGGCCGGCCAGCGCGCCCTCTTTCGTCACGTGGCCGACCAGAATGATGGTCACGCCCGTCTGCTTGGCCGCGCGCGTGAGCTGGGCCGCGCATTCGCGCACTTGCGCCACGGAACCGGGCGCCGAGCTAAGCGCATCCGAATACACGGTCTGGATGGAGTCGATCACCACCACTTCCGGTTTTAAATCGGCCAGGGTGGCGAGAATCTTTTCCAGTTGGATCTCGGCCTGCAGTTTGAGTTCCTTGGCGTCGATGACGAGGCGCTTGGCGCGCAAGGCGATCTGCGCGCCCGATTCCTCGCCGCTGACGTACAGCACGCGCTTGTGGTGCGACATATTGGCCAGCGCCTGCAGCAGCAGGGTCGACTTGCCGATGCCGGGGTCGCCGCCGATCAGCACGACGCCGCCCGCCACCATGCCGCCGCCCAGCACGCGGTCAAATTCCTCGATGCCCGTGCCGAAGCGGGGCACGTCGATGGCGTCGATATCGTCGAGCGACAGCACGGGCGCCGTCTGCGCCAGCGACATGTGTTGCGGATTCGAATAGCGGTTGTTGCCGCCCGTCTCGGGCAGGGTTTCCACCATGGTGTTCCACTGGTTGCACGAGGTGCACTGCCCCATCCATTTGTTGCTGATGGCGCCGCAATCGCTGCAGGTGTAGATGGTCTTGACTTTTGCCATGGTGTACTTTGCCCGGGTAAGATGAAACTGCTGTTTATATATACAGTATATACAAACGGCGGGCCGCCGTCACTGTGTCGCTTCGACCACGGGCACGCGGGGCGCCAGTGCACACATCAGCTCGTAGCCGATGGTGCCGGCGGCCAGGGCCACCTCGTCGATCGGCATGCCCTGGCCCCACAAGGTGACGGCACTGCCGACTTTTGCACCGGGCACGTGCGTCAGGTCGACCATCAGCATGTCCATCGACACCCTGCCGATGAGTCCCGTGCGCACGCCGTCGACGAGCACGGGCGTGCCTTCGGGCGCATGCCGCGGATAGCCGTCCGCATAGCCGCACGCCACCACGCCCACCTTGATATTGCCGGCCGCTTCGTAGCGGCTGCCGTAACCCACCACTTCACCGGCGGCGATATCCTGGATGCCGATAATGCTGCTGCGCAAGGTCATGGTGGGCAGCAAGCCGAACGCCTGCGCGGACGTGCCGCCGGGAGCGCCGCTGGGCGTGCCGCCGTACAGCATGATGCCGGGGCGTACCCAGTCGCTGTCCAGGTGGTGCAGCAGCACGCCGGCCGAATTGCACAGGCTGCGCGGCAATGATGTGCCGATGCTGGCCGCGCCCGCTTCGAAACGCAGCATCTGCTGCTCCAGGGGCAGGCGCGTGGGCGCCGCCTCGTCCGCGTTGGCGAAATGCGTCATCAGGGTGATCGTGCCGATATGCGGCATGGCGCGCAGGCGCGCATACGCCCCCGCCACGGCGTCCGGCGTAAAGCCCAGGCGGTTCATGCCCGTATTCATTTTCAAGTGCACATCGATGGCGTGCGGCAGGCGCGCCGCTGCCAGCAGGGCGATCTGCTCTTCGCAATGCACGCTGCCGTTCAAGCCATATTGCGCCATGACAGGCAAATCGCTGGCGTCAAAAAAGCCTTCCAGCAGCAAGATGGGCTTGGTCCAGCCCAGTTCCCGCAGACGCACGGCGTAGTCGACCTCGACCAGCGCCAGGCCATCGGCCCCGGCAAAGCCCCGCATGGCCCGTTCCAGGCCGTGGCCATAGGCATTTGCCTTGACGACGGCCCACACCCTGGCGCCGCGGGCGCCGGCACGGGCGCGCGCCAGATTGTGTTGCATGGCATCGAGATGGATGGTGGCGAGAAGGGGCCTGGGCATATGCATCGTTCACGGCGGGTGGGAAAGCCGTATTTTACCGGATGCACCGTACGCGGACACGGCAGACACCCAAGGTCGTATGCAGAGGACATCATTTATAAAATGCTCACATGTATGTGTATTTTTCTACGGCAGAAAAATTAAGGTTCGCTTAGGCAAGAGTATGCAAAGCGGCCCCTTCCAAACTTGGGGTTTGCCGTTTTTTCGTGGTATAAAGCAAGCCAGATATGATTTCAGGCAATCCAGAATGAATCGTGGTTTTTATACCATCATGGCGGCGCAGTTCTTTTCCTCGCTGGCAGATAACGCCCTCTTTTTTGTCGCCGTCGATTTATTGGTGTCCATGAAATCCCCGGCGTGGATCACGCCGCTGCTCAAACTGTCGTTCGTGCTGTTTTACGTGCTGTTGGCCGCTTTTGTCGGCGCCTTCGCAGATGCATTGCCAAAAGGCAAGGTCATGTTCATCGCCAACATGGTCAAGATCTTCGGCTGCGCCCTCGTCTTCTTCCACGTACACCCGCTGCTGGCCTACGCCGTCGTCGGTTTTGGCGCGGCCGTGTACTCGCCCGCCAAATACGGCATCCTGACGGAACTGCTGCCGCCGGAAAAGCTCGTGGCGGCGAATGGCTGGATCGAAGGCTTGACCGTCACTTCCATCATCCTCGGCACCGTCATGGGCGGCGCGCTCGTCAGCGGCCACGTGTCCGACATGCTGCTGTCCTTCGACTTCCCCCTGATCGACACGGGCATCACCAACAAGACGGAAGCGGCCCTGTGCGTGGTGGTCGGCATTTATGTGCTGGCGACCCTGGCCAACCTGAAGATTCCCGACACGGGCTGCGTATATCCGCACCAGGAACGCAATCCTATCAAACTCATTACTGATTTTGCCAATTGCTATTCCATCCTGTGGAAAGACAAGCTGGGCCAGATCACCCTGGCCGTGACGACCCTGTTCTGGGGCGCCGGCGCCACCTTGCAGCTGATCGTACTGGAATGGGCCAAGCAATCCTTGAACATGCCCTTCGACAAGGCGACCAGCCTGGTGGGCGTGGTCGCCATCGGCGTGGCTGCCGGCGCCGTGCTGTCGGCCCGCTTCATTCCGTTGCGCAAATCGCTGACCGTCATTCCACTGGGCATCGCCATGGGCGTGATCGTCATGATGATGACGCAAGTACATTCCGTATGGATCGCCTACCCGCTGCTGATACTGATCGGCGCCCTGTCCGGCTTTTTCGTCGTGCCCATGAATGCCCTGCTGCAACATCGCGGCCACGTGTTGATGAGCGCAGGCCATTCCATCGCCGTGCAGAACTTCAATGAAAACCTGTCTATTTTGACCATGCTGGCCGTGTATTCGATCATGATCCGCTTGCACCTGCCGCTGAACATCATCATTACCCTGTTCGGCCTGTTCGTCGCCGGCACCATGTACATGATCATGCGCAAGCACAAGCTGAACCAGGCCGAGCACGACAATCTTTCCTTGATCGGCGAGCAAAAGCATTAATTTCGGGGGCTGACCCAGCGGATCAGCCCCCGGCATTACACTGGCAGCATGCCAGCCAGCCGCCGCGCGGCAGCCTGCTCCGTCCAGTCAGGCGGCACGACAAAACCACGCGTGCGCTCCACTTCCCAGCCTTCGACATTATCCACCGTGGCCACCATCACCGGTTGCGCCAGATCAAACAAGCGCGCACGCAAGGCCTCCACGTCCAGCACTTCCACGTCGCGGCCCTTGAACGGCGCCAGCCATTGCAAGCGCGGCAGCACGACATAGCGCTGCTGCGGCAATTGTGTGGGCGCGCACCAGAAGCCGTGTCCATGGTCTTCGGAAATACCGTCCAGGGCGGGCGTGGCGTCCGGTGCATAAAACAGCCAGCCCTTGACCAGCGCCTGCGCCGCCCGCACGGGCTGCGCCAGCAGGGTTTGCGCGGCCGGATGGCGGGACAAGGCCAGTTGCTTGTCGAGGATCTTGCGCATCTTCAATCCCAGGGTATCGGCCAGGTTGGGGCCGATCAAGTGATTGAAGACGCCGGGATCGGGCGCGCCTTCGAGCAGGTAGAACTTGGTGGCGAATTCCCAGTGCAGCAACGCGTCACCCTGCGCTCCATCGCGCAGCAGGAAATCGAACTCGCCCACCGTGTCGTTGCGGTTGACCTGCACTTGCAAGCCATGCGCTTGCAGCAGTCCGTGCTGTTCAAAATAAAAGGCCAGCAGCTTTTCAGCGTACAGGCCCAGGCGGGAATAGAATTTCGGCCCCAGCGCCGCATCGAGCGGCGACGGATCGTCCTGCAGCGCGCCCAGCCATGCCGCGACAAGGGGCGTGACGGGCGCGAGGCTGGCGATGCGCCCGCCCCAGTGGGAGCTGTCCGGGTCCAGCAAGTCCGGCGAGTCGAGCAGCCAGGCCAGCGCACGCACGCGGGGGTGCGTCAGATGCCCCCAGCGGCGCTCGAAGCGGGCCTGGAAAGCGCCGGCGGCCGCATCACTCACCGTGCGAATCACCGTGCGTGCTTTTCGCCAGGCACAAATCGGCCCAGGCGCGCGCCTTGGCCTTGCCCGTCTCGTCCTGCAGCAGCATTTCCGGGTGGAAGGTGGCCACGACGGCAGCCTTGCCCAGTTGGCGCACGGTACCGCGCACGGGTTTCTCGCCGGGATTGATGCCGGCGGCGGCCATCGAGCCGAGCGTCAAAATGGTGCGCGGCTGCAGCAGGGCCAGTTCGCGCTCGAAATACGGGCGGCAGGCGGCCGACTCGGCTTCTGTCGGCAAGCGTTCCTGGCCCGCCTCGTCGAGCGGACGGCATTTCAGCAAGTGCGTGATGTATACATCGCGGTCCGCATCGACGGCGATGGCTTTCAGCATATTGTCGAGCAATTTGCCCTGCTCGCCCGGCAAGGCGCGCCCTTCCCGCTCTTCCAGGCGCGACGGGCTGCTGGCCAGCATCAGCCAATCGCCCTGGCGGTCGCCGCGGCCCATGACGACGCCCTTGCGCGTCTTGCACAGGTCGCAGCGCGCGCACTTGGCGACGGCAGCCGTCAAGCCATCCCAGTCGAGGGCGGCGATATCGGCATCGCTCAGCTGTCTGGCGGGCGGCGGTGGCGGCGCATCGTCGAACCAGGCCGTATCGTCAGATGCGGCGGGAGCGGCGGGAGCGGCAGGCGTGGCGGGAGCGGGAGCGACAGGCGCAGCAACGTCAACGGCTTTCACCTCAGCAACAACCTCAGCTGCGGGTACGCACGGCGCAACAGCTTCAACCACGGCGGCCACCGGTGCCGCTGCTGCTTCCACGATCTCGTCAACGTCAGCCGCTTCAGCGGCCTCGGCTGCGCCACCCTGGCGCAGGCGCCACAGGGGGCCGACGCCCATTTCATCGAGGAAAACGGCGCTGCGGCTCATAAGGTATAACGCATCACGATGGCGTCCTCACGTTGCGAGTTACTGGCCGGATAGTATCCCTTGCGCCGGCCGATCTGTTCAAATCCATAGCGCTGGTAAATATCGAGCGCGCGCACGTTCGACGGGCGCACTTCCAGCAGCATCGATTCCATGCCCAGCTGGCGCGCGCAGGCGCAGGACTGGTTCAGCAGGAAGCGGCCCAGTCCCTGACCCTGGATCGCGCCTTCGACGGCCACGTTGAGCAAGTGCGCCTCGTCGACGACCAGCATCAACAGGAAGTAGCCGAGCAAGGTGCCATCCACGTCGCGCAGCACCCAGGCCGGATATCCGCTTTTGAGCGAATCGACAAAGTTGCCGTGCGTCCAGGGATGCGGATACACGCGCTGCTCCAGCGCCAGCACCTCGGTCAAGTCCGCTTCGGCCATCGGCTGATAGTCGAGGCGCAACAAGTCCCAGCCGGCAGCGCGGTCCTGGTCCGCCACACTCATTGCGCGGACTCCGCAGCGGCCTTGGCCTGTTGCATCTCTTGCCGTTCCGCGCTGGTAAAGGCGATCTTGTTGCGCAAATACAAAGGCTGCGCCTCGGCCGCCGTCACGAACTGGCCGGCCGCAAAGGCGATGCGCGCCAGCTGCGCCACTTGCACGGCGTACGGCATGATGGCGGCGTCGGCAGTCGCGGCGCATGGCAGCGGGGCCAGCGCTTCGGCGTATGCACTGAAACCGTTGCCGCAAGCGGCCACGTCGCCTTGCGGCGCCACGCCGGCCGGCGCGCTCAGGGCCGGTGGCGCAACAATCTGCAAGCCATCCTGGTAATCATATTGCGCCCAGTACACTTCGCCCATGCGGGCGTCGAGCACGGTCACGATGCGTTGCGCGCTATGCTGCTGGTGGCACGCGAGCGCCATAGCGTCGAGGGTGACGACGGGCACGACAGGCAGCTTGGCGCCATAGGCCAGGCCTTGCGCGATGCCGCAAGCCGTGCGCACGCCCGTAAACGAGCCGGGGCCGGAGCCGTAGGCGATGGCGTCGACGTCAGCCAGGGTCACGCCCGCTTCAGCGAGCAATTCCTGCACCATCGGCAAGATGGACTGGGAATGGGTGCGCACGCCCGACGACGCGCGGGACAGGACGACATCGCCGCGCAACAAGGCGCAGGAGGCGAGTTCGGACGAGGTTTCAATGGCAAGCAGGGTGGGAAGTAAGGTAGACATAGCGTATTTTACCTTGCCGCGCCACGGCATGGCACTCCCCGCTGCGGCATGCCGTGGCAAGCCGGGCAGCCCTCACGCCGATGCGGCTTGCACAGCGGCCCCGCGAGGACGGCTATAATGAAAGACGCGGCTCATTATTTGACCGGCATCAAGTCTGCCGCGCCAAGCAATCGCCTAGCAATCGCTGAGCAACATCGTCTTTCCACTCTTGCCCTGGTCCGTTCCGTGAATCCACTTCTTGCTAAACTGCAACCATATCCCTTTGAAAAGCTGCGCCAGCTGTTTGCCGGCGTGACGGTCAATCCCGAGTATGCGCCCATCAGCCTGGGCATGGGCGAACCCAAGCACCCGACGCCGGCTTTCATCGAGCAGGCATTGGTCGACAATATCCATGGCCTGGCCAGCTATCCGACCACCATCGGTTCGGAAGCCTTGCGTACAGCCATCGCCGGCTGGCTGGAGCGCCGCTATGGCATCCCCAAGCTCAATCCTGCCACGCAAATCCTGCCCGTGAACGGTTCGCGCGAAGCGCTGTTTGCGCTGGCGCAAACGGTGATCGATCCGGCCGCCGGTTCGCTCGTGATCAGCCCGAATCCGTTTTACCAGATCTATGAAGGCGCCGCCTACCTGGCCGGCGCCGAACCGTATTTCGTCAATTCCGACCCGGCGCGCAATTTCGGCTGCGACTACGACAGCGTACCGGCCAGCGTGTGGGAAAAAGTGAAACTGCTGTTTTTGTGCTCGCCAGGCAACCCGACGGGCGCCGTGCTGAGCCTGACGGACTGGGAACATCTGTTCGCCCTGTCCGAGCGCTACGATTTCGTCATCGCCGCCGACGAGTGCTATTCCGAGATCTACCACGGCGACACGCCGCCGCTGGGCGCGCTGCAGGCGGCGCACATGCTGGGCCTGTCCACCATCGAGCGCCCGTATGCGCGCCTGGTGGTGTTTTCCAGCCTGTCGAAGCGCTCGAACGTGCCGGGCATGCGCTCGGGCTTTGTTGCCGGCGATGCCGAAGTATTGAAAAAATTCCTGCTTTACCGAACCTACCACGGCGGCGCCATGAGCCCTGCCGTGCAGGCGGCCTCCGTCGCGGCCTGGAACGACGAAACCCATGTCGAGGAAAATCGCGCCAAGTACCGCGCCAAGTTCGACGCCATCACGCCGCTGCTGCAATCGGTGATGGACGTGCAATTGCCGGACGCCGGCTTCTACCTGTGGGCCGACGTCAGCCGCACGGGCCTGTCCGACACCGAATTCGCGCAACGCCTGTACGCCGAATATAATGTGACGGTATTGCCTGGCAGCTACCTGGCGCGCGACGCGCACGGCATCAATCCGGGCCGCAACCGCATCCGCATGGCCCTCGTGGCCGAAACGGCCGAAGGGCTGGAAGCGGCCTTACGCATAGTAAAATTCTGCCAGCAGCTTTCCGCATCCGCATTAACTCACTAATAAGACATCATCATGAGCCAACAACTGCAAAACATCATCGACCAGGCCTGGGAAAACCGCGCCGAGATCAATCCGGGCAACGGCACGGCCGAACTGCGCGACGCCGTCTCCCACGTCATCAATGGCCTGGACAACGGCAGCATCCGCGTGGCGGAAAAAACCTCGGGCGACTGGGTCGTCAACCAGTGGGTCAAGAAAGCCGTGCTGCTGTCGTTCCGCCTGGAAGACAACGTCGTGCTGCCATCGGACGGCACGATGCAGTTCTACGACAAGGTCCCGACCAAGTTCGCCAACTACACCAAGGAAGACTTCGCCAAGGGCGGTTTCCGCGTGGTGCCGCCAGCCGTCGCCCGCCGCGGCAGCTTCATCGCCAAGAACGTCGTGCTGATGCCGTCCTACGTCAACATCGGCGCCTACGTCGATGAAGGCGCCATGGTCGACACCTGGGCCACCGTCGGTTCCTGCGCGCAAATCGGCAAGAACGTCCACCTGTCCGGCGGCGTCGGCATCGGCGGCGTGCTGGAGCCCATGCAAGCGAACCCGACCATCATCGAAGACAACTGCTTCATCGGTGCCCGTTCGGAAATCGTCGAAGGCGTCATCGTCGAAGAAAATTCCGTCATCTCGATGGGCGTGTACATCGGCCAGTCGACCAAGATCTACGACCGCGCCACGGGCGAAGTGACCTACGGCCGCGTGCCAGCCGGCTCCGTCGTGGTCTCGGGCAACCTGCCTTCGGAAGACGGCAAGTACTCGCTGTACTGCGCCGTGATCGTCAAGCGCGTGGATGCGAAGACCCGCGCAAAAACGGGTATCAACGAGCTGCTGCGCGGTATTTGATGACACCTCTGTAAACCTACTGCGCTGCCCACTATCCGGTTTCCGTTGCTCACTGTACTACATGTACAGTTCCGCTACTCGACCCGATATTGAGCGTGCTCGCTACGGTTTGCAGAGGCGTCGTGACGCACGTAAAAAATCATGTCCTGCCAACCGGCGGGACATTTTCATTTCCAGATAGCAACTTCAATCGTCGCGCAGCCATCACCCATCCTGTCCTATACTGGATGGCATGAATACTCCTCCCGTATTGATCGTCGGCGCCGGTCCTGCCGGCCTCATGCTTGCCTTGCGCCTGGCGCGCCATGGCGTCGATTGCCGCATCATCGATAAAAACAGCGGACCGGGCCAGGCGTCGCGGGCCATGGCCGTGCATGCGCGCACCCTGGAGTTTTACCAGCAGCTGGGCTTTGCCGACGAGCTGGTCAGCCTGGGCATCAAGATCAATGCCATGCACATCCACGAAGGCGGCGAGGAGCTGGTGAAACTGGCGCTGGGCGAGATCGGCGAAGGCCTGAGTCCCTACCCTTTCGTGCTGAGCCTGCCCCAGGACGAGCATGAGCGCTTCCTCATCAGCAAGCTGGCAGCGGCCGGCGTGCATGTGGAATGGAACGTCGCGCTGGACCTGTGGACGCAGGACGATAGCGAAGTGCAAGCCATTCTGCTCAATAATGGCGAACGGCAATATTGCACGTTTAACTATATTTGCGGCTGCGACGGCGCCCGCAGCAAGGTGCGCGAGATCGCCGGCTTCGCGTTCTCGGGCGGCACCTACGACCACCTGTACTACGTGGCCGATGCGCAAGTGGCCGGCAACAACACGGATTTGCACGCCCACCTGGGCGCGAACTCTTTTGCGCTGATGTTGCCCGTGCGCACCAGCGGCATGCAGCGCCTGATCGGCATCCTGCCCGACCGGCCGGAAGGCGCGCCCGCGCCCGTCTTCGACGACGTGCGGGAACAGGTGGAAAGCTTGCTGAATATCCAGGTCGAGCACGTGAACTGGTTTTCCACGTATAAAGTGCATCACCGGGTGGCGGCGCAGTTTCGCGAGCGGCGCTGCTTCATCCTCGGCGACGCGGCCCACCTGCACAGCCCCGTGGGCGGCCAGGGCATGAACACGGGCCTGGGCGACGCCGTCAACCTGGCCTGGAAACTGGCGCAAAAGCTGCGAGGACAAAGCAACGACGCCCTGCTCGACACCTATGAAAGCGAGCGCATCGTGTTTGCCCGCAAGCTCGTCGCCACCACCGACCGCGCCTTCCAGGCCATCGTCGCGCAAGGCATCGCCGGGCAATTCCTGCGCCGCTGGCTGGTGCCGCACGCGCTGCCCTTCCTCTCCGGCTTCGGGCGGGCGCGCCGCTTGCTGTTCCGGACCGTGTCGCAAATCCAGATCAGCTATGAAGACAGCGCCCTGTCCGCGGGCCACGCGGAATACTTGCGCGGCGGCGACCGCCTGCCGTGGTTCTCGGACGGCACGCAAGACAATTTCACGGCCCTGCGCAGCATGGATTGGCAATTGCACATCTATGGCGAAGCGGCGCCCGAACTGCTGGACGAGGCGCGCGTGCTGAAACTGCCCGTGCATTGCTACACCTTCAATGTCGCCGCCAAGCTGGCCGGCCTGGGCCGCGACGCAGCCTATCTGGTGCGCCCCGACGGCCACATCGCGCTGGCCCTGCACCTGCAGGAAAGCGGCGCCCTGCGCGCCCTGGCCCTGCGGCTGGGCCTGCATTTCGGTCCGGCCGAATCGGGCAAGGCGGCGCCACGGCCTGTGTAACATCACAGAGTTGACGGTTTGTGCCACATCAAGCCAACCAACTTAATTTCTTTGCTTTGTTTGCTTTGTTTGACTTCCTGTCCTATGCTGAAACATGCGTTTCAAGGATAGGGCCATGTCGAATACATCGAACACCTCGGATACTCGCGCCCCTGCCGGCAAGGGCGACACCGGCATGATCGATGAGGCCGCCGCCGACACCGGGCATGCGCCTGCCACGCCCTCGCTGGCCAGCAAGCTGGCGGACACACTCGCATCCAGCGCCACCGGCTTGCGCTTTAATATTGCACAAGATACGTTCCAGGAAGCGTATGCATCGCTGCTGGACGCCGTACCGCGCGACGACCGGCCCGCGCTGCTCGCGCAAATGCGGCGCGACCTCGATATCGTGGCCGAACGGGAGTTGAACCGGGTTTCCGGCATCGACGCACATGCCGGCCACGTCAGCACCCGGCAATTCATGCGCGGCCTGGAAGAGCAGGAACGGCAGCAGCGTGAAAAAGACTTGGCGTCGCACAGCTTGCTATCCGGCCCGGAACTGCGCGCCCGGCTGGAAGTCACGCCGCAAGCGCTCAGTGCGGCACTCAAAGCCAGACGCCTGTTTGCCTTGCGCGGCGCCTCCGGAGAATATGTCTATCCAGCATTTTTCGCCGATCCCCGCCACGACCGCCACATCCTGGAAAAAATCAGCAAAATCCTCGGCGACTTGCCCGGCGCCGCCAAATGGGATTTTTTTACCGCCCCGCGCCTGTCTCTGGGCGGCAAGTCGCCGCTGGAGGCCCTGGCCAAAGGCAAGCTCGATGCCGTGATGGCGGCCGCCCGCGCCTACGCAGACGAATAGCAGCACGACCGTGGCAATCTTGCGCCTGCCCCGTCTGCCGCAACTGCCCGCAGCGCTGCAGACGGCGCGCTGCGATCCCGCCACGCTGTACCGGATCTCCGGCCATGCCACGGGCGAACCGTATTTCGGCAGGGCAAACACCTACCGCTTCGACGATCCCCATCCACAGGTGGCGGCCCGATTCGGCACCTGCTATCTCGGTAGTTCGCTGGCCGTCGCCCTCGCTGAAACCTTGCTGCATGACCGCAAACCCATCCATAACCGCTTCGTGATCGAGCTGGCCGTGATTCGGGCGCGTTTTGTCATTCGGCTCACGGGGGAAACGCTCATCCTGGCCGACCTGACAGGCGCCGCCCTCAGAAAGCTGGGCGGCCATGGAGGGCTCAGCGGTACATCGTCGTACCAGACGACCAAGACATGGTCAGCGGCCATCCATGCGCATCCGGACACCGTTGACGGCATGCTCTACATGTCGCGCCACAAAAACGATGAAACGGCCCTGGTGCTGTTCCACCGCGCCGCGCCCAAGCTCGCGCGGGTGTCCGCCACGCCGCTCTCGGTCCATCCGGACTTCGGCCAGGCCGCCACGCTGCTGGGCATCCGCAGCGCCTAGCCCTGAACCTGCCATGAACATGCAACCTTGTTGCACTGCCGCATCGACCGCGCATCGACTGTATAATGTCGGCTAACATCGCATATCGCGCCAGCGCAAGCGCCGCGATCAAGCGAACCGCATTCATACCCCCTTAGCCCTACCCATGACGACCATTACACTCTACGGTATCCCCAACTGCGATACCGTCAAAAAGGCCCGCACCTGGCTGGCCGCGCAGCAACTCGATTTCACCTTCCACGACTTCAAGAAGCAGGGCCTGGAACGCGCCACCGTCGAGGCGTGGCTGGCGCAATTGCCATGGGACGTGCTGGTCAACAAGAAAGGCACGACGTGGCGCGCCCTGTCCGACGAGCGCAAAGCATCGATCACCGACGCGGCCAGCGCCCTGGAGCTGATGCTGGAAAACCCATCCATCATCAAGCGCCCCGTGCTGGACAAGGATGGCCTGTTCAGCGTGGCGTTTTCGGATGCGCAGTACCAGACCCTTTTCTCGCTGTAACCATACTTAGTTGACAACCGGAACGATGTTGCCGGCACGACCTTACCCATGACCACCTCCAAAACCCTCGCCCTGACCGAAAAACTGATCGCCCTGTCCTCGGTCACGCCCGACGACAAGGGCTGCCAGCAGCACCTGATCGACATCCTCACGCCGCTGGGCTTTGTCTGCGAAACGATACAGTCGAACGACGTCACCAATCTGTGGGCGCGGCGCGGCACGACGTCGCCCGTGTTCGTCTTTGCCGGCCATACGGACGTGGTGCCGACCGGCCCCGTCGAGCAATGGCGTTCGCAGCCCTTCATTCCCACGCACCGCGACGGCAAGCTGTACGGCCGTGGCGCGGCCGACATGAAGACCTCGATCGCCGCCATGGTAATTGCCTGCGAGGAATTTATCGCCGCCACGCCGGAGCACACGGGTTCGATCGCCTTTCTGATCACCAGCGACGAGGAAGGCCCGGCCACGGACGGCACCGTCATCGTGTGCGAGCAACTGAAGGCGCGCGGCGAACAGATCGACTATTGCCTGGTGGGCGAGCCGACGTCGAGCGCGCAGCTGGGCGACATGATCAAGAACGGCCGCCGCGGTTCGCTGTCGGGCCGTTTGACGATCAAGGGCGTGCAGGGCCATATCGCCTACCCGCACCTGGCAATGAATCCCATCCACGAAGCGGCGCAGGCGCTGGCCGACCTGGTCGAGGAAAAATGGGATGCGGGCAACGAGTATTACTTGCCCACCTCGTGGCAAATGTCGAATATCAACGCGGGTACGGGCGCGAACAACGTGATTCCGGGCGACATGGTGATCGACTTCAATTTCCGCTTTTCCACGGCCAGCACGGCCGAGGGATTGCAGGAACGGGTGCACGCCATCCTCGACCGGCATGACTTGCAATACGATTTGCAGTGGACCCTGAGCGGCCTGCCCTTCCTCACGCCGCGCGGCACCTTGAGCGATGCGCTGTCGGCCGCCATCCTGGAAGAAACGGGCCTCGCGACGGAGCTGTCGACCACGGGCGGCACCTCGGATGGCCGGTTTATCGCGCAAATCTGCCCCCAAGTGATAGAATTCGGGCCGCCCAATGCCAGTATTCACAAGATCGACGAGCACATCGAACTGCGCCACATCGATCCCCTGAAGAATATTTACCGGCGCACCCTGGAGCATTTGCTGCCCGTCTGAACCAGAATACCGAGGCCCGTCACGGCGGGCCAGAACACCGTCTTTTCGAGAATGCCATGACCCCGAACCCGTTTTCCACGCCACGCGACCTGCTGCGCTACGCCGTTACCCGTTTTAATACCGCCAAGCTGTTTTTCGGCCACGGCAGCGCCGAAGCGTTCGACGAAGCGGCCTATCTGATCCTGCACACGTTGAAGTTGCCGCTCGACAAGCTCGAACCGTTCCTCGACGCCAAGCTACTGCCGTCGGAAGTGGCCAGCGTGATGAGCGTCATCGACCGCCGCAGCATCGACCGCGTGCCGGCCGCCTACATCACCAAGGAAGGCTGGCTGGGCACGTACAACTTCTACGTCGACGAACGCGTGATCGTGCCCCGCTCCTTCATCGCCGAGCTGATCCCTGAATACTTCTCGCCGTGGGTGGCGGAACCGGAAGCCGTGGAAAACATCCTGGAACTGTGCACCGGTTCGGGCTGCCTGGCTATCATGATGGCCGACGCCTTCCCGAACGCCCAGGTCGACGCCGTGGACATTTCCGCCGATGCGCTGGCCGTGGCCAAGCGCAACGTCGACACGTACAAGCTGCAGGACCGCGTCACCCTGATCGAATCGGACCTGTACACGAACGTGCCAGCCAAGAAATATGATTTGATCATCAGCAACCCGCCGTACGTGAATTCCGCGTCGATGGGCGCCCTGCCCCAGGAATACCTGGCCGAACCGCAAATCGCCCTCGACGGCGGCAGCGACGGCATGGACCTGGTGCGCAAGATCATCGCCGGCGCGGCCGAGCGCCTGACGGACGACGGCATCCTGATGATTGAAATCGGCAACGAACGCGCATACGCGGAAGCGGCCTTCGGCGAGCTGGGCCTGACCTGGCTGACGACGAGCGCCGGCGACGACATGGTCTTCCTGCTGACGGCCGAGCAGCTCAAGCTGGTATAAGCGCTGGCGTCAGCGCGCAGCGCCTTAATTTACAACACAAAGAAAAAAATGATACGTTTCCTACAAGTAAGCCTGATGCGCGGCATCAAACCGTTGCTCGAACAAGTCGATGTCACCCTCAATCCGGGCGACAAGATCGGCCTGATCGGCGCCAATGGCGCGGGCAAATCGAGCCTGTTCGCCATGATGCGTGGCGAATTGCACCCTGACCAGGGCGAGATCGATTTCCCGGCCAAATGGCGCGTGGCTTACGTGGCGCAGGAAACGCCGCCGCTGGACCGTGCCGCGCTCGACTATGCGATCGACGGCGACGTCACCCTGCGCAAACTGGAAGCGGAACTGGCGCGCCTGGAATCGGAGCCTGCCACGTCGGAAAACGGTATCGCCATCGGCGAAATCTACAGCGCCATGGCCGATGCCGACGCCTACACCGTGCAATCGCGCGGCGAGCAATTGCTGCTGGGCCTGGGCTTCACCCTGGACCAGATGCAGCAACCTGTGGCCAGTTTCTCCGGCGGCTGGCGCATGCGTCTGAACCTGGCGCAAGCGCTGATGTGCCCGTCCGACCTGCTGCTGCTCGATGAACCGACCAACCACTTGGATCTGGACGCCATCATCTGGCTGGAAGACTGGCTCAAGCGTTACGCCGGCACCTTGCTGATCATTTCCCATGACCGCGACTTCCTCGATGAAGTCGTCAACGTGGTCGTGCATATCGACGAGCGCAAGCTGAAACGCTACTCGGGCAACTATTCGAGCTTCGAGCGCCAACGCGCGGCGCAGATGATCCTGGCCGCCGGCGCGCTGGAAAAGCAACAGCGCAAGCGCGCCCATCTGGAATCGTTCGTGAACCGCTTCAAGGCGCAAGCGTCCAAGGCCCGCCAGGCGCAAAGCCGCATGAAGGCGCTGGCGAAGATGGAAGAACTGGCGCCACTGCGCGCCGCCGCCGAATTCTCGTTCGAATTCCGCGAGCCGCTGTCGGCTCCGAACCCGCTGCTGGTGATGGAAGACGTCGATGCGGGCTACAAGATCGAGAACGAGGCGACGGGCGAGATCACGCATAAAACCATCGTCAACGGCATCAAGTTTTCGCTGCAGATCGGCCAGCGCATCGGCTTGCTGGGCCAGAATGGCGCCGGCAAATCGACCCTGATCAAGACCATCGCCGGCGAACTGATGCCGCTGACGGGCGACGCCACCATGGGCAAGGGCTTGAACATCGGCTACTTCGCCCAGCACCAGGTGGAAATGCTGCGCCACGACGAATCGCCGCTGTGGCATCTGGCGAAGATCGCCCCGACCGTGCGCGAGCAGGAACTGCGCAACTTCCTCGGCGGCTTCAACTTCCCCGGCAACATGGTCACCGCCTCGATCGCACCGTTCTCGGGCGGCGAAAAAGCCCGTCTGGCGCTGGCCCTGATCGTCTGGCAGCGTCCGAACCTGCTGCTGCTCGATGAACCGACCAACCATCTGGATCTGGAAACGCGCGAAGCGCTGACGGAAGCGCTGGCCCAGTTCGAAGGCACCCTGGTCGTCGTTTCCCATGATCGCCACTTGCTGCGCGCCACCACCGACGAATTCATCATCGTTGCCGACGGCAAGCTGCAACCGTTCGACGGCGACCTGGACGACTACAAGGATTGGCTGTTCAAGACCAAGCTGGGCAAGGGCACGGACGTGCTGCCGGCCGCCGGCAAGGCCAACAAGACGGACTTCCCCGTCGTTTCGCCGGTAGCCGCCGCCCCGGCCCCGGCCGCGCCCGTGCGCGACAAGCGCAAGGAAGCGGAAGAGCGCCAGAAAACGGCCGCCCTGCGCAAGCCGATCGAAAACAAGATCAAGCGCCAGGAAGAGCAGATCGCCAAGCGCAATGCGCAAAAGGCGGAAACCGACGCCAAGCTGGGCGAGCCGACCATCTACGACGCGGCCAACAAGGCCAAGCTGAAGCAATTGCTGGCCGACCAGACCTTCTTCACCAAGGACCTGGCGCAGCTGGAAGCGGAATGGCTGGACTTGCAAGATCAACTCGAAAAGCTCGGTTAAGCAAGTAGCGACAAAAGACGACTTCCGGGTCGTCTTTTTTTATGCCGCCTGCATGGGGCTGGGGCTGCGGATCGCCATCAGGCGGTCGATGTCGACGAGGATCAATCGGCGTCCCGCCACCGTGCCCAGGCCCAGCAGGTAATCGGCTTCGGTCTCGCCCAGGCCGGGCACGGCGGCGATGTCGGCGGGGGCCAGGCTGACGATATCGGTGACGCCATCGACCACCATGCCCATCACGCCATTGCTCAGCTGCAGGATGATCACGTCGGTAGCCGGGTCGGGCGCGCCGTGGGCGCTGCCGAACGCGGCGCGCATGTCGACGATGGGAATGATCACGCCGCGCGAGACGGCCACGCTGTGCAGCACTTCCCCTTCCGAGGAAAAACGGTCGAGTTCCTTCAGGGGGCGCAATTCCCGCACGCAACGGTAATCGAGGCCGTATTCCAGGCCGCCCAGCCGGAAGCTCAAGTACTGCGTCAGGTATTGCGCGGTTGCGGCGCCAGGCGTGGTCGTGGGCTGCATGGTGTTCCTTTCATCCGGTAAGCGCTGCCAGGATGCGCAGTGGCGCAACGTTGGCCCCATGCTAACCAGCATCGCCGCAGGCGGCGTTGAGAAAACTCAACTTTCCCGGAAGGCCAGCCGGTACTCGGCGCCCCGCCTTGCGCCGGCGCAGCCATCTTCCCTTACAATACCGACATCCCCCCCCCAACAGGCAGGCCATGCAACACCTCGTCAACCCCGCTGAAGTTGAATTTTCCGCCATCCGCGCCCAGGGCCCGGGCGGGCAGAACGTCAACAAGGTGTCCAGCGCCATCCATCTGCGCTTCCCCATCGCCGCCTCGTCGCTGCCGGAAGCGTACAAGGAACGGCTGCTGGCCCTGCGCGACAGCCGCATCAGCAAGGATGGCGTACTGGTGCTCAAAGCGCAGCAGTCGCGCAGCCAGGAGCAGAACAAGGAAGAGGCGTTGCGGCGCTTGCAGGAAATCATCGACAGCGTGACTTTCCTGCCCGCCGTGCGCCGCGCCACCAAGCCCACGCGCAGCTCGCAGCGGCGCCGCCTCGACAGCAAGAGCACGCACAGCGTCCTCAAGCAATCCCGCGGCAAAGTTATCGACTGATCAGGGCGGTGGCTGGTAAGTCCAGTCCAGGCTGCCCGTGCTGTCCGCGAACACGGGCTGCGTGGCCGGCGTGGCGCTGCGCAGCAAGGCCTTGATTTCTTTCGGCGGCCGGTCGTAGACCTTGGCCGGTCCGGGCGGCACGACGAGGGCGCGCACCGTCGTCTCGCCATCGACGAGGCCCAGGGTGCAGCGCGACTGGCCCGCCGTCGCCTGCCGCTCCTGGCGCAATTGTTCCACCAGCGCCAGCATCTGCGCGTGCAGGATTTCCGACTGTTTCACTTCCACGCGCAGCCGCGCCACCTCCTTCAGCACGGGAGCGATGCGCGCGGCCAGCTTGTCGTACTGCACCTGCTGCGCTGGCTGCAACTGCAATTCGCCGCGCCGCAGCTGGCCCGCCAGGGTCAGGTAGTTGCGCACCTCGGGCAATTGCGCGATGGCATCTATTTCCTGCTGGCGCTTGTGCTGCACCTGCAGGAATTGCGCCGCCTTCGCCAGGCTTTCCCCGATCTTTTGCTCCAGCGCGCTCAAGTCGGGCACGAGGGGGAACAGCAGCATTTCCACCTGCCTGCGGGGACCGGCGCTGCCGATGCGGATGGTGCGCGCCGCCACGGCGCAGCCTTCGGCCAGTTCGATGACGACCTCGTCGGCGATGATCTCGCAATTGCTGGCGCTGTCGATCACCACGCGCGTGCCGGCGATGACGCAGCTTTCGGCCCGCTTCACGTGCACTTCGCCGCTCAGCGCCTGCAGCACGGAACCGGAGGCGACGCCCTCGACGCGCACGTCGCCGTGCTCGTTGAAGGCCGTGCCGCCCACCAGGTTGCGCTTGAGCCATATCAACCCGCCATGCGAGTGCAGATGGCCATACACGTCGCCATGGATGGTGATGTCGCTGCCGTCGAGCTGGCGCTGCTCCTGCACTTCGCCATACTCCTCGTAGGCGGCGCGCAGCTTCAGATTGCCCGTGGTGCGGCTGCTGACGCCTTCGCGGCTGACGATCTTGTTTTCGATCGACATCTTGCCGTGCTCATCGACATTCACATAGCCATCCATGGTGGCGACGACGAAAGCGCCATCGCTGAAATACTCGACCGACGTGCCTGGCCCCGCCACCGCAGCCAGGTCCAGCTCCAGCGGCGCGGGCGGCGGCATTGGCTTGCCGGCCAGGTCATAGCCAGGCAAGCCGGGCGTGCCCGGCAGCAGGCGCAGCAGGCGCGCGTGCTTTTTCACTTGCGGGAAGCGGTTCTTGAAGCTGAGCAAATCCAGGCGGCCATCGGAGCGTTCGCGCGGCGCATCGTCGCGGTGGATGCCTTGCGACACTTCGACCAGCTGGGCGTCGCGCCCCGGCTGCGGCGGCAGCACCCGCGCCACCGTGATGCGCTCGGCCTTGCCGCTGGCGAGCATGGCGCGCACGGCCACGCTATCGATGCCGTAGTGCACGCCCTTGCACCACAAGTCAGCCACCAGCTCGTCAAACTCGCGGCGCGCCGGCGCCTGGCCATCCGCGTCGGCAGGCAAGGTTTCAAAATAAAACTCGGCGCTGTCGCCCCGGATCTTGACCTGTTTATACAGGGCGCGGCGCTGGGGCGGGAATGGCGCCACGCGCACGGCGATGCGCAGCAAGGCGTCGCCCTTGGGCGCGGCGCGGGGTGCGGGCGCATGGAACAGGGTCAGCAGGAACAAACCGTAATCGAGACCCGCCAGCAACTGCCCCGACTGGAACAGCTGGTCGACGGCGGCGCGCAGTTGCGCCGGCGCCAGCGACAGGTCCAGGAACACGCCCTCGTCGCGCTGGACCAGGCCGTGCGGCAAGCCGCCTGCGGGGACCGCATCCGGAACGGGTGTGTCGTCGTCGCTCACGCCTTGCCTCCCCCAGCAGCCATTTCAAAGAATTGCCTCCGTGCACTAGAACAATATCACGGGGCGGGGCCGTGTGCCTGACTGAGCAACAATGCATGCGGCCAGATGCAAACAGGGCCATGTCTTGCGAGATGGCCCTGTCGGAGGGGGGATGGCTGCCTAGCGGCGCGGCGGGTTGGAATAGATATCCTGGCCCACTTCGTTGATCTGGCGGCGCAGGTCGCGCCGTTCGTCGGGCGTCATGCGGCCCGTGCGGCGCGAAGCGTCGGCGCCTTCGTTGGCGCGGCGCTGCTCTTCGGCGCGCGTGTCGAAACTGCGTGCGTCACGCTGTTCGCGCAGTCGCGTATCATTGCTGCTGGTGCGCTGTACCTGTTCATACCGCTGAGCCTGCATTTGCTGCTGGTCGTCACGGCGTGGCGGCGGCTGGTTTTGCGCTGACGCCAGGCTGGCGGCAAACACGGAGCAAACGGCAAATGCGGACAGCACAGTTGTACGTGCGGCAATAGCTGCGCTGGGAGCGGCGTGAATTTTTTTAGTAAAGATATTCATTGAGTTCCTCTTCCGCGATGCCGTATAAACTTAAAGCTGATTTCCACTGTGGCCCCAGTGTATGATGCTTTACACGGTGCAGTAAGAGTAATTGGGTAAAGTTTGTAACACTTTGTAATGGGTCGCCACAGCCCCTTGCCGACGCCGCGCGAGGCGTTACTATAGCAACTAATATAAGATAACACGACACCCTAAATGACCACAACCTCCACTTCCGGCAGCAACACACCAACGCAATCGATCCACGGCCACCAGGCAAAAATCATGGTGGTCGATGACGATGTGCGCCTGCGCGACCTGCTGCGCCGCTACCTGACCGAACAGGGTTTCAATGTCTTCACGGCAGAGAGCGCGACGGCCATGAACAAGCTGTGGCTGCGCGAACGCTACGACCTGCTGGTGCTCGACCTGATGCTGCCGGGCGAAGACGGCCTGTCGATCTGCCGCCGCCTGCGCGGCGCGGGCGACCAGACGCCGATCATCATGCTGACGGCCAAGGGCGAAGACGTGGACCGCATCGTGGGCCTGGAAATGGGTGCCGACGATTACCTGCCGAAACCGTTCAATCCGCGCGAGCTGGTAGCCCGCATCGGCGCCGTGCTGCGCCGCAAGGGTCCCGATGAAATCCCGGGCGCGCCGTCGGAAACGCCGCAAACCTTCGAATTCGGCGACTTCGTGCTGGACCTGGGCACGCGTACCCTGAAAAAGAATGGCGAAACGGTGCCCCTGACCACGGGCGAGTTTTCTGTGCTGAAAGTGTTTGCCCGTCATGCGCGCCAGCCCCTGTCGCGCGAAAAACTGATGGAACTGGCCCGCGGCCGCGAATACGAAGTGTTCGACCGCAGCCTGGACGTGCAAATCTCGCGCCTGCGCAAACTGATCGAGCCAGATCCGTCGAGCCCGCTGTTCATCCAGACCGTGTGGGGCCTCGGCTACGTCTTCATCCCGGACGGACAGCCGCGCTGATCGCTGGCGAGGCATGATGAAGCTTTTTCCCGATATCAGCCTGGCGCGGCTGAAAAGCGGCTTGTTCTGGCGCACCTTTTTGCTGCTCGGCACCTTGACCACGGTCAGCATGATCGCGTGGTTCAGCATGATTTCCTTCATCCAGCGCGAGCCGCAGGCGCAGCAGATTTCCGCCCAGATCATTTCCGTCGTCACCATCACGCATGCGGCCTTGACGCACTCGGCGCCCGAACTGCGGCGCGAGCTGCTGTTCGACCTCGTCAGCAATGAAGGCATCCGCATCTTCTCGCTGGAAGAAGACGACCGCATCGAGCCGCCGCCCGACAATTACCTGATGCCCGACATCGAGGCGCTGGTGAAGGCCAAGCTGGGCAAGGACACGCGCTTTTCCGCGCGCGTCAACGGCGTGGCCGGCTTCTGGGTCAGCTTCAAGATCGACGACGACGAGTACTGGCTGATGCTGGACCGCGAGCGCCTGCGCGGCCTGACGGGCTTCCAGTGGCTGGGCTGGGCCAGCCTCGTGTCCCTGCTGTCCCTGCTGGGCGCGGCCATCATTTCCAGCCTGATCAATCTGCCGCTGTCGCGCTTGACGGCGGCCGCGCGCGACATCGCCAAGGGCAAGCAGCCGGCGCCGCTGCCGGAAAAGGGGCCGATCGAAATCATCGAGGCGAACCGCAGCTTCAACCAGATGGTCGACGACCTGAAACAGGTGGAATCGGACCGCGCCGTGATCCTGGCTGGCATTTCGCACGACTTGCGCACGCCGCTGGCGCGCATGCAGCTGGAAGTGGAAATGGCGAACCTGTCGGACGAGGCGCGCGAAGGCATCCAGTCCGATATCGGGCAAATGGACGCCATCATCGGCCAGTTCCTCGACTATGCCAGGCCGACGGAGGCGTCGAGCTTTACCGACGTCGACCTCAGCGGTTTGCTCAACGACATGACGCGCGAAGCGATGCGCCTGCCGGATGTGAAGATCAACGCCAGCATCGCCGACGGCGCGCATGCGATGGGCAACCCCACCGACCTGCGCCGCGTACTGAACAACCTGATCGAGAATGCGCGCCGCTATGGCAAGACGCCGGACAGCGACGTGACGGAAATCGACATCGCCTGCCAGGTGCGCACCAGCCACGGCGCGAAAAAGGTGATCATCGAGGTGCAGGACCACGGCACGGGCGTGCCGGCGGAAAAGATCGAGCAGCTGATGAAGCCGTTCACCCGCCTCGACACGGCGCGTGGGCAAGCCAATGGCGCAGGCTTAGGTCTGGCCATCGTCGACCGCGTACTGCTGCGCCATGGCGCTGAATTGCAAGTGCGCAACCGCGAAGGCGGCGGCCTCGCGTTTCAGATCAGCTTGCCAGCGGCGTAAACGAACGGCACAGCTGTGCCGTTCCCTGCCGCTCAGGCGGACGCCTGTTCCTGCGCCAGCAATTTATTCATCAACAGTTCCGTCGCCCCATAGCCGTACAGGGAATCGCTTTCCATGCCCGGCGTATCGAAGGGAATCGATTCCTCGCGGTTCAGCTTGGCAGGGTCGGCGTCCGCATAGCTGGCGCGCCAGGCACGCTGCAAGGATTCATTGCGGCGGATAAAGGCCGGCATGGGCCAGGCGTCGCGCTCCCAGTGGCGGCTGTCGCCCAGCAGGGGCCAGCGCTCGTTGAGCAGGGCCATGTCGCCCGTGCGCAGGCGGCGCACGGCCTGTTCCGGGCGCAAGCCTTCCAGCTCTTCCAGCGTGGGCAAGCTGTCGCGCTTCGGCCCGAACATATACGCCAGCATGATGCGCCCGGCAGGCGCCCTGCGCGCCACCACGCCGACGGCATAGCCGCCGCCCGGCAAGGGCACGGCAAACCAGCTGCCTTCTCGGTATGGTAATGATCTCATTTCTTGAAGCCCCCTGAAATACACCGGACAGCCGCTGCTATCCGACGTTAAATTTAATTAGGGGCACAGTCTACGCGAAGCGATGCGAAAGTGGCGCATGGTACGCCACAGCAACAAACCAATAGTTACAATATTTTCTCGTCATAGTGATACTGGGCAACAATCGGCCCCGCCTTGAACAGCGCTTCCTTCATGGCCGTGTCCAGGCGCGCGTCGCGGCGGCGCATCCATTCGAGCAGCATGGCCGCTTCCTTGCGGCTGGTGTCGCCCGCATGCGCGAGCACGCGGCGCAGTTCCGGGTCCGTGCACGCCTCGAAACGCTGGCTGTTCAAGTCCAGCGCCTGCAGCGCGGCGATGGTGGCGCCGATGGCGCGGTGCATGTCGAGCGCGGTGGCCGGCAAGCCGGATTCTTCCAGTGGGACGGTGGTCATGCGCATTCCTTTTCGCGTGGTGGTGACATCGGCTGCATTCTCCACCGCGCGGACGAAAAGCTCAAGCGTCCACGGCACGTTTCCACCCATTCGGCCATAATCATGGCTCAGCAACAGCCTAAACCTCAGCGGCAGGAGCCCCATGTTCAATTTCGACTTTTACAATCCGACGCAAATCCTTTTCGGCCAGAGCCAGATCGCCGCCATCACGGCGCTGATCCCGCCCCAGGCCAGAGTGCTCATGACGTATGGCGGCGGCAGCATCAAGCAGAACGGCGTCTACGATGAAGTCAAGGCGGCGCTGGCCGGCCATACGGTGCTGGAATTTGCCGGCATCGAACCCAATCCCAGCTATGAAACCCTGATGCAGGCCGTGGCCATGGTGAAAAGCGAGCGCATCGATTTCCTGCTGGCCGTCGGCGGCGGTTCCGTGGTCGATGGCACCAAGTTCATCGCCGCGGCCGCCCTGCACGAAGGTGTGGCGTGGGACATCCTGGCCAAAGGCGGCAAGATCGTCGAAGCCGCCCTGCCCTTCGGCACCGTGTTGACCTTGCCGGCCACGGGTTCCGAAATGAATGGCTCGGCCGTGATCACGCGCAAGGCCACGCAGGAAAAGCGCTCGTTCATGAGCCGCAAGGTATATCCTAAATTCTCCGTGCTGGACCCGTCGAAGACGTTCACCTTGCCGCTGCGCCAGGTGGGCAATGGCGTCGTCGATGCGTTTGCGCATGTGATGGAACAGTATTTGACCTACCCTGTGAACGCGTCCGTGCAAGACCGCTTCGCCGAAGGCATTTTATTGACCCTGATCGAAGAAGGCCCGAAAGCCCTGTCGCACCCGGACGACTACGATGTGCGTGCCAACGTGATGTGGAGCGCCACCCTGGCCTTGAACGGCCTGATCGGCGTGGGCGTGCCGCAGGACTGGTCCACGCACGCCATCGGCCACGAATTGACGGCCTTGTACGAGCTCGACCATGCGCAAACCCTGGCCATCATCCTGCCCAGCATGTTGCGTGTGCGCAAGCAGGCCAAGCGCGCCAAGCTGCTGCAATACGCGGCCCGCGTGTGGGGCCTGGACGGCGGCGACGAGGATGGCCGCATCGAGGCCGCCATCGCGCGCACGGAATTCTTCTTCCGCCACATGGGCGTCAAGACGCGCCTGGCCGACTATGGCCTGAATCACGCCAGCGTGGACGCCGTCGTGTCCGCCCTGGAAGCGCACGGCATGACGGCCCTGGGCGAACAGCGCGAAGTGACGCCCGCCGTCAGCCGCAAGGTGCTGGAACTCAGTCTGTAGATTCGCACCACACTGTTGTAAAACGGTCAGCCGGGTGGGACAGCTGGCCGTGGTTCATGCTAAGCTGTCATTTCGCTAGGGGTCCTGGAGCAGTCATCCGGGTGAGAGATACCCTTCGTACCTGATCTGGATAATGCCAGCGAAGGAAAGCGCAAAGTACCTCCCTCCTTTGATAGCTCCTGCGTTGGCGCCAGCCGAACAAGCAGCCTGCCGTGCTCTTTTTATAGAGACGGCTTGAACCACGAGCAATCTATGTCCACACCGAATTTATCCGTTTCTGTATTGACCCTGGCCATCCTGCACGCGTTTGCCGCGCCCGCCCTGGCTTCCGACGCAGCCGACCCGCAGGCGCAAAGCATGGCCGAAGTCGTCGTCACGGCCAGCAAGGCGCCGGCCGCCAAGCGCGCGTCAGTGGGCGGCTTCAGTGACGCGCCGCTGCTGCAGACGCCGGCATCCGTCACCGTCATTTCGCAAAAAGACATGCAGGACTTGCAGATCCGCAATCTCAGCGATGCCGTCAAGCTCGACACCAGCATCAACGACGCCTACAACGCCGTCGGCTATGCGGAACAGTTTTCCATCCGCGGCTTCAAGCTCGACAACAATTCCAGCTACCGCAAGGATGGCGTGGCCATTCCTGGCGACACGCAAATCCCGCTGGAAAACAAGGAACGCATCGAAGTGCTGAAGGGCCTGGCCGGCTTGCAGGCAGGCGTGGCCGCGCCGGGCGGCGTGATCGACTTCATCGTCAAGCGCCCCACCGCCGCCCCGCTGCGCACGGTCATCGTGGAAACGCGCGAGCGCGGCACCCTGTACGGCGCCATCGACCTGGGCGGCCGCCTGGAAGACACGCGCTTCGGTTACCGCGTCAACGTGGCCGCCGAGCGCCTGCGCTCCTACATCAAGGGCGCGGACGGCAACCGCAAGTTCATTTCCGGCGCCTTCGACTGGCAGATTTCGCCGCAAGCGCTGCTGCAAATCGATGCCGACTATCAGGACAAGGCGCAGGCGACGGCGCCCGGCTTCCAGCTGCTGAACAATAAAACCTTGCCGACCGGCATCAGCGCCGACGCCATGCTCAACCTGCAGCCGTGGACGCGTCCCGTGGAAACCGTCACCAGCAATCTCGGCCTGCGCTTCCAGTACGCGTTCAATGACGACTGGCATGCCACCCTGTCGGCCAACCAGCACTCGTTCAAGCGCGACGACTACACGGCCTTCCCTTACGGCTGCAGCGCGCAAGACCTGTACCCAGGCTTCTGCGGCAATGGCGACTTCGACGTGTACGACTACCGCAGCCTGGGCGAGACGAAAAAACCGCTGAGCGCGCAAGCCATGATCCAGGGCAAGTTCGCCACCGGTTCCCTGCGCCATGAATTCACGGCCGGCGTCTCGACCTTCCGCCGCAAGGACCGCGCCGGCCTGTACGTGTACGACTGGGCCGGCGTGAGCAACATCTACCGCCCGCAGATCGTCGACATGTCGACGGGCGTGCAAGGCCCCGTGCGCCTGGTGCGCAAGGACACGGAAAACTCCGTCTTCGTGCAGGACATCGTCAGCCTGGCGCCGGACTGGAAACTGCATGGCGGCTTGCGCCATATCAATGTCGACGGCTACCAGTATGTTCTCAAGGCCGACACGGAAATCCGCGCCAAGCACGATTTCCTGCTGCCCAACGTCTCGCTCGTCTACACCCCGCTCGACAATCTGTCCGTGTACGCGGCCTATTCGCAAGGCATGGAACATGGCGGCACGGCCGACCGCAAGGCGCTCAATGCGAACGTGGAATTGTCGCCCAGCCGCTCGAAGCAGGTCGAAGTCGGCGTGAAGATGGATGTGACGCCGGACTTCATGCTGGCGGCCAGCCTGTTCCAGATCCGCAAGGGCCTGGAATTCAACCAGTACGTCGACAGCACCGCCTATAACTTCGTGCGCGAAGGCCAGGCCCAGCACCGGGGGCTGGAATTGTCGGCCCAGGGCAAGGCATCGTCCAGCCTGAGCCTGGGCGCGTCCGTGACGGCCCTGAACAGCCAGCAGTCAGGCACGGGCAATGCCGACCTCGACGGCAAGCGCGTGCCCAACGTGCCGGCCTTCAAGGCGGCCGTGCATGCGGATTACGCCGTGCAACAGGTGGAGGGCTTGAGCGTGAATGGCAGCTGGGAATATGCGGGCAAGAAAGCGTTTGAGTACAGCAACACGACCTTCGTGCCGTCGTACAACGTGTTCAACCTGGGCGCCGCGTACGCCACGCGCATCGCCGGCACGCGCGCCGTGCTGCGCGCCGCCGTCAACAACGTGGCCGACAAGTTCTACTGGCGCGACGTGACGCCGGAATCGGATGGCTATCTGTATCCGGGCGCCAGCCGCACGTTCAAGGTCTCGGCGCAATTTGACTTTTAATTGAGGGAAATGACAGGCGCCGCAGCGAGCGCCTGCTGCAGCAAAGGCGCCGCCTGTTCCAGGCGCGCCTCCAGGCTGTCGCGCAGCACGTGGTAGACGATGCCGCGCGCGTCGAGCTCATCGAGCAGGTAGCGGTAGATCAATTGGCGCACGGCTTCCGACTCGCGCTGCAAGCCATCGGCCACCCAGGGGCTGTCGGGCGCCGTGACCAGGGTCAGATCGTACTGCGTGGCATCGGCCAGCGCCGCCAGTTGCGCATCTGCACCGTGAAAATAGTGGCGGCTGTACACCACCGTCATCAAGGGCGTCGTGTCGCAAAACAGGAAGTGGCGGGCTTGGGCGGCAGCGGCCGCTTCGCGTTCGACTTGCGTACGCGCAATACCATACTGATCCGCCGCCACGGGCACCCTGCCTTGCGTTTCCACAAACTCGCGTAAATACTCGGGCACCCAGACGCTGCCATGGCGCTCGGCCAGGGCCGCCGCCAGGGTCGACTTGCCCGACGATTCCGCGCCCAGGATGGCCACGCGCACGCAACGTTCCATCACTTGAGGACCATCGCGCTCGGCGCGGCCGGGGCCGACTTTCGCCACGCCAGCAAGCCGATGACGGCCATCACGACGAAGAACGCATACAGCACGGCCGTCAGGGTCAGGCCCTTGTGCACATACAGCCACACGTACAGCACGTCGACGATGATCCAGGCGATCCAGTTTTCCAGTTTCTTGCGCGACAGCAGGAATTGTCCCACCAGGCTGCCTGCCGTGAGGAAACCGTCCGCATGGGGCACGTCCGTGTCCGTCGTCGTCAGCAGCCAGGCGATGAGCAGGAAGCCTGCCAGCCAGCCGACGGCGCATGCCAGCCAGCCGCGGCCGTCGAGGCGCGTCACGGGCAGGGTCTTGCCGCCGCTGGCCGGATGCAGCCACTGGTACCAGCCCCAGAACGAGACGCTGATGAACAGCAGTTGCAAGGCCATGTCGCCATACAGGCGCGATTCGAAAAACACGAAACCGTAGGCGGCCGAGGAAATGATGGCGAACAGCCACGCCCAGTGATTCTGGCGGATGTTCAGCGCAACGGTTGTCAATGCCAGGACAAAGGAAATCAGTTCAAGCGGCGTGGTGGCAAAACCCAGCAGGAGAAGCGTATCGTTCATGGGAATCGTGATGAGGCTGGTGGTGCAGTATGCAATACCAGCCATGAATAAGCAAGATTGCCCGCACCGCCAGCCCCCTTCCCCGCTCAGGCAAAGCCGCCCTTGACGGCGCGCGCCAGCGAACGCTGCACGATCAGCTTGTGGAAGGGCCGGATCAGCAGGATGTAGGCGCGCCCCACCCGATTATGGCAATGCACGACGCTCGACATGGTCACGCTGCCATGCCGCCCCGCGTCGCGGTTGCGCAGCACCGACAAACGGAAGTCCAGGTGGCTGTCATCCTCGCCCACGATGATTTCATCGTCGCTGACGGCAAAGATGCGGAAGATGCCGATGCGCTTGCCAGGCCTGGCTTCCATCTGCCTGGCCGTCCGGATGCCGAAGCGCGCCACGATGGCGTCGCGCACCACCATCAGCTTGCGCGCCCAGCCGGGCTGACTGCCCAGCAGCACGCGCGCCAGGCTTTCCATGTCCATCTGGCGCGCCTGCGCAGTCGGCAGCTCGACGGCATACGCGTCGGCCAGGTGGCTGCCCGGGTACAAGGGGGCGATGCTGGCGCCTGGCGGCAAGGCCACGGCACGTACCACGTTGCTTATCTCTTGCATGTGCTCTCCATGTGTTCAGTGATAACATGGCCATCATACACGACAATGTGAACAGCGATAACATAACATGAGCACGAACAGCAATTATCACCATGGCAACCTGCGCGACACCCTGGTCGCCGCCACCATCGCGCAACTGGCGCAGCAGCACGACGCCACCCTTTCCCTGCGCGAATTGGCGCGCACGGTGGGCGTGTCGATCGCCGCCGTGTACCGCCACTTCCCCAGCAAGGAAGCCTTGCTGGCCGACGTGGCGGCGGCCGGCTTCGCCAGCCTGATCGCCAAATGGGAAGCCGAACTGCCGCCGCAGGGCAGCCTGCCATCCGAACAGCGTTTTCAGCTGCTGGGCCAGCAATACATCGAATTCGCCCTGGCCGCGCCGGCCCACTACCGGCTGATGTTCGAACACCAGGACGTGCGCCAGTTCCCCGCCTTGCAGGACGCGGCGCAGGCATGCTTCCAGTACGTGCTGCAGACGGCAGGCGCGGCCGTGCGCGAAGCGGGCCTCGATGCGCGCTGGGACAAGGCCGCCGCCAGCGCAGGCTGGTCGCTGGGCCACGGCTACGTGATGCTGCTGCTGAGTGGCCGCCTGGCCATGGCGGACGGCGGCGACGAGCTGTCGCCGGCCATGGTGCCGCGCTTTTTTCAGTTGCCCGTGGAGGCGCTGCGGCAGCTGCCTTGCCAGGCGGGACAACCGCAATAAAGCCAAATTGACTCGCTTATCGGCAAGTGCCACCTTCAGGAACTGATGATTCATGGATAACATATCGATAGACACGCTCTCCGTGATTGCCAGGCAATGCCTTGCGCTCACGTGCCTGCAGCGCTTTTGCCGGCAGCATGCCCTGCACCACCCGGCGCTGTCCGCGTTCGCCGGCCACGCGTGGAAGGTGGCGCAGCTCGCGCCCGGGGATTTTGCCGCCTGGGAGCGCGGCTTTGCCTGCCTGGCAGTGACGGGCATGGGCGATCCCTGGCCGGACGACCTGCGCATGGCGCTGCCCGGGCACCTGCTCGGCACGTTGGAGCAACTTGTCGGGCATGTGCTGGAAACGAGCGCCTGTACCTGGCATGGCGATGACCTTGCGGCAAGCCGGCGCCAGCTGGAAGCCGTGCTTGATATCTGTGCCAGGCATGGCGTGGCGGCGCCGCCGCTTGCGCACTATGTGCAGCACGATGCGGCGCTGCGTGGCGGCTGGGGGCCGATGCTGACGGACGCGGAAGTCAGGCGCTGGCAAGCCCTGCTATAGCGCGCGGCCTGCAATGGCGGCGGAGGCTCACACCGGCAAGCCCTGGCGCACCTGGTCAAGCTGCCGCTCCTCTTCCTCCGTATCGGCGTCGATTTGCGTGACGACGGTCCAGAATCGCGGGCAGGTCCTGATCTGCTCGAACGCATGGCTCGTTTCAAGCCGCACCATGGTTTTCCTCAGGCTGTGCAGATAGCCTTCCTCGATGGCATCGAGCAGTTCGTCATCGGCAGCGTCGATCAGCTCGAGCAGCGCGCCTTCGATCCTTGCATAGCCCTCCTCCCACAGCTGGCCGATTTCCGGCACGTCGACTTCGATGCACTCGTTCGACCAGTCCGGAGGATAGTAATCGCGCTCCCGGTTGGCGGGATCGGTGTCAAGGCTCAGCGAAAGGGAGGGGAACGATACGGCGTTGAAGGCAAAGGCTGAAAATGCCTGGTCCTTGAATGGGGACGCGCCCAGCAAGGCCAGCGACGCGCTGGCCAGCTTGAAGCAGGTTTCTTCGACGTCGTAGGCAGTTTCAAATGTCTGCCAATCAAGTGGTAAAGCGGGAGTCGGGGGCATGGCGGGCCTGTCGAAAAAATAAGGGTGGAAAGTGATCGGAATTATACGTGGCGCAGCCGATGCGGCAGGCGCCGGCCGCGCGTACGGTGCGGCCGCAAAAAAGCCGCATCGGCCCTGCGGCGGATGCGGCTTTGCGCTAGCGCAAGCTGAAGCTTATTTCTTTGCAGCTTTCACTGCCTTCGGATACTTGATCGTCATTTCCTGCAGCAAGTTATCCGCGTGGTCCACTTCCTTCATCACCCACAGCATGTAGCGGATGTCGAGGTGGATGGCGCGCGTGATGGCCGTGTCGAAGTACCAGTCCTTGGTGATCGATTCATACGTCGAATCGAAGTTCAGGCCGATCAATTCGCCGCGCTTGTTCATCACGGCCGAGCCGGAATTGCCGCCCGTGGTGTCCGCGCTGGTGAGGAAGTTGACGGGCACCGTGCCCAGTGCCGGGTCGCGGAACTGGCCGTAGCGTTTTTGCTTGACGGCGTCAATCAAGCCTTGCGGCGCTTCGAACGGAGCCTTGCCCGTGACTTTCTCGACGATGCCTTCCACGGTCGTGAACGGCCCCTTGGTGATGCCGTCGCGCGGCGAGTACGGCGATACCGTGCCGTACGTCACGCGCAGGGTCGAGTTGGCGTCAGGATAGACCGGCTTGCCTTGCGATTTCTTCCAGGCAATCACGGCTTGCATGTATTGCGGAATCACGCGTTCCAGGTTGCCGTCGATCTCCTTGCGGCGCTCTTCCAGCGCCGCTTCGACGGGCTGCAGCTTGATGGCCAGCGCCATGAAGGCGTCGTCGGACTGGGCAACAGCGGCCTGGTCCTTTTCCAGCCAGGCCAGGCGCTTGGCCGTGTCAGCCAGTTGCGTCTGCTGATACAGGGCCGCCACGGCGCCTGGCGCCGGCAGCAGCGCGTCCAGGCCTTGCGGATGGCTCTTCGCCGCCAGTTGCGCGTAACGCTTCAGACCGGCTTCAAAACGCGCCTGGTCGACCTTGTTGACATACGACTGCTCCAGGCGGGCCAGGCGGGCCTTGATGAAGGCCAGGTCGCGCTGCTGGAAGCCCGATTCGCGCTCGGCATCCGCTTTCTGGCGCTCCAGCGACAGGCGGTAGATGGTGCGCGCGCTTTTCAGCAAGTCGCTGTTGGTGGCCACGCTCCAGGCGAACTCTTCTTCGCTCAAGGCCATGTCGCTGGCGATCGCCGCGTCCAGTTCGGCCAGCAGGGTCGGCGACACGTTCGGCTGTTTCGCGTACCAGGCGCGGAACTCGGCATCCTGCACGTCCTTGATGGCGGCGATGTCCTTGCGGGCGAAACCGTCGAGCAAGCCCTGGGTTTTCTTCAGCACGTTGTTGATGCTTTTCACCACGCTCGCATAGCGCACGGCGGCGGCCGCGTCGCCCTTCGTCGAGTCGGCCATCACGGCCAGGTCCGCTTGCAGTTCGGATACTTTCAGGGGGAAGGCCGTATCGCGCGCGAAACGGATTTCCGCCGGCAGCTTGTAGCGGCTGGTGCGGCCGGGGTAGCCCGCCAGCAAGATGCCGTCACCGGCTTTCAAGCCTTCGGCCGAGACCACCAGGAAATCCTTCGATTGGTACGGCACGTTGTCGGGCGACGGGTCGGCCGGACGGCCATCCTTGCCCACGTAGGCGCGCAGGAACGAGTAATCGCCCGTGTGGCGCGGCCACTCGTAGTTGTCGGTATCGCCGCCGAAGTTGCCGATCTTGTCCGATGGCGCGTACACGAGGCGCACGTCGCGTATCATCATCTGGCGGATGCGGTAGTACTCGAGGCCGCGGTGGAAGGCGGGCACGGAGCAGCGGTACATCTTGTCCGTTTCGCATTCGGCGATCAGGTCCTTGATGCGCTTTTCCACGGCTTCGTGGCGCGCGCGGCCGCTCATGTCGGCCGTCAAGCCTTTCAGCACGCGGTCGCTGACGTTTTCCACCTTGTCCGTCACATACACGAGGCTGTTCGGACCGCCCGGCAGCTCTGCGGCGCGCGTCTTGGCCAGGAAGCCGTCGGTGATGTAATTGTGTTCCGGCGTGGAATTGCGCTGCACGGCGCCATACGCGCAATGGTGGTTCGTCACCACCAGGCCGGCGTCGGAAACGAAGGCGGCCGAGCAACCGCCCAGCGACACGATGGCGCTCATCGGGTGCTTGCTCAGGTCGGCCAGTTTTTCTGCAGGAATGTCGATGCCGACCCGTTTCAGTTCGGCTTTCAGCTGCGGCAATTGGTGTGGTTGCCACTGCCCTTCGTCGGCGTGTGCGCCGGCGAACGCGCCCAGCAAGGCGACTGGTAATACGATTGTCTTGAACAAGATTTGCTCCTCCATAAAAAGCAGGCGAAAGTATAGCCTGTCCAGGCGGCCTGAGTCGGCAAAAATTATCCCATTGCAATTTCTGTATCAGGCGGCCGGCCGTCCCGTCCCCTGCAAGGGGATCTGCAGGGCCAGCCGGCAACCGGCGCCCGAGGCCGGCACACCGACCTCGAACTGCCCGCCCAGCGCCGTCACCCGCTCGGCGATGCCGATCAGGCCAAAGCACTGCTTCTTGCGCTGCTGCTGCGGCGTGATGCCGATGCCGTTGTCGCTGATGGCCACGTACACGGCGCAGGCATCCGAACTGAGTTCGATCTCGACCTGGCTGGCCTGGGCATGCCGCATGACGTTGCTGAGCGCTTCCTGCACGATGCGGAACAGCACGATCTCGACCTGGCTGCCGATGGCGGAAAACAATGCCTCGTCGCGTATCAGCAGCTGGCAAGCGACGCCGCTGCGCTTGCGGAAGTCGCCCACCTGCCACTCGATGGCGGCTTGCAAGCCCAGGTCCAGCGCCATCGGGCGCAGCTCGTTCATGATGCCGCGCACGCTCTTGATGGTGGTGTCGACGTTGCTGAGCACGGCGCCGACCCGGCGGTGCAGGCGCGGATGGGAGCCTTCCGTGCGCGCGCTGAGCATGGAAATATCGATGCGCAGCGCCAGCAGGTTTTGCCCCAGTTCATCGTGGATATCGCGCGAAATGCGCTTGCGCTCGTCTTCCTTGGCCGTTTCCAGGTGCAGCGCCAGCTGGCGCAGCTGCGCATGCGACTGGCGCAGGGCGCCATCCATCAGCTTGCGTTCGGTGATGTCCGTGTGCGCCACCACCACGCGCAGCGGCCCTTCGCCGAGGAAACGACTGATCCTGGCCTGCGACCAGCGGGGACCCGAGCGCGTGGCAAACTCATACTCGAGCGCAAACGTGTCCGCGTTGCCGGCGATGACGGAGCGGATGCCGGCGGCCAGCTCGCGCCCGGCGCTGCGCTGCCAGCGCGGGTCCGTGTCGCAAAATTCCAGGTAGTGCAGCGGCTGCGGCGTTTGCCCGACGAAGGCCAGGCAAGCCTGGTTGGCATGCACGACGCGGCCTGCCCGGTCCAGCACCAGCACCCGGTCCGTCAGGGAATCGATGGTGGCGTGAAAGAAGCGCTCGGCATCGCGCAAGGCTTCCTGCGCCCGCTCGCGCTGGTGCACTTCCAGCTGCAGGTGCTGGTTGGCCCGCAGCAATTCGGCCGTGCGGTCGACCACCCGCTGGTCCAGCTCGCGATGCAGTTCGCGCAAGTCCGCCTCGGCCAGCTTGCGCTCGGTGATATCGGAAAACACGCCGACAAAATGGCTGATCGCGCCATCCGGGCTGCGCATCGGCGTGATCGACAGCGATTCGACGAAGCGCTCGCCATTCTTGCGCCGGTTCACCAGTTCGCCATACCAGCTGCCATCCTGGTGCAGGCTGCGCCACATGGCTTCATAAAAATGCGGCAGATGCGTGCCGCCGCCGAGGAAGGACGGATCGCGGCCGATGGCTTCCTCCGCCTGGTAGCCGGTGATGGTGGTGAACGCGGGGTTGACGGAAATGATGCGGTTGGCGCTGTCCGTCACCAGCACGCCTTCGCGTATGCTGTCGAGTATCACGAAGGCGCGCCGCAAGGCCGATTCGCGCGCGTGCTCGTCGCCCAGGTCCGTCACCAGCATGCGCGCCGTGGCGCTGTCCGCATCGTAATTGGCTTCGATGCGCACCATGCCGCACATGCCGCCCGCTTCGCCTTCGAACAACGGCGCTTCGAGCACCTGGCGCGCGCCGCCGGTGAAGACGGCGTCGAGGAAGCGCCGGAAGCCGCCCTGCGCCTGGGGCGCGACGAATTGCTCGAAACGCCGTCCCAGCAGCCGGTTCTTGTCGCGTTGCAACAAGCCGCAGGCTGCCACGTTGACACGCGTGATCACGCCTTCGCGCGCCAGCGAAAAGTAACTGACGGGCGCCTGTTCATACAGCTGCGCATAACGGTCGCGGCTGCTTTCAAATTCATTTTTCAGCTGTTCCAGCTCGGCCAGGGCCGCGCTCTGCATTTCCAGCTCGATCTGGCTGACCTGCAACTCATGCAGCTGACGCATCACGTCTTCATTCGACTGCGGCACGGGCTGGCGCTGCTCCGCGGCCAATTGCTCCGCCTGCTCTCTCAGGCGGGCCGGCGCGCTGCCGTCGAATGGTTCGCTCATGACACGTGCTCGCCGCTACTGCCGCCGGCCACGGCGCCGGACTGGATCTGGCGCAGCTGGGCTTCCAGCAGTTTCGACTCTGTAATGTTGATGAAGGTCACCACCACGCCATCGATCACATTTTCAATCGTGCGGTACGGCATGATGCGCACGTTGTACCAGCGCCCCGTCTTGGTTTCCACTTGCCGCTCGCAAAACACCAGGCTGCGGATCACTTCCAGCGCATCGTCTTCCAGGCCCGGATAATCGAGGTCGTTGACGATGTCGCTGAGCGGGCGGCGCAAGTCCGTCTGGATCAGCTTATAGATTTGCGTGGCCGGCGCCGTGAAGCGGCGGATGCGCAGGTCGCTGTCCAGGAAAATGGTGGCGATATCGGTACTATTGAGCAGATTCTTCATGTCGCTATTGACCAGCGACAAATCATCGACCTTCGATTGCAGCTCGGCATTGACCGTGTACAACTCTTCGTTGAGCGACTGCATCTCTTCCTTCGACGTGGTCAGCTCTTCGTTCGTCGATTGCAGCTCTTCATTGGTCGACTGCAGTTCCTCGTTGGCCGATTTGAGTTCTTCGCGCGACGTCTGCATCTCGTCGCGCACGGCCTGGATTTCATTGCGCGCCTGCGCCAGTTGCTGTTCCAGTTCCAGCACCTTGGGGTTCGGCGAGCGGCCGCGGCGCGCCTCGGCCACCAGCGGCGCGCTGGCAAACGTCACGAACACCATGCCGCGCAAGGATTCAGGCTGGCTCAGCGCTTCCGCGCTCAGGTCGACGCCCAGCGATTGTCCCAGATGGTCCTTGACCACCAGCCCCTTCAGGCGCACCACCCTCTCGCACTGCAAGGCTTCCTTGATGAGGCTAGCCAGCTCGTAACGCAAGCCTTCGCGCGCCATGGCGTGGATATTCCAGTTGGCCTTGCCGGCTGCCGGTTCGAGAAAAGCGCCCGTGCGCCCGTTGATATACAGGATATCGCCATCCTGGTTCAGCAGCGCGGCAGCAGGCGAATATTTCTGGAGCAATAATTGCTCGACATGGGATTGAATCTTTCCAGTCATGCTGACTTCTCTCGTGTCGCTAGGTGTAGGGGGGGATGCCAACGATACCTTGGTGGGGAAATACGTGGGCAGGCGCTGACGCGCCAGGTTGTCGAGGCGGCGGTACAGCCGGGTCGACGTGGTCAGCGGTGAAAACAGGTCTAAAAAATGACCGGGCGTGTCGGCGCTGCCCAGCAGCAAAATCCCGTCGCGGTTCAAGGCGTAATGAAACAAGGGTATCAAACGCTGCTGCAGCTTGGCATTGAGATAAATCAGCAAATTGCGGCAGCACAGGATGTCGAGTTTGGTAAACGGCGGGTCTGATATGATGTTTTGCTGGGCAAAGATAATCGTGTTGCGTATCTCTTTTTTCACGTAGTAGCCGTTCTTGTCGCGCAAGAAGAAGCGCTCCAGCCGCTCGGCCGACACATCGCTGCTGATGCTTTGCGGAAAGTGGCTCTGGCGCGCGCGGTCGATGGCGTCGGCCGACAGGTCGGTGGCAAAGATCTGCAGGCTGTACTTCGACGGCGGATTGATGCTGGCCACCACTTCATGGAACACCATGGCCAGCGAATACGCTTCCTCGCCCGTGGAACAGGCGGGCACCCAGGCCTTGAACGCGCGTCCTTCCGGATGGGCCGCCAGCAATTGCGGCAAGGCGACCATCTTCAGGTATTCCCACACTTTCGGGTCGCGGAAGAAACTCGTCACGCCGATCAGCAATTCCTTGAACAGCAAGTCGATTTCGGTGGGATTGGCGCGCAAGTACGGCACGTATTCTTCCATCGACGTCATTTGATACAAGCTCATGCGCCGCTCAATGCGCCGCAGCACCGTGTTGATCTTGTAATCCGTAAAACTGTTGCCCGTGTGTTCGGACAGCAAGGCGACAATTTCCTGCAAGGAATTGCGCCCGTTCGGTTCATGGCCCGGCAGGCTGAGGAAACTGCTGCGGAACAGATAGGTGATGATCTTGTCCGGCATCTTATCGGGAAAGTCGACCAGGTCCACCACTTCCGCGGCAATCGCGCTTTGCGGCATCATGTCGAACTTGGCCGTGTCCGGATGCTGGGCCAGGGTCAGCCCCCCTGCCTGCT
Organism: Janthinobacterium sp. P210005; assembly: GCF_036231865.1. Taxonomy (NCBI): domain Bacteria; kingdom Pseudomonadati; phylum Pseudomonadota; class Betaproteobacteria; order Burkholderiales; family Oxalobacteraceae; genus Janthinobacterium; species Janthinobacterium sp. P210005. Next base: position 1,761,663 of record NZ_JAZARC010000001.1, read on the forward strand.
TGATCGCCTGCAAGCCGCGCGTGCCATCGTTGCCCATGCCGGAAAAAATCACGCCCACGGCCAGTTCGCCCAGCTCGCTTGCGAGGCTCTCGAAAAAGATATTGATGGGCAAGCGGTGCCCGCGCAGCTGCACCGGTTCGCTGAGCAAGAAACGCCCCTTGGACAAGCCCAGGTCGGCATTCGACGGTATCACATAGATATGGTTGGGCCGCAACTCCGCCTGGTGCGTGATTTCCGTGACGGGGATGCTGGTGGCGCGCTGCAGCAGTTCCGGCAGCATGGCCTTTTGCGTGGGATCAAGATGCTGGATCACCACATAGGCAATCCCGCTCTCCTGCGGCACGTTCGCCAGGAAGGCAACGATGGGATCGAGTCCGCCGGCGGATGCGCCGATGGCCACCACGGGGAAAACGATGGTGGCCACTTCAGGGACGGAAGCATTGCTGTGTTTACTGCGTGTCATCTTCTGCAAGAGTGCAGCCACGGCCAAAGCGTCAGGCTGGGAATTGATAATCTTGCATTCTAGCACTCAAGATGCGCGGAAAAACACGAATTTGGCGCAGGGCTTTTCCCTGCGCCAGGCTGCCCCCGTGCCGTCCCCTTTACTGCGCCTGCGGCACGTGCCAGCCGCCGCCCAGCGACTGGATCAGGGCCACGGCCGTCGTCTGGCGGTCCGCCTGCGCCTGCACCAGCGAACGGCGCGCCGACAGGGCCGTCACTTGCGCCGTCACCACGTCCGTATAGCCGACCTGGCCCGCGTTGTAGCGGTTCAGCATCTGCTGCTCGACCTGGTCGGCGGCGGACGACGCCTGCTGGCGCAGGGCCAGCTGTTCGGCCAGCGCGCGCGTGGCCGACAACTGGTCTTCCACGGCGCCAAAGGCACTCAATACCGTCTGGCGGTAGCGCGCCACGGCCGCCTCGTGTCCCGCCTTGGCCGCATCCACGCTGGCCGTGGTGGCGCCCGCGTTGAACAGGGTTTGCGCGGCCGACACGCCCAGCGACCACAGGCTCGATGAGGCATTGAACAGGTCGCCCACCTTGCTGGCGCCGGAACCGTAGGAACCCGTCAGGTTCAGGCTCGGGTAATACGCGGAACGGGCGATGCCGATCTGCTCGTTGGCCACGGCCACCCGGCGCTCGGCGGCGGCGATGTCGGGACGGCGCTGCAGCAGGGTCGACGGCACGCCCAGCGGCACCTCGGGCACGGTCAGGGTCCACGGCGCCACGGCCAGGCTGAACTCGGACGGCGCGCGGCCCAAAAGTATCGCGATCGCATGTTCCAGCTGCGCGCGTGAACGCGTCTGGCTGGACAGGTCGATCTGCGCATTGGCCAGCTGCGTCTGCGCCTGCAGCAGGTCGGACTTGGCGGCGATGCCCGAATTGAAGCGGTTGCTGGTGATGTCGAGCACGCGCTTGTAGCCATCGATGGTGGCATTCAGCAGCGCGATCTGCGCATCGCTCTGGCGCAGCGAAAAGTAATTGGTGGCCAGCTCGCCCTGCGCCGACAGGCGCGCGGCGGCCAGGTCGGCCGCGCTGGCGCTGGCGCTGGCATCGGCCCCCGTCACGCCGGCGCGCAGCTTACCCCACACGTCCGGTTCCCACGACGCGCCGATGGCGGCCTTGAAGTTGTTGTTCGTCTGCTGCTCGCCGCCGCCCGAACGGGCGCCGCTGCCCGTCAGGTTCACGGTGGGGAACAGCGAGGCGCGCTGTTCGCGCACCAGCGCGCGCGCCTGCTCGTAGGAAGCGATGGCGGCGGCCACGTTCTGGTTCGAGATGTCGATGCCTTCGGCCAGCTGGTTCAATTGCGCGTCGCCGAACAGGGTCCACCACGGTCCCCGCTCCAGGGTGTCGGCCGGCACGGCAGGCTGCCAGCCGGCCGCCTCCTTGAACGTTTGCGGCGCGGCGGCCGTCGGCGTTTCATACGCGGGGCTGACGGCGCAGCCGGACAGCAGGAGGACGGCGGTGGCCACGCCCAGTGCCAGCAGGTGGCGTGCAGGGACGGTCGATACGATAGGTTTTACTTGCTTCATGATTGTGTGCTCGGGTTATCTGGCCCAGGAATGCGGCTCAATTGCTGCTCGTCGGCGCTGCGCGTGCGCAGCTTGTCGAGCAGGATGTAGACCACCGGGGTGGTCAGCAATGTGAGTAACTGGCTGGCAATCAGGCCGCCGATGATGGCGACCCCCAAGGGCTGGCGTAGCTCTGACCCCTCGCCGAAACCGATCGCCAGCGGCAAGGCGCCAAGCGCCGCCGCCAGGGTGGTCATCAGAATGGGGCGGAAACGCAGCAAACAAGCCTCGCGCACCGCTTCCACAGCTGTCAGCCCGCGCGAACGCTCGGCCTCCAGCGCGAAGTCGATGATCAATATAGCATTTTTCTTGACGATACCGATCAACAGGAACACGCCGATCAGGGCGATGATGGAAAACTCCATGCGGAACAGCAGCAAGGCCAGCACGGCGCCCACCCCCGCCGACGGCAAGGTCGACAGCACGGTGACGGGGTGGATCAGGCTTTCGTACAGGATGCCCAGCACGATGTAGATCACCACGATGGCCGCCAGGATCAGCAGCGGCTGCTCCTTGTTGCTGTCCTGCGCACTCTTCGCCGAACCCTGGAAGCTGCCGCGCACGTTCACGGGCATGCCGATTTCCGACTCCGCCTGGGCCACGGCAGCCTGCCCGTCGCTGAGCGGATAGCCGTCGGCCAGGTTGAACGACACGGTGGTCGCCAGTTCGCCGCCCTGGTGGTTGATCGACGTCGCCGTCGAGCTTTCCGCGAAGCTGCTGAACGACGACAGCGGCACCATCTTCGCCAGAGTGGTGCTCAAGGCCGAGCCGCTGGACGGATCGCGCGCCGCCGTCGTATTGGACGTCGTCGCGGCCACGCTGGTGCTGGCCGCGGCGGCGCTGGCGGCCGTCGTGCCGGTGGCGGCGACGGCGGCCGCATTCGACGCGGGCACGTACACGGAGCGCAGCGCTTCCGGGCTTTGCGCGTAGCGGGGCGCCACTTCCATGATTACGTGATACTGGTTCAGCTCATCGTAGATGGTCGCCACCTGGCGCTGGCCGAAGCTGTTGTACAGCGCATTGTCGATATCCTTCACCTGTACGCCCAGCTGCGTGGCGCGGTCCTTGTCGATGGAAACAAACGTTTCCACGCCGTTTTCCGCCTGGTCCGTGTCCACGTCGATCAGGGCCGGCTGCAGCTTCATCTGGTCGGCCAGTTTCGCCGCCCACTTCTTCAAGTCCGCCTGGTTGTCGCTGATCAGGGTGTACTGGTACGTGGAATTGCTGGAACGCCCGCCCATGCGCAAATCCTGCACGGGGTTGAGGAACAGCGAAATGCCCGTCACCTTGGCCAGTTGCGGGCGCAGGCGGGCGATCACGGCTTGCCCCTTGTCCGTGCGCTGCGAGGCCGGCTTCAAGTCGATGAACATGAAGCCGCCCCCCGCCCTGCCGCCGCCCGTGAACCCGACGACGGTGGCGACGGCCGGATCGTCCTTGATGATGTCGACCAGCTGGCGCAATTTGGCCTGCATGGCCTGGAACGAGATGCTCTGGTCGGCGCGCATGCCGCCATTGATCTGGCCCGTGTCCTGCTGCGGGAAAAAGCCCTTGGGCGCGGCCGCGAACAGGTACACGTTCAGGCCGACGACGAACACGAGGATCGTCATCACGAGAGCGGCGCTCGACAAGGCCCAGTCCAGGCAGTGTTCATACACGTTCAGCATGCGCTCGAAGCCCCGTTCGAACCAGCGCGCGACGACGCCTTGCGGCTTGTGGTGCTCGCCGCTTTTCAGCAGCCAGGCGCACATCATCGGCGTCGTGGTGAGCGAGATGACGAGCGAAATCATCACGGCGGCCGACAGGGTCACGGCGAATTCGCGGAACAGCCGCCCCACCTGGCCGCCCATGAACAGCAGCGGGATGAAGACGGCCACCAGCGACAGGCTGATCGACAGTACCGTAAAGCCCACTTCGCGCGCGCCCAGCAGGGCCGCCTTGAAGCGGTCCATGCCCGCCTCGATGTGGCGCTGCGTGTTTTCCAGCACCACGATGGCATCATCGACGACAAAGCCCGTGGCCACCGTGAGCGCCATCAAGGAAAGGTTATTTAGCGAAAAGCCCAGCATGTACATCACGCCGAAAGTGCCCAGCAAAGAGACGATGGTGGCCACGGCGGGGATGATGGTGGCGCGCACGCTGCGCAAAAAGGCGCTGACCACCAGCACGACGAGCACGATGGACAGGATCAGCGTGAACTCGATCTCGTGCAGGGACGAGCGGATGGAATTGGTGCTGTCGGACGCCACTTGCAGCTTGATGTCGCCCGGCAGCTGCGCCTGCAGTTGCGGCAGCAGCGCGCGCACGCCGTCCACCGTGGCAATGACGTTGGCGCCCGGCTGGCGCGTGATCAGCACGATGACGGCCGGGTCGCCATTGAACAGGCCCAGGGTATTCGTGTTTTCCACGCCGTCGACCACTTCGGCCACGTCGTCGAGGCGGATGGCGGCGCCATCGCGCCAGGCCACCACCAGGCTGCGGTAATCGGCGGCGCTGCGCCCGCCCGACGCCGTCGCCGCGCCCGAATAGATCTGCAGGCTGCGCTCGTCGCCGGAAATCGCCCCTTTCGGGCGGTTGGCGTTGCTGGCCTGGATGGCCGCGCGCACGTCTTCCATCGATACGGCATAGTGATTGAGCTGGTACGGCAGCAGTTCCACGCGCACGGCCGGCAGCGAGCCGCCGCCCAGTTCCACGTCGCCCACGCCTTTGACTTGCGCCACCTTTTGCTGCACCAGGTTCGACACGGCGTCGTAGATCTGGCCCGGCGTGCGCGTCTTCGACGTCAGCGCCAGGATGATCACGGGCGCGTCGGACGGATTGGCCTTGCGGTAGGTGGGGTTGCTGCGCAGGGTGGCCGGCAAGTCCACGCGCGAGGCGGCAATGGCGGCCTGCACTTCGCGCGCGGCCGAATCGATCTTGCGGTTCAAGTCGAACTGCAGATTGATGCGCGCCGAGCCCGTGCCCGACGACGACGTCATCTCGTTCACGCCCGAGATCACGCCCAGGCGCCGTTCCAGCGGCGTGGCCACCGACGTGGCCATGGTCGCGGGGCTGGCGCCGGGCAGGCTGGCGCTGACGGAAATGGTCGGATAATCGACCTGCGGCAGCGGCGAGACGGGCAGCACGAAGAAGGCGCCGATGCCCGCCAGCGCGATGCCGATGGTCAGCAGCACGGTGGCGATGGGGCGCTTGACGAACGGTTCGGACAGGTTCACGCGGCGCTCCCCGCGTTATCGGCCGGCTTGTCCAGCTTCACCCCGGGCGTCTTGCGCGCGAAGCGCTGGCCCAGGCGGTCGAAGCCCAGGTAGATGACGGGCGTGGTAAACAGGGTCAGCACCTGGCTGACGATCAAGCCGCCGAAGATGGCCAGGCCCAGCGGACGGCGCAACTCGGCGCCCTCGCCCCAGCCCAGCATCAGCGGCACGGCCGCGAACAGGGCCGCCAGGGTCGTCATCAGGATCGGGCGGAAGCGCAGCAGCGCCGCCTGGTGGATGGCTTCCTGCGGGCTTTTCCCTTCGTCGCGCTCGGCCTCGATGGCGAAGTCGATCATCATGATGGCGTTCTTCTTGACGATGCCGATCAGGAGGATGATGCCGATGATGCCGATCACGCCCAGGTCTTGCCCGGAAATCATCAGCGCCAGCAAGGCGCCCACGCCAGCCGACGGCAGCGTCGACAAAATCGTCAGCGGGTGGATATAGCTTTCGTACAGCACGCCCAGCACGATGTAGACGCAGACGACGGCGGCTAGAATGAGCCACAGCTGGTTCGACAGCGAGTTTTCATACGCGCCGGCCGCGCCGAGGAAGGTCAAGGTCACCGATGGCGGCAAGGCGATGTCTTTCGCCGCCTGGCGGATGGCGTCGACGGCGCTGCCCAGGGCCACGCCTTGCGTCGTATCAAAGCCCAGCGTCGTGGCCGGGTATTGCGCCACGTGCGTGATTTGCAGCGGCGCCTGTTTTTCGCTGACGCTGGCAAAGGCGGACAGCGGCGTCGACTTGCCGGAACCCGTGCGCACCTGCAGGTCCGACAGGTCGGACGGCGTCGTGACGATGCCCGGCTGCGCTTCGAGGATCACGCGGTACTGGTTGGTTTCCGTGAAAATCGTCGAAATGATGCGCTGGCCGAAGGCGTTGTACAGCGCATCGTCGACGGTGGCCGTGGTGACGGACATGCGCGCGGCGCTGTCGCGGTCGATGGCGACCGTCACGGCGGCGCCCGTGGCGCCCGCGTCCGTGACGACGTTGCGCAGCTGCGTTTTTTCGCGCATGCGCGCCGCCAGCTTGCCGGCCCATTCGGTGACGGTGGCCGTGTCGGCCCCTTCGAGCGAGACGCGGTACTGCGTCGGCCCCGATTCCGCATCGATGGTCAGATCCTGCGTCGGCTGCAGATACAGGGTCACGCCGGCCACCTTGGCCACGCGGTCGCGCAGGCGCTCCATGATCTCGTCCTGGCTGCCGCTGCGCGGACGCTTGAGATTGATCAGCATGCTACCCGTATGCAGCATGGTATTGTTGGCCGCATCGACGCCGACGAGGGAACTCAAGGTATCGACAGCAGGATCTTCCAGCAGCGCGCTGGCGGCTGTCTGCTGCAAGGTGGCCATGCGCTCGTACGAGACGGCTTGCGAGGTTTCGATGCGCGCCTGCAGCTGGCCCGTGTCCTGCGTGGGGAACAGTCCCTTCGGAATGGTGATGTACAGGATGACGGTCAGCAGCAAGGTGGCCAGGGCGACGAGCAAGGTCAGGCCCTGGCGTTTCAAGACCCACACGAGCGCATGGTCGTACTGCACGATCACCTTGTCGAGGAAAGCCTGGATGCGCTGGCCCGTGGCACTGATTTTTTCATCGGCGTGGCTCTTCAGCCAGCGCGCCGACATCATCGGCACCAGGGTGAGCGACACCACGGCGGAAATCAGGATGGTGATGGCCAGGGTCATGGCGAATTCGCGGAACAAGCGGCCCACCACGTCGCCCATGAACAGCAGGGGAATGAGCACGGCGATCAGGGAGACGGTCAGCGAGATGATGGTAAAGCCGATCTGCGACGCGCCTTTCAGGGCAGCGGCCATCGGCGTTTCGCCCTCCTCGATGTAGCGGGCGATGTTTTCGATCATGACGATGGCGTCGTCGACGACGAAGCCCGTGGCGATCGTCAGCGCCATCAGGGACAGGTTGTTCAGGCTGTAGCCGAGCAGATACATGACGCCGCAGGCGCCGATCAACGAAATCGGCACGGACAGGCTGGCGATCACGGTGGCGCGCATGCTGTGCAGGAAGGCGAAGATCACCAGCACCACCAGCAGCACGGACAGCAGCAGTTCCATTTCCACGTGTTCGACCGAGGCGCGGATGCCTGTCGTGCGGTCGCTCAGCACGTCGAGCTTCATGGCCGCCGGCAGGCTGGCCTGCAGGTCCGGCAGCAGGGCCTTGATGGCGTCGACCGTCTTGATGACGTTGGCGCCGGGCTGGCGCTGCACGTTCAGGATGATGGCCGGCTGCTTGCCGGACCAGGCGCCCAGGCGCGTGTTTTCCGCGCTGTCGACGACATTCGCCACGTCGGACAGGCGCACGGGCGCGCCGTTTTTATAGGTGATGATCAGGCGCTTGTAGTCTTCCGCCGTGACGAGTTGATCGTTCGCGTTAATGGTGAACGAGCGCGTGGGGCCGTCGAAACTGCCCTTGGCGCTGTTGACGTTGGCCGCCGCGATGGCCGTGCGCAGGCTGTCGAGGCCCAGGCCGTACGAGGCCAGCAATTTGGTGTCGCCCTGGATGCGCACGGCGGGACGCTGGCCGCCCGACAGCGACACGAGGCCCACGCCATTGACCTGGCTGATTTTCAGCGCCAGGCGCGTGTTGACGATGTTTTGCACCTGCGTCAGCGGCATCGTGTCCGAGGTAATCGCCAGGGTCAGCACGGGCGCGTCGGCCGGGTTGATCTTCGCGTACACGGGCGGCGCCGGCAAGTCGGTCGGCAGCAGGGACCCGCCCGCGTTGATGGCCGCCTGCACTTCCTGCTCGGCCACGTCCAGCGTCTGGCCCAGGGTGAATTGCAGGGTGATGATGGAAACGCCGGCCGCGCTGGTGGAACTCATGCGCTGCAAGCCCGACATCTGCCCGAACTGACGCTCCAGCGGCGCCGTCACGGTCTGCCCCATGACTTCGGGACTGGCGCCCGGGTACAGGGTCTGCACCTGGATGGTGGGGAAGTCCACCTGCGGCAAGGCGGCCAGCGGCAGGAACTTGAAGCCGACCAGCCCCGCCAGCACGATGGCCAGCATCAGCAGCGCCGTGGCGACGGGGCGCTTGATGAAGGGAGTCGATGGACTCATTGCGCTGCGCCCTTCGCCGGCGCAGTAGCTGGCACTGCGGCTGGCGCGGATGCCGATGCGGACGCCGAAGCGCTGGCCGCGCCGTCAGCGTGCTGGCGGCGGTGGCGGCGTTCGCCGTTCGCCCCGGCGACACCGGCGCCGCCCATGGCAGGCTTGTCGCCCGCCAGGGTCACTTTCGCGCCTTCCTTCAGGCGGTCGGCGCCTTCCGTGATGACTTGCTCGCCCGCTTCCAGGCCGGCGCGGATTTCCACCATGTCGGTGGTCGCCTGGCCCCGCGTGACCATGCGCACGGTGACGGTCTTGTCCGCTTTCAGCACGTACACGAAGTCGCCGTTGTTGCTGTGGCGCAAGGCCGTCACGGGCACCAGCACGGCGCCCGTGATGTTGCCCAGTTCCAGGCGCACGTTGACGAACTGGCTGGGGAACAGGGCCATCTTGTCGTTCGTGTAGCGGGCCTTGGCGCGCACGGTGCCCGTCTGCACGTCGACCTGGTTGTCGAGCGCCGTCAAGCTGCCCTTGTCCAGGATATGCGTGCGCGTGCGGTCCAGCGCCAGCGCCGCCAGGGCCGTGCCGCCATTCAGGCGTTCCTGGATCGTCTGCACCTTATCCTGCGGCACGGAAAATTCCACGTCGATGGGCGACAGCTGCGTCACCACCACCACGCCGCCCGTGTCGCTGGTGCTCACCAGGTTGCCGATATCGACCACCTTCAAGCCCGCGCGGCCGCTGATCGGCGACACCACCTTGGTGTAGCCCAGGTTCAGCCTGGCCGTGCCTTCGGCGGCGCGGTCCGTCATCACGGTACCTTCCAACTGTTTGACCAGGGCGGCCTGCGTGTCGACATCCTGGCGCGCGATGGAATCCTGGCCCAGCAGGGTTTGATAGCGTTTCAGAGTCAGGCGCGCGTTTTCCAGCTGCGCTTCATCGCGCTGGCGCTGGCCCGTGGCCTGCATCAGCGCCATCTCGAACTGGGCCGGGTCGATCTGCGCCACCACCTGGCCCGCCTTGACCATGCCGCCTTCCTTGAATTTCAACTCCTTCAAAATGCCCGACACTTGCGGGCGCACCGTCACGGTGGACGCGGCCGTCACCGTGCCCAGCGCATCGAGCACCACGGGCAAGTCGGATTTCACGGCCGTGGCCACGCCCACGGTGGTCGAAGGGCCGCCGCGGCGCCCGCCCGGGCCTCCCGGCCCTCCGGGGCCACCGGCGCCGGGCTGCGCACTGACGCCCGAATGGGTCAGGTACCAGGCACCGCCCCCCAGTGCAGCCATCACGGCCAGCGCGATGACCGTGCCGACGATTTTCGAACGGCGGCTGCGCCGCGGGGTGTTGGGTGTAGTCTGCGAATCCATCGCTTATCCTTGTCTAGGCCGCTGGCACGGCGAGTCTGTGGCGCCGGCCGAGGTGGAACACACTCAGGCCGGACGACCGTTTTTCGGGGTTGTTTCGGTACAAAGCCGGGGGAGTCAAGAGCTGAAAGTCAGCTGAAAAAAACATCGCTCCCTAGCGTGAAACGACTCTAGCATAGTCATGTAACTGTTTCATTTCTACTTGAAACAATTACACACAGCCTGGCAGGCATGGAAGGATCAGGCGGGCCGGCAGGCATGCCGCCCCTGTGGGGGAACGGTGGAAGAATCAGGCTTGCGGGGCGTCGCGCCCCGGCGCCGGCGGCGCGCGGGCGACTCGCATGCAGATACAAACTCGCTACAAATCTCCCGCCAGCCGGCTTGACCTGGCGCAACGCAGGCCGTTGGCGCTTACAGCGTCATGCCGAGGATGACATCCTGATAGTCGGTGCGGCCCACGCGGAAGGTGCGCCGGCCCACCTGCGCAAAGCCGCAGCGCGCATAAAACGCCAGCGCATCGTGGTTTTCCGCGTACACGCCCAGCAGCACCCGCCCTGCCCCGCCGGCGCGCGCCTGTTCCACGGCCGCCTGCATCAGGCGCTGGCCCACGCGCTGCCCCTGGAAGCGGTGCAGCAGGTAGATGCGCTTGATTTCCAGGTCGTCCGGCCGCGGGTCGGCCACCGGCAGGCTGGCCGGACTGAGGACCAGGTAGCCGACGGGCGCGCCGCCCGGCGTGGCCTCGGCCAGCCACAGGCGCATGGCCGGCAGCGCCAGCCAGTCGCGGTACAGCTGCGCGTCGTGCTGGCGCTGGCAATGGGCGATGACGTCGGCGCCGTCGAGGATGCCGGCAAACGCTTCCAGGAAAGTCGCTTGTCCCACCAACGCCAGCGCCAGCTCGTCGCCCTTGGCGCAGGGGCGGATGGTGATGGCCGTGCCGGTTTTTTCGTTCATGTCGCTTGCCATGCCTTGCTCCTCATCGCTGTCCTGCATATGAAACAAGCCGGGCGAAGCCGGCTTGGGTAGCTTGTCTATGCTGGTGTTACTTGCCGCCCAGGGGCACCTCGCACAGGCAGTGCGTGAGGGCCATGAATGGTTTGTGCTCGCGCGTGATGCCGGACAGCCAGCTCAGGTCCTGCGCCATGCCCAGCGCCGCGTCGGCCGGCAAGCCCGTGCCGGCCAGGCCCAGTTTCACGTGCTCGCCCAGTCCCAGCGAGGCCATGGCCTTGGAGCCGAACATGCCGATCAGGCGGTCCACGTTCGACGTTTCCTGCTCCAGGTACGTGACGCGGTAGTCGGCGCCCAGGTTGGCGCGCTTGGCGGCCGACGCCAGCGCATCGCCATAGCTGCCGATGCGGTCGACCAGGTTGCGCTCTTTCGCCTGCAAGCCCGTCCAGACGCGGCCCTGCGCCACTTCATTGATCTTTTCCGGCGTCGTCTTGCGCGCCTTGGCGGCCAGGTTCAGGAAGTCGCCATACACGTGGTTGATCGAACCCTGGATCACTTGCGCAAAGCGGGGGTCGAGTGGACGCAAAGGGTTGCCCGCGTCGGCCAGCCAGGTGGTCGGCGAGCCGGCCGTGTGGATGCCCAGCTTTTCCACCACCTTGTCGGCCGTCGGCAGAATCGCGAACACGCCGATGGAACCGGTGATGGTGGCCGCGTCGGCGATGACTTCGTCGGACGAGGTGCTGATCCAGTAGCCGCCCGAAGCGGCCACGTTGCCCATCGAGACGACCACCGGCTTGCCGGCGGCGCGCGTCAGTTCCAGTTCGCGGCGGATCAATTCCGAGCCGAAGGCGCTGCCGCCAGGCGAATCGACGCGCAGCACGACAGCCTTGATCGACTTGTCTTCGCGCGCCTGGCGGATCAGACGCGAGGTGGACAGGCCGCCGATGGCGCCCGGTGGCGCGATGCCGTCGCCGATTTCACCGGAAGCGATGACCACGCCGACCGCGTCGCCGATGTGCACGGGGCGCAGGCGCGCCAGGTAGTCGGTGTAGTTCACCTGGCGGAAATTCGTGCCTTCCGCGTTCTTCGCGCCGCGCGCCATCATGAACTGGCGCAGTTCGTCGCGCGTTTTCAGGCCGTCGACCAGCTTGGCGTCCAGCGACAGCTTGCCCAGGTCGCCGCCGGCCGCCGTCATCAGCGCCGGCAGCGCATCGATCGATTGCATGATGGCGCCGGCCGGCAGCTTGCGTGCCTTTTCCACGTCCGTCGTGTAGGTGGTCCACAGGCCGTTGTTCAGGTAGCGGTCCGCTTCGGCCGCCGCTTCGGACGGGCCGTTGGCGATGAAAGGCTCGGCCGCGCTTTTGTACGTGCCCACTTTCAGCAGGTTGACCGTCACGCCGACCTTGTCGAGCGCGTCGCGGTAGTAATTGCGGTAGCGGCCAAAGCCTTCCAGCATGACGCCGCCCATCGGGTGCAGGAAGACCTCGTCGGCCTTGACCGCCACCAGGTACTGGCGCTGGTTGTAGCTGGAACCCCAGGCCGTCACTTTCTTGCCCGTGGCGCGGAAGCGTTCCACGCCGGCCGCCACTTCGCGCAGCGAAGCGAGGCCGCCACCCTGCAATTCGTCGAGCAGGATGACCATGGAACCGATGTTCTTGTCCTTGGCCGCCGTGTCGAGCACGGCCAGCACGTCGCGCAGCTGCACGTTTTTCTTGACTTCGCCGCTGACATTGGCCAGCACCGCTTCGCGCACGCCGCCCGGGGTTTCTTCGACCAACGGGCCTTGCAAGTCCAGCACCAGCGTGGTCTTTTCCGCCAGGGGCTTGGCGCCGCCGCCAAAGATGGCGATCAGGATGGCGATGACGATCAGCAGGAAAATCAGATTGATGACCGCGCGGCGGGTGGCGTCCAGCGCGCGCCAGAATGCGCCAAAACCGCGGCGCAGCGGCGGGAAGGGGTTGAGTGACATTGATGCTCCGTGAGGTTATGTACCTAAAGGAAATCAATATAGCTGAAAATGGCCGCGATCGCCTTGGGATTCGTCTTATTTTGACAAGTATTGCGCGCCCTGGGCGCCCTGCCCTGGCGGCGTGGAAATGAGGAACAGGCCGCCCAGCACGAGGGAACCATTCAGTATCAGCAATTCCAGGCCCAGGCGGTAATGCGCGAACAGCAGCGCCTGCTCCTGCTCGATGAGCGCGCACAGCAGCGGCCCGGCCACGGCCACCAAAGGCACCCAGCGGTCGCGCACGCCGCGCCGGCTCAGCAAGCCGAAGGCGAACAAGCCCAGCAGCGGACCGTAGGTATAGCTGGCCAGCTTCAGGATCACGCCTATCATGCTGGGATCATCGAGCCACTTGAAGGCCATGATCAGGATCAAAAACAGGGCCGCAAAGCCCAGGTGCACCTTGCGGCGCCAGCGCATCTGCACGGCCGGGCTCAAATCCGGCCGGCGCTGCAAGCCCAGGATGTCGATGCAGAAGGTGGACGTCAATGCCGTGAGCGCCCCGTCCACGCTGGGAAACAGGGCGGAAATGAGGGCGATGAAGAAAATCAGCTGCACCACGGCGGGGAAATGCCCGAGCACCACGGCAGGGAACAATTTATCGCCCGTGGCCGTCACGCCGGCCAGCGGCGCGTACAGGTGCAGCAAGCCGCCGAGGAAGAGGAACAGCAGCAGCACGCCGGTCAGCACCACGGTCAGGCTGAGCATATTCTTTTGCGAATCGCGCAGGGTCCGCACGGAGATGTTCTTTTGCATCATTTCCTGGTCCATGCCCGTCATGGCAATCGTGATGAACATGCCTGCAAGAATGTGCTTCCACACGTAGGCGGGGCTGTCCGGGTCGGTGGTGAAGATGCGCGTGAGGCCTTGCGCGCGCATGCGTTCGAGGCTGTCGACAAGCGACAAATCCATCTCGCGCAGCAAGAACACGCTGCAGATGACGAGACCAGCCAGCATGCACGCCGTTTGCAGGGTATCGGTCCAGACGATGGTCTTGACGCCCCCTTCATACGTGTAGAGCAGGATCAGCAGCAGCACGACGCACGCCGTCAGCCAGAACGGCACGCCGAAACTGTCGAGAATAGTTGCCTGTAGGATATTGACCACCAGATACAGCCGCGCCGTGGCGCCCAGCAGGCGCGAAACGATGAAAAACGCCGCCCCGCTCTGGTAGGAGCGCCGCCCCAGACGCAATTCCAGGTAGCGGTAAATCGACGTGAGCTGCAGCCGGTAGTACAGCGGCAGCAGGATGAAGGTGATGGCCAGGTAACCGAGCACATAGCCGAGCATCAGCTGGATATAGCCGAAGCCGTTGCTGCCCACGGCGCCGGGCACGCTGATGAAGGTCACGCCCGTCAAGGTCGTGCCCACCATGCCGAAGGCCACCAGCATCCAGTTGCTGTCCTTGTTGCCGATGAAAAAACTGTCGTTGGTGGCATGGCGCGAGGTGCGCCACGCCACGCCCAGCAAGATCAGGAAATACGCGAGGACGACGGCAAACAGGAGGACTGGGGACATGGATGTTGCGCTGGCGGCAAAGGGGAACAGGGGCAGCAATATACAACAAAGCGTACAGCAATGCCCCCAGGCAATCAGGCGTCAGCAGCCGGTCGGTTTGACTTTTTCCACTTCCAGGCCGAACCACGGACGCAAGCGCGTGCCGATGACGTTGCCCAGGAAGGCGCACACCAGCCACAACCAGCCGTGCAAGCTGCCCGAGACGATGCCGCTGAAATACGCGCCGATGTTGCAGCCGTAGGCCAGGCGCGCGCCGTAGCCGAGCAGCAAGCCGCCGACGATGGCGGCGATCAGCGAGCGGCGCGGGATGCGCCATACGGGAGCATAGCGGCCGGCCAGCGCGGCCGCCAGCATGGCGCCCAGCACGATGCCGATGTCCATCACGGAAGTCTTGTCTTGCGTCAATGGCGCGGCCAGGGCGGCGGCGTTCGCCTTGGTGGACCAGTAAGCCCAGCTGGCCGTGTCGATGCCGACCACGGACGCCGCCTTGGCGCCCCACAGGGCGAACGCGGACGTCACGCCCCATGGACGGCCCGACAATACCAGCGTGGCGAAGTTCAGCACGACGAGGGCGACGGCGCCCGCCACCAGCGGCCACGGGCCGTGCAGCCAGGGCGACGCCTGCGCCGGGCGCAGGGGCGTGGCGACGAGCTTGCCATGGCGGCGCTTTTCCACCAGCACCGTGATGGCGGCGATCAAGGCAAAGACGATCCAGTTCAGCGCCAGCGCGGGCGCCAGGCCCAGTGTCGTGACGAGGGAAATCGGCTTGAGCTGCGGCAATGAAGTCCAGAACGGCATGTGCGCCGTGCCGATCACGGAGCCGACGATGAAGGCGGCCAGGGTGATGAGCATGCGCGTGCTGCCCCCACCGACTGTATACAAGGTGCCGGAGGCGCAACCGCCGCCCAGCTGCATGCCGATGCCGAAGATGAAGGCGCCGAAGATAACGGACGTGCCGGCGGGCGAAACGAGGCCCGCGACGGGCGTGCCGAACAGGGTGCCGGCCGACAGCGCGGGGAAAAACAGCGCCACGCCCACGGCCAGCATCAGCATTTGCGCCCGCAAGCCATCGCCGCGGCCATCGGCGATGAAGACGCGCCAGGCGGACGTGAAGCCGAAGGCCGCGTGATACAGGGTAATGCCGAGCAAGGCGCCCACCACGTACAGCGCGGCCTGGTTGATGCCGACGGTGTGCGCCAGGTACCACGCACCGATCAGGATGAGCAACAGGGCGACGCCCAGCGGTTTCGGATTGATGGCGGCGCGCAGGCCTGGCGGCGAAGCTGCAATATCGGACATGATGGGGGACGCTAAAGGGAGGGAAACGCCATTTTCCCCCGTTTTGCTGTTTTCTGCCAGCAAGTTAGCCGTCCGTCTGGCGCCGCCACGCCAAACGCCCCGTCACCCGGTTCGAGGGACGGAGCGGATGGCGAGGGGCACGCAGCGGCAGAGAAGGCCTGCGCCTGCCTGCCCTGCGTGCCCGCTGCGGCGTCAGCTGACGCGCATCATTTCGACAGTTTCACCTGCGCCAGTTCCGCCGTCAGGTAGCCGACAGCACCGCTGGCCTTGCTGTTGTAGTTGGTGTTGATGATGATGTTGATCTGATCCTTCAGCGCCGACGGCAAGGCGGGGAAGCGGCTCCACTCGTCGCCCGGATGCTGGAAGTTGCTCATCACATAGGTCCAGCCATTGATTTCGTCGACCGCATGCAGGCCCGTCGATTCCGCGCCGGCCGGGCACGACAGCAGGCGCTCCAGCTTCTTGGTATCGACGTTGTACGCCCACAGGAAGTTGTTCAGGTGGTTGCCGCTGTCCTCGCCGATGAACAGGGTGCGCAGTTTTTCCGAGAACTTCAGGTTGTCGGGGCTGGCGATCTTGGCCGGGTTGGCCGTGTTGCCCAGGCCATCGGCCGCGATGTCTTCGCCCGCGATCAGCAGGGTCGACTCGCTTGGCACCCATTCGCTGTCGATCGCCGCGCCCGTGTCATCCTTCTGTCCGCCCGTCAGCTTGTGCGACACGACGGCGCCCGCCACCAGTTTCTTGAACTTGACGTTGTGGCCGGCCACGTAGCCCGAACCGCCTTCGACCATCGAATCCTGGATGTTGGCATACGCCGAGTAGGCGATCTTGTCCTTGGCGTTGACCGTCGTGCCCTCGTTCTTGGTAAAGGCCATGCTGCCGCCCTTCAGGGCCGCGTAGCGGTGGGTTTCCAGGAAGGCGGCGGCTTTTTCCTGGCCGGCCTTGACCCTGACCCAGGCGGTTTTCTTGTTCAGCACGATCTTCGTGTAGCTGGCGTCGGACGGATCGGCCAGGGTCGAATCCATGATGTCGGTGGCCTTGATGCCGCCGTCGACCAGCGCCTTGATCTCGGCGTGCGTCGCATGGCCCAGCTTGACCCATTGCAGCTTGCCGGTGGTGGTCTCGGTCAGCTGGGTCGTGTACTTGGCGACGTACAGGGTGCCGCCTGCGGCCAGGTCGGCGACCTTGTCGGCCACGAACATGAACAGCCCGCCATTCGTATAGTCGTCGCCGCCCAGGATGGTGCGCTGGTCCGGCATCACCTGCACCAGTTCGCGCGAGTAGCGGCCCAGGCAATAGTGCTTCTTGATGCTGCCGGTGCCGTCCGGGTTGACCGACACTTCCGGCAGGTGGCCGTAGTCGTACGGATTGGCGGTCGTCGTATCGCCGAAGACGTTCTTGCTGAATTCTTTGAGCACGGCCAAGGTCTGGCCGCCCAGGCCCTGGTCGAAGGCGTCGGGTTCGTACTCTTCGCTCGACAGATGGGTATTCCACGGCGACAGGCTGGCGCCGCAAGTAATCCACAGGCCCTTCACCAGCGAGGTATCGACGTTGTGGTATTTCACCAGCGACAGCTTGCCGGTGGTCTGGTCCTGGTCCAGGCTCAGTACGGCGATCGGCGACGGCAGCGTGCCGTAGGTGGAGGCGCCGGCCTGGTTCAGCGAGTTGTATTCAAATTGCACCACGGCAAACACCGGCTTGCCCTTGACGCCGCTCACGCTGGCGTTGGCCACCGTCAGCATCGAGCTGCCGTCCGGCGAATCCGAGAAGAACTGGCGTTCCTTGCCCGGCACCGAACTGTCGATGATGGGCTGGTTCTTGATGTCGAAGTAGCCGCCCGCGATCACGGTGCCGCCCTTTCCGTCCGGCACCCGGTCGCCCGTCAGGAAGAAAGGCTGGTACGCCAGGTTATAGCTGTTGCTGCTGCCATCGCTGAAATTGACCTTGAGCTTGGAGCCGACGGTGGTCGTGGCCAGCGCGGCTGGCGAACTCGCCAGTGGCGCGGCCATGCCGGTGAATTCCGCCGTGGTAAACGTCGCGGCAGGAACGACTGGCGGCGTCACCGCTGGCACGTCATTATCCGAACTGCCGCCACAACCGGACAGAAAAGCGCTGACGCCGGTCAAGCCGGCCAAAGGCAGCATGGGGGCACCGGCAAACAGTTGCAACAGGCGGCGGCGTGAGGACTCAGGGGCGTAATTCGACATTTTTTGTTTCTTCCGTTATAAATAAATATCGTGGGACAGACCTGCTGGAATACGAGGCCGGAGCATAAACGACAAATATTTCAGCTTGATTACAGGCAAGCTGCACCGTGGAAGCGACGCCAAGCGGACGCCCCGCTTCTCAATGCCCCGTCGCCTGCATCGCTTTTGCGCCAGCGGGCCGCACGGGGATCGGGTTCAAACGGTCCAGGCGGCCGCTCAGGGCCGTCAAGCCGAATGCACCCAGCACGACGAGAGCGCCGATCCAGCCCGTGTGCACGAGGCCCAGGTGTTCCACGATGAGGCCGCCACCCCAGGCGCCGCCGGCGATGCCCAGATTGAAGGCGGCGATATTCAGGCCGGACGCCACGTCGACGGCACGGGGCGTGAAGTGTTCCGCTTGCTGCACGACATACACTTGCAAACCAGCCACGTTACCGAAGGCCACGGCGCCCCACAGCAGCACGGTGATGACGACGAGCACGGGATGCGGCGCCGTGAAGGTGAGCAGCAACAAGACGGCCGCCAGCAGCAGGAAGATCAGTTTCAGGGCGCTGACAGGGCCTTTCTTGTCGGCCAGCTTACCGCCCCAGATATTGCCAAACGCCACAGAGACGCCATACACGAGCATCACCACACCCACGGCGCCGGCGCTGAAACCCGACACTTGCTGCAGAATCGGCGCCAGGTAGGTGAAGGCGATGAAGGAACCGCCATAGCCGACGGCCGTCATGGCGTACACCAGCAGCAGGCGCGGCTGGCCCAGCACCTGCACTTGCTGCAGCAGCGAGGCCGGTTTGCTGTGCTTGATGGTCGATGGCACGTACAGCAGGCTGCCGACAAAGGCGATCAAGCCCAGCGCCGAAACGGCGAGGAAAGTTTCGCGCCAGCCAAAATGCTGGCCGATGAAAGTACCCAGCGGCACGCCCGTCACCAGGGCCACGGTCAAGCCCGTAAACATGATGGCGATCGCGCTGGCCGCCTTGTCTTTCGGCACCAGGGACGTGGCGATGGTCGAGCCGATGGAAAAGAAGACGCCATGCGCCAGCCCCGTCAGGATGCGGGCGATGACGAGGGTTTCGTAGCCCGGCGATTTCCAGGCCAGCAAGTTACCCAAGGTAAACAACACCATCAGCGAGAGTAACAAGGTCTTGCGCGGGATCTTCCCCGTCAGGGCAGTCAGCACTGGCGCGCCGACGGCGACGCCCAGCGCATACAGGCTGACCAGCAAGCCGGCCGATGGCAGGTTGACGCCCAGGTCCGCGGCGATGGTAGGCAACAGCCCGACGATGACAAACTCCGTGGTTCCGATGGCAAATGCGCTGAGGGTCAGCGCGAGCAAGGCAATGGGCATGGCAAACTCCGATAAATGATGTTGGCATGCAGTATCGGGGTTTTCTTTGTTTCGAAAAATACCTCATCAGGCAGAAGATAGTTGCGCACAACTCAATAATAGGGCGGTCTGCTACACTGGCCGCATCCACACGGGGTCACCACCATGAATTCAGAAAAACTGGCGCTGCTGGTCACGCGCGAAATGCCATATGGGAAATATCAGGGACGCTTGCTGGCCGACTTGCCCGGCCACTACCTGGGCTGGTTCGCGCGCGAGGGCTTTCCCTCGGGCGAACTGGGCAGTCTCATTGCGCTGATGTACGAGCTCGACCACAACGATCTGCGCAGCTTGCTCGACCCCTTGCGCACGCGCAAGTCGCCGTGGCGGCCGGGCGAGTAAGGCCGAGCCGAATGTCATGAAAAATAGAAACAGACTATTGAGATTGAAAAAATTTCAAATGTTATAAAAATTAATCTAATAAATTGCGAAAAAAATCATTATCGTTCTTCATCCCAGCCCCAAGACGAAAATGACTGCAAACAAAACAATATTACACAATTATAAATTGCAATCGACATATAATTTTGAAATTTTCCACTACTAGCGGAATCCACCATCAGAAATCTCATTTCACTTAAAACATCTAATTTATTTCTAATATTTCTAAGTCCCCGCGAAATCTTCGGAGATTCATCAATGGAAAATTGATCTAACCTACTTACTTCCAAGATGTCATTAATCTCCTTTACGCTTTCAGCTGCACTCTTCCTCAGCAATGACAAATCGACATCAATAGAGCTTAGTGCATCACTCATCTTCATAAGAAATTCGGCAGCTCGCCTGGGGTCCATTCTACATTTCAATTCGGACACAATCTTACAAAAACCAATATCTTTTAATAGCTCATATTCCTGTCGGGAATTGACATTTGAAAAATATAAACCCTCCAATTCCCTTCTAAAATTACTACTAACATAATTCGACACTGAATTAATATCACTTTCCAAATCGATCATGTGATGCAGTCTCCCTGCCATATGAATTCCAGGCTGCCATCCTAAATGTCCCTTGAAAGCGCACGCTATCATTTCGGCCGCCTCCAGAGAAAGGTGACGGAGTGGTCGATGATAAATTCCGTCATCGCACCCCACATTAACTGCATCAAAAAACAATCCTATTTTATTTAAAACATCACCAGCATCACTGCCAATATCAAGTATTGTCTTGCGGTATTTTTCCTGGATAGCTATCAATCTTAGCCGATAAGAATCATGGTATTGCGCCAAGTAAGATTTTTTATCATTATTTCTTGAGGATGCAGCTATTTCGCTTTGTTTTTTTGCATAAAAAACACTAAAAATAGCTGACAGAAGTGCCAAAACAGAAACAATGAAGGCGGCAACATCAAAGGAAAATTTCATGAAAATTCTCAGTATCAAAGCTAAAATATCTTGATTAAATAGCAATTGAATACATTCAGAACCCCTGCACTTTCTTTGCCAGCATGGTGCTGAACTCGCCGTTTTCCACGAGCTTGTGCAATTCGCTGGCACCACCGATGAGCACGCCGTTGACAAAGACCATGGGGAACGTGGGCCAGCCCGTCCACATCTTGAGGGCATTGCGGCGGTGCCACTGGTTCAAATAGCTGCCGTATTGCAAGTACTGGTAGGGCGTGCCCAGCACGTCGAGGATCTTGCGCGCCTTGCGCGGAAACGGATTGAGCGCCATGCCGACGACGACCACCTGGTGCGCGGCGATGGTCGCCTGCACTTCGCGCACGATGTCCTTGTGCTTGCTGCCGATCAAAGGGCGGGCGGCGGGATGGATCTGGGCTTGGTCAAGGATGGCGCGGGTCATGAAAGTCCTGGGGTGAGTGGCATGCGGAACACGCATTGTGCCACGCGCCCAGGCCGGCGTGGGCTACACTGCACCTCTTCTCCTCCACCCGTGAAATATATGCAAGGAATCATTCCCATGCCTGAATACCGCACCCGCCGCCTGCTCGGCGCTCTTCTGCTCGCCGCCGCCACTTGCACCAGCGCCGCCGCTGCAGCATCTGCTGCCGCTGCCGACAGGGGACTCGAAAACGGCCTGATCCATGCGCTGCACCTGAAAAAGGGCACGACGCAGCGAGTGGGCACCTCCGGCAAGGCCATCGCCGCCTACATGCGCGAAGGTCTTATTGGCAAGCGCCCCAACCAGCGCTTCGACTACACGGATTATTACCTGCTCAAGAAACCGGCCAGCTTCATGGGACACGAACTGGTGCTCATCGAAGAGGAATACATCACGCAATACATAGGCTGCTGCGTCAGCCCCGGGGCCGGCGTGACGGTAAAGGTAAACGGCAGCACGCAAAAGCTGCAAGCGTTCGCCAGCGCCCAGCGTTGCACCCTGACCGACCCCGTCGATATCCGGAAAAACCTGCGCGAAGTGGCCATCCAGGCCACGCTGCCCAAGGGCCATTACGCCTCCTTGAGTTGCCGCGAACGCGACACCGAGCGCGAAGAGCCGTGATGACTGCCGGCACTCAGAACAGCTCGTCGAGCAGCAGATGGAATTGCAGCTTGCCTTGATCGATATCAACGATCCCATAGTGCTGAACAAACCTTGGCGGTAGCACGGCGTCCAACTCACCAAGAGCACGCCAAACGATGGCCAGGTCCTGATAGCGGTCGGCAACGCCCGCCCGGCCCACGTCGAGGCAGCCGACGACGGCGCCATCGTGCATCAGGATATTTTCCAGCGAAAAATCGCCATGCGTGACGACGAGGTCGGAGGTGAGCGGCAGGTAGTCTTGCAGCGCCAGCCACACTTGCTGCGCCGTCCAGCCTTCCCGCTCGGCATCGAAATCGCCGGCATCGACGAGGCCCGCATCGATGCGCCGGCGCGCCTGGGCCAGCCGCACGGCATGGCTGGCGTCGAATGGGCAGTCACTGACGGGAAGCGCGTGCAGGCGGCGCAGGAAGGCCGCCAGCGCGTCGGCCACGGCGGGACCCAGCGCAGGATTTTCTTCCAGCACCTGGCACGCCGTGTTGCCCGGCAGGGCCGCCGTCAGCAGCCATGCCTGGTCCGGTGCTGCCGCGCGGGCAAATTGCGCCACGGCCGGCACGGGCAGATACTGCGCCAGCCAGCGCAGGCGCGCCAGTTCCTCGGTGAGTTCGGCAGCGGCGGCATCCGTGCCGTGTTTCAGGAACAGGTCCGGCGCGCCATCCCTGCCCTGCAAGCGGTAGACGGCAGCGTCCGACTCACCGACGCTGTCGCGCGCCCAGTCGTACCCTGCCACGGCGGCGCGCATGCTGGCGGGCATGGCGGCCAGCATGGCCGCTTGTGTCTTGTTAGAAATGCTCATCTGCCTGGCCCTTGTTCTATGTCAGCGGCACGTGCAAGCCCATCTTGAGGCAAGTCAAGGCCACCGACGTGCGGTAGCGCCGGATATTGTCGTCGCCGCCGAACAGGCGTTCCGTCAGCGCCTCGTATTCGGCCATGCTGCTGGCCGTGATGACCAGCAGGTAATCGGCCTCGCCCGTGATGCCGTAGCACTGCTGGATGGCGGGTTCGGCCATGATGCGCGCGCGCATGCCGGCCGTGCGCTGCGGATGCTCGTCGTGCAAATGCACTTCCACCGTCAGTATCAGCGGACGGCCCAGGCGGCTGGCGTCGAGCACGGCCACCTCCTTGCGGATCACGCCGCTCTCGCGCAGGCGGCGGATGCGCCGCTGCACGGCCGGCGCGGACAGGTGCACGGCCTGGGCGATTTCGCGCTGCGAGGTCGTGTTATCGCGCTGCAAGATATCGAGGATGGCCAGGTCGAAGGCGTCGAGGGCGACAGCAGGCGTGAGCGAAAGTTGCGTCATAAAGGTCAAAATGCAGTGCAAATATCGGAGCAGACACAATAAACTTTCACCACTTCGATATCAAGCCATTTATCACCATGCCATTACGCCGCTATTCCTCCTTGATTCCCCTGCTGGCCATCCTCGGCTCCGTCACCTGCCTGGGACTGGGCACGTCGTGGGCCAAGCACAGCCTGTTCCCGCTGGTGGGCGCGCAAGGCACGACGGCCGTGCGCGTGGGCTTTTCCGCCTTGCTGCTGTTGCTGTTCTGGCGCCCGTGGCGCTGGCAGCTGAGCCGCGCCGACCTGCGCACGGTGGCCCTGTACGGCGCGGCGCTGGGTTTGACGAACCTGTGCTTCTACATGGCCTTGCGCACGATACCGTTCGGCATCGCCGTCGCCATCGAATTTTCCGGTCCGCTGGCCGTAGCGCTGCTGGCCTCGCGTCGCCCGCTCGACTTCGTCTGGGTGGCCCTGGCCGTGGCGGGATTGGCGCTGCTGTTGCCGCTGGGTCACGACGTCAGCAACCTCGATCCCACGGGCGTGCTGTTCGCCCTGGGCGCCGCCGTCTGCTGGGCTTCGTACATCGTCTTCGGCAAGCGCGCCAGCCATTTGCATGCGGGCCACTCCGTGTCGCTGGGCCTGGCCATGGCCGCGCTGGTGGTGGTCCCCGTCGGCGTGATGCATAGCGGCGCCGCCCTGCTCTCGCCCGTCGTGCTGGGCGTGGGCCTGGGCGTCGCGCTCATTTCCAGCGCCATCCCGATCTCGCTGGAAATGGTGGCCCTGAAACGGCTGACGCCGCAGGCGTTCGGCATCATGAGCAGCATGGAGCCGGCCGTGGCCGCCATGCTCGCGTTCATCCTGCTCGACGAACGACTGGACGCGCCGCAATGGCTGGCCATCGCCATGATCATGGCCGCATCGATGGGCAGCTCCTACATGGCGCAGCGCATGAAGAAACCGGCACCGGCCGTTGCCGTGCATACCTGAACCTCAGTGCGCAGCCGCACCCGCCACGTGCGACGCCAGGTTCTTGCGCGCCAGCCAGGCCAGCGGCAGCAGGGCCAGCAGCGCGGCGGCCACGCCGGCCCAGGGCGACGACGCCATCAGCTGGCGCGAGACCATCAGCGCACCGAGCATGGAACCGAAGGAAATGCCGAGGTTAAACGCGGAAATGTTCAGGCCCGAGGCGAAATCGACGGCGTGCGGCGTGTAGCGCTCGGCCGTGGCCAGCATGCCTGCCTGCAAGGCGGGCGACAGGCCGAAGGCGAACACGCCCCAGACGAACAGCATCACCGTCATCATCCAGGGCGAACTGATGCTCAGCGCCACGCCCGCTTGCGTGACGGCCAGCAATAGCAGCATCGCGCGCAAGGCCTTTTGCCAGCCCAGGTGGCTGGTCAGGTAGCCGCCCGCCAGGTTGCCGGCAAAGGTGGCGGCGCCAAACACGATCAGCAAGGCGCTGGCCATGGTGGCGGAAAAGCCCGTCACATCCGTCAGGATGGGCGTGATGAACGTGAACGCGGCAAAGCTGCTGCCAAAGCCAAACGTCGTAATCGCCATCATCGTCAGGATGGGGCCGCTGCCCAGCGCCGCCAGCTGCGTCATGGCCTTGCCGCCCTTGCCCTGCTGCAAACCGGTCGGCAGCCAGCGCGCCATGGCGGCCAGGCCCAGCGCGGCCAGCAGCACCACGGCAAAGAAGGGCAGACGCCAGCCCATCAAGTTGCCAAGGAAACTACCGAACGGCACGCCGATCACCATGGCCAGGGTCAATCCCGCAAACATCACGGAAATCGCCCTGCCCGCCTGCGCCTCGGTGACGAGGCTGGCGGCCACGGTGGCGCCGATGGCAAAGAAGGTGCCGTGCGCCACGGCCGTGATGACACGCCCAAGCAGCAACAGTTCGAACGTGTGCGAAAAGGCAGCCAGCAGGTTACCGGCCAGGAACACGCTCATCAACCCCAGCAGGGCCGCCTTGCGCGGCAGGCGCGACATCAGCAGCACCAGCAGCGGCGTACCGATGGCCAGCGCCAGCGCATACAGGCTGACCAGCGAGCCGGCCGATTCGATGGAAATATGCAAATCTTTCGCGATGGTCGGCAAGATGCCGACGACGATGAATTCGGTCACGCCGATGGCAAAGGCGCCGACGGCCAGCGCCAGCACGCCGGGCGGCATCTTGCTGGCTGAAGTGGAAACAGGGTTTGCGGTGGTCATGGTATTTCTCCGGCAGAGTTCAAGCCAGCCAGTGTATCGATGCAAACGCTTTTGATATAGACTCCAATAATGGAAACACCTGTGAAATGGATTCAATAATGGCCAGGCAAGACATCAACCGCGCGTTCGAGATGGCCGTGTTTGCCGCCGTGGTGGAAACGGGCGCCTTTTCCGCCGCCGCGCGCCGCCTGGCCTTGACGCCGTCGGCCGTCAGCAAGCTCGTCAATCGACTGGAAGCGCGGCTCGGCGCCCGGCTGCTCCAGCGCAGCACGCGCCAGCTGCACACGACGCCCGAGGGCGACGCCTTCTTTATCCAGTGCAAGCGCATCCTCGACGATATCGACAGTGCCGAGCGCGAAGCATCGCAAGGGGCGGCGCCGCGCGGGCGCTTGCGCATCAACTGTTTCGTGCCGTTCGGCGTGCGCCATCTGCTGCCCATCCTGCCCGAGTTCGCGCAGCGCTATCCCGACATCGTGCTCGACGTCGTCGTCAGCGACGCCATCGTCGATCTGCTGGAAGACCGCACCGACATCGCCATCCGCACGGGCAAGCTGAAGGAATCGAACCTGGTGGCGCGCAAACTGGGCGAGGATGCGATGGTCGTCGTGGCGTCGCCCGCCTACGCGGCGCGCCACGGCTTGCCGCGCACGCCGCAGGAGTTGGCGCAGCACAATTTATTGGCGTTTAACTTCCGCTGCCAGAACGAAACCTGGCCCTTCCTCGATGGCGCGGGCGGATCGATACAGGTGGCGCCGCAGGGCAATACCTGCGTCAGTGATGGCGAAAGCATGCGCCAGCTGGTGCTGGCCGGCATGGGGCTGGGACGCTTTTCGCGCCAGCACGTGCTGCGCGACATCGAGCGAGGCGATTTGATACCCGTGCTGCCGGACTACAACCCGGGCGACAAGGAAGTCGTGCACGCCGTCTTCGTGGGACCGGGCTTGCAAGTGCCCGCGCGGGTGCGCGTGATGCTCGATTATCTGCTGGAAAAAGTGCAGCTGGGTGGCGCTTAAAGCGCCAGTTCTTCCAGCCGCAATTGCCGGCCTTCACCGAGCATCAGCTCGAATTCGGCCGCCGGCACGGCCGGGCTGAACAGATAACCTTGCAGCTGGTCGCAGCCGAGTTCGCGCAGGAAGCGCATCTGCTCGGCCGTTTCCACCCCTTCGGCGACGATTTCCTGGCGCAGCTGCTGCGCCATGGTGACGATGGCGCGGGCGATGGCGCAATCGTTTTCCTCGAACGGCAAGCCGATGACGAAGGAGCGGTCGATTTTCAAGGTGCTGATGGGGAATTTCTTCAGGTAGGCCAGGCTGGAATAGCCGGTGCCGAAGTCGTCCAGCGCCAGCGCCAGGCCCATGGCCACCAGCTGGTTCATGATGTCGATCACCTTGTCGGCGCCGCGCATCAACAGGCTTTCCGTGATTTCCAGCATGATCTGGTCGGGCCGCACGCCGTAGCGTTCCAGCACGGCCGCTATGCGCGCCGGCAACTGTTCATCGAACTGGCGCGCCGACAGGTTGACGGCGATGGCCGGCATGTGCAGGCCGCGGTCTTCCCAGCTGCGGATCTGGCGGCACGCCTCGTCCAGCACCCAGGTGCCCAGCTCCAGAATCAGGCTGGTTTCCTCGGCGACGGGGATGAAGAGGCCGGGCGAGACCATGCCGCGCATCGGATGCTTCCAGCGCAGCAAGGCTTCCGCGCCCACGATGCGTCCGCTCGCCAGGCTCACTTTCGGCTGGTAATGCAATTCCAGTTCCTTGTCGCCCAGAGCCAGGCGCATTTCGCTTTCCAGGCGCAAATGTTCCTTGGCCCGGCGATTCATGTCTTCGCGGTAAAACAGGAAGGTCGATTCGATCGTCTGCCCCGCCTTGGCCACGGCCACGTCGGCAAAACGGAACAGGGCCGGCGCTTCCAGGCCGTCTTCCGGATACACGGTGATGCCGATGCTGGCGCCTACGTGCAGGGCGTGCGCATCGATATTGATCGGTGCTTCCAGCAAATTGAGCAGCTTTTGCGCCACGTTGGCCGCGTGTTCGCGCTTTTCGATATGCAGCAGGGCGACGACGAACTTGCTGTTGTCGACGCGCGCCAAGATGTCGGCGTCGCGCAGGGCGCCGCGGAACAGCTGGCCGATGGCGATCACCAGCTGGTCGCCCACTTCATGGCCCAGCGTGTCGCTGATGGAACCGATGCGGCTGATGTCGATGACCATCAGCGCGCCATGCGTGCCCTGGCGTTTCGCCTCGGCCAGGCCCTGGTCGACCAGCTGGTTCAGCAGGCAGCGGTTGGGCAAGCCCGTCAGGCTGTCGTAGTTGGCCATGCGCTGCATGCGCGCCTCGGCATCCTTGTGCACGGAGATATCGGAAAACAGGGAAAACACGTGGCTGATTTCGCCGAATTCGTCGCGCACGACGCTGATGGTGACGTCTTGCGGGAACAGTTCACCATTCTTGCGCTTGCCGATGATTTCGCCGCGCCAGGAACCGTGGCCGCGCATGGCGGCGCGCACCTTGGCGCGGAAATCGGGATCGTGCACGCCCGAGCGCAGCAAGTCCGGCGTGCGGCCGATGGCTTCGGCCGGCGAATAGCCGGTGATGCGGCTGAAGGAACTGTTGATCGAGACGATGCGCTCTTCCGCATCCGTGATCAGCACGGCTTGCTCGCTGTCTTCGATGATGCGTGCGTGCAACCTTACCTTGTCCACGTCGGACAGCGGCTCGCTCATGGCCGACAGGCGCACGGCCATGCCGCACGCCTTGCCCGCCTGGTCGTGGATCACGTGGCGGTGCATGCGCAGCCACGTCACCATGCCCGACTTCTTGCGCCGGCGCACATCGGTGGCCACGTCGCCCTGCGTGAAATGCAATTCCAGCACGCTCGCTTCCGCGTCGTCTTCCGGATACAGGAACAGGATGTGCTGGCCCAGGGCTTCCAGCTCGGAATAGCCGAACATCTGTTCGGCGCCATGGTTCCAGCCGATCAAGAAGCCGTCGGGATCGATTTCCAGCAAGGCATCGGGAGGCGCCACGCGCACCACGGGCCGGCTGGCGCCGCGCAGCCGCTCCAGTTCCTCTTCCAGCCGCGCCAGGGTGGCGGCCTGCTGCGGCCCCGCCTGTTCACGGGCATCCTGGGCCAGGCGCAGGCACAGCGCAACCTTCGCCTCAAGCATGGCAACCCCACTCTAGGGCCAGGTCAGGGGAACAGATCAGGGGCGCTGCGGTGTGTGTAATCATCAAAATCCCACTGTGGGGCGTGGAGGTCGGGCGGAAATACTGTGAATATGGTAACTTAAAAATGTTGGCGTATGTCAACATTTTAAGACCTACCCCGAATGGCCCGGCAGATGCTGCGCCAGGCGGGCAAACACATCCGGTTCGCGCATGCGCGCCATCCACCAGCGCAGCGCCGCGCCATCCTCGCCCACTCTCCAGGCCAGATAAAACGTTTCCGACGGTTTCGGCTCTTCCACGGCCTTTTCCACCAGCAAGCCACGCGCGATGGCGGCGCGGGCGCACGGTCCCGGCAGGAAGCCAAAGCCCAGCCCCAGCACCTGGTAGTCGAACTTGACCTGCATGTTCGGCACGCTCAAGGCATCCTGCCCCAGCAGCAGACCCACCGTGCGCGGCGCCATCTGGCGCGCCGAATCGGCCACCACCACGGCCCGGTGCTGTTGCAAGTGGCCGCGCGACAAGGGTTCCAGCACCTGCGCCAGCGGATGCGTGGGCGCCACGGCAAAGACGAAGTCGAGCATGCCGATCGGCTGCGCGATGTAGCCGCCGCCCGCCGGACCGTCGCCGGGCGCGCCCACCAGCAAGTCGGCGCGCCGGTCCAGCAGCGCTTCCCACGTACCCGACAGCGTGTCTTGCGACAGGCGCAAGCGTGTCTGCTGCGCCACGTCATAGAAGGCGCGCACGTCGTCGGCCAGAGCCACGGCGGAAAACATGGAATCGATACCGATGGACAATTCCGTTTCCCAGCCGGACGCCACCCGGCGCACGCGGTGTTCGAGGTCCTGCGCCGCCTTCAGCAGGTAGCGGCCCTCTTTCAGCAATTCCTGGCCGGCCGCCGTCAGCATGACTTTCGGCCCGTTGCGCTGGAACACTTGCACGCCGAGGTCGTCTTCCAGCTTGGCCACCGTATAGGAAATGGTGGACGGGACTTTGTGCAACTCCTTGCCGGCCGACGAGAACGATCCGCGGCGGTCGATGGCGTCGACGATTTGCAGGGCTTCCAGGCTCAGTCTTAACATTCGATTTTTTCGATCATAGGTCGCAAGATTTTCCGTTTTTCTTTCCCTGCACAGGGGCCTATACTTTGTTCATCGTACAGCGAAGGGCAGAAAAGAGCCGCGGCGTAGCGCCAGGCAACGGTCCTTCGAAATTATCGCACATTAACTTATAGAAACGGAGTCCACCATGTTACAGATTCGTCACAGCGAAGAACGCGGCGCCGCCAACCACGGCTGGCTCAATTCCCACCACAGCTTTTCCTTCGGCAGCTATCACGATCCGCTGCACATGGGTTTTGGCCCCCTGCTGGTGATCAATGAAGACCGCGTCACGCCAGGCCAGGGTTTCGGCACGCACGGCCACCGCGACATGGAAATCATTTCGTATGTGCTCGACGGCGCGCTGGAACACAAGGACAGCATGGGCACCGGTTCCGTCCTGCACTACGGCGATGTGCAGCGCATGAGCGCCGGCAGCGGCGTGCGCCACAGCGAGTTCAATCACTCGGCAACGGATGGCTTGCACTTCCTGCAGATCTGGATCCAGCCGAACGTGACGGGCATTCCGCCCAGCTATGAAGAGAAGCACTTCGCGCCGGACAGCAAACGGGGCAAGCTGCGCCTGATCGCTTCCTCCGACGGCCACCAGGGTTCCGTGCTGATCCACCAGGATGCGGCCATCTACGCCAGCATCCTGCAGGAAGGCGAACAGGCCGAACACGCGCTGGAAGAAGGCCGCCTCGCCTATGTGCACCTGATCCGCGGTAGCCTGGTGGTCAACGGCACGCCCTTGAAAGCGGGCGATGCGCTGAAACTGACGCAGGAAGCGGCCGTGACAATCACCCAGCCTGAAGACGCGGAATTCCTCCTCTTCGACCTACCTAAATGATGGCACCTGGCCAAACCTACTGCGCGTCGCGCTTTGCGGCCTGCGATGCTCACCGGCTCGGCGCCCCCGTACAAAGTACGGTTGCGCTTCTTAGCCACAAATCACTGCCGCTCGCTACGGTTTTGCCAGGCACCGCAAGTCAACCCCAAATCTTGATAAAAACAATTGGAATACTATGAAAAATAACACTGATCTGCTGCTCCCCCTCGGCCGTGCCGCCCTTGGCGTGCTGTTCTTTGTCTCGGGCTTGCTGAAAATCGGCGCCTTCGCGGGCGTGGCCGGCTACATGGCCAGCCAGGGCTTGCCAATCGCCAATATTTTGCTGGTGGGCGTGATCGCCCTGGAAGTGGGCGGCGGCTTGCTGCTGATCACGGGCTGGCAGGCGCGCTGGGCGGCGCTGGCCCTGGCGCTGTTCCTGATTCCGACCACCGTGATCTTCCACGCCTTCTGGAGCGCGGACGCGGCCCACTTCCAGGACCAGTTGACGAACTTCCTGAAGAACCTGTCCATCTTCGGCGGCATGCTGTTGCTGGTGGAGCGGGGCTTCGGCAAGGCCAGCCGTCTTGTAAAAGGCTGATCCGGCCGCAATTAGAGCAATATCACCAGGCATTCCAGCTTTCAAATCTCAGCCAGGGGAAATGGCTTCCCCTGCTTTTTGGTATGATGACAGGGCGCGCCGGCACCGGAGTGGTGTCGCGCGCCTTTTATTTTTGACAATAACCTATATGAGCACAACCATGCAAAGCGGCGCAGACCTCCTGGCGACAGGCGAATTGGATTACACGACTTCCTGCGCACTGCCGACGCCGTGGGCCCAGTTCACCCTGCACGCCTTTGTCGAGCACGCCACTGGTAAAGAACACCTGGCCATGGTGCTGGGCGATATCGGCAACGGCGAACCAGTGCTGGCGCGCGTGCATTCCGAGTGCCTGACGGGCGACGTGCTGTTTTCGCAGCGCTGCGACTGCGGCGCCCAGCTCGAGGGCGCCTTGAAACGCATCGCCGAAGAAGGCCGCGGCATCTTGCTGTACCTGCGCCAGGAAGGACGCGGCATCGGCTTGATCAACAAGATCCGCGCCTACCGCCTGCAGGAAGCGGGCGCCGACACGGTGCAGGCGAATGAACAGCTGGGCTTCAAGGCCGACGCGCGCAACTACACCCTGTGCAAGCCCATGTTTGCGCAATTCGGCATCCACAGCCTGCGCTTGATGACGAACAACCCGCGCAAGATCGCCGCCATGGAAGCGCTGGGCATCACGGTGGCCGAACGGGTGCCGCTGCTGGTCAACCGCAACGCCTTCAACCAGCACTACCTGAATACCAAGCAAAGCAAGCTCGGTCACATGATGACGCCGCAAACGGCGCCGGCGCTGGAAGACGGCGCCCTGTAGTCCCCCGGGCCGGCGCGTGCGCGATACCGCGCCGCGCCGGCCGCGCTCCTGCTCACGCACAAAGGATGCATGAAATTATCTAACTACGCCTGCTTGCTGGCCAGCCTGTGCGCTGCCGCAGGCGCACACGCGGCTGCGGCGCCTGTCCCTGCCGCGCCTGCCGCAGCCACCACAGCTTCGACTCCCCCCATCAAGCCGCCGCCGGCCACCGCCGCGCCCGCCGCCACGGAACATGCGGCCCTGCCGCCGCCCTCGTCGGCCGCGCAAAAGCTGTACACGGCGGCGCGCGCCGACATCCTGCAAGTGCGCGTGCTGCTGAAAAACGGCCGTACGCAGTCGTCCGTGGGTTCCGGCTTTTTGATCGGCACGGGCGACCTGGTGGTGAGCAACTATCACGTCGTGTCGCAATTCGCGCTCGACCCCGATACCTACGTGGGCGAATGGGTCGACACGAGCGGCCAGCGCGGCAATGTGGAATTGCTTGCCGTCGACGTGCTGCACGACCTGGCCGTGCTGCGCGTGAACCGCCATGGCACGGGTTTCTTCAAGATGCCGGAGCCGCTGGCGCCGCTGACGCAAGGCCAGTACCTGTATTCGATGGGCAATCCGCTGGACCTGGGCTTCGCCATTTCGGAAGGCTCGTACAACGGCGTCGTCACGCGCAGCTTCTACGACCAGCTGATGTTTACGGGACCGATCAATTCCGGCATGAGCGGCGGCCCCAGCGTCACGGCGAATGGCGACGTGGCCGGCGTGAATGTGTCGAAGCGCCTCGATGGCGAACTCGTCAGTTTTCTCGTGCCTGCCCGCTATGCCCAGCAATTGCTGGCCAAGGTGGCGCAGCAAGGCAAGGCGCCGAAGGACTTCAAGCCGCTGGTGACGGCGCAGTTGCTGGCACACCAGGAAGTCATGCTGGCGCGCCTGCTCGACACACCCCTGAGCCTGAAAGCCATGGGCCCGTACCGCGTGCCCGTGCGCGAGTCCGACCAGATGCGCTGTTGGGGCCGCTCCAACGTCAAGTCCGACAAGCCCTACATGCTCGACAACACCAGCTGCGCCATGGAATCGGCCATCTTCATCTCCGGCGCCTTGCAGACGGGGCAAGTGTCGATGCGCCACGAATTTTTGCGCAGCAGCGGTCTGGGCGCCCTGCGCTTTTCCGAACTGGCCAGCGCTTCGTTCAAGAATGAAAGTTTCGGCAGCTACAAGAGCGCCAGCCTGACGGGCCCGCAATGCACCGAACAATTCGTCAAGAACACCACCCTGCCCTTGCGCGCCGTCCTGTGCGTGCGCGCCTACCGCAAGTTTACCGGCCTGTACGACTTTGCCCTGCTGGCCGCCAGCACCGATGAGCCACTCATGAGCCTGCAAAGCCGCATCGACGCGCGCGGCGTGTCCTACGCCAACGGCATGCGCGTCACGCGCACCTTCCTCGAAGCGCTGTCGCGGGAAAGCCGCCGCAAGCCATGAAAGCACCATACTTCATCGAAATCCTCGCCGACAATGGCGAAGTACGGCAACGCCAGCGCATCGACACCTTGCCGATCCGCATCGGGCGCGGCTACGACAACGACTTCATTCTCGACGACGCGCATGCGGCCGCCGCGCACGCCATCGTCGAAGACGACGGCGCAGGCGGCCTGCTGCTGCGCGACCTGGGCAGCCAGAATGGCGTGATCCACCGGGGCCAGCGGCAACTGCAAGTGGCCATGACGGGCAACAGCATCGTGCGCCTGGGCCACACGCGCCTGCGCGTGCGCGCCAGCGACCACCCGGTGGCGCCCGAACTGGGCGACACGACCCGGCACGACTGGGAAGGCTTGCGCCCCGCCATCGCCGGCTTGGCCATGATCGGCGCCTCGGCCGCCTTCAGCAACTGGTTGAGCGACGCGGACGCCTTCGAGCCGATTTCCTACCTGATGATCATCGCCTACGCGCTGGCCGGCGGCCTCGTGTGGGCGTCGATCTGGGCCGTGGCAAACCGCCTGTTTGGCCATGGGGCGCGCTTCGGCCGCCACCTGTTCATCATCGGCTGCGGCTTGCTGGCCATGGAAGTGTGGGAACTGGGCAGCAATGTGACGGCGTATGCGCTGTCGCTGGAAGTGCTGACGCGCTACGGACGGCATATGTTCATCGTCATTGTATGCGCGATGATCTATTACCATTTGTGCACGATCAAGCCGCAGCATCCGCGCCGCTTCGGCCTCGTCGCCGTCGTGCTGGCCATCGTCGGCTCGACCCTGATCCTGCTGAGCAACCTGCAGGCCAGCGGCCGCCTGGCCGACGAAGCCTACATGGCCGTGATCTACCCGCCAGCCTTGCGCCTGAGCCCGGATCACGCGACGGACGCCTTCTTCCGCGACGCGGCCAGCCTGCAGCGCGCCGTCGATGCCGAGCGCGGCCAGGCGGCCAAGGGCGCCGACGAAGATGAAGACAGCGGCGACTAAGCCGCTATCATGCAAAAAGCCCGCCGCATCCTGACGGAGCGGCGGGCTTTTTTACGTGCGCTCGGGACGTGCGCTTAAAACTTGGCTTCCTGCTTGCGGCGTGCCGTGAAGCCCAGCAAGCCCAGGCCGATCAGCAGCATGGCATAGGTGCTTGGTTCCGGCACGGCCGAGACCAGGCCGTCGGTACTGGAAAAGCTGGCGAAATTGTTGTTGCCCGCCTTGAACTGGACTTGCTGGCCGCCATCGCAGCAGCCTTCCAGGCCGAAGATGCTCAAGGTATGGTTGCCTGCAGCCAAAGTGCCCGAACCGGCGAGGAACTGGCTGCTGCTATTGTAGTTACCGGCCCACCACAGGTCGCTGCTCTTGAAGTCCAGCGCCACGCCGTCGAGGAACAGGGCGCCGCCCTTGCCGAAGTCGACGCCGCTGCGGAAGCTCCAGGCGCCCGCATCGGCCGCGCTAACGCCAAAGTTGATCACCGACTTGAAGGCGATATTCGAACCGCTGCCGAACAGGCTGCTATTCGTGACATTGTTGTAGCTGGCAATCGTCGTCGTGCCATAGCCGGCGCCCGGCGTGGCCACGGCGGCATTCACGACGGACTGGTAAGCGGCGGCGGACGCTTGCGCGCCGGCATTCGAGTAGCCGGTGGAAACGGTAATGGTGCTGGCGTTCGCGTGGGCAAACACACCAACGGCGATCAGGGACAAAGCGATTTTAGGCAAGTTTTTCATAATGGGTATCCAGTCAATAAGTATTCAACGGGCGCAACAGGCGTGAAGGCGCTTGAGCTGAATACACGCTGCATTGAGGCGTGTCGGCATAGCGCAAGAATTGCAAGAATGAGCGGTCGGGGGCGTGGCTTCCGCAAAACTTCGCGGACTTGCGGCGTGCCATGGCGGCACTGCAAGCGTCCTGGAAAGGGTTCGGGTTCCCGGGACAAAACCAGACAATTGACGGGTCAGGTGAAACGTTGAATCTATTCTATCTTAAATTCCCTAGAAGAAAAGTATTTTTCTTTTAGCCATGTAAGATATTTATATGACAAGCACCTTGAAACAGGCTGAACAAGCCTGCCGGGATGGGCATTTTACCCCTGGCGCGCTGGCCGGACCTGTCGCGCAAGCGCCACAAGCGCGCGCGCCAGTGTCGCATCTTGCGCATTTCTTTTCGCATGCCGCTGCACCACAGGGCGAAACAGCATGGCAAAATGTAGTCACGCTGCTATCTATCCGAACTGGGGGAAAGAGGAATGGTCGACCTGGAAGAACTACGCTATCTGGCACTGTCGTTTCCCGACGCCACCGAGGAAGAACACCACGACCGTCCGGCCTTCCGCGTGGGCGGGAAGATCTTCGCCACCCTGCCCGATGACGAGCACATCAATGTGCTGCTCGATGCGGAAGCGGCGCATATCGCCACCGTCATCACGCCGTCCGGCTGCGAGAAGCTGTGGTGGGGCGAACGCCTGGCCGGCATCACGGTGCGCCTGGCGGATGCCGAGCTGGACATGCTGGCCGCCGCCCTGACGGCCGCCTGGCGGCGCAAGGCGCCCAGCGACCTGGCCAAGACCATCGCCCCGACGGAGTAGTTACATCGGCCAATTGCGCAGCAGCAAGCCCACCATCTGCTGCAATTGCTCGCGAGATACGCCGGCCGCCGCCTGGATGGCCATGCCCTGCGACAGGGTCACGACGAAGCGCGCCTGCTGCTCCGGGCAGGAATCGGGCGGCAAATCCCCCTCTTCCTTCGCGCGCCGCAAGCGGTCGCGCAGCTTGATTTCACCGCGCAGCCGGCGCGCGAACAATTCATCGCGGATCGGCAAGGCATCGTCGCTGCAGGCG
Organism: Janthinobacterium sp. P210005; assembly: GCF_036231865.1. Classification (NCBI taxonomy): domain Bacteria; kingdom Pseudomonadati; phylum Pseudomonadota; class Betaproteobacteria; order Burkholderiales; family Oxalobacteraceae; genus Janthinobacterium; species Janthinobacterium sp. P210005. The sequence continues at coordinate 1,797,570 of NZ_JAZARC010000001.1, forward strand.
AGCGCCGCATTGACGCCCATGCAGCCGTGCGGGCCGTCCGGCATCGTTTGCGCGTCGACATATTGCGTCAGCAAGGCTTCCACCACCTGGCGCGCCGTCGGCTGTTCCAGCGCCGCATCGAAAAACCGCATGCGCGTATCGCTGTAGCGCTCCAGCGCCTTGTGGAACAATTGTTCCTTGTTGCCGAAGACGGCATACAGGCTGGGCCGGTTCATGCCCATGGCTTTCGTCAATTCCGGCAAGGAACTGCCTTCATAGCCTTTTTCCCAGAATACTTTCATGGCGCAATCGAGCGCCTCGTCCGCGTCGAACGTGCGTGGCCGCCCCGTTTTCGCCTTGACCGCCTCTTCTTTTTTATCTTGTTTCATACCGTTCGGTAAAAAATTATTGACAACAATGTCCACCTGCCCTGATTATATACCGACCGGTTAAAAACCTCTCGGCTTTTCAGGAACCTCTCATGCATACACTTTCCAACGCTACCGACGACGATACCACCGTGGCGCCGTGGCTGGCCGTCTTATCCGTCGGTATCGGCGCCTTCGCCCTCGTCACGTCCGAATTCCTGCCCGTCGGCCTGCTGCCCGCCATGGCCGCCGAACTGGCCATCAGCAAGGGCCAGGCGGGCTTGATGATCACCACGCCCGGCATCGTTGCCGCGTTTGCCGCCATCTTCGTCACCGTCGGCTCGGGCCGCCTGGACCGCCGCATCGTGCTGCTGGCCCTGACGGCCCTGCTGGTGGCCTCGAACCTGCTGGTGGCGCTGGCCCCTTCGTATGCGTGGATACTGCTGGGCCGCGCCATGCTGGGCGTGGGCGTGGGCGGCTTCTGGGCCATCGGCAGCGCCATCGGCCCGCGCCTGGTGGCGCCGCAGCATGCCTCGCGCGCCATGTCCATCATCTTCGCCGGCGTCTCGCTGGGCACGGTGGCGGGCGTGCCGGCCGGCGCGCTGGTGGGCGATCTGGTGGGCTGGCGGGTCGCGTTCGGCGCGGCCAGCGCCATTGCCGTGCTGGTCTTCGTCGGCCAACTGTTGCTGCTGCCCAAGCTGCCGCCGACACAGGCCATCCGCCTGCGCCAGTTGCCGATGATTTTCGGCATCCGCAAGGCCAGGCTGGGCCTGATCGCCACGGCCATGCTGTTCACAGGCCAGTTCGCCGCCTACACGTATATCGCGCCTTTCCTCACACAAATCTCGCACCTGGCGGCCGGCACGGTCAGCGCCATGCTGCTCGTGTACGGCGCTTCCGGCTTCATCGGCAACCTCGTGGGCGGCTGGGCCGCCGGCCGCTACGAACGGGCCGCGCTGATGGCGACGGGCGCCGTGCTGGGCGTGTCCACCCTGGCCCTGGCCGCGTTCGGCAGCCATTCGCTTACCGCCATGCTGCTGGTGGCCGTCTGGGGTTTCGGTTTCGGCGCCATGCCGATCGCCGTGCAGACGTGGATGTTCAAGGCGGCGCCGGAGCTGATGGAAGGCAGCAGCGCGCTCTTCGTTGCCATCGTGCAAGTATCGCTGGCGTCCGGCGCCTTGCTGGGAGGCGTGGCCGTCGACCGGCTGGGCGTGTCCAGCGCGATGGTGGTCGGCGGCTTGTTCGCCCTCGGCTGCGGCTTGACGATCGCTATCTTCGGCAAGCCGCAGGCCGGCGCCAAGGCCGGCGCGGCCTGCATCGCCTCGTAGGAATCAGATGCGGCCGCGGCGGAATTCTCCGAGGAATTTCGTCACTTCGGCCGGCGTCATCACCACGTCCGCGTCGCCGTGATACGCATACAGGAAAGGCGTGCCGCCCAGGCGGTCCGTCAGCTTGGCAAAGAGCAGAAAGCGGCTGCCCAGGGGATGGCGCTGCAGGTCGACCAGGCGGCGCGAGCACTGTACGGCCAGCTCCGGCGAAAAGGCCTGGCCCGGCACGGGGCGGATTTCCACGCGGCCATTAATCGCGCGCGATTCGACGGCGACGTGCCGGTATGCATAAGTATCACGGGCCATGCCGCCACCTTGAATGAAGTAAAGGCGCCATCTTAAGCGAAGTGGGCGCCTGCCGTGCTACTGCGGCACGATGCGCAACAGGCGGCCGTTGTCTTCATCCGTCAGCGCGTACAGGTAGCCATCCGGCCCCTGGCGCACGTCGCGCACGCGCGCGCCGATGGCCAGGCGGTCCTGCCCCGTCACCTTGCCGCTGGCATCGACGGCGATGCGGCGGATATCCTTGGCCGCCAGGCCGCCGCTGAAGATGCTGCCGCGCCAGGCGGCAATCTTGTCGCCCGTGTAGACAGCCAGTCCGGACGGCGCCGGCGACGGCACCCAGGCCACGCTCGGATTGAGCATGCCGGCCACTTCGTGCTTGCCGACGGGCTCATGCGTCGTGTAGTCGGCGCCATAGCTTTGCAGGGGCCAGCCATAGTTGCCGCCCGCCACCACCAGGTTCAGCTCGTCGCCGCCATACGGACCGTGTTCCGTGGCCCATACGCGGCCGGAAACAGGATCGAGCGCCAGGCCCTGCACGTTGCGGTGGCCATACGACCAGATTTCCGGCAAGGCGCCCTTGGCCGCCAGCGGATTGCCGGGCGCCGGCTTGCCGTCTTCCGTCAGGCGCAGGATGGAACCCTGGTGCGTGGCCAGGTTTTGCGCCTGCTCGCGCGCCAGGCGGTCGCCGATGCGCAGCGGCGGGTTGCCGCCATCGGCCACGCTCATCAGCAAAGTGCCGTCCGGCAGCCACAGCAGGCGCGAGCCGAAGTGCTGGCCGCCGCTCTTGTCCGTGGCCACCTTGAACAGGGTCTGGATGCCCGTCACCTTCTTGCCGTCGAACACGCCGCGCACGAGGGTCGTGCGGTTGGCGTCATTGTTGCCAGTCGACACCGTCATGTAGACGCGCTGCTGCGCCTTGCCCGCATCCTGCGGGTGCAGGACGATATCGAGCAAGCCGCCCTGCCCGCCCGTGAATACCTTGGGCATACCTTCCAGCGCCACGTCGGTAAAAGTCTTTCCATTGAGCAAATGCAAGGTGCCCTGCTTGCTGGTGACGAGCGCGCGTCCCTCGCCCAGCCAGGCGATGCCCCACGGCTGGCGCACGCCTTCGGCCACGGTAACGGCCTTCCACGGCTGTTTCGCGGCGGGCGGTTCGCCCGTGGCTTGCAGTTCGGCGTGGGCCGCTGGCGCGGCGGCCAGTGCCCATGCAAGCAGGATGCTGGTACGGCGTAGCTGGAACATGCTCTCTCCTGTCAGTGGTCGATGGTCGGTGGCGTATCAGACGCGCAGCAGCAAGGCCACGGCTTCGGCCGCGATACCCTCTTCGCGGCCCAGGTAGCCCAGTTTTTCATTCGTCTTGGCCTTGATATTGACCTGGCCCACACTCACGCCCAGGTCGTCGGCCACGTTGGCGCACATGGCGGCGATATGCGGCGCCATTTTCGGGCGCTGGGCGATGATGGTGGCGTCGATATTGCCGATGATATAACCGGTCCCCTGCACGCGGCGCACGGCTTCGCGCAGCAGGGTGCGCGAATCGGCGCCCTTGAATTGCGCATCCGTGTCGGGGAAATGGCGGCCGATGTCGCCCAGCGCGGCGGCGCCGAAGATGGCGTCCGTGATGGCGTGCAGCAATACGTCCGCGTCGGAATGGCCAAGCAAGCCCAGGTGATGGGGGATTTTCACGCCGCCGATGATCAGGTCGCGGTTTTCCACCAGCGCGTGGCAGTCATAGCCCTGGCCGATGCGGAAAGGCAGTACGGGAGTGGTGATGGTCGTCATGCGGTCTTTCTGTTCAGGATTCAAGGATGGGCCAAGTACAACTCGGCCGTGTGTATGTCGCGCGGCAAGGTCACCTTCAGGTTGCGCGGGTGGCCTTCGACCAGCCTGGGCGCCAGGCCCAGCGCTTCGACGGCGCTGGCGTCGTCCGTGATCGCTTGCGGATCGGGCGCTTGCGACAGGGCCCGGTGCAGCAGCGCATAGCTGAACATCTGCGGCGTCTGCGCCAGCCATAAATGGTCGCGCGGCACCGTCTGCGCCGACAGGCTGTTCTGCCCTGCCCGCTTGACGGTATCGACCACGGGCAAGGCCAGCAAGCCGCCGGCCGGATGGTCAGCGACTTCGGCGATGAGTTTTGCGATCAGCGCCGGCGTCAGGCCGGGGCGCGCCGCGTCGTGCACCAGCACCTGGTCGTGGGCGGCTATGCTGCCGTGCAGCGCCTGCAGGGCATTCAGTATCGTTTCCATGCGCGTGGCGCCGCCGCAGCGCAACACGGTCACGCCTGAGGCTGCGCCCTGCGCCGGCACGACCGTGTCGATCACGCCATCCTCGGCGCTGACGACGACATACGTATGCGCGATCAGGGGGCTGGCGAGAAAGGCGTCGAGCGCGTGGCGCAGCATGGGCTTGCCGGAGATGGGTAAATATTGCTTGGGACTGCCCGCCTCCATGCGCGCGCCCACGCCGGCGGCGGGGATCAGGGCAAAATAACGGGGGCGATTCGGTGCTGCTGTCATGCCATTCCTTGTCTAGTTGGCAGGCGCTGTCTTGCCCGCCAGGATATTCTGGATCTCACCATTGCACGCCTTGCCCAGGCGCGCATATTCCTGCGGAGAATCGATGGCCGCCTGCAAAATTTCCACCTTGCGCATTTCGGCCTTGACGTACGGCAACCAGCCCGTGTCGATCTCGCGCGCCAGCGCCGCCTTGGCCGTGCCGCTGGGCGCATACAGGGGCCGCGCCTCGAAGCGTTTGGCCAGCGCCGCGCGCACGGTCTTTTCCACCCGCGGCAAGTGTTCCATATAGGTTTTCATGTGCCGCAGTTCGTGCGCCAGTATCTCATCATACGCGCAAGTGCCGGGGGCAAATTCGCGGCCGATATAGATCACCACGGGCGCATACGTGAGGGTGACGGTAATCTGCGGCGCCACGCATTCGTAGCCGCTGGCCGGATCTTGCAGCATGGGACCGGCCAGGGCGATGGCCACGCGCGACTCGGTCTTCGTCAAGCCCAGCACCCAGGTATTGGCGCGCGCCGTGCCCTTCATGACGGTCAGGGCCTTGTACGGCAGATGCGTGTCGATGCTGTAGCCGTTCTGCTGCGCCGTCAGCACGGACACCGTCTTGCTGATCGTGTCTTCGCAGCGCACCTGGAACGGCGTGCGCGCCGCCCCGTGGGCGCCCAGGCTGGCTGACGCCAGCAACAGGAAGATCGCCGTGCGCATGCGCAGGATCAAGCCGGCTGCCAGGCGCCGCTGGTAATCTTGTCGAGCCAGAAGATGCCGATGACGGTTTTCACGTCCGTGATCGTGCCATCCTTGACCCAGTCGAGCAGCTGCGGCACGGTGGCCGTGAACGTTTCCAGGAATTCGCCTTCATCGAGCTGGCGTTCGCCCGCTACCAGGCCGCGCGCCAGGAACAGTTCCAGGTGCTCGTCCGAATACGCGATGGCGTTGTGGATGGTGGAAACGAATTGCCAGTCGCTGGCCGTGTAGCCCGTTTCTTCCAGCAACTCGCGCTGGGCGCAAGCCAGGTGCGATTCGCCCGCGTCGATCTTGCCGGCGGGAAATTCAATGAAGACCCGGTCCAGCGGATAGCGGTACTGGCGCTCCATCAGCACCGTGCCATCGTCGAGCAGCGGCAGGATGACGACGGCGCCCGGATGCAGGACGAATTCGCGCGCCGTGATCTTGCCGTCCGGCAGCGCAACCCGGTCGCGCTGCACGCGCAGGAAGCCGCCCTGGTAGACGAGCTCGCCGTCTACCTTGGTCTCAGTTAAATTCATATCCATGCGTTCAGTATCCATACCTTGATTATGCTCAATAAAAAAAAACGGCGCCAGAGGCGCCGCTTTCGGTCGATGGGGCTAATGTCGTTTGCGCAGGTAGCGTGTGACAAAGCCGGGGAAAGCCAGCACCAGGAACAGGCATCCCGTGATGGCATAGAACTCCCACGTCTGCGGGAAACCGTTGCCGATGCGCGCTTCGAGCGCGAACGCCACGGCGCCGACGATGAAGTACAGAATCACCATCTCCAGCAGGCGCAGCGCCAGCGGCTTGCGCCAGCCTTTGCCCCCGTCTGCTTGCGCCGTCTTTTTCAAGGGCACGGCGGCAAACAGTTTCTCGTTCAGGAAAGGCAGGTTGGCGCCCAGGATGCCCAGGGCGATCACCAGCCAGCTCGAGACGGTGACATCCATCGGTCAGGACGCCAGGGTCTTGGTGATGGCGGTTGCGCAGGCAGCCAGGATGCTGTTAGGCATCGCACCCAGCGCCAGGACGAACACGCCGTTCAGGGCCAGCACGACGCGCATGTCGCCATGCACGACCAGCGCATTGCTGTCCGTCGGCTCGTCGAACCACATCATCTTCACGACGCGCAGGTAGTAGAAGGCGCCGATCAGCGAGAACAGCACGGCGGCAATGGTCAGCCACAGCTGGCCCGTGGCCAATACCGATGCCAGCACCGAGTACTTGGCCATGAAGCCCATCAGCGGCGGCACGCCGGCCAGCGAGAACATGAACAGGGTCATCACCAGCGCGAAGATCGGGCTGCGTTTGCCCAGGCCCTTGAAGTCGGCCAGTTCGTCTGCTTCGAAACCATTACGTGCCAACAACATGATCACGCCAAAGGTACCCAGGGTGGTGAACACATAGGTGATGACATAGTACATCGAGGCGCCGTAGGCGGTGGCTGCGCCAGCCGCGTTCAGGGTGTTGTTCGGTGCATCCACGGTACCGGACAGCAGGCCCAGCAGAACGAAGCCCATTTGTGCGATGGTCGAGTACGCCAACATGCGCTTCAAATTCGTTTGCGCGATGGCGGTGAAGTTACCGATCGCCAGCGACATCACGGCCAGCACCAGCAGCATTTGCTGCCAGTCATGCGCCATCGGCAGCAAGCCTTCGGCCAGCAGGCGCAGGGTGATGGCGAAGGCGGCCAGTTTCGGCGCCGCGCCCAGCAGCAGGGTCACTGCCGTCGGCGAACCTTGATACACGTCAGGCACCCACATGTGGAATGGCACGACGCCCAGTTTGAAGGCCAGGCCGGCTACCAGGAACACCAGGCCGAAGACCATGATGGTGCCGTTGGTCTTGCCGTTTTCCAGCGCCACGCGCAGTTCGCCCAGGTCCAGGGTACCGGAGGCGCCGTACAGCATCGAGATACCGTACAACATGAAACCGGAAGCCAGTGCGCCCAGGATGAAGTATTTCATGGCCGCTTCCGTGGCCTTGGCATTGTCACGACGCAAGGCGATCAGTGCGTACAGCGACAGCGACATCAGTTCCAGACCCAGGTAGATGATCAGGAAGTTGTTAGCCGAGATCATGATCATCTGGCCCAGCAGTGCAAACAGGGCCAGCACGTAGAACTCGCCGCCCAGGTTGCCCGACAGCATGCTGCGGTCGGTGGCGTAGGCACGCGAGTAGATCAGGGTCAGCGCCACGGCGCCGTAGGAGAACAGTTTCAGCAACTGCGACATCGGGTCCGACACGAACATGTTATTGAACGTGTAGACGGTGGTGCCCGCGTTGAAGTCGCCCACGGTCAGCAAGGCGCAGCCGGCCAGGGTCAGCAAGGCCAGCACGTAAGTGATCGAACGCTTCGCCGCAGGCAAGAACATATCGATCAGCAAGAGCGCCGACGTGGCGATCAGCAGAAAGATTTCCGCGTACAGCGGTACCAGATTAGGTGCATTAGTCATGTTATCGGTCTTCTATTTAAGGCAACTTGCTGGTGGCGACATGCTGCAGCAGGTCGGCAACCGAAGTTTGCATCGTGTCGGTGAACGGGGCTGGGTACAGACCCATCACGAGCACGGCGATGGCCAGCACAGCAAGCATGAAGAATTCACGTTTGTTGATGTCGGTCAATTCGGCCACATGCTTGTTCTTGATCTTGCCGAACACCACGCGCTTGGCCATCCACAGCGAGTACGCCGCGCCCCAGATCAGTGCCGTTGCAGCCAGCAGACCAATCCAGAAGTTGAATTTCACCGCGCCCAGGATCACCATGAACTCGCCGACGAAGCCGGACGTCGCTGGCAGACCGCAGTTGGCCATCGAGAACAGCACGAAGAAGGCGGCAAATTTCGGCATGCGGTTCACGACGCCGCCGTAGTCGGCGATGTTGCGGGTATGCATGCGGTCATACAGCACGCCGATGCACAGGAACATCGCGCCGGAGATGAAGCCGTGCGAGACCATCTGCACGATACCGCCCTGCACCGAGATGTCGTTGAACATGAAGAAGCCCAGGGTGACGAAACCCATGTGCGCGATCGACGAATAGGCAACCAGTTTTTTCATGTCGGTTTGCACCAGGGCAACCAGACCGATATAGATGACGGCGATCAGCGACAAGGCGATCATGAAACCCGACAGGTAATGGCTGGCGTCCGGCGTGATCGGCAGCGAGAAACGCAGGAAGCCATAGGCGCCCAGTTTCAGCATGATGGCGGCCAGCACGGCGGAACCGCCCGTAGGCGCTTCCACGTGGACGTCCGGCAACCACGTATGCACGGGGAACATCGGTACCTTGACGGCAAACGCCATCAGGAAGGCCAGGAAGATGAAGATCTGTTCGTTCATCGTCAGCTTGAACGCATGCCAGGCCAGGATGTCGAAAGTGCCCGACACATTGCGCAGGTAAATGATGGCAACCAGGGTCAGCAGCGAACCGAAGAAGGTGTACAGGAAGAACTTGAACGACGCGTACACGCGGTTCGAACCGCCCCAGATACCGATGATGATGAACATCGGGATCAGGGTTGCTTCAAAGAAGAAGTAGAACAGCAAGCCGTCCAGCGCGCAGAACACGCCGATCATCAGGCCCGACAGGATCAGGAACGAGCCCATGTACTGGGCGATGCGCTTCTCGATTACTTGCCAAGCGGAAATGACGACGATGACGGTGATGAACGCCGTCAGTGGCACGAACCACAGGGACAGGCCGTCGATACCCAGCGAGTACCAGATATTGAAGGTTTCAATCCACGGTGCTTTTTCGACGAATTGCATGCCGTGTGCGGCGTTGTCGAAATGCTGGATCAGGGGCCAGGTGCACAGCATGCTGAGCACCGCGCCGGCCAGCGACAGCCAGCGGGTAAAGCCCGCTTTGCTGTCACGGCCGAGAGCCAGGACCAGGACGCCGCAAATGATCGGCACCCAGATCGACAGACTCAGGTAAGGAGGTAGTGTAGAAATCGTAGACTGCATCATGGTTCTCAGTATTCTTTTATCAGGTCAGCTTACTTAGCGGGCCAGAATGGCAGGAAATAGATCAGGAAGCCCAGCACGCCCAGGATCATCACGAATGCATAGTGATAGATGTAGCCGGTCTGCAACACTCGCGACAGCGAGGACAGCCAGGCGACGACCTTGGCGCTACCGTTGACCAGCAGGCCATCGATCAGCTTCTTGTCACCGAAGTTCCACAGGCCATTACCCAGCAAGCGGGCACCGCCGGCGAACACGACTTCATTGAACTTGTCCATGTAGTACTTGTTGTCCAGCAGGGTGTGGATCGCGTGGAACTTGGCAAAGAACCAGGCCGGTACACGCGGGTTGACCATGTAGCAGTAGTAGGCTGCCACCACGCCGGACAATGCCAGCCAGAACGGTGCCGTCGACAGGCCGTGGATCGCCATCGCCATTGCGCCGTGGAATTCATGCGACAACTCTTCCATTGCTGGATGGTTTTCGCCAACGAAGATCACGCCCTTGAAGAAATCGCCATGCAGCATCGGGCCGATCGTCAGGTAACCGATGATCAGCGAAGGAATCGCCAGCATCACCAGCGGGAACCACACGACGAACGGCGATTCATGCGGCTTCTGGCCAGGTTCCAGGCCATGGTGGCCGTGGTCATCTTCCTCTTCTTCATGACCATGGTCGTCATGTGCGTCGCCGTGCGCGCCATGGGCCGCTTTCGGTGCGTGATGGTCGTCATGGCCGTGCGCATGCGGCTGGCCGAAACGTTCCTTGCCGTGGAAGACGAGGAAATACATGCGGAACGAGTAGAAGGCGGTAACGAAGACGCCAGCCAGCACGGCGAACTGGGCAAAGCCAGCGCCCCAGATGTGCGTCGCTTCGACGGCTTCGATGATGCTGTCTTTCGAGTAGAAACCGGAGAACAGCGGCGTGCCGATCAGGGCCAGCGAACCGACCAGGGAGGTGATCCAGGTGATTGGCATGTATTTGCGCAGGCCACCCATGTTGCGGATGTCCTGGTCATGGTGCATGCCGATGATGACGGAACCGGCGCCCAGGAACAGCAGTGCCTTGAAGAATGCGTGCGTCATCAGGTGGAACACGGCCACGGAGTACGCGGACGAGCCCAGCGCCACGGTCATGTAACCGAGCTGCGACAGGGTCGAGTAAGCGACGACGCGCTTGATGTCGTTCTGGATGATGCCCAGGAAGCCCATGAACAGCGCCGTGATGGAACCGATCACCAGGATGAAGGACAGTGCCGTGTCGGACAGTTCGAACAGCGGCGACATGCGCGAAACCATGAAGATACCGGCCGTCACCATCGTCGCGGCGTGGATCAGTGCCGAGATCGGGGTAGGACCTTCCATCGAGTCAGGCAGCCACACGTGCAGCGGGAACTGCGCCGACTTGCCCATCGCGCCGATGAACAGGCAGATGCAGGCAACGGTCAGCAGGGCCCAGTCGGTACCTGGCAAGCTCAGCAGTGCCAGTTCGTCTTTCTTGGCGAACACTTCCTGGTAGTTCATGGTGCCGGCGTAGGCCAGCAGCAGGCCGATGCCCAGGATGAAGCCGAAGTCGCCCACGCGGTTGACGAGGAAAGCCTTCATGTTGGCCACGATGGCCGTCGGACGCTGGTACCAGAAACCGATCAGCAGGTAAGAGACCAGGCCCACTGCTTCCCAACCGAAGAACAGTTGCAGGAAGTTGTTGGCCATGACCAGCATCAACATCGAGAACGTGAACAGCGAGATGTAGGCGAAGAAGCGGTTGTAGCCTTCGTCATCCTTCATGTAGCCGATCGTGTAAATGTGCACCATCAGGGAGACGAAGGTGACCACGCACATCATCATCGCCGACAGCGAATCGATCTGGAAGCCCACTTCCATCTTCAGGGTGCCGATCGTCATCCAGTTATAGATCGTGCCATTGAATGTCGCGCCATCCATCACTGCCAGCAATGTCTGCACGGACAGGATGAACGCAATCAGTACGCCCAGGATCGTCGCGGTATGCGACGTCTTGCGTCCGACCAAATTACCCAGGAACTGGGTGCCAAGCAAGCCTGCAATCGCGGCACCGGCCAGCGGCGCCAGCGGTACGGCAAGAAGGAGGTTAGGGTTGAGGAGTTGCCCCGCCATGATGAACCTTAATCGTTATTATTCGAGAGATCGAGTCTGAAAAACATCAGCCTTTGAGGCTGTCCAGGTCTTCGACGTTGATGGTATCCAGATTACGGAACATCACCACCAGAATAGCCAGACCGATAGCCGACTCAGCGGCGGCAACCGTCAGGATGAAGAAAACGAAGATCTGACCGGCCGCGTCGCCCATGAAATGGGAGAACGCGATGAAATTCATATTCACCGCCAGCAGCATCAATTCGATTGCCATCAGCAATACGATGATGTTCTTGCGGTTCAGGAAAATACCGACGATCGAGATTGCGAACAGGATCGCGCCCAGGACCAGAAAATGTGTGAGCGATAATGTCATGGTGCCTCCTTAACTTCCGGCTCAGCCGCAGGACGCTCGACGACCGCGTCCATCTTGATGATCTTCAGGCGGTCGTTGCGCTTGACGCGTACCGCATCGCCTGGAGCAAAATGCTTGGTGTCCTTGCGTTTGCGCAAAGTCAGTGCGACCGCGGCAACGATGGCCACCAGCAGCACGACGGCGGCGATCTCGAAGGCGAACACATATTTCGTGTAGATCAGCAGGCCCAGTTCCTTGGTGCCGCCCAGGTTGACGTTCACCGGAGCGATGCTAGGCGCAAAGTTGCGGAAACCGTGCCACAGGACGGCGGCCATTTCCAGCACGATGATCACGCCCACCGTCACCGACAAAGGCAGATAGCCCCAGAAACCTTCGCGCATGCGGTCGATATTAATATCGAGCATCATGACCACGAAGAGGAACAGCACCATCACGGCGCCGACATACACCAATACCAGTACGATGGCCAGGAATTCAGCTTGCAGCAGCATCCAGATGCCCGCTGCGGAAAAGAAGGACAGTACCAGGAACAGTACTGCGTGGACCGGATTACGGGCCGTGATGACGCGCGTCGCTGCCAGAATCAAGATCAGCGCGAAGGCGTAAAACAAAATTGTTTTAAAGTCCATAAAAAACCCAATAGACGTACAGATGAACGAGGGGCGCGCCGCAGCTGGTCAGCTGCGGCGCATCCATCAGCGATAAGGTGCGTCGGCGGCGCGCGCAGCGGCGATGTCATTTTCATAACGATCACCTACGGCCAGCAACATCTCTTTCGTGTAATACAAATCCCCGCGTTTCTCGCCGTGGTATTCCAGGATTTGCGTCTCGACGATCGAATCGACCGGGCAGGACTCTTCGCAGAAACCGCAGAAGATGCACTTGGTCAAGTCAATATCGTAACGCGTGGTGCGGCGCGAGCCGTCGTCACGCTGTTCCGATTCGATCGTGATGGCCATCGCCGGACAAACCGCTTCGCACAGTTTGCAGGCGATGCAACGTTCCTCGCCGTTCGGGTAGCGGCGCAGCGCGTGCAAGCCACGGAAACGCGGCGAGATCGGTGTCTTCTCTTCCGGGAATTGCACCGTGATCTTGCGCGAAAACATGTACTTGCCTGTCAACGCCATGCCCTTGATCAGCTCGCCTAACAAGAGGCTGCTGAAGAAATCTTTTACCTTATCCATTCGTATGCACTCTCTTACTTCCAAATATTCCAGGATGTCTGCATCCAGGCAGCGACGAAGACCAGGTAGACCAGCGTCAACGGGATAAACACTTTCCAGCCGAGGCGCATGATCTGGTCATAACGGTAGCGTGGGAAAGTACCGCGTACCCAGATGAACACCGACACGATGAAGAAGGTCTTGGCGAACAACCAGAAGAAGCCGCCGAAACCACCCCAGAACTCAAGGAAAGCAAATGGTGCGGACCAGCCACCGAGGAACATGATCGAAGCCAGGGCGCCGATCAGGATCATGTTGGCGTATTCGGCCAGCATGAACATGGCGTAGGCCATGCCCGAGTACTCGACCATGTGGCCGGCCACGATTTCCGACTCGCCTTCGACGACGTCGAACGGGTGACGGTTGGCTTCAGCCAGGCCCGACACCAGGTAGATGACGAACATCGGCAGCAGCGGCAACCAGTTCCACGACAGGAAGTTCACGCCCTTGTCGGCGAAGAAGCCGATTTGCTGGCCGCCAACGATATCGATGAAGTTCAGGCTGCCCGAGACCATCAGCACGATGACCATCACGAAGCCCATCGGGATTTCATACGAAATCATCTGTGCCGAAGCGCGCATGGCGCCCATGAACGAGTACTTCGAGTTCGAGGCCCAGCCGGCGATGATGATGCCGTAGACTTCCATCGAGGTAATCGCCAGCAGCATCAGCAAGCCTGCGTTGACGTTGGCCAGCACGGCTTGCGGGCCGAACGGCACGACCGACCAGGCGGCCAGGGCCGGCATGATGGTCATGATCGGGCCGATCACGAACAGGCCCTTGGCGGCCTTGGACGGGATGATGATCTCTTTGAACAAGAGTTTCAGCGCATCGGCGATCGGCTGGAGCAAGCCCAGCGGACCCACGCGGTTCGGGCCGACGCGGATCTGGATCCAGCCGATCAGCTTGCGTTCCCACAAGGTCAGGTAGGCAACCAGGCCCATCAGCGGCAGCAGCACGCACAGGATCTTGATCAGGGTCCAGAAGAACGGCCACGAGCCGCCCAGCAAATCCTGGCCGCTGCTGTTGATGACGTTTACAAATTCAGGCAGAGCCATCAGATTTTCCCCTCTGCTGTTTCAACTGTGATGTCACCGAACATGCCGCCCAGGCTAGCCGTCGAGGCATGCGCCGCCGACACTTTCACCACATTGGCTGGCAGGCCGGCATGGAGTGCCGCCACTAGGATGGCGCTGCCGGAGCCTTGCGCCACTTTGACCTTGTCGCCCGCCTTGATGCCCAGCTTGTCAGCCAGCGCCAGGGACAGGTGCGCTTGCGGCGCGGCGCCATCGACCGTGCGCAGCAGCGGTTCGGAGCGGCGTACCAGCGCGTCGGCGAAGTAGATCGGCACGTCGGCGATGCGTTGCAGCGCCGGCGAGGCCGGTGCATACGCTGCCGCTTCCGGGGCGTTCTTGGCGATGTTGTTCAGCTGTGCCGACAGATCGGTCACGCCGGCACCAAACGCTTCGTCGCGGATCGCTTCGGACGTGTCGTAGTCGAAACCGGCCAGGCCCAGGATGTTGCCCAGGACGCGCAGCACTTTCCAGGCTGGACGGGTATCGGCCAGCGGTTTCACGGTGCCGTTGAAGCTTTGCGCGCGGCCTTCGCAGTTGACGAAGGTGCCCGAGGTTTCAGCGAACGGGGCGATCGGCAGCAAGACGTCGGCGTAATCCATGCCGTGCTTGAAGGCGGACATGGCCACGACCATGTCGGCGCCATCCAGGGCGGCGCGGGCCGCTTGTGGATTGGCAGCATCGAGTTCCGGCTCCGCGTGCAGCAGCACGTAGGCTTTTTTCGGCACGGCAAACGCAGCTTGCACGTTGGCGCGCGGCTTGGCGACCAGGTGCGCGCCAACCGTGTTGGCCGCTTCCGTCAGGTAACCGAGCTTGGCGCCCGTCTGTTCGGCGATCCATTGCGCGGCAGCATGCAGTTGCGACGCTTGCGGGTGTTGCGTTGCCGCATTACCCAGCAGCACGGCGCCGTTGTCGCCGGCCATCAGGCTGGCGGCAATCGCGACGGCCACGTCCGAAGCGCTCACCGCTTCGAAACCGGCTGGTGCGGCGATTTCTTTCGCTTTAGCAACAGCAACGACCACTTCCGACAAGGCCGCCAGCCAATCGCCAGGCGCGACGATCATCTTGTTGGCGATGGTGATCAATTGATCATCGTCGGAGGCGTGCAGGATCGACAGCTTGGCGCCGCCCTTGACGGACGCGCGCAGACGCGTGGTCAGCAATGGGTGATCCTTGCGCAGGAACGAGCCGATGACGAAGGCGCGCTTGATCTGGCCAAATTCGTTGATCGGCATGCCCAGCCAAGGTTTGACGGACGCGTCGAGCGCGAAGTCGGTCTGGCGCAGGCGGAAGTCGACGTGCTCGGAACCGAGACCGTTGGCGACTTTCTGCAGCAGGACCAGCTCTTCGACCGTCGAATGCGGCGTTGCCAGCGCGGCGATGGCGTCGGCGCCATGCTCGTGCTTGATATTTTTCAAACCGTGCGCCACGTATTCCAGTGCCGTTTGCCAATCGACTTCTTTCCACTCGTTGCCTTGTTTCAGCATCGGGGAAGTCAGGCGTTCGGCGCTGTCCAGCGCTTCGTACGAGAAACGGTCCTTGTCCGAGATCCAGCACTCGTTGACGGCTTCGTTTTCCAGCGGCAATACGCGCTTGACCTTGCCAGCTTTCACTTGCACGATCAGGTTCGCGCCCAGGCCGTCATGCGGGCTGACCGATTTGCGGCGCGACAGTTCCCACGTACGGGCGCTGTAGCGGAACGGCTTCGAGGTCAGTGCGCCGACCGGGCACAGGTCGATCATGTTGCCCGACAGTTCGGAGTCGACCGTCTGGCCCACGAAGGACACGATTTCCGAGTGCTCGCCACGGCCGATCATGCCCAGTTCCATCACGCCGGCCACTTCCTGGCCAAAGCGTACGCAACGGGTGCACTGGATGCAGCGCGACATTTCTTGCATGGACACCAGCGGACCGGCTTCCTTCGGCTGCACGACGCGCTTGTCTTCCTTGTAGCGCGATTCGCTCTTGCCGTAACCCACTGCCAAGTCTTGCAACTGGCATTCGCCGCCCTGATCGCAGATAGGGCAATCGAGCGGGTGGTTAATCAGCAAGAATTCCATGACCGACTTTTGCGCCTGCACAGCTTTATCGCTGGCGGAGCGCACGATCATGCCGGCACTGACCGGGGTCGCACAAGCGGGCAAAGGCTTGGGCGCCTTTTCCACTTCGACCAGGCACATGCGGCAGTTCGCTGCGATCGACAATTTCTTGTGATAGCAGAAGTGCGGAATGTAGGTTCCCAATTTGTTGGCGGCGTCCATCACCATGCTACCAGCAGGGACTTCGACTTTTTTGCCGTCTATTTCGATTTCAACCATGGTGATCGTTACCTGACGCAGCTTAGATATATGCGGGCACTAAGCAATGCTTGTGCTCGATATGATATTCAAATTCTTCACGGAAATTCTTAATGAAGGCCCGTACCGGCATGGCAGCCGCATCGCCCAGCGCGCAAATGGTGCGGCCCTGGATGTTGTCGGCGATCGAGTTGAGCATGTCCAGGTCGTCTGGACGACCCTGCCCCTGCTCGATGCGGTGCACCATGCGGTACATCCAGCCTGTGCCTTCACGGCAAGGCGTACACTGGCCGCACGATTCTTCAAAGTAGAAGTAGGACAGGCGTTCCAGCGCCTTTACCATGCAGCGTGTTTCGTCCATCACGATGACGGCGCCCGAACCCAACATCGAACCGGCTTTCGCGATCGAGTCGTAGTCCAGGTCGGTCTGCATCATGATGTCGCCGCGGATCACCGGAGCGGACGAGCCGCCAGGGATCACGGCCTTGATCTTTTTGCCACCGCGCATGCCGCCTGCCAGTTCCAGCAGGGTCGCAAACGGGGTGCCGAGCGGCACTTCGTAGTTGCCCGGTTTTTCCACGTCGCCCGAGATCGAGAAGATCTTCGAACCGCCGTTGTTCGGCTTGCCCATCGCCAGATATTTCTCTGGACCAATGTTCAGCACGAAAGGC
Organism: Janthinobacterium sp. P210005; assembly: GCF_036231865.1. Taxonomy (NCBI): domain Bacteria; kingdom Pseudomonadati; phylum Pseudomonadota; class Betaproteobacteria; order Burkholderiales; family Oxalobacteraceae; genus Janthinobacterium; species Janthinobacterium sp. P210005. Next base: position 1,814,498 of record NZ_JAZARC010000001.1, read on the forward strand.
ACGGCCGCGAAGGTTTCCGTGTTGTTGATCGTCGTCGGCTTGCCGTACAGGCCAAACGAGGCAGGGAAAGGCGGCTTGAAGCGCGGCTGGCCTTTCTTGCCTTCCAGCGACTCCAGCAGGGCCGTTTCTTCGCCGCAGATGTAGGCGCCATAACCATGGTGCGCATGCAACTGGAACGAGAACTCGCTGCCCATGATCTTGTCGCCCAGGAAACCGGCGGCGCGCGCCTCTTCCAGCGCTTCTTCGAAACGCAGGTATTCCTGGAAGATTTCACCGTGGATATAGTTATAACCGACGGTGATACCCATCGCATAAGCGCCAATGGCCATGCCTTCGATCAGCGCATGGGGATTGTAACGAATGATGTCACGGTCCTTGAAAGTGCCCGGTTCGCCTTCATCTGTATTGCAGACGAGGTATTTTTGACCCGGGAACTGGCGCGGCATGAAGCTCCACTTCAAGCCGGTAGGGAAACCCGCGCCGCCACGGCCGCGCAAGGACGAAGCCTTGAGGTCGGCGATGATCTGTTCCGGCGTGATTTTCTCTTCCAGGATACGCCGCAGGGCCGAATAGCCGCCGCGGTTCACATAATCTTGCAAATGCCAGTTCTTGCCATCCAGATCCTTCAGGATCAATGGATCGATATGGCGGTTGTGGAGTGACGTCATTTCTTGAGTTCCTCCAGCATGGCGTCGATTTTCTCGTTCGACATCCAGCTGCACATGGTTTTATTACTGACTAGCAAGACAGGCGCATCGCCGCAAGCACCCATGCACTCGCCTTCAACCAGGGTGAACTGGCCGTCTGCGGTGGTTTCGCGGAAATCGATACCCAGTTTCTGCTTCAGGTAGTCTGCAGCGCGCACGCCGCCCGACAGGGCGCATGGCAGGTTGGTGCACACGGTGATCTTGTGCTTGCCCACGGGTTTCACGTTGTACATATTGTAGAACGTGGCCACTTCCTGCACGGCAATCGCCGGCATGCCGATGTAATCGGCCAGTTCCTTCATGGTTTCCGGCGCCAGCCAGCCCAGTTCATCCTGGGCATGGGCCAGCGCGGCCATGACGGCCGACTGACGCTGGTCGGCCGGGTACTTGGCCAGCTCGCGGTCAATTTTCTTATAGCATTGCTCTGATAACAACATACTTTTTGCCTCTTAGCGGTCAATACTGCCGAACACGATATCTTGCGTCCCGATGATGGTCACGGCGTCGGCAAGCATGTGCCCACGCGCCATCTCGTCGAGCGACTGCAAGTGGGCGTAGTCTGGCGCGCGCAGTTTCATGCGGTACGGCTTGTTGGCGCCGTCGGACACCAGGTACACGCCGAACTCGCCCTTCGGATGTTCCACGGCGCTGTAGGCCTCGCCTGGCGGCACGTGGAAACCTTCCGTGAACAGCTTGAAGTGGTGAATCAGCGATTCCATGTTGGTCTTCATGTCGACGCGGCCCGGAGGCGCCACCTTGCGGTTGCTGGTCATGACAGGACCTTCATTGTTGCGCAGCCACTCCACGCATTGCTTGATGATGCGGTTCGACTGGCGCAGCTCTTCCACGCGGACCAGATAGCGGTCGTAGCAATCGCCGTTGGTGCCGATAGGAATATCGAAATCCATCAAGTCGTACACTTCGTACGGCTGTTTCTTGCGCAAGTCCCACTGCACGCCCGAGCCGCGCAGCATGGCGCCCGTGAAGCCCATGGCCAGCGCATCTTCCGGCGAGACCACGCCGATGCCGACGGTACGCTGTTTCCAGATACGGTTGTCGGTCAGCAAGGTTTCGTACTCGTCCACGGAGTTCGGGAAACGGCGCGCGAAGTCTTCGATGAAGTCCAGCAGGGAACCCTGGCGGTTTTCGTTCAGCTTGCCGATGGCCTTGGCGTTGCGGATGATCGATGCCTTGTGCTGCGGCATCGCATCCGGCAAGTCGCGGTACACGCCGCCCGGACGGTAGTAGGCCGCGTGCATGCGCGCGCCCGAGACTGCCTCGTAGGCGTCGAACAAGTCTTCGCGGTCGCGGAAGCAATACAGGAACGGGCCCATGGCGCCGACGTCCAGCGCGTGGGTGCCGAGCCACATCAGGTGGTTCAGGATACGCGTCATCTCGTCGAACATGACGCGGATGTATTGCGCGCGCAGCGGCACTTCCAGGCCCAGCATCTTTTCGATGGCCATCACGTACGCATGTTCATTGCACATCATCGAGACATAGTCGAGACGGTCCATGTACGGCACGGATTGCAGGTAGGTCTTCTGTTCAGCCAGCTTTTCGGTGGCGCGGTGCAGCAGGCCGATATGCGGGTCGGCGCGCTGGATGACTTCGCCATCCATCTCCAGCACCAGGCGCAGCACACCGTGCGCGGCCGGATGCTGCGGCCCAAAGTTCAGGGTGTAGTTCTTAATCTCAGCCATTATTTCATCCCGTAATGTTCTTCGCGGATCACGCGCGGCACGTTTTCCCGCGGCTCGATCGTCACGGGCTGGTAAATCACGCGCTTTTGTTCCGGATCGTAGCGCATCTCGACATAGCCGGAGACGGGGAAATCCTTGCGGAACGGATGGCCGATGAAACCGTAGTCGGTCAGCAGGCGGCGCAAGTCGTTGTGGCCTTCGAAGAGGATGCCCAGCAGGTCGAATGCTTCGCGCTCGTACCAGTTGACGGCACGCCAGATGCCGACCACGGAGGGCAGCAGCGGCATGTCGTCGTCCGGCGCGAACACGCGCACGCGCACGCGCCAGTTGTGCTTGACCGACAGCAAGTGCGAAACGGCCGCGAAACGCAGGCCATCCCAGCTACCGTCGCCATAGGTCGAGTAGTCGACGCCGCACAGGTCGAGCAATTGCTCGAAATGCAGGGCCGGATCGTCGCGCAGGGTCAGCATCACGGCCAGGTAGTCCTCGGCCTTGACGACCAGGGTGACTTCGCCCAGCGCAACCGTCGTGCTAACGCGATCGCCCAGGGCAGTGCCGAGGGCGTTTTGCAATACTTCTAAATGTGTTGTCATAATCTGAAGCGGCCCCGTTAGCGTGCGATCGTGCTGGTACGCTTGATCTTGTTCTGCAACTGCATGATGCCGTACAGCAAGGCTTCAGCGGTCGGAGGACAGCCAGGCACATACACGTCGACGGGCACGATGCGGTCGCAACCGCGCACCACGGAATAGGAGTAATGGTAGTACCCGCCGCCATTGGCGCAGGAACCCATCGAGATGACCCAGCGTGGCTCTGCCATCTGGTCGTAGACCTTGCGCAGGGCCGGCGCCATCTTGTTGCACAGGGTGCCGGCAACGATCATGACGTCGGACTGACGCGGCGACGGACGAAACACGACGCCGAAACGGTCCATATCGTAGCGGGCTGCGCCCACATGCATCATTTCGACCGCACAGCAGGCCAGACCGAACGTCATCGGGAACATAGACCCGGTGCGCGCCCAGTTGATCAGCTTGTCGGCCGAGGTGGTGATGAAACCTTCGCTTAATACGCCTTCAATAGCCATGGCTTATTCCCAGTCAAGGGCACCTTTCTTCCAAATGTACCAAAATCCGACCACGAATTCAGCGATGAACACCATCATCGTGACGAAACCGGCCCAGCCCAGGTCGCGCATTGCAACGCCCCATGGGAAAAAGAATGCCGTTTCCAGATCGAACAAAATAAACAGGATTGCGACCAGATAGTAGCGCACATCAAATTTCATGCGCGCGTCTTCGAATGCTTCAAAGCCACATTCGTACGGGGAGAGTTTTGCTGCGTCGGGCTTGTTAGGGCCTAACAGGCGCCCCAGGAGCTGGGGAGCGATACCGACACCAAGGCCGATAATAATGAACAGCAGGACGGGGAAGTAATTTTCGAGGTTCACGATTGATGAGCTTATATTGAACGATCGGTTAAATGAGGACGCTGCGATCATTTGCAGCGTATCTAACGCACGACCCCAATCAAAGCTAAGACCAGGATCGAACGACACATCCTCGTAAAAAAAGCCAGCAACTTTGTACGAGCCATGGCTCGTGCGCCGTTGCTGGCTTCTGATTTCTGGTGCCGACGACGAGACTCGAACTCGTACAGCTTTCGCCACTACCCCCTCAAGATAGCGTGTCTACCAATTTCACCACGTCGGCGGTAAGGCCCGTATTCTACTCTGCTTTGCCGCTAAAGTTAATGCACAAATGCATCAAAACACAGATAAAAACGATAAATTTTTACATCTTCCAGCGCGCCACGATTTTTTCCTGCCGCACTGCTAAAACATTGAGCAATAATCTGCCCGTAATGAGAATTACTCTCGATGAGGTATCGAGCTGATACAGAATTACTTCGGAATCGCGCCGGCCGGGGTGCTGGCAACCGGAGCCGCCGCTGCCGGAGCGCTGGCAGCCGGAGCTGCCGCTGGCACCGTCGTCGGGATCGCGCCCGCGCCGGTGACCGGCACTGGCTTGACGACTTTATCCATCACGCCGCCGCCGACCGTGGTGGCGCGTTGATTCGCCATCAGCGACAGGGCCAGGGTGGCGCCGAAGAAGATCGCGGCGGCAACGCCCGTCGATTTCGACATGAAGTTCGACGAACCCGTCGCACCGAACAGGCTGCCCGAGGCGCCCGAACCGAAGGCGGCACCCATGTCGGCGCCCTTACCGTGCTGCAACAACACCAGCGCGATAATCGACAAAGCCGAAATAACCTGTACTACCACTACCAGATTGAACATCATGTTCATTGCAATTCCATTCTTAGTTTAAAGTAATTCAATCAGCGGCGTGAATAATCGCCAGGAAATCCGCCGCCTTCAATGCTGCTCCACCGATCAGACCGCCATCGATATCCGGCATCGCCATCAATTCTTTCGCGTTCTCCGGCTTCATGCTGCCGCCGTACAGGATTTGCACGCCGGCGGCCGCTACCGCATTCTTTGCCACCAGCTGGGCGCGCAATACCTGATGCACGTCCTGCGCCATTTGCGGCGTGGCGGTCTTGCCCGTGCCGATGGCCCAGACTGGCTCATAGGCCAGCACCAGTTTCGCCACGTCGTCGGCGGAAATCGCCGCCAGCACGGCGCCCAGTTGCTGCGCCACCGCGGCATTGGTCTGGCCCGCTTCGCGCTGCGCCAGGGTTTCGCCGATGCAGACGATGGGCGTGATGCCCGCCGCCAGCGCCGCAACCGTCTTGGCCGCCACCTGCGCATCGCTCTCGCCATGGTAGGCGCGACGCTCGGAATGCCCGATCACCACGTAGCCGCAGCCAAAATCCTGCAGCATGGCGGCCGAGATTTCTCCCGTGTAGGCGCCGCTGGCGTGCGCGGACACATCCTGCGCGCCCCAGCCAAGGGCCGTGCCTGCCAATTGCGCCTGGCACTGCGCCAGATACGGCGCAGGCACACAGACTGCGCTGGCGGCGCCAGAGGCAGCCAGGCCAGCAACTATTTCAGACAATAACACCGCGTTCGAGGTGCGACTGCCGTTCATTTTCCAATTTCCGACGACGAGTTTGCGACGCATAGTAGCCTAAATTCTAATAACCCGTCATTCTAACTCCGGCACCGATGCCGGTCAAACAGGCAGTGCCCCGTTTCAGGCAACTTGCAACATGATCTTGCCCACGTGCGTGCTCGCCTCCATCAAGGCATGCGCCTCGTTGGCTTTTTCCAACGGGAAAGTTTGATAGATCACGGGCTTGATCTTGCCCGCCTCGATCAGCGGCCAGACGGTCGCGCGCAAATGGCTGGCGATGGCCGCCTTGAAGGCGACGGAACGGGGACGCAGGGTGGAACCCGTCACCGTCAGGCGGCGGCGCAGCAAGCTACCCAGGTCCAGTTCCGCCTTGGTGCCGCCCTGCACGGCGATCAGACCGATGCGGCCATCGTCGGCCAGGCAATCGATTTCGCGCGGCAGGTAGTCGCCGCCCACCATGTCGAGAATGACGTCGACGCCTTTGCCACCGGTCAATTCCTTGACGACGGCGACGAAATCTTCCGTGCGGTAGTTGATACCCCGTTCGGCGCCCAACGCCTCGCAGGCGCGCGCCTTCTCGTCGCTGCCCGCCGTGGCGAACACGCGATGCCCCAGGGCGGCGGCCAGCTGGATGGCCGTCACGCCGATGCCGGACGTGCCGCCCTGCACCAGTAACGTTTCGCCGTCAAGCAGCGCGCAGCGGTCGAAGACATTGCTCCAGACGGTAAAGAAGTTTTCCGGCAGGGACGCGCCTTCCAGCGCCGTCAAGCCTTGCGGCAAGGGCAGGCACTGGCCGCTTGGGGCGGCGCAGTATTCGGCATAGCCGCCGCCCTGCACCAGCGCGCAGACCAGGTCGCCCTTCTTGAATGCGGTATTGGCAAAGTCGCCATCGACGACTTCGCCCGCCACTTCCAGGCCCGGCAAGTCGGACGCGCCGGCGGGCGGCGCGTACTTGCCCAGGCGCTGCAGCACGTCGGGACGGTTGATGCCGGCCGCGTGCACCTTGATCAGCAGTTCGCCCGCCTTAAATTGCGGCATGGGACGTTCCGCGATCTGCAAAACGTCGGCGGGACCTGGCTGGCTGATGGCAACTGCACGCATGGCGGGACTCTCTCAAGGGAAAACGGCGATTGTACGCCAAGCCGCCCTCCCCTGCAGACCACCGCCCCGTCTTAACCGGCGCCCGTTTTCGACTGGCGCGGCAAGGGCGTGCCCGGCTTCCATTTCGCCGACAGGGCTTGCCCCTCTTCGACTTGCTCATGCGTCATCTTGCGCACCACGGCGGCGCGCTGGTCGGCCGCATTCGCGTTGCCGTTCGCCGCCGCCAGGTTCCACAGCATGTAGGCGATGACGTTGTCCTGCTGCACGCCACCCATGTGGTAGCGGTACATCAGGCCCAGCACCTGCTGCGCCTCGGCATGATTCTGCTCGGCCGCCTTGCGGAACCAGCCCACGGCTTGCCTATGATCCTGCAGCACGGCGTTGCCCGTGTAATACATGGCACCCACCACATACTGGGCGTCGGCCTTGCCCTGCTCGGCCGCCTTGCGGTGCCAGAACATGGCTTGCTTGTAATCCTGCGGCAAGCCCCGTCCCATGTAATACATCAAGCCCAGCAAATGCTGGGCATCGGCGTTGCCGGTCTTGGCAAGGGGCAATATTTCCTTGTAGGCCAAGGCGTAATTCTTGTTGTTGTAGGCACTGGCGCCTTCGGCGAAGCCAGCCCGCGCGGGTAGCTGTATCGTCAACAGCATGAGTAATGTAATGATCAGTTTTTTCATCGGAATGGGATGTGGTCTGACTACTTATTCTTGTCCTGCCAAAAGGCCTGCGGCAGGATGCTTTTACTTCCAGCTAACTTTGCCCAGGCCCTCGACGCTGACATCGCGGTTGACCGGCTTGCCGTACACCACCACCGAACCGAGCCCGCTCAAGTTCAGCTTGGCATTCGTATGGGCATTCACCGTGGCGTTGCCGAGGCCGCTCAATTCCAAGTTCACGGCGTCCGCTTCGAATTGCTGCGCATTCAGGCTGCCCAGGCCGCCCAGGCTGGCTTTCAAGAGTCGTCCGCGTCCGCCCAGCACGACAGAGCCCGCGCCCTGCAAGTCCAGCTCGGCCCGCTCATTGTTACCGATCCATATCTGCATGCTGCCCACGCCGCCCAGGCTGGCATTGAGCTTGCGGTAGTCGCCCACCAGCTTGATGCTTCCCGCCCCTTCCAGCGACAGGGTCAGTTCCTCGCCCTTGAAACCCGTGATGTCCGTGCTGCCGAAGCCTTCCGAGCTCAGCTCGCGCAAATTCGGCAAGACCAGGTCGGCGCGTATCGACGAAGGGCCGATCTTGAAGCCGCGCACTTCCGTTTCGATGTGCAGGGTATCGCCGCTTTGCGCCGTGCTGACATCGGCGATGTAGCGCTTGTCGGCCGTGATGCTCAGCGAAGGCACGTTGCCCTGGCGAATGCGCACCTCCATCACGCCATCGAGCTTGACGCGCACCACGCGGGCGTCGATGTTGCGCATTTCCAGCAAGCGGGTCTCGGCGGCCGCGCCGCGCACCAGGCCCAGAGTCGCCAGGAACAGCAGCGCCAATTGCAGTGTCTTTTTCATGTAGTGCATCCTCGGTATCTTGTTTTTATGTGTCGCGGCGCCCTCGTGGGACTCGCGCGCATCGCCGCTGGCTGCCACTGTAGCAGCAGCAAAAATTGCTGACAATCAATTATGCAAAACGGGCTTTTTCCAAGGCGGTCAGGCGCTTGGCCTTGACCACCACCACTTGCATGGCCGCCTTGTTCGCTGGCGCGGCCAGGGTGGCCGTGGAACTGGCCACTTGCAGGGCCGGGGCGGCCGGGGCGATGGCGTAGCAGCTGGCGCCGAGCAGGATGGCGGCGGCAACGGCGATGACTTCCATGTTTTTAGCGACGTTCATTTGAATCTCCTCGGGTGTCTGGCAGTGGGCTTGCGGTATGGTGTCACTATAGCCATACCACTCCCGGCAGACACGCCGATTGCGACGAACTGCGCTTTTGGCAGGCTGGCCTGACAAAAACGCGGATGAACGTCGATTTACTGCTGCGCGCTTAAAACTCTTCCCACTCGTCGGCGCCGGACTTGGCCGCCTTGACGGGCTTGGCCGGCGACAGCGCGCGGGCTGGCGCGCGCGGCGCGGGGGCACGAACGGCCGGCTTCGCCTTGAGGCGCGTCACGGGCGCGGGCGCTGCGGCAGGACCCGCATCGCCGAGGCGGAACATGCCGACGGCTTGCGCCAGGTCCACGGCCTGCTCCTGCAGGCTTTCCGCGGCAGCGGCGGCTTGCTCGACGAGGGCCGCGTTTTGCTGCGTCATGGTATCCATGTGCGTGACGGCCGTATTGATCTCGCCGATGCCGGCGCTCTGTTCGCGGCTGGCCACCGTGATTTCGCTCATGATGGTCGTCAATTGCTGCACCGACGCCACCACCTGGTCCATGGTCTGACCCGCCTCATCGACGAGGCGCCCGCCCGCATCGACTTTTTCCACCGAATCGCCGATCAATTCCTTGATTTCCTTCGCCGCGCCGGCAGACCGTTGCGCCAGGTTGCGCACTTCGGACGCCACCACGGCAAAGCCCCTGCCCTGCTCGCCAGCGCGCGCCGCCTCGACGGCCGCGTTCAGGGCCAGGATATTCGTCTGGAAGGCGATGCCGTCGATCACGCCGATGATGTCGACGATCTTGCGCGAGCTTTCCTGGATGCCGGCCATGGTGCCGACTACTTGCTGCACCACGCGGCCGCCCTTGGCCGCCACTTCCGAGGCGGACACGGCCAGCTCATTGGCCGCATGCGCGTTTTCCGCATTCTGCTTGACGGTCGACGTCAGCTCATCCATCGAACTGGCCGTTTCTTCCAGCGCGCCCGCCTGCGCTTCCGTGCGCGAAGACAGGTCGGCATTGCCTGCAGCAATATCGGCCGACTCGCTGCGCACCAGGGTGCTGATGCTGCGGATCTGCACCAGCACGGTAGCGATCTTTTCGACGAACAAGTTGAACGCCTTGGCGATCTGCGCCAGCTCGTCCGTGCCTTCCGCGTCGAGGCGGCTGGTCAGGTCGCCGTCGCCCGTGGCGATCGCTTCCATCGCGTCGCGCACCAGGCCCAGGCGGCGCAAGGCGCGCGCCACCAGCACGCTCAAGACCGTGGCGGCCAGGGCCAGTACCAGCAGGGCCGTCAGGGCCGAGGCGCGCAGCATGGAGCTCAAGGCTTGCGTCGCTTCTGCGCGGTCGAGCACGGTCGCCAGCAGCCAGTCGCTGCCCGGCACCTTACTCACATGCAAGATGCCATTGCGTTCGCCCAGGCGAATGGCGGCGCCGTCACCGCTCTTTTCGATGTCGGCCAGCGCCTGCGCACTGAGGCCCGGATCCAGCTCGGCCAGCGGCTTCAGGGTCAGCTTGCCGTCCGGGTGGGCGATGATCTTGCCGCCGCCATCGACGAGGAAGGCATAGCTGGACGCCGTCGGCTTGATCGAAGCGACGTTTTGCACCACCGCATCCATCATCACGTCGGCCGCCATCACGCCCGTCACGCTGCCCTTGCCGCCCAGCGGCTCGGCAAACGTCACCACCAGCTTGCCCGTGCTGGCGCCGATGTAGGGCGCCGTGATGATGGGGCCGCCCACTTCGGACGCCAGCTTGTACCAGGGCCGCGCCGTGGGATCGTAGTCGGCGGCGCGCTTGCGCTCCTGCGAAAAGACGGCGTGCTTGTCGGCAAAGCCGATATACGCCATGTCGAAGGTGCCGGCCTGCTCGGCCGCCTTCAGGGCCGGCAGCGGATCGGCCGCCGTGGCGCCCTGCTTGAGCGAGCCCACGACGGCTTGCTTGGAACGCAGCCATTCGGCGATGGCCGCGGCATGGCTGTGCGACAACTGCAGCATCTGCGTGTCGAGCGCGGCCAGGGTGCTGGAGCGGGTAGTGAAAAAGTTGGCGATGGCGACGGCCAGCATGGCCAGCACGACGATGGAAACGGCGATGGCGATCAGCCGCGCCTTAAGGGAGGACAACATGGTGCATCCAATAAAAAAGAGAAAATCGGGAGGGATGCGCCATGGTCAGGGAATAAGATTTTGTCGTCAAGCAATACTGACAGTCAATTACCCATAAACAACAATTGATACCATATATTAATCAGATCTCGCCGCGCAGCTTGCGCAGGGCCGGCGATTCGCCGCCCGTCGCCTCGATGCGGAAACGGGCGAATGCCTGCTCCAGCTCGGGGTAACGGCGCAAGCCGCCTTCCGTAAAATAACGCCCGCCGGGGATATCGCCCCACGGCAGGGGCGCCGTCAAGGCGCCGCTGCCCGCCAGGGCCAGCAGCGGCTCCAGCGCGCTGCGCAGGTCGGCCACTTCCCCATCGGCGGGCGCCAGGCGCGCCAGCAACTGTTCCAGTTCGGCGGCATGGGCTTGCAGGCGCGGTTGATCCATCATCTCTCCTCAATTCTTGATCGTGCCGATCAGCACGGGGACCGACCACAGGCTGCGGTTGGGCAGCAGATACTGCTGCGCCCCACCCTTGCGCCGCACCAGCCCGCCCAGCTCTTCCGTCGGCGCCACCTGGCTGACGAACACGCTGACGGTACCCTTGGGCATGACCTGATACACATCATACAGCGGCGCCTCGCTCTTCAAGGGCAAGCCGAAACAGTCGGCTAGGCTGGCGCACTGGCCCGAAGCCAGCTGCAATTGCGCGCTGGTGGTGAAATACGGCGAGTACGGCGACACATTCTGGCCATGCGGCACGATCTTCACCAGCGCGGCCGACATGGCTTGCACATCGGGCAAGGTGCTGCCGGAGGCGAGCTGCTCGACCGCGCGCGCGTAAATCGTCTCGGCCGGAGCGGCAGGATCGGCGGCGCGCAGTTCGCGCAGGAATTGCTGGCCCGGCGCGCTGTCCAGGTAGGGATCGATGGCTTCGCGCTGCAAGCCCGCCGTCCTGAAGGTGCTGAGGTCATTGATTTCGCGCGCATGCACGGCGCGCAAGGCGTCGAGGTCTTGCGCCGGCATGGCCGCGGACGCGGCGGCGATAGGGATGGGCAACGGCACCGGCGTCGGTGCGCTGTCCAGCTGCGCCCGGACACCGGGCGCGAAGGCAAGCAGAAAGGCGGCGGCCAGCCCGCAGTATGTGCGCATGCTGCATCTCCTTGGAAGACTCGTTCAGGGGAAGATCCCATGCCGAATCTACAGAGAGCAGCGGCGGCCGATACGCGCTGGATCAAGGCCGGTGCAGACAGGCGGGCAAGCCGGCACACGCCTTCGATAAAGCGCAAACGCGGCGCATAAAAAAACCGCCAGGGCTTGCGCGCCGGCGGTTTTTGAGCATGCGGCCGAAGCCGCACTCAGGCGAACCTGAAGGACATTAAGCGGCTGGCGCTTCGTTGCCTTCGGCAGCTTTCATCGACAGTTTCAAACGGCCGCGGTCGTCCGTTTCCAGCACTTTGACGCGCACCAGCTGGCCTTCTTTCAGGTAATCGGCCACGGCGTTGACGCGCTCGTTGGCGATCTGCGAGATGTGCAGCAAGCCGTCCTTGCCTGGCATGACTTGCACGATGGCGCCGAAGTCCAGCAGTTTCAGCACGGTGCCTTCGTAGGTCTTGCCCACTTCGACGGAAGCGGTCAGTTCTTCGATACGGCGCTTGGCTTCCTGGCCGGCAGCGGCGTCGACGGAAGCGATGGTGACCACGCCTTCGTCGCTGATGTCGATCTGGGTGCCCGTCTCTTCGGTCAGCGCGCGGATCACGGCGCCGCCCTTGCCGATCACGTCACGGATTTTTTCCGGGTTGATCTTGATGGTGATCAGACGCGGTGCGAAATCCGACAGTTCGGTTTTGACGTGCGGCATGGCTTTTTGCATTTCGCCCAGGATGTGCTCGCGGCCTTCCTTGGCTTGCGCCAGTGCCACTTGCATGATTTCCTTGGTGATGCCCATGATCTTGATGTCCATCTGCAGCGCCGTGATACCGTTGCGGGTACCGGCTACCTTGAAGTCCATGTCGCCCAGGTGATCTTCGTCGCCCAGGATGTCGGACAGCACGGCAAACTTGCCGCCTTCCTTGATCAGGCCCATGGCGATACCGGCCACGTGCTCTTTCATCGGCACGCCGGCGTCCATCAGTGCCAGGCAGCCGCCGCACACCGATGCCATCGACGAGGAACCGTTCGATTCCGTGATTTCCGATACCAGGCGCACCGAGTAGCTGAACTCTTCAGCTGCTGGCAGGGCGGCGATCAGCGCGCGCTTGGCCAGGCGGCCGTGGCCGATTTCGCGGCGTTTTGGCGTACCGACACGGCCCGTTTCGCCGGTGGCGAATGGAGGCATGTTGTAATGCAGCATGAACGAATCGGTGAACTCGCCCATCAGCGCATCGATCTTCTGGCTGTCGCGGGCGGTGCCCAGCGTAGCGACGACCAGCGCTTGCGTTTCGCCGCGCGTGAACAGGGCCGAACCGTGGGTGCGTGGCAGCACGCTGGTGCGGATCGAGATCGGACGCACGGTGCGCGTGTCGCGGCCGTCGATGCGTGGCTCGCCGTCCAGGATTTGCGTACGCACGATTTTCGCTTCGATGTCGAACAGGATGTTGTTGACTTCAGCGCTGTCGATCGACGCGCCGCCGGCGGCAGCCGCTTCGGCCGACAGGTCGGCGATCACTTCCGACGTCGCCGCTTTCAGCTTGGCCGTACGCTCTTGCTTGTCCTTGGTTTGATACGCGTCATTGATCTTGGCGTTGGCGAAATGCGCGACGCGGGCGATCAGTGCTTCGTTTTTCGGCGCAGGCGCCCATTCCACTTCCGGCTTGCCGCCGTCACGCACCAGGTCGTGAATCGCGTCGATGACGACTTTCATCTGGTCGTGGCCGAAGACCACGGCGCCCAGCATGATTTCTTCGGACAGTTGTTTCGCTTCCGATTCGACCATCAGCACGGCCGTTTCGGTACCGGCGACCACCAGGTCCATTTCCGACGTTTTCAGTTGCTGGACGGTCGGGTTCAGGATGTACTGGCCATTGGCGTAACCGACGCGCGCGGCGCCGATAGGACCGTTGAAAGGCACGCCCGATACGCACAGGGCAGCCGAGGCGCCGATCATGGCGGCGATGTCCGGATCGATTTCAGGGTTGACCGACAGCACGTGAATGATGACTTGCACTTCATTCAGGTAGCCTTCCGGGAACAGCGGACGGATAGGACGGTCGATCAAACGGGATGTCAGTGTTTCTTTTTCGGAAGGACGGCCTTCGCGCTTGAAAAAACCGCCCGGGATTTTACCGGCAGCATAGGTTTTCTCGACATAATCAACCGTCAAAGGGAAGAAATCCTGGCCTGGCTTGGCATCTTTGCGTGCCACCACCGTTGCCAGAACGACGGTATCTTCGATCGACACCAGCACTGCGCCGGATGCCTGACGTGCGATTTCGCCGGTTTCCAGGGTCACTTGATGTTGACCGTACTGGAAGGTTTTCGTAACTTTGTTAAACATGGGGTATCCCTTTTCTAATTGCCGACAGATTTTCAGGGGCTGTCGTTCACCTCACCACAGGCGGCGTAAAAATGCTGCCTTTACTTGTTGCCACCTTTGCTACTTTACTTTTAAAACATGATATCGGTAGAGAATACTGTACTTCTCGACATAAATCCGGAATTCAAATGACAAAATGCCCGCGTCAGCGAACTGGCGCAGGCATTTCTGTATAAACCTTGTACGGCAAAAATTACTTGCGCAGACCAAGTTTAGCGATCAGGTCGCGATAACGGGTAGCGTCTTTAGCCTTCAGGTAGGACAACAGGCTCTTACGACGGTTGACCATCATGATCAGGCCGCGGCGGGAGTGGTGATCTTTCGAGTGGGCTTTGAAGTGGCCGTTCAGTTCGTTGATGCGAGCTGTCAGCAGTGCAACTTGCACTTCAGGGGAGCCGGTGTCGTTTTGACCACGTGCGTTGTCCGCGATGATAGCGGCTTTGTTGATGTTTTCTACTGTCATGATAAACCTTTCACATGCGGTGCACAGAGTCTGAACCCTATCCACCGTGAACTACGATTATTAAAATACTGGCCTATGCTGCCAACCAGACGCGCAAGTATATCGGAAAAATGCCCGCCTGTATCCTGCCGTGCGCGCTTTTCTCGGTGCATGATAGGGTTTTCCTGCATTTCAGGAGGTCAAACATGAAAAATCTGCTCAAATTAGCAACACCCATGCTGTTTGCCGTCCTGGCCGGCTGCGCCAGCTGGAACGTCCCGCCGCCCCAGCCGGGCGAGCCGCGCGCCGCCGTGGAAGCGCGCCTGGGCCGGCCAAGCAACATCTACCAGCTGCCCACGGGCGCGGAACTGGAATACGCGACGGGCCCCTACGGCCAGTACACGTACATGGCCCGTTTCGGCCCCGACGACAAGCTCATTTCCTACGAGCAAGTGCTCGACACGCCGGGCTTTGCCCGCATCAAGGTGGGCGTATCGACCCAGCAAGACGTGCTGCACACCCTGGGCCGCCCGACGGAAACGTCGTATCTGTCGCTGCCGAAACTGCACGTCTGGTCCTACCGCTACAAGGAATCGGGCGTGTGGGATTCCATGATGCACGTGCACTTCGACCACGACGGCATCGTGCGCATGATGATGAACGGGCCCGACCCTGCCAAGGAGGAGCGGCGGTTTTTCTGGTGATTCATTACCTGTGCAACAACGCCTGATAAAACCGTAGCGAGCGGAAGAGAGAGGTGGCTAAGAAGCGCAAGCGTACTCTGGTACGGTGAGCATCAAATTCTGGGGTCAGACCCGGCGGGTCTGCCCCCCGACTTACGGCTGGGGATCGATACGCTCATCCTTCGCGTGTAATTTGTTCAGCGCCGACAGATACGCCTTGGCCGACGCGACGATGATGTCCGGGTCGGCGCCCACGCCGTTGACGATGCGCCCGTCGCGCGCCAATCGCATGGTGACTTCGCCCTGCGACTGCGTGCCCGTGCTGATGGCATTGACGGAGAACAAGACCAGCTCCGCGCCGCTGGCGGCCGCGCTTTCGATGGCGTTGACGGTGGCGTCGACGGGACCGTCGCCCCGCCCTTCGCAGCTCAGTTGCTTGCCGCCGACGAGGAATTCCACGCGCGCATGCGGCACGGCCCCCGTCGTCGACTGCTGCGTCAGTGAAATGAAACGGTAGTGCTCACTCTCCTGCGCCTGCTGTTCCTCGCTGACGAGGGCCATGATGTCTTCGTCGAAAATCTCGGATTTCCGGTCTGCCAGCTCCTTGAAGCGGATGAAGGCGGCATTGATGTCCGCTTCCGATTCCAGCGCGATGCCCAGCTCATGCAGCCGCTGCTTGAAGGCGTTGCGGCCCGACAATTTCCCCAGCACGATCTTGTTGGCCGTCCAGCCCACGTCTTCGGCGCGCATGATTTCATACGTCTCGCGCGCCTTTAAAATGCCGTCCTGGTGGATGCCGGACGCGTGCGCAAAGGCGTTCGCGCCGACGACGGCCTTGTTCGGCTGCACGGCAAAGCCCGTGATCTGCGACACCATCTTGGATGCCGCCACGATTTGCGTCGTGTCGATACCCACCGTCAAGTTGTAATAGGCGGCGCGCGTGCGCAGCGCCATCACCACCTCTTCCAGCGCCGTGTTGCCGGCCCGCTCGCCCAGGCCATTGATCGTGCATTCGATTTGCCGCGCGCCGCCTATCATGACGCCGGCCAGCGAATTGGCCACAGCCAGGCCCAGGTCGTTATGACAATGGACAGACCAGATGGCTTTATCGGCGTTCGGGATGCGTTCGCGCAAGCGGCGGATGGTGGCGCCGAAGATTTCCGGCACGGCATAGCCCACCGTATCGGGGAAATTGATGGTGGTGGCGCCCTCGGCGATCACGGCTTCCAGCACGCGGCACAGGAAATCCTCGTCGGAGCGGCTGCCGTCTTCGGGGCTGAATTCGATGTCGTCCGTGAACTGGCGCGCGTAGCGCACGGCGTTTTGCGCTTGCGTAAGCACTTGCTCTGGCGTCATGCGCAGCTTCATCTGCATGTGCAGGGGCGACGTGGCAATGAAAGTGTGGATGCGCTTGCGCTCGGCCGGCGCCAGCGCTTCGGCGGCGCGGGCGATGTCGCGGTCGTTGGCGCGCGACAGCGAGCAGATGGTCGATTCGCGCACGGCGCCGGCTATCGCCCGTATCGACTCGAAGTCGCCTTGCGAGGCGGCGGCGAAGCCCGCTTCGATCACGTCAACCTTCAGGCGCTCGAGCTGCTTGGCGATGCGCAGCTTTTCCTCGCGCGTCATGGAGGCGCCCGGCGATTGCTCGCCGTCGCGCAAGGTGGTGTCAAAAATGATGAGTCGGTTGCTGGTGCTCATGGCTGCTCCTGGCTGGCTGAAGACTGGCGACGCTACCGACTCAGCGCATCAATGCTCGGGGTCGGTCTGGATAATGCTGACGGGCTTGCCCTTCGCCATGCGCCAGAAGAACACGGCGTAGCCGGACAGGCCATAGGCGACGAAAATCGGGAACAGCACTTTCGGCGGGTCGATGGAGATGAGCGCAAAGAACAATGCCAGCAGGAATACCACGATGAACGGCACGGACTTGCGGAAATTCACATCCTTGAAGCTGTAGAACGGCACGTTGGTGACCATGGTCAGGCCGGAAAACAGGGCGATCGCCCACGACACCCAGGCCAGCTGGTTGCCGGCAAATTCCAGGTCGTTCATCAACAGGATGAAGCCGGCCACCATGGCCGCCGCCGCCGGGCTGGGCAAGCCCTGGAAGAAGCGCTTGTCGACCACGGCGATATTCGTGTTGAAACGGGCCAGGCGCAAGGCCGCGCCGGCGCAATACACGAAGGCGGCCAGCCAGCCCAGCTTGCCCATGCCGCGCAGCGACCATTCGTAGATCACCAGCGCGGGCGCGGCGCCGAAGGACACCATGTCGGACAGGCTGTCGTACTGGGCGCCGAATTCGCTCTGCGTATTCGTCAGGCGCGCGATGCGGCCGTCGAGGCCGTCGAGGATCATGGCGATGAAGATGGCCCAGGCCGCGTGTTCGAATTTCTGGTTCATGGCCATGACGATGGCGTAGAAACCGCAAAACAGGGCTGCCGTCGTGAAGGCGTTCGGCAACAGATAGATGCCGCGGCGGCGCAAGGTTTTCTTGCCAGTGCCATCGGTCACCGGCTGGCGCACGAATTTGCTGAAGCGGGACGCTTTGGATGCTGCGGGAGTGCCGTTCTTGCCTCTACGACGGGGGAAGTTTGCCATGTTGTTCCATATCTTGTGTACTGCGGGGGAATCGGTGCCAGATGGCGGGCGCATGACTGTCTCGCCATGCGCCCGCCGATATTGCCATTATAGAGGAGCTACCGCCAAAGAAAAGCGTGGCGGCGTCAAGCTGACAATATTGATCCCGAAGCTAGCCTTATTTGAACTTGACCTTCGCCACCAGGCCCATGTTGAGGGTCGTTTCGCCTGGCTCGAAGCTCGGTTCGGCCACCTGGTTGCCGCCATAGCCCATGGTGTCGGCACTCATGTTGCGCGCGCCGGCCACGTTGACGCGCTGCGCGTAATTGCCCGAGCCTTCGAAATCGATGGTGTCGATCACGGCGTCATTGACATTGCGGCCCATGGCGCCGGCGATGGCGGCCACGCGTTCGTTCAGGTTCTTGTAGGCGGCGACGATGCGCTGGTCGTCGAGCTTGCGGATGGTGGCGGGCGCCAGGCCGAAGTTCAGGCGGTTCAGGGTCAGCACGCCTTGCGCCGCGGAAACGGTTTTCGGCAAGGCGGCCAGGTTGGTCGTCGTGACCTGCAGGTATTGGCCCACTCTCCAGCCCGTCGGCACGCGCGGCTTGGCGGCGACGCCTGGCGGCAGCGGCGCCGTTTCCGGGTACACGGCATACGTGTAGTAGCCCTGGGTCTTCAGCACGGCTTGCGGATCGGCTTTCTTGACGATGGCGGCGCCCTGGTTCATCTTCTGGTTCACGCGCGAGGCGGCGGCGGCCTTGTCCTTGTCCTGCTCTTCGATGGCCAGGGTGACGGTCACCTGGTCATTCGCATGCACCACTTCGCCATTCGCGGGCACCACCACGAGGGTGCCGGAAGTGGGCAAGGCCTGGGCTTGTGCGCCCAGGGCAACGGTAGCGGCGGCGGTAACGACAGCGGCGGCCAGCATGGTTTTCATGACGGTCATGGTGTTCTCCTGAAAAATAATGGGGCAAAAACGACCATGGGGCCAACAGCCCCATGATTTTTAAAACAGTCTAACGCGGAATTGTTTCCACGCTAATGCACTTACTTGAACTTGACCTTGCCGACGACACGCATGTCGAGCGTCGTTTCGCCCGGCTCGAAGCTCGGTTCGGCGACGGTGCTGTCTTCAGCCATCTTGGCGCTGCGCATCATCATCGGTGCGGCGGCAGCACGGTTTTCGGTGACATAGTTGCCCGAACCTTCGAAGTCCACCGTATCGAGCACGGCGTCGGCAACGTTGCGGCCCATGGCCTTGGCGATGGCGGCCACGCGTTCGTTGAGGTTCTTATACGTGGCGGCGATGCGCTGATCGTCCAGCAGGCGGATGGTTTCCGGCTTCAGGCCGAAATTCAAGCCATTCAGGGTCAGCACGCCTTGCGCCGCCGACACGGTTTTTGGCAGGGTCGCCAGATTGGCCGTCGTCACTTCCAGGTACTGGCCCACGCGCCAGGCCGTCGGCAAACGCGGCTTGGCCACGGCGCCGGCTGGCAATGGGCGCTCTTCCGGATACACGGGATAGGTGTAATAGCCATACGATTTCAGCGCGGCAGAAGGATCGGCCTGCTTGACGATGGCGATGCCCTTGTTCATCTTCTGGTTGACTCGCGACGCGGCGGCTGCCTTGTCCTTGTCCTGTTCTTCGACGGCCAGGGTAGCGACCACCTGGTCATTGACATGCTTGACTTCGCCAAACGCGGGTACGACCACCAGGGTGCCGTTGGTCGGCAGGGATTGGGCTTGTGCGCTCAGGGCAACGGTGGCAGCGGCGGCAACAAGGACGGATTTCATCACGGTCATGGGGTACTCCTAGGTAGTTAATATGGCTGACAGCCCGCGAAAGGGGTGGCTGTTGCCACCTCTTTCGCTTGAGAAACTTGTCAAACTGTGTAGATTCTAACGCCTCATTCATTCCTGTGGCGCAAATTAACAAATCGTCACAAAATGTGCTTGCCAGTCACATCTGCTCACATTTCAACACACTGTCATTCAAAATAACAATGTTATTAGTGACCCGCCACCGGGCCGCCGCTGCGCCGGCCCGGCTTGAAACTGTAGCGCCGCGCGCGCCAGGCGATGGTCAAGGCCACCAGCAGCAAGGCCAGCATGGCCCACGGGAACGAGGCCGCGCCATAACCGTCCAGCAGCACGCCGCCCGCCAGGCCGCCGCCCGCGATGGCCACGTTCCAGATGGTCGCCACCATCGCCTGCGCCACATCCATGCCGTCGCCGGCCGCGTCGGCCGACGCCGTCTGCAGCAAGGTGCCGGCGCCGCCAAAGGTAACGCCCCAGATGGCCATGCTGACATAGATGACGGCCGGCGAGTCCATCGCCAGGCCCAGCGCCACCACCACGCAGGCCAACGCGGCGAGGCAGCCCAGCACGAGCGGGCGCAGCCAGCGGTCGATCAGTTGGCTGACCAGCCAGATGCCGGCCAGCGAGCCCACGCCATACACGAGCAGCACCAGGTCGATGCGGGGACGCAAGCCGGACGGCGCCAGGAACGGCGCGATATAGGTATACAGAATGTTATGCGCCAGCATCCAGGCGACGATCACCGCCAGGATCGGCCGCACGCCCGGCGTCAGGAACACTTGGCGTATGCTCAGCCGCTCACCATTCTTTTGCCCCGGATAATCGGGCACGGCCACCAGTATCCAGGCGACCAGGACCACAGCCAGGCCGGACATGATGCCGAAGATGCTGCGCCAGCCCAGCACGCCGCCCATCAAGGTGCCCAGCGGCACGCCCAGCGACAGGGCCAGCGGCGTGCCGATCATGGCAATGGCCATCGCCCTGCCCTGCTGTTCCACGCTGACCATGCGGCGCGCATAGCCGGCCATCAAGCCCCAGGCCAGCCCGGCGGCCATGCCGGCCAGGAAGCGCGAAGCCAGCGCCACCATGTAATTGGGCGCCAGCGCCGTCATGGTATTAAAGACCAGGAAGCCGCCGACGGCCAGCAACAGCACCTTGCGGCGGCGCCAGCCGCTGGTCATGGCGGTCAGGGGGATGGCGGTCAGGATGGAGCCGATCGCAAACACCGTAACGAGCTGACCCGTCATGACTTCGGAAATGCCGAGGCCCTGCGAAATCTGCGGCAACAGGCCGGCGGGCAAGGTTTCGGCCAGGATGGCGATAAAGCTGGTCATCGCCAGCGCCAGCAAGGCGGCCAGCGGAAAGCGTCGGGAAATGGCAGTGCCGGCAGGGCCTGAAACAGGCACGGCGGCGGTCATACGGTCAGTCATGTGGGTACCTCGGGTTGCGCAGGCAGCGCCTCAACGAGCCTGGCGTGCTATCAAATAGCGGTAATGCGCGTTGCGGTCGGCAGATACCGAAACAGATGCAGCTATATGAAACTGCAAAGGAAGGGCGGAATTGTAGCGCAAACGCCGCGACGGCGTGCGCAGGGAAATAGCCGTGTTCAGGCAGCCATGCTCAGGCTGGCGTCATGCAGGCATCATTAGCCGCCTTGCGTGGCGAAAACCAGGCATTCGATTTCGGACTGTACAGGAAGGCGCAGATGACGGCGAACATGAGCGCGCCAGGCAAGACGTCCATCTTGACCGGCAAGGTCGCCAGGCAGAGCGCAATGTCGATCACGCCCCACACCAGATACACCGTGCGCGCGCCACGCTGCCGTTGCAGCATGGCCAGCGCCGCCACCAGGGTGATGCCCTGGCTGAAGAGCAAAATCGCGTATTGCACTTCGGCGGGAATCGCGCCGTCCCCCATTGCGGCCAGCATGGCGGGGTCGTGGCGGCCGAGGAAAGCCGACACCAGTGCAAACAGCGAGCCGATGACCAGAAACCAGCAGCTGACGGCAACCGCAACGGGGCGCTTGACCACATGAAGATTCCCGACAAAAACTTTAGAAAAAACAAGCATGAGGCTGACGGTATTGTTGAATGGGCCTGATTGTAACGGATGTTGCCAGCCAGGCGCCGGCGCACATAAAAAAGCCGGCTTGCGCCGGCTTTTTTATGGTGAATCAGCAAAAAATGCTTAGTTTTTCGACTGGTCGACCATCTTGTTTTTCGCGATCCAAGGCATCATGGCGCGCAGTTTCGCGCCCACTTCTTCGATCTGGTGCTCGGACGTCAAACGACGGCGGGAGATCAGGGTCGGTGCGCCTGCCTTGTTTTCCAGGATGAAGCTCTTCGCGTATTCGCCCGTTTGAATGTCTTTCAGGCATTGACGCATCGCATCCTTGGTGGCCGACGTCACGACTTTAGGACCGGTCACGTATTCGCCGTATTCGGCGTTGTTCGAGATCGAATAGTTCATGTTGGCGATGCCGCCTTCATAGATCAGGTCGACGATCAGCTTCAGTTCGTGCAAGCACTCGAAGTACGCCATTTCAGGCGCGTAACCGGCTTCCGTCAGGGTTTCGAAGCCGGCCTTGATCAGTTCCACGGCGCCGCCGCACAGCACGGCTTGCTCACCGAACAGATCCGTTTCGGTTTCTTCACGGAAGTTCGTTTCGATGATGCCGGCACGGCCGCCGCCGTTGGCCGACGCGTACGACAGGGCGATATCGCGGGCGATGCCCGATTTATCCTGGTACACGGCGATCAGGTGAGGCACGCCGCCGCCCTGGGTGTAGGTGGCGCGCACGGTGTGGCCCGGCGCTTTCGGCGCGACCATGATCACGTCCAGGTCGGCGCGTGGCACGACTTGGCCGTAATGCACGTTGAAGCCGTGGGCGAAGGCCAGCACGGCGCCTTGCTTGGCGAACGGGGCGATGTTTTCGTTGTAGACCTGGGCGATGTTTTCATCCGGCAACAGGATCATGATGACGTCGGCCGCTTTCACGGCGTCGTTGACTTCCGCCACTTTCAAGCCGGCTTGCTCGACCTTGGTCCACGACGCGCCGCCCTTGCGCAGGCCGACGGTGACGTTGACGCCCGAATCGTTCAGGTTTTGTGCGTGTGCATGGCCTTGCGAACCGTAGCCGATGATGGCAACGTTTTTGCCTTTGATCAAGGAGAGGTCAGCGTCTTTGTCGTAAAAAACTTTCATGGTATTTCCTATAATTTGATGATGCGTTGTTGTTTTAAATGCGGCGCCAGGGCCGCGTAGAGCTGCTTGTATTTTTATACTTTGAGGATGCGTTCGCCGCGGCCGATGCCGGAACCACCCGTGCGGACGGTTTCCAGGATGGCGGCGCGGTCGATCGAATCGATGAACGCGTCGAGCTTGACCTTGTTGCCGGTCAGTTCGATCGTGTACGTCTTTTCGGTGACATCGATGATGCGGCCACGGAAGATATCGGCGGTGCGCTTCATTTCCTCGCGCTCCTTGCCCACGGCACGGACCTTGATCAGCATCAACTCGCGTTCGATATGCTGGCCTTCGGTCAAGTCCACCACCTTCACCACTTCGATGAGGCGGTTCAAGTGCTTGGTGATCTGCTCGATGATGTCGTCCGAGCCGCTGGTGACGATGGTCATGCGCGACAGGGTCGAGTCTTCCGTCGGCGCCACGGTCAACGTTTCGATGTTGTAACCGCGTGCCGAGAACAGGCCCACCACGCGCGACAGGGCGCCCGCTTCGTTTTCCAGCAAGACAGAAATAATATGGCGCATGATTAGAGGTCCTCCGAGCCGAGCATCATTTCGGACAGGCCTTTGCCGGCTTTCACCATGGGCCACACGTTTTCGGACTGGTCGGTAATGAAGTTCATGAATACCAGCCTGTCTTTCATGCCGAACGCCTCTTTCAGGGCGCCGTCGACGTCGCCCGGTTTTTCAATTTTCATGCCCACGTGACCATACGCTTCGGCCAGCTTCTCGAAGTCGGGCAGCGAATCCATGTACGACTCGGAATAGCGCGAACCGTAATCGATTTCCTGCCACTGGCGCACCATGCCGAGGAAACGGTTGTTGAGCATGATGATCTTTGGCGTCAAGTGGTACTGCTTGCACGTCGCCAATTCCTGGATGCACATCTGGATCGAACCTTCGCCCGTGATGCAGGCAACGGTGGCGTCCGGATTGGCCATCTGCACGCCCATGGCGTACGGCAAGCCGACACCCATGGTGCCCAGGCCGCCGGAATTGATCCAGCGGCGCGGCTTGTCGAAACCATAGTATTGCGCGGCCCACATCTGGTGCTGGCCCACGTCGGACGTGATGAAGGCGTCGCCCTTGGTGATCTGGAACACCTTTTCCACCACCGATTGCGGCTTGATGACGAGGTCGGAGGTCGGATACTTCAGGCATTCGCGGCCGCGCCATTCGGCGATCTGCTTCCACCAGTTGCTCAAGGCATTGACGTTCGGCTTGGCTTCAGCCGCATCGAGTTGCGCGAGGAACTCGATCAGCACGTCCTTGACGTTGCCGACGATGGGAATATCGACCTTGACGCGCTTGGAAATCGACGAGGGATCGATGTCCACGTGGATGATCTTGCGCGGATGCGAAGCGAAATGTTTCGGGTTGCCGATCACGCGGTCGTCGAAACGGGCGCCGATGGCGATCAGGACGTCGCAATTCTGCATCGCCATGTTCGCTTCATAGGTGCCGTGCATGCCGGGCATGCCGACATACTGCTCGCTCGATGCGCGGTAGCCGCCCAGGCCCATCAAGGTGTTGGTGCAAGGGAAACCCAGGCGGTCGACCAGCTTGTTCAGCTCGGCCGAGGCGTTCGCCAGGATCACGCCGCCGCCCGTGTAGATCATCGGGCGTTCGGCTTGCAGCAACAGCTGCACGGCCTTGCGGATCTGGCCCGAGTGGCCCTTGTCGACGGGACGGTAGGAACGCATCTCGACTTCCTTCGGATAGTCGAAATGGCATTTGTGCATGCTGATATCCTTGGGGATATCGACCAGCACGGGTCCCGGACGGCCGGTACGGGCGATGAAGAAGGCTTTCTTGATCGTCGCTGCCAGGTCCTTGACGTCCTTGACGAGGAAGTTGTGCTTGACGACGGGGCGCGTGATGCCGACCGTGTCGCATTCCTGGAACGCATCCTGCCCGATGGCGTGGCTCGGCACCTGGCCGGAGATCACCACCATGGGAATCGAGTCCATGTACGCGGTGGACAAGCCCGTGACGGCATTCGTGACGCCCGGACCGGACGTGACGATGGCGACACCGACCTTGTTCGAGCTGCGCGAATAGGCATCGGCGGCGTGGATCGCGGCCTGCTCGTGGCGTACCAGGATATGCTGGAATTTGTTTTGCTGGAAGATGGCGTCGTAGATGTAGAGTACGGCTCCGCCCGGGTATCCAAAGACGTGCTCGACGCCCTCTTCAGCCAGACAGCGCACGACAATTTCTGCGCCCGTAATTGGTCCTGCTGCTGCTTCGGTATTCATGAAACATTCCTTTCAAGGTCCATTGGAGATTGATCGGATGTTCTTTCCTGACGAAGTTCGCTGTGCGCGACAGTGCTCCTGCTTCCCTTTTCATGCGGTCACGCAATTTCTTTGGGCACCCATAGATACCTTACAAAACAACGCTTAACGCAACTCGTTTGGCCGGAGTTTCTGTGGCGCCTGTACGAACCGCTCGCGCTTGTGGCGCGGGTTAGAACAAACTGCCTACAAATGAAAGCGCGTCTTGCCGCGGATGGCCTTGTGTGCCGGTCGCGACCTGACCATAGGGCTTTGGGGTGTTCAAAGCGTCCTATACGGTATCGCGTCGCACCATTATGGTCAAGGAAAATGTCAGCCGAAAGGCCATTTTGCGCGCACGGAGTGCAAAAACTCTGCGGAAACGCACATTTTTTGCTAGCATGCACGGGGTTGCAAAAAGCATACCCGCCCCCATTTCGCCCACCGCACCCGCAGCCGCTAAGATCCCCCATACCGCATGGCAACAGACAAAGAATTATCCGACTTTCTAGAAAATGTCGAGCGGCGCGCCTTCAAGCAAGCCGCCTACGCGGTCCGCAAGGAAGAATCGGCACTCGACATCGTGCAGGACGCCATGATCAAGCTGGCCGAGAAATACGGCGACAAGCCGGCCGCCGAACTGCCGATGCTGTTCCAGCGCATCCTGCAAAACACCATCCTCGATTATTTCCGCCGCGAAAAAGTCCGCAACACCTGGGTCAGCCTGTTTTCCGGCATGAAGCCCTCGGGCGACGAGCATGAGGATTTTGATATACTTGACACTTATGAATCGGAACAGGGCTCCAGCGCCGCCGAATCCTCGGCCGACCAGGTCGAGCGCGCGCAAATCCTTGATTTGATTGATGCGGAGGTACAAAAACTGCCGTCACGTCAACGCGAAGCCTTCCTCATGCGTTATTGGCAGGACATGGATGTGGCTGAAACAGCGGAAGCGATGGGTTGCTCCGAAGGTAGCGTGAAAACACATTGCTCTAGAGCTACCCACACGCTCGCCGAATCGCTGAAAGCCAAGGGAATTAAATTATGAACACCGACGATCTCAATTTCGCTTACAAAGTGCGCCATGCACTGAACGAAAAACTCGACGACCTGCCCGCATCGGCCACCGATCGCCTGGCAGCGGCACGCAAGCTGGCCCTGTCCCGCAAGAAGGCGGACGCGCCCGCCGCCGTCGCCGTGCGCCAGAATGTGTTCGCCGGCGTGGCCAGCAGCCTGTTTGTCGAGCCGCTGTCGTGGCTGGGGCGCATGAGCGTCATCATCCCCCTGCTGCTGCTGGTCGGCGGCATGGTGGGCATCTATCAGTTTGAGCAAGAACAACATATTGCCGAACTGGCAGAAATCGACGCCGCCGTGCTGTCGGACGAATTGCCGCTTTCCGCCTACATGGACCATGGCTTCAATGCCTACCTGACGAAACGCGAGCAATAATGACACGCTCAAGCGTACGCAAAGGCTGGCTGGCCGGCGGCATCGGCCTGGGTGCCTGCGCCCTGGCCGGCGCCGCCTGGGTTGGCGCGCAGCAACATGCCGCGCCCGCCGCTCCTCCCGTGGCAGCCGCACCCGTGGTGGCGCCCGCGCCGGCCTCGACAGCCAAGCCCGGTTCGCCCCGCACGGCCGGCAAGGGCGGCACGCCGCCGAAGACGGGTGAGAATCCCTCGTGGAACAAGCTGTCGCGCGCGCAGCAGGAAGCCCTGCAGCCGCTGGCGAGCGAATGGAACAAGCTGGAAGCCTTGCGCAAGCAGAAATGGCTCGATATTGCCAGCCGTTTCGCCTCCATGACGCCGGACGAGCAAACGCGCGTGCATGAACGCATGCGCGAATGGATCAAGCTGACGCCGGAACAGCGCCGCCTCGTGCGCGAAAACTATACGCGCACGAAGAAGATTGATCCTGGTCAAAAAACCGCGCAATGGGAGCAGTACCAGCAATTGCCGGAAGATCAAAAGAAAAAACTGGCGACGGAACTCGTGCCGAAAAAGCCGCTGGAAAAAGTGCCCGCGATCAATTCGAATACGAGCAAACCTGCCCCGATCCTGCTGCCCGCCACGCCGGCAGCGCCTGCGGCCGCCGCGCCCGTGCTACCGCCCGCGCCCGCAGCGACGGCCGTGCCGAGCGATCCCGCCGCGGCCCCCGCCACCGTGCCCGTCACGCCATCTGTTACGCCTTCTATTACGCCTGCCCCACTGCCAACCAATGCCAAATAGCACGCCTGCCGCCAGCATCACTTCCCATCCCACGATCAAGCGCCGCCTGATTTCCATGGTGTACGAGTCGCTGCTGGCCCTGGCCGTGCTGTTCCTGCCCTTCCTGCTGTTCGAGCTGGCCGTGCAGGGCGCGCATACGCCGTTGACGGAACACATGCGCCAGTGCCTGGCCTTCCTCGTCATGGGTGCGTATTTCATCCACCAGTGGAGCCGCGAAGGGCAAACCCTGGCCATGAAGACGTGGCGCCTGAAAGTCGTGCTGCCGGGCCACGCCCACGTGCCGCTGCGCGTGGCCGCCTACCGCTATGTCCTGTCGTGGATGTGGCTGCTGCCAGCCCTGCTGGTGTCGTATCTGCTGGACTTGCAGCACTGGACAGCCCTGGGCGCCATCGGTGCCGGCATCCTGGCGTGGTCCAGCACGGCCCTGTTCACGGGCAATGGACAATTTCTGCACGACAAGCTGGCGGGCACGCACATCGTGCAATTGCCGGCCCCCGCAAAGAAGCCGAAGAAAGTCGCCGCCTGAGTTTTGACGCGGCTTGACCTGGGTCATTGAAGCGCCACGGGGGCTCTGCGATCATGGCATGCCATGAATACTACCGCCCCCCTCCCCCACACACGCTTCGCTCCCTACCGCGAGGAAGTCTGCAGCGAAGACGAAGTCAAGCATCTCGTCCACACCTTTTATGCGGCCGCGCGCGACGACGCCATGCTGGGTCCCATCTTTGCCGCCGAGGTCAAGGATTGGGACGCCCACCTGGCCACACTGGTCGATTTCTGGTCAGGCTTGCTGCGCGGCACCATGCGCTACCACGGCAAGCCGCTGGCCCAGCACGCGCAAATGGAACACCTCACGCCCTGCATGTTCCGCCGCTGGCTGACCCTGTTCTTCGCCACGACCGAGAGCATGGGCAATGCGGCCTTGCAAGAGAAGGCCGACACCATCGCCTTGAATATTGCTGAACGGCTATGGAAAAGCTTTGCAGAAAGCCATTCCATCGTGGCGCCGCAGCTTTAGAAGCGTTCGTAGCCTTGCAGATAGCGCCATTGCCCCACGGGCATGGCGCCCATCGGGATGCGGCCGATGCGCAAGCGCTTCATGGCGACGACGTCCAGTCCCACCATCTTGCACATATGGGCGATCTGGCCCGGCTGCACGTTTTTCAGGGCGAAACGCAAACGCGTTTCATTTTGCCAGCTGACCTTGATCGGCGGCAAAGGCTTGCCATTGAAGGGCAAGCCGTGATTGAGCAGCGCCAGGCCGTTTTCCATGATGTTGCCGGCCACTTCCACGATGAATTCCTGCTCCACCGTTTTCGCTTCGTCGACCAGCTTGCGGGCGACGCGGAAATCCTGCGTGAATACCAGCAAGCCGGACGCCATGGTGTCGAGCGGATTGGTGATGGTCAGGCCGATCAAATGGCGCTTGAGGAAGCGCGTGACGGAACTGGGCGCCACGTTTTCCGGCGTGAAGATCTCTTCGGGACGCAAACAGCTCAAGGCTGGCTTGCCTTCGCTGCCCACGCCGCCATTGATGCCGGCCGGCTTGTGCAGCAGAATCGTCACGGGCGGCATTTCTTCCAGGGTGGCGTTCGGCAGCAGCACCACCGTTTGATTGTCGGCCACGCGCGCGCCCGACTCTTCCACCAGCACGCCGTCGACCGTCACCCAGCCGCCCTCGATATACAGCTCGGCCTCGCGGCGCGAACAGGGCACGTCTTCAGACAGGCGCTTGGCCAGGCGGACGGTGGGCATTTCAATAGGTGTGGTCATGGAGGAGGCGCAAAAAGCAAGAGGAGGAGAAAGCCGGTATTGTAACCGACCCGCTCCTCCCCTCGTTTGCCCTTGCGGATACGTTGCCCTGCGGATACTTTACGCGCCCGCCTTGGCCAGCTCTTCGGCAAAGAAGCGGTGACCCATCTCTTCCAGGCCCAGGGTTTGCAGCACTTCCTGCAAGCGTTCCGTCGGACGCTGGCGCGGCAAGTTCTTGTAGCTAGCGATGATCAGTTCATTCTTCATCGAATGCTCCCAGCCCACCAGTTCCGTCACGCTGACCTGGTAGCCATGCGCTTCCAGCTGCAGGCAACGCAGCACGTTGGTGATCTGGCTGCCGAATTCGCGCGTATGCAGCGGGTGGCGCCACAATTCCGTCAAAACACTCTTGCCCAGGCTCTTGCCCTTGTTCTTCTTCAATACGGAGGCGACTTCAGCCTGGCAACATGGCACCAGCACCATGAATTTCGCCTTTTTCTTCAAGGCGAAATGGATGGCGTCGTCGGTGGCCGTATTGCACGCGTGCAAGGCCGTGACGATATCGATCTGCTGCGGCAGCAAGGTCGATTCCGTCGATTCGGCCACGGACAGCGGTAAAAACGACATGCCGGGGAACTTGAATTTCTTCGCCAGCTCCTGCGAACGCTGCACCAGTTCTTCGCGCGTCTCGATGCCATAGATGTGCGAACCGTCGTTGCCGTTCTTGAAGAACAGGTCATACAAGATGAAGCCCAGGTAGGACTTGCCGGCGCCGTGGTCGACCAGCGACACGCCAGGGTGGTCGAGCTGCACTTCGCGCAGCAGCGGCTCGATGAATTGCGTCAGGTGATATACCTGTTTCAACTTGCGGCGGCTGTCCTGGTTCATCTTGCCGTCGCGCGTCAGGATGTGCAATTCCTGCAGCAAGGCGACCGACTGGCCATCCTTGATTTCGGGCATGTTGCTGGCGGCGGTGATGACGTCTTTCGGCGCGGCGACTGCGGTGGCGGCGGCTGCCGCGCCCTTAGCGCGCTTCATCGATCCACGCCATCTGTATCGCTTCGAGCACTTTTTCGCCGCCGCGCGTGTGGTCATCGTCGAAGCCGTCCAGTTCCACCACCCAGTTGTGCAGGTCGGTGAAACGCACGGTCAGGGGATCGATGTCCGGATGCGCATCGTACAGCGCCTCGGCGATCACGTGAATGTCGGACCATTTCATGTTAGTGGCTGCCTTCGCTGACCTGGTTGATCGTGTATTTCGGGATTTCGACGACGAGGTCGGCCTCGGCCACGATGGATTGGCACGACAGGCGCGACACGGCTTCCAGGCCCCAGGCCTTGTCCAGCATGTCTTCTTCCAGTTCCGTCGCTTCGTTCAGCGATTCGATGCCTTCACGCACCAGCACGTGGCAGGTGGTGCAGGCGCACGATTTTTCGCAGGCGTGCTCGATGTCGATGTCGTTTTCCAGCAGGATGTCGCAGATGGACTTGCCGGCAGGTGCTTCGATGACGGCGCCGTCCGGGCAAAGCTTGGCGTGCGGCAGGATAACGATTTGTGGCATGGTGTCTTCTTTCAGTCTGTCATTCGGAGCGCGGCCGCGGCGAGTGCCTGCGGCGCGCTGTTCAATTGGTTTTATACGACTTGATCCAGGGATTTACCCGTCAAGGCCGTGCGCACGCTGCGGTCCATGCGGCGCGAGGCGAAATCCTCGGTGCCGTCGGCCAGCGCCTCGATCGCCAGCTTCAAGGCCTGGTGGTCGATGGCGCCGCTTTGCGATTGCGCAATAGCGTCGCGCACCTTGTTCATCAGGCTGTCGACGGCTGCGCGTTCGTCTGCATCCAGCAAGCCGCCGTCTTCATCGAGCGCCGACTGCGTGGCCAGCAGGATGCGTTCCGCTTCCACCTGCTCTTCGCGCAGCGCGCGCGCCACCATGTCGACGTCGGCCGAGGTGTACGAATCCTGCAGCATGCGCGCGATGTCGTCGTCGCCCAGGCCGTAGGCCGGCTTGACGCTGATCGACGCTTCCACGCCCGAGCGCAGTTCGCGCGCCGACACGGACAGCAAGCCGTCCGCATCGACCTGATACGTGATGCGGATGCGCGCGGCGCCCGCCACCATCGGCGGAATGCCGCGCAGCTCGAAGCGCGCCAGCGAACGGCAATCGCTGACCAGTTCGCGCTCGCCCTGCAGCACGTGCACGGCCAGGGCAGTCTGGCCATCCTTGAATGTCGTGAATTCCTGGGCTCTGGCGCAGGGAATGGTCGAATTGCGGGGGATGATCTTCTCTACCAGGCCGCCCATGGTTTCGATGCCGAGCGACAGCGGGATCACGTCCAGCAGCAGCCAGTCGTCGCCGGCGGCACGGTTGCCGGCCAGCAAATTCGCCTGGATAGCGGCGCCCAGCGCCACCACTTTGTCGGGGTCGATGTTCGCGTGCGGCGTCGTGTGGAAGAACTCGCTCACGGCGCGCTGCACGTGCGGCATGCGCGTGGCGCCGCCCACCATCACCACGCCATCGACGTCGTCCGCATCCACGTTCGCGTCGCGCAAGGCTTTCTTGATGGCGTTCATGGTTTTCACGACCAGGTGCTGCGTCATGGCGGCAAAGTCGGCTGCAGTGATGCGCAGATGGATTTCTTCGCCCGAGTTCAGCTTGGCGTCGATCGTCGTTTCCGACTTGGTCGACAGCAATTCCTTGATCTCGCGCGCCTTCACCATCAGGATGGCCGTGTCTTCGTCCGACAGCGGCGCCAGCTTGGCGTGCTCGCTGATCCAGCAGAACAGGCGACGGTCGAAATCGTCGCCGCCCAGGGCCGAGTCGCCGCCCGTGGACAACACTTCGAACACGCCCTTGCTCAGTTTCAAGATCGAGATGTCGAAGGTGCCGCCGCCCAGGTCGTACACGGCGTACACGCCTTCGGACGCGTTATCGAGGCCATACGCGATGGCGGCGGCCGTCGGCTCGCTCAGCAGGCGCAAGACATTGATGCCGGCCAATTGCGCCGCATCTTTCGTGGCTTGCCGCTGTGCATCGTCGAAATACGCTGGTACAGTAATCACGGCGCCCACCAGATCGTCGCCGAGCGAATCTTCCGCGCGCTGGCGCAGGGTGGCGAGGATTTGCGCCGACACTTCGACGGGGCTTTTCACGCCGGCCACGGTTTTCAGCTGCACCATGCCAGGCGTGTCCTGGAAGTCGTAGGGCAGGTTTTCCGCATAGGCGATGTCGGCCAGGCCGCGGCCCATGAAGCGTTTCACGGAAACGATGGTGTTCTTCGGGTCCGTGGTTTGCGCGGCCAGGGCCTTGTAGCCGATGTTCGCGTGGCCGTTCGTCAGGTAGCGCACGACGGAGGGCAGCAGGGAGCGCCCGTCTTCGTCGTTGAGCACCTCGGGAATGCTGTTGCGGACGGTGGCGACCAGGGAATTGGTGGTGCCAAGGTCGATGCCGACGGCCAGGCGGTGCTGGTGCGGCGCGGTCGACATGCCTGGTTCGGAAATTTGCAGAAGTGCCATTGTATTCGTGCCTCGATTAATTTTTTGCGTGATGCAGTTGATGCCTGACGCGCATTATAAGTCGCGGGCCAGACTGGCGCTTGGCACGCCGGTCAAGCTATCCGGCGATCAAGCTTCCATCGCCTCATAGGCAAAACGGACTTCCTCGCCGAATTTGTCGAGGAACATCAGGGCGCGCACGCTTTGCGCGGCATTCGCGTAGTCGGCCGCGTCCAGCTGGGCCGCCACCTGGGCCAGCAAGGCCTTGCGTTCGCCGCGCAACTGGCGGTCCAGGGCGTCGAGCGCGTCGGCATCCTTGCCGGCACGGGCGTCGCCCAGCTCTTCGCGCCATTCCATCTGCTGCATCAGGAAACTGACGGGCATGGCCGTGTTCGACTCCGTCTGCAGGTCGACGCCATTGAGTTCGCACAGGTATTGCGCGCGTTTTTGCGGGCTTTTCAGGGTTTGATAGGCTTCATTGGCGCGCGTGGCCCATTGCATCGCCACGCGCTTTTCAGCGCTGCTGGCATTGATGAAGCGGTCCGGATGGACCTTGCCCTGCACGTCGCGGTAGGCCGCGTCGAGCGCGCTCATGTCGAGCGAGAACTGCGCCGGCAACTGGAATAATTCGAAGTGGTTTTGCATAATGGTCGGTGGTCGCTGTACCGCAATCGATGGGTACAGCGCACCGACCGGGGTCTTGCCAGCTGTTTAAATCCTGAAGGACTCGCCGCAGCCGCAGGCGTCTTTTTCGTTCGGATTGTGGAACTTGAAGCCTTCGTTCAAGCCTTCGCGCGCGAAATCGAGTTCCGTGCCGTCGATGTAAGGCAAGCTTTTCGGGTCGACGAAGACTTTCACGCCGTGCGATTCGAAGACGCTGTCTTCGGCCGCCACTTCATCGACATATTCGAGCTTGTAGGCCAGGCCCGAGCAGCCCGTGGTGCGCACGCCAAAGCGCAAGCCCATGCCCTTGCCGCGCCGTTCGATATAACGGTTGATGTGTTTCGCCGCTTTTTCGGTCAGTGTGATCATGTATTTCTCCGCTCCTGTTCCCACATGGGAACAGGTATCAAAATCCAACAAATTCTAGAGTGCCTGAAAAACGTTCAGGGCAAGGCGCATTGCCGCAGGCAGTACGACTAGTACGACAAGGCAATGCAACGCAGCCATGGGCGTTTTCTCAGGTGCTCTACGCGGCCGGATGGCGGGTCTGATAGTCCAGCACTGCCGCCTTGATGGCGTCTTCCGCCAGGATGGAGCAGTGGATCTTCACTGGCGGCAGGGCCAGCTCTTCGGCGATCTGCGTGTTCTTGATGGCCAGCGCCTGATCCAGGGTCTTGCCTTTCACCCATTCGGTCACCAGCGAGCTCGAGGCGATGGCCGAACCGCAGCCATACGTCTTGAATTTCGCATCTTCGATCAGGCCGTCGGCGCCAACCTTGATCTGCAGTTTCATCACGTCGCCGCAGGCAGGCGCGCCTACCATGCCGGTGCCGATGGTTTCATCACCCTTGTCGAAAGCGCCCACGTTGCGCGGGTTTTCGTAGTGATCGAGTACTTTGTCCGAGTAAGCCATTTTGATGCTCCTTAAATATTCTTGCCGGCCCTGTCCAACAGGGCCAGGGTATTGGTTAGTGGGCAGCCCATTGGATCGAATTGATATCGATGCCATCTTTAAACATGTCCCACAGCGGCGACAGGTCGCGCAGCTTGTGTACTTTCGATTTCAGCAGGTTCACGGCGAAGTCGATGTCTTCCTCGGTCGAGAAGCGGCCGATGGTGAAGCGGATCGAGCTGTGCGCCAGTTCGTCGCTGCGGCCCAGGGCGCGCAGCACGTACGATGGCTCCAGGCTGGCCGAGGTGCAGGCCGAACCGGACGATACGGCGATATCCTTGATCGCCATGATCAGCGACTCGCCTTCGACGTAGTTGAAGCTGACGTTCAGGTTATGCGGCACGCGGTGCTCCATGTCGCCGTTGATGTAGACTTCTTCGATCTCTTGCAAACCCTTGGCCAGGCGGTCGCGCAAGGCCTGGATGCGGCCGATTTCGCTGTCCATCTCTTCCTTGGCGATGCGGAACGCTTCACCCATGCCGACGATCTGGTGCGTCGGCAGGGTGCCCGAACGCAGGCCGCGCTCATGGCCGCCACCGTGCATCTGCGCTTCCAGGCGCACGCGCGGCTTGCGGCACACGTACAGGGCGCCCACGCCTTTCGGGCCGTAGGTTTTGTGCGCCGTGAAGGTCATCAGGTCGACCTTGGTCTTTTGCAGGTCGATGACGACCTTGCCCGTCGCTTGCGCGGCGTCGCAATGGAAGATGATGCCTTTCGAGCGGCAGAACACGCCGATCTCGTCGATCGGCTGGATCACGCCGATTTCGTTGTTCACCAGCATCACCGACACGAGGATGGTGTCCGGGCGCACGGCCGCGGCCAGCTGCTCGACGGTGATCAGGCCGTTATCCTGCGGTTCCAGGTAGGTCGCTTCAAAGCCGATGCGTTCCAGCTCGCGTACCGTGTCGAGCACCGATTTGTGCTCGGTCTTGACGGTGATGATGTGCTTGCCCTTGGTCTTGTAGAACTGCGCCGCGCCCTTGATGGCCAGGTTGTTGCTTTCCGTTGCGCCGGAGGTCCAGATGATTTCGCGCGGATCCGCGTTCACCAGGGCCGCCACGTGGCCGCGTGCCTCTTCCACGGCTTTTTCCGCCGTCCAGCCGTACATGTGGCTGCGCGATGCCGGATTGCCGAACTGCTCGCGCAGGTAAGGAATCATCTTGTCGGCGACGCGTGGATCGATCGGCGTCGTGGCCGAGTAATCCATGTAGATCGGGAAATGCGGTGCGGTTTCAAAGTGCACTTGGCCTACGTTTTTTTCTGGGGCGTTCATCAATAACTCCTGCAATCAGCAACTGGTATTTTTGTCATTATCAACCGAGGGCGGCGTGGTTACGGTGCATCACCATCACGCTTTGCTCGGCATTCTTTTGTCTCTGCTGGTCGACCAGGTCCTGCAAGGACACAGAATCCAGATAATCGACCATTTTTTCGTTGAGTGTGGACCACAATTCATGCGTCATGCAGCGCGCGCCCGTGGCCGCGTCGGCGCCGTGGCAATGTTCCTTGCCGCCGCACTGCGTGGCGTCCAGCGGTTCGTCGACGGCGATGATGATGTCGGCCACCGTCACCTTGTCGGCGCGGCGCGCCAGGCTGTAACCGCCGCCTGGGCCGCGGATCGATTCGACGATCTCATGCCGGCGCAGCTTGCCGAACAGCTGCTCCAGGTAGGACAGGGAAATCGACTGGCGCTGGCTGATACCGGACAAGGTGACCGGTCCCTTGCCCTGGCGCAGGGCAAGATCGATCATCGCTGTCACGGCAAAACGGCCTTTTGTAGTCAGACGCATACATCCTCTGGTCAACTGGTTTAAAATATTGCGGCTTTTCAACTCCTCAAACCCCGAGTAGTTGAATGATTTAGTCAAGTATAACAAATTCGGCGGGGTTTGTCAGAGCGCCCCTCGATGACCACAGGGCTGGAAGGGGCATGGCCGGCCGCGCCAGGCGCGGCGGCATCAGGAAAACAACAGTCGGGAAGTCACGGGCGGGTGCAGCGTCAATTTTCAGCCCCGCAAAGCGGTCCGCACTTTCATCAGTTCAAACCCTAGCAAGTTCAAGCCGTCCCAGCGGGCGGGGTCCAGGATGCGCGGATTGTCCGACGCCAGGCCCACGCCCCATATCCGGTCGACGGGACTGGCTTCGACGATGACGCGCTCGCCCGTGCCCAGCAAAAACTTGCGCAGCGCAGCCTTTTGCGAGAACTTGGCAAAGTTGCCATCGAAAACGATGCCAGCGCGCGCCGCTTCCCACACCCTGGCGTCGAAGTTCGCCACTTCGCGTCCCAGCTTCTTCACTTCCGACGGCCGCTCGGCCGCCACGATGCGCGCCTGCACCGCCGTGTCGCCAAACAGGGCCGCCTTTTGCGCCATCATGTAGTGCTCGGCCGTCGCATACGTCACGCCGGCCAGGCTGAACGGCGACGGAAACCACTGGCTGAAGCAGCTTTTGTCGGGCACCTGCGGCTGCGCCGGCGTGTGCCCCCAGAAATACAGATAGTCGGGCACGCCGCCCGTCGCGATCCACGCCTTCAATTCTTCCACGTTACTGATTTGCATATTCCCCGCACTTCCGCCAGACAGGCGATGATTCAAGCTCAAGCACGCAATAGTTGCATCGGGCCAAACAAGGCCTGCATGTCACGATTGCCGATAAAGGACAGATTATACGGATGTTCGGCCGTCACCTGCGGCAAGGATGCCGCCACCGGCAGACGTTTGATCAGCTCGGCGATCTTGCCCCACAGCACCAGTTGCGGCTGCACCGCCCCGCCCTGCTGCGCCAGCGCTTCCAGCACCACTTGCAGGAAGGGCAACCAGCCGCGCGCATCCTGCACGGGCGGCACGTGGGAACGGAACACCAGCGCCGCGTTCAGCAGCAAAAAGCCCTGCTGCGTCATCTTGCGCTGCAAGTCGGGCAGGGTCCGGATCACGCCGCTGTCCGCTTGCAGCGCGGCCGCCGCCACGGGCGCCATGGCCGCGCCGGAGGTATCGCCGCCCTGCAGCTGGCCATCGGCCACCAGCAGCATCTTCATGAAGTTGCGCAAGGACGTGGCGCGGTTGACGGGTTTCGACAGGCCCGTGGCCGACCACAGGCTGCCGACGGCGCCATCCATGAAGCACACGCCCGTGGCGCTGTCGGCGCGCGGATACGGCCCCTCGCCCACCAGCACGTAGCGTACCTGCGCCAGCGGCAGGGCAAAGGCGGCGAACAAGCGGCCCTGCGTGGGCAGGTAATCGTCGGCGGCCAGCGCCGGCAGGTAGGCGGGATCGGCCGCCATCACGGCCTGCAAGCCGCGCAGCAGGATGGGACGCCAGGAAGCGTGCGCCAGGGACAGGGCATCGGTGATACTGGCAGGAACGGTTGTTGCGATCATGGCGCGTAAAATATTTGGGCAAACGCAAATTGTAGCGCACCGGCAAGATGGCATTGACTGATCAAAATCAAGCACGCATAAAAAAACCCCGCCTGTTGCCAGACGGGGCTTCCCGCACCGCGCCGTGTGTTGCTATTCGGCGTCAGGCTGCTGCGACGGGTGCGCCGCAATAAAGGCTGGCAAGCCGGCGCAATGCGCATGGATGCGCGCCACGCGCGGATACGGCGCCAGGTCGATGGCGAAGCGCAGCGCATTGAACACTTGCGGCACCAGGCAGCAATCGGCCATCGTTGGGCTGTCGCCGTGGCAGAACAGGCCCGTGCCGGCAGGATCGCCCTGCGCCAGCAGTGCTTCCACGGCCGCCAGTCCCTCGGCCATCCAGTGGCGGTACCACTCCTGCTTGACCTCGTCCGACAGCCCAAGCGTCCCTTTCAGGTATTTCAGGACGCGCAGATTCGTCAGCGGATGGGCGTCGCAAGCGATGGCCAGCGCCAGCGCGCGCACGCGCGCCCGTTCCAGCGGATCCGCCGGCAGCAAGGGCACGCCAGGACGCGTCTCTTCCAGATACTCGAGCATGGCCAGCGACTGCGTCAGGATGGCGCCGTCGTCGTCGAGGGCCGGCACCAGCGCCGACGGATTGACGGCGCGGTAGGCGGGCAGCAGCTGCTGCCCGCCATCCTGCAGCAGATGCACGGGGATGCTGTCGTAAGCGATGCCCTTGAGATTCAAGGCGATGCGCACGCGGTAGGCGGCCGAACTGCGAAAGTAGGTGTACAGCTTCACGGGCGGCCTCCTCAGGCGCGCGTGGCGCCAGCGTACAGGGCCACGGTCTGCTCGATGCTGCCGAAGATGCTGGCGCCGGCCGCGTCGCGCATCTCGATGCGCACCGTGTCGCCGAACTTCAGGTACGCCGTCTTTGGCGCGCCGTGTTCGATGGTTTCATACATGCGCACTTCGGCCAGGCAGCAGTAGCCGACGCCGCCGTTCTCGATGCTGGAGCCAAACAGGTTGCCCTGCTTGTTCGACACGGTGCCCGAGCCAACGATGGTGCCGGCGCCCAGTTCGCGCGTCTTCGCCGCATGGGCGACCAGTTGCGCAAAATTGAAGGTCATGTCTTCGCCCGCATTCGGCTTGCCGAACGGCTTGTCGTTCAGGTCCACCAGCAGCGGCAAATGCAGCTTGCTGTCCGCCCAGGCCGCGCCCAGTTCATCGGGCGTGACGGCGACGGGAGAGAACGCGCTGGCCGCCTTCGACTGGAAGAAGCCGAAACCCTTGGCCAGTTCGCCCGGGATCAGGTTGCGCAGCGAGACATCGTTGACCAGCATGACCAGGCGAATCGCCTTCGCCGCGTCATCCGCGCCGGCGCCCATGGCCACGTCGCCCGTGATCACCGCCACTTCCGCTTCCAGGTCGATGCCCCACTCTTCCGACAGGGCGAAGACGGGGTCGCGCGGGCCGATGAAGCTGTCCGAGCCGCCCTGGTACATCAGCGGGTCCGTGTAGAACGAGGCCGGCACTTCCGCGTTGCGCGCCTTGCGCACCAGCTCCACGTGGTTGATGTAGGCGGAACCGTCGGCCCACTGGTAGGCGCGCGGCAGCGGCGAGTGGCACTGATTGGCATCAAACGGCTGCGCGTCCGGCGCCTGGCCCGCGTTCAGGTTGGCGTACGCCTGTTCCAGCTTGGGCGCGACGGCGTCCCAGTTGTCGAGCGCCGCCTGCAGGGTGGGGGCGATGGCGGCCACGCGCTGGTACTGGCGCAGGTCGCGGCTGACGAGGATCAAGGCGCCGTCGCGGCTGCCGTTTTTCAGGGTTGCGAGTTTCATGGTATTCCTGGTTCGGTGTATTGGTCAGAGAGTGTCGGTCTGCAGCAGTCGATCTGCTGCGCTCAGGCTTCGGCCGGCGCGTGCATCCAGGCGGCGTGCTTCGGCGCGCGGCGCGTCTGCGACCATTCTTCCAGCATTTCCCATTTGACGGCGTCCAGTTTGGCCATCATTTCCGGCGTGCCCACGTTGGCCGCCAGCTCCAGGCGGTGGCCGTTCGGATCGAAGAAATAGATCGACTGGAAGATGGCGTGGTTGACGGGGCCCAGCACCTCGATGCCGCCGGCCACCAGGCGCTCCTTGGCGGCCAGCAGTTCTTCCATGCTGCCCACTTCCAGCGCCAGGTGCTGCACCCAGGCCGGGGTATTGCGGTCGCGGTCCATCGGCGGCTGCGTCGGCAGCTCGAAGAAGGCCAGCACATTGCCCTGGCCCGCGTCGAGGAACACGTGCATGTACGGGTCCGGCGCCTTGGTCGACGGCACCAGGTCTTCCGCGATGGCGAGGACGAAATTCATGTTCAAATGCTTGACGTACCACTCGACGGTTTTCTTCGCGTCGATGCAGCGGTAGGCGACGTGGTGGATCTGCTTGATTTTCATGCGGTCTGTCTCCGATGGATGGCGCCCTGGGCGCGATGTTTTTCAGCTTTTCACCATTAGAATCCAGTTACAGCTATCATACAAACAATTTTTAACCATCGATTTATCGGATTATCTTATGAGTCCCAGCCTGCGACAGATGCGCGCCTTCGTGGCGCTGGCCAAGACCGGCAGTTTTACCCTGGCCGCCGAATACCTGCACGTGACGCAGTCCGCCTTGAGCGGCTTGATCAAGGAACTGGAAAGCGTGCTGGGCGTGCGCGTGGTCGAGCGCAGCACGCGCAAGACGCAGCTGTCGGAAATCGGCCGCGAGCTGTATCCGCTGTTCGAAAAGATGATCGAGGACCTCGACGGCGCCATGGCCGGCATCGCCCAGCGCAAGGCCCTGAAAACGGGCATGGTGCGCATCGCCGCGCCGCAGATGATGGCGTGCACCCTGCTGCCGGAAGTGATCGCCGCCTACCGCCAGGCGCATCCGGACGTGCAGCTGCGCCTGGTAGACTGCCCCGTGGAGAATGTCTCGGCGCGCGTCTTCAGCGGCGAAGTCGATTTCGGCATCGGCCCCGAGCGCGATCCGACGGCGGAAATCGCCGCGCAAGTGCTGTTCGAAATGCCCTTCGTGCTGGTCTACCCCGAACAGCACCCGCTGCGGCAAAAGGAAAGGGTCACCTGGGCCGACGTGGGCGACTACCCGTTCATTTCGCTGCAGGGCCAGTTCACGGAACGCCTGCTGCGCGACATGCACGGCGCGTTTCGCGAGCTGTCGCTCAACCCCTATAATGAAGTGACCTTCATGACGACGGCGCTGGCCATGGTCAGCGCCAACCTGGGCATCACGGTCTGCCTGCCGTACGCGGAACCGATGGTCAAACTATACAATTTGCACATGCGCGCGCTGCACGAACCGGAACTGACGCGGCGCTTTTTCGTCTACACGAAGACGGGCCGTTCGCTGTCGCCGGCGGCCGAAAGCTTCATGGCCTTCCTGTTCCGCTTTGTCGAGACGCACGAGTGGAACGTGGGAGCGGGCGGCCCGGCTGGCGCCGTCTTATAATCGCGCATCGCCCCCTCACCGCCCGCACCATGACCCAGCCCGACCTGTCCGCCATCGACGCCGCCACCATCGCCATCAACCAGCGCATGACCACATTCGACGGCCATGCGCAGGTCTGGCTGTTCGGCTATGGCTCGCTGATCTACAAGGCCGATTTCCCCTACATCGAGCGCCGCCCGGCCAGCATCGCCGGCTGGACGCGACGCTTCTGGCAAGGTTCGCACGACCACCGGGGCACGCCGATGGCGCCAGGCCGGGTCGCCACCATCGTGCCGCAGGCAGGCGCCGTGTGCGACGGCATGGCCTATCTGATCACGCCCGAAGTCTTCGCCCATCTCGACCACCGCGAAAAGAACGGCTACCTGCGCCTGGCCACCGAGATCACCTTCGACGATGACAGCAAGGCCGAAGGCCTGGTGTACATCGCCAACGAGGAAAACGCCGCCTTCCTCGGCGCCGCGCCGGAACTGGACATCGCGCGCCAGATCGCCCGATCAAGCGGCCCCAGCGGCCCGAACAGCGACTACCTGCTGCACCTGGCCAGCGCCCTGCGCGAGCTGGGCAAGAGCGATCCGCACGTCTTTGCCATCGAGCAACATCTGGCGCAATTGAAGGATGCGCCGCCTGCCGCGCAGTGAGCTGCGGCGGGCCGCCGGCTTGCATGATGCAAGCGATG
The DNA here is from genome assembly GCF_036231865.1 of Janthinobacterium sp. P210005. NCBI lineage: Bacteria > Pseudomonadati > Pseudomonadota > Betaproteobacteria > Burkholderiales > Oxalobacteraceae > Janthinobacterium > Janthinobacterium sp. P210005. The sequence continues at coordinate 1,856,132 of NZ_JAZARC010000001.1, forward strand.
AAAATCTTTTTATTGTGACAATTGGCGACTATCGCCGTTTCATTAACGCCCATAATCGGAACGCGCGATTCCTTTATGCCTGAGTAGGGCAATGGCACGCGTCAGGAGGCAGCGGGGCAAAACAAAAATGATGGCCCTGCACGATCGGAGCGAATTCATCGGAGCGAGACGACCATGTCCGACAGGTCTATGCTGCAACAGCATGGCAGGCAGCCGCATTACGTTCTGCCCGGGACGGGCACCATTGCTCCTGTGCAAGCCCCCCTGCACCGCGCCAGCCTCGGGGGCGGGCTGAACGTCATTGGCAGCTCCCCCATCTTCCAGCGCCTGCTGCGCATGGTCGACGCCGTGGCGCCGACCCGCTGCACGGTGCTCATCAGCGGTCCCACCGGTTCCGGCAAGGAAATCATCGCCCAGCTCGTGCACCGGCAAAGCGGCGATCCCGGCGCGCCCTTTGTCGATCTCAACTGCGGCGCCCTGCCGGAACACCTGATCGACGCCGAACTCTTCGGCCATACCAAGGGGGCGTTTACGGGAGCGCTGAGCAGCCGCGCCGGTTTTTTCGCCCAGGCGGGACAAGGCACGCTGTTTCTCGATGAAATCGGCGAATTGCCGCTGGCGGTACAGAGCAAGCTGCTGCGCGTGCTCGAATCGCGCTGTTTCCGGCCGCTGGGCGGTGGCGATACGCAGCCGTTCAACGGCCGCATCGTGGCCGCCACCCATTGCGACCTGGCCGCGATGGTGCAGGCGGGCCGTTTCCGCGAAGACTTGTATTACCGGCTGGCGGTATTGAAACTCGACGTGCCGGGCCTGGACCAGCGCCGCGGCGACGTCGCCGCCCTCGCCGCGCACTTTGCCGGGCAGCAAAAGCGCCCCATCCGCTTTACCGCCACCGCCATGGAACGCCTGGGCCGGCATGCCTGGCCCGGGCATATCCGCGAACTGCGCAACCTGGTGGAGCGGCTGTCGATACTGGCCGAATCGGCGCTGATCGATGCCCACAGCCTGGAAGCCTTCCTGTCGGCGGGCAAGCCGCAGGACGCCGATCACACGCTGCTGGCGGAAGCCCTCATGCGGCTGGACGGAGACGACAAGCTGGCGGCCGCGGAACAATTGCTGATCGACTATGCGATGCGCCTTGCCGATGGCAACAAGACGACCGCGGCCCGCCACCTGGGCATCAACCGCAAGGTCATCGAACGCCGCGTGCATGGCGACGAGGAGCGCAGCAATTTCGCCCGCGTCTGCCTGCTGGAGGGACGCGCGCTGATCGAGGCGGCCCGCTTCAAGGAGGCCATCGAAGTGTTGCGCCGCGGCCTCACCTTGCTGGCCGCCGATGCGCATCCCTGCACCGCGCGCCGCCTGAGCTGCGACCTGCACCGCTGGCTGGCGATTTCGCACCGCGGCATCAGCGGCTGGCAAAGCGCCGAAGCGCTCGCCTGCTACCAGCAGGCATTGCAGGAAGCGGCGGCGCTGGGCGACGAGGTGGAAATCACCGCCCTGCGGTTCGGCATCTGGAGTTCGCAACTGATGGCGCTGGACCTGGTGGCGGCGCGGGCAACGGCGCAAGACATGCTGCAGCGGGCGCAAGCGATAGGCGACACGGATTTGCTGTCGCAGGCCCACCTGGCCCTGGCCAACACGCTGTTCTGGCTCGGCGACTACCGCGAGACGCTGGCCTGCCTGGCGCGCGGGCACCTGCTGTGCGGCGCGGCAGCGGCCGACACGGGCGGACAGGGCCTGGACATCGCCGCGCTGTCGAGCACGTTCGAAGGCCTGTCCTGCTTCCAGAGCGGCGCCTTCCGCCGCGCGCGCGCGGTGATGGAACACCTGGCGTTGCGCGGCGGCGCCGACAACCCGCACCCCTTCCATCGCGCCATCGCGCTGCAAGGCGCCGCATGGCTGGCCTGCATGTTCGAGGACTGGGTCCGGCTGGCAAGCCTGGCGGCGGACCTGCAAACCGTCGCCAGCGAATACGGCTATCAATTCTACCTGGGGGTAGGCCAGATATTCCATGCTTGCGCATTGGCAACAGGCAACATCCATGCGCAGACCGAACAGCGCATCGCCGACGGCTACCAGCAATACATGCTGTGCGAAGGCGGCATGCTCTTCCATTCATTCCAGGCCTGGAAGCGGGGCGAACTGCTGCTGTCGGCAGGCCAGCCATCGCAAGCCCGGCAATTGCTGCACGGCGCCATCGAACTGGCGCTGGAACATGGCGAACGGGCCTACCTGGTCGAATTGCTCGACATGCATGCCCGGACGTGGATCGCGGTGGGCGACCTGGACAACGCGGAACGCGAACTGGGCAGTGCGCTGTCGACCGCCAAGGCGCTGGGCGCCGCGGCCGGCAGCCTGCTGGTGGCGACCCGCCTGGCGCAACTGCTGCTGCAGCGCGGCCGCCGGCACGAAGCACTCGATCACCTCACGCGCGCCTTGCGCGGCGTGGAACGCGACACGGCTTTTCCCCGGTTTGCCCAGGCGCTGCAGTTGCAGGCCGTCCTGGCGCAAACCATTTCCATGCCATGCCAACCTGAGGACCCGCAACATGAGCTATGTGCTGAACCACGATGACCTTGAATCGCTGTTGCTGGGCGCCTGCTTCTTCGGCAGCGGCGGCGGCGGCACGCTCGCTTCCGCGCGCAGCCTGCTGGCCCAGTTCCACGCCGGCGATTATTATCCGGACGCCCAGGTGCGCGTGGTCGGCGTCGACGAAGCCACCGCTGGCGAAACGGTCATGGTGGCTTACCTGGGTTCGCCCGTGGCGATCAATGGCGCCCATTTTCCGCAGGGTCCCGTCGATGCCGTGCTCGCCGTCAGGGAGCGCCTGGCGCTGGAAAATCGCACCTTGGCCTACCTGGCGCCGCCCGAGAGCGGCGCGCTGGGGTTTCTCGTCGCCTGCCTGGTCGCCGCCCGCCTGGGCCTGGCCGTGATCGACGCCGACGGGGCCGGCCGCGCCGTTCCCTCGCTGCCCCAGCTGACGTATGCGGCCGCGCACGTCAATCCGCGCCCCGCCTTCCTCGTCAGCCAGACGGGGCTGCGCGTGGAACTCGACGTCCAGCCCAGCCAGGGCGTGAACGGCGCCCATGCCCACCAGCAAGACGTGGCAACGATCATCGACCAGATGATGCGCCCCATCGTCTCGCAGGCCGATTTCAAGCAGTTCGGCGGCCTGGCCATGTGGATCATGGCGCCGGCGGAGCTGGCCCGGGCGCTGCCCGTGCGCGGCACCCTGGGACGCGCCCTGCGCCTGGGTCGCGAACTGCAGGCAGGACGCTTGCGCAGCGCGGAAGAACTGGTCGATTATCTTGCGCGGCAATGCGACATGCGCGCCTGGCCATTGTTTCCACAGGGCACGTTCGTCGCCGCCGAAGTCGACTCGCGCAATGGCTTCGACCTGGGCAAGATCACCATCCGCGCGGGTGAGCGGCTTTGCACGGTCCTGTACCAGAACGAATCGCTGCTGGCCTGGGACAGCAGCCGCAGCACGCCCCTCTGCATGGCGCCCGACACCATCAGTTACTTTGTCGAGGGCGATGGCCAGGCCGTGTATTCGAATGGCGACTTGCTGCTGCCGGACGGCACGCTCAACCCGGCCTTGATGCAGCGCAAGGTGACGCTGCTGGGCCTGCAAGCCCATCCGGCATTGCGGGAACGGGACGGCCTGATACTCGACAGCTTCATGCAACTGATCAACGCCATCGGCTACCTGGGCCCCTACGTGCCGCTCACGGGCAACGCCGGCGCAGCGGCAGGGAGCGCCGCATGAAGCCCCTGCGCATCTGCATCGTGGCGCCGGTGGCCACGTCCATCTACAACCAGCGCCTGCTGGACGCCATCGAGCCCGTGATGCCGCCCGATGTCGAAGTGTCCGTGCGCAATATTTCTACTGGGAACGACTGCATCGAATACCGCGTCGACTGGCTGCAAAACGGCTATCCGGTGGTACAGCTGGCCAGGGAAATCGAACGCGAAGGCTATGACGGCATCTGGCTCAGCGACTTCGACATGTGCGGCGTGGAAGCAGCGCGCGAAGTGATCGACATCCCCATCCTCGGTGGCTTCCCGCCCGCCGCCTTTACCGCGCTGGCCCTCAGCCAGCGCCTGTCGATCATGACGATACTGCCCAGCACGCTCGCCATGCAGCAGGGCCACATGCAGGCCTACGGCTTGCAGGACAGCTTCGCCTCCATCCGCTCCATCGACTGTCCCGTCGCCGACCTCGGCAAGCTGGACACGGTGGTCGAAAAAACCTTCAAGGCCGCCATGCTGGCCGTGCAGGAAGACGGCGCCCAGTCCATCCTGCTGGGCTGCACCGGATTTGTCGGCGTCGCCGCGCGCGTCAGCGCGCTGCTGGAGGATGCGCTGCACACCTATGTGCCGGTCATCGATCCGAACCAGGCAGGCTTCAGCTTCCTGGTGTCCCTCGTGCGCATGCGCCTGCGGCCCAGCCGCGCCTGCTACAGCAAGGATAGCTGAACCGCCGCACGCGCCCGCGTCACGCCATACCGTGTCCCGGGCGCCCCCTCCCCGTCCTTGCCACCTGCCGTTTTCGTCCATCCCGCTCAACAAGGGTGGACGATATCCGCCAACATTATTGCAGCACGACAATACAAATCCGCCCCATCCCTTGAAAATCAAGCACTTGGCCTTCTGGCACGCCCCTTGCTAAAGATCATGCTATCGGCGCTGGAGCAGCAGGCGCCGCAGCAGGCGGGCGGAGCACCTCAAGCGGTGCGCCGCCCACCCTCCAGGACCCAGCAAGGAGCACCGCGTGCCGACGACCATGGAAGTATCCACCACCCACGACAGCCTGGCCAATCATGGCTTGCTGCCCGGCCTGGCTGCCTTGCAAGATGGCAACACCGGCTGTGCCGACATCTGCATCGCCGTGCTCGACGGTCCCGTCGATACCAGCCACCCTTGCTTTGCCGGCGCCAGGCTGCAACTGCTCGACACGCTCGCCACGGGTGCCAGCGGCAGCGGCCGGGCATCGCAACACGGCACCCATGTCGCCAGCATCATCTTTGGCCAGCCGGGCAGTCCCGTCACGGGCCTGGCTCCCCATTGTCGGGGCTTGATCCTGCCCATCTTTGCCGACCGCGCCGACGGCGCACTGACGCAATGCACGCAACTCGACCTGGCCCGCGCCATCACCCAGGCCGTCGAACACGGCGCGCACATCATCAATGTCAGCGGCGGCGAACTGTCCGACAGCGGCGCCGCCGATGGCCTGCTGCAAAAAGCCATACAGCTGTGCCATGAACGCAACGTCCTGCTGATCGCCGCGGCGGGCAATGACGGCTGCGATTGCCTGCACATCCCCGCCTCCATCAAATACACGCTGGTCGTCGGCGCACTGGACCGGCAAGGCGCGCCCATGCCCAACAGCAACTGGGGCGAAGCCTATCGCGCGCGCGGCATCATGGCGCCCGGTACCGACATCCTCGGCGCCGCTCCCGCAGGGCGCGTGCGGCTCAGCAGCGGCACCAGCTTTGCCACCCCGATCGTCTCGGCCATCGCAGCCTTGCTGCTATGCCGGCAACACCAACATGGGGATCGTCCTGACCCTCGTGGAGTTTGCAGCGCATTGCTGCAAAGCGCAACGCGTTGCAACACCAATGGCGAGCTGGACTGTCGCCGCCTCCTGACTGGGACATTGAATGTGCCGGGCGCCACTCAACTATTATTAAAAGGGAAAATTGAAATGTCAGACGATACTGTGATTGAAGCGAGCCCAGCCAATGCCGACACTTCCGCGCAGGCGCATCCGCTCAGCATTCCCATGCTGGAAACCCCCTCCCTGGCCAACCTTGCGGGCCCTTCCGGCGCGACGCGGCAAGGCATCGCCGCTTCCGGCATCGATGCCTCCGATTGCGGCTGCGGCGGCAGCGCCAAGGGCCCGACCCTGGTGTATGCGCTGGGCAACCTGGGCGTCGACTTCGGCAGCGAAGCGCGCCGCGATTCCTTCGTCCAGGCCATGCCACCAGGCAGGGACAATCCGAGCGATCCGCAGCAATTGATCGAATTCCTGCGCGCAAAGCCATATTTCCGCCAATCGCTGACCTGGACCGTCAACCTGGACGCCACGCCGATCTACGCGGTCGTCCCCGTCGGTCCGTATGCCGACATGACCTATGAACTGCTGTTCGAGGCCTATGTCGGCACCATCGATGGCCTGGTCGTCATGAATTCGTTTCCCGGCGTAATCTCGGGCGCCGCCAGGCTGATGTCCGGCCAGGTCGTTCCCGTGATCCAGCCGGCCATCCGGGGCATGTTCAGCTGGAATGTGCCGCAGCTGATCGACAGCCTGATGGCGGTGCAGGACAGCCTGGACATCAACAGCAACAACACGGGCGCGCGCCTGGAAAACTTCCTGAACCGCATCTATTACGACTTCCGCAACCTGGGCGTCACGGGCATGGACCGCGCGCTCAACTTCTCGGCCACAAATGCCATGCAAGCGGCGGAAATGCTGGCCAAGACCACGGGCATGCAGCTCGATACCATCGTCGTGCAACAGAGCCCCGTGTGCCGCCCGGGCTCCGAGTGCTACGACATCATCATGACCTTCTTCAACCCGGAAAACCTGCAGGTAGCCAACACGGTCGCCCGTTTCGCCGTCGACGTCAGCGATGTGATACCGGTCAGCGTCGGCGCAGTGCGCTACTGGTCGCAACGCTGACGTCAACAGCATTTGAATTGTCGGGGCTCGTGGGCGCAGCGATGCGTGCACGCGCTTCAGCATACGGTCGTTGGCGGGAAACGATCAGCACCGTACTTCGGTACGCACACCCATTGCCGTTGCCCGCGGCGGCGCCACCACAAGGAGTTTTAAAATGAACAATCTGCCATTGCAAGCCAAAGCCGTACAACGCAGCCCCAGCATCTCCGCCATCAGCCAGGGTGTCGCCCCTTCCGGCATTACCTGCACCCTGTGCAAAGCGGCTTGCGGCGCCTTGAGCGGCACCGCACAGCAACTCTGCCTGATGGCTTGCAACGCCACCGTTTGCTGATCAAGCCAGCAAGATCGAGCCGTTCCGGCTAAGCCCGGCATGCCTGCGGGCGATGAGTTTCTCGTCGCCCGCTCCCCCTGCCGGCATCCCCCCCGATGGACGCAGGACGGCGATGCGACTCGCCACCAAGTCCGCCTGTTTCGCGCAGTACGCATGCCCTTGCGCGTGCCCTTGTCAACACACAAGCCCGCGCCCCGCACTGCTTGCGCTAAAACAAATCCAGCTGCCCCGCATCGCCTTTTTTTACTTTTGCGCCCAGCGGCGGCACCACCAGCGGCCGGCTGAACTGCGTGCAATCGAGCTGCTTGAAGCGGCCGCCCTTGCCGTGCAAGCCCAGCCGGTGCACGGCCTTTTCAAAGCGCTGGCGGATGAGGTCAGCCCACACACCCTCGCCCCGCATGCGCGTACCGAACGCGCTGTCGTAATCCTTGCCTCCGCGCATTTCGCGCACCCGGTTCATCACGCGCTGGGCACGTTCCGGGAAGTGCGCTTCCAGCCATTGCTGGAACAGCGGGCTCACTTCCCACGGCAGGCGCAGCACCACGTAATGGGCGTGGATGGCGCCCGCGTCGCGCACGGCTTCGAGCAGCTGCTCGATTTCCGGTTCCGTCACGAACGGGATGATGGGCGCGATGCTCACGCCCACGGGGATGCCCGCCTCCGTCAGGGTGCGGATGGTGCGCAGCCGCCGCGCCGGAGCGGCCGCGCGCGGCTCCAGGGTGCGCGCGATGGCCGGGTCGAGCGTGGTGACAGTGACGGCCACGGCGGCCAGACGCCTGGCCGCCATCGGTGCCAGAATGTCGATATCGCGCTCGATCAGCGACGATTTCGTGATCAGCGCCACAGGGTGGTCGCACTCGTGCAGCACTTCCAGCACGCGCCGCGTCAGTTGCCGTTCGCGCTCGCACGGCTGATACGCATCCGTGTTCACGCCCAGGGCGATCGGTTCGGGCACATAGGAGGGCTTGGCCAGTTCGCGGCGCAAGAGTTCGGGGGCGTTCACCTTGGCATAGATGCGGCTTTCGAAGTCCAGGCCCGGCGACAGGCCCAGATAGCTGTGCGTGGGGCGGGCAAAGCAATAAATGCAGCCGTGTTCGCAACCCCGATACGGATTCAAGGAAACATTGAACGGCAAGTCGGGCGAAGCGTTGCGCGTGAGAATGGTGCGCGCCTGTTCGTCACTGACCTGCGTCTTCCAGGTGGGAGGCCCCGCCTCCCCGGTCGCCTCATCCAGGCCGCCCACGCCCCAGCCATCATCGAAACCGCCGCGCGCGTGCACCTCGTAGCGCCCTTGCAGGTTCGACACGGCGCCGCGGCCCTTGTGGGCTTTCAGCGATTGCGGCGGCAACATGGCTTGCCCGGCGAAGCTGTCATCGTGCTCTGGAATGATTGCTTTCATGAACGGCCCCATCAACTGTATATACGTACAGTATACTATGCCGCTGTGCGGGCAAGATCAAGGGCTGGCGTGATGCCGTTTCAAGCTTTTTCACCGTGCGGCATGACATAACTCAACTGCTGTGCGACAAAGCCGTCAAATGCCGCGATCAGGGGAACGAAGCGGGCCGCGTCCTGCTCCAACTGCATCAGGGCATAGCACGTCGCTTCCAGGGTCGATAACTGGTCTGGCGCATGCGCCTTGCGGATCAGGTAATGGGAAGCGGGCGTGTCGCGCAGGGGCAGGCGCGGCAGCTGTTGCAACGGGGGATTCAGATACAGCATCTTGCGGCTCTTGCGCCAGGTGGCGTCCAGCACCACCAGCCGCACGCGGGCAAGATCGAGCAAGCTGGCTGGGTCGAGCGCTGGCGGCGGGGCGATGCCCAGCGAACGGTCGCCGGGCGTATCCGGGTACAGCAACACGTTGTGCTTGTCGGCCAGCAATTCGGCGAGCGTATCGGGGGCAAACTGCTCGCCCGTCAGCATGCGGCTGTTCGGCAGGCTCAGGTGCAGAAGGCGGGCACTGCCCTTGGCATTGTGCACTTCCAGCGGATGCTGCAGGATCAGCACTTCCACCGCGTGGGAAACGGGGGCGATCCAGCGGCAGATGCAGCTGGAGACGGCGCGCAGGCAGGCTGGGCAGCGCGCGCGTTTGGCCGGTTCAGCCAGGGAAGACGATGCAGCGCCAGGGCTGGCGGGATGGCTGGCGGGATGATTTGAGCTAGGGCTGGAGGTACGGCGGGTGGTCATGGCGGAGCGCGTTCGCGGCTGTCTTCAAGCCGCGATTGTAGCGCCCGCGCCATGCCAAGGGGGAATCTGCGCTTAAGAATCCGTGCTTAAAACTCTTCCCATTCGTCGGCGCCCGAGGCCACCGGCGTCTTCGGCGTGCGTGCGCGCACCGCGTCCGCTTGCGCCGCCTTGTCCGGCGAGGTCGCGGTCACGGCGGGTGCTGGCGCGCGGGATGCTGGCGCGCGTCGCATGGCGGGCTGCGTGGCGGGTTGCGTAGCGGCTCGCGTGGCAGCCGCTACTGGCGCAGGCGCCGTCACGGACGGGCTGCTACGGGCGGCAGCATATTGCTGCGTGGCATCGAGCTTGAACACGCCCACGACCTCGGCCAGCCTGGCCGCCTGTTCCTGCATGGATTCGGCCGCCGCGGCCGCTTCTTCCACCAGGGCCGCGTTTTGCTGCGTCACCTGGTCCATCTGGCCGATGGCCTGGTTGACTTGTTCGATGCCGGCGCGCTGTTCATCGCTGGCGTCGGTGATCTGGTTCATGATCTGCGTCACGTGACTGATGCTTTGCACGATCTCGTCCATGGTGCGGCCCGCCTTGTCCACCAGTTGCGAACCGGCCTCGACCTTTTGCACGGAATCGTCGATCAAGCCCTTGATTTCCTTGGCCGCCGCGCTGGAGCGCTGCGCCAGGTTGCGCACTTCGGAAGCCACGACGGCAAAGCCGCGGCCCTGTTCACCGGCCCTGGCCGCTTCCACGGCCGCGTTCAGGGCCAGGATATTCGTCTGGAAGGCGATGGCGTCGATGACGCTGATGATGTCGACAATCTTGCGCGAGGAATCGTTGATCGAGCCCATGGTGCTGACCACTTCCGACACCACCACGCCGCCCTTGCTGGCGATCTGCGAGGCGTCGATGGCCAGCTGGTTGGCGCTGCGCGCATTGTCCGCGTTGAGTTTCACGGTGGAGGTCAGCTCTTCCATGGACGACGCCGTCTCTTCCAGCGAGCTGGCCTGCTCTTCCGTGCGTGACGACAAGTCCAGGTTACCGGCGGCAATTTCGCTCGACGCCGTACTGATGGACTCGGTGCCGGCGCGCACCTGGCCCACGATACTCACCAGTTTATCGTTCATGTTTTTCAGCGCATGCATCAATTGCCCCGTCTCGTCGCGGCTTTCCACGACGATATGGCTGGTCAGGTCGCCAGCGGAAACGGCTTCCGCCACCTCGACGGCACGCGTGATGGGACGCGTGATCGAGCGCGTGATCCAGTAGGCGCAGGCGATGCCCAGCAAGATGGCCACCACGCCCAGCGAGATCAGCAGCATGCGGCCATTTTCGTAGCGCGAACGGATTTGCGCGGCCGTTTCATCGAGCAATTTGGCTTCCAGCAATTCCAGCTTCTTCAGCGACGCCAGATAGATGTCGCGCTTGACGGCCATGTCGCCTTCGTACAGGCGCTTGCCCAGTTCCAGGTCGCCCGCATTCTTGGCCTTGAACACATTCTTGCGTACTTCCGTGTAGGCCTTGCGCGTGCTCAATACTTCCTGGTACAGCGCCTGCTCGTCCGTGTTCAGCTCGCTCTTGCCGATATCGTTCTGGATTTCCGTGGCGCGTGCAGACGAGACCGCCATTTCCTGTTCAAACTGCTTCTGGTGTTCGGGATCGCTGACTTTCCAGGCGGCCGCCGTGCGCGCCGCGTTGACCTCGATGACCTTGGTCCACTCGGCGATCAGGCGCTCATTGCGCACCTTGACGTTGACGAGCGCATCGGTTTCCTTGCTGGCGCTTTGCATCTGCACGATGCCCACCACGGTCAGGCTGGTCAACAGGAACAGGACGGCGGCAAAACCGCCACCGAGACGTACGCCGATTTTGAGGTTTTTCATTGCGTGATTCCTATCTGAAGAAAACGATGCACAGACGCCACGAAACCGACCTACTGCTACGTACCAATATAGCAGGCATCTGCCGTGCGGCAATCACGAGCGGCGGCGCAACGCGAACGTCGCCACCGGAATGGCAGCGCGCCGCAGCGCACTACTTTGGAGCAGATTGTGAGTGAATCAGAGTGGTATTGCAAGAAATAACATGCAGAAAAGCAACAACCAGAAGGCGCTATGCCGCCACGAACGGACGGCAGGCAAGCAAGGTCAGTTTTGCTTCACATAGATCAATTTTGACGTGTCAAAACCCAGGCCGCCGGCTTTCTCGATCAGGCGCTGCTGCAAGGCAGGGTCCATGGTGGGCGTGCGCGACAACAGCCAGAAGTACGACTTGTCGGGGCCGCTGATCATGGAATAGCTGTAATTTTGCTGGTCGAGGTCGAAGACGATGTAGGAACCATAGAAGGGGCCGAAAAACGACACTTTCAGGTAGCCCACGTCTTTCTTGTCCACGAAATACGCCTTGCCTTCCGCTTCCTTCCACTTCGCATCCGCATCCTTGTAGCCGCGGTTGAGCACTTTCAGGCCGCCATCCTGGCGCAGGCTGTAATCGGCCGTCACCTGGCTCAGGCCCCGCTCGAACGAATGGTCGAGGCGCGCGATCTCATACCATGTGCCCAGATAGCGGGTCGTGTCGAAGTGACCGACAGGCACAATATTGTCGGGGCGGCCCACGCAGCCGGCCAGCACGAGCACACTCAGAAACAGCAATTTTTTCATGGTCTTCTCCATCGGGTGAATCAGGGTGGCAACGTCAGGGTTGCAATGCCCGGTCGACGATGCGGCGGATCGCGCCGCTATTTTGCATGCGCACGATGGCCGCATTGAATTGTGCGATAAAGTCATCGCGATAGGGATAGGCGGCAGGCCGTTGCGCCGTAAAACCCAGGTGGCCTTGCTGGCTGGCCAGCTGCGCCGTTTCCTCGATTGCCTGCATCGGCGTGCCCGGCGGCCCCTCGCGCCGGATGCGCTGCAATTCCCACTGCGCCGACAGGCGGTCGCTGACATAGCAATCGATGCGTCCGCGCATCAGCTTGAGCAAATTCGTGCGCGTGCCCTTGGCAGGATCGAGCACGATTTTTTCAGCGCGCAGGGACGCCATCAATCCCGCGTCGCCCGGCAGGAAACCGGCGTTCACGCCGATGTGCAGGCCGCCGTAATCGGCGGGCCATTGCCGCAGCTTGCGCCTGGCCAGCACGTCCTGGTTGCACAGCACCACCAGCTGCTCCATCAGCAGCGGCACGGAATAGCGCACATACGGCCGCTCGCTGCGCCAGGAATACGGCGGATACAGGGCAAACGCCTCGCCCGTCTGCAGCATCAGCAAGCCCCGTTTCCAGGGCACGGGACGCAGCTGCACCGCATACTGCGGCATCGATTGCGCCGCTTCGCGCACGATCTCCGTATAAATGCCTTTCAGCTGGCCGTTTTCAACGTAGGAGTACGGCGGATAGTCGTCGTCGCCGTAAATCACCAGCGGCACCGCGGTGCCGGCCCGCGCGCTGGCGGCGATGAACAGGCATAGCGCGGCAGGCAAGATGAGCATTCTGGACATGCCCGAAGAGTAGCATGGAAGGGGTCAGCGCCATCACCCGTTTGCACTGTTCGTGCCCAGCATGTCATCGAGCTGCGCCAGGGTATTGGCATCCTTCACGACGGCGCGCAGCCACAGGTGCAGCGGCAGTTCGCCCCAGCTGGCGGCCTTCTCGGCCAGGTAGGCGACGGGGCTGTGCGGCTCCGTGCGGCGGAAGAAATCGGCCACCTGGCGCAGCTGGGCCAGCGCCTGCTGGCGCTGCACGATGGCGCCGCCGCCCTCGCCGGCGGCCTGGCCGGCGGCGGCCGGGGCACCGATAAAATCCGCGCCAGGCGACAGCGGCGCGATGAAATGAATGGCGTTTTCCAGCGCTTCGCGCGCGGCGCGGAAACTCGGACCGTCGGCGCCGAAACGCGCATCGACGCTGCGCTCGAACGCCAGCAGCGACTGCATGCAGTACTGCGCATCGGCCAGCAAGCCGTCGGAAAAGGCGCGCGTGTTCCTTTGCCGCGCCGCCTCCATCTGCGCCAGGGTTGCCGCTTCGTCGTGGCGCGCGTCGCCCCAGCCCTGATCGGCCGCGCCCTGCGCTACGCTGGCGGCCGCGCGCTGGCGCGCCGCATCGAAATCCTGCAGCGCATACAGGCCGTCGGCGCCTTCGGTCAGCGGGATCTCGCGCAGCAGTTGCGGCGTGCGCGACAGCAGCCAGAAGACATTGCCGATGCGCTGTTCCTGGTCGCCCTCTTCCGCCGGCGGATACAGGCCATCCCAGTAACGTTCGCACAGGCCGGCCAGCAACGCGTAGCCATCGCCCAGGCCACGGAAATGGCGCGTCTTCGCGTGCGCCTCGGCCAGCCACACGGCCATGCGCAAATCCTTGCTGCGCGCCGCGATCAGCTGTTCGCAGCGCGTCGCCACGAAGGGCCAGTCGGCTTCCTTCAGCGCCGTCACCCACTCGCCCTGGTCCAGGCTCGGGTCGTCGTGCTGGCGCGCTCGCGCGATGGCGTCGAGCTCCTGGCTGAAGGTGAGGTCGTCGCCGCAGGGACTGACGGCGCTGACGGGGTGCAGCAACTGCTCCAGATTGAACATGGCGCTCTCCGGAAGGTGGATTATCGGATCGTGTACTTGAACTGCCCCTGCTTGTTCGCGCTGACGCGTATCGACGCGACCGGCTCGCCCGCGGCCATGCGCGCCAGCACCGCTTCGGCGATCGCCGGCAGCAGGCTGCCGTTGAGGATCTGGTCGACGTTGCGCGCGCCCGAATCGACCTCGGTGCAGCGCGCCAGCACGGCGTCGACCAGGCCCGCGTCATGGCTGAACTGCGCCTGGTGGTTGCGCGCGATGCGCGCGCCGATGCGCGCCAGCTTCAGGGCGATGATCTCGGCCAGCACCGCGTCGTTCAGGGGATAGAAGGGCAGCACCTTCAGGCGCCCCAGCAAGGCCGGCTTGAAGTGCGCCACCAGTTGCGGTCGCACCAGTTCTTCCAGCGCGGCCGGCGTGGGCAAGTCCTGTGACGCCCGGTTCAGGCAAGCGGCCATCATCGCGCCCGAACCCAGGTTCGAGGTGGCGATGATGATGGTGTTGCGAAAATCGACTTCGCGCCCTTCCGCATCATCGAGCACGCCCTTGTCGAACACCTGGAAGAACAGTTCCAGCACGTCGGGATGGGCCTTTTCCGCTTCATCGAGCAGCACCACGCTGTAGGGCTGTCGCCGCACGCCTTCCGTCAGCACGCCGCCTTCGCCATAGCCGACATAGCCGGGCGGCGAGCCTTTCAGGCCGGCCACGCTGTGCGCTTCCTGGTACTCGCTCATGTTGATGCTGATGAGCTTGCGCTCGCCGCCATACAGCAGGTCGGCCAGCGCCAGCGCCGTTTCCGTCTTGCCCGTGCCGGACGGCCCCGTGAACAGGAACACGGCTTGCGGCTTGTCCGGGTCGTCCAGGCTGGCGCGCGCCGTGCGCACGCGCTGCGCCACCGCCTCGATGACGTGGTCCTGTCCCAGCACCCGTTCGCGCAGCGCGCCGTCCAGGGTCAGCACCGTGCGGATGTCGTCCTTGAGCATTTTCCCCAGCGGGATGCCGGTCCAGGCGGCGACGATGCCGGCCACCACCTGCGCATCGACTTCCAGCGGCGACAGCGGCGCGTCGCCCTGCAGGGCCGCCAGCTCATCCTTCAGCGCCAGCAGGCGCGCCGCGCCGATCTCGCCCGGCCGCTCGCCGCGCAGCTGCGCGCGCAGCTCGCCGATCTGCGCCACCAGCGCCTTTTCGCGCTCCCAGCGCTGCGCCAGCGCCGCGACCGCCGCCTGCCCTTCATCATGCTCGCGCCGCAGCTGCGCCAGGCGCGCGGCGCCGGCTTTATCGGGCACTTCGCCATCGGCCACCTCGCGGGCCAGGGCGGCGATTTCCGCGCCGACGCGTTCCTGGCGCCGGTGCACGTTTTCCAGCTGCGCCGGCGTGGCGCGCTGGCCCAGCGCCACCTTGGCGCACGCCGTATCGAGCACGCCGATGGCCTTGTCGGGCAACTGGCGCCCGCTGATGTAGCGGTGCGACAGGCGCACCGCCTCGACGATGGCGGCGTCGCGCACGCGGATGCCGAAATGGCGCTCCATCAGCGGCGCCATGGCGCGCAGCATGGCGCAGGCGATGTCTTCGCTGGGCTCTTCCACCTTCACCACCTGGAAGCGCCGCGCCAGCGCCGCATCCTTTTCAAAATACTTCTTGTACTCGCTCCAGGTGGTGGCGGCGATGGTGCGCAGGGCGCCGCGCGCCAGCGCCGGCTTGAGCAGATTGGCCGCATCGTTCTGCCCCGCCTGGCCGCCGGCGCCGATCATCGTATGCGCCTCGTCGATGAAGAGGATGACGGGGTGCGGGCTTTTCGTCACCTCGTCGATGACATTCTTTAAACGGCTTTCGAATTCTCCCTTCACGCTGGCGCCGGCCTGCAGCAAGCCCATGTCGAGCGCGTGGATGCGCGCGCCCTGCAGCACCTCGGGCACGTCGCCGGCGGCGATGCGCAAGGCCAGGCCTTCCACCACGGCCGTCTTGCCCACGCCCGCCTCGCCCGTCAAAATAGGATTGTTCTGGCGCCGGCGCAGCAGGATGTCGACGGCCTGGCGTATCTCCGCCTCGCGGCCGATCACGGGATCGAGCTTGCCATCGCGCGCCAGCTGCGTCAGGTCGGTGGTGAACTGGTCCAGCGCCGGGGTTTTGCTGGCCAGGCTAACAACAGGATCGTCGCCGGTGTCGGAAAGCCGCGGCACGCCAGCGCTTTCCTCCTCGCCGGAGCCGGCCGTCAGCTTGTCCGGATGGTGCTTCAATTGCTCCACGCTGAAGCGGGCGAACAGCTTCGAGCCGCGGTAGGCGAGCTGCGACAGTTCCGGTTCCGTCAGCAGCGCCAACAGCAGATGGCGGCTGCGGATGGGGCCTGGCTGCGCCGTGTCCAGCGAGGCGATCAGCCAGGCGTGTTCGAACAGCAGCGGCAAGTGGGGCGAAAACACGGGCGTGCGCGCGCTGCCCGTGCGGAAGCCGCCGATCTCGCGGCGCAGGTCCGCCTCCAGCGCCGTCAGGCTGATCTCGCTGCGCCGCGCGATGGTGACGAAATCGCTGCGCTCCTGCTCCAGCAGCGCCAGGAACAGGTGTTCGATATCGACTTCATACTGGCCCAGTCCCACGCAGATGGCGGCGGCGCGGGTGGCGGCCGTGCGCGCCGTGTCATTCAGTTTGGCGATCAGGGTTTTCAAGTTATTGTTCATGCGGCGGCTCCCTTGCGGTTGATCGAATAGCGCAGCGACGACGGCTGCAGCACGGCGTCGAAATTGACCGTCTCGCCACCGGACCTCACGGCCAGGGTGCCGCTGATGACGAAGCCGACCCGGTTGATGGCGCCCGCGTCCCGTTCCAGGCGGGCGCGCACATTGCGCAGGCGCGGCTCGTGGCGTTCGATGGCGGCCTTCAGCGCGGCGCAGATGCGGGCGCGGTCGTCGCTGCTCGACAAACACATGCCGGCGAAATCGATCAAGCCATAGTTGACGATGGAGGCCGCACATTCCGGATAGGCGTCGAGCGCGCCGGGCGGCAGGGCCACGCGCGTATTGAGCAGCTCTTCCAGGTCGCGCGCCACCGCATCCTTCAATTGTTCCAGCGACAGGCGCGGCGCCACGCCGCCCGCCGCCGCGCCGCCGTCGCCCATCAGGCGGTCGAACAGGCCAGGTACATAACTGTCCATGCGCTCTCCTGAAAAGTCGGCGCGGCGCGGGCGCAGGTGGCCGCCGCGCGCCGCGCGAGGATGGATCAAGCCACGCGGTTCGCGGCCAGGTCCCAGCCGCCCGAGGTATTGCCGCCGGCGCCGCCCGTCACTTTTTGCTGCGTGTATTTCCACTTCACCTTCGAGAACTTGAAGCCGACGTGTTCACCGAGGATGTCGCCCTCTTCCACGTTCGGCGTGACGGCGCCGATCAGCACATTCTCGATTTCGATTTCAAAGTACTTGACGCGCTCGCCCTGGCCGTCGGCGCGCATGAATTCGAAGCGCGCCTTGGGGATGGTCTTGCCGGCCGAGCAGGTCTGCAGCAGCACCGGCGAGGCCAGGTCGGCCAGCTTGGAAATGACGATGTCCTTGTGCTCGCAGCGTTCGGCCGTGTGGCCGCCGCCCGTCGACGCGGTGGCGGACTTCGGCTGCTCGACGCTCCAGCTGACCGATTTGCACTCGATCCAGTCCTTGTGCTTGTCATCCGTGGACTCGCCCTTGATGCCGTCTATCTGCAGATATACATCGATTGCCATGGTGTGCTCCTGTGGTTGAAAGAGAGGTGGATCAGGAATTGGTCGACTTCGGCAACTCCGCGACCAGTCGGAGCGAAACGGATAATTCATCAAGCTGGAAGTGCGGCCGCAGGAACGACACGGCGCGGTACACGCCGGGCCGGCCCGGCACTTCATGCACCTGCACGGACGCTTCGCGCAGGGGGAACTGCGCCTTCTGTTCCTGGCTGGCGTTATCGTCGAGCAGCACGTACTGCATCAGCCAGCGGTTCAAAAAATCCTCCACGTTGGAGGCGGCGGCAAAGCTGCCGATCTTGTCGCGCATCATGGCCTTCATGTAATGGGCGATGCGCGAGACGGCAAAGATGTACTGCAGCTGCGACGACAGCACCGCGTTCGCATTGGCCGCGTCGCTGTTGTACTTGCGGCTTTTCTGCGCCGACTGCGCGCCGAAGAACGCCGCGTACGCCGTGTTCTTGCAGTGCACCAGCGAGATGAAACCCAGGTCGCTCAACTCCTTTTCGCGGCGGTCGGTGATCGCCACTTCGGCCGGGCATTTCAGGGCCACGTCGCCCTCGTCCGTCTTGAAGGTGTGGGTCGGCAGGTCGTCCACCAGGCCGCCGCCCTCCACGCCGCGGATGGCGGCGCACCAGCCGTAGTCGGCAAAGGCGCGCGTCAGCTTGCAGCCGAACGCATACGCGGCGTTACACCACAGGTATTTGTGATGGTCGCTGCCGTCGACTTCCTCGACAAAATTGAAACCTTCCACCGTGGTGCCGTCGACGGGATTGAACGGCAACCGGCCCAGGAAGCGGGGCAAGGTCAGGCCGACATAGCGCGCATCCTCGGATTCGCGGAAGGCTTTCCATTTCGCGTACTCGATGGTGTCGAACACCTTGGCCAGGTCGCGCGGCTTGCCCAGGTCGCCGTAGCTTTCCAGGCCAAACAGTTCCGGCGCGGCCGAAGCGATGAACGGCGCATGGGCGGCGGCGGCGATGTGCGACATCTGTTCGACGAAATACATGTCTTCCGGCTGGCGCGAGATGGCGAAGTCGCCCAGCAGCGCGGCGAACGGCGCGCCGCCGAAGGTGCCGAATTCCTCTTCATACACCTTCTTGAACATGCTGCTCTGGTCGAACTCCAGCGCGGCCTGGAAATCCTTCACCAGTTCGCGCT
Source organism: Janthinobacterium sp. P210005 (assembly GCF_036231865.1). Taxonomy (NCBI): domain Bacteria; kingdom Pseudomonadati; phylum Pseudomonadota; class Betaproteobacteria; order Burkholderiales; family Oxalobacteraceae; genus Janthinobacterium; species Janthinobacterium sp. P210005. Next base: position 1,874,734 of record NZ_JAZARC010000001.1, read on the forward strand.
TGGTGGCGTTGAACATGCGGATCTGCAGGCGCGTGCCCGTATCGGAATTGCCGACCAGGTAGCGCAGCCCCGTCCAGCTTTGTTCGAGCTGCTGGAACGGCGCCGCGTGCATGATTTCGCTGAGCTGGGCGGAGATCAGGCGGTCGATTTCCGCCACGCGCGCATCCAGCGTGGCCGACAGGCTGCTGGACATCAGCACCGTGCCGTCGAGCACCTGCGCCACCAGTTCCGAAATCAGGTCGCGCGCGCGCGCATGTTCGGCGCCGGACTTGGCGACGCGGCTTTGCTCGACGATCTGGTCCAGCAAGTCGGTGGCGGCCGGCGCATCGGGTGCGGATACAGCGAGGGATTCTGTGGCTTCTGCCTGGGCGCTCATCTCAATCCTCCTGCGCTGGGAACTGCGGTTTCAGGGTGGCCAGGCTGTCCGTGTTGTTCAGCACTTCCGTCAGCAAGTCTTCCAGCTTGTCGTTGCCGGCCAGCTTGTTGCGCAAGTCGGCCAGCTTGGTGCGCGCCTCGAGCAGCTTGCGCAAGGGGTCGACCTGGCGCACCACCGATTCCGGGCGGAAGTCGTCCATCGAGCGGAAGTGCAGGTCGACGGCAAACGTGCCGCCCGCCTCGCCGAGGCGGTTCGGCACGGCGAAACGGGCCACCGGTTCCACGCCGGCCAGCACTTCGTCGAAGTTGTCGCGGTCGATGGCGACGAACTTGCGGTCCTTCAGGCGTTTTTTTTCGCTGTCCGGATTGCCGCCAAAGTCGCCCAGCACGCCGACCACGAAGGGCAGCTCCTTGTTTTCAATCGCGTCGCCGATTTCGACGTCGTAGGTCATTTGCACGCGCGGCGCGCGTATCTGCTTCAGGCGTTTTTGCACGCTGTCGGACTTGGGCATGTCGCTTCCTTTACTCAGGGGATGGTGGGGATGCCGGCTTATTTCAGGCCGCTGAACGGGTCGGCCGCACTGCCTTGCGCCGCGCCCTTCGCCGCCGGCGTGCCGGAACCGGCGGCGCGCTTGCCGGCCGCCGGCGGACGCTTGGCCGGCGGCACCAGCACGTCTTCGCCGATGCTCGCGCGCAGCAGCTTGGCCAGGTCCTGCGCTTCCGAGCGCAGCGAGCCATTCAGATTGTTTTGCCGCGACAGGTCGGCCAGCGCCTTGCCGGACAGGCGCAAGCCGCTGACGGCGACGATGCTGTTGGCGACCTTGTCGTCCGGATCGCGCTCCAGCGCTTCGAGCGCATGGCCGATGGCGTCGCCGTACTGGCCGCGGTCGAACTTCATCTGCGCCATTTGCAGCCACGGCGCCTTGTCGGCGGGGTAGCTGCTGCCGCCGCCCTTGAGCAGGGTCATGGCCCGTTCGTACTGGTCGGCGCGCGCCGCCGCATCGGCGTCGCTCATCACTTGCGCCAGGGTCGGCGCGGCAGGTTTCTTGGGCGCCGGCTGGTCCGGCGAGGCGCAGGCGGCCAGCAGCAAGGCGCTGGCGAGGCAGGCAATACGGGGCAACACGGTGGCTGGCTTCATCGGGGCATTCCTTCACGTGGAGGACGCTACCGCTGGGAAAGATGGGCGGCGCCTTGGTGGAGGCCATTATTGATCGCCAATTTTTTTGCCAGATTGAGATTAATCAGCAAAGAAGAAGTTCCACATCACAGCCGCGTACAGCGACATGAAACCTGATCTGGCGCAGTAATTGTCTTGATCGCTGACCGATTTTGCGCCAACGCAAGCAGGTCGCCCCTGCATGCGTTTAAATGACTGCAGCACATTTATTTCCATTCTTCACTTTGCAAAGAGCAGCCATGCCATTTGACGCCCCGCTCCGCCGCCTGGCCCGCACCACCGCGCTACTTCTGCTGGCGTTGCCGCTGGCCGGCTGCGCGGGCGGCGCCATCGGCACCCTGGCCAACGCGGCGCTGCAGATGGCCGGCGCGACCAAGCCGCCGCCCGAACTGCCCGACGCGCAAAAGCCGCCGCGCAATGTCAGCATCCGCCTGCATGCGGCGCAGCGCCTCAACACGGATGCCGACGGCCGGCCGCTGGCGCTGGTGGCGCGCATCTACAAGCTGCGCCAGAGCGCCGCCTTCGAGCAGGCGCCGTACGACAGCTTCCTCGACACGCAGCGCGAAAAGACGGCGCTGGGCGCCGACCTGATGGAAGTGAAAGAAGTGCTGCTGGTGCCGGGCCAGCGCTACGAGGTGCAGGAAAAAGTCAGCAAGGAAGCGTATTTCATCGGCGTCGTGGCCCTGTTCCGCGCGCCTGCGGCGCAGCGCTGGCGCGCCACCTTTGCCGCCGCCGACGCGGAACGCGGCGGCATCACCGTCGGCCTGCACGCCTGCGCGCTCAGCGTGGCCGGCATGGACGGCGGCATGGCGCCGCTGTCCACCCTGCGCTGCCGCTAACGCAGTAACGGCGGCAGCGGCGGCAGCGGCACGCCACACATTCAAGGAGAAACGCAATGGGCATGGCAGCGAAAATCTTGTGGGGAGAGGGCCTGTTCCTGCGGCCGCAGCATTTCCAGCGCCAGGATCAATATCACGAAGCGCGCCTGCATCACACGGCCAGCGCGCTGCATCCCTACCTGTGGGGCGTGGCGCACATGGAGTGGGACCTGGCGGCGCTGAAGACGGGCACCTTGCGCCTGCAAGCCCTGTCGGCGATCTTCCGCGACGGCGAAGTGTTCGAGGCGCTGGGCGACGGCGCAACGGGCAGCGATACCCTGCCGCCGCCCGTGGACCTGGAAGCGCTGCCGCCGGCGGTGCAGGAAGTGACGTATTACGCGGCGCTGCCCATCCTCAATGGCGAAGGCATGAATTACACGGCGCAGGCGTCAACGGCGGGCACGCCGGCGGCCACGCGCTTTGCGCACGCGCTGCGCGCCACGCCCGACCTGTTCACGGAGTCCGCCGTGGCCGACGTGGCCTACCTGAAGAAGAGCGTGCGCCTGATTCCCGACAGCGAGGCGCGCGGCTCCTACGACTGCCTGCCGCTGATCGCCCTGCGGCGCACGGTGTCGGGCGGCTTCGAGCCCGTGCCCTCGTTCATGGCGCCCAGCCTGGCGATCGCCGGCGCGCCGCGCCTGCGGGGCGTGCTGGAACACCTGCTCGACGCCTTGCAGGCGAAAGTGAGCGCGCTGCACGGCCACCACCGCGAACCGAGCCGCAACGTGATCGAATTCCGCTCCGGCGACGTGTCCTCGTTCTGGCTGCTGCACACGGTCAGCACGGCCGCCGCCGCGCTGATGCATTACGTGCGCCATCCGGCCCTGCATCCGGAGCGCCTGTACGAAGCGCTGCTGGGCCTGGCGGGCGGCCTGCTCAGCTACTCCAAGCATTACACCCTGGCCAGCCTGCCCGCCTACGACCACGCGCAGCCGGGCGCCTGCTTCGACGCCATCGACGGCATCATCCGCGAACTGCTCGACACCGTCATCTCGTCGAAGTATTTTTCCATCGCCCTGCTGGAAGAACAGCCGTCGTACTACCTGGGCAAGCTCGATTCGGGCAAGATCGACCAGCACACCACCTTGTACCTGGCGATCCGCGCCGCCATGCCAGCCATCGAACTGGTGGACGTGGTGCCGCTGCGCGTGAAGGTGGGCGCGCCCGACGACGTGGAAAAATGCGTGCTCACGGCCATGCCCGGCCTGAAACTGTCGCATGCGCCGCAAGTGCCGGCGGCCATTCCCGTGCGGCCCGACACCTATTATTTTGCGATTGAAAACCGCGGCGCGCTGTACGAGCAGATGCTCAAGGCGCAGTCGATTTCCGTGTACGTGCCGGCCGGCATACGCGACCTGCAGCTGGAACTGATCGCGGTGACGGCATGAGCCAGCTCATCGAACGGCGCGCGGCGCCGTCCCTGCTGGGACCACGCGGCCCCGCCCCTGCCGGCGCCCGCCATGCCGGCAGCGCCCTGCTGGACCTGATGCATGAAGGCTTTTACATGCTGTTCATGCTGAAGCACGGTTCGGCGCCCGGCGACGAACAAGGCTTCATGGACCGCATCACGGCCTTCCTCGACGACTTCGAACGCGAGGCGAAAAAGATCCGCGCCGACGGCGACGATATCGAGGCGGCCAAATATGCATTCTGCGCGGCCGTCGATGAAATCATCCTGGCCTCGCCCTTCACGCTGCGCAAGCAGTGGGAGCGGCGCCCGCTGCAGCTGCTGATCTTCGGCGACCAGCTGGCCGGCGAACATTTTTTCGACCGCCTCGACGCCCTGCGCGGCAAGGGCGCCATGCGCGTGCAGGCGCTGCAGGTCTTCCATATGTGCCTGTTGCTGGGATTCCAGGGCAAGTATGCGATCGACGGCGGCGAAAAACTCAGCTACCTGACGGCGCGCCTGGGCGACGAGATCGCCCACATCAAGGGCAAGAGCCGCGGCTTCGCGCCGCGCGCGGAACGCCCCGACCAGGTGGTCAACAAACGCGGCAGCGACGTGCCGCTGTGGGCGCTGTCGAGCTTTTTCGCCCTGCTGGCCATCTGCGCCTACCTGGGCCTGAAAACGCATCTGACGCGCGGCACGCAAACGACCCTGGCCGCGTATGCGGACCTGGTCAAGCTGGCGCCGCGCCCCGCGCACCTGACAATCACCCTGCCCTGAACACCTCACAGAACCTACTGCGCGTCGAGATTTGCGGCCTGCGATGCTCAATGACTCGGCGTCCCCGTGCATTCGCACACCTGCGCTTCTCGGCCACAACTCTCATCCGCTCGCTACGGTTTTGTGAGGTGTCAAGCCAATCTATTGCGCAATACGGAACTCGATGCGCCGGTTTCTCGCCCGGCCGTCGGCCGTGGCGTTGCTGGCCACGGGGCGGTCCGGCCCCTGGCCCGACACCAGCACCGAATCGGCGACGACGCCCTTGCCGGCCAGGTAGGCGCGCACGGCTTCGGCGCGCGCCTGGCTCAGGGCCACATTGCTGGCGCGCAGGCCCGTGTCGTCCGTGTGGCCGATCACCTCCACCTTGCGGCCCCGCAGCCTGAGCATGGCGGCCGCCATCTCGTCGAGGATGGCCAGACCGGCCGGCGTGATGGACGCCTTGCCGCTGTCGAATTCGATGATGCGCTTGTCCAGCGCCGCATCGAGCAAGCCTTGTTCGGCCTCGGCCGCCTTGACCCGCAAGCCATTGTTGACGATGTAGGTGGGATTGAGGCTGGTGGCGATGTCGCTGGCGATCTGCTGGCGCTGCGCCTCGTTCGCCACTTCGCCGCGCACGCTGACGTTGTTGCCGTCGATGCTGATCTGTCCCCGTGAAATGAGCTTCAGGTTCGGCGCGATCAGCTTTTGCACGTAGCCGTTCCAGTTGGCCGGCACGGCCACGTTGCCGATGGCGATCTGGTCGACCACGCGCTCGGCGCCATACAGTTCGCGCAGGCGGGCCAGCACGGCCGCCTTGCCCGCCTCGTCGGCCAGGGTGCCCGTGACGAGGATCTGCCCCGGCATCGGCGTCTGGGGCGCTTGCGCCTGGGCGTGGCAAGAGGGGGCGGCAAGCAGCAGCGGCAGCAGGAAAATGACGGGAGATTTCATCGCAATCCTTCAGGCAAAGGTATCGGCAAACATGGCGCAGGCCGAGCGCAGCGACAGCTGATCCTGCTGCAGGCAGGCGGAAAACTGGCGCAGCGCCGCATCGTGTCCCAGCTGCTCCTCGACCCAGTCGAGCTGGTCGAAGACGATCAGCCGTTCGCAGCCGGCCTGCGGATCGATCAGCGCGCGCAAGCCGTGCGGGTCGGCGCCGCAAAAGCCGATCACCAGCACGGGCGCCTCGTCGAGGTGGGAAAAGAACAGCGCCAGTTCGAAATCGGCCTGGCGCAGGAAGGGCGCGATCAGATGCAGCCAGAAGCTGGCCACCAGTTCGCGCAGCTGCGCGTCCTGCGGCAACGGCAGCACCAGGCTTTTCTCCAGGCGCGGCAAGCCGCTCTGGCGCACGGGCCGCAGCAGCAGGCCCAGGCCCAGCAGCAATTCGCGCACCGTCACGGGAAACGCGGGCGAAGCCAGCATCGCCTGCAGGCCATGCAGCGTCTGCGCCTGCAAAAAGGCGGCCAGGCGCGCCGCGTGGCGTGGCGCGGCCGGTTCGATGTCGACCACGTTGCCGGCCAGCGCCAGCAGGGCCGGCAACGGTTCGGCGCTGGCCACGATGCCTTGCGACAGCTGCTCCACGCGCTGCCACAGGGGCGCCAGCACCAGCGGGCTGCAGGCGACAAAGGCTTCCGCGTCATCGACTTCCAGCGCGCCCATGGCCATGAAGGGAAAGCGCCGCAGCGACTGGTCGCTGCTCGCTTCCAGGCGCCCGGCGATGGCGCGCCGGCTGCGCGTGCCGACGAAGGCAAAGCGCAGCGGCGGCAAGGCGTCGTAATTGAGCTTCCAGCGCGGCTCCACCGTCAGTGCAGTCATGACCTGCGCCAGCCAGTCGTCGAGCAGCTGCACCAGCGCGTGATTGTCGCAAGCCTTGATGAAATCGCCGCGCGCGGGGATCTTGCCAAAATAACCGAGGCGCACCTGCTGTTGCGCGCGCATCATGGCGTCACTCCCGCTGCCACTGCAGCAACGGCAACGGCGACCATCGCCGGCGCGGGCGCGGCGGAAGCGCCGGGCGCGCCGACGATGGTCTCGGGCAGCTGCATGCCGCGAAAGCCCTGCTCCTGCAGCGCCGCAGTCCCGCCCGCGCCGGCGCCCGCCGTCTCGGCGCTGCTGGTGATCTTCAGGTCGACCGCCACGGCTACCTCGCCGCGCGCCCAGCGCAGTTCGAACACGCCGCCATCCTTGCGCTTCTTGGCTGCCGCATCGATCATGCGCTTCAAGCCGAACTGGCCCGGCTCGTTGAACAATTCCACCGTGCGCCCGTCGAAGGTGACGGCCGTGATGCGCGCCCCCTGCCCGCCCGCCGCTCCCTGCGGGCCCGGATGCACCATGTTCGTCCACTGCGCCGGGGTGTTGCGGTAGCGTAGCTGCTGGCCGTCGATCTCCACCGTGTATTCCAGCGTGCCCGGCGCGGGCGACGGCTGGATCTGGAAGACGGTTTGCGCTGCCGTCGACGTGGCCGCCACGCCGCCCGCGCCCAGCGGCGCGATCCAGCCGGGAAAGCGCGCCACCACCTGCGGCGACAGGCTGATGCCCATGTCGGCCCAGGTGCGCGGCGCCAGCACGTCGCCGCGCCGCACCACCAGCGGTCCCATGGACGTCGTGACGAATTTCGCCACCAGGCCTTCGGGGCCGAAGAACTGGCCGATCTCCAGGTTGCTCGCCTCGATGCGCGCCGTGGGCGCGAACGGATATTTGTTCGCCAGCGATTTCTGGAACGGTTCATACACTTGCGCCGCCCAGGTCTTGTTAATATCGAGTTCGGCCGGCGCGACGATGACGGCAAAGGTCTGCATCAGCGGGCGCACGAGGATGGGACGGATCGCCTGCTTTTGCGCGTCGCTCATCCCCGTGAGCAGCTGCTCGTCGACCAGTTTCAGGGCGTCGGCCAGTTCGGAACCGCTGCCTTCCAGCGTCTGCTGCATGAACTGGCGCGCGCCCGGCCCCGGATCGCCCTGGTTCTTCAGCTGGTTCAAGCGGCTGCGCAGTTTCGACAGCGCTTCCAGGTAGGCGCGCATCAGCGACGCATTGTTGTCCCTGGCCGCCACCAGCTTGCCCACGCCGGCAAATTCGCGGCCCACGGGTCCCATGGGCTTGTCCAGGCGGGCCGGGTCGAGCTGCGCATTGAGACCGGGATTGGCCGTCAGCGGCGACGGCGCGCGGCGCAGCACGGTTTCCTTGAACCAGGCGACGATGCCCCGCTCGGCCTTGCGCAACTGGGCATTCTGCAGCGCCGGGTTGTCCCACGAGGTTTCCTCGTAAATGGTCGTCAGCAGCTTGGCAATCGGCGACGACTGCGGGTCGCCCAGGCGGTTCATCGCCTGCACGGCACCGTCGAAGCCTTTCAGGTCGGCGACGACGACGCCCTGCACGAATTTTTGCCACTCGCGCGCATAGTCGGCCTTGTACATGGCCACCAGGTTTTTCTCGATCTGTTCCGGACTGCCTTCCAGGGTCAGGTCGTCGGTGGAGGCGCTTTTCAGCACCCAGTCGGCGCTTTGCAGCTCGCGGTTGGCGGCATCGCGGAATGCGCCCTCGACGAACTTTTCCCACGCCTGGCGCGTAAAGGCGCCGGAGACGGCGTAGCTGCCCGCCAGCAGCGACTGATCCTGTTCGCCGACGATGCGCGCCACCGTCATGCCGGGAAAGCGCGTCGAGGCGCGCGCCTTGACGTCGGCATACACGCGCTCGCGCGCCGGCATGCCGCGCACCACGCGCCGCAGGTTTTCGCGCGCCTGGTCGACCAGCGCCAGCTTCTGCTCGATGCGCGGCCAGGACGGGTCGCCGATCTGCGCCAGGTAAAACGTCAGCAGCCGCTCAGCGCTGCGTATCATCTGTTCGCGCGGCATGGCGCCCCGGTTACCCTCCAGCCAGCCGCGCCAGAAACGCGTCAGCTGGTCGTTCAGGTGGCTGCTTTCCGCATGCGATTTATCGGCCAGCATCAGATAGGTTTTCAGCGCATTGTAGGCATCTTCCACATTCGTCGCGCTGGCCGCCTGGTACTGCACGCTGCGCGGCGCGGCGGAAGGCGTGACGGAAGCGGCGGCCGGCGTCTGCGGCGTGCGCGCCGTGGGCTGCAACTGGTCGGCGCTGGCGTTCATTTCAAACAGCAGGGCTTCCAGCGCGCCCGCCACGGGGGTGAGCATGACCTGGCGCGCACCGGAAAAGTACTCTTCGCGCAGCTTGCGTTCGAGCAAATCTCCCTGGTACAGGCCCAGGCGCAAGGACCAGGGCCGTTGCGTGCGGTACGCTTCCAGCTGCTCGATGCGGTCCTGCAAGATCTCCAGCGCTTCCAGGCGCGACTGCAAGTCCAGGCGCCGCTCCTGCAGCTTCACCACTTTGTTCAGATCGGCCTCGACGTTGGCCACCAGTTGCCGGTTGCCCAGGTAGGACCAGCTCCAGCCGCCCAGGCAGGCGCCCAGCGACACGGTGGCGGCAAAGAACACGGCATATTTGAAGCGCAGCCTGGCGCGGTTGGCATAGTTGGCCACCAGGTGCTTGTCGGCAAAAATGACCTTGCGGAACAGCTCCAGCAGGAAATAGCCATGCTGGCGCGCGCCCGATGGCACCGTGGCCGGGGCTGGCGCGAAAGCCAGGTCGAAGCGGCGCGCCACTTGCTGCGAGGAGGCACTGACGGGCTCGCCTTCCTGCAGCGCGCTGGTAAAGTAAAAGCCGCGGAACACGGGCTGGAACTGGAACGGGTTTTCCTCGAACAGGGTGGCGATGAAGGCGCGCAAGGCAGGCTTAATGGCGGCAAACTCCAGCGGAAAGGTAAAGACGCCGGGCGCCATCGTCTTGCGTTGCCGGTGCGCCATGTTGGCCAGGCTCAGTTCCGTCAAGCCATCGTGCAATTCATCGAAACCCTGGTCGAAAAACGCCAGCAGGTCGGCCGTCGGCAGCTTGCGCTGGTAGGGCATGGTGGCGCCCCAGACGCGCTCGCGCTCGCTGCGTTCGGCATCCGCGAAAAACTCCGTGAAGCCGGCGATCAAGTCCGCCTTGGTAAACACGATGTACAGGGGCGCGAACACTTCCAGGCGTTCGATGACGTCCTGCACGCGCTTGCGCAGGCTGCGCGCCAGTTGCATGCCGACATCGGGGTCGCCGCGCAGTTCGGCGATGCTGACGGCGATGAGGATGCCGTTGATGGGCGCCTTGCGCCGGTATTTTTTCAGCAGGTCGAGAAAGCCGAACCACTCGCCGCGGTGCTCGTCGACGACGGAGTAGCGTCCCGCCGTGTCGAGCACGATGCCGTCCGTGGTGAAAAACCAGTCGCAGTTGCGCGTGCCGCCCACGCCTTGCACGACCTTGCCGTCGGCGAAGGGAAATTGCAGTCCCGAATGCAGGATGGCGCTGCTCTTGCCGGCGGCCGGATTGCCGATGATCATGTACCACGGCAATTCATACAGAGCGGCGGCGCCCGACTTGATGCCCAGCTTGGACGTCTTGATGGTTTCGATGGCGGCCAGCATGCCCGTGCGCACGGCGCCCAGTTCGCCCTGCTGCGTGCTGCTGGCTGTCGACGCCGAGGCCGCTTGCGCGGCGGCGATCTCGGCCTCGTTGAGGATGGCCTGGCCCAGCGCCTGCGCATCGCGCCGCGCGCGGCGCCGGCGCCACAGCCACAGGCCCAGCCAGGTGACAAAGGCCAGCAACAGCAAGGCCAGCGCCCAGATCAGCGCCACTTCCAGCACTTCGGCGCCCAGGTACAGGAACACGGCCAGCGCCACGAAGCCAAGGATGGTCAGATTGCGGCTGTCGGTGAGGAAATGCCAGATTCGTCGCAGCATGATGAGCCCAGGGTGAGGTCGCAAAGCAGGAGGAACGCCGCCGCGCAGCGAGGCGGAGTCGGCCCATGCTGACAGCAATGCGGCGCGCCTTTGTTGACATATGACAAGTACCAGGCGCCAGCGCCCGGCAGGTGCCGCTGTGCCCTTGACGCTGCGCAAGCAAGCTTGCAGCTGTGAAAATCCGACCGCCGCCCGGCGCTAGAATGGCTGGCGCGGCTTACTTGCCCAGCACGCGCGGTTGCGGCAATTCCGTGTGGCCGAAGTCCATCATGGTCCAGCGCCCGCCCCAGCGCAGGCCCACCGATTCGGCCGTCACGCCATATAGACGGTAGCCGCGCATGGCCCAGGCATTTTTTTCAGAAATGATGAGCTTTCCTTCATGCATGAATGCGCAATCGGCCGCCAGGCCATACTGGTGATAGCTTTGAAACGCCCTCGCGTTCGTCACGTTCGGGCCGGCCGCCGCCAGCTGGTCCTGGCGCGCGGGACTGCGATAGCCTTCCAGCAAGACCATGTCGTAGCCATGCACGTCCTTCATGATCTTAAAGACCAGCAGCAAACGCTGCGCGAAATCGTGGTCAAGCAATTGCCAGTTGCGGCTGGCGCCGCCCAGCAGCGGGCGCAGCTGCGTCACTTCCGCCGTGGAAAACAGCAGCGGCGGCAAGGCCGGCGGCGGCACCAGCTGCTCGCCTTTCAGCAAGTCGCTGACCTGGTCATTGATGACGTGTTGCTGGTCGGCATAGCCGCGCAGGGCGATGCGGTCGCTGGACAGCCAGGCCAGCAGCGGCGGCACGATAACCAGCACGCTGCCCGCCAAGCTCAGCCAGCGGTGCCGCCACAGCAGTTGCCAGGCGCGCGCCATGCCCGAGCCCGTGTAGCGTTGCACGCGCTGCCACTGCGCGCCGCTGTCGCCCTTCCAGTGCTGCGCGCGCCGCTGCATGCGCCAGCCCAGGTTGACGAGCGTGTGCAGCACGATGGCGCGGCCGCCGGGAAACAGCAGCAGCCAGCAGGCAAAACAGGCGAGCAAGAAATACATCAGGACCAGGGCGACGAACATGGGGCGCTCCGTAAGGGGAATAGCCGGGGCCGGGCAGCGTGCTCGGCGGTATCGCTAGATCGTAGGCGTCCGCGGCCCGCATGAGCGCGGTTTACATCAAGGTCAGTCGAATTTGATCCACTGCGGAGGTGATATTTTGTCTTTACTGAAAACCGGGGATGGCCAGGCGCGCGGTCCCGACCTGCTGGGCAAGGCCGGCGCGGCTGGCGCGCGCATCGAAGGCAAGGGCATCCTGTCGCAGCTCGAACACGGCGTCACCGCGCCCGATGCCATGCCGGCCCTGCGCTGGCGTCCCGGCTGGCGGCACGGGGCCGCAGGCGCGCTGTGCCTGGCGGTGCTGATCACGGCCGTGCTCGCCTACGACACGGAGGTCTTGCCGCGGCCCCGGCCGGCAGCGCCCGCCACGGCCATGGCGGCACCCGCAGTGCCGGCGCCAACGGTGCCGCCACAGGCGGCGCAGGCGGCCACCATCGTCAATACGGCGGCACCGCCCTTGCCTGCGATGGCCGCCACGACAGCAAGCGCGCCGCACAAGACGCCGCCGCCCGTGCGCCAGGCGGCCGCGCGGCCACAGGGGACGCGGCCGGCTGCCGCGCCCGGCGACAGCGACGTCGCCTTGCTGACGGCGATGGTGGCCCATGCACACCGGCAAGAAGGCACGGCAGCGCCCGTGCGCGACGTGGTGCTGCGCAGGCAGGAACAGGAGCAGGAGCAGGAGCAGGAAACGGCGGAACTGTTACGGCGCTGCAAGCAGCTGGGCTTGATCGAAGGCATGCTGTGCCGCTCGCGCATCTGCTCGGGCCGCTGGGACAGCGATCCCGCCTGCCATTGAGGAACTCATGTGTGTCTCGGATGCGTGGCCGCGTCCATGCGGCCTTGCAAAAAGCCTTCCATCAGCGCCAGCAATGCCTGCGGCTGCTCCTGGTGCGGCGTATGGCCGCACTGCTCGACCATGGCGGGCACGGCGTTGAGCGCCTGCGCCACGATCGTGTCGACCTGGGCCGCGCTGCCGTACTGGTCCTCGCTGCCCTGCACCACCAGCGCCGGGCATTCGACGGAAGGCAGCAGGTACTCGATGTTCCAGAACTGGAAACCATAGCTGAGCCAAGTATCCGACCAGGCCTTGAAGATGGTCTCCGTCTTGTCGCCATGGTATTTCGCCAGCGCGCGCAGCTTGCCCGCGCCAAACGCCGCGTCCGCCACGCGGATGCCCTCGAGCGTGATGCCCTCGACAAACACGTGCGCCGCTTCGGTGATGATGCCGCGCAAGCGGGACGGCTGCTGCGCCGCATAGATCAGGGCGATGCTGCCGCCATCGGAATGACCGACGAGAAAATGATCCTGTCCCGGCAGCAGTGCCGCCAGCACTTGCGGCAGCTCGCACAGCGCGTAATCGTGCAAATAATGGAGCTGCCGGCGCGCCGCCAGCGGCGACGACTGGCCATAGCCGTGGCGGTCGTACAGCAAGCCGCGGCACCCCGTCGCCTGACATAGCTGCGCGGGAAAATCTTTCCACATCGCACAGCAACCGAGTCCCTCGTGCAGGAATACCAGGCAGGGCTTGGCGGGGTCGCCTTCGATCAATTCGTAATAGATATCGGTTTCGGCACTCAGGTTCAGTATCGGCATGGGCTAGGCTCGCAACGGTTTCCGCATCGACAGGTCGGCTGGACCTATTGTGCCATTGTCCTGCGCGGCATGCGTGGCGCCCCGCAAAAATAGCCTGCGGGAAAAGATCTTGCCGCCTGCCTGCAAGGTGTTTGCGCCAGCACAAGCGAGCGCCGTTTTTCCGGTGGCGCCGCCCCCTTTTTGCCCGCGCGTTTGCCTAGAATAGCTTACTCCCACAGCATGGAGCAGGCGGCTACCTTATCAGCCAGGACGTGACACTGGCCGTCACGGCAACAGATAGGGCGTCTTGCCGCACGACGACAGGCGCGGCGTCCAAACTATCGATCAGGAGTACATCATGGAAATGAAAGTAGAACATCGCACCGGCAGCAACCTGGCACTGGAAGAAACCGAGCTGCCGATGGAACAGGAAGGCCAAAGCGCCAAAGGCGCGGCCGCGCAGGACTTGAACCTGAGCCCCGCCGCCTTCACCACCTACTACACGTGGACGGCCAACGGCGTGCATCCTTCGGTCAACTTCGCCAATGCCAACGTGAAAGCCAATTCGCGCGTCTTCCTCAACATCAGCGAATACGGCGCCACTGCCCAGGACCGTTTCATTGGCGCCGCCCGCATGGCCGTGTACAACATTGCACCGTACAACGGTGGCTTCCGGGCCTGGGTGGAAATCTCGTGGGGCAGCCCGCTCAAGGTGCGTTTCGACGTGTTTGTCGATCCCTGATCCGGGAAACGCTGCGCGCCCCCTGCCAGCAGCGGGCCGGCGTCGCGCACGCCGCTAACACGGCATGGCCAGCGTGAACGGAAACCGTGCGCGCATGACAAAAGGGCCACGTGTTGCCACGTGGCCCTTTGCTGCTGCTTGTTCTGGCTCCCCGACCTGGACTCGAACCAGGGACCTGCGGATTAACAGTCCGTCGCTCTACCAACTGAGCTATCAGGGAAAGGAGGCCGAATTATATACGTCAAAATTTCCCATGTCCAGTCGTTACGACATGGATGCTGCATGAGCAGCAAAACAGGTCGCCGGCAGGCCAGCCTCGCCAGATGGCTGCGCCCGTCTGCGCGGCGCCACGCAAGATAGTAGAATAGCCAGGCCTTGCCGATATGGAAGGCGCACAACGGCATGCCGGCAACGGGGCGTCAACCACGCCGCCGCGCGGACATGCGCTTGCAAGCTCACCTTGCCCCTGGCTTACTGCTCTCACCCGACATGACAGAATCAAGCGCAACCCTGGTGGACAAACCCGGCAGCGGCGACAGCTCGGCGGAAATTGCCGAGCATATGGCGGCCGCCATCGTGGCGCGTCAATTGCCGCCCGGCACCCGGCTGCGCGAAGAGGCGCTGTGCCGGCTGTATGGCGTCAGCCGCACCAAGATCCGCGCCGCCCTGCTCATTCTTTCAAAAGATAAATTGATCCGCATGGTGCCCGACAAGGGCGCCTTCGTCAGCCAGCCGACCGAGGCGGAGGCGCGCGACATCTTTGCCGCGCGGCGCGTCATCGAAGCGGCCCTGGCGCGCGAATTCGTCGCGCGGGCCAAGCCTGCCGACTACCGGATGCTGGAGCGCCACCTGAAGGCGGAACGCCTGGCGCTGGCGCAAGCGACGCCGCTGCGTTCGCAACTGCTGGGCGACTTCCACGTCTTGCTGGCCGATATCGCCGGCAACGCCGTCCTGCGCGACATCGTGCGCGAACTGGTGGGCCGCAGCTCGCTCATCACCATGCTGTACCAGTCCGGCCACGCCGCCGCCTGCTCGTACGACGAACACGGCCGCTTTCTCGAGGCGGCGCGCGGTGGCGACGCGGACCTGGCGGCGCGCCTGATGGTCGAGCACCTGTCGCACGTGGAAGCGGCCTTGCGCTTCGACGGCAGCGCCAGCGACGACAGGAAAGACCTGGTGGCCGCGCTGCTGATGTAGGCCCCGTCATCAAAAAAGGCCGCCCCTGCGGATGCATGGGCGGCCTTTTTGCGATTGCCGCTTTTTCGATAGCAGTACCGGACGCGCGGCTCCGGCCCTGCCCTCCCCGCTATTCGCCCAGGTAGATAAACTTGAACAGGAAGATGGCGGCGATGATGTAAGCCACTACGGACACTTGCTTGCCCTTGCCCGTCAACAGTTTCAATACCGCATAGGTGATGAAGCCGAACGCAACGCCGCTGGCCACGGAATACGTAAATGGCATCATCAAGGCCGTGATAGCGGCAGGAATGCTTTCCGTGCTGTCATCCCAGTCGATGAAAGTCAGTTCGCGCAGCATCAGACACGCCACGTACAGCAGCGCCGGCGCCGTCGCGTACGGCGGCACCGTGTGCGCCAGCGGGGCGAAGAACAGGCTGCCCAGGAACAACAATGCAACGGCCACGGCCGTCAAGCCCGTGCGGCCGCCCGCTTGCACGCCGGCAGCACTTTCCACGAAGGCCGTGGTGCTGGACGTACCCAGGCAGGCGCCTGCCGCGATCGCCGTGCTGTCGGCCAGCAAGGCCTTGTTCATGCGTTCCATCTTGCCGTCTTTTAACAAGCCAGCACGGTTGGCCACGCCCATCAGGGTGCCCGTCGCATCGAATAATTCCACCAGGAAAAATACCAGCACCACGTTGACGATGCCGATCGACAACGCGCCCATGATGTCGAGCTTGAACAAGGTCGGCTCGATGGCGGGCGGCGTCGAAACGATGCCGTTGAACTGGTTGCCGCCAAAGAAGAAGCTGGCAACGGTGATGGTGAGGATGCCGATCAGGATGGCGCCCGGCACTTTCAGGCGGTCCAGCGCGACGATGATGAAGAAGCCGAGGATGGCCAGGATGGGCGCCGCCTGGTGCAAGTCGCCCAGCGCGATGATGGTGGCCGGGTTCGACACCACCACGCCGGCGCTTTTCAGGGAAATAATCGCCAGGAACAGGCCGATACCGACGGTGATGGCCGTACGCAGCGCGGGCGGAATGCTGTTGATGATCATCTCGCGCACCTTGAACAGGCTGACCAGGATGAACAGGCAGCCGGAAATGAAGACGGCGCCCAGCGCCACTTCCCAGCTCATGCCCATGCCCTTGACCACCGTGTACGAGAAATACGCATTCAAGCCCATGCCCGGCGCCAGCGCGATCGGATAGTTCGCGTACAGACCCATGATCAGGGTGCCGATGGCGGCCGCCAGGCAGGTGGCAACAAAAACGGAGTCTTTCGGCATGCCCGCGTCGCCGAGGATGGACGGGTTGACGAAGATGATGTAGGCCATCGTCAGGAACGTGGTCAGGCCGGCCAGCAGCTCCGTGCGCACATTGGTTCCGTTGTCCTTCAGTTTGAAATAGCGTTCCAGGAACTGCATGATTAACCCCTTGTTTTGGTAAAACCGGGCGCCTGCGTGTGGCCAGTGCGCCTCTTTTTATGACGAAATGACTACTTTCCCGCTGCGCCCGCCGGCTTGAAGGCCCACCAGCGGCTGCCCGCGAAATTCCAGACCAGCCCGATTCCCGTCGCCAGCACCTGCGCCAGCCAGTAATACCAGCCCAGCTGGTGTACCAGCAGCCACATCAGGCCCGTATTGATGCACCAGCCGATGCCCAGCAGGGTGAAATACTTGCTGGCCGCCTCGCCATGGCCCTTGTCGCTCTTGAACGTGAAAAAGTAATTGAGGAGGTAGTTGACGACGGAACCGAGGATGTAGCCGATGCCGGACGCGGCGGCGGCGCTGATGCCGGCCCATTCCACGCCGCCCCACAGCACGCTGTATTGCACGGCCGTGCCGGAAGCGCCGACGGCGGCGAAACGCAAAAATTGGTGATGCAGGGAATGGGACATTGTCAATTTTCAAATAAGACGAAAACAATTGCCGGGATCGGGCCAGAATAAAAAATGGCTACGATTGCTCGTAACCATTTTTCAGCCTGCATTTTACTGCAAGTTGCGCCCAACGTTCATATTCGCCGCCGTTTCGACACTTATTCCTTGCGCTGGCGGCGCCGGCGCAGCAATACAAACAGCGCGATCAACAGCAAGATTCCCACGATGCCGCCCGGCAGCATGAACGGTTGTGCGCGCGCCAGCACGGGCTTCTCGCCGCCGCTGCGCGCCTGCGCCACATACGCGGGCGTGACGGACACATCCGGATTGCCATACTGCTTCAGCACGTAATTGGCGATAGCGGCGATCTGCTCGTCCGTCAAGGGTTGCACATACGAACGCTGGTCGAAACGGGGCATGAACGCTTCGTGCTCTTCCCCTTCGATCTTGCGCTCGACGCCAAACAAGATGGCCGAGACCAGGTTGGCCGGCGTGCTGCCGCCCGTCGCCGTGTTGTTGAACAGGGCGGGATAGGCCTGGCCCGTGCTGCCGGCGCCGCTGGCCGAATGGCAGCTGGCGCAATAGCCGGAAAACAGGATCGCGCCGCTGTTGAGCGAATGGCGCTCGGTGGAACTGGCCATGCCGCGCAGCAGCGGCTCTTCGCTGGCGGCGCTGCCATGGCTGAAGGCGGCTTGCGTCTGCCCCGGCGCGCGCACGGGCGGCACCGTGCGCAGCCAGGCCACGATGGCGGCCACGTCGTCGTCGCGCAAAAACTGCAGGCTGTTCTGGATGGCTTCGGCCATGCCGCCCGCCGCCTGCCCCTTGCCTTCCACGTGGCCCGTCTTCAGGTAAGCCGTGAGTTCCGCATCCGTCCACGCGCCGATGCCGCTGACCTTGTCGGACGTGATGTTCGGCGCATGCCAGGAACCGAGCGACGCGCCCGCCAGGGTCTGGCTGCCGATTTCCGCCATCAGCGCGTTGCGCGGCGTATGGCAGGCGCTGCAGTGCGCCAGGCCTTCGGCCAGGTAGGCGCCGCGGTTGATCTGCGCGCTTTTCGTGGGGTCCGGCACGAAGCGTTTATTGTCCAGGAACAAGGTATTCCAGCCCAGCATCGACAGGCGCACATTGAACGGGAATGGCAAGGCCGTCTGGCGCGCCGGCGCGTCGACGGGTTGAACGGCCTGCATGAAGTAGTAATACAGGTCGCCCACGTCCGCATCCGTCAGCTGCGCATAGCTGGTGTAGGGCATGGCGGGATACAGATGGCTGCCATCGGCGCGCACGCCTTCGCGCAGCGCGCGCGCGAAGTCGGCTTCCGTGTAGCGGCCGATGCCGCCTTGTTTCGATGGCGTGATATTCGTCGCGTAAATCGTGCCCAGGGGCGAGTCGATGGCGTAGCCGCCCGCGTACGGCTTGCCGCCCGCTGCCGTATGGCAAGCCATGCAGTCGGCCGCGATGGCCAGGTAGCGGCCCCGCTCGAGGCGCGCATCGGGCTTGGCGGCCGCCGGCGCGGCGGGACGGTCCGGCGTCAGGGTGACGGGCGGCGCCGAGGCAGGCACGGCAGCGATGGCGCTGCCGGCCAGCAAGGCCAGGCTAAGAGCGAAGGACAGGCGGCGCATCATGCTGCCTCCCTTGCCAGAGTGCGGGCTATGTCGTCGGCCGCGCGCAAACCGAGCGCGGCCATGCTGAGGGTGGTGTTGACGACGCTGGCCGACGGCATGGCGCCGCCGCCGGGCAGCCACAGGTTGGCGTGATCGTGGGCGCGGCAATTGCCGTCGACCACGGAATCGGCGCGATTGGAACCCATGATGACGCCGCCCATGATGTGGTTATTCGCGTTCAGGCTGTCGGTGATATGGAATTCCACGGCGCCGAACAGCTTGCCTATATGTTCGAGCTGCGCATGCGCGGCCTTCGCGCCATCGCGCACATAGTCGCCCACGTCATAGTAGATGTCCGGGCAGGCCAGGCCCAGCGGGTCCTTGCGCGTCTTGCTCAATGTCAAACGGTTGTGCGCTTCCGGCAGCGGCTCCAGGCTGATCGACAGGTCCACGCCGAACGCGGCGCGGCGGCGGATTTCATCGTCGAGGTCCTTGCCCACCAGGCCCAGCTTCAAGGATTGCTGGGTAGCAGGTCCCACGCGAGTGATATTGTTCAAGATCATCTTGTTGGCCGAATACTGCGCGCGGAAGGCGCCGTCGCGCGGCCCCACCAGGCAGCTGCTCTGCGCGGGGCCGCGGCCCGTCCAGATCGGTTCATTGGCGAGGAAAGTACAGTGGAAACCCGAGTGGTCCATCATGTTGCGGCCCACCTGGTCGGAACTGTTGGCGATGCCGTTCGGATTGTTCTGGTTCGCCGCCAGCAGCAGCAAACGGGGCGTTTCAATGCCATTGCAGGCAATCACGAAGGCCTTGCCGGTCGCCATGTGCGACTGTTTCTTGGCGTCATACCAGTGCACGGCCGTCACGCGGTTGTTCTGGTCCGTGTCGATGCGGTAGACGACGGCCTCGGCCAGTACGCCCGCGCCCTTCAGCTCGGCCCGCTCCACGTGATGGATGCCGTTGTACATGGCGCCGATGGGGCAGATCGGCTGGCAATTGTTATTGCCGCAGCAAGTCGGGCGTCCCTGCCATGGGCGCGTCGAGCGGCCTTGCGGAATCGGCACGGAACGGTAGCCGTGCGGGTTGACCACTTCGGCGAAGCGCTTGTCGCCATAGCCCCAGGGCACCATGTCCATCGGATACGGCGCGCTGCGCTCGCTGGGCGACTGCAGCGCCGGGTCGTTGGGGCCGGCCACGCCCATTTCCTGCTCGGCGCGGCAATAGTACGGTTCCAGCTCATCATAGGAGATGGCCCAGTCGCGCCCTACCCCGTAATCGCTTTTCATGCGCATGTCGGACGGCAAATGGCGCCAGCACGACGCGGCCCAGTGCCAGGTCGTGCCGCCCACCGTGCGCAGATAGCCCTGCTGGAAACTGCTGCCGCTGGGGCCGGACAATTCCACATAGTTGTTTTTTGGAAAATACAGCGGCGCGGGCGCGTTGTCCGCCTGCGGATACAGGCCCTGGAAGTCGGAACCGACGCGGTTCTCGAACGGCATGTTGCGCCAGTTTTCCACGGCTTGGCCCCGCTCGATGCGCAAGCCCGCTTCCAGCATGATCACGGAGTGACCCTGTGCGGCCAGCTGGTCGGCCATCATGGCGCCGACGACGCCGGTTCCGACGATGACGACATCGGCGACGACGTCGCCATTACTCTTGAATTGGGGTGATTTCATTTTGCTTGCTTGCCTTTGGTTTCGGGAGTGCCGGTGGTGGCCGGGGCCGGTACGGGTTTTGGCGCCACGGGCGCGGACACGCCCACGGCGGGCGGCGCCTTCAGCCACCACAGAGGGCCGTAATTGCAGTAAGTCGGCACGACCTGGCCATCGGCCACCGTGCGGTACATCAACGCTTCCGCATACGCGACGACGATGGACTTCGTGCCCTGCGCGGGATGGCCGGCGACGGTGCCTGTGTACCAGGCAGCAACGATGGCCAGCGCCAGCTCGCGCAGTCCCGCATCGGCGGCGCTGGCGGCCGCCAGCAGGGCCTTGGCTTCCTGGCCCGTGACGAGCAGCGCGCCCAGTTGCGGCAAGCGGTCGGCGAAGCCCGGCACGTTGGTGCGCATGGCTTGCTCGATGCGCGCCGCCGTCGCGGCGGACAGGTCGCGGTGGCCCGTGATCGTTTGCGACAAGGTGTAGAACAGCATGGTGGCGGGCGCCAGGCCGGTGGCCGGAGCGCTGGCCGGCGCCGACATGGCGGCGGACAGGGGATTGCTCCAGAAACCGGCCTGCGCCAGCAGGGCAGCCAGGCCGATCAGGGCGTGGCGGCGGCTGACGCGAGGAAGGGATGAAACGGATGTTGCAGATGGTTCAGTGCCTGGATGGTTCATGAGACTCCCGCAAGACTTGTTATTTTATTGACTTCGATGATTGCGCTACATTGCATTTGCGCATAGATGGAACCGGTTCCATATTATCCTACAGAAGTAAATAGTCTGCCAATGTAGTACTACTACTGAGACTCTGCCCTGGGCAATTCCGGTATGGATTCAGGCATTCTGCGCAGGCAAAACGCCAGTCCCGGCTGGCTGCCCAGGCGGTAATGGAAGTCGAGCACGCTGCCGCCGGCCAGGCTGGGCTTGCCGGGCAAGGCCAGGGGCAGGTTCAGGCTGCACTCATGGTCGCCCAGGACGATGTCGCCATGCACGCGGATGCGCGTCAGCAATCGCGGCGCCTGTTCCAGCACGTCGGGCAGGCGGATGCTGGCGGCCGGCAGGCTGTCGCCCCCTTCATCCTGCCAGGCGCGCAAGGCGTCCGCATCGAGGGTAAACACGCGGCCCCAGTCGGTGCACGGCGCATCCGGCGCGCGCCGGTCCAGGCCCAGGTGCACGGTGACGGCCGCCGGCAGCAGCGTCGCCGCGGGCGCTTGCGCGTGCAGGTTGCGCAGGATGGCCACCTGCGGCTCCTTGCCCAGCGCCGTATTCATGGTTTCGCTGACGATCACGTCCGGCATGGCGCCGGCAGGAATGCGGCAGGCGGCCGCGTCGGCGCAAAGGTACTCGGCGACGTGGCTGTCCAGGCCCAGGACTGCGATCAGGTCGCGCGCATACGCCAGGGTCTCGGCATGCACGTCGAGGATGGAAAACTGCACCAACTGCGCATCCAGCACGGCCATCACCGGCAAGGCCAGCAGGGCGAACGGGCCGCAACCCGCATACAGCACCCGCACGGGCCGCCCGCCGCTCACGTCCAGGCGCTCGCGCACGGCCAGCGCCAGGCCCTGGATGAAGGCGGCGCTGCGGTACGGCTCGCGCGCGCACAGTCCCGCCTGCACGGGCGAGATAGCCCAGCCGCTGGGCAGAAAACTTTCGCCATCGCGCAAGCCTGCCTGCCGGTCCATGGGCAGGCGCGAATGGCGCTCGACGAGCTGGCGCAGCAGCACCGTTTCACCGACCAGGCTGGCCAGGGAGCGCTGCGGATCGCACAGCGCGGCCGCAATGGCGGCCAGTTCCGCGCGCGCCGGATTCACGCGCGACTCCACGGGCAAGGCGGGATAAAGACAGAATGCATGGCGGCCTCCTTGAAATGATTGCAAGTACGCGGAAAAATTGGCAGCATAGCAAATAAATACATGCCTGCTCATTTGCCGCCATCGCAACCACCTACCGGAGCACCGATGCACGCCTTGCCGCTTTCCGCCCTCGCCAGCCTGCCCGCCCCCTACCAGTTGCGCGTCCAGCGCGACGACGACGAGGGCTTTGCCGCCGCGCTGTACGGCTCCACGCGCGACGACCTGCGCCAGATGCCGGCCGCGCCCGCCGTCATCGAACAGCTGATCGCCATGCAGCAGCGCATGCAAAGCCACGGCTATCGCCAGACGTATCCGCACGCCGTGTACCTGGTGCTGCAGCACGGCGACACGCCCATCGGCCGCCTGATCCTGGAGCGCCGGAATCAGGTGCTGCACCTGGTCGACATCGCCATCCTGCCCGCCGCGCAAGGCCAGGGCGCCGGCAGCGCCGTGCTGCGCGGCCTGCAAGCGCAAGCCGCTGCGCAGCAATGGCAGATCCACCTTGCCGTCAACAAGGGCAACGCCGCCGCGCGCGCACTGTACCAGCGGCTGGGCTTTCGCCTGCGCGGGGAAAACGAGGTGCAGGAGCAACTGGAATGGAGCGCGCCATAGTGCCGGCGCAACATACCCCCAGCACCTGGCTGCAACTGCCGCTGCGCTTCGACGTGGCGCGCATGCGGAGCGACAGCGACCAGTTCGCCGCCGGCGAGTGGATCAGCCATTTCAACACGGGCGCCTATGACACGGGCTGGAGCTGCATACCGCTGCGCTCGCCCGGCGGAGCAGCCGGCGATATCATGCCCGTCAACGGCCCCGCCTATGCCGCCACGCCGCAACTGGCGCGCTGCCCCTGCCTGCGCGAGGTGCTTGTCAGCTTCGCATGCGAGCTTCACGCCGCGCGCCTGATGGCGCTGGCGCCGGGCACCCTCATCCGCGAGCACCGCGACGCCGGCATGTCGCTGGCCGATGGCCTCGTCCGCATCCATATCCCCATCCACACCTCGCCGCAGGTGCTGTTTACCATCGATGGCGAGACCGTCCACTTCACGGCCGGGCACGCCTGGTACATGGATGCCAGCTGCCTGCACGCGGTGCACAACCGGGGCACGACGCCGCGCATCCACCTCGTGCTCGACTGCATCGGCAATGCCTGGCTCGAAGCGCTGTTCGCCTCGGCCGGCTTCGTGCCGAAAGCGCCCCACAGGTATGGCGACCCCAGCATCAACGATGGCAATGTGCGGGCCGTCATCGCCCAGTTGCGGCTATCGCCCTCGCCCGCCAGCCTGGCGCTGGCCAGCGCGCTGGCTGCCCTGGCCGACGGGAACGCGCCGTGAGCGCCGCGCCAGGCCTGGCCCAGCAGGAACGCTTGCTGGCCAGGGGCGAGACGGTGCCGTGGCACGAGAGCATGGACCTGCGCGGCTGGTATCCGCTGTACGTGGAGCGGGGCGAAACATGGGCGGACGCCGCCATGTGCTGGCGCGAGCTGGAAAAAACACCCTTCAGCGACGCCTTCTTTGTCAATACCCTGGCGCGCCAGCCGCACGGGGAGCGCCGCGTCTGCCGCACGCCGCTGGCGGCGCTGGCGACGCTCGGCGATTGCCTGGCGCCCGACGCCTTCATCTTCCACGTCTCGCGCTGCGGCTCGACCCTGCTGAGCCAGCTGTTGGCATCCTTGCCGCAATGCATAGTGATGTCCGAGCCGCCCGTCATCGACTCGCTGCTGCGCCTGCATCACGACAGCGCCGACCCGGCGGCCAGCGTGGCCCTGCTGCGCCAGGCCATCCTGGCCCTGGGCCAGCGCCGTTCCGGCGCACAGACGCACTTCTTCATCAAGTTCGACTGCTGGCACATCCACAGCCTGGACTTGCTGCGGCAAGCGTTTCCCGGCACGCCCTGCCTGTTCGTCTACCGCGAACCGCTGGCCGTGCTGGCCTCGCACCAGCGCCAGCGCGGCCCGCAGATGGTGCCCGGCATGCTGCACCCGGCACAGCTGCCGCTGCCCCCGCACCAGCTGGCGCCGGGCGATCTCGATGGCTATACGGGCCTCGTGCTGGCCAGCCTGTTCGACGCCGCCCGGTCCCATGCGGCGGCAGGCCAGCTGCAGTTAATTAACTATAAGCAATTGCCCGACATCCTCTTCAGCGATGTATTGCCCCGCTTCGGCATCGCCGCCACAGCGGCGCAGTTGCAAGCGATGCGCGCGCAAGGCGGCGTGCATGCGAAGTACGGCACGGCTTACCACGGCGATCCGCCTACGCCCGCGGCAAGCGGCCTGGCCGCCATCGCCGCGCAATTGCAAGCCGCTTATCTGGCGCTGGAAGCGTTGCGGCTGCATGCCGGGCAAAGTTAATAATTTTTATAAAAACAACTTTTTAACGAGGAGACATGTCGACGTACCCGCTGGAAACCATGCGATAAATTAGCTGTTCAACTGCGGCGCAGAATGCGCCGGTGCAAGCAACCTGAAACCGACCCTGACACCATGATAAAAAAAATGACATTGGCAGTGCTCTTGACCGCCCTGATTCCCTTCTACGCATGCAAGGCGCAAATCACGGCGGCAGCGACACCCGCTTCCGCGGAAGTCACCACCACCCTGACACCCGATATTGGCGGCATCAAGCAAGTGGTGGAAATCAAGACGGACGACGCGAACAAGCCCGTGCTGCTGTTTTTATCCGGCGGCCCGGGAAGCTCCATGATCAAGGGGGCGGATGCCTTTACGAATCTCCTGAAAAGCAGATTTACGATTGTGCAATGGGACCAGCGGGATGCCGGAAAAACCTTGAAACTGAATCCCTCCCCCACGCAGCCGTCCGTCGGGCAGATGGAGCAGGACACGTATCAAGTCATCCAATTTCTGCGCAAGGAGTTAAAGCAGGACAAAATATACTTGCTGGGCAGTTCCTGGGGCAACGTCCTGGGCTTTGATATCGTCAAGCGTCACCCGGAACTGCTGCATGCCTATTTCGCGTCGAATCCGGTCGTGAGCCAGCTGGAAAGCGAGAAAGAATTGCTGCAAGCCTTGAAAGTGCATTTCAAGGACAATGCCGTCGCCAGCCAGGAGCTGAACAGCATCAGTTTTCCGTTTGCGAGTGACGAAAGCATGTTTTATTTACGGAAATGGCTTTTCTACAAGGATGGCAAGGCATTTGCGACGAGCGAAGGTTTCAAGACGGGTTTTCTGCAATGGTCAAAGACCTGGTCGCCCGTCTGGAACGAGGTCATGAACATTGATTTGCCCAAGACCTTGAAGAGCGTTGACTGCCCCGTGTATTTCTTCGTCGGCAAAAACGATATCCAGACCTCGACCAGGATCACGCAAGCGTATTTCGACACCTTGAAGGCGCCAAGGAAGGGCTTGTTCTTCTTCGAGCATTCCGGCCATCAGATACACCAGGATGAACCGGTGCAATTTCAAGAAGCCATCATCAAGACCTTGGATGCGACTGCCAAGCCCTGATCCGACGCCCCATGACATGGGGCCCTTTTCGGGGGCCGACAGGCTGGCCGGCACACTGCCGGCCTAGTCGCCGGCAATGCTCGCCGCAGCCTTGCGGATCAGCGACGCCACCGCGTGGGCTTGCGAAATGTAAATGGCATGGCTGCCGGCAACTTCGACCACCGTCGAGCCCGCCCGTTCCGACATCTGGCGCTGCATCGCCGGTGCAATCATCTGGTCCCCGGTCGCGACCAGATACCAGCTGGGCTTGCTCCTCCACGCTGGCGCGCTGACCACGCCCGTCAAGGCCGCCATCCCCCAGGGCACTTGCGATGCCGCCATGAAGTTGGCCTTGTGCCTGGGCACATCGGCGGCGAAGGCGGCCGCAAACTTTTTCTGGTCGAGCAACAGGAAGCCATCGTGCGGCGACAAGATCGGCGGCACCGGCGCGCCAGGCGGGACATTCTTCAGCAAGGAATCGACAGACTCCCCTTGATCCGGCACAAACGCCGCGATGTAGACCAATGCCTTGACCTTGGGATCGTTCCCCGCTTGCGTGACCACGGCGCCCCCATACGAATGACCGACCAGGACCACGGGACCCGGTACTGCGGCGATGACCTGACCCGTCGCGGCCACGTCGTCCGCCAGCGATAGCGTTGGGTTTTGCACAATGGCAACGTGACAGCCTTCGTCACGCAGTACCCGGTAAACACCTTCCCAGCCGGACCCGTCGACAAAACCACCATGCACGAGCACGATCGTCGCCGGTCCGGCGCGTGCGATGTCATCCATGTCAGCCCCTCCCGGAAATTGCAAGCGATGACAGAGCCGCCAACGCCTTGTCTCTTCCAGCATAGCGCCAGATGCCTGGTGGTCCATGCGGTGGATCAAGAGCAGGCGACACGGGCGTCTGCGCCAGCCCAGAAATGCAAAAGGCCCAACCGGTGAAGGCTGGGCTTTCTGCTACTGCGTGTTCTGGCTCCCCGACCTGGACTCGAACCAGGGACCTGCGGATTAACAGTCCGTCGCTCTACCAACTGAGCTATCAGGGAAAAGAGGCCGCATTCTATAGGGGAAATTTTACGATGTCCAGATTTCCCCCAGAAAAATCTGTATTTCCCCGGCGCTACCCTGCCTGGCAGCCGTCAGCCCGGCTGCTCTTGCGGATAGTAGTCAAACACCAGCACGCGGCCCAGCCATGGCTTCAGCTGCTCGACAAAGGCCAGGTGGGCCGCATGGGTCAGGTACCCGTCGCGGGCGGCGGCGTCATCGAAGGTCAGGGTAAAGCAATCGGTAAAGCCGTCGTCGAGGCCTTCCGGGCTGACGTTCGGCCCCCATTCGAATTGCCGCACGCCGGGAATGCGGTGTTTCAGTTGGGAAAACTCATAAACGAGCTCGGCGTGCTTGGCAGACGTGATGCCGTCGAGGAAGTCGCACAGGACGATGTGGCGCAAGGCGGAGGTACAAGTCATGGGAAGGTGCTCCTGAAGTGATACATTCAGGATAGCGCAAAACGCGATCACGCACAGGCAAGCCCCGCTGGCGGCGCCGGAAAACAAAAAAGGCCATGTTTTTCAACATGGCCTTCCGAATTCTGGCTCCCCGACCTGGACTCGAACCAGGGACCTGCGGATTAACAGTCCGTCGCTCTACCAACTGAGCTATCAGGGAAAAGAGGCCGTATTATATAGGCCAAACTTGGCGCTGTCCAGATTTCCATAGGGAAAATCTTATCTTGCCCCAAGCTGCGCACCGGCGGCGCAAAAACAAAAAAGGCCACGTTTTTCAACGTGGCCTTCCGAATTCTGGCTCCCCGACCTGGACTCGAACCAGGGACCTGCGGATTAACAGTCCGTCGCTCTACCAACTGAGCTATCAGGGAAAAGAGGCAATATTATATGTCGCTTGTTCCATATTTGCAAGACTGATACTGCATCTTCACAAACACGGCCATCGCCGACTTTCTACCGCCATCAGCGCCGCACTTGCATGCAGCGCCGAAGAAGCAAGATCTTAAAGCACTTTGGCGATCGCGTCAATAACGATGTCGATATTGCGCGAATTCAATGCTGCCACGCAGATACGGCCCGTGTCGACGGCGTAGATCGATTGCTCGCGCAGCGACGCCACCTGCTCCTTGGTGAGACCGGAGTACGAGAACATGCCGATTTGCTGGCGCACGAATTCGAAGTCGTGGCCTGGCGCCTTGGCTTTCAGCTTTTCCACGAAGGCATTGCGCATTTCGCGGATGCGCACGCGCATGCCGGCCAGTTCCTCTTCCCACAGCTGGCGCAGTTCCGGCGTGGCCAGAACGGTGGCGACCACCTTGCCGCCGTGTACCGGCGGGTTCGAGTAGTTGGTGCGCACGACGCGCTTCAGCTGCGACAGCAGGCGGGCCGCTTCGTCGGCGCTGGCGGCGACGACGCTCAGGGCGCCCACGCGCTCGCCGTACAGCGAGAACGATTTCGAGAACGAGTTCGATACCAGCAGCGGGCCGCCCGCGTCGGCGAAGCGGCGCACCACGGCGCCGTCTTCGGCGATGCCGTTGGCGAAGCCTTGATAGGCCATGTCCAGGAACGGCACCAGGCCGCGCGAGGTCACCACGCTGATGATCTGATCCCACTGGGCCACGCTCAGGTCGGCGCCGGTCGGGTTGTGGCAGCAGGCGTGCAGCACGACGATGGAGCCGGCTGGCATGGCGTTCAGGCTGGCCAGCATGCCGTCGAAGTTCACGCCATGGGTGGCGGCATCGTAATACGTGTAGTTATTCACGACGAAACCGGCGTTCTCGAACAGCGCGCGGTGGTTTTCCCAGCTCGGGTCGCTGATGTAGACCTGGGCACCCGGCGCGAAGCGCTGCAGGAAGTCGGCACCGATCTTCAACGCGCCCGTGCCGCCGATGGCTTGCACGGTCACGGCGCGGCGCTCTTGAATTACGGCGCTATCGGCGCCAAATACGAGTTCTTGCACAGCCTTGTCGTAGGCGGCGAGGCCTTCGATCGGCAGATAGGTGCGTGGGGCGGCCTGTTCGATCAGGATGGCTTCTGCCTTGCGTACGCAAGCTAACAGAGGCACTTTGCCGTTGTCGTCATAATAGACGCCGACGCCCAGATTGATTTTGGCGGGATTCTGGTCCGCGTTAAATGCTTCGGTGATGCCCAGGATCGGGTCGCGCGGGGCCATCTCGATGGCGCTAAACAGACTGGCAGAAACAGTTGGGTTCGTCATGATAAGATTGGATTCGATTGGAAGCAGGTTCACAGCGGAGTTGTAGACAGCGCCCCAAAATACAACGCCAGGGCCGCCAGCAGAGCACTATTCTAACAAAGGTCTGATTCACATGCCCGAATTATCTACCGCCAGCGAGGCGGAAAGCGCAATTATCTCTTTCCCGGACTCCCCCTTCAAGCTGCACCAGCCCTTCCCTCCGGCCGGCGATCAGCCCACGGCGATCGCCCAATTATCCGAGGGGATTGCCGACGGACTGGCCTTCCAGACCTTGCTGGGCGTGACCGGTTCGGGCAAGACCTATACCATGGCCAACGTCATCGCGCGCATGGGCCGGCCCGCCATCGTCTTCGCGCCGAACAAGACGCTGGCGGCGCAGCTGTACAGCGAGTTCCGCGACTTTTTCCCGCAAAACGCGGTCGAATACTTCGTCAGCTACTACGATTACTACCAGCCCGAAGCCTACGTGCCGCAGCGCGACCTGTTCATCGAAAAGGATTCGTCGATCAACGAACATATCGAGCAGATGCGCCTGTCCTGCACCAAGTCGCTGATGGAACGGCGCGACGTCATCATCGTCGCCACCGTCTCGGCCATCTACGGTATCGGCAATCCGAACGAATACCACCAGATGATTTTGACCTTGCGCGTCAAGGACAGGGTCGCGCAGCGCGACGTCATCGCGCGCCTGATCCAGATGCAGTACACGCGCAACGAAGTCGATTTCGGCCGCGGCACCTTCCGCGTGCGCGGCGACACCATCGACATCTTCCCAGCCGAGCATGCGGAACTGGCCGTGCGCCTGGAAATGTTCGACGACGAGATCGAATCGATCCAGCTGTTCGACCCGCTGACGGGCAGAGTGCGGCAAAAGATCCCCCGCTTCACCGTGTATCCGGGTTCGCACTACGTGACACCCCGTTCCACCGTGCTGCGCGCCGTGGAAACCATCAAGGACGAGCTGCGCGAGCGCCTCGAATTTTTCCGCAAGGAAAATAAACTGATCGAAGAGCAGCGGCTGGAACAGCGCACGCGCTTCGACCTGGAAATGATGGCGGAAATCGGTTTCACCAAGGGCATCGAGAACTATTCGCGCCATTTGAGCGGCGCGCTGCCGGGCGAACCGCCGCCTACCCTGGTCGACTACCTGCCGCCCGACGCCTTGATGTTCCTCGACGAGTCGCACGTGCTGACGGGCCAGCTGAGCGCCATGTACAACGGCGACCGCTCGCGCAAGACCAACCTGGTCGACTACGGCTTCCGCCTGCCGTCGGCGCTGGACAACCGGCCCTTGAAATTCGAGGAATTCGAGCAAAAGATGCGCCAGACCGTGTTCGTCTCGGCCACCCCGGCCGAATACGAAAAGACGCATTCCGACCAGGTGGTCGAGCAGGTGGTGCGCCCGACCGGCCTGGTCGACCCGCAGATCATCGTGCGCCCCGCCAGCAGCCAGGTGGACGACCTGATGTCGGAAATCGTCGAGCGCATCAAGAAGGACGAGCGCGTGCTGGTGACGACCCTCACCAAGCGCATGTCGGAGCAGTTGACGGAATACCTGGGCGACCACGGCATCAAGGTGCGCTACCTGCACAGCGACATCGAGACGGTGGAACGCGTGGAAATCCTGCGCGACCTGCGCCTGGGCACCTTCGACGTGCTGGTGGGGATCAACCTGCTGCGCGAGGGCCTGGACTTGCCGGAAGTGTCGCTGGTGGCCATCCTCGACGCGGACAAGGAAGGCTTCTTGCGCTCCGAGCGCAGCCTGATCCAGACCATCGGCCGCGCCGCGCGCAACCTGAACGGCACGGCGATTTTGTATGGCGACCGCATCACGGATTCCATGCGCCGCGCCATCGACGAAACGGAGCGCCGCCGCGCCAAGCAGATCGCCTTCAATACGGCCAACAACATCATCCCGATCGGCGTGAAGAAATCGATCCGCGAAATGATCGACGGCGTCTACAGCCCGCAGGAAGCGCGCGAAACCCTGCAAGTGGCGCAGGAAGCGGCGAAGTTCGAAGCCATGAGCGAAAAACAGGTCAGCAAGGAAATCAAGCGCCTGGAAAAACTGATGGTCGACCACGCCAAGAACCTGGAATTCGAAAAGGCGGCGCAGGTGCGCGACCAGCTGCACATCCTCAAGCAGCAACTGTTCGGCGCACCGGGCACCGACAACGTGGCGTCGATCCTGGGCAAGTAAATGTCACGCCAGGCATGGGGGCTGGCCGGTCGCGCATGCCATTGCGTCACGCAGCAACAGCGCCCCGCCTCGCTCCTTCAGGGATAACTGGGCCGGCGCATGTGAAACAGGCTGTCCGGCCCGATCTCGAAATAATCGGCCGGCCCGCCGCCGCGCAATATCGGCGCGGCGGCCGCCGTGTCGTACACGCCATCGGTCAGCAGGTGGCGCGCGATGTGCACGCCAACCACTTCACCCAGCACCAGCCAGCTGCCGACGCCATCGCCATTGACGCCTTGCAGCTCGATGATCTGCGTGCGCCGGCATTCGAAGGACACGGGGCTTTCGGCCACGCGCGGCACGCTGACGATGCGCGAGGCGGCCGGAGTCAGGCCGGCCAGCGCGAATTCGTCGACCTCGGGCGGCGCCGGCGCGCAGCTGGCATTCATCGCCTCGGCCAGCGGACGCGTCGCCAGGTTC
This sequence comes from Janthinobacterium sp. P210005, assembly GCF_036231865.1. Taxonomy (NCBI): domain Bacteria; kingdom Pseudomonadati; phylum Pseudomonadota; class Betaproteobacteria; order Burkholderiales; family Oxalobacteraceae; genus Janthinobacterium; species Janthinobacterium sp. P210005. Next base: position 1,906,006 of record NZ_JAZARC010000001.1, read on the forward strand.
CACACGAATTCGCCCGTTTGTTCGATATTGCGCAAGGTATCCTTGCGGCCGATGCTGGAAAATCCGATCAGCGGCGGATGGTAATTGAAGGCGTTGAAAAAGCTGTACGGCGCCAGATTCAGCACGCCCTCGCCGCTGCGTGAGGCGATCCAGCCGATGGGCCGCGGCCCCACGATGGCGTTGAACGGGTCATGCGGCAAGCCATGGCCCTGTGCGGGTTCATAAAAGTGAATGGGGTCAAGCACGCGCGTTCCTAAAGTAGTCAGAGGCGCCCGGGATGGAACGCCTGGAACGACAGCTTACTGGAATTGCCGCCACCGCGTTGCCAGCCCGCGGCGCCGGGTGCGTTCGCGCACGCAGCATGACAATTGTATGGCGCGCCGCAGCACGCCTCGCTTATGATGGGGCAACTCAACCCTGATCATTGCGCCGCCGCCCATGCCTACCCTCACGCTGCACCAGAAAGTGTTCTTGCTCCTCCTCAGCGTCGTCACCATCGGCTTCGGCTGGATACTGGCGCCCTATGCGGGCGCCATCTTCTGGGGCGTCGTCCTGGCGATCCTGTTCGCGCCCGTGTACCGCTGGCTGCTGCGAAAGACCAGGGGCCGCGCCGGCGTGGCGTCGCTGCTCACCTTGCTGTTGATCATCGTCATCGTGATCCTGCCGCTGTCGCTCATTTCCGTGTCGCTGGTGAACCAGGCGGCCAGCGTCGTGGAAATGGTACGTTCGGGTGAAATCACGGTCGCCATGTTCTTCGATAAGATCATGGCGGTGCTGCCGCAATGGCTGATCAACTTGCTCGACCGCTTCAACCTGACCAGCCTGGCCAGCCTGCAGGACAAGCTGGCCGAGGGCGCCACGCAGGTGAGCCAGGTGGTGGCGGTGAAAGCCATCAATGTGGGTCTGTACACCTTCGAATTCCTCACCAGCCTGTGCATCATGCTGTACCTGCTGTTTTTCCTCATGCGCGATGGCTCCTCCCTGTCAGCCCGCATCAAGGGCGCCGTGCCGCTGAGCCGAAAATACAAGCAGCGCCTGTTCACCAATTTCACCACGGTGATCCGCGCCACGGTGAAGGGCAACATCCTCGTGGCGATTGCCCAGGGCGCCCTCGGCGGCCTGGCATTCTGGTTCCTCGACGTGCCGGCGCCCCTGCTGTGGGCAGTGCTGATGGCCTTCCTGTCGCTGCTGCCGGCCGTCGGCGCCGCCCTCGTCTGGGCCCCCGTTGCCGTCTACTTCCTGGCCACGGGCGCCATCTGGCAAGGCGCGGGCCTGGCCGCCTTCGGCGTCTTCGTCATCGGCCTGGTCGACAACGTGCTGCGCCCCGTTTTGGTGGGCAAGGACACCAAGATGCCCGACTACGTGGTGCTGCTGTCGACCGTGGGCGGCATGGCCCTGTTCGGCCTGAACGGCTTTGTCATCGGCCCCGTGGTGGCGGCCCTGTTCATCGCCTCGTGGGATCTGTTCGTCTCGGCCAGCGAATTCCAGGCCGAGGATTGAAGCGTGGCAATCGGGAGCGTCAGCACCCCATCCGGCAAAAATAATGGCGACGGAAGCCGGCTTGCCGGCGGCGCCACTTGCGCTTCCTGAAACAGGCCGGAACAGCCTGGCGGCAGAGTGCCCGCCAGCGCTGGCCAGGCTCGGCAACTATCCACATGAGACCGCATTTCCCATCATTTACCATGATGCAACAGTGTGTATTTAGCAACAGATGCAAAAATATAGTTTTTGACGCAGCAGGTGCCGCGGCGTAGTGTCGGTCGTCCCGACAACCACGTAATGAGGAGCCTCCCATGGCAAATCCACTGTGCTTAATGATGCCGGCGCTGCCCGGCACCAATCCGACCGCCATCGCCGCAACATTGCTGGAATACCAACCGAAGATCAATGCCGCCCTTACCACTATCGGTACCGTGCACTTTGCCCGCTTTACCCTGCTTGACCGCTCCCAGCCCAATCTGCTGCCCAACATTCAATCGGCGGGCACTTCCGATAGCCTGGTCATCGGCGTGATCACCGAGTATGACGGCAACTTCAACGACTACATCGAAGATTTCGTGGGCGAACTGGGCGAGGTATTCGACGCGCTGCTGCAATTTGTCGTGGGCGGCAAGGCGCTGATTCCTGTTGCCAACCATGTGGCCGCATTTGAAGCCTTCATCACGGCCAACGACGCCGCGCAGCACGTGCCCAATAACGGCCTGTACAGCGCCTATCCGCAGACCGTCCAGAAAATCATCGCCGCATTCCGAACCTGAGCCGAAAGCCACGCCGGGGCTGCGCAAGCGGCCCCACCACCCTGCCAGCCACCACCCCAGCCCCCGGAGACAGCATGGCCGATTCCACCATCGATTACGACGACGTGCAAGGCACGATCCTGCGCGGCTACCGCGTCAACCTGGCGCGCCATTTCATCTTCAGCATCACGGATGCGGCGCAGGCACGGCGCACCATCGCGGCCCTGCTCGACGGCAGCGACGGCTTGCCGTCTATTACCACGGCGCGGCACATCCACCCCAAGCCGCCCTGCTTCCTGAATCTCAGCTTTACCGCGCCCGGCCTGTCGGCGCTGGGCATTGCCGCGACCGACCTGGCCACCTTTGACCAGGCATTTCAACGGGGCGCGGCCGATCCGGCCAGCGTCAATGCCGTGGGCGACGTGGGCGACAGCGCCCCCGAGCACTGGCTCGGCAACCTGGGGCCGGCAACCCAGCATGGCCAGGTGCATGCGCTGCTGAGCCTGTGGGTCAGCGAATCGACGGAAGTGCTGCAGGCGACCTCGGCCACACTACGCCGCGCCTTTGCCGCCGGCTGGCGCGAACTGTATGCGCACGACGGCGTGGCCCTGCCAGACAACCGCGTGCATTTCGGCTACCGCGACAGCATCGCCCAGCCGGACGTCGATGGCGCCCCGCAGCGCAAGCGCGAGCACGCCCCTGATCCGCTCAACAGCGTGAAGACGGGGGAATTCCTGCTCGGCTATCCGAATGAAAACGGCGGCACCTACGCGGTGCAGCCGCCGCAACTGTCCACCAATGGCAGTTATGCCGCCTTCCGCATCCTGGAGCAGGACGTGGCCCTGTTCGACAGCATCCTGAGCCAGGGCGCGGCCAGTTCCGGGCTCACGACCGAAATGGTGGCCGCCAAGATGTGCGGGCGCTGGCGCAACGGCAATCCGCTCGTGCTCAGGCCGGACGAGGCCGGGCCCGTGCTGCCGGACGCCAGCCTGAACCGCTTTCACTATGTCGATGGGCAGCCGGACCTCGATGACACGCTGGGCCTGAAATGCCCGATCGGCGCACACATCCGGCGCAATAATCCGCGCGACGAAGCCGTCGTGGGCGCCTCCGCCCGCCACCACCGCATCGTGCGGCGCGCCATGCCCTACGGCAGCGAATACGATCCGGCAGCACCCATCGCAACGCAGCGCGGCCTGGTCGGCTATTTCATCAATGCCAGCCTGCGCAATCAGTTCGAATTCCTGATGAAGCAATGGAACAATGACGATGCCTTCGTCAAATCGGCCGTCGGCCCGGCCGGTCCCGAGGCGGGCGATGCCACGTTCAACATCAGCGGCCAGGACGTCTTCCTGGGCATCAACGACCCGGCCGTCAGTTCCTTCACCTTGCCCGGCGTGGGCGCCAAGGGAAGCGGCAATACCGAACTGCAGCATTTCTCGCGCAGCGTCATCACGCGTGGCGGCGTGTATTGCTTCTTCCCCAGCATCACGGGATTGCGCTACCTGGCGAACCTCGGCTAGGCGGGCGCGCCACGGCGGCAAGCGGGAACGGCGCGTACCGCTTGCATTGATCCTGTCATTGCACTATCGTTGGCACACGCGCGTGTTGCCAACCTTTCACAATGACAGGAGTTCCCACCGTGTCGCTAATCCTCTACGGCCATCCCTTTTCCTCGTACACGCAGAAGGTACTCATCGCGCTGTACGAGAACGCCATCCCGTTCGCCTTCCGCTGCCTGGCGCCGGACATGCCCCAGCACCTTCAAGAGTGGCTCGAGCGCTGGCCACTGCGCAAGTTTCCGCTGCTGGTGGACGGCGAGCGCAACGTCGCCGAGACCAGCATCATCATCGAATACCTGCAACTGGCCCATCCCGGTCCGCTGCGCCTGCTGCCGGACGACCCGATGCAGGCGCTGGACGTGCGTTTTCTCGACCGCTATTTCGACCTGCACGTCATGACACCCGTGCAGCATGCCGTCGGCGCCGCCCTGACTGGCGACCCGGCAAAGACCCGCGAAGGCCGCGCGTTTGCCGGCGAAAAGCTGGAGCTGGCCTACGCCTGGCTGGAACAGCACCTGGCCGGCAGGACGTGGGCCGCCGGCGACCGCTTCAGCCTGGCCGACTGCGCCGCCGCCCCCGCGCTGTTCTACGCGGACTGGACGCAGCCGATTCCCGCAACGCTGCCCCTGCTGCGCGCCTACCGCGCGCGCCTGCTGGCCCGTCCTTCGTTCGCCCGCGCGGTGGAGGAGGCACGTCCGTACCGCCACCTCTTCCCCCTGGGCGCGCCGCAGCGCGATTGACCCCGTTCAGGCAAACACGGGACGGAAAAAACTGCGCTCGTAGCTGACGATGCAGCGCGTCTCTTCCGCATAGCGAAAGGCGGCCTGGCATTCGGCGTCCTGCATCGAGTCGCTGCGGTATTGCTCGTACAGGGCCAGGCTGGGGAACGAGAACATGGCCAGCGCCACGTTGCTGGCGCCTTCGGACGGCAAAAAGTAGCCGTGGTGCTGGCCGCCGAAGCGTTCGACGAGCGGTATCCACAGCTTGCCGTAGGCTTCGAATTCCCGCAATTTATACGGGTCGATGATGTAGCGTAAATAACAAGTGATCATGCGGTTTCCTTGTGAAGATTCAGATCCGTCAGCATGCCGGACTCCCAGGAGCCGATGGCGACCAATGGCGTGCCAGGCAAGAAGTCCAGCGCGCAGGGATAGGCAATGGCGTGTTCGGCAAGCACGCCGAGACCCGGCCAGGCGTAGAACAGCAGCTTGCCCTTGCCGATGCGGCCCAGCGCGCCGCCGTCGGGCAGCCAGCGCAAGGCGTCGCCCGTGCCGCCGCCCGCCTCCACGGCCACCGTGGCCAGCCGGCGGCCATCGTCCAGCGCATGTACGGACAGACACTCTTGGCCGTCAGCGTAATGCAGCACTGCCAGGAGCGTACCATCGGGCGACGGCGCGCACGACGCCAGCTTCGGCAGCGACAGCACCACGCGGCCGGCACCGGCCTGCAGCGGCCAGTCCCACACGCTGCAATAGTCGGGCGGCTGCACTTGCCCCTCTTCCACCGATTTGACGCCATGCAGGAGTAGCAAACGCCGTCCGCCATCGATAGCCCACATGCCGCGCAGCATCTCGCCCGGGTGCGCCTGCGTGAAGAGCACCTCGCCCGTTTGCGCGTCGCGCACCCGCAGGCGGCCATCCCAGCCGCCGTCGGCAAGATACTGCCCGCAAGGCGACCACGCGGGACCGCAGCCTTCGCCCTCCTTCTTGTTCTGGAAGTTCAGCAGCAACTGGCCGGCGAGGGCATCCACCACAACCATCTGGCCCGTCGTACTCTTGATGGCCAGCCGGCTGCCGTCGGGCGAAAAGCCCATGTCCGACATGTGCGCGATGAATTTGCCGCGCCACAGCTTCTGGCGCGCCGCCACGTCCCACAGGACCAGGTCGCGTCCCAGCACGGCCAGGCGCGTGCCTTCGGGCGAAAAGCGCACGCCGTAGCTGCAGCCCAGCTTCAGGGGCTTAGGCCTTGCCGTCATGGACGCACCAGCCGGTACACGACGCTATCGAGGTCGTAATGGCGCTCCATGCCCACGTACTGCATGCCCAGGCGCGTCATGACCTTGATCGAGGCGGCATTGTCCGGGTGGGCCACGGCCACCACTTCGGGCGCACCGATGACGTCGAAGGCATGCGCGACGATGGCATTGGCCGCCTCGCTGGCGTAGCCCTTGCCCCAGCCGGCCCGCGCCAGGCGCCAGCCGATTTCGTGCGGCTGCGCCTTATCGCCGCCGATATGCTGCAGGCAGGCCAGCCCCACCAGCACCTCATCTTCGGTGCGGATCAAGGCCCACCACGAATAGCCCCACTCGACCCAGCGCCCCATGATGCGGGCAACGGCGGCACGTGTATGTTCCTCCGTCTCCGGCTGGCCCGCATTGAGGTAAGTCATCACTTCGGTATCCGAGTTCATGGCGTGCATGGCGTCGTAATGCTTCTCGGTGACGGGTTCGAGGCGCAGGCGCGCCGTGTGCAAGATGGTCATGGCATTTCCTTGGACGAAAAAAAAGACGATACACGATCGTCTTTTTTTAGCAAGAGTGCACGCAAAATTACTTGCCTGCTTCGCCCTTCTTGATCCACGCCGCCAGCTGGTGCGGGCGCAGGCCGTCGTAGTCTTCGAACGGCTGGTGGATCCACGGATTGTGCGGCAGTTCGTCCAGGAAGTAGTCGGGACGCACGACGGAGCAGCCTTTCAGCCAGATCACGGCCGATTTGACTTCGGTCACGTCAGGGAAGTTTTCCTTCAGGTGACGCGTGACCTTGTCCAGGGTGACGCCGGAATCGGCCAGGTCGTCGACCAGCAGGATGCGGCCAGCCAACGGGCCCTTGGTCATGGTCATGTACTTGGCGATATCGAGGTCGCCGCGCACCGTGCCCGCATCTTCGCGGTAGGAGCTGGTCGACAGGATGGCCAGTGGCAAATCAAAAATGCGCGAGAATACGTCGCCAGGACGCACGCCGCCGCGCGCCAGGCACAATACCTGGTCGAATTTCCAGCCCGATTCGTAGACCTTGAGCGCCAGGCGCTCGATCAGGCGGTGGTATTCTTCCCAGTTGACCCAGAGATGTTGATCGTTCGATTGTGGGGTAGTCATGATAGTGGAATCTTATTATTAGCGTGATTAAAAAAATCCGCCTTGCGGCGGATTGTGTCCAGCAGCTTACTCGAATGGGTGGCGCAGCACGATCGTTTCTTCACGATCCGGACCGGTCGAAACCATGTCCACCGGTACGCCGACCAGTTCTTCGATGCGCTTGATGTAAGCGCGGGCCGTTGCCGGCAGGGCCGCCAGCGATTTGGCGCCGACCGTGCTTTCCGTCCAGCCTGGCATCTCTTCGTACACCGGTACGCAACGGGCGGCTTCTTCGGCGCCCGATGGGAAGATGTCCGTGGCCACGCCGTCGATGGTGTAGCCGGTGCACAGTTTCAAGGTTTCGATACCGTCCAGCACGTCCAGCTTGGTCAGGCACATGCCCGTCACGCCGTTGATCTGCACGGAGCGGCGCAGCAAGGCGGCGTCGAACCAGCCGCAGCGGCGGGCGCGGCCCGTCACGGTGCCGAATTCATGGCCGACTTGCGCCAGGTGGTGACCGACGCCTGCATCCGTTGGCAGTTCCGAAGGGAACGGGCCGGAACCGACGCGCGTCGTGTACGCCTTGGTGATGCCCATGATGTAGTGCAGCATGCCAGGACCGACGCCCGAACCGGCGGCGGCATTGCCGGCCACGCAGTTCGACGAGGTGACGAACGGATAGGTGCCGTGGTCGACGTCAAGCAGGGAACCTTGCGCGCCTTCGAACAGCAGGTTCGCGCCGGCCTTGTGCGCCTTGTACAGCGCGCTCGACACGTCGGTGACCATCGGACGCAGGCGCGGAACATAGGCCAGCGCGTCGTCGAGGGTCTTCTGGTAATCGATGCGCGGAGCCTTCAGGTAGTGCTCCAGCACGAAGTTGTGGTAATCGAGGTTTTCCGCCAGTTTTTCGGCGAAACGGGCTTCGTTCAGCAAGTCGGCGACGCGGATGGCGCGGCGCGCCACCTTGTCTTCGTAGGCCGGGCCGATGCCCTTGCCTGTGGTGCCGATCTTGGCCGCGCCGCGCGCCGCTTCGCGGGCCAGGTCGAGTGCCGAGTGGTAAGGCAGGATCACCGGTGCGGCGTCCGACACTTTCAGGCGCGAGGCGACTTCGACGCCGACGGCTTCCAGCTTGTCGATTTCGCGCAGCACGTCCGGCACGGAAACGACCACGCCGTTACCGATGTAGCAGGCGACGCCTGGGCGCATGATGCCCGACGGGATCAGCTGCAGCGCGGTTTTCACGCCGCCGATGACCAGCGTGTGGCCTGCATTGTGGCCGCCCTGGAAGCGCACCACACCCTGGGCGTGATCGGTCAACCAATCGACGATCTTGCCTTTACCTTCATCGCCCCATTGGGTGCCGATGACAACAACGTTCTTTGCCATAATTTTCTTTGACATCACTCAACCTAAGTTTTTAAGAATCCAGCTACTACCATTATCGGCAAGTACCAGCACGCGATCGCACTCGAACTCGTCTTGTTCATTACTGTGACCCGGCATACTCTGGATCACGACCTCGCCCGCCTTGCGCAACTCGGCGATTTTTTCCTTCAATTCTGGCGCGCTGCCCCACGGCGCGCGGATCGAATGCTTCCGTTCCGCGGTCGGCAACAGGCGCGCCAGTTCGCGCAAATCGAGCGAGAAGCCGGTCGCGGGACGAGCCCGGCCGAACGCTTCGCCGACGTGGTCATAACGGCCGCCGCGCGCAACCGCGTTCGGCAAGCCAGGTACATACAGCGCAAACATCGCGCCACTTTCATATTGGTAGCCGCGCAGGTCGGCCAGGTCGATCGCCACTTCGGCGCGGCCCAGCGCGGAACCGGCCAGCGCGGCCAGTTCGGCCAGCGCCTTGAGCACGCCCGGCAGCGGCGGCAGCACTTCGCGCGCACGCGCCAGCACGTCGATATCGCCATACAGGTTCGGCAAGGCCAGCAGCGCATCGCGCGTCACGGCGTCGTAGCCGGCCGTCAGCGCGCGCAAGCCCGGCGCATCTTTTGCGCGCAGCAGGGTGTACAGCGCAGCCTCGTCGCGCACGGCAGCGGCGTCTTGCGCAATGATAGCGCGCAACAGGCCGACGTGCGACAAATCCAGGCGGACCGCGTCGAAACCGGCCAGTGCCAGCGAAGCGAGCGCCAGTTCCTGGATCTCGGCATCCGCTTCCAGGCCCGCGTGGCCATAGATCTCGGCGCCGATCTGCAGCGGTTCGCGGGTGGCGTGCAGGCCCGACGGACGGGTATGCAGCACGCTGCCGGCGTAGCACAGGCGGGTGACGGTGGCACGGTTGAGCAGGTGGGCGTCGATGCGCGCCACTTGCGTCGTCATGTCGGCGCGCAGGCCGAGCATGCGGCCCGACAGCTGGTCGACCAGTTTGAACGTGCGCAGGTCGGTATCCTTGCCAGCGCCAGTCATCAGCGATTCCAGATACTCGAGCAGCGGCGGCATGACCAGTTCATATCCGTACAGACGGAAATTATCCAGCATGAGGCGGCGCAGCTCTTCGATCTTGCGCGCTTCCGACGGCAGAACATCGGCAATATTTTCGGGCAAAAGCCAATTCGGCATGAGGGAGCGAGATACGGAAGAAAGTTGAAAAAATGCATCATGCGAGGCAGCGGCGGGCGCGCCAGGCAAGAGGCCGAACCTGATATTTTACGCGAAAACACGGGCCTTTAGGGATAAGTTGTCCGAAACGCTGCCGCACAGCCCTAAAAACACCGCATTTTACGCCTTCCCGCAACAGCATGCCGGGCACAAAAAAACGGGGCCGACATTCACGCCGGCCCCGCTGCTGCCGCACCCGTCCTCGCGGCCGGGAGCAGTCTGGATGCTGCCTTACTTCTTGGCCGGACCGGCTGCGCCGCCCCCCTTGAAGTACTTGAAGAATTCCGAACTCGGATCGACCACCATCACGTCGCCCTTGTCCTTGAACGTGGCGCGGTAAGCTTCCAGGCTACGGTAGAACTTGTAGAACTCCGGATTCTTGCCAAACGCTTCCGCATAGATCTGCGATGCCTTGGCATCGCCCTCGCCGCGGACCTTCTCGGCTTCGCGATACGCTTCGGCCAGGATCACCGTGCGCTGCTTGTCGGCGTCCGCGCGGATTTTCTCGGAATCGGCCGAACCGGTCGAACGCAGCTCATTGGCCACGCGCACGCGCTCGGACTTCATGCGGTCGTACACGGAGTTGTTGATCTGCTCGACGTAGTCGACGCGTTTCAGGCGCACGTCGACGATGCCCACGCCGATGGACTTGGCTTCCGCCGAGACCTTCGCCAGGATCGCTTCCATCACCTTGCCGCGCTGGCCCGAGATCACTTCGCGCACGGTGCGCTTGGTAATTTCATCGTTCAGCGCCGCCTTGACGATTTGCGACATGCGGTTGCGGGCACGGCTTTCATCGCCGCCGAAACTGCGGAAATACAGTTTCGGATCGGAGATGCGCCATTTGACGAAAGCGTCGACGAGGATGTTCTTCTTCTCGGCCGTGATGAAGCGTTCCGGCTCCGGCGTGTCGATGGTCAGCACACGCTTGTCCAGGTACATCACGTTCTGGAACGGCGGCGGCAGCTTGAAGTACAAGCCTGGCTCGCTAATGACTTCCTTGACCTCGCCGAGGGCGAAGACGATGGCGTATTTACGCTGATCGACCACGAACACGGTCGAGGACAGCAGCATGATCGCGATAAAGCCCGCGATCAGGGCAGCGACGATACGGTTCATTAGCGGCTCTCCCGTTCACGCGAAGAACGGCTGTCGCGGCGCGTATTGACTTCTACTGTCGGCATGGCTTCCTGTGGCAAAACGGTGTTGGCTGCGGGTGTCGCGGCAGCACGGGCGGCGGCAGCGGCAGCGTCGGTGGCAGCCGTCTGGGCGATCAGCTTGTCGAGCGGCAGGTACAGCAGATTGCTGCCCGTCTTCGCGTCGACCATGACCTTGCTGGCACTGCTGAACACTTGCTGCATCGTCTCCAGATACATGCGGTCGCGCGTGACGGCCGGCGCCTTCTGGTACTCGACCAGCACCTGCTTGAAGCGCGACGCATTACCTTCGGCATTCTCGGTCACCATGGAACGATAAGCTTCGGCTTCCTGGATCAGGCGGAATGCGGCACCACGGGCTTTAGGAATGACGTCATTGGCGTAAGCCTGGCCTTCATTCTTCTGGCGCTCGCGATCCTGGCCAGCCTTGACGGCATCGTCGAAGGCGGCTTGCACCTGCTCCGGCGGCTGCACGGCCTGCATCGTCACGTTGTTGATGAAAACGCCGACCTTGTAGCGGTCGAGAATCTGCTGCATCAGCTGCTGCGTTTCGAAGGCGACCTTCTCGCGTCCTTCATACAGCACGAAATCCATCTTGCTGCGGCCGACCACTTCGCGGATCGCCGTTTCGGCGACCTGGCGCAAGGTGTCTTCCTGGTCGCGCACGTTGAACAGCCACTCGCCCGGGTCTTTCAGGGTGTATTGCACAGCGAACTGGATATCGATGATGTTTTCATCGTCCGTCAGCATCAGCGACTCGCTGGCCTGCTTGTTGCGCAAGGAAGTGCGGTAACCCACTTCCACCGTACGCACCTGCGACACGTTGACGGTTTCGTCGGTCTGGAACGGGTACGGCCAGCGCCAGTTGAAACCGGCCGGCGCGGTGCGCGTGAACTTGCCGAACGTCAGCACGACGCCGCTCTGCCCCTCTTGCACGATGAAGGCGCCGCTGGCAAGCCAGATGAAGACGGCGATCACGCCGACCACGCCGGCGGTGATGCCGGCGCCCTTCATGTCGGGACGCGGGCCACCGCCACCGCCGTTGTTATTGCCGCCGTTGTCGGGACGGTTCTTCTGTCCGAAAAAGGCGTTCAGGCGCTGATTGAAATCGCGCCACAGCTGATCGAGGTCCGGCGGACCTTCGCCGGGCTTTTTGCCTTCTTGGGCTTTCTTGCCGTCGTCCTTGCGATTGCCCCAGCGGGGATCGTTCAGGGACAACTTCAAGCCTGTTTTTTTGAGTAGGGAGACAAGCATAACTATCGTGTTCCGACTTGGGAGTGGGTGGAAATCCTATCGTCCTCGCCAGGCTCTTCGTCCTGGTCCGGGGCGGCGCCATCGTGCTGGTCGTACTGACCGTCAAACTGATCTTCCTGCAGTGCTTCATCGTTCTGGTACAGGTGGGCCGAACCGGGCGCCTTCCTGGCCATCTCGACTATCGCATCGCGCAGCAGGTCGAGCCCGCTGCCCTTCTGCGCACTGACGAACACGCGACTGATCGTAGCATATTCATCGCGCTCCACCGAAGGCTCCAGCCCGGCCGCATCGATCTTGTTCCACACGAGGATTTGCGGAATGTGATCGGCGCCGATCTCTTTCAAGACCAGGTTGACCTGCTCGATCTGCTCCATGCGCACCGGCGACGCGGCGTCGACGACGTGCAGCAGCAAATCGGCATGGATGGTTTCTTCGAGCGTGGCGCGGAAGGCCGCCACCAGCTGATGCGGCAATTCGCGCACGAAGCCGACCGTGTCGGAGATCACCACATTGCCCACTTCCTGGCCCAGGTAAACCCGGCGCGAGGTGGTGTCGAGGGTGGCGAACAACTGGTCGGCGACGTACACGCCGGCCTTGGTCACGGCATTGAACAGCGTCGACTTGCCGGCATTGGTATAGCCGACCAGGGACACGGAAAATGTGTGATTGCGGCCGCGCGCGCGGCGCTGCGTTTCGCGCTGCTTGTGCAGCTTTTCCAGGCGCGCGCGCAAGGCCTTGACGCGGTCGCCGATCAGCCGGCGGTCGGTCTCGAGCTGCGTCTCGCCGGGACCGCGCAAGCCGATACCGCCCTTTTGCCGCTCAAGGTGGGTCCAGCCGCGGATCAGGCGCGTGGCCAGATGCTGCAACTGGGCCAGTTCGACTTGCAGCTTGCCCTCGTGGCTCTTGGCGCGCTGCGCGAAGATGTCGAGGATCAGGCTGGTACGGTCGAGCACGCGCACATTCAGGCGCTTTTCCAGATTGCGCTGCTGTGCTGGCGAGAGGGCATGGTTGAAGATGACGATTTCCAGGCCATCGTTGACGACGACGTCGCCAATTTCATCGGCCTTGCCGCTGCCGACGAAATACGCAGAATCCGGACTGGAACGCTTGGCCGTGATGGTGGAAATCGGGTCGGCACCAGCCGAACGCGACAACAGCATGAGTTCCTCCATGCTGGCGGCGAAGTCGCTGTGACCGAAGTCAACCCCGACTAGTGCCGCGCGCATGATGGCAACTGATGAGTTGTGGCGGACGCCGACGCCGATGCAAACGCATCAGCGCCGCTGGCGCGGACGGGGGCGATGGAGGGTGAAAGGCGCTGGGCCGTCAAGCTCAACGCTTTACTCCGCTTCAGATTCAATATTGAGATTGACGGCACGGGCCGGCACCACTGTCGAGATGGCATGCTTGTACACCATCTGTGTCACCGTATTGCGCAGCAATACGACATATTGATCGAACGATTCGATATGGCCCTGCAATTTAATGCCATTGACCAGGTAGATCGAGACAGGAACATGCTCTTTGCGTAATGCATTGAGGAATGGGTCTTGTAACAGTTGCCCTTTGTTGCTCATAACAGCTCCGTTGTTTATGTTGTTGTGTAAGAATTGGAGGCGACTCGCTTGATTTCAAGTGCTCTCACACCTTTCAAAGAAAGAAAGATGCGTCATAGCTACTGTAACCTGTTTTCGCGATCGCTGTCGCGCATGGCGCATTAACACTTTATTATTTCCGTGCAAAAGCCATTGAATTGGCTGTCGGCGCCGCATTATCTCTGCGGCGCCTTAATATGCACTTAATTTTACTTGCTTGGCGTGCGTGCGAACGGGTTTTTACCCGTGCGCAATTCGATACGCAGTGGCGTGCCGACCAGCGCAAACGTATCACGGAAATGTTTTTCCAGATAGCGTTTGTATGGGTCGCCAACGGCGTCGAGCGCATTGCCGTGAATAACGATCACAGGCGGGTTCATGCCGCCCTGGTGGGCATAACGCAGCTTCGGACGAATCGAGCCCTTGCGGCGCGGTTCCTGCTTCTCCACGGCCTCGATCAGGGCGCGCGTCAGCTTCGGCGTCGACAGGTCGCACATGGCGGCTGCATACGCGGCGTTGAGCGATTTCATCAGCGGACCGATGTTGGTGCCCTTCAGTGCGGAAATGAAATGCATTTGCGCGAACGACAGGAAATCGAGCTTGCGGTCGATATCGATCTTGATTTCGTCGCGCTGGTGCGATTGCAAGCCATCCCATTTATTCACGGCCACGACCAGCGCGCGGCCCGATTCCAGGATAAAGCCGGCGATATGCGCATCCTGTTCGGAAATATCTTGCTGTGCGTCAAGCATCAGCACGACCACGTTGGCTTCGGAAATCGACTGCAGGGTTTTCACCACCGAGAATTTCTCGATCGCTTCAAACACCTTGCCGCGGCGGCGGATACCGGCCGTGTCGATCAAGGTGTATTGCTGGCCGTCGCGCTCGAACGGGATTTCGATCGAATCGCGCGTCGTGCCCGGCATGTCGAAGGCGATCACGCGCTCTTCGCCCAGCAGGGTGTTGATCAAGGTCGACTTGCCCACGTTCGGACGGCCGACGAGGGCGATCTTGATGCCGCGGTCGGTCTTTTCCAGCTCTTCAGGCTCATCCGGACGCTGCGCGAACGCCAGGTCCAGCATCACTTCGACGAGGTCGTTGACGCCGTCGCCGTGCGCCGACGAGATCGCATACGGATCGCCCATGCCCAATTCATAGAATTCGGACACGACGGCCGTGTAGCGCATGCCTTCGCTTTTGTTGACCACCAGCAAGACCGGGCGGCCGCTCTTGCGCAGGAAGTCGACGATGGTCTTGTCATGCGGGGTCAGGCCCTGACGGCCGTCCACGATGAATACCACCACGTCGGCCTCGGCCACGGCCTGCTTGGTCTGCAGTGCCATCTGGTGCATGATGCCTTCCTTGGCGACGGGTTCGAAACCACCCGTATCGATGACCAGGAAGGGGCGTTCGCCGACACGGCCTTCGCCATAGTGACGATCGCGCGTCAACCCAGGCAAATCCGCCACCAGCGCATCGCGCGAGCGGGTCAGACGATTGAATAAAGTCGATTTCCCAACATTGGGTCGACCTACTAGTGCAATTACCGGCTTCATTGTATTACTCGACCGCGAGAGCGGTCACTGTCCCTGATTGGGTTTGAAAAATCAAATTCGAACCGGCAACAACGGGAGCCGAAACAATCGGGCTACCATCGGTGCTGACACGACCTATTAATGCGCCATCTTCCCGTGACAGGAAGTGGATATAACCTTGATAGTCGCCGACGGCGACGCTGCGGCCGTAGGAGGCCGGCGTCGACAGGCGGCGGCGCGCCAGCGCCTCATTCTTCCAGGCGCTCTGGCCGCCTTCGCGGCTGAACGCCACCACGGCGCCCTGGTCATCGGCAACAAACACGAAACGCTGGTCGACGGCCACGCCCACATCGGACGAGATCGGCTTGGTCCAGCGCGGCACGCCCGTGGCGGCATCGAAGCAGCCTGCCTTGCCCTGGTACGTGACGACGCACACTTCGCCTTCGAACGCCACCGGCGTGCCGGCGATGTCGGAGACGCGCTCCAGTTCGGTAGCGCCGCGCGGTTCGCTGACGACGATCTCCCAGCGTACCACACCGGTAGCCGCCGTCAGTGCCAGCAGCTTGCCGCCCGGCTGGGCCACGTAGATATTCGCGCCGCCCAGCACCATGCCCGGCGCATTGCGCAAGGTCAAGGCCGGCGTGGCGCGCTGCACCGTCCACTTGCGCTCGCCCGTCTTGGCGTCGAAGCCGACGATGCGGTTGTCCACGCTGCGCACCACGACCACGCCCTGCCCCACGACGGGCGCCGTCAATACTTCGCTGGACGCCTGCGCCTTCCACAGTTGCTTGCCATCGGCGTCGAACGCCAGTACGGCGCCCTTGGCGGCGCCCACGGCCACCAGCGCGCCATCGCTGCCGGCGCTCGAGGTGATGTCGCTGCCGGCCTTGATGCGCCACGTTTCACGGCCGCTGGCCGCATCCAGGCGCGCCAGCGCGCCATCGGCATTGACCACGTACAGGCTGTTGCCGGCCAGCGCAGGCGTAAACGCGTACACGCCGGCCTTGCCGATCGAATACTTCCAGGCGTCGCGCACGGCGATGCTCGATTTTAACTCGACCAGCTTGGCCGGTTCGACTTTCGGATCTTTCGAGGCGAACGGGTTCCAGGACGAGCAACCGGCCATCAGGGCCAACAGACTTGCAGCTACCAGCTTTTCAGTGACACGCATAAGTGTTATCCAACCTTTTTCTTGTACTTGTAAGGGCAAGGCCGGCGGCGCACAACGCCGCGCGGCCACGCCATCAGTGTTCCTGTCAGGCGGCAGCCTTGTCAGCCTTGGCCTTGTCTTCCGGTACCGTACCGCCGATCGCTTCCAGTTTGACCTGGATCAATTGACGGCCTGGATTGTTCTTGTCCGTCGCGGCCAGCGCGGCCAGGTAAGCCGTGCGTGCCTCGGCCAGCTTGTTTTGCGCCACCAGGACGTCGCCCTTGCGGTCGGCCACGGCGCCGGCAAATTGCGCCACGGAAGCCGTCGCCAGCACTTTCAGCGCTTCATCGTAGGCTTTTTCATCCAGCAAGACGCCGGCCAGGCGCAGCTTGGCGATGGATTTGTACTCTTCCGTGCCATGCTCGGCCACCCATTGCAGCTGGGTCTTGGCCGTTTTCAGGTCATTCGCATCGAATGCCACCTTGGCCGCGGACAGGGCGCTCATCTGTGCATACGCCGTGCCGCTGAAACGCGATTGCATGTCGCCGGCCGCGCGCATCACCTTGGCCGTGTCCTTGGCGGCGATGGCGTTTTGCAGTTCGTCGTACAGCTGGCCCGCTTGCGCAGCCTGCGTGCGCTGGTAGTACTGCCAGCCGGCCCAGCCGCTGTAGCCTGCCAGCGCCACGATCAGGACCCAGGAGGTCAGATTGCCATTGCGCTGCCACCAGGCCTTGAGGGTTGCCAGTTGTTCTTGTTCTTCGTGATCGTATGCCATGGGTCGTCAGTTTTAATGAGTAGTTGATCGAGGGTAGAACGGTATTGCGTCAAATCAATGGTGGTGATGCACGTGGCCGCCAGGACCGTGGTCATGGCCGCAATCGTGGTCGCCGATGATCTGGTCCACCACGTAGTCGACGACATCGTCGAACGGCACCGTGTTCTGTTGCGCACCGGCATCGGCTTCGCGCATGGCTTTCACCGTCGCGACGTTATTGGCGATTTCATCGTCGCCCATGATCACGGCAAACGCCGCGCCGCTGGCATCGGCCTTTTTCATTTGCGTCTTGAAGCTGCCGCCGCCGTTGCTCGCTGCGCAATGTAGCACAACGTCCAGACCCGCATCGCGAATCCGTTCGGCCAGCACGAAGGCTTGCAAGCCCGCCTGCTCGCCCTGGTGCACCAGGTAGACGTCGCACTGGGCCGGGGCTTCCGGTTCGGCCGCATCCTTCATCAGCAGCACCAGGCGTTCCACGCCCATGCCGAAACCGACGGCGGGCGTCGATTTGCCGCCGAACATTTCCACCATGCCATCATAGCGGCCGCCGGCGCAGACCGTGCCTTGCGCGCCCAGCTTGTCGCTGACCCACTCGAACACCGTGCGGTTGTAGTAATCGAGGCCGCGCACCAGGCGTGGATTGATGGTGAACGGAATGTTGTTGTGGTTCAAGATCTTCTGCACGCCGTGGAAGTGGGCCAGCGATTCCTCGCCCAGGTAGTCCAGCAGCTTCGGCGCGCCATTGACCAGGTCCTGCATGGCAGGGTTCTTGGTGTCGAGGATGCGCAGCGGATTGCTGTGCAAGCGGCGCTTGGCTTCTTCGTCGAGCAGCTCGCTGTGGCTTTCCAGGTAGGCGATCAGGTCGGCGCGGTGGCGCAGGCGCTCGGCCGCGTCGCCGATCGAGTTCAGTTCCAGGCGGATGCCTTCCAGGCCCAGATCATCCCACAGGCGGCGCGACAGCATGATGATTTCCGCGTCGATATCCGGGCCCGTGAAGCCGATGGCTTCCACGCCGAACTGGTGGAACTGGCGGTAGCGGCCTTTTTGCGGGCGCTCGTGGCGGAACATCTGGCCCTTGTACCACAGGCGTTTCGGGCCTTCGTAGACCAGGTTGTGCTCGACCACGGCGCGCACCACGCCGGCCGTGCCTTCAGGGCGCAGGGTCAGGTTGTCGCCGTTCATCGAATCGGTGAACGAATACATTTCCTTTTCAACAATATCGGTCACGGCGCCGATGGCGCGCGCGAACAATTTCGTTTCTTCCACGATCGGCGTGCGGATTTGCTGGAAGCCATAGCTTTGCAGCACGGATTGCGCCGTATTTTCAAACAATTCCCACAGCGGGGCGTCGGCGGGCAGGATATCGTTCATGCCTTTGACTGCGGTGATCTTATCGGCTTTTTTATTTTCTGACATGGTATCTACTTTATTAGCTACGATTGCTGTTCAATTTTGGGCTTATTGAGGAGTATAGGCTGGCAAGCCTATACCGCTACGCTGGCGAGCGACATGTCGCTCGAAACCCCAGCTACGCCATAGTGACTCTTTACATAATTCAAGACGATGTCCTGGAATTCCTCGACGATGCGTTCGCCGCGCAGGGTGACGACTTTTTCGCCGTCGACAAACACGGGCGCGGCCGGCGACTCGCCCGTGCCGGGCAGGCTGATGCCGATGTTCGCATGCTTCGATTCGCCGGGACCGTTGACGATGCAGCCCATGACGGCCACGTTCATCGCTTCCACGCCCGGATACGACTTTTTCCACTCCGGCATCTGCTCGCGCAGATACGTCTGGATGTTGTCGGCCAGCTCCTGGAAGGTGGTCGACGTCGTGCGGCCGCAACCGGGACAGGCGATCACCATGGGCGCGAACTTGCGCAAGCCCATGGTTTGCAGGATTTCCTGGCCGACGATGACTTCGCGCGTGCGGTCGCCGCCCGGTTCCGGGGTGAGCGAAATGCGGATGGTGTCGCCGATGCCTTCTTGTAACAGCACGGCCAGGGCGGCCGTCGAGGCGACGATGCCCTTGCTGCCCATGCCCGCTTCCGTCAAGCCCAGGTGCAGCGGATAGTCGCAGCGCTGCGCCAGTTCGCGGTACACGGCGATCAGGTCCTGCACGCCAGACACTTTACAGGACAGGATGATCTTGTCGCGCGCCAGGCCCAGCTCTTCCGCGCGCACGGCGTTTTCAATGGCCGACGTCACCAGCGCCTCATACATGACGGCTTGCGCCGGCCACGGTTCGGCACGGCCCGCGTTTTCATCCATGATGCGCGCGAGCAAGGCTTGATCCAGGCTGCCCCAGTTCACGCCGATGCGCACCGGCTTGTCGTAACGACAAGCCGCTTCGATCATTTGCGCGAATTGCGTGTCGCGCTTGGCGCCCTTGCCCACGTTGCCCGGATTGATGCGGTACTTCGACAGCGCGCGCGCGCAATCGGGGTAATCGTTGAGCAGGGTATGGCCGTTATAGTGAAAATCGCCCACCAGCGGCACGTCGATATCCATCTTGTCGAGCTGCTCGCGGATGTAGGGCACGGCCGCGGCCGCTTCCGGACGGTCCACCGTCAGGCGCACCAGTTCCGAACCGGCACGCGCCAGTTCCTTGATCTGGATCGCCGTGCCGATGGCGTCGGCCGTATCCGTGTTCGTCATCGACTGCACCACCACGGGGGCGTCGCCGCCCACCCAGATCTGGCGCTGGCCATGCGCGATCAGCACCTTGCGGCTGTCGCGCCGGCCGGATGGACCGGAGCCGATCGCTGTTTTCGAGGTAGCCATAATATTATCTTCTGAGTTTGCGTGAACGATTACTGCAATTATTTGATGCTGACACGGGAAATCGTGCCGCCGGCAACGGTCGGCAAGTCCAGCTTGGCGCCGCGCAAAGTTGCCTGCACGACACCAGGCTTGCCCACCACCAAGGTGGCCGGACCCGTGATATCGAACGTTTCCGTGCTGCCCGCCTTGACCATGCGCGAAATCAGCGGCGAGGTGCCGGGACGGCGAATTTCCACCCAGGAATCTTGCTCCACCTTCAGCACCAGCGCATTCGCGCCCACGGCAGCCGCCGGCGGCGTGACGGCGGCCGTGGCCGCTGGCGTCACGGCTGGCGTCGTTGCCAGCGCAGCTGCTGGCGGCACGGCGGCGGCCGGCGCCGAAGCGATGGCGGAGGCCGGTGCGCCCGTCTGCGTATCGTTGCCTGGCGGCGGCGGCACGGAAATCAGGGGCACGGACGGCGACTGCACGGGCGTCAAATCCTGGCCCGGCTTGATCAGGGTCGTTTCCACGGGGCCCACTTCCGCATGCGCCGCTTCTTTCTCGACATGCGCGGACAGCAGGCTGGCCGGCACATAGCCGAGCTTATAGGCGCCAAAGGCGGCCGCCACGACAACAGCCACTGCGCCGGCGATCCAGAGGGGAGTCTGGTTCGACGAACGCTGCGTCATCGACGGGAAGCGCGATTCGGAAAACGTGGCGGAAATCTCGCGCCGCACGGGCGCGGCCGGATCTTGCGCCGGCGCCGGATGGACTTCGATCATGGCCACCAGCGGCGCCGCGTCAAGGCGCACCACCTTGGCGTAGGCGCGCACGAAACCGCGCACCACGGCCACGTTCGGCAAAGCCGCCATGTCGCCCTCTTCCAGCGCGATCACCTGGCGCGGCGCCAGCTTGAGCTGGTCGGCCACCTGCTCCACCGGCCAGCCCAGCGCTTCGCGCTGCGCCTTCAACTGTGCGCCTGCCAACGCAAGATTGCCCTGGGGCTGCTGCTGAGGCGTTTCTGCCCACTCTGAATTCATTGGTATCCCTGTCTCACTCATCAAACGCCCCATTTTGATAAGCAGCATATTCGGGGGAGCTGGAATGGTGGTTGCGCAAATGCGCCCCCAGGCCAGCTTCCGCACCCGCATCCCCGAGCTTATGCTGCACCTTGATCCCGAGCCACAGCACATCGGCCGTCTGGCTCTCCATTGTTGCTATCCTGCCGAGCCGCTGCAAATAATAAGCCGCTTGCCGGTAGTCTTGCTGTTGGTAATACACGCGCACCAGGCCGGCGTTCGTCACTGCCACGTCCGGTGCGATGCGCACGGCGCGCATCAAATATGCGCCCGCACGCGGATAATCGTTCAGGGCCAGGCTGCAAGCGCCCCCATTGTTGAGCGCTTTTTCCGGCGACACATACGCCGCATCGGCCAAGGCCGCATCGAAATACGCCAGCGATTGCGCGGCGCGTCCCGTCTGGCACAAAAACAGGCCGTAATTATTGCTCAACTCAGGATTGTGGGGCGCAAGGCGCAAAGCGTAAAGGAAATCTTTCTCGGCAGGCACAGTTTGCCGCTGGGCCGCGAGGATCAGGGCGCGCACGCCATAGGCTTGCGCATCGTTCGGCGCCAGTTGCACGGCCTGTTCCGCTTCCGCCAGGGCCACGTCGAGCTGGCCTTGCGCATAATACGCGCTGGCCAGCTGCAAGCGCAGCGCGGCACGCTCCTGCGTACTCGCCAGCACCTCCTGGCGCAAGGCGGCGCCCGCATCGACGGGAGCGGAAGCACAGCCGACCAGCAGCACGGCCAGGCAAACAGCGGCCACAGCGAGCGAGCGTTGGTAAGCCATGCCTTCCCTCATCAGGAGCGGATTTCCACGATCTTGCCGAAATTGGCGCCAAATTTTTGTTGATACTCAGTCATCTTTTCCATGCGTTCCTGCACCCGCGTGCGGTCCTTGACTTCGCCGGCCAGCTGGCCGCAGGCCGCATCGATATCGTCGCCGCGCGTCTTGCGCACGGTGGTGATGATGCCGCCATCCATCAGCACCTGGGCAAAGGCCTTGATGCGCGGGTTTTTCGAGCGGAACAGGCCCGACTCGGGGAAGGGATTGAACGGGATCAGGTTGAACTTGCAGTTCACGCCGAACTCGCGGTCTTGCACCAGCGCCAGCAGTTCGCGCGCGTGCTCGTCGCTGTCGTTGACGCCGTCCAGCATGCAGTATTCGAAGGTAATGAAATCGCGCGGGGCGAATTCCAGGTAGCGCTTGCAGGCCGCCATCAATTCCTTCAGCGGGTATTTCTTGTTCAGTGGAATCAAACCGTCGCGCAAGGCATCGTTCGAGGCGTGCAGCGAAACGGCCAGGGCCACCGGCACTTCCTGCGACAGCTTGTCCATCATCGGTACCACGCCCGACGTCGACAGGGTCACGCGGCGGCGCGACAGGCCGTAGGCGTTGTCGTCGAGCATCAATTTCAAGGCCGTGACGGTCGGTTCAAAGTTCAGCAGGGGCTCGCCCATGCCCATCATCACCACGTTGGTGATCTGGCGCTCGCCTTTCGGGCCCGGCTCGATGCCCTTGGTGCGGCGCAATTCGAATTCGGCCATCCACAGCTGGCCGATGATCTCGCCCACGGACAGGTTGCGGTTGAAGCCTTGCTTGCCCGTCGAGCAGAAACGGCAGTTCACGGCGCAGCCGGCCTGGGTCGAGATGCACAGGGTGCCGCGGTTTTCTTCCGGAATGAACACGGTTTCCACGGCATTGCCATTGCCCACGTCGACCAGCCACTTGCGCGTGCCATCCGTCGACGTATGGTCGCTGATGATGGCCGGGGCGCGCACTTCGGCGCGTGTGGCCAGCTTGTCGCGCAGCGACTTGGCCAGGTCCGTCATGGCGTCGAAATCGGAAGCGCCGAACTGGTGTATCCAACGTTGCAATTGTTTCGCACGAAACGGTTTCTCTCCCAACTCGGCGCAGTAGGCGATGAGTTGCGCGGGATCAAGGTCCAGCAAGTTGGTGAGGGTCGTCGTATTCATGATCATGTCTATTCTAAAAATCCGTCCCCGCGCGCATCCGGAGCGAAAACTCCACAGCGCAGCGGGAACAGGGGGTGATAAGTTATTTCACAGATAACGCCAGGAAATAACGTTATCTAAGGCAATTAAGCCTTCAGTTCTGGGAAGAAGTAAGCGATTTCCACTTTAGCAGCTTCGACAGCGTCGGAACCGTGTACGGCGTTAGCGTCGATCGAATCGGCGAAATCGGCGCGGATCGTGCCTTTTTCTGCTTTCTTCGGATCGGTCGCGCCCATCAGGTCACGGTGGGCCAGAACGGCGTTTTCGCCTTCCAGGGCTTGGATCATGACTGGACCGGAAACCATGAAGTCGACCAGATCCTTGAAGAAGCCGCGTTCTTTGTGCGCTGCGTAGAAGCCTTCAGCTTGTTCGCGCGACAGTTGGGTCATGCGTGCTGCAACGATTTTCAGGCCAGCGTTTTCAAAACGGGAGTAGATTTGACCGATTACGTTTTTTGCAACTGCGTCTGGTTTGATGATCGACAGGGTGCGTTCGATTGCCATGTGTGAAAACTCCAATAAAAAGTAAGGTTTAAAACGGTAAATTGATAACTCAATCAACCTTTGATTTTACCATACTCCACCCCATATCACCCAGACAGGCGGGGGCATCTTGCCGCCCTGCCCCCGTTTAATGAAATCTTAAGCTGCTTTTTTGGCAAATTCCGGCCCTCATGCTATCCTTGGGCAAAGCAGTAATTTGAATTGACAACACGGAGGCACTATGAATCAGAACATGCAACGCACCTTTGACCTGTCGGGGGGCATGCAGCAAGTCCGCCATCAGGTCTTGCGCAACACTTACTGGCTGCTGGCGCTGTCCATGATCCCGACCGTGCTGGGCGCCTTCATCGGCGTGCAGATGCATTTGCCGATGCTGACCGGCGGCATGGGTTTCATCATCTTCATGGCCGTCGCTTTCGGCTTCATGTACGCGATTGAAAAAACCAAGAACTCGGGCCTGGGCGTCGCCGTCCTGCTGGGCTTTACCTTCTTCATGGGCCTGATGCTCACGCCTATCCTGACGCGCACCCTGGGCTATTCGAACGGTGGCATGCTGATCATGACGGCATTCGGCGGCACGGCCACCATCCTGGCCGTGATGGCGACCATCGCCACGGTCTCGAAGCGCGACTTCTCGGCCATGGGCAAATGGCTGTTCGCCGGCGTGATCGTGCTGATCCTGGCATCGGTGGCGAACATCTTCCTGGGCCTGTCGGCCCTGTCGATCGTGATCTCCATGGTCGCCATCGCCATCTTCTCGGCTTACATCCTGTATGACGTGCAGCAAATCATCAACGGCGGCGAGACCAACTACATCTCGGCCACCCTGCGCATCTACCTGGACGTGTACAACATCTTCACCAGCCTGTTGTCGCTCCTGGGTTTCGCCGGCGGCAGCCGCGACTAAGAATAAGCATTGCGCTTGAACAAAAAGCCGACCTTCGGGTCGGCTTTTTTACGTCTGTCGCATCTATTTGCCCTTTTCCGCCACCTCCAGCAGGCAGGCGCGGGCGCGGTCCAGGGTCGGGTTGTCGCGCTGGGCCGCGTAGACGGCGTAGGCGGAATGCGAGAACTCGGGCGCGTCGCGCACGCGGTGCAAGAGCCCCGCATCGAGATAGGGTTGCGCGCTGCCGATACGGAAGTAACTGGCGCCGCCCACGTCCAGCAGGTAGACGAGCGCCAGCGGCCCCAGCGAGATCGAGATGGGCGGGCTGCTCAGCTCCGGATACGCGGCCTGGTGATTGGCGGCGAAACTGGGGCCCCAGTCCACGTACACATACGTATCGGCCTGCATCTGGCCGTCATCGCGCGTGGTCACCATCACCAGCTTTTCCTCGGCCAGCAATTCGCTGGCCAGGCCCGGACGCTGGGGCGGGTTGTACAGCACGGCCAGGTCGAGCGAGCCGTCGTGCACGGCGTCGAGCAGGCGCGCGGGACTGTCGACTTCCGCGCGCAAGGCGATCTCGGGGCAGTCGCGGCTCATGCGTATCAGCCAGTCGCCGAGCAACGGCTGCCACAAGCTCAGCTCGCAGCCGATGCTGACGGCGTCGTCGCGCCCCGGCGGCAAGGCCACCTGGTGGCGCGCCCGCTCCCACACCTGCACCATGGTGGCCGCGTGGCGCATGAAGCGCTCGCCGGCCGGCGTCAGGCGCGCGCCAGCCTTGTTGCGCACGAACAATTGGCGCCCCAACTGCTGCTCCAGGGTACGGATGCGGGCGCTGACGGCCGTCTGCGTCACGTGCATGCGTTCGGCGGCCATGATGAAGCTGCCGCAGGAAGCCACTTCCAGGAAGGTACGCGCTTGATTGATATCCATCAATCCATCATATCAGTTGCCGCACATCTCAACTGACACGCTCATAGCCGCCCAATACGCCCTGTTTCGACAAGACCCATTGCCACAGCTGCAAATCACGCGCGCGGAAGGCGCCCGCGCAGGACAGCAGATAGTATGACCACATGCGGTGGAAGCGTTCGCCCAGCTGGGCGGCAAAGCGCGGCCACGCCTGCTCGAAATTCGCATGCCAGGCCATCAGGGTCTTGTCATAGTCGGCGCCGAAGTTGTGCAAGTCTTCGGCCACAAATAAATCGTCCATGGCGTCGCCGATCTGGCCCAGCGACGGCAAGTCGCCGTTCGGGAAGATGTATTTGTCGATCCACGGATCGCACGTGGAATGGCGTTTATTTTTGCCGATCGTGTGCAGCAGGAACAGGCCATCGTCTTCCAGGCAGCGGTGCGCCACTTCCATGAAGGTGCGGTGGTTCTTGTGGCCCACGTGTTCGAACATGCCGATGCTGACGATGCGGTCGAATTTTTCATTGGTGTCGCGGTAATCCTGCAGGCGGAAGTCCAGGCGCTCGCCACCCGGCATGCTGCGCGCATACGCGGCCTGCTCTTTCGAAATCGTCACGCCCACGCACTGCACCTGGTATTTCTCCGCCGCATAGCGCATGAAACTGCCCCAGCCGCAGCCGATGTCGAGCACGCGCATGCCCGGTTCCAGCCCGAGCTTGCGGCAGATCAAATCGAGCTTCGCTTCCTGCGCCTCGGCCAGGTTGCCGGCATCCTTCCAGTAGCCGCACGTATAGGTCATGCGCGGATCGAGCATGGCCGCATAGAAGGCATTGCCCAGGTCATAGTGCTCCTTGCCCACCATCCAGGCGCGGCGCTCCGTCTGCAAGTTGAACAGGCGCGCGTACAGGGCGTGAAAGGCCAGGCGCATGGGGCGCACATCATCGGCCACCCTGGCGCGCAGCAAATGGCAAAAGAATTCATCGAGCTGCTGCGCATCCCAGTCGCCGTCCATGTACGCTTCGCCCAGGCCCAGGTTGCCGCTGGCGAAGGCGCGCTCCGGCACGCCCGGTTTGCGCAGCTGCATGTCCCAGGCGGCGCGGCCATTCAAATGAATGTCGGCCTTCGCCAGCAATTCGGCCGCTTCGCGCGTCAGCCGCGTGTCCACGGTGATTTTCGGTGTTTGCTGCAACTGCATTGCTGCTTGTGTCGTGTGCTGCGTGTTCATGCCCTGCCGCCTCCAGATGGTTGTCGGTGCTGACGCGCGCCGGCAAAACCCATCAGCGGCCCGGCGCCGCGCCAGCCATAAAATTATCCGCCCGCCATCGCCATCTGGATAATGAAACATCATGGTCATTCGTATCAAAATAATTGCTGCAAAATGATTTGAATCAATTATTTTGTGGAAATATCTTATGCAGGATGCGCCCCGTAACATGCAAAAAGCCGCCCGTAAGGCGGCTGTTCGCGGCAGGTTCGCCCCATGCGGCGCCACGATCAAAAGTCGTGATTCGATGGATACTTGCTGTAAAAATCGTTATCCCATTTGAAATTGGTAAACGCCACCGTCATCGATACGTCGAGCGCTTCGACGAAATGCCAGCAGCCAACGGGCAGGAACAGGATCTCGCCCGGCGCCAGCACGCATTCGCGCACTTGCACGTCGGCCATCAGCGGATAGCGCCGCAGGTCGATGTCGCGCCCGTCGACGGGAGTGAAGCAGTGGCGCTGGTTGTACACGCGCGCCACCTCGCAGGCGGCCATGATGCGCAGGCGCTTGCGCCCCTTGACCTGGGCCATGAAGTTGTTCGTCAGGTCGTGGTGGAATGGCGTCACCGTGCCGGCCGGGCCAAACCACAGGAAACCCGTGGGAGCGCCACCCTGCTCCAGGTATTCGGGCAGCTGGCCGATATCGTCCCACAGCTCGCGCAAGGCTTGGCGGTTCTGCGAATTGTTATTCGCCGTCATGTAGAAATCGTTGGTCGCGCCGCTGGCCTCGACCAGGCTGGCGTACTCGCCGAACGCCATCTTGCGCTTGTGCGCCACGCTGTTCATTTCATATTGGGCATCCGCTTCGCGGCCGAACTGCACTTCCACTTCGCGCTGCGCGTAATACTCGCGGAAATACGCGGGACTCCATTTCGCTATGGCGGGCCAGTCATCCATCATGCCCGTGATGATGACGGGCTGGTTGGTGGAATAGTATTCGTCCAGGAATTCCTGCGCGGACAGCTTGTCGCGGCGGGGAATCTCGGGGGTGCGCAGGTGGTTCAGCTTGCGCTGGATGTCGATCACCCAGTCGCGCTTGGCCAGGCGGTTCGACAGGCGCACGGCGCCGGCCAGGTAGGGACTCTGCAGCGCCAGCTCCACTTCGCGGCGCGCCAGGGCCTCCGCGATGCCGGCCTGCTGCAGCACCGGCATCAGCGCCGACGGATGGCTGCCCAGCATGAGGTTTTCCGCGATCCAGCTGCGCCACTCGCGGCTCAGCTCCTGCTCCTGCTGCTGCTCCTGTTGCTGCTTCTGCTTGACTCCGAATGTCGATACCGCCGCCATCGCCCGCCTCCCGTGTTTTTATATGAATAAGCGGCCGGACAGCATGGCTATCCGGCCGCGTCTTACGCTACATCAACATTACCGCACTTTCCACACCTCGGTCGCCAGCACGCCATTCGCGTCGCCATCGAGTTCCCACGAAAACGCGCCGCGCAAGCCCTGGTCCTTGACGTATTTCACCTTGGTGCCGATGACGGTCGGATCGTCATAGCTCCACCACTGGCCGCCCGCACCCGTGTACAGGTACAGCTGCTTGGTCACGGGATGGTAGTAGCGCGTGCCGGCCTTGGCGACGAGGATTTTATAGTCCTCGATGCCCGACTCGTACGTGCCTGGCGCCGTGCCCGTGGCAGCCTGGTACAGGCCATCGCCATTCGGTCCCGGCGCCACGCCCGTCCAGCCGCGGCCATAGAACGGTATGCCCAGCAGCAGCTTGTCGCGCGGCACGCCGGCGGCAATCATGTACTGTACCGCCTTGTCGCCCACGTATTCGCGCGCCATGCCCGTCGATGGATCGGCAGGGTCGGCAAACAGCTGGGCGTTGAAGTTGGTGCTGTTTTCCCAGCCGCCGTGGAAGTCGTAGGTCATCAGGTTGATCCAATCCATGTACTGCGAGTACAGGGCCGGTTCCGTGTTGTCGATCTTGTCCTTGCCGGCACCGACAGCGGCCGTCAACAGGTAGCGCTTGCCGTTGGCGGCGCCGAGCGCATCGAGCTGGGCGCGGAATTCCGCCATCAGCAAGGTGAAATTGCGCTTGTCGTTGGGGCTGACCGTGTTGTACGGCTGGCCGCCGCCGACCGGATATTCCCAGTCGATGTCGATGCCGTCAAAGATATTCGCCGCCGCGCCCACGCCGCCACGGCCGCCCTGCACCGGCAGGTTGCCCTTGATGTAGATGTCGATGCACGAGCGCACCATCTGCTTGCGCAGCGCATCCGTGGCGGAACCGACGGAGAAGTTCTTCGACCAGCTCCAGCCGCCCAGCGAGATGAACAGTTTCAAGTTCGGGTGCGCCGCCTTGAGCTTTCTCAACTGCAGGAAGTTGCCCGACAACGGTGCATCCCACGGGATGGCCTGGCCATCGACGGTGCGCTTCGGCGTGCGGATGTAGTCGGCCTCGGCATCGCCGCCCGTGCCCGCATCCGGCGAATTCGGATTCGTCGCGCCCGGCTCCGTCTTGGTGATCATGGCGCATTCATAGCCGCCGTTTTTCGGATAGATATTACCGAAGGCGTAGTTGATGAAGGTCAACTTGTCGGCCACGCCGCTGGTATGCACGTTCGCCACTTCATAGTCGCGGCCATACACGCCCCATTGGGCGAAATAGGAACCGACTTCGCGGCCCGTTGGCGTCGGCGTCGGTGTTGGAGTAGGCGTTGGGGTCGGAGTCGGCGTCGGTGTTGGAGTAGGCGTTGGGGTCGGAGTCGGGGTCGGGGTCGGGGTCGGGGTCGGCGTCGGTGTTGGTGTTGGTGTTGGTGTTGGTGTTGGTGTTGGCGTCGGAGTAGGCGTTGGCGTCGGGGTAGGCGTGGTGCTGCAGATCTCCAGGCTGGTCCATGGCTTGCCCGTGCCGGCGGCGCCGCTGCTGGTCGACGGATTATCGCCCTGCGTCCAGTAATTGGCGCGGTAATTCGTGCCCCCATAGCTGACGGTGGCGCCCGCGCTGTAGGCCGTGCCGGCCACCCACGCCAGCGCGCACGTGCCGCCGGTCGGCGTTGGCGTCGGGGTGGGCGTCGGATTCGGGGTAGGCGCCGGTGTCGGCGTGGGTGTGGGCGTCGGGGTCGGCGTTGGTGTCGGCGTAGGCGTTGGCGTGGTACCGCCATCGCAGGTGCCGCCTGCGCTCCACAGGCTCGGCGTGGAAACGGGGTTCCAACCCGAGCCCACGTGATCGGTCTGCGTCACCAGGGCCGTGTAGTTGGCGCCCAGGTAGGTGACCACCGTGCCCGCGTTATACGTGCCGCCCTCTTGCCACGGCACGCACGCGACCACCGTGCTGGCCGCCAGCAATTGCGAACCGGCCGGCGCGCCGGCGTCACCACCGCCGCCGCAGGCCGCCAGCACGCCACCGCTGGCCAGACATACCATCATGTTCCTGATCGTTTTCTTGAGTATTAAATTTTCCACGTTGTCTCCTGTTCAGGTTTGCGGAAATACCACTCTGCTTCAATGAAAAAGCTACCCTGTGATTTTGTTTTTTGCAGTTGCAAGAACAGCATGCTGCTGAAAAAATAGGCGGTCAAGTGGTTTTGAAGTGGCCTCAAAGTGGGCAATACCACTTTACAAAGAAAGCATCACGGCGGAGACGGACGGCGCGTTGTCCTACTGGACAAGCAAAAAAACGGCAGAGGAAGGATGAAAAAAGACGCTGGATCAGGAAAAGACAGACCAGTTTTATAACACGCTGTAAGTGGTATTGCTGTGGAGTCAGGAGAAAAGGCAGAATTTGTGCAAGCGCCCTGAATAGCCTCGGTGCGCCTGAAAAACGTTCAGAGCAAGGCGCCTTGCCGAAGACAGTACGAATAGTACGGCTAGGCAAGGCAACGCAGCTATGGACGTTTTATCAGGTGTGCCCTCAGATCAAATCAAACACCGCCATCGACTCGACGTGCGAAGTATGCGGGAACATGTTCACCACGCCCGCCTTGCTCAGCACATAACCCGCTTCCAGCGCCAGGATGCCGGCGTCGCGCGCCAGGGTCGACGGGCTGCACGACACATACACGATGCGTTTCGGCAGCAGGTCCGGACGCACTTGCGACAGGCCGACCAGCGCCTGGCACAGGGCCATGGCGCCATCGCGCGGCGGGTCGACGAGGATGCGGTCGAACTTGCCCAGCGCGATCAGGTCGTCCGTCGTCACTTCGAACAGGTTGCGCGTCGAGAACGAGGTTTTTTCCGCCAGGCCATTGGCCAGCGCGTTTTCCAGCGCCCGCTCCGTCAGGGTGGTGCTGCCTTCGATACCCACCACTTCGCTGCCTTGCGTGGCCAGCGGCAAGGTGAAATTGCCCAGGCCGCAGAACAGGTCGGCCACGCGGTCCGTCGGCTGCACTTCCAGCAAACGCAGGGCTTTCGATACCAGCACGCGGTTGATGTGGTGGTTCACCTGGGTAAAATCGACGGGCTTGAACGGCATCTTGACGCCGAATTCCGGCAGCAGGTAGTGCAATTGCTTGTCCAGCGGATAGAACGGCACGGCCGTTTCCGGGCCTTTCACCTGCAGCCACCATTGCACGCCGTATTCGTCGGCAAAGGCCTTCAATTTCGTTTCGTCATCCGCCGTCAAGGGCGCCATGATGCGCAAGACCATGGCGGTGACGTCTTCGCCCACGGCCAGCTCGATCTGCGGCATCTGGTCGAAGATGGACAGCGAAGCAATCAATCCACGCAGCGGCAGCAGCATGGCGGAGATGTGCGGCGGCAAGATTTCGCAGCTATCCATGTCGGCCACGAACGCCGATTTCTTTTCATGGAAGCCCACCAGCACGGCGTCTTTCTTCTTGACGTGGCGCACGGACAGGCGCGCGCGGTAGCGGTAACCCCACGTCGGGCCATACATGGGGCGCATGATGCTTTGCGGACGCACCTTGCCGATATGCCACAAGTTGTCTTCCAGCACGCGCTGCTTGATCGCCACCTGCGCCGACGGCTCCAGGTGCTGCATCGAGCAGCCGCCGCAATTGTCGAAATGCTTGCATTTGGGCGTCACGCGCATCGACGATTCGCGGTGCAGCGCCGTCATGCGGGCCATTTCCCAGTTCTTCTTTTTCTTGAACGTCACAAAGCTGACGCGCTCGCCCGGCAACGCGCCTTCGACAAACACGACCTTGCCCGGCGAGCCGTCTTCGTTCTCAATATGGCCAACGCCACGGGCGTCCATGTCGAGCGATTTGATTTCGATGATATTTTCTTGCATAGCGATCAATAGGTAAGAGTGGGCCAGGACGCAGGGCCGCGCTGGAACTTGAAAGAATGGGGGAAAGGTCAGGCGCCGCGAGCGGGGCGTATGATAGCAGATGCCGACTAGCTTAAGTCCGCAGCGCACCTGCGCGTCTTTAGCGTGCCTGAGAAAACGTACAGGGCAAGGCGCATTGCTGAAGACAGTACGTCAGTACGGCGAGGCATTGCAACGCCGCCGATGCGTTTTATCGGGCACGCTACAGCAGGGAGTCGCGCACGACGCCGCGTGCGGCCATAGCCCGTTTGAGCTTGATCAAGGCTTCTTGCTGGATCTGGCGCACCCGCTCGCGCGTCACGCCCATTTCCTCGGCCAGGGTTTCCAGGGTGGCGGGGTCGTCGTTGTCGAGGCCGAAACGGCGCATGATGACGACGCGCTGCTTGTCGGGCAGCTTGGTCAGCCAGTCGCGCACCAGCACCGTCATTTCATGGTGTTCCGCGCGCGCGTCGGGGCTGTCTTCGCTGGCGCCGGGCAACATGTCCATCAGCGACGATTGCGGGTCGTTGTCGAGCGGCGCGTCGAGCGACGTGGCGTGCTCGGACAGGGCCAGGATATCCTGCACCTCTTCCACGGGACGGCCCACTAGGTGGGCGATGTCTTCCGCGGTGGCATCCTTGCCGTCGTGGTGCTGGGCTTCCAGGTGGTACTTGCCGCGCAGAATTTGATTCAGTTCGCGCACCATGTGCACGGGCAGGCGCACCGTGCGCGCCTGGTTCATGATGGCGCGCTCGATGCTCTGGCGTATCCACCAGGTGGCGTAGGTAGAGAAACGGAAACCGCGCTCGGGCTCGAACTTGTCGATGGCCCGCATCAGGCCGATGTTGCCTTCCTCTATCATGTCGAGCAAGACCACGCCGCGGTTGATGTAATGCTTGGCGATCGACACGACCAGACGCAGGTTGTGCTCGATCATGGTTTGCCGGGCTTCGAAATTGCCCTGCTTGGCGAGGGTGGCGTAATGCACCTCTTG
This sequence comes from Janthinobacterium sp. P210005, assembly GCF_036231865.1. Classification (NCBI taxonomy): domain Bacteria; kingdom Pseudomonadati; phylum Pseudomonadota; class Betaproteobacteria; order Burkholderiales; family Oxalobacteraceae; genus Janthinobacterium; species Janthinobacterium sp. P210005. The sequence goes on from NZ_JAZARC010000001.1 coordinate 1,938,557, forward strand.
CGCCGCCGTCAGCAGGGGCCGCGTGCCGATCTGGTTCAGATAGTGCTGGGTAGTATCGGTCGACAGCTCGGCCGCCAGCACTTTTTTCAATTCATCGACACTTTCGACCAGCACGCTGACGCTGGCCACCTCGCCGCCTTCGCCCGCGTCGACGGCATCGATGCCGTCAAGTTCGCCGGCATCGTCCGTCACGACTTCGTCTGCCCCGTCTTCCGGCAGTTCCGGGTCATCGTCCAGCTGGTCGTGCGGCGCGTGTGTCATTGCTTTACCTAACGGTTAGGCAGGAATTTCGAAGGGTCGACAGGCTTGCCCTGCTGGCGAATTTCAAAGTGCAGCTTCACGCGGTCGGCATCGGAATCGCCCATTTCGGCGATGGCCTGGCCTTTGTTGACGTTCTGCCCTTCCTTCACCAGGATGCTGCGGTTATGCGCATACGCCGACAATAAACTATTACTGTGCTTCACGATGACAAGATTACCATAACCACGGATTCCGCTCCCGGCATACATGACTTTTCCCGCGCCGGCGGCCACCACTTGCTGGCCCGCCTTGCCGGCGATATCCACGCCCTTGTTCTTGCCTTCGTCGAAAGTACCGATGACCTTGCCTTCGGAAGGCCACATCCAGCTGATCTTGTCGTCGCCAGGCGCCGATGCCGCAGGGGCTGCCGCGGCGGCGGCCGGTGCGGCGGCGACGGCTGCCGCCGGGGCTGGCGCAGGCTTGGCGTCGCCCGTGCCGCCATCGGCGCGCAATTCGGCCAGGGTGGCGTCGGAATATGCGCGCTTCTCGCCGCGCGGCCCCGTTTTCTTCGGCACGACAGGCGCGGCCGGCTTGACTTCCGTCGCTGGCGGCATGACGATGGCCGACGTTTGCGCGCCGCCCGTGTCGCCATTCGGCGGCAACACGCGCAGCACCTGGTCGACCTTGATGTCGTTCGGGTTGCTCAAGTCATTCCAGGCCACCAGGTCGCGGTAATTCTGCCCGTGCTCGAGGGCGATGCGCAGCAGGGTGTCGCCACGCTTGACCGTGTAATAGGCCGGGTCGCGGTCGCGCGGATCGCTGGCGGCGGCGCTGCTGCTCGAGGGGTGGCGCTCGACGACGGGCGCCTGGACGCCCGTCGTGCCGCAACCGCTCAACAGCGCGGCCAAGGTGATGCCACATAGAAGTATGTTACTTTTCTTAATCATTCGCATGTATTTATATGTCCTGCTTGCTAGCTGATCCGGGGATCATATGGTGCCCGGGCGCAAAGGTACGAAATGGCAATCTTCCAGGGTTTGGCTAGTCCATTCCATTTTCCCCACCCGGGTAATGAGTTGTAAGTGTTGCAATTTAGCCCCCACCGGCGCAACCAGACGCCCGCCGGGCGCCAGCTGTTCCAGCAGGGCTTGCGGGACTTCCAGGCCGGCTGCGGCAAGGATGATCCCGTCGAAGGGCGCCGCCTGCGGCAGGCCAAGCATACCATCTCCGTACTGCAAGCGCAGATTCGACACGCGCAGCGGGCGCAAATTGGCCTTCGCCAGCTCGTGCAGGGGCCGGATGCGCTCGATCGAATACACCTCTTTTGCCACCAGCGACAGCACCGCCGCCTGGTAACCGCAGCCCGTGCCGATTTCCAGCACGCGCTGCAACGCCCCGCCCTGGCGCATCACTTCGATCATGCGCGCCACGATGTACGGCTGCGAGATGGTCTGGTGGTGGCCGATGGGCAGCGAGGCGTCGATATACGCCTGCGACGCCAGCGCCTCGTCCATGAACATGTGGCGCGGCACGGCTTGCATGGCGTCCAGCACCACCTGGTCCTTGACGCCCTGTTTCGCGATGCGCGCCACCATGGCACGGCGCACGGCCTCCGAAACGAGCGGATTTTGCCGCGGCGGCGACACCGCCGCCGGCTGCGCCCGCTCATTGGCGATGGCCTGGGCCCGCGACGGCGCGATGGCCGCGTGCGCGCCATACGGCTGCGCAACGCCGCGCGCCGCGCTCTGCGCCGCATTCTGCGTGGCCGTCTGCGGCGTGGCGATCCTGGACTGGGCCAGCGACTGCCCCCCGCCCTGCCTGGCGGGCTTGCCGGCCAGCGAATCGAGGGACAGGGGGAAGGTGCGCGGCTTATCGGTCATGGTTGTCGGTCATCGTGAGCGGTCATGCCAGGCCTTTTGCCAGTGCATCGAGTTGGGTGGTATGGGTCAGGTCGATCTGCAACGGCGTGATCGATACTTGCCCATGTTCAACAGCATGGAAGTCCGTGCCCGGCCCCCCTTCCTTGGCGGCGCCGGCGGGGCCGATCCAGAAGATTTCACGGCCGCGGGGGTCGAGCGCGCGGATCACGGGCTCGGCCGAATGGCGCTTGCCCAGGCGCGTGGCCACCACGCCTTGCATTTGCTCGTAAGGAATAGCCGGGATGTTCACGTTCAGCAGATACGGTTTCTGCAGGGCATCAAACTGGCGCTCGACGATTTCCCTCGCCACGCGGGCGGCCGCGTCCAGGTTGGCCCAGCCAAACTGCGACTGGGAAAAGGCGATGGCGGGAATGCCGAACAGAAAACCTTCCGTGGCGGCGGCCACGGTGCCCGAATACAGGGTGTCGTCGCCCATGTTGGGGCCGTTGTTGATGCCGGAGACCACCAGGTCGGGGCGCTCGATCAGCATGCCCGTCAGCGCCACGTGCACGCAGTCGGTGGGCGTGCCGTTGACAAAATAAAAGCCGTTGGCGGCCTTGTGCACGGACAAGGGCCGGTCCAGGGACAGCGAATTGGAGGCGCCCGAACGGTTGCTGTCGGGCGCCACCACGACGATGTCGGCAATGGGGGCGAGCGCGTCGGCCAGGGCCGCCAGGCCAGGCGCCAGGTAGCCGTCGTCGTTACTGATAAGAATTCTCATAACGAGATTTTACCTGAAGCAATGCCAACACTGCGCGTACCGCACGCCGATAGACAGCATTATTTGTGCCGCCGCGCGGACATGGCGCGCAGCATCAGCGCTGCTCGATGCGCGCCTCGGACAAGGCCCCTTCCAGCGCCTGCACTTCATCCTCCTGCAAGGCCAGCAAGGCATTCAAATCGCCTTGCAATTTGTACATCCTTTTCAGCTGCGCCATGCCGCGCCGGCGCAGCTTGCCCGGCACGCCCGGACGCAGCAGGCAAGACTTCAAATGTTCGGCCAGTTCGCCCGCCTGCGCATACTGTTCGCGCTCGATCATGCCTTGCAGCATAGAAATCATGCTGGCCAGGGTCTCCGGCTCGGCCCCTTCATGCCCGTTGGCGCGGCCGGCCAGGATGGTTTCCTGCAAATGCCGCGCGCCGTCCAGCACGCTGTCCGCATGTCCCGTGACAGGTGCGTTCAAGAGCCGGTCACTGCCGCTGAGGACGGCGTCTTCCAGCAGGCGCGCCGCCGCGCTGTCGCCCTGCTGCTGCAAGGTGCCGGCCAGTTGCGTCTTGCTGTGCAAGGTATCGAGGTGGTCTTCGCCCAGCAGGCGCGCATGCACTTCCAGCACCTGCTCCTGCACGCTGCGCGCCGCATCGAGTTCACCGCGCCGCAGCAGCGCCTCGGCCAGCTTGCGCTGGCTCATCAGGGTTTCCGGATGATCGAGCCCGTGCGTGCGCTCGCGCGCCGCCACCTGGTCTTCGTGCAACTGGCGCGCGCCGGCCCAGTCGCCCTGCCCGGCCACGATGTCGGCCAGCAAATCGCGCGTGGCCAAGGTGGCCGCGTGGTCGCTGCCCAGGCGCCGCTCCTGCGCCTGCAGCACGGCAGCGAACAGGCGCCGCGCCCCTTCCAGGTCGCCTTCGCGCCCCAGCGCCTGCGCCAGGGCCAGCTTGCTGCGCAAGGTATCGCCATGCTCGGCGCCAAACAGGCGCTCGCGCGCCGCCACCACCGTGGCCAGCACTTGCTGCGCCTGCGCCAGCCGGCCCATGCGCAGCAAGGTGGCGGCGCGGCCATCCATCGCTTCCAGGGTCAGCGGATGCTCGCCGCCCAGCTGGCGCGCATAGCTTGCCAGCACCGTATCCTGCAGCAGCAGCGCCGCCGCCAGTTCGCCCTGCAGCAACAGGGTTTTCGCCAGGCAGGCCCGGGCGGCCAGGGTATCTGGATGTTCGCTGCCCAGCACGCGTTCGCGCACGTCGAGCACGTCTTCTTCCAGGAAGCGGGCTTCCTCGAGCTTGCCCAGCTGGCGCAGCAGGCGCGCCATGCCGCTCTTGCACGCCAGGCTGTCGGGATGTTCCTCGCCCAGCAGGCGCACGCGGATCTCGACGCTCTGGCGGAAGGCATCAAGCGCCTGCCCGCTGCGCCCATCCTTGCGGTACAGCTCGCCCAGGCGCGCCAGGTCGCGCGCCAGCGGCAGGGCCACGGCGCGGCCCGGTTCGGCCTGCAAGGCCTGGCGCGCTTCGCTGATGGCGCCCAGCAAGGCGATTTCACGGCTCGATTGCCATGGGAAGTAGCCGCCCGTCAGCCAGTGCAAAAAGGCTTCGAAGGTGCGCGTGAGGGAAAAGCGGTCGCCGCCCTGATCGATGCGCACGGCCAATTGCTCGCCGTAGGCAAAGGTTTTCGTCTGCTGCAGCTGGACTTCGTCGAAATAACTGTCGAGGGCGATCTGCGGCAAGCCGTAGGAAGTGCGCAGCAGGCGCTCGAACATGGGCTGGAAGCCGGCGATGCCCTTATGCGCATCGCCGCGGCGCCACTCGGCGCGCTGCGCCCCGTCGCCCATTTCTATGCGCGAGGGCAAGGGGTACACGAGCAGCGGGCGCTGTTCGTCTTCATGGCTGCGGCGGTACTCGATGGCCCGCGTGACGAGCGCGTCGACGCCCTCCAGGCTTTGCCGGTTCGGCGTGAAGACCACCACCAGCTTTTTCGGCAGCAAGGTGGTACAGATGCCGGCGCTGTCCGTGCGGCCCGTGCGCGAATCGACCAGCACGTAACGGAAATGCTGGGCCAGGGTATCGGCGAAGCAGCGGAACAGGGCCGGGCAGCTGTCGAACAGCTGATCCCAGCGCATCTGCGCCAGGCGCTCGCTGTAGCTGGCGTCGAAGCGCCCCGCGCGCATCAGGTACAGCGGACTGCCCTGGTCGACGCGCACCACGTATTGCTGCCAGTCGATGGCCTCGAGCACGCGCTGGGCCAGCGCCGCGTCCTCGCGCCCCCCATCTTCCCGCTCCCTGGCCTGCGCGCCGGCGCGCGCGCCCGCCGTTTCCAGGCTGATGCGCTCGAGCTGCTGGCGGCACGCCTCGAAGAACTCGAGCACGCCCGGTCGCTCCTCGTGCTGTTCGAAATAATGGTGCAGGCCCGGCGCTTCCATGTCCCAGTCCAGCATCAGCACGGGCACGCTGGCGTTTTCGCGGCGCGCCAGCAGCACGGCGATGTTCGACAGGGCCATGGTGCGGCCGGTACCGCCCTTGTAGGAGTAGAAGGTGACGACTTCGCCAGGGGCGCTCAAAGGCGGCAGGGAGAGGCGTTGGCATTCCATGACAGGACCTTTTACGTGATTAACGTGGAAAGTGGGGAGGCGGAATGGCGCGCCATTCCGGCGGAATAGCGGGCAACACGAAACGGCTGCAATCGTGGCCGGGCGGTGTTGACCGCTTGAGCAAGTGGTAATGCGTGGCGATGCGCTGCACGATGCGTTCGATGTCGGGCAGGTATTGCGGATTCGATTTCAGGTCGCCGCTGGCCAGGGTATAGCCGGAAAAATCGACGTACAAGCCCGATTCCGTGATTTGCGGCGGCAAGCCGTCCGGATGGCGCGTCATGATGATGGGAATGATCAGGTGGCTGGGCAAGTCGTACCAGGCGCGCCGCTCCTGCTCGATCAGCTGCATGGCGGCAAATTCGCGCCGCGTGTAGCCGTGCGCTTCATATTTAGGCGTGTACAGCACGATCATGCACACGCTCTGGCACATGGCGCGCGCCACGCGCAAGTCGATATCGTCGCCGCCGCCCAGCTGTTCGCTGTCGATGAACAGGACTTCCTCGCGGTCCAGGTGCGGTTCCAGATAGCAAGCCAGCGCCTCGATGAGGTCATTCTTGAACTTGTTCATGAACGCATATTGGCCGTGCGCGTAGCTCAAGAAACAGCCGTAGCGGATCTCCATGGCATCCCCCTGTTCCCCGTGCGGCCCTGCCATCGCCGCGCCTTGACCCTGCAAAGCATGAGCTCACTGTAGACCGCTCGGCAACAAGCCTGTTTGCGCTGGCGCAAAGATGTGTCTGGCGTCCTGGACATGAGGAAAAATGCCAGAAACTGGCGCGATCGCGCCGATTCCTGGCATGCCGGGCGCGCAAGCGGGCGCCGCGCGAAAAACGCCATGTGATTGATAACAAAGGGAAATATGCCGGCGCGCGGATGGCGCCGGCAGGCAGGACTTAAGCGAGGACTTAAGCGCCCTTGGCGGGCAGGTTGCGGAAGAACTCCACCACTTCGGCGGTGTCGCGCGTGCGCTTGAACGGCGGCAGGCTTTGCCAGATGCGCTTGCCGTACGGTTTGGAAATGAGGCGCGGATCGCAGATCATCAGCACGCCCCGGTCGCCCTCGTCACGGATCAGCCGGCCCGCGCCCTGCTTCAGGTTGATGATGGCTTCCGGCAGCGAATGGTGCATGAAGCCGTTCTTGCCCTGCTTTTCCATCACTTCGATGCGCGCCGCCAGCACGGGATCGTCGGGCGGCGCGAACGGCAGCTTGTCGATGATCACGAGCGACAGCGCGTCGCCGCGCACGTCGACGCCTTCCCAGAAACTCTGGCTGCCGATCAGCACGCCATTGCCGGCCGCGCGAAACTGGTCCAGCAATTCCGTACGGCCCTTTTCTCCCTGCACGAACAGGGGGAAGTTCAGGCCCCGCTGCTTGAATTCGTCGGCCAGGCGCTCGGCCGCGCGCTTGACGGCGCGCAAGGTGGTGCACAGGAAGAAAGTGCGCCCGCCCGCCGCCTCGATGATGGGCAAGGCGCAGTCGATGACGGCATCCGTGTAGCCCAGCGAGTTCGGTTGCGGCAGGTTTTGCGGCACGAACAGCAAACCTTGCTCGCCATAGTCGAACGGCGACGGCCACGTATGCGACGGTTCGCCCGTCAAGCCCATCTGTTCAGAAAAATGCTTGAAGTCGTTTTTCACGGCCAGGGTGGCGGACGTGAAAATCCAGCTGCGCGGCGTGCCTTCGCGCTGGTTGTTGAAGATGGGCGCGATCGACAATGGCGTTTTATGCAATTGCAAGGAACTGGAAAACGCTTCCACCCAGAACACGGCTTCCTCGCCGGCCGCAACCTTGGCTTTCGGATCGAACTTCCAGCCGCTCAGCTGCTGCGCCAGCTCGACGCCGCGCACGCGGCACTGCTCCAGCGTTTCCGCCCGTTCCGCCTGGGTTTCCAGCACGGCGACCATGCCGTCGAGCTCATCCTTGAGGGTGTCGAGCGCGGGGAAAAAGTCGCTCGAGGGGGCGATCTGCGGCAAGGACAGGCGCACGATATCCTGCGGGAAGGTCAGGCGCAGGTCGCGCGCCGCCTTTTCCACCACCGTGACGGTTTTGGCCCAGTCGATGCCGCGCGCATGCGCAAGGCCCTCGGCCAGCACGTCGCGGCACAGCTCCAGGATTTGCGACGTCGACACCGTATTGCCAAAAAACAAAGTGGCCGTATCGGGCAACTGGTGCGCCTCATCGAATATGATGGTGTTGGCCGAGGGCAGCAATTCCGCCACGCCCGTATCCTTCAGGGCCACGTCGGCAAAGAACAAGTGATGGTTGACCACCACCACGTCGGCCTGCTGGGCTTCCTTGCGGGCCTTCATGACGAAGCAATCCTGGTAATACTGGCACTCGGCGCCCATGCAGGTGTCGCGCGTGGACGTCACCAGATTCCAGATCATGGCGTTTTCCGGCACCTTGGTCAGCTCGGCCTTGTCGCCCGAGCTGGTCATCTTGATGAAGCGCGAAATTTCGCGCAGGTGGCCCACGTCGTCGCGCGACGTCATGCGCCCGTTTTGCAGGGTGCGTTCCAGGTGATAGTGGCAAACGTAGTTCGAGCGCCCCTTCAGCAAGGCGACGGACACGGGCGCCTGCAGCGCGGCGCGCACGGTGGGGATATCGCGCAGGAATAGCTGATCCTGCAAGTTTTTGGTACCGGTGGACACAATGGTCTTGCCGCCCCACATCAGGGCCGGCACCAGATAGGCGAAGGTCTTGCCGGTGCCCGTGCCCGCCTCGGCGATCAGGGTCGTCTGGCTGTCGATGGCGCTGGCGATGGCTTTCGCCATTTCCGTTTGCGAACGGCGCGGCTTGTAGCTGCCCACGGCCGGACCGAGCGGGCCGCCGGCGCCAAACAGGCGCTCGATGTCGGCATCGTGCTTGCCAGGCGGCGCCTGGAGCTCGGCGGGCAGACTGGCTGGCAGATCGGCAGGCTGGCCATCTGGGCTTGCGGGCAATAAATTGTGATCGGTCAAAATATACTTAGGTGAAGGCTGGACTGGACGCTGCTGGCGCCCCTCAGGCGGGAACGTCGGGCACCAACTGCATTTTCAGCAAGGTGATGTGATCCTTCAATTGCAATTTGCGTTTTTTCAGGCGGCGCAGTTGCAGCTCGTCATGGTGGCCATCGAGTATCAGCAACTCGATGACGGCATCGAGGTCGCGGTGTTCCACGTTGAGTTCAATCAGGCGCCGCTCTATTTGCTGTGCATCGCTCATGTGTTGCGTTCCAGGCAGTGTTGGTAACGGTGTTGGGAAACCGGCGCGCGCAGCGTACGCAGGCAGCCAGTGGGCGTAGTTTAACCTGCCGCGCAGCTTAGGGCACGCCCTTTCCGGCCTGCCCCCTGCGCGGCAGCGTTATTTGGCCGGCGGCACAGGCACAGGTACAGCAACGGCCGGCGTGCTGGCAGCGGCGGCCGCCGCCTTGGCAGCCTTAGCCTGCGCCTCGGCCTGACGCTCGGCCAGGCGTTGCGCCACCCGTTTCTGGCGCGCCACGGCGTCAGACTGTTTTTTCGAATAGGCTGCTTCGCGGGCGGCGCGGCGCGGGGCCTCGGCAGCGTCGGCGGCGGCCTGTTTCGCCACCTTCGCCGCGTGCTCAGCCTCGCGCTCGGCCACGCTCTTGCCTTCCGGCTTGGGCGGCGCCGGCTCGGGCGCGACCACTTTCACGGGCTTGGGCAAGGCCGCGGCACGCTGTTCGGCGTCCAGGCGCGCACTTTCCTGCGTCCGGGCCAGGTCGATATCGCGCAAACGCACGGACTCGGCGCGCTTGAAGTAATTCGCTTCCGCTTCGACGGCGCGCAGGCGCACGAGGATCAGGCGGCGCTTTTCCTTGGCCTTGTCCAGGCAGTTATTCACGAAAAACTTGTCGTAGCACTCCAGTTCGCGCGTGGCAAACTCGTTTTCCGCCGCCGCGCGCTCGCTGGCGACCAGCTTCAGCTTGGCGTCCGCCTCGTCCACCGACAAGGTGGCGGGCACCTGCGGCGCGCCGACCTCATCCAACGCCGCGGCACCCTGGTGCGCGCAGGCGGACAACGCCAGGACCAGGCCCAGCGCCGCACCCAGCTTGTATAGTGTATTTGCCATCATGTTCCTTATCCCTGCCTCAAACGATCGCGTCGGCCGCGCCGCGCTGTTCTTTTTCCATGTATTCGCGCGATTGCATCTCGATGATACGCGAAACGGTGCGGTGAAACTCGTTGGCCAGCATGCCGTTCGTGTACAGCTCATCAGGCGCCACTTCGGCCGACATGATCAGCTTGACCTTCTGGTCATAAAACACGTCGATCAGCCAGGTAAAGCGGCGCGCTTCGGACGACTGCGCCGCCGACATGGCCGGTATGCCGGACAATATCACCGTATGGAAGCGGCTGGCGATTTCCAGGTAATCATTTTGCGAGCGGGGACCGCCGCACAGGGTGGCGAAATCGAACCAGATGATGCCGCCGGCGCGGCGCAGGCAATGGATTTCGCGGCTCTCGATGCGGATGCGCGCGTCTTCGTCGGCCGTCTCGGCGATGCGCGTGTAAGCGTCGCGCAGAGCCTTGTCGGTCTCGGCGCCCAGCGGGGTGTAGTAACTTTCCACCTGTTCCAGCGCGCGGCCGCGGTAATCGACGCCCGCGTCGACGTTCATCACGTCGAGCTTGTCTTTCAGCAGCGCGATGGTCGGCAGCATGCGGTCGCGGTGCAGGCCGTCCGGATACAGCAGGTCCGGGTCGTAATTCGAGGTCATGATGAAGGACACGCCGTTGGCGAACAAGGCCGACAGCAGGTTGTACAGGATCATCGCGTCGGCGATGTCGGAGACGTGGAATTCATCGAAACAGATCAAACGGTATTTCTTGGCGATGCGCTTGGCCACCTCGTCGAGCGGGTCGGCCACGCCTTTCAATTCATCGAGCTGCTGATGCACGCCGCGCATGAATTCGTGGAAGTGCAGGCGCGTCTTGCGCACCAGGGGCACGACCGAGTAAAAACTGTCCATCAGGAACGATTTGCCGCGCCCCACCCCACCCCACATGTACACGCCTTTCGGCACGGCAGGACGGTTCAGCAGGCGCTTGAAGGTGCTCGAGCGCTGGCCCTTGTAGGCCACCCACTCGTCATAGCACAGCTGCAGGCGGTCGACCGCGCGCCGCTGGGCGGCATCGGCCTTGAAATCACGCTTCTGCAGCGCGTGCTGGTAAAACTCTTCTACGTTCATGGGATTCGCTTTAACGCACAGGGGCGCCGGCGGAAAAAATCCGCGAGCGCCCCCGTAGGACTAACTACAATTAAAAGTTCAACGTGCGCTTGTCAACCGCCAGTGCCGCTTCCTTGGTCGCTTCCGACAGGGATGGGTGAGCGTGGCAAATGCGCGCGATGTCTTCGGCCGAAGCCTTGAATTCCATCGCCACGACGGCTTCGGAAATCAATTCGGAGGCCATCGGGCCGACGATGTGTACGCCGAGGATTTCATCGGTCGTCGCATCGGCCAGGAATTTCACCATGCCCGAGGTGTCGCCCAGCGCGCGCGCACGGCCGTTGGCCATGAACGGGAAGGTACCGGCCTTGTAGGCGATGCCTTCGGCCTTCAGGGTTTGCTCGGTCTTGCCGACCCACGCGATTTCCGGCGAAGTGTAGATCACCCAGGGAATCGTGTTGAAGTTGGTGTGACCGTGCTGGCCGGCGATACGCTCGGCCACGGCAACGCCTTCTTCTTCCGCCTTGTGCGCCAGCATCGGGCCGCGCACGACGTCGCCCACTGCCCACACGTTCGGCAGGTTGGTCTTGCAGTCGCCGTCAACGGCGATGAAGCCGCGTTCGTCCAGCTGCAGGCCGACCTTGTCGGCACCCAGGCCATTCGTGTTCGGCGTACGGCCGATCGAGATGATCAGTTTGTCGAACACGGCTTTTTGCGCTTCGCCCTTGGCGTCCACGAATTCCACGGTGACGTCTTTCTTGCCTGGCGTGATCGCACCGATCTTGCAACCGAGGTTGATCTTCAAGCCTTGCTTGGTGAACAGCTTCGACGCTTCCTTGGCGATCTGCTCGTCGACAGCGCCCAGGAAGACCGGCAGGCCTTCCAGCACGGTGACGTCGGAACCCAGGCGGCGCCAGACGCTGCCCATTTCCAGGCCGATCACGCCGGCACCGATGACGCCCAGCTTGGCTGGTACGGCGTCGATGGCCAGTGCGCCCGTGTTCGACAAGATCAATTTCTCGTCGAAAGGTGCGCCCGGCAGTTCGCGCGCGTTCGAACCCGTGGCGATGACCACGTGCTTGGCCGTCAGGGTTTCGTTGGCTTCGCCCGTCACGCTAATGTCATACGTGCCAGCGGCAGCGGCAGCGAACGCGGCGCGGCCGTGGAAGAAGGCGATCTTGTTCTTCTTGAACAGGTACAGGATGCCGTCGTTGTTTTGCTTGACGACGGTGTCTTTGCGCTTGAGCATCTGGCCCAGGTTCAGCTTCAGGCCGGCGACGTCGATGCCGTGCTCGGCGAAGCTGTGGCCCGCGTGTTCGAAATGCTCGGACGATTGCAGCAGCGCTTTCGACGGGATGCAGCCGACGTTGGTGCAGGTACCGCCTGGAGCGGCGCCGCCCTTGGCGTTCGACCACTCGTCGACGCAAGCGACGGAAAAGCCCAGCTGCGCTGCGCGGATGGCGGCGATGTAGCCGCCAGGGCCCGCACCGATGACAACTACGTCAAATTGTTTAGTACTCATGTTTTGTTATTCCAATCTCTTCGTCTGGTACGAAAATCCACAATAGAAGGTAAATCACCACGCCGAAGCCGAAGGTCAATGTAAACAGGACGAAGACGAGGCGCCAGATCCACGCTTCCATGCCGGAAGCGCGACCCAGGCCGCCGCACACGCCGCCGAGCCAGCGGTCGTTGCGCGACCGGCGCAGGCGGTTGAATTCCTGCACCAGGTCGTTCGCGGGGCCGGAAGCGGCGCCGGACGCGTTGTCCGGCTTGTCCAGGTTGATATTGCTCAGGAGCTTGGCTTTCGCTTGCGCGAATTCCGCGTCGCTCAGGGCACCTGCCAGGTGCAACTCGTGCAGACGCTTGATTTCTTCAGAGACGTTCATGGGAATCCTCTTTCATTGAGATCAGCCAGCTGCGTCTTCTGGCAAGGGGTATCAGCTACATTGCCCCGGCGGCTACGCCGGGGGACTACAGTGCTTACAGGTCCAGCAGCAGGCGTGCAGGATCTTCCAGCGCTTCTTTCATCGCCACCAGGCCCAGGACGGCTTCGCGGCCGTCGATGATGCGGTGGTCGTAGGACATGGCCAGGTAGTTCATCGGACGCACCACGATCTGGCCGTTTTCGACAACTGCGCGGTCCTTGGTCGCATGCACGCCCAGGATGGCCGATTGCGGCGGGTTGATGATCGGGGTCGACAGCATGGAGCCGAAGGTGCCGCCGTTCGAGATCGAGAACGTGCCGCCCGTCAGGTCGTCCAGGGTCAGCTTGCCTTCCTTGGCTTTCGCGCCGAATTCACCGATTTTTTTCTCGATGTCGGCGATCGACAGCTGGTCCGCGTTGCGGATGATAGGCACGACCAGGCCGCGTGGCGAACCGACAGCGATGCCGATGTCGAAGTAGCCGTGGTAGACGATGTCGTTGCCGTCAACGGAGGCATTGATGATCGGGTACTTTTTCAGCGCGGCGACGGCGGCCTTGACGAAGAAGGACATGAAGCCCAGCTTGACGCCGTGCTCTTTCTCGAACTTGTCCTTGTACTTGTTGCGCAGGTCGATGACCGGCTGCATGTTCACTTCATTGAACGTGGTCAGGATGGCGTTCGTCGATTGCGATTGCAGCAGGCGCTCGGCGATACGTGCGCGCAGGCGGCTCATCGGCACGCGCTCTTCAGGGCGGTCGCCCAGGCTGGCGGCCGACGGCGTGGCAACTTGTTGCAGCGCTGGCTTGGCAGCGGCTGGCGCCAGTGGCGCGACAGCTGGCTTGGCGGAAGCGGCCAGGGCGTCGCCCTTGGTCACGCGGCCATCCTTGCCCGAACCGGCGACGTCGCCAGCGGACAGGCCTTTTTCGGACAGGATCTTGGCGGCGGCAGGCATGGCGACATCGCCTTTGGTCGCAGCGGCTGGCGCGGACGCGGTAGCGGTGTCTTGTGCGGCAGCAGCCAGGGCTGGTGCAGGCACGGCCGACACTTCCATCGGGCTGACCTTGGCCGAGCCGTCGGTGTCGATGATGGCGATGACTTCGCCGGCGACGACGGTAGCGCCGTCAGCCTTGATAATTTGAACGATCACGCCAGCGGCTGGCGCCGGCAGTTCCAGCACCACTTTATCGGTTTCGATATCGATCATGTTTTCGTCGCGCGCAACTGCTTCGCCGACTTTCTTGTGCCATGCCAGCAGGGTCGCTTCTGCAACCGATTCCGACAACTGGGGAACTTTGACTTCGATTTGTGCCATGTAAAACTCCGTTTATTTTGTTATTGCGGCGCCGCCCCTGCGTAGCAAGGGCGGCGCTCCGTCACGATGTATGCGAACAGGCGCCATGCATACGCACGGCACCCGTCATCCTGCCACTTACTTGGTCAGGATAAAACCCTTCAGCTTCGAGAATGCCGTTTCCAGCAGATCTTTTTGCTGGGCGTAGTGCTTGTCATAGTAACCGACAGCAGGCGACGCCGAAGCAGGACGGCCGGCGTAAGCCAGACGCTGACCCGATTCCAGGCCTTCGAAGATGTTGTGCTGGATCTGGAACCAGGCGCCCTGGTTTTGCGGCTCGTCCTGCGCCCAGACGACTTCGACCAGGTTCGGGAACTTCTTCAGTTCAGCAGCGAACGACTTGTGCGGGAACGGATACAGCTGTTCCAGGCGCACGATGGCCGTGTCGGTCTGGCCGCGGGTCTTGCGTGCGTTGACCAGGTCGTAGTAGACCTTGCCCGAGCAGGCGACCACGCGCTTGACTTTCTTGGCGTCGATTTTGTCGTCGACTTCGCCGATGACGGTCTGGAAACCGCCCTTGGCCAGGTCGGTCAGCGGCGAACCGGCATCCTTGTTGCGCAACAGCGACTTCGGCGTCAGGATGACCAGCGGCTTGCGGAACTGGCGCACCATCTGGCGGCGCAGCAAATGGAAGATCTGCGAAGCCGTCGTCGGCTGCACCACTTGCATGTTGTTGTCTGCGCACAGCTGCAGGAAGCGCTCCGGACGCGCGGACGAGTGCTCGGGACCCTGGCCTTCGTAACCGTGCGGCAGCATCATGACCAGGCCCGAAGCGCGGCCCCACTTCACTTCGCCGGAGCTGATGAATTGGTCGATGACCACTTGCGCGCCGTTGGCGAAGTCGCCGAACTGGGCTTCCCAGATCGTCAGCGTGTTCGGTTCGGCGGTCGAGTAGCCGTATTCGAAGGCCAGTACGGCTTCTTCGGACAGCACCGAGTCGATGACGGTGAACGGCGCCTGGTTGTCCGACACGTTTTGCAGCGGAATGTAGGTACCTGCATCCCAACGCTCGCGGTTCTGGTCATGCAGCACGGCGTGGCGGTGCACGAAGGTGCCGCGGCCGGCATCCTGGCCCGTCAGGCGGATGGCGTAGCCGGATGATACCAGCGATGCGTAGGCCAGGTGTTCGCCCATGCCCCAGTCCAGGTTCATTTCGCCACGGCCCATGGTACCGCGGTCGCCCAGTACTTTTTCAACCAGCGAGTGGACCTTGAAGTCTTCCGGCACGGTGGTGATGCGGGTGGCCAGGCGTTTCAGTTCCGTCATCGGAACGGCGGTGTCGGCCGAATCGGTCCATTTCTTGTTCAGGAACGGCAGCCAGTCGACGGCGTACTTGTTCTTGAAATTCGAGATGACCGGATCGACGGTGTGCTTGCCGGCGTCCATGGCGTCGCGGAAAGCGGCCACCATCTTGTCGCCACCATCGGCAGGAATCACGCCTTGCGCTACCAGCTTGTCCGCGTACAGCTTGCGGGTGCCTGGATGCTGGCCGATCTTCTTGTACATCAGTGGCTGCGTCAGTGCCGGCGTATCTTGCTCGTTGTGGCCAAGCTTGCGGTAGCAGATGATGTCGAGGACGATGTCCTTCTTGAATTCCATGCGGTAGTCGAGCGCGATCTGCGTCGCCAGCACCACGGCTTCCGGATCATCGGCGTTGATGTGCAGGACCGGTGCTTCGATCATCTTGACGACGTCCGAGCAGTACAGGGTCGAGCGGGCATCGCGCGGATCCGAGGTGGTGAAACCGATCTGGTTGTTGATCACGATATGCACCGTGCCGCCGGTATGGTAGCCACGGGTTTGCGCCAGATTCAGCGTTTCCATGACCACGCCCTGGCCGGCGAATGCGGCATCGCCGTGCACCAGGATAGGCAGCACTTGGGCGCCTTGCGCGTCGCCGCGGCGATCCATGCGGGCCTTGACGGAACCTTCGACCACAGGGTTGACGATTTCCAGGTGCGACGGGTTGAACGCCAGCGACAGGTGGACCGGGCCGCCTGCGGTGGAGATGTCCGACGAGAAGCCTTGATGGTATTTCACGTCGCCGGCAGGCAGGTCGTCGCCATGCTTGCCTTCGAATTCTTCGAACAGTTCCTGCGGCGCCTTGCCCAGGGTGTTCACCAGCACGTTCAGGCGGCCGCGGTGGGCCATGCCGATAACGATTTCCTGCACGCCTTTTTCGCCGGCGCGCTGGATGGTTTCATCCATCGAGGCGATGAAGGTTTCGCCGCCCTCCAGGGAGAAGCGCTTCTGGCCCACGTAGCGGGTGTGCAGATAGCGTTCCAGGCCTTCAGCCGCGGTCAGGCGGTCGAGGATGTGGATTTTTTTCTCTGGGGTGAAATTCGGGGTGGAGCGGATCGCTTCCAGTTTCTCTTGCAGCCAGCGCTTTTCGGCCGGGTCGGAGATGTACATGAATTCGGCGCCGATCGAACGCGTGTAGGTATCGCGCAGATAGTTCAGCAGATCGCGCAGGGTGGCGGTCTCGGGGCCAAAATAGGTATTGCTGATGTTGAACACGGTGTCCATGTCCGCATCGGTGAAACCGTAGAAGCTCGGCTCGAGCTCAGGGATCATCGGACGTTCCTGGCGTTGCAGAGGATCCAGGTTGGCCCAGTGCGAACCAAGGTAGCGGTAAGCGGCGATCAGCTGCGTGGCGGCGACGCGCTTGCGGCCCATTTCAGCATCGAAGGAAGCGGTCACGGTGCGGATCGGACCAGCTTTTGCGCGCTCGGCGAACGAGGCGACGACGGAGGCATGCGCCACGTCAGGCTTGTTGGTGCCATCGACGGCAGGCACGTGCTGCATTGCGTCGAAGTAGGAACGCCAGTTATCGGGTACCGAGCCTGGGTTGTTCAGATACGCCTCGTACAGGTCTTCCACGTACGGAGCATTCCCACCGAACAGGTAGGAGTTGGTCGTTAATTGCTGCATATATTGCTCACCTTTCTTCGCGCTTCGCGAGGAATTAGCGGGTTAATCTAACCTTCCGCGACACGGCCTGACCGGTTAGCGGATTGCACATCAAGTTGTGGGGAAGGGCTTTTTTATTGCACCAGCATTCTGCATACCGTCATTTAGAATAGCACGCGGTATTGTAACGCAACAACCGCTAGTTGAATTTTATTTGGCAAGCAAATGTAAGCTGTGTTGTTGATTTTCCCGGGCTTGCAAGCCTGTCACTGTTGCGCTTACAGCACATCGGCAGCCCTGCCGGCGTGCCGCTTGCGTCCAACTGGTCTGCCCGGCAAAGGCGCGGCCGCGATGGCCGCCAGCCAATCGGGATCGCCGGCAAACCACTCCACCAGGAAGTCGAGCATGGTGCGCAGTAGGGGCGACATGTGCTGTCGCGAGGTGTAGATGCCGTAGATGCCCATGTCCTGCGGCTGATACGCGGGCAGAAGCTCCACCAGCTGCCCGCTGGCGATCAGCGGCGCGGCCGAATAGCGCGGCTGCATGGCGATGCCCGCCCCCGCCACCGTGGCCACCAGCAGGACCAGCGACTCATTCGCCGACAGGCGGCCGCTGACGGGGACAGTGAGCGCTTCCCCGTCGTGCGTGAACTGCCACAGGCTCTTGCCGAAATACGTGTACGTCAGGCAGTTGTGCAGGGCCAGGTCTTCCGCCCTGCGCGGCGTGCCGTGCGCCGCCAGGTACGATGGTGCGGCGCACACCACCGAAGCGCAGCTGGCCAGCTGGCGCGCGATCAGGTTCGGCTCGAGCGCGTTCGTGATGCGGATCGCCAGGTCGATGCGCTGCTCCACCAGATTGACGGCGCGGTTCTCCATCTGCAGGTCGACGGCAGCGCGCGGGTAGCGCCGCAGGTAAGCGGTCACCGCGCCGGCCAGCGCCGTCTGCGCCAGCGATTGCGAGCAGGTGATGCGCAGCAAGCCGTGTGGCGTGTCGAAGCCCTCGGGCGAGGTGACGGCCATGGCGCCGGCCACTTCCAGCATCTGCTGGCAGCGCGCCAGGGTGGCCTCGCCCGCATCCGTCAGGCTCAAACGGCGCGTGGTGCGATGCAGCAGGCGCGCCCCCGCCCACTGCTCCATCTCGGCCAGGTAGCGCGTCACCATGGCGCGCGACATATCGAGCGCGTCGCTGGCGGCCACCATGCTGCCACGCTCGGCGATGGCGACGAATACTTGTGCGGCGGTGATGCGGTCCATGCGGGTACTCCCTTGATTCATCCGATTCATGCAACTAAGTATTGCAATCTACCCTATTTCCCGTGCCTGGTCGAAAGGATAATATGCGAGAGAGTATCTAATGTTGAAAGAATAATATGCTTGCACGCGCCGCCCTCCCCTTTCACCCCTCCCGCACGCTGGAGACCTTCCAGTTGGACGTGCTGGGCCGCGCACCGTCCACCTCGCTGCTGCTGAGCGGCGTGGCGGATGCGATCCTCGTCAATACCCAGTTCCTGCGCGACGATGCGGCGCAGTTAGCGCACACCATCGCCGCCAGCGGCAAGCGCCTGACCACCATCTATATCAGCGCGGCCGAACCGCAAGCCTATTTCGGCCTGGGCGTGCTGCAGCAAGCCTTTCCGCAAGCCCATATCCTCGCCAGCGGCGCCACGGTCGAGGCGATACGCCGCCAGGCCGGCGCCAGGGTCGCCCACTGGGGCGGCATCCTCAAGCACAATGCGCCGCACCGCATCGTCCTGCCGCAACCCTATGAGGGCGACAGCCTGCAGCTGGAGGGCCTGCAGGTCGCCCTGCATCAGCTGGAAGCGGCCTTGAACTGAGGCTGGACCAGCGTTCTTACAAGGCGGCCAGGAAGCGTTCATACTCTTGCGCGCTGCGCGCCAGCCGCCCGGCATAACCCGCTTCCTTCGGCCCGTCTTCCGCACCATAGAAGGCAAAGAAGCGACGGTTGTCGGCGCCGATATACGCCAGGGTGACATCGAACGGCGCCAGCAGCTGCGCCAGGGTGACCTTCCACTTGCCTTCCGGCGTGAAGTCTTCCTGGCGGATGCCTGCCGTGACGGCCAGCGCCACTTTTCTGCCCCTGAAGGCATCGCCGCCCGTGCCGTAGGCCCAGCCAAACGCCAGCACCTCATCGAGCCAGCGCTTCAGCAAGGGCGGACAGTTGAACCAGTACACGGGGAACTGCAAGACCACATTCGCGTGCGCCTCCACCAGCGCCTGCTCGCGCGCCACATCGATATTTCCATCCGGATAAGCCTGCTGCACGTCGTGGAGGGTGTAGCGCTCGGGATGCTGCGCCAGCTCCTGCAGCCAGCGCTTGTTGGCGACCGATGTATCGATCGAGGGATGGAAGACGATAACGAGGGTTTTCTTCATGCTGCTTTCCTGAATATGGGATGGATGCACCGAACGCGCATGCACAGAAAAGCAGGCAAGCCGGTACCCTGCCCCAAGGCGCGCAGCACATGGCCGCGCGCCCGCAAGGGCAAAAACAGCATAACCATAGCGAGTACTTTTCACAAGTACGTACATTGACTACCCATACAGTATAAAAAGTAAGTTACTTGACTGCAGAAATCCCCTTTGCCAGGCATATCCGGATCAGGCAGGCTGGTGCCGTTCACCCCATTCGCACAAGGTATGCAGCACGGGGATCAGCGAGGCACCCTTGCTTGAGAGGGAATATTCCACCTTGGGCGGCACTTGCGGATATTCCTTGCGCACGATCAGCGCATCGGCTTCGAGCTCCTTCAGGACCACGCTGAGGGTCTTGAAGGCAATGCCGCCGAGGTGCCGCTTGAGTTCGTTATGCCGCAGCACCGTGTTTTCCGCGAGCGCGTACAGGATCAGCATCTTGTACTTGCCGCCGATCAGCGACAAGGTATAGCCAAATGCCGTATCGCCCAGGGTCACGCCGCTGGGGGCGCATGTTTCGTCATTCATCGCGTTATGTTTTCTGTTGAAGCCAGGCCTGAGCATACCAGCCCGGCTTGCGGCCGGCGGTGCGGACAGGCATAAAAAAAGCGAGCCGCGAGGCTCGCTTTTGTGCGCCGGGGCGCAAGGCCCGGCAAGAACAATACGCGGTAACTTAAGCGCGCTTGTCCAGTGGCAGCACTTCGCGCGTGGTCGAACCGACGAACAGCTGGCGCGGACGGCCGATTTTCTGTTCCGGGTCGGCGATCATTTCGTTCCACTGGGCGATCCAGCCGATCGTACGGGCCATGGCGAAGATACCGGTGAACAGCGATACCGGGATGCCCAGCGCCGATTGCACGATGCCCGAGTAGAAGTCGACGTTCGGGTACAGTTTGCGCGAAACGAAGTATTCGTCGTTCAGTGCAATCTTTTCCAGTTCCATCGCCAGCTTGAACAGCGGGTCGTCCTGCAGACCCAGCTCTTGCAGCACTTCGTAGCAGGTTTCACGCATCAGCTTGGCGCGTGGATCGAAGTTCTTGTACACGCGGTGGCCAAAGCCCATCAGCTTGACGCCGGAGTTCTTGTCCTTGACTTGCGCGATGAAGGCAGGGATGTTCTCGACGGTGCCGATTTCCTTCAGCATGTTGAGTGCCGCTTCGTTGGCGCCGCCGTGGGCAGGGCCCCACAGGCAGGCGATACCGGCAGCGATACAGGCGAACGGGTTGGCGCCCGACGAACCAGCCAGACGGACGGTCGAAGTCGATGCATTTTGCTCGTGGTCCGCGTGCAGGATCAGGATGCGGTCCAGGGCGCGCACCAGCACGTCGTTGACCTTGTACTCTTCGCACGGGTTGGCGAACATCATGTGCATGAAGTTGGCGCTGTACGACAGGTCGTTGCGCGGGTACACGAACGGCTGGCCGACCGAGTACTTGTAGGTCATGGCGACCAGGGTAGGCATCTTGGCGATCAGGCGGATGGCCGACACTTCGCGGTGACGCGGGTCGTTGATGTCCAGCGAGTCATGGTAGAACGATGCCAGCGCGCCGACGGTGCCCACCAGGACCGACATCGGATGCGCGTCGCGGCGGAAGCCACGGAAGAAGAATTGCATCTGTTCGTGCACCATCGTGTGCTTGGTGACGGTGTCGACGAACTTGGCTTTTTGCGCCGCGTTCGGCAATTCGCCGTTCAGCAGCAGGTAGCACGATTCCATGAAGTCGGCGTTGACGGCCAACTGTTCGATCGGGTAACCGCGGTACAGCAGCTCGCCCTTGTCGCCGTCGATGTAGGTGATCGACGAGTTGCAGGCGGCCGTCGACATAAAGCCTGGGTCGTAGGTGAACTTGCCGCTACCGGCGTACAGTTTGCGGATGTCGATGACGTCCGGGCCAACCGTGCCTTTGTAGATTGGAAATTCAAGCGATGGGCTGCCATCGGAGAACGACAGGGTAGCTTTTGTGTCAGAGATATTCATGGGCTCTTCCTTCTCGGGAGTGAGTCGAAATTAAAATCAAAAATTCTGGCTGCAATTCGCACCGCAATTCGGCAGTGCTACAGCGCGCCACTCGCACCGTTTGCAATATATCGCCCAGGCGTCTAGGCAATGCGCAGTCGTTGCAGCAGTGCGCGCACATGCGGCAGATCGACTTCGCCTTCCGGCTCTTTACGGGCCAGTACCAGATCCATTAACGCATTGTCCGATAAATCCAGCAAACGCGTCAGCGCGTCAACTTCTTCATCGGTCAATTCGGTTTCATACGCATCGAGAAAACGGGTCAGGATAATGTCGTTTTCCAGCAGGCCACGGCGTGAACGCCAGCGCAGGCGGGCGCGGTTGGCCGGGTCGGCCTGATGCGAGGACAAAATTGATTCTGTCATTTGGTTTACCACTTTACGTGTGCCTTGCGGCACGGTGCTGCTTTGCAGGCGCCGCCTGCAGGCAAGAGAGGATACCCTCTTCCCGCAAACGGCGCCCGGCGGACGCGATCAGGAGGATCAGATCGCGCGGCGGACCATCAATTCCTTGATCTTGCCGATCGCCTTGTTCGGGTTCAACCCTTTCGGGCAGACGTCGACGCAGTTCATGATCGAATGGCAGCGGAACAGGCGGTACGGGTCTTCCAGGTTGTCCAGACGCGCGCCGGTGGCTTCGTCGCGCGAGTCGGCGATGAAGCGGTAGGCTTGCAGCAGGCCGGCCGGGCCGACGAATTTGTCCGGATTCCACCAGAACGACGGGCACGACGTGGAGCAGCATGCGCACAGGATGCACTCGTACAGGCCATCGAGCTCTTCGCGCTGTTCCGGCGACTGCAGGCGCTCTTTTTCAGGCGGGATCGAATCGTTGATCAGGAAAGGCTTGATCGAATCGTACTGCTTGAAAAATTGCGTCATGTCGACGATCAGGTCGCGGATGACTGGCAGACCTGGCAACGGACGCAGCACGATAGGCTCCGACAGTTCGTTCAGGTTGGTCGTGCATGCCAGGCCGTTCTTGCCGTTGATGTTCATCGCGTCCGAACCGCACACGCCTTCGCGGCACGAGCGGCGCAGGGCCAGCGAGTCATCGACGTCCGCCTTGATGCGCTGCAGTGCGTCGAGCAGCATCTTGTCGGTGTCTTTCAGTTCGACCGTCAGGTCTTGCATGTACGGCTTGGCATCCTGGTCAGGATCGTAGCGGTAGATTTTGAATTTGAGAGTGCGTGCCATGGTATAGCCTTAGAAAGTACGTGGTTTCGGTTTGAAGGTATCAACCGTCAGCGGCTTGGTCACGACTGGCTTGTATTCCAGTCGGTTGCCTTCCGAATACCACAGAGTGTGCTTCATCCAGTTGTCGTCGTCACGTTGCGGATGGTCGTCCTGGGCGTGGGCGCCGCGCGATTCCTTGCGGGCAGCTGCCGAAACGATGGTCGCTTTCGCCGTTTCGATCAGGTTGTCCAGCTCCAGCGCTTCCACGCGGGCCGTGTTGAAGACCATCGATTTATCCTTGAAGGAGACGTGCTTGCGGCGCTCGTCGAGCTTCATGATTTCTTCGACGCCCTTGTTCAGCATCTCGTCGGTACGGAACACGCCACAGTACTTCTGCATCGTTGCGCGGATGTCGTTCGCCACGCCCTGCACGGTTTCTGTGCCGGTCGAGTTTTCCAGGCGCGC
Organism: Janthinobacterium sp. P210005; assembly: GCF_036231865.1. Classification (NCBI taxonomy): domain Bacteria; kingdom Pseudomonadati; phylum Pseudomonadota; class Betaproteobacteria; order Burkholderiales; family Oxalobacteraceae; genus Janthinobacterium; species Janthinobacterium sp. P210005. The sequence continues at coordinate 1,961,454 of NZ_JAZARC010000001.1, forward strand.
CAGGCGGCCCATGGCAAAATCGGCTGCATCGGCTGGCAAAGGCTTGTTTTCCTTGGCTTTCAGACCGCTGTTGACGATGTGGTTGCCGGCCGCGCGGCCGAAGACCACCAGGTCGAGCAGCGAGTTCGTGCCCAGGCGGTTGGCGCCGTGCACGGAGACGCAGGCACATTCGCCGATCGCGTACAGGCCGTTGACAACCTTGGCCGAATTATCCGGGCCGGTCGGGGTGACGACCTGGCCGTGGATGTTCGTCGGGATGCCGCCCATCTGGTAGTGAATCGTCGGCACGACAGGAATCGGCTCCTTGGTGGCGTCGACGTTGGCGAACTTGTGGCCGATTTCCAGGATCGACGGCAGGCGCTTGGCGATGGTGTCGGCGCCGATATGGCGCAGGTCCAGCATCACGTGGTCCTTGTTCGGACCGCAGCCGCGGCCTTCCTTGATTTCCTGATCCATCGAACGCGAGACGAAGTCGCGCGGCGCCAGATCCTTCAGGGTCGGCGCATAACGCTCCATGAAGCGTTCGCCTTCACTATTGATCAGGATGCCGCCTTCGCCGCGCACGCCTTCGGTGATCAATACGCCCGCGCCGGCCACGCCGGTCGGGTGGAACTGCCAGAATTCCATGTCTTGCAGCGGCAGGCCGGCGCGTGCCGCCATGCCCATGCCGTCGCCAGTGTTAATGAAGGCGTTGGTCGACGCGGCGAAGATGCGGCCTGCGCCGCCCGTTGCCATGACCGTCGTTTTTGCTTCCAGGATCATGCATTCGCCGGTTTCCATTTCCAGCGCGACAACACCGATCACGTCGCCTTCGGCGTCACGGATCAGGTCGAGCGCCATCCATTCGACGAAGAAGTGCGTACGGGCGCGCACGTTGCGCTGGTACAGGGTGTGCAACAGGGCGTGACCGGTACGGTCGGCTGCCGCGCAAGCGCGCTGCACCGGCTTTTCGCCGAAGTGGGCCGTGTGGCCGCCGAATGGACGCTGGTAGATGGTGCCGTCAGGGTTGCGGTCGAATGGCATGCCGAAGTGTTCCAGCTCGTACACGACTTTCGGTGCTTCGCGGCACATGAATTCGATGGCATCCTGGTCGCCCAGATAGTCGCCACCCTTGACGGTGTCGAACATGTGCCAGAACCAGTTGTCTTCGGCCATGTTGCCGAGCGACGCGCCGATACCGCCCTGCGCCGCAACGGTGTGCGAGCGGGTCGGGAAAACTTTCGACAGAACTGCGACGTTCAGACCGGCTTCAGCCAGTTGCAACGACGCGCGCATGCCGGAACCGCCGGCGCCAACGATTACCGCATCAAAGCGGCGGGTAGGGATTGCAGATTTATATGCTGCCACGATTACACACTCCAGAGTATCTGTACCGTCCAGCCGGCACAAGCGATCAACCACAGCATGGTGGCAATTTGCAGGGTCAGACGGAGGCCAGCGCTTTTCACGTAGTCCATCCAGATGTCGCGTACGCCGACCCATGCGTGGTAGAACAGGGCGACGAAGGTCACCAGGCTGAACAATTTAAACCACTGCTGTGCGAACAGACCAGCCCAGCCTTCATAGCTGAAGTTGCTGCCAGTCAGGAAAGAAATAAGCAGGATGGCAACATAGGCCACCATGACGATGGCGGTAACGCGTTGCGCCAGCCAGTCGCGCAAGCCGTAATGGGCACCGACGACGAGGCGTTTCGGTCCGATATTATTGTCTGCCATGTTTAAAATACTCCAAACAGTTTCAAAGCGACCAAAGCCGTCAGCACCAGGCTCACGACCAGCACGGAGGACGCGGTCTTGCGTGCCGAATCTTTTTCGATGGCAACGTGCACATCCATGAACAGGTGGCGGATGCCGGCGCAGAAGTGGTGCAGGAAGGCCCAGACCAGACCCAGGGTGATCAGCTTGACGAACCAGTGCGAGGCGATGCCCTGGAAGTAGGCATACGACATTTCGGAACGCAGGCTCAGTTCCAGCATGTACAGGATGCACGGCAGCAAGGCGAAAATGATGAAACCGCTGATGCGATGCAGGATCGAGACGATGGCGCCGACAGCCATGCGGTAGTTCGACAATTCGGTAACATGAATGTTACGGAATTGCGGCCGTTCTTTTTTTGGTACTTCTCTTACGGCTTCAGACATAACAAAAACCTCCCCTTTGAATTTCAACTAAATATTGAAGCCGCGATTTTCGCCGATTTTCGCAACCCATACCAATATCTATTGTTACATATAACCAAAATGGTTTTTTACTACAAAATACCGCGCTACTTTCCGTAGTTCACGTAATTTAATTACAGAATCGCCGGCAAAACACGGCCCGCCGGGGCGGGCCATGCTGTCGCTGCGCTTTCCGTTGTCTCCGTTGCCCGCCTTGCGGCAGGCATCTTGCAAGCGATGCACTTCAGCCTTGCTGCTTGTTCGGACGCCCGCGGGCGCCCCGCCGCTTCAGCTGAGTTCATTCTGATAATGATGACGACTGGTCAGGTACAAGCCCCGGCGCAGTTCGACCGGCTTGTCGCCGTAGGTAAACGACACGCGCTCGGAACTGAGCAAGGGCGTGCCGAGGTCGATATTTAACAATTGCGCGGCGCCCGCGTCGGCGCACACGGCGCGGATCTGTTCGGACGCGCGTATCATGCGCGTGCCAAATTCCGTCTCGAACAGGCCGTACATGGGGCCCTTGTATTCCACCAGGCGCTCGGCCGTCAGGCCCTTGAAGATCAAGCCGGGCAGCCACAATTCCTCGACGATGGTCGGCACGCCGTCGAAATACTGCACGCGCTTGATGAAGATGACGGCGTCGCCGGACTTCAGGTCCATCAGGCGCGCCACGTCGGCCGGCGCGCGCACGCGCTTGACCTCAATAAACTTGCTTTCGGGATAATGCGGCACGCCTTCGTCCGGCACCAGGCGCAGGAAGCGGAAATGCGCGCGCGCCTCATGGTGGGTGGAAACAAAGGTGCCCTTGCCCTGGCGGCGCATGACGAGATTCTCGGCAGCCAGTTCATCAATGGCCTTGCGCACCGTGCCCTGGCTGACCTTGAAACGGCCCGCCAGCTCGACTTCGCTGGGAATCAGTTCGCCCGGTTTCCATTCGCCCGATTGCAGGCTCTGCGTGATGAGCGCCTTGATCTGCTGGTACAGGGGACTGAAGGTAGGCGAGGCATTCGCGGCAGGCGCTGGCACGGCGGTGGTGGCAGTGGTATTGACGCTGGCGACAGGGGCGGCGGCGGTGCTGGCCGCTGCGGCAACAGGCGTGGCCGGGGTGCCCGCGGTCGGACTGACCGCCCCGCTTGCAGCAGTGGCATTGTTGGTCAGATTGGACGAGGCGGAATTCATAGTCCGACATTTCAACACAAATCACTGCCCGCGTCCAGTAAAACACACGCAGTTATCTGTCTTATATAAGACATAAGATATGATTGACAGATAGAGATCGGAGGCCTAAACTGCCCTCGATAAAACTTGTGAGCCAGCGTTTTATGTTGTCGGCCAGCCACTCTGGCCTCGTGCAGCACAAGCGTGACGGCAGCGTACACCAGCAATTCGGTGGCGCGGGCCGGTTTTGGTATCATTATAGTTTTTCCGGATAAGCGTAAGCCCAGCTTCAAGCCCGTTTTCTTTCCCATTTTTGGAGATTCATCATGGCTAAAACCCCAATGCGTGTTGCAGTGACCGGCGCCGCCGGCCAGATCGGCTACGCCCTGTTGTTCCGCATCGCCAATGGCGACATGCTCGGCAAAGACCAGCCTGTCATCTTGCAACTGCTTGAAATCCCGGACGAAAAAGCCCAGAAGGCGCTCAAGGGCGTGATGATGGAAATCGACGACTGCGCGTTCCCGCTGCTGACGGAAATGACCGCCCACTCCGATCCGCTGACCGCCTTCAAGGATGTCGACGTGGCCGTCCTGGTTGGCGCGCGTCCACGCGGCCCAGGCATGGAACGCAAGGACCTGCTGGAAGCGAACGCCCAGATCTTCACGGTGCAAGGCAAGGCGCTCGACGCCGTCGCTTCGCGCAACGTCAAAGTACTGGTGGTCGGCAACCCTGCCAACACCAACGCCTACATCGCCATGAAATCGGCGCCATCGCTGCCAGCGAAAAACTTCACCGCCATGCTGCGCCTGGACCACAACCGCGCGCTGTCGCAAGTCGCTGCCAAGACCGGCACCGCCGTGAAAGACATCGAAAAGCTGACCGTGTGGGGCAACCACTCGCCAACGATGTACGCCGACTACCGCTTCGCCACCGTGAACGGCAAGGCTGTCAAGGACCTGATCAACGACCAGGAATGGAACGCCAACACCTTCCTGCCAACCGTCGGCAAGCGCGGCGCGGCCATCATCGAAGCGCGCGGCCTGTCGTCGGCAGCGTCGGCAGCGAACGCCGCCATCGACCACATCCATGACTGGATGCTGGGCACCGCCGGCAAGTGGACCACCATGGGCGTTCCTTCGGATGGCTCGTATGGCATTCCTGAAGGCACCGTATTCGGCTTCCCGGTCACCACCGACAACGGTGAGTACACCATCGTTCAAGGTCTGGAAATCGATGCATTCTCGCAAGAGCGCATCAACCTGACCCTGAAAGAACTGACCGAAGAGCGCGAAGGCGTGAAACACCTGCTGGCGTAAATCCAGTATTGGCGGCGCGGCCTGAGCGCCGCCCGCCAAGAAGGCCGCTCCGCGAGATTCGCGGCGCGGCTGTTTTCTCAAGTAGTTTTTACCTGCAGAAATGCCTTAAGCATGCACCCTTCCGAGGTTTTATTCCAAGGCAAACGCCAGCCGCTGTTGCTCGCCGCTTGCGACCACTACGCCGGCTCTGAAAAGCTGATGCGTAAATCGATTGCTTTGCAACAAGAGCTTGGCCCCCTGTTCGACATCACGTTCGACTGCGAAGACGGCGCCAGCGCCGGCAATGAAGAATCCCACGCCCACATGATCGCCGGCCTGCTGGCCAGCGACGAGAACCAGTTCAACCGCATCGGCGTGCGCGTGCACGACGTCGACAGCCCGTTTTTCGCGCGCGACGTGGAAATCATCTGCACCGCCGCGTCCCGCCTGGCCTATATCGCCGTACCCAAAGTGGGCGGCGTGCAGGATGCCATGCTGGCCATCGACCTGATCAACCTGCACGCGCGCCGCGCCGGCCGCGACAACCTGCCCGTGCATATCCTGATCGAGACGCATGGCGCGCTGCGCGACGCCTATGCGATCGCCGCCCTGCCCCAGGTCGAATGCCTGTCCTTCGGCATCATGGATTTCGTTTCGGCCCACTACGGTGCCATTCCCGCCGCCGCCATGCGCACGCCGGGCCAGTTCACGCATCCGCTGGTGGTGCGCGCCAAGCTGGAAGTGGCCGCCGCCTGCCACGCGCACGGCAAGGTGCCGTCGCATAACGTGACGACGGACGTGCGCGATTCGGCCGTGGTGGCGAATGACGCCCAGCGCGCGACAGCCGAGTTCGGCTACACGCGCATGTGGAGCATCCACCCGGACCAGATCAAGCCCATCATCAAGGCCTTCACGCCGCGCCTGTCCGAAGTCAACGAGGCCAGCAATATCCTCAATGAAGCGCTGCGCGCCAACTGGGGACCGATTGCGCAAAATGGCCGCTTGCACGACCGCGCCAGCTACCGATATTATTGGACCGTTTTGCAACGCGCCAAACTGGCAGGCCTCGGCCTGCCCGAGGCGGCCGCTGCATTACTCAACACCCCCTCTTCCAGCACCACTGAAAACTGACAGGAATTACACGATGTCCCTCTCCAAATTAGCCATTGCCTGCAGCGTCGCGCTGGGCGCCATGACCCTCACGCTGGCGCCGGCCAGCTTCGCCGCCACGGATACCAAGGAGCCGGCAAAAGCCAAGGCCGTCAAGGCCAAGCCGAAAGCCAAGGCCACCAAGGCCAAAGCTGCCGCCAAGGAAGCGCATCCGCTCGCCATGTCGGTGGTCGACAAGGAAGAATCCGATGAGCCGGATACCGCCGGCTCCGCTTCCACCGATTTCAATTGTGAACTTGGTAATAAAATTACCATCTACACCAATGCGACTGACGACAAACACATCGCCCTGCGCTGGAAGAAGCGCCTGCACCGCCTGAGCCGCGTGGGCACCACCACCGGCGCCAACCGCTTCGAGAACCGTCTGTATGGTCTCGTCTGGATCGGCATCCCGGCCAAAGGCATGCTGCTCGATTCCAAGCAGGGCCGCCAGCTGGCCAATGAATGCAAGGATGCGGAGCAAGCCAAGCCAGCGGCAGTGGTGGAGGCCGCGCCATCGCTGGGCGTGCTGCCGGCGACCGGCGGCTGATGTGAGCAGCAAGGGCCTCTTCGGGGGCTCAGTCATGTTTTGTAATTTGAATAATCAATAAATAGACGATACCCAACAAGGAGAGGTCATGTCCCGCAACACTCTGAACACGCTCAAGGACTTTAATATTTCGGATAGCAAGAAGGGCAAGCTGTACTCCCTGCCTGCGCTGGAAAAAAGCCTGGGCATCAATGTCTCCCGCCTGCCAGTGTCGATTCGTATCGTGCTCGAATCGGTATTGCGCAACTGCGACGGCAAAAAAGTCACCGAAGAACACGTCAAGCAATTGGCGAGCTGGGGCCCGACCGCCGAGCGCACCGACGAGATCCCGTTCGTAGTGGCGCGCGTCGTGCTGCAAGACTTCACCGGCGTGCCCCTGCTGGCCGACCTGGCAGCGATGCGCAACGTGGCCGCCAAGATGGGCATCAACGCGAAGAAAATCGAACCGCTGGTGCCGGTCGACCTGGTGGTCGATCACTCGGTGACCATCGATCACTACCGCGAAAAGAAAGCGCTGGACCTGAACATGAAGCTGGAATTCTCGCGTAACAACGAGCGTTACCAGTTCATGAAATGGGGCATGCAAGCCTTCGACACCTTCGGCGTCGTGCCACCAGGCTTCGGCATCGTCCATCAGGTCAACCTGGAATACCTGGCACGCGGCGTGCACCACGCAGGCAAGAAAGCCGGCGACGTGTACTACCCTGACACCCTGGTCGGCACCGACTCGCACACCACCATGATCAACGGCATCGGCGTGGTCGGCTGGGGCGTGGGCGGCATCGAGGCGGAAGCCGGCATGCTGGGCCAGCCGGTCTACTTCCTGACCCCTGACGTCATCGGCGTGAACCTGTCGGGCGCGCTGCGCGAAGGCTGCACCGCCACCGACCTGGTACTGACCATCACCGAATTGCTGCGCAAAGAGAAAGTCGTCGGCAAGTTCGTCGAATTCTTCGGCGAAGGCACGGAATCGCTGACCCTGACCGACCGCGCGACGATCGCCAACATGGCCCCGGAATACGGCGCGACCATGGGCTTCTTCCCGGTCGACGAAGCCACCATCGATTACTTCAAGGGCACCGGCCGCAGCAAGGCTGAAATCGCCGCGTTCGAAGGCTACTTCAAGGCGCAAAACCTGTTCGGCGTGCCAAAAGCGGGCGACATCGACTACACCCGCGTGGTGGAACTGAACCTGGCGTCGGTCGCTCCGTCGCTGGCCGGCCCGAAACGCCCGCAAGACCGTATCGAAATCGGCAACGTCAAGGCGAACTTCGCCGAGCTGTTCGCCAAGCCAACGACGGAAAACGGCTTCAACAAGAACCCGGCCGACCTGGCTGCCGTGTACGAAACGACGAACGGCGTGAAAGTGTCGAACGGCGACGTGCTGATCGCCGCGATCACCTCGTGCACCAACACCTCGAACCCGAGCGTGATGCTGGCTGCCGGCCTGCTGGCCAAGAAAGCCGTGGAAGCCGGCCTGAAAGTCGCTCCGCACATCAAGACCTCGCTGGCCCCTGGCTCGCGCGTCGTGACCGAGTACCTGACGGCCGCCGGCCTGCTGCCATACCTGGAAAAACTGGGCTTCGGCGTGACCGCCTACGGCTGCACCACCTGTATCGGCAATGCGGGCGATCTGACGCCCGAGTTGAACGCCGCCATCGCCACGCACGACATCGTCGCGTCGGCCGTGCTGTCGGGCAACCGTAACTTCGAAGCGCGTATTCACCCGAACATCCGCTCGAACTTCCTCGCTTCGCCACCGCTGGTCGTCGCTTACGCCATCGCCGGCAACATGACGCGCGACCTGATGACGGAACCGGTCGGCAAGGGCAAGGGCGGCAAGGACATCTACCTGGGCGACATCTGGCCGACCTCGGCTGAAGTCTCGGCCATGATGAAGTTCGCCATGAACGCCAAAGTGTTCAAGGACAACTACGCGGACGTCAAGGGCGCGCCAGGCAAGCTGTGGGAAAAAGTCACCACCGTGTCCGGTCAAGTCTACAACTGGCCGAAATCAACCTACATCGCGGAACCACCGTTCTTCGACAACTTCTCGATGACGCCAGCGGCAGTGGCCACCGGCATCGAAGGCGCGCGCGCACTGGGCGTGTTCGGCGATTCCATCACCACCGACCACATCTCGCCAGCCGGCTCGATCCAGGAAAACGGTCCTGCAGGCAAGTGGCTGAAGGAAAACGGCGTCCTGAAAGCGGACTTCAACTCCTACGGCTCGCGTCGCGGCAACCATGAAATCATGATGCGCGGCACGTTCGCCAACGTGCGCATCAAGAACCGCATGATCCCTGCCAAGGCAGACGGTTCGGCAGTCGAAGGCGGCATCACGATCCACCAGCCTTCCGGCGAAGAAATGTCGATCTACGACGCAGCGATGAAATATGTTGCTGAAGGCACGCCAACCATGGTCTTCGGCGGCGAAGAGTACGGCACGGGCTCGTCGCGCGACTGGGCAGCCAAGGGCACCCAGCTGCTGGGCGTGAAAGCCGTGATCACCCGTTCGTTCGAGCGTATTCACCGCTCGAACCTGGTGGGCATGGGCGTGCTGCCGCTGCAATTCATCGGCGACGACAGCGTGCAAACGCTGGGCATCACCGGCAAGGAAACCTTCGACCTGAAAGGCCTCGAAGGCGAAATCAAGCCACAGCAATTGGCTACCCTGGTGATCCACCGCGCCGACGGCTCCAGCCAGGAAGTCAAAGTCCTGCTGCGCATCGATACGCCGATCGAAGTCGACTACTACAAGCATGGCGGTATCCTGCCATTCGTGTTGCGTCAACTGCTGGCCGAGTAATCAGCCCAGCTGTGAGGTAAGATAAAAGCGCCGGTTCCGACCGGCGCTTTTTTTCGTCCCGGCACCCCGTTTTTCCTTGAAATTCAGACTATTGGCATGATCTAAGGACAGCTTACGTATTGCGTGCGGCTGAATCCTCTACAATACGGTTATAAGGGTTTATCATTGTTTGACTGATCCATTTTTTTCACTTTCCGAGACTCTTATCCCGCTATGCGTCGTCCTTCCAAAGATTCATCCCATAAACTGACTGCCGACAGCCAGCGCCTGGTCACCTTTGCCCAGGCGATCGTACAGGCAGCCAGCCGTCTCGAAGAGCGGTCCTGGGAACACAGCCTGGATACGCAGCTCCAGAAATTACTCAAAACTGGCCACCAGGACACCATCGACAACACCCTGGGCAGCCTGTTCAAGGAAGACTTGAACGCCTACGACGTGCTGATGGACTGCGTTGAAGCCGTCAGCGAATCGACCGTCGTCGTGCATGACGACGTGCGCTACGACGCCCTGCTGGTCGCCGTGCCCATCCTCGCGTGGACGCGCTTTTCCATCGCCTCCGGCCCCATGGCCGGCGACGCGCACGGCGTGCTGTCGGCGCATTTCGCCGCCCACCTGCTGGCCGACGGCACCAAGATGGCCATGGCGCCGACCCTGTACTCGATCGATCAGTTGCCGCGCAGCCACGTCGAGACTTATGCCAAGACGCAAAAGCTGGCACTGGCCGCCCTGAAGGGCACGGCCGTCAAGCCGTCCGGCAAAGAGGCGGAAACGGCGCCCTTCCTGGCCGACACGCGCTACCTGCTGGTGGCTGTGGTGGCCCCTGCCGGCGCACCGCTGTTCCGCTGGCAGACGCCGGCCAGCCAGCTCGACTTCATCGCCGAGCGCAGCGCCGCCCTGGAACAATGGCGCACGCAGGCGACGCCGACGATCGCCCGCCTGCTGCCCGGCTGCGGCCTGGAATTGCTGCTGCCGGAAGCGTACTACGTGGCTTGCCGCGAAGCGGACAAACTGATACGTCCCGTTTCCGTGCGCGCCGCCGTGCACTACCTGACGCATACGCTGGCCATCGAGCCGTCGGAACTGCGCGCCGTCATCGCCGGTTTCGGCGAGGAAGCGGCCGATGGCCAGGTGGACGAGTACCGCATCGCCTTCACCCTGCGCCAGGCGCCGGACGTCATCTACGGCATCGTCTGGCCTTTGTACGGCCAGGAAGACGAGGATGGCACGCCGATCGAAGGCCTGATCCAGGTCGGCATCGCCGCGCTGGACAAGCAAAAGACGCCCGTCGATGAAATCATAGAGCACCTGAACGCTGCCGGCGTGACGCAGATCAAGCGCCACGCGGAACGTTTTGTCGGTGAATACTGCGACGACTGTGGCGCGCCGCTGTTTGCCGACCCGGTTGGCGAGCTGGCGCATGCGGAAATGCCGGAAGATACCCCGCAAGGCACGGAACACTTCCATTGATGCTGTAACGGTGTTGTCGGATTACGCGCTGCGCGCTAATCCGACCTACGCTGCTGGCATAGGCCGTAGGTCGGATTAGCCGGTACGGCGTAATCCGACAACACCCCTGATGCAAAAAAGGCGGAACCGAGGTTCCGCCTTTTTCATTTCAACAAGCTTTTTGACGCCTCGTCACCACTGTGAAAACGGGTGGCGGATCAGGTTGGCGTTGTAGTAGCGCGCGTCGCCCGACACTTCCGCGCCGATCCATTCCGGCTTCTCGAAGGGCTGGTCTTCCGAGGCCAGTTCGATCTCGGCCACCACCAGGCCCGCATTGGCGCCCAGGAACTCGTCGATTTCCCACACCATGCCCGCGTGTTCGATGCGGTGGCGGTATTTTTCGATCAGCGGCTGTTCGCACAGGCCGTCGAGCAGTTCGGCCGCGTCGGCCAGCGGAATCGGATACTCCCACTCGCCGCGCGTCGCGCCCACGTTGGCGCCCTTGATGGTCAGCATCGCCTGCCCGCCTTCGATGCGCACGCGCACCACGCGCTCGCGCGCCGACGACAGATAGCCCTGGCGCAGCAGGACCGGCTGGCCCAGGCCCCGCCAGGCGTCGCCGGCAAGCAGGAATTTACGCTCGATCTCGATACCCATGAACAACGCCGTTCAATCCAGCGACAGCAGGATAGGCTGCAGCATGGCCGCGCCCAGAGCCGCGCTGCGCGCGCCGTTCCAGCCGACGGCCGAATCGGGCAAGTCGGCGTTTTCCTTGAACGGCATTTCCAGGGTCAGCGCCAGGCAGCCGAAGTGGTGGCCGATGTATTTCGACGCCAGGGTCAGCATGTCCGATTTGTACTTGCTGGCCGCATAGCCGAACTTGTCCTGGAAGTCGGGGCTGGCCTGTTTGTAGCGCTCGATGAAGGCTTTCTGGTGCGCCGCTTGCGCCGGCGTGAAGTTTTCCAGCATTTCATTGCCGGCCACAAAGTTGTACGGCAGCGCTTCGTCGCCGTGGATGTCGAAGAACATGTCGACACCCGTTTCATGGATCTTGTTTTTCACGCACAGCACTTCCGGGCTGGACTCCAGCGATGGCGTCATCCATTCACGGTTCAGGTTGGCGCCTGCCGCATTCGTGCGCAGGTTGCCGCGGATGGAGCCGTCCGGGTTCATGTTCGGCACGATGTGGAACACGGCGCGCTGCAAGAGCTTGCGCGCGATCGGGTTGGCGTCGTCGAGCAGCGAGTCGATCAAGCCTTCGACGAACCATTCGGCCATCGATTCGCCCGGATGCTGACGCGCGATGACCCAGATTTTCTTTTCCGCCTGCGGATTGCCGATGGTCACCATGTTCATGTCGCGGCCGTCGACCGTGCTGCCCAGGTCGGACACGCGCGCCAGCGGATGCTCGGCCACTTCGCCCAGCAGGCGCAGATGGCGTTCCCACGAATACGGCTCGAAATACGCGTAGTACACGCTGTCGAGTTCCGGCGTGTGCGAAATCGTCATGACCTGGCCGTCGAACGACGTTGGCACGCGGAACCAGTTTTCGCTGTCGTAGCTGGCCACGGCCTGGTAGTCTTCATAGCCGGCCGGATAGGTGGCCTGGCCCGCGTTCAGGAAACGCATCGTGCATGCCTGGCCGCGCGCGCCCTGCAGGCGGAAGTGGAACCACTGGTGGATGTCGGCGTGGCTATCCTTGCGCAAGTTCAGGTCGATGGCACCGGCACTGGTGGCGCTCACCACGTCGATGGCGCCCGAGTCGAAGTTCTGGCTGATTTTAATGGTCATGTAATGATCCCGTCCGAATGTAAGTGTTCCGGCGTTGCCTCGTGGGCTGGCGCCGTTGCGCTAAAAAACGCAGTGTAAGCTATCCCGCTATTTTCCGCCCTTTGGCACCGTTCGCAAAGCCTGGCCCGGCGTTTTATGCACCAATCCGGGGCATCGATGGAAAAGTGCCGGGCAAAAGCGCGAAAAATCGGTCTGCTGTTGCATCTACCGGACAAAAAACTGCTTTGTAACAGCGGCTGACACATTGGCGCCCGGTCGCCCCCCTATAATTCTTGCTTTCATAGAGTCGCCAGGAAAGAGTCGTGGACAAGAAGTTAACTAACATTCAGGAAAGAAAGTTACGCGAGGCTCAGGCGCGGCGCGAGCACATCATCGACGTCGTCAAAGATCTCATCAAGAAGGGCGGCGCGCGCGCCGTCTCCATCCGCAAGGTAGCCGAGGCGGCCGGTTTTTCCACCACCGTCGTGTACGCCCTGTTCCGCGACAAGGCCACCCTGATCGCCCAGGCCATGGACAAGGATTTGCTGGAACTGGTGCGCGCCATGCGCACGGCGTGCGCCACCAGCGATGATCCGTGGCAGCGCATCGCCCTGGTCGGCCGCGCCTACATCGAGTACGGCTTCCAGCATCCGGACGAGTATTCGCTGATCTTCATGGAATTGCGGCCGCACGCGGAAATCGACGCCGTCGAGGTCGAACACGGCAATATCGAGCAGGATCCGTACGCCTACGCGCTGCACCTGTTTACCGAACTGGCGCAAGCGGGCCAGGTGCGCCAGGACGAGCCGGCGCTGCACACGATGACGCAAGTCTTCTGGCAATCGCTGCACGGCCTCGTGTCGCTGCGCATCGTCATGGATGCGGGCGACCCGTGGACGCCGCACCCGGAAATGAATGCGCATATCGACGACTTGCTGGCCGTCGTCACGGCAGGCATCCGTCTGCGCTTTGCACCGGCTTCCTGACGTTTGATCCAGCGCAAACCGTCCCGACAGAAAAGGCGGACAGTGGAGTGAAGCCGCCTGCGCTGGTGCAGCGCGGCTCGTGCGAAGGAGGGCGAGATGAACGAAGCCTATGCCACGGACCGGCTTGACAAACAGCAAGGCGCGCACAATGCTGTCCGTATGGAAGCGCGCCTGACAAAACTGGAAACGGACCGGGAACATGACCGGCAATGGTTCAAGACCCTGGAACAGCGTCTTGGCGACGGCCTCGACAATGTACGCACGGAGCTGCGCAGCGAATCGCAGTTGCTGCGCGCCGACCTGACGCAGTTTCGCGGCGACTTGCGCGGCGACTGCCACGCCTTGCGCACGGAACTGGGCGACATCCGCAAGCACATGCACACCCACTTCCTGTGGTTCATGGGCATACAGGCCACCACCACGTTTGCCCTGCTGGGCCTGGGCGCCAAGGCGCTGCATATGTACTAAGCAATAAAAAAGGCAGGCGCGGTGCCGCACCGCCCTGCCCTATCCTGATGTTAGCGGCTGCTACGCTGCCAGCATGCTCTGCGTTTCCTGGTAGCGCGTGTGCCACGACAGCGCCTGCTCCAGAATGTGCGGCGTATGGCCGCCGCGCTGGCATGCCGCGTCATAATACGCACGCAGTTGCGCGCGGTAGTCTGGGTGCGTGCAGCGCTCGATGATCAGTGGCGCCCGTTCGCGCGGCGCCAGTCCGCGCAAGTCCGCAAAACCCCACTCCGTCACCAGCACGTCGACGTCATGCTCCGTATGGTCGACATGCGAGACCATCGGCACGACGCTGGAAATGCGCCCGCCCTTGGCCGCCGATTTCGACACGAACATCGACACTTGCCCATTGCGCGCAAAGTCGCCCGAGCCGCCGATGCCGTTCATCATGTGCGTACCGCATACATGCGTGGAATTGACGTTGCCGTAGATATCGAACTCGAGCGCCGTGTTCAGGGCGATGATGCCCAGGCGGCGCACGATTTCCGGGTGGTTGCTGATCTCTTGCGGGCGCAGCACGATTTTTGACCGGTAATGGTCGATATTGTCCATCAGCTTTTGATGCACGGCGGCCGACAGGGTGATCGACGAGGCCGAGGCAAACGCCAGCTGGCCCGAGTCGAGCAGCTCGATGGCGCTGTCCTGCAGCACTTCCGAATACATCGTCATATTGCGGAAAGGCGAGCCGATCAGGCCATGCAGCACGGCGTTGGCGATGGTGCCGATGCCCGCCTGCAGGGGCAGCAATTCCGGGCCCATGCGCCCGGCCGCCACTTCGCCTTGCAGGAAGGCGATCACGTGGCCGGCGATCGCTTGCGTTTCCGCGTCGGGCGGCAAGGCGTTCGACGGGCTGTCGGGACTGTCCGTGATGACGATGGCGGCGATGCGGGCCGGGTCGATGGCGATGGCCGTGCTGCCCAGGCGCTGGTCTACGCGCGTGAGGGGAATCGGTTCGCGCCCCGGCAGGGTTTGCGGAATATAAATGTCGTGCAAGCCTTCCAGCGCCAGCGGCGTGGACAGGTTGATTTCAATGATGACCTGTGTGGCCTGCTGGGCGAACGCGGCGGAGTTACCCACCGACATGGTCGGGATGATGGCGCCGGCCGCCGTGATGGCGGTGGCCTCGATGACGGCGATATCGACGGCCGCCAAGTTGCCCGAGCGCAGCTGCTCGGCCGTTTCCGACAGATGCTGGTCGATGAACATGACTTCACCATTGTTGATCTTGCCGCGCAGCACAGGGTCGACTTGGAACGGCATGCGGCGCGCCAGCACGCCCGCTTCGGCCATCAGGCCGTCGCTGCCATTGCCCAGCGAAGCGCCCGTGATCAGGGTCAAGCTCAACGGGTCTTGCAGGGCGCGTTCGGCCAGCGCACGCGGCAGGGCCTTGGCGTCGCCGGCACGGGTAAAGCCGCTCATGCCGACACGCATGCCGTTGTGGAACAATTTGGCTGCCTCATCGGCGCTCATGATTTTGCTGAGCAAGCCTGGGTGGCGGATACGGTCCTCGTACATCGTGATGCTCCTGATATTCTTAATATTCTCAAACTGGATGGCTGTCATACACCAACCCCATAAGTGGATTCAGTATAAAATCCCGCTTACATGCATGGCATGAATTAATTTCGTCATATCCAGTCGATATTTTCATGCCCTGCCAACGCCGAGCCCCTCTTGGATATCCGTTCCCTGCGCTATTTCGTCGAAACCGTGCGCCTGTCGAGCTTTACGCAGGCGGCGGAATCGCTGCACCTGACCCAGTCCACCATCAGCAAGATGGTGCGCCAGCTGGAAGACGAGGTGGGCGCACAATTGCTCGTGCGCGACGGGCGCAAGCTGACCCTGACGGACACGGGCCGCATCGTCTACCAGCACGGCCAGGAAATGCTGGCCAATATGCGCCAGCTGACGCTGGAGGTGCGCGACACCCAGGCCTTGCAGCGCGGCAGCCTGACGGTCGGCATCCCGCCCATGATCAACGTGCTGTTCACGCCCGTATTGAAAGCCTTCCGCGCGCGGTATCCGCACATCAGCCTGACCCTGCAGGAAGACACGGGCCAGCAGATCGAGCGCCAGGTGGCGGGGGGCGAGCTGGAAATCGGCATGACGGTGCTGCCGGCCGACCCAGAACTCGACCTCGTGGCCGTGGAAGTGGCCAATTACCCGATCTGGGCCCTGGCCGAGCCGGGCACATTCCAGAAGCAGCGCACGACACTGCCCTTCAAGGCGCTGGCCGACTTGCCGCTGGTGTTATTAAAGGATGATTTCGCGCTCACGCGCAGCCTGCGCCAGCATTTCGCGCAAGCGGGCTTCACGCCGACGATTGCGGCCCAGAGCGGGCAATGGGACTGGCTGGTGGCGATGGCCTCGGCCGGCCTGGGCGTGGCCCTGCTGCCCGAGCCGTTCATCCACCGCCTGGCAGGCGAACCGTTGGAAGCGGTGCGCATCGTCGAGCCGGAGGTGGCGTGGCAGGTGGCGCATATCTGGAGCGGGCGCTACCTGTCGCACGCGGCGCGCGCCTGGCTCGAAGTGTGCCAGGACGTGCTGGGCACGCCGTTCGCGCACTGACGTAAAAAAAGGGTGGCCGAGGCCACCCTTTTGATTGATCGCGCCACCTTGCTTATTTGGCGGCGTCGTCCTTGTACATGCTGGCGTACTTCCAGCCGAAGTACAGAATGAAGGTGTAGCACAGGGCCGGCACGAGGAAGGACAGCTGCAGGTTGATGTGGTCGGCCAGGAAGCCCTGGATGAACGGCACGATGGCGCCGCCGACGATGGCCATGCACAGGATGCCCGAACCTTGACCCGTTTGCGCGCCCAGCTTGTTCAGCGCCATGCTGAAGATGGTCGGGAACATGATGGAGTTGAACAGGCCGACGGCGATCAATGCCCACATGGCCGTGTGACCGCTGGAGAACACGGCGACGAGGATCAGCGCGATGACGACGGCGGCGTTGAAGGCCAGGGTCTTGCCCGGGCTGACATAGCGCATCACGGCAAAGCCGACGAAGCGGCCCAGCATGGCGCCACCCCAGTAATAACTGACGAAATACGCGGCGTCGGCGTGGCTGAGGCCAGCGATATGGCTCTCGCCCAGGAAGTTGATCAGGAAGCTGCCGATGCTCACCTCACCGCCCACATACAGGAAGATGGCCAGCGCGCCCAGCACCAGGTGGCGGTGCGACCAGATCGAGACCTTGTGGCCATCCTGCGCCACGGCGGCCGCATCGTCGGCATGCGAAATCCTTGGCAATTTTGCCAGCGCGAACAGCACGGCCAGGATTACCAGGGTGGCGGCCAGCACCAGGTACGGGCCTTGCACGGAAGCGGCTTCCTTGGCGCGGTAAGCCAGTTGCTCGGCCGCCGGCAGCAGGTCGAACTGCTGCACCGTCAGCACGGTGCCCGACAAAATCAGCATGCCGCCCAGCGCAGGCGCCACGGTGGTGCCCAGCGCGTTGAACGCCTGCGTCAGGGTCAGGCGGCTCGACGCCGTCTGCGGGTCGCCCAGTTCCGTCACGTACGGATTGGCCGCCACCTGCAGCACGGTGATGCCGGCCGCCAGGATGAAGAAGGACAAGAGGAACAGCGCATAGCTGCCGGTGGACGCCGGGTAAAACATGGCGCAGCCGGCGGCCGCGATCAGCAAACCGGCGACGACGCCGCGCTGGTAGCCGATTTTCTTGATCAGCATGCCGGCCGGCAGCGAAACGATGGCGTAGGCGCCGAAGAAGCAGAATTGCACCAGCATCGCCTGGACATACGTCAAGGTGTAGATCGAGCGCAGATGGGGAATCAGCACATCATTGAGCGAGGTCAGCAATCCCCACATGAAAAACAGCACCGTGACAATGATCAGGGCGCCTGTATTGTTTTGCGTGCCGGCCCGTGCGGACGGTACGCCCTGGCCTTGCTTTACATATTCCATACCTTCTCCATTTTTCAATTCCAAGTTGATCGCGCCAGGCATGGAAGTGTTTCCACCCGGGCAGCGCCAGGACGCACGAGCGCCACGCAGATATCAGCGTGGGCCATGACTGCCATCAGCGATAGAGGGGCAGGCATGGCATCTCGCGCGTGCGGCAGGCGCACGGCCGACCGTTTCTCGTCAGAACGATGTCTTGTGGGCGCGGCACGCCTGCGGGCTGCGTCTGAAAACAACATCCTGGACAAAAACGTCTTGTAGTAAAACTACGATCCTGCGCCGGCATTATGCCTTAAAGCCCCGTATTGCGCAGCTTTCGCGACCATTATCTGAAAAATGAATAGCTGACATTTGAAATCAAAAGTAGCCTTATAACTTGGAATCGCTATACTTATATTGCAGTGCAGCACAACGCGGCACGCCACTCAAGGAGTCTGCCATGTCTACCGCATTTACCTACCACACCACGCAAAACAGCAATATCGTCGCCACCCTCGTCCACGCCGCCAAGCGCGTCGGTGCCTGGCTGAACCAAAGCAGCGACCGCCGCGAACGCGCTTATGAAGAAGCCTACCTGGCTGAATCGACCGACCGCTACGATCTGGAATACCGCATGCGCGAACTGGCCCGTGCCAACCCGCAGCCCACCTGGATGAGCGGCCTGAGCCGTTAATGTACTGAACCGGAAGCAAGCAGTACCAGCAAGACCATTGCCAGACCCATCCTGCTCGCCTCGCGCTTGAGCACGGGATGGGTATGCGGCAACAGGCGGCCGCCCGGCACGACGCCGGGAAGCGTCGTCATGTTGCAGTGCATCAGGTCATTTTCATGACCATCTGCACGTTTTACTATCAATTTATCTAGTTTTACTACGTACTTCTACGGATCGCTCAATGCGGGATCATGCCGGTGAACACGTACGCCTGCAGCATGGTGATGATGCCGATGATGACGGCAAACAACAGACTGTGCTTCAAGGTAAAGCGGAACAGGTCCGATTCCTTGCCCACCAGGCCAGTCGCGGCGCAGGCGACGGCGATCGACTGGGGCGAGATCATCTTGCCCGTCACGCCGCCCGTCGTATTGGCCGCCACCAGCAAGGTGTCGGACACGCCGATCTGGTGCGCCGTCGTGTTTTGCAGGGAGCAGAACAAGGCATTCGACGACGTATCGGACCCCGTCAGGAACACCCCCAGCCAGCCCAGGAACGGCGAGAAGAACGGGAAGGCGGCGCCGCTGCCGGCCAGCAGCAGGGCCAGGGTGGACGACATGCCCGAATAGTTGGCCACGAAGGCAAACGCCAGCACCAGGCCGATCGACAGCACGGGACGGCGCAATTCCACGAGCGTTTCGACGAAGGCCTTGATGCCATCGCGCGGCTTCATGCGCAGCATCCACATCGACAGCACGGCCGTCAGCAAGATCGCCGTGCCCACGGCCGACAACAGGTCGAGCTTGAAGACGGCGTCATACGCTTTCGGCTCCGCCACGATGGGCATCGTCTTGATCACCAGTTTATCGAGGTAAGGCACGTGGATCTTGACGACCAGGCTGGACAACGCGCCGCCGACGGCGAACAGGGACTTGAAGCCGGGCAGGCTCCAGACGGTGACGATGGCCGTCAGCAGGCCGAACGGCGCCCAGGCGCGCGCCGTCTGCGCCAAGGTGTAGGGCGAGGCGGCGCGGCTGCCGCTGCCGCGCAAGTCCGCATTGCCTGCCCCGCCGCCAAAACCGGACAGCGCGGCGGCGCCGCCACCGACGGCGTTGACCACCTTGGCATTCTTCGGCTGCCACACTTTCAGGAACAGGGTCAGCGACACCAGGCTGACGAGGGCCGAGGTGATGTCCGGCAGCTCCGGCCCGATATGGTTCGACGTGAAATACTGGGTGACGGCAAAGCTGGCGCCCGTTACCAGGGCGGCCGGCCACACTTCGCGCACGCCGCGCACGCCATCCATCATGAAGACCAGCCAGAAAGGCACGGCCAGCGACAGCAGCGGCAACTGGCGGCCCGCCATCGCGCCGATCAGGAACGGGTCGATGCCCGTCACCTGGCCCGCCACGATGATGGGGATGCCCATGGCGCCAAAGGCCACGGGCGCCGTATTGGCGATCAGGCACAGGCCCGCCGCATACAGCGGATTGAAGCCCAGGCCCACCAGCAGGGCCGAGGTGATCGCCACGGGCGCGCCGAAACCGGCCGCCCCTTCCAGGAAGGCGCCGAAGGCAAAGCCGATCAACAGCACCTGCAGGCGCTGGTCGTCCGTGACCGACAGCACCGAGGCGCGGATGATCTCGATCTGCCCCGTTTTCACGACGATCTTGTACAGGAAGACGGCCGTGACGATGATCCAGGCGATCGGCCACAAACCATACGCAAAACCATAGCCGGCCGCCGCCAGCGCCTGCGGCACGGGCATGCCGTACGCAAAAATCGCCACCGCCAGCGCCAGCGCCAGGGTGACGGCGGCCGCCACATGGCCCTTGATGCGCAGCGCGGCCAGGGCGATGAAGAAGAAAATGATGGGAACGGCTGCCGCCAGGGACGACAGCCACAGGCTGCCGAGCGGTGTATAAAGTTGGGTCCAGGTTTGCATGTCGGGTCTCCTCCGGTGGATGCGGGTTGATTGAAAAAACGGCTTTTGATGTAATTGTGTGTAGCGTGTTTTTTGCGGTGCTTCGGTGCTGCCAGGCCGGGCTATTCCTCCTGCCCGCGCGCGTTGAGCAGGTCGGCCAGGCTGCGCGGCGCCGGCGTCAAGGGCTTGCGGTGCTGCGTCCAGCCCAGCTGCTTGCCCGGCGTCAGTGCGCGCAGCCGCGTGGCGGCCCAGCGGAACAGGCGATAACTGATTGGGCGCGCGAAGGCGCCGCTCCAGAAACGCCAGACCAGGCTTTCGCCGCGGCTGAACTTGGCCCCCTGGCCGCGCAGCGGATGCGCCACCTGCTCGCCGGGATTGCGATTGGCCTCCGTGCGCAGGCGCACCAGCAGTTGCGGGATCGGGATGCGCACGGGGCACACTTCGCCGCAGGCGCCGCACAGGCTCGATGCGGTGGCCAGGTCGGCCGTCGCAGCTAGTCCCAGCAAGTGGGGCGAGATGATCTTGCCGATCGGCCCCGGATACGTGGTGCCGTAGGCGTGGCCGCCGATGCGCGTGTAGACGGGGCAGTGGTTCATGCAGGCGCCGCAGCGTATGCATTGCAAGGTGGCGCGCAGCTGCTCGTCGGCGTAGGCCTGGCTGCGTCCGTTGTCGAGCAAGACCAGGTGCACTTCGCGCGGCCCATCCTGTTCACCGGCGCGGCGCGGGCCGGAAATCAGGTTGAAATACGTGGTGATGGCCTGCCCCGTGGCCGAACGCGTCAGCAAGCTGGCCAGCGGCACGATATGTTCGAGCTTGGCCACCACCTTTTCCATGCCCATGATGGCGATGTGCACGTCCGGCACGGACGTCGTCAGCCGGCCATTGCCCTCGTTTTCCACCAGCCACAGGGTGCCCGTGTCGGCCGCCGCGAAGTTCACGCCCGACAGCCCGATATCGGCCTCGACGAAGGCCTGGCGCAGCGCGCGCCGCCCCGTCCGGATCAGGCTGTCGACGTCTTCCGTGTAGGGCGCGTCGGGAATGTGCTCGGCGAACAGGCCGGCGATGTCGGCCTTGGTCTTGTGAATGGCCGGCATGACGATGTGCGACGGCTTTTCGCCGGCCAGCTGCACGATGTACTCGCCCATGTCCGACTCCAGGCAGGTCATGCCGCGCGCTTCCAGGTAGTGATTGAGCTCGATTTCCTCGCTGGCCATCGACTTGCCCTTGATGAAGCGCGTCGCCTTGGCCTTTTGCGCGATGGCGTGGATGATGGCGTTGGCCTGCTCGCCATCCTCGGCCCAGTGCACCTGCACGCCGGCCGCCGTCAGCTTGTCTTCCAGCTGCACCAGCAAGTCGGGCAGGAGCGCCAGCGCGTGCCGGCGCACGGCTTCGCCGAGGTCGCGCAGGCGTTCCAGCTCGTCGCCGTCGGGGAACTGCGCCGTGCGCTTGTCCTGCAAAAAATCCATGGCGCCGCGAAAGCTCTGGCGCAGTTTCGGGTCGTCCAGCGCGGCGCGGGCGCGCGCATGGAAGTCCGCCGGTTTGACGAATTGCAGTGGCTTGGCGTTCATGGCTGGCCTCCTTCACGGGCTGGCAAGTCATCGACGATCAGCACCCACAGCCAGCGCGGGCCATGCGCGCCATAGGCGAGGGTTTGCTGGATGTCGGACGTTTTCGAGGGACCCGACACCAGCACCAGGTTCGATGGCATGCCGTCCGCCCAGCGTTCGGCGCGCGCCGCCGCATGCAAGTCCGCATGCAGGGTGCTCGCATACACGAGGCAAATGTGCAGCGGCGGCGCCAGCGACACCGTGCGCGGCGTGGCCGCGTCGGGTGCGATGACCAGCGTGCCCGTGGCGGCGATGCCGGAACGGGCGACAGTAAAACCCGCGTTGACGGTGTCGAACAACTCGCCCTTCCACTGCGCCAGCGGACGGTCAAAAGACAGCGCGGCCACGCCGTCCGGCAAGGCGGCCCGCAAGGCCAGTCCTTCCCTGCTATCGGCATCCATCAGCAGGCGGCACACGCCATGCGCACCGAGGCGCTGCGCCAGCAGGGCGGGCCAGGCATCGCCGCGCACGCAATCGACTTCCGCATGCGCGGCGCGCAGGGCTGCCTGCAGGGCGGCGATCCTGCCCCGTGGCGACAGCGGCGCTTGTGCGCGGCGCGCCAGGTAGTGCTGGTCGATGGCCGTATCGATGACGTCCACCGCCTCGGGCGTGGACGGCGCGGCGGCGCGCAAGCGTCCCAGCATGCGTTCGCGGGCGCTCAAGGCGGCGCTCATGCTTCGCCTCCCGTGCGGCGCCACAAAAAGCTGGCCAGGTGTTCGACGGGCAGCGGCGCGCCCTGGTGCTGCGCGGCGTGGCCGATGTTGAGCAGGCAGCCGCAGTCGGCCGAGACGAGCCGGTCGCAGCCCGTGGCGCAGGCCGAGGCGATCTTGTCGCTGACCATGGCGCCGGAAATGTCCGGGTGCTTCAGTGAAAACGTGCCGCCGAAGCCGCAGCATTCCGATTCGCGCTGGTGTTCGATGCGCGTCACGCCGGGCAAGGCGTCGACCAGGGCCACGCCGTGCACCCGCGTGCCCATTTCGCGGCGCGCGCCGCAAGAGGTGTGCAGCACCACGCTTTCCTGCGCCTGCGCCTGCCCTGCGCCTGCCAGACCGGCCAGGTCGAGTTGCAGCACGCAGACGAGAAATTCGCTCAGTTCATACACGCGTTCGGCAAGTTCGGCCGCCCTGGGACCGGCGACGGGGTCGTCCTGGAACAGCTGCGGCCAGTGGTGGCGCATCATGCCGGCGCAGGAGCCGGACGGCACGATCACGGGCCAGGGCTGCGCGAACAGGTCGAGCTGGGCGCGGGCCACGGCACGCGCCTGTTCCGGATTGCCGCTGCTGTAGGCGGGCTGGCCGCAGCAGCTCTGGCCACGCGGATAATGCACCAGCAAGCCTTCCCGCTCCAGCAGGCGCACCGCGTCGAGCCCCGCCTGCGGCACGAACAGGTCAACCAGGCAGGTGGCGAACAGGTACACCTGGAGCGGTGCGGGTGGATAGCGGCGTGGCTGGCGCGGATCTGGCTGCATGAGTGTGTCTCCCCGGCGCTCTGTGTGTTGCTGCGGCGCCGCTGTGTGTTGTTAAGAATGACTGGTTCACGCATAATTCCAGCTTCCGTAAGCCACTTCAAATTGCTCGGACCACTTTAAAACAACACCGGAAGACATCGATGGCGACAGGCATGCAAACGCGGGGCAGGGTCGAGATGGTGATGCGCAGGCTGGAAACCGCCCTGCTGGACGGCAGCTTGCCGGCGGGCGCGCAGTTGCCGGCCGAACGCCTGCTGGCGCAGCAATATGCCGTCTCGCGCAACACCGTGCGCGAAGCGGTGCAGCGGCTGGCGGCACGGGGCCTGGTGCGCAGCCGGCGCGGCGCGGGCGTGTTCGTGACGGATCAGCTGCGCACGGGCATGGCGTCGCCGTGGAGCCAGCTGGTGGCCGACCACCCCGCCCTGCGCGACGACATCCTGGAATTTCGCCGCGTGCTGGAAGGGGCGACGGCCTACTTTGCGGCGCAGCGGGCCAGCGTGGACGAGCGCGCGCAAATCATGGCCCTGCTGGCCGAACTGGAACAGGCGCGCGCCAGCGACGACAAGCACGGCGAGGCGCAGGCCGATGCGCGCCTGCATGAAGTCATCGCGCAAGCGTCGCACAACACCATGTTCCTGCACTTGCACACCAGCATCATCGGCATGCTGCGCGAACATATCACCATCAATGGCACGGGCTTGCGCCAGCAGGACGAGGCCACTTCGCTGCAACTGCTGTCGCAGCACCGCACCCTGTGCGAGGCCATCTGCGCCAGCCAGCCCGAAGAGGCGCGCACGGCCATGCAAGGCCACATCGATTTCGTGCGCACGCGCGTCACCAGCGATGACGATTGAGGCCACTGGTAGGACCAGTACAGGAGCATGGCGGCCGCAAAAACTGCTACCATCGCGCGCCGCCACTCCTTTCGTCCGCCCATGACCGTCCTTAGCCACACTCATCCGCTGGTACTGCAGCTGGAAAACGACTTGCTGCCCCTGTTTCGCGCCGCCCTGCCATCGCTTGCGGCCGCCGCGCCGCAGGTGCTCGCTTCCGTCTTCGCCTTTTCCAGCGGCACGGCGAGCGCCTTCCAGGATTATCATTTCGGCATTTCCTGCCTGCTCGCGGACGTGCCCGAGGATGCCCCGGAAGAAGTCGCGCTGCTGGTCAGCGTCACGGGACTCGACGCCGGCGCCCGGCTCAGCGCACAGGTCGTCTGGGGCCAGCCCTCGGGCCGGGTGGAAATGCAGGCCGGGCTGGACGCCGACAGCCTGCAAGCCTTGCATGCGGCCCTGCCAGGCTTGCTGGCCAGCTTGCAACAGGCAGCCAGCCGGGGCAGGCCGGAAATGTGACAGGAGCATGAAAAAGTGCCAGGAAACAACAACTTACGATTTCCGTAGCGCAACTTTATTGACTTCCACTAGCCCTAGCCCCTATCCTTTCAGTTACGTTTGGTGAGAATGTGTGCATGTTCAGACGAACATGCAAACGGCCTCGCCTTGCCTTCACAAAAGTCCATTCCGCATTTTTATTGCAACCATCAGGGCAACGCGCCTGGACGGCCGCTGCCGGCAAATACGGAGCTGACTGCCATGCCATCGCACCACCATTTCCCCGGATCATCCTTGCTGGGCTGCGCCTTCCTGCTGGCGGCCGCCCTGCCCGTGCGAGCCCAGACCACGGACAACACTGGCGCCACCTTCAGCGCCAATGCCAGCCTCACTTCGCAATACATTTCGCGCGGCTTCCGCCAGACATGGGGCAAGCCGGCCCTGCAGGCGGGCGTCGACTACGCGCACCCGAGCGGCTGGTCGCTGGGCACCTGGGCTTCCACCGTCAGCGACCGCTATATCCAGGATGCAAGCGTCGAATGGGACCTGTACGGCGGCTACGGCGGCGCGGTGGGCGAGCTGGGCTACAGCGTGCTCGCGTATTACTACAAGTATCCCGGCGCCGTGTACCGCGCCACAGGCGTCAGGTACGACTACGGCGAACTGTCGCTGGGCCTGACCTACCGCATGCTGTACGCCAAATACAACCATACCGTCACGCGCGACTTCTTCGGCATCACGCATGCGCGCGGCACGGGCTACCTGGACGTGGGCGCGAATGTCGACCTGGGCAATACCTGGACCTTGAACCTGCACGCCGGCAATGGCCGCGTGGCGGGCACGGGCAATGCCATGTGGAACTGGCGCGATGCCAAGGTGGGCGTCACGCGGGCCTTCGACGGCGGCTGGAGCCTGAGTGGCGCCGTGACGCGCGCCTGGGGCGCCACCGACGCCTACGACCATTACACGCTGGGCATCCCGAATGCGGCCGGCCAGTTCGACACCTCGAACCCGGCTGCGGCCACCTTCGTGGTGGCCGTCAGCAAGACTTTCTAGGCGCGCTACCCGCGACGCCCGAGACACCGATACCCCTCCCCATCAAGGAACAGCCTCA
Source organism: Janthinobacterium sp. P210005 (assembly GCF_036231865.1). NCBI lineage: Bacteria > Pseudomonadati > Pseudomonadota > Betaproteobacteria > Burkholderiales > Oxalobacteraceae > Janthinobacterium > Janthinobacterium sp. P210005. The sequence goes on from NZ_JAZARC010000001.1 coordinate 1,987,300, forward strand.
TGCAACTATCACTGAACAGTAAAATCTGCGTCGCCGCCACCGCGCTCGCCATCCTCAGCCTCGGCGTCACGGCGGCCGTGATCGGCTACAAGAGCAGCGCCAGCGCCGAGGCGGCCGCTTTGGAACTGGCGCGCACGTCGGCACGCGAAGTGGCCGGTGCGCTGCAGGCGCGCATCGCCAGCAACCTGTCGAGCGTCAGCAGCCTGGCCGGCGCCATGCGCGGCACCAAGGGCGCGAATTTGCCCCTGCAGCGCGACCAGATCAATGAACTGACCAAGGCGACGTTGACCAGCTCGGAAGACTTGCTGGGCTCGGCAGTGACGTGGGAGCCGAATGCGCTCGACGGCAAGGATGCGGAGTTTGCCAACCAGAAACCGAACTACGACGCCAGCGGCCGCTTCATGCCCTACTGGACACGGGGCGCCGGCGGCAAGCTGCAAGTCGAACCCATCGTCTTCGACCCGAAAGCGGGCGCCAACGACTGGTACGACGTGCCCAAGCGCACCGGCAAGACCTACTTTACGGAACCATATATCTACCCCGTCGACGGCAAGGATGTACTGATGGCTTCGCTGGTGGCGCCCATCATGATCGACGGCAGCTTCAAGGGCACGGCCAGCGCCGACTTCATGCTCACGCGCCTGGCGAAAATCCTCGCCGACCTGAAAGTGATCGAGGGCGGCAAGCTGGCCCTGATCTCGAACGGCGGCCTGTACGCCAGCCACCCCGAACCTGCGCGGCTGGGCAGGAAGGCAGACGACGTGCCGGCCGCCGGCCTGGAAAAGGTGCGCCAGGGCCAGACGTATGAATACGAGGATGACAAGGGCTACATCCATTTGCTGCAGCCGCTGCAGATCCACCCCGACATCGCGCCGTGGAGCGTGGAACTGAATTTCCCGAAAAGCGTGGCCACCGCCTCGGCGCGCGACCTGATGGTCTACACGCTGATCGTTGCCCTGCTGTGCGCGGCAGCCACGGCCGGCATTCTGATTCTCGTCGTCAACCAGCTGACGCGCCCCCTGCGCACCCTGGGCCGCACCATGACGGACCTGTCCAGCGGCGACGCCGACCTGCGCGTCAAGCTGGAAGTCAAGGGCACCGACGAGCTGGCCGTCATCGGCAAGGGTTTCAACGCCTTCGTGGAAAAGATCCACGCCGTGTTGCTGCAAGTGCAAGCCAGTGCCGACAACGTGGCGCGCGCCAGCGCGGAAATTGCGCAAGGCAATAACGACCTGTCGGCCCGCACGGAACAGCAAGCCAGCTCGCTGGAAGAAACAGCTGCCTCCGTGGAAGAACTGACGGGCACCGTCAAGGAAAATGCCGACCATGCGCGCCAGGCGAATCAATTGGCCGCTTCCGCATCGAGTGTGGCACAGAAGAGCGGCGAAGTGGTCGGCAAAGTCATAGAAACCATGACGTCGATCAATGACTCGTCGAACAAGATTGTCGACATCATCAGCGTCATCGACGGCATCGCCTTCCAGACGAATATCCTGGCGCTGAACGCGGCCGTGGAAGCGGCGCGCGCGGGCGAACAGGGGCGCGGTTTCGCCGTCGTCGCCACGGAAGTGCGCAACCTGGCGCAGCGCTCCGCCGCGGCGGCCAAGGAAATCAAGCTGCTGATCGACGATTCCGTGGGCAAGGTGGCCGCCGGCAGCAAGCTCGTCGATGAAGCGGGCGCCACCATGGAACAGGTGGTCGACAGCGTGCGCAAGGTCACCGCCATCATGGCCGACATCAGCGTCGCCACCACCGAGCAAAGCGATGGCATCGCCCAGGTCAACCAGGCGCTGGCGCAGATGGATGGCGTGACGCAGCAAAACGCGGCCCTCGTCGAGGAAGCGGCGGCGGCCGCCGAAAGCCTGCAAGACCAGGCCAGCCATCTGGCCGAGGTGGTCAGCGTGTTCAAGCTGGGCGAGCAGGCGCGCCAGGCAACGTCGACAGCAACGCCGGCTGCAGCGCCAGCAGCGCCGCGCGCCGTGACGCCCAAGACCGCCGCGCCAGCCAAACGCCTGAGTGTTGCCAAGCCGCAAGCAGCACAGCATGCGCCAGCCAAGGCGCCGGCAGGCGATGACTGGGAAGAGTTTTAAGCCGGACCTTTCCGGCGGCGGCCGGCGCCAGATTCAGGCGCCGGCACGAATTTTATAAACGGCCAACTCAATACCTGCCTCGCGCCGGATTCGGCGTGGCACCCGCCTGTTTCTCCTCGGCGCCATTGAATGGCCGCACTTGAGATTACCTTCCTTTATTTCCCGCCACATCAGCACCAGGAGAATGTTCTACCGCTCCTGCCGGAATTTATCCGATGACCATTTTCAATACCGGCATTGCGGCCAATTTCAAATTTCACAAAAATAAGATACGCATGTACTTTATAATATCGCCGCGTATACGGCACGCTTCCAGCCGGTTGAAGATTTACAGGAATCACGGATGAAAAAAGTATTGGCTTTATTAATGGTATCGGGCACAGTGGTATTGACTGGTTGCGGTGGTGGCGGAAACAGTAGTGCTAACGGCAATGCAGACGTTGCGGTCCCGCCAGTGGTGGTAGCGCCGCCAGTGGTGGTCGCACCTCCGCCTCCTCCCGCACTGGCCGCCTATGTTGGCACCTGGACTCCCGCATGTAACGACTCTTTCCGCCAGCGCCTCGTCGTCGCCCTCAAGAACGATGGCAGCGGCGCCCTGGAAATATCGACCTACGATGAAACCTTCAGCACTGCCGATTGCAGCGGCCCCGTGCAATTTACGGAAACCACGAGTGAAAAGATTACCGCGACGCCGGATGGCGCAGGCAATATCCAGCTCAAACTGACGGCGGACAGCCCTGCCACGGACATCCGCATCGACAAGGTCGTATCGTCGCTGCCAGCCCACACCATCCAGATTACGGGCCCGGCCGTCACCACGGTGCTGGTCAATGGCAAACCCAATTGGCGCATCACCGATGGCAGTGGCGACACCACGGACATCCCGGATACCGGCATACAACAGGCAGTAAGTGACAACGGCGGCTTTTATTTGCGCGGTAATGAATTGTTTACCGTGATGCAAAAAGACGGTGCTTATGTGCTCGATATGCACTATGTAAAACAATAAATCAGTCAGCAATCAGCCATTGCGTCGCGTGAGCGGCGCAATGCGCACCAGTTACACCACATCCTCCCTTCATTCCCGCAAACCATTTCAGCGCATTGCCGCGACATGATCCAAATCAAGTCAGCGATAGATTCGGTGAGAATTCCTTCCTATTAATAATCCTATAATCAGGCCGCGTTGACGGCACGCACCGCTGCCGGATAAAAAGGACTCTGAATGAAAAAATTATTGGCAGTATTGGTCGGCTCGGCCGCGGCACTCCTGACCGGCTGCGGTGGCGGCGGTGGGGGTAGTTCGGCGCAGCAGCTTGCAGGCGATTCCGGTTCCACCTCGCCACTGGCCGCATATCTCGGCACGTGGCAATCGGCGTGCGACGATCACGACCGTCAAGTGCTCGTCATCGCGCTCAAGAGCGACGGCAGCGGTTCGTTGGAACTGACGCCGACCGGCGAAACCTACTTCAAGGCCGATTGCACCGGCCCCGTGGTCGCGACGGACGGCATGAGCGCGAAAATCACCGGCAAGCCGGACGGTACAGCCGACATGCCGATCAAGCTGGCGGAAAATGCCGCGGCAACGAACTTGCGCGTCGACAAGTTCACCTCGTCGGTGCCGGCCTATACCTTCCAGCGCAGCGGCGCCACCGTGCAATATGTATTGCGCGATGGCAAACAGCAATGGTGCGTCAAGGTGGACAATGGCGAATCGTGCATGTGGGATGAGGGCATGCACGCGGCGCTGAGCGTCCCCGGCGGCCTGTCCTTGCGCGGCAACGACCTGTACTCGGTGGTACTGGACCCGGAAAAGGGCGTGTATGTCCTGGACGTGCACTACGTGAAAAAATAAGCGCGTGATCAGCTGCGGGGCCGCCCGGCCCTGCAGTTGCCACGGTGCATCTTCTCGCCCGCCGCTTCATGGACTCGCTAGCGTGAGCGGGTATCTGTGTAAAATCAAACAGACATTGCAAAAATAAAAAGCTATCCTGTAGAAAAACAGGAGCTTGCCATGTCACACCATGCCTTTCCCCTGCCCTCCCACGCTGCACTGGACGCCCTGCTGCAGCCTCAGGACAGCACTTTCCACCCCATCGAAGGCTTGCGGCGCTTGCGCGACGCGGGACTGGACCAGCTGCCCCTGCCCGGCCACGGCGCCACCCTGCAGCGCTGGCAAATGCTGGCCGCCATCGCCGCCGTTGACCTCTCCCTGCTCAAGCTGTATGAAGGCCATACCGATGCGCTCGCCATCCTGGCGGAAATCGGCGGCTCCGCCGTGCCGGCCGGCAGCAGCTGGGGCGTCTGGTGCGCGGATCTGCCGGGCGCGCGCGTCCGCTTGCGGCAAACGGCCGAGGGCCGCCATGTGCTCGACGGACGCAAGGCCTGGTGTGCCGGGGCGAAGGGCCTCAGCCATGCTTTGGTCAGCTGCTGGAACGACGCTGGCCAGGCTTGCCTGGCCTCGGTGACCCTGTCGCAGCCCGGCGTGCACGTCACGGACGAAGGCTGGCAAGCCGTCGGTATGCATGCCTGCGCCAGCATCGACGTGACTTTTTCTGCCGCGCGCGCCTTTCCCGTGGGCGCGCCGGGCGCCTATCTGCAGCGGCCCGGCTACTGGCATGGCAGCGCGGGCATCGCGGCCGCCTGGTATGGCGCAGCCTGCGCCGTCGCCAGCCACCTGCATGCGCGCGCGCAACACGCCGCGCCCGACCCCGTCCGCCTGGCGCAGCTGGGACAAATCGATTGCGTCTTGCGCGCCACCGGCGCCCTGCTGCGCGAAGGCGCCGCGGAAATCGACCAGCACCCGCAACGCGACGCCATGGGACTGGCCCTGCGCCTGCGCCTGGCAACGGAAGATGCCGCCACCCTGGTCTTGCACCTGGCCACGCGGGCGCTGGGCGCTGGCCCCCTGTGCCGCGATGCCCGTTTCGCCCGCCTGGCTGCCGACCTGCCCGTGTACCTGCGCCAGAGCCACGCGGAACGCGACCAGTCCGTGCTGGGCGGCATCGTCGCCGGCGCAGAAGACCATCCTTGGTCGCTGTGACAAAAAAAATCGCCGGACCGGATGGACTCCGGGCCGGCGATCAGGACTAGCCTGAAGGCTGATTGATTACTTGAGCGGCATGGCGATACCGAACATCACCGACTGGGTACGTCCGCTATCGATGTTCAGATTGCTGTTGTAGTCCAGCGTGATGGTCATGCCGTTCGACAGCAGCAGCTTGACGCCCAGGCCCGCCGTCCAGTTGCCCGTCTGCTGCGGCACTGTGCGGATCACGTACACGGGACCGTCGGCCACCAGGTCGGCATACGCCAGGCGCGCATCATCGGCGCCCTGGAACTGGTGGCGGTACTCGAGCCGCGCGCGCGGGAACCACGTGCCCAGACCACCGACATAGATACCCTCGGCCCGCACGCCCAGCGCGCCGATGCGCGAACGCACCGTCTGCTTGAAGTAGCTCAGGGCGTTGATGCCCGCCGCCTTCTCCGTGTACGGATCGAGCTTGGCCGACATCAGTTCCACGCGGCCATACGGCGACCACATCCAGGTTTCCTGGCGCATCTCGATACCGCCCACCAACGCGCCGAACACTTGCTTGCCGTCGCGTTCGCCCGTGGCGAAACCGCTGCCATCGGTCAAGTAGCGCGACGCGTCGTATTGCAGGGTGCCATAGCCGAGCACGCCGTCGAGGAAGACGCCCTTGCTCGGACGCAGGCTGCCATACACGGCCGCCACGGCGCTGTCGGCCGTGCTGCGGCTGCCGTTCTGGCCCACGTCGCTGCGGTCATGGCTGAAACCGGCGCCCACGCCCAGGGTCGCCAAGTCGCTCAAGCGGTAATCGCCGCCCACGCTCACGCCATTCGTGCGGAAGCGGAAGCCCGTGTCGCGGCCATTCACATAGTGCTGGCCGAAATCGACCGCGCCACCGAGCCACAGCGACAGCGCCTGCTTCTGCGTGTCCGGCTTCTGCGGCATGTCCGGCAAGCCATTCGTTGCCTGGCTGACATCCGTGCCGCCCACCGCTTTATCGCTGCTGAAACCGGCATCGGGCTGGCGCAGGGACGCCTTGCGCATGAACGGTTTCACGGCCGTGCCGAACACGCGGTCCGCTTCCTGCTCTTGCCAGCGCGCCAGCGCCGCCGTCGGATTGCCGCTGTCGTTCGGCGGCGTCAGGCTCAGGCCAAAGTTCGACCGTCCCCAGCCATCGCCATGCAGGCTTTCCAGGCGCTGCGTGAAGTTCGACAGCTGCGCCGTGGCGAAGCGCCGCGCCGCATCGGCTTGCGCCGCTTGCAAGCCGATCACTTCCGGATCGAGCGACGGGTCGCGCCGCGCCGTCACGGTGACGTTGACCACGCCCGGCTTCGAGGTGGCAAAGGCATTGCTCAGGGTGTAGCTGACGACGGCCGCGCCGGCAAACTTGCCCGAAGCCGCAAAGCTCAGCTGGTACGACGGCTTGCCGGCCGTGCCCACGTCGCGCACCACCACCTTGCCCGCCTCGGCCGGCGCCACGCTCAGCACATTGGCCGCCGTGAACGGGCCGCCCGTGGCGCCCGCCGTCAGGTCGACCGTCACCGTCAGGCCCGCCACCACCGTGGCGCTCTGGCTGGCCACCTGCGGCATCGGATTGACGCTGATGGTCGCTTTCACCGGCGCAGAGGTGCCGAACACGTTCGACACGGTGTAGCCGATGCTGATGTCGCCGCTGGTGTTGATGCCTGGCGTGTAGATGATGTCCATGCCATTGACGACTGCCGTGCCGCTGGCTGGCTGCGTGGTGATGGCCACGGCCGTGAACGGGCCGCCGGTGGCGCCCTGCGTCACCTGCAGGGTCACCGGCGTGCCGGCCAGTACCGTCGCCGTCTTGGCGACAGGCACCGGCACCGGTTGCGGCGCCACCGTCACGCTGACCGTGGCCGGCGCGGAGGTGCCTCCTGGACCCGTCGCCGTGTAGCTGAAGCTGTCCGGACCGAAATAGTTGGCATTCGGCACATACGTCACCTTGAAACTCGCACCGGCGACGGCGCGCGCCATGCGCGCCGAGGCACCGCTCGAGACCACCGTAACGCGCCCGTGCTGCGGCGGCGTGACGATGGTCACGTCCGTGATCGGGCTGCCATCCGTGGAAGCGATGGTCAGGCTCACTTCCTGGTTGGCCGAGGTGGTCGCCGTTTCATTGGGCACCGGTGGCGGCGCCTGGTTCACCTGCAGGGTCAGCGCTTGCTGCACCGTGAACTGGTGCGCGTCCTTCGCCTGCAAGGTGAAGGCGAAGCTGCCCGCCACCGTCGGCGTGCCGCTGACGATGCCGGTCGCCGCGTCGAGCGCCAGGCCGGTCGGCAAAGCGCCGCTGCTCAGGGAGTACACGTAAGGCGCAACACCGCCGGCCGCCGTGAATGGCTGGCTATACGCGTCGCCCGCGCGGATCGCCGCCAAACTGGCCGGCGTCAGTGTCAGGGGGGGCGCAGCTACCGTCAGCGTGTAGTTTTTGCTGAGGCTGAATGGTGCCCCCACGCCCGTGCTGCTGTCGGTGACCTTGATGCTGAACGGGAAACTGCCCGCCGCATTCGTCGTGCCGGATAGTACGCCCGTAGCCGTATTCAGGCTCAGGCCCACGGGCAAGGTGCCCACCACGGCATAGCTGTACGGCGCCGTGCCGCCCGTCCCCGTCAGGGTCGTGCTGTAGGCCGCTTCCGCCGTCGGATTGGGCAAGCTGGCTGGGTTCAGCGCCAGTACCGCCGAAGCGACGGACAATGTGTAGCTCTTCGTCCCCGTGAATTGACGCGAATCCGTCACTTGCACCACCAGCGCAAAATCGCCAGCCGCCGTGGGCGTGCCGCTCAAGACGCCGCTGGCGTTCGAGCTCATGCCGGCAGGCAGGCTGCCCGTTATCGCGAACGTATACGGACCGACACCGCCGCTGGCCGTCAGTTGCTGGCTGTACGCGGTGGCAACGGTTGCCCCCGGCAAGCTGGCCGGGGTGACGCCGATGGCCGAGGTCACGGTCAAGGTATACGTTTGAGTTGCCTGGGCATTGACCCCTGCGACCGCGGCTTGCGTCGCGGTGATGGTGCTGGTGCCGGCGCTGACCGGAGTGATGACGCCGGTGCCGCTGACAGTCGCCACGCCCGCGTTCGAGCTGGTATAGCTCAAGGCGCCATAACTGCCGCCCGTCAGGCTGGAGGTCGCCGCATTGCTGAAGTTATTGCCCAATGGAACGGATGCCGCGGTCGGTGTCGCAAACGTGATGACACCGGTCGGGATATACGTAAATTGGTCCGCCGCGCCGCTGGCGCTGGTGCCGCCAACCGTGGTCACCTTCACGTCCACCACGCCCAGGCTGCCCGATGGACTCGTGGCCGTGATCTGCGTGGCGCCGTTGACGACAAAACTGCCGGCATTGCTGCCGCCGAATCGCACTGCCGTGGCACCTGTAAAGCCGGTACCGGTGATGACCACACTGGTGCCGCCGGCGATGGGGCCGAAGGCAGGTGAAATGCCGCTGACTGCCGGCGCCACCACGTAGGTGAACTGGTCCGACGCGCTGGTGGCGCTCGTGCCACCGACAGTGGTGACGCGCACGTCCACCGTGCCGGCACCAGCTGGCGCCGTGGCCGTGATCTGCGTGGCGCTATTGACGGTGAAACTCGTCGCCGCCGCACCGCCAAACGTCACTGCCGTCGCGCCGCCAAGGCCCGCGCCGCTGATAACGACACTGCTGCCGCCCGTCGTTGGACCGGAGGCCGGGGAAATACCGCTCACCACCGGCGCCCCCACATACGTGAACTGGTCGTTCGCGCTGGTGGCGCTGGTGCCACCGGTGGTGGTGATGCGCACGTCCACCGTGCCCGTGCCGGCTGGCGCCGTCGCCGTGATCTGCGTGGCGCTGTTGACCGTAAAGCCCACCGCTGCCGTGCCGCCGAACGTCACCGCCGTCGCGCCACTGAAATTCGTGCCGCTGACAGTGACCGTGGTGCCGCCAGTGACCGGGCCGGAGGTGGGCGAAATGCTGCTCACCGCCGGTGCTGCCACGTACGTAAATTGGTCCGCCGCGCTGGTGGCGCTGGTGCCGCCGATGGTGGTGACGCGCACGTCCACCGTGCCCGTGCCGGCTGGCGCCGTCGCCGTGATCTGCGTGGCGCTATTGACGGTAAAGCCCGCCGCTGCCGTGCCGCCGAACGTCACCGCCGTCGCGCCACTGAAATTCGTGCCGCTGATGGTGACCGTGCTCCCCCCCGCGGCGGGACCGGCCGTGGGCGAAATGCTGCTCACCACCGGTGCGCCCACATACGTGAACTGGTCATTCACGCTGGTGGCGCTCGTGCCACCGGTGGTGGTGATGCGCACGTCCACCGTGCCGGCACCGGCTGGCACCGTCGCCGTGATCTGCGTGGCGCTGTTGACGGTAAAGCCGGAGGCGGCCGCTCCACCGAACGTCACCGCCGTCGCGCCACTGAGATTCGTGCCGCTGATGGTGACCGTGGTGCCGCCAGCAGCCGGGCCGGAGGTGGGCGAAATACTGCTCACCACCGGTGCCGCCACGTACGTAAATTGGTCCGCCGCGCTGGTGGCGCTGGTGCCGCCGACGGTGGTGATGCGCACGTCCACCGTGCCCGCGCCGGCTGGCGCCGTCGCCGTGATCTGCGTGGCGCTATTGACCGTAAAGCCCGTCGCTGCCGTGGCGCCGAAGGTCACCGCCGTCGCGCCACTGAAATTCGTGCCGCTGATGGTGACCGTGGTGCCGCCGGCAGCCGGGCCGGCAGTAGGCGAAATGCTGCTCACCACCGGTACTGCCACGTACGTAAATTGGTCCGCCGCGCTGGTGGCGCTGGTGCCGCCGATGGTGGTGATGCGCACGTCCACCGTGCCCGCGCCGGCTGGCGCCGTCGCCGTGATCTGCGTGGCGCTGTTGACGGTAAAGCCGATGGCTGCCGTGCCACCGAACGTCACCGCCGTCGCGCCACTGAAATTCGTGCCGCTGACGGTCACCGTGCTGCCGCCGGCGATGGGGCCTGCCGTCGGCGACAGGCTCGTCACCGTCGGCACCGCCACGTAGGTAAATTGATCGGCCGCGCTGGTGGCGCTGGTGCCGCCCGACGTGGTCACGCGCACATCCACCGTGCCCGTGCCGGCTGGCGCCGTCGCCGTGATCTGCGTGGCGCTGTTGACCGTAAAGCCGATGGCGGCAGTAGCGCCGAATCTCACCGCCGTCGCGCCACTGAAATTCGTGCCGCTGATGGTGACCGTGCTCCCCCCCACGACGGGACCGGCCGTGGGCGAAATGCTGCTCACCACCGGTGCTGCCACGTAGGTGAATTGGTCCGCAGCGCTGGTGGCGCTGGTACCGCCGACCGTCGTGACGCGCACGTCCACCGTGCCCGTGCCGGCTGGCGCCGTCGCCGTGATCTGCGTGGCGCTGTTGACCGTGTAGCCGGTCGCCGCCGTGGCGCCGAAGGTCACCGCCGTCGTGGTGGAAAAGTTCGTGCCACTGATGACGACCGTGGCGCCGCCGCCTGCCGGCCCCGCAGTGGGCGAAATGCTCGTCACTGTCGGCAACGCCACAAAGGTGTACTGGTCGTTCGCGCTGGTGGCGCTGGTGCCGCCGGCTGTCGTGACGCGCACATCCACCGTGCCCGTGCCGGCTGGCGCCGTCGCCGTGATCTGCGTGGCGCTGTTGACCGTGTAGCCGGTCGCCGCCGTCGCGCCGAAGGTCACCGCCGTCGCGCCGGTAAAGTTCGAGCCGTTGATGGTGACCGTGGTGCCGCCACCGCCTGGTCCTGCCGTCGGCGAAATACTGGTGATCGCTGGTGCCGGAACATAGGTGAACTGGTTTGACGGATCGGCGGCGTTGGTGCCGCCTGGCGTCGTAACGAATACGTTCACGACACCGGTGCCGGCTGGCGACGTGGCGGTGATGGTCGTGGAATTGAGCACGGTAACGCTGAGGCCATTGTTGCTGCCGAATTTGAGCGCCGTTGCGCCGGTAAAGCCGGTACCGGTAATGGTGACGGCGGTGCCGCCGCTAACCGGACCGAGCGCAGGCGACACACCGGTGACGGCAGGCGGCGGCTGGGCATTGATCACCAGGGAATAGCTTCTGGACGTGTTGTATGGTCCATTGCCGCCCGTGCTGTCCGTCGATTTCATCACAAAGTTGTAGGTGCCCAAAGCACCGGGCGTGCCCGAGAGCAAGCCGCTGCCCGACAGGGTGAGGCCCGCCGGCAGGCTGCCCGATTCCACCACATACGCAAAGGGCCCGGTGCCGTTCGCGGTCGACATCTGCTGGCTGTAGGGCACCGACAATCCGCCTGCCGCCAGCACCGTGGGCGTGATGGACAGGGTGGGCACGGCGATCGACACGGAGTAATTCTTGGTGACGGTCAGCGGCGTGCCTGAGGTCGAGTCGGTCACCTTGATGCCGAACACATAGGCACCGGTCGCCGTCACGGTGCCGGAAATCACGCCGCTGGACGACACAGTGATGCCAGGTGGCAACGCACCAGAGACAAGCGCGTAGTTGTAAGGCGCGACACCGCCGGTCGACGACATCGCCTGGCTATACGCCACGCCGATCACGGGCGCCGATATGCTGCCCGGTGTCACGGTGAAGGCAGCCGCAGGGGGCAGGACGGTCACCGTAAAAGTCACCGCCTTGCTGTCTTCATCCCACAGGACAAAGCTGTCGGACAGCGCCCCGTCGCCATTATTGATGTAGGTCGCAATACCGGTACCGTTATTGACGAGACCGGTAATCGTGCCGTGCAGGGCCGTCGCGCCATTGTCCGTCAGGCCAAATGAGCTACACAGCGACAAATCGATGACATAGGAGTCGCCTGATGCGACGGTAAAACTCCTCTGATTGGGAATACATTTCGTGCTCGGATCGCCGTTGGCTGCCTGCGCCGGGCCTGCGCCAAGCGCCAGCATCAGCAAGCACAGCGTAACGCAGCAATGCAGGAAACGGCCAAACGCTGATGCCAGGTCTACCCGGCGAGCCGCTGCCGGCCCTCGAATTCCTGCGACAAAAGCAAGGAACAAAAAATGTGCCGGACGGGCGACGATATCGTTGCAAATACGCAACATGATTTCTCCAATACAGAGTTTTTTGGACAAAAAGAACCATGGATTCAGGCTGCAAGCGATCCCCATTCAGGGCTCTTCCAGAGGGCCAACAGATGTTGACGCTTGCCATACGACAACGTATGCTACCTCGAGATTTCAATAAAGTAACTATAACAAAAAGGGTTTTTCAAAAAACAATATTGATTGCAAATGGAAAATATTATTCCTTTAACATTCAATAACATTCCAACAGCGGGAGAACGATGATGGCTGAAGTGTATTTGGGACAAATCATGATGAGCGGATTTGCGTTTGCACCACGTGGATTTGCAGCATGTAACGGGCAATTGCTGCCAATTACGCAGAATCAGGCACTGTTTGCCCTGTTGGGTACCTTTTACGGGGGGAACGGCACGACCAACTTTGCATTGCCAAACTTACAAGGCAGCACCCCTGTCGGCTCGGGCAGTTCGGTGGACGCTTCCTGGCAACCCGTCCCCTACCAGGTCGGCGCCCGTAACGGCGCGGAAGCTATCACTTTGACACTGAGTCAGATTCCACCGCATACGCACGCGGCCAATGCGCTGACCACGCCAGGCACCACCAAGAATCCGACCAACACCCTGTATGGCGGCAGCGGCACGGAAGCCATCTATGGCACGGCAGGCCCGCAAGTGCCCTTGAACAACCTGGTCCTGGCCCAGACAGGCGGCAGCCTGCCGCATAACAATATGCAGCCCTTCCAGGTACTCAATTTCAATATCGCCCTGAACGGCGTCTTCCCATCGCGCAACTAACATGCCAGCCACTTCCCACGGAGCAAAGTCATGACTACACCTTATGTCGGCGAGATCCGCCTGTTTTCCTTTCCCCGCATACCGCAAGGCTGGTTTGCCTGCGACGGCAGCCTGAAGTCCATCGCCAATAACGAGGTGCTATATACCCTGCTGGGCACCACCTATGGCGGCGACGGCGTCAATACATTCGGTGTACCCGACCTGCGCGGCCAAGTGCCCTTGCATCAGGGCACCGGCCCTAGCCTGACACCCCGGGTCATGGGGCAAAAGGGGGGCAGCGAAACGGTGACCTTGCTGCCGACCCAGATGCCTGCGCATACGCACGTCTTCAGTGCGATCAGCACACTGGCGACGAGCAACACGCCAGGAACCAGCGCACAGCTGGCGGCACCGGTCAATAACGACAAGATGTACACAAGCAGCCTGGCTGGCCTCACGACCTATGACATGGCGCCCGCAGCAACGGGTACTGCCGGCAGCAGCTTGCCGCATGACAACACCATGCCTACCCTGACCGCCTCGTTTTGCATCGCATGGGCAGGTATTTACCCATCCCAACAATAACAGCCAGCACGCAAGCGCAGCCCATAAAATCGATCAGGAGAACCTACCGTGACATCACCATATCTTGGCGAAATACAAGTCTTTGGCTTCAATTTCACCCCTGCCGGGTGGGCAAGCTGTAATGGCGCCACCCTGCAGATCAGGCAATTCAGCGCCCTGTTTTCATTAATCGGCACGCAATATGGCGGCGATGGCGTCAACACCTTCCAGTTACCCAACTTCACCGGACGCGCGCCCTGCAGCCAGGGCCAGGGGCCAGGCTTGACGCAGCGTGTGATGGGCGAAACGTTCGGCAGCAATACCGTCCAGCTGAATCTCACGGAGATTCCCAACCATACCCATCAACTGACCTTGAGCCGCCAGACCAATGCCACCCTGCAGCGCAACGTGCCGCAAAATGGCGATGGCCTGACCAGCATCACGGGCACGAACGCGTTCGTGCCCGCGGCAACGCCGAACGTCACCTTGTCGCCACTGACCATCGGCAGCGCGGGTGGCGGCCAGGCGCATGAAAATCGCCAGCCCCTGCTGGCGGTAAATTTCTGCATCGCCCTGCAGGGCGAGTTTCCCGCGTTTGATTGAGGCTTGAATGCCCAGGGCAGGCGGCGCCATCGGGCTCCCCCGCCTGGCCCTGCCTGCCCCGCATCAGCGGCATTCTCAGTTGAACACGGCCTGATACAGAAAGCCGTGGTTGTCACGCGCCACCGGCACCAGGAAGATACCCACCTCGCCAAATGCATCATGCTGCAGCTGAAAGATTTTCTGGCTGAAGAGGATGGGGGAACTGTTATGGAATAACAAGCTGAACGGCGCCCGCAACAGGCCTTCCAGCGTGGCCGACGGCAACGGGCGCGCCTCCTTCAGGATGAAAGCGGCATTCCCGTCGCCGACCGAGATAAACGTGTCGTTGACGCGCGCGGCAAAGTGTTCCAGGGTCAATACATTCATCATTGCAGGCATTCCATTTCATGGGCTGTGTAATTGAAGCAATGATTTATTCTAATGGAAGCATTGCCGCTTTTACACAGTTTTTGACATGAACGCCGTCACCACCGCACTCGGCGGCACACAGGCGGCCAAGGACATCCGCCCCGGCCGCCTGTGCAGTGCCTGCCTCGCGGCTTTCTCCGCCTACCGCATCGCCTCTTCCAGCCCCGGCGCAAACCCGGCGCCGTGCTTGACCTGCGCGGTGGACGCCTTCAGCGTGGCGCCGATCGGCTCGGCGCGGCCCGCCAGGCATTGACCCAGGAAGTTTTCCGTCACCGCATTGAAGGCGATGTTGTTCACGGGCCGGGCAAAGCCATGGCCTTCGTCGGGGAACAGCACGTAGGTGACGGGAATATTCTTTGCCGCCATGGCCGCCACGATCTGGTCCGATTCAGCCACGTTGACGCGCGGGTCGTTCGCGCCCTGGCCGATCAGCAGCGGACGCTGGATGTTCTGCGCAAAGTTCAGCGGCGAGCGTTCCTTCAGCAGCGCCTTGCCCTCTTCCGTGGTCGGGTCGCCCATGCGCTTGTAGAACTGCTGCTTGCCCGCTTCCCAGTACGGCGGAATGGTTTGCAGCAGGGTGAACAGGTTCGACGGGCCGACGATGTCGACGCCGCAGGCAAACGTCGTCGGCGTAAACGCCATGCCGGCCAGGGTGGCGTAGCCGCCATACGAGCCGCCCATGATGGCCACCTTGTCGGCCGTCGTCACGCCGCTATTCACCGCCCATTGCACGGCGTCGAGCAAGTCGTCATGCATCTTGCGGCCCCACTGCAGGTCGCCGGCCGAGATGAATTGCTTGCCGAAGCCCGTCGAGCCCCGGTAATTCACGGACAACACCGCATAGCCGCGGTTGGCCAGCCATTGATGGTAGCTGTTATAGCCATAGGTATCGCGCGCCCACGGGCCGCCATGCACCAGCAGGACCATCGGCACCGCCTGCGACGGCACGCCGCCGGCACCCGCCTTCGATGCCTGAGGCAAGGTCAGATAGGACACCAGGGTCAGGCCGTCGCGCGCCTTGATTTGCTGCGGATACATGGGCACCAATGGCGCGCCTTCCAGCTCGGGCCGCGTCACGTACAGCTGCGTGAGCTTTTTGCTCTTGCGCTCGTACAACCAGCTCGATGCCGGCGCCGTGACGGCATCGACGCCCACCAGCCATTTGTCATCGGCGTCCGTGCGCGACGTCACGTTGAACTGGCCCTTGGCATGCTTCTTCAGGAAGGCCAGGTCGGCCTTCAGGTCATCCGTCAGCGGCAGGTATTCGTGCTGCAGATAGTCGACGGAATACGCCTGCACCTTGCCAGTGCGCGTGTCGTACAGGGCGTCGGAAATGTCGGCGCGCGGGTCTTGCGCCACCACCGTGGTCTTGCCGCTGGCCACGTCCTGCGCCAGCAGCGCCGAAGTATTGCGGCCACGCGAATCGGTCCAGTACAAGGTCTTGCCGTCGACCGTAAAGCCCAGCGGCGACGTCGTCTGCGCATCTTCCAGGCCGACCTCGGCCAGCGGCGTGCTCTCGGCCTTGCCGTCCGTGATGCGGAAGTACTGCATGCCGCCATCGGCGCGCGCCTTGCTGGCGATGCGCACGTTGAGCAGCTCATCGGCCACATAGCCGCCATAGCCATCGTTCTGCAGCACCAGGGTCAGCTTGCCGCTGGCCAGGTCCAGGCTGTACACGTCGTGCCAGCGCGCATCGCGGTTATTGATGCCGATCAAAATGCGGTCCTTCACCTTGCTGCTGATCTGGATCACGCGCACGCGGGTCTTCTCGAACGGCGTGTAACTGACCTGCTTGCCGCTCACGACATTCACGCCGTACAGCAGGAAGTTTTCATCGCCGCCCTTGTCCTGGATGAACAGCAGGGTGTTCGAATCGGGCGACCAGAAGCTGCTGCGGATGGGACGCACCTTTTCTTCCGTCAGCGGGCGCGCCTGCGCCGGATTGCTGGCCGGCGCCACCCACACATTGAGCACGCCGTCGCGCGGCGCAATCCACGACAGCCACTTGCCATCCGGGCTGATGCGCCCGCCGGACTTGCTGGGATTGCCAAACAGCTTGGCCCGCTCGATCAGCGGCGTGTCATTGACAGGAGCTTGGGCGTGCGCCGGCAGTGCGCTGGCGAACAACAGGACAGGCAGGACATAGCGAATCATGGACACCTCATGGTTGATGAATGAAGGGAAACTTCACACGTGCATGTGCCAGCACATCATAGGCCAAAGCCGTATTGCCAGGTTGACTACGCGACAAGGGACGAAAATCGGGGAACAGGAGGGTGGAAACGGAGGATGAAAGGCACAGCGGATGATGCATGCCGTCTTGGTCACGTCGCGCAAAAAGAAAAAGGCCACTCCGAAGAGTGGCCTAAGTCCTTGAATCCAATGGTCGGGGCGAGAAGATTCGAACTTCCGACCCCATGCACCCTACACGACGACACCAAGCCGTAACCCGCATGGACGCTATATAGAGAGTGGGGCATATAATATACAGTACTTTCCAACAGGTATTCAAGCCCTCATGTCGCGGTGTTTTTTCTGCAAAAATCATACATTTTCGCCCCCGTTTTTTCTCGCAGCTTCCCATCCCATGCTCACCGCCGGATGATGCCAGTGGCTCATCGCTCCTTGAAATGACTGGCAGACTCCAGTTTTCAAGTCGTCAGAATATTCATTCCATATCAGTAGTCTAGCGTAGCTCGAAAATCGCCTCCACTATCAACAACATAACTTTATCTGATGATATGGCGCAATTTCGCGCATCAACCATAAGGTTCCATTTCATCGACACAGCCATAAGTTACTTACTTTTGAGGAAGTCGTAGATAGAAACAATCATTCCGAAAAAAAATACCACAAAACCAAGCTTTGCAAATAAATCAAAAAAATAATTTCTCGATTCAAAACTCATCAGCACCATTGATCCAGCAATTAAAAAACCACAAAACGTTATCAAGCCCCCCCTTTTAATACCTTTATTTTTCATATCAGCTCCAAACAAAATAAAATCCCACTATTTTCAAGAAATAATGCATACAATCGAAATTGAAATTGAAATTGAAATTGAAATTTAATAAATTACAAAAATCAGTCTGAAATACATTTTATTACTATAGCGCAACTAACACATTCAGGCCCGCGGTCAGGTTCCGTGTTCATTTTTTCACACGCGGCGGAAGTAGATCAGCGACAGCCACGAGGTGCTCTGCTGGATACGGGCCATGGAAGCGCCCATGCTAGCGGCGATGCACTACGTACCGGTCAGCAAGGAACTCGCGCTGTGCTACGAAAACGTCGTCAAGGACTTCCAGGCATACACAGGCCACATCGGCATTTCCATCTCAGCCACTGAAGAGTCCCGCAGGAAAACCGGCGAAGCACGCAAATTGCTGCTCTTGCCGGATCAGGTCAACACCACCGTCAATGGCAGCGCCACGGTGGTGAGTAGCGGGCCTAGCCGTAAAATCACGTGCTTTTCTCATGAGGTCGATCTAACTCTATGACTGCTCCTGGCCGGTTTCAGCCTTATATTTATTGCCAACGGATTTCCCATCCAGTCTCGGCAATAAACTGAGACACGTCACTCAAAGTCTCCACCCATGAATCAAAAGCACTATTGGGATTTGGACCACCACGACCACCCCACCATTCAAAGATGAAATAGCCTCCTGTTTTTTCCGGATCATACTCAACTCGAACCTGATGAGTTGGGTGCTCAGAATTTATGATCGTTCCTGTTGTGTTTATTTTTACCATGCCTATCTCTACTCGACGCGGTTTCATTGTCCTTCATCCGTCCGCTCTTGGCCAATTGTGTTGAAGAAGTCGAGCGGCAACAAGTTCGGGATGTCTCAGACATCCAAGCAGTCGGCACGCGTTCAATAGCGGCGGTTCCGGCCAGTCTAGGCGGGTAAAATTTCTATCTGAATGTCAACGTACCTGCGTTTTTCAACACAATAGGCCGATAGCGGACATCGGCATACGGCAACGAAAATCATACGTGATGTAAACGGAAAAACCCAGCACCGATATTATACAAACGTATAATATACAGTACTGGGTTTCTATACAGCTTGCGCTGTAACTCCTTGAATCTAATGGTCGGGGCGAGAAGATTCGAACTTCCGACCCCATGCACCCCATGCATGTACGCTACCAGGCTGCGCTACGCCCCGACGAGGTGGGAATTATAGCAGAGGCTTTTAGGTTTTTGCCATGCTTTGCGCATGATTCATATCGAACTGCGCAAACTTTTTTGCATGGCCCTGGCAAGCGGCCTATTCGTTCAGCAGCAGCGCCGTCAGGACGATGCGGAAGCCAGCGATCAACGGCTCGACTTTCACGTCCGGATTGTGAATGAGGCGCACGGGCAAGCCCTGGTAAATGGCGACGAGGGCATTCAGGCGGCCTTCCAGCATCTCTTCATCTGCCGGCAAGCCGCGCTTGATGCGCGCATCGCGGATGATGGAGAGAAACAACTGGCGCGAACGCTGGTCCGAGCATTGCAGCATTTCCGCGATCACCGGATTGCGCGAGGCTTCCGCAAAAATTTCCAGCGGCATCATCCACGTTTTCGGGTCCAGCGCTTCAAGCACATGCTCGCCCGCATTGTCGATCACGGCCTGCAGCGGGTCTTCGCGCTGCGCCAGGTCCTGCATCAGGTTCGACACCCGCTCCGTATTCTGCATGACGAAGGCGGCGATGATCGCATCCTTGCTGTCAAAATAATTATAGATGTGGCCCGCGCTCATGCCGGCCGCTTTCGAGATCTCGGCCATGCTGGCGCCGTGGAAGCCACGGCGGCTGAAACAGCTTTCGGCCGCATCGAGCACCTGCTTGCGCCGCGTGTTGGCGCGCTCGGGGTCCGGATGCTTCTTTTCAACTTGGTTCATGATTTTCCAGTAGCGCGCCGGCCCTGCCCTTGCGGGCAAGGCCGGCGTCGGCGTCCCCGTGATTATTGGGCGCCGCCAGCCGCCGCGACGGCTGTCTGCTCAGGCTGCCAACCGCCGCCCAGCACCTTGTACAAGGTCACCAGGTTGGTCGATTTGGCCAGGCGCGCCGTGATCAGGCTCTGCTGCGCCGTGTACAGCGCGCGCTGGGCCACCAGGGCGTTCAGGTAGGACTCGGCGCCCTGCTTGTAGCGCGCGTCGTGGATGGTGTAGCTCTTTGTCGACGCCTCGACCAGCGAGACCTGCGATTGCAGGCGCTCGTCGATGGTGCCGCGCTGGGCCAGCGCATCGGACACTTCGCGGAAGGCGACCTGGATCGCCTTTTCGTATTGCGCCACGGAAATTTCACGCTGCACCTTGGCGATATCGAGGTTGGCGCGGTTCACGCCGCCATCGAAGATCGGCAAGCTGATCTGCGGAATGAAACTCCACGTGCCACTGCCCGCCTTGAACAGGCCCGACAGGTTGTCGCTCAGCGAACCGGCCGTGGCCGTCAGCGAAATGCGCGGGAAGAACGCCGCGCGCGCCGCGCCGATGTTGGCGTTGGCAGCGCGCAAGGTGCGCTCCGCCGCCAGCACGTCGGGACGGCGTTGCAGCACGTCCGACGGCACACCGGACGGAATGTCCGCCAGGGCCGTCACGGCGCCGAACTCGCCTTGCGGCAGCAGGTCGGCCGGCACGGGGCCGCCCACCAGCAGGACGAGCGCGTTTTGATCCAGCGCAACCTGGCTCGTGTAGACAGCCACGTCGGAACGGGCCGACTCGACGCTGGTCTGGGCATCGTACTTGTCCAGGCCGGAAGTCGCACCGGCACTGAAGCGGCGCACGGCCAGGTCATACGACGACTGCTGGCTCTTCAGGGTGTCCTGCGCCACGCGCAGGCGCTGCTGGTCGGCCACCAGGTTCAGATAGGTGCTGGCCACTTCGGCCACCAGGCTGATCTGCTGTGCGCGGCGGGCTTCTTCCGTGCCCAGGTATTGCTCCAGCGCACTGTCGGACAGGCTGCGCACGCGGCCGAAGAAGTCCAGCTCGTACGCCGACACGCCCAGGTTCGCCGTGTACTGGCGGTTGATGGACGCTTCGCCGTTGGCGCTGGCGTTCTTCGGCACGCGGCTGGCCGTCTGGCCGCCGGACGCCGACAGGGTCGGGATCAGCGCGGCGCGTTCGATGCCGTAGGTGGCGCGCGCCTTCTCGATGTTGAGGATCGAGACGCGCAGGTCGCGGTTGTTGGCCAGCGCCAGTTCCAGTACCTGGCGCAGGCGCGCATCGGCAAAGAACTCGCGCCAGGCGACGTCCGCCACCGGCTTGGCGTCGGCGGCGGCCGTGTCGGCCTTGTAGGAAGGGCCCGTCGGCCACGCCGTGGGCGCCGGCGCTGCCGGACGCTCATACGTGGGAGCCAGGCTGCAACCGGCCAGCAAGGCCAGTGCCGCCATGGAGAGTAGCGTTTTTTTCATATTAATGCGCATCCTTAGAAAGCGTGACGGCTGGCGAGCCAGGCGTCGCCGGCGTGGCGGGCGCGTCCGGCTTCGAGAAGAAGCCGCGCACCAGCACAAAGAACACCGGCACGAAGAAGATACCGAGGAACGTGGCCGTCAACATACCGCCCAGCACGCCGATACCGATGGCGTTCTGGCTGCCGGAACCGGCACCGCTGGAAATAGCCAGTGGCAACACGCCCAGGCCGAAGGCAATCGAGGTCATCAGAATCGGACGCAGGCGCAGACGCACCGCGTGCAAGGTCGCGTCCAGCAGCGACATGCCCGATTCCTGCATTTCCTTGGCGAATTCGACGATCAGAATCGCATTCTTCGCCGACAGGCCCACCACCGTGAGCAAGCCCACCTGGAAGTACACGTCGTTCGACAGGCCGAAGAACCAGGTGCCCAGCACGGCGCCGATCACGCCCAGCGGTACCACCAGCAGCACGGAGAACGGAATCGACCAGCTTTCATACAGCGCGGCCAGGCACAGGAACACGATCAGCAGCGACAGCGCGTACAGCTGCGGCGTCTGCGAACCGGATTCGCGCTCTTCCAGCGATACGCCGGTCCAGCTGAAGCCGATGCCAGGCGGCAACTTGGCCACCATCTCTTCCATCGCGTTCATGGCGGCGCCCGTGCTTTGGCCCGGCGCCGGCGTACCCAGGATCTCTACCGACGGCAAGCCGTTGTAGCGTTCCAGGCGTGGCGACGCGTAAATCCACTTGCCGGTAGCGAAGGCCGAGAACGGCACCATCTGGCCAGCGGTATTGCGCACGAACCACTTGTTCAAGTCTTCCGGCAGCATGCGCGAACTGGCGTCACCCTGGATGAACACTTTCTTCACGCGGCCACGGTCGAGGAAGTCGTTCACATACGAACTACCCCAGCCGACGCTCAGCACGCGGTTGATTTCCGAAATCTGCAAGCCCAGCGCGGTGGCTTTCTGCTGGTCGATGTCGATCTTGTACTGCGGTGTATCTTCCTGGCCGTTCGGACGCACGCCCACCATGGCCGGATTTTGCGACGCCATGCCCAGCAACTGGTTACGCGCCGCCATCAGGGCGTCATGGCCGACACCGCCGATATCCTGCAGCTGCATGTCGAAACCGGTGGCGTTACCCAGCTCCAGCACGGCAGGCGGTGCAAACGTAAACACCATCGCATCCTTGATCTGCAACAACTTGCCCATGGCGCGACCGGCCACGGCCGGCGCTTTTTGCGCCACGTCCTTGCGCAGCGACCAGTCTTTCAGGCGCACGAAGGCGATACCCGTATTCTGGCCGTTACCGCCGAAGCTGAAACCGGCGACGGCAAACACGGAAGCGACGTTATCTTTCTCGCTGTTCATGAAGTGGTCTTCGACCTGTTCGATCACTTTCAGGGTGCGCTCTTGCGTTGCGCCCGTCGGCAATTGAATCTGCGTAAACAGGATGCCCTGGTCTTCTTCCGGCAGGAAGGAGGTCGGCAGGCGCATGAAGATGAACACCAGGCCGGCCAGCAACAGCACATACAACAGCATCGAACGGGCGCGGTGGCGGATCATGCTGCCGACCAGGCCCTGGTACTTGTTGCTGCTGCTATCGAAGCTGCGGTTGAACCAGCCGAAGAAGCCCTTGTTCGTCGCATGATGGCCTTTTTCGACCGGTTTCAGCAAGGTGGCGCACAAGGCTGGCGTAAACACCAGCGCGACGACGACGGACAGCACCATCGACGAGACGATCGTGATCGAGAACTGGCGGTAAATCACGCCCGTCGAACCGCCGAAGAAGGCCATCGGCACGAACACGGCCGACAGCACCATGGCGATACCGACCAGCGCGCCCGTGATCTGCGTCATGGACTTGCGCGTCGCTTCCAGCGGCGACAAGCCCTCTTCGCTCATCACGCGCTCGACGTTTTCCACCACCACGATGGCATCGTCGACCAGCAAACCGATGGCCAGCACCATGGCGAACATGGTCAGCGTATTGATCGAATAGCCAAACGCGTTCAGGATACCGAAGGTACCCAGCAGCACGACCGGCACGGCCATGGTCGGGATCAGGGTGGCGCGGAAGTTCTGCAGGAACAGATACATCACCAGGAACACCAGGATGACCGCTTCGACCAGGGTTTTGACCACTTCTTCGATGGACAGTTTCACGAACGGGGTCGTGTCGAACGCCACCTGATAGCTCATGCCTTCAGGGAATTGCTTGCTCAGGTTGCCCAGCATGGCTTTCGCCGCATTGGCCGTATCGAGCGCGTTGGCGCCCGTCGCCAGCTTGATCGCCACGCCCGTTGCCGCATGGCCGTTGTAGCGGGCCACGGTATTGTAGTTCTCGCGGCCCAGTTCCATGCTGGCCACGTCCTTCAGGTACACCATGGCACCGTTGGTCGTGGTTTTCAGCAGGATGGCGCCGAACTGCTCCACCGTTTGCAGACGGCTTTGCGCCGACACGGTCGCGTTCAGCTGCTGGCCCTTGATGGACGGCGTGCCGCCCAGCTCACCGGCCGACACTTCCGCATTCTGCGCCTGCACGGCCGTGATCACGTCCGCCGGGGTCAGGTTAAAGCTTTGCAGCTTGGCCGGATTGAGCCAGATACGCATGGCGTACTGCGAACCGAACAGTGTCACGTCGCCCACGCCGGGCACGCGGCTCAGCGGATCGACGACGTTGGCGGCCACATAGTCGCTCAAGTCGGTCTGGTCCATCTTGCCGTTTTCGGAAATGAAGCCGAACACCATCAGGAAGTTCTTCGTCGCTTTCGACACGACCAAGCCTTGCTGCGTGACAGCCGTCGGCAGCAGTGGCGTGGCCAGCTGCAGCTTGTTCTGTACCTGCACCTGGGCGATGTCGGGATTGGTGCCGCTGGTAAACGTCAGCGTGATGCTGATGCCGCCAGTGGCATCGCTCGACGAGGCCATGTAGCGCAAGCCGTCGATACCCTTCATCTTTTGTTCGATGACCTGGGTAACGGCGTCTTCCACGGTCTTGGCGGAGGCGCCAGGATAGGAGCCGCTGATCGAAATCGACGGCGGAGCAATGCTCGGGTACTGCGCGATCGGCAGGCTGAGGATCGAAATCACGCCGGCAAGCATGATGACGATCGCGACCACCCAGGCAAAAATCGGGCGGTCAATGAAAAAACGGGCCATTAATATTCTCCTGAATTAGTGGGCGCTGGCAGCCGATGCTGCGGCAGAGGCGGCAGCGGCAGGCGCATCAGCGGCCTTGGCCGGTACGGCAACGGCTGGTGCGCCTGGCTTGACTTTTTGCAAGCCTTCCACGATCACGCGATCGCCTGCGGCCAAGCCGGACGTCACCAGCCAGTTGGTGCCGACGGTGCCGCTGGTGGTCAGCACGCGTTGCTCGACCTTGTTTTCCTTGTTCAGGATCAAGGCGGTTGCCTGGCCCTTCTGGTTGCGCGTCACGCCCACTTGCGGCACGGTGATGGCTTTTTCATCGACGCCCGTTTCCAGCTGGGCACGTACGTACATGCCTGGCAGCAATTCGCCTTTCGGGTTCGGGAACAGCGCGCGCAAGATCACGTTGCCGGTGGTCGGATCGACCGTCACGCCAGCGAACTGCAGCTTGCCCGGTTCGCTGTACTTGCTGCCATCCGGCAAGATCAGGTCGACCTTGGCCTGGCCTTCGCCCACTTTTTTCAGCGAGCCGTCGGCCATCTGGCGCTTCAGGCGCAGCAGATCCGTGCTCGACTGGGTCACGTCGACATAGATGGGATCGAGTTGCTGCACGGTGGTCAGCGCGTCGGCCTGGCCTGCCGTGACCAGCGCGCCGGCCGTCACGGTCGAGCGGCTGGTGCGGCCGCTGATCGGCGCCGTCACGGTGCTGTATTTCAGGTTGATGTTCGCCGTTTCCAGCGCCGCAGTGGCGGACTCGACGTCTGCCTTGGCTTGCTCGAACGCAGCGACGGCATCGTCGTATTCCTGGCGGCTCACGCCTTCGATGGCGACCAGTTCCTTGTAGCGCGAGGCTTTCGGACCGGCCGTCAGCAGGTTGGCCTTGGCTTTCGACAGCGCGGCCTTGGCCGAATTATAGGCAGCCTGGTAGGTGGCGGGATCGATCTGATACAGGGCCGTGCCCGCTTTCACATCGCTGCCTTCGACGAACAGGCGCTTCTGGATCAAGCCGCCGACTTGCGGGCGCACATCGGCGACCTGGTAGGCATTCGTACGGCCGGGCAATTCGGCGCTCATCGGCAACGCGGCCGGATTAACAGTAAACACGACCACCTGTGGCGCTTGCTGCGCGTGAGGTGCTTCCTGTTTTTTACTGCAGCCGGCCATGATTACAGTGGCGCACAGAACGGCAATAGCGCCGCTCGTACGCGGCGACGTCAAGGAAAATGTTGGTTGCATCTTGGACTTTCTGAAAAAGAAGCTGGCTAGTGTCGTTAGAAATGACTAAATTTATTAACGCAGATCAAAGAATGAACGATCATTCTAAAATCGTCAAGCATCGTTACAATTGAAACATAGTAACTATCAAGCGAATTGAATTATCAATGAGGCAATAAAATGAAGGCAGCAACAGCGTCGGCACGCCCGCCAATTCGAACGGGAAGCGGGCGGGCGGCGGCAAAACGGCAAAGCGGGAAAGTTGGATTGAATGATTACTGTAGCAGGGTAATGCGTTTTTTGCTGAGACCGTGATCGCGTACGCAACACTGCCTTGCGCGCCCCCGCCCGGCCACGATGAATATTTACCAATGGTATCGAAAAGACATGCCGCGCCGGACGCGCTAGTATAGTGATCACGGCGTGGCAAAGCGGGGGCGCAACGATGACGGCACAGGCGCGACATACAGGGCAGCACGATGGCGCGAACGGCCCGGACGCGCCGCCGCTGCTGTCGACGGGCGTTGCCGGCCTCGACACCATACTCACGGGCGGCTTGCTGGCCGACCGCCTGTACCTGGTCGAAGGCGCCCCCGGCACGGGCAAGACCACCCTGGCGCTGCAATTCCTGGCCGAAGGCGCGCGCAGCGGCGTGCCCGTGCTGTATATCGCCCTGGCGGAATCCGCGATCGAGTTGCGCGGTGCGGCCCTGTCGCATGGCTGGGACCTGGCCGGCATCGCCATCGAAGAAGTGGCGCCCGGCGACGACATCCTCGACCCCGAGCGCCAGTACACCATCTTCCACCCGTCGGAAATCGAACTGGCCTCGACCAACCAGCGCATCCTCGCCGCCATCGAAAAGCACCGCCCTGTCCGCCTCGTGCTCGATTCGCTGTCCGAACTGCAGTTGCTGGCGGAAAACCCCCTGCGCTACCGGCGCCAGGTCGTCGCGTTGAAACAATACCTGGCCAGCCGGCACTGCACCACCCTGCTGATCGATGACCGTTCCGCGCTGGACGACGGCTTGCAAGTGCGTAGCGTGGCCCACTGCGTGATTTCGCTGGAGCTGCAAAACCAGGCCTACGGCAATGACCGGCGCCGCGTGCGGGTGGTGAAATACCGGGGTGTGCCGTTTCGCAGCGGCACGCACGACTACAAGATTGCCCATGACGGTCTGGTCGTCTTTCCCCGCCTGGTGGCGGCCGACACGCGCCGCGACGGCGACCATCGGCGCCTGTCGAGCGGCGTGCCCGAACTCGACACCATGACAGGGGGCGGCCTGGAAGAAGGCATGAGCACGCTCATTTCCGGCCCGGCCGGCAGCGGCAAGTCCACCCTGGCGGCGCAATTCGTGCACGCGGCCATAACGCGCGGCGAACCGTGCGCCATGTTCCTGTTCGAAGAAGCGCGCAGCAAGCTGCTGAACCGGGCCGACAACGTGGGCATGCGCCTGCAGCCGGCGCTCGATTCCGGCCTGTTGAGTGTGCAGCAAGTCGATCCGGCCGAGCTTACACCGGGAGAATTCGCCCAGGCCGTGGTCGACGCGGCAGAACGGGGCGCCCAGGTCATCGTCATCGATAGCCTGAACGGCTACATGCATGCCGTGCCCGACGAGCGCTTCCAGAGCACCTATCTGCATGAACTGCTCAATTACCTGGGCCAGCGGGGCGTGGCCACCCTGCTCGTCGGCGTGCAGCAAAACATGCTGGGCACCTCGATGACGACCTCGGCCGATGCCAGCTACCTGGCCGACGGCGTCATCATGCTGCGCTATTACGAAACGGAAGGCGAGGTGCGGCAAGCCATTTCCGTCTTCAAGAAACGCGGCAGCGCGCACGAGCGCAGCATCCGCCGCTTCGAGATCAGCCCGCAGGGCATCCGCATCGGCCCGGCCCTGGCCGGCTTTCACGGCATCCTGTCGGGCTTGCCCACCATCGGCGGCACGCCCTTCCCCTAGGAGTTGCCATGGAGCAGCGTATCCTGATCTACGCGCCTGGCGGCCAGGACGCCGCCCTGGCCGCCAGGGTGCTCGCCGGCGAGGCCATCGCCAGCCACGCCTGCCGCTCCGCCGGCGAACTGGCCGAGCAACTGGCGCTGGGCGCCGGCGGCGTGCTGACGGTGGACGAATCCTTGCCTGCAGGCGTGTACGCCGTGCTCGACGCCTACGCCCGCCAGCAACCGGACTGGTCCGATTTGCCCATCATCCTGCTGACGCACGCGGGACTCGATTCCCTGCCTTTGCGGCAAGCCGTCGCCACCCTGGGCAACCTGACCCTGCTGGAACGCCCCCTACACATATTGACCCTGATCACCTCGGCCCACGCCATGCTGCGCGCACGCCAGCGCCAGTACCAGGTGCGCGAGACGCAGCGGCGCAAGGATGAATTCCTAGCCAGCCTCGGCCATGAGCTGCGCAATCCGCTGGCGCCCATCAAGACCTCGGTGGCCCTGCTCAAGCACCTGTATCCCGCATCGGAGCAGGTCTGCAAGGTCAGCGGCGTGATCGAGCGCCAGGTAACGCACCTGACGCGGCTGGTGGATGACTTGCTCAACGTGGCGCGCATCACCAGCGGCAAGGTACTGCTGCAACGGGAAAATATTGAATTACAGCAAGTACTCAACCATGTGATCGAACTGTGCCAGCCCGCAGCCGACAGCCGGCACATCAGCATCACGCAGGCGTTGCCGCCGCATGCCGTGACCTTGCACGCCGACTATGCCAGGGTGGTGCAGATCTTTGCCAATATCGTGTCGAATGCCGTGAAGTTCACGCCGGAAGGCGGCCACATCCACATGACGGCGCGCCTGGCGCAAGGCTTGCTGCAGGTGACGGTCGAAGACAACGGCATCGGCATCGAGCCGGACGCCATCCCGCGCATCTTTTCCATGTTTGAACAGGGGCGCACGGTGGAAGGCCAGATGGCCAGCGGCCTGGGCATCGGCCTGAGCCTGGCGCGCCAATTTACCGAGATGCATGGCGGCAACATCGAAGCGTACAGCGACGGCCCCGGCCGCGGCAGCCGCTTCATCGTCACCCTGCCGGCCAGCGCCGGCGACGCCCAGGCAGCCGCCCCGGCCACGCCGGCGGCTGCCGGCAGCGAGACGCCCGCCGGCGCTGGCCAGCCCGTGCAAGTGCTGGTGGTGGACGACAACCTCGATGCGGCCGATGCCTTGCAAAGCCTGTTCCAGCTCGAGGGCTATGCCGCCAGCGTCGCGTATGGCGGCGCGCAAGCCCTGGCAGCCGTCGACAGGTCGTGGCCGCAACTGGTCGTGATGGACCTGGGCATGCCGGACATGGATGGCTATGAGGCGGCACGCCAGATACGCGAGCGTGCACAGGGGCGCGAGGTGCTGCTGATCGCCCTGACGGGCTGGGGAGAGGCGCGCTCGCGCACGGAACAAGCCGGTTTCGACCATCACCTGACGAAACCGGTGGACTTCGCCGCCATCGCCGCCCTGCTGGAACAGCGCCTGGCGCGGCGGACGGGGACAGCTACGCAGACAAAATAGCGTTTATTTCCATTTGCCGCGCAATTCCTGCACCTTTTGCTGCAACAGTTCCGGCGTGGCGGCCTCGGGCGCCACGGGCATGCCCACGGCCAGCGACAGGCGCGAGCGCAAGCCCGCCTTGAAGGCGCGCTCGAACAAATGGCCATTGCGATGGCTCAGCAGATGACCCCACAAGCCGCGCAGCGCCAGCGGAATCACGGGCACCTTGCTGCGCTCGACGATTTTCGCGATGCCGCCCTTGAATTCGCTGATCTGGCCCGTGCGCGTCAGCTTGCCTTCCGGGAAGATGCACACCAGTTCGCCTTCGTGCAGCGCTTGCGCGATATCAATGAAGGCCTTTTCCATGAGGAAAGGATCTTCCTTGGCCGGCGCGATGGGAATCGCCTTGGCCGTGCGGAAAATCCAGCCCATCAGCGGCATCTTGAAGATGCGGTGGTCCATGACGAAACGGATGGGGCGGGGGCTGGCCGCCATGATGACGATGGCGTCCACATAGCTGACGTGGTTGCACACCAGCACGGCCGCCCCTTCCGTCGGGATGCGCTCGCCATCGACGACTTTGACGCGGTGCACGGTCTGTATCAGTATCCACGCGAGGAAACGCATGAGGAATTCCGGCACCAGCGAGAAGATGTAGGCCGCCACCAACGCATTCAGGATGGCCGTGACGAGGAACAATTGCGGAATCGTAAACCCCTGGCCCAGCAGCACGATGGCCACGCCGGCGGCCGCCACCATGAACAGGGCGTTCAGGATATTCATGCCTGCAATCGTGCGCGAAATGTGTTTCGGGTCGCAGCGCGTCTGGATCAGGGCGAACAGGGGCACGATGAAGAAGCCGCCGAAGACGCCGATCATGACGATGTCGAGCAAGATGCGCGGCACGCCCGCCTGGCTGACAAAGGCCAGCGCATCGACCACTTGCGTATTCGCATACGCGTTGCTGGCGAAATACAGGTCGATGCCGAACAGCGACAGGCCGATGGAACCGAACGGCACCAGGCCGATTTCGATCTTGTGGCCGGACAGGCGTTCGCACAGCAAGGAACCCGTGCCGATGCCGACGGAAAACACGGTCAGCAGCAGTACGAACACGCTGTGGTCGCCATGCAGGAAATCCTTCGAATACACGGGGAACTGCGCCAGGATCAGGGCGCCATAGAACCAGAACCAGGAGTTACCCAGCATGGCCAGGAAGACGGGACGGTTCTTGCGCGAAAAATTCAGGTTGCGGAACGATTCGGCGACGAAATTCAGGCTCACCTTCAAGTCCGGCTCGGGCGCCGGCGTGCGCGGCACGCGGTAGCTGGCGATGAGGCCGAAGACGGCCACGGCAATCGTCGCGCCCGCCACCAGTTCCACGCCCAGCGGCTTGTGCACGATCAACACGGCGCCGAGGATTTCGCCCAATAAAATGCCGACAAAGGTGCCCATCTCGATCAGGCCATTGCCGCCAACCAGTTCCTCGGGTTTGAGCTGCTGCGGCAGGTAGGCATATTTGACGGGGCCGAACAGGGTCGAATGCACGCCCATGCCCACGACGGCGGCCACCAGCAGCCACAGGGTATGCGTCATCCAGCCAGCGGCGGCCATGGCCATGATGGCCAGTTCCATCCATTTCACGAAACGGGCCAGGCCCGCCTTTTCGAACTTGTCGGCCAGCTGGCCCGCCGTGGCTGAAAACACGACGTAGGGCAGGATGAACAGGCCGGGAATCAGGTTGGTGATGGTGGACGGGTCGAGCGTGGTCCAGCTCAGCGCATCGTAGGCGAGGATCACCATCAAGGCCGTCTTGAACAGATTGTCGTTGAAGGCGCCAAAGAACTGGGTCCAGAAGAAGGGCCCGAAACGGCGCTGCGACAATAAGGAGAACTGGCTGCTTTGACTCATGGCATGGGGAACTGGCAATTAAGGAATTGCTAAAATACAGCACTATCTTGCGCACGACAATCTGAATGTCGACATCTTGCTTGGCATCAATATGAAAAGCCCGCTCCGGCCCCATGCTTGCCTTGCCGCCGAACACACTTCCTGGCACTTGCCCTGACACAACAGAAATCGCTTGTTTCTTGATAATAAGGTAATGTGCGCATACATCGGGCGCCTTCGCCCTGCCCTTTCAGGAAAGCTGCCCCATGTTTGGATTGATCACGCTGTTCATCCTTGGCTTGCTGATTACCGCCTTCGTGCTGGTGCTGCAGTACCGCCGCAAGGTGGCGGATCTGGAATTGCTGACTGCGCGCCTGCGCAAGGAAGTCGACGGCATCCAGCAGCGCCTGCGGACGCTGGAAGGCCAGGGCGAAGCGCCTGCGGCGACGCCCGTCGTGCCCGTTGCACCCGCCGTGCCCGCCAGCGCGGCGCCAGTGACAGTGGCGGCGCCGACGCCTTTGCCGACGCCCGCCTCCGTGCCGCAAGCAGCCGCGATCAAGGTGGCCGAGGTGACGCAGGTCGCGCCGGCAGCAGTGCCGGCAACAGCCTCCGCAGCAGAAGCCCCCGTGGCGCCGAAACCGGCTCCGCCGCCCCCCGCCAGACCCGCCCCTGCCGTCCCGAATACCCCGTCCTGGATCGCGCACCCGGACGGCCTCGTTGCCAAGGCGAAAAACTGGCTATTCACGGGCAACCTGGTCGCCAAGCTGGGCTTGCTGATCCTCTTCCTCGGCGTCAGCTTCCTGCTCAAATACGTGTCGGCCCAGGTCACGCTGCCCATCGAGCTGCGCCTGGCCGGCATCGCGCTGGCCGATATTGCCCTGCTGGCCTGGGCCTGGCGCATCCGCCTCAGCCGTCCCGGCATCAGCCTGCCGCTGCAGGGCACGGCGCTGGCGATATTGATGCTGGTGACGTTTGGCGCCTTCCGCCTGTATGAACTGATCCCGGCTGGCCTGGCGTTTGCCGTGCTGTTCGTGCTGACGGCGTTCACGTGCCTGCTGGCCGTGCTGCAAAACGCCGTCTGGCTGGCCGTCTTCGGCATCGTCGGCGGCTTTGCCGTACCCCTGCTCGTGTCGACGGGCAGCGGCAACCATATCGGCCTGTTCAGCTATTACGCGCTGCTCAACGCGGGCGTCTTCGCCATCGCCCTGAAACGCGCCTGGCGCGTCCTGAATGTGCTGAGCTTTGGCTTTACCTTTGTCGTCGCCACCACCTGGGGCCTGCTGCGCTACTCGCCCGAGCACTACCTGTCGACGCAACTGTTCCTGATCCTGTTCGTGCTGTTCTATATCGGCATCGCGATCGCCTACTGCGCGCGCCAGGCGCCGCGCCTCAAGCACTACGTGGATGGCACCCTGGTCTTCGGCACGCCGCTGGCGGCGATGGGCCTGCAATACGGCCTGGTCCGGCACTTTGACTTTGGCCTGGCATTTTCCGCGCTGCTTGCCGGCCTGTGCTACACGGGACTGGCCGTGGCGCTGTGGCGCCGCGCAGGTTTCAAACTGCTGGCCGAAGCCTTCCTTGCGCTGGGCATCGTGTTTGGCACCCTGGCCATCCCGTTCGCCCTCGACGGCCGCTGGACGTCCGCCGCCTGGGCGCTGGAAGGCGCGGGCATCGTCTGGGTCGGCTTGCGCCAGCGCCAGACGCTGGCCTGGGCCTTCGGCTTGCTGGTGCAGGGGGCCGCCTGGCTTGCCTTCCTCGGCGCCATGCTGGAACTCGATACGGCAGCGGCCCTGGACGCCAACATCTGGCTCGGCTGCGTGCTGCTGGCCGCCGCCGCGCTGGTGATGGCCTTCAACTTCCGCCACCATGGCAGCCACTTGCATCCGGAGTTCATGAGCAGCCTGTCCGTGCTGTTCCTGACGGCCGCCACAGTCTGGCTGCTGGGCGGCATCTGGAGCGAAATCCTGCTGCGCACGGATGCCGCCACGCAACTGAACCTGCTCACCGTCAGCGCGCTGGCAGTGGCAGCCCTGCTGGCGGCGCTGGCGCGGCGCGAGCAATGGCATGCGCCGCGCGCCCTGCTGCTGGCCGTGCAGGTCCTGGCCGGCATGATATTGCTCAGCCGCGCCAGCTGGACCTGGGACCAGCATCCGGCCAGCCTGTTCGGCGGTTCCTTCCTCAGCGCCCTGCTGCTGGGCGCCGCCGCCTTTGCCAGCGCCCGTTTCCTTGCGCTGCGCGCGCGCGGCGGCGACGAGCTGCTGGCCCTGGTGGCGCCCCCCCTGCTGGCCTGGAGCGGCTTGCTGTGGTTTGCCGCCATCCTCGTGCCCTTCACCAGCTGGCTGCTGCGCCTGATCGACGGCAACCTGGAGCTGCAAGTGCACGCGGGCGAACACTGGCTGGCGCTGTACCTGATCGCCGTCTGCGTCACGACGCCCGCGTTCGCCCTCCTGGCGCGGCGCCTCGATTGGCCGCAGCTGCGCTGGATCAGCGTGGCCGCCTGGATTGGCCTGGGCCTGTGGAGCGCCAACCTGTTGCTGGCGCTGTACCTGCGCGACTACCTGCCGACCGGCCTGAGCTGGCTGGCTTTGGCCAGTGCCCTGGCGGCAGGAGAATACCTGCTGCTGGCCTGGCCGCAAGCGGGCTGGCAACTCGACGTGCGTGCGCTGCGCCTGCTGCATACGCTGCGCACGGCCGCGCCCTGGCTGATGCTGTGGCCGCTTGGCGCCATGCAGGTCAGCGCCTGGCTGGCACAGCATGAAGGCAGCGTCAGCCCTGCCTGGGCCCGCTACTTGCCGGCCTGGGCCATGATGCTGGTGCTGGCTTGGCTGATCCGCCGCTGCCGCGCTGGCGCCTGGCCGGTGGCGCCGATTGCGGCGTGGTACCAGCGTTATCTGATACCGCTGGCGGCGGCATGGTCGCTGCTGCTGATCGCCGCATGGAACATTTTCGACGACGGCGCCATGGCACCGCTGCCGTACTTGCCATTGCTCAATCCGCTGGACCTGAGCACGGGTTTTGCCGTCCTGCTGGCCGTTGCCAGCTACCGCTTGCTGCCGGCGGGCCAGATGCCGCTGCCCGCCGTGTGGCAGGCGCGCTTGCCCGTCGTGGCCGCGTGCCTGCTGTATGGCTGGTTCAACCTGATGCTGCTGCGCACGGTGTCGCAGTACCTGGGCGTGCCCTACACCTTTGACGCCATGCTGGCCTCGCAGTTCGTGCAAGCGATGCTGTCGCTGGTGTGGAGCGTGACGGCCCTGCTGCTGATGCGCCACGCGGCGCGCCAGCAGCGGCGCCAGCAATGGAGCCTGGGCGCCGTGCTGCTGGGTCTGGTCGTCCTGAAACTGTTCCTGATCGACCTGTCGAACGTGGGCGGCATCGAGCGCATCGTCTCCTTCGTGGGCGTCGGTTTGCTGATGGTCTTGATCGGCTACCTGGCGCCGTTTCCCAAGGCTGCCGCGCCCGCTTCAGCCGAACCGCAACAAGGAGCCGCATGAAGCCCTCATTGATCTGCTGCAGCCTGCTGGTGGCAGGCGCCGCGCTGGCAGCGCCTGGCCAGGACCGGCCACAGGACTATGCCTGGAGCATGCCCGTGCAGGTGCCGGCCGGCGCCGGCATCGTCCAACTGACATTGCCCAGGGACGTCTACCTGCACGCCAGCTCGGCCAGCCTGGCGGACGTGCGCCTGTTCGACGCCGACGGCAAGCGCCTGGCCTACGCCATCGGCGCGCCGCCCGCGCAATCGGCCACGCAACGGACTGCCATTCCTGCCCGCATTTTCCCCGTGACGGGCGCGCCGGCAACTGGCGATGGATTGCAAGGCATCGATATCCGCACGGCGGACGATGGCCGTTTGCTGTCGGTCAGCACGCGCGCCGGCACGGCGGCGACCACGGCGACGCTGCAGGCGCTGATCCTCGACCTGGGCAAGCAGACGCAAGACAAGCGTATCGCCGCCTTGCGCTTCACGCCACCGGCCCGCACCGACAATTACAGTGCGCAAGTGCTGCTGGAAGTGAGCGATGACCTGAAGCAATGGGACGCCATCGGCACCACCACCCTGAATTGGCTCAGCAACAGCGACACGCAGACCCTGGCCAACGACAGCATCGCCTTTGCGCCGCGCGCCTTCCGCTATGCGCGCCTGAGCTGGCAAGCGGGCGAACCGCTGGCCTTTGCGGCGATCACGGCGCAAGCCGTCAGCGAAACGGAGATCGCCCCAGCGCGCGCCTCCATCGTGCTGCAAGGCTTGCCCGGCAAGCAGGCGAATGAATGGCGCTACGCCACGCCCCTCGCCATTCCCGCCGACAGCATCGCCCTGCAATTGACGCGCAACAATGTGGTGCTGCCCGTGACCCTGGGCGTGTATCGCCAGAACAGCTATGTTCCCCGGCACCGGCTGCCCCTGCGCCACCAGGCGCGTCCCGCGCAAGGCGCGTATTTCGATCCCCTGCTGAGCACGACGTTTTACCGCATCGGCCTCGATGGCAAGGAGAGGATCTCGGGCGACCTGGCCATGCCCGTGACGCAAACGGGCGAATGGGTACTGCAGACGGCCACGGAACTCCAGCTCGACGCCAGCGATGCGCCCGCCCTGCGCCTGGGCTGGACACCGGCTACCGTCGTTTTCCTGGCCAGCGGCAAGCTGCCTTATCAGCTGGCATTCGGCAACAGCAACGCCGCCGCCGTGGCGCAACCGCTGTCGCAGGTGGCGCCCGGCTTCAAGACGGACGAATTGCTGGCACTCAAGACGGCCAGCGCCGGCCCGCTCCACCCCAACGGGGGCGCGGCGGCACCCGCACGCGTCACAAAGGACGGGGCACCGTGGCGCCTGGCCGCGCTGTGGGGCGCACTGCTGCTGGGCGTGGGCGTGCTGGGCTTCTTTGCCTGGCGCTTGCTGTCGCAAATGAAACAGGAACAACAGGAACAAGAGGAACAAACGGGGCAGCAGAAATCAGGCCCACAGCAAACGGGCCAGCAATAGATGGACCCGCAAGCAATGGGCCGGCAAGCAATGGAGGATGGCGCAAACAGGCGCGGCCAGCGGCCAGCGGCCAGCGGCCAGACTAGCGACCAGAAAGACCAGGCGCCACGAATGGCTTTACACAAATGGCTTTATTCGGCGTACTGACTTGCTGGCTTCACTGCTTGCTTGCTGGCTTGCTGGCGGCTTGCTTACAGGCTAGCTGGCTTGCTTATCGACCGGCTTGCACTCTCACTGCCGCAGCAACGCCTTGAACGTCTGCGGCATCCAGGGGCGCGCCGCCAGCATGAAGCTGATGGCCAGACGCTCATCGCCGGGCAGGCGCGCGTCTTCTTGGTGTTGCTGCGAGAATTCCACCGCCACTTGCTTCAGGCGTTCCAGCAAGGCCGCCGTGGATTTTTTCGACAGCATCACGTTCACCAAACGCAGCAATTCCGTCTCGCCATCGAATTGGGAATTCAAATAGTCACCATAGGCTTCCTTTTTGAAATACGTGTGGATGGGACCGTTCGGTATCCACGCAAACGTGCGCGCCACCAGCAGTTTGACCCGGTTATTCGGCAGCAGTTCCAGAAAACCGATCTTGTCGAGGCGCAGCAGGTATTTCACGGCTTGCGCCTCGCTGATGTCATAGATGGCGACGATCTGTTCCAGCGGCAGCAGATTCAGGGCAGAGACAGCCACCACGAACAACCGGGTGTCCTCGATGATTTCCTTTTCCTGCGCATATGTCAGTCCCGTGATCAGGGTGGGCGCGGCCTGGGCAGACTGCACGGCCAGCGCCAGCTGCTGGAAATCGCTGCCGATGGCCACCAGGATCTGGTCCAGGCGTTGCAGGGTAAATTGCTTCTGCGAAAACATCCGCTTGACGCTGGCTTCGGATACGCCGATGCGCTGGGCCAGCTCGGCATACGTGACGGCGCGCGCTTTCAACAGGCGTTTCAAGGCTTCGATCAAGGCGTGGGTTTGCGGCATGCATTTCCTTTATAAAAATGGCATCGGTTCTGGCGGCAAAAAAGTAGCGCAATACGCTACCTGCGGTATGCCTGCCCGCTACGAGTAGCGTTTTCATTGACCAATTGCCCACAGTCTACAATGATGGCGTTGCCACTTGGCACACTTGAAGGAGAAACACATGAAACGCCTGCTGCCCCTCTGCCTGTCCCTGTCGCTGTTGACGCTCTCCGTGGCCGCTCCCGGCCTGGTCCACGCCGCCGCCTCGGAGAACCTGTCGAAAGGCTCGCAAAACCTCAGCCAGGGTTCCGCCATCGTCGTCGCCGGCTCCATGTCGATGCTGGTCGCCTCCGGCCAGGTGGTGGTCGCCAGCGTGGAAACGGTGGGCGAAGGCATCGTCATCGTGCTGAAAGGCGCGTCCGAAGCGGGCGGCGCTTCCATCCAGATGAGCACACAAGCGGCCAAGGGCCTGTCGCTGGCGGCCGGCACCGTGGTCAACGTGGTGGCGCTGTCCACCGGCCACATGCTGGTTCTATCCGGCAAGGCCATCGCCTTTATCCCGAACGAACTGGGCAAGGCGCTGCTGCACCACTCCAAAGTGTAACCACCAATGAAGAACGGAAATCCCATGAAACATCTGCTCGCCACCGCCCTGCTGTGCGCCGCCACCATGGCGCCGCTGGCCCAGGCCGCCAATTCCGACACCACCAACGCATCCGACAACGCCAGCATGGCATCGGCCATCGTGCTCGTCGGCTCCATGTCGGTGCTGGCCGCCGCCGGTGAAATCGTCATCGACAAGGTGGAAGACGTGGCCGACGGCAGCGTCCTCGTGCTGAAGAGCGCAGCCAGGGGCGCCTCGCAGGCGGCCACGGCCTCCGTCAAACTGAGCCAGAAAGCCGCGCAAGGCCTGTCGCTGGCGGCCGGCACGGCCATCCAGGTGGTTGCCGTCTCGACGGGCCACATGCTGGTACTGTCGGGCAAGGCCATCGCCTATGTGCCGGATGCGGCCGGCAATGCCATCCTCCACCATTCGAAAGCGTGAACCCATGAAACGCCTGACTGTCATGATCATCAGCCTGGCCCTGGCCGGCGCCGCCCATGCGGGACGCTCGTGCGAGGAAAAGCCAACGGATGCGACCACCCTCGTCAAATCGAT
The DNA here is from genome assembly GCF_036231865.1 of Janthinobacterium sp. P210005. Classification (NCBI taxonomy): domain Bacteria; kingdom Pseudomonadati; phylum Pseudomonadota; class Betaproteobacteria; order Burkholderiales; family Oxalobacteraceae; genus Janthinobacterium; species Janthinobacterium sp. P210005. The sequence continues at coordinate 2,025,037 of NZ_JAZARC010000001.1, forward strand.
GGACCTGGCGCAAAAGACCCTGCAGGCGCTCGATGGTTCGGGCGCGCAAGTGGCGCTGGTGGCGCGCGCCGGGCAAGACCTGTCGAAGTACAATTTGCGCTATTCGCACATGGCGCTGGCCTGGCGCGACCACCCGAAGGGCCGCTGGCTGGTGGTGCATGAACTCAATGAATGCGGCACGGCGCAATCGTCGCTGTACAACGAAGGCTTGGGCAATTTCTTCATGGATGACGTGTTCATGTATGAAACCCTGATCCTGATTCCCGGCCAGGATACGCAGCAGCAGTTGGTGCGCCTGCTGACGTCGAACACGCCCAAGCGCCTGCATGAGCCGCACTACAATATGCTGGCCTATCCGTTTTCCACCAAGTACCAGAACTCGAACCAGTGGGTGCTGGAAACCCTGGCCGCTGCCAGCAACGAGCCGGGCAAGATCGAAACGCGCGCCGAAGCGCAAGGCTGGCTGCGCAGCGCCAGCTACGCGCCGCAAACGCTCAGCATACCGGCCGCCACGCGCCTGGGCGCGCGCATGTTCCGCGCCAATATCGCTTTCGACGATCACCCGTTCGAACGCCGCATGACGCGCCAGATCGACGTCGTCACGGTGGACTCCATCGTGCGCTTCATGCGCCAGCGCGAACCGCAGGTGCAGGAAATCGTTGTGCGGGGAAATTAAGGACGCGGCAGCAGGCGAAACAGCGGTCCGATCAGCAATACCAGCACTACCATGCGCGCCACGTGGAAGGCCGTGACGATGGGGACGCCCAGATGCAGGGCCTTGGCCGTCAGCGACATTTCCGCGATGCCGCCGGGCGAGGTGGCCAGGATGGCCGTGCCGGGATGGATGCCCAGCCAGTGCGACAGGCCCAGTCCGAAGGCGGCCGCCAGCAGCAGCATCAGGATACTGCACAGAGCCACGCCGGCCAGGTAGCGGGGAGCAGCATGCAGGAAGGCGGGAGTGAAGCGCGTGCCCAGGGCGATGCCGATGAACAGCTGGCCCACGCGTATCATCCATTCGGGCAGGCGCGACAGATGGATGCCGCAGGCCGTCAGCAGCAGCGCGGCCAGCAGCGGGCCGATGACCCACGCGTTGGGCAGCCGGCCCCGTTTTAATGCGAGGGCCGCCAGCACCGTGATGCCGACCAGCAGCGCCAGCCCGCCATAGTCGACCAGCGCGGCGCCGGGCACGAAAGTCTCATGCCCTTCTGCCAGGCCATGGCTGCCCCAGTAGCGCACGCCGAACGGGATGGTCGCCACCACCAGCATCATGCGCAGGCTGTGCGCGGCGGCCACCTTGCCCACGTCGGCGCCATGGCGCTCGCTCTGCACCGCCATCTCGGATGCGCCACCCACGGCCATGGCAAAGAAGGCGGTGGCATGGTCGACGCCGGAGAGGCGACGCAGCAGCATGGCGCCGGACGCTCCCAGCGCCAGCGCGAACAACACGGCGCCGGCGATCCATGGCGTATAGACGGTGAGCACGGCCAGCACGGGCGCCGTGAAATACAGACCCAAGGCCGTGCCGATGGCCCACTGTCCCGCTTCCCGCACGCGCACGGGACAAGCCAGTTCGCGCCCCGCCAGGCGCAGCGCGGCCGTGGCAAACAGGGGGCCGATCATCCACGGCAGCGGCGTGTGCAGCCACAGGCAGATGGCGGCGCCCAGCAAACCCGTGGCCAGCGCTGCGCCGACTGCGCGCCAGCGCGGCCACCACGGCACCGTTAAAACACCCAGAGCTTATCGGCCGGCATGTGCAGCCAGTACTTGCCTGCCTCGAGCTTGTGGCGCGAATACGCGCGCAGGCTGATGTTCTCGGCGCCGCCGCGCTCGAACAGACACTCCCAGCGGTCGCCCAGATACATGCAGGTCAGCAGCGGCAGTTCGATGGCGTTCTCCACCTGCGTGGCGCTGATCTTCACTTCCTCGACGCGGATCATGGTGGTCACTTCCGTGCCCGCGTTGGCGCCACGCGCCACGCCCTGCATGGAGGCGCCATCGACCAGCAGGCGCACCTGCTTGCCTTCGCGCTGCACGACCTTGCCGGGCAGACGATTGTTACTGCCCATGAATTCGGCCGTGAACAGGGTGTCCGGCGTTTCATACATGCTTTGCGGCGTGCCCTGCTGCTCGATCTTGCCGTTATTGAGCAGCAGGATACGGTCGGAAATGGCCATCGCCTCGCCCTGGTCATGCGTCACCATCAGGGCCGACAGGCCCAGGCGCACGATCAGTTCGCGCAGGAAGGCGCGCGCTTCCTCGCGCAGCTTGGCGTCCAGGTTCGACAGCGGTTCGTCGAGCAGGATCACGGGCGGGTTGTACACGAGCGCGCGGGCGATCGCCACGCGCTGCTGCTGGCCGCCGGACAGCTGGTGCGGATAGCGCTCGCCCAGGTGTCCGAGTCCCAGCTGCGTCAGCACTTCCTTGATGCGCGCGGCGATTTCCGTGCTGCCCATCTTGCGCAATTTTAGGCCGTAGGCGACGTTGTCGAACACGGTCTTGTGCGGCCACAGCGCGTACGACTGGAACACCAGTCCCAGGTTGCGATGCTCGGCCGGCATCTCGAAATGCTTCGCGCCGTCGAAGACATTGCGCTCGCCGATCTGGATGGTGCCCGCCTTCGGGCTTTCCAGCCCGGCGACGGCGCGCAGCAAGGTGGTCTTGCCGCTGCCCGAAGGCCCCAGCAGGGCGACCACTTCACCTTTTTGCAGGTGCATCGAAACACCTTTCAGGATCTGGTTGGCGGCGGCGCCGGTGCCGTAGTCCAGGTACAGCTCATTGACGGTCAATTCATTCATGATGTGGTCTCAGTCTATTCTTAGTTATGCAGCTCAGTTATGTAACTTCACGCCAAAGCGCAGCGCGATGCCCAGGCCGATGGCCACCAGGGTGATATTGATGAAGGACAGCGCCGCCACCAGGTCGGTCGAGCCGCCCGCCCACAGCGACACCAGCATGGCGCCGATCACTTCCGTGCCCGGCGAGAGCAGGTATACGCCCGTCGAATATTCGCGCTCGAAGATCAGGAACACCATCAGCCAGGCGCCCAGCAAGCCGTATTTGATCAGCGGCAGGGTCACGTCGCGCGTCACCTGGCCACGGCTGGCGCCGACGGCGCGCGCCGCCTCTTCCAGCTCCGGTCCCACCTGCAGCAGCGCCGTGGAAATGAGGCGCATGCCGTAAGCCATCCACACCACTGAATACGCGAGCCACAGGGCGAAGATCGTCGAGCGCACTTCGCGCAGCACAGGAATCACATGGCCGCTCAGCCACAGGGCCACGCCGTTGTCCATGCCTTTCAATATGCCGTCGAGCCAGGCCGGCACGAACAGGAACACCCACAGGAACGACAGGCCGGCCAAGAGGCCTGGCACGGCGCGCGGCACCAGCACGCTGTAATCGAGCAGGCGCGTGATGCCGTCCTGCTTGCGGTGCATGGCCAGCGCGATGAAGCTGTAGCAGCCCACGGCCAGCGCGCCGCCGACGACGCCGATCAGGATGGTGTTGACGATGCCGCGCACCAGCGAAGGCTGGTCGAAAATGTCGCGGAAATGCTGCAACGTCAGCACGTCGGCCAGGTGCACGCCTTCGCCCCAGTACTGCACGAAAGAGCGCAGCACGATGCCCGTCAACGGCAGGATGATGGTGAAGATCAGCCAGCCGGCCAGCAAGGCAAACGCCAGCCATTTCCAGCGGCCCAGCGGCATGGCCTTGCTGCGCGCGCCCTTGCCCTTGATCGACACGTATTTGTTGGCCGATTTCAGCAGCCAGCGCTGTATCATCACCAGCGGCATGGTCACCATCACCAGGCAGACGGCGACGGCGGCCATCAGATGGTACGACGGCGTGCCCAGTTTGTTCGTCAGCTTGTACAGATAGGTCGGCAGCACCAGATGGCCTTCCGGATCACCGAGCACCAACACCAGACCGAACACCTCGAAGCCGAGGAAGAACACCAGCACGCCCGCATACGCCAGTGCAGGCATGATCATCGGCAGCGACACATTGAGCATCACCTGGATCGGCGAAGCGCCGGCCACGCGGGCCGCTTCTTCCACGTCCGAACCCAGGCTTTTCAGCGCCGACGAGGCATACAGGTAGACGTGCGGCACGTGCGTCAGGCCGGCGATGATGACGATGCTGGTGAAGGAATAGATATTCCAGGGCACGAAGCCCAGCAGCTCCTTGGCCCAGATCGAATAGAAGCCCACGGGTCCCATCGAGACGACGTAGCCAAAGCCCATCACCATCGGCGAGACAAAGATCGGCACCAGCAGCATGGGCGCCACCCAGCCGCGGCCCGGCAAATCCGTGCGCACCATCAGGAAGGCCAGCATGCCGCCCAGCGGCACGGCGATGACGGTCAGGCCGAAGGCCAGCATCAGGCCATTCTTGAAGGCCATGGCGAAATCGGGATCATCGAAGATGAAACGGTAGGAATCAAAGCCGAATTCGCGCACCGGCATGAAGAAGGGCGCGTTCAAAAAGCTTTGGTAAAAAATCAGGAACAGCGGCAGGAAAATGGCGACCAGGGTAATCGCCACGACCACGCCGCGCGGCCAGTTCAGGCGCGACAAGGGAGAGCGCGACCGTGCAGGCAGCGGCAAGATAGCAGTTTGCATGATGAATCCAATGAATGAAGGGTACGGCGTGCGCCCGCAGCCAGGCTCGCGGGCGGCTAAGTCGGCGTTATTTTTTGCCGGCTGTTTCTTTCCATTGCTTCAGGAAGGCCATGCGCTTGGCTGGCCCCAGGAATTGCAGGATGATCGGATGCACGGGAATCGGCTTGACGTTGGCCGTGCCGATTTCCTTGATCAGTTCCGCCGAGGTGGTCTCGCCCGTGACGTCGGCGCGGATGGCGAACAGCTTGGCGCCGTTGGCGATGATGGTCTGGCCGCGGTGCGACAGGATGTAATCGAGCCACAGCTTGCTGGCGTTGACGTTCTTCGCGTTCTTGTTGATGAACTGTACGCGCGACAGGATCAGGGTGTAATCCTTGGGCAGCACCACGCCGATCGACGGGTCGGTCTTGGCGCGCACCAGCGCGTAGGAACCCAGCACGTTGTAGCCGATCAGGTTTTCACCGGACGAGATACGCTCCATCATGGTGCCCGTCGACGACTGCACGCGCACCTTGGCCGTGCCGAACGCGTTTTGCAGCGCCAGGAATTGCGGATATTCCTTCGCATCCTGCGCCATGAACATGAAGCCCACGCCCGATTTCTCGATGTCGTAGGTGGTGACCTTGTCCTTGAACTTCGGCGTGGCGATCAGCTTGACGAAGTCGTCGTGGTTCTTCGGCACTTCCTTCGGGTCGAGCAAACGCTTGTTATAGACGATGGCGGCCGGCTCGAACGTGGTGCCGTAGGCCTGGTCGTCCCACATGGCCCAGCCGGGGATCTTGGCCGCTTCGACCGACTTGTATTTCAGGGCGTAGCCATCGGAGGCCAGGCGCATCTGCAAGTCCATCGCCGAAGACCACATCACGTCGGCCGTGTTGCCGCCGGCGGCCACTTCGGAAATGAAGCGGTTATACACTTCGGTGGAATTCATGTCGTTGTATTCGACCGAGATGCCAGGATACAGGGCGCTGAAATCCTTGATCAGCGGCGCGGCGGCCTTGCTGTCGGTGGCGCTGTAGATCACCACCTTGCCTTCCTTCTTGGCCGCGTCGATGATCTTCTGGTAGTCGGCCGGATAACCTGCCGGTACCTGGGCGAAAGCGGCGCCGGCCAGGCTGGCAAACGCGGTGGCAAGGGCGGCTTGAAGCAGGGTCTTGGTTTGCATGGGGTTGTCTCCGTCTATGAATAGGTTTTTTATTTAATATGAGGTCGATCAGCGCATCAGGCCAAGCTCATTTGCCTGCCTGGCATACTCGTCGACCGCCTTCCTGACATACGCCGTCAGCTTCGGCCCCGTCAGGGCGAATGGATACAGGCCGGCCTGCGCGCGCCATTCCGCGAACTGCGGCGTGGCCATGACGCGGTCAAAGGTGGCCACCCAGCGCTGGTAGTCCGCCTCCGGCACCTGGGGCCCCATCCACACGCCGCGGATAATCGGCCAGACCACGTCGACGCCTTGCTCGCGCGCCGTCGGCACGCCGGCCAGCACGCCCGGCAGGCGCTTCTCCGACAGCACGGCCAGCACGCGCGCGTGGTTGGCGCTGGCGTTCAGGGTGGCTTCGGACGTATCGCCCGAAACCACCTGCACATAATCGGCCTGCATCGCCGTAAACACTTCGCCGCCGCCTTCGAGCGCGACAAAACGCAGTACTTTCGGATCGATGCCGGCGTGGCGCGCCACCAGCGCCATCTTCAACCAGTCCTGGCTGCCGATGGTGCCGGAGACGCCGATCAGCACCTTGTCCGGATGCTGCCGCAATGCCGCGATCAGGTCGCCCAGCGTCTTGTAGGGCGAATCGCTGCGCACGGCGATCATGCCGTAGTCGGCGCCCAGCGCCGCCACCCAGCGCACGTCGCCCGCCTTGGCATTGCCGAACTTGCCCTGCGCCAGATTCAGCAACGAACCGCCCGAAAAGGCCACCAGGGTGTTCGGCTCCGCGCGGCGGCGCTGCGAACCCATCGAGTGCCAGGCCACGGCGCCGATGCCGCCGGGCAGATAACTGATGCGCATCGGCGCCATGGCGGCTGCTGCGCCCTCCTGCGCCAGGCCTTTTTTCGCCAGCTTGCAGGTCAGGTCCATGGCGCCGCCCGGCTTGGACGGCACCACGCACTCGGCCGGCGCCGACGCCTGCGCCCCCGCGAGGGCGGGCAGCAGGCACAGCAGCAAGGACAGGAACAGGGAACGCAGCATCGTCATGCCTTAGAAGCGGTGCTGGATGCCGGCGATCAGGCCGCGCTGCGTGTCGCCGAAACCGGCATCGTCACGCGACAGGCTGACCAGCTGGTTGTGCTTGGCCTTGGCGTAGGCGCCGGCCACGTACAGGTCGGTGCGCTTGGACAGGGCATAGCGCACGCGCGCCACGTACATGATCGGATCGGCATTGAGGTTGGCGGCCACGTTTTTCACGTCCTGGTAGTAGATCACGCCCGTCAGGGTGATCACCGGCGTGGTCTTGTAGCTGACGCCACCCCAGTACAGGGTGCCGCGTACGTCGGCCTTGCCGGAGGCAGCCGGATCGAGCTTGTAGTCGCGCGCCGCCGCCTGTACTTTCCACGGGCCGTCGTCATACATGGCGCCCAGGTGGTACACGGTGGTCTTGTCGCGCGCGCCGCCGGCGATGGCATTGCCGTTCACCTGCTCATACGTGGCCAGCAGGCTGACAGGACCGGTCTTGTAGGTGACGGCCGTCGACAGCTTGGCGCTGTCCGAGTTGCCCGTCGACTGCTCGCCGAAGCCGTACGATGCGCCGTAGCTGAAGTCGCCCGTCTTGCCCGAGTACTTGACCATGTTGTCGAAGGCCGTCGTCATGCCGTACTTGCTCGGGCCCGTCGCGTTGGCCGAAGTGGCCCACGAATAGAACGGCGCATAGGCCATCGGATCGAACGGCAGCACGAAGTCATACACGGTGGTGAACGAACGGCCCAGCACGACGCGGCCAAACGCGCCTTCCAGGCCCACATTGGCCTGGCGCTTGAACAGCGCACCGTCGGCCGCGCCCGTGTCGACCAGGATGCCGCCTTCCAGGTTGAAGACAGCTTTCAGGCCGCCGCCCAGGTCTTCGCTGCCCAGGATGCCCCAGCGCGAGGTGTTCATGCCGCCCGAGCTCACTTGCGTCATCGAGCTTTTGTTCGGACCGGCGTTGCTGGTGGTGCTGACGCCGGCGTCCAGGCGGCCGTACAGCGTGACGTTCGATTGTGCCTGGGCGCTGCCAGCGGCGGCCAGGACAGCCAGAGCGGCCAGCGAGTATGCGGTCTTCTTCATGTAGAGTATCTCCCTTAGATATAGTTATTAGTGATATGCCTGATCAATTTCATGAATCAGGATCACACTATATGAGCGCGATCCTTTCAATTCGCTTTCAGACTGACAGGTGTCGCCAGCCAGCCACAAAGGAGGCAAACATATTCATTGCCGCCCCTGTCGGCGCGGCGCCGGCAGGCTTACACTGCATCCATTTCAACGAATGGCGGAGACCATGCGCATATTATTAGTGGAAGACCATCTGGAGCTGTCGCACTGGCTGGCAAAGGCCCTGCGCGACGCGCACCTGACGGTGGAGACCGCCCACAACGGCGCCGATGCCGACGCCCTGCTGCACACGCAGGAATACTCGCTGGTGCTGCTCGACCTGACCCTGCCGAAGATGGATGGCCTGGACGTGCTGCGCCGCCTGCGCGCGCGCGGCGGCACGCGCGGCAAGACTCCCGTCATGATACTCACGGCGCGCGGAGGCCTGGATGAAAAAGTGCAGGGCCTGAACCTGGGCGCCGACGACTACATGGCCAAGCCGTTCGAGCTGGCCGAACTGGAAGCGCGCGTGAAAGCCCTGCTGCGCCGCAGCCAGGGCAACGAAGCCCTCGTGCATGCGTGCGGTGCCCTCAGTTTCGACACCGTCACGCGCATGTTCAGCTATGCCGGCGCCCCGTTTCCCCTGACGCCGCGCGAACACGCGGTGCTCGAAGCGCTGATCACGCGCTCGGGACGCGCCGTGTCGAAGGAAAAACTGTTCGACGAAGTCTTTGCGCTGGCCGACGACGCCAACCTGGACGCCATCGAACTGTATATCCACCGCGTGCGCAAGAAGCTGGAAAGCGGCGTGGAAAGCGGCTCGCCCGACGGCGCCGTCATCACCACCCTGCGCGGCATCGGCTACCTGCTGCAGCCGCGCAGCGCCATGGCGCCGGCCGCGCCGAAATGACGGTGCGCGCCCCACGCCCGCCCCTGCTCGAACGCCTGCGCCGGCGCTGGGTGCAAGGCCGGCCGCTGGGCAGCCTGCGCAGCCAGCTGCTGCGCTGGCTGCTGATTCCCCTGGTGATGCTGGTGCTGCTCGATGCCGTCTTTGTCTACCGCAACGCGCTCGACGCGGCCGACATGGCCTACGACCGCTCCTTGCTGGCGTCGACGCGGGCGCTGGCCGAGCGCGTCTCCATCGTGGGCGGCAAGGTGGTGGCCGAAGTGCCCTACGTGGCGCTCGACAGCTTCGAAACCGACACCCTGGGCCGCATCTATTACAAGGTGACGGGCATCAATGGCGAACTGGTGTCGGGCTATGGCGACTTGCCGCCCGTGCCGAAAAACGTGCCGCGCTCGCAGAATTATCCCGCCCTGGTGCGCTTCTACCACGCCGACTACCACGGCAAGCCGATCCGCATCGCCGCCCTGCTGCAACCCGTGTACGACGACTCGATGCGCGGCATCGCCCTGATCCAGGTGGCCGAAACGCTGGACGCGCGGCGCGGCCTGTCGAACCAGATCCTGTTCGACACCCTGAGCTGGCAGGCGGCGATGATACTGGTGATGGGCGCCCTCGTGTGGTTTGCCGTGCGCCTGGTGCTGCGCCCGCTGATGCGCTTAAAAACGGAGGTCGAGACGCGCACCCTGTCCGACCTGTCCGACGTCGACCCCACGCTGGTGCACAAGGAAATGCGCCCTCTGGTGAGCGCCATGAACGGCTCCATGTCGCGCCTGCAGCAGCTGATCGCCAGCCAACGCCGCTTCATCGCCGACGCCTCGCACCAGTTGCGCACGCCGCTGACGGTGCTGAAAACCCAGGCCGAACTGGCCATGCGCGAATGCGACCGCCAGGCGGGCACGCCGCCAGACATCGCCGCCCTGCGCGACATCGTGCGCTCGATCGCCGCCACCACCGATTCGACCGTGCTGCTGGCCAACCGCCTCCTGACCCTGGCGCGCATCGAGCATGGCGGCGACAGCCTGGCGATGGACACCGTCCCCTTGCGCGACGTGGCGCAGCAGGTGGGACTGGAAATGGCCATGGCCGCCGTCGGCAGGCAAATCGACCTGTCGCTGGAAGCGCCCGACGAAGCGCCCGTGCATGGCCAGGCCCTGCTGCTGCATGAACTGGTGGCCAACCTGGTCGACAACGCCCTGCGCTACACGCCGCAGGGCGGCAGCGTGATCCTGCGCGTGCGCGCGGCGCAAACGGGGAACAGCCACGAACACGGCGCCGTGCTGGAGGTGGAAGACAGCGGCAAGGGCATCCCGCCGGCCGAGCGCGAACGCGTATTCACGCCGTTCTACCGCGTCGGCACGGCGCTCGAGAGCAATCCAGGCGGCGCGGGGCTAGGTTTGGCCATCGTGCGCGACATCGCCGCCCTGCACGGCGCGCGCCTGGAACTGGCGACGGCGGAAAATGGCCACGGATTGAAAGTCAGCGTGCATTTCGGCGTGGCCGCATGATAGCCTGCATAGATAGTCATTCGACACGAAGCGTTGCCCAAAAACAACACGTAGCTTATTTCTAATATTTTTTAAATAATTGCCTTACATAAACATATTCATCCCTATACAATTCGGCTCCCATTAAGCGGCGAGACAGTCTCTCCGCATTAATTACCTAGGATCAATATGAAAAAGCAATTGTTTGCAGCAGTCGTAGGCGCCGCCCTGGCATTCCCATTGTTCGCTCAAGCTGAAGGTTTCTATGCTGGCGCCAACGTCGGCCGTTCGGAATTGAAACTGTCGGGTGACACCCCTTCGGTCAAGAAAAGCAATACCGGCTACAAAGCCTACGCAGGCTACGACCTCACGCAAAACTTCGGCGCGGAAGCCGGCTACGTCGACTTCGGCAAACTGACGACAACCTTCGACGGCGATAAACTGGACGTGAAAAGCCACGCATTCTACGTTGCCGCCACCGGCACCCTGCCGCTGAACGAACAGTTCTCGCTGTTCGCCAAGGCTGGCGTGTCGCAAAACCGCACCAAAGTCAGCGTCGTTGGTGAGAACGTTAACGACTCGACCAACAAGACTTCCGCCATCTTTGGCATCGGTGCCGCTTACCACTTCGACAAAAAACTGTCGCTGGTTGCGGAATACGAAAACTTCGGCAAGGTAGCAAACGGCGATGACGCCAAACTGAAAGCCGACCTGCTGTCGATCGGCCTGCGCTACAAGTTCTGATTCTCGCTGGCGAGAATGAATGTCCAGCCGATTTCATGGCGGATAAGAAAAACCGGCTGCACAGCCGGTTTTTTTATGGGCGCATGGCGCGCCACGGGCGCCGATGTTAAGATCTCGCCCTGAAATTGACTGAAAGATTCCGCCATGATGACCAAAGAAGACGTAAGCGAACTGTTCGCCAACATCGCCGAGAACGCGCCCTGGGACCTGTCTCAGCCGCTGCTGTGGGGCTATTACTTCACCAACCCCACTTCCGAGCCGCTGGAGCAGGCCGCCACCGTGCTGGCGCTGCAGGGCTACCGCCCCGTGGAACTGTACCAGCCGGAACTCGACGATGCGGCGGCACCGCCCGTGTGGGTGCTGCACGTGGAAAAGGCCGAAGTGCATGGCGTCGACAGTCTGCACGCGCGCAATGGCGAACTGATGGCGTTTGCCCAGGAAAACCAGCTGGCCAGCTATGACGGCATGGATGTGGGTCCCGTCGGCGCGCCCGACGTGCCGCAGCATTAAGATAGTCATCTGATGAAAAAACGGCGCCCGCGGGCGCCGTTTTGCATGGATCGCCTGAAAACGCTCAGCTGAGGTTTTCCAGGCGGATCTTGGTGACCGTACCCACCACGCTATTTAACGCTTCCATCTTCTCGATGGCGGCCGTGACATTCTTTTCCTGCGTCTGGTGCGTCAGCATGATGATGTCCGTATGCGTCTCGCCCTCGGCCGGCTCTTTTTGCAGCATGGCGTCGATCGAGATGCTGCGTTCGGCCAGGATGCGCGTCAGGTCGGCCAGCACGCCCGGCTGGTCGGCCACGTGCATGCGCAGGTAGTAGCTGGTGGTGATTTCCGACATCGGCAAGATAGCGATATCGGTCATCGCGTTCGGCTGGAACGCCAGGTGCGGCACGCGGTGTTCCGGGTCGGCCGTGGCCAGGCGGGTGATGTCGACCAGGTCGGCGATCACCGACGACGCGGTCGGCTCGGCGCCCGCGCCGCGGCCCGAGTACAGGCTGGCGCCGACGGCGTCGCCATGCACCAGCACCGCGTTCATGGCGCCTTCCACGTTGGCGATCAGGCGCTTGGCCGGGATCAGGGTCGGATGCACGCGCAGCTCGATGCCTTCCACGCCATTGACGGTGGCGCGCTTGGTGATGCCCAGCAGCTTGATGCGGTAGCCCAGCTGCTCGGCGTAGCGGATGTCGACGGCATTGAGGTTGCTGATGCCTTCCACGTAGGCCTTGTCGAACTGCACCGGGATGCCGAAGGCGATGGCCGACATGATGGTGGCCTTGTGCGCGGCGTCGACGCCTTCGATGTCGAAGGTGGGGTCGGCTTCCGCGTAGCCCAGTTCCTGCGCCTGTTTCAGCACGGTGGCGAAATCGAGGCCCTTGTCGCGCATCTCGGACAGGATGAAATTGGTGGTGCCGTTGATGATGCCGGCGATCCATTCGATGCGGTTGGCCGTCAAGCCTTCGCGCAACGCCTTGATGATGGGGATGCCGCCGGCGACGGCCGCTTCGAAGGCTACCATCACGCCCTTGTCCTGGGCGGCGGCGAAGATTTCATTACCGTGCACGGCCAGCAGGGCCTTGTTGGCCGTGACCACGTGCTTGCCGTTGGCAATCGCCTGCATCACCAGGGTTTTCGACAGGTCGTAGCCGCCGATCAGTTCGACGACGATGTCGATCTCGGGATCGTTAACGATCAGGTAAGGGTCATTGACGACCTTGCAGCCGCCGGCGACGAGCGCTTCGGCGCGCGCCACGTCGCGCACGGCGACGGCGACGACTTCAATGCCGCGGCCCGCGCGGCGCTTGATTTCTTCCTGGTTGCGTTTCAGGACGCTGAACGTGCCGTAACCGACATTGCCTAGGCCCAGCAGGCCGATCTTGATGGATTTCATAGTGTGCTTGACTGCTCATAAGTGGCGCCCCCTTGGGCGGCGCCAGGTTGATCGGTATTGCTACTGTCTGGCTCAGCCCCGGCTATGGCGCTTGCGGTAACCTTCGAGGAAGCGCGCAATGCGGCCCATGGCCTCGGTCAGGTCATCGGAGTTGGGCAGGAAGACGACGCGGAAATGGTCGGGCGCGATCCAGTTGAAGCCCGTGCCCTGCACGATCAGGACCTTCGCTTCGGCCAGTAATTCATAGGCAAACTGCTGGTCGTCGGCGATCGGGTAGATCTCCGGGTCCAGGCGCGGGAACATGTACAGCGCGGCCTTCGGCTTGACACAGGTGACGCCCGGAATATCGGTCAGCAGCTTGTGCGCCAGGTCGCGCTGTTTCAACAGGCGCCCGCCGGGCCCCACCAGGTCTTGTATGCTCTGGTAGCCGCCAAGCGCCGTCTGGATGGCAAACTGCCCCGGCGCGTTGGCGCATAGCCGCATCGAGGCCAGCATGTTGAGGCCTTCGATGTAATCTTTTGCGTGGCGCTTTTCGCCCGAGACCACCATCCAGCCGGAACGGTAGCCGCAGGAGCGGTAATTCTTCGACAAGCCGTTCATGGTGATGAACAGCACGTCGTCGGCCAGCGAGGCGATTGACACGTGCTCGGCTTCGTCGTACAGCACCTTGTCGTAGATCTCGTCGGCGAAAATGATCAATTGGTGCTGGCGCGCCAGTTCGACGATCTGCAGCAGCACGGAAACCGGGTACAGCGCGCCCGTGGGATTGTTCGGGTTGATGACGACGATAGCCTTGGTGTGCGGCGTGATCTTGCGGCGCATGTCCTCGATGTCGGGATACCACTCGTTCTGCTCGTCGCACACATAATGCACGGGATTGCCGCCCGACAGGCTGACGGCGGCCGTCCACAGCGGGTAATCGGGCGCCGGCACCAGCACTTCGTCGCCGCTGTTGAGCAGGGCGTTCATCGACATGACGATCAGTTCGGAAGCGCCATTGCCCAAATAAATGTCATCGATGGTCACGCCGGCGATATTCTTGCCCTGCGTATAGTGCATGACGGCCTTGCGCGGCGCGAACATGCCCTTCGAATCCGTATAGCCGGCGGCGTTTTGCAGGTTGAGCATCATGTCGCGCACGATCTCGTCCGGCGGATCGAAGCCGAATACGGCCAGGTTGCCGATATTGAGCTTGGTGATCTTGTGGCCTTCTTCTTCCATTTGCCTGGATTTTTCCAGGACCGGGCCGCGGATGTCGTAGCAGACATCCGCCAATTTATTCGATTTCTGAATCGGTCGCAAAATAAATCCCTGTCGTGATGCGGCGCGGTAAGCAGAACTTGCAGCATGATAGCCGCGCCAGAACTATGAACCCGTGAAACTGCGATGCGAAAGACTGCAAGGCGAAAACAACCATTCTCGCCGAAAACAGGCCATTTTATCAAATTAAACATGGCCAACCCCAGCATTTGACGCTGATTCTGCCACGCCGGCGCCTCCGGACGGCAATCGGGCGTGCGCCATCTTCATCTTCCCTTAATCTGGCAGCATTACCATGGAGCAAGCAGGCAGTCCCACTGTGGCGCCGAAGATTGCAATTTGGAAAGGATATTGCTTTTCAGTCGCTCTTTTCTGTCATTTATGGCATGCTTACGCCCTTGGCCGCGGCACGCAGTTTGGCCGCGCGCGCACCGATCAACCGACACGACCAGCCCCCGATATCGCCATGAAACTCCATGCCAGCAGCACCCAACAATACCAGACTGTCACCGGCTATGACGAAAACGGCGTGGAAATCAATGCCCAGCCCTACAACTACAGCCTGATCGTCATGCCGGAAATGCCTCCGCGGGCGTGGGAAGTGGACAGTTTCGAGCAACTGAACGAGGCGCATTTCGCGCAGATCCTGGCCGATGCGCCCGACGTGGTCATCCTCGGCACGGGCGAGCGCCAGCGCTTCGTGCATCCGAAACTGACGGCCGCGCTGACCATGCGCCGCATCGGCGTCGAATGCATGGATAGCCAGGCTGCCTGCCGCACCTACAATATCCTCATGGGCGAAGGCCGCAAGGTCACGCTGGCCCTGATCCTGGCCCCGGCCGCAGGCACGCCCGCATGAAAATCAATGTCAACGAACTGCACTCGTCGCGGGTGCTGATGTGGTCCCTGCTGGGCATCTTCATCGTCGTCACCCTGTATGCGCTGGGCGTGCGCACCCTGGTACCGCCCGACGAGGGCCGCTACGCCGAGATGGCGCGCGAAATGTTCGTCACGGGCGACTGGATCACCACGCGCCTGAACGGCATCAAGTACTTTGAAAAGCCGCCGCTGCAAACCTGGCTGAATGCGCTGACCTTCGCCGCCTTCGGTCTGGGCGAATGGCAGGCGCGCCTGTGGACTGGCCTGTGCGGCATCATCGGCGTGTGCATGACGGCTTACGCGGGCAAGAAAGTGTTCGGCCCGCGCGTGGGCCTGTATGCGGGCCTGGTGCTGGCATCGAGCCTGTTCTGGCTCGCTTCCGGCCAGATCAATTCGCTGGACATGGGCCTGTCGGGCATGATGACCCTCACCCTGGGCAGCCTGCTGATCGCCCAGCGCGACGACGCCACGGAGTTCGAGCGCCGCAACTGGATGCTGGCCTGCTGGGCAGCCATGGCGCTGGCCGTGCTGGCCAAGGGCTTGATCGGCATCGTGCTGCCGGGCGCCGTGCTGGTGCTGTATTCGCTGTGCGCGCGCGACTGGCGCATCTGGACGCGGCTGCACCTGGT
Organism: Janthinobacterium sp. P210005; assembly: GCF_036231865.1. Classification (NCBI taxonomy): domain Bacteria; kingdom Pseudomonadati; phylum Pseudomonadota; class Betaproteobacteria; order Burkholderiales; family Oxalobacteraceae; genus Janthinobacterium; species Janthinobacterium sp. P210005. The sequence goes on from NZ_JAZARC010000001.1 coordinate 2,040,745, forward strand.
CAAGGGCTTGCTGCTGTTCTTTGCCATCGCCACGCCGTGGTTCGTGCTGGTCGCCCTGCGCAATCCGGAACAACCGCATTTCTTCTTCATCCACGAGCATTTCCAGCGCTTCCTGATGAAGGGCCACAAGCGCGAAGGCGCCTGGTATTACTTCCTGGTGCTGCTCATTCCCGGCATCCTGCCATGGATAGGCGTGCTGCCGCAAAGCCTGGCCGCCGCCTTCAAGCGCCAGGAAGGCGCCTTCCAGCCCCGCTTGATGCTGCTCGTCTGGGCCGTCTTCATTTTCTTCTTCTTCAGCTATTCGACCTCGAAGCTGCCTGGCTACATCGTGCCCATCTTCCCGGCGCTGGCCCTGCTGGTGGCGCTGTACCTGGAATCGGCCTCGCGCCGCCAGCGCCTGTTCGCCGCCGGCCTGCTGTGCGTGCTGGGCGCGGCCATCCTGATCGGCGGACCGATCGCCTTCAGCAAGGCCAGCGCACGCGACGCGGAAGCCCTGGTCGCGCTGAAGGGTTACCAGCCATGGCTGATGGCGGCCGGCTTCTTCGCCCTGGCCGGCGGCGCCCTGGCCTTGCTGCATGCGCGCCAGTTGCGCCGCGACATGACGGTGCTGACCATCGCCGGCGCCGGCTTCCTGGCCACGCACTGCATCCTGGCCGGCTCCGAACTGTATGGCCAGAACCGCGCAGGCACCGACATGCTGCCGCAGATCCAGGCCGAACTGACGGCCGATACCAAGCTCTATTCGGTCGGCATCTATGAACAGTCGCTAACGTATTACCTGCAGCGGCCCGTGATCCTCGTCGATTACTGGGATGAGTTTACGTTTGGCCTGAAACAGCAGCCCGAACTGTCCATCCCGAACATCGAGCCTTTCATCACGCAATGGACGAACGATGCCAATGCCGGCGTGCACGACATGGCGATTATCAGCCTGTACCGTTACAAGGAATTGCAGGGCCGTGGCGTGCCCATGCGTGTGATTGCCGAAGATGCGCGCCGCATGGTCGTTGCTAACAAGTAAATATTTAAAGGGGCGCGAGGCAGCACGGATCGCGCCCCCCCGGCCAGCTTGCCCCGCCCCCGCATCAGCAGGATTTTTCACCGCTGAAGGGCTGCGCCGCCATACTGACGATATAAAATAGCCATGCCTGCCGGCGCCTTTTGACGGCACTGGCAGCCTCGGCGATGCCGATACCCTGACACAATACAGATCCAAGAACTGCGCCCCATGACCTCTACCCTGCCCTTTTTGCCCTTTTCCAAACCCACCATCGATGAAGCGACCATCGCCGCCGTCGGCGAAGTGCTGCGCTCGGGCTGGATCACCAGCGGCCCGAAAGTGCAGGCTTTCGAAGCCCAGCTGTCCGAGTATTTCGGCGGGCGCCCCGTGCGCACCTTCAATTCGGGCACGTGCACCATGGAAATCGCGCTGCGCATCGCTGGCATCGGCCCCGGCGACGAAGTCATCACCACGCCCGTGTCGTGGGTCGCGACGGCCAACGTCATCATCGAAGTGGGCGCCACGCCAGTGTTCGCCGACATCGATCCCGTTACGCGGAATATCGACCTCGACAAACTGGAAGCGGTCATCACCCCGCGTACCAAGGCCATCATCCCCGTCTACCTGTCCGGCCTGCCCGTCGATATGGACCGCCTATACGCGATTGCTGAAAAGTACAATTTAAGGGTCGTGGAAGACGCGGCGCAAGCGTTCGGTTCCACCTGGAAAGGCAAGCGCATCGGCGCGTTTGGCGACTTCGTCTCGTTCAGCTTCCAGGCCAACAAGAACATCACCACGGGCGAAGGCGGCTGCCTCGTCCTCAACAACCTGGAAGAAGCGAAACTGGCCGAGAAATACCGGCTGCAGGGCGTGACGCGCAGCGGCGTCGACGGCATCGACGTCGATGTGCTGGGCGGCAAGTACAACATGAGCGACATCATGGCCGCCATCGGCCTGGGCCAGTTTGCCAATATCGAGGCCATCACGGCCCACCGCCGCGCGCTGGCACGCCACTATTTCGCGCAGTTCGGCAGCGATTTCGAAGCGCTGAGCGGCGCCCAGCTGCCCGTGCAGGACTTTGAAAACAGCAACTGGCATTTGTTCCAGATCATCCTGCCCGACAATGGACCCGGCACGCGCGCCGCCTTCATGCAGCAAATGGCGCAGCAAAACGTGGGAACGGGCTATCATTACGCACCGATCCACCTGTTTACCATGTACCGCGAACGCGGCTTTACCGAGGGCATGTTCCCCGTCTCGGAAAAGATCGGCCGCCTGACCGTGACCTTGCCGATGTTCTACGCCATGACGACACAGGACGTGGAACGCGCCGTCGCCACCGTCAAATCCATTCTCATCAAATGAGCAGCGCGCCGATGAAACCTGAACTGTCCATTATCATTCCGATCTACAACGAGCAAGATGGCCTGGCCAGCCTGTTCGCCCGCCTGTATCCGGCCCTCGACGCCCTCCAGACGAGCTACGAGATCATTTTCATCAACGATGGCAGCCGCGACAATTCGGTACCCATCCTGGCGGAACAGTTCCGCCAGCGCCCGGACGTCACGCGCGTAATCTTGTTCAACGGCAATTATGGCCAGCACATGGCCATCCTGGCTGGTTTTGAAGCCTCGCGCGGACAGATCATGATCACGCTCGACGCCGACCTGCAGAATCCGCCCGAGGAAATCGGCAACCTGGTGGCGAAGATGCGCGAAGGCTACGATTACGTGGGCTCGATCCGGCGCAAGCGGCAAGATTCCGCCTGGCGCACGCTGGCCTCGAAGATGATGAACCGCCTGCGCGAAAAAATCACGAATATCAAGATCACCGACCAGGGCAACATGCTGCGCGCGTATGGCCGCAACGTGATCGACCTCGTCAACCAATGCGCCGAAGTCAATACCTTCGTGCCGGCACTGGCCTACACCTTTGCCCGCAAGCCGACGGAAATCATCGTCGAACACGAGGAACGGGCGGCCGGCGAATCGAAATACTCGCTGTACAGCCTGATCCGCCTCAATTTCGACCTGGTCACGGGCTTTTCGCTGATTCCGCTGCAAATCTTTTCCATGCTGGGCATGGCGCTGTCGCTGGGCTCGGCATTGCTGGTGGTCTTCCTGCTGGTACGCCGCTTCCTGCTGGGCGCGGAAGCCGAAGGCGTGTTCACCCTGTTCGCCATCGCCTTCTTCTTCATGGGCGTGATCCTGTTCGGCATCGGCCTGGTGGGCGAGTACGTGGGACGCATCTTCCAGCAAGTGCGCGCCCGTCCCCGCTACGTGGTGCAAACCATCTTGCAGGACGGCATGACGCAGGCGGAAGCCGAGGCGCCATCGTACGTGCGCCTGGAAAAGCGCCAGGTGGGCCGCTGATGGGCGCCCCGCGCGCCGTCGTCTTCGCCTACCACAATGTGGGCGTGCGCTGCATCAAGGTGCTGCTGGCCGGCGGCGTCGACATCGCCCTCGTCGTCACGCACGAAGACAGCCCCACGGAAAACCTGTGGTTCGAATCCGTCGCCAGCCTGTGCCAGGCGGAAGGCATTCCGTACATCACGCCATCGGACGCCCGCGCGCCCGAGTTGCTGGCGCAGGTGCAGGCGGCAACACCGGACATGCTGTTCAGTTTTTACTACCGCCACATGTTGCCGGCTAGCATCTTGGAAGTCGCGCCCGCCTACAATATGCACGGCTCGCTGCTGCCGGCGTTCCGCGGCCGCGCGCCCGTCAACTGGGCCGTGCTGCATGGCGCCCCGCAAACGGGTGCCACCCTGCATGAAATGACGGTCAAGCCCGATGCCGGCGCCATCGTCGCGCAAACGGCCGTGCCCATCCTGCCCGACGACACGGCCTTCGAAGTCTTCGGCAAGGTCACCGTGGCGGCGGAACAAACCCTGTGGAACGTGCTGCCGGCCTTGCTGGACGGCACGGCGCCGCGCCAGCTCAACGATTTGCGCCAGGGCGGCTACTTTGGCGGCCGCAAACCCGAAGATGGCAGGATCGACTGGAAGTTACCCGCGCAGCAGGTTTACAACCTGCACCGTGCCGTTGCGCCCCCCTATCCCGGCGCCTTCACCGAAGTCAATGATGTCATTTACATTATCGAAAAAGCCCGTTTGAGCAAGCTTTCCGCAGGAAGTTTGCCACCGGGCTTGGCGGTAGTGGATAATTGCATCTTTGGCGTCTGCGGAGACGGCCGCATGCTGGCCATTTCCGCGCTGAGGGCTGCCGGGGAGCCGATTTCGGCTCAACAATTGCAAGCAAGTCTGACCACCCGCGTCAGCACACACTGATTTAACTCAAGAGAATCTCACATGAAAAAAGTCCTCATCTTAGGCGTCAACGGCTTCATCGGCCACCACCTGTCCAAGCGCATCCTGGAAACCACCGACTGGCATGTCTACGGCATGGACATGAACACGGACCGCATCACGGAATTGCTGGAAGATGACAACTACAAGTCGCGCATGCACTTCTTCGAAGGCGACATCACGATCAACAAGGAATGGGTCGAATACCACGTCAAGAAATGCGACGTCATCCTGCCCCTGGTCGCCATCGCCACGCCTTCGACCTACGTCAAGCAGCCGCTGCGCGTCTTCGAACTGGACTTCGAAGCCAACCTGCCGATCGTGCGCTCGGCCGCCAAGTACGGCAAGCACCTGGTCTTCCCGTCGACCTCGGAAGTGTATGGCATGTGCCATGACGAGGAATTCGACCCGGAAAACTCGGAACTGATCTGCGGCCCGATCAACAAGCCGCGCTGGATCTATTCGAACGCCAAGCAGCTGATGGACCGCGTGATCTGGGGCTACGGCATGGAAGGCTTGAACTTCACCCTGTTCCGTCCGTTCAACTGGATCGGCGCGGGCCTGGACTCGATCCACACGCCAAAAGAAGGTTCCTCGCGCGTGGTGACGCAATTCTTCGGTCACATCGTGCGCGGCGAGAACATCTCGCTGGTCGATGGCGGCGCGCAGAAACGTGCATTCACCTACATCGACGACGGCATCGATGCGCTGATCCGCATCATCGCCAACAAGAACGGCATCGCCAGCGGCAAGATCTACAACATTGGCAATCCGACCAATAACTATTCGATCCGCGACCTGGCCGGCATGATGCTGACCCTGGCCGCCGAATACCCGGAATACGCCGAAGGCGCGAAACACGTGAAAATCGTGGAAACGACCTCGGGCGCCTACTACGGCGCCGGCTACCAGGACGTGCAAAACCGCGTGCCGAAAATCACGAATACCTGCGAAGAGCTGGGCTGGGCGCCGACCACCACCATGGCCGATTCCCTGCGCAACATTTTCGACGCCTACCGCAGCCAGGTAGCCCAAGCCAAAGCACTGATGGATTAATGTTGAGCAAGCCGTTCCTGACCCTGAAAATCGACGTCGATACCTATCGCGGCACCCGTGAAGGCATGGGCAATCTGGTGCGCATGCTGGCCGCGCACCAGGCCAAGGCCACCTTTCTGTTCTCGCTGGGCCCCGACCACACGGGCTGGGCCCTGCGGCGCGCCTTGAAACCCGGCTTTTTCAGCAAGGTATCGCGCACCTCGGTGGTCGAGCACTACGGCTTGAAAACATTGATGTACGGCACTTTGCTGCCGGGACCCGATATCGGCAAGCAATGCGCGGCGCAATTGCGCGCCGTGCGCGATGCCGGTTTTGAGTGCGGCATCCACACCTGGGATCACACCCTGTGGCAAGACAACGTGGCCAAGCGCAACGCCGCCTGGACCATCAACATGATGCGCAAGGCCGCCAACCGCTACGAACAAGTGTTTGGAACAAAGCCGCACACGCACGGCGCGGCCGGCTGGCAAATGAATGTCAGCGCCTTTGTCGAACACGACACGGCCGGCTACCGCTATGCCTCCGATGGCCGCGCCATGCTCGACGCGCGCGGCGCCATGCTGCATCCAAGCAATGGCCCGCACCGCGTGCGCAACGGCAACACGATCCTGCAATGCGTGCAATTGCCCACCACCCTGCCCACCCTGGATGAATTGCTGGGCTGCGAAATCGATGGCAAACTGATCACGACCGGCAATGTTGCGGCGCATATCCTGTCATTGACGGCCGACAATCCGCGCGATCACGTATATACCTTGCATGCGGAACTTGAAGGACAGAAACTCGCCCCCATTTTCGAACAACTGCTGGCTGGCTGGAAAGCCCAGGGCTACCAGTTTGCAGCGATGGGCGATTATTATGAAAAGATAAAAAATACGGACTTGCCCGTTTGTCCCGTCACTTGGGATGAGTTGCCAGGCCGTTCGGGACGCCTGATTGTGCAGGGCAAAGCGGCCTGAATGCTGTATTGTTGCACCTGGATGCGTTGCCAGATTAAAAACAGCGCTGATGATCACCGTTCAGGAGAGAACCTGTGGCTGATAGCCAATCCCTCGTTAGCATACCCGACTTTAGCGCCGCGATGACCAGCGGCAAGACCTTTCAGTTGCTGGGCCGCCCGGCCAAGGCCACGGTGCTGTTTTTCTATCCGAAGGACAACACCCCTGGTTGCACCACGGAAAACATCGCCTTTCGCGATGCGTATTCGCAATTCGTCGCCGCCGGCGTGGAAATCTACGGCATCAGCCGCGATTCCCTGCGCTCGCACGAAAGCTTCAAAGCCAAGCTGGAGCTGCCATTCGAGCTCATTTCCGACCCGGACGAAGCCGTTTGCCTGCTGTTTAACGTCATGAAGATGAAACAGATGTACGGCAAGACGGTCCGTGGCGTCGAGCGCAGTACGTTTGTGATTGACGCCCAGGGCCGATTGGTGAAAGAATGGAGAGGCGTGAAGGTCGCAACTCACGTGGAAGAAGTGCTGGAATTCGTAGCGCATCTGAATTGATCGTCCATTTTGATCCAATGCGCGTTGCCGGCTTCCAGCGAGCTTAGTTCAACCGCAGTTCAGTTCACGGTACCTATCGCCATTTTGAGTCAACGAAGCGCCTCCATCCACTCCGCCAGGCGGGCCTGCAGCCCGCCGATGGCGTCCATGACCGGCCATGCTGCCGGCCTTCCGGCAGTTACTCGTCCTGTAGCATTGTTGTTCCCCCGCATCCACCCCATGAGAAGTGCCGCCAGAAGCTGGCTGCCCATGGGCGATTCATTCCAGAAATTTTTTGATTGAGATCCTGATGCCACTGCCAAAATTACCGAGCAAGCCAGCCACCATCCTGGCCACCCAAGATTACCCAACCGCAGGCGCAGCGCGCCCGGCCACCAAAACCCCGGCAGCCAAGAAAGTGGCTGCACCGATCATTGAAGCGGCGATCGCCGAAGTTGCCAAGCCGGTCCGCAATGCGGCCACGAAGATCAAGCAAGTGGCGGCCCTGATGGTCGCCAAGCCGGTACAGGCGCCCGCACCGGCGCCAGTGGCCGCAGCCCCTGCTCCTGCCGCGCAAACCAAGCCGGCAGCCAAGGGCAAGGTCACGCCGCTGAAATCCGTCAAGCAAGTCGAGCAGCCACATCCGGCCAAGCACAAGGCGGTCGAAGTCCAGCTCAAGTCGTCCGCCAGCCGCGCCGCCGACCAGCGCGGCATCAGCAAGCTGTTCGTGCTCGACACGAACGTGCTGATGCACGATCCATCGTCGCTGTTCCGCTTCGAGGAACACGATGTGTACCTGCCGATGATGACCCTGGAAGAGCTGGACAACCATAAAAAGGGCATGACGGAAGTGGCGCGCAATGCGCGCCAGGTCTCCCGCACCCTGGACGCCCTGATCAGCAACACGGATGACGACGCCATCGAGCACGGCATCCTGCTGTCCAAGCTGGGCAACAAGGATGCCAAGGGCCGTCTGTTCTTCCAGACGCGCCTGCAAAGCGCCGACTTGCCGGCTGGCTTGCCAGTAGGCAAGGCCGACAACCAGATCCTGGCCGTCGTGCGCTCGCTCGAGTCGGAACAGGATGGCCGCCCCGTCGTGCTGGTGTCGAAGGACATCAACATGCGCATCAAGGCGCGCGCCCTGGGCTTGCCAGCCGAAGATTACTTCAACGACCATGTGCTGGAAGACACGGACTTGCTGTACTCGGGCATCGTGCAATTGCCGGACGACTTCTGGAACAAGCACGGCAAGGACATGGAATCGTGGCAGGAAAGCAAGAACGGCTACAGCTCCACCTTCTACCGCGTGACGGGCCCGTTCATTCCATCGTTGCTGGTCAACCAGTTCATCTACCTGGAACCGAAAAACGGCGAAACGCCGTTCTATGGCCAGGTGAAACAGATCAACGGCAAGACGGCCGTGCTGCAAACCCTGCGCGACTTCAGCCACACGAAGAACAATGTATGGGGCGTGACGGCGCGCAACCGCGAGCAGAATTTCGCGCTGAACTTGCTGATGAATCCAGAGTGCGACTTCGTCACCCTGCTGGGCCAGGCCGGCACCGGCAAGACCCTGCTGGCCCTGGCCGCCGGTCTGGCGCAAGTGCTGGAAACCAAGCTCTACAATGAAATCATCGTGACCCGCGTGACGGTGCCGGTGGGCGAAGACATCGGTTTCCTGCCAGGCACGGAAGAGGAAAAGATGTCGCCATGGATGGGCGCCTTCGACGACAACCTGGAAGTGCTGAACAAGTCCGACTCCGATGGCGGCGAATGGGGCCGTGCGGCAACGCAAGACCTGATCCGCTCGCGCATCAAGATCAAGTCGCTCAACTTCATGCGCGGCCGCACCTTCGTCAACAAGTTCCTCATCATTGATGAAGCGCAAAACTTGACGCCGAAACAAGTCAAGACCCTCGTCACGCGCGCCGGTCCCGGCACGAAGATCCTGTGCCTGGGCAACATCGCCCAGATCGACACGCCGTACCTGACGGAAGGCTCGAGCGGCCTGACCTACGTGGTCGACCGCTTCAAGGGCTGGACCCACAGCGGCCACGTCACCCTGGCGCGCGGCGAGCGTTCGCGCCTGGCCGACCACGCCAGCGAAGTGCTATAAGTTCCAGCGGGCGGCGCAAGCTGCCCGGTCATTCGAAAGCCCCGGCTGCAGCGATGCAGGCGGGGCTTTTTTCATGTGCGCGACTTTTCCCTGCGACATGTTCTAATACCGCTCCATTCCACCAGGACACCTCACCCGATGCATCCCGCCCTGCAGTTGCTGCTCTGCTTCATCCTTTTCATGTTCCTCCACATTTCCATCATGGCCCTGTGCGCCCATGCCTTGGGCATCAGCGTGCGCCAAATCAGTTATGGCGTGGGACCGACCCTGCTGGCCTGGGGAAAAGTCCACATCAAGCTGCTGCCCCTGGCCGGCAACGTGGTGCTGAAAGATACGCGCGAGGAAACGCTGTACGACGACGATCCCTGCCGCGATGCCTACAACTTCCAGCCGCTGTGGAAACAGGTGCTGCTGCCCCTGAGCGGCGTGGCGGTGCTGCTGGCCGTGGCGCTCTGGCTCATGGGGCCGCAAGGCTGGGAGCGCTTTGTCGCGGCCTTCGGACAAATCGTCCATGGCGCGCTGGCGCCGTTGTCAACGGCGCAGGAATTGCTGGGTGAAGGGGAAACCTTTGCTCGCACGCACGGCTTTGCGCTGGTGTTCGCCCTGTTCTCGTTGAAACTGTGCGCCTTCAACCTGCTGCCGTTTGCCGGCTTGAACGGGGGACAGGCGCTGCTGGCCATCGCCCGAGGTGGACGACCTTTTGTGGCGTGGGAAGAGACGGCGGCAAAATGGCTGTTGCTGCCGGGTCTGGCGATCTTGCTGGCGTGGCTGGCGGCGTTTGCCTGGCATGGCTGGAAAAGCATAGGGATGTAGTGGGCTGGCGCTATTCTTTTTTGCAGACCTGTCGTATGCTCGCACCACCATTCCATCCAATAAACGCGACCGGCCAAGGAGAGCGCATTTTCTCATTCGACACCTGCGGCACGCAGCTGGCCCTGTGGGCGATCGGTGCCTACCAGCGCTATCTGTCGCCCCATAAAGGGTTTTCCTGCGCCTACCGCGTGCTCACGGGACGCGACAGCTGTTCCGTGTATGGCCGCAAGGTCATCGCCCGCCATGGCTTGCGGCCGGGACTGTCCCTGCTGCGGCGCCGCTTGCACAGCTGCAGCGCACACCACCGCCTGCACCAGGCCCAGTCCCAGACCCAGCCCCAGCACGCCAGGGGCCGCAGTGCGCGCCATCGGGCGCAGGCAGGGTATTGCGATCTCCAGGTCCCCGATTGCGGCGACTGTGCCTGCGACTGCGCCGATATCGCCAACCTGGCCGATTGCACATGGCCAGGCCGCAGCAAGAACCCGAAGTGGTTCCGCAACGACTATGCAGCCAGTGCCGCATTGAAACGACAGCAAGAGGAACACCGCACGAAGCTGCGGCAAGGGCGGCATGCGGGCAATTGAAATTCACACATTCACTTACAAATGAAATATTCATTCATGAAATGAATAATATCCATTATCACTGTGAATTGGCGGGAAGCGGGACGGCGGCCTATACTCATGCCGTCTCCCCTACACTGCGTCCCATGCACACCCAGCTCAGCCCGCACACACTGCGGGCTTTTTGTTCCCGGCATTTGCCACTCTGCCATTCCACACAATGGTTTTTCAATAACAAGAACAGGGCACGGCTTTCACCGCCAGCCCAGCACCCGACAGGGAGCCCATCATGATCGTGCGCGAGCGTCCTTCGGCGCTGCGGCTGTTCCTGGTGGTGCGCGGCTCCGTCCTGCCGCGCATCCGCACCACGCTCATCGTCAATACCCTGATCGCCACCCTCGTCACGTGGTGCCACGGCACCTTGTTCGACCACAAGGTCATCCTCACCACCATCCCGTTTACCCTGATCGGCTTGCCGCTGGCCATCTTCCTGGGCTTTCGCAACACGGCCGCCTACGACCGCTACTGGGAAGCGCGCAAGCTGTGGGGCGAACTGGTCTTGCGCAGCCGGAATTTCTCGCGCCAGTGCCAGACGATGATACGCGACGACATCCCGGCCCACGCCAGGCTGGGCCTGGAAGACGTGCGCGTGCGCATGATTTACCGCACCATCGCCTTTTGCCATGCCCTGCGCCACCAGCTGCGCGACACGCGCGGACCTGCCGACTTGCAGCCGCTGCTGCGCCCGGCCGAATGGGAAGCGGCTTGCCAGGCCACGAACCCGTCCGACTACCTGATGCTGCAGATGGGCCACGACCTGGCCGACTGCGTCCGGCAAGGCCGCATCGACAGCATCCTTGCCACGCAGATCGATAACACGGTCTCGGCCATGGTAGCGGCCGGCGCCTCGTGCGAGCGCATCCGCAGCACGCCGATTCCCTTCTCGTATTCACTGCTGCTGCACCGCACGGCCTACCTGTACTGTTTCCTGCTGCCCTTCGGCCTCGTCGATTCGCTCGGTTTCATGACGCCGTTCGTCGTCGCCATCGTCGCCTACACCTTCTTTGGCCTCGATGCGCTGGGCGACGAGATCGAGGAACCGTTCGGCGAAGACGCCAACGATCTGCCGCTGTCGGCCATGTGCCGCAGCATTGAAATCAGCTTGCGCGAATCCGTGCAGGATGAGAACGTGCCGCCGCCCATGCAAGCCGTCGATTTCCTGCTGAATTGATCCACATGCCAGCTTTCCCCTTGACCTTACCATCGGGGGAAGGCTTACAGTGGCAGCACTTAATCATTCAAGGAGTGCTTGCCATGTATCAGTTACAAGTTGAAAACATGAGCTGCGGCCATTGCGTCGGCTCGGTCACGAAAGCGGTGCAAGGCATCGATCCGCAAGCCCAGGTGCAGATCGACCTGGCCAGCAAGTGCGTCACGGTGGAGTCATCGAGCGAACTGGGCGCCATCAGCGCGGCCATCGTGGAGGCGGGCTACCCCGTCACCAGCGCGCAATAAACAGCAAGGACACGACAGCCGGCCAATGCGCCGGCTGTTTTTGTTTACCCGTCCAGTTCGGGGTAATGGCGGAAGATGCCTTCTTCATTGAACGGGATCCGGCGCTTCGAGCGCAGGTAATGGGCAATATTCGGCCGCGCCGCCACGGTGTCATGCAGGTCAGACAAGGCAGAATATTCGGGCGCCAGGCGCGCCATGGCTTGCGGAAACGCATAGTGCAAACCGGCCAGCATCTGGAACAGCGACAGGTCGCCATACGTGAGCTTTGTACCCAGCAGATACGGGCCGCGGCTGCTCAGCAACACTTGCGTGAAGTAGGACAGGAATTTCGGCAAGCGTGTTGCGCGGAAATCCGCACTGCGCAGCACGGCCGCCTGCTGTTGCTCTTCGTAATACTGATTCATCGACAGCGGATGGTGCGTGTCATGCACTTCCGTCAGCCAGTCGGCCATCGTCAGTTGCAACTGGTTCAGCCACAAACGGCCGCCTTCCGCGCGCGGCGCCAGGCCCAAGCGCCGGCCCAGGTACAACAGGATATTCGGCGTCTGGCCGATCAGCATGTCGCCGTCGCGCAGCACGGGTGGCGCGTAGGCGGCCTGGGGCGTGCTGTCGCCATCGAGGCAGGCCAGCATCGCGGGCATGCCCTGCCCCGGGCGTGCGGGCAAGCGGGCGATGTCACGGTACTCGGCGCCCGCCTCTTCCAGCGCCAGGCGGATGAATTCTCCGCGTCCCTGTATCGTGGGCCAGTAGTACAGTTCATAGGCCATGCACACCTCCGTTGATTTACATCAATGGCAACATGGTTTCGCTTCCGGATCGCCGGCCAGTCCCAGGCTTTGCAGGATGGGGCAATCGGGCTTGTCGTCGCCATGGCACGATTGCGCCAGGTGGGCCAGGGTATCGCGCATTTCCGTCAGTTCGGCGATGCGCTGATTCAAGTCGGCCACGTGGGCCAGGGCGATGCCTTTCACGTCCGCGCTGGCACGCTGGTCGTTTTGCCACAGGGACAGCAGTTCGCGGATCTGTTCCAGCGAAAAACCCAGGCCCCGCGCGCGTTTGATGAAGCGCAAGGCGTGCAAATCGTTCGGCGTGTAGATGCGGTAACCGGCGTCGCTGCGCGCACTGGGTTTTAGTAAGGTAATGCTTTCGTAATAGCGTATCATTTTTGCCGATACGCCCGTTTCGCTTGCCGCCTGGCCGATATTCATCCTTGTTGCTCCTTGGTATGCGCGCTACCTGTATGACTGCGGGCTTTCCAGCGGCGCAGCAACAGGGCATTGCTGATCACGCTGACGGAACTGAAGGCCATCGCCGCGCCCGCCACCATGGGGTTGAGCAAGCCGAAGGCGGCCAGCGGAATGCCGATCAGGTTATAAATGAAGGCCCAGAACAGATTTTGCCGTATCTTGCTGTAGGTGCGGCGCGAGATATCGATGGCGTCCGCCACCAGGGCCGGATCGCCGCGCATCAGGGTTATGCCGGCCGCATGCATGGCCACGTCCGTGCCTGTCGACATGGCAATGCCCACGTCGGCGGCCGCCAGTGCGGGCGCATCGTTGATACCGTCGCCCACCATGGCGACTTTCGCGCCCTCGCCTGTCAGCGCGACAATTTTAGCGGTTTTATCGGCCGGCAGCATTTTTGCCGCCACCGTGTCGATACCCAGCAGCTTGCCGACGGCGTCCGCGCTGCCTTGATTGTCCCCCGTCAACATCACCGTGCGGATGCCCAGGCTGTGCAGATGGGCAATGGCCGCCTGTGCGTTCGGCTTGACCTGGTCGGAAAAGGCGAACAGGCCCAGCAATTGCGTGCCCGCAGCCAGCCACGAAATCGTGTTGCCCGTGGCTTCCAGGGACAATGCCTGTTCCGCCAGCGGCGTCATGTCTACATGCAACTCCTGCATCAGCCGCGTGCTGCCCAGTTTCAGTTCCAGGCCATCGACCTGGGCCGCCAGGCCGCGCCCCGGCAAGGCCGACAGGCCCGTGGCTGGCAAGGGATCGAGGTGGCGCGCGGCCGCCGCATCCAGCACGGCCGTCGCCAGGCTGTGCTCGCTGCCGCGCTGGATGCTGGCCGCCAGTTGCAGCAGCCGGGCATCGTCGATGCCATGCGCATGCAGGGCCGCCAGCGCAGGTTTACCCACCGTCAGGGTGCCCGTCTTGTCGAACACGACGGTATTGACGGCGTGCGCCACTTCCAGCGCTTCCGCATCCTTGATCAGGATGCCGTAACGGGCAGCGACGCCCGTGCCGGCCATGATGGCCGTCGGCGTGGCCAGGCCCAGCGCGCACGGGCAGGCGATCACCAGCACGGCCACGGCATTGATGATGGCGTTTTCCAGCTCGCCCGTGGCGAACCACCAGCCCAGCATGGTCAGCAGCGCCAGCACCAGCACCACGGGAACAAAGATGGCGCTGACCTTGTCCACCAGGTGCTGGATCGGCGCCTTGGCCGCCTGCGCATCTTCCACCAGGCGGATGATGCGCGACAAAGTCGTCTCGCCGCCCACGGCTTGCGTGCGCACCAGCAACAAGCCATCCGCATTGATGGCGCCGCCCGTGACCTTGTCGCCCGGATGCTTATCGACCGGCAAGCTTTCGCCCGTGATCAGGGATTCGTTGATCTGGCTGGCGCCTTCCACCACCACGCCATCGACGGCTACCCGCTCGCCGGGACGGATGACCACCAGGTCGCCCACTTTGACTTGTTCCACGGGCAAGTCGATTTCCACGCCGTCGCGGCGCACGCGGGCCGATTCCGGACGCAGGACTTGCAGCGCACGGATGGCAGAGGCTGTCTGGCGCTTGGCGCGGCTTTCCAGCCATTTGCCCAGCAGCACCAGGGTGATGACGACGGCCGACGCTTCGAAATACAGGTGCGGCAGCATCTCGCCCGCCGTCAGCCATTGGTAGACGGACAAGCCATACGCGGCGCTCGTGCCCAGCGCCACCAGCAGATCCATATTGCCGCTACCGGCGCGGGCCGCCTTCCAGCCCGCCTTGTAGAAGCGCGCGCCAAAATAGAATTGCACAGGTGTCGCCAGCGCGAATTGCAGCCAGCCGGGCAGCATCAGATGGATGCCGGCCCATTCGAGCAGCATGGGCAGCATCAGGGGGAAAGCCAGCACGGCCGCGAACGCCACTTTCAAGCCGTCGCGGTTCGGCGCGGCAAGGGGCGCGCTGGCCTGGCTGGCGGCGGGCACCGTGGCTTCATAGCCGGCCTTGTCGATGGCGGCGATCAGGGTGGCCGCATCGGCCTCGCCCGTCACCTTGATGCGCGCGCTTTCCGTGGCCAGGTTGACGCTGGCGGCCAGCACGCCCGGCACCTTCAGCAAGGCTTTTTCCACCCGGCCCACGCAAGAGGCGCACGTCATGCCGGCGACGTTCAGGTCGATTTCGCGCTGCGCCACGCTGTAGCCAGCCTTTTCCACGGCCGCCTGCAAGGTGGCCAGGGGAATCGGCGTGTCGGACGTGACCTTGGCCACTTCGGTGGCCAGATTGACGCTGGCCTGGGTCACGCCGGGCACGGCGGCCAGGGCCTTTTCCACGCGGCCCACGCACGAGGCGCAGCTCATGCCTTCGATGGCCAGCGCCTGCGCGTGCGCGGCGACGGAATTGGGGGGAGTCGGGGCGAGTGCAGCCTGGTTCATGGCAGATCCTGTACGAAAGAGTAACGAATACGGACAGGATCTGCTATCCCATGATGGGAAGGTCAAGCCCTATTTGCACGATGTGCCGGGCTTGTTTGACGACGCTTAGCGCACGACGCAGTCGATTGCGGCCGGCTTGCTGCCGCCTGCCGCGCTGCCCGGGCCCGATGACGACGATGAAAAGACCGGCGGCGGCGTGAACGGGATGCCGGGATTGACAGGCAGCATCACGGGCGGCTGCTTGAAGCTGGGCGTAAAACCAAATTGCCCGGCGGCAAAATTCTGCGTCCCGGCAGGATTGGTCACGTGAATCAAGCCATCGAGCACCTGGACATACAGGCCCGGCGCCCTCGCCCCCCCGCTTGGTGTCGGCATCGTTGGCACCGCCTGCGCCGAGGCCGGCACATAGGTGGCGACAAACGTCGTGCCGCGGATGCCAATGGTGGCGGCCGGCGTCTTCATCTCGAAACGCTCCTTGTTGCGCTTGCCCAGCAAGCCCGTGACGGAACGCAAGCCGCCCTTGAGCAGGCTGAAGATGGCGTGGTCGCCGTCAGGCTGCTCGGCCGTGTAGCTGAATTGCTCGATCACGAAACTGGTATTCGGTTTCAGGGTGATTTCGCTATTGTCGATCAGCTTGATCAAGGCATAGGTTTCCTTTTCCGTCAGCAAGGTATCGCCCTGCTCGACTTCGGACTTGATGGCCAGGATTTTCATCTTGCCATCCGCCTTCTTGGCCATCAGCGGACCGCTCAACTGCATCACCGTACCCGCCACCTGTCCAGCCCAGGCGTGCGCGCCCACGCACATCAGGGCCAGCCACAGCAAGGCCTTAATTGCAGTACATTTTTTTTGCGGCATCATCGTATTTGTATCCTGTGGGTTTATCTGTGGCATCGGCAACATCCTTGCTGTCTTTCTTCTTGTCATCATCCTTGGCTGGCGATGCAGAAGCGAGCGGGGCGTTGGCACGGTCGGCCTGCTTGATGATACGCAAGGCTTCATCGATGGCTGCGCTGGCGCTGGCATCGATGGCGGGCTTGTCGACGGTCGTGGCAGGCAGGAAGATGGCATCCGCCATGTTCACCGTGCCATTCGGCGCCAGCAAGCTGACGTTGGCGCGCTGGCGGTTGATGCGCACGCCCGATTCGCCCGTGATGCTGCCCGCTTTCGCCAGCACGCTCATGCTGGCCGCAGCCGGCAAGGCGAAGCTTGCCGTGTCCGCAAAGCGCACATTGCCCCCCGCGCTGGCGCTGAAATTGCCGCCGCCGAGGACTTGGGCATTGCCTTCGATACGAATGTCGCCGCCAGCCGCCAGGCTGATGTCGCGCGCCGCTGCCAGCTGCGCACCATTGCCCAGCAACACATCCGTGCTGGCATTGAGCGCAATGTCCTTGCCCTCGATCTTGCCGTTGACGGTGACGGGGCTGTGCGCCGTCACGCTGACGTTGCCGCCATTCGCATTGATGTTGCCGGCCATGACGCCGCCCGTGTTATCGATGGCAATGTTGCCCGCGCCCGTTACCAAGGTTCCCAGGATCAGAGTGCCCGGCGCCGAGGTATTGTTCAGCGCAATGCCGCCCCCTGCGCTATTGCTGGCGGCAAAACTGCCCACCTGGTTGCCCGCATGGCCCAGCACGATGCCATCGCGCGCCTGCGCAGCCAGGCTGCCGGCAAGCAAGGCACCATCCTGGCCGATGGCGCCGTTCAGGGCGCTCAGTTTCACCTCGTTGGCCGCCAGGCTGGCGAAGCGCACATCTCCCGCCGCTTGCGTGATGGCCAGCTGGCCCGCCAGCCGGATGGCGCCGGCCGTCTGATTAAAACTGTTGGCGACGAGCAAGTTACCGTTGCCGCTCAGCACACCGCCGCCTTGCGCATAACGGTCCGCCGACAGGCTGCCGTTCAGCAGCAAGCTGCCGCCGTTGATTTCCAGGCCGGCCAGGCCGCCCAGCACGGAGAGGTCCAGCGCGCTGTCACCGAGCGTCAGGCTGCCGCCCGTCAACAGCAAGCCCGTCGCCGAATGCAGGTTTTTCAGGATGGTGCTGCCGGCCGCCGCGCTGTAGGTGACGATGCCCTTGCTGTTGCTGAAGTCGGCAGCCAGCACGTTCGCGCCTTCCGGCACCACGCCACCGTCCCAGTTGGCGGCGTCGCTCCACAAGCCGCTGCCGCTGCCGACCCATATTGACAATTGTTTTTGCGCAATCGTTGCCTGCGCCGTGCCGCCCATCGTTTCCAGTGTGTAATTGCCCGCATCGGCGCCCGCCAGGCGGAAGCCGCTGGCCGTCACCAGCTTGCCCGCGCCCACATTCTTGTCGGCAAAGCTGCCGCTGCCGCCCACCACGCTGACCACATCCTGGCCCAGCACGCCGTTCGCCGACGCGCTGACGGCCGCATTCGTGGTGCCGTCATACACCTTGCCGGCCGCGCTCAGGCTGGCCAGGGTCAGGCTGGCGGGCGTAATGCTGGCCAGCAAGCCCGTTGGCAAGACGATAAAATAATTGCCCGCATCGGCGCCCGTCAGCGCCGCGCCACTGAGCTCCACCACCTTGGCCGCGCCCACGTTCTTGTCCGCAAAGTTGGCCACTGCCAAGGCCGTCAAACTGTCGCCGGCGAGACGGTCATCGCCCAGGACCAGGCTGGCGCCCGTCGTGCCATCGTAGACCTTGTTACCCACCACGCCGGACAGGTTCAGCGCACGTGCGCCGATGTCGGCCGTCGTGCTGCCCGCATTTCCATTGAGCACATAGTTGCCCGCATCGGCGCCCGTCAGGTGACCCGTCGCCACCTGGTAATCGACCACCTTGCCTGTACCGGCATTCTTGTCGCGGAAGCTGCCCAGCAAGCCGGCCATGCCGACCTGGTCGCCCGCCACCAGGCCTTCGAAATAGCCATCCAGGGCCGCTTGCAGCGTGCCGTCGTAGACGCGGCTTTGCGCGCCCGAGACGCCATAATTCAGGATGCGCGCCGTGATGGCCGCCGTGCCGTCCGCCGTCGTCGCGGCCAGGCTGTAGTTGCCCAGCTCATTGCCGCCCAGGGTCAGGCCGCTGGCGTGCACGGCCTTGCTGCCGCCCGCGTTCTTGTCGAGGAAGGCGGCGCTGCCGCTGATGCTTATATTGTCGCCCGTTACCACATTGCCCAGCACGAAGGTGGCGCCGTCATAGCCAAGGTTGCCGTCATACACCTTGCCATTGCCGCCGATGCCGACCGTCAGGATGCGCGGCGTGATGGCATAGGTGGTCGTGCCGCCCAGGGTGATGTCGTACTTGGTCGACCACAGCCCCGTCAGGCCGTAGGTACCCACATTGCGTGCATTGCTCCCGTAGCCGAGGCTGCCATTCACGCCCGCGTCGCCGTCGAGCAGTCCCACGTAACCTATCGTGCCCAGGAAGGCGGCCAGCTGGCCATCGTAGACCTTGCCACTGGCATTGTCCGTGACATTCACTTGCAGCGGTTTCAGGAGCGCCTTCAGCATCGGCGTCGTATAGCCATCGTAGATGCGCCAGACGCTGCTGAAATTGAAACCGTTGAAGCTGCCCTGCTGCTGCATCTGCGCCGTGGTGCGGCCACTGGCGCCGCCCTGGTCCATCAGGATGCCGGCCGTCTCATAGTTCCAGAAACCGAACGCGATGCCCGCGCCCACATCGGCGCGGCCCACCAGGCCGCCCACCGTACCGCCCGCAAAGCCGCTGCCGGCCACGGCGCCGCTGCTGTAGACGTGGCTGGCGCTGCTGCCCGCCACGCTCCAGCCGATCAGCCCGCCCAGGTTTGCGCGGGGCACCGCCACGTCGCCATCGGCCGACACGCCGACGGCGCCGGTGGCGTAGGCGTCACTGATGCTGCCGCCATTGCGTCCCGCCAGGCCACCGATATTGGCCGCGCCGCGGGCGGCGCCCGTGGCGTAGGACTGGGAAATGGCGCCGTCATTGTTCCCCACCAGGCCGCCGACCTTGTCGCGCGCTCCCGTCACGTCGCCCGTGGCGTAGGCGGCATCGATACTGGCGCCGGCCAGGTTTGCCCCCACCAGCCCGCCGATGCTGCCGCCATTGGCCGCATTGATGCCCGCGACGTTGCCGCTGGCGCTGGCATTGCGCAGCGTGCCGCCGTTGCTGCCGACCAGGCCGCCGACGGCGCTGGCGCCGCTGACCGCGGCGCTGCTGCGCACGCTGTCCAGCGTCCCACCCACATTCAGGCCGACCAGCGCGCCGACATTGTTCACCCCCGCCACGCTGCCATTTTGCAGGGCCAGCTTGCGTACCGTTCCCCCCTGCACCTTGCCGAACAGGCCCACGCCGGAGCTGACGGTCGGGTTCAGGGCATTGATGTACAGACCGTTGATGGCAAAACCGCCGCCGTCGAACATGCCCGCATACCCTGCGCCATCGCCGCCGGCGATGGGTGCAAAACCGGCGCCCTGGTTCCAGCTGGTCGTGCCGCTGGCGTCGATATTGCCCATCAACCGATAGTTGTTGCCCAGCCCCAGGCTGCCGATGCCTTGCAAGCCGTAGATATCGACGATCTGGTAAGGCGCGGCCGTGCTGCCGTCGCCGCCGCTCACGCGCAGGAAGCTGGCGCCCGGCGCGATGGCGAAGCGGCTGGCGGAGAAAGCGGCCAGGCCGGACGCATTTTGCGTCCACGCGCCGCCGTCGAGGGCAAACAGGCCGCCGACCGTGACGGCGCCCGTGGCCGTGATGGGGGAAGCTGAATTGAGGCGCAGGTCGCCCGCCAGATTGATCGCATTCGAGATGCGCATACCGCCCGTGTTGCTGCCGTCGCCGATGGTCAGCGAGGATGCAGAGATGCCGGCCAGCTCGGCCGCGTCCAGGCCCAGGGCGCCGCCGGACTTGCTGCCCAGGTCGATGAGGCGCGAGCTGCTCAGGGGCTTGATCGCCACGCTGGCGCGCCCGCCGGTGCCGCCGAAATCCAGGGTGCCGCCGAGGCTGATGCTGTCGGCCTGCAAGGTCACCGTCTGGCCGGCGGCGCCGCTGCCCGTCAGCCGCGCGCCGCCGCCCGTCAGGTTGATTTCGCCGCCCGAGAAATTGGCGCGCAGGGACAGGTTGCCGCTGCCGACGCTGACCACGCCGCTGCCCGCCACGCTGGCGCCGGACAACGACACGCTGCCGCCGTTCGTCGTGATCGGCGCGTTCAGGTGGATATTCGCGGCGGAACCATACGCGGCGCCGCTGCTGGCGTCGTTGGCCGACAAGGTCACATTGCCGCCGTTGGTGCTGATGGCCGCATACACATTGATCGTCTCGCCCGCCGTGGCGCTCAGGCCGATGCCGGGATGGAGCATATTGACGGCGCTGCTGAAATTGATGCGGTGCTGGGCCTGCAAGGTCACGTTGCTGTTGGCATTGGAAATCACGTCGGCGCCGATGCTGGTGCTGCTGGAGGGCGGACCTTCGGCAAACTCGTCCACGTCACCGAGGCTGCCGCCGCCGCCCTGCACCACATCGATATCGTAGGGATCGAGCAGCCAGGTGCCGCGCTTGCCGCGGCGTGCGCTCGTATCGACGCGGATGCCGCCCACGGCCAGGGAATGGCCCGAGGTTTCCACGAAACCGCCGTCGCCGCCTTGCGCGCCGCCGCGCGCGGAAATGCTGCCGTGCACCTGCGCCGATTCATTGCCCCAGGCGATGACCTTGCCGCCGTTGCCGCTGTCGATGGCATCGGCCTTGACGCTGGCGTCCTTGCCGACGAGCACTTGCCGCGCATTCTGCACGGCCGCGTTCTTGCCCTGGTAGTCGCCGCCCAGCAAGACTGTGCCGCCGCCCGTGGCGCCGCTGGCGTCGATCGCCGCATTGCCCAGCAAGCCCACCTGCTCGCCCAGCACCTGGATGTCGCCGCCCTTGCCTGCCGCGCCCGTGGCGCTGGTGACGCTGCCCGCGTCGAGCAGCACCTTGCCGCTGGCCTTGAGGACGATCCTGCCGTTGTCGCCGACGACGGCGCTGTTCGCGTTGAGCACGCCGCGCTGGCTGACCAGTGCACCGGCCATGCCGATGCTGCCGCCCTGGGCGATGATCTGGCCCAGGTTCAGGGCCTGGTCGGCGGGCGCCGACACCAGCACGCGCAATTGCGGATTGCCGGGGTCGGCCAGCTGCACGCTGCGCCCGGCCGCCAGGATCACTTCGCCGTTCGGCGCCGTGATGAGGCCCGTGTTTTCCACGTTCGGCGCGATCAGCAGCACTTGTCCGCCCTTGCCCGCGTTGATGGTGCCCGCATTGCCGACGGCACCGGCCACGCCGCCCGCCGTGAACTGGCGCTTGCCGGCCAGGAAATCCTCGTTCGTCATGCCCAGGCTGGACGCCACCAGTCCATTCACATCCACTTTCGCGCCCTGACCGAAGACGATGCCGTTCGGATTGATCAGGAACACCTTGCCGTTCGATTCGAGCGCGCCCAGGATCTTGCTGGGGTCTTGTCCCGTGATGCGGTTGAGTACGGCGCTATTGCCGTTTTGCTGGATGAAGCGCGTGATTTCACCGGCATGGATGGAAAAACTCTGCCAGTTGATGATGGTGTTGGGCGTGTTCGTGATCGAGAACACATTGCCCTGCTGGTTGAACGTCGCCTGTCCATGGACCACCTGCGGCAAGGCGGGATTGGCCTGCGCCGCGCCGAAGCAGCCGGCCAGCAGCAGCGCCAGCGCCGTGCGGCGCAGGGGTAGCGCACAAGGCGGAGCAAATGATGGCGTCAGGATGAAAACGGAGGCGTGCTGGGCGTGGTTTTGCATGGTGTTCATCCTGATACTAGTAGGCCAAGGCGAGGCGGAAATGCAGGCGGTTGGCATCGCGCTGTCCCGTGTCGCCGCCATTGACGACATGGGCGTAATCGAGTTGCAGATTGGCGTAGCGGCTCAGCAGCAAACGCAGGCCGAGTCCGCCGCTGGCTATGCCTTGCGAAGCGCTTTCGCCGGGCAGCGCATGGTTGCGGCGCAGCCAGGCCGTGTCATAGAAGGCCAGCGCGCGGCATTGATAACCGAGGGTCTGGCCGCACCAGTTCGGCGTGTACAGCTCCAGGTTCAGGCTGGCGCCCGAGTCATTCGATACCTCGCGCTCGGCAAAGCCGCGCACGGACGCGGCGCCGCCGGCGCCGAACTGCTCGCCCGGCACCAGCGCGTCCGGCGTGACTTGCGCATTGACGAGCGCGCGCCATTGCCAGTCGCCGGCCAGCACGCGTCCCGAGCTGGCGCTCAGGCGCACCGTGTTGTAGGCGGCCTTCGCATGCGCGCGCACGCGGTCGAAATCGGCTTGCGCGCCATGCTTGCCGCCAGGAATGTTATGCGCGAACGTGACGGCCACGCTGGTCTCGCCCGTGGGCAAGGTCCAGTTGCCGATGTAGCTGACGCTGAGCGGGTGCACGGTGACGTCGGCGCCCAGCTCCATGCCGAACAGCTGCACGCTGTTGCGATACGCCTTGTAATCGATGCCGTACACGAGCTTGGGTTCGAAATCGCCGCTGCGGGCAAAATTCTGGTTATAGCGGATGCCGGCCATGCTGCCCTGGCCGCTGACGGCCAGGTCGAAGATGCCGGCCGAGACGCTGCCCGAATCAACGTTCGAATAGCTGGCGAAAAAATCCATCGAGTCGCCCAGCGCGTACAGCGGCAAGTGGTAGCCGGCGCCATACACGCCCACCTTGTCCGGCTTTTCCAGGCTGCTCGTGTATTGCAGGCTGGCCACATGGTCGCGGCCTAACAAGTTGGC
Organism: Janthinobacterium sp. P210005; assembly: GCF_036231865.1. Lineage (NCBI taxonomy): Bacteria > Pseudomonadati > Pseudomonadota > Betaproteobacteria > Burkholderiales > Oxalobacteraceae > Janthinobacterium > Janthinobacterium sp. P210005. The sequence continues at coordinate 2,063,947 of NZ_JAZARC010000001.1, forward strand.
ATGCTGCAACACCACGCCCACGTGCGTCTTGCCCGTTTGCGCATTGCCCGTATTGTCCACGTTGAGCATGGCTTTCCAGGGCTGCTCATCGGCCACCGTGACGATGGCGTCGATGGCGCCCGCCGGCTCGTCGGCCTGCAGGCGCACTTCGATCTTGCGCGCCGGATTTTCGTTGGCCAGCTTCAGGCTTTGCGACAAGGCCGGCAAGTTCGGCGTCTCGCCTTCGCGCAGGGACGGCAAGGCGCGCCGCACGTTGGCCTCGTCGACATGCGTGTTGCCGCTGATGGCGAGCTTGCCCAGCGGCGTTTGCAGCACGCTCAGGCGCACCACGCCCCGTTCCAGTTCCTGTTCCGGCAGTTGCACCTGCACGGCGCTATAACCGCGCTCGCGGTAAGCCGCCTCCAGCGCCTCGACGGCGCGCGCGATGTCGGAAAAATCGCGCTGCATTCCCGTAAAGGGCGCCAGCAAGGCTTGCACCTGCGCCGACGTGAGCAGGGTATTGCCCTGGACGTCGAAGCGGCGGATCTCGAAGCGCGGCACGCCATCTTCCTGCAGGGCAGGAGCAGCGTCATCCATGGAAACGGCAGCGCCGGCGGCGCCGACGGCGAACAGCAGCGCGGAACCCGCAAGCAGGTGCACCAAACGATATGTCATGTGAAGGATTTCTTGTGTAACCGGACAAGCGCGCGGCCCGCAGGCGCCAGCGTGTCCGGCAATGGATTGAAGACAAATTTTAGACGGCTTTTTGTTTCCAGTCAGAAATTTCTAACATTTCTCCCCGTTTTTTATCGCAACGCAACAAACAGTGCGCGCACAGTGATAAAAATGCCGCAATAACGGGCATTTTCCGGCGCGCCGGCAGCCTTATTTACTGTGCAATTCTGTCACGCCATCCCAGTCGGCTGGCGGCGGCTGGCTGCGATAGCGCTCCAGGCGCGCCGCGTACAGCCGGTACAAGCCGTCATCGGGAAAGTCCGCCTGCAAGCGGGCCAGCTGCGCGCCAGCCGCCGCCCAGTCGCGCGCGCGCAACAGGGCCAGCACCGCGTGCCAGCGTTCCAGCTGCGCCAGTTCCGCGGCCGTAGCATCAGCCAGCGGGCCGCGCGGCTCGAAGATGGCCACCGCTTCCTGCTTGCCCTGCACTCTGACCCGATCCAGCTCGCGGTACAGGAATGCGGCGGCGGCCCCGCGCGTGGCCTCGCCCACCACGATGCCCACGCCATACAGCTTGCTGGCGCCTTCCAGGCGCGCTGCCAGGTTGACGCTGTCGCCCATGACGGTATAGGCGCGACGGATACGCGAACCCATGTCGCCCACATGCATGGGTCCCGTATTGAGGCCGATGCCGATGCGCAGCGCCGGCCAGCCGTGTGCGCAAAACTGCTGGTTCAGCCGCGCCGCGCTGCCCTGCATCAGCAGGGCGCTGGCCACGGCCCGGCTGGCGTGATCGCCAAAGGCGACGGGCGCGCCCCAGAACGCCATCACGGCGTCGCCGATGTATTTATCGAGGGTGCCGCCATGGCTGTCGCGGATATCTTCCGACATGGCCGTCAGGTATTCGTTGATGTATTCGCGCAGCGCGGCCGGCGCCAGCTGCTCGGAGATGGCCGTGAAACCGCGCACGTCGGCAAACAGCACCGTCAGTTCGCGGTTCTCCCCCTCCATGGTGTAGCGCTGCGGATCGTCGGCCATCTCGGCCACCAGTTCGGGCGCCACATATTCGCCGAAACGGGCCACCAGCGCGCGTCCCTTGCGCACCTCGAAAAAATAGCCCCACGCCAGGTTGGCGATAAACAGCGCGACGATCAGCAACAGCAGCACGGCGCCGCCCAGCACCAGGTCGTGCACGGCGTACAGGTATAGGTTGATGGCAATGACGGCCGCCAGCGCGCCCACGGTCGCCAGCATCACGCCGGCCGGCGGCAGCACGGCCAGGGCGCCCGCCAGCAGCAGGCCAAACAGCACGATCTGCACCAGTTCGAATGCCAGCGCATAGTCGGGCCGCGCCTTGAAGCGCCCGTCGAGCATGGACTTGATCAGGTTGGCGTGCACTTCCACCCCCGGATACTCGGCATTCACGGGCGTGGCGCGGATATCGTTCAAGCCGGGCGCCGTGGTCCCCACCAGCACGAGGGCGCTCTTGAGCAGCGCGGGCGGCACCGTGCCGGCCAGCACGTCGGACGCCGAGACGTAACGGAAGGCGCCGCCATCGGGGCCGCCCGCGCCGCGGTACTGCACCGTGGTGGTCAAGGCTTCGCCCACGGGGATCGCCAGCGCGCCGCGCGGCGTAAACAACATGATGTGTTCGAGTCCGCCGCTGGCCAGTTCGCGCGTCGACAGGGTATCGGCCGTGCCCGTGAAACGCGGGGCGATGGCGCGCGCCTGCAGGTAGACGGCCACCGTGGCCAGCGACAGCGACGGATAATAGCCGTCGCCGATGCGCTGCAACAGGGTCGAGGAGCGCACCACGCCATCGGCATCGGTCAGCGCCGTGAAGATGCCCGCACCCTGCGCGGCCGCCTGCAGGGGCGCGATATTGGCTTCGTAGCCGCGCGCCACGTAGGCCGTGACGCTGCGCCCGTTCAAATCGGCCACGGTGAAGGCCGGTTTGGGCAGCACGCCCTTTCTTTGCTGCTCTGACACGCTGTAGCCCAGCACCACGGGCTGGTCGCGCATGGCCTCGGCGAACAGGCCATCGTAATCCATCGCCGGGCGCAGTTTTTCCAGCTGCGCCGGCAAGCCGGCCACGCCCGCCAGTTCACCCCGCGCCAGGCCTTGCAGCACGGCGTAGCCGGAACTGGTGTCCGCTTCGGGAAACGAGATATCAAAGCCCAGCGCGGCCACACCGTAATGGCCGGTGAGCTGGCGCACCAGGCGCGCCTGGATGTCGCGGCTCCAGGGGAAGCGGCCCACCCGGGCCAGACTTTGCTCGTCGATGTCGACGATGACGATGCGGCGGTCCAGCTGCGGCGCCTCAAGACGCATGCGCCAGTCGCCCAGCATGGCGTCCAGCCGCGCGACAGTGTCGTTGCCGGCCAGGCACAGGACGGCCGCCGCCAAGGTCAGCAGTATGCCCAGCAGCGACCGCGCCCCATGCTTGCGCAAGGCCAGCGACAGCTTCAAGGGGTATAGCCCGGAATGGCCGCCTCGTCGACGGCATCGATCTGGCTCGGATGCATGTGCTTTTCAGCGAAGGTCAGATAGACTTTGCTGCGGATGAAAACGTCGAACAGCTCCGGGTCGATATGCCCGTTCAGGCTGAAGTTGCCAAGGATGCGCAGGGATTCGGACAGCGGCTTGCCCTTTTTATAGGGCCGGTCGCGCGCAGTCAGCGCCTCGAAAATGTCGGCAATCGCCATCAGCCGCGCCGGCACCGACATCTGCTCTTTCGTCAGCCCGCGCGGATAACCCTTGCCATCCATGCGCTCATGGTGGCCGCCCGCGTATTCCGGCACTTTTTGCAGATGCTTGGGCCACGGCAGCGCTTCGAGCATGCGGATCGACACGCTGATATGGTTGTTGACGATGGCCCGCTCGGCCGCCGTCAGGGTGCCGGCGCGGATGGTCAGGTTTTCCGTCTCGTCGGCGTCGAGGAAATCGCGCAGTTCGCCGTCGGCCGCGCGCCAGCGGCGCCTGGCGATCTGCCGCACGCGCTCCTGGTCGGCTTGCGCCATGCTCTCGCCGCCGACGTTGACCGTGCGGATGAAGTCGCGCTCTGCGCGCAGCGCCGCCTGTTCCAGCTCCAGCGCGCGGACGATGGCATCCGCCTGCTGCGGCTGCGCCGCCTGCTGGCGCAAGGCCGCGATCTCGGCGTCGCGCAGCAGCACTTCGTAGCGCGTGTCGATCAGGGCGATGCGATCAAAAATGGTTTCCAGCTTGGTAGCCTTGTCGACCACGTGCACGGGCGTGGTGATCTTGCCGCAGTCGTGCAGCAAACCGGCCAGCCACAGCTGCTTGCGCTCGTTGTCGCTGAGCCGGAAATCAGCCAGCGGCCCCGTTTGCGTGGCGTGCGCGGCGTCGGCCAGCAGCATCGTCAGCTCGGGCACGAACTGGCAGTGGCGGCCCGTGTACGGCGATTTTTCATCGATGCCGATATTGATCAGGGTAACGAGCGATTCGAGCAGCTCTTCCAGCTGCGAAATGAGCAGCTGATTCGTCAGCGCCACACCCGCCTGCGCGGCCAGCGCCTCGATGAAGCGCTGGTCGGTGGAGGAAAAGGCGCGCACCTGGCCCGTGTCGCCATCCTTGGCATTGACCAGCTGCAGCACGCCGATCAGATCGCCCTCATGGTCGCTCATGGGCACCGTCAGGATCGATTGCGTGTGGTAGCCGTGGTGGCGGTCGAAGTCGCGCATGCCGGAAAAATTGAAGCCCTCGTCGCGGTATACGTCGGCGATGTTCACGCTGCGGCGCAGGTTCGCCGCATACGCGGCCACCGACGCCAGGTTGGGCTGGCCCGCCTCGTCGAACAGGGGCACGCCAGGCAAACCCATGTCGGCGCCCTGCGCGATGCCCAGGCTGTCGTTGACGCTGATGTCGAACGCCAGCTGGCGGCCCTCGGCCATGGGCCGGTACAGGGTGGCGCCATCGGCGCCGCTCATGCTTTTTGCCAGCAGCACGATGCGCTGCAACAGCGCGCCGATATCGTGCCCTTCGCCGCCCAGGCCATGGCCAAGCGCGACACTGAGTTCGGTCAATTGCTCCAGTCTGTGGGCGATTTTCTCAGGGTGCAACTGAGGCATGTTGGTGGCAATCAGGTAATGGGCAAGCAAAAAAGGGGAAGTCGGCAAGCGCCAGTGTAACGGCCACCCTGCGCACTGTACATTACTTAGTTGCAACAAAATGAAATAACTTGCCGTATTGCAACACGCATAAATGTTGCCGCCAACCTCATTAATTAGAATAGAATCAACAATAATTACACCGTAACAAGGTACTGAATGAAATTCACGTTCAGGGGCGTGCGCGGCTCCATCCCCTCTCCCGGCCCGCGCACGGCGCGCTATGGCGGCAACACCACGTGCATCGAAGTACGCACCGACAACGATAGCCTGATCATCCTCGATGCGGGCAGCGGCATCTTCTCGCTGGCGCAGCAACTGCCGCCGGGCGAGCCCGTCGACGCGCACGTCTTCATCACGCACAGCCACTGGGACCACATCCACGGCCTGCCCATGTTTTCGCCCCTGTTCGTGGCCGGCAACCGCATGCGTCTGCATGGCGCCTTTGACGCCATCAGCGGACGCGGCATCGAGCACGTGATGGCGGTGCAGCTGCAAGGCAGCTATTTTCCTGTCAGCGAAGCGGCCATGGCGGCCAGCATCGAGTACCGCACCCTGGCGCCCGGCGAAGCCGTCGAGGTCGGTGGCGCGCGCGTGCGCGGCGCGGAAATGAACCACCCTGTCGTCAATCTCGGCTACCGCATCGACTGCGGCGGCGCCGCGCTGTTTTTCAGCGGCGACCATGAGCCGTTCTACAACCTGCATCCGCCCGGCCATGCCGAGCACGCGGCCTGCGCGGCGCGCAATGCACAGCGCCAGGCCGGCATCGACGCGCTGGTCACCGGCGTCGATGCGCTGATCATGGATTGCTCGTACACGCGCGAGGAATACCCGGGCAAGCAGGGCTGGGGCCACGGCACCTTCGACGCCGCCTTCGACCTGGCCCTGCGCTGCGGCGCGCGGCGCCTGTACTGCACCCACCACGAACCGACGCGCAGCGACGAGCAGCTCGAAGCCGTGTTTGCCGACGTGATGGGGCGCTACAGCAGCCGCCTCAATGGCCTGCAAGTGTTCCTTGCCTACGAAGGGCTGACGGTGGAACTGGCCGGCGCATAAAAAAAGGGAGCCGCGAGGCTCCCTTTTTACTGGCGTTGGCTATCCATTACATGATGTGGTGGCCAATCCACCACGCGACTGCTGCGACGAAGGCCGACGCGGGAATCGTGAAGATCCAGGCCCAGACGATATTGCCCGCCACGCCCCAGCGTACGGCCGACATTTTTTGCGACGAGCCGACGCCGACGATGGCGCCCGTGATGGTATGCGTGGTCGACACGGGAATACCCAGCGCCGTCGAGACGAACAGGGTGATCGCGCCGCCCGTTTCGGCGCAGAAGCCGCCGACCGGTTTCAACTTGGTGATCTTCTGGCCCATGGTCTTGACGATGCGCCAGCCACCGAACAGGGTGCCGAAGCTGATGGCCGTGTAGCACGAGATGATGACCCACATCGGCGGCATGGCATCGGCCGCGCTCGAGTAACCGGCGGCGATCAGCAGCATCCAGATGATGCCGATGGTTTTTTGCGCATCGTTGCCGCCGTGGCCCAGGCTGTAGGCGGCCGCCGATACCAGTTGCAGGCGGCGGAACCACTTGTCGACCTTGCGCGGCGTCGAACGCACGAAGATCCACGACACGAGCAGCATCATGATGGAACCGAACACAAAACCCAGCACCGGTGCGATCACGATGAAGGCCACCGTTTTCCACAGGCCGGCCGCGACCAGCGCGCCCGTGCCGGACTTGGCGACGGCGGCGCCCACCAGACCGCCGATCAGCGCGTGCGAGGACGACGAAGGTATCCCGTAGTACCAGGTAAACAAATTCCAGAAGATGGCGCCCATCAGCGCGCCGAAGATCACGTACTGGTCGATCACCGCCGGGTCGATGGTTCCCTTTCCCACCGTGGCGGCCACGGTCAGCTGGTGGAACACGAAGATGGCGACGAAGTTGAACGTGGCGGCCATGGCAACCGCGGTCTGCGGTTTCAATACGCCCGTCGAGACCACCGTAGCGATCGCGTTGGCGGCATCGTGGAAGCCGTTCATGAAGTCAAACAGCAGTGCGAGGACGATCAACAGGCCTAGCACGTAGATGCTGATTTGTATGGTCATTGTAGTTTCTTTTCTGATTCTGGTTCAGGACAGGCCCAACGCTTACGCGTTTTCGACGATGATGCCTTCGATAATATTGGACACATCTTCGCAACGGTCGGTCACGGTTTCCAGAATTTCGTAGATCGCTTTCAGCTTGATCAGGTTGCGCACGTCCGGCTCGTCGCGGAACAGCTTGGACATGGCGGCGCGCATCACGTGGTCGGCGTCCGATTCCAGGCGGTCGATCTCTTCGCAGATGGCGACGATCTTGCGCGAGTTATCCATGTTGTGCAGCATGGCGACGGCGTCGCGCACTTTTTCGGTACAGGCCAGTACCAGTTCGGCCAGGCGCTTGGCTTCCGGCGTGACGGCCTTCAGGTCGTACAGCGAGACGGTTTGCGCCGCATCTTCCAGCAAGTCGAGGATGTCGTCCTGGCGCGTGATCAGCTGATGGATGTCATCGCGGTCGATCGGCGTGATGAAGGTCTTGTGCAGCATTTCCACGGTGGCGTAGGTGACTTTGTCCGCCTGTTTCTCGATGCTTTCGATCGCATGCACGCGGTTTTCCAGGTCATCGAAATTGGTCATCAGGCCGAGCATCTCTTTGGCGCCCTTGACGCACAATTCCGCGTGCTGGTTAAACAATTCAAAAAACTTGCCCTCAGTGGGCATCAAGCGTCCAAACATGTCATTCTCCGTTAAGCATTGAGTCGTGTTATTTACTACAGAAAGCCGCCCCTTTTGATGAAGGGGCGGCCAATGGAATATCAGTGCTGCTGTGTTAGTCGCCTTGGTAAAGCGCCAGGCCACCACTGTAATTGCCAAATTTGGTGTACTGCCCCATGAAGGTGAGGCGGATGCTGCCGATTGGACCGTTACGTTGTTTACCGATGATGATTTCGGCCGTTCCCTTGTCCGGCGAGTCGGGGTTATACACCTCGTCGCGGTAAATGAACAGGATCACGTCGGCATCCTGCTCAATAGCGCCCGATTCACGCAAGTCGGACATGACAGGACGTTTGTTCGGGCGTTGCTCCAGCGAGCGGTTCAGCTGGGACAGCGCAATCACGGGGCAACCGAGTTCTTTCGCCAGGCCTTTCAAGCCCCGTGAAATCTCGGAAATCTCCGTGGCGCGGTTGTCGCCCGGCGTATTGGCCGACATCAGCTGCAAGTAATCGACGATGATCAGGCCCAGCTTGCCGCATTGACGCGACAAACGGCGCGAGCGGGCGCGCAACTCGATGGAATTCAAGGCCGGCGTTTCATCGATGTACAACTGCGCGTCGTTCATCTTCTGGATCGCATTCGTCAGGCGCGGCCAGTCTTCGTCGTTCAGGCGGCCCGTGCGCAGGCGGTGCTGGTCGAGCTGTCCGACGGAGCCCAGCATACGCATGGCCAGCTGGGCGCCGCCCATCTCCATCGAGAACACGGCCACGGGCAAGCCGCTGTCGATGGCCACGTTTTCGCCGATGTTGACGGAAAACGCCGTCTTGCCCATCGACGGACGGCCCGCCACGATCACTAGGTCGCCCGGCTGCAGACCGGAGGTCATGCGGTCGAGGTCGATGAAACCGGTGGGCACGCCCGTGATTTCACTCTGGTTGTCGCGGCTGTACAGTTCGTCGATGCGTTCGACTACCTGCGTCAGCAGGGGCTGGATGGCGGTCCAGCCCTGGGCGCCGCGCGCGCCCTCTTCGGCGATGGCGAAAATCTTCGATTCGGCCTCGTCAAGCATCTGCTTGACTTCCTTGCCCTGCGGGCTGAAGGCCGTGCCGGAGATGTCGTCGGCGACGGTAATGAGTTTACGCAACACGCCGCGGTCGCGCACGATCTCGGCGTAGCGCCGGATGTTCGCGGCCGATGGCGTGTTTTGCGCCATGGCGTTCAGGTAAGCGAGTCCGCCCACATCATCGGCCTTGCCGAGCTGGGTCAGGGTTTCAAAAACAGTAATGACATCGGCTGGCTTGGAAGCGTTAACCATCTTGACGATTTGCTCGAAGATGATGCGATGGTCATAGCGATAGAAATCCTCCGCATGCATGAAGTCGGCGATGCGGTCATATGCGGCATTGTCGCGCAGCAGACCACCGATAACGGATTGTTCTGCTTCGATCGAATGCGGCGGAATACGGAGGGAATCCAGTTGCGGATCAGAGGGGGCGTTCATGGCGCGAATTATACCCGCTTCGGCGTGCTGGCAAAAATAAAGGGCTGAAATTGAGCGAAAAAAAGGCCACAAAAAAGCCGGGCGAACCCGGCTTTTCATAGTGCGGCAACGCTTGCGGGCCAGGCCCGCAGACGATTACGCGTTCGCGTCTGGAACGACAGCGATAACAACTTCCACAACCACGTCGGTGTGCAGAGCAACCGAAACGTTGTGCTCGCCAACGATCTTCAGCGGGCCGGTAGGCATGCGGATTTGTGCTTTTTCAACAGCAAAACCTTGCTTGGTCAGCGCTTCAGCGATGTCGAAGTTGGTGACGGAACCGAACAGACGGCCATCAACACCAGCTTTTTGAGCAACTTGAACGGTCAGGCCGCTCAGTTTTTCGCCCTGGGCTTGCGATGCGGCCAGTTTAGCGGCAGCAGCTTTTTCCAGTTCGGCGCGCTTGACTTCGAATTCAGCCACAGCGGTTGCCGTAGCACGACGTGCCAGGCGTTGCGGGATCAGGAAGTTACGTGCGTAACCGTCTTTGACTTTGACGACTTCGCCGAGGTTACCGACGTTAACAACTTTTTCTAACAGAATGATTTGCATAGTTCTTCTCCAGGAATATCTGACCGATTAAGCGTGGTGCAGATCGGTGTATGGCAGCAGCGCGAGGAAGCGAGCGCGCTTGATTGCGGTGTCAACTTGGCGCTGGTAGTGCGCTTTGGTACCGGTCAGGCGTGCTGGCATGATCTTGCCGTTTTCTTGGACGAAGTCTTTCAGCGTGTCGACGTCTTTGTAGTCGACTTGCTCAACGTGAGCTGCGGTGAAGCGGCAGAACTTCTTGCGTTTGAACAACGGGTTTTGCTGTTTGCGTTTTTCTTTAAGCTTGAGCTTATTTTTGTCGAACTTTTTACCGAATGCCATGTCAGGCTCCTGTATCTAAAATGCGCTAGTCAGAATTGACTGCACTAAAATCAATGATGTGAAACACCAAACTCTTGCTGTTGCGGCTCTTCCTGGCCAGGAAACCCGTGAACTGATACACCCCGCTCAAGCTTGCCTGACTGAACCTGCCTGAAATTTCGCCAGCGGCTAGCGCGGCAACATCAAACTCGGTCAAACGGGCAATCCCTGCTTCCATCTGCTGCGAACTGTGTTGCAATACTGCATTCACAATCGGCAGCCCTGCCGGGGTATAGCGCAATATTTCGCGCTCGGCAATGATGGCGGTTACTTGTAGCTGGTTCAGCGCACGATCCTGGTCAAGAATTAAGCTGCTGCTGCGGCTGGAGCGGCTGCTGGTGCTTCGGTGCGGTGGCTTTTGGCCGCGTCTTCGCGTTGTACCGATTTCATCATCGGCGAAGGAGCTGTTTCAGCTTTCTTCATTTTAACGGTCAGGTGACGCAACACGGCATCATTGAATTTGAATGCTGTTTCCAACTCGACCAGGGTCTCGTTGTCGCATTCGATGTTCAGGCAGATGTAGTGTGCTTTAGGCAGCTTTTGGATCGAGTAAGCCATTTGACGGCGGCCCCAATCTTCCACGCGGTGAACCGAACCGCCGCGGGTGGTTACGCTGGCTTTGTAGCGTTCGATCATCGCGGGCACTTGCTCGCTTTGGTCCGGATGGACGATAAAGACTATTTCATAATGACGCATGCAAACTCCTTCAGGTCGGATTGATAATCGCCCACCCCGGCGTCAAGACGGGTGTGGGAAGGTCAGCCGAAGATTATAACCGCCTTTTGCAAACGTTTCAATCATTCCTTCCACATGGGCCCGAAAAGCCCGCGCGCCGCCGTGCTTTCCGTCCATGGACAAGTATTTCTTGCGAAATTCGCCCAAAACACGGAAATCCCCTTGCATAGTGAACGATACTGTACAAAAATACAGACTGTTCATATAGACAGCATTTTAGTATGCACCCACCGCTCATGATCAAGCTGACAGCACGACAAGAACAAATCCTGAACCTGATCAAGGACGCGATTGAAAACACGGGCTTTCCTCCCACCCGTGCCGAAATCGCCAATGAACTGGGTTTCAAATCGGCCAATGCGGCCGAAGAGCATTTGCAGGCTCTGGCCCGCAAGGGCGCGATCGAGATTTCACCGGGCACATCGCGCGGCATCCGCCTGATCGGCGCCGCCGCCGAAGCGCTGCCGTCGAAGGTGCCGGCAGCGCTGCTGATGTCGCTGCCCCTGATCGGCCGGGTAGCGGCCGGGTCGCCCATCCTGGCGCAGGAAAACCTGGAAGCGAGCTACAACGTCGATCCGGCCCTGTTTTCGGCCAAGCCTGACTTCCTGCTGAAGGTGCGCGGCTGGTCCATGCGCGACGCCGGCATCATGGATGGCGATTTATTGGCCGTCAAGAAAGTCGACAGCGCCAAGAATGGCCAGATCGTCGTGGCCCGCATCGGCGACGAAGTCACCGTCAAGCGCTACAAGAAGACGGGTTCCGTCATCGAATTGCTGCCGGAAAACCCCGACTTCAAGGTGATTACCGTGTCGCCGGAAGATGAATTTGCATTGGAAGGTTTGGCCGTCGGACTCATGCGCAGTTGGCATTAAGAGGGAAAGCGCTTGCAGCATACCTGCGAGCGCTTAATTCCCATCCCATTGAGCACATCGGCAAGACTGCCTTATTTGCTTGGCAAAGGACTGGTCACCCATTGCGGCGTGTTCGCGGTACGTGAGCGATTCAATTCACTCATTTCATTTTCTGTCTGAATTTTTTTATTCTCCGCCAAGAGATACGCCTCTGTTTTGGAGTGCCACTCATCGCGCTGCGCCAAGATATTTTTTGCCAGCTCACGCCCCTCGGCACTCACCCGCGCATAGGCGGCATCCATGCGCAGCTTGGCCTTTTCAAATTCCTGCTCATTCATCAAAGATTCAATATCAGAAGGAATGGCTTTGCCAGGCGGCAAAGAAGCATTCAAATTACTGACAAAGCTGTTATAGCACGCCATCCAGGCATCGACACTATCGGCCACATCTCTGATTTGACGCTTGGTTTGGGAGAATGCAGGAATCACCGGGGTAACGCACTTGACCTTACTCAAGGCAACATCCTCGCCAGCATATGAGTTGACATAGTAATCAATGTCACCTTTTCGCGCGACACGGTTAGCCATAAGGGCAAGCGCGGCTTCGGCATTCTTGTTGCCCGCCTTGGATGCCTGCCCAAACCATTGTCCGGCTTGCGCGGCATCGACAGCCACTCCTTCACCATACAAATACATCTCGCCCAAATGAAATTGAGCCTCGGCATTCCCAGCCTGAGCCAGTTTCTTGTACAAATCCAAGGCTTGCGGGTAAGCCTTGGATTGCAGGAATTTATTCGCATCCGTCAGGTCATCAGCATAGACAGCGCAAGAAAACAATAAAAAAACACTAAATACAATTTTTTTCATTCCCACTCTCCGATTGAGAAAAAGACACATATGCTTTAATTACACTTAAATGTAATCTTTTTCTCAAAAAAGTGAAACCTTATTCTTCTTCCAATGCGTGCTTGAAGTCTTCCAGCAGATCCACCTCATCCTCGATACCCACCGACACACGGATCAGCGACTCGGCGATGCCCATGCTGGCGCGCCGCTCGGCACCCATCTCGTAGAAAATCGTGTGGGCGACGGGAATGACGAGGGTGCGCGTGTCGCCAAGGTTACTGGCGGGAATGGCAAGATTGAGACGATTGAGGAAATCGAAGCAGTCGATGCCATCTTTCAATTCAAAGCTGAACAGCGAGCCATAGCTGCGGAACAAGTCCGTCGCCAGCGCATGCTGCGGGTGCGACGCCAGGCCCGGGTAATGCACGGCCGCCACTCTCGGATCGGCGGCCAGCATGGTCGCCAGCGCCAGGGCGTTCGAACAGGTGCGGTCCATGCGCAAGGCCATGGTTTCCGCCCCGACAGCGATATGGTGCGCCGCTTCCGGCCCCAAAGAGGCGCCGAAGTCGCGCAAGGCCTTGGCGCGGATTTGCGCGATGCCCCACTGTGCGGGCGCCGCCTTCTTGTAATTCTCGAAGATGTTCGGATACTGCGTCCAGTCGAACACGCCCGTATCCGTCAAGCTGCCGCCCAGCGCATTGCCGTGGCCGCCGATGGATTTCGTCAAGGCATTGACCACCAGGCCCGCGCCCACGGCTTTCGGACGGAACAGGTATGGCGTCGTCATCGTATTGTCGACGATGTACAGGATGCCCTTCTCGCGGCACAAGTCACCGATCTTCTTCAGGTCGGCGATCTGCGTGCGCGGATTGGCAATAGTTTCCACGAAAACAATCCGCGTGGCCGGCGTGATGGCGGCCGCCACATTGGCCACGTCGGTGGCGTCGACGAACGACACGCCAATGCCCTGCCCCGTCACCGTTTGCCACAGGCTGTTGGTGTTGCCAAACAAAAAGGCCGACGACACGACATGGTCGCCCGCGCGCAGCAAGGATTGCACCACGGCACCGATGGCGCCCATGCCGGTGGCGAAGCACAGGGTCGCCACGCCGTCTTCCATCTTGTTGACCTTGTCTTCCAGCGCGGAAACGGTCGGGTTGCCCTGGCGGCCATAGCGGAAACCCGGCTCCTTGCCCTGGAACACGGAAGCGAGCTGGCGCGCATCGGCGTAACCAAAGGCAACGGAAGTGTGCACGGGCTTGTGCAGGGAGCCATGTTCGATGCCCTTGCGGCGGTCGTTATGCAGGATGGTGGTGGTAAAGCCGTAGTTTTTTTTATCGTTCATGATCGCAGAGAAAAAAATGCCCGGCATCGGCCGGGCAGCTTACTTATGCTTCTGTTGTCGCCAGGTTCAGGTTCAGCTGGGAACGCGGCGTATCTTCGGGCGCTGCCGCCTTCGGATGGTGACGCGCATATTCCAGGCGGTCCAGGTATTCCTGCGACACGTCGCCCGTCACGTACACGCCATCGAAGCACGAAGCCTCGAAGTTGGTCAGGGCCGGGTTGACGTCGGCGATCGCCTGTTTCAGCGCGCCGATATCCTGGTACACGAGGTAGTCGGCCGTGATTTCGCGGCACACTTCTTCCGTCGTGCGGCCGTAGGCGATCAGTTCGTCGCGCGTCGGCATGTCGATGCCATACACGTTCGGGTAGATCACCGGTGGCGCGGCCGAAGCGAAGATGACCTTCGTCGCGCCCGCTTCGCGCGCCATCTGCACGATTTCACGGCTGGTGGTGCCGCGCACGATGGAATCGTCGACCAGCAGCACCACTTTATCCTTGAATTCGGATGGGATCGCGTTGAGCTTCTGGCGCACGGATTTCTTGCGCGCCGCCTGGCCGGGCATGATGAAGGTGCGGCCGATGTAACGGTTCTTGATGAAGCCTTCGCGGTACTCGATGTTCAGCGCCATGGCCAGCTGGATGGCGGCCGGACGCGAGGAATCGGGAATCGGCATGACCACGTCGATATGTACGCCAGGCAATTCGGCGCGGATCTTTTCGGCCAGGTATTCGCCCATTTTCAGGCGCGTGGCGTACACGGAGGCGCCGTCGATGACGGAATCGGGACGGGCCAGGTAGACGAACTCGAATACGCACGGGTTCAGGCTGGCATTGTCGGCGCACTGGGCGCTGTGCAATTGCTTGTCAGCATCGATGAAGACGGCTTCGCCGGGACCGATATCGCGCACGAAGCGGAAGCCCATGCCTTCCAGGGCCACGGATTCGGAAGCGATCAGGTACTCAGGACCTTGTTCCGTTTCATTGATGCCCAGGCACAGCGGACGGATGCCGTGCGGGTCGCGGAAGGCCAGCAAGCCCACGCCGGCGATTTGCGCGACGGCGGCGTAGCCGCCCTTGACGCGGCGGTTCAGCACGGTGACAGCCTTGAAGATGGCTTCCGGGTCCAGGTTCAGGCCCGTCGTCGCTTCCTGGATTTCATGCGCCAGCACGTTGAGCAGCACTTCCGAATCGGAATCGGTATTGATGTGGCGGCGGTCGTTCTTGAACATTTCCAGCTTCAACTGTTCCCAGTTGGTCAGGTTGCCATTGTGCGCCAGCGTGATGCCGAACGGCGCATTCACATAAAACGGCTGTGCTTCCTCTTCGCTCGACGAACCGGCCGTCGGGTAGCGGCAATGGCCGATGCCCGTCGTGCCTTGCAGCGAACGCATGTTGCGCGTACGGAAGACGTCACGCACGAGGCCATTGGCCTTATGCATGGAAAACATACTGCTGTGATTGGTCGCAATCCCTGCCGCGTCCTGACCGCGATGTTGCAGGAGCAACAATGCATCATAGAGCAATTGATTGACAGGTTGATGGGAAACGACGCCGACGATGCCACACATGGTGTGCTCCTAAACTGTGCTACTGATTTTAAAAAAATTCAAAATTTCACATGCTGCGCGTAAGCGGCAGGCAGATAAGGCTTGATGGCGCGCGCGCCCTGCTCCGCGAGCGGGCTGAGCTGCGCGTTTTTCCAGAATGGCTGCTGCGGTATGGACGTCATGCCACACAAGATGACGGCGGTCAGCACGATCACAAGGCCCCGCGCCACGCCGAACAGGCTGCCCAGGGTGCGGTCGGCCAGGCTCAGGCCCGTCACCTTGACCAGCGCGTCGACCGTCATGGACAGCAATCCCATCAAAATGCGCACACCGATGAACAGCACCACGAAGGCCAGCAACAATCGGATGGCTTCGCCCGGCACGGCTTCCGGCAGGAATTTCGCCAGCGTGGCGCCATAGGCATTGGCAATGACGAAAGCCACGATCCAGCTGACCAATGACAGTATTTCCTTGACCAGGCCGCGCATCATGCTGATCAGCACGGACGTCACCAGCACGAACAGCACCAGGTAATCGAAGATCGTCACGCCCGTTCAGCCTTGCAACATCACGCCGGTACCAGGCTGCCGCCCAGGCCCAGCTTTTGCAGCTTGGCGCGGGTCTTTTCGGCGTCTTCGCGGCTGCCGAACGGTCCCACGCGCACGCGGATGCGTTCGCCCGCCGGGCTGGAGACTTTCTGCGTGTACGACTTGATGCCCGCTTCGCGCAGCTTGTCCTGCAATTCGTCAACCTTGTCCTGCGTCGCCAGCGCCGCCACCTGCACCACGAACTTGCCGCTGCCGGCGTCGTGCGCCTTGTCCTGCACCTTCTCTTGCGGCTTGTCCTGCGGCTTGCCTTCCAGGATGGCCAGCGCGCGCGCGGCATCGTCGGCCGATTGCGCCGGCTTGGCAGGCTTAGTCTCAGGCTTGGCTTCCGGTTTTACTTCATGCTTGGGCTCAGGCTTGGACTCGTGTTTCGGCTCGGCCTTGGGTTCCGGCTTGGTTTCGTGCTTCGGTTCCGGTTTTGGCTCCACCTTGACCGGCTTGGGCTCGGGTTTCGGTTCCACGTAGGCTGGCTTGACCGGCGCAGGCTGGACGGCGGCCAGCACGGGTGCCGGTGCAGGCGTCGGCTTGGCCGCAGGCGGCAGCGGCGCGTCGACGATTTCCTCGGACTGGTCCAGGCCATTCGATGCGGCCCGGGCCGGAACGGCCGGCACGGGCGCCGGTGCAGGCGCTACGGCCTTTTCCTTCGACGGAATATCGATGGCGATATCGTTGAACGGCGCCTTCGGCTCGGAATCGAGCAGCATCGGCAAGCCGACAGCCACGCCCAGGGCCAGGGCGATGGCCCCGACCAGGCGGCGGCGTGCGCGCTTTTTTTCAGGCAAGACCGGATCCGGCGCTTCCTTGCCGCCACGGCGCGATCCGCCGCCACCGGAGGTGTTGGCGGCGCGTTTGCGGGTCGGCGACTGTGCTTCGCCAGGGACATAAAAGCCGCTGTCTTCGCCAGAGGATTCTTGCTTGTTTTTAAACAGTTTCGAGAACAAGCCCATGCGTGATTTTCAGTCGAGTGCGTTTCAGTGAAGTGAGGATTTTCGGGCCTTCATCACGCCGGCAACGGTGAGGAAAGAACCAAAGACCACAATTCTATCATTCTCACCGGCCCGGCTCATTGCATTTGCAAAAGCTTGTGCCGGATCATCGAAAATAGATACAGTATGCTCGCTGCTGTCGGGCTTATCTTCCAGCATGATCTGCACCTTGGCGGCCAGCTCGGAAGCCGTGGCCGCGCGCGGCGAAGGCAAGCCCGTCAGGCACCAGTGGTCGACGTGTTCGCTCATCGCGGCCAATACGCCATCGATATCCTTGTCCAGCATGGAGCCGAACACGGCATAGGTGTACGGGTGGAAACCCATATTGCCCAGGTTCTGGTTCAGCGCCGACGCCGCGTGAGGGTTATGCGCTACATCAAGGATCACGCTCGGGCGGCCAGGCAAGACCTGGAAGCGGCCCGGCAGCTCCACCGTCACGAGGCCCGTGCGCACTTCCTGCGCGCCCACGGGCAGTTTCAGCTTCAGCACTTCCAGGGCGGCCAGCACAGCCGTCGCGTTGAGGATCTGGTTGGCGCCGCGCAAGCTTGGATACGCGAGCGAATTGCGGCGCTGCTCGCGCCCGCCGTAGTTCCACTGCTGCTTGTCGCCCGAATAATTGAAATCGCGGCCCATCAGCCACAGGTCGGCGCCGATGGCTTCCGCATGGTCGATCAGGGATTGCGGCGGCACGGGATCGCTGCAGATGGCCGCCTTGCCCGGACGGAAGATGCCCGCCTTTTCAAAGCCGATCGCTTCGCGCGTGTCGCCCAGGTAATCCGTGTGGTCGATATCGACGCTGGTGACGATGGCCACGTCCGCATCGATCACGTTGACGGCGTCGAGGCGCCCGCCAAGACCCACTTCCAGGATGGCCACGTCCAGCTTGGCCTGCGACAGCAGGTGCAGGATGGCCAGGGTGGTGAATTCGAAATACGTCAACGGCGTGTCGCCCCGCACGGCCTCGACGGCATTGAAGCTGGCGACGATCTGTTCGTCGCTGGCCATCTCGCCCAGCACGCGGGCGCGCTCGTTAAAATCGAGAAAGTGCGGCTTGATGTACAGCCCCACTTTGTAGCCGGCACGCAACAGCACGGATTCCAGCATGGCACAGGTGGAACCCTTGCCATTCGTGCCCGCCACCATGATCACGGGGCAAGTAAACGCCAGCTGCATGCGCGCCTTGACGGCTTGCACGCGGTCCAGGCCCATATTGATCTGGGTTTCCGAATGGCGGGTTTCCAGCATGGCGAGCCAGTCCGGCAAGGTGGTGGGGAGCTTGTGCATGGGAGACTTCTTGATGAGGAGACAGTGCGCGAGGCGCGGAGATGGTGTGGCGTGGCAACCGGGCGTGTCCTGCGGACGCCGCCCGGCCTGTTACGTTGGCGTTACGCCAAGACTTCGACGGCCTGGTTTTGCAACAAGGCCAGCAGACGGGCGATTTCTTCGCGCATCTTGCGGCGGTCGACGATCATGTCGACGGCACCCTTGGTGACGAGGAACTCGGCGCGCTGGAAGCCTTCCGGCAGTTTTTCGCGCACGGTGTTTTCAATCACGCGGGGGCCGGCAAAGCCGATCAGCGCTTTCGGTTCGGCAATGACCACGTCGCCCATGAAGGCGAACGAGGCGGACACGCCGCCCATGGTCGGGTCGGTCAGCACGCTGATGAATGGCAATTTCTTTTCCGACAGCTTGGTCAGCATGGCCGTGGTTTTCGCCATCTGCATCAGGGACAGCAAGCCTTCCTGCATGCGCGCGCCACCGGTGGCGGTGATGCAAATGAACGGCACTTTCTGTTCCAGCGCGATTTGCGCGCCGCGCACGAAGCGCTCGCCCACGACGGAGCCCATGGAACCGCCCATGAATTCGAATTCGAAGCACGCCACGACAACCGGCAGGCTCATGATGGCGCCGCCCATGACGACCATCGCATCCGTCTCGCCCGTCGCTTCCATGGCGGATTTCAGGCGGTCCGGGTATTTCTTGCTGTCCTTGAACTTCAAGGTATCGACAGGCAGGATTTCCTGGCCGATTTCATAGCGGCCGCCAGCGTCGAGCAGGCTGTCGAGGCGTTCACGCGCGCGGATGCGCATGTGGTGATCGCATTTCGGGCACACGTGCAAATTCGATTCCAGGTCCGTACGGTACAGCACGGCTTCGCACGACGGGCATTTGACCCACAGGCCTTCCGGCATGGTCTTGCGCGCGGCAGCATCAGAACGCTGTATGCGCGGTGGCAGCAGTTTTTCCAACCAACTCATATTTTCTCCTTGGGCCCTTGTAGGGGTAGCGTCGGTGGACGCCCCCGGCAGACGGTAAACGGCGACGCCCCGCAGGGCGCCACCAAAAATTTTATCTATTGCACAATAACAGGCAAATCAGTGGCCGAAGTGTAGCCGTTTATCGCCGGGCTGTCGAACTTTGCCGCCAACGCATATTGCGTAAACGGCAAGCTTGCTCAGGCGTCCAGTGCGGCGCGGATGCCTGCCGTAAAGCTGCGCACGGCGTCGACGGCGCCGCCTTCCGGGGCATTTTCAATCTCCTGGATGATGCGGCTGCCGATCACGACGGCATCGGCCACCTTGGCAACGGCCTTGGCCGTGGCCCCATCGCGGATGCCGAAGCCCACGCCGATAGGCAATTTTACATGCTGGCGGATGGCCGCGAGGCGCTCTGCCACCTGTTCCGTATCAATGTTGCCGGCACCCGTGACGCCTTTCAGCGACACATAATAGCTGAAGCCGCCGCCAACCTTGGCCACTTGCGCGATGCGCTCTTCGGTCGAGGTGGGCGCCAGCAGGAAGATCAGGTCCAGGCCCGCCGCGCGCATGGCGGCCGCGAATTCCTCGCATTCTTCCGGCGGATAGTCGACGACGATGGCGCCATCGGCGCCGGACGCTTGCGCTGCATCAATAAATGCGGCGCTGCCGATGCGCTCGATGGGATTCGCGTAGCCCATCAGCACCACGGGCGTCGTCTGGTTCGTTTCGCGGAACTGGCGCACATAGCCGAACACGTCGTGGATGCCGACATTGAATTTCAAGGCCCGCTCGCAGGCGCGCTGGATGACGGGGCCTTCGGCCATGGGGTCGGAAAACGGCACGCCCAGTTCCAGCACGTCGGCGCCGCCCTCGACGAGCGCGTGCATCAGGGGCACGGTGGCGTCGGGGCCGGGGTCGCCGGCGGTGATGAAGGTGACCAGGGCGGTCTTGTTGTTGGATTTTAAGTTGGCAAAAGTGGCGGAGATACGGGACATGGCGAGCTTTCGTGTTATCGGTGAGAGATGTCGGATGACGCGCTGTGCGCTCATCCGACCTGCGCGGGATTTTTCAGCTGTTTAGCTGAAATTGAGTCCCATGCGTTCCGCCACGGTATGCATGTCCTTGTCGCCGCGGCCCGACAGGTTAGCCAGTACAATTTTATCTTTCGGCAAGGTGGCCGCCAGCTTGGCCGCGTAAGCCAGCGCGTGCGACGATTCCAGGGCCGGGATGATGCCTTCGATATGGCAGCAATCGTGGAACGCCTGCAGCGCCTCCTCGTCCGTGATCGACACATACTGCGCGCGGCCCGAGTCTTTCAGCCACGCATGTTCCGGGCCTACGCCGGGATAGTCGAGGCCGGCCGAGACGGAATGCGTCTCGATGATCTGGCCGTTTTCATCCTGCAACAGATAGGTGCGGTTGCCGTGCAGCACGCCCGGGAAACCGGCCGTCAGCGAGGCCGAGTGCTTGCCCGTGTCCAGGCCTTCGCCGGCCGCTTCCACGCCGATCAGTTTCACGTCTTTCTGGTCGATATACGGGTAAAAGATACCCATGGCGTTTGAACCGCCGCCGATGCAGGCCAGCACGTAGTCGGGCTGGCGGCCCGTCATTTCCGGCATCTGCACCAGGCATTCCTCGCCGATCACGGACTGGAAGTCGCGCACCATCATCGGATACGGATGGGGGCCGGCCACGGTGCCGATGATATAAAAGGTGTTTTCGATATTCGTGACCCAGTCGCGCATGGCTTCGTTCAGCGCATCCTTGAGGGTCTTGGAGCCTGATTCGACGGGCACGACGGTGGCGCCCAGCAATTTCATGCGG
The DNA here is from genome assembly GCF_036231865.1 of Janthinobacterium sp. P210005. Lineage (NCBI taxonomy): Bacteria > Pseudomonadati > Pseudomonadota > Betaproteobacteria > Burkholderiales > Oxalobacteraceae > Janthinobacterium > Janthinobacterium sp. P210005. Next base: position 2,084,930 of record NZ_JAZARC010000001.1, read on the forward strand.
TACACGTTCTGCGCCTGGCGCTTGACGTCTTCGCTGCCCATGTAGACCACGCATTCGAGGCCGAAGCGGGCGCAGATGGTGGCCGTGGCCACGCCATGCTGGCCCGCGCCCGTCTCGGCGATGATGCGCGGCTTGCCCATGCGCTTGGCCAGCAAGGCCTGGCCGATGACGTTATTGATCTTGTGCGCGCCCGTGTGGTTCAAGTCTTCGCGCTTGAAATAGATTTGCGCGCCACCCGCCAGTTCGGACCAGCGCTTGGCGTGGTAGATGGGCGATGGGCGCCCCACGAAATGCTTGAGCTCGTAGCGGAATTCTTCGAGGAATTCCGGATCGACGCTGTAGCGTGCATACGCTTCCTTCAGTTCGGCCAGCGCATGCGTGAGCGTTTCGGCAACGAAGGAACCGCCGTACGGGCCGAAGTGGCCGCGCAGGTCGGGAAACGGGTAATCGGTGGCGTGGAACAATGCGGCGGCTGCGCCGGGCGCGGTGGTGTGGTCATTCATGGTTGTTTCCTCTGGCAATGATGGCATCGGCATCCTGCACCGCGGCGATAAACGCGCGGACACGGGACGCGTCCTTGATGCCCTTGGACGCTTCGACACCACTGCTGATGTCGACGGCGTAAGGGCGCACGCGCACCACTGCGTCAGTCGCGTTTTGTACGCTCAAGCCACCACTTAAAACGACCCGAGGCGCGAGTTCTTTTGGAATGAGGGACCAATCAAATACCTTTCCTGCGCCACCGTAGGCATCCACATAGGTATCGAGCAAAAGACTCGAAAACAAGGGACTGGCGGCGCGATAGCGCTGTTCGTATTCTAGCAAATCTTCAAAGGAGGTGTCGGGTTTGACGCGGAACACTTGCGTAAACGGCGTCTGCACGGCGCCGGCCAGCGCCGCGCTGTGTTCGGGCGTCTCATCGCCATGAAATTGCAGCAGGGACAATGGCGCCACGGCCTTTGTTGCCTGCACTTCTTCCAGCGTGGCATTGACGAACAGGCCGACCGTCGTCACGTAGGGCGGCATGGCGGCGATCAGGCTGGCCGCCTGCTGCGGCGTGACGTAACGGGGGCTTTTCGGATAAAACACGAAGCCGATGGCGTCGGCGCCCGCCGCCACGACGGCCTGGATGTCTTCGGCGCGGGTCAGGCCGCAGATCTTGATGCGTGTGCGAGGCATGGCTATCCTTTATTGATGCAGATCAAAACCAGGGCAATGCGCTGCTGCTGTCTTGCGGCAAGGCCCATTTCGGATCGTAATCGATCTGCGCCAGGTACAAGCCGTCCGGCATGAACGTGGGCGCTGCCGCATGACGATCCTTGCTTTCAAGCAAGTGCCCCAGCCAGTCTGGTTTTTCGCGTCCCGTGCCGATGTAGACGAGCGAACCGACCAGGTTGCGCACCATGTGGTGCAGGAAGGCATTGGCCGTAATCGTAAAAATCACGCAATCGCCGCGCCGCTCGATGCGGATGTCATGCATCAGCTTGACAGGCGACTTGGCCTGGCATTGCGCGGCACGGAAGGCCGTGAAATCGTGCCAGCCCAGCAGCGGTTGCACGGCTTGCCGCATCAGTTCCACGTCCAGCGGACGGAAAAAGAAACCGGCACGGCCTTCCACCAGCGGCGAACGGGTAGCGTTGTTGTACAACACATAATGATAGGTGCGTGCGCGCGCGCTGAAACGGGCGTGGAAGAAGTCATTGACCGTCGGATCGCCTTCGAGTTCCTTGGCCCAGCGCACGGCGATGGATTTCGGCAGGAAGGCGTTGACGCCGCGCACCCACGAGTGCACGTCGCGGTTCAATTCCGTATCGAAATGCACGACTTGCTCGAGCGCATGCACGCCCGTGTCCGTGCGGCCGGCACAGGTGGTGGCCAGGCGCACGCGGGCAAACTGTTCCAGCGCGTTTTCCAGCTGGTCCTGCACCGTCTGCCCGTCTTCCTGCTTCTGGTATCCGTGCCAGGCCGTGCCGTCGTACTGCAGGCCGAGGACGATACGCTTCAATGGCGTTGCTGTCGTAATATTTTGCATCGAAGCATTATACCGGCGCAGCAGCCTGCCGCGCCGGCGGGTATTGCTAACTGAGCAGGGCGCGCATCGTGTTAGCTTTCTTGACCTGCTCTTCGCTGCCACCCTTGATGACTTCATCGATCAGCTCGCGCGCGCCTTCCTTGTCGCCGATTTCCTGGTAAGCGATCGCTAGGTCCAGCTTGGTATCCATTTCCATGTGGATGGCCGACAACGGGTCGTCCACGCCCACGCTGGCCGTCTTGCCATCGTTGAGGTCCAGGTCGATGCCGGACAGGTCGAATTCCTGCGCCGGCGGTATGGCTTCCGGCAAGGTGGCGGGCGTTTGCGCATCGTCAAACAGGCTGTCGATGGAAGGCTCGGCCGCCACCACCGGCGCGGCAGCGGGCGCGACAGGCTCGTCAAGGTCGAAATGGGCCAGGTCGACATCCTTCAACGGATCCGGCAACGGCGTCAAGCCGGCGCCCACGCCGTTCACGGGACCGGCTGGCGGCTCCAGGTCCAGGCCGAAATCCATGCTGGCGTCATAGTGCACATCGTGCGCATCCTGCGCGGCAGAAACAGGCTTGCTGTCCGGCCCCGGCATGACGATCGGGTCGCTGGTGGAAACGGGTTCGAAATCAAGGCTGTCGAGGTCGAAATCGAGCGGATCGCGCGCATCGCGGGCCGCCACGGAGGACACCGGTTCGGCCGGCGCCAGGTCGGCCAGCGGCGCAGGAGTAGACAAATCGTCCGGCAAGTCCATGCTCTGGCCATGCAAGTCGTCGCCGGCAGCCTTGCTCAGGCTGACGACGGCGTCGTCTTCCGTATCGCCATACAGCGGGTTGGCGGGATCGAGCGCCAGACCTAAGGCAGCGGCCTGCGGCCACTCTTCGCCCTGGCCACGCGTCAGGCTGTACAGCTCGCTGGCCTGGTCTTCAAACGCGCGCACGTCGTTGCGGGCCGAATAGATTTCCAGCAACTTCAAGCGGGCTGCATGGCGCTCGGGGTGGATGCGCAAGGCTTCCTTGAGGATATCTTCCGCCTGGCCATCGCGGCCGTAAGCGATATACACGTCCGCTTCGGCGACGGGGTCCGTTTCATTCGCGTCGAGCATGCTGGCGCCCGCTGCGGCGGCCACGCCGGCAGCGGCGGCGCCCGTGCCGAACAGGTGATTGCTCGCTTCGGATTGCTGATCTTCCGGCGCCAGGCCGGCCGGCGGCGCCACTGGCGCTTCCGGCTCGAACACAGGGGCGATATCTTCGGCGGGCGGCGGCGTCTCCTTGCGGCGGCGCGCGATCACCAGCGCGGCCACGGCGGCCAGCAGCGCGGCCAGGCCGATGCCGATGGCGCCCAGGTGGTCGCTGATCTTGTCGGCGAAGGTCGGTTCCAGCGGCGATGGCTTTTTCACCAGCGGCACCGGTTTTGCCTTCGGCACGGGCGGCTGGGCTTCGGCAGGTGCACTGGCGACGGCGCTGGCCGCTGCGCTGGCAGCGGCCTCGGCCGGCTTGGCGGGCGCTGGGGCGCTCTTGTCGGCCATGGCCTTACTCTTGACCGCCATCAACTTTTCCAGGTCGCTGACGTTCTTTTCCAGTTCCTTGACGCGGGCGGCTGCTTCATCGACCTGCTTCGCCTTGGCGATCTTGTCTTCTTCGCTGGCGACGGCGCTCTTGCCGGCCGACTTGGCCGCCGGCTCCGCTTTCGACAGCTTCAGCTTGTCTTGCGACTCGCTCACGGCCGTCGGTTTTTCCTGCACCTTGGTCGGGCCGATCTTGCCGGCCGTGCTTTGCGTCGCTTGCGCGGCCTTGGCCGGCTTGCTTTGCGACACTTGGCCAGCGAGCTTGTTGCGGTAGGCGTCGAAATCGATGGCGTGCGCCGTCACGATGCCCTTCGCTTCAGCCGCGCCGGTGGCGCGCACGGTGTCCGCACCCGGCACGGCCAGGATGCGCCCGGCCTGCATGCGGTTCATGTTCTCGCCCTTGAAGGCGTCGGGATTGGCGCGGTACAGGGCGACGAGCATCATGTCGAGCGACACGCCCGATGGCTTCAGTTCGCTGGCGATGCGGCTCAGGGTGTCGCCCGCCTTGACCTTGTATTCGCCTGCCGCCTTTTTCGCGGCTGGTGGCGCAGCATCGGCAGCGGCAGCAGCCGGCTTGGCCTTGCCAGGCTCGACTGGCGCCGTCACCTGCGCGCCGCGCGTCTGGCGCGCTTCGGGCGTGTCGAGCACGAACGCATATTCGCGCACCTGGCGGCCGCTCTTGCTGCTCAGCTCCAGCAGCAGGTCGACCATGGGTTCGGCCACCGGTTGCGCCGAGCTGATGCGGATGAAGGACTTGCCGTTGCGGTTTTCCACGGCAAACGTCAAGGCGTTCAGGGCGGGATTGAATTCCACGTTGGCCTGGCGATAGGCATCAGGCGGCGCCAGCTTGGCCAGCAGGCTCGAAGCCTCGCCTGGCTTGACGGCCGATAATTCGACCTCGGCGCGCAGCGGCTGGCCGGCGGCGGACAGCACCGTGATCTTGCCCAGCTCGGCTGCGGATACCGCCGGTGACAATAACACCGCACAGGCGACAGCGCCGCTGAGTGTTTTAATGGCAAGGGAGGCGACCCGGGGACGAGTGTGTACAGGCATAGTTGGCGGCATCTTAGTTGACATGGGAAAACTGTTACTTTTCCAGAGGTATCAACATATCATCATGCCCAGAGCTATGCAAGCTCCGCATGGTTGAGCCTTGACGGGCTCAGGACGAAAAAAAAGCCGGGAAAACAGCCCCGGCTTGATCTGGATCAGCAATTAATTGCCGTTATGCGTCCAACAAAATACGCAGCATGCGGCGCAGCGGCTCGGCCGCGCCCCACAGCAATTGGTCGCCCACGGTGAACGCGGACAGGTATTCGCCGCCCATGCTCATCTTGCGCACGCGGCCGACAGGAATCGTCAGGCTGCCCGTGACGGCGGCCGGCGACAGGTCGCGCACGGACGCTTCGCGCGTGTTCGGCACGAATTTCACCCATTGGTTGTTGCTGGCGATGATGTCGTTGATTTCATCGAGCGGCACGTCTTTCTTCAGCTTGATGGTCAAGGCTTGCGAATGGCAGCGCATGGCGCCGATGCGCACGCACAGGCCGTCGACCGGGATTTCCTTCGTGCCAAAGTCCACGCCGCGGCCCAGGATCTTGTTGGTTTCCGCGCCGGCCTTCCACTCTTCCTTCGACTGGCCGTTGCCCAGGTCCTTGTCGATCCACGGGATCAGGTTGCCGGCCAGCGGCGCGCCGAATTGCTTGATTTCATCCGGGGAATAGCCGTGCTGGGTGGCCAGCACCTGGCGGTCGATTTCCAGGATGGCGGAAGCGGGGTTGTCCAGCAGCGCCTTGACGGAACCGTTGATGGTGCCGAATTGCGTCAGCAGTTCGCGCATGTGCTGCGCGCCGCCGCCCGATGCCGCCTGGTACGTCATCGACGTCATCCAGTCGATCAGGTCGTGCTGGAACAGGCCGCCCAGGCCCATCATCATGCACGAGACGGTGCAATTGCCGCCGATGTAGTTCTTGACGCCCTTGCCCAGCGCATCCTTGATGACGTGCAGGTTGACGGGGTCGAGCACGATGACGGCGTCCTTTTCCATGCGCAAGGTCGAGGCCGCATCGATCCAGTAGCCATTCCAGCCCGCTGCGCGCAGCTGCGGGAAGACGGCGCTCGTGTAGTCGCCGCCCTGGCAGGAAATGATGATGTCGCACTTGGACAGTTCGGCGATGTTGTTGGCATCCTTGAGGATGGTTTCATTCTTCGCCATGGCCGGCGCCGCGCCGCCCGTGTTCGAGGTGGTGAAAAACACCGGTTCGATGTGGGCGAAATCGCCCTCTTCCTGCATGCGCTGCATCAGGACCGAACCGACCATACCGCGCCAACCTACCAAGCCAACTAATTTCATTACCATTCCTCAAGATGAGACGGCGACTGCCGTCATTAGACTATTTTATCCCAGTGCTTTTACAACTGCATCACCCATGGCCTCGGTACCGACCAAAGTCGTGCCCGCTTCATGGATGTCGGCCGTGCGCAAGCCCTGCGCCAGCACCTGCTTCACGGCCGTTTCGATGCGGTTTGCCTGCTCTTCACGATTCAGCGAATAACGCAACATCATGGCGGCCGACAAGATCGTCGCCAGCGGATTGGCGATGCCCTTGCCCGCGATATCGGGCGCCGAACCGTGCGATGGCTCGTACAAGCCCTTGTTGTTGGCGTCCAGCGAGGCCGACGGCAGCATGCCGATCGAACCCGTCAGCATGGCGGCCGCGTCCGACAAGATGTCGCCGAACATGTTGCCGGTCACCATGACGTCGAATTTCTTCGGCGCCCGCACCAGCTGCATGGCCGCGTTATCGACATACATATGATCGAGCGCAACATCCGGGTATTCCTTGTGCACGTCGATGACGATGTCTTTCCAGAACTGGAAGGTTTCCAGCACGTTGGCCTTGTCCACGCTGGTGAGGCGCTTGTCGCGCTTTTGCGCTGCCTGGAAAGCCACGTGGGCGATGCGGCGGATTTCGCCTTCCGCATAGCGCATCGTATCAAAACCTTCGCGCTGGCCCTTGAACGGACCGTCCGGGCACTCGCGCACGCCGCGGGGCTGGCCGAAATAAATGTCGCCCGTCAACTCGCGGATGATCAAAATGTCCAGGCCGGACACCACTTCCGGCTTCAGGGTCGAGGCGCCCGCCAGTTCCGGATACAAAATGGCCGGACGCAGGTTGGCGAACAGGCCCAGGTTCTTGCGCAAGCCCAAAATCGCCTGCTCGGGACGGAACTGGCGCTCCAGATTGTCGTACTGGTAGTCGCCCACGGCGCCAAACAGCACGGCATCGGCTGCCTTGGCCAGCGCCAGCGTGCCTTCCGGCAGCGGGTGGCCATGGGCCGCATAGCCGGCGCCGCCCACGGGGGCCGTTTCCAGCTCGAACGATTCGCCCAGCACATTCAAGACCTTGACGGCTTGCGCGACGATTTCAGGACCGATGCCGTCGCCGGGTAAGATTGCAATTTTCATATTTTTATCGATTAGATGACGTTGGCGAGCCAGGGTTGGCTATGCAGGTGGCGCTCTTCGAAGGCGCGGATATCGTCCGCGTGGCGCAGGGTCAGGCCGATATCGTCGAGGCCATTCATCAGGCAATATTTGCGGAAGGCATCGATCTCGAACGGATACGACACGGAACCATTGCTGGTGCGCACGCATTGCTGCTCCAGGTCCACCACCAGCTTGAAGCCGGGGAAGGCCTTGACTTCATTGAACAGGTGCTCGACCTGGCTTTCCGACAGCACGATGGGCAGCAAGCCGTTCTTGTAGCAATTATTGAAGAAGATGTCGGCGAACGAGGGCGCGATGATGGCGCGGAAGCCATATTGATCGAGCGCCCACGGCGCGTGTTCGCGCGAGGAACCGCAGCCGAAATTCTTGCGCGTGAGCAAGATCGAGGCGCCCTGGTAGCGCGGCTCGTTGAGCACGAACTCCGGGTTCAGCGGGCGGCGGCTGTTGTCCTGGCCCGGTTCGCCATGGTCGAGGTAGCGCCATTCGTCGAACAGGTTGGGGCCGAAACCGCTGCGGTGGATCGATTTCAGGAATTGCTTCGGGATAATCGCGTCGGTGTCGACGTTGGCGCGGTCCAGCGGGGCGACCAGGCCTTCGTAAATCGTAAATTTATCCATGCTGTTTCTACTCGGTAAGACGCGCGGCGCAGGGCGCCGGCACGTCGCGGTTTATTTTCCGCCGGCGCCAGTGACAACCTGGCCGACTTTCTGCACATCGCGGCCGATGCCGGAGACGGTGTTGCAGCCAGACAAGATGACGGTGGCGATGAGGAGGGCGAAGAGTTTTTTCATGATGATCTCGTTTGTTTCAGGGAAATGAATGGCGCTAGTGTAAACCAGCAGCTGAAAGCTGGGGTCAGACCCGGCGGGTCTGACCCCGGAATTTGGCTGCGTTACCACGCAGTTCCCTTAATTCATCGCAAGCCCCGCACGTCGACAAAGTGGCCGGCGATACCTGCCGCGGCCGCCATCGCGGGCGACACCAGGTGGGTACGCCCGCCCTGCCCTTGCCGGCCTTCGAAGTTGCGGTTCGACGTGGACGCGCAGCGCTCGCCCGGCTCCAGACGGTCCGCATTCATGGCCAGGCACATGGAACAGCCCGGCTCGCGCCATTCGAAACCGGCATCCTTGAAGATACGGTCGAGTCCCTCGCGTTCCGCCTGATCCTTGACCAGGCCGGAACCGGGCACCACCAGCGCCAGGGTGACGTTCGAGGCGCGGTACTTGCCGCGCACCACGGCCGCTGCCGCGCGCAAATCCTCGATGCGCGAATTGGTGCAGGAACCGATGAAGACCTTGTCGATGCGGATGTCTTCGATGGCCGTGTTCGGCTTGAGGTTCATGTAGACGAGCGCCTTTTCCATCGCATCGCGCTTGACGCTGTCTTTTTCCAGGTCGGGGTCCGGTACGCGGCCATCGACGCCGATCACCATCTCGGGCGACGTGCCCCAGGTCACTTGCGGCACGATGTCTTGCGCGTTCAGGGTGACGACGAGGTCGAAGCGGGCGCCCGGGTCCGAATGCAGGGTGCGCCAATAGGCCACGGCACGTTCCCAGTGCGGACCGGCCGGCGAAAACGGGCGGCCCTTGACGTAATTGATGGTGGTGTCGTCCACGCCGATGATGCCGGCGCGCGCGCCTGCCTCGATGGCCATGTTGCACACCGTCATGCGGCCTTCCATCGACAGAGCGCGGATGGCCGAGCCGCCGAACTCGATACAGTAGCCCGTGCCGCCGGCCGTGCCGATCTTGCCGATGATGGCCAGCACGATATCTTTCGCCGTCACGCCGGCAGGCAAGGCGCCGTCGACCTGCACCAGCATGGATTTGGATTTCTTTTGCAGCAAGGTTTGCGTGGCCAGCACATGTTCCACTTCGGACGTGCCGATGCCGTGCGCCAGCGCGCCGAACGCGCCGTGCGTGGACGTGTGCGAATCGCCGCAGACGACCGTCATGCCGGGCAGGGTCGCGCCCTGCTCGGGGCCGATCACATGCACGATACCCTGGCGCTTGTCGTTCATGTTGAAGTAGGTCAAGCCATAGTGCCGGGCGTTCTTGTCCAGGGTTTCCACCTGCAGGCGCGAGACCGGGTCGGCAATGCCGTCGACCCGGCTGGTGGTGGGCACGTTATGGTCGGCCACGGCCAGGTTGGCGGAAATGCGCCACGGCTGGCGGCCCGCCACGCTGAGGCCATCGAAGGCTTGCGGGCTGGTGACTTCGTGCAGCAGGTGCCGGTCGATGTACAGAATTGTCGTGCCATCATCTTCGGCCCGAACAACGTGGGATTCCCAAAGTTTGTCGTAAAGCGTCTTCATCATGATTTATGCAGCGTTGCCACAGCCTGTGTTTAAGTGATCTGTCTACTGATCGGAGGGATCGGCAATGATTATGCCATATATTGTGCAATGCAGAACCAAAAGCCACCCCAGCGTGGGATGGGCGATACAAAATTTGGCGCGCTTTGCGGATATGACGAAAAAATTGCTGATACGAAAATCCGCCAAAATGCCGGCGGGGCGAATAAAAATCGAAAAAAGCCGAAAAAAAAGCCCGCTGCAGAGGTCTGCAGCGGGCTGGATGTGAACTGGCCTGTGTTGTTAGGCAGCCATGCGCACACTTCCCCTGCAACCATCCATCAGGAAAGATAGGCCCACGACTAGCACCAGCTCGCCCTCGGCCGAGCGGGCAGTACCGGTAATGCCTTCCACGGTGATGGCCGTCATCGGCTTGATCACCAGGTCGGCCGTGCCATCGACGGCTTCCACGGCGAGAATGTACGGCTGTGGCGCAGCGACAACAATGCCGACGCGCTCGCTGCACGACTCGTAGCCCAGCGAACCGGCCAGCGACCGCACGGGCAATGGACGGCCCTGGTCTTTCAGCACGGGCGCGCCGCCCACTTCCATGAAGGTTTCCGGCAATTCGACGACGCGCTGCACCACGGCCATCGGCAGCGCCAGCGCGGCGCCCGAGGTCGACACGAGCATGGTCGGCACGATCGACAGTTCGATCGGCAGGCGGATGGCAAATTTGGTGCCCTTGCCCAGCGCCGACTCGATGTGGATGGCGCCGCGGTTTTTCTCCACGGCCGTTTTCACCACGTCCATGCCCACGCCGCGTCCGGAAACGCTGGAGGCGACTTCCTTGGTCGAAAAGCCCGGCAGGAACACCAGCTGGAAGCATTCGTCGTTGCTCAACTGCGCGTTTTCGCTGATCAAGCCCTTTTGCTGGGCCTTGCTGCGCAGGAAGGCCGGGTCCATGCCCTTGCCGTCATCCTGCAGCACGATCATGACACTGTTGGCTTCCTGCCATGCCTTCAGTGAAATATACGATTTGGCGGGCTTGCCGGCAGCCAGGCGCGCTTCCGGTGATTCGACGCCATGGTCGAGCGAGTTGCGCAGCATGTGCACGAGCGGATCGTACAGGCTGTCGACCACCACGCGGTCGACTTCCGTCTCCGCGCCTTCGATGGTCAGTTCGACATCCTTGCCCAGATCCTTGGCCAGTTCGCGCACCAGGCGCGGGAATTTCTGGAACAGGCGGCCGACGGGCTGCATGCGCGTGGCCAGGGTGGCCCGCTGCAGTTCCGTCGAGTAACGCGAAGCGCGTTCCAGGGTTTCCGCCAGGGTCGCCATCAAGGTGGCGGCCTGGCCTTCGAATTTGAATTGCAGCAAGCGCTCAAGCAGCACGGCAGCCTGGTTGGCGGCCTGCACGGATTCGCCGGCCACTTCCAGCAAGGCGTCGAGCTTGACGGCGTCGACGCGGATGCTGTCTTCCTTGACGGGCGCGGCATGGCGCACTTCCGGGCGCTCTTCGCGGCGTTCGGCGCCATCCCAGGCCTTGGCGGCCGGTTTGGCGGCGGCAGCAGCGGCAGGCGCGGCGGCCACGACGGCAGGCGCAGCGGCGACGGCAGACACCGGTGCGGCAGCCACGCGGCTGGCCTCGGGCACGACGGCGTTATACATGCCTTCCCAGTCCAGGCCATCGGCGCTGGCAGTGGCCACGACAGCGGCAGGCGCGGCTGCAAGCACTTCAGCGACCTCGGCAACAGGCGCGGCCGCTTCGGCCGCCACGGCGGCGGCAGGCGCAGGCGTGTCCATGCCCTTGCCTTCGATGGCGTTCGTCAGGATGTGTTCCAGCTCTTCCGGCATGGCCGGCAAGCTTTCCGGCGCGGCGCCGTTCGCCAGCTCCGTCAGCTGGTCGGCCACGAAACCGGACGCTTGCAGCGCCGCCTCGATGGCGATCGGCGTCACGGGCGCGGCGCCCGTGCGCAAGGCGTCGAACAGATTTTCCGTCAGGTGGCAGGCCGCCACCAGCGCAGGCAGGCCCATGAAACCGGCGCCACCCTTGATGGTGTGGAAGGAACGAAACACGGCATTCAGTGTTTCCTTGTTGTCAGGATCACGCTCGAGGCGCAATAAGTGCTCTTCAACATTAACCGCAAGATCCATCGCCTCAACGACGAAATCCTTGAGCATATCGTCCATTAGAATCCCAAATCCGCAAGAAGGTCGTCTACATTATCCTGGTCCAGCGCCACCGACGGCACGGACGGGCCCTGCATCAGCGGCACCGGCTTTTGCGCCAGTTTTTCGCGCACCTCGGCCGGCGCGTTGTCGCGCAGCAGCTGAGCCAGCTCGTTTTCCACCGTCTTGGTGATGTTGACCACTTTTTTGATCAACTGGCCCGTGATGTCCTGGAAGTCCTGGGCCATCATGATTTCCAGCAAGCGGGCTTTTTCCGCTTCCGTCGCTTCGGCAACGGCTTGCGCGAACTGGCGCGAATCGCCGGCCAGGGCCTTGAATTCTTCCAGGCTCAGCTTGCCGTCGAACAGCGCCGTCCAGCGGCCGTCCATGTCCTTGGCTTTCTTCGACAGCACGTCCTGCGCCGGCATACCTTCGTCGAGCGTGTTCAAGACCTTGTTGGCGGCCTGTTCCGTCAGGGTGGCGACATATTCCAGGCGGTCCTGGGCGTCGACGATCTGCGACGACGCTTCCGTCAACGCCTTGTCGTAGCCCAGTTCGCGCAGCGAATCGTGCAGCAGGCGCACGATGCCGCCCAGGCGCTCGAACATCGGCTTGTCGGACTGGTCGACCGGGTCGGCCGCTTCGCCAGGCGCGTCGGCGCCGGCCACGGGGGCCGCTTCCGCTGCGGCTGGCGCGGCAGCCACCGGCGCCGCTGCGGCTGCCGGTACGGCGACGCTGGCCGACACGGAGTCGAACAGCGCGTCGAAATCGTCATCTGCGATCACGGCGGGAGCCGGCGCGGCGGCAGGCGCCGGCGTGGCTGCGGCCGCGCTTTGCGCGGATACTTCATCGAATAATGCATCGAAATCATCAGCGGCGTTGGTCATATCCCTGCTTCTCCATAATTTGTCAAAATTCCGCCTGAACTGTGCGTTTTACAGACTGATACCCACAATTTCTCGATTAAGATGATTTGAGGCAATACCGCTGCGATGGTGCGAGTGTAGCAGGGCGCCGCCCTGTTGGTAAATCTCAAAACGCGCTTCCTGGTGCAAAGCGGGTCCGCAAGAGCTTTTCCGCCAGGAAATAAGTGTTCCTGCTGTTGTATTTTGAAATACTACCATTGGCGTGCGTGCAAGACCACGCGCGACACAAGAAATCCTGCTCTCAAGCGCCTGCGCAACGGCGCCAGACGGACCCTGCCGCAGCTAAACACGATCTTTCTGCCAATGTTGTCTATACTGAAGGTGCAGTAGTATTGATAATTATCAAGTCTTTACATGAATACAATGCTGCCGCCACGTCTACAATAAGAGGCGTTGCGCGCGCTGAGTCACTGCCAAAGGACCTGCCATGTATAAGAAAATTCTGATCGCCACGGACGGCTCAACCGTCTCCAACTTGACGGCCTGTGCCGGCGTTGCCTTTGCCGAACAAATGCACGCCGACATCCTTGCCGTGTATGTGGCGCCCGAGTACCAGTACCCGGTGTACATAGAAATCATTCCGCCGAGCTATCCCAGCGAAGAGGAATACCGCGTCGCCATGCGCAAGGCGGGCGCCGACCACTGGCAACCCGTGCTCGACGCGGCTGCCAAGCGGGGCTTGCAAGCGACGGGATTGACGGCCTTTTCCGACAGCCCCGCCCTGAAAATCGTGGAAGTGGCGCAATTGCAGCAATGCGACCTGATTTTCATGGGTTCGCATGGCCGCAGCGGCTGGGGTCAGTTGCTGCTGGGCAGCGTGACCAACAAGGTGCTGTCGCACTCGAAATTGCCCGTGTTGGTGCACAGGCTGATCAAGGAACCCCCGACAAAATAAGGGGTCACATGGCCACGGGGGCCGTCGCACCGGCACAGCTCAAGAAAAGGCACAGTGCGGCCGCTTCGGTTAAAATGACAACGTTTCTCGTTTCTCAACATTTGATTGTCCGGTGACGGACAGAGCAGATTACACGCCACCAGATTGCCCGCCTATGATACGTATTGTGATTGCCGACGACCACACCATCATGCGTGAAGGATTGAAGCGCATCCTTGACGGCGCGCCGGATATCGACATCGTGGGTGAAGCCATCGACGGTTTTGAAGTACTCAACCATGTGCGCCAGGGCGGCTTCGACCTGTTGCTGCTCGACCTGTCGATGCCGGGCCGCAGCGGCGTCGACCTGATCCGGCAAATCCGCAGCGAGGCGCCCAAGCTGTCCATCCTGATCCTCACCATGCACGAGGAAGAGCAGTATGCGGTGCGCGCCATCCGCGCCGGCGCGCAAGGCTATCTGACCAAGGAAAGCGCGGGCACCCAGCTCGTGGGCGCCATCCACAAGGTGGCGTCGGGACGTCCCTATATCAGCGCCGAGGTGGCGGAGCAGCTCGTGCTCAACATCATGATGCCGAATGAAAGCTTGCTGCATAAACAGTTGTCGGACCGCGAATTCGAAGTCTTTTCCCTGCTGGTGGCAGGCAAGTCGATCACGGAAATTGCCAACAACCTGCATCTGAGCGTCAAGACGGTGAGTACGCACAAGACACGCATCATGCAAAAGATGGGCATGAGTTCGCTGTCTGAAATGGTCCAGTATGCCGTGGCGCACCGCCTGCTCTCCCCCTTCAAGACCTGAATACGGCGGCGCGCGCCCGCGCGTCGACTGTAGGAACAATCCTACTTCATCTACCACAGCTCCTACTGCCATATTCAGCCACTGCTGATATTAATTGCATACGCTTGTTGGCATACTGAAACCAGTAATCAAGTTGCTGGAAAGTTATTTCATCACACAGCAAGTCTTCAGCGAATTGAGCATTACCTGCCCGAACGCGCGCCGCCGGCCCACGCCTGCCCGCCGTCCCGTGCGCCCCGTCATTCAACTCTGAACTACCTGTCACCAGGAGATGAACATGCTGTCCACGCAAATGCCCGACACCCGCGCCGCCTCACCATCGCTGGCCCCCTCCGCTCCGATGGAAGCGGGACGCCAGCGCCAGGGCCGGCTCTGGTCGAACCTGAAGGAGGTGTGCGACCTGCTGCATATCTCCAGCGCCTGCACCATCGCCGCCGACGAACTGCTGTTCCAGCACGTGCAATTCAAGACGGGCCAGCGCGTGCACACGATCGGCCAGCCGTTCGACACCCTGTACATCGTCAATTCGGGCTTCCTGAAAACCGTGCTCATCGATGAGTTCGGCAATGAGCAGGTGCTCAGCTTTCCCATGAAGGGCGACATGCTGGGCGTCGACGGCATCCACTCGCGCCACTATTCCTCGGAAGCGGTGGCCCTGTCCGACTGCGACCTGATCCTGCTGCCGTTCAAGAAACTCACGGCGCTGGGCCGTGTCCACCTGGAACTGGAAAATGTCATGTACGGCGTGATGAGCCGCGAACTGGTGCGCGAGCAAGCCATGATCGGCATGCTGGGCGCCCTCAGCGCCGAAGCCCGCGTGGCGCGCTTCCTCGTCTCGCTGGCCGACCGCTTTGCGCAGATGGGCTACTCGAGCAAGCTGTTCAACCTGCGCATGACGCGCCATGAAATCGGCAGCTACCTGGGCCTGACCCTGGAAACGGTCAGCCGCACCTTGTCCGCCTTCAATGAAATCGGCCTGATCACGGTTGACCAGCGCACCATCGGCATCAAGGATCCGGACGCCCTGAAAACCCTGCGCCGCCTGCCGCCGTCGCGTTCGCGCGCCAAGCAGCTGGCCGCCGCCAAGCTCAAGGCCGATACCAGCGCGGCCGCCAGCGCCTCGGCGCAATTGCTGGCCACCATCTAGCTTCATCCCGATTTCCTCAAGCTTGGCACAGGCTTGACCCGGCCAAGGCGCACTGCCTTGCCGGGTCTTTTTTGCTGCCGCCCACTTCCGCGCCGCGCCAGCGGCCGCCTTTGCGCAGCACTCGTTCCCACGCTGCCGTCCCACCGTAAAAAAGCGCGGATTCCGCACAAATAAGCCTTGCTTTTCGGGCCACATTCAACAATAATGCAAATACGAATCATTCTCAACTGAGACAAAGAAAGCCCAACATGCAAAGCTCAAAACCAGCCTTGATCCAGGATGCCGCTACCGCCCACGTCCGTCCTCCCGTCAGCATGGCCCAGCCGGCGCGCCGCATCACCAGCGAAGCGCTGCTGCAGCAGGGCCGCGAAGTGGAGATTGAGCACAGCGGCAAGATCTATCGCCTGCGCGTCACCCAATTGAACAAGCTGATCCTGACTGCCTGAAGCAGCACGGCAGCCAGTCACCACACTCGCCAGCCAGTCGCGCCCCGTGCGCGCAGCCAGCCAAACCACCGCACAGGAGTGTTTGATGGCGAACGACCGACCTTCCCCGATGTTTCCTCCTCCGCAAGGCCAACAGCCTGAACTGCTGCTGTCGGCCGTGCTGCACCTGATGTCGCACTACCATGCGGGCAGTCCCTGCGAGAAACTGGCGGGTGTCATCGAACGCCATCTGCAAGTGCTGTCGAACTCGCCCGGCCTGGGCCCCGTGCTGCAAGCGACCTGCCAGCAACTGTCGCAGCAATGGGCTGCCCTCGTGGCGCTGCACCGGCCCGCACCGCCCAGGACCAGCTGGCTTGAGCGCCTGGCGCGCATGCTGAGCGCCAAGCGCCCCGCCTCGCCCCTGCCGCAATAATTTCTTTTCCATCCCCCATCGCCCAACAGGATATCGCCATGTGTGACAAAGACCAGTCCCTGCCCGTCATCAGCAATTGTTCCAGCGGCGGGGCCGAACCGGCCGCGCTCGCTTCACGCCGCCGCCGGCTGTGGGAACTGTCGCATACCTGTCATTGCCCGCTGGTCGGCGTGGGCTTGCCCCTGGGATACCTGCGCAAGCTGGTGGGCAAGATGACGGGCGGGCGCGTGCTGGCCGACGATTACGAAGTGCACGTGGGTGCCGTGACGGAGTGCGGCGCGCGCAACCGCCTGTCCGAAGCGCTGCAAAAGGAACTCGAACGCCGCTACGCCCCCGTGATCCTGCGCTTTCGCGGCGCCAAGACGACGGAGCAAGTGGCCGAGCTGTGGCGCACGGCCGTCGCCAACGGCGACGTGTCGGGCGCTTTCTGGGCCGGCCTGACGCACCCGCGCTGCGACGCCGAGCTGGAAGAGCAGATGTGCAGAGACTTGCACATGATCCAGCACCAGGCCGGCGCCTGCGTGCGCGCCGACATGGGCAAGTTTACGGCCTTGCAGGAAGAAAATGCGCGCCTGACGCACGAACTGGCCAAGCTGCAACAGCGCAGCCAGGCCGCACTGATGGAAAAAACGGGCGAACTGGAACGCCAGGAAGCCGTGCTGCTGCGCACGCGTGCCGAGGCGATCGGCAAGGATAGCGTGATCGACGGCTTGCGCGCGGAACTGGCGCAATTGCAGGCGGCCATCCCGGCGCTGGAATCGCGCACGCGCCTGGTCGAGCGCCTGGCGCAAATGGATGAGCGCGAAAAGGAATTGCGCCAGCAAATCGCGGATTTGAAGCAAGCCCAGCCACGTCCGGCCGCGGCCGTGCCGCCACCGGCGCCGAAGCTGGAAGTGCCGACGGGCGGCAAGCTGAAAATGCCGATCCGCCTCGTCGATCAAAGCGTGCTGTGCGTGGGCGGGCGCAGCGGCAATGTCGCCACCTACCGCGCCCTGATCGAGCGGGTCGGCGCGCAATTCGCCCACCACGACGGCGGCCTGGAAGACAATGCCAACCTGCTCGATTCGAGCCTGGCGGCGGCCGACCTGGTGATTTGCCAGACGGGCTGCATCAGCCACAGCGCCTACTGGCGCGTGAAGGATTATTGCAAGCGCACGGGCAAGCGCTGCGTCTTCATCGACAACCCCAGCATCTCCAGCCTGGCACGGGGCTTGCAGGAAGTCAGTGGCGAGATGGAGCCGGCCGCGCTGGACGCCGCCGACTGAGCCAGGCCTAAACCTAGGCCTGCAACTCGCGCGCGATCGCCTCGCGCAAGAGCGCATC
The DNA here is from genome assembly GCF_036231865.1 of Janthinobacterium sp. P210005. NCBI lineage: Bacteria > Pseudomonadati > Pseudomonadota > Betaproteobacteria > Burkholderiales > Oxalobacteraceae > Janthinobacterium > Janthinobacterium sp. P210005. The sequence goes on from NZ_JAZARC010000001.1 coordinate 2,102,441, forward strand.
ATCGACCGTGGTGTCGGGCGCAAAACGCCCCACCACCTTGCCGTCCTTGCTGATCAAGAACTTCTCGAAATTCCACAGCACGTCGCCGGGCTGCTCCTGCGTGATGCCGTAGCCGGCCAGCTTGGCGCGGAAATCGCTGCCCGGCTTTTCCTGCGCCCGCGGCTGCTCTTGCACCAGGCGCTGGTACAGCGGATGCTGGCCCGGCCCCTTGACGACGATCTTTTCAAACATGGGAAATTGCACGCCGAAGGTGCCGCGGCAGAAATCGGCGATCTCGGCATTGCTGCCCGGCTCCTGCGCGCCGAATTCATTCGCGGGAAAACCGGCCACCACCAGGCCTTCGGCCTGCTTGTCGGCGTAGAGCTTTTCCAGTCCTTCGTACTGCGGCGTCAAGCCGCAGGCGGAGGCGACATTGACCACCAGCACGACCTTGCCGCGATAGGCATCCAGGCTGGTGGGTTCGCCATTGATGCGGCGCAAGGGAATGTCGTAAATACTGTCGCTCATGATGTATCTCCTCGGCGGATAAAACAATCATGATAGCCGTGTGTGCGCGAACGCGCTGGCGGCGTCAACAACTCAGTAGACGTCGCGCCGGTAGCGCCCTTCGGCTGCCAGCGCGTCGAGCGCGGGCCGGCCCAGCATGTCTTGCAGGGCCTGGTCGACGCCGCCCGCCATGCCGGCCAGGCTGCCGCAAATGTAGATGGCCGCGCCCTGCTGCAGCCACAATTTGATTTCATCGGCATTGCCGCGCAAGCGGTCCTGCACATAGGTCCGCTCGGCCTGGTCGCGCGAAAACGCCAGATCCAGGCGCGGCAAATCTCCGCTGGCATGCCAGTGCTCAATTTCCTCGCGATAATGGAAATCGTGAGCCAGGTTGCGTTCGCCAAAGATCAGCCAATTGCGCCGTTGCCCTGCCAGCACGCGGCTTTTCAAATGGCCGCGCAAGCCGGCGATGCCGCTGCCGTTGCCAATTAAAATCAGGGGACGCTGGGCATTGTCTTCCAGGCGGAAACGCCGGTGCTGGCGCAAGCGCAGTTGCACCACGTCGCCGACAGCGGCCTGCGCCGTGAGCCAGCCCGAGGCCAGGCCCAGGCTGCCGTCGGGATGCGCATGCTGGCGCACCAGCAAATGCACGCCGCCGTCGTGCGGAATCGAGGCGATCGAATATTCGCGCGGTTGCGCAGGATCAAGCGGCGCGGCTACCTGCACCAGGTCGCCCGACTGCCAGTCAGGCAGGCTGCCCGCCACGGGCGCCAGTTCCACGTGATAGATGGGGCCGCCGGCGCTGCCGGGATTGAGCAACTGCCGACGTGTCAGGCGCCAGTCGCCGAATGCGGGCGCGCTCCAGTCCGGCGCGTCGCTGGTGCCGGCCAGGTGGCTCAGGTGCTGGAACCATTGCTCGATGGTGGCGCTGGCGCTGCGGTCGACTTCGATGCGCTCGAACAGGCGCGAGGCGCCCTGCTCCGCCAGCCAGGCATCGAGCGCGCGGCCGAAGCCGCAGAACTGGCCATAGCTGCGGTCGCCCAGGGCCAGCACGGCGTAGTGCAATTGCGGCAGCGCCAGTTCGCCCGTCATCAAACGGCCCATGAAGGCGGCCGCATTGTCGGGCGCATCGCCTTCGCCATACGTGCTGACCAAAAACAAGGCCCGCTCCGCTTGTTGCAGATCAATGGCCGTGAGGTCGGCCAGCGCGCACAGGCGCACGGGAATGCCGGCCAGTTGCAGGCTTTGCGCCGTTTGCGTGGCCAGTTCCTCGGCATTGCCCGTCTGGCTCGCATACGCCACCAGCCAGGCGGGACTGTTGGCCAGCGCCGCCTTCGCGGCGTCGGACGCGCGGCGCTTGGCGCGCGCGCGCAGCCAGGGCGCCAGGCATACGCCCGCATAACTGAGGGACAGGGCGGCCAGCAAGGCCAGCCGCGTCGTATCGTGCGTAAAAATCATGGAATCAATCGTTCATTCGTCGAGCATGGCCAGCATGTGGCTGCTCAGCGTTTCATGGTAGCCATCGCCGTCGCGCCGCAGGAAGCGCGCGGCCAGGCCCTGCTCTTCGGCCAGCGCCATGCCGGCTTCCGGGCCCAGCACCGTCAAGGCCGTCGACCAGGCATCGGCCGCCATGCATTCGGCGTGCACGACGGTGACGGAAGCGAGTTGATTGGCGATCGGCATGCCGCTGCGCGGATCGATGGTGTGCGAGAAACGCACCGTGCCATCTTCGAAGAAACGCCGGTAATCGCCCGACGTCGCCACGGACAAGCCGTGCAGCGCCAGCAGCATTTCCGGCGGATGCTGCGCATTATCGGCACGATCGGCGGCGCCATCGACCTGTTCCAGCATCACCCACCACGGCTGGCCGTCGGGCTTGCTTCCGGCGCCGCGCAGCTCGCCGCCCACTTCGACCAGGTAATGCTGGATGCCCTGGCTGTCCAGGTAGCGGGCCAGGCGGTCCACGCCATAGCCCTTGGCCACGGCGGACAAATCCAGCTGCAAGCCGCCCGGCTGGCGCGCGCGGCGGGCCGGCAAGTCCAGTTCCAGGCGGCGGCGCTGGCGCTGCGCCAGCAGCAGCGCCACGGTATCGTCTTTCGGCGGCAGGAAGCCGGGCTCATCGTAGCGCTTGCGGGGGCCGAAGCCCCACAGGTTGACGAGGGTACCGGCGCACGGGTCATACGCGCCGCCGGACGCCTGCGACACGTGCATGGCAAAGCCCAGCACCTCGCAAAAGGCGGCGGGCAGGCTGTGCCAGCTGCCGGGCTCTGCCCGGTTGAAGCGGCCCAGGTCCGAGTCCTCGTCCCAGTGGCTCATTTGCGCTACAACAAGATCCAGCTGCTGCTGCAAGCCCTGCTGCAGGTCGGCGCTGCCCGCGCGTCCCGGCATGGCGGGCTCCAGCAAGCGCACCGACCAGCTGGTGCCCATCGACAGGCCGCGCAAGTCCCGGATCGCGGTGCCGGGCGGCGCGACCTGATCGGAAATATGCTGCGGCAGCAGGACCCGGCGCATCGGCGCTCTCGCTCGCGAAGATGCCGCCGCTTACTGCGGCAGCACTTCCACGGAAGCCGCGTAGGTGGCGCGGCGCTCCGGCATCACGGGCGGCTGGCCGGCCACGGCTGGGGCGGCCGCTGGCCAGGTGCTGCTCAGGTAGTACATGCCGGCGGCCGGCACGGTGAACGTGATCTCGCCCTTGGCATCCGTGCTCTGGCGGATTTCCCCCAGCACGCCACGATAGCGCACGCCGCCTGGCACCAGGCTGAACGCCTGGTTCGCCGCCGGCTTGCCGTCGATCAAGAAACGCCAGGTGGCTTTCTCGCCCGCGCGCAAGTCGTTCGGGTGCGTCACCGGCACGAATTCCAGGCCCACGCCCGTCGGCTTGAACACTTCCGTGCTGGTTTCGCCATTGCTGAAGAAAGTTTCCAGGCGCGCTGCCGTGCGCGTGATTTTCACGTCTTTCGCGTCGGCCGGCACGTCTTTCTTGAAGGTTTCCTCGTTGCCGCGGAAACGCTTCTGCTCGCCGTTCACGGTGTAGCTGCCCATCACGTTTTGCGACACGATGGCCGCCTTGTACGTGCCCGGCTTTTCCATTTTCACGTCGAAAACGCTGCGCAAACGGCCTGTGAGGGTGTTCGCCGGCGCGACCTTGGCGCCGTCCGGGCCGATGACTTGCAGCGCGTCCAGGCGCAGCGGCTGGTGGTCGATCTCGAACAGGCCGTCGGAGACGGCGGCATCCACCGTCACCCAGGCGTCCTTGCTTTCCACCATCGTGCTCGATGGCACCATCCAGCCGCGGTGGGCGTGGGCGTTCATGGCCAGGCCAGCCAGGGCCAGGGCGATCAGGGGTTTGTTGAATTGCTTGAACATGGGGTGCGCCTTATGGTTTGAGTTGGACGACGACATTACCGAGTTCTTCCTTGCCTTTGGCAGGCACGGACTGGGCCGATTTCAGCGGCCACTGGAACGGCACGCGCACCAGTTCGCGTCCGCCCGCTTCGCGCGCCGCTTCCACCACCACCTGGTATTCGCCCGCCGGCAACTTGTCGAGCAAGGCCTTGGCGCCTGGGAAGGTCAAGGTATGTTCGCCCGGCGCACGCGTGGCGCCGCTGACACCGTCCACGGGCATGGCCAGGTCGCGGCCGCTCTTGCGCCACCATTGGCGCATGTCCTTGAGCCACTTCTCGCCGGCCTTGTCTTTCTTTTTCACGTCATACAGCACGGCCAGGTTGCCAACCACCTTCTGGTCCGCCGTTTCCAGCCACGCCGCCACGTAGGGACGGTGGTATTCCGCCACGTTCAATTGCGGGAGTTCAATCTTGAGGGACAGGTCGGCCGCCATCGCCGAAGTGCCGATCAGGGGAAGGCCAAGCGCCAGGGTGTAGCGTAATTTCATGGTGTGCCTGTAAAAAAGTAAGAATAAAAACGATCAGTGAATAAACAGCAAGGCGATCGCGCAGGGTATCAAGATACCGAGGCCAACCATCGGCCAGGTAAATGGCCGGTTGGCCGCATGGAACTTCAAAATCAATAAGCCCGTCAGGCAAAACACGATGCAGGCGCCGGCAAAGATGTCGATGAACCAGCTCCACGCCACGCCCGTGTTGCGGCCCTTGTGGACATCGTTGAGCCAGGACACCCAGCCCCGATCCGTCAATTCGTATTCGGCAGCCCCGTCTTCCAGGCCGATGCGCACCCAGGCGTCGCCACCCGCCTTGGGCAGCGGCAGGTAGACTTCGTCGATCGACCATTCGGCGGGACGGCCGCCCGCATTGAGCGACCACTGCTGCTTGAGCCAGGCTTCGGCGTCGGCCGGCATGGGCGCATTGGCGCCATCGTGCTTGGCGGCATACGCGGCCAGTTGCGTGACGAGGGGGGCCGGCAACGCCGCCTTCTGGCGCGTGATCGACGGCTTGGCTTCGATCTGGCCGGCGTGGTTCAAGGTGATGCCGGTAATGGCGAACAGAAACATGCCCAGCAGGCAAAGCGCTGAGCTGATCCAGTGCCATTGATGCAAGTTCTTCAGCCAGACGGCGCGGCTGGCGTTGTTCTTGGCCTTGTCTGCTGCGCCCGCATTACCCATCGAGCGCTCCCGGCAAGGAGCGGGCCAGGTGGCGCGACAAGTCAGTGTGCTTCATTCCCATCCTTCAATCAAAGTTCATGCCTCATTTTCAAACAAATGATAATGATTATCATTTATTAAGTCAATACATGGGGCGCCCCGCCGGGCCAGCGTTTTGTAACAGCTTTGAAACATGGCGCGAGGCAGGCAGTCGCCACTACGTAAGCTGCCGTACAGAGCCGCCTGCCGCGCCCGCCTATGCTGTTGTTCAGGACAACCATCAAGGGAGCACCCATGCAAACATATTCCAGCGAACAACTGGCCAGCATCGCGGCCAGGATCAAGGACATCAAATTCGGCATGCTGACCACCAGCGATGACATGCGCACCCTCACCAGCCGGCCACTGACGCAGCAGCAGGTCGACAGCGAAGGGCACATCTGGTTCTTTGTCTCGGACGAAGCCGCCTACACGCGCGACTTGCTGAACAATCCACAAGTCAACGTCAGCTTTGTCGATACGGGCGACAGCCTGTATGTGTCCGTCTGCGGTCACGCGCAGTTGCTGAAGGACCGCGCCAAGGCGGAGGAATTGTGGAACCCGCTGCTAAAAGCCTGGTTCCCTGGCGGTGTCGACGATCCGAAGCTGTCGCTGATCAAGGTGACGATACAGTCAGCCGAATACTGGGATAGCAGCGCCAGCAAGATGATGCAATTCTATGAAATGGCCAAGGCCGCCATCACGGGCGAACCGCCAAAGGATCTGGGCAAACACGGACGGGTCGACCTGTAGCCCGGTCGCCAGTCTTACCCGCGCCGGCAAGCAGGCGACGTTGTCCGCGTACAAGGGGAAACGGCCAGCCGCCGTGCGCGAACGCGCCCGGCGGCTGGCCCTGCGAAAATTATCAGACAGTCAGGAAGGGAAGCTCAGGCCTCAGACGCCCGTGCTGCCCGTGGTGTCGGGCGCATCGTCGGCGCTCTGCCGGCTTTGCCCGGCGGAGCCGGACTGGTGATGCGGCAAGCGGTCGGCGCGCCGCACTTCGCCGATGGAAAACAGATCGTCGCCGATATCGAGACCTTGCTCGCTATCGACCAGTACAAAGTTTTCGGCCGAGTCGGCCGTGCTTTGCTTGCTGCCCGCCGTGGATGGCGTGCCGCCCTGGCTATTGCCCGGTTGCGGCGTGTTCGCGTTGCCCATTATCTTCTCCCTGATCATCAATGCGAGTTGACTGCGCGGCGATTGCCAGGCGATTGCACCTTGCCAGCGCAGCTATTTCATCATAGTCCATGCCTGCTGCATTGCATCAAAATTTTGCGGCGACCGGACAGATGCAGCCATGGCCAGCGGCGTGCCTGCCGCTGGCCATGGTCACCGCTACAGCTCATTACCACTTGCTGCTACTTGTTGCGCGACCCCGCGGAACCCGAACCCGAGCCGCCGCTTTGCTTGTTGCCACTGTCGCGGTTGCCCTCTTGGTTCATGCTGGCATTGTCGCGCGTGCCGCTGGAGCTGGAGGCGCTTTGCCGGCTGGCATCGTTCTTGTGGCTTTGGCTGCCTGCGCGGCGCGCCTCTTCCGACGTGAATTCATGCGCCGTGCCCTTTTCATGCGCGGCACGTCCCCCTTCGCTGGCGATTTCGCGCTGCTGGGCGGGATCCATGGAAGCGAAACCCCGTTTGCTGGTATCGCTTTGCTTGCTGCCGCCGCTACTGCTGCTACTGGTTTTACTACCTTGCTGTTTATTGTCGCTCGATGTGGCCATGATGATCTCCTTGATCGATGGAATCAGAAACAGTGCAAACCATGCAATTCTTTCCCCTCGCATGGCAAGGGAACCGTCATCTTAGTGCGCGCATGGGGTGCAAGAAATAGGAGGATGCCAAGAGCGCATGTAGGATGAGTCCCGCCCGTGGTGGCGCAGTTACTTTCAGTTTTCCACCAAAAGTACCAGATACTCAGCAGTTAGCGAGGCAGCGCACGCGGCCAGCCGCCGGGGTGGCCGGAGAACGGCGGCGTCGGAACTTGCCGCGCATCGCTTCGGGAGCGCGGCCGCGGAACGCCAGCGGCAAGGAATTCAGGAAGCGAAGAGGATGGCCCAGAACAGCATCAGCAAACCGGCAATCGATACGCACCACACGAGCGTGCGCACGACGGGCACGCCAAACGCATACAGGGGCAAGTACAGCACGCGCGCGGCCAGGTACAGGGCGGCGCCATACAGGGTCAGCGCGCTTTCCTGCGCCGTCACGTGGGCGATCAGCACGGCGGCGGCGAACAGGGGCAGGGTTTCGAACAGGTTCGCCTGAGCCCGCTGCAAGCGGCCCGTGATCTTGCCCACGGGCGGGCCTTCGCCGTCGCGCGCGCTCACGTTATACGCCGTGCCCGTCTCGCGCGTGCGAAACAGCGCGGGCAACAGGATTTGCACCAGCGCCAGCACGAGGGTACAAGCGAGCATCGTCAGTTCAGGAGTCATGCCTTACCTCTGCAGGGTGGGACAGGCTGGCCGTGCCGGCGCATGCCCGTCAGGGTTGGTCGAGTGCCGCTTGCAACTCCATCAAATCATAGGGCTTGCGCAAGACGCTGGCGGAAAAGCCCAGCTCATCCATCGATTCCTTGCCATAGCCGGTGGAAAAGATGATGCGCATGTCCGGTTTATCGCGCAGCACCATGCGTGCCAGCGCGATGCCGGACATGCCGGGCAGGCTGACATCCGTAAACAGGATATCGAAGTCTTGCTCGTTGAGCAACTCCCACGCCGCCTCGCCATCGGACACGCCGCTGACCGTGTGGCCCAGCATGCCCACCAGCTCGCACACCATCAGCTGGGAATCGAGATTGTCTTCCACCACGAGTATCTTCATCGAAGTCGGCATGTCCCCCTGCGGCACCAACGCATGGCCCGTCAAGTCCAGTCCGGGCGTGCCGCCTCCCAGCACGCTGGCCGCCGTGCTGCCGCTTGCCAGCGTGCCGGCCACGGGCGCGCCGGACCGTTCGAACTGGCGCGCGCGCATTTGCTGCTGGCGGTTGGCCAGCACATGGCGCAGCTTGCGCGCCAGCTCTTCGCGCCGGTATGGCTTGCTGAGCAACTCCACCCCCGCATCGAGCCGGCCTTCGTGCACGATGACATCCTGCGCGTAGCCCGAGGTAAACAAGACGGCGATATCGGGCTGCAACTCGCGCGCCTGGCGCGCCATCTCCGTGCTGCTGACGGGACCGGGCATGATCACGTCCGTAAACAGCACATCGATCTGCGCACCGCTGTGCAGCACGGCCAGCGCGCTTTCGCCATCCTCGGCCTTGAGCACCTTGTAACCGAGCGCGCCCAGCATATCGACCACGGTGGTGCGCACGCCCACGTCGTCTTCCACCACCAGCACCGTTTCCGTGCCCCCCGTGACGACGCCGCTCAACTCCAGTTCCTCGTCCGCTTCGGCCATCAGGGATCGGGGCAAATAGATTTTGACTCCCGTGCCCACGCCAGGTTCACTGTAGATGCGGATATGGCCACGGCTTTGCGTGACAAAGCCGTACGCCATCGACAAGCCCAGGCCCGTGCCCGCGCCTTCCGGCTTGGTCGTGAAGAACGGTTCGAAGGCGCGCTGCAGCACGGGCCCGCTCATGCCGCGGCCCGTATCGGTCACCGACAGCATCACGTACTGGCCCGCCGGCACGTCGACCAGGTTGTGCACATACTGTTCGTCGAGCACGACGTTGCCCAGTTCGATGGTCAGCTTGCCCACGCCATCCATGGCGTCGCGCGCATTGATGGCCAGGTTGAGGATGACGTTCTCGATCTGGCTGCGGTCGACCAGGGTATTCCACAGTCCGCCGCCGCCCACCAGCACGATGTCGATCGCTTCGCCCAGGGCGCGCCGCAGCAACGCATCCATGTTGCGCACCACGCGCGTCAGGTCGGCCACCACCGGTTGCAAGGGCTGGCGCCGCGCAAACGCCAGCAGGTGCGACGACAGCTTGGCCCCCCGCTCGACGGCGGCAATCGCCGTGTCCAGGCGCTGGCGCATGAGGCCATCCGTGCCCGCCAGGTGCTGCAACAAATGCAAATTGCCGGAAATGATTTGCAGCACATTATTGAAATCGTGCGCGATGCCGCCCGTCAACTGGCCCACGGCTTCCATCTTTTGCGCCTGGCGCAAGGCGTCTTCGGCCTTGGTGCGCTCATTCACTTCCTGTTCGACCCGGTGTTCCAGCGTTTCGTTCAATTCATGCAGCGCCTTTTCCACGCGGCGCCGGTCCGTGATGTCCGTCTTGACGGCGATCAAGGAACGCGTATGACCCTGCTCATCGACCAGGCGGCTGACATTGCTCGACACCCACACTTGCGAACCATCGGGCTTCAGGTAGCGCTTTTCCAGCGAGAACGATTCGCCCGTTTCCACCAGGCGCTGGAACAGCACGCCGTTACCAGGCACGTCCGCCGGATGCATGATGTCGTTCATGTTCAGGCTCAGCAGTTCTTCGGCGGAACGTCCCAGCATGCGGCACAGGGCGCCGTTGACACGCTGGAAACGGCCATCGAGGCCCAGCTCGGACAAGCCCACGGAAGCCTGGCCGAAAATGGCCGCCATGCGCTCCTGGCTGGCGTTGAGTTCATCCTCGATCTGGCGCCGCTCCGTCACGTCGAACGACACGCCCACGTAGCGGCGCTGGCCCGGCACGCGGCCGGCCACTACCTCGCCCTGGCGCGCGATCCAGCGCAGCGCGCCATCGGCGGGACGGCGGATGCGGTATTCCACGTATTCGAGGGGATTGGGCGCCAGATCCAGCTTGCTCGGTCCGACCTTTTGCTGGTCGCGCGCATCGACCAGGCTCACCAGCAGGCGCTCCGTCACTTCCGTCTCGTCGGCAATGCCCCACAGGCGGCGGAAGGTGGGCGACACCAGCATCGCGCCCGTCTCGGGGAACCACTCGAAGGTGCCGATGCCGCCCGCCTGCTGGGCCAGGCGCAACCGCTCCTCGCCTTCCATGCGCTCGGTGACATCGATGCCTTCGACGAGGATGCCCGTGACTGCGCCCTCGTCATCCTTGATGGGCTGGTAGACGAAATCGATGTGGCGCTGGCCCGTCTGCCCGTCCGCCGTCTGCAAATCCACTTTGACCTGGCGCCCTTCGTAAGGTTCGCCCGTGCGGTAGACCTGGTCGAGCAGCGCGATGAAACCTTGCGCCTTGACTTCGGGCAAGGCCACTTCGACTGTCTTGCCCAGCAACTCAAGTTCGGGGCGTCCCACCAGGCGCAGATAATGTTCATTCGCCAATTCGAACACGTGCTGCGGCCCGCGCAACATGGCCATGAAGCTGGGCGCCTGCTGGAACAGGGCGCGCAGCAGCGCGCGTTCCTCGCCCAGGCGGCGGTTGGCCGCGCGCACGGCCTCGCCCTCGGCTTGCAAGGTGGTGTTGAGTTCGCCCAGTTCGGCCGTGGCCAGCTTCAGCTGGCGCCCCTCCTCCATGCGCGCCGTCAATTCCAGCGCCGTGCACAGCACGCCATCGACCTGGCCGCCGGCGCCATGCACGGGCGTGTAAAACAGGTCGAAACAGACATCCGCGTGCTGTCCGCCGCGCAACAGCGGCAGGCAGCACTCGCGGTGCACCTGCGTCTCGCCGCGCAATCCCGCGTCGAGGATGCGCGCGTTCCAGTCCCAGATTTCGGGCCAGACGGCCGGCACCGTGCCTCCCAGCGCCGCCGGATGGCGCGCCCCGGCGATCTGGATGTAGTCGTCGTTGTAAATCATCACATGCTGCGGGCCCCACATCAGCACCATCGCCATCGGCGAATTGAGGACGATGTCGACGCTGGTGCGCAAATGGGCGGGCCAGCCATCGAGGGCGCCCAGGCCGGTGGCGGACCAGTCGCGCTGGCGCACCAGCTCGCCCATGTTGCCGCCGCCGCGCGGCCAGGCTGGCGCGCTCATGTGGCCAATCCCGCTTGCACGCGCACCTGGCACTGGCGCGGGATGCGCACCGTCGCCAGCGTGCCCTGCGCGTCCGTCGAACTGAGCTCGACCGTGCCGCCATGGGCCTTGACGAACATGTTCACCGTGTACAGGCCCAGCCCCAGGCCCTGCCCCGTCCTGCGCTTTTCGCCTGCCTGCTGGAACGGCTCGAACAGGGTCGGCAGCAAGGCGGCGGGAATGACGCCGCGATTGGCGATGCGCAATTCAATGCTGTCGGCGTCGCGTCCGTCCAGGGCCAGCTGCACCGGCGCGCCCGCCTCGCCATGCGTGAGGGCGTTGCATAGCAAATTCGAGATGACTTGCGACAGCAAGCCCGCGTCGCATTGCCCGTGCAGCTCGCCAACACTGCTGAGCTCGACAAGGGGCGCCTGGCCGGCCGTCTCGAATTCCTCGACGATGGCGCGCGCCAGCGCCAGGTAATCGTGCGTGCTGCTGCGCAACTCCATCGTGCCGGAACGGATACGCGCCAGGTCCAGCAACTGGTCGACCATGCGCGCCATGCGCTTGGCGCTGCTTTCGATGCGCTGCGCCGTGACGATCACCTTCGGGTGGTCGCTCATCATCGGCAACAGCATGGCGCCGTTCATCACCACCGACAGGGGCGTGCGCAAGTCGTGGCCCAGCACGGCCGTGAACAGTTCATTCAGGTGCAAGGCATGCTTGAGCTCGTCGAGCTGGGCCGACAACTCGCGCTTCTGCTGGTACAGCTGGACCAGCACGGCCACCTTGCTTTGCAAGGCTTTCACGTCGATGGGCTTGTACAGGAAATCGACGGCGCCTGCCTCGTAGCCACGGAAACTGTAGCTCGGTTCGCGCGACGCGGCCGTGAGAAAAATCAAGGGAATGCTGCGCGTGCGCTCGCTGCCGCGTATCAGCTCGGCCAGCTCGAAACCATCCATCTGCGGCATCTGCACGTCGATGAGGGCCAGCGCCACGTCATGCGTCAACAGCAATTCCAGCGCCTCGGCGCCCGAGCCGGCCTTCAGGATGACAATACCGGGCCGCGCCAGCACGGCTTCGGCGGCGACCAGGTTTTGCGCGATGTCGTCAACGACGAGGATATGGATAGGGGCGGTCACGGAATCATCTTCAGGCATCGCAACGGCAAGATGCCATCGTGTTTCGATATGGACATAAACATTGTTTCAATTCTCACATATATTACACGCACTACACCATTCCCATTCACTTGTGTTCACCATCGCCGAGCAAGGCCAGGCTGGCAGCCATCTGCGGCAAATCGAGCACGCGGTCGGCGCCGGCCCGCTTGAGCGCGGCGGCCGGCATGATGCCACAACTGGCCCGCTGCGGGTCTTGCACCCAGGCACTACCACCCAGCTGCCGCACGCGCGCCAGGCCCGCCGCGCCGTCGGCCGAGGCGCCCGTCAGGATGATGGCCAGCATGGCGCGCCGGTAGGCGTACGCGGCTGTTTCCAGCAAGACATCGATGGACGGACGCGAAAAATACACGGGCGCTTCCTGCGACAGGGAAAAGCTGCCATCGGGTTCGACTTGCAAATGGTAATCGGGCGGCGCGAAATACACGGTGCCGCCCTGCAAGGGTTCCTTGTCCTGCGCTTCGCGCAAGGGCAGCTGGCAACGTTCCGCATACAGCTGCGGCAACTGGCTCGAACGGCCCGGCGCCAGGTGCAGCACCACGACCACGGCCGCGCGGCAGGTGGCGGGCAAGGCGCGCAGCACGATGCCCAGCGCTTCCACGCCGCCGGCCGAGGCGCCGATGGCGATCAGGCGCAAGCCCGCGGGCGGTGGCGCGACGTCGCAGGTCGGCAACATGTCAGGCACGCTGGAAGATGCGTTCAGCCGGGCTCAGCTCATTGAAGCTGGCCGCATGGCGGCTGAAATGCAGGCTTTCCTTCATGCCCAGGCCCAGGAAGCCCCGGTTCACCAGCGCTTCGTGGAACAGGCCCAGGCTGCGGTCTTGCAAGTCTTTATTGAAATAAATCATGACGTTACGGCAGGAAACCATGTGCACCTCCGAAAACACGCTGTCCGTCGCCAGGCTGTGGTCGGCGAAGACGAACTGGCGCCGCAAGCGCCGCTCAAAGATGGCGCCCTTGTAGGCAGCCGTGTAATAGTCGGACAGCGAGCGCTTGCCGCCCGCCAACTGGTAATTCTCGCTGAACTGGGCGATGCGCTCGATCGGGTAGATGCCCGCTTCGGCGGCGGCCAGCGCTTCCACATTGATGTCGGTCGCGTAAATCATGCTACGTTCAAGCAAGCCTTCCTCTTCCAGCAAGATGGCCAGCGACCACACCTCTTCGCCGCTGCTGCAGCCGGCCACCCAGATCTTGATGGAAGGATAGGTGTGCAGGATGGGCACGACTTTTTCGCGCAAGGCGCGGAAATACGCGGGATCTCGGAACATCTCGCTCACTTGCACCGTGAAAAACTGCAGCATCTGCGCGAACATGGCCGGCTCGTGCAAGATGCGGTCCTGCAACTGCGACAGGCTGGCGCAGCCGAAGCGCTCCATGGCCTGACGCATGCGCCGGCGCAGCGACGCCACCGAATAATCGCGGAAATCGTGCTGATATCTCAACAAGATTCCCTCAAGCAACAATTTCAGTTCTATATCGAAAATATCGTCATCTAACAACATCCACCTCATCGGATACCTGACCGTTGAACACGGTGCAACACACACCATGCAGTCACTGCCAAATGCTAGCAGATCGCCGGCGATTATCCCGCAAGGAAAGTGTCAGTTAGGTACGCTGGCGTACACTGCGCCATCTTTTTCAGGCATCCACACCCTTCATGCCTTCCTCCGTATAACGCGCGCCCGCCGCCATGCCCAAGGGAAAGGCGGCATTCATCGCCGCCAGTTCCGCCCCGTCCAGCCGCACGGCCAGCGCGCCCAGGTTGTCGTGCAAATACGCGATGCGCTTGGTGCCGGGGATGGGAATGAGGTCATCGCCTTGCGCCAGCAGCCAGGCCAGCGCCAGCTGGGCCGGCGTGCAGCCTTTTGCGCACGCGAGGTCCTTCACCTGCGCGACGATGGCCTGGTTGCGCGCCAGGTTGTCGGATGAAAAACGGGGATTGAACTGGCGGAAATCCCCCGCGTCAAGGCTGGCCGCATCGGCGATGGCGCCCGTCAGGAAACCGCGCCCCAGCGGGCTGTAGGCAAAGAAACTGGCGCCCACGTCGCGGCAGGCGGCCAGCACGCCCTGCTCCGGTTCGCGCGTCCACAGCGAGTATTCGCTCTGCACGGCCGCCACGGGGCAAAGCGCCGCCGCGCGCCGCAAGGTGGCGGCGCTCACTTCGCACAGGCCCACGGCGCGGATCTTGCCCTCTTGCCGCAGCTGCGCCAGCGCACCCATCGATTCCTCCAGCGGCGTCTCCAGGTTCAGGCGGTGCAGGTAGAACAAGTCGATGGCATCCACGCCCAGGCGCGCCAGCGACGCTTCGCACGCCTGGCGGATGTAGGCGGGGGAATTGTCGACGCGGCGCGCATAACTGCCCGCCTCGCGCGCCAGGCCGCACTTGGTGGCGACCAGGGCCTGGCCGCGATGGCTGGCCAAAAAGCGCCCCAGCAATTGCTCGTTGTGGCCGAAACCGTAAGCGTCGGCCGTGTCGAACAGGGTCACGCCCGCCGCCAGGGCCGCTTCCAGGGTGGCTAGCGATTGCGCCTCGTCCGTGGCGCCATAAAATTCCGACATGCCCATGCAGCCCAGGCCCAGTGCCGAGCTGGTCAAGCCGCTATTGCCGATGCGTCGTTGTTGCATGCTGCTCTCCTCACGTGTTGACTCGATGCAGCCAGTCTAGGCCGTGCCGGCCGGCGGGGGAATGCGCGATTTCGTGATACCTTTCTGGTATGAGAGCCCTCGATACCCATGCCTTGAGCCTGTTTTGCGCCGTCGCCCGCTGCCTGAACTTCCGCCAGGCAGCGGAGCAATTGCACATGACCCAGCCGCCCCTGTCGCGCGCCATCAAGGCGCTGGAAGAGCGGCTGGGCGCGCGATTGTTCGAGCGCGACACGCAGGGCGTGGCCTTGACGCAGGCGGGGCATACCTTGTTGCCGCAGGCGCTGCACATCCTCGATTTACTTGATATTGCGCAAACGTCACTGCGGCAAGACAGCGCGCCCGCGCGCCTGCGCCTGGGCTTGACCAGTTCCGTGGCGGCCGGCCTGTTCCGGCCCTTGCTGGCGGCGCTGGAAGGACAACTGGGCAGTATCCGCCTGGAACTGACGTCCGCGCCCTCGCCGCGCCTGGTGGCTGGCGTGCGCAAGGGCCAGCTCGATGCAGCCCTGCTGGCCTTGCCCAGCGCCACCTTCGAGCTGGCCGTGCAGCCGCTGGCGCACCAGCCCATGATGCTGGCCCTGCCCGCCGGGCACCGGCTGGCGCAAAGGCGCAAGCTCAGCCTGTTGGATATCGCCCAGGAATCCGTCTACTGGTTCGAGCGGGCGCGCCAGCCCGCCTTCTTCGACCATTGCCAGGTAGTTTTCCGCCGGCATGGTTTCGCGCCGATTTTCCTGCGCGAAGCGCCCGACCACCATGTGCTGCTCGGCGACGTGGCGGCCGGCAAGGGCATGGCGTTGCTGGCCGACTCGTTCCGCGCGCTGCGCCTGGCTGGCGTGGTCTACCGGCCATTGGTGGAGGGCGAGGAATTGGCGGCCGGCATCGGCCTGGCCTGGCGGGAAGACCACGGCCATGCGGCCCTGTCCCTGCTGCGCCGGCTGGCGCAAGAACATCTGAAAAAGTGAAGGCCGCGCACGGATGCGCCAGACACGCTACCATGGCGCCTTCCCCATTTTTCAGCGCCACCACGACCATGACGTTTACCATCAGCGACGCCGCCTACGGCACCGATACCCCCGCAGCCAAGCACGCCATGTATGCGGACCTGCGCTCGCAGCTGCAAGGCTTGCTGGCCGGCGAGAGCGATTTCATCGCCAATACGGCCAACTTCAGTTCGCTGGTCTTCAACACGATGCCGGGCCTCAACTGGGCCGGCTTTTACTTCCTGAAAGGCGAGGAACTGGTGCTGGGACCGTTCCAGGGCAAGCCAGCCTGCATCCGCATCAAGAAGGGCCGCGGCGTGTGCGGCACCACCGTGGTCGAAGGCAAGTCGATCGTTGTGCAGGATGTGCACGCGTTTCCTGGCCACATCGCCTGCGACGTCAATTCCCGCTCGGAACTGGTGGTGCCCGTGTTTGCGCAGGGTCAAATCATCGGCGTGTTCGACCTCGACAGCCCCTTGCCCGGCCGCTTCGACGACGTCGACGCGCAAGGCGTCGAATCGCTGGTGCGCGTACTGGAAGCGGCTATCGTCGCAGAATAATCAGTTGCCCGCCTTGACGGCGATGAATTCGCCCTTGCCGACCGTCGCCAGGCATGCCGTGTAGCGGCTGTCGGCGCGTATGGCGTCGACAAAGCCGGCCATGTCCGCGTAGTGCGAGCTGGCATTGTCGACCACCAGCACGCCGCCGGCCGCCAGCACGCGGTCCAGCTGCGGCCACCAGGACTGATATTGCTGGCGCGCGGAATCGAGGAAGATGAAATCGTAGGCACCGTCAGCCGCATCGCGCAGCACGTCGCCCGCGTCCGCCAGCAACTGGCCAATCACGCCTTGCAGTTGCGCGCGCACAAAGTTGGCATGCGCCATGTCGAACTTGTCCTGCGCCTTTTCCACCGTCACCACGCTGCCGCCCAGCGGCTGTACCGCGCGCGCCAGCCACAGGGTGGAATAGCCGTTCGAGGTGCCGATTTCCAGCACCCGCCGCGCACCGCGCGCATGCACCAGCACGGCCAGCAACTCGCCCGTGTCACGCGTGATATTGAGCATGCGGCTGGCACGCTCCGTATGCGCCGCATCATTGGTGTTACCGAATGCTTCCAGTTCGCTTAACAGGGTATCGAGGGTATCGATGCTGTGCATGCCGCCTCCTTGTGCAAAACATCAGCATAGCAAAAATACTACGCTTGTGCGCGCTTCAATGGGCGTTTCAGGTACTGCACCATCACCACGCCCAGCAGGGTCACGCCGCCGCCGATCACATCGTAGCTGTGCAAGGTTTCACCGAGGAACAGCATGGCGATGACTACCGTAAACACGGGCAGCAGATTCATCAAAGTGGTGGCGCGGCTCGGGCCCAGCTTGGCCAGGCCATGCATCCACAAGAACGGCGCGATGATGGACGCGGGAATGCCGGCAAACAGCACCAACGGCAAGCCGGCGCCGGTGACGGGCGGCGCGGACTGGCTCAGGTAATACACGAACAGCACGGGCACGGCGCACCACACCTGGATCAGCAGGGAGTGCCAGTTATTCAGGGGAATCTTCCAGCGCTTGAGCAGCACGCCATAGCCCGCATACGACAGGCACGCCAGCAGCATCAGGGCGTCGCCCACGGCCGCGCCATGGGCGATCAGGGCGGCCGGGTCGCCATGGCTGAGCAAGTAGCCGAGCCCCAGCAGCGACACGAAACCGCCAAACACGCCGCCCACGGTGGGTGCCTCTTTCAACAGCAAGACGGACAGGCCCACGGCCAGCAGCGGCATCAGCGATGCGAGGATGCCCATATTGGTGGCGGTCGTCGTTTGCGCCGCGATGTACGCGAGGCACTGGTACATGACCATGCCCAACATGCCCAGCACAAACAGTTTCCCAAGATATGGTTTCACCACGGCCCGCTGCTTCCACACTGGACGCGCGAACACCAGCGCCAGCAGCACGCCGGCCAGCAGCCAGCGGTAGAACGAGATGGCGGCCGGATCGATCACGCCCACGGCCATCTTGCTGACGATGGTATTGATGGCCCAGATCAGCACGGCGATCACGGGAAACAGATAATGCTTGGCTTTCATGCAGGAACTCCACTATTCAACGAGCACCATTTTCGCATGGTCCGATTCCATGGATATAATGCATATCGGACAAACGATGCAAAGAACAGGACAAAACAGGAGATCCGATGGCCAGCAACCAGCACTTTCCCGCCGTTTCCGACGCCCTGCCCTATCCCGTGTACTTTCGCCTCGACGACTATCACGCGCACCAGCAATTCGATTACCAGAGCCATCCGTGGGGCCAGCTCACGTATTGTTCCACGGGCGTGATGGAAATCATGGTGGCGGGCCAGCGCTACCTGTCGCCGCCCCAGTACGCCGTGTGGATACCGCCCGAAACCTTGCACGACGGCTATATCCGCCAGGATGTCGTGTTTCACTCCGCTTACATCGACGCCAGCCTGTGCGCGCAGTTGCCGGCGCAGCCGTGCGCGCTGGTATTGAGTCCCTTGCTCAAAGCCATACTCGGCGACTTTGCCGAACGGGGCGTCACCACGCCCGCCACGGCCGCCGACCAGCGCCTGGCGCAAGTGCTGGTCGACCAGTTGCAGCTGGCGCCGTGCAGCCGCAACTATTTGCCCGGCAGCGACGAACCCGTCATCGCGGCGCTGCTGGCCGCCCTGCAGCTTGATCCCGGCAGTAACCGCTCACTGGCCGAATGGGCCGCGCAATTGCACGTGACCGAGCGCACGCTGGCCCGGCGTTGCCAGCGCGAACTGGGCATGCCGTTCGGCGAATGGCGCCAGCGCCAGCGCTTCCTGGCCGCCCTGCCCCTGCTGGAACAGGGAGCAACCGTGCAGGCGATCGCGCTGGAACTGGGCTACAGCACGGCCTCGGCCTTCATCGCCATGTTCCGCCGTCAAGGCGGCGGCACGCCGGACCAGTTCCGCCGCGGCCTGCGCTGAAAAAGGGAGCCAGGGGTAGCCGCCTTGTCATCTGGGGATGCTAAAATTCAAACATCTTTCCAGAGAGCAAAAGGACGCGCATGAACCCCAGCACTGACACGGCCACCGATACCCAAGGCAGCGAGGACATGCCCCAGGCATCAGCAACGGCCGTGACGGCGCCAGCGCCCATCAAGCTCGACAAGGAAGACGTGCCCACCGTGCTGGGCAAGCTGCGCACCCTGGTGCAGGACAAGACGCGCTTCGAGCCGCACGACATCACGCCGCTGGGCGAGGAAGACGTGCTGCAGGATTTTTCCCTGCAAGCCAATTACGCGCTCGAGGCGCGCTTCGAGCAGCGCGTCATCAATGGCTATTTCGCGCCGGCGGGCAATGACTGCCGCTGTGGCTCGCACGAAGTGGGAGCGCTCGCTCACGCGCAGGAAAAGGAGCGGCTGCGCCGCGCGGCGGGTAAGCTCGACAATGCCTTGCGCCAGGCGGGCCAGGCCTACAACGGTGTCGAGGCGGGCGTCTACCTGCCGCACGCCGTCAAGTACTGGCACCTCGATACCTGCAGCAACTGTTCCGGCAAAGGCCGCATCGGCTGCCACACCTGTTATGGCGCGACGACGGAAACGTGCTGGAACTGCCACGGCGGGCGCACCGTCAGCTGCGACGCCTATGGCTGCTACGGCAGCGGCAAGGTGTCGTGCTCGTATTGCAGCGGCAGCGGCACGGTGTCCGAGCAATTCACCGATTACGTCACGGTGCAAGTGCCCACTACCACCTACAGCAACGGCAGCTCGCACACCAGCTACCACAGCGAAACGCGCACGCAATACCGCACGGAATATCGCTCTTGCTACCATTGCAGCTTCGGCAAGGTCAGCTGCAACACGTGCCACGGTTCCGGCAACATCAATTGCGGCACCTGCCGCGCCAGCGGCAAGGTTACGTGCCGCACGTGCAGCGGCGTGGGCGACTTGCGCTGCAATCCCTGCGACGGTTCCGGCAAGGTGGGCAAGGCGGCCTGGGTCGACGTGCACGTGGCGCCCGGCTACAGCGTCAGCCTGCCCAAGCAGGCGCCGGACGACGCGCGCCGCATCCGCGACAAGGAGAGCGTGCACTCACTGGCAGCCATCGCCAGCAGCCTGGCCCTGGCGAAAGTGAGCATTTACAATGAAGACCAGCCGCAGGAAGTCGACGCCCTGTATGGCGGCAAGCTGCGCATCGTGCGCCTGGATGCATCGTGCAACGCGGAAAAACACCACCTGGTAGCATACGGCACGGACTTGCGCTGGCTGACGCTCGATGACATCGTGGAAAAGCTGCTGCGCGGCGACCTCAAGGCGCTCAGCGACGCGCTGGCCGGCAGCGCCGACGACGGCCTGTTCTCAGCCCACGTACAAGGTTTATTGACGCCGCTGCGCGACGTAGCCGCCTCGGAACTGAATGCGGACGTGATCGAGTCCGTCCTCGGCGGCGACGCGGACCACGCCCACGTCGACGTCGTTTCCGCCGACTATGCGCAGAACGTGCGCACCTGCGTGCTGGGCGCCCTGCGCCAGGTCTACACGCGGCTGGCCAAGCAGTTCTGGTGGAAAAGCGCGCTGGCCGCGCTGGCCGCCGCCATCGCCGCCTGGTTCTTCGCCGGGCGCGGTGCCGCCGCCGTGGCCGGACTGCTTGTCACGGGCGCCGGTTACTGGCTGTTCAACCGCAAGGTCAAGGCGGTACTCAGCGAGGCGCTGGGCGGCGAACGGCAGGCCGAACGGGCCATGGGCATCGCCGGCAAGGGCCGCCGCAACCAGCTGGCGCAAGTGCTGATCCTCGCCCCCGCCAGCCTGGCCGTGCTGGCCGCCAGCTATGGCTTGCCCGTGCGCGTGCGCCCGGTTTCCGCGCCGCCGCAAACGGCCATGGCGTCGGCGCCCGTCGCGCCCCATGCGCCGGCCGCCGTGCCGCAGGACGCGAGCAGCGCCAAGGCCGTCAAGCTGTATGAAAATGGCGACAAGGCGCAGGCGCTGGCCATGCTGGAAAGCCTGGTCGGCAAGGGCGACGCGGGCGCGTATGGTTTATATGGCTGGATGCTGCTGATGGGCGAAGGCAAGCCCGGCCCTATCACCGCGCCAACGGCGCAGCAGCGCGAAGCGCGCCAGGTGGCCGCCAAGCCCCTGATCGGCAAGGGACTGGTGAAGAACGACAGCTATGCGCTGACGGCGAAGGGCGTGATGCTGGCCGAAGGCTGGCAAGAGCCGCGCAACATGGCGCGCGGCCTGGACCTGCTGAAACAGGCCGCGAACAAGGGCAACGCGCAAGCCATGCACTTATTGGGGCTGTACCATGTGCGCGGCTACCAGATTCCCGTCAACCACAAGGAAGCGCGCAAATGGTTCACCCTGGCCGCCGACAAGGGCAGCGCGGGCGACATCTACAACCTGGGCCTGATGGACTGGGAAGGCGCGGGCCTGAAACGCCCCGACCGCGCCAGCGCCATGCAGCGCTGGAAGATCGCCGCCGCCATGGGCGAGGAGCGCGCGGTCAAGGCGGTGGCGCAAGGAAAACCTTAGGCGGTTGCGGCCAGCGCCTGCAGGGCCATCGGGTTCGGCGTCGGCTCGCCGACCTTGGTCAGCAGGTTGCGGTCCGTGTGGTGGAACGGCTCGTCCTTGCCGCGGATCAACATGACCGTGTCCTCGTCGTAGCCCCAGGTGCCGTCGGCGTGGATATCGACCTTGATGCGGTATTCGACGGTGGTGAACGCGTGTTCGAGGAAGGGGTTCGAGCAGATGCCGTACGCCGTCGAATCGCGCTTGGCCACCAGTTCGAAACTGGTGGCGTCCGCCGTCGTCGTGCCGGACGCCATGGCGATCTGGCCGCGCGGGATGGCCAGGGTCTGGATCACGGCGCCCGTGGCTGGCTCCCACAGCCAGTAGCCCACCTGTTCATGATACGTTTTGACCTGGTCCGGCTTGGTGATGTGGATGTAGTAGCGCAAGCCGTAGAACAGTTGCGGGCCGTTGGTGACGGGGTCGATCGGCTGCAGCTCGATGCGTTCGACGAAGGCCTGCTTGCGCGGGCCGTCGGCCTTCGGCTTGACGTCCAGGCCACGCGTGCCCGTCCAGATGCCGGCCATGCCGGTCAGGGGGCCCAGGTTGTTCAGGGTATGCACGTCGGCGGACGGCTCGGTGTAGATATCTTCGGGAAAATCGCTCATGCGGAAGTCTTCAAAATGGGGCAACAGTGCTTGCCGCCATTGTAAGACGCGCGCCCGCCGGCGGCAAAGCGCCAGCCGTCAGGGAAACTGCGTAGTGTGGCGCTCGATGAACAGCAGGGCCGCGGCAGCCAGCGCGGGGCGCCGCGTTTCAAACACGTCTGCATCGCGCGCTTGCAGCAGGTTGGCGGCCACCTCGGGCAAGTCCAGTGCACCGCCGATGAACGCCGCCACCGCATCGATATTCGCGTACAGGGCGCTGTCGAAGCCTTCCCAGTCCACGTAAGCCAGCCACTCGGCCAGCATCACCACGCCGGCGACGGGCGGCGCCAGGGCCGCGATGCGCTCCAGGCGCAGCACGCTGTCGCTGCGGATATCTTCGTGCTGCAGCACGGCCAGCGCCACGTGCTGCAGCGCGTCTTCCGGATCGCGCCGGTACTTGTTCAGCAGGCGCTGCGTGAGCGTAAAACGTTCGATGTCGATGCCGCGCAGGGCGGCCGCCACGTCGCCGTCATGCAGCGCCAGGTGGCGCGCCGCGCAAGCGACATCCACGCCCGCTTTCGCGGCGACGATATCGGTGAGCTGCCGCCGGCGCGCGTCATCCATGCTTACACCAGCGGGTCGGTCGAGCCGCTCAGGGTGAAAATCTCGAAACCCGTTTCCGTCACGGCCAGCGAGTGCTCGAACTGCGCCGACAGCGAACGGTCTTTCGTCACCGTCGTCCATTTGTCCGGCAAGACCTTGACCTGGTAGCTGCCCACGTTGAGCATCGGTTCGATCGTGAAGATCATGCCCGGTTCGAGCACGATGCCCGTGCCGGCGCGGCCATAGTGCAGCACTTGCGGCGTGTCGTGGAAGACCTGGCCCACGCCATGGCCGCAGAAGTCGCGCACGGAGGAAAAACCCTGCGCCTTGGCCACCGCCTCGATGGCGGCGCCCACGTCGCCCAGGGTGGCGCCCGGACGCACGGTGCGGATGCCGGCCATCATGGCCTCATACGCCGTGTTGACGAGGCGGTTGGCCAGGATGGAGACGGCGCCCACCTTGAAGGTGCGGCTGGTGTCGCCGAACCAGCCCTGGAACTTCGGCGTGACGTCGATGTTGAGGATGTCGCCCACTTTCAGGATCTTGGTCTCGGACGGGATGCCGTGCGTGACCACGTGATTGACGGAGATGCAGCTGGCGTGCTTGTAGCCGTGATAGTCGATGGTGCCGGGGATGGCGCCGGCGGCGCGCATGAATTCCTCGCACAGGGCGTCGAGCTTGGCCGTCGAGACGCCCGGTTTCACGAACGGCGCGATGTAGTCGAGCGTGTCGGCGGCGATGCGGCCGGCCGCGCGCATGCCGATGAAGCCTTCTTCGTCGTGCAGGGGGATTTTCTTGCCGTGTTCAAGCTGGGTGGAATAGCGCATGGTTTTCTTCTTGGTTAGTGTGTGGTGTGGGCGGCCCAGCCGCGCACGGCGTCGTGCGAGGCGCGCAGCATGGCGTCGACGCTGGCGGGGATCGGCCGCTCCTGGGTCAGGTAAGGCTTGACGACGGCCACGGGCGCGTCGATCAGCACGAATTTGAGCAGCATGTGATCCAGGTCAAGCTCCGTGGTGGCGGGCATGGCTTCGGCGCAGCGGACAAAGCAGGCATCGAGTGCCGCCTGCTCCTCTTCGACGGCGGCCAGCAATTCCTCGCTGAGGCCACTGCTGAAATCGGGGCTGTCCGCGCATTGCAGCAGGAAGCGTGCATACACGGGCTTGCGCCGGCACCAGTCCAGCAAGCCGTGCACGCCGGCCCACGTATCGCCGCCCAGCCAGCGGCTGGCCACTTCCTCGCGGAAGTCGCTTTTTACGCGCAGCCAGGCGCGCGCCAGAATGGCGTTGCGCGAATCGAAGCGGTGATACACGGAGCCGATGGGCGCACCGGCCTTGACGGCGATGGCGGCCATCGAGACGGCGCCCACGCCGCACTGGGCGGCGACGGCAATCGCGCTGTCGATGAAGTTGTTTTCGTTGAATTTGGCTAGTCTGACCATTCAAATAGAATACAGATTCTATTTGAATCCGTCAAGCGGCCCCGTTCGCTGAAAAACGCGTCCAACGCGACTTGCCTTGCTGCCTTACAATGGTATGCACGAACCGCCACAAGGAGAATCCGCTTGCTTACGCCCCCTTTCATCGCCTCCTCCCGCTTCGACGATCCACGCCTGGCGCTGGAACAGGTGCAAGCCATTTACCGCAGCAGCATCGAACACTTGCGCGATGCGCTGCAGCGCTTTGTCGCCGGCGAAGACATGCACGAACGGGTGCGCGCCTGCTACCCCTTCGTGCGCATCCAGACGGACACCGTGGCGCGCGCCGACTCGCCGCTGGCCTACGGCTTCGTCGCCGGCCCCGGCGTGTTCGAGACCACCCTGACGCGCCCCGACCTGTTCGGCGATTATTACCTCGACCAGTTCACGCTGCTGCTGAAAAACCATAACAGCGGCCAGAAAGTGCACCTGGAAGTGGGCGTGAGCGCCCAGCCCATCCCCGTGCATTTCTCGTTCGCCGAGCATGACCATATCGAGGGCAATATGGATGCGGGCCGCCGCCTGGCCATGCGCGACCTGTTCGACCTGCCCGACCTGTCGGCCATGGACGACGGCATCGCCAACGGCACGCACGAACCGGCGCATGGCGAAGCGCAACCGCTGTCGCTGTTCACGGGGCCGCGCGTGGATTACTCGCTGCAGCGCCTGCGCCACTACAGCGGCACCTCGCCGCAGCATTTCCAGAACTTCGTCCTGTTTACCAATTACCAGTTCTACATCGATGAATTCATCCGCCTGGGCCACGCCCTGATGGACCGCGCACCCGACGCCGCCGCGCCCTCGGACGACGACGGCTACGTCGCCTTCGTCGAACCGGGCAACGTGGTCACGCGCCGCGTGGGACAGACGGTGGAAAGCGAGGATGCGCTGGGCGCCGCGCCGCCGCGCCTGCCACAGATGCCCGCCTACCACCTGCTGCGCGCGGACGGCAGCGGCATCACCATGGTCAATATCGGTGTGGGACCCGCCAATGCGAAGACCATCACCGACCATATCGCCGTGCTGCGCCCGCACGCCTGGCTGATGCTGGGCCATTGCGCCGGCCTGCGCACCACGCAAAGCCTGGGCGACTACGTGCTGGCGCATGCGTATGTGCGCGAAGACCATGTGCTCGACGAAGACTTGCCGCTATGGGTGCCGATCCCGCCGCTGGCGGAAATCCAGCAGGCGCTGCAAACGGCGGTGGCGGAAATCACCCAGCTGACGGGGCATGATTTAAAGCACATCATGCGCACGGGGACCGTGGCCAGCACGGACAACCGCAACTGGGAACTGCTGCCGCAGCGTACGCCGGAGCGTCGTTTCAGCCAGAGCCGCGCCATCGCGCTGGACATGGAAAGCGCGACGATCGCCGCCAACGGCTTCCGTTTCCGCGTCCCGTACGGCACCCTGCTGTGCGTGAGCGACAAGCCGCTGCACGGCGAAATCAAGCTGCCCGGCATGGCCAACCACTTCTACCGCGAACGCGTCGACCAGCACCTGCGCATCGGCATCCGCGCCGTGGAACTGCTGCGCCGCCAGGGCGTGGACCGGCTGCACAGCCGCAAGCTGCGCAGTTTTGCCGAGGTGGCCTTCCAATAAAAAAAACGGCGCCGTGAAGGCGCCGTTTTTGATTGTTGCATCACCTACAGGAAGCGGTCGAGGATCTTGCGCGTCGTCTTGTCGATATTGAACATGTCGCGAATCAAAAAGTGAATGCCGTGGTTGTCGGCGATCAAGAGCGACGCGGCGCCGATGCGGCGGATGTCTTCCTCGCCCTTCAGCACGAACTGCGTTTCGCCCCGGTCCGTGTCGACGTACCAGGTGCACGGCGTGGCGAAACTGGAGACGCTTTTCACGCGCGCGATTTCAGGCATGAATTCGCGCCCTTCCAGCTCTTCCTGCAGCAGGCTGCGCGCCGGCTCGGGCAAGGTGTCGACATGGTCGATCCACGCCACTTCCTTGCCATTGCCCAGCACCAGCGAGATGCCTTCGTCGGGCGACTGGATGGGAAAGGCGCGCACGGGCGCCACGCCTTCAAAGACCTGGCCGTCCGCGTCCGTCATCACCAGCTTGCCGAAGGTGTCGCGGTGTAATGTAAAAGTTGTACTGGCCATGCTTATTCCTTGTCATCCAGGGCGAGTTCGTTGTTGCGCGCCTGTGCTTCGTAGAGGCGGAAATAGGCGCCCTCTTTCGCCATCAATTCATCGTGGCTGCCCACTTCGACGACCTGGCCGCGGTCCAGCACCACCAGGCGGTCGGCGCGGTGCAGGGTCGACAGCCTGTGCGCGATGGCGATCGTGGTGCGGCCCTGCACCAGGTTGTCCAGCGCCTTCTGGATTTCTTTTTCCGTTTCCGAGTCCACCGACGATGTCGCTTCATCCATGATCAGGATGCGCGGGTCGATCAGCAGCGCGCGGGCGATGGAGATGCGCTGGCGTTCGCCGCCGGACAGGCCCTGGCCACGCTCGCCCACCATCGAATCGTAGCCTTGCGGCAGGCGCAGGATGAATTCGTGCGCATGCGCGGCGCGCGCGGCGGCGATGATTTCCTGGCGCGTCGCGTGCGGCTTGCCGTAGGCGATATTTTCCGCGATGGTGCCGAAGAACAGGAACGGCTCCTGCAGCACCAGGCCGATATTGCGGCGGTAGTCGGACACGGCGAACGAGCGGATATCGACGCCGTCGAGCAAGATCGCCCCTTCCGAGACGTCGTAGAAACGGCAGATCAGGTTGACCAGAGTGCTCTTGCCCGAACCGCTGTGACCCACCAGGCCGATCATTTCGCCCGCCTTGATGTTCAGGGTGATGCCGCGGTTGACGGCGCGGTTGCCATAGCGGAAACCGACTTCGCGCAAATCGATGCGTCCTTCGATTTTATCCAGTTTCACCGGTTGCGCCGGCTCCGGCACGCTCGACACGTGGTCGAGGATGTCGAAGATGCGCTTGGCGGCGGACGCCGATTTCTGCGTCACGGAGACGATGCGGCTCATGGAATCGAGGCGGCCATAGAAGCGCGTGCTGTAGGCGATGAAGGCGGTCAGCACGCCGACGGTGATTTCGCCGCGCGACAGCTGCCAGATGCCGAAGCACCAGATGACCAGCAAGCCCATCTCCGTCAGGAAGGACACGGTGGGCGAGAACAGCGACCAGACTTTATTGAGTTTGTCGTTGACGGCCAGGTTATGCGCGTTGGCGTCGCGGAAGCGGGCCGCTTCGCGTTTTTCCTGCGCAAACGCCTTCACCACGCGGATGCCGGGAATCGTATCGGCCAGCACGTTGGTCACTTCGCTCCACACGCGGTCGATCTTTTCAAAGCCCGTGCGCAGACGGTCGCGCACCAGGTGGATCATCCAGGCGATGAAGGGCAATGGCGCCAGGGTCATGATGGCCAGCCACGGGTTCATCGACCACAAAATGACACCGGTCATGATAATCATCAACACGTCGGACGCGAAATCGAGCAAATGCAGCGACAGGAAGACGCAGATGCGGTCGCTGCCGCTGCCGATGCGCGCCATCAGATCGCCCGTGCGCTTGCCGCCAAAGAATTCCAGCGACAGTTTCATCAGATGTTCATACGTGGCCGAGCGCAAATCGGCGCCCATGCGTTCGGACACCAGGGCCAGCACATACGTCTTGCCCCAGCCCAGCAGCCAGGCCAGCAGGGCCGAACCGAGCAAGCCGCTCATGTAGTACACCACCAGCCACGGGTCGATATGCTTGCCGTTCTGATACGGGATCAGCACATTGTCCATCAGCGGCGCCGTCAGGTAGGGCGGAATCATGTGCGCGGCCGTACTCAGCAGCATCAACAGGAAGCCCAGGGCCAGCTGGCCACGGTAGGGATGGGCGAAGCGCCACAGGCGGAACAGGGTCCAGGTCGATGGCGGCGTGTACAGCACCTTGGCGCAGATCGGGCATTCTTCCTGCTCCGGCTCCAGCGGGGCCTTGCAGCTAGGACACACTTCCTGCTCCGCTTCCAGCACGGGCTGGCCCGTCAGGTGGCTGTCGAGGCGCTCGACGAACTGTTCCAGCACGCGGATGGCGTGCAGATTCTGGCCCAAAGTGAAGCGCCACGAAGCCAGGCGACCGTGGTCGTCGAACAGTTCCAGGTGGCCGACACCGGCGTGGTCGTGGTGCGTCAGGCGCAATCCAGGACGGAAAGACCAGCTTTTCCAGGCGGTATCGCCGGGCGAACGGGCCAGTAAACGCTTCTCGGTGACAACAATTATGCCTTTTGTGAAACGTAATCGCGCATCGAGGTCAACCTCAACGCTACTTAAAACGTTCTCCCCTGGAGAAAGGTTGCTCTCGACTTCCGCCAGCCAGTGTTCCGGCAGCGAGGTGAGGGGAATAGTTGTTGCAGGAACACTCAGTTCAGTTGTCATCGTAAAGCATACTCCGGCTCGAGGCCAAGCCCTTCAGGGCGGGATTTGGGGGATGGGGCAGACGCCCGATCAATGTTTGTGTACTGCGCGATGGCGAGGTGGATGCACCAGTGGCAATTTCCTGTATTGTATCGAATGGATGACTGCCGGTAAGGAATGATGGCAAAACGGCGCAAAAAAAATGCGCGGCTGTCGCAGGAAGTGCCAGGCAGGCGCGGCGCTTTTGCAACGCGGCCGCGATACGGGAGCAAGTATACAACAGCCCGCTGTTGCGCAAATGCTCCAGCTTAGCCCAGAGTCGGTATCTTTATAACAAGTATGGCAACAATTAGTAACAATTAGAATGACAACACCAGCAGAATACGAGAAGCAAACGCGACAAGAGGCCGCTAAAAGTGGCACACTGCGCATACCCGGGATAAAGAACCAAGCACGAGCCTGAAAAGACTCTGTAGAGCCAACATAAAGTATCTGGCGCCCAGACGCCTGGCTTGTTATCAAGAAACCACTTACATGATCAAGAAGAAGAACATCGAATTTGCCCGCGTCACCCACTTGCGCGGCCCCAACATCTGGACTTACCGCCCGGTGATTGAAGCCTGGGTCGACATCGGCGAACTGGAAGACTATCCATCCAATACCCTGCCCGGCCTGTACGAACGCCTGGTGGCGTGGCTGCCCGGCATGATCGAGCACCGCTGCGGCGTGGGCGAACGGGGCGGCTTTTTCGAGCGCCTGCGCGAAGGCACGTGGTCGGCCCACATCCTCGAACACGTGGTGCTGGAGCTGCAAAACCTGGCAGGCATGCGCACGGGCTTCGGCCAGACGCGCTCGACCAGCCAGCGCGGCGTCTACAAGATGGCCTTCCGCACGCGCGAGGAGCACGTGGGCCGCGCCGCCCTGGCCGCCGCGCGCGAACTGCTGATGGCCGCCATCAACGATGAAGCCTACGACCTGGAAGCGGCCCTGGCGCCCCTGCGCGACATGGTCGATTCGCGCTGCCTGGGCCCGAGCACGGCCAGCATCGTCGATGCCGCCACCGAGCGCCGCATCCCTTCCCTGCGCCTAAACGACGGCAACCTGGTGCAGCTGGGCCACGGCGCCGCGCAGCGCCGCATCTGGACGGCCGAAACGGACCGCACCAGCGCGATTGCCGAAGGCATCGCCAGCGACAAGGATCTGACCAAATTCCTGCTCAAGTCGTGCGGCGTGCGCGTGCCCGAGGGCAGCCTGGTGCGCAGCGCCGAAGCGGCCTGGGAAGAAGCGCAGGACATCGGCGTGCCCGTCGTCGTCAAGCCGTATGACGGCAACCATGGCCGCGGCGTGTCGCTGAACCTGATGACGGAAGCGGACGTGAAGGCAGCCTACGACCTGGCCGCGCGCAAGGGCGACAGCTCGGCCGTGCTGGTGGAAAGCTTCATCACGGGCGACGAACACCGCCTGCTCGTCGTCGGCAACAAGCTGATCGCGGCCGCCAAGGGCGAATCGCTGTGGGTCGACGGCGACGGCGTTTCCACCGTGCTGGAACTGGTGAACACGCAGATCAATACCGACCCGCGCCGCGGCGAAGGCGAAGATTTCCCATTGGGTACCGTCAAGCCGCATGAATCGGGCGAAATCGTGCTGGAACTGCAGCGCCAGGGCATGACCGCCCTGTCCGTGCCGCAGGCAGGCCAGAAAGTGCTGATCCAGCCGAACGGCAACGTGGCCATCGACGTCACGGACGACGTGCATCCGTCCGTCGTGCATGCGGCCCTGCTGGCCGCCCGCGTCGTGGGCCTGGATATCGCCGGCATCGACCTGGTCACCACGGACATCACGCGTCCGCTGGAAGAACAGCGCGGCGCCATCATCGAAGTCAATGCCAGCCCCGGCCTGCTGGCGCACATCAAGCCGGGCGTGGGCCAGCCCCGCCCTGTCGGCGCGGCCATCGTCGACCACCTGTTCGCCGCCGAGGAAACGGGCCGCATTCCGCTGATCGGCGTGACGGGCACACGCGGCGCCAGCCTGATCGTGCGCATGCTGTGCAAGCTGCTCAACCTGTCGGGCCTGCACACGGGCGCCGTCTGCAGCGAAGGCATGTACCTGGACCAGCGCCGCGTCGTCAGCAGCGATTGCGTGAACTGGGACGCGGGCCAGCGCCTGCTGCTCAACCGCACCGTGCAGACAGCCCTGTTCGAAAGCAATCCGCGCATGATCCTGGCCGAAGGCCTGGCCTACGACAAGTGCCAGATCGGCGTCGTCACGGACATGGGCAGCCTCGATAGCGTCAAGGATTTCGACGTGCTGGACGAAGCGGGCCTGTACAAGGCCGTGCGCAGCCAGGTCGACGTGGTGGTGCCGACGGGCGTGGCCGTGCTGAACGCCGCCAACGCGCACGTGCTGGAACTGGCCGATCTGTGCGACGGCAGCGTGATCCTGTATGCGCAGGACGGCAGCCTGGCCGCCATCGCGGCGCAACTGGCCGCCGGCCAGCGCGCCGTGTTCGTGCGCGGCAACCACATCGTGCTGGCCGAAGGCGGCATCGAAACGGTCTTGCTGTGCCTCGACTTGCTGAAACCGGCCACGGCCGGCAATGTCGACAGCGTGCTGGCCGTGGCGGCGGCCGCCTGGGCCCTGAACCTGCCCGTCGACCTCATTTGCGCGGGATTACGCACCTTCGACGCGGCCCCCGGCTGCATCGGGAACTGACAGCACAGGCAAAGCAGCACTCAAGCCCGGCCATGACGGCCGGGCCCACAAGAACACAACAGGATTACGGTTTAATTATGGAAGTATCTCGCGTACGGGCCTTGCGGGGCCCTAACCTCTGGAGCCACGACACCGCCGTGGAAGCCATTGTTTCCTGCACCACGCAGGAACTCGACATCGCCCAGCTGCCCGGCTTCGAAGCCCGCCTGCGCGCGCTCTTCCCGCAACTGAGCCCGCTGCAACCGCTGGGCAACTACAACGCCGCGCCGATGGCGCAGGTGCTGGAACTGGCGGCGCTGGGCCTGCAGGCGCAAGCCGGCTGCCCCGTCACCTTCAGCCGCACCACGCCGACCCTGGAAACGGGCATCTTCCAGGTCGTCGTCGAATATTCGGAAGAAGCCGTCGGCCGCCTGGCCCTGGAACTGGCGCAGCAGCTGTGCCAGGCCGCCCTGGCCGATGCGCCGTTCGACCTGGCCGGCGCCCTGCACCAGCTGCAGGAACTCGATGAAGACGTGCGCCTGGGCCCCTCGACGGGCGCCATCGTCAACGCCGCCGTGGCCCGCAACATCCCGTTCCGCCGCCTGACCGAAGGCAGCCTGGTGACGTTCGGCTGGGGCAGCAAGCAGCGCAAGATCCAGGCCGCCGAAATGGACGGCACCAGCGCCATCGCGGAAGCCATCGCGCAAGACAAGGAACTGACGAAAAAACTGCTCGATTCTGCCGGCGTGCCGGTGCCGCACGGCCGTGTCGCCATCGACGCGGACGACGCCTGGGCCGCCGCCTGCGAGATCGGCCTGCCCGTCGTCGTCAAGCCGAAGGATGGCAACCAGGGCAAGGGCGTGACCGTCAACGTCACCACGCGCGAACAGCTGACGGCCGGCTTCCTCGCGGCGCAGGAATTCCGCGACGACATCCTCGTCGAACGCTACCTGCCGGGCCACGATTTCCGTTTGCTCGTCATCGGCAACAAGATGGTGGCGGCGGCCCGCCGCGACCCGCCGCAAGTGGTGGGCGACGGCCAGCACACGGTGCGCGAACTGGTCGACCAGGTCAACCTGGACCCGCGCCGCGGCAGCGGCCACGCCACCTCGCTGACGAAAATCCGCTTCGACGACATCGCCCTGGCCAGCCTGGCCAAGCAGGGCTACGTGGCCGAATCCGTGCCGCCCGTGGGCCAGCGCGTGATCTTGCGCAATAACGCCAACCTGTCGACGGGCGGCTCGGCCACCGACGTCACCGTCGACGTGCACCCGGAAGTGGCGGCGCGCGCCGTCGCCGCCGCGCACATGGTGGGCCTGGACATCTGCGGCGTGGACGTCGTCTCCGAAAGCATTTTGAAACCGCTGGAAGAGCAGAACGCCGGCATCGTGGAAGTGAACGCCGCGCCGGGCTTGCGCATGCACCTGGCGCCGTCGTTCGGCAAGCCGCGTCCCGTGGGCGAGGCCATCATCGCCGCCATGTTCGCCGAAGGCGACGATGGCCGCATTCCCGTGGTCGCCGTCACCGGCACCAACGGCAAGACCACCACTGTGCGCCTGATCGCCCACCTGCTGACGGCTTCCGGCCTGCGCACGGGCATGACGAACACGGATGGCGTGTACATCGAAGGACGCCAGATCGACAGCGGCGACTGCAGCGGCCCGCGCAGCGCGCGCAACGTGCTGCTGCACCCGGACGTGGACGCCGCCGTGTTCGAGACGGCGCGCGGCGGCATGCTGCGCGAAGGCCTGGCCTTCGACCGCTGCCAGGTCGCCGTGGTGACGAATATCGGCGCGGGCGACCACCTGGGCCTGAACTACATCACCACCGTGGAAGACCTCGCGGTCCTGAAACGCGTGATCGTGCAAAACGTGTCCGACAGCGGCGTGGCCGTGCTGAACGCCACCGACCCTGCCGTGGCGCGCATGGCCAAGAATTGCAGTGGCACGGTGACCTTCTTCGCCGCCGACAAGACGCATCCCGTGATGGCCACGCACCGCGCGCAAGGCAACCGCGTGGTGTACGTGGAAGACGGCAAGCTGGTCGCGGCGCAAGGCAACGAGCGCCACGAAATCGCCCTGTCGCAAGTGCCGATCACGCGCAACGGCGCCATCGGCTTCCAGGTCGACAACGTCATGGCGTCGCTGGCCGCCGCCTGGGCCGTGGGCCTGGACTGGAAAACCATCGCGCTGGGCCTGAAAACCTTCGCCAATGAAGCCGACAACGCACCGGGCCGCTTCAACGTCTTCGATTATCGTGGAGCCACCCTGATCGCCGACTACGGCCACAATCCGGACGCCATCCTGGCGCTGGTGCAGGCCGTGGAAAGCATGCCGGCCAAGCGCCGCTCGGTGGTCATCAGCGGCGCCGGCGACCGCCGCGACGAAGACATCCGCCAGCAGACGGAAATCCTCGGCGCCGCGTTTGACGACGTGCTGCTGTACCAGGACCAGTGCCAGCGCGGCCGCGCCGACGGCGAAGTGGTGGCATTGCTGCGCCAGGGCCTGGACGGCGCCAAGCGCGCCAGCCATATCGATGAAATCAACGGCGAATTCGTCGCCATCGACAAGGCCCTGGCGCGCCTCGGTGAAGGCGATTTGTGTCTGATCCTGATCGACCAGGTGGAAGAAGCGCTGGCGCACATTGCCAAGCGCGTCGCCGAAGCCTGAGCGCTGTAACAGTGCACACAAGGGCGGCCTGCGGGCCGCCCTTTTTTTATCGTCCGCCGTCTCCCGCCGCGCACCTGCATGGTGCAAAAGTCCCCTTGCAAGCTTGTAAATTCAGGCATGAAAATTGCTCATAAGAAAACATAAATGGGCTGACGAGAAGGTGGGGCACGCATGGTGGGCAGAATCTCGCGCATGATCGGGAAATTGACGGTGGGGCGCAAACTGGCGCTGATCTATTTGCTCGACCTGTCCGCCGTCATCTTCATTTCCGGCATCCTCATCAACGAAAAATACATCGCCATCGATTTCTCGCGCAAGGAGATGGCGGGCAATGACTATATCGCCACGATCCGCGATGCACTGCTGCCCCTGGCGCGCAGCACGGCGCAGCCGGACGCACAGACAGCGGCCGTGGAGCAGGCCGAAAGCCGCTTCGGCGCCGGCATGCGCAGCGCCGAACTGAATGCGCAATTTGCCGCCCTGCTGCGCCAGGCCGACAGCATTTCCGCTGCGCCGGACGACAGCATCGCGCCCTCGCCCGCCTTCGTGGCCGGGCGCGCACTGCTCACGCGCGTGGGCAACCAATCGAACCTGATCCTCGACCCGGACCTGGACAGCTACTACACGATGTCGCTGGTGATCCTGCGCTTCCCCGAACTGCTGGAAGTGATCAACAGCACGCGCGCCCTGGCCCTGCAACTGGCGACGGCCGAAGGCGCGCAGCGCCAGCGCCTGCAGACCCAGTTCCTGATACTGGAGGGACGCATGGACGCCACCATGGCCGGCATCGGCAGCGACTACACGGAGGCGTTCGCGGCCAGCACGCCGCTGCTGCGCCAGCACCTGGATGGCTCGCGCGCGGCCCTGCGGCAAGCCGTGGCGCAGTTACGCGCCAGTACCCAGGCGCTGGCCGGTGCGCAAGCCAACCCCGCAGGCACGCAGGAACTGCTGCGCCGCGATGCGGTGGCCGCCGCGGCCCTGCAGCGTGCCTGGCGCGCGGCGGAAGGCCAATTGCACCGTCTGATCCAGCTGCGCGTGGACGGCTTCTTCACGCGCATGTGGCTGCACCTGGGCACGGCCGTGCTGCTGCTGGTGATGATACTGGGCCTGGTGTTTTTCGTCGCGCGCCAGATCGCCCTGCCCATCCGCCGCCTGGCGCGCGTGGCGCAGGAAGTGCGCGAAACGGGCGACCATAGCCTGCGCGCCATCTGGGACAGCGAGGATGAAACGGGCCGCCTGGTCCGCGCCTTCAATACCATGCTGCAGCAGCTCGACTTCCAGCGCATGGCGCAGCAGGAGCTGGTGGCGCGCGCCAGCGCGGCCGATGCGCAGCGCCAGCTGGTCGACGCCATTCCCATCCCGCTGATGGTCACCTCGATCCCGCATCACCAGGTGCTGCACGCGAACCAGGCCGCGCACGCGTGGCAGGGCGGCCTGGAACTGGACCCGTGGGTGGGCGGCATGCATCCGCAAGCCCGTTCGCGCTTCTTCCAGCGCTTGAGCGACCTGGGCGCCGTCGATGAATTCGAGGTGTGCTGGAGCGGCGGCGGCACGCCCACCTGGGCCTTGATTTCCGCGCGCCTGATCGACTACCAGGGCCAGCGCGCCGTGCTGTCGACCTTCACGCCGATCAACAAGATGAAGCTGATGGAGTCGCGCCTGGAACTGTGGGCCAAGGTATTCGAGGCATCGGCCGAAAGCCTGATCGTGATGGACGCCGGCATGCGCATCATCACCGTCAACCAGGCCTTCCGCCGCCATTCGCTGTACGACATGGTGGAGCTGATCGGCAAGCGCCCGGCCTTCCTGCTCGCGCCGGAGAACCCGCCCGAGCAGCTCGACAGCCTGCGCCAGACCCTGGCGCGGCGCGGTTACTGGCAGGGCGAAATCCGGGTGCAGCGCAAGTCGCTGGAAAGCTATCCCGCCTGGCTGGTGATGAACGCCGTGCGCGACCTCGACGGCGTCACCACGCATTTCATCGCCAGCTCGCTCGACATCAGCGAACGCAAGGCCAGCGAGCGGCAGATCGAGCACATGGCCCACCACGATGCGCTGACGGGACTGGCGAACCGCCACGTGTCGAAAGTGCGCCTGGCGGCCGCCATCGCGCAGGCGCGCCGCAGCGGCGAAAAGGTGGGCGTGCTGTTCGTCGACCTGGACCGCTTCAAGCACGTCAACGACGCGCTGGGCCACCACGTGGGCGACGCGCTGCTGCAATCGGTCTCAAAGCGCCTGCTGCAGCTGGTGCGCGAAGGCGATACCGTCAGCCGCCTGGGCGGCGATGAATTCGTCGTCATCCTCAACGGCGTCGGCGATGCCGCATCCATCGCCGCGCTGCTCGACACGCGGCTGATCCCCGCCATGCGCGAGCCGCACCAGGTGGAAGGCAACGAGCTGTATGTCTCGTGCAGCGTGGGCGTGGCCATCTACCCGGACCACGGCGGCGACATGGATACCCTGATGCGCCACGCCGATGCGGCCATGTACCAGGCCAAGAGCGGCGGGCGCGATCACGCGCGCATGTTCACGCCGCAGATGCAGGAACAGCAGCTGCAGCAGCTGCACCTGGAAAGCGATCTGCGCCACGCCATCGAGCGGCAGGAACTGGTGCTGTACTACCAGCCGCGCATCGATGCGAAAAGCAGCCGCCTGAATGGCGTGGAAAGCCTGATCCGCTGGCTGCACCCGCAGCACGGCCTGATCGCGCCCGACAGCTTCATTCCCGCCGCCGAGGAATCGGGCCTGATCGTCGCCATCGGCGCGTGGGTCATCCGCGAGGCGTGCCGCCAGCAGCTGGCCTGGCGCGAGGCGGGCGCGGGCGACATCGCCGTGTCGATCAACCTGTCGGCCATCCAACTGAAAAGCGGCGGCCTGGTGGCCACCTTGCGCGAGGTGCTGCGCGAGTTTCCCGTCACGCCGGGACAGATCGAATTCGAACTGACGGAATCGATCCTGATGGACAACGTGGACGACACCATCGCCACCCTGCACGCCATCAAGGCGCTGGGTTTCGCGCTGTCGATCGACGATTTCGGCACCGGCTATTCGAGCTTGAACTACCTGTGCCGCTTCCCGCTCGACAAGCTGAAAATCGACATGAGCTTCGTGCAGGACATCCACGGCTCGCCGCAAAACCTGGCGGTGACGAAAACCATCATCGGCCTGGGCCATACCCTGGGCTTGACGGTGACCGCCGAGGGCGTGGAAAGCGCGGCCGATGCCGACGTGCTGCGCCACGCCGGCTGCGATGAATTACAGGGCTACTATTTTGCCCGCCCCATGCCGCAGGCGCACTTCATGGCCTGGCTGGCGCACAGCGCCGCGCCCTGCGCCGCCTGACACTTGCTGTGGAGCGTCCGCAACGCGCCCGCGTGAGGTTCGACAACGCGCGGCGCACCGCCAGGGCGCATGAATGCAGCAGGGATACCGGAATTGGTATTGACATCGCAAAAGAAGTCATTTGTGGGGCAAAGTCATTCCCACCTACCATGTTTCTGAGCAAGTTCCAGCTCTGGCGGCGACTGCCGCGGCGTTCTCAACATAACTAAAATACAGGTGGAGACAAGATGAAGCAATCGATGGCAACGGGCACCCGCACGCCCAAGCAAAACACACGGCTGACCTTGAAGGCCACGGTGGCCGCCCTGGCCGGCGCCGGCCTGCTGAGCAGCGCGTCCGTCTGGGCGCAACAGGCGCCCGCCGTGGAAGCGGTAGCAACGGTGGAAACGGCAACACCGGCGCCAGCCGACAATGCCGGCATCGCCGTCGTCGCCGTCACGGGCGTGCGCAAGGCGGCACAGAGCGCGCAAACGATCAAGAAGAACAACGACCAGGTGGTCGACTCCATCGTCGCCGATGAAATCGGCAAATTCCCCGACAAGAACGTGGCCGAAATCCTCGGCCGCGTGACGGGCGTGCAAATCCGCCGAGAAGGCGGCGAAGCGGGTTCCGTCATCATCCGCGGCCTGCCCGGCGTGGTGACCCTGCTCAACGGCCGTGAAATGTTCACCTCCGTGGGCCGCAGCCTGTACCTGGCCGACATCCCGACGGCCATGCTGCAGCGCGTGGATGTGTACAAATCGCAGGGCGCGGACATGGTCGAAGGCGGCACGGCCGGCGTGGTCGACGTGCGCACCAACCGCCCGTTCGATTTCAAGGGCTTCACGGCATCGGGCAACGTGCGCGCCGAGCACCGCGACAAGTCCGGCTCGACGGATCCGAACGTCAGCGGCATGGTCTCGAACCGCTGGAAGACCGCATACGGCGAATTCGGCGCCCTGCTCGGCCTGTCCTACCAGCGCAGCAAATACTATGACGAGACGATCTGGAACGCCGAACCCGTCAAGCGCCCCGACGCGGGCAACATCACGGGCCCCGATTCCGTCGGCATGATCCCCACCGTGGGCGACCGCAAGCGCTACGCGGCGAATGCCGCCTTCCAGTGGCGCCCGAACTCGCAGGTGGAAGTGTATGCGGAAGGCATGTCGACCCTGATCAAGCACGCGTTCGACAGCCAGTTCTTCGTCGGTTCGCTGCCCTGGGGCCAGAACCCGGACATCACGCTGATCCCCGGCACCAATCAGGCGGCCACGGTGGGCAAGATCGACGGCCCCTGGTCGCCGTTCACGCTCGGTTCTACCCAGGCGCGGCGCGACCGCTCGATCGGCTCGCAAGGCGCCATCGGCGCGCGCTGGGACATCACGCCGCAGCTGCGCGCCACGACGGAACTGGCGCGCACGGTCAGCAACTTCGAACGCGAATTTCCCATCCTCGACTTCCTCGCCCATCCGACCAGCGTGATCGGCAGCACGAACGTCAACGGCGGCGCGCAGATCAGCTACCCCGGCTACAACATGCTGGCCCCGAAGAACTACACGCTGCTCGGCTTCTACGATAACCACAGCCACGACGAAGGCAGCTCGACCGACTGGCGCGGCGACGTCACCTACGACATGGACAGCACGGGCTTTTTCCGTGAATTTTCGGGTGGCGTGCGCCTGGCCAAGCGCAAGGCCGAATCGATCCGCGAAAAGAACGTGCAAGGCGGACTGACGTCGATCATGACCGCGGACGCCCTGCCCGGCCTGGCGTGCACCTCGCACAAGAACACGGGCAACTTCGGCCTGCAAAGCTGGCTCACGCCGTGCCGCGACTACATGCTCAACAACACGGACACCTTGCGCCAGTTATTTACGGGCAGCAGCGAACGCAGCCCGGACGATCCGATGACCCACTTCAAGGATGTGGAAAAAACCAATGCCGTCTACGGCAAGGCGCGCATCGGCTTTGATCTGGCGCAAGTGCCGGTCGATGGCACCGTGGGCGTGCGCGTGGTGCAGACCAAGCAGGACTTGCAAGGCAATTCTTCGCAAGACGGCATCGTCACGCCCGTGCGCGTGAAAACGTCCGATACGGACGTGCTGCCCAGCCTGACCCTGAAAGCCATGCTGCGCCAGGACCTGGTCGCCCGCCTGACGGCCGGCAAGGCGGTGCAGCGCCCGAACTTCGCCGACTTCAACCCCGGCGTGACCCTGGGCAAGAGCCTGGAAATGGTGCGTCCGACGGGCAGCGGCGGCAATCCCGACCTCAAACCCGTGGAAGGCAAGAACCTCGATGCGGCGCTGGAATGGTATTTCGCGCAGACGGGTTCCGTCACGGCCACCGTATTCCGCCACAATTTCAAGAATTACATCCTGTCCGGTTCGGCCAAGGAAACGTATGACGGCATCGAGTACGACATCACGCGTCCGCGCAACACCTCGAAGGGCCATCTGCAAGGCGTGGAAATGGCTTACCAGCAGTTCTACGACAAGTTGCCAGGCTGGATGAGCGGCCTGGGCCTGCAGGCGAACGCCACCTATATGACGGGCGAGCTGGAAGAATTGAATGGCAGCGCGCATCCGTTCACGGGCATGTCGAAATGGTCGGCCAACATCGTCGGCCTGTACGAACAGGGACCGTGGTCGGCGCGCCTGGCCTACAGCTGGCGCGACAAGTACGTCGACGACTACAACTACCGCGGCAAGGGCATCCACCTGACCGTGGCGCCCACCAAGACCCTGGACGCGTCGGTCTCGTACAAGCTCAACCCGAATACCACGGTGACGCTGGACGCGAACAACCTGCTCGACTCGACCTACCGCGACTATCACGACACGCCGGACTATGTGCGCGATGTGCGGCGCTATGACAAGGTTGTAGGTATCTCAGTCCGCTGGAGCTACTAGCCCGTCCCCACCCTTTCTTCCTTCGAGGGTTTTCAGCGCCAGCCGGCAACGGTTGGCGTTTTTTTTGCCTTGTGGAATCTATCCGACAGTGGAATTGATTTGGCGCAAAGTGGTGGCGCCGGGGCGCTTTTATGCTGGCAGCTTGACTAGCGAACCCGGCGGGGGACAGCATGCGCAATGCACGGCCCATCGACACACAGTTATTCCAACCCGACATCCCTGTACGGCTCGACATGCGCACGGCGGCGCTGGTCGAGCATGCGCTGGCCTTGCAGGAAATGGCCGGCACGGGTGCCGCCGCCCTGTTCCTGCACTGCCACGACGTGCCGCTGCCCACCGCCCTGCGCGTGCTGACGACGGGACCGCGCCGCAAACCGGCCGGGCCGCACCTGTTTGCCCGCCTGCGTCCACGCACGGCTGCCCGGGTGCAAGGCGCGCCGCTACCGGCGCGCTGACGAATCCTGTACCATCGCCGCAACCTATCAACTGAGGCACGGCGATGCAGGCAGCGACACCCCACGATTCCTATGCGGCACTGATGGACCTGATCAAGGCGCGCCATGCGCAGCTGAGTCCGCAATTCCAGGCCGGCGCCCGCTACCTGGCCGACCACCCGGACGAAGTGGCCGTCTCGTCGATGCGCAGCATCGCCGCGCGGGCGCAGGTGCAATCGGCCGCCCTCGTGCGCCTGGCGCAGCAGCTGGGCTTTGCCGGCTGGCCCGAACTCAA
Organism: Janthinobacterium sp. P210005; assembly: GCF_036231865.1. NCBI lineage: Bacteria > Pseudomonadati > Pseudomonadota > Betaproteobacteria > Burkholderiales > Oxalobacteraceae > Janthinobacterium > Janthinobacterium sp. P210005. The sequence continues at coordinate 2,143,097 of NZ_JAZARC010000001.1, forward strand.
GGCCATCTTCGTGGAACGCCTGCGCGCGGGACCAAGCGGCTACGCGGCAAAAGCCGGCGCGCTGGCCGGCAAAGAGGGGAAAGAGCACGACCTGGTCACCGAAGTGTTCACGGTACAGCAGCGCAACCTGGCCGCCACGGAAAGCGCCAACCACGCGGCCCTGGACGGGGCCGCCAATCTGCTGCAGGCGGCGCCCCGCGTGCACGTGGCCGGCTTTCGCGCCGCCCACCCGATCGCCTACACCCTGCACTACCTGTACCGGCTGCTGCGCCCCAGCGTGCAGCTGCTGAGCGGCCAGGGCGGCACCCTGGAAATGGACTTGCGCGCCCTGCAGGCGGGCGAAGCCGTCGTCGTCATCAGCTTCGCGCCGTATTCGAGCGAAGCGCTGCTGGTGGCGCAGGCGGCGCGCCAGGCCGGCTGCCGGGTGGTCGCCATCAGCGACAGCGCCATGTCGCCGCTGGCCCTGCAGGCCGACGCCAGCATCGTCATCGCCGTCGACAGCCCCTCGTTCTTCCCCTCCATCGTGGCCGGCGTCGCGGCCGTGGAAAGCCTGGTGGAACTGCTGGTGGCGCGCGCGGGGCCCGATGCCGTCACGGCCATCGGCGCGGCGGAACAGCAATTGCGGGCGCTGGGCGCTTACGTAAAAACATCGAATGATGTAAATTAAATATAAATACATCAAACGTTGCAATATGACGTGGCGCATCCTATAATCGGCCATCTTCCCCCTTGCCGATAAGAAAGCGACGCCATGAGCCATGTCTTCCACCGCAGCTTGACCGCCAGCTATCCCGTCGCCACGGGCGGCGACGGCCCTTACCTGATCGATGCGGATGGCAAGCGCTACCTCGATGCCTGCGGCGGCGCGGCCGTCTCCTGCCTCGGCCATTCGGATGCGGCCGTGATCGCCGCCGTGCAGCAGCAGGTTGCCAGCATGGCGTACGCGCACAGCTCCTTCTTTACCACCGAGCCGATGGAGCAGCTGGCCGATTTCCTCGTCGCCCGGGCGCCAGCCGGCATCGACAGCGTGTATTTCGTCTCGGGCGGTTCGGAAGCGGTGGAAAGCGCGCTGAAAATGGCGCGCCAGTATTTCGTCGAACGGGGCCAGCCGCAGCGCCGCCACATCATCGCGCGCCGCCAGAGCTATCACGGCAACACCCTGGGCGCGCTGGCCACGGGCGGCAACGCCTGGCGCCGCCAGCAGTTCGAGCCGCTGCTGATCGACGTCACCCACGTGTCGCCCTGCTATGCCTGGCGCGACCAGGCAGCCCATGAAACGGACGGCGACTACGTGGCGCGCCTGGGCCAGGAGCTGGAAGAGCATATCGCCACGCTGGGCGCGGACAAGGTCATGGCCTTCATCGCAGAACCCGTCGTCGGCGCCACGGCCGGCGCCCTGCCCGCCGTCGCCGGCTACTTCCAGCGCATGCGCGCCATTTGCCAGCGCCACGGCATCCTCCTGATCCTCGACGAAGTCATGTGCGGCATGGGGCGCACGGGCAGCCTGTTCGCCTGCGAGCAGGAAGGCGTCACGGCCGACCTGATCTGCATCGCCAAGGGCCTGGGCGCCGGCTACCAGCCGATCGGCGCCGTGATGGTGTCGCAGGACATCCGCGACACCATCCGCGCCGGCACGGGTTTCTTCCAGCACGGCCACACCTACATCGGCCACGCCACGGCCTGCGCCGCCGCGCTGGCCGTGCAGCGGCAGATCGAGGAACGCGATCTGCTGGCCAACGTGCGCGCCATGGGCGCCTTGCTGCAAGAGCGGCTGCATGCGCGTTTCGACGGCCATGCGCACGTGGGCGACATCCGCGGCCGCGGCCTGTTCCTGGGCCTGGAACTGGTGCAGGACCGCGCCAGCAAGCAGCCGTTCGACCCAGCCCGCCGCCTGCACGCGCGCATCAAGGCGCACGCCATGCAGAACGGACTGATGTGCTATCCCATGGGCGGCACCATCGACGGCCTGCACGGCGACCACATCCTGCTGGCGCCGCCCTACATCATCGACGCCAGCCATGTCGACGAGATCGTCGACAAGCTGGGCACGGCCATCGACACGAGCCTGGCCTAAGCGCGCCCGCTGTTGCCCACGGTAGACATCAGGCTGGCGCCGCAGCTGGTCTTGTGACCGTCGAACGCCACGGGCACGCCGTCGATCAGCACCTGCGGATCACCCTCGGCGATCACGCAGCGCACGTGGCCCTTGATCGGGCAGACACAAGGGTCGCCCTTGCGCGCCACGGCCACGCCCAGCACGGTACTCTTCGGCGCCGCGCCCACCACCTTGCCGCCATGGCTGGTGGGGTCGTTCAAGCGGATCACGCCACGCATACTGCCTCCTCTCCCTGTCCAACGCATAGCGCGGCACCTGTCCATACGGGCCGCTCCCGCCTGCATTATCGGATGCTACGCAACGGTCGTCATTGCGTTCGAACACATTGACGGCTTGCCGGGCGCCGAAATGGCAATCGCCGTCAATGGCAGCTTTTGTTCACTCCTTGTCAATATTAATTGACTTATTCGAAACAATCGTTTTAAATCAGGAAGTTACTCAAAATCAATCATCTTGAGCATTCCAACATCGCATTGACCCTCTCGATGCCGGATGCCCACGTTGATGCACTCTGAAGCCAAGGTATATGGAACTGCTCGACTCCCTGCGTCAGACCCCGCCGCAAGACGACACGATCAGCGGGCACTATGAAGTGCGCCGCTTGCTGGGCGAAGGCGGTTTCGGCCATGTATTCGAAGCCTGGGATGCCAAGCTGTGCCGTAGCGTGGCGCTGAAGCGCCTGAAACCGCAAGCCGACGTGCTGCATCCGGAAAAACTCATCAATGAAGCGCGCCTGGCCGCTTCGCTCAAGCATGCCGCCTTCGTGCGCATCTTCGCCATCGAGGGCCAGGGCACGAGCCAATCCATCGTCATGGAACTGGTCGAAGGCCAGACCCTGGGGCAGTTCATGCACAGCGGCAAGGCCGACTTGCAGGGGGCGCTCGACATCGCCTACCAGATCGCCGACGCCATGGACGAGGCGCACGCCATGGACCTGGTCCACGGCGACCTGAAACCGTCTAACCTGATGCTGGAGGCGGACGGCAAGGTGCGCATCCTCGACTTCGGCCTGGCGCGCCACATCGACCCGCAAGCCACGCAAACGACCACCCTGTGCGACTTGCAGGGCACCATCGCCTACATGGCGCCCGAACGCCTGATGGGCCGCCTGCCCGACACGCGCGGCGACGTGTATGCCTTGGGCGCCATGCTGTACGAAATGCTGGCCGGCCAGCGCCACTTCGCCCACCTGAACGGCCTGGCCCTGGCCGCCGCCCACATGCAGGCGACGGAACCATGGCCCGACCTGCCCGACTCCGTCCCGCCCGCCATCAACGCCCTCGTGCGCGCGATGACGGCGCACGACCCGGCCGAACGGCCGCGCACCATGCGCGACGTGCGCGAGGCGATCGGGGCGCAGCGCGGGGAGCCGCCCACCCTGGCCACGCCCCTTGCCGACGAGATACCCGCGAAGGAAGAACCCCCCGCCAGCGTCTCCATCCGCCTGCCCCTGCCCCGCAAGCGCACGCTTAAATGGGGTGCGGGCGTGGCGCTGCTGGCCGTACTGGCGGGATGGCAGCTGCCCAATATCCTTCCTGCCGTCAAATCGTTCGTCACGGGCGAAAAAGCGCCCGCGCCGTATTCGGAAATGGCCAGCATGGCGGCGGGGATGGAAGCGTTGCGGGTGTTTGATAGAGAAGACGCGCAGACACAGGCCATTGAACATTTCAGCACTGTACTTAAACATAATCCAGAGCATGCTGCGGCAAATGCTGGCCTGTCGCTGGTTTTCACACTGCGCTATTTAGGCAGCAACCGGGATGAAACCTGGCTGCAACGCGCGGACGTCGCTGCGAAACAGGCATTGACTACAGACGACCAATTAGCTTTGGCCCATGTGGCGCAAGCCTGGGCTATTGAACATCATGGCGACCGTCGGCAAGCAATGCAGGAAATTACTACGGCACTGAATCTGGACCCAAACAATCCGCTGGGCATGTACGGCAAGGCACGCCTGCTCATCTACGCACAAAAATTTGATCAAGCCAGGGATGTGCTTGACAAGGCCATCGCCCTGTATCCCCGTGATCGCCTTTTTATTTCGATGTTGGGCAGGATGAATTACAACCAGGGCAATTACGCGGAAGCTGAAAAACTCTTTCGGAAAGCCATACAAATGGATCCGCAGGTGGCCAATGCGTATGCCCAGCTTAGCGCTACGCTTGAACGCCTGAATCGCGGCAATGAAGCCCTGCAAGTCCTGCAGCAAGGATTGCAGGTGCATCCCGACTGGGAACTGTATACCAACCTAGGGAATGCCCTGTTTAACAAGGGCGACTATCTGGGAGCAGTCCAGTCCTTTAAAAATGCCGTCTCAGAAAACAAAGGGAACCCTGGTAACTACCTGCTATGGGCAAATCTGGCGGACGCCCAACGCTGGGTGCCTGGTCAGATAGAACTGTCGCGCGATTCCTACCGCCGTGCCATCACTTTGATCAAAGTCATGCTGCAACACTCTCCGGACGACCCCAAGGTCAACTCCCGGCTGGCATTGTATGCAGCCTATGCGGGCTTGCGAGACGATGCGCTATGGCATGTAGCGCAAGCCATCCGGCTAGCGCCCACATTGCCCGATATCCATTTCAGGGCGGCGCTGACCTATGAGCTGTTAGGCAAGCGCAACGAAGCGATGGCGGCTTTGAAACAGGCGATGGAGCGCGGCTACCCCATCAACCTGATCGAATCGGCACCTGATCTGTTGACACTACGGCGAGATGCTCGCTACCAACAATTTCTCATCAACCTGGAAAGAGACAATAAAAAATGACGCCTGTAAGCCCCTGGATGAAGTTATCCGTGCATTTTGATGCAGACCAAATCACCAACCAGCTTGACTATGCGTTTACTTCTTGTGACGGCAGCGCGGACCCACGCCATGGCCCCTACATGGGAGGAGTGCACTTCCAGCAAGGCCAGCACGTCTACCTGGAAGTCAACTGCTGTGGCACAAAGGCAAGTGGCTTTACCTCCTTCCAAATAGTCGATTGCTGCCTCATCAGCGTACCCCAGTTGACCCAGATCGGCCCCGACGTACCCACCCGCTATTCGCTGCCTTCGCCCTTCCTGCAAGCCGCCGGCGCCGCCTATCAGCTGCCCCTGGATTTTGAATCTCATGTATTGCCGCCTGATCCAGCCCTGCCCGATCTGCGCCGCATCCGCCAGGAATGGAAACACAACCTTGACGTGGGTCAGAGCAAGGGCCGCTGGGAACTCTCGTTTGTACTGACCGTGCGCATTATTCGAGGTGAGCAAGACTTGCCAGAATTGCGCGTATTCAGTTTTGATCCGGAAGCATCTGTGGGTGGGAACGTCGAGACGTAATCCTTACACCACCAACAGATACTTTTCAACAGTTAGTACTACCGGATATCCAAGCCGCGCCACCTCCACCGGCGCGGCTTTTTCACATCCGCACGCAATACACCGCCCCGCCTGCCGAAAGCGGTAAAATGACGGCCTTGAACCCAAGCTCCGCCCCCTGGCGCGGCCTTGAACGCACACAGCACCACCCACAGCCCGGCAGGCACGCATTTTCCGGCCGCCGGACCAACGACAAAGAACACATGACCACCGTCCCCAAAGAAATCAACGCCGCCGCGGCAAAGAAAAATTCGGCTGAAAAGCTTACTCCCATGATGCAGCAATATTTAGGCATCAAGGAAAACCACCCGACGATGCTGGTCTTCTATCGCATGGGCGATTTCTACGAGCTGTTTTTCGAGGATGCGGAGAAAGCCTCGCGCCTGCTGGGCATTACCTTGACGGCGCGTGGCGTGGCCAGTGGCAACCCGATTAAAATGTGCGGCGTGCCGTTTCATTCGCTGGACGGCTACCTGGCCAAGCTGGTCAAGCTGGGCGAGTCGGTGGCCATTTGCGAGCAGATCGGCGACCCGGCCACCAGCAAGGGTCCCGTCGAACGCAAGGTCATGCGCGTCGTCACGCCCGGCACCCTGACGGATGCGGACTTGCTGCCAGAGAAGGCCGAGCGCCCGCTGCTGGCCATGTGCAGCATCACGCAGCGCAAGACGGTCACCACGGGCCTGGCCTGGCTGTCGCTGGCGAGCGGCGCTTTGAAGTTGATGGAGTTTTCCGGCGACAGCGGCACCGTGGCCGTGCGCCTGCAGCAGGAACTGGAACGCATCGTGCCGGCCGAAATCTTGAGCGGCGACAACGGCAACCTGTTCGACGATTACGCGGGCACGCACATCAACCGCGTGCCGGACTGGCATTTCGACGTGGTCGGCGGCCACAAGGCCCTGCTCGACCAATTGGGCGTGGCGACCTTGACGGGTTTTGGCGCCGACGGCCTCGGCGCCGCATTCGGTGCGGCCGGCGCGCTGCTGCGCTATGCGCAATCGACGCAGGGCCGCGGCTTGCAGCACGTGCGCTCTTTGATCACGGAAACGGAAAGCGAATTCATCGGCCTGGATGCGGCCACGCGCCGCAACCTGGAATTGACGGAAACCATCCGCGGCCAGGAATCGCCGACCTTGTTCTCCTTGCTGGATCATTGCCGCACGGCCATGGGTTCGCGCATGCTGCGCCACTGGCTGCACCATGCGCGGCGCGACCAGAACGTGGCCCGCGCGCGCCATGAAGCGATCGCCGCGCTGGCGCAAAGCGAAGCGGCCGGTCCGCTCGCCGCCACGCTGGCGCAAGTGCCCGACATCGAACGCATCACCACGCGCATCGCCCTGCTGTCGGCCCGTCCGCGCGACCTGGCCGCCCTGCGCGACGGCTTGCTGCAACTGCCGGCCCTGCGCGGCGACGTGGTCCGTTGTTATGGTCCCGGCCAGGGCGGCGAAAGCGGTTTGCTGGCCGCCATCCACGGAGCGCTAGCCACGCCGACCGCCTGCCTGGACTTGCTGGTGCGCGCCGTGGCGCAGGAACCGGCCGCCATGGTGCGCGACGGCGGCGTCTTTGCCACCGGTTTCGACGCGGAACTCGATGAATTGCGCGCGCTGTCGGAAAACGCGGGCCAGTTCCTGCTCGACCTGGAAACACGCGAACGCGCGCGCACGGGCATCGCCAACCTGCGCGTCGAATACAACAAGGTGCATGGCTTCTACATCGAAGTCACGCACGGCCAGACGGACAAGGTGCCGGACGACTACCGCCGCCGCCAAACCCTGAAAAATGCCGAGCGCTACATCACGCCGGAGCTCAAGGTGTTCGAAGACAAGGCCCTGTCGGCACAGGACAAGGCACTGGTGCGCGAAAAGCTGCTGTACGACCTGCTGCTGGCCGACCTGGCGCCGCACATCGGCACCTTGCAGACCATCTCGCAAGGCCTGGCCCAGCTCGACACCCTGAATGCACTGACGGAACATGCGCAGCAACACAACTGGGCCGCGCCGCAACTGGTCGACGAGCCGTGCATCAACATCGTCGAAGGCCGCCACCCCGTGGTGGAAAAGCAGATCGAACGCTTCATCGCCAACGATTGCCGCTTCGTCAACGAGCGCCGCCTGCTCCTGATTACCGGTCCGAACATGGGCGGTAAATCGACCTTCATGCGCCAGGTGGCCCTGATCACCCTGCTGGCCTACGTGGGCAGCTACGTACCGGCCGCTTCCGCCACCATCGGCCCTATCGACCGCATCTTCACGCGTATCGGCGCCACCGACGACCTGGCGGGCGGACGCTCGACCTTCATGGTGGAAATGACGGAATCGGCGGCGATTTTGAACGGCGCCACCGAGCACTCGCTGGTGCTGATGGATGAAGTGGGCCGCGGCACCTCCACCTTCGACGGCCTGGCCCTGGCGTGGGCCATCGCGCGCCATTTGATCGACACCAGCCGTAGTTTCACCCTGTTTGCCACACATTACTTTGAGCTGACGCAATTGCCGGACAGTCATCCGAGCGCCGCCAACGTGCATTTGTCCGCCGTCGAGCACAAGGACAGCATCGTCTTCCTGCACGCCGTGCAAGCCGGTCCCGCCTCGCAAAGCTATGGCTTGCAGGTGGCGCAACTGGCCGGCGTGCCGCAGCCCGTGATCAAGGCAGCGCGCAAGCACCTGGCGCGCCTGGAAGCGCAGGCGCTCGACGCCACGCCGCAACGCGACCTGTTCGCGCTGCCCTCCGCCGATCCGTATGCGCAAGAGGAAGAAGAGGAAGCCGCGGCGCCGCTGGCCGCGCTGAACGCGGCGCAGCAAACCTTGCTCGACGCCATCGCAGACCTCGATCCCGATGCGCTCACGCCGCGCGACGCGCTGGAACAGCTGTATCAATTGAAACGGCTGGCCGCCGCATGACCTGCCGGCGCAGCTCGATACGCCTGCTGGCCGCCGGCTTGCTCGCTGCCAGCCTGCCATGGCAAGCGGCGGTGGCGGCCCCCGCCGACCAGGCCGGCTTCGAGTTTGCCGTACTGGGCCACTCCTTCAACGCGGGGCCGGACGACGGCCCCCTGAAAAAAGCCATCGCCGACACCAGCGCCTTCAATGCCTCGTTCGTCGTGGCCACCGGCATCAAGGCCGCCAGCGAATCGTGCAGCGACAAGCTGTATGGCCAGCGTAAGGACTTGCTCGACGCCAGCGGCCCGCCGCTGATCGTCTCGCTGTCGGCAAGCGACTGGGCCAACTGCCGCAATTCGCGCGGCAGGGTCAACGCCATCGAACGCCTGAACCGCTTGCGCGACGTGTATTTCGCCGATGACCAAAGCCTGGGCCAGCACAAGCTGACCCTGTCGCGGCTGTCATCGACGGCAAAATTCCGCAGCTATGCGGAAAATGCCCACTGGGAATACGGCGGCGTATTGTTTGCCACCGTGAATCTGCCGGCGAATAACAACCATTTCTTGCCGGAAGCGGGACGCAACAGCGAATTCGAAGACCGCCTGGTCGCCAACCGTTCCTGGCTGCAACGATTGTTCGCCATGGCGCAGCGCAAGCAGCTCGACGGCATCGTGCTGTTTTCCGATGGCGACGTGGGCGTGCTCGATGAAGACGACAATTCGCTGCTGCCCAGCTTCAGTTCGAAACAGGATGGCTTTGCCGGACCGCGCAAGCAGATCCGCACCCTGGCCAAGAAGTTCAGCGGCAAGGTGTTATTGGTCGATACGCAGCGCGATGGCGACGCGGATGGCAAGGAGGGGAAAAGTAAAAAGGCCGCAGCCAGGGCAGGCGGGCCGAAAATCAGCTGGAAAGGTAACCTGGGCCACGTCAGCATCGACAACGACTGGTCCGCCATCGCCGTCCGGCCCGGCAAGACCCCATTCTTTGAGGTGCGTCAACGCGCTACCCGCCCATCGGCGCAGGCGCGCGCCAAGGCGTCGACGCTGCGCCGATAAAATAAAGGCCGGCACGCAGCCAGCCTTTATTTATCCAACAACAGGCGTCACGACCAACAAACGTCACGACGCCTGAGAAAACCGTCGCGAGCAGCGGCGCGGCGTGGCCGAGAAGCGCAACCGTACGTAAAGTACGGTGAGCATCGCCGGCCGCGCCCCGCCGCGCGCAGCAGGTTTGCTCAGGTGTTAGTGAATAGGGTGGGTACGGAAGTGATCGCCGTCTTCGCCTTCATCATCTTCATCGCCATGGTCATGGCCGTGTGCGCCATGCACGTGGCCATGGGCGATTTCTTCTTCGGTGGCTTCGCGCACGTCGGCGACGGTCAGCGAGAAGCGCAGCGCGATGCCGGCCAGTGGATGGTTGCCGTCCAGCACGACCTTGTCGTCGGCGATATCGGTGACCGTGAAGATCATCGCCTCTTCATCCGGCGAATCGCTTTCCGGCATGCCTTCGAACTGCATGCCCACTTCCAGCGGCTCAGGCAGGCGATTGCGCGGCTCGACCTTCACCAGGGCGGGATCGTATTCACCGAAAGCATCATCCGGTTCGATCTGGATCGTGTTGGAATAGCCAACTTCCTTGCCGTCGAGCTCTTCTTCGATCTTCGGCAGGGTGTTTTCATAATCACCGTGCAGGTAGACCATCGGCTGACGGCCGTCTTCGATCAGATTGTCTTGCGCGTCTGACAGTTTGTAGTTGACAGTCACGACCGTATTTTTGGCAATCTTCATTATGCTTCCTTTCATTGTATAAGCTGGCAAATTATACCTTCACGCCGCCAACGGCAGGCGCATTCCTGCATTTCCGGTTGTTATAATGGGCGCATGAAAACATTAACTCTCCTCGGCGATATCACGCCGGCGCAATTCCTGCGCGACTACTGGCATAAAAAACCCTTGTTGATCCGTCAAGCCGTGCCTGGCTTCAAGGCGCTGTTCGATTTCAAGGCCCTGGCCGAGCTGGCTACCCTCGATCACGTCGAATCGCGCCTGGTCAGCCATGCGGATGGCCACTGGAACATGCAGCAAGGCCCTTTGACCAGCCTGCCCTCGCTGAAACAGAAGGAATGGACCCTGCTGGTGCAGGGCGCCAACCTGCACAGCGCCAAGGCCGACGCCCTGCTGCGCCAGTTCCGCTTCCTGCCGGACGCGCGCCTGGACGACCTGATGGTCAGCTTCGCCACCGATGGCGGCGGCGTGGGCCCGCATTTCGATTCCTATGACGTATTCCTGCTGCAAGGCCAGGGCAAGCGCCACTGGCGCATCGGCGCACAGAAAGACCTGAGCCTGATCGACGGCTTGCCGCTGAAAATCCTCAGCAACTTCACGCCCGATGACGAATTCACGCTGGAACCGGGCGACATGCTGTATCTGCCGCCCCACTACGCGCACGACGGCGTGGCCATCGGCGATTGCCAGACGTATTCGATCGGCTTCCGCTCGCCCACGTTCCAGGAGCTGGGCGAAGCGTTCTTGCAATTCATGGCCGACTCGATCGACTTGCCAGGCATTTACAGCGATCCGGACTTGAAAGCGTCGGGCAAACCGGCGGAAATCCCCCGTGAAATGCTCAGCACCATCGCAGAAGAAATGAACAAGGTGCGCTTCACGGAAGAAGACGTGACCATTTTCCTCGGTGAACACCTGTCGGAACCGAAACACAATGTATTTTTCACGCCGCTGTCCAAGCCGCTGACGGTAGGCCGCTTCGCGGACGCCGCACAGAAAAAGGGTGTCGTGTTGTCGCGCAAGACCCTGATGCTGTATCGTGGCAAGAATGTCTTCATCAATGGCGAATCGTTTGCCATTGGCAAGGCCGATAAAGCGGCCCTGGAAACCCTGGCCAACGAACGCGCCCTCGATGGCGCCGCCGTGGCCCAGGCTTCCGATGACGTGATGGATGCGTTATATACGTGGTATCAGGATGGCTGGCTCGAACTGGCTTGAATGGGGGCGGCGTAGCAAAGTGGTATTACAGTAGGTAAAATAACAGCATCTGCGTTAGCGCAATAAAACATATTATTTTTATATCGTTTTGTCGCGCTTTCGCAAATCGCTTACACTTGCTTGCAATTTGCTTCGGCAAATATTGCGATATCACAAAATAGTTGCGAATTTGCCTCTTGCTCCTATTGCGACGCACCAAAAATCGCTATAATATTCGGTTAGGAAGTTTCCGTTGTCTGGCAGGCACCACCTGGTACGAAAAGCCTTCGAAGACGACCTAACGAGCGATAATTACCGGTAATTATTCATCGCAACAATATTGATTTATTTTTTGAAATAATTAAGGAAAACAAATGAAAAAATCCCTGCTGATCGCCTCCCTGATGGTTGTTGCTCTGGCTGCTTGCAGCAAAAAAGAAGAAGCTCCTGCACCAGCACCAGTAGTTGAAACCCCAGCACCAGCACCAGCAGTTGAAGCTGCTCCAGCTGCTGCTGCTGACGCTGCTGCTTCGGCCGCTACCGACGCCGCTGCTGCTGCTTCGGCTGCCGCTTCGGCCGCTACCGACGCTGCTTCGGCTGCTTCGGCTGCTGCATCGGCTGCTAAGTAATTTAGCACCCTGCACTAAAGAAAGCCGACCTTCGGGTCGGCTTTTTTGCGTCCGGCGTTTTATCCGCAGGATATAAGGCCGGACGCAGGCAATAAAAAAGGCTGCGCCGGTTTCCCGGATCAGCCTTTTTTATTGCGCGGCAGGTTGTGATACCCGCCGCAAATGCACCGCTTACTTCAACTGCTCGTTCAGCAAGCCCAGGATCTTCTCGGCCACTGGCGAGACATCGGGCTGGCCTTCGTTGCTGAGAATGCTGACCAGGCTGGTCGAGCCATTGCCGGCCTTGACCAGGACGCGGTAGCGCTGCGCTTCCTTGTCCTTGTCGGACGACGAACCCCAGCTGAACAGTTTCGAGAAGAAACCATCCTTCTTGACCGCGTCCGGATCGACGTAACGCACGAAATACGTGCCTTGCGTGCGGTCGCGGTCTTCCACGGTGAAGCCGACGCGGTCCAGCGCCAGGCCGACACGGCGCCAGGCGCGGTCGAAACCTTCATCGACTTCGATGGCGCGCGCCGGCGTGGCGGCGTCGCCCACCAGCTTGGCGTGCAGCGGCTGCACGATGGCGCCATCAACGGCTGTCTTCGCTTGTGCTTCATCGCTGGCCGCGCCCAGGCGCGTCATCAGCTTGGCCAGGAATTGCGCCTCCAGGCCCGGATCGTTCGGACGCGCGGTCCAGGTGGTGGTTTCCTTGTCGCGGCCCGTGACGACCTCTTCCACGCCACGGTGGCTGATGTAGATCTCGGTCGAACCATCGGCCAGACGCTCCACGCGGGTGCGGAACTTGTCTTTTTCACCAGTCGAGTACATCGAATCGAAGGCCTTGCCGATGGTGTTGCGGATAAAGTCTTGCGGCAGCTTGGCGCGGTTTTCGTTCCACTCGGTTTCCATGATGCCAGCCGTCGGCTGGTCGATGGCGACGGTAAAGCCCGAATCTTCCCAGAATTGCTTGAGTTGCGGCCACAGCACTTCAGGCGACTGCTTGACGACCAGCCAGCGCTGGTTGCCCGCGCGCTCGACCTTCACGCCGCCGGCCGTGACGGGCACGACACCCACCACGCCGTCGGCGCCCACGATGACGGGCGTGCCGGCCGTGGCGTTGCGCTGCGCGTTGTAGCCGGAAGCCGTGGCCACGCCGTTTTTCGAATCCGGCAAGGAATAACGGTTGTCCTGCTGCAATTGCGTCAGGTCAGGCGGCACGTCCAGGGTGCTGGCTTTCTTGACCGACTTGTAGTCGACCTTGTCGCCGCCGACTACCGAACTGATCATGCCGCAGCCCGCGAGGCTGGCTGCGACGGCGCCGATGACGATGCCGCGGACGGCGATGGTGGCAGGCGCCGGTTTGGTTTTCTTGCAATTAGTCATGTCGTAACTGGATAAGAAGCTAAGTAGCAGCTGGAATCAGGAAAGGTCCGGACTGGTCAAGCCCGGGCTTGAAGTTCGGCTTAAGACAGGATGCCAGCGTCGCGCAAGGCATCGCGCACGGTGGCATGGCAATTTTCAGCCAGCGGCACCAGTGGCAAGCGTATGCCGGCTGGCATCAGGCCCATTTCGGCCAGCGCCCATTTGACGGGCACCGGGTTGGGCTCGACAAACAATTTCTGGTGCAAAGGGAACACTTTGTTATTGATGGCAATCGCCGTGGCACGCTCGCCCGCCATGGCTGCCACGCACAGTTCGTGCATGGCGCGCGGCGCAACGTTGGCCGTCACGGAAATATTGCCGTGGCCGCCGCAGAACATCAGCGCCATGGCCGTCGGATCGTCGCCCGAGTACACGGCGAAGTCCGCTGGAACCAGGCGCAGCAGGTCGATGCCGCGGCCGATATTGCCGGTCGCATCTTTCACGCCGACGATATTCGGGATGGCGGACAGGCGCACGATGGTCTCGTTGCTCATGTCGGCAACCGTACGGCCAGGCACGTTGTACAGGATGACGGGAATGTCGACGGCTTCGGCGATGGCCTTGAAGTGCTGGTACATGCCTTCCTGGGTAGGACGGTTGTAGTACGGCACCACTTGCAAGACAGCATCGGCGCCCGCTTCTTTCGCGTAGCGCGTCAGTTTGATGGCCTCGGCCGTGGAGTTGCCTCCGGCGCCGGCGATGATAGGAATGCGTCCCTTGGCATGTTCGACGGTCAACTGGATCAGTTCGCAGTGTTCTTCCACGCTGACTGTTGCCGATTCGCCCGTCGTGCCAACGATGACGATGCCGTCCGTACCCTCGGCGATATGCCAGTCGATCAGCTTGCGCAGACCTGGAAAGTCCAGACTGCCGTCTGCGTGCATCGGGGTGACGATTGCTACAATGCTGCCCTTGATCATAGTAAGTTTATAGCGCCGATAAATAAAACAACGATTGTAGCGGATAGCCCGCGCCTGTGGTGCATTCTGACATAGTATGGCCGCTCAAAACGTCGGCAGCAGGGCTGCCAACCGTGGAAAATCCGGCCGGACGGCGCAAATTCGTTGCACCAGAGCAGCTTTTGGCTGTTCCACGCGCCCATCCTCATACGCTACCACACGCAAGCCGTGCTGCACCGCCCAGGTCAGCATTTCGCCTTCCTTCAGCAGGAATTTCGGATTCGACGGCTTGCCGAACTGCTCATTGCCCTCGGCAAACGTTTCATACAGCAACACGCCATCGGGCGCCAGGCTGGCCACCATGGCTTCCAGCAGCGGCCGGTGCAGATAATTGGTGACGACGATGCCGGCAAAGCGGCCGGGAGCGAAAGGCCACACGGCGCCCGGCGCTTCCAGGTCCACCAGCGAGGTGGTGATGCCCGTGCCAGCCGCCTTTTCCAGCATTTCCGGATCATGGTCGAGCGCGATCACGGGGTGGCCCAGGCTTACCAGGTGGCGCGCGTGGCGGCCTGCGCCGCAGGCCAGGTCCAGCACCTCGCCGCCCGGGATCAGGGGCGCCCAGCGGCGCAGCCAGCCGGAAATCGCTTCGGTTTCTAATATTGGTTCAGTTACTTGCATCGGTACTTCCATCAATTATGTGTGGCCATCCAGTTGCTTGTATCAAGTCAACAGGGCCGTCAGGGGCGTGACCAGGGTGACAAAGATGCCGATGACAAATTCGATCGCCGCCAGCAAGGCGCGGTTCAAGATGCCCGTGTACATCAGCAGCACCAGGGCGCCGAAGACATACAGGCTGTAGCGCTCGATGCTGGCGTAAGGGCGCGCCAGCTGCATCGGCAGCAAGCCCGTCATGATGCGTCCGCCATCGAGGGGCGGCACGGGAATCAGGTTAAAGACGAACATGGCCGCATTCACGCTGACGCCGGCGCCCGCCATCTTGCGGAAAAACATGCCCATCTCCGTCGGCGGCAAGACGCTGAGCACGACAAAGGCGATCATCCAGCCCAGGCCCATGACGAAATTGGCGCCAGGCCCGGCAAACGCCACCCAGGCCATCTGCTTCTTCGGATTGCGCAGGCGGCTGAAATCGACGGGCACCGGCTTGGCATAGCCGAACGGCACCTGGATCGTGAAATACAGCATCAAGGGCAGCAAGATCGTGCCGAAAGGGTCGATATGCCGCATGGGATTGAGGCTCAGCCTGCCCTCGTTCGAGGCTGTGGGGTCGCCGAAATAGCGGGCCGCGTAGCCGTGCGCCGCCTCATGCAGGGAAATGGCAAACAGCACCGGCACCAGGTAGACCGCAACGGTCTGGACTATCGTATTGAAATCGCTCATGACCGCGATTCTACCAGAGGCGAACTAGGCTCTTTCTTACGTTGTCATTAAGAACAGGTGAAGACCGGCGTCGCAACGGGCACGCCGTGCCCCTCTACAAACCCAGCACGGCCGGGTCACCGCGTCCCACGCGCACCACTTCCGGCTCCGGCCCCGTCAGGTCGATCACGGTACTGGGACCATGCGCGCAGACGCCGCCGTCGACGATCAGGTCGACCAGTTTTTCCAGCCGTTCGCGGATCGTGTCGGCATCCGTCAGGCTGTCTTCGTCGCCCGGCAAGGTCAATGTCGCGCCCAGCAGGGGCTGGCCCAGCTCTTCCAGCAGGCATTGCACGATGCGGTGCTGCGGCACGCGCAGGCCGATGGTCTTGCGCGAAGGATGGCTGAGGCGGCGCGGCACTTCCTTCGTCGCTTCCAGGATAAACGTGTAGGCGCCGGGCGTGGCCGCCTTGAGCAGGCGGAACTGGCGGTTGTCCACGCGGGCATACACGCCCAGCTCGCTCAAGTCGCGGCACAGCAAGGTCAAATGGTGCTTTTCATCCACGCCACGGATGCGGCGCAGGCGCTCGACGGCGCCCTTGTCGTCGAGCTGGCACACCAGCGCGTAGCAGGAGTCGGTGGGCAAGGCCACCACGCCGCCGGACTGGATGATCTGCGCCGCCTGCTTGATCAGGCGCAATTGCGGATTGTCGGGGTGAATATGAAAAAATTGACTCATGTGTAAGCGTTCTGGCGAACCAGCTTGTTAAGTTGGCATTATTGTACGCTGCGCAGCGCGGCGATGCGTTGTTCGAGCGGTGGATGGGTGGCGAACAGCGCGCCCCAGCCGCCATTGCCGCCGCTGATGCCCAGCGCCTGCATCGATTGCGGCAACTCGCCCGGCGGCACGCCGCCCAGGCGGGCCAGCGCATGCATCATCGGCGTGGGGCTGCCCAGCAGCTTGGCGGAACCGGCGTCGGCGCGAAATTCGCGCTGGCGCGAGAACCAGGCCACGATGATGGAAGCGAGCAAGCCGAAGATCACTTCGCACACCATCACGGTCACAAAGTAACCGATGCCGCGTCCGCCGCTTTCGCGGTTGTTATTTTTCAACAGGACATTGTCGACAAAGAAACCTACCACGCGGGCCATGAAGACGACGAAGGTATTCACCACGCCCTGGATCAGGGTCAGGGTGACCATGTCGCCATTCGCCACGTGGGCGATCTCATGGCCCAGCACGGCTTCCACTTCATCGCGGTTCATGCTTTGCAGCAAGCCCGTGGAGACAGCCACCAGCGCCGAATTCTTGAAGGCGCCCGTGGCGAACGCATTCGCGTCGCCTTCGTACACGGCCACTTCCGGCATGCCGATGCCGGCCCGCTCGGACAGCGCGCGCACGGTGTTGACCAGCCACAATTCCGTCGACGACGTCGGATTGTCGATCACGCGCGCACCCGTGCTCCACTTGGCCATGGGTTTGCTGATCAACAGCGAAAAGATCGAGCCCGTGAAGCCGACCACCAGCGAAAACACCAGCAGGCTGCCCAGGTTCAGGGTACTGCCGCGCGCCGGATTGCCAACGCCCAGCAAACTGAGCACGAGCGACAGCACCAGCATCACAGCCAGGTTGGTTGCAATAAACAGGACGATACGTTTCATGGGCGATGGCTCCGGAAAACAAGAATGACTAAAAGATAAGTATGCAGTCGCGACTTTTCAAGCCCGCGCACATCCTGCGCTGAATGCCTAAGAAAATCGTCGCGAGCGGCAGTGATTTGTGGCCGAGAAGCGCAACCGTACTGGAGTACGGTGAGCATCGCCGGCCGCAAAGCGCGCCGCGCAGCAGATTTTCAACGGCATTAAAACCAGTCGTGCCAAATCGGGGTGACGTTGGCTGGCAATGGCGGCAACATGGCAAAATCCACGCGCGACTCGCCCGGCGCATGGAAATCCGTGCCGCGCGAGGCGAGGAAGCCGTAGGCGTTGGCCAGCTGCGCGTATTCCGGATACTGGTCCGGACTGTGGCTGCCCGTGACGACCTCGATGGCCACGCCGCCGAGTTGCTTGAATTCATCGAACAGCACGCCTTGCGCCATGTCGCTGAAGCGGTAGCGGCCCGGATGGGCGATGACGGCCACGCCGCCCGCGCCGCGGATCCAGCCGACCGCTTCAGCCAGGGTGGCCCAGCGGTGCTCGACGTAGCCCGGCTTGCCTTCCGACAGGTATTTCTTGAACACGTCGGGAATGTTCGCGCATTTGCCCGTTTCCACGATGTAACGGGCAAAGTGCGTGCGCGACATCAGGTCCGGGTTGCCGACGAATTTCAAGGCCCCTTCATAGGCGTCGGGGATGCCGGCCAGGTCCAGCTGGCGGGCGATTTCGCGGCCCCGCGCGTCGCGGCCCGAACGCGTGCGGTGCAAGCCCTGCACGAGACCCGGATTGTTTTCATCGACTTGCAAGCCGACGATGTGCACGGTTTCGCCGGCCCACGTAATGGAAATTTCCACGCCGGCCACGAAGCGCATGCCCAGGTCCAGCGCGGCCGTGCGCGCGGCGGCGACGCCGGACACTTCATCGTGGTCCGTCAGCGCCCACACGTCCACGCCCGCCTTGCGCGCGTAAGCGGCCACGGCGGCCGGTGACAGCACGCCGTCGGAGATATTCGAATGACAATGCAGGTCGACTTTAAGCATGTGAAAACAATACCCTGCACGGGCTCAGCATGGAAGAAGTTTTCATTGTACGCTGCTTGGCCAATCGCGCTGCAGCGTTCCCGACACACATCAGGCCAAAAACGCTTCCACCAGGCGCGCCAGTGCCTGCGGTTGATCATGATGCAGCATGTGGCCCGCATCCGCCATCATCTCGCAGCGCACATCCTTGATGCAGGCCAAACGCCGGTCGATTTCGATGCGCGCCTGTTCCTTGGGCCCCATCCATTGCCACATATTCGTGTCGTCGGCCTCCACCCACAGCACGGGCGCCGTGATGCGGCGCCAGCACGCCATCACTTCTTCCACCTGGTACAGGATGGGATTGACGCGCTTGTGCTGCGGGTCGCCCAGGATGTCCCACTCGCCCGCCTCGTTGCGCGCCGACCAGTGTTCGGCCAGGAAAGCGGCGCGCTCGTCCGGCAGGCGCGGATTGGTCTTTTGCAGGCGCTCAGCCACGGCGCGCTGCGAAGGATAGCTGCGCATGGCGGGCGGCTCGCGCAATTCGTCCAGCCACTTGGCGTAGCGGCCCGGCGCCTGCTCCGGCTGCGTCGCCATCATGCCGAAGCCTTCCAGGTTGATGAAGCGGCTGATGCGCTCCGGGCGCACGCCCGCGTACAGACCGGCCACGTTGGCGCCCATGCTGTGGCCCAGCAGGTTGACGGGCGCGTCCGGCGAATAATGCAGCAGCATGGCGTCCAGGTCGGCCAGGTAGTCGGGGAACCAATAGGTGTCCGATTGCGTGTAGTCGCTGAGGCCAAAGCCGCGCCAGTCGGGCGCGATCACGTGCCAGTCGCCTTGCAACTCGTCGACGACGAACTGGAACGAGGCAGCCACGTCCATCCAGCCGTGCACCATGAACAGGATGGGCGCGCCTTCGCGGCCCCAATGGCGCACATGCGTACGGGCGCCGCGGATGTTGATGAATTCGGAACGGGAAAGTTTCATGGGTTTCATCGGATGCCTGCCTTGAAAGTGGCGCAGATGGCGCCACATGCTGTGTCTGTAGATAGGGCGCACATAAAAGTACGACCGTTCGATAATTATACCGGATTAGCGGCCGGCGCTCGGACTTGCCCTGCAACAGCGTAAAATAGCGCAAAACTTCCGCGTCCGGCCGTGCCCGGCGCTTCCACCACCGCCACAGGCTAACGATGACACTCTACCAATTGGGCGCCGATGCGCCGCTGATTGATGCTTCCGCTTTTGTTGCCGACACGGCCAACGTGATCGGCAAGGTGACCCTGGAAGCGAATACGTCCGTATGGTTCGGCGCCACGATCCGCGGCGACAACGAACGCATCACCGTGGGCGCCAACAGCAATGTGCAGGAAGGCGCCGTGCTGCACACGGACCCGGGCTACCCGCTGGACATCGGCCGGAACGTGACCATCGGCCACCAGGCGATGTTGCATGGCTGCACGATCGGCGATGGCGCCCTGGTCGGCATCCAGGCCGTGATCCTGAACGGCGCGAAGATCGGCAAGAACTGCCTGGTCGGCGCGGGTGCGCTGGTCACGGAAGGCAAGGAATTTCCCGACAATATGCTGATCATCGGCTCACCGGCGAAAGCCGTGCGGGCCCTGACGGCAGACGATATCACCAGGCTACAAGGCAACGCCGTGAACTATGTGCAACGCGGCCAGCTATTTAATACGCAACTCAAGAAGATTGGATAAGAGAATGACGACTGAAACCACGGGCGCAATCAGCGCAGCCGTTAGCGGCCAGGATACCCTGCAAAAATTTATTTTCGACAACGCCGCCGTGCGCGGCCAGTTCATCGACGTTTCGGCCACCTGGCAGGAAGTGGTGTCGCGCCACGCCTACCCGACGGCCGTGAAAAAAGTGCTGGGCGAAATGGTGGCTGCCGCCGCCCTGCTGTCGGCCAACCTGAAATTCAACGGCTCCATCATCATGCAAATCCATGGCGACGGCCCCGTGCGCCTGATGGTGGTCGAGTGCGACTCCGACCTGCGCCTGCGCGCCACGGCCAAGCTGGACCCGGACGCCACCATTCCCGACGTGGCCACCGTGCCGCAATTGCTCAACGCCACGGGCAAGGGCCGCTTCATCATCACCCTGGACCCGGCCGACAAGGTGCCGGGCCAGCAACCGTACCAGGGCATCGTGCCGCTGGACGGCGATGACATGGCCACCGTGATCGAAAACTACATGTTGCGTTCGGAACAGCTCGACACCCGCCTGTGGCTGGCCACGGACGACAGCGTCTCGCGCGGCCTGCTGCTGCAAAAGCTGCCCCACCATGGCGGCAAGGCCGAAGCGACGCCCGTGTCGGAAGAAGACGCGCTGGACACGTGGAACCGCGCCGTGATGCTGGCGTCGACCCTGAAAGAGGCGGAAATCCTGTCGACGGACATCGATACCCTGATGCAGCGCTTGTTCTGGGAAGAAACGATCCGCGTCTTCGACCCGCTGCACCCGAGCTTCCATTGCACTTGCACGCGCGAAAAAGTGGGCAATATGCTCAAGATGCTGGGCGAAGAAGAAGTCAACAGCACCCTGGAAGAAGTGGGTCAGGTGGGCGTGAACTGCGATTTCTGCGGCCAGCACTATGAATTCGACAAGGTCGATTGCGCACAGCTGTTCATCACGGATGCGCCGGCCGAAGTCTTGATTCCCCCCGCGGCAAGTATTAACTAATTGTAATAATCCCCGCGCCGCCCCTCAGGCGGCGCAATTGTTTCTGCTGTCATCTTCCCGTCATCAGTTCGTCATCAGCCCGTCACGCGCCGCCGTTACGCTGCGCAGCTTGTATTACTTCCAATACTTTCCACAGGCTGATGATGAATACCCACTTGACGCTGGCCCTGCGCCGCCATTCCTTCCACGTGTTGCTGGGCGCTTGCGCCGCAGGCCTCTCCTTGCCGGCCCTGGCGCAAACGGCCGTCGCCGCCGCCGTGGCGTCCGCCGCCACCGACATGGCCGCCGCCCCCGCTGCCGATGACAATGCTCCGATGGCCACCGTGGAGATTTCCTCGCGCAAGACGCGTTCTTCCGTCGCCCTGAGCAAGAATGAAATCCAGAAGATCCTGCCCGGCACGAATCCGTTAAAGGCCCTGCAAACCCTGCCTGGCGTCAGCTTCCAGACGGCCGATCCATGGGGCAACAACGAGCAAAACCTGTCGCTGTTCGTGCATGGTTTTTCCGGCCAGCAACTGGGCTACACCATGGATGGCGTGCCGCTGGGCGACCAGCAATACGGCAACTACAACGGCCTGTCGCCGCAGCGCGCCGTGATCAGCGAAAACGTGCGCAGCGTCGTGCTGTCCTCGGGCGCGGGCGACCTGGCCACGGCCTCGACCAGCAACCTGGGCGGCACCATCGAAACCTATTCCAGCGACCCGCTGGCCACGCAGGGCGCCAGCGTGCAGCAAACGGTGGGCAGCCACCGCACATCGCGCACGTTTGCCCGCTATGACACGGGCGCCTTCGGCGATGGCAGCAGCGCCTATTTTTCCATCCTGCACCATGAAGCGCGCGCCTGGGACTTCGATGCGCGCCAGGGCGGCGACCAGTTCAACGCAAAATACGTCAACCGCAGCGAGGCGGGCAAGCTGACCCTGTTCTTCAATTACTCGGACAAGATCGAACCGAACGAAGACAGCACCGTGCACGTGGCGGGCGAGACGAGCGCGCCATACACGCGCCCCTTCCTGTATCCGGACTTCAAGGCGGCCCTGAATTACCTGTCGCCCACGGGCGCCACGCCTGCCGCGGACGGCAACAATTACCGCAACTACTACAGCGATGCGCAGCGCACCGATTACCTGGCCTACGCCAAGTTCGACGCCAACTTGTCCGAAGGCATGACGTGGTCGAACCAGGTGTATTACCACAAGGATGACGGCGCGGGCGTGGTGGCCGGCCCCATCGGCGTGGCCGGCTTGCCGGGCCTGTTCAGCGTGTACTACCCGAAACAGAACCTGAAACAGGTGTTCGGCAACTCGGGCTACGCCGTGCGCACGACGGAATACGACATCAAGCGGGGCGGCTTCCTTTCCACCCTGCGCAAGGAAATCGGCAATCACCAGCTGGAAGCAGGCCTGTGGCTGGAACAGAACCGCTCGTCCGCCTACCGCCGCTGGTATGCGCTGGACGTCAACAACCCGACGTCGCCGTACGACCGCCCCAGCAATCCTTTGATCACGCAGTACGGCAGCGAGATCGACAACAAGGTGGTGCAGCTGCACTTGCAGGATGAATGGCGCATCCGCCCCGATATCGCCCTGCAAGCCGGCTTCAAGTCCAGCCTGCAATTTGCCGATGGCCAATTCCCCGTGCAGCCGGCCAAGGGCGCCATCGCCGGCGGCTCGACGGCCTTGCCGGTCGGCACCATCAACACGAAAAAATGGTTCTTGCCGCAAGTGGGCGCGCGCTGGGATTTCACGCCGCAAGACCAGCTGTACTTCAATATCCAGAAAAACATGCGCCAGTTCGTCACCTATGGCGGCGGCGGCGCGTCGCCTTGGAGCTTGTCGAGCCAGGCAGCCTTCGACCTGTTCAAGCGCGACGCCAAGCCGGAAACGGCCCTCACCTATGAAGTGGGCGTGCGCGGCAGCCACCCATTGAGCCTGGGCGCCATCACGGCCATCGATGGCCAGGTCAACGTCTACCACGTCGATTTCAGCAACCGTTTGCTGCAGATCAGCCCAACGCCCGTGATTTCCTCCATCATTGGCGGCAACCCCGTGCTGGCCAACGTGGGCAGCGTGCGCACGGACGGCATCGATATCGCGGGCACCGTGCACTTCGGCAACAATTTCTCGTTCTACAATGCCCTGTCGTACAACCGCTCGCAGTACGCGGACAATTACAACAATGGCGCCGCGCTGGTCTTGACGGCGGGCAAGAACGTGCCGGGCTCGCCTGAATGGCTGAACAAGTTTGTTGCTTCCGCCACGTTTGGCGACATCGAAGTGCAACTGACGGGAGACTATGTGGGCAAGCGCTACGCGACGTACACCAACGATTTGTCCGTCCCAAGCTATTTCCTGATGGGCCTGGGCGTGTCGGGCAAGCTGCCAGCCATGGCCGGCTGGCTGAAAAACCCGCGCTGGCGCGTGAATGTGAGCAACCTGGCCAACCGCGAAGGCTCGCTGAACGTGGTGGTCGGCGCGGCCGACAAGACGTACAACACCTTCCCCATCGCCCCGCGCCAGGGCTTCCTGACCTTGACGGCGGATTTCTGATGCGTACGCCTATCCTTCCGCAACGGCACTTTTCGCGCCGCAGCTTCGTCCAGGCGGCCGTCGGCGGCTTGGCGCTGGCCGCCGCGCCCGGCTTTGCCGCGGGCCTGCTGGAAACAAAGCCAAGCCGTCCGCTCGTCTTCGCCCACCGGGGCGCCAGCGCCCTGCGTCCCGAGCATACCTTGGCGTCCTACGCCAAGGCCATCCTCGACGGCGCCGACTACGTCGAGCCGGACCTGGTCGCCACGCGCGACGGCATTCTCGTGGCGCGCCACGAAAGCAACCTGATCGACACCACCGACGTGGCCCGCCGACCCGAGTTTGCCAGCCGGCGCGGCAAGAAGATGGTCGACGGCGAATGGCACGAAGGCTGGTTCGTCGACGACTTCACGCTGGCGGAATTGAAAACCCTGCGCGCCATCGAACGGCTGCCGAAAGTACGCACCGGCAACACCTTGTACGATGGACAATTCCAGATCCCCACCTGGGAAGAAATCATCGATTTTGTTGCAGCGCAATCAGCCGCCAGCGGACGCGTCATCGGCCTCGTGCCGGAGCTGAAAAGCTCCACGTATTTCCGCGATGCGGGCCTGGCGCTGGAAGACCGTTTCCTGTCGACCCTGCTGGCGCACGAGTACACGCGCCGCGCGCCCATCGAAATCCAGTCCTTCGAAGTGGCCAATTTGAAATACTTGCGCGAGAAGCTGGGACGGCGCGCCAACGTGCGCCTGATGCAGCTGGTGGTGGGCGGCGACATCCGTCCGATGGACGTGGCCAAGGCGGGCGGCAAGCTGACGTTTGGCCAGATGACGACGCCGGCCGGCCTGCGCGACATCGCCGCCTACGCGGACGTGGTGGCGCCGCCAACGCGAGGAATCATCCCGCTGGGCGCTGACCAGCGCCTGGCCAAGCCCTCTTCCATCGTCGACGATGCGCACCAGGCGGGCTTGCTGCTGCACACGTGGACCTTCCGTCCGGAAAACCGCTTCCTGGCGGCCGACTTCCGCGACGGCAATGGCGAGAATGCGCGCAACGAAGCGGGATCCGTGGCGGAAATGCGGCGCTATATCGAGACGGGACTGGACGGTTTTTTCAGCGACGATCCGGGTTTGGGACGCATCGCCGCAGGATAAACATTTCGTAACAAATTCATTTTCAGGGCGTGGCCGATGGCTACGCCCTTATTATGCGTTTCTTGAATTTCTGAAATTGGAATTTGAAATTGGACGCATATCGCAAACTCCATTATTGTGCAATGCAACAACAGACCATTCATGGAGGGCATATGTCCACTTTTACCAACACCTACAGCAACGACAACGACAATTACTTCAGCAACCTGGGCCGCGCCACGCGCGCCTTCCTGGGCGCCCTGCTCGCTTCCAAGCCGTACAGCGAACTGGCGCAGAAGGAAGTCATCGCCAGCAGCGTCAGTGATGAAGAACAACGCTATGTGCGTCCAAGCAAGCGCGATTTCGCCCTGCTGAACTCGGAAGCGAACCGCTACGAAAAGCTGATGCCGAATCTGGCAGCCGAACTGCGCTTCCTGGCGTCGCGCGGTTAAAAAACGTTCATGGCGGCGTTGCCTGCGCCTTGCCGTACGTTCGGCTGGGCGCCTGGCCCTGGACGTTTTTTACCTAAATAATTATTAACAAGGAAATTTTATGATGTTTCTCGAAACCGTACTGGTAAGTGTGGCCGTCGTGGTCACCGGCATCCATTTTTACCTGATCACGACCGGCAAGGCCCGTTTCTGATCAGCAAGCAGCAAGGCAGCACCATGCCGCGCCATGCGTGTGCAGTAATAAGTACAAGGAAGTAAAGTGATATGTCAGCCTGGCAATCGGTCCAGGCTGGCAAGCGGGAAGTAGTACGGTCTTAATGTGGCGCCGCGGCGTCCACCGGTGTTTCCAGCAGTGGCGGGGTCTGGCCCTTGCGCACGATCTGCACGAAAATCTCATTTTGTTTGACCATGCCCAGCTCGTAGCGGGCACGCTCTTCGACGGCGCCCGTACCATCCTTCAGGTCGCGCACTTCGGATTCGAGCTTGGCGTTGCGCGCCTTCAATTCCATGTTCTTTTTATTGGCCACCGCCACTTGGGCTTCCATGTCGGCAACACGCAGCCAGCCGCCTTTACCCAGCCAGAGGGGAAATTGTATCAACAGCAGCAGGGCTGCCAGGGCGAGCGTAATGAGGCGCATGGGGCATTCAGTTAAAAAACCGGCCGGAACATCTCCGGCCGGCCAGTGGGTTTTACATCAGCTTACTTCAGATTATAGAACGCATCGCGGCCAGGGTAGCTGGCGATGTCGCCCAGGTCTTCCTCGATACGCAGCAGCTGGTTGTACTTGGCCATGCGGTCCGAACGCGACATCGAGCCCGTCTTGATCTGCAGGGCGTTCGTGGCAACGGCGATATCGGCGATGGTCGAGTCTTCCGTTTCGCCCGAGCGGTGCGAAATGACGGCCGTGTAGCCGGCGCGCTTGGCCATTTCGATGGCGGCGAAGGTTTCCGTCAAGGTGCCGATCTGGTTGATCTTGATCAAGATCGAGTTGGCGATGCCTTTCGAGATGCCTTCTTTCAGGATCTTGGTGTTGGTGACATACAGGTCGTCGCCGACCAGTTGCACTTTCTTGCCCAGCTCTGCCGTCAGGATCGCCCAGCCATCCCAGTCGCCTTCGTGCATCGCGTCTTCGATCGAGATGATCGGGTACTTGTCGCACCAGGTCGCCAGCAGGTTGGTGAACTCGGTGGCGGTCAGGCTCAGGCCTTCGCCTTCCATTTCGTACTTGCCGTTCTTGTAGAACTCGGACGCGGCGCAATCGAGGCCGATGGCGATCTGCGTGCCTGGCTCGTAGCCCGCTTCTTCGATGGCCTGGATGATCAGCTTGATGGCTTCTTCATGGTTGGCCAGCGATGGCGCGAAACCGCCTTCGTCGCCCACGTTGGTGTTCAGGCCCTTCTTGTGCAGGATCTTTTTCAGCGTGTGGAATACTTCCGCGCCGTAGCGGACGGCTTCCTTGAACGACGGGGCGCCCACGGGAATGATCATGAATTCCTGGATGTCCAGGTTGTTGTCGGCGTGTGCGCCGCCGTTGATGACGTTCATCATCGGCACTGGCATCTGCATGGCGCCCGAACCGCCGAAATAGCGGTACAGCGGCAAACCCGCTTCTTCGGCGGCAGCCTTGGCGACAGCCATCGAGACGGCCAGGATGGCGTTGGCGCCCAGGCGCGATTTGTTTTCCGTGCCGTCCAGGTCGATCAGGGTACGGTCCAGGAAAGCCTGTTCATTGGCGTCCAGGCCCATGATGGCTTCGGAGATTTCGGTGTTGATGTTCTCGCATGCTTGCAGCACGCCCTTGCCGAAGTAGCGCTTGGCGTCGCCATCGCGCAATTCCACGGCTTCGCGCGAACCGGTCGAGGCACCCGACGGTACGGCTGCACGGCCCATCACGCCCGATTCCAGCAGCACATCGCATTCGACGGTCGGGTTACCGCGCGAGTCCAGGATTTCGCGGCCGATAATATCAACAATAGCACTCATGTCATTCTCCAAAGTTAAGCTTAACAGGGGGCTGCACACTGCGTTCTGATGCGCAATTGCACAAAGGGGGCAAAGAAACTCCCGGCGGGAACGATCTGGCCGGGAGCTGTCTTACGGATAATACTGTCGCGATCGACCGCGTTATTCCGCAGCGGCGTTGGCTTCTTTGTGCGCCAGCGCTGCCTTGATGAACGACGTAAACAACGGATGGCCGGTGCGTGGCGTCGACTTGAACTCGGGATGGTATTGCACGCCCATATACCAAGGGTGGGAATTTTCACCCGTGCGCGGCAATTCCATGATTTCGCACAAATCTTCGCTCGGCGTGCGGGCCGACACGATCAGGCCAGCCGATTCGACACGGGCCAGGTAGTGATTATTGGCTTCGTAACGATGACGGTGACGCTCGGTCACCACGCTGCCGTAGATCTCGGCGGCGAGGGTGCCCGGATTGACGGCGCAGGTCTGCGCGCCCAGGCGCATGGTACCGCCCAGGTCCGAGTTTTCATCGCGCAACTCGACTTTACCATCGTGGTTTTGCCACTCATTGATCAGTGCAACAACAGGTTGATCCGTATCAAGGTCGAACTCGGTCGAATTCGCGTTCGGCATGCCAGCCTTGTTGCGCGCGTATTCGATCAGGGCCACTTGCATGCCCAGGCAGATGCCCAGGTAAGGGATCTTGTTTTCACGGGCAAACTGGGCCGCCTTGATCTTGCCTTCCACGCCGCGCTTGCCGAAGCCGCCCGGTACCAGGATGGCATCGTACTTGGCCAGGTTGTCGCAACCGGTCGTTTCGATTTCTTCCGAATCGATGTACTCGATGTTGACGCGGCTTTCCGTGTGGATGCCGGCGTGGCGCAGCGCTTCGATCAGCGACTTGTACGACTCGGTCAGCTCGACATACTTGCCGACCATGCCGACGGTCACTTCCGCCTTCGGGTGCTCCATCGTGTAGATCAACTTGCTCCAGATCGACAGGTCGGCCGGTGCAGGATCGAGGTCCAGCGCGTCGCAGATGATCTTGTCGAGGCCCTGGTCGTGCAGCATTTGCGGCACTTTGTAGATGGTGTCGACGTCCCACACGGAAATGACGGCGTCTTCCTCGATGTTCGAGAACAGCGAGATTTTCGCGCGCTCGTCTTCCGGGATGGCGCGGTCGGCGCGGCACAGCAGCGCATTCGGCAAGATGCCGATTTCGCGCAGCTTTTGCACCGAGTGCTGGGTCGGCTTGGTTTTCAGTTCACCGGCCGAGGCGATGTAAGGCACCAGGGTCAGGTGGACGAAGGCCGTGTTCTTGCGGCCGGCGCGCAGGCTCAGCTGGCGTGCCGCTTCCAGGAATGGCAAGGATTCGATATCGCCGACGGTGCCGCCGATTTCGCACAGGGCCACGTCGTAGCCTTCGGCGCCACGGCGGATGTAATCCTGGATTTCATTGGTGATATGCGGAATCACCTGCACGGTCTTGCCCAGATATTCGCCCCGGCGTTCCTTGCGGATCACCGATTCATAGATCTGGCCAGTGGTGAAGTTATTCACCTTTTTCATGCGGGTGGAGATGAAGCGCTCGTAGTGACCGAGGTCGAGGTCGGTTTCGGCCCCGTCATCGGTGACGAATACTTCACCGTGTTGCATAGGGCTCATCGTGCCAGGATCGACGTTGATATACGGGTCGAGCTTGAGCATGGTGACTTTAAGGCCGCGCGATTCGAGGATCGCGGCGAGGGAGGCGGCGGCAATCCCTTTTCCAAGGGAAGACACAACGCCACCAGTGACGAAG
Source organism: Janthinobacterium sp. P210005 (assembly GCF_036231865.1). Classification (NCBI taxonomy): domain Bacteria; kingdom Pseudomonadati; phylum Pseudomonadota; class Betaproteobacteria; order Burkholderiales; family Oxalobacteraceae; genus Janthinobacterium; species Janthinobacterium sp. P210005. The sequence continues at coordinate 2,171,991 of NZ_JAZARC010000001.1, forward strand.
ACAAATTTGGTCATTGCAGATGGTGCCGAACGGCACGTGCGGGAAATTGAAATTATACACTAAAGCCCGCCTGCGTCGCTCCCCGCGCACGGAAATTTGCGCCAAATACCGACTATCCCTCCCCCTCCTGCTGTCTACGCGCAACAAAATTACCCAATAACAATAATTGAAATATTTCCAATTCCATATGTTGTGTGGGCGAGCGAACAGACCCTGCCGCGCCCCGGCGGCAGACTGGGATTTTTCAACAGGAGGTCCATCATGAGCTACGAAGAACGCGACGCCTACGGCATGTATGTCAACCGCGGCCACAAAGGCCCCGGCCCTGAACTGATGGGCGCCGACACCCTGATCGGCGACCATGTGCACAATGCCAAGGATGAACACCTGGGCGAAATCAAGGAAATCATGCTCGACATGCGCAGCGGCAAGATCGCCTACGCCGTCATGTCGCACGGCGGCGTCTTCACCATCGGCGAAAAACTGTTCGCCGTGCCGTGGGAAGCGCTGCTGCTCGACACCGTCAACAAGCGCTTCACCCTCAACGTCGACAAGGAACGCATCGAAAACGCCCCCGGCTTCGACACGGATAACTGGCCGAACATGGCGGACAGCGCTTGGGCGACGTCGATCCATAGCTATTATGGTACGACGCCGCGCGAGTATTAATTAAGCCAAGGCAGCGGGGCTTGGGCCTGCTTTAAAAGCGGTACTCCAGCCCTGCCACATACGTCCTGCCCCGCGCCGTACTCAGCGGCGTATTCTCCTGCGACTGCGACGGCATCGAGTTCAGGCGGTTCAGCGCTTCCGAGAAATCCTTGTTCATGGCGTTTTGCACGGACAGGCGCAGGAACAGGTTCTTGCTGACCTGGTAGCTCGCATACAGGTCGATCACGGCCGGGATCTTCGGATTGTCGGCCTTGAGCACTTCCCCTGTCGCTTCATCGGCGTCATTGTCCGGCGACAGGCGGCGGTTCGAGCCCGTGTGCTTGAGGATGGCGCCCACTTCCAGCTTGTTGTCCAGCAGGCGCGTGCCCACGTCGAGGTTGTAGTACACGCTGGGCAGTTCGCTGATGTCGGCCGCGCCAAACCAGGCGCTGGCGATCGACGTGGGCTGGCGCGTCGTTTCGCGCGTGTACGACAGGCGCGCATACGCCGGCCCCAGGTGATATTGCGCTTCCAGTTCCCAGCCGCGTGTATACACGGGCGTGGCCGAGTTGATGTAGATATACATATTGGTCACGTATTCATCCACATTCTGCCAGTCCTTGGCGATCACTTCCGCGATATTGCACTTGCGCCCGCTGTCGCACACGAGGAAGGACTGGCTGGTGATATAGCCGTCGATCTTGCTCTTGAAATACAGGGCCTTGAAATTCAGCGCATCGTTAGCACTCAGCAAGCCATGCAGGCTGGAATTGAAACCCAGCTGGTAGGTGCTGGCCCGCTCGCCCTTCAGGAAGGGGTTCATCGAGGCCCCGCCGTCATTCGAGAAAAACACTTCCTGCGGATTCGGCCCGCGCATGGTGCGCTCAGCGCTGGCAAACGGCTGGAACCACGGCGTCACCTGCGCGGAAACGAGCAGCGAGGGATTGATGCCATGCTCCTTCAACGCAATATTGCTTGCCCCTTGCGGGAAGCACTGCACGCGCAAGTCGCAGGCGGGCTTGTGACCCGTCAAATCAAAGTGCGTGTAGTTGAGGCCCGCATTGACTTGAACAATGCCGCGGTTGTATTGCAGGCCCGCATACAGGCTGTTGATCTTTTGCACGCCCTCGGGGCCGAACGTATTGTTTTCAATCGATTGCTGGTTCGCATCCGGATTGTCCGGATCGTCGACCAGGCTTTCCACGTGCTTGCTGTATTTATTGCGCATCAGCTTGCCGCCGATGGTCACCAGCGCATCGCCGCCAGCCAGCCTGAAGCTGCTGGTGTTGTTGATGTCGAAGGCGTCGGCGCGGTTGGCCGCATTCGTGTTGATGAAATTGGTCAGCGCCTCGGGCATGTATTTCTGGTTGCCGCGGCTGCTGCTGGCCACCACATTGAGGTCGATCAACTCGGAAAACGGCGTGTAGTGATATTTTACGTAGTAGTCATCGCTGTGGATGTCGCGGCGCGTAAACGTGCTGCGGTAATCGCGCGCCGACAGTTCCAGCGCATGGAAGTCACTCAATTTGAGGTCCAGCTTGAGCAATTGCGACTTGGGCTTTTGCTTGTAATAGCGGTTGTAGCCGAAACCGAATTCCTCGCTGTTGACGCCCTTCGCATTCTTGTAGTTGTTGCCGATCACGCTCGCACTGGTGGCGGCCATGAAGCCCACGCTGCCGCCATCGAAGGCGGGGTTTTTCATGGCCACGGCCAGCATGGCGCTGCGGCCCACGCCGTTATTACCGGTCCACATCTTCGTGCGCGCTCCTGTCTTTTCCCCGGCGAAGACGACGTCATCGACGCCGATGGTGCGGAAATTGGCGCTGCCGGCCAGCGCATTGACGCCGTCGCCGCCGACGACATTGCCACGCGACACATCCACGCCGATGATGAAATTCGGGTCGATCAGCGCGCCGAACTGGCTGCTGGGCACGCCGCCGTGCGACACGGACGACGGCGCGCTGCCATAGTAATTCTGGCTCACGCCATCGACCATCATGTTGACGCGCCCCAGGCCAGACAAGCCGCGGATGTTGACGCTGACGGCGCCCTGCGCCGGATCGATCTGGGTAAACGTGCCCGGCATGCTGCGCACGATCTGGTCCACGGGCTGCAAGCGCGTATCGGCCCCGCGCGCGCTGACGGCGCCCGGTTTTTCCAGCGCCTGCCGTTCCGCAGGCACCGTTTCACCCGATACATTCAGCGGCGGAAATTCCACCTTGCCACTATCTTGCGCCTGTTGCGCCCATGCCTGCTGCGCGAGCAAGGCCATGCAGATGCCCACGGCCTGCGTCATTGTCTTGATATGCATACACCCTCGATTTGTTATGTTATTGAAAAATATGAAATTCAGCTGGCGTCGAGCTTGAACGACACGGGCAAGGTCACCGTCACCGTGCCCTGGCGCAATACGTTCTCGGGCGGCGCCGGCAGCGGCTGCGCGCGCTGCAGCACTTGCAAGGCTTCCCGGTCGAGCAGCACCGTGCCCGACGACGTGACCAGCTCGCTGGCCAGCAATTTGCCGTCGCGGTCCACCTGGAAGCGCACCCAGGCGGCGCCAGCCCGCTTGCGCTGGCGCGCATCGCCCGGATAGCGCTTGAAGTGCGCCAGGTGGCCAAGCACCTGGCTTTGCCAGCTGGCCGGCGCCGCGCTGGTCGATGGCGTGTCGCTGTTGAACGGCGCCGCCTGCGGACCGCGCACGGCGGCCGGCGCCGGCGTGGCGCTGCTGCTGGCCTGCGCGGGCACGGACGCTTCCTTCGCGGCATCCTTGCCCGGCTCCGCCGACGGACTGGCCGCCGCCTTTTCCTCTTTTTCCGCCGCGACGATCTCCGGTGCGGCGGCGCGCGCCAGCACCGGCAGCGCCTCTTGCCTGGTTGCACTCTTTGGCGGCCGGGCGGCGCTGGACGCGGCCGACTGGCGCGCGCCCAGGGCGTGCGCCACCTGCGTCTCCGGCGACATCGCTTGCGCGGCAAACACCACCATCACGCTGGCCGCCGGATTGGCGGGCGCCACGGCGACGGGCTGCCAGCCGGCCCACAGCAGCAGCGCCAGCGCAGCGGCCACCACCAGCGACGTGGCAATACCCCAGCTCAATAGGGGGCGCAGCGCCGGCCCGGACTGCGGACTCACCCGCCCTCCCGACCGACCAGGCCCACTTTCAGATAACCGGCCTGGCGCAGGGCATCCATGACGCCCAGCACGTCTTCATACGCGGCTTGCTTGTCGGCCTGGAAAAACAGGGTGCGCTGGCGGTCGCCGCCCGTTTGCGCATCGAGCAGGCCGCCCAGCTGCTCGCGCGCCACGGGAGACTCGCCCAGGTACAGGCTGCGGTCCGCCTTCAGCGACACGAACAACGGTTTCTCGGGACGGGGTTCGGGCTTGGCCGTGGCGGCCGGCAAGTCGATTTTCAAGTCGACCGTGGCCAGCGGCGAGACGACCATGAAGATGATCAACAGCACCAGCATCACGTCGATGAAGGGCGTGACATTGATCTCGCTCAACTCCGGCATGTCGGCCGTGTCGTCGTCCTGGGAGGGAAACAGGGAGGCCATGGCTCAGGCCTGCTGGCGCGTGTCGAGGTCGCGGCTCAGCATCAGCAGCACTTGCGCGGAAGCGGCGCGCAGCTGCGCCTTGTACTGGTTGATGCCACGGCTCAAGACGTTATAGATGACGACGGCGGGGATCGCCGCCACCAGGCCCAGGGCGGTGGCCAGCAAGGCTTCCGCGATGCCCGGCGCCACGGTGGCCAGGTTCGTGCTCTGGCTGACGGCGATGCCGATAAAACTGTTCATGATGCCCCACACGGTGCCGAACAGGCCGACGAACGGCGCCACGGCGCCTATGCTGGCCAGCAAGCCGATGCCTTGCGTCATGGCGCGCACCTGCTGCGCAATGAACTGTTCCTGGCGAAAGCCGGCCCGCTCCTTCAGGGCCGCCGCCGGCGCGCTGGCGTGCGACAGACTCAGTTCTTGCTGTACATCAGCGAGCAACTGTTGCGCCAGCGAAATGGCGCCTGCGCCCTCCACTTTGACGGCCGCGTCCGGCAAGGAGGTGGCCGTCTTCAGCATGGCGACGGCGTGCGCCGCCTCGCGCCGGGCTTGCAGCAAACTGGCGCCCTTCACCAGCAAGACCACCCAGGTGGCCAGCGCGGCGACCAGCAAACCGATGAGCACGCTTTTGACGACCTGGTCGGCGGCGAAAAACATGCCCAGCGGCGACATGTCATGGGGTAAGGCGGACGCTTGCGCGGTGGCATGCAACAGGGAAAGAACGACACCGCAGCTGGCGGCTTTGATACGGAACAAGGGGATACGCATGAGAACTTTGACAGGTAACAGGCATGGCTGCGCCAACGGCGCGCACGCGCATGCAAAAAAATCGGACGAACTACCTGGCTGCTATGGGGGAGCTTGCTGGGGGAGAGTGCCGGGCTGACCGCCCGGCGGAGGTGAAACGGCTTACTTGGCGCTGGCGACGGCGGGCGCGACAACCGGCGTGAACCAGACGAAATCCGCCTGCGGCGCCAGCACCGTGGCGCCCTGCTGTGCCAGGACCAGCACCAGCGGCGCCGGGCCGCCCGTCAAGTCCTGCACGTGCAGCGGCACGCCCAGGTCCTTGTGCGCATGGTAGGCGCCGGCGATCAGCACGGCCGGCGCGGGCGCGGCCAGCAGGCGCTCGGCCATGCGGCGGTCGCGCTGCTGCTGCACCGACAGCATGGCGGCCAGGCGCGGCTCGTCGATCTGGTTGTCATGCATGACGCGGATGATGTCTTTCAGTTTCTCATGCACCTTGCCATCGTTGGCCAGGTTCGAATGCTTGCCCTGCACGGCTGGCTTGTCGATAAACAATTGCTTGATTTCGCTGCGGTCCAGGTTGGCCGACCAGACGGGATACGGCGCGCGCATCACGGTCATCACCAAGTCGCCATATTGCGCCCACTTCCAGCTGGGCTGCCACGCCAGCAGCTCGGCCACGTGTTCGGGGCGCACGACGGGGTCCGTCTGCAGCCACGGCTTGACCTTGTCCACCTTGGCTTGCTGGTCCGGGTTCAGCATTTCCAGCAGCACGCTGCCTTGCGGACGCTGGCCCTGCAATTGCTGCAGCAGCCATTGCTCGATCTGGTGATGGCTGAGCTGGTCATGCTGCTCGCCGATGATCACGCGCGGCGCGACGGCCAGCTGGGCCAGCAATTGTTCGGCAGTCACGCGCTGACCGCTGCGCAGGTCGACGATTTCGCCCAGCTGGCGCACGTCTTGCGCGGCGGACGCTGCGGCGGCGCCGGTGGCAGCGTCAGTCGCTGGCGCCACGCTGCTGCAGGCGCTCAGCGCCAGCACGCAGGCGGGCAGGACTGCGGAGAAGGACAGGGGGAATTTCATGGCATGGCCTTTCGGGGTCTGAGCTGCGGGTCAAACTGTTGCAAAATAGGTATAGGCGGGCATTCTAATAGAAATGATTCTCATTTACAACCAAAGCGCGGCGAACCATGCGGATTTTTTTACAACTGGCAAAAAATCAACAGGCTGCGCCGGTGAAATCCCCGGGCGCGGAGTAGAATAAAAAAAACGGAGGACTTGCGTGAATCAAACTGACCAGTTGGCGGTACTGAAAAAACCGCTGCCCGTATCCCTTGCTGCCGTACTTTCCCTGATCTTTGCCGACCGCTTTTCCATGACGCAAGCCATGCGCGCACACCATGGCCGCGACGAGTCGAGCTATCCCCCCATGCTGCCGGACGCCGTCATTTTCGCCCATTCCACCGAGGAAGTGGCGGCCGCCGTCAAACTGTGCAGCGCGCACGACGTGCCCGTCATCGCCTACGGCAGCGGCACTTCGCTGGAAGGCCACGTGCTGGCCCTGCATGGCGGCGTGACGATTGATCTGTCGCAAATGAACCAGATGGTAGCCGTGCATAGTGAAGACTTGACGGCCACCGTGCAGGCGGGCGTCACGCGCAAGCAACTGAACGAAGAGCTGCGCGACACGGGCCTGTTCTTCCCCATCGACCCGGGCGCCAATGCCTCGCTGGGCGGCATGGCGGCCACGCGCGCCTCGGGCACGAACGCCGTGCGCTACGGCACCATGCGCGAAAACGTGCTGGCCCTGACGGTGGTGACGGCCGATGGCCGCATCATCAAGACGGGAACCAGGGCAAAGAAATCGTCGGCCGGCTACGACCTGACGCGCCTGTTCGTCGGCAGCGAAGGCACGCTGGGCATCATCACGGAAGTGACGGTGAAACTGTATCCGCTGCCGGAAGCGATCTCGGCGGCCGTGTGCTCGTTCCCCGGCACGGGCGAGGCCGTCAGCGCCGTGATCCAGACCATCCAGATGGGTATTCCCGTGGCGCGGGTCGAGTTTCTCGATGAAAACGGCGTGAAAGCCATCAACGCCTACGACAAGATGGCCTTGCCGGAAAAACCCTTGCTGCTGTTTGAATTCCATGGCACGCCGGCCAGCGTGGCGGAGCAGGCGCAACTGGTGCAAGCCATCACGGCGGAACACGGCGCCAGCGATTTCGAATGGGCCAGCCGCCCCGAAGACCGCTCGCGCCTGTGGGCCGCGCGCCACAATGCATACTTTGCCCTGCTGCAGATGCGCCCCGGCAGCCGCGCCATTTCCACCGATTGCTGCGTACCCATTTCGCGCCTGGCCGAATGCATCCTCGCCACCCAGGCCGATTGCGAAGCGCAAGGCCTCGTCTACGCCATCATCGGCCACGTGGGCGACGGCAACTTCCACGTGCAGATGCTGGTCGACCCGGACGACCCAAACGACATCGCGCGCGCGGAAAAGGTCAACGGCGACATGGTCACGCGCGCCATCGGCATGGACGGCACGTGCACGGGAGAACACGGCGTGGGCATGCACAAGATGGCCTTTCTCGTGGAAGAACATGGCGAAGGCGCCATCGACACCATGCGCGCCCTGAAACACGCGCTGGACCCGAAGAACATCATGAATCCGGGCAAGATCGTGCGCTGGTAAATAAGCGCCATAAGCCTGCAAGCAAAAACTGGGGTCAGACCCGCCGGGTCTGACCCCGGCCCTTGCCGTTGGGTTATTTTTACAACTCCATGCGCATCGGCACGAAGGCGATGCCGCCCGTCTCCACCTTCGGCCCCGTGGCGACAAAGCCCAGGCTTTCGTACAGGGGCAAGGCATAGGCCGAGGAATTGACGGTAAACGCCGTGACATTCCCCCTGGCCAGCGACGCATCGCGGGCAGCCTGCCACAGGCGGCGCGCCATGCCGCGCCGGTGCAGCGCGCGCGGCACGAACATGTGGAACAGGTGCGTGTTGTCGCGCATGGCCACCACGCCGGCCAGCTCGCCATCGATGTGCGCCAGCTGGTAACGATAGTTGGGGAGAGACAGGTAACTTTCGATGGCCGGCTGGCGGCAATGTTCGATGAACTTTTCCGCCCCCGCGCCGTCCGGGTGCAGGGTCAAAAAAGGCATCAAGTCGTCGATCAGGGCGACGATGGCGGGCGCGTCGGCGACCAGGGCGGGGCGCAGTGTCGGTTCGGGCAAAGTAGTCATATGACAATCATGCCACCGCCTGGCCGACATTGACAAGCATCAACAGAAATCGCGGCTGCTGGTCCTCAAACGCCCCAGCAGATGCGACATGTCGACCAGGCGCTTGGCCACCAGGTTGCGCACCAGCCCCTCGCGCTGCCACACGCCGTACACGCCCAGCAGCGGCGCGCTCAGCACTTCGCGGCGCTGGCTTTCCACCAGGTCGGGCCAGACGATGACGTTGACCGTGCCCGTCTCGTCTTCCAGGGTCATGAAGATGACGCCCTTGGCCGTGCCCGGACGCTGGCGCACGGTGACGATGCCGCAGGCGCGCGCCAGCTGGCCATCCGTGTAGCTGGCCAGCGCGGATGCCGGCAGGAAACGCTGCTCCAGCAATTGCCTGCGCAGCAGCGCCAGCGGGTGGCGGCCCAGGGTCAGGCCTTGCGCGCGGTAGTCGCTGACGATGCTCTCGCCTTCCGTCGGCGCGGCCAGCACGGGCAAGTCTTCCTCTGGCGTGGTGACGCGCAGCAAATCCCTGTCGGGCACGGCGCCGGCCGCCTGCCACAGCGCCGCGCGCCGGTGCCCGGCCAGCGCGTGCAGCGCGTTGCCAGCAGCCAAGACCTGCAAGTCATGACGATCCAGGCCGCCACGCCGCGCCAGGTCGGCCACGTCGACGAAGGCGGCGATGGCGCGCGCATCCTCGATGCGCCGGGCCGCCTCGGCGCGCATGCCGAACAGGCTGTTCAAGCCCAGGCGCACGGCGGGCGCGGGGTCCTGCCCTGCTTCCAATGCCGCTTCCCAGGCGCTGACGGTCACGTCGACGGGCAGCACTGGCACGCCATGCCGGCGCGCATCCTGCACCAGTTGCGAGGGGCTGTAAAAACCCATGGGCTGGCTGTTGAGCAAGGCGCACAGAAAGGCGGCCGGTTCGTGGCATTTCAGCCAGGAACTGGCATACGTCAGCAGCGCGAAACTGGCCGCGTGCGACTCGGGAAAACCGTATTCGCCAAAGCCTTCGATCTGGCTGAAGATAGCCTCGGCAAACTCCTTGCCGTAACCATTCTCCACCATGGCATTGACGATGCGGTCATGGTAATTGTTCATGCCGCCCTTGCGTTTCCAGGCCGCCATGGCGCGCCGCAACTGGTCCGCTTCGCCAGGCGTGAAACCGGCCGCGATGATGGCCACCTGCATTACTTGCTCCTGGAAAATGGGAATGCCGAGGGTGCGCCCCAGCGCCTTTTCCAGGCCCTTCGGATAATCGATTGGCTCCTTTTTCTGGCGCCGCTGCAGATACGGATGCACCATGCCGCCCTGGATGGGGCCGGGGCGCACGAGCGCCACCTCGATGACTAGGTCGTAGAATGCACGGGGACGCAGGCGGGGCAGCATGCTCATCTGCGCGCGCGACTCGATCTGGAACACGCCGATGGTGTCGGCCTGGCACATCATGTCGTAGGTGGCCGGGTCTTCGGCAGGAATATCCTGCAGGCGGAGTGGCTCGCCGCGACGCGCACTCACCAGTTCCAGAGCGCGGCGCAGGGCCGACAGCATGCCCAGCGCCAGCACGTCGACCTTCATCAAACCCAGCTCTTCCAGGTCGTTCTTGTCCCACTCGATGACGCTGCGCTCAGCCATGGCGGCGTTTTCAATGGGCACCAGGCGCGACAACTTTCCTTGCGCAATCACAAAGCCGCCCGGATGCTGCGACAGATGGCGGGGAAAGCCCAGCAATTGCTGCGCCAGGCCGGCCCACTGCTGCGACAATGCCGCTTCCGGGTCCAGCCCGCATTCGGCCAGGCGCTCCAGCAGATCGCGCTTGCCGTCGAACCAGCGGTGCGCCTTGGCCACTTTTTCCACGATGGCCAGGTCGATCCCCAGCGCCCGGCCGCTGTCGCGCAAGGCGCTTTTGGGCCGATAGCTGATCACCACGGCCGCCAGCGCGGCCCGCTCGCGGCCATATTTGCCGTAGATATATTGAATCACTTCTTCGCGCCGCTGGTGCTCGAAGTCGACATCGATGTCGGGCGGCTCGTTGCGCTCGCGCGACATGAAGCGCCCGACCAGCGAATTGCCGCGCGCCGGGTCCACTTCCGTAATGTGCAGGCAATAGCAGACGGCCGAATTGGCGGCCGAGCCCCTGCCCTGGCACAGGATGTCTTGCGAGCGGGCAAAGCGCACGATGTCGTACACGGTCAAAAAGTAGGCTTCATACGACAGCTCCGCGATCAGTTCCAGCTCCTGTTCGAGCTGCTCCTGCACGTTGGCCGGTATGCCCAGCGGAAAACGGATGCGCGCACCCGCATACGTTTCTGCGCGCAGATACGTCGCCGGCGTGTGGCCGTGCGGCACCAGCTCGTCGGGATAGTCATAGCGCAAGCTGTCGAGAGAAAATGTGCACAGGTCCGCGATGCACAGGGTTTCCGCCAGCGCCTGCGGCGGATACACATTGGCCAGGCGCAAGCGCGCGCGCAGATGCTGCTCCGCGTTTTGCGCCAGCGCATAGCCGCACTCGCCCACGGGCTTGCCCACGCGGATCGCGCACAGGGTGTCGAGCAGCGGCTTGCGCGAACGCACGTGCATGCACACATGGCCGACGGCCACCACAGACAAGCCCAGCGCCTGCGCGGCGTCCTGCACGGCGCCGCGGTGGGCGTCATCCTGCGCCCGCTGCAGCAGGTTCAAGCCTATCCAGCTGCGCTCGCCGCCAAAGGTGGATAGCATCCACGCCCCCTGCGCGCGCAGCGTCGCGGCCTGGGCCGGATAGCCAGGCAGCAAGATCATCAAACAGCCGGGCAGCCCTTGCAAATGGGCAAACTGCGCCGACGGCGTGGCGAAATCGTCGGGCGTCAACAAATAGCGGCCCTTGGCCGCCCGCGTGCGCGCCATGGTGATCAATTCCGACAGGTTGCCGTATCCGTCGGCATCGCGCACCAGCGCCAGCAGGGACGGCCCCGGGCTGCCGTCGGCCTGCGTCAAGTGAAAATGCGCGCCGATAATCAGGGGGAAACCGGCCCGCTTGGCCGTCGCATGCGCGCGCACGACACCCGCCAGCGAGCACTCGTCGGTAATGGCCAGCGCCCGGTAAGCAAGCTGGACAGAGCGCGCCACCAGCTCTTCCGCATGCGAAGCCCCATGCAGGAAGCTGAAATTACTCAGGCAGTACAACTCAGCATACTCGGGTAAGACTGCGATCCCCATGATCTACCTCAATACTGTATATAAACACAGTATATTATACTCATCTGAAAACGGCCATCTCAGTTATGCTGAGGTTTTACCTTGCACAGTGCCCGCCATGATCGTCCACTCATTAAAATGTTTCGGCGCCGCCCCCGGTGGCGGCAATGCGGCGCTGGTCGTGGAAAACGACTACGCCAGCGAAACGCAGCGCCAGGCCTTTGCCCGCGAACGCCAGGTCAGCGCCTGCGTCTTCCTCGACCGGCAAGCGGACGGCGCGGAGGGATGCCTCGTGCTCGACTATTTTTATCCGCACACGCGCAGTCCCCTGTGCCTGCACGCCACCCTGGCGGCCGCGCATGTGCTGCTGGCGGCGCCCGGCGCGCCGGCGGCGCTGACGGTGACGACCGCCATGCACGGGCAAGCCTTGCAGCTGGTGCGCCGCGCGGAGGGATTGTTCATCGGCCTGGCGCCGCAGCCGGCGCCTGCCGTCCTGGTGGAAAAGTATGTGCCATCCGAGCTGATGGGCCAGCACATGCACTTGCTGTCGCCGCCCGTCGTCGCGTCCGTCGGCAGCCCGAAGCTGCTGCTGGAAGTGGCCGACCGCACCACCCTGCGCGCGCTGCGGCCGAACCTGGAATTGATCGCCGACTGGAGCGCCTTGCACAAGGTCAGCGGCTGCTATGCGTATTGCCGCGTCAGCGAAAACGAATATGAGGGACGCGACTTCAACCACCTCGACCCGGCGCTGGAAGACAGCGCCACGGGCGTGGCGGCGGGCGCGCTGGCAGCGCACTTGCGGCAGTCGTTGCGCCTGCACCAGGGCCATGTGACGCAGCAACCCTGTCTGATCGAAGTGCAATACAGCACGCAAGCGATCTGGGTGGGCGGCATGGTGCAACGCAGCACCTGAATGGGGCATGCCGCACCAGCACAAGGCAAGCCAGGCAGTGGCCAAAAGATAATCAACCAGGAAACAACAGTTACAGCAAATTTGTAATAACAAAACAAAGTATCGCTGGTGGATGCTGAAAAGATGGCACTAGAATCAAGTCACGAATCTTGCTCATCAGCCACTTGGAGATACTGCGTGCCGACCCTCACCACCTTGCGTCAAGCCATCCTCATCAGCCTGTACGGCAGCGCCGCCCTGGCCGTTTTCAGTCCTGCCGCCATGGCCCAGAACACGGAAGCGGCCGCCACGGAAGGCCCCGTGCAAACGGTCAGCGTGGTCGGCTCACGCCGGGTCGCCAGTTCCGCCACGGATACCATGGTGCCGGTCGATATCATTCCCATCTCCAAGGTGGCCGAGCAAGGCGGCCAGTTTGACCTGGCGCAATCGCTGCAATACATCTCGCCCTCGTTCAACTCCACGCGCCAGACGGGCGCCGACGGGGCCGACCTGATCGATTCAGCCGCCCTGCGCGGCCTCGGTTCCGACCAGACCCTCGTGCTGGTGAACGGCAAGCGGCGCCACACGACGGCGCTCGTCAACCTGTTCGGTGCGCGCAACCGCGGCAACACGGGCACGGACATGAATGCGATTCCCTTGCTGGCGATCAAGAACGTGCAAGTGCTGCGCGACGGCGCCGCCGCCCAGTACGGCTCGGACGCCATTGCCGGCGTGATCGACATCGAACTGAAGAAAAGCCTGGGCTGCGAAGCCGTGGCCGGCTACAGCCAGTATTCCGCAGGCGACGGCAAGAATTACATGACCTCCGCCTATTGCGGCATCGCGCTGGGCGACAAGGGCACCCTGGCCATCACGGGCGAATACCTGGACCGCGGCCGCTCGAACCGGGCCGATGCGGACAGCATGCGCATCATCGGCGACACCAAATCCAAGAACAAGACCCTGTACGTGAATGGCGACTACGCCACCAGCCCCACGGGCAAGCTGTACTTCACGGCCGGCGCGCAGACGCGCGACGCGTCCAGCGCCGCATTCGGCCGGGGCGGCATCGGCAGCGACGACATTCCATCGCGCAATTCGGCCGCCATGTACCCGGATGGTTTCGTGCCTTTCATCAATGGCAAGATCGACGACCAGTACGCCACCATCGGCCACCGCAGCCAGATCGGCGAATGGCATGCTGATTTTTCGCAAACCTATGGCTACAACAAGATGCGCTACGACATCAGCAACACGCTGAATGCCTCGATCGCCAACCTCGACCTGATGAACGGCGGCAAGGGTGTCAGCCCCAGCCGTTTCGATGCGGGCGGCTTCTCGTTCCAGCAACTGACCAGCAACGCCGACTTCAGCCGCTACTACGACACGGTGATGCGCGGCATGAACGTGGCCTTCGGCGCCGAATACCGCAGCGAGGAATACAAGATCATGGCCGGCGAACCGGGCTCCTACAACGACGCCGACGGCGTGGGCGTGGGCGGCAATGCGGGCAGCCAGGGCTTTCCCGGCTTCCAGCCCGGCGACGCCACCAAGGCCAAACGCCACAGCATCGCCGCGTATGGCGACGTGGAACTGGACTGGACGGAGCGCCTGAAAACCCAGGCGGCCCTGCGCTATGAGAAATTCAGCGATTTCGGCTCCACCGTGACGGGCAAGCTGGCCGCCAGCTATAAAGTGGCGCCCAACGTGCTGCTGCGCGGTTCGGCCAGCACGGGCTTCCGCGCGCCATCGTTGCAGCAAGTGTATTTTTCGTCCACCTTCACCGACTTCATCGGCGGCGTGCCCACGGACGTGGTGCTGGCGCCCAACGGCGGCGCCGTCGCCAACGCGGCCGGCATCCCCAAGCTGAAAGAGGAAAAATCCACCAGCTTTACCTTCGGCACCACCTGGACGCCGACGCAAGCCATTTCCGTGACGGCCGACTTGTACAACATCAAGATCAAGAACCGCATCGTGCTGTCGGGCCGCTTCAATGCCGACAACTACCCGGACCTGGCCGCGCGCCTGGCCCTCCTGGGCGTGGGCGAGGCGCAATTCTTCGTCAACTCCATCGACACGCGCACGCGCGGGCTGGACCTGACGGCGTCGCACAAGGGAGAATTGGCCGGCAACCGCCTGAACACCTTCCTGGCCTTGAATTTGAGCAAAACGGAAGTGACGAAGGTCAAGACGCCCGCCTCGCTGACGGGCTTTGAAGACGTGCTGCTGTCCGAGCGCGAACGCCTGTTCATCGAACAGGGCGGTCCGCGCGCGAAAGCCACCCTGGGCTTCGACTACATCACGGGCAAGCTGGAATCGGACTTGCGCATCATTTATTTTGGCCCGCAAACCCTGGGCACCTTCAGCGGCACGGCCGAAGGCGTGCCGAATGCCCGTTACGCGGCCAAGACGTCCGCCGACCTGAGCTTCACTTACAGCATCAGCAAGAACACCAAGCTGACCTTTGGCGGCAACAACATCTTCAACGTCAAGCCCACCACGCAAAACGCGGACGAGACGGACAACGGCTTCAAATACGACAGCGTGCAGTTCGGCCTGAACGGCGCCTCCTACTTCGGGCGGCTGTGGGTGAAGTTCTGATCACCGCGTCCGCATAAAAACAGCGGCTGCGCCAGCATGGGCAGCCGCTGTTTTTTAGTTAAGCCGAACAGTTCAGCATCCACTGCACCCCGAACTGGTCCGTCAATTTACCGTAATAATCGCCCCATACCTGGATGGCGAGCGGTGTCGTCACCACGCCTTGATACGCCAGCTTGTCAAAAAGCTGTTTCGTTAACTGCCTGTCATGCATTTGCAAAATATGTGCAGACCCGCGCATGGGCTCGGCATCGTCATTGTCAGAAGCAAAAAACAACACGCCTGGTCCTTCAAATCGGGCATGCATGATTTTCCCGCGCATGGCTTCATGACGGAGCGGCATGCCATCCACGCCAAAGCGCAAGACATCGCTTATCTTGCCCAGCCCGCATTGCGTGTAGAACGCCAAGGCTTGTTCGCAAGTGGTAGTAAAGAAAAGATAATTGGATAATTGCATCAGCTCATCCTTGCATCAAGTTAGGCAAAGCGAAATTGACGGAGCGGTCACCGGCAAGAGATTCAGATGCCGTCAACCGTCCAGCAGTGGCTGCAGGCAGCCCCCATGGAGGATAGCCAATTATCCATCCGGAAAACTCATGCATTGTCACGAAAACACCGGTGACCGCCGATGGATGCTGCCCCCACAGACATGGATATCGCGTCAACGCCCCTGCTGCTCCAGTTTTCGCACAAAGTCACTTTTCCGGCCATCCCACAGGCATTTCCGGCATCGGCCTGCCTCGAACACGTGCTCGCACCGTGGCAAGCCATAGATGATCGAGGCGCATTCCGGGCACAGGCTGGCCATGCCTTCGGCGTCGTCACGGTATCGGCTGCCGCATTCGTCACAAGTTTTCACAGCTCATACACTCCCATACTCCAGTACCGGCTGCCTTGCCTGTTGCGGGCAAGCCAACCCAAGGCCTGCAACTCCTTGCCGATCAATCGATTCATGATGCCATGCCCGACCAGCAGCACGGGCCCCCTGGCGGCGAGCGCAACCAGCCGCTCGGCGGCGGCCCTGGCGCGCCGCCGGGTTATCTGCAACGAGTCCGATCCGCGCGCATAACCGAACAACCAGAGCAGGCGAAAAATCGCTGCCCAGGCTTCAGCCGGCAGCCAAGGGGCCTTCCAGAGCGCAAAGGGCAACCCTGCTTCAGAGAACATCGCCTCTTGCATGAATGGCAAGTCGCCCAATGCCCTGGCCGATGAGCATGCCCTCGGTGCCGTGCTGGCCACGATGGTCGACGCGGAAAGCGCTGCCGCAGCGCACTGCGCAGGGATGCCACCTTCTTTGATGATCGATTGATTGTAGAGATTAATCCACTGTCCCATTTGCAGCGGCGCTATCCAGCGCCCTTTGGCGAGTCGGGGCTCGCCGTGTCTCATTAATGTTATTCGCATGTCCAGTCAGATCGCCTCGCACATTTATCCGTCCGCTTCATGGGGGAACCTGCCCCTTGCCTGCCCTGCCGGCCTGGTCTTGCGGCTCCCCGCCAGCACGGCCGCCGCGAACAATCTTTGCCCTCCGGCGGAAAGCACGGATAATAGCGGCTAACTCATAAGCACAGTATTGGATTACCTCATGGAAATTAAAGTCAACTTTCTCGACAAGCTGCGTCTCGAAGCCAAGTTCGACGATTTTACGGTCATCGCCGACCAGCCCATCCGCTATAAAGGCGATGGTTCGGCGCCCGGCCCGTTCGATTACTTTTTGGCATCATCGGCACTGTGCGCGGCCTACTTCGTGAAGTTGTATTGCGATACGCGCAATATTTCCACTGAAAATATCCGCCTGTCGCAAAACAATATTGTCGATCCTGAAAACCGCTACCAGCAGATTTTCAAGATCCAAGTCGAGTTGCCGGCCGATATCTCGGACAAGGACCGCCAGGGCATCCTGCGCTCGATCGACCGTTGCACGGTGAAAAAAGTGGTGCAGGCGGGACCGGAGTTCGTCATTGAAGAAGTGGAGAACCTGGACGCCGATGCCCAGGCCTTGCTGGCCCTGAATCCCGCCCCTGGCGCAAGCACCTATATCGTCGGCAAGGACTTGCCGCTGGAACAGACCATCGCCAATATGTCCAGCCTGCTGGCGGGCCTGGGCATCAAGATTGAAATCGCTTCGTGGCGCAACATCATTCCCAACGTGTGGTCGCTGCACATCCGCGATGCGCATTCGCCCATGTGTTTCACCAACGGCAAGGGCGCAACCAAGGAAAGCGCGCTGGCGTCGGCCCTGGGCGAATATATCGAACGCCTCAGCAACAACCATTTCTACGCCGGTTCGTTCTGGGGCGAAGACATCGCCAACGCGGATTTTGTCCATTACCCGAACGAGCGCTGGTTCAAGCCGGGCCGCAAGGATGCGCTGCCGAAAGAGATTCTCGACGCCTACTGCCGCGACATCTACGATGCCGATGGCGAGCTGCGCGGCTCGCACCTGATCGACACCAACTCCGGCAACGCGGAGCGCGGCATCTGCTCGCTGCCGTATGTGCGCCAGTCCGACGGCGAGACCGTGTATTTCCCATCGAACCTGATTGAAAACTTGTACGTCAGCAATGGCATGAGCGCCGGCAACACCCTCGTCGAAGCGCAGGTGCAATGCCTGTCGGAAATTTTCGAACGGGCCGTCAAGCGCGAAATCATCGAAGGCGAAATCGCCCTGCCCGACGTGCCGCAGGACGTGCTGGCGAAATATCCGGGCATCCTGGCCGGCATCGCCGGCCTGGAAGAACAGGGTTTCCCCGTGCTGGTGAAAGATGCGTCGCTGGGCGGCGTGTATCCGGTGATGTGCGTCACCCTGATGAACCCGCGCACGGGCGGCGTGTTTGCCTCGTTCGGCGCGCACCCGAGCCTGGAAGTGGCGCTGGAGCGCAGCCTGACGGAATTGCTGCAGGGCCGCAGCTTCGAAGGCCTCAACGACTTGCCACAACCCACGTTTGCCAGCGAAGCCGTCACCGAACCGAATAATTTCGTCGAGCACTTCATCGATTCCAGCGGCATCGTCTCGTGGCGCTTCTTCAGCGCCACGGCCGATTACGATTTTGTCGAGTGGGATTTTTCCGGCCACGGCGAAAACTCGAATGCCGAGGAAGCAGCGACCCTGTTCGGCATCCTCGCAGGCATGGGCAAGGAAGTCTACACGGCCGTATATGACCAGCTGGGCGCCACCGCCTGCCGCATCCTCGTGCCCGGTTATTCCGAGGTGTACCCGGTCGAGGATTTGATCTGGGACAATACCAACAAGGCGCTGCTGTTCCGCACCGACATCCTGAACCTGCACCGCCTGGACGATGCCAGCCTGGAAGACTTGCTCGACCGCCTGGAAAACAGCGAGCTCGACGAGTACGGCGACATCGCCACCCTGATCGGCATCGAGTTTGACGAAAACACGGTGTGGGGCCAACTGACGACGCTGGAATTGAAACTGCTGATACAGCTCGTCCTGCAGCAATTCGAGGAAGCGAAAGAGCTGGTGGAAACCTTCCTGCAGTACAACGACAACACGCTCGAGCGCAAACTGTTCTATCAAGCATTGAACGTGGTGCTGGAAGTGGAACTCGATGACGAGCTGGAGCTGGACGATTACGTCGTCAATTTCCGCCGCATGTTTGGCGACGCCCGCATGGATGCGGTGCTGGGCTCGGTGGACGGCAGCGTGCGTTTCTTCGGCCTGACCCCGACCAGCATGCAACTGGAAGGCCTCGACCGGCACCAGCGCCTGATCGACAGCTTCAAGAAATTGCACGCGGCGCGCGCCAAGGCAGCCACAGCCAGCTAAGGCGACGGGCCAGCGCCCATGCGCAGGAGTAACGCCTGGAACGCCTGTCAAAACCTACTGCGCGTCGGTTTGGCCAGGCGTTGCGGGTCCGGACACAGGTTCGCCCCGGCGCGATACCTGTGCCCGGGCGCGGTAGTTGCCGGATGACCGCCTGGTACGCGCTGGATACGCTGCAACATGCCGCGCAAATACGTATCGCCTATGTTTGCCGCATGAGCACGCTGTCCATGCGCTTCAAGCTGAAAGTTCCTGAGTGAATAGTCTGAATTGAGCTAGCGCAAAGCCTTCTTTGTTTCAGACGAAATAGCCTGCCGCGCACCGGAATCCGGCGTATCGTCATCGCTGTTGCCACCACCACGACATGCCAAAAACGGAGGGCAACCTGCATCGGGGGGGATCTCATGGCTACGCTATCGCGCGCAACCGCCGGCTGGCTGGTGCTGGCAGGCATATTATTCCATGGTACGGCGGCCACGGCCGGCTGCCCCGACTGTCAATACGAAGCATGCGCGCCACTTGTCGGATGTGTCTGCCTTCCTAAAAGTGGCTGCATTCTCCCTCCCGCCATCGATCCCGGCAAGGTGACTGAGCGTGGCAAGACAGATCCCATCGGCACCATTCTGAATCCGCTTGCCCCGCTCAATCCCACCGGTATCCCGACGACAGGCGACATCATCGAATTTGTCGTAAAAAATCCCGACACGGCAATACAGTTGATACAGAATCCAGGCCAGATTCCCTACACGCCGGTGGCAACGGCGATGGTATCGGCACGCAACGCCGTCGTCACCAGCGGCAATGCCAACAGCATGGCCCCAGAAATCAAGGCTTTCCTGCTGCGCTGGCATACCCCCGACCTGCTCGATTCCGTCCGCTGGACCAGCGAGTGGAGCGCTTTGCAAAACACGCTGCAGGCGGCGCAAATGCAATTTAACAGCAACACGCGCGCGATTACGGTCTTGAATGCCGTCATTTTTCGCAGCGATGACGATGCGCGCGATCCGGCACTATGGGCGCATGAAATGCTGCATGTCCAACAATACAAGAATTGGGGCGTAACGGGCTTTGCCAAGCAATGGGTGGATAACTCGTCCGATGGCGGTCCTGTCGAAGCACCCGCCTATGCCCGGGAAAACGAGGCCAGACTGCTGCTGTCGTCGCATGCCGGCAACCGCGCGTTGGGTGTCTCTGCATTTTACCCGCCCATACCGCAGAAACTGCCGTCAGGATGGATGCTGACAAGCTGCCAATGTTGGGGGTCGGTGAGTCCAGCAGCACAGACCGGCGCGCCCGTCTGCCAATCCGGCATCGCCATTCCCCGCGCCTGCGGACCTGCCGGCATCTGCGGCGACGGTGGCGCTCCCTGGCAAACCAGTTGTCTGTGATACCCAGATCAAGGCCACCGGCAAGCCAGCGGCGCGGCATCATGCGCGCAATCAGCCGGCCAGCGCCGCGATTTCCTTCTGCATGTTTTCAATGGCCCGCTCGTTGTACTGGTCGGCAAAGTACGCATCACCGAACAGCTGGCCCGCCTGCGCCTTGCCGCACAAATGCTGCAGCGCCAAACCCCGCTGCTCGTTGAAGCGCACGGGGTCCACGTGCGCGTATTCGCGGCCGATGGCTTGCGTGTAGGCTTGGTACACCTCGTCATCCTGGCCCAGGATGGCCAGGTCGGCGCTGAGCATGGCGTCTTTCAGCGGGTGGCTGATGCCCGGTCCCTGGAAATGGTCGGTGACGCGTATCAATTGCGCCACATCAAGGTTGTCGCCCGCATCGAGGCCGCTGGCCAGCCACAGCTGGGCGCTCGCCTCTTCGCTGGAATACAGGGCATCGTCATCGTGGCTGTAGACGGCGTCGTGGAACCAGAACGCTTTCTTGACCAGCGCGCTGTCGCGCTTGGGCGCATAGGTATTGTCGGCCCACACGCGGATTTCGGACAGGCCGTGCACCAGGTGGTCGAGGTTGTGATAGTGGCGGTCCGCGCCGCCATACGCCTGCGGCCCCGTCAGGTGGGCGAACCAGTGATCCGCCAGCGCGATATCCGCTTGCGAGGCTGTCGCATAGTTCCACAGCGCTTCCCACTCCTTGCGCAGGCAATCGAGTATCCACGCCTGGTAGGCCGGGCCGGGGACGAATTTCTTCATGGTCCAGTTCCAGCCCACGGGGCCTTCCAGCGCCTTGACGAAGCTGGAGCTGACGGAGCCGAGGTCGCGCGGCGGCATGACGAAGATGGTCTTGGCGCCCTGCAGCACGTCCACATTGGTTTGCTGGATCAGGTTTTCATAGTCGAAATCGGCCGTCGTGCGGATGCCGCGGATCAGGTAGTCGCAGCCATGCTTTTTCGCCGCGCGCGCCGTGTAGTCGCCCTTGACGATGACGACCTGTACATTGTCCCAGCCGCACTCGCGCGCGCTCTGTTCGATGATGCGCTTGCGGTCTTCGGCGGGAAATTGCGGCTTCTTGGCGGGGTTTTGCGACAGGAACACGATCACCTCGTCGGCGAGCGAACGCGCTTCGCCGATCACCCACATATGGCCGTTGGTGATGGGGTCGAGGGTTCCTGAAAATCCGATCTTCTGCATGCTGCGCTCCGTGGTCTGGTTCTGCTTGTTTCGCAGACAATATAGGGCCACGGCGCGCGCGTCAATGCAACATGCCAAAGATCATGGTCAAAATGCTCATTTCACGGCTTGCGGGAATTCCACGCGCACGCACAGGCCGCCCAGGCGCTCGGATTTGTCCAGCACCAGGCGCGCGCCATGGCGCTCGGCAATGGCCTTGATGATGGCCAGCCCCAGGCCGCTGCCGTTGGCGTCCGTGCCGGGCACGCGGTAGAAGCGGCTGAAGACGCGCTCGCGCTCCTCGGGCGGGATGCCGGGGCCGCTGTCTTCCACCGATAACGTCACGCCGACGGGACTGGCGCGCAGGTCGATGTCGACCGTGCCGCCCTGCGGCGTGTACTTGATGGCGTTGTCGACCAGGTTGCGCAGCATGATGTTGAGCGCATCGGCCTGCCCCGCCACCTTGGCCGGGTCCATGTGATGCAGGCCCAGGTCGATCTTGCGCGCCTGCGCGATGCCGGCCATGTCGCCCAGTGCGCGCTTGACGACATCGTTCAAGTCCACCGCCTGCAGCTGGTCGCCGCTGGCAGCGCTCGCTTCCTGGCGCGCCAGCACCAGCAGCTGCTCGACCAGGCGCGTGGCCCGCTCAATGCCGGCGCTCACGCGGGAAATCGCCAGGCTGCGTTTTTCTTCCGATTCGGCCCGCTCCAGGCTCAATACCTGCAGTTTCAGGGCCGCCAGCGGCGTGCGCAATTCATGCGCGGCGTCGGCAACGAAATGCTGCTGCGCGTCGAACGCCGTCTTGACGCGCCCGAACAGCAGGTTCAGTTCATGCACGAGGGGGCGCACTTCGTCGGGCAAGCCCGCTTCCGAGACGGGAGACAGATCGTCCGCCTGGCGCGCCGCCACCTGCTTGCGCACGCGCGAGACGGGCGCCAGCGAACCGCTGACGACCCACCAGACGACCAGCATCAGAATAGGCGCCATCAGCGCAATCGGCCCCACCGTGCGCAGCGCCAGGCTGCCGGCCATGCGCTTGCGCACGGCCATGTCCTGGGCGATCTGCACGGTCTGGGAACTGGTCTGCACTGAAAAGATGCGGTACGTCGTGCCGTTGGCTTTCACGTTGGAAAAACCCAGCACGGCGCGCTGCGGCAATTCCGCGCGCGTGATCGAGCGGAACACCTGCACGCCATCCGGCGTCCACACCTGCACCACCATGTCGTTGTTGACGGGGTCGGCCGGCAACGCTTGCGCATGGTTGGCCAGCGGCGCGCCGGAGCGCAGCGACAGGGCCATCTGCTGCATGTGGTAATCGAAGATCTGGTCGGCGTCGTACAGGGCGCTGCGGTAGGCGATCGAGGCTTGCGCCAGGGCCGCCATGATGATGGCCGCCAGCAAAAACCACAGCAGGCGGCCGCGCAGCGAATGCGTCACCGTGACCTTCATCCTCATGCCTTGGGCACCATGTAGCCGAGGCCGCGCACGTTCTGGATCAGGTCGCTGCCCAGTTTCTTGCGCAAGCCATGGATATACACTTCCACGGCATTGCTGTTGACTTCATCCTTCCAGCTGTACAGCTTTTCTTCCAGCTGCGCGCGCGACAGCACGATGCCGGGGCGGGCGATCAAGGCTTCCAGCACGGCCCATTCGCGCGCCGACAGGTTGACCGGGTGGCCCTCGGCGATCACTTCGCGCGTCAGCGGATTGATGGAGACGCCCTGGTGTTCGAAGATCGGTTCCGGCCGCCCCGAGGCGCGCCGCAGCAGGGCGCGTATGCGCGCCAGCAATTCATCGAGGTCATACGGCTTCAAGACGTAATCGTCGGCGCCCGCGTCGAGACCCGCGATGCGCTGCTCGATGGCGTCGCGCGCTGTGGCCACCAGCACTGGCGTGTCGAGCTTGCGCAAGCGCATCGAGCGCAGCACGTCGAGGCCATCCTTGCGGGGCAAGCCCAGGTCCAGCAGCACCAGGTCGTAGGTTTGCGTTTGCAGGGCCGTATCGGCCATGTCGCCATCCTTGACCCAATCCACCGCGTAATGCTCGGCGCGCAGCAAATCGAGCACCACCTCGCCGATCATCGTATCGTCTTCTACCAGCAATAAGCGCATGCCCTACTCCTTCATCTTGACTGTTTTATCGACCTTGCATCCTGCGCCAGATCAACCGAGGCGCACGGGAATGAAGATCTTATCGGGGCCGCGCTGTATCAGCAAGGCCACCGACTTGGCGGATTTTTCCACCACGTCGCGCACCTGCTCGACCGTGTTGACGGGACGGCCATTCACCGACAATAGCACGTCGCCCGGCTGCACTCCGGCATTCGCGGCGGCGCCGCCCGCGTCTTCCACCAGCAGGCCGGCGCTGATGCCCGCCTCGCGTTTTTCATCCGATTGTAACGGACGCAGGGCCAGGCCCAGCTTTACCTTGCCGGCGGCGCTGTCGCTCTTCGCCACTTCGGCCACCTTGTCGGCCGCATTGCCCAGGGTTGCCGTCAGGCTGACGATCTTGCCGTCACGCCAGACATCCATGCTGATCTTGTCGCCTGGCAAGGAAGTACCCACCAGCGCCGGCAAGTCGGCCGAGCCGATGATGCGCTGGCCATTCACCTTGCGCACCACGTCGCCCGACTTCAGGCCAGCCTTGTCGGCCGGGCTGCCCCGCTCCACGTTGGCCACCAGCGCGCCTTCCGGCGTGGCAAGCTTGAACGAGTCGGCAAAGCCCTGGTTGACTTCCTGCACCGTCACGCCCAGCTTGGCGTGGCTGGCCTTGCCCGTTGCAACGATCTGGTCCTTGATGCGGCCGGCCAGGTCGATGGGGATGGCGAACGACAAGCCCTGGAAACCGCCCGTCTGGCTGTAGATCTGCGAATTGATGCCGACCACTTCGCCGCGCGTGTTGAACAGGGGACCGCCCGAGTTGCCGGGGTTCACCGCCACGTCCGTCTGGATGAACGGTACATTGCTGTCGTCCGGCAAGGAACGGCCCTTGGCGCTGACGACGCCAGCCGTCACCGTGCTGTCGAAGCCATAAGGAGAACCGATGGCCAGCACCCATTCGCCCACTTTCAGGTCGCTGGAATGGCCGAGCGGCACGATGGGCAGGTTGTTGGCGTCGATCTTCAGCACGGCGATGTCCGTCTTCGGATCCGTGCCCAGCACCTTGGCGCGGAATTCGCGGCGGTCGTTCAGCTTGACGGTCACTTCGCGCGCATCGCGCACCACGTGGGCATTCGTCATGATGATGCCGTCGGGGCTGACGATGAAGCCGGAACCGAGGCCGTGCGTGGGCACGTCGCGGCCGCCGCGCTGCCCGCCTTGCGGGCCCTGGAAGCGGCGGAAGAATTCGAGGAACGGGTCGTTGCCGAAGTCGTCATTGCCGGCCTGGGCCGATGGGTCGTACGCCACCTTGGTGCTGCCCGTGACGCTGATATTGACGACGGCCGGGCTGTTGCGCGCGGCAATCTGGCTAAAGTCGGGCAAGGCCACCAGCGGCGCGCTTGCTGCAGGCGCCACGGCGGCGGCCACGGGTGCGGCGGGAGTGCCTGCGGTGGCATTCGCGCCGGCATTGTTCTGATGCATCACCATGGCGCCACCGGCGCCCAGCACACCGATCGCGGCCAGCGCGGCTACGGTGCGTTTGATTTTCAGCGATGCGGTATTCGTTTGCTGTTCCATGAATTGCTCCTCATTCAATGAGATTTTGATGTATGCAATAGTGGGCCACGAGTCTTAGGCGGTGCTTAACATTTTTCCATTTGGAAACAGGCATTTGCGCCTTTAAGCGGGGTTTAATCTTGCGTATCATGGGCAACCAATGGAAGCCCTGAATGCGGCCCGAACGGGCTCCGGACGTGACACTGGCCGGATCGACCGGCCAGTATTCTACTGCATGGGGAAGCGCTGTTCCCTCCCGCCGATGCCGGCGCGTGGCGCCGAAATCAGCTCAGTTCAGCTCAGTTCAGCTCAGGCTGCCTGACGCTGTTCCAAAGTGCTGACGGTGGCGCCAGTGGTGGTGCCGATCTCGATCTTGCGCGGTTTCAGCGCTTCCGGCACTTCGCGCACCAGGTCGATGGTCAGCATGCCGTTTTCAAACGTGGCGCCCGTGACCTTCACGTGGTTGGCCAGTTGGAAACGCTGTTCGAAATCGCGGGCAGCGATGCCGCGGTGCAAGAACGTGCGCTCGACGCCATCCTTCTGCTTGCGGCCCGTGACGTGCAGGGAGTCGCGTTCCGTGATGATGTCGATCTCTTCGCGCGAAAAGCCGGCCAATGCCATCACGATGCGGTATTTGTCTTCCGATACGAGTTCGATGTTGTAGGGCGGGTAGCTGGGCTGCGCATCGGCGCGCTGTTCGTTGAGCAATTGCGCCAGGCGGTCGAAGCCGATGGCGGAACGGTACAGGGGAGCAAGGTCAAAAGTACGCATGATAAATATCCTTTTCATTAAAGCGATAAGAGGGGCGGACCTCACCATGAGCATCCGCCTGTTACCGATATACGGCCTGCCAACGCCCTTTCAAGGCCTTGAAATCGGCAAAAAACGCCCCAGACGGCAAAGAATTTGTAAGAAATTTTTACATGCCCCATCCAGGGATGGGTTGCATGACACCCCTCATGCAGGGTCGGCTTTTGGTGTATGCTGGCGGCATGAACAATGACACCGACATCCAGCTCAGCGGCCCCTTCAAGGCCACCGACGGCTCCGGCCGTGCCCACGACATCAAGGCCATCCGCATCTTCGACGAAGGCTACGGCATCATCGACGTCTACGTCGATTTCGCCGCCCCGCTCGAAGCGGGCGCCTACAAGGACAAGACCCTGGTCGGCCACATCCTGGCCCGCCTGCGCAGCCTTGGCTATGTAGGCCCCGACTTCGGCCATGGCGACCTGGGCTTGCAAGACAAGAAACTGATCGTACTGGAAGCGCCCGAGGAATTTTCCGCCTTTGCCGTGAGCAAGGGCTGGAAGGATCTATCCGCCGAATTTGACGAAGACTGAGAACACCTGACCAAATCTACTGCGCGTCGCGCTTTGCGGCCGGCGATGCTCACCGTGCTTTAGCACGGCTGCGCTTCTCGGCCACAAATCACTGCCGCTCGCTACGATTTTGTCAGGTGTTGTAAAGTACCAATAGTATCCGCGCCGCGCCAGCTTCTGCTGCCGCGGCGTTTTTCATGGGCGACCGCTTGCTTGCTTAGCTGATATAGCGCGCGCTCCAGGCAGCGATGACGTTGGCGACATAGGCCGCGTCGTCGCGCCCCGTCAACAGGTGGTCGGCATCGTCGAGCGAAACGAAGCTTTTCGGGTGCTTGGCGGCCGTAAAGATCTCCATCGCGTTCGACAGGCTGACCGTCGTGTCGTTCGGCGCGTGCATCACCAGCAGGGCGCGGCGCAGGCCGGCGATGTGGTCTTTCAAACTGTGGCTGCCCGCGTCGTCGACGAATTGCTGGCGGATGCGGAAGGGACGCCCTTCCAGCTGCACCAGCGCTTCGCCTTCGGCGGCGATTTGCGCCAGGTGCTCGCTGAACATGCGCGTCACGTAGGCGGGCGTGCTGGGCGCGGCCAGGGTGGCGATGGCGATGGCTTCCGGCACTTGCAACGCGGCGGCCAGCACGGCCGCGCCGCCCAGGCTATGGCCGATCAGCAATTGCGGCGCGGCATGTTTTGCCCGCAGGAAATCAGCGGCGGCGACCAGGTCGTCCACGTTCGACGAGAAATTGGTGGCGGCGAACTCGCCTTCGCTGGCGCCCAGCCCCGTAAAATCGAAGCGCAAGACGGCGATGCCGTGTTCCGTGAGGCCTTGCGCGATGCGCCGCGCGGCCAGCACGTCCTTGCCGCAGGTAAAACAGTGGGCGAACAGCGCATAGGCGCGGATGACGCCGTCGGGCGCATCGAGCCGCGCCGCCAGCACATGGCCGTGCGCGCCGGGAAAATCTTGCCGGGTGGATTTCATTGTCTCAGATCAAAGCTGCCGCGCAGGGCGGCCGATGGCGCATTGTAGCGCCGCCCGGCCGGCGCCGGCGGCTGGCAAGCTTCAATCACGCTTGGGAATATCCACGCCCCTGGCAACGGCTGGCCTGGCCAGGAAGGCGTCGAGCGCGCGCTGCACGTTCGGGAAGTTGGCAAAGCCGACGAGGTCGCCCGCGCCATAGAAGCCCACCAGACAGCGCACCCACGGGAAGATGGCGATATCGGCAATCGTGTACTGGCTCCCCATGATCCAGTCACGGCCCTGCAGGCGCTGCTCGAGCACGCCCAGCAGGCGCTTCGCTTCGCCGATATAGCGTTCCAGCGGCCGCTTGTCCTCGTAATCCTTGCCGGCGAATTTGTGGAAGAAGCCCACCTGGCCAAACATGGGGCCGATGCCGCCCATCTGGAACATCAGCCATTGGATCGTTTCATAGCGCAAGCCCGCGTCCTGCGGGATGAACTTGCCCGTCTTTTCAGCCAGATACAGCAGGATCGCGCCCGACTCGAACAGGGCCAGCGGCTTGCCATCGGGGCCGTCCGGGTCGAGGATGGCGGGAATCTTGTTGTTCGGATTGAGGGACAGGAAGGCAGGCGACAGCTGGTCGTTTTGCTCGAAGCTGACCAGGTGCGGCTCGTACGCCAGGCCCAGCTCTTCCAGCAGGATGGAGACCTTGATGCCGTTCGGCGTCGGCAGCGAGTACAGCTGCAAGCGCTCGGGATGCCGGGCAGGCCATTTTTGGGTGATGGGGAAGTCGGAGAGTTGGGACATGGAAATCCTTTTGAGGTGTATGACGTGGCACAAGCAGGCAAGTATAG
The DNA here is from genome assembly GCF_036231865.1 of Janthinobacterium sp. P210005. Lineage (NCBI taxonomy): Bacteria > Pseudomonadati > Pseudomonadota > Betaproteobacteria > Burkholderiales > Oxalobacteraceae > Janthinobacterium > Janthinobacterium sp. P210005. The sequence continues at coordinate 2,199,960 of NZ_JAZARC010000001.1, forward strand.
CCAAGCATGACAGTTTCAGCAGGACAACGCATTCAGCCAAACAAGCCATGCAAAAACCAGCGCGGCGCGGCATCTTCTCCGCTGCCGGCGATGCGTTCGCGGTAGACCCAGTAATGGGCGTGATCGAGTCCTTCGGCAATGAAATAATCGCGCGCCTGCGACTGCCCCCACCAGCCCGCCTCAATGCGTTCGGCAACGGACACCATTTTCAACGGCGAGCCATAAAACGGCCGGTGTTCGCGCATCAGGAGGGCGATGGGCTGGGCCAGCAGCCAGCCGGGACGGGGCATGCCGGACAAGCCGGGCGGCAAGTCCGGCTGCGCGTTTTGTGCGCCTGGCCTGGCCGGCAGCGGCAGCCACTGGTTGGCCGCCTCGGGGCGATAATCGGCGCGCGGCGCCGCCTGCAAGACATTCTCGGCGCCCAGGCGCGCCACCAGCAATTCCAGCAAGCGCTGGCGCTCCTGCGGCGTGCCGCCCGGTTCGGGAAACAGGGTGTCGCTGGGCGGCGCCATCGGCTGCACCTGCAGCGCTTCCAGGGTGAGGCCGATCACGGGCGCCTCCAGCACCAGCTGCGCCAGGCGCTCCTTGAGCAAGCGCAATAAATGCTCGTCGCGCCAGACGGCCTCGCCCAGGGCCAGGTCGATGACGGTGGGCGGGCGCGCCACCCTGCCCCGCTCGTGCGCCAGCAGCAATTGGATGCGTTCGACGGCGAATTGCCGCGCGCACAACCAGCCCGTCATTTGCTGCAGCAGACGGCGCGCGCCGAACAGCAGCGCTTCCGCGTGCTCCACGCGGTCGAACAGTTCCAGGCTGGCGCAAAACGTGGGCGGCGCTTCGAGCCACAGGTACAGTTCCGTGCCGTGGCCATGCGCATCGTCGAGCATGTCGAGCAAGGCCCCGCCGCAACGGCGCTGCAAGCCGGGCCGCGGCAAATGGCGCAACTGCCCCAGGGTGCGGCAGCCGATGCCGTCCAGCCATTCCAGCCAGGGGCGCGCGGGCGGCAGCAAGGCGCACGGCAGGCGGTCGAGGCGGCGCACCAGGCTGGCCATGCTCAATGTCCGGCCCCGGCGCGTCCCGGCGCGCGCCAGCAGCCAGGCGCCGCGCGCCGTGGGGGCGCACGACAGCTGGGCCGTGTAGCCCAGCGCGCGCAAGCTGGCCGCAATCTGCCGGCACAGGGCGCGCACGCCGCCGAACAGGCGCAGGCTGGCGCCCGCATCGACGAGCAGGGTCGCTTCCTCGCCCTGCGCCACCAGCGGCGAATATTGCAGCAGCGCCAGCGCCACCGCTTGCAGGGCCTGCGCTTCCCGTTCCAAAGAGCGCTCGTGCAGGCGCGCCTGCGGCGCCAGCATCAGCGCGCCCGCGCGGCGCATGCCCGGCCGGATGCCCGCCGCCCGCGCCAGCGGCGACACGGCCATCACTTGCTCCTGCTCCAGCACCACGCCGAGAAGGTCAGACGACCAGCGCGGGCAAAACACTTCGAGCGGGAGCCGGGGCAGGTACAGGCCGATCCAGAGTCGCATGGCGTAGCAGTAATGAAGGAGGTTGCAGGGGCAGGAACAGGGGCGCGTCGCGCTGCGGTCCCCGGCGCTTGATGAAGCCGATCTCGATGCCGCCGGCGGCCGGGCGCACGGACAGGCGCAGCGGCGCCGGCGACGCATCCTGCGCGCCATGCAAGGGGCGCAGCATGCAGAACAGGGTGTTGCCGGACTGCGCGGCCAGGTGCAGGCGGCGCAGGCTGTCGGCGCGCACGTGCGGCTGCCAGAACAGCAAGGCGCCGCACGTGCCGCTGCGCAAGATGTTTTCCGCCGCCCACAGGGCATCCTTGCTGCCGGCGCTCTTGAGCCACAGCAGTTGCGACGGCGCCAGCCCCTGCGCGGCCAGGGCCAGCGCCTGCGGCGGGTGGGGCGGCTGCAGCAGCACGATGGGCAAGCCCGGCAGCTGCGCCAGCGCGGGCGCCAGCAGCCGCACTTCGCCGCTGCCCGGCTGCTGCACCAGCAGATCGATGAGGCTGCCGCAGGGCCAGCCGCCGCCGGGCAGCTGCGCGGACAGGGCGGCAAAGCCCGTGTCCAGGCAGCGCGTGGCGCCCTGCCCCAGCTGCGATGCGCGCCACAAGGACGGGTGCAAGGCTTCCGGCGAGGCCATCAATTGAGAATGTTGCATAATTGAATATGAAGATGAATACTGTATGCATATACAGTACTATCCAGTCCCCCTTTTGGCAAGGCCTATCTGCGCATCCCCATCCGGAGGCCGTCCCGCGACGTCCGAAAAACACCGTTTTTCACATCGATTGCTGTACCATAAGCACTCTCCTTACCGCTCGGCAATGCACCGGGCGGCTTCCTCCGTCCATAAGGAAACGCATTTGACCACCATCCAACTCATCAGCGCCATCGTCTTCGGTCTCGCGCTCATCCACACCTTCGCCGCCAAGTCGTTTGAAACATTATCGCGGCGCCATCCCCGCCATGCGGGCTTGCTGCATTTGCTGGGCGAAGTGGAAGTCGTGTTCGGCTTCTGGGCCTTCATTTTGATCATCATCATGGCCTTTGTCTCGGGCGGCGATGCGGCCATCGAGTATGCCGAGTCGCGCCATTACACGGAGCCGCTGTTCGTCTTTGTCGTCATGGTCGTGGCCGCCTCACGCCCCGTGCTCGACGCCGTGCAGCGCCTGTTGAAAGGCGTGGCGCGCGTGATGCCGCTGCGCACGGAACTGGCCCTCGTCTGGCTGGGCCTGGCGCTCGTGCCCCTGACGGGCTCCCTGATCACGGAACCGGCCGCCATGACCCTGGCCGCGCTGATGCTGGCGCCGCAAATCTTCCGCCCGGGCATTCCTGAATGGCTGAAATACGGCGCGCTGGGCGTGCTCTTCGTCAACGTTTCCATCGGCGGCACCCTCACCTCGTACGCGGCGCCGCCCGTGCTGATGGTGGCCACCACATGGAACTGGGACAGCGCCTACATGGCCACCCACTTCGGCTGGAAGGCGGCCATCGCCGTGCTGGTCAACGCCACGGGCGTGAGCATATTGCTGCGCAAATATCTGCACAGCAACACCTCCGACATCAAGCCGAAGGCCGGTGAAGTGGAAGCGCCGAAAGTGCCGCTGGCCGTCAGCCTGGTGCACATGATCGTGCTGGCCGGCGTCGTCACCCTGGCGCACCATCCCGTGCTGTTCATCGGCCTGTTCCTGTTCTTCCTCGGCTTCGTGCAGGCGTATGAGCGCTATCAAAGCCCGCTGATCCTCAAGGAAGGCTTGCTGGTCGGCTTCTTCCTGGGCGGCCTAGTGGTGCTGGGCGGCATGCAGCAATGGTGGCTGCAGCCCATCGTTTCCAGCCTGAAACCGCTGGCCCTGTTCTTCGGCGCCCTGGGCTTGACGGCGATTACCGACAATGCGGCCCTCACCTACCTCGGTTCGCTGATCGTCGGCATGACGGACGAAGCGAAATACATGCTGATGGCGGGCGCCGTGGCCGGTGGCGGCCTGACCGTCATCGCCAATGCGCCGAACCCGGCCGGCGTGGCCCTGCTGCGCCGCGGCTTCAAGGATGAATCGATCGGCGCCGTCGGCCTGCTGGCGGGCGCCCTGCTGCCGACCGCCGTGGCGGGCCTGGCCTTCCTGGCCCTGTAAGACACTACACGGGGCGGCTGCCGGCCGCCCCTGTTCTCCCTCGTTTTCCCTCCTCAGTTACCTTCCTCAGTTTCCTTCATACACGAGGAAATGCAGCCGGTCATAGAACAGGCTGTAGGCATAGTCGAACGTGCCCACGCTGCGAAAACCCTTGTGCAGATACACTTGCAGCGCTTCGCTCTTTTCCCACACCGTCAAGGTGATGCGCGCGCAGCCCTTGCGGCTGGACAAGTCGCGGATCTCATGGAACATCTGCCTGAATAAACCCTGGCCCCGGTATTTTTCGTCGATGGCCAAACTGCTGACGAAACAGTCGTCGGTGCGCGCATGCGCGAGCACGAAGGCGTCATACGCATCGTCGAGCGCCTTCATGTCATCGCGGTAATACGAGACGGCGCCGCAAGCCTGGAACTCGTCCATCGTCGCGGCCGTAAAGAAGCCGATGAAACGCCCGTCCTCGTCATGCAGGCCGTGGATGTGCGCCAGATACGGGTCGATGTTCTGCCGCCGCTGCAATTCGACGAACTGCAGATTGAGTTTATTGCCGAACGAACAGTATTCCAGGTAGCTGGTGGCAAACAGCAATTTGGCCATGCGGTTCTTCGCCTCGTCGCCCAGCAGCTCGCCCGGCACCAGCGTGAGCGGCGCATGCGACAGCAAGCCCGCTTGAGCCTGAACTTCGTCGCCGGACGGGGCGGTATCGCCGACGGCCGGCATGCGGCTGCCGTGGCGGCCCACGGTGGGGCGCCAGAAGTTGCCGGCGGCAATATGCTGCGAACGATGGGCCAACAGGTAGCGGCAAAAGACGTCATTCACGCGGTCGAGCTGCGGATCGTCCGACAGCACCGAGTAATAGTGGAAATGCTCGATATCCGCCCGCAATTGGGCAGCATACGCCATGCGCGGCACTTCCTCGATATCGAACACGTCGACGATATTGGGCAAGATCAAAGGATCGTCGAGTTGCCAGCCGATTTCGTCGAGCCGCGCCACGCAGCGCGCATACGCGCGCCGTTCCTCGTCGCTCAAGGGGATGTGCATGTCGGTAATGATATCGTCCAGCAAGCGCATGCCGCGGATGCCGCCCGCCACCGCTTCCCGCGCGCCGTCATACAGCACGCAATAGCGCTGGTAAAACTCGGCATGGCTGAGCAGGGTCACGCCCAGGTTTTTCTTCCATTCGGCATAAAACTGGCCAAACAGCCGCGCCTCGAATTGCGGGCAGGAACGGGGAATCTGCGCATCGATACCCGCATACGCGCGGTTCACATTGCGCTGGATCACACGCAGCGCCGCATCGTTCTTCTTGGCGATCAGCATGCCCGTTTCATCGAGAAACAAATTCATCCAGCTGACGTGCCGGCGCTCTTCGCTGTCATCATCCTTGCGCTGGAAATAATCGGGCACTTCCGGCTTCATCAGGAAAATCGTCGCCGGATTGTGCGGGATCGTATCGACATCCATATACAGGCCGCCGTATTCGCACATGATGAGGATGCGGAAATAATCGGACAAGGTGGCGAAATAGCGCTGCGTATGCAGGGTATCGAGGATATCGAAGCGGGCCGGCGCGAAGTCCAGCGCCAGCGCGCGCAGCGAATTGATATGCAGGGTCGTGCCGCCGATGTCGTAGCGGCCTATCGTGTAGCGCCCGGCGCCGCCCGTGGGGCTGAAGCGCTCGTCATCGCGCAGCTGCTGCGCATCCCACACCCACAGGATGGAAACATACGGCGCGCCGCCGTTGCAGCGCACGTCGTCGAGCGCCGCGCCCCACTGCTGGATCGCCTCGCAGGCGATGGCCGGCAGGGGTCCGCCCATCCAGATGCGGTGCAGGTAGCGCTCGTCCTCGCCGAGCGCGCGCGTGGGGATGCAGCTGAGCGAGGAACAGCTTGCCGCATTGAAATGGTTGAAGTTCAGGGCGACGAAGCTGCGCAGGGCCGCGATGCCCGCCTGGTGCTCCGCGGCCAATTGCTCCAGGTCGCTGCCGACGGGCCTGACATCGGCCAGGGTGATGTAATCGAGTTTCAGCCGGTTGATGCGAAACTCGTATTCCAGGTTGAAAATCTTTGCTTGATCGTGTTTCGAGGCCAGGTCATCTATTTTCATGGGCGCACCATTTTCCGCAGGAGAGTGTCAATAAACGTCGCAGGAGATAAAACAAGGTCGACAACATGCGCATCGTTGCGCCATCAGTGCCGGGCTAGCAGCACCTCGCTTTCCCGGCGTCCCGCCATGCCCCGTGTAAACAGCAGCAGGCAGGCCGTGATGACCACGATGACGGGGATATTCAGCAATGCATACGTTTCCAGCGCATAGCCGAAGCGCTGGCACAGCACGTTGTACAGCTGCAGCCAGGCGGACAGATAAATGCAGTACAGCAAGCTCATGGCGGCTGTCGTCAAGGTCATCGATTCCTTGCTGGCCGTGATCGCGCTGCGGATCAGGGCGCCGTTGAACAGGCCGAAGCCGATGGAATAGACAAACATGCAGGCCGCAAACACGTCGACATGATGGCGGCCCGCACCGGCGCCCAGCATGCCGGCGGCCGCGATCAGCCCGCCCAGGCGCAACAGGGACACGAGGGGGAAATCCTGGCGCAGGCGCTGGATGGCGATGCTGCTGAGAACGAAACCGGACAAGATCACGCATTGCAGCGCGATATACGTGGCGTAGGAGGCGCCCATTTCCTGCAGCACGAAGAGGGGCGAAAAGCCGATCCAGGCCGTCAGGGGCACGGTGGCCAGTCCGGCCGTGAACATGCCGAACATGAAGCGCCGGTTGCTGAAAATGACGCCATAGCTGCGCGCAATGGCGCCCAGGTCCAGGCGCGCGACCGGCGCCGGCGTACGCGGCATGGTCTTGCACAGGCCCAGCAAGGACAGCAGCGCCAGCAGGCCGGAGAGGAAAAACACGTAGCGCCAGTCCAGCCGGCTGATGATGGCGCTGCCGAGGATGGGGCCGGCCAGGGGCGCGAGGATGGTGGTGCTCGACAGAATGCTGCTCAGCTTGACGGCCGCCATGTCGTCGAACAGTTCATGGATCATGGCATAGCCGACGAAGATGAAGCAGCAGCCCATGCCCTGGATGAAACGCGCGACGAGAAATTGCTCGATCGAAGCGGTCAATGGCACGGCCACCGTGGCCAGCAGGAACAAGGTATTGCCGGTCAACACGAGCTTGCGCTTGCCGATGGCGTCGGCCAGGGGCCCCAGGAATATCTGCAGGGAACTGCCGCCCAGCAGATACAGGCTCAGGGACAAGGGGACGAATTTCGCCTCCGCCTGGAACTCGCCGACGATGCCCAGCATGGCCGGCATGATCATGTCGTTGGACAGATAGATATTCAGTTCAAAGACGAGGAAAAACGCAAAAAACCACAGCAACTGCTTGGACTTGATGGACATGGCGCGTTCCGTAACGTGGGTGGCTGCCGTCAGTGCGTACCGGCTGTCGGGGCATGGGACGGCGGACACGACTTCACTGAAAACGTGTACCAATTGTATACCAGTTAGTATTTTTAGCGCCTGTTTTTGTGATTTTTAAATACCGCAGCAATACCACTTGGGAAAAATCCTGCTGCTGCGGCATTGGAAATCGGCGCTGGAAAGGGCGCGGCCAGCGCGCCGGCGCGCGGCAGCGGTCTTGCGGGAGAAAGGAAAGCGATGCGTACCAGTGCCTGCGCACCGTTGCGGCGCGCGGCACGGCGGCTTATCGGCGGCGGTGGCTGGCGAAGAAATCGAGCAGCATCTTGCTGGCGTCGGGCTTGGCCTTGTCGTTGAACGGCAGGCTGGCGTCGCCGCCGCTCCAGGCGTGCTCGAGGTGCTCGACCTGCGCCACGCGCAGCAGCACCTGCTTGTCCACCTGATAATCGTGCAGCCCATACGCATGGGCCGGATTGCGTCCGCCCGCCGCGCCGCCAGGCAGGCGCTGCGCCGTCACCACGGTATCGACCGGCAAGCGGTTGACGCGCACGCTCTGGCGCACCAGTTGCGTCTGGTTGATGGGCCGCACCACCTTGTCGGCCAGCCCTTGCAGCAGGATGGTGGGCAGGCGGGGAAACGCGGGCTGGCGCGCCAGCACTTCATCGATGGCCGCGTCGGCGCGGGCGGCCGCGCCATGCTGCATCACCCCCAGCGCGCCGATCAGGTTATGCCCGGCGCCAAACACGGGCCCGGAATGCAGGCCCAGCGCGGCGAACAGCTGCGGATGGTTCAGGGCCACGATATGCGCCATGCCGGCGCCGGCGGAAATGCCGCAGATATAGATGCGCGCGCGGTCGATCGCATAGCGGGCCGCCACCTGCTCGATGGCGCCGACGATCAGGCGCACGTCGCCGCCGCCGTCCTGCGTCAGCTTGTCGTACCACTTCCAGCAGCGGCGCGCATGCGAGCGCAGCGATTGCTGCGGATACAGCACGGCATAGCCCTTGCGCTCGGCCAGGCGGTTCATGCGCGTGCCTTCGGCAAACTGCGTGGCGCTCTGCTCGCAGCCGTGCAGCATCACCAGCAGCGGCCGGCCCCGGCTGCGCATGGCGGCGCTCGGCGCCTTCTCGGGCAGGTACAGGAAATATGGCAGGCGCCGGCCCGGCAACTGCCCCAGTTCCGGCAACGGCGCATAGTGGGCGGCCAGCCACTTGCCCGGCGGGGGCGCCGTTCGCTTGCGCACGCGCGGGGGCGACAGGGGCGTGGCGAAGGGCGCCAGGGCGGGCAGCGCGTCGCTGGCGGGCCTGGCGCGCGGCGTCGGCCTGGCCTTGGCCGCAGTCTTGCCGCGGGGTTTAGGTTTAGGCGTGGGCTTGGCCGGCACGGGGCCGAACAGCACCTTGGCCAGCTTGCTGGCCGTGCGCTGCTGCGCCTTACCGGCGCGCAGCAGCCCGCGCAGCCATTTGGTGGCGGGCTTTACCATGGCAAGCGGCGCGCATGGCGTGGTGGAGCGTACCGCAAGTTCATCCCACTGCATCGTTGCATCGTCAGCATGTGCGGCCTCCTCCGTAGAATGCATAGAGTACCGCAATTGTCTGGCAACACCGTACGTTTGCACACGGATAAAAGTGCCGCTGGCACGATTGAGGCAGATCAAGCGCGACCTCGTGCGCATGCTTAATCTGGATGTTCGATCCGCACTTCACCAGAGGAGAGAACACCATGAGCTATCTGGACCGCGACATCCTGGGCATGTACCGCAACCACGACGGCCCGGGGCCGGCACTGATGGGGGCAGATACCCTGCTCGGCGACGATGTCTACAATCACAACGACGAGGAACTGGGCGACATCAAGGAAATCATGCTCGACATGCGCACGGGCCAGATCGCCTATGCCGTGCTGTCCTTCGGCGGCATCCTGGGCATGGGCGACAAGCTGTTTGCCGTACCCTGGGAACGCCTGACCCTGGACACCGTCAACAAGCGCTTCCTGCTCAACGTGGACAAAGACTTGCTGAAAGACGCCCCCGGCTTCGACAAGAACAACTGGCCCGACATGGGCAGCGAAGCGTGGAACCAGCAGATGGAAGCCTTCTATGGCAGCGGCACGCGCTACGGCAGCGGCGCCATGGCAGGCAGCCGCATGCCATCGGGCAGCGACCTGCGCGGCAGCGCCAGCCTGCAATCGGGCAGCGAAAGCAGCATGTCCGGCACCTCCATGAGCGGCAGCCGCGCCGGCACGGGCAGCAGCCAGGGCGACCTGGGCTCGCGTTCGGCGCTCGGCGATGACAAGATGGATAAGCGTAGTTGACGAGAGAGGTCTTAAGTAGCGCAGAGTACGCGGCGCTTCGCCTCGGCGGCTCTGCTAATCCGGCAGAAAACGCTTCAGAATTTAGCGAACAAGCGACTATAGCCGCCCATCGTTAGTGTCACGGTGCCTCTAGAAACCGTAGCGAGCAAGCTCAATATTGCGTTGAGTAGCGCAACCGTACTCTAGTACGGTGAGCAACGCCGACGCAATAGTGAGTTGCGCAGTAGGTTTATAGAGGTACTATCACCGCTGCATCGACTCCCATACCTTCTGCAGGCGCTTGGCCGAAACCGGCATCGGCGTGCGCAATTCCTGCGCGAACAGCGACACGCGCAGCTCTTCCAGCATCCAGCGGAAGTCGACCAGTTTCGGGTCCGTGTTCTTGCCGGCTTGGCGGTCCTTGGCCTGGCGCAAATACGGCGCGGCCGCCGATTGCCACTCGGCCATCAACTTGGTGTCGCGCGCAGGGTCGGCGCGCAGCTTTTCCAGGCGCACGTTGATCGCTTTTAAGTAACGGGGGAAATGCGCCAGCTGCGTGTACTCGTTTTCCGTCAGGAAACGCTTATGCACGAGCCCCTGCAGCTGCGACTGGATATCGGTGGCCGCCGCGGCCGGGATATTCTGCAGGCGCTTGGGCAAGCCGTGGAATTCCGTCAGTACTTGCGACAGCAGGCGGGCGATTTCATTGACCAGCAAGACCAGGCGCGACTTGCCCTCCGCCTGGCGCTTGGCGAACGAGGCGGCGTCCAGCGGCAGCGGATCTTGCAAGCAAGCAATATCGAGCGCCTTGTTGATGATTTGCTCGCGCAACTCTTCCTGCGAACCGAGGGCCATGAATTGCATACCCATCTGCTGCAAACCGGGGATGCTTTTCTCGACGTACTTGATCTGCTCCTTCATTTGCAGCGCGAACAATCGGCGCAACCCCACCTTGTGCGTGCGGGCGGCTACGGTCGGATCGTCGAACACTTCCAGGTCGCAATGCGTGCCCTTGTCGACCAGCGCGGGGAAGCCGATCAGGGTCAGCTTGCCTTGCACGATTTCGAGCAACTCCGGCAATTCGCCAAAGGTCCAGCCCGTCAAGCCCATGTGCTGCGAGACGGTGGCATTGCCCGACGCCGGCGCCGCAGCGGCGGCTGCGCCCTTGGCCGGCGCGCCGCCCTTGCCTGGCGCCGCGTTGGCACCCTGCGCTTGCGCCTGCAGCCGCGACGCCACTTGCGCGCCCGCCACCTTGGCACCCGGCGTGCCCGTGCCGGACACGCCCGACACTTCGGCCAGTTTCTGGAAACTCTGGCGCGCCTGGCCGCCAAATTCCGCTTGCAGGGTAGCCAGGTTGCGGCCCATGTCCAGCTGGCGGCCATGCTCGTCGATCACCTTGAAATTCATGAAGTGATGGGCAGGCAAGGTTTCCGGCTTGAAATCCGTCGTCAGCACATTGATCGTGATCTGTGTGCGGATGTCGAGGATGATGGCGTCGATCAGGTCGCCGCGGCCGAACACGCCAGCCTCGTACACGCGCTCGCAGAACTTCGCCGCGTAATCGGGCAGCGGCACGCAGTGGCGGCGCAGCTTTTGCGGCAGCGATTTGAGCAGCAGATGCACTTTTTCCTTCAGCATGCCCGGCACCAGCCATTCGCAGCGTTCGCGCGGCAACTGGTTCAAGGCATACAGGGGTACCGACAACGTCACGCCATCGCGCACGCTGCCCGGCTCGAAATGGTACGTGAGGCCCATTTCCAGGCCCGTCACGGACATGGTTTTCGGGAACAGGTCGGTGGTCACGCCGGCCGCCTCGTGGCGCATCAGCTCTTCGCGGTTCAGGTACAGCAGCTTCGGGTTGTCGCGTATGGCCTCTTTATGCCATTTCTCGAAACCGGCGCCATTGCACACGTCCGCCGGCAGCAGCTTGTCGTAGAAAGCGGCGATCAGTTCATCGTCGACCAGCACGTCCAGGCGGCGCGATTTGTGCTCGAGGTTTTCGATGTCCTTGATCAGTTTATGGTTGTGCGCAAAGAATGGCGCGCGCGTGTCGAAGTCGCCGCCCACGAGGGCGTCGCGGATGAAGATTTCGCGCGCTTCCGGCAAGTTGAAATTGCCGTAATTGATGCGCCGCTGGCTGTACACCACCAGGCCATAAAGAGTAGCCCGTTCGGACGCCGTCACCTGCGCCGAGCGTTTTTCCCAGCGCGGCTCGCCCCACGATTTCTTCAGCAGGTGCTCACCCACCTTTTCCAGCCATTCGGGCTGGATCTGCGCCACGCAACGCGCGTACAAACGCGTCGTGTCGACCAGCTCGGCCGCCATGATCCACTTGCCCGGTTTTTTCAGCAGCGAGGAACCAGGCCAGATATGGAACTTGATGCCGCGCGCGCCCAGGTAGCCCGCGCCCGGCTCGTCCTCGCCCTTGAAGCCGATATTGCCCAGCAAGCCAGTCAGCAAGGCCATATGCAGATTATCATAGGTGGCGGGCGCTTCGTTCAGGCGCCAGCCCTGTTCTTTGACGATGGTCAACAACTGCGAGTGCACGTCGCGCCATTCGCGCAAGCGCATCTGCGACAGGAAATTCGCGCGGCAATTGTCTTGCAGCTGGCGGTTGGTTTTCTTGTGCTCGATGGCGGACTCGAACCAGCGCCAGATTTTCAGATAGCTGAGGAATTCCGATTTTTCGTCGGCAAATTTCTTGTGTGCCTCGTCGGCCGCCTGCTGGTGCTCCATCGGGCGGTCGCGCGGGTCTTGCACGGACAGGGCCGAGGCGACGATCAGCACTTCCGTCAGGCAGGCGTTGTCGAGCGCGGCCAGGATCATGCGGCCCACGCGCGGGTCCAGCGGCAGCTTGGCCAGCTTGTTGCCCAGCGGCGTGAGCTTGTTGACGTCATCGACGGCGCCCAGCTCCTGCAGCAGCTGATAGCCGTCGGCCACCGCGCGTGCCAGCGGCGGCTCGATGAAGGGGAAGGTTTCCACGTCCGTCAGGTGCAATGACTTCATGCGCAGGATGACGGCCGCCAGCGAGGAACGCAGGATTTCCGGTTCCGTGAATTTCGGGCGCAGCAAATAGTCCTGCTCTTCGTACAGGCGGATGCAGACGCCGTCGGCCACGCGGCCACAACGCCCGGCGCGCTGGTTGGCGGCCGACTGGGCGATCGGCTCGACCTGCAGCTGCTCCACCTTGTTGCGGTAGCTGTAGCGCTTCACCCGCGCCAGGCCCGCGTCGACCACGTAGCGGATGCCGGGCACCGTCAGCGAGGTTTCCGCCACGTTGGTGGCCAGCACGATGCGGCGCGCATTGCTGGTTTTAAACACGCGCTCCTGCTCTTCGGCCGACAAACGGGCGAACAGGGGCAAAATCTCCACGTGCGGCGGGTGGTGCTTGCGCAGCGCTTCGGCGCAGTCGCGGATTTCGCGCTCGCCCGGCAAGAACACCAGCACGTCGCCCGAACCGATGCGGCACAGCTCTTCCACGCCATCGACGACGGCATCCATCAAGTCGCGCTTTTCGCGCGCGGCGGCCGTCCTCTGCCCCGGCTTGTCGGCGCCGCTACTACCCGCGCCGGCACCCGGCATGGCCACCTGCTCCCGCTCCACGGGGCGGTAGCGCACTTCCACCTGGTACAAACGGCCCGACACTTCGATCACGGGCGCCGGCTTTTCCGGCGTGCCGAAATGGCGCGCAAAGCGTTCCGCATCGATGGTGGCCGAGGTGATGATGATTTTCAGGTCGGGCCGGCGCGGCAGCAGCTGCTTCAGATACCCAAGCAGGAAGTCGATGTTCAGGCTGCGTTCGTGCGCTTCATCGATGATGATGGTGTCGTAATTTTTCAACAACGGGTCGGTCTGTGTCTCGGCCAGCAAGATACCGTCCGTCATCAGCTTGACGGACGCGCCCTTCGTCAAGGTGTCGGCAAAGCGCACCTTGAAACCGACCGTTTCGCCCAGCGGCGTGCCCAGTTCCTGCGCGATGCGCTTGGCCGTCGACGAGGCGGCGATGCGGCGCGGCTGCGTGTGGCCGATCAGGCCCTTCTGTCCGCGTCCCAGTTCCAGGCAAATCTTCGGCAATTGGGTCGTCTTGCCGGAACCCGTCTCGCCCGAGACGATGATCACCTGGTTTTCCGTCAAGGCCTTGGCGATTTCTTCGCGCCGGCCCGAGACGGGCAAGTCTTCCGGATACGTGATCGGCGGCAGCGGGTTGCGGAAAGCCTTTTCCGCTTCGCGCGCGGCGCGGGCCGCATCGCGGGCTTCGCGGCTTTCCTGCCCCTCGCGCGGCGGACGCGCGGCCTGGGGCTTGCCCTCTCCCGATCGCTGCTGCTGTTGCTGTTTCTGCTGTTCCGCGCGCGGCGCTTGCTGCCTTTGCTGGCTCACGGGCGGGCGCTGGCGGCCCTGCGCAGGCGTGGCCGCAGGCGCGGAAACATCCCCGCTGGCGGGCACATTTGCAACGGTGGAAGGAGGGGAAGACTTATTGCTGGCTGAAGACATTGTTTTTTACAGGTATTTTAAGCGCGCACATCGCGCAGCGAATTATAATGCGCTTAATGGAAAACCCTACCCAATTCGTCCAATGGCTGCGCTCAGTCGCGCCCTACATCCACGCCTTTCGCGGCAAGACCTTCGTGGTCGCCTTCCCCGGTGAACTCGTCAGCGCCGGGGCGCTGCAGGTGCTGGCCCATGATTTGTCCCTGCTGCATGCGCTGGACATCAATGTCACCGTCGTCTACGGCTCGCGGCCGCAGGTGGCGGAACAACTGGCCTTGCGTAACGTCGAAGGCCGTTTCCACAACGGCGTGCGCATCACGGACATTGCCGCGCTGGAATGCGCGAAGGAAGCCGCCGGCGAGCTGCGCCTCGATATCGAGGCCGCGTTCAGCCAGGGCTTGCCGAACACGCCCATGTCGCACGCGGCCATCCGTATCATTTCCGGCAACTTCATCACGGCGCGCCCGCTGGGCGTGATCGATGGCGTGGACCTGGAACTGACGGGCATCACGCGCAAGGTCGACGCCGAAACCATCCACTCCATCCTCGGCTCGGACGGCCTGGTGCTGCTCTCGCCGCTGGGATTCTCGCCGACGGGCGAAGCGTTTAATCTGACCATGGAAGACGTGGCCTGCAGCGCCGCCATCGCCCTGCACGCGGACAAACTGATTTTCATTACGGAAACACCGATGATGGAAGACGCCACGGGCGTGGAAATCCGTGAACTGTCGTCGCACCAGGCCGAAGCCGTGCTGATGGCCGGCTTCTTGCCCGACGCCACGGCGTTTTATTTGAAACATTGCGTCAAGGCATGCCACAACGGCGTCGAGCGCTCGCACATCGTGCCGTTCTCGATGGATGGTTCCGCCCTGCTGGAATTGTTTACCCATGATGGCGTGGGCACCATGATCAGCCATGAAAACCTGGAAAGCTTGCGCCAGGCCACCATCGAAGACGTGGGCGGCATCATCAAACTGATCGAACCGCTGGAAGCGGACGGCACTTTGGTCAAGCGGGGCCGCGAGCTGATCGAGCGCGAAATCGATTATTTCTCCGTCATCGAGCATGACGGCGTGATCTTCGGCTGCGCCGCCCTGTACCCGTTCCCCGCACAAAAGATGGCAGAAATGGCATGTTTGACGGTGAACCCGGAAGTGCAAGCCCAGGGCGATGGCGAACGCATCCTGAAACACATGGAAAACCGCGCCCGCGCCGCCGGCCTGAACAAGTTGTTCGTGCTGACCACGCGCACCTCGCACTGGTTCAAGAAACGGGGCTTCGTGCCGGCTACGGTCGACGATTTGCCAAAGGACCGCCAGCATATGTATAACTGGCAACGTAAATCCCAAGTGCTGATCAAGACACTGTAAAACTGAAAAAGCCCGGCATGCCGGGCTTTTTTTACATTCAGATCGTTATTTGATATTCAATGGGGCAAACGACTTGACCAGCTCGTCCAGTGCCTTCAATTGCGCCAGGAACGGCTCCAGCTGGTCCAGCGGCAAGGCGCTGGGGCCGTCGCAGCGGGCGTTGTCAGGATCAGGGTGGGCTTCCAGGAACAGACCGGCGATGCCGACGGCCAGGCCGGCGCGGGCCAGGTCCGCCACTTGCTGGCGGCGGCCGCCCGAAGCGGCGCCGCCGGGGTCGCGCTGCTGCAGCGCGTGCGTGACGTCGAAGATGATCGGCAAGTCGTCGCACGTCTTTTTCATGACGCCAAAGCCCAGCATGTCGACCACCAGGTTGTCGTAGCCGAGGCAGGTGCCGCGGTCGCACAGGATCAATTGATCGTTGCCCGCTTCCTTGAATTTTTCGACGATATTGGCCATCTGGCCAGGGCTGAGGAATTGCGGCTTCTTGATGTTGATGACTTTACCGGTTTTCGCCAGGGCCACGACGAGGTCCGTCTGGCGCGCCAAAAAGGCGGGCAATTGCAGCACGTCCACCACTTCAGCCACCTGCTGCGCCTGCCATGGTTCATGCACGTCGGTAATGACGGGCACGCCGAACGCCGCCTTCACGTCCTGGAAGATGCGCATGCCTTCTTCCAGGCCCGGACCGCGGTAGGAATGGATCGATGAACGGTTGGCCTTGTCGAAACTGGCCTTGAACACATATGGAATGCCCAGTTTTTGCGTGACGCGCACGTATTCTTCGCAAGCGCGCATGGCGAGATCGCGCGATTCGAGCACGTTGATGCCGCCAAACAGCGCAAAGCTGCCTGTATTGCTGACATCGATGCCATGGACTTTCACTGAGGTCATAGGGATTCCATATTGGTTAATTATTACTACTTGGTTGGAAGAGGCGCCGCCAGCGGCTGGCGCGATAAGGCATCTTACTAGCTAGGGCGGCGCAGATCAAATTTGATCCAGCGCAAGGGCGCGGCAAACGGCGTGTCGCCAGGCCGCGACGGCCCCGCGAGGGCAGGCGCAAAGTACCTTATAATCACGCTTTATCTCTACACTGATTCAGGAGCACAGATGGCCCGCACGATCCACTGCATCAAACTCAACAAGGAAGCCGAAGGACTGGATTTCCCGCCGTACCCGGGCGAACTGGGCAAGAAGATTTACGAATCCGTGTCGAAGGAAGCGTGGGCTGCCTGGCTCAAGCACCAGACCATGCTGGTCAATGAAAACCGCCTGAACCTGGCCGACGCGCGCGCCCGCAAATACCTGGCCACGCAGATGGAAAAGCATTTCTTCGGCGATGGCGCCGATGCGGCCATGGGTTACGTGCCGCCTACGGAATAAGCTGTATCGCTTGCCCGTGACCACGTCACGGGCAGTTACGCCTTCGTTTCACGCCTTTCCCCGCCGTTTCACGGCACCGCCTCCCCGTTTCGTCGCAAGCCGCTCGCCGCCCACGCCGCCGGCTGGCACAGTACGTCCATCGACAACCTCACACCAAGGCGGACACCATGTTGCAGCAAATCTTCAGCCACACTCCCCTCTACGTCTGGGCCATCCTGGGCTTTCTCGTCTACCGCGGCGTGCTGGCCAGCCGCGCCCGCGAAGTGAGCTTGCGCAAGCTGTGCATCATTCCCCTGGTCATGCTGGCCCTGTCGCTGAGCGGCGTACATGGCAGTTTCGGCTTGGCCGGCATGGCGCCGTTCGCCTGGGTCGCCGGCGCGCTGGCCGGCGCGGCGCTGGCATGGTCGCTGACCAAGACAGACACCATCGTGGCCATTCCCGAACGGAGCAGCGTGCAGCGCCCCGGCAGCTGGGTACCCATGATCTTGATGATGAGCATTTTCTGCATGAAATATGCGGTCGCCGTGACCCTGGCCGTCGCCCCCGCCTATGCCCATGCGGCCAGCTTCATCGTACCTGTCTGCCTCGCCTATGGCTGCTTCAGCGGCATCTTCCTCGGCGGCTTGCTGCGCACCGTGGCCGTGTACCGCCAGGCACACATGACAAGCGGCCCGCAAGGGGCCGCCGCTTAACACATCTATGCCGGCGAACGCCGGCTATCATCTTAGTACGCCAGGGTACGCACGCCTTCCGGCATGCCCAGCAGGCAAACGTTGGCGCCGCGCACGGCGAACAGGCCGACGGCGATGACGCCGACGATCTGGTTGATCTGCTGTTCCAGCGCCACCGGGTCGGCAATTTTCAAGCCCAGCACGTCGATGATCTCGCCGCCGTTATCCGTAATGAACGCTTCGGTAGTGCCTGCCTTCAGGCGCAGGCGGGGCGTGCCGCCCAGCGCGGCCAGCTGGCGCGACACGGCCGCGCGCGCCATCGGCACCACTTCCACCGGCAGCGGGAAGGCGCCCAGGGTTTCCACCAGCTTGGAGCCGTCGGCGATGCAGACGAACTGTTTGGATACGGAAGCAACGATTTTTTCACGCGTCAATGCCGCGCCGCCGCCCTTGATCATGGCGCCGCTGGCCGTGATTTCATCGGCGCCGTCGATGTAGACGGCGATCGACTCAACATCGTTCAAGTCGAAGACGGGAATGCCATGGCCGGCCAGGCGCGCGGCCGTCGCTTCGGACGACGCGACCGTGCCCTTGATGCTGTCCTTGATCTTGGCCAGTTCATCGATGAAGAAATTGGCGGTGGAACCGGTGCCGACGCCGATGATTTCACCTTTTACTACGTAGTCGATGGCGGCGCGGGCTACGGCTTGCTTCAATTCGTCTTGGGTCATGGCATTCAGGCTAAAGTGAGGAATGGCGCTATTTTAACGGATTGCCAGCCCGGCCAGCCGGCCATCATGACCGACAAGGCGCCGCGATACAACAGGCAAGCGCGAAAACCTTGCCCTAAGGCAATTGCGCGTCCATTTACACTCTATGCCCTTTAAAATATGCGAAAATGGCACGATAGCCCCGATATGACGTTTCAGGAATAGCACATGAATCACAGTAAACAGGTACTTGTTGTCGATGACAGCCGGGTTTCACGTTTGATGTCGCATCAGTTCATCCTCAGCAAACATGCCGACTGGCAAGTGATTGAGGCGGCGACGGGTGAGGAAGCCCTGGAAAAAGTCAAGACCGCCACCCCTGTGCTGATACTACTGGATGTCAACATGCCCGGCATGGGCGGCATCGCGGCGGCGGAACAATTGCGCGCGCTGTGTCCGCAGACGCACATCATTCTCGTCACGGCCAATGTGCAGAACGCCACCCGCAACCGCGCCAGCGAACTGGGCGTCGGCTTCATGGAAAAACCGATCACGGAAACGCGCATCCACCAGCTGATCGAATCACTGGGACTGTGAGCATGGTCAATCTTTCCGAACTCGAGAATGATGCCCTGGTAGAGATATTCAACATCGGGGTGGGCCATGCGGCGGCGGCCATGAGCGAGATCGTGAATGAAGAAGTCACCATGTCGGTGCCATCGATCACCTTCCTGAACCGTGCCGACGCGGCCGCCTTGCTGGGCAGCAAGAAGGATGGCGAACGCATCTGCGGCGTCAGCCAGCATTACGATGGCGCTTTCGCCACCGAAGCCATCCTGATGTTTCCCGAGGACAAGAGCCTGGAAATCGTGCGCCTGATGGTGGGCGACGCCATGCCGCTGCAGGAACTGACGGAGATGGAACAGGAGGCGATGAGCGAGATCGGCAACATCATCCTCAACTCCTGCGTCGGAACCCTGGCCAACCTGTTCGACAGCGAACTGCATGGCTCGCTGCCCCTGTACCACGTGGGCACCAGTGCGGAAATCCTGTCCTCGTTCGGCGGCCAGGATGACGAAGCCGTCGTGCTGATGCTGCATATCGACTTCGTGCTGTCCAAGCACCAGATCCATGGCTATGTGGCCTTCGTGCTCGACCTGTCCGCCCTGCACGACCTGAAACAGCAGGTCAGCCGCTACCTGGCCAAGGTCCTGGGACAGGCGTGACGATCATGCCGGATGCATTGCATCGACTCGCCCTGCTCGAGAGCATACTCGGCGCCGTGAACCTGGGCGCCATCGTGCTCGATGAACAGCACCGCATCGTGCTGTGGAACAGCTGGATGGCGCGCCACTCGGCCCGCCAGGCCGACGCCGTGCTGGGCCAGGATTTCTTCGCCGTCTTCCCGGAAATGCGGCACAAGCGCATCGATTCGGCCATCACCCAGGCCCTGCGCGACAATTTCCAGTCGCTGCTGTCGCAAACCCTGCACAAGGCGCCGTTTGCGCTGTACACGCATGGCGCGGCCACGGGCGGCAACGACGGCGAGGAACGCATGCAACAAGCCATCGCCGTCACACCGATCAATTTACCCGATTCGCCGCGCCACTGCCTGATCCAGATCAATGACGTCACCATCGCCGTGGGACGCGAAAAGCTGCTGCGCGAACAGACCATGGTCTTGCGCTCGCAAACCTTTTCCGACGGCTTGACGGGCATCGCCAACCGCCGCCACTTCGACGTGGCGATCGAGAAGGAAGTGCGGCGCGCCATGCGCACCAGCAGCCCGCTGTCGCTGCTGATGATCGACATCGACCATTTCAAGGATTACAACGACCATTACGGCCATCAGCAGGGCGATGATTGCCTGATCCGCGTGGCGGCCGAGCTGGCCGCCATGCTGCAGCGCCCCACCGACTTGCTGGCCCGCTATGGCGGCGAAGAGTTTGCCGCCATCCTGCCCGATACGGACGCGGCGCAGGCGCTGCGCATGGCCGAGGCGATCCGCCAGCATGCGGCCGACCTGCGCATTCCGCATGCCAAGACGGGCAATGAAGTCAAGCACATCACGGTCAGCATCGGCATCGCCACGCAGTACCCGCAGCAGCCGCTGGCCATCTCCGCCCTGATCGGCGCCGCCGACCGCGCCCTGTACCAGGCCAAGGGCGCCGGGCGCAACCGCGTGATGGCGCAGCCGCTATAAAAAAAGCAACGCAGGGCAAAGGATTCCAGTAGACATCTTTACGGCGTGTGCGTAGACTCGTCACTGATTGCAGCAACAATAACAAGAATTTATCTGTGGTATCTATCCCTGCGCATGGCCCACCCATGCGGGACATGGCCAGGAGCGCTTGTGAATCTCGATCCTCCCCTCATATCCGGCTTGCCGGGTGCCGGCATGGATACGACCATGGTGAACGGCATGCGCCTGCTGCTGTCGAGCGCCACCTTGCTGACCCTGTTCATCGACCCCGAAAGCGCCGGCAAGCTGAGCAAGATCACCTGGCTGATCTTTTCCGCCTACACCATGCACAGCCTGCTGCTCTATTTGCTGACCCTGCTGGGCCTCAGCCTGCCGCAGGATATCTTGCTGTACTGGCTGGACGTGGCCTGGTATGCGCTGATCGTGTTTTCCACCAGCAGCCACAACAATTTATTCTTCCTGTTCTTTTTCTTTGCCATCCTGACCTCGTCGTTCCAGCGGGGCTTTGAGGAAGGCGCGCGCGTCACCCTGGCCTCGGCCGGCCTGTTTGCCGCCACCGCCCTGTTCGGCGAAACGGATGCGGAGCTGTCGCGCCTGCTGTTGCGCACCACCTTCCTGCTGGCGCTCGGCTACATGATCGCCTACTGGGGCGGCTCGGCCATCACCCAGCGCAGCCACCTGGCGCTGCTGCGCGATGTCAGCCAGCTGTCCAATCCGCGCTTCGGCGTCGACCAGACCATCACCTCGGTGCTGGAAAAAACCCGCAGTTATTTCAACGGCCGCAGTTGCCTGCTGATCATGCAGGACAAGGGCACGCGGGTCTGGTCGCTGCGCAGCGTGATTCATACGGGCACGGGCGTCGTGCATACGAGTTCGATCCTCAGCGACGATGCGGCCAGTCCCCTGCTCGCTTTCCCGTACGACAAGATCGCCCTGTACAACCAGCCCGCCGGCCGCTGGCTGCCATGGTCAGGCGGCGCGCGCATGCTCGAGCCCGACAGCGGGCGCTGGCTGCGGCACGACGACGCGGCGGGCGGCCGCCTGGCCGAACTGCTTGAAGCGCACGCCTTCATCAGCGCGCCGCTGCCTTTGCGCAATGGCAAAGGCCGCATCTTCATCGTGTCCGCCACCAGCATGAGCAAGACGGACGCCCTGTTTCTCAGCCATATCGGCGCGCAGGCGTTTCCCGTCATTGAAAACATCGATCTGCTCGACCGCCTGGCGTCGCAGGCGGCCTCGCGCGAGCGCGAAAAGATCGCGCGCGACCTGCATGACACGGCCGTGCAGCCGTATATCGGCTTGCGCCATGGCCTGGCCGCCCTGCGCAACGAAGCCACGCCGGGCAACCCGTTGCTGCCCGAGCTGGAAAAGCTGATCATCATGTCGGGCCAGGTGATCACCGACCTGCGCAGCTATGCGCGCACGTTCAAGAATGGGCAAGTGCAAAGCGAGCCGGAACTGCTCGTCGCGCTGCGCCGCCAGGCCACGCAGATCCGCGAATTCTATGGCATCGACATCGCCCTGCATATCGAAGGCGACCTGCACATCAACGACCGCCTGGCGGCCGAAGTGTTCCAGATCGTCAACGAAGGCATGAGCAATATCCGCAAGCATACGTCGGCGCGCCACGGCGCCGTCAAGCTGACCTGCGTGCAGGGCGCGCTGCACATCAGCATCGACAACGAATGCGCCGCCGCGCACGTCCCCGACTTCCTGCCCGACTCGCTGGCCGAGCGCGCCGCCGCCCTGGGCGGCACCGCCCGCGTCACGCATGGCATGCTGGGCAACACCTCCGTGCAGATCGAGATCCCCATATGAATGACTTACGCCACATCCCTCCGGCCGGCCATGTTATCAGCGTCATGCTGGTGGACGATCACAAGACCATGCTGTGGGGCCTGGAGCGGCTGATCGGCGGCGAGCACTCGGGCATGCGCGTGGTCGCCACGGCCTCCGACAGCGCCGAGGCGCTGGAGCAGGCGAAGGCGCTGCAACCGGATGTGATCGTGCTGGACCTGGACCTGGGCGGCATCAGCTCGCTGGCCATCCTGCCCGCGCTGGCGCAGTGCGGCAGCACGCGCGTGCTGGTGCTGACGGCCAGCCACGACCAGGCCATCCTGGACCAGACGGTACTGAAAGGCGCGCGCGGCATCGTCAGCAAGGATGCGCCGGCGGAGATGGTCTTGAAAGCCATCGAAAAGGTGTACCAGGGCGAACTGTGGCTGGAACACGCGATGCTGGGACGCATGCTGACGCAGCTGACCCAGCCCGGCGGCGGCTCGGCACAAGCCATCGCCGTCGCCAGCCTGACCCTCAAGGAAAGAAAGATCATCGCCGCGCTGGTGCACGGCAGCGGCACGCCGGCCAAGCTGCTGGCGGACCAGTTGTTCATCTCCGAACACACCTTGCGCAATCACCTGACGTCGATCTACCGCAAGCTGGGCGTGTACAACCGCCTGGAACTGTACGCCTACGCCACCAAGCACCAGCTGGGCCAATTGCCGCCCGGCGCCTGACGCCGCCCTCCTGCACGGCCACTGCACGGCCGCGCACGCCCTTCCCCGCCACCTCCCTGCGCCAGCCACCGGCATGGCCTCCCTTCGCCCCTGCGCGCCAAACTCGACCATGACAATTGTCACGAAAAAAACAAGCAGTTCCTCCTCGCAATAAAAGGATGTTCTTCTGATGTAGATCAAGGTGCCGACTTCTATAGTGGATTTACCGGAGTGCAAATCACCGCGCGGCCCA
Organism: Janthinobacterium sp. P210005; assembly: GCF_036231865.1. Classification (NCBI taxonomy): domain Bacteria; kingdom Pseudomonadati; phylum Pseudomonadota; class Betaproteobacteria; order Burkholderiales; family Oxalobacteraceae; genus Janthinobacterium; species Janthinobacterium sp. P210005. The sequence goes on from NZ_JAZARC010000001.1 coordinate 2,222,875, forward strand.
CCACAACACGGAGCACAGCATGCGCTTTGACAAGTTTCTTCCGACAGCCCTGATCACCTATTTACAGGGCAAGGAAAAGGCTGCGTTCTACCGCTATGCACTTGTGGCGGCCCTCATGGCGGTGGTCTGCATCATCGGACTGCTGGCACTGGGCGAAAGTCCATGAGTGCGCCAGGAAGCAACGCTGCCATGCCGTTTTACCCACCGCTGTACCTTAACCACCACCAGGAGTTGTCATGAACCTCATCAAAAACTTTATCCGCGAAGAAGATGGCGTCACCGCAATCGAGTATGGCCTGATCGCTGCCCTGATTGCCGTAGTGATCATCGCTGCCGTCACCATCGTCGGCACGCAGCTGAAAAAAACGTTCAGCACCATCGGCACCAAGCTCACCTCCGCCAATACCGCTGCCGCCTGAACACGGTACTCCGGGCTGGCACGTCGCCAGTCCGGTTACCGCCAGGTCAACGCCACAGGCAAGTTTCCCCCTGCTCACCTATCAGAGGCCCATCGTGAAAACTCTCTTCAGCCGTTTATCCGACGAGTCCGCCGTCACGGCGATCGAGTACGCGCTGCTGGCGGGCCTGATCGCGGCAGTGCTGGTGATCACGATCACCCTGCTCGGTGACCAGGTCAAGCTGCTGTTTGTCTACGTCAAGGACCAAGTGGTCCTGGCCCTGTCATGAATACCCTGCGCGCCTCGCTGCGCACCCACCGCGCCCTGCTGCTGATCGTGCTGCTGTATGCCGCCGCCGCGGCACTGCTGGCCGGCGGCCTGCCCAGCGCCTCGGACACCCTCAACGTACTGGCCGGCTTCCTCGTGGCCATCCTCACGGGCCCCGTCTTCATCCTGTGCGGCTACACCATCCATGTCATGGTGGTGAAACGCCCGCACCGCCTGTGCCACTATCTGTACCACGATCTGCGCCGCTACCTGAGCAACGAGCGCCTGCTGCACGCGCTGCCAGCCATGCTGCTGATCCCCGTCTTCGCCTCCAGCTTCACCGTCTTCAAGGCCGCCATCCCCCGCCTGCATCCGTACACCTGGGATGCCAGCCTGTCCGCCTGGGACATGGCGCTGCATGGCGGCAAGGCCCCATGGGAAAGGCTGCAGCCACTGCTGGGCCACCCGCTCATCACGGGCCTGCTCAACTTCAGTTACCACTTCTGGTTCTTCCTGTTCTACGCCATCCTGTACTGGCTCATCCTCGATACCCGCCGGCCGCTGCTGCGCATGCAGTTCCTGCTCAGCTTTGCGCTGACCTGGATCGCCCTGGGCAGCATCCTGGCCGTGCTGTTTGCCTCGGTCGGCCCCTGCTACTACGGCCACCTGCACGCCAGCGACCCGTATGCGCCGCTGATGGCCTACCTGCATGAGGCCAACCAGCACGTCCCCGTGTGGGCCCTGCAAGTGCAGGACATGCTGTGGCAAGGCTATCAAAGCAAGGGCACGAACGGCGAACTGGGCATCTCCGCCATGCCCAGCATGCATGTGGCCACGGCCGTGCTGATGGCGATCATGGGCTGGAAAGTGAGCCGCGCCGCCGGGCTCGCCTTGTCCGCCTTCGCCGTGCTGATCCTGCTCGGCTCCATCCACCTGGGCTGGCACTATGCGCTCGACGGTTATGTGGGCGCGGCCGGCGCGGCGCTGGTGTGGCACCTGGTAGGACGCATGCTGGGCAGCCAGGCCGCAGCCCCTGCCATGAACCTGGCCACGGCGCCCTGCCTGAGCAAGGGAGGACTGACATCATGAGCGCCCGCCTGCCCATGCTGCTGTGCCTGGCCGTGCTGGCCACCCTGCTTGCCGCCGCGCTGTGGCACGACCTGCGCACGCGCCGCATCCCCAACCTGCTGGTGCTGTGGGGTACGCTGGCGGGGCTGATCCTGAACAGCTTCGTGCCATCCGGCGACGGCCTGTTCGACGCCTCCTTCGGCGGCCTGGGCCTGCTGCAGGCGCTGGCCGGCGCCGGCGCCGGACTGGCCCTGCTGCTGCCCATGTACCTGCTGCGCGCCCTCGGCGCCGGCGACGTCAAATTGATGGCCATGTGCGGCGCCTTCCTCGGCCCCGATGCGGTGCTGGAAGCGGCCCTGCTGACCTTCCTGTGCGGCGGCGTGCTGGCCCTGGCCGCCGCGCTGGCAGGCCGCCGCCTGCGCCTGGTGCTGCGCAACACCTATCACATGATGCTGGGCGCGCTGCTGCACAGCCTTGCCGGCGGCGCCGCCACGATCGCCGAACCGCCGCCAGCCACCGGCAAGCTGGCCTACGCCTTCGCCATTGCCAGCGGCACCGCGCTGCAGGTGTTCCTGCAATACCACCATCTGTGGAGCCTGCGCTGAAACGCGCCGCTCCGACGACCAGCCACCACAGGACCCGACCATGCACACCCTCGCCACCCTCTGCCACTCGCGCCACGCCAGCCTGTTCACCAGTATCGCCATGGCCTGCCTGTGGACCTTCTTCGCCAGTGCCCACGTGGTGGGATTCCTGCAGGGCGGCGACTGGAGCTATTTGCTGTTCTGCGCCGCCGAAACCCTGGCCGCCCTGTTCTTCATCGTGCGCTCGGCCCCCGTCAGCGTCTCCACCGATGCGGGCGACTGGCTGCTGGCCATCGGCGCCACCTTCGCCCCCTTCCTGCTCTCGCCCGCCGACATGGCCATCTGGCCCGGCGCGCGCTACCTGCTGGCCCTCGGCAGCCTGCTGCAGATCGCCGGCCTGCTGTCGCTGAACCGCAGCTTCGGCCTGGTGGCGGCGCAGCGCGAGATCAAGACGGGCGGCGCCTACCGCGTGGTGCGCCATCCGCTGTATGCCAGCTACCTGATTTCCCTGAGCGGCTACCTGCTGGCCAATATCTCGCCCGTGAACGGCGTCGTGTACGTGCTGGCCATGCTGATGCTGGTGGCGCGTTTGCTGCGCGAAGAGCGCTTCCTGTCCACCGATGTGCGCTATCGCGTCTACATGCGGCAGGTGAAGTACCGCCTGCTGCCCTTCATTTTCTGATAACCGGCCACCCAAGCAAGAGGAGTACCTATCATGCCTGACACCTATCCAGAACGCAGCGACGGCGGCGGCATCGAGCCGGCAGCCAAGCGCGCGCCACGCACGGTCGAGGAAACGGGATTGCCCTTCCTGTTCCTGGTCGAACTGCTGGTCAAGATACTCTTCCTGCGCGGCCAGATCGGCCTGCCCGCCCTGTCGACGCACGTGAAACTGGGCGCCGGCGTACTCGAACCGCTGCTGACCTTCATGCGCGCCGAAAAGCTGTGCGAGGCACGCCGCAACGGCGGCAGCGGCACCGACGCCGACCTGTATTACCTGCTGGGCGATCAGGGCCGCCTGCGCGCCGCCGAATACATGCGCCGCAATGCCTACAGCGGTCCCGCCCCCGTCACCCTGGCCGACTACAGCAACCAGGTGCTGGCGCAAAGCGTGGCGGACATGCAGGTCACCCGCGACGACGTGCAGCGCGAATTTCGCGACGTGGTGGCCAGTTCGGCCGTGCTCGACCAGCTGGGCGCGGCCATGAATTCCGGGCGCGCCCTGTTCTTCCACGGCCCCGCCGGCAGCGGCAAGAGCTATCTGGCCGAGCGCCTGAACGGCCTGCTCAGCGGCGCCATCGCCCTGCCTCATGCCGTGATGGTCGACGGCGAAGTGCTGCCCTTCCTCGACCCCATGCTGCACACCCTGTCGCACGGCGGTTCCGTGCCGCCCGACCCGCGCTGGGTGCGCGCCGAGCGTCCCGCCGTGCTGACGGGCGGCGAGCTGACGCTCGACATGCTGGACCTGCAATTCGACCAGGGTAACCGCCTGTACCAGGCGCCGCCGCACCTGAAGGCCAATAACGGCATCTTCATCATCGACGACCTGGGCCGCCAGCGCTGCTCGCCCGTGGAACTGATGAACCGCTGGATCGTGCCGATGGCGCGGCATATCGATTACCTGTCGCTGCACACGGGCTACAAATTCCCCGTGCCCTTCGACGTCATCGTCGTGTTCTCGTCGAACCTGGCGCCGCAGCACCTGGCCGACGACTCCTTCCTGCGCCGCATCGGCTACAAGATCCACGTGGGCCCCCTGAGCGCCTACCACTACCTGGCCGTGTTCCGCAGCACCTGCGCCCAGCTGGGCATCAATTTCGACGAAGCCTCCTACACCTACCTGCTGCACCTGCACAGCCAATACCAGCGGCCCTTGCTGGCCTGCTATCCGCGCGACATCCTGGCGCAGGTGTGCGACCAGGCGCGCTATGAAGACCACGCAGCGCAGCTGAATCCGGAAGTGCTGCTGTGGGCATGGAAAAACTATTTCGGCAGCGATGACGACCTTGCAAGCACACATAACGGACCGGCAGCGGTCCAGCACAAAGGGGAAGCAAAATGAGAAACGCACGCGCTCTGACGATGATGGCCATTGCGGTCATCCTGGCGTTCGCCGCGGTCATCGTGGCCGCGCGCTGGATCAATGCCCAAGCCTCGGGCAACATCAACAAGGTGGCCGTGGCCCAGGTCGACATCAGCCTGGGCGCGCGCCTCACCCCCGACATGGTCCGCATGGTGGACTGGCCATCGAACGCGCTGCCGCCGGGCGCCGTCAACGATCCGAAACTGCTGGAAACGCGCGTCACGCGCACCAGCATCCAGCACGGCGAACCGATCATGGAAGGCAAGCTGGCGCCTCCCGGCACGCAAGGCGGCCTGTCGGCCGTCGTCGCCGAGGGCAAGCGCGCCATGACCGTGCGCGTCAACGACGTGGTGGGCGTGGCCGGCTTCGCCCTGCCCGGCAACTTCGTCGACATCCTCGTCAACACCCAGGGCGAAGGGGCGCGCAAGACACCGGACCGCGATCCGAACATTTCCAAGATCGTGCTCGAACGCATCCTCGTGCTGGCCATCGCCCAGGAATCGAGCCGCGACGACACCAAGCCCAAGGTGGTCAACGCCGTGACCCTGGAGCTGACACCGGAGCAGGCGGAAAAACTCGACCTGGCGCGCAGCGTAGGCACCCTGTCGCTGGTGCTGCGCAACCAGGTCGAGGACAAGCCCGTCAACACGGAAGGCGCCACCAAGTCCAGTTTGCTCGATGAAAAAGTCGCCATGGCAGCCCCCGCCGCCATGGTGCAAGCCAAGCCGCTCCCCCGCCGCCGTCCTGCCGCAGCAGCTGCGCCACAGGCCGGTCCACGCGTCGATGTCATCAAGGGGCTGGAACGCAGCTCCCAACAATTCTAACCTGCACCAGAGGAGCCTAGCCATGAGTACATATCGCACAGCAAGCGGCATCCGGGGCCTGCGCCTGGCGCTTGCCATCGCCGCCATCGGCGCCCTGGCGCCCCGGGCGCACGCCGAGCCAGTCGCCGCCACGACCGCTACCGCCGCCGCTGCCGAAACGGGCGCCGCCAGGAGCAGCCGGGCCGCCGTCCGTCCCAAGTCCACGCCGCCGCAAAGCGAATCGCGCGCCGGCCGCACCGAGATGGCGCCGCAAATGAGCCTGGCCGAAGGCAAATCGACCCTGGTGCGCCTGCCATTCGCCGCCAGCCGCATGTCCGTCGGCGATCCGCGCATCGCCGACGTGATCCTGCTCAACCCCACCGAGGTGTACCTGCTGGGGCGCTCCGTCGGCACCACCAACCTGATCTTGTGGAACAAGAGCAATGACGCCACCATCATCGACCTGGCCGTCGGCATCGACAGCAGCAGCCTGCAGGCACGCATGGCCGAGCTGCTGCCGAACGAAAAGATCCACGTCACGGTGGCAGGCGACACTCTGATCCTGTCGGGCATGGTCAGCGATGTCGTCAAGGCCGACCAGGCCCTGTCGCTGGCCAACGCCTATGTGCAGCGTAGCACCCGCAGCGGCGGCGCCACCTCCGGCGCAGCGCCGGCCGCAGGCGCCGCCGCTCCAGCCCCTGCACCCGATGCGGGCATGCCGCGCGTGATCAACCTGCTGTCGATCGCCGCGCCGCAGCAGGTGATGCTGGAAGTGAAGGTGGCCGAAGTGTCGAAGGTGCTGGTCGACCAGCTGGGCGCCAGCCTGGGCATCAACAAGACCATCGGCAGCTGGTCGTATTCGCTGCTGTCCAGCCTGCTCAGCAACAATCCCAGCGGCTTGAGCGGCGCCAGCAAGAACAACTTCTTCAACCTCGACGCGCAAAAACGCGATGGCCTGATCAAGGTGCTGGCCGAACCGAACATCATGGCCATCAGCGGGCAGGAGGCGAGCTTCCTGGCCGGCGGCAAAATCTTCATCCCCGTCAGCCAGACCAACAATGGCGGCGTGCCCACCATCACCCTGGAAGAGAAGGAATTCGGCGTGGCCGTGAAATTCACGCCCACCGTGCTCGAAGGGGGACGCATCAACCTGAAGGTGGCGCCGGAAGTGTCGGACCTGAACAAGGACGGCATCGGCATCACCGCCACCGGCATCTCGGCCACCGCCGTCCTGCCTTCGTTTACGACGCGGCGCGCCACCACCACGGTGCAGCTGTTCGACGGCCAGAGCTTCGCCATCGGCGGCTTGATCAAGAACAACGTGACCAGCAATATCAAGGCCTTGCCGGGCCTGGGCGAAGTGCCCGTGCTGGGCGCCCTGTTCCGCAGCACGGACTTCCAGACGGACCGTTCGGAACTGGTCTTCATCATCACGCCGCACCTGGTCAAACCGCTGCCGGCCGACTACAAGCTGCCCACCGACGGCTACATCCAGCCGACGCGCGGCGACATGTTCATGCAGGGAAAAATGGAAGGCAGCGCCCCTGCGCCCGCCCCCGCAGCGCCAGCAGCGCCCATGCAGCCGCAAGCGGCCGCGCCCCAGCCTGCCGCCGGCTTCGACCTCAAATAGGAGAACACCATGAAAACCGCTCATTGCCTGCCTTGCGCCGCCCTGGTATGCCTGCTGGCCGGCTGCACCGCCACCACCACGCCCGTGCTCGATTCGCACTTCGGCGAATCGGTGGCCCTGCTCAAGGCCCAGCAGATCATGTATCCGGACGCCTACCGCAATACCAACCCCGTCAGCGGCATCGACGGCAAGGCCGGCGCCAGCGCCTACCAGCGCTACCAGAAATCGTTTGCGGCGCCGGACCCGCAACCGAATGTGTTCACCATCGGCGTGGGCGGACGCCAGTAGGCGCCAGTCCCGCGATGCACTTCCCCCAGGCCACCAGGAGACAGCCATGAACACCGCATTCCGCAGGCACGACAAGCAGCAAGGCGCGATCGCCATCGTGCTGGGGCTGACCCTGGTGGTACTGTTTGCCATGGGCGGCCTGGTGCTGGACCTGGGCCACCTGTACATCGCCAAGACGGAGCTGCAGAACGGCGCCGACAGCTCGGCGCTGGCAGGCGCCGTGGAACTCAATCAAAGCGCCACCGGCATCGACAACGCGCAGACGAAGGCCATCGCCATCGCGCAAAAGAACCGCTACGATTTTTCCACCACCCTGACCATCACGGCCGCCAACATCAGCTTCGGCCCCAGCCCGGACGGGCCATGGTCGTCCGGCGCCAGCGCCCGCACCAGCCCCCAGGGCCAGACCTTCATCCGCGTCGACACGGGCAGCAAGACCTTCGCCACCTACCTGATGGGCATCGCCGGCATCGCCAGCACCAGCACCTCGGGCGTGGCGGTGGCAGGCCGCTTCGTCAACGACGTCACGCCGATCGGCGTGTGCGCCGTCGATCCGGCCAACAAGACGGCGCAATACACGTATCCGGCCGCGCCGGCCGGCACGGGCCTGACGGAACTGCTGGAATTCGGCTTTCGCCGCGGCGTCACCTACAACCTGTTCGGCCTCAATCCGCTGGGCGGCTCGTCCGATCCCTACCTGATCAACCCCGTCGACGCGCCCCCTGGCGCCTGCGACGCGTCGCATTCCAGCGCCAATTCCACCGCGCCGTTCATGTGCACGGGCAGCAGCGCCGTGGTCAGCAGCGGCTCGGGCAAGGTCTACACGAACACGGGCTTGAGCGCCGGCAAGATCGCCGCCGCCCTCAATTCGCGCTTCGACGATTATTCCTCGCCTTCCGTGTGCGACCCCGCGACGGCGCCGCCCGATACCAACATCAAGGAATATCCATGCAAGGGCGGCGGATCGCCCTGCGTCGCCAGCGCCGCCAACTCGCCGCCCACCGGCTGGATGGAACCGGGCGCCAGCACCTTGCCCAGCCAGCAATCGGTCAGCCTGTCCGGCAACAAGCCGAACTACCGCCTGCCGCCGACCTTCACGACGCCCGTGACGGCGGCCCAGGCGCAGTTCGCCGGCTACGGCGTGCTGTGGTCCTACGGCCCCGCCTACCAAAGCAACGGCGCCACCCCGGCCAAGGCCGGCACGGCCTACAGCGTCGCGGACGCCAACGCCAATCCCATGTACAGCACGGCCAAGGCGAACTACTTCGACACGGCCAGCTACCCCGTCAGCCCCGGCGCAAGCTTTCCTGCCAGTACGCCGCCTTCGCCGTACAACCAGACCAGCGGCCCCACGTTCCAGGCGCCCTCGGCAGCCCATCCGGGCCGCAACAACCGGCGCATCCTCAACGTGGTGCTGGTCGACTGCCGCACGGCGCCCGTGGGACCGGCCTCGTGCGGCTCCATGGATGCCGTGGGCATCGGCAAATTCTTCATGACGATGAAGGCCGATTTCAGCGGCGGCGCGCGCCTCGACGTCGAGTTCGCGGGCCTGATCGAGCCCGTGCCGAATTCCGAAATCAAACTCTACAAGTGAGGCGGCCATGCGCATCCCCCTTTCCCCCCTCAGGCAGCGCGGCGGCGCCGCCGTCGAATTCGGCATCGTGCTGGCCCTGCTGGTCACCCTGCTGGCCGGTATCTTCGGCTTCGGCCGCGCCTTCTGGTACTACGACGCGCTGACCAAGGCCACGCGCGACGCGGCGCGCAACATGTCCGTCAAGGCCAAGGCGAGCATCTCCTCGCAGGGCGTGCCGGCGGCCAGGCAGACGGTGGTCGATGCGGCCGTCAGCGCCGGCATCAGCGGCTTCACCACGGCCAACGTGACGGTTACCTGCCTGGACGCGAGCTTCAACGACAGCAGCTGCACCGATGGCACGGCGCCGGGCGGCATCCGCGTCGAAGTCGTCAACTACACGCTGTCGGTGGGCCAGTACCTGCCCTTCGTCATCGGCGCGGCCAGCAGCTATGCCACGCCGCTGTCGCCGCGCACCACCATGCGCTACATGCTGTAAGGAGAACGCCATGCGCCACCGCCTTCCGCTTGCACCCCGGGCCGGCCGCCAGCACGGCGCCGCCGCCGTCGAATTCGCCCTGGTGGCGCTGCTGTTTTTCACCCTGCTGTTCGGCATCCTCGAATTTGGCCGCATGCTGTACCTGTACAACACGGTGCAGGAAGTGAGCCGCCGCGCCGCGCGCGAAGCCGTGGTGCGCTGGATCGACCAGACCGACGCCGTGAAAACGCTGGCCCTGTTCGGCGGCACGGCCCTGCCGGCCGCCCCGGAACTGACGGCCGCCAACATCACCATCAGCTACCTGAACAAGAGCGGCGCCGAAGTGACCTCGCCGCCCACCGATCCCGGCGACAACCTGTCGGCCTGCGGCGACAACACGCGCACGGCCAGCTGCATCGACAGCGTGCGCGTATCGATCGACAACGTCAGCTATACGCCGATGGTCAGCCTGTTCGGTTTTCTCAATATCGCCGTACCCGCCTCGGTGGTGGTCATGCACGCCGAAAGCCTGGGCTTCCAGATCAACTGAACGCCTTTACCAGGAGTACCACGTGAATATCGTCATCGTCTCGAAAAATGAAGCCCAGCTCAAGCGGCTCACCCGCCTGCTGCGCGAACGCAGCGCGGCCGACCGCGTCGCGCTGCTGGCGAGCATACCGGATGTCTTCGACAACGGCGTCACGCCGGACTTGCTGCTGCTGGAGCAGGAGCAGACGGGCGAAGCGGAGCTGGAACAGCTGGAACTGCTGGGCGGGCGCCATCCGAACCTGGCCATCATCGTGCAATGTACGCAGCAAAATCCGCAATTCCTGCTGCGCTCGATGCGCGCCGGCGTGCGCGAAGTGCTGCAGCCGGACGACGACGCAGCCCTGTGCGCCGCCTTGCGCCGCATCGAGGAAAAACTGCAAAAACAGGTCACGCGCAAGGGCCAGGTACTGGCCTTCGTCTCGTGCAAGGGCGGCAGCGGCGCCACCTTCATCGCCGCCAACCTCGGCTACGCGCTGGCCGCCGGCGAGCAGCGCAAGGTGGCGCTGTTCGACCTGAACCTGCAGTTCGGCGACGCCGCCCTGTTCGTCTCGGACCACAAGCCGGCCACCACCCTGTCGCAGCTGTCGCAGCAGATCGTGCGCCTCGACGCTTCGCTGCTCAGCGCCAGCATGATCCAGATCACTCCCGCCTACAGCGTGCTGGCAGCCGCCGACGATCCCGCCCATGCGGCCGATGTCGAAGCCGACCATATCGACCGTCTGCTGACCCTGGCGCGCAGCCAGTACGACTACATCCTGCTCGACGTGGGACGCGGCCTCGACCCCGTCAGCGTACGCGCGCTGGACCGGGCCGACCTGATCTTCCCCGTGCTGCAGGCAACGCTGCCCTATGTGCGCGACGGCAAGCGCCTGCTCGACGTGTTCCGCGGCCTGGGCTACCGCGAAGACAAGATCCGCCTGATCCTGAACCGCTATGCCAGCAGCGACAACATCCGCGTGGCCGACCTGGAAGCGGCGTACGGCAAGCACGTCTACAAATCCATCCCCAACCACTACGAGGCGGTGGCGGCCTCCGTCAGCCAGGGCGTGCCCATCCTCAAGCTGGCGTCGCACAATCCCGTCTCGCGCGCCCTGCAGGAACTGGCCGCCAGCCTGGCCGGCGAAACCCCGCCCGCCGCGCAAGGCTGGGTTTCGCGGCTGCTGGCGCGCGCCTGATCCCCCCTATTTACCGGAGACCGACCATGACTGCCGAAAAACTCACCCTGCGGGACCGCCTGGGCTATGCCCAGGATGACGCCAGCCTGAATGACGATGCCGCGCACCAGGGCGCATCGAGCCAGAGCTACCAGCAACTCAAGCACCGCACCCACCAGGCGCTGCTCGACCGCGTCGACCTGGAGGGCATGCAGCGCCTGTCGCGCGAACAGATCCGCGAAGAGCTGAAAATCCTCGTCAGCGACGTGCTCACGGAAGACAATGTGGTGATCAACGAGCTGGAACGGCGCTCGCTGATCCGCGACATCCAGGATGAGGTGCTCGGCTTCGGCCCGCTCGAACCGCTGCTGGCCGATCCCGGCGTGTCCGATATCCTCGTCAACACCTACCGTCAGGTGTATGTCGAACGCCATGGCCGCCTGGAGCTGAGCGACGTCTGCTTCACCGACGACGCCCACCTGATGAAAATCATCGACAAGATCGTCTCGCGCGTGGGCCGGCGCATCGATGAATCGAGCCCCATGGTCGATGCGCGCCTGCCCGACGGTTCGCGCGTCAACGCCATCATTCCGCCGCTGGCCATCGACGGTCCCGTGATGTCGATCCGCCGCTTCTCGGCCCAGCCCCTGCGCCTGGCCGACCTGATGCTCAAGCACAGCCTGACGGAGGAAATGAGCACCACCCTGCAGGCGCTGGGCAAGGCCAAGGTCAACATCCTGATCTCGGGCGGCACGGGCAGCGGCAAGACCACCATGCTCAATGCGATTTCCGGCTTCATCAGCACGGCCGAACGCATCGTCACCATCGAGGACGCGGCCGAACTGCAGATGCAGCAGCCGCACGTGGTGCGCCTGGAAACGCGGCCCGCGAACATCGAGGGCAAGGGCGAAGTGACGCAGCGGGCGCTGGTGCGCAACGCGCTGCGCATGCGTCCCGACCGCATCATCCTGGGCGAGGTGCGCGGCGCCGAGGCGCTCGACATGCTGGGCGCCATGAACACGGGCCACGAAGGCTCGATGGCCACCATCCACGCCAACACCCCGCGCGACGCGCTGACGCGGCTGGAAAACATGATCAGCATGGCCTCGGCGGGCCTGCCCGTGAAAGCCATGCGCCAGCAGATCAGTTCCGCCATCAGCGTGGTGGTGCAGGTGGCGCGCCTGACGGACGGCAAGCGCAAGATCATTTCGATCCAGGAGATCACGGGCATGGAAGGCGAGATGATCACCATGCAGGAAATCTTCACCTTCCGCCAAACGGGCATCGGCGAGGACGGCACGGTGCAGGGCCACTTCCATGCCAGCGGCGTGCGGCCGCATTTCCTGGAACGCCTGCGCGCCTTCGGCATCAGCCTGCCGGAAACCCTGTTCGATCCCGCCCGCCAGTACCATTAAGGGGAGCATCATGGACTATCTCTATTACGTATTCGCCATCCTCACCTTCATCGCCGTGGTGCTGCTGATCGAAGGACTGTACCTGGCGTGGAACACGTCGCGCGGCCCGGAAGCGGAACGGGTCGCGCGCCGCCTGCGCATCATGTCGGCCGGCGCGCATGGCGACGCGGGCAGTTCGATGATCAAGAAGCGCCTGCTGAGCGACACCCCGGCCCTGCAGCGCGTGCTGCTCAGCGTGCCCCGCGTGCATGCGCTCGACCGCCTGCTGGAACAGTCGGGCCTGAGCTGGAGCGTAGCCAGCTTCGCCGGCGTGATGCTGGCCTCGGCCGGCGCGGCGTTTTTGCTGCTCAGCTACTTCGCCGTGCCGTGGCTGCTGCGCCTGCCCCTGGTGGCCGGCGCGGCCCTGCTGCCGCTGCTGGTGGTCTTGCGCGCCAAGGCCAAGCGCCTGCAGCGCATCGAGCAGCAATTGCCCGATGCCCTGGACCTGATGGCGCGTGCCCTGCGCGCCGGCCACGCCTTTCCCACCGCCCTGAAAATGGTCGGCGATGAAATGAACGCGCCGCTGGCCGTGGAATTTCGCGCCACCTTCGACGAAGTCAATTTCGGCATCGCCATGCAGGATGCCCTGATGAACCTGGCCACGCGCGTGCCCAGCACGGACTTGCGCTACTTCGTCATCGCCGTGCTGATCCAGCGCGAAACGGGCGGCAACCTGGCCGAACTGCTCGACAGCATCAGCCGCATCATCCGCGAGCGCATCAAGCTGCTGGGACAGGTGCGCGTGCTGTCGGCCGAAGGCCGGCTGTCGGCCTGGATCCTGTCGCTGCTGCCCTTCGGCGCGGCGGCCATGATCCACCTGACCAATCCGCAGTTCCTGGAAATGCTGTTCGTCGACCCGGGCGGACGCAAGATGCTCGTCGGCGCCCTGCTGCTGATGGTGTGCGGCGTCCTGGTCATGCGCAGTATCATCCGCATCCGTGTCTGAGCCCGCAAGGAGAATCCTCATGAACCCCGTCCATTTCGCCTTCCTCGCCCTGCTTTTCATTGCCGTCTTCGGCACCGTGCTGGTGGCCATGCGCAGCTTTGCACCCGATCCCTTGCGCCAGCGCATGGACAACGCCACCGGCAAGAGCGCGGCGGCGCCTGGCGCCTCATCGGCGCCCAGCCCCTGGCTGGCGCGCATGGTGCGCCTGAGCGGCCCCCTGGCCAAACTGTCGCTTCCCGACCAGGGCTGGGAAGGCTCCGTGATGCGCCGGCGCTTCATGAATGCCGGCTTGCGCCAGGCGTCGGCGCCCATCCTGTTCTTTTCCGCCAAGACCATGCTGGCCATCGGCCTGCCCCTGCTGCTGTTCCTGGGACTGAGCGCCTCAGGCAGCCAGATGGCGGGCAAGGCATTGCTGTTCTGGCTGCTGATCGTCGCCGCCATCGGCTACTACCTGCCCAATATTGTCCTGGCGCAAATGATCAAGCGGCGCCAGCGCGATATCTTCGAAAGCTTTCCCGATGCGCTGGACTTGATGACGGTGTGCGTGGAAGCGGGCCTGGCCATGGATGCGGCGTTGGCTAGGGTGGCCGCGGAGATTTCCCTGAAAAGCGCCGTGCTGGCCGAGGAACTCCACCTGGTGATGCTGGAACTACGCGCCGGCAACACCAGGGAGCGGGCGCTGCGCAACCTGGCCCTGCGCACGGGCGTCGAGGATGTCGACGCGCTGGTGGCCATGCTGATCCAGGCCGAGCGCTTCGGCACCAGCATCGCCGCCTCGCTGCGCGTGCAGTCGGACCAGCTGCGCACCAAGCGCCGCCAGATGGCCGAGGAAGAAGCGGCGAAGATCGCCCTCAAGCTGCTGTTCCCGCTGATCTTTTTCATCTTCCCGTCGCTGCTGGTCGTCCTGATGGGACCAGCCTTCCTGCAAATTTACCGCGTGCTCCTGCCCAGCATGGGCAGCGGCAACTGACCGGAGAACCGCCATGTCACAGCACACCACCCTGATGCTCATGCTCGCCTGCGCCGGCCTGCTGCCCGCCTGCGGCCACCTGCCCGGCCCGGTCAGCCAGGGCAGTCACGCTGCGCCGCCCCAGGCGCGCATCGATGACAGCGCCGCCACCCGCACCACCGCGTTCTGCAAGCTGGGCAAGCGCCTGCAGGAACTGGGCGATCAGCGCGCGGCGCTGGCGGCGTACCACGACGCCCTGCTGCTGACACCCGACTCGGCCGATGCGCGCAATGGCGCCGCCGTGCTGCACGCGCAGCTGGGCCAGCTGGAAACGGCCCGCACCATGCTGCAGGCGCTGGCACAGGAGGTGCCGACGGCCAGGACCTACAACAACCTCGGCTACGTGCTGTACCTGCAGGGCGATTACGCGCAGGCGGCAAGCGTGCTGCGCCAGTCGCTGCAGCTCGACAACGGCCAGCAACCGGCGCGCGCCAACTTGGAACTGGCCATCGCGGCGCTGGCGCGCAGCATCGGCACGGTCGATGTGGCCGATGCGGGCGATGCCGCCACGCAGTCCCTCGCGCCCGACCTGGCGCCAGCGGCGCCTGCCAGCCGCCTGCAACTGACGCAATTGCAGCCGAATATCTTCGCGCTGAGCTGGCGCGATGCTCCCGTGGCGGCGCGCGCCGCCTTGCCAGCCCTGGCAAAAACGGTGGCGCCGGCGGCGCCGCTGCCACGGCTGGAAGTCATCAACGGCAATGGCGAAACGGGGATGGCGGCGCGCATGCGCGGCATGCTGGGCGGCATGGGCATCAGCGTGCTGCGGCTGGGCAACCAGCGGCCATACGGCGTCCAGGCCAGCAGCATCGTCTACCGGCCCGGCCATGCGCAGGCGGCCGCCACCCTCGCCCTCGCCTTGGGCGGCATGCCGCAACTGCAAGCGTCTGATGACAGCGGCATCGGCACGGGCGCCGACCTGCGTTTATTGCTGGGCAAGGATGCGGCGGCCAGCCTGCGCGCACCGGATGCGCGCCTGGCATCGAACACGGTACCGTGACGGCGGCATCAGCGCGGCAGCAGGCGGCGGTCGGCGGGATCGAGCAGGAAGCCCTGCAGGATCTCCTGCAGTTGCGGCAGCTTCGCCACATAGGCGGGGATGCCCAGCTGGCGTGCGCCGAAGTAGTGGGCGATGAGGTCGCCCTGCTGTTCCATGTTGAAGTCGGACAGGACGCCGCCCGCCTGCGCGTCGTAGCGGTAGGCGCGCTGCTGGATGTAGCCGCCGCGCAGCGCCAGCAACACGCCATGCAGCAGCACGCTGTAGCCGAGCTGGTATTGCCACACATGCACCATCTCGTGGATGAAGAACAGCTTGCCGCCATTGCCTTCGCGGGAAAAATCGTCGCGGTACTGGGCCGGCATGAAGTGCAGGCTGCCGCGCGGCGTCATGGCCGTGTTCTGGTCCTGCAAGCCGAATGGTAGAAAGGAGCCGCGCACGACGCGCACGCGCGCGTAGTCGATGGCGCCCTGGAAGACGCTGCGGGCCATGGCGGTTTCGCCGATGGTGAGGGGGCGGCGCAAGACGCGCATAAGAAGAGGAGAAGAAAGCGCGGCAGGCATGCAAGCCTGCCGCATTATCAAAGCGTCAAGTCCCTGACAGAAGCGTAGCGAGCGGCAGCGATTTGTGGCCAAGAAGCGCAACCGTGCTGGAGCACAGTGAGCATCGCAGGCCGCAAAGCGCGACGCGCAGTAGCTTATGTCAGGTACGACTAAACCGAGCGCAGGCCGCTGGCTGCCTTGGCGATTTCCGTGATGCGGTCCCAGTTGCCGGCCGCGATCGCGTCTTTCGGCGTCAGCCACGAGCCGCCCACGCAGGCGACGTTCTTGCACGCCAGGAACTGCGATGCCGTCTCTTGCGAGATGCCGCCCGTCGGGCAGAACGTGATGTCCGGCAGCGGGCCGTAGATGGCGTTGAGCATGCCGATGCCGCCCGCCGGCACGGCCGGGAACAGTTTCAGCTGCTGGAAGCCGTTTTCACGCGCCGCCATCACTTCACCGGGCGTCATCACGCCTGGCAGCAGGGGCAAGCCGCTGCTTTTCGCCGCCGCCACCAGCGCGGACGTCAGGCCTGGCGAGACGCCGAAGACGGCGCCCGCATCGCGTGCCTGCGCGAATTCCTCGGGACGGGTCAGGGTGCCGACGCCGACGATGGCGCCCGGCACTTCCGACATGGCGCGGATCGCTTCCAGGCCGTGCTTGGTGCGCAGGGTCACTTCCAGCACGCGAATGCCGCCCGCCACCAGCGCGCGCGCCAGCGGTACGGCGTGTTCAGGATCGTCGATCGCAATCACGGGGATCACGCTCGAGGTGCGCATAATTTCCAGTAGTGTCATGGTCATCTCTTATTTCCTAGCCAAAAAGTCTTCATCGGAACCCGGTACGGTATCACCGACATTGTCGGCGTCGTGCAAGGCGACGGTGGTGGGAATCGGCGACGGCAGGCCGAAGGTGGTGGCACCCTCTTCCGCCGCGCTGACGGTGGAACGGAACATGGAAAACAGCTCGCGGCCCATGCCGATGTGGTTCGGCGACAGGTCGGCAGTGACCAGCGAGCGGGCATGCCAGACGTCGGCCGGCACCAGCGCTTCGAGCACGCCCGTGAAGGCGTCGAGGCGGATGATGTCGCCGTCGCGCACCAGACCCAGCGGGCCGCCGGCGAGGATTTCAGGCGACACGTGGATGGCGGCCGGCACCTTGCCCGACGCGCCCGACATGCGGCCATCGGTGACCAGCGCCACGTGACGGCCTGCATCCTGCAGGTTGGCCAGCGCCGGCGTCAGCGCATGCAATTCCGGCATGCCGTTGGCGCGCGGGCCCTGGAAGCGCAGCACGGCGACGAAGTCGCGGTCCAGCGATCCCGCCTTGTAGGCGGCCATGAAATCTTCCTGCGAATTGAACACCAGCGCAGGCGCTTCCACCGTGCGGTGCTGCGGCTTGACTGCCGACACCTTCATCACGGCGCGGCCCAGGTTACCTGCGACCAATACCATGCCGCCGTCCGGCGCGAACGGGTTCGAAGCCGGGCGCAGCACGCTTTCGTCGGCGCTGGCAGCCGGAGCATCTTTCCAAAAGACCTTGCCGTCTTCGCCCAGGAACGGCTCCATGCAGTGCGCGCGCAAGCCGTGGCCCAGGATGGTATTGACGTCTTCGTGCAGCAAGCCCGCGTCCAGCAATTCGCGGATCAGGTAACCCGTGCCGCCGGCCGCGTGGAAATGGTTTACGTCCGCGTCGCCGTTCGGGTAGATGCGCGTGAGCATCGGCACGATGGCCGACAGTTCGTTGAAATCGTTCCAGTCGATGACGATGCCGGCCGCCTTGGCGATGGCCACCAGGTGCAAGGTATGGTTGGTCGAACCGCCCGTGGCCAGCAAGCCCACGACGGCGTTGACGATACATTTCTCGTCGACAATATGGCCGACTGGCAAGTAATTGGCGCTTTGCGCCGTGATGCCGGCGGCGCGCTGGGCAGCGGCGGCGGTCAGCGCATCGCGCAGCGGCGTGTTCGGCGTGATGAAGGCGGCGCCCGGCAAGTGCAGGCCCATCACTTCCATCAGCATCTGGTTGCTGTTCGCCGTACCGTAAAAGGTACAGGTGCCGGCGCCGTGGTAGGCTTTCGACTCGCCTTCGAGCAAGTCTTCGCGCGTGGCCTTGCCTTGCGCATACAGCTGGCGCACCTTGGCTTTTTCCTGGTTCGACAGGCCCGACGTCATCGGACCGGCCGGCACGAAGACGGCCGGCAAGTGGCCGAAGTGCAGCGCGCCGATCAACAGGCCCGGCACGATCTTGTCGCACACGCCCAGGTACAGGGCCGAGTCGAACATATTGTGCGACAGCGCCACGGCCGTCGACATGGCGATGGTGTCGCGCGAGAACAGCGACAGTTCCATGCCCGGCTGGCCTTGCGTCACGCCATCGCACATGGCAGGCACGCCGCCGGCGAACTGGGCGACAGCACCCACTTCGCGCACGGCTTGCTTGATAATCTGCGGGAAGCCTTCAAACGGCTGGTGCGCCGACAGCATGTCGTTGTACGAGGAAACGATCGCCACGGACGGCTTTTTATATTCCTTCAGCGACAGCTTGTCATTGGCGGGAAAGGCGGCAAAGCCGTGCGCCAGGTTGGTGCACGACAGGGCGCCGCGCTGCACGCCCTGGATGCGGGCGGCATCCAGATGCGCCAGATAGGCGCCGCGCGATGGCCGGCTGCGCGCGATGATGCGCGCTGTTACGGATTCGACTACTGGATGCAGCGCCATATGGATTTCCTTAAAAATGAGTATTTCGTGAAATTTTACTACAAAATGGCGAAGAAGAAGCACTCTTGCATGGGCCAACAACACAAATAAGCCACGGATTGCGGCGTATCAAAGCAAACCCGGTCAATATCGCGTATCAGCACCGGCCAACCCCTCCCTTGTATACCACTGGCGCAATCGCTAAAAAAAGCACAACAAAATCAGCGTCACATCACAAACTGTAGTGAAATTACGTTTTTCTGATGTATTATTCTCACATCAACGCCGGATCCGCAGTTCGCCACCCCGAACGCGCCGCGCTCCTTTCAACCGAGACAAGCACCCAAGCCGACCGCCATGCGCCAGCCAGCACCTACTCCTGCCATCACCGCCACCGCCAGTTTCCAGTCCCTGCAAGCGCACAGCGCCAGCCTGCGCGACGTGCATCTGCGCCAGCTGTTCGCGGCCGACCCCGCGCGCTTTGCCAGCATGACGGTGGATGCGGCCGGCCTGCTGCTCGATTACTCGAAGAACCGGATCGACGCCACCGCCATGGGCCTGCTGATGGAACTGGCCCGCGAGCGCGGCGTGGAAGCGCAGCGCGAAGCCATGTTCACTGGCGAGAAAATCAATCTTACCGAACATCGGGCCGTTCTGCATACCGCCTTGCGCGCGCCACGCGGCACGAAGCTGGTGGTCGATGGGCAGGATATCGATGCTGACGTGCAAGATGTGCTGCAACGCGTCAAGGCGTTTACGGACAAGGTACGCAATGGCAGCTGGCTCGGCTACACGGGCAAACCGATTTGCGACATCGTCAACATCGGCATCGGCGGCTCGGACCTGGGGCCGAAAATGGCGTGCCTGGCGCTGCGCTCCTACGCCAACCCGGGCCTGGAAATGCACTTTGTTTCCAACGTCGACGGGCACGACATGGAAGCAACCCTGTCGAAAGTCGACCCGGAAACGACGCTGTTCATCGTCGCCTCGAAAACCTTCGTTACGGCTGAAACCATGCTCAACGCCAACACGGCGCGCGCCTGGTTCCTGCTCGAAGGCGAAGAACGCGATTTGGCCAAGCATTTTGTGGCCGTCTCGACCAACACGCAAGCCATCGTCGACTTCGGCATTTCGCCGGACAACATGTTCCCGTTCTGGGACTGGGTCGGCGGCCGCTATTCCGTCTGGTCGTCGATCGGCCTGGCCGTGGCGCTGTCCGTCGGCTTTGAATACTTCAGCGATTTCCTCGCCGGCGCGCATGCGATGGACCAGCACTTCCGCCAGGCCCCGCTGGAACAGAACATGCCCGTGGTGCTGGCCATGGTGGGCTTCTGGAACCGCCAGTTCCTCGATTGCGGCTCCGTTTCCATCGCGCCGTACCACCAGGACTTGAGCCGCTTTGCTGCCTATCTGCAACAGTTGGACATGGAAAGCAACGGCAAGCGCGTCACCAAGGATGGCGTGCCCGTCGGCGTACCGACCGGCCCCGTCATCTGGGGCGATTGCGGCACGAATGCGCAGCACGCGTATTTCCAGCTGCTGCACCAGGGCACCGACATCACGCCCATCGACTTCATCGCCGCCCTGCGCGCCACGCACGATTTGCCGGGCCATCACGACGCCCTGCTGGCGAACTGCTTTGCCCAGTCGGAAGCCTTCATGACGGGCAAAACGGGCGAGGAAGTGCGGCTTGACTTGCAGGCGCAAGGCTTGCCGGACAGCGAGATCGAAGCGCTGGTGCCGCACAAGACTTTCCCCGGCAACCGCCCCAGCAATACCATTTTGATGGACCAGCTGACCCCGACCACCCTGGGCGCCCTGATCGCGCTGTACGAACACAAGACCTTCGTGCAGGGCGTCTTGTGGAACGTCAACAGTTTTGATCAGTGGGGCGTGGAACTGGGCAAGGTACTGGCCAAGAAAATCCAGGCCGAACTGACGGGCGAAGCCCGTCCCGACCATCACGACAGCTCGACCAATGGCTTGATTGCCCTGGCGAAAGCCGCCAAGGCGGCGTATTAACTTAATTGAGGTTTATGAATATTTACGAGATCAAAGCAGTCAGCGACAAAGCCATGCAAGTGGGCGAATGCCCGCTATGGCATGGCAAGGAAGCGGCCCTGTACTGGGTCGACATCGATGGCCGCGCCGTGCACCGCTTGCACCCCGCCAGCGGCAAGCATGAACAGTGGAGCATGCCGACGGAACCGTCGGCGCTGGCCATCAACGCGGGCGGCGGCCTGGTCGTGGCCTTGCGCAGCGGCTTTGCCCACCTCGACACGAAGACGGGCAGCCTGGCGGAAATCGCCCCGGCGCCGTTCGACATGGGCACCACGCGCTTCAACGATGGCAAGGTCGACCCTGCCGGACGCTTCTGGGTCGGCACGATTTTCGAGCCGCGCAACGCCGATGCGGCAGAAATGTTCGTGCTGGAAAAGGGCAATGTGCGCAAGGTCTGGTCGGGCGGCATGACCGTATCGAACGGCCTGGGCTTTTCCCCGGACAAGCGCACCATGTACCACTCGGATACCACCACGCACCGCATCGACCGCTTCGATTTCGACGCGGCAAGTGGAGCCATTTCCGCGCCGCAACCATTCCAGCGTTTTTCCACGGACAAGAAAGCCTTTGATTACGGCGGGCGCCCCGATGGCGCGGCCGTCGACAGCGAGGGCAATTACTGGTCGGCTATGTTTGAAGGCGGCAAGATCTTGCGCTTCGCCCCCGATGGCCATCTGCTGGGCGAAATCGCCGTGCCCGTGCGCTGCCCCACCATGGTGACGTTTGGCGGCCCGGACCTGCGCACCCTGTACATCACCAGCGCCAGCCATAACCGCTCGGCCGAGGAAATTGCCAACCACCCTTTGAGCGGCCACGTGCTGTCCGTGCGTGTGGACGTGGCGGGACAGCCGGAACACCTGTATCAGGCGTAATCGTTTGCCCGCATAAAAAAAGCGCCGGACCCTCGCGGGTACCGGCGCTTTTTCACATGCGAGCGCGCAAATCAGCGCGCCAGCACTTTACGGATCGTCTCCGCCAGTTCAGCCGCCACAAACTTGGCGACATAACCATCGGCGCCCACGCCCTTGACGTGGTCTTCGTTGGTAGAACCCGTCAGCGACGAGTGGATCACCACGGGGATGTTGGCGAAGCGGCCATCGTTCTTGATGTTGCGCGTCAGGGTAAAACCATCCATTTCCGGCATTTCCAGGTCGGTCAGCACCAGCGCGACCTTGTCTTTCGCCGTCTTGCCTTCCGTGGCGGCCTGGGCCGAGATCGCCTGCAGGCGCTCCCACGCTTCCTTGCCCGTCTTGGTCATGATGAACGGCACGCCCATCGCTTCGAGGCCCTTCTCGATCAGCGAACGGGCCAGCGAGGAATCGTCGGCCGCGAGGATCACGGCGCCGGCCGGCAAGCGCACTTGCGGGCCGATGCTGTTCTCGTCCACGTCCGGGTCACCCGACGGCAGCACGTTGCGCAGGATTTGTTCCACGTCAAGCACTTGGGCCAGACGCGTCTTGTCCGTGTCGCCATCGAGGCGCGCGATGCTGGTGACGAGGCCGCCGCCGACGCTCGATTCGGCCGACAGCACCTGATTCCATTCCAGGCGCACGATTTCATCGACCTCTTCCACGGCAAACGCCTGTGTCGAGCGGGCAAATTCGGTCACCATCAGGATCTTCAAACCATTGCTCTTGCAGCCGACCGCCATCGGCAAGTCGATCACGGGCACGATCTGGCCACGGATGTTGACCACGCCCAACATGTGGGGGTGCGAACCGGCCACGGCCGTGATGGCCGGCATTTCCATGATTTCACGGACTTTGAACACATTGATGCCGAATAGTTCGCGGCTGGTCGAGTGATCACTGGTGCCCAGCTTGAACAGGAACAGTTCGAATTTGTTATTGCCTGTCAGGCTGGTGCGTTCATCGACATCTTGCTGCATTGAATTCATTGTGTCCCCTTGAGCCGTCTTGTAAAGTTAAGTCGCCTGCCCTGATGCTGCGGACAGTGCGGACTGCACGTCGCATGGACGTCGGATGGCGGGTTCGGGGCATGGCCGGCGCTAGCGGTGCAGTGTATATCGTACAATTTCTTACAACCAATAGTTGCTATCGATTCGAGCTTGAATTATACGGTTTTTTACTTTCCTCAAAGCTACTTTACGCTGCCAACAGCGATCCTGACAGTATTTCTTGATTTGCTTGTTGCTACAGCGCAAATGATGATGGAGAGAATCGAAAATTTCCCTGGCAACCATGGTTGCTTTGAAAAGCCAATGAAAAGCAGGACGCTGCGCCGGCGCCGGCGAACGACATATAATGGCCATGCCGGCATCGCCGGCATGCATACCTGGCAAAATGGCGACGGCAGCGGATAGAATGTAGTAAAATTTCTTGCAATTGCCTGTTCTACGTAGTAAATTTACACCATCGATTATAGTAGCGACAGACTGGCACTTCCGGTCGGCTTCCTCCCCGCTCCGGCCCTTTTACTTTTGCGACGACACTCACTTATGGCTCTTACCGATTTTGACCTGGTCCTGTTTGGCGGCAGCGGCGATTTAGCAATGCGCAAGTTGTTGCCTGCAATGTATGCGCGCGACGTCGCGAACGATTTGCCGCCGACGGCGCGCATCATCTGTGTGGGCCGCCAGGACAGCGGCCAGGATGCTTTCCTGAAAATGGTAGAGACCAACTCGCGTCCCCACATCAAGGCCAGCACCCTGAATGCCGCCACCTGGAGCAAATTCTGCGCGCGCATCGTGTATGTGTCGCTCAACGCCAGCGATGCGGCCACGTACGCGCCGCTGGTCGAAGCGCTGCGCGGCGATGCCGACCTGACGCGCGTGTACTACCTGGCGACGCCGCCGCATTTGTTCGCCCTCATCTGCGACAACCTGGAAGACAACGGCCTGGTGACGCCGAATTCGCGCGTGGTCCTGGAAAAACCGCTGGGCCGCGACCTGGCCAGCGCCAAGCAGATCAATGCCGAAGTGGGCAAGGTCTTCCAGGAATCGCAGATTTACCGCATCGACCATTACCTGGGCAAGGAAACCGTGCAGAACTTGCTGGCCCTGCGCTTCGGCAACATCCTGTTCGAACCGCTGTGGCGCCGCGAATGGATTTCCGACGTGCAGATCACCATCGCCGAAAAGCTGGGCGTGGGCAACCGCATGGGTTACTACGACACCTCGGGCGCGCTGCGCGACATGCTGCAAAACCACTTGCTGCAACTGCTGTGCATCGTCGCCATGGAACCGCCGACCTCGATCGCGCCGGACGCCGTGCGCGATGAAAAACTGCAAGTGCTGCGCTCGCTGAAAAAATTCACGCCCACCACCCTGGCGCAGAACATCGTGCGCGGCCAGTACCGCGCCGGCCACGTCGATGGCGCCACCGTGCCGAGCTACCGCGACGAGCCGGATGCGCCGGAACACTCGCGCACCGAAACCTTCGTTGCCCTGAAGGCGGAAATCGACACCTGGCGCTGGGCAGGCGTACCGTTCTACCTGCGCACGGGCAAGCGCATGGCCGACAGCCTGGCCGAGATCGTCGTGCGTTTCAAGCAGATTCCGCACTCGATCTTCAACCAGCCAACGTCCAGCTTCCAGCCGAACTGCCTGGTGATCCGCTTGCAGCCGGACGAAGGCTTGCGCATGAACCTGATGGCGAAAACCCCGGGCGACGGCATGCGTCTGAAACCGGCGGAACTGGAACTCGATTTCCGCGAATCGTTCAAGACCCCGCGCATGGACGCCTACGAGCGCCTGCTGCTCGACGTCCTGCGCGGCCAGCTGACCCTGTTCATGCGCGGCGACGAACTGGAAGCGGCGTGGGAATGGGTCGAACCGATTCTCGACAACTGGGAACAGAACGACAGCGCGCCGATTCCCTACACGGCCGGCACCTGGGGTCCCGCGGCCGCCAGCGCCCTGATCGGCCGCGATGGCTTGCAGTGGCGTGAAGAGGCGCTTCCTGAAGACTAGTTTGGAAGCGCAAGGAGTCTGGCCTTGCAAGGCCAGACCGTTACGCAGGCGTGGAGCGGTGCTCCACGAATTCCCTGCTTCACCGTTGCCAGTCCCCGAGTTCCCGAAAACTAACCCAGAAGATTACCCTGATGCTGCTTGACTCCATCCGCACCCAGCTCGATTCGCTCTCCAAGTCGGAGAAGAAGGTCGCGCTGGCCGTGCTTGACCAGCCGAACCAGACGGTCAGCCAGAACATCACGGCGCTGGCGAAAAGCGCACAGGTGTCGGAACCGACCGTGGTGCGCTTTTGCCGCACCCTGGGCTACGACGGCTGGCATGAATTCAAGCTGAAGCTGGCGCAGGGTCTGGCCCTGGCCATGCCGGGCGCGAACGAGCAGCCGGCGCAGGACGACCTGGCGGCCGACCTGGTGAATAAAATCTGCAGCCGCTCGATCAACACCCTGCTCGACCTGCGCAACAACCTGAACCCGGAAGCGATCCAGCGCGCGCTCGACATCCTGTCGCGCGCCAGCAAGATCGAATTCTATGGCCAGGGCACGTCGGGCATCGTGGCGGCCGACGCGCAGCACAAGTTCTTCCGCTCGGGCGTGCCGACGGTGGCTTACAGCGACCCGAACATCCACAGCATCGCCGCAGCCCTGCTGCGCGGCGGCGACTGCCTGGTGGCCATCTCGCAGCGCGGCAACAGCCCCGCCCTGGTCCGCTCCGTGAAACTGGCGCGCCGCGGCGGCGCCGACGTCGTCGTGCTGGCCCCATCGGGCACGCCGCTGGCCGACCTGGCGACCGTGCTGATCCCGATCGACCTGGTCTTCAATACCGACCCCTACACCCCGATTTCCGCCCGCCTGGCCTACCTGGTCGTGATCGACGTGCTGGCCGTGGGCCTGGCCCTGCAACGGGGCCCCGAGTTCCGCAAGAAGATGCAGAATGCGCAGAAGGCGCTGCAGGAATTCGACATGCAGTTCGACTCCTTCATCGGCTGATCCTCCATCGGCGCCAGCCTCGCTGGTGGCGATCGATCCTTTCCGCGACAGGCATCAAGGCATATCGGCAGGTTTTCCCGAATGGAGAATAGGATGCGTTTTTGCACGTCCGCCTGCATTTGACACGACAACCCTCACCCCGTCATCGGGGAAGAAATGCATATAGATATCCCCGGGCTCATCGTATTTCTCCACTTCCACCATTTTTTCTTTGATAACGTCGGTATGCCCCTCAGGCATATTCCACCGCACCAGGACTTTCATTCCCGGAAACCACACTCGAGGAATGGATGTGCAGCAAATATTGGCAAGTCCCGCCCCCCATCTGGCCATATTCCCCCCTCCGGCCCCGTCCACCGACGCGGAGTAAATATACTTCCCCGTATGGTTGACGATGCCCACCTGCGCCATCGCGGTAGGACTTGGACCGGCTTGCTCAACCTGCCTGCCCTTGAACGCACAGCCGCTCAGCAGCAAGGCAGTGCCAAGATAAATAATCCATTTCATGATTTTCCTTTCGGCTCCAGCCGTGCAGAACTCACGCCCTATGCGAGCGCCTCTGCTCGCGTTGAATAGCGCTGCTGCGCCAGGTAAATCTCTTCATCGGCTTTGGCCTGCGCAATATCCTGTGTTAAGTTTTCACTCCACACGAATTTTTCGGGTGTTTCTTCCGCCTGGATGCCGGCCGTCGGCATGCGTTGCAATTCCTTCTCGTGCACGCTTTTCCGGAAAAAGCCGCTTTGCGGGTAGTAGCCACGGCGCAAGATATAGCCGCCACCCTCGCGACGCGTATAGGTTTGCGTGGTGATCACCGCACTGCGCATGTCGGCGCTGTCGGCATCCGTACGGATTGGGTAGGGGGTGCCGTACTGCGCTTCCTTGACCAGTGCGTCCTCTTCCGGCGTCAATGCTTCGCCATTCTTCTGTTTCAATTGCGCAACTTCGGTCTTTCGGCTCAGTTCATACGCGCGTTTATAAAAGCCTTCTTCAGGCGGTTTATCGGCGAACGAGGCGATCTTGGCCCGTTTATCGTATTCCGTCACTTCGCCCGCCATATAGAATCCGGCCAGGGAATCGTGTACATAGTCGTCAAAAAAACGCATCACTTCGGGCGGCAGTGGTTTTGGGTGATCGAATATGTCGAGCGCCCAAGCTTCCCAGTCATCCAGCGGTGTATGATTTTGCGCGCGATAGTATTGCCAGTGATTGATGCGCGCAATATCCCGGGCGCTGAACGGTTTATCCTCATCGCCATGACGAAAGGCTTTGCGTGCGCGCAGCGCTTCCAGATCGCCCGCCAGCAAACGGTTGTAGGAACCCAGATCCTCCCGCTCCTGCGCGTTGGCCGCCTTGAAGCTGGCCGTGGCTTCCAGGGTCTTGACGCGCACGGCGCGCCAGCGGTAATACAGCTCCATATGCTTGCTCAGCAAGGCGCCTTGCTTGTTAAGCTCGGCGGTATATGCTTCCCATGCCTTGGCAAGCTCTTGACTGACCTGGAAATCATCTCGGTCCGTTGCCTCCAGTTCGCTGAACGGTATCAAAGGCACTCCCTTGAGGCGCGCCTCCTTGAACATATGCGCCAGCGGAATTTGCGACAACAAGGCTGCTTGTCCGCCGCGTCCCTTTCCCTGCTCGCCCGGACCATAGCCGCCTCCCACGTCGGAGTGCACGCCAGGAAAATACACTTCCTCGATTTTCCCTTCCAAGCGTGTAACGGGGAAATTCATGCGCTGCTCATGCGTGGCAATGCAATGCAAGCCTGCCTGAACGCAGCGAGGCAGCGGCTTGAGCAATTCATTGGCCCAGGCCCAATGGCCATCGAACATCGCGCCAGGCGCGATCGTGGTTTTCGCGACAGACGCCGAACTGCCCACGGTTGCCACCGTGTCGAATACGCCAAGAAAATCGATGCTGGCCGGAATGCCGGCAAACTCCTGCCCCTCACCTTTGCCCGGCGTGAGCAAATCGGCAAACAGCTGGCAGAATGCCACCGCCTCGGCGGCGCCACGCGAAAAACCGAACACCGACAAGGTCAGCGATGGAATATGCGGCTTGGGTTGTGCCGCCACCGCCACTTTGAGTTTTTCAATATGCTCAGCGAACCAGTCCGAGTGGGTCATGAAGCGCTCCCTGCCGGTTGAGGGATGCGGCACCTTTTTGTGGCCTACGGCATTATCATAAGTACGGGCAAGTTCGCCAGCCTTATCTGATTTATATAATGGAGTTTCATCTCCATAAACCGTTCGATGAATTGCATTTAAAACCTGCAATAAGCCCCAGATAATACGCGGCTGCCCTCCTTTGGCAAAAGCCTTCCCCTCGTCCGATTCAGTCAATTCACCAATTTCCTTAAATGGCGTTCCCACGCCAGGAATATAATTTCGAAAATATCCCGCACCCCGTTTATTCGAGGGAAAACTCGAAAATAGCCGCGCCACATTGCTATGGCTGGCACTATTGGGGTCGACCACAACATTAGCTATAGGAATGGGCTTTTTTGTTCTTGGATCGAGCACACCTGTCCTAACCCCATTCCTATCGCGCTCCAGATTATTATTGGTTCCATCAAAGAAAAGTCCAACCCTCACTGGAATACTGCACGGCGCGCCATCTTTCTTTTCACATGCCTCCTTGGCAATTTCGGATTGCTCTTTCGTCAACGGCTTTAAAAAAAAACCGACGGGAAACGGCGCGGAATGGGGAGTTTCACTGATCATAATATCAAGGAATATTGGCAGGTTTTCCGGAGTGAAGAATAGGATGAGTTTTTGCCCCCCCTCCAGCATTTGACACGACGACTCTCACCTCATCATTGGGGAAGAAATG
This sequence comes from Janthinobacterium sp. P210005, assembly GCF_036231865.1. NCBI lineage: Bacteria > Pseudomonadati > Pseudomonadota > Betaproteobacteria > Burkholderiales > Oxalobacteraceae > Janthinobacterium > Janthinobacterium sp. P210005. Next base: position 2,251,192 of record NZ_JAZARC010000001.1, read on the forward strand.
CATATAGATATCCCCTGGTTCATCGTATTTTTCCACTTCAACCATTTTTTCTTTGACAATATGCGTATGTTCTTCCGGCATATCCCATCGCACCCGAACCATCATTCCCGGATACCATACCCGAGGAATAGAAGCACAGCAAACATCAGCTCCCCCCGCTCCCCACCTGGCCATATTGGCGCCTCCCGCTCCATCCACTGACGCGGAATAAATATACTTCCCCGTATGGTTGACAATACCCACCTGCGCCGTCGCGGTAGGACTTGGATTGACGTCCTCAACCTGCCGGGCCCTGAAGGCGCAGCCGTTCAGCAGCAAGGCCGCACCAAGATAAATAATCCATTTCATCATTTGCACCTTATAAAAAATACCACGCCATTTTTCATTTTACTGCCACATATGACAATAGAAAACATAGAACTCCCACGCGTCGCAAATGGTTTAAGAAAAACCAGGAAAATGTGCAAGAGTAGAGTTTCATTGATCGCAATAAACTCCTACGGATTGATATTTTCCGGTTTTCCATAGTGACGTATCGGATGAGCAGTGCTATATCCGGGATAAACTGAAACCACAACCCGAACTTCATCGTTTGGAAAAAAATGGATATAAATACTTCCCGTTTCATCGTATTTTTCCACTTCCACCATTTTTTCTTTGATAACGTCGGTATGCCCTTCAGGCATATTCCAACGCACCAGGACTTTCATTCCCGGATACCACACTCTCGGGATAGAGGCGCAACAGATTTCTGCCCCCCCCGCCCCCCACCTGGCCATGTTGGCGCCTCCGGCCCCATCCACCGATGCGGAATAAATATATTTCCCCGTATGGTTGACAATACCCACCTGCGCTGTCGCGGTAGGACTTGGGCCGACTTGCTCAACCTGCCTGGTCTTGAGGGCGCAGCCGCTCAGCAGCAAGGCCGTGCCAAGATACATAATCCATTTCATGATTTTCCTTTTATAAAAATAGGCAGTTGAAGGAACAAGGCTAGGCAGCCGAGCGCGCCTGCCAGAAATCGTCGGGCAGCGTGTCGAGTTCGGACAGGTAATTCGCCCCCTGGCGCGTCCGCCGCAACAGGCTGGCCATCGCAGGATGCAAGGTGAAATCATCGGCCAGCATCAAGGCCAGGACGCTGAAATGCTGACGCTGGCCAGCCGCTTCGATGCCGCTGGCGCTTGCCACTAGTAAATGACGCGCCACGCGCGCGTGGCACTCGGCCGGGGTGCCGGAATGAAACAGGTCCGGCTGCACATCATGCAGATTGGCCAGGATGGCATCGGCTTCGGCGATATCCACCAGGGCTTCGAAGGCGGCGTCGCTGAGCGGAAATTTGTCAAACTCCGCCGGGACGGGACTGGGCTGCGCCTCGCCCTGCCAACTGATCTGGGAACCATCGCGCTGCAGCGACCACCAGCGGTAGATGGGGCTCAGCAAATGCGCAGACTGCGTTTCAGTCAAGGCTGCCAGCAAGGCCGGCAATGTGCGGCTATCGGCCCAGCGCACGGGCCATTCGACGGTGTCTGGCGTGATGGCAATCAAATAGGGGCGCAGATGCTGCTCCAGCCGGTCGATATCGAGCGTGCTGGCGATGATGCTGAGCATGGGCTTGCCCGCGCACAGCGAGAACAGGCGCTGCAGCCACTCGGCCTGCTCGCTGCTTGCCTGTGGCGCCGCCATTAAATGCGGTGCGGCACTCTTGAAGTTTTGCAGCGAGGTGTGCGCATACAGCGACTGGCGCCGCAAGCGGCTCGGGTAGCGCTTGGTGAAAAACTCCTCATCGCAGGCGCCGTCCAGCAGCGCCAGCAAGTGCAAGGGCTGGCCGCCGTTCGCCACCGCCGCCTCCGCACGCAAGGCTTGCAGTTGCTGCGCGATCTGCGCTGGAACCGCAGGGTCAGGAAGATCGATGGCAAAGTACATCAGGATTCCTTTTCTAGGCTGCCGTGGGCGCGACAAACGGGCTGCCGCTACGCAACGCCGCCAGCAGGCACGCCTTGCAGACGCTGGCAGGCAGCGCCGGCAATGGATAAGCGAGCCGTTCCGGCCCGATAAAACTCTTCTTGCCGGCATGCACCGTGATCTTGCCGGGACACTGCACGGTGATGTTGCCGCCCTCGATCGTAATGTTCGCCCCGCCCGCCGTCGACAGGCGGATGCTTTTCGCCGCCGCCCAGTCGATGTGCGCGGCGGCGCTGACGATGTTGACTTCCTCGCGCGCCTGCACGTTGAGCACGTCGGCCTGCGCCTGCAGGTCGATGGCCTGTTTGGCGGCGATCAGCTGCAAGCCGATATTGTTCTCGCCCGCCTTGACCACCCCGGCCAGGACGCCGATGGCCTGCCCGCTGTGCACGCGCAACTGGCCGCCGCCGACGAACTGGGTGTCGAGGCCGCTCATCAAGGAGGTGGTTTCGCCATTTGCCAGCTGGATATCCTGGCCCGCCAGCACGCCCAGGCCGGCGCGGGCAGCGATGGCGATGATGGCGTCGCTGCTGTGCGGCAACTTGTCATCGCCGGGGCTGGTCGGCTTGCCCGCCGCGTCGCGCTTGGCGGCGGCCGTATCGTCCTGGCTCAGCATGCCGGAGACGCTCGTCAAAAACGCCGGCAAGGGCGCCGCCTTTTCGTCGAGCACGCTGGCATTCGCCTTGGCCGGCCCCAGGTGGCTGGCATACGCGACCGTCTTGTGCGTGACGGCGGCGGCGCTGAAGGTTGCA